>DPRR01000002.1 GCA_003538625.1 Ignavibacteriales bacterium
CTATTGATTCAATGAATGATTCAAACTTATCCAGGAATTCTGTTAATCCACTTATCTTCTGTTTGTTGAGATATTCGAATTGAAACATCAGCACACCAATATTTTTTTTTAATGGTTTAAGAGTTTCAAGAAATTTTTCAAAGAGATCTGCCTTTAAGAAAAAGGGATTTGGTTTTAGTGCAGCTGTTTTATCTTTATTATAAAAGTGAGTTAGTGTAATACTGTTAGGAATTTTAATAGTAAACTTAAAATTATCGGGGACAGACTTAGCATAAGATTTTAAATCGCTGTCTTTTGGAAGGACCGCTTTCTTTGGTTCGAACAACGACCAGAACCATTGATCTACTTCGACAGTTTTGAAATGTTTTGCGTATTCCGAAAGGAAATTTATTTTTTCTTTGTCCGGATAAACTAATCCTTTCCAGGAATCGTACTTCCAGCTGCAGGTTCCAATTCTTAACATCATTGCCATCCTTTTTTATTTAAATTAAATAAAATGATAAACTGGGACAAGTGAAGAAATAGTAGAAATCATAACTTTCAAGTTCAGAATATATATGGTTTCAAAAACAATGCTTCATAAAGACAATATAATTAAAGTTAATAAAACTGAGTCTCCGCAGATTAAATCGCAGAATAAGAGAAAAAAGTAATTTTCCGAATTTTAGAATAAATACCAGCTTGTTAAATGAATTTATTAATTTAATAACTATTTTTACCTTTAATAAGGATTGATAGCATTCATATTAAATTAACTTTCCTTACCCTGCCTACCGGCAGGCAGGATAAAAAAATATTTTAAAATAAAAGAGGCAAACATTGATTACACAACAAAGATTGAAACGGCTTAAAGTTCAGGGGTATTGTAATCGACCAGATTCAGAAATTTCAGAATTCTCTTTCGGTAACAGATTCGCCTACATTATATGCAGTTCGATACTACTTATAGGTTTGATTACTACTAATACTACCATTTTATTAACATTAATGATTATTGCATTTTTGGGGATTATCCTTCCTAATCATCCATTTGATTATATATATAATTACATATTAGCCGACAAGATGAGTAAACCAAAACTACCGCCACGTTCAAAACAACTAAAATTTGCTTGTACAATAGCAACCATCGGATTAGGACTAACTGTATATTTATTTAATACGGGCTTATTGACAGCCGGATATATTTTAGGCAGTATATTACTCTTAGTTGCTACACTTGTAAGTACAACCGATATATGTATTCCCTCAATTATTTATAACTTTATATTTAGAGTTAAAATTTAGGGTGAATTAATAATTGAATAACACTCAGTTACTATAATAATTAAAGCCACTCTACTGTTATCTAGATTTTTTTATTTTGCGGAAGTATTGAAGCAGATCTTATGTGAGACAGGTAATCCTGGTATCTCTGCAGATCAGTCCTGCATTTGAAGCAGGTACAATTACGAAATTCAAGATCATCTATTCTGAAAAGTGTTTCCGCATAGACTATGGACCAGTAATCCGAGTCAGAAACCTCTATATTTCTGCGGAATAATTGGGAATGAAGGACTTTCTTTTTCATAACATACAAACCCCGAAATGAATTCGGGGCAAGCTGTATGTATACAAGGTTAAAGAATAAAGTAAAAAGATTAAAGCTGAGAAAAAGATAGTTTGCATGGTACGTTGGTTTTTTATTATCTGAATTTTACCGAAATAAGTTTTTAGATATTTGTAACTCGTATTACAGAAATTAAAAGTTGTTACTTATTTTATGACTGTAATTAAAATACTTTTTCTGCAATTACTATTTTAAGTATTGTGAAAAAAATAAAGCTTCTTTCTGTTTTTCGATTTATTATTCTTCTTACGATAATAAATGGTGAAATTACAGCAACTGATCTGCCACCCAACATTATCTCAACTTTAAATAAATCAATCCACTTAGATCATTGGCAAATAGTAAAAGATACATCTCCCAAACTTTCGCTTTCAACAACACCTGATTCATTATGGCAATTATTTGAACCTTCATTAGATGATGAAAGATATGCTACAGGTAACTGGTTTATAAAAACCCATATTATTATTAAAGATTCACTAAGCAGCAAAGAAGTTTTAGGACTCTTTCCAATAAATTTTGTAACTGCTTATGAAATTTATTGGGATGGAATTAAGATTGCACAAAACGGAATAATTGGAATTAATAAAACAGATGAGAAAGCGGGCTCATTTAATTTTAATCTGGTCCTACCTCCAAATCTTTTAACTCGTGGTGAACATACTCTCGTTTTTAGAATATCAAATTATAGTAATTACTCATCATGGAAATGGTTCTATGGCTATATGGTTCTCGGCAAGTACGATTCTTTGTTACAAAGAATTGCTCAATTATATTATCAGGCATTCTTTATAACAGGCATTTTATTTATTCCATTTCTGTTTAATCTTTTTCTTTATATCGCAAGAAAGCGAAAAATTGAGCATTTATTATTTAGTATAATTTGCTTAATTGTAATACTGGACTCGGTTACTATGCTGGCTCCGGTATTCATAGATACGCGGACTACTTTTGTGTACTGGCAATATTATGTTTATCAGTTGATTACACTTTTATTTACTGTTCTGTTCCCAACTTTTTTCATTTACCTGTTTTCTTTTCCTAAAAAAATTATTGGACTAATTATAATAACAACTCTTTTCATCTTTTTGTTTTTTACGAACATCGAAAACCGCTTTAACATAATGACTCTAACTGTTCTTATTTTAAGCAGCATAATCACATTATGGGCGCTACTCAAACGGCGGGAAGAAAGCATAATTATTTTTATAGGAATTATAGCGGCATGGACAGCATATTATTTTAATTTTGCTTTTGCTGGATTAGCAACAACCATGGTTATATGCACAAGCTTTTCTATTGCAAGGCAGTTCGCAAGAAAAGAGAAGGCTGAAAAGGAAGCGCAACTTAAATCTGCACGATTAGAAAATGAATTATTAAAAAAGAATATTAATCCTCATTTTGTTTTAAATACATTAACATCAATAATTGCGTGGTTAAGAAGAGATTCAAGTTCAGCAATAAAACTTATTGAGGCATTGGCGGATGAGTTTAGAATGATAAATCAAATTTCTGCTTTAAAGCAAATTCCTATTACTCAGGAAATCGATTTATGCAGAGTACATCTTAAAATTATGAGTTATAGAAAAGGTGCGGATTATAAGTTAGAAACAATAGATATAGATGAAAAGGATACTGTTCCTCCTATGATATTTCATACACTTGTTGAAAATGGATTGACACACGGATATGAAAATAAAATTGTAGGTACATTTAAGTTACAAACCGTAAAAGATGCTGACAGTATTAAATATGTTCTTACAAACGATGGCGATTTTAATTCTAGAGAGTCTAAAGGTTCAACGGGTTTCGGCGCTAAATATATCAAAAGCAGATTAGAAGAGAATTATCCAGGCAGATGGAATTTTACATCAGGCAAATCTGATGAAGGCTGGGAATCAATAGTTGAAATAAGGAGCAGCTAATGCGAATCTTAATCGTTGAAGATGAAAGACCAACTGCTGAAGATATCAAATTACTTGTTGAGCAAATTCTTAATAAAGAAATTACTTCCATTCATATTGAAACTACCCTCGACAGTGCAATGCTCTATCTAAAAGAAAAACCAATAGATGTTTTACTATTAGATTTGAATCTGAATGCAAAAGATGGATTTGAATTATTAAAACAAGTAGTAAGTCATTCATTCCATACAATTGTCATTTCTGCTAATATCAATAGAGCGATTGAAGCATTTGAATATGGAGTTTTAGATTTTATTCCTAAACCATACAATATTGAAAGATTAAAAGCTGCTTTTCAAAGACTAAAATCAAGCCATGCTTTGGATGGACATTCAATTAAATATCTTTCTGTAAAAAAAGGATTTGAAATAAAAGTTATTCCTCTTGAAGAAATAAGATATTTTAAATCTGCTAACATATATGTGGAACTTCATTTACAAAATGATCATACAATTATTTATGACAAATCAATTAAACAACTTATACCATTATTGCCTTCTAACTATTATCGCATTCATAAATCCTATATCGTTGATCGAGACAAAATTGAATCGATTCAATCACTCGGTGGCGGAAAATATCGAGTTATATTAAAGAGCGGTGAATGTTTACCTGTTAGCCGCAATAAAATTAACCAACTAAAAAATATTGGGGTTTAAAAATAATTTGGTTAATAATCCACAATAATTTCAAACAACCAATTCTTCGCCTTCTTAATCACAACACTTAACCTGTCATCGATGCATTTCACAAACTCCTGGTGCATTTCACAAGGTATTTCTAACAACACCTTTAATCATCAATTATTTTTCACTCATATTTAATTAACCTTTTGTTAATTGAAAATAAACAATGATTATAATTTAATTTTTAAAAGGAGAAAAATATGAAGCGATCATTCATTTTAGCTTTATCAATATTGGTTATATCTTCGATATCTTTATTTGCTCAAGAGATTCCACCAGACAGTTTATATTTAGGGCAAACACCTCCCGGAAACGTTCCTCAAATATTTAATTTAACAGTTACAAACGGGCATCGTGCGTGTGAAAGAATAACCATTACTACTGATGGCAAGGAAATATATTATGGCGAACTTAATGGGTATACACCTTCCAGTTACAGAATAAGATGTTTTAAATATCAGGATAATAAATGGCAGGGACCTTTTAATGTTTTTGAAGGATATATTGCCCCAAGTTTATCGATTAATGATAGCATTATATATATGCAGAATAATATTTTTTACACTTACTACTCTATGAGAACAGATTCGGGGTGGAGTGTGCCAGCAAAACTTCTTTCCAGTAACCAGCGTATGCATTATTTCCAAAGGACAAATATGAATAACACTTATGCCTCTTCATACTACGAAGGTTCTCCAACAGATGGAAATATTTCCAAAGTAATAGTTGTTAATCAGGATACTATCTTACAAAGTTTAGGAATTCCGTTAAATAGTTCGGCACAGGAAAATGATTTCTACATTGCACGAGATGAATCATATATCTTTTTTAGCAGAAATACCACCGGTGGAGCCGGTGATATTTATTTAAGTTTTAAAAGAAATGATGGTAGATGGACAAATCCCAAAAACTTAGGAGAACCAATAAATAAACCCGGCTATAGCTGGGAGTATGGACAATTTGTTACTAATAATAATAAGTATTTATTTTTTACAAGCGGAGGAACAAGTATGAGTACATACTATACTTATTGGGTAAGAATAGATAATATTCTCGACAGCCTGAGATATACTAATTTTGCACCCTATTTGTTAAATCAGATACCCAATCAAACTGATTCAGTTGGTTATAATTACAGTTACACTTTCTCGGATACCACATTTTTTGATGACGATGGGAATAACACACTCACTTATTCTGCGGCTTTAAGCAATGGAAATGCACTTCCCACCTGGTTAAGTTTTGATCCTGCATCACGAACTTTTATAGGAATTCCTTCAGTCACCGGGAACTATTCAATTAAAGTAACAGCAACTGATACTGCTAATGAAAAAGCTACGTGCACATTCACTATTAAAATTGAAAACCCAGTAACTGATATTGCCGATGATGAACAAAGTTTAAATGATTATAAACTTTTTCAGAATTATCCTAATCCGTTTAATCCAACAACTAAAATCAGTTGGCAATCTTCAGTAAGCAGTTGGCAAACGCTTAAAGTTTATGATGTTCTTGGAAAAGAAGTTACGACTTTAGTTGATGAGTTTAAGCCTGCAGGAATTTATGAAGTAGAATTTGATGCAAATAAAATTTCAAGTGGAATATATTTCTACGAGTTGAAAACATCCACTTACTGTGAACAGATGAAAATGATAGTGCTCAGATAAAATCACAGTAATAGTTTAAATTACAATAGCAATTAAAAGAGAAAATGATATGAAAGAATTTGGAAAGGCAGCACTAAATGTTTTGTTCTGGATAACAATTCCATTACTAATATTATATTTCAAGTGGGCAGCTCAAGATACAACAACTTTACCCGGTTTGCCGATTCCTTTGACCGAAAGTTTTACTGAAGTTATTATAAACAATCTTGATGTAATCATTGTATCATTACTTGGATCAATCCCGGCCTTTTACTGGTCATTGTTTTGTTTAACTCCAAAACTCTTATTCAAAACTAATTACATCAAAATTTTATTATATACTGCAGGTTTAGTTGCATATTTTTTTATTGTTAGTCTTTTAGCAGAGATCATTTTCCCAATGTATTTTTTCTTTGGAACTCCTTATGCAATAAAAATTTTAGGACCAATTGTTTTACTATCGGCTTTGAGTGGGACTTTATTTGCTTTCAAAGAAAAGCTTCATGCAAAAAACTTATAAGAATTTTTAGTGGAGCAGTATTAAATAAATATCTTTTGAATAAATTTGAAAGTAGAGCTTGTTATGAACAATATACACAATCAGATTGATGCCGTAAAAAGAACTGGAATAGGAATCTCTTTTATACTGTTTCCACTGATTTTTATCTTCGCATTCGGTGGACACCCTAATCTCTTCAACCCTTCTTTTTTAGGACCAGCAGAACTAATTCAAAGAGCACATAATAATTTTATGCTGCATTTTGGGCATGCATTAGTAACACTCTGCACGGGTTTGCTTGTTGTTGTTGCACTGCATTTCAATAATATTCTAAAAAATACATCGAATGAATGGTGGGGTTTTATTGGGGGGGTGATAGCAATTCTCGGAGTGTTAATTTTAGCAGTTGATAAAGGTGCTTTATGTTTAACAATGAGTGCTATAGATACTATACATGAAGGCGAATTTATAAATATGACACCTGGTTTACTTGCAATGTTTGAAAAAAAAGGTTGGCTAATTTTAATAAATGGCTTAATGTTACTACCTCTTGGTTTTATTATTCAAACCATAGGTTTGCTCAAGTCCAATAGTCTGGCAAAATGGCAAAGCATATTGTTTTTGATCGGAGTACTTTTCATAGGAACTCCTGACGGAGTTGAAATCATCAATCTAACTGCAGCAATCTTAATGGCAATTGCATTAATTCCGTATGGTGTAAACTTAATTCGAAACAAATAATATGATTTATATTTTTTAATTCTGATATAAACTAAAATGATTTGATTATAAAGGAAACAATGAAAGCAATTGTCTGTACTAAATCCGGTTCGCCTGAAGTTCTAAATCTTGTGGATTTAGAAAGACCAATTCCTAAACAAAATGAAATTATGGTTAAGGTAAAAGCTTCATCAGTAACCAGAGGTGATGTTAATCTGAGAAAGATACCCCGTTTCATATTAGTTCCTATTGGACTTTTATTTGGTTTTAAACCAATGAAAATAACAGGAGTTGAATTTGCTGGTGTAGTTGAAGCTGTTGGTTCAGATGTAAAACAGTTTAATAAAGGCGATCACGTTTATGGAACAACAACCGGATTAGTGTATGGGGGTAATGCAGAATATGTTTGTGTACCAGAAAAATCAAAGAAAGGTGTATTAGTTAAAAAACCAGATAACATTTCTTTTATGGATGCGGCAGTAATCCCAGTCGGTGGAATGACTGCACTGCATATTTTACGTAAAGCAAATATTCAATATGGTCAGAAGATTGTTATTTATGGAGCCTCTGGTTCCGTTGGAACTTATGCGGTTCAAATTGCAAAATATTTTGGAGCTGATGTTACTGCAGTTTGCAGTAATGATAATGTAGAAATGGTAAAATCTAAAGGTGCAGATAATGTGATTGATTATCACAAAATAGATTTTAGAAAAGGCAAAACAATATATGATGTTGTATTCGATGCAGTAGGAAAAATAACTAAATCATCTTGTAAAAATGTTTTAAAGAAAAATGGTTCCTTCCTTTCAGTAAAATATCCTACAAAAGAAAAAGTTGAGTATCTGATTTTTCTTAATGAGTTAATTGAAAGTGGCAAACTTAAACCAGTAATTGATAAAACATACAATCTGGATATGGTTAAAGAAGCTCATTACTACGTTGAGCAGGGACATAAAAAGGGAAATGTAGTAATAACTGTAGCAGAAAGCAGCAATTAAAGGAGACTTTGTTAGTCTTTTCATTGAAATTGGTAAGGAATAAAAGTAAAGCATAATCAAAGGAATAATAAATTATTGTGGTTGATAAAAAATTATTAGTAAGACTTTACTTGCTGGTTATTCCCATAGCTTATTTCTCTTATCTCTTTCACGAATTAGGACATTGGAGTGTAGGAGAGATTTTAGGGAATGATATGATATATAGTTTAAATTATGTTTGGCCAAGAACCGGACATTATCTGAGTGAAAGTCATAATTTATACGTAAGTATTGGCGGACCTGCATTTACGATATTGTTGGCTGTAGTCTCTCTGCTAATTTTAGAAAAGTATTCAACAATATATGCGTATCCTTTTTTATTCTTTCAATTTGTATGTCGTTTTTTTTCTCTTGTCTTTGGAGGATTTACTCAACAAGATGAGGCAAGAATATCCTTAGTTATAGGTCTTGGCTCATATACGGTAGGAATAATTGTGCTTACAATTTTACTCCTGATTGTTATACGAGCAAGTTACAAACTCAAAATAGACTTAAAACATATTGGTTACTTTTTTACAGTAAGTATTCTGAGTGAACTTATGGTAATAGCGACTTACAAAATTACTGGTGTTTAGAAACTGTATAACCGCATTAATCAGCCAGAGACGGATAAGTAACTATTTTGACAATTAAATTAAAAAATAAAAAGTAAAATTTAACAAATGCACTTACTGACATTTTTATAATGAATTTTTAAATTTAAAACAGCGCTGATGAGAATTGGCGCTGTTTAAGAAAAAGCCAATCCCCGATGGTTAACCCACATCGGGGATTTTTATTTTACTGCGTTAGGGATTGAAGCCGTATGCAGCAACGAAGTGCTGTGCGAAGCACGTAAGCCCGACTTCCGATTAAGCGGGACAGGCTGAACGGAGCGAATAATAAAATCGTTTATTTGTGGAGCGGAGAACCTTCCTGCCGGCAGGCAGGGCGAAGTGAAAGGGAACGCCCAAAATCTATTCTTACTAAAATAATATTTAAATCACAGGTTGATTATTAAGTATATGATTGAGCATTACCCATACGGATTTCAGGAAATAAATTTGAATTAAATTTTTATTAACCCCTGCTGATTACTGCTTACCTGTGTGCAGGTTATTATCAGCAGGGGAGTGATATGTGAAATATTAAATATTATTTAAGCAGTATCATCTTTTTAGAATTTATGAAAGAACCTGATTGTATTTTGTAAATGTAAACACCGCTTGCTAATGCGGAAGCGTTAAAATTTACTTCATATTGTCCTGCAGCTTTTTCTTCATTAACAAGTGCTGCAACTTCATTGCCGAGTATATCATACACTTTTAAAGTCACCATTCCAGCTTTTGGTAACTGGAATTTAATTGTTGTACTAGGATTAAATGGATTCGGATAATTCTGGGATAGATCAAAGGATACAGGTGATTTTGATTCTGCGTTGTCATTGACTGAGGTTACAACTTCATTAAGCGGACGCCAGAAAATTCCGGTCGAGTATGTACCACAAAGAATATTATTTCCTATTATACCAATAACCTCATTAGCGCTGCTTGATCCAAAAGCGGGTAAACCATCACCAATATCTACCCAGTTATTTCCGTCATCAGTTGATTTATAAAAGTATCCATCTACAGTTCCGGCAAACAAAGTTGAACCATAAGACGAAATTGTTAAAACTGAAGTAGAAGTCATTCCATTGATAGTAAGTGACCAATTCTTTCCATCATCATCAGAGCGATAGACTCCATCACCGGAGGCAGTAAAAAGATAATTTTTAAATTTTATGATATTATGTGTTGATGAATAATTACCCAATCCATTTGATGACTGGAGCCATGACAAACCACCATCAGAAGATTTGAATATAAATCCACTTGAAAGGGTTGATGCATAAATAGTAGATGAATCTATAAATGTAAAATTTTCAATCTCCGGATCAGTTAGGGTTGCACTGAGTGGTTCCCAAGTAGTACCATAATCAGAAGATCTATAAGCGCCATTAGAAAAAGAAACTGCAAACACCAAATTATTATTTGCATTTACAGTTCTAAAATAGGAATCTCTGACCGACGTTAAAATGCGTTCCCAAGTATTTCCATTATCAGTTGATTTTTGCAATCCATCGGTTGCTGTTGCTGCGAATAATGCAGAATCATTTTTTGCAAAGCCTTTAAATGCACGAGCATTTATATTTTCATATTGTGTCCAAGTCTCACCTGAGTCACTGGAAATAAAAGCACCGGCACCTAACGTTCCTGCTATAATGACGGAATCAAGATTAAGAAACGCGCGTACACTAGTGGACATCATTCCAAAAGACATCTTTGACCAGGTGTCCCCGCTGTCGATAGAGCGATAAACACTATTATCACTTGCGGCATAATATGTGTTTCCTAACTGGAGGAAATCATTGATGTATGGATTATCTAAACTTGGATCGACGGGGTTCCAGGAGTTGCCCATATCTGTTGAAACAAATGCACCATTACTTTTAACACCAGCAAACAATTTATCAGACAGTACACTAAGTGTATAGACTGATGGTGGAGTTAATCCATTTGAAATAGATGTCCATGTAGTTCCATGATCCTCAGATACAAATGCTCCATCAACTGTACCTGCAAATACTTTTGTTCTGCCGTACACACACATTGCATTTATAGCTCCACCTGTAATACCGTTATTTGCAGAAATCCAGGTAGCACCCTGATCGCTAGTCATATAAACACCTTCATCAGTTCCGGCAAAAAGGTAGGATCCCTGAACTGCAAAATTAAAAACCATAGAACCGGTAAATCCTGAATCGACTCGTGTCCAATTTTCTCCGTTGTCATCAGATTTATAAACACCGTTTAAGGTTCCAGCAAATAAAGAAGTATCAAGACCAGTTAATGCGAATACATAATCTGTATTAATCCCATTACTTGATCTGCTCCAATTTTCTCCGTTATCAGTAGACCGGAAAACACCTTCGAAACAACCAGCAAATAGCCCTGAACGGGAAGAATAAATAGTTTCAATGAATGTGGTTGGAAGACCATTACTTTTATATTCCCAAGTAAGACCTTCATTAGTAGAAGCATAAATACCTGAGATGGTGCCGGCGAATACAATTGTATCCTGCGAGCCCAGACAAGTTACACCACCGCCATAAGGACCGGCAGCCTGCTGCCACTGAGCAATCGAATCATCAGTGAAAACGGATACCAACAAAAAAATTACAAACGACACATAAAACAATTTGCGCATAATACACTCCGAATAAATTATTAATAAAGCTGACTATTAATTCCGAATAATTTTAGTTATTTTTTTTTTAAAATCAGTTAATGATATACCAGTTGACCAAATATTTTCAAATACTTTTTTTAATGCACCCGAAAAACTTGGGTGATTAATAAATACAGATGTGATACTTGGTTTTAAAGAAACTTTATCATTTAAGGCAAGCAGGGTGATGGAATCATCGCTTATACAAAGTTTAAAAGGCAATTCTTTTACAATTTTTATTTTTTCGCCAATTTTTTCATATTGTTCAAGTATCTTTATTAAATGCTGAGCATCTTCTAATGATTCAATGCCGCTGTATTCATATATGCATTTATAAACAACTTTTCTTTTAAGGAGGGATCTTTCGTATGCAAGATTATCTTTAAGCGGAAGAGCATAAGGTTGTTTAGAAAATAATAGTAATTCTTTTTTAGTGTTATCCTGAAGATCTAACCATTTTTCTTTTATTTGCTCTCCTTCAGTTAATATCTCTATATAATCCAATGATTCAGAATTTTTAGGTCTTGCTGTTTGAAGATTAGTAAGTTCTTCCTGAAGTTCATCTGCTATAGCTTTCTTCCGATCGTACTCGGATAAAATGTTTTTAAAAACAATTTTAGGGCTTATGCTGCTAAATATTTTAATTCCGTTTCTAAAGCTTTCATTACATAATCCCTTTTTAACAAGGTTTTGTAGAATCTCATAGGACTTTGTTCGACTTATGGAGGTAACTTTGGCAATTTCGGGAGCAGTGAATTCTTTTTTATGAAGGAGGGCTATATATACTTCAGCTTCTCTTCTTGGTATACCCAGATACTGAATTTTATCAAGTAACTCTTTCATGATGACCTTTCTTTTTAGTTGATTCCCTTATAAGGGAATGTATCCCCTATAGGGGACATACTAAACTAAGAATTATTATTTTTATATACAAATATTCATTGTTTAACATAACGCGATTGCAAACAGGCAAGAGATAGAATTAATATATTTAGCAAGACAACAAAAAATGGATCACTACTGAAGATGAAATTATGCAGGAGATTGTGTAACTGAAAGAAGAGATGGAGCAGAAAATGAAAGATATGCGGAAGTTGAACTGAAGAATTATTTCACAATTGTTAATGGATATTTAAGCTGAAATAATTAAGTTTAATCAGCTTAATTATTTATTAAGGGAACTTATGTTTTTTAACATAAGTGTATAAACCTTCATTATATTTTTTAGGGGATACAAAATGAAAAAAATATTTTTCTTTTGTTTTTTGTTCATTTTAATGCCTATTAGAATGTTCGTTGGAAATCCCGTTGTTTTGCCGCAAGCCTTCATCTCAGAACTTAAATTTGATGTTAATAATAATTGGATTCTGGAAATTACTTTTGGGTTTAGTAAACCTTATTTACAAGAAGAGTATGATAGTATCTGCATTGAGACATCAAATGGATTTTCAAGATTAAAATTGGATAATATAGAAGACAGCACAAATTTATTCGTTATAACTTCAGATAGTTTGTTTGCACCGCTGGCGATAAACAGGGATGGGGATAGAATCAAA
The DNA here is from genome assembly GCA_003538625.1 of Ignavibacteriales bacterium. Lineage (GTDB taxonomy): Bacteria > Bacteroidota > Ignavibacteria > Ignavibacteriales > Ignavibacteriaceae > IGN3. The sequence continues at coordinate 12,967 of DPRR01000002.1, forward strand.
TTATACTCTTACCTTTCTTCGGGTTCTTGGGGTGAACTAACAAAAGATTCTTTGGTTTTTGGAGATTACCCTGACTCTTATTTTGATTTCTTGCCTGTTGATTACTCGATTGCACGTATAAGTTACGGAATTGGTTTTGCGAAAGATAAAAGTCCGACGATAGGTGTTGAGAACGATACTGTTGGAACCTGCGGGACGCTAAGTGGATTTATTTATGACAAAAATAATAATCTGGTGACTAGCGGAAACTTTATTTTGGACAACCCTCTTTATATTAACTCGGCAGGAATCTTTACTACAAGTATTTTTGCAAGGAGGTTTGCTGTTAACTTTATGACAAATAATTACGAACCAGGTCACTTTCAAGGAGTAAGAATTGATACGATTAAATTAAATATTAACCCTGATTCACTTTACATAAATGATATACATATTTTGACTGATTTTTTAGTCGATGTGGAGGAAAGACCAGTTAAAAACACCAGTTTAATAAGTATAACAAATTATCCTAATCCATTTAATTCCACTACCAATTTTATAATAACAATACCAAATGAATTACAGAGCAAACCAAAGGAGATCAATATCTATAATGGTACAGGTGAAAAAATATTTTCCATAAATGCGAGTGAAAAACTTAATGCAATTTGGGATGGAAAAGATATGATGGGAAATCCGGTTTCAACGGGTATATACTATTACCAATTAGTTATCGGAGGTAAAGTTCATAAAAATGGTAAAATGATTTTGTTGAAATGATGATGTAATGAAGGAAGTTTTAAATATTTTTTTAATCCTAAGTACTTCGATTTTTAGTCAGGGCGTTAAATTTCTAGGTGAAGATATTACATTCAGGTTAGATAAGGAATATTTTATAGTTGATGGGCTTTACTGGTTTTATAATGAAACTGATAAACCAGTAGAGAAAATAATTTATTATCCATTCCCAGCAGATTATGCAGCCGGAGAAGTAGATTCAATTAGTATTTATAACATATCAGAACAGCGGGACGAAATTGCCCTGGAAATTGGTGATACCGGCTTAAGACATTTATTGATGATGCCGGCTAACGATACGACTATTTACAGGATAGGTTACAGGCAAAGCGTTAGGAACGGCTGTGCGAAATATATCTTAACAAGTACGGCAGAATGGAATAGACCATTAGAATGGGTTAAGTATAAACTAATTGCTGATGATAAAGCAGAAATAAATAAGTTTTCTTACGAACCAGATAAGTTGTACCAGGTTGACAACCAAAAAATATTTTATTGGGAAAGAAGAAATTTTCTACCAGAATTTGATTTTGTGATTTGTATAAAAAAAATGAATGATTGAGATTAAGCAAGTGAATTAAATATCTAATAAGTAGAAGTTATAACTAATAATAATTTTGGAGCGTGTTATGAAAAAATTAATTGGAGCCCTTGCTGTAATCACAATTATTTTGACAACTTTCATCATTGCAAAAATTGGTGATCAAATTCCCAAAGGCTGGTTTTCTGCTGGAAGTAATCCATCTGAATATGAAATGGGAATTGATAATACAAATTTTGTGGACGGCCATTTTTGTGCATATATAAAATCAAAGGCACCTAAAGAAAATGAATTTGGAACTTTAATGCAGACTATTAGTGCAGAGAATTATTTAGGGAAAAGGTTACAGATATCCGGCTATATTAAAAGTGAAAATGTTAATGGATGGAGTGGTATGTGGATGAGAATCGATGGCGAAAATAATCAGCAATTGGGTTTTGATAATATGCGAGACAGAACAATAAAAGGCACAACAGATTGGAAAAAATATGAAATTGTTTTAGACATACCGATTAATAGTAAAACAATTAATTATGGGGTTTTGTTAGGCAGTAACGGTAAAGTTTGGTTTGATAATTTCAGATTGGATGAAGTTGATAAAAATGTTCAAGTAACAAATCTGATAAAAGAAAATAAATTTCCATCTCAACCAGTAAATTTAAATTTTGAGGAAAAATAAGTACTTCAGTAAATTTTTTAATAATAATTCCCGTGTTGTGTTTTAATAACTTGTACCGATTTGTCGGGATAACACGTGATTATACCACTAACCAATATATCAGGGTAAAATAATGAAATACTATCGTTTGCTTATTCTCTTTTTTCTTTTTTTAAATTTCTCTTTTGCTCAAGATTCTTCTAAAACAATCAATAAGGAATTAAAACACGGTATACAATTTCAAATTGGAAGTTTATTAAACCTTACTAACTTTAATAATTATACATTTTCCTATAGATATTTATTTAACAATTACACAGGAATACGGATTGGCTTGCTTACTAATATCAATGAAGAAGATTATGATATTACTCAGCAGTTAGATAGTATAATTACTAATCCTCCGATTAAATACAATAATTATAACTTAAAATTATCGATTCAATATCTGCACAGTTTAATAAGTTACAACAGTTTTAATTTTATTTTAGGAGGAGGTCCCTTCATATCCTATAATAGAAATGAATCATATGAAGAATATCTAAGCAGTTCATATATAAGCAAATATGAAAATATAAATAAAACTGTTAGTTACGGGTTAGATATAGTTTTAGGTGTTGAGTATAATTTGTCTGAAAATGTTAAACTATCCGGTGAATATGGGCTGACAATATCAAATGAGAATTCGGATATTAAGAATAGTCAAACTAACATTTATAATGATGGTAGCCCAAACAGAATCCGCAAAGACGAGGGAGAAAGAAATGCTTTTAGGACGAGGGGTTTAGGAGTAAATTTCGGCATCTCCATTTTCTTTTAATATAAGTCATATAACCACTATAATCGACTGAAGTGGACAGGCAAGAGGATACAGAAGTATTGTTCACTCCGTAAAATATGACTTATTAAAATAAATACAATAAAAAATATCGAGTATCTAATTGAATCCTAAAATAATTGTTATTATAAGTATTGCATACCTGTATGGATTTTTTGAGTATTATTTAAGTTTACGACAAAGAAAAAAAACAAAGATTGTCCGCAAAGATGATAGAGGCAGCTTATGGGTGCTGCTTATATCCATAACAATTGGTTATTTGCTTTCTTTTTCTATTGCTGCTACAAAAATTGGCAGAATTTATCATTGGAATATTTTGTTCTCAATAGGATTATTTCTCATTGCGATTGGATTAATTATTAGGGTTATTTCCATTTGGCAACTCAGGCAATATTTTACTTATTCGGTTTCCAAAGTAGAAAATCACGAAATAGTAGAAAAAGGGTTGTATAAATTCATCAGGCATCCCGGTTATTTAGGCCAATTAATAATTTTTACGGGAATTTCTATTTCATTATCAAATTGGTTAGCTGTAATTCTTATGTTACTAACGACCTGCATTGGATTTCTGAATCGTATTAGAGTTGAAGAGAAATTTATGACTGATCTAATGGGCGACAAATATATTAATTATAAGAAGAGAACAAAAAAACTAATACCAAAAATTTATTAAAATAAATATTGACTAGCTGCTTTATAAGTACAAAGTTTCACCACAGGGGGCCTGGTAAGTATAAAGTTCCACCAAAGGCGAACAGGCAAGAGGATATAAAAATATTATTCAATCAGTTGGTACGGATTGCAAAAAAGTTCTTAAAATATTAATTAATAAAAAAATAAAAAGTGTTTGTATCTAACTCGGCTTCCTTGTTATGGCGGCGGCAGGCATAGTAGCGCTGTACCGTTTAGAAATAAATAAGAGGATTGACACAAAATTAACAAATAAGGAGAGTCAATACACACCTATTAAAAGCATCGAGGGAGTAATGTTTATTAAAAAGATAGCTGCAGTAATTTTAGTAGAAGCATTTTTGTCAGTTGCACTGGCAGAAAATAATTCTAATTTCTATTCTATAGGAGATTCAACACAAATGACACCACAAGAAATAATAATTGCAAAAGAAAAAGCAATTCTAGACCGATGGATAACCGGCGATACATTCGGATTCATTGAAGCCGCCGCCGAAGAAATAACATATTTTGATCCCGGATTAGAAAAACGCTGTACAGGTAAAAAAGAATTCCATAATTGGATTGCCGCTTTTAATGGAACATTCAGCTTTCCCAATTATGAATTACTTGATCCGCAGGTTCAAATGCATGGTGATGTTGGTGTTCTTACTTTTAATTTTATTGGAATTATGCAGGATGGCAACAAAGAATATTTTAACACAACTGAAGTATACAAACTGATTGATGGGGATTGGAAATTAATAAGTTCACACTGGTCACAAACTAAACCTAAACGATAATATTTATTTGAAAAAAATCTTTTTTCATATATGATTAGTTAAAGAAAATGTGGCGGTTACTAAGGTGTGGTTAAATAAAGTAAAAAAACTGTATAACCTCTTTAATCCGCCACAGGCGGACAGGTAAGCACAAAGTCCCCGACGAGTCGGGGCAGGCAAGAGGATAAAAAAATATTATTCAATCCGTTATGAAGGTTTATTGCCAATGAATATTTGGCTTAACATTTTTTGCAGCACATTCTCTTAAATAAAGATTCATCAAATTTTGATACGGAATATCAATTTCAGCAGCTAATTTTTTAAAGTACTCAACTGTATCATTCTCTATTCTGATTGATATTTGTTTTTTTAGTTTCTTTATGTAAGGATTTTTAATGGAATTAGAAAAATTATATTCTTTTTTCATTTTATTTCACCTCGTGATAATGTTTACTTTCAGATTTTGTAGCTTTTCTTGCAGAAATTATTCTAATAACTTCATCATTTTCTTTATAAGTGTGAACAACTATAAGCAGGTTTAACCTGGCAGACAGACCAAGAATAATAAATCTTGCTTCATCTCCTGAATGTTCGGAGTCAGGAATTAATCTAGCATTTTCATCAAAGAATACGGTTTTTGCCTCTTCAAATGAGATTTTATGCTTTTTAATATTAATAAGGTCTTTATTTTGGTCCCATTGAAAATGAATGTTATCCATAAATGTTATATAATGATATTATAATTATATAATAATTTATATAAAATACATTCAACAAACAAATCAAGCGTACATATATCTTGAATAATAGCTCTGACATTATTTCTTGCTTGAAGTGCAGGCAATGATAAGAATACTTGTTAAAAAAGGAATCACTACTGAAGATGAAATTATGCAGGAGATTGTGAAACTTAAAGAAGAGATGGAGCAGAAAATAAAAGATTCACAGAAGTTGAATTGAATAATTAAATATGATCTTTTATGGATATTTACCTTAGATTTTTTTAAGTTACCGATGCACATATGTACATACCCTCCACAACGACTTATCTGACGCCGGAGGGGGGAGCTTGTTAGATTAGAATGTAAAGGGATTTGACAAGTTAAGATTTGGTACTTTTTAAGATCATATTCTTTATTTGAGTTTAAACCAATGAATAATAGTAAATAAGATAAAACAGGAAATGTTAAATAGTTAAGTGTTAGCGTTTCTTTATAAGTATTAGTTTGTTTTCAAAGGCTTATGAGCCAAAATCCTGAAAAACCTTACGAACTTAGAAAAATAACACGTATTGATATTAAAGGACGAAAATCCCACAATAAAGGTACACACGGTTGGCAAGTTCGTTTCCAATCTCCTTCTGATAAATCTAAAGATATAAATCAATTTTTTAATGATTCAAAATTTGGAGGAAAAGAAAAAGCCATTGAGGCAGCTAAACATTTCAGAGATGCGATGGAAATTGAATATGATCCTGAACATCCTGGAAGTTTAAATACAATGCGCAAAACCAGAAATAAATCTGGATTCATCGGTGTTCACCGAACAAAACGTATCTCTAGAAAAAAATATGGTACATATATTTATGACGTTTGGCAAGCGCACTATCCCATCGAAAAAAATAAACATCGTTCAAGAGCATTTTCAATATCAAAATATGGTGAAGAAGGGGCATTAAAATTAGCAATTGAATGGCGAGAAGAAGGTATAAAAAAATATAAAGCCACATTTGATAAATTATTCGAACCACCATCTAATATTAATGTAAAAATTTGGCGATATCTCGATTTTACAAAATTTGCATCTTTATTAGTTAATAAAGGATTGTTCTTCCCGAGAGCGGATAAATTTAATGATCAGTTTGAAGGTTCTTTTTCCTTTGCAAATAAAAAGTTACGACCACTGATCTATAAAACTTTAAAAAGAAATTATACTAGCGAAGAATTTAGTAAATACATTCGAATTTTAAGAAAAAAAGTATTTATAAGTTGTTGGCATTTGAGTGAATTTGAATCTGCTGGAATGTGGAGCTTATATTCTAAAACAGAGGAAGCTATTTGTATACAATCTACTTATGCTAAAATGAGAGAAATTTTGGATGTCAATATAAATATTGGAATGGTGCGCTATGTAGATTATGAAAAAGAATGGATCCCTGAAAACAATATCTTAGCACCGTTTTTATATAAGAGGCAATCATTTGAACACGAACAAGAGATACGGGCAATTATAAGCAAATCAAATTCAAAAACATTTTTGGATATAAAAAATTCAGATGAGAATTTACCAGATGGTATTTGGGTAAATCTTAACCTAAATAGACTGATCGAAAAAGTATATGTTGCACCGAATTCTGCTAATTGGTTTTTTGAGCTGGTTCAAAATGTGGTTTCAGCTTACAAATTAAATGTTCCAGTTTTGCGTTCATCTTTAGAAGAAGAACCATTCTATTGATGAAAACTAACAAGCAAATCAACCCGACCGCCTTTTCGCATTCGGGTTTTATGAAATTCTTGGGTTGGTTTTTCCGTTTTAAGTTTTTTGTTCAAAGTGGTTCTATTAATTAACATTGTTGCAAACTGCACTTGCGAAGAAAGATAAATGCGGTTTGCTTAATCATTGGCAGTTGTTTTTTATGCGGTATCCTTATTATGGGGTACCGCCTATCGGCAACGACGTTATATTCTGAAATTATGAGGTAAATATGGCATCTACAGTAATTACTGCTTTTGACGAATTCCAAAAAGATATGGTAAATTTGGATACGGAAAAGACAAAAAATGCTAATAGTAGTAAAGATTGGTTGATTTATAAAATTCACAAATTTCCTGATGATGATACTGATTTTCCTAAACTATACACTGACATTGATATTCAATATGGATCATTTGCACGACATACCAAGATTAGACGTTTAAATGATATTGATTTAATGATTGGTATTTCTGCAGAAGGAGCAACTTATTGGGAATCTCGGGATGGAATTAGCATCACTGTTCCAGAAACAGCGACAAAACTATTGAAATTATGTAATGATAATACCAAAACTCTAAATTCAATAAAAATGATTAATAAATTCATCAAGAGCCTTAAAGATATATCACAATATGCAAAATCAGATATTAAACGTAATAAAGAAGCAGCTGTTTTAGAATTATCTTCTTATGAATGGAATTTCGATATTGTGCCTTGTTTGTTTACTAAACCAGAGACTGATGGGAGAACATATTATCTCATACCTGATGGGAATGGCAATTGGAAAAAGACAGATCCGAGATTAGATAAAGAGCGCGTAATAAGTATAAACAAAAGACACGACGGAAATGTGTTAAATGTAATTAGAGTTCTAAAATATTGGAATAGACGACCTACGATGCCATCTGCGCCATCTTATTTATTTGAAAATCTTATGCTAAATTATTTTGCCAGTTCACCGGATAAAGCTAGTAAATTTGTTGATATGAATTTACCTACTCTTTTAAGTCATATCAATACTTATATAATGTATCCTGTTAATGATCCAAAAAATATTCAAGGTGATTTAAATACTTTGACCTATTCAGAAAAACAAAAAATTTCTACAAGAGCTTATGTAGATTACCAAAAAGCATTAGAGGCAAGGCAATTTGAAAATGACAAAAAGATGAAAGAGTCAATCAATAAGTGGCGTGAAATATTTGGAGATAATTTTCCTAGATATAATGATTGAACAAAATAAAAATATTGCGGTGTTACAAAATGAAATTACAAGCCTTGAAAAACTTTCTGCACAAAATTACTTGTATTCTTCCGCCAAAAAATTTAAAGCACTACAAATAATATTAAGCGTCGTCGTTATCGTAATAATCTCATTCCTAAAAATAATTTTCGAAAAAAAAAATTCTGAGGTATTGTTGGGAATGAATTGGAATATGGTGTCACCTTATTTTAGTCTATTAAGTGTGCTTGTTACAATTGTTAACGTATATATTCTAAAATCAATAATATCCCAAAAGATAAAACTTGCCTCATTAATTCAATATGATTTTGATACTTATGTAATGAACATTAATAAAAACATTATATATCAAGAAAACTGTCCCCCATATGAAGATATCTGGAAATATTCATTGAAAAACAAAAAGAAAGGTTATCCTCCAGATTTTTTTAAAGATTGGTATTCACCTTATGTGGATTCTTTAGACAAAAGTGTTAGTAATTTTATTTGCTTAAAAACAAATTTAGTATGGGATATGAATCTTAGGACTATCTACCGCAACAGCATATTGATATTATTAATTTTACTTTCAGTATTACTACTTATTCCTTCGTTTATTTTAGGTGTTACGATAAAATCTTTTACTTTAGAAGTATTAATCCCACTTATGCCTTTATTTACTTTTAGTATATCAGAAATTATGGATAATAATAAGACAATTTTAAATAAAAAGAGAATCAAAACTATTATTGATCTAACTTGGGATAGAATTTTATCAAAAACAATATTTATTGATGAGTTATCAAAACTATCTAAAGAATGTCTGGAGTATCTGATTATACTAAGAAGAGAAAACCCAATTATATTTGATTGGTTCTTTAATCTAACTAAAAAAAGTAGTAATGATGAAATGAACTATTCAGCGGACAGATTAATTAAGGAATATAAAAATCGCTCATAACCTCTTTAATAAGTACAAAGTCAAGAGGATATAAAAATCTTTGCAATAGGTAAAAAAATATTTTATAAAAAATAATTACGGCATTGTGTTTTAACATAACACGTCGTTAGTTTGCTAAAGAAATATGGAAATATCGAACTCAGATAAACAGAAAATATTAAAACAAATTGATAAAATTTCATATCCTGATAATTTATCACGTTTAATAGCAAAATCATTCTCGCCTCAATTAGCTTTAGTAGATAATTTTCAAAAACAAATAGAAGAAACAGTTAAACATCAGCATAGACTTATTAATAGTTTGGGAAACACATTTGTGAATACTCTTACTAGCCAAATGGAAGTTTTAGCCAAATCAGCTAATGCATTTTATAATATGCAGTCAAGCATAATTAAAGGTTTGGAACTACATATTGAACGACAAATAAAATTAGCTGAATCATTATCTACCGGCTTTACAAAAATGGTTCTCCCTCAAATAAATCTTTTCGATAGTTTTGCTCAACAGATTGCTGAATCACATAAAAATATTCTCCAGAATTTATCAGTTAACATTGTTAAAAATTTAGAACCAATTCAATCTTTAATTAATAGTTACGATTTAAACAAAGTAGTTCAGCAAATTAATTTATATAAAGAAGCAAACTATAAAATGAATTTTGGTCAAAGCATAATTCTTTCGATTGATGATATTAAAAGACAGAGAGAATATGAACAAGTTATATTGACTATTGAAGAACTACTAAAAACACATATTGAAAAAAATCCTAAAAGTATTGTTGCTTCATCTTCATTTCAAAATCTTCTTTATTTCTTGTTAAGCATAATTATTACAGTTTATTTAGGTAATCAATAAGAAGAAAATATTATCAAATCAATAAATGATACCAGTCAAAGAATTGAGCAAGAAATTGAAAAAATTACGCCTAATAAAGAATATGCTAAAATTTATATCGTTCGCACCAAACTAAATGTCAGAAAAGAATCAAACAGCAAATCTTTAATTTTAGATACTTTATTTCCTAATAACAAAGTAGAAGTAATAAAAGAAGAAAACGATTGGTTTTATGTGGAGTATTTTGATTTTGTTGAAGGTTTGCCCAAAACGGGTTGGGTATATAGTAAATATTTAATAAAAGTTAATATCCAGTAGTAAACTAACAAGTGCTTCAACCCGACAGAGTATTCGCATTCGGCATTTTTTATAATTTTAATGTTAGTCGTTCCGTTTAGACAAATTTGTTAGGCTTTGTTCTTCTAAACAAAATATTTAAATCATTAATGTTTGTGCTTCTATTCGGCAGTCTTAAGCTGGGCTGTGGGTTAAGCACAACGCCGTTATTTTCCTAAGTTAAGGATAATATGAAGATTGAAAGTCATAATGGTTCGTGGACATTTATTACACCAATTTTTAATCTAAAATTGCACGATGTGGTAAATGAAGAATTTAGAATTGACCGAGTAACATTTATATCTTCAAAAAAAATAATGAATATAAAAAACAGACTAGGTATTGATAAAAAAGTTATTACTGAGTTACAAAAAAAATGGGATGTTAGAAAATATATAAATTCGTTTCATACATTTGGTATTTTGCGAATTGGTGGAGAACCCGCAAAAGTTAAAACCGATTGCTTCAGATTGGTTCGAGATGAATTATTAATATTAGCAACTTCACAACTTTTTTTTCAAAATAGAAGTTTTACTGGTTTTTTAGGATTCTCCGGAGAAAATGATTTGTCTTCAATACAACATTTATTTCTAGAATCAAGTAAAAAATACTTTACATACGGTAAACAACTGACTAGGTCTCCGTTAGGATTAGATTTGGATAAAGAATGGTTCGATTATCATAAGAAGTTATTTTTTTTCAAACTTCTTGATGTAATTAGACCTAAAAAGAATTTTTCGAGTGAATGGAGAGAAGAAATTAAAAGAGCAGCAATATTTCTTGGGAAAAGTATTAACACTTCTGATATTTCGAGTGCTTTTTTATGGAATATGATAGCTTTAGAAATTCTACTAACTCATCAAGGTGATTCTTATAAGACTGATTTACCAAAAAGAATAGAAGCACTTTTAGGCTGGTTTAAAAGATGGGAAACGGATAGTTATATTGATAATATTGTTCGTGTCTACAAACTTCGTTCTGCTTTTGTTCACGATGGAAATAATGGAGCTATAACTAAAAAAGATTTGCTATTTACTGATAAGATACTTTTTAATGTTTTATGGAATATTATTAAAAATATTTCTTTTTTTAGTTCTAAGAATAAAGTAATAGAGTTTACAAAAGATTATGAAGCTCGTACATACCTAAACCTAAAAAGAAAAAAGAAACCAAAATTATATTTTGCTGATAAAAGTTATTCACCACAAGAATTGATTGAAATATAAGGGAAGGAACATAACAAGTTGCTCAACGCCGTTTAAATAGAAACAAACAAAAAAAGTGCAATAGTCTAAC
>DPRR01000022.1 GCA_003538625.1 Ignavibacteriales bacterium
TAGCAGCAGCTTTGGTTTGAGAGCAACTCCAAAACATACATCCGCACAGGATGCCCCATTGCCTTGGCATACCGGGCTGTTTTTATTTGCTTTTCCGTTGTAACTGATTTCAGACTCATATTGTTCGTAAATTTGCGAACAAAGATAGATGCATTTTTTAAAATACAATAAATGAATTTTACTTTTTTTTGTTTGAAGTTTATTGAGTTCTGTTTTTCAAGAGAGAAAAAAAATCACATGGATTAACGGTAATCTTTTTGCAAAGGGGTGTTAGTGAAGAAACATGGTTTTTCGGAGAGTTTTAGCAAAAAAATTAAGATTATTCTTCTTTCTTGTTAAGAAACTTTTCAATCATTGGAACCACAAGTTCGCACTCCTTAAAGTCAGGTTTTAAGGTTGTTATTTCTCCGATATAATCACCGTGACCTCCCGGAATTATTGCCAGTTCAGAATTTGAAATTAATCTGTGCATTTCAATTGCGTGTTCAGGAGTAATAATATCCTTATCGCCAATAATAATCAGGGTTGGTGATTTTACAGATTTGATTTGCTCATTTGGAATGTCTTTGAAATTAACCATTCTTTTAGCGTCTTTGTCGTGCATTACCTGCAAGCCGTTTGTGTCGGCAGCCACTTGATTGTAAGCAACTTTCAATTGTTCAGGCATATTTTCCAGTTTTGCCTGATTCATAAAATCCCAAAACCACTCAGGAACCCCGTTACGTTTGGCAAGTGCCGACCCTAAAATGATTTTATCAACTATTTCAGGGTGACGAATGGCAATTTGTAAAGTGCTTGTTCCTCCATTGCTAAAACCGAAAAAGTCAGCTTTCTCAATGTTTAAGTTTTTTAATAAAGTGGCAATGTCATCAGCATCCTGTTCAAAAGAAAGGTCAGTATTTCTGTCACTTGTCCGTCCGTGAGCCTGCATTTCAACTGCGATTACTTTTCTGTTTTTTGCAAATAGCGGAATAACTTTCCCAAAAGTTGTTTGAATAGTGGAACCACCACCGTGAATTAGAACAAGCGGTTTACCCTGTCCATAAATCTCATAATACATTTTTATCCCGTTTACTTCGGAATAAGCGCTTGTCATTGCAATTTTATCTGATGTCGAAATTTTCATATTATTTTCATTTTCTGTTTCTACTGATTTTTTGCTGTTACAAGCTGTCAGACTCAAAATTATCAGCACCAAAGTCGTAAATTTCATTTTCATTTATTCGCACTGTTTAATATGATCCGCTTGTCAAATACAACATTTTACAAATACAAACAGGTTAAAATTTTACCTTCTGAATTTCATACAAATTACTGGATTTTCATTTCAAAAGCAACCGTGGTAATTTCCATCAATTTTATTTACTACTTCACCATGACAGGGAATCAACGATACACGGCTTACGCGGAGTTTGAAATTTTGCCTAATTGAATTAGGTACTTTATCAATAATTAAAAAACCATAACAAAATGGGGTTAAAACCCAACTGACATTGGCATTCATTGAATCCGTTCACTAANNAATTCAATTGCCTAATTTTTATTTAATAGTTCATCAAGAGAAACTCCGGGAATGAAATTTTGCATTTTTTGGGCATCTTTTAAAACCAAATCATTTTTGTGTAGCTTTCTGTTTATTGATAATCTTAATTGATAAAGTTCTCTGTTAAACGGATTTCTTCTAATTAATTCATCAACAAAATCCAGTGCTTTCTGATAGTCATTTCCCGATAAATTTTCACTGAGTTTTGCAGCAACAGTCTCGTCATCTTCAGGAATAAATTTTTGTAACAATGGCATTGCAGTTATAACAATTGGATCCACAAAATTATATTTTTCGTTTACCGGATTTTCTATAGCGAAAGATTCCCCTGATGGAGCAAGTACATAAACTACAGGGATGTAAAACGTCTGATTTATTGATATTGAATCACATTTTAGCCACTTATTTTTAGTGGATTGGAGAACTTGTATAATATTTTCATCTATTGATTTACATATCGGATTTACAGTTGAGATTTCAAAAATATCTCCTTCAGGAGTAATAGTAACACTTGTAATTGAATATCCGATTGATTTATTTTCAATAGCTTCAGCAGGATACACGATATTGCTGCCTAAAAACTCCCGAAGACCAATTTCTTTGCCTTTAAACCTTCTATCCATTATTTTATCTTGTGCAATCAGGTAAATTCCTGTTAAATTCAGAAATAAAAAAATTAATAAGTATTTGGTTTTCATATTGTTTTTCGTAATTGTTAAACTAGTTGGTAATTAAATCATAGTTCCTGTGAAAAAATAGAAATGCAGTAAAACAAACCGAAATGTTTCTGTAAAAGTTTAAAGAAATATTTGATTTGCAATTCGGGCAGGATTTATTTAATAAGTTGATTTTCATGGATTCTATCAATTCTAATTTATTAATTATCTGTTTTTTCTATTTTTTTCATGTTATTTTTGATAGATAATACGATGATTATAGTTGTCAATGTCATACTTATCATTACAAGGAAAGACGCCAGGTTTTTTGAGCTAAATAAATTTTCATAATCGATAATTATCAACTCTCCAATAATTATGATTACTGCCATAATAAACAGTACGATTTTAAAATTTTTCATTCTGCTAAGTATTGATTTTAAGTGTCAAATTGGTTTTAATTTCAAACTTTCCGTTAAGATCAAAGCCAGTTGCAATATATTTTTTCATAAATATTTTCTTTTCAGGTTAGTTACGGCTTCGCTTTTTAATTTTTAGTAATGAAAAATTGTATGAGTGGTTGCAGATTGCCTGTTGGTATTCTGTCAAACTGCTAGGTAGTTTGAGTGGACTTCAAACCTTGATATTTACCAAATTGACTGCAATTACACATACAAAATGTGAACGTTCCATGTTTTTATTTATTAATTATTCAAACTTTCCTTTTGAAAAAAATCAACTAAGATTTCAGATAATAGTTGGGGGCTTTCAATAGCAGGGCAATGCCCAACATTGGGAATAATGTGTAGTTCTTTTTTGTCCTTGGATAAATTGGTTAATGCATTGTATATTAATTCAGCGTGTCCTTTACCAACGACGTAATCTTGTTCGCCCTGAATAACAATTGTGGGTGTTTTTATTTGCTTTAAATCAGATTCAATATTGATATTGTTGTACGAGTGAGTGTTTCGGAAGGCAGTATTTACTATTTCTGCTTTTTCTCCAACTTCTGCGTATTCCTCTTCTGAATATTTCATCAATCTCATTAAGGCAGTATCCTGCACTACATCTTTAAATGAAATAATCTTGGAAGTATCTGCGAAATATGCGTTAAATCCGAGTTTCGCAGGAACCTCATGTTTCATCCAGTTTACATCGGTATGAAATTGTGCAAAATCACTATTTTTAATCCGTTTCAATTCTGTTACGATATGCTCCAACTCCACTTTTCGTTCAACAGAAATGTTAGTTTGAAGTATTTCATTTGCTCTATCAGTTTCAAAATCGATGAGTGAATGATTTTGGTAATTGCTGTTAACTTTTCCATCAATACATGCATAAGAATATACTTTGGTTTGGTCTGCTAAAAGGTATAAAAAGCCATACATCCCACCCCATGAAGTTCCCATGATATGGACTTTTTCTTTATCGTATTTTTTACGCAAGGAATCAATTACAATATCCAAATCTTGAACATACTGCTGTACTGTAAGTAAGTCTTTATCATTGCATTCCAAAGATTTTCCACATCCGCGTTGGTCTAAATATGCAACCATAAATTTATCTTCTAGTCCTGGCCCCATTAATTTTATATCGATACCGGAATATCCGCCCGGTCCACCATGCAAATTAACAATCAAGGGATTTTCAGGGTTTCCGCGCACTCTCACATAAAGTTTAGATTCCGGTACTTTAACCATTATCTCATGGTCGATATTTTTAATTTTCTCACTACACGAAAAGGTTAACATTGTCAACCCAGTAGCACATATTATGCACAGAATTTTGAAAACTTTCATTTTATCTAAATTTAATTTAGTTTCTTCTTTTTGCAAGCTAATCATTTTCTGCATTTAGGATGAACGAGATTATTGAACTCTCAATTGATTTCCAACATGAATGCTAACATATGTATACCCAAATATTACATATATCCGCTTTACACGCAACATTTTTTATGTTGCAAAAAAGGTAATTTGTAAAAATCGATTTGTCTGTTGGCCATTTTTCATTTCGAAAAAAAATTGCTTGTTGGTTTACAAATGTAAGAATTAGTATTTCAAG
>DPRR01000009.1 GCA_003538625.1 Ignavibacteriales bacterium
CTATTGATTCAATGAATGATTCAAATCTTTCCAGGAATTCTGTTAATCCACTTATCTTCTGTTTGTTGAGATATTCGAATTGAAACATCAGCACACCAATATTTTTCTTTAATGGTTTAAGAGTTTCAAGAAATTTTTCAAAGAGATCTGCCTTTAAGAAAAAGGGATTTGGTTTTAGTGCAGCTGTTTTATCTTTATTATAAAAGTGAGTTAGTGTAATACTGTTAGGAATTTTAATAGTAAACTTAAAATTATCGGGGACAGACTTAGCATAAGATTTTAAATCGCTGTCTTTTGGAAGGACCGCTTTCTTTGGTTCGAACAACGACCAGAACCATTGATCTACTTCGACAGTTTTGAAATGTTTTGCGTATTCCGAAAGGAAATTTATTTTTTCTTTGTCCGGATAAACTAATCCTTTCCAGGAATCGTACTTCCAGCTGCAGGTTCCAATTCTAATCATAGCTAATCCATTTAAGTTTATTGGAAATTAAACATATAGCAGAATCAATCCAATATCCTTAGTATAGAATTAATATTTATTTTGTGGAAGTATTGAAGCGGATCTTATGTGAGACAGGAAATCATGGTACTTCTGCAGATCAGTCCTGCATTTGAAGCAGGTACAGTTATTAAATTCAAAAGTAAAAAGTTAAAATTAAAAAACGTTCTTATTGACATTCTAAAAATGAATTTATAATTTTAAAACAACGCTAATAGTAACCAGCGCTATGTATTAAAAGTTAAATCGATCCCCGATGTGTGCCCCCATGTCGGGGATTTTTTTTGCTGTACGAATGTTTTGAAATGATTTGCTGAAATTTGGAGAGAGAATAATGAAAGTCTTGTAATTACAACAAGTTTTCTATAATTGATTTGTATCCGCGACCTATTGGTACAGATTTACCATTAACTTCAACTGCGTCGGCTGTATATGAATCAATTTTAGTCAATGAAACAATAAATGATCTGTGAATGCGCTTGAATAAATTTGAGGGCAGAAGAGACTCAATATCGTGAGTACTTATTTTTGAAATGTATTCTTTTTTTGTTGTAACAATCTTAATGTACTCCCGTTGACTTTCAATATAAACAATTTCTGAAAATAATATTTTTACTTTCTTTTTTTGCACATTTAAAAATATAAAATCCTTTTGCTCCTGACTGTTATTTGAAATATTCTTTTCACATTGAGCAGATTTAACCTTATTAACAGCTATTAAAAATCTTTCAAATTCGAACGGCTTTAATAAATAATCTGTAACATTCAGATTAAAGCCCTCAATAGCATACTGATGGTAGGCCGTAGTGACAATTACAGCTGGTGGTTGTGTAAGAGTTTTTAAAAATGCCATACCTTTTAATTTCGGCAGATGAATATCTAAAAAAATCAGGTCGATTATGTTCTCACGTAAATAGTCAGTTGCAAGAATAGCATCTTTAAATGTACCGACTAATTCCAGAAACGGTACTTGCAAAATATAATCCGTTAAAACTTTTACCGCTAACGGCTCATCTTCTATTATTATACACTTTATTTTAGACATGGCTGGCCAGGTTAATTTTTAAATTAGTCGTGAATATAGATTGCCCTTGTTGAAGAGAAAGATTGAAATCCCGATATAGCAATTCCAGTTGACGTCTAAGGTTAGAAAGACCAATGTTCTCTTTTACACTCTGTTCTTCAGAAAATTTTTCGGTAGAATTTTTTACAACAAAGATTAAAAGACGGTTATTAACCGAAAGATGAATATCGACAAATGGCTGATTTCTAGTTTCCGAGACACCATGTTTAAACGCATTCTCAATTAATGGGATAAGCAACAGTGGCGGCAAGGCTTGTTTCATATCTTCAATGTCATAATTAAAATTAACACTTAAAGAATCATCGTAACGTAATTTTTCAAGGGCAATATAGTCATTAATAATTTTCAGTTCCTGTTCAATAGCTATAAACTCACCACCGGTTTCATAAAGCATAAACCGCAAAATTTGCGATAGGCGTAAAATTGATTCAGGAGCCAGATCAGATTTATCTCTTGTTAATGAATAGATGTTATTTAACGTGTTGAATAAAAAATGCGGGTTTGTTTGTGATTTGAGATAGTTCAATTCAGCTTCTTGTTTTTCAATGCGAAGTTGTTGTGCGGCTTCTTTTAATTTTCTGAAATCATAAAAATGTTTAATAATTCCAAAAAAGATTATTGACATCACACCATATGCAGCTTGAGAAGAAATTGTTTGTGAAACTGACGGGAATGTTAATAAAGCAGTATAAATATGCAGGCTGATCCCAATAGATCTCCAGGCATATAAGCCAAAAGAACATAACATTAACTGAAACCATAAGGCTAAAAGGAAAAGTATAATATTGTAAAAGTAGTATTTCCGTTTCCGCTTTATAAAAGGTAGAGTGAACTCGAAAAAAATAAAATTGACAGTAACAGCATAAAAAAATCGCCAGATATTATTTATAATTTCTGCATGCAACGGACCAGTATAATTTGCTAGATCTATGAACAGCCAAAGACACAGATAGGCAAAGCCAACCCATAAATAAAATTTAAAACGGTTTCTATCGATTGACATCTTCATCCTGTTATTAATTAGAAGCTTCAGCAAATCCTTATTATTTTCATTTTGCAATCTCCGCATTTTGTTTTGTGAAGACAAATATAAAGAGATCAACTTAATATATTGAGATGCCTTTCTATTAAATATGACTGCTTAATACGCTTTACATCTTTATCTGTTGACATAATTACGCCGTTTGTCTACAATAATCCGCTGTATGTTGACCTGCTATTTTAGTTATTTATTTGATTACATATCCTTGCACCAGCAAATAACTTTTTAAAATAAAATTAGGCAATGATACTGATATGATTAAGGTGAATCTGAAAGAGAGACAGCAAATAAAATGAAGAATAAGATAATTTACTTTGGAGAAAATGTTGATGGATATAAAATCCCCGTTTTGAATGAACGGGAGATACGAGCTGCGGCTGGAATACTTTTTTTAATAATGTTTATATCAATCCTGATAGTTTTATTTAAAGGTGATTTTTTATATCTGAAGTATGCTATTACAATATTCCTTACTGATATACTAATACGGGTTATGGTGAATCCTAAATTTTCACCCTCATTAATAATAGGACGATTAATAGTAAGGAACCAAATCCCGGAATATGTTGGTGCTAAACAAAAAAAAATTGCCTGGATCATTGGTTTAGTTTTAGCAGCAATAACTTTTCTAAGTATCGTAGTGTTAAATCTACGCAGCCCAATAACCGGTATTATCTGTTTGATTTGCCTTATATTTTTATTCTTTGAGACAGCATTTGGAATTTGTCTTGGATGTAAATTTTATTCAATATTTTATAAAGAAAAAGCTCAATACTGTCCCGGTGAAATATGTGAAGTAAACTCTAAACAAGAAATTCAAAAGACATCCAAAATGCAATTGCTCATTGTTCTGGGATTTATTGCATACATCTACCTCGTAGTAATTTTACTCGATAATAATTTTAGTAAAAAACCAAACAATATTTTTAAAACAGTAAGTACTACACAAGTAAATAAACAGGAGACAAAATGAGCACAAAAAAAATAAAATATTATTTTTTTACTTTGATTGCGGGGTTACTAATAACCTTTCAAACCTTGATTGCACAACAAGATATTAAAGGCAATTTAGTTACTGTACAGTGGCTTAAGAAGAACATTAATAATCCCAATATAATATTGCTTGATGCGTCGCCATCTTACGTTTACAAAGAAAAGCATATATCTGGAGCGATAAATTATGATATTTTTTCATATGGTGTACAGGAATTACCCGTAGCTGAGATAGAAAAACGTTACCAGGCATGGGGAATCAGTAAAGACAAAAAGATAGTTATGTACGATCAGGGCGGAACCATCTTTGCCACAAGACTTTTTTTCTCACTTGACTATTACGGCTTCCCACAAAAGGACCTCTTAATCTTAGATGGTGGACTAGCCAAATGGCAAGCAGAAGGAAACGAGGTAACAAATGAACAAATAACTAAAGTAAAAAAAGGCAATTACACAATAAAGAAGATTAATGAAGCTATAAAAGTGGAGTTAACGGAATTTCTTACTGCATCCGGTGATAGACATAATAACGTTTTACTAGAAGCACTGGATGCCGGATGGCATTTTGGAGGGACACAATTTTTTAACAGACCTGGTCATATTCCAAATGCCATTATGCTGCCAAGTGATGACTTTTATAATCCAGATAAAACTTTCAAATCCTCTGAAGAAATTAAAAAGATGATTGACTATTTGGGAATTAAATCCGAGCAACAAATTTACACCCATTGTGGTGGTGGAATAGCTGCAAGTGTGCCGTACTTTGCACTTAAATACCTGCTGGGCTACCCTAGGGTGAAGCTTTATAATGGTTCACAGTTAGAATGGCTATCCGATCAAAGAGAATTACCATTCTGGACATATGATGCGCCATATTTGATGCGAGAAACAAACTGGTTAAAGACTTGGGGAGGAAAAATGATGAGAATGTATGGGGTTTCAAAAGTCAGTATTATTGATATTCGAAATAAGGAAGAATACAATGAAGGTCATTTACCTTTTGCAATAAATATCCCCGCAGAAGTTTTTAAAAACAATATCACTGACCTTGGCAAACTAGCAAAAGAGCTGGGCAGCGCCGGTGTTAATGTGTCTTTCGAGGCGGTTATAATGTCGGGAAAAGGTTTGACGAAAGAAGCTGCTTTGGCATTTGTGATGCTGGAGAAACTAGGACAGAAAAAAATATCTATCTTTATGGACTCAATGGAAAAGGCTGCACAACTTGGTTTTCCTGCTATAAAGGATCTAAATGAAATATCTAATTCGACTGGAACTTATTCAATAAATATCCAAAAAGATATTATAATTAATGATCCGAAGTCTACTAACGGAATTTATCCCAAAATATACATATCCTCAGGCGAAGACATGCCTGTACATACTTCAAACAATAAAGTTATTCATTTACATTATACTGAGTTCCTGAATGATGACGGTAGTATCAAAGCAGCAAAAGATATCTGGAATATCCTGGATACAGCTGGTGTTCCAAGATATGCAGAACTTTTTTGCATTTCGGATGATCCCGGCGAGGCAGCGGTAAACTTTTTTATTTTAAAGATGATGGGTTTTCCGGATATTAAGGTGTTAGTCATTTGAAAGTACGAATACAAGGTACAAGGATAGCATATAACTTACGCTGAGGATGGGCATCTTAGATTTGGCAAATTGGTATATAGAACTGCCAATAATAATTTATTGAATTTGAGTATAGATATCTGCGAAAAGCGATTATAAATTAACCTTGACACTAATAATAAACTATGAATGAAATAGTTTTTAAGATAATATTTGCAACACTGTTTGCTATTTATATTGTAATCAGAGGCCCCTACGACAAAGAATATAAGCAAATAGAAAAAATTAAAACTCTCAATTCATTAACAGATAAATGCTTATTGATATTGATGACCATTGGTTTATTATTGATGCCCCTAATTTGGTTACTGACACCTTTTCTTAATGATTTTAAAATTGAATTCCCTGATTGGTTTCGGATAGTTGGAATTTTAATTTCAATAATTAGTCTGTTTTATTTTCGGCGGATTCATAAAACACTTGGGACAAGCTGGTCGCCAACATTGGAGATCACTAAGAGACATCAGCTAATTCAGATTGGAGTTTATAAAAGGATTAGACATCCAATGTATTTACAAATGTTAATTTGGGCAATAGCTCAATGTCTGATTATTTCAAATTACATTGCAGGTTTTTCCGGATTGATGGTCTGGATAATTTTTTATTTCATCAGAGTTCCTAAAGAGGAAGAAATGATGACGGATTACTTTGGTGAAAAATACATAAAATATAAAAAACAGACTGGAAGTATATTCCCAAATATAAAAAACAGTAATCTGCTGACTTAATATTTCCGTTTCTTAAATTTTCCAATCATACAGTGATCCAGCAACTTATGACAAAATGATGCAACCTTTTACAACAAGCTTGATTATACTATTATTAAAAAAGAATATTTATTTTGAATGAAGAGAAGCTCCTTAAGGAATTAGATAATGACCCACACAAATTCGGGGAGATATATGAGGCATTTTATAAGAAAATTTTCGGGTATGTCTTTAGAAGAACTATGGACTATGATGCAGCCAAAGATATTGCAGCTGAGACGTTTCTTAAAGCATATACCGGTATCGCAAAATTTAAATATCGTAACATCTCAGTCCTATACTGGCTTTACAGAATCGCCACAAATGAGCTTAATAAATATTTCAACAGCCGCAAGTATATGCCCGAGTCGTTAAGCAGGATCTATGAGGAGTATGGTGTCGATATAACAGATTATTCAAATGCAGAGACCGAAAGAATAATGCTTGAGGAAGATCTTGAAAAGCACCGTGAGTTTATGAGGATAAATGTGCTTATTAAAAAGCTTGACATAAAATACCAGGAAGTAATTTCATTAAGATTCTTTGAACAGAAATCCATAAAGGAGATCGCAGTTATTCTTAACAAAAAGGAAGGAACAGTTAAATCGCTCCTTTCCAGGGGTATTGATAAATTAAAAGGAAATATTACAAGGACAAAAAAATGAAAAAAGACGATGTTGATAAAATGCTTAGCGGTATGGATCTGCCTGATCCTGAAAATATAAAACACCAGCAGGAATTAAAAATTCCATTATTAAGCTTTAAGAAATCATCAAGAGCAGGATTATGGCTGCTAGTTGTGCCGGTGGTCGGTGCTGTTACATTTTTATTTAAATATGTATTGGGTATATACTCAACTTTGATTGATGGAATCCGAAAATTCTTTGATGCTATTGACAGTAACCAGTTTCTCACCTTCTTAATTCCTGTAATTTTTATAGTATTCCCTTTAACTGCTATGATTATAAACTTTCTGGCATTCTGCCATTTTACCTTTATCAAAGAAAAAAAAGAACTTCTTATAACCATAAAATACCGTCCCCTTAACATAGCAGTATTTTTATTTTCATTTGCGATACTAGTTTTCTTCCTTTTGCCGGACAATTTGTCTTTTTAATGGGACAATGATCATCGGCAATGAATCAGGAACGGAATATCGCCAATCATTCGGATATAAAATTAAAACTTAATGCAATAACAAAAATTAATATTAAAAATATAATTGACAATAAAACCATTGAATAAAGGTAAAAAATGAAATCTAAAATCTTTTTAACTCTTCTAATCACAGTGCTATCTTTCGCGTCAATTTTTTCTCAAAGTATAAACAAAGCTAAATTAGACAGCTTGTTAAATATACTTGATGAGAAGAATAAATCGATGGGTAGTTTGACAATATCTAAAAATGGTGATGTGCTATACAGTAGAGCTATTGGATACAGTTATATATATGACAATGAGAAAACGATAGCAACAGAAAAAACAAAATATCGTATCGGTTCAATCACTAAAATGTTTACTGCTACAATGATTTTCCAGCTAATTGAAGAGGGAAAATTGAACCTTTCTACTACACTAGATAAATTCTTTCCAAAGGTTCCGAACGCGGACAAAATTACAATTAGTAATTTACTTAATCACAGAAGCGGAATACATGAATTTACAGACGATCCAGACTATGAGACTTGGATGGCGCAACCGAAAACGCAAGACGAAATACTTGCACTTATTTCTAAACATGATGTTGATTTTCAGCCAAATGAAAAAGCGGCTTATAGTAATTCGAACTTTGTGATTTTAGGTTACATCATAGAAATGGTTTCTAAAAAGTCCTATTCGAATAATTTAAAGGAGAGAGTAACTACTAAAATTGGACTTGAAAACACCTACGTGGGTAGCAGAATAAATAAAGATAACTATGAAGGTTTTTCATACAGGTTTGAAGGTAAATGGGTACAGGCAAAAGAAACTGATATGAGCATCCCAAGTGGAGCAGGCTGTATAGTTTCAACACCAACCGACTTGACTAAGTTTATAGAAGCATTATTTTCTTTAAAACTTGTTTCAGAAAATAGTTTAAAACAAATGAAAACCATAATCGATCGTTATGGAATGGGTATGCGTGAAATACCTTTCTATAATAAAAGAGCCTATGGACACAATGGTCGTATAGATGGTTTTACATCAAATTTAGCTTACATACCAGAGGATAGTCTAGCAATTTCATTTTGTTCGAATGGTGAAATATTTCCTGTTAATGAGATTATGATAGGAGCATTAAGCATTTATTTTAATCAGGAGTATACAATTCCGACATTTAAAGCAATCGCTTTAAAAACGGAGGATCTAGACAAATATTTAGGAGTTTATTCAAGTTTGCAAATGCCATTAAAAATTTCGATCACAAAAGACAATACAACGCTTTTTGCACAAGCGACAGGACAAGATGCATTTCCACTTGAAGCGATAGAAAAAGATAAATTTAGATTTGACGAAGCTGGTGTTAAAGTAGAGTTTAACACTGACAAAAATGAGTTTATAATTACTCAAAGAGGGACCAGCTTTTTATTTACAAAAGACAAATAGAACTCATTATTAAAAAACTTTAAAGACAAAGTATTATGGAATTAAATTTACGTTCACTAAAAAAAATTGCAAGAGTTGCAGGATTTCTTTATCTGATTATAATATTAGCAGGCGGTTTTGCTGAAGCATACGTTAGAGAAGGATTAACTGTGACTGGTAATGCTGCAGCGACTGCACAAAATATTCTGGCTTCTGAACAATTGTATCGTTTTGGCTTTGTCGCAGACCTTGTCGTCCTTATTGCTGGCACTATTTTGTCACTCATTTTCTATATCCTTTTTAAGGCTGTTAACAGAAACCTTTCATTACTTGCACTGATATTCTCCATATTAGCCAGTTCAGTTATGGCTGTGAACTTGCTCAATCAACAAGCTCCTTTATTGCTCTTGCATAACAGCACTTACCTAAAAGCATTTTCAATTGAACAATTGCAGACACAATCGTTATTTTTTCTAAATCTGCAATCACAAGGATATAATATCAGTCTTTTCTTCTTCGCATTTTATTTTCCAATTATTGGATGGCTCGTTTATAAATCAAATTTTCTGCCCCCAGTGCTTGGATTTATTTATATGATGGCGGGCATAGGTTACTTAGTCAACAGTCTTGCGTGGTTTCTTTCTCCACACATAGCTGTCTATCTGTTCCCTTATGTTTTACTACCGGCCTTTATAGGAGAAAGTTCTATGAGTCTATGGCTTATTTTCAAAGGAGTGAAAGTGCAAACAAATAAAATAGACAGTGGGAATATTGACAGAACATTACTATAAACTTATCTGGAAACTAAGTACAGCTAATGAAATGTTAGAATTTAAAAAAGCAGAAATAAAAGATTTATCTACAATACAAAAGCTAGCCTATGACACCTGGCCAAACACATTTGGGAAAGTAATACCGAAAAAGCAGATAAACTATATGCTTCAATTATTTTACAATATAGAAGCACTAAAAAAACAAATGTTGGAAAAAGGGCACAATTTTTTATTAGCTGAGAATGACAACCAAGCTATTGGTTTCACTTCATATGAAATTTTTTGTAATGAGGAGCCACAACTAATGATACATAAACTTTACATTCTCCCTTCGAAACAAGGATTAGGCATTGGTAAAGAATTTCTCAATTTACTTTCAGACATAGCAATGCAAAACAACAATCAACGACTACGTCTGAAAGTGTATTATAAAAATGCCAAAGCTATTGGTTTTTATGAAAAAAATGGTTTTAAAAATAACGGAACAGAAATGACAAACATAGGCAATGATTATAGTATTTTGGATAATATAATGGTAAAAGAATTGAAATAACAAAATTGAAACCTATGACAATAACAAAGCAGACTAAAGAAAAAGATTTTCTAAGTAAACTTAATTTTGAACCATTAAGTAAAAACAACTGGGGAAAATTTGTCCAATTATTTGGCAGTAAGGGTGCCTGTGGTAACTGCTGGTGTATGGCCTTTAGACTTAAGAAACAAGATTTTGAAAAAGGCAAGGTAAATTACGGCAACAAAACAGCGATGAAGAAATTAGTTTGGAATAACAAACCAACAGGCATACTTGGATTTTATGATGGGAATCCGATTGCCTGGTGTGCATTTGCTCCGCGTGAAAATTTTTTAAAAGTTGAAAACTCAAGAGTTCACAAACGAATTGACGACGAACCTGTATGGTCTATCCCGTGTTTTTTTATTGACAAGAATTACAGAAGGCAAGGAGTATCAGTTGAACTATTAAAGGCGGTAATAAAATATGCTAGAAGTAGGAGAATTAAAATTATAGAAGCATATCCAACAATTCCAACACAAGAAAAACTACCTGACGCTTTTGCCTGGATTGGATTATATAAATCTTTTGAAAGGACGGGTTTCAAAATTGTTGACAACTCATCAAAAAACAGACCCATGGTTAGATATTATACAAATAAAAACCGATGAAACAATTGTTAATAAAGGCAGGTTTTTACTTTTGGGGATTAAAGCTATACCTGCTTTCATATTTAATTACCGTAATATTGTTATGAGCGGCACCGCTAAATCAAGGTAAGCTCAGTTAGACGAAAAATATAAAATAGTATAGTATTGGGAAGAAAGGAAAATAAAATGAAAATAGTTACGATAATAGCAATCTTATTATTGCTAACATTAAGTTGCAGTTCAAGTGATAAAATAGACAATACAAATAACACAAATAAACAAAAGGATAAAAATATGAATGACACAATACCAAGAGTTACGGGAATAGGCGGCATTTTCTTTTATTCCGATAATCCAAAGGAAACGAAAGAATGGTACTCAAAAAATTTAGGAATTGAAATAAATGAATGGGGTTCGTCGAGTTTTGAATTCAGAAACATTAATAAACCCGACGAGATAAATTCTCTTCAATGGAAACCTTTCAAAAAAGGAGATGAATATTTTTCCCCATCCCAAAAAGATTTTATGATTAATTACCAAGTTCAGAATATTGAGGGACTTTTAAACAAGCTTAAAGAAAATGGAGTGACAATACTTGACAGTATTGTGAGTTACGACTATGGAAAATTTGTCCATATTATGGACTTAGAAGGCAACAAGATTGAGCTATGGGAAGCTAACGAATAATTGCAGATGATGCCTATGAATTAAACGATTAGATTGATTGACGATTATTCAAAAGATAGTACCATTGACCCGCAGAACAATCGACTGCTTTTTACAACACGACATTTATTGGTTATCAAAATATCCAGTCTCTTTTAAATGGAGAGAGGTACGGTTAAGATGTACCTTTTTAAATTAAAACTGATTTATAGTTCAGGCAATGATAAGAATACTTATAAAAAAAGGAATTACAACTGAAGATGAAATTATGCAGGAGATTGTGTAACTGAAAGAAGAGATGGAACAGAAAATGAAACATATGCGGAAGTTGAACTGAAGAATTATTTCATAATTGTTAATGGATATTAGTAATAAATTATCCTAAATTTCAAATGCACATATGTACATACCCTCCACAACGCCTTATCTGACGTCGGAGGGGGGATCCTTATTTGGGAGATGGTGGAACGGAATACGATTAAATAAAACATAAATAATTATAGCCTGATGTCTTTTTAGGCGGTGGGTTAGGAACAAGTTGTTGTACCAATTATGAAAAAGATAATTGTCATCTTCGTTTTAGCATTTTCCATCATAGTTATTTTTTCTTCTACGAATGGAGGGTCACAGAAATATAATTCAACATATTGTGAACAAACATTCAAATTATTTTTTCTAACAAAAGGTTACAAGACTTTTTGGATAGGAGAAAATTTAAGCGGTGAATGTCAGACTTCAACTTTGTTAAATATTTCTATCTTTGATTCAAATGCCACACTTGCAAAAACTTCAATGAAGAATTATAACAGTTGGAATGAAATAAAAATTTTGTCTGATGCATTTGATACTTATGAAGCACCAATTACAAATAATCTTAGTGTTAGTGATCCATTATTTGATTCGACTTTAGCTAAATCGTTTAGTTCCTATGTTCTTGAAGGTGGAGATAATGCAATTAAATGGAATGCGATAAATGGAGAAAATGGTATGGTTCTTCCAATTGTTGAAAACTTTGAATTTGATTTATTGTTTTACTACAACGCTGGACTTTATATTAATTATAAGATTTCAGTTGTTCAATATTACCCAGATGCTGATATAGCAATAGTTTTTACAGAACAACCCGTGAGAACGATTGGAATGGATACTATGCACGGTTTTTTAATATTTAAAGTAAAGTCAATTTAAAACACGGTATAACCTCTTTAATCCGCCACAGGCAGACAGGTTAGTACAGAGTCAGAAGTATATAAAAATATTATTCAAACCGTAGTTACGGATTGCCAAAAAAGTTAGTAATAATTTTAATTAACATATAAGGAGAGTCAGTACATATCCTATAAAACACTGAGGAAGTTATGTTTATTAAAAATTTGGCTGTAGTAATTTTAGTAGCAACAATTATGTGCGCAGCACAAGCAGAGAATAATTCTGATTACTATTATCCTAAAGGAGTTTCAACTCAGATGACATCACAAGAAATAATAATTACAAAAGAAAAAGCAATTCTTGACAGATGGATAACCGGCGATACATTCGGATTTATAGAAGCCGCTGCCGAAGAAATAACATATTTTGATCCAGGTTTAGAAAAACGCTGTACAGGTAAAAAAGAATTCCATAATTGGATTGCCGCTTTCAATGGAACATTCAGCTTTCCCAATTATGAATTACTTGATCCGCAGGTTCAAATGCATGGTGATGTTGGTGTTCTTACTTTTAATTTTATTGGAATTATGAAGGATGGTAGTAAGGAATATTTTAATACAACTGAAGTATACAAACTGATAAATGGGGATTGGAAATTAATAAGTTCTCACTGGTCACAAACTAAACCTAAACTATAATATTTATATTAAAAGAAACCTTTATTTACTATATGATTAGTTAAAGAAAATGCATTGATTACATAAGGGTTTGTTAGTCAAAGTATAAAAACTGTATTATATGTTCTTCAGCAACTGCATCTTCGATACGGTCGTTTGAAGTAAAATAAAGTTGGGTTGCCAAATAGTAGTTGTTCTTTGAAGTAAATTATAAAATAAAAGTTAATCAAAAATTATCGGCGTTAGTTTTTTAAAGCTGCATTGCTGTCCTGCCAGAGGCGGGTAAATCCGGGTGGAGGCTTAAAAACCCCGACGTTAACCCTTATAATAAAGGCAAGATATCTTTCAACAAAATATTAAGGATGAAGAAAATGTTTGTAAATATTTACTATCTAATTGTTGGGATTCTTTCAATATTATTTTCGTTTACACACGCACTAAATGGTCATCAAACAATATTAAAAATAATTGATTTGGGCAATATGGATATAACATCCAAGTCAACGATATTTTATGTCTGGCACATTATTACAATTGAAAATTTAATCTTCGGAATCGCTTTCATTTCAATGGCATTTTATAAAAACCAATCTAAAATCAAATTCACAGCTTGGTTAATCGCTCTCATAATAGTTGCAAGATGGGGCGTAATATTTTTTAGTACTTTGCTAAAAAATACTTCTGGTATTCCTGGCACATTAATGGACTCAATAGCAATAATTGTATTCGTGACATTAATAATATTGGGGACATTTAAAAAAGATAAGGTACAATTCTAAAAAAAATGTATTAATTAATTACGCAAATAAATAAATATCTAACCTCTTTATTACGACATGGGTGGACAGGCAAGAGCTTATATTATTCCTTTATAATATCTTGAAGATATAATTAACTAATCGTTCAATCTTTTTTACATTCTTTCAAATCGTTTTAATAATAATCTGACTCGCCGTGAAAAATTTTAAAGGATGGTAGTTTAGATATAAAGAGGGGTGCTGGTACTGAAACATTAAATTTCATTTTACCCACCTGCCAGGCTTAGGTCTATTTGATTTTCTATAAATAAAATCGAATTGCAATTTTTTTGCTCCAATTTTTTCCAGCTTCACTTAAAAAAATCCTGCTTAAGTTAGCAGGATTTTAATTTATGAAACAACTTCATGAAATAAATTTGTACTTCGATAAACTTTCCCAAATTGACTTAACAAATTAATTTTAATAATAATTTTATTTTAAATCGATTTTACTTGACAACAATCGTTAAAGTTTTTATGTTTAGCACAATCGTTTGTGCAATTAATTAAAAAATATTGTTTTGTTCAATTACTAATCAGTAAGTGCTCAACTTATGAAAAATAGTAATCCTACTCTAAAGAGTATTGCATTAAAGTTAGGCGTGTCAGTTACAACCGTCTCACGTGCACTTAATGGCAAATCAAATCGATACAGAATAAGCAAAGAAACTGAACTTAAAATTCTTAAGGCTGCAAAAGAACTCGCATACTCGCCAAACCAATTAGCCCGCGGACTCCGATTAAAGCGAACAAATACAATAGGATATATTATCCCAGACATTTCAAATCCTTTTTTTGCTAGTATTGCGAAAAGTGTCGAAAAGTCAGCACGTAAATTCGGATATTCTATTATATTATGCGATAGTGAAGAAAGCACGGACATCGAAAAAGAATCTCTTCAATTGATGTTGAACAGAAAAGTTGATGGTCTGATTATATCACCGGTGGGATTAGAGGTTTCTCATCTGGTTGCAGTTTCACAAAAAAACATACCGATCGTTCTACTTGATAGATATTTCCCGAACCTTAATTTGCCGTTTGTAACATCGGATAATTATCAGGGTGCCCTCGAAGCAGTGAATTTATTGATTGAGAACGGTCATACTCGAATTGCATGCATCCAGGGATTAAAAAATACTTCGCCTAATAATGATCGTGTAAGAGGTTATAAAGATGCACATCTTAACAAACAACTTACAATAGATGAATCATTAATTGTTGGTGACAGCTTTGGAGAAGACAACGGTTACATTGAAACCAAGTTACTTCTGAGGAAGAATCCGTTACCTACAGCGATTTTCTCAGTCAGTAATCTTATCTCACTTGGTGCAATCAGAGCTATCTCAGAAGAAGGACTAAAAATTCCAGAAGACATTTCGATGATTTCATTTGATGATCAGCCTTATTCAAGGTTTCTATCCACACCAATGACTACAGTATCACAACAAAGTACACAAATAGGCCAGATAGCTACAAAATTATTATTAGATCAAATTGAATCAAAAAGAAGTCACGATCCCCAAGGCATATTTCTGCCTACGAAAATTATTTTGCGTGATTCAATTAAAAGGAATATTAATCTTAAATTAAAATCAATTGGGTAAATCTGATTTAGATTGGATATATATAGTAAATCATAAATTTTGCGCAATCGATTGTTTTATATCGTTTTGATATGTTTTAACGAACTATTTACTCTAACTTTTTTAAGGAATTCATTTTGAATAAACTTTATATCACAATTTTGACCCTTCTTACACTCATTTTGATTTTTAGTTGTGGTGATAAGAATACCAAGACGCCGGAAGGAAAGGTTAACATTGTCTTTTGGCATAGTTTTGTTTCTTCAACAATTCCAGCACTGAATGAACTCATTAATAAATTCGAAAAAGAGCACCCCAATATCAATATCGATGCACAGTATATACCAAGTGGTGATGCACTTATTCAAAAATTGGTTACAGCAATTAGAAGCAAAACAGCACCGGATATTTCCTGGTTGCATTCAGACTTTTTAGAGGATCTAGTAGAAGCAAATGCAATTTATAAAATGGATGAATTTATAAATGGCGAAAATGGAATTAAGAAAGAAGATCTGGAAGATATCTATCCGGCATTGCGTCAATTTTCATCTTGGAGGGGAACACTATACAGTTTACCTATGGAAGCAACTAACCTGGCTCTACTCTATAATAAGGAAATGTTTAGAAAAGCAGGTTTGGACCCAAACAAACCGCCATCAACCTGGGATGAACTCTACGAATATGCAAAAAAGATGACTTTAGATAAAGATGGTGACGGTAAAGATGATCAAACCGGTATGTTTATACCAATCTATCCAGCTGCAGGACCACTGGGATCCTGGATGGTCTGGCAATGGGAACCTTTTTTATGGCAAGCAGGTGGTGATGTAATTAATGATGATCAATCAAAAGTACTATTTGATAGTGATGCAGGGGTAAAAGCATTAGAATTATGGCAGAAAATATTTAGAGAACTAAACCTTAGAAATTTTACATCAGATTTTGATGTCGCTTTTGCTTCAAAGCGGCTGGCCATGTCAATGGATGGACCATGGAATTTACCACGTTATAAAGATCTTTTAAAAAATATTGATTGGGCCTTTGCCCCATTACCAACTGGACCTAATAAACAAGCTACCGTAGTAGGCGGAGAATATCTTGCAATTTTTAAACAGAGTAAACATCCTAATGAGGCTTGGCAATTTTTAAAATGGATAATCCAGCCAGAGACGCAAGCTTTCTGGGCGATGAAATCAGGATATTTACCTATTAGACATGCTGTTTTAAAGGTTCCAGAGTTTCAAAAATATTTAGAAGAGAACCCAAACTTTAATGTCTTTGTACAACAGATGGAAGTGGGGCACGTTCAAAAACCTATTGATTATGGTGGATTAGAAATAACTAGATATATAGCTCAAGCAATTGAGAATGCAACTATCGGAAATCAGGATGTTAGAAAAT
>DPRR01000038.1 GCA_003538625.1 Ignavibacteriales bacterium
GGTGCATCGTTTATTAAGAAGAGAATTTTCATTTTGTTATCCTTTAGTTTAATACCAGAAAACTACCTCATCCCAACCCTTCTCCTTATGAAGGAGAAGGACTTGAAAATGACAAGAAAGGAAAAAAAATTATGATTTAACACTTTCTTCTACAATTTTAATTTCTTCTTAATTTTTGTTTTAGTTGTGGAAGTCAGGAGGGGAGCGACGCTGCACACAGCCTTAAAAATAATGACTGAGCAGGATTAACTGACGATAATCAATTTAGAATCCACCACTCCACCGCAGCGGAGGTCAGGTTTACAATGATCAATTAAGAGCTATTTCTTTTTTCTTCTATCGGGGAATTTTGCAAGTCGGATACGCGAATAAGTTCTGGATTTCATTTCAGGATGAGGTTCGATAGCGAGAATAGTAATTTGGCCTTTATCGGGACCATAAGCCCAGAATATTCTGCCAGCAGAAGGGACTTTGTTTTCTAAATAAGATTGGAAAACTTTAAATCCGTATTTAATAGATAGGGCATCTATTTCGTGAGTGGCGAGGCTATTAGAACGCGGATTGGATTCTAACAATCTGAAAGCTTTGATGAGTTTATTAAAACGAGTCTTTTCTTTACCTGATAGTTTGCCAACTTGATATTTGTTATCGAGCTCATTCCAATAGGTTTCAACATCAGGAATACCAAGAACGATTTCGAATATCATATATGTTATTCGTATTTCTTGAGGTTAAGCGGTTTAGAGACTTTTCCTTTTTTCATATTTGAAACAGAATTGTCTATGATTTTCATAGTGCTTTTAGGAATTAAATTTGGATCTACCAATATGCGCGGGCTTAGGACAATTTTGCCATCCTTAAAGACCTGAACGGCATAGTGGTGATGTTTGGCACCACGAATAGTTAATCTTTTTTTAGTATCGATTGTTGCTGTATATTCATTTTCAATTATATCTGGCATAGTAACTCCTTTTTTATAAAAAGTGGGAAATCCCATCTGAAACATAGTGGGAAATATTTAATTATGCAAGTCCTAATTTTGAAAATATTACTTGTACTGTCTTTTTTGGGCGTTAGGAGAGATTCCTTAATTGCTGATAAAAGTAAATAAATTGGTCTTAAAGAAAATTGCGTTGTCCGTATCCGGTCCATCCAGGAATAAACCAGCCTGATAGTTAGAGTCAATTGGAATTAAAACATCGTTAAGAAACCCAAGCATACCTGGTTCCGATGTCATTTCCTGCATTACAAGTATATCCGGATTTGCATTTGAAACGACAGTTGAAAAATAGGGATTACGAATACCTGCTGTTGAGCCTGGATAGTTGAGTGCATTGTAGCTCATAATTTTGTGAGTGGGCTGGGGAAACAGAACAGCAAAATTGAAAAATAAAAATATGAGAAAGATTTTTTTCATACTTAAAATAAATTCAATTAATTGAAGTTATTTGAGAATATTCCATATGCAAACCCAAGTGGTAGGCAAGTGACTAAATTAATTTGCATGAAAATTTGATGTTAAGCTCGCTTACAAAATCAAAATCGTTGATCCATCTAACGCCCATATTATCACAGACATTTGGAATTTTAATTCGCTTAGTGTTGAGAGCTGTTTCTTTATTTTCTTTAGTTACAACTATTGCGCTTTCATTTAGTGCGTGAGCAATTACCCAAGGATCTGCTAAAGATCTTGATTTTATATTATCAACTAAATTTTTATGAAGAGGGTCTTTTGCAAATATGTTTTGTAGACACTTTTGGACAGATTCGGTAATACTATAAATGGGAATCGTAGATTTCTTTAACCATGCTGATAATTCATCTTCAGTTCGGATGATTTCTTCGTTAACTGCTTCTGGGATAAATATTATTCCTTTACTTCCTAGTTCATTGAGAATATCCCAGTAATCAGGACAGAATTTAGGAGAGTAGTATTTTTGCCAGGCTTCAATGAGTACATTAGTATCTAAACAATATTTATTTTTCCCCAAACTCATTTAGCTATTTGTGCCTCAAGCTGTTGAAATTTATTTACTTTTACATTTAACAAATTGCTAGCTATTGTTGGTTCAATATTACCGCCACGGAATGAATCTAAAACAGTTTGAGTGAAGAGTCTGCTATTTCTATTTAGCTGCAACAGAAAATAGTTTGGACCACCTCTTTTTTCTTTTTTTTGCTGATTAGCTTTTTTATCAGCTTCTCTTAGCAGAAAATTCTTGAATTCCTGCTCAGCTCCAATTCTAAGTTTTTTATATTCACTTTGTGAAATCAAACCGGAATTAAAAGCTCTGACTAAGAAAGCAAATGAACTAATACCTAATGATTTAGCCGATTTGAAAACTTCTTTAGCATTTTCAAAAATATTTGGATTGAAGCTTTTAATAATATGCTCAGGAATTAAAGCACAAGCAGCTACTTCATTACAAAATAATTCAACAGGGTGAAATTTAGTTTTACTTTTTATATCAGGTTCAATTTCATTTGATATACCTGTTTCAGCAATCCAGATATGAGCTAGTTCGTGAACAAGTGTAAATAATTGAGGTGCATTCCAATCATCAGAATTTATGAATATAAAAGGCGCAAATTTATCTGCTATTGCAAAACCCTGTAATTCATCAGAATCTAGTTTAAGTCTTGAGTGGATAAAACTAGTGCGAGAAATAAAAATTCCTTTTGATTCAGCGGCATCAATCCATTCTCTTATCGGATTATCGGAAATGTAATTAGAAGGATTAATACTAAGTACATTTAAAATATCATTTGCAACAACTACCGGATTATCTTTTATTGAAAATCTGCCAACAAAAGGCAACAGCTTTTCATTATTCTCCTGGTATACTTCACTGATCCAGGATTGTTTAAGTTGAATTTCACGAATGATGAAGATTGAAGAAGTTGTAAGTTCTTTAGAACCCTTACTTCTGAAATCCTGCAACGGTTGAAAATCTTTTGGAATTTCCGGAAGAAAAAATAATGCAAATGGACGTTTGTATACTTTTGCTAATGTTTGAGCCTGTTTAATTGTGGGCTGGTCGGATCCTTCTTCCCATTTTTTTAGTCTATCAGCAGAAATATTTACTTTAGATGCAGCAATTTCGATAGGCATACGTGCTGATTCACGAGCCCACTTTAAAACGTTAGGAGTTATGTAAGCTTTTTGTGCCATTTAAGGTCGAAAAAATATACAGTAAAAATTTGTTAGTTAATTTATATAAAGATTTTACAGGCTTCAAGAAAGTAAAGAATGATTTTATATAATTGGTTACGATTGTTCTTCTACAATTTTTATTTTTTCTTTGATTTTGTTTTTGCCATTAATGGTTGAGTGTATTTCTCATACAGTTCAAATAAAAACTCTATTCTCTTAGTTTCATTTGGGAAGGGCTGAGGACGGTAACATAAATCTACCGCTTTGTCTAATTCCTGGTGTGCTTTTACTAATGCTGGCGGCATTGTAAGCGGATCGTATAAAACTGCGAGACTGCTGTTAGGAAATTCTTTTCTTGTGTCTAAGACTTTTTGTGCTTTTTCTTCTACAAATTTTATTTGTTTCTCTGTCGGATTTTCTGGCCATGGAAAGTTGTTATAAACAATATCATTTGAGTATCTGTAGTCACTCTTTAATCGGCCACAAATATATTTAACCCAGGACATATGCATAAATGAGGTTAGAACGCCAAAATGATATTCGTTTGCATTAGAGATATAGCTTGCCGAATTATTAATAATATTATTTGGAGAAAAGAAATCAATTGGAATGTATTTTCTATTTTCAGATGTTGTTAATGGAAAAAAAATATAATCGACTTTAGGTTGGCGTAATTCGGCGAATAAAGTAGGATATTTTGCTGCTTCTTGAGTAGGTTCTTTTTTACTTTTTAATCTAAATTGTCTAACATTTTCAACCCGCTCTAAAACTAATTTTAAGGATTTAATTTTATTGGGTTCGACATCAATTAACCAGAGACACCATCTTTTCTTACCATTTAAATATTCGCTTGATGAAATAAGTGGTTTAAAAAATTCCGCTGCCTTAGGTTCTAACTCTAGAAAGTCACTTTTTTCTTCATCTGTAAATAAAAAATTACCTCCATCAACTGGTTTACTTCCAAATTTCATAGGAGGAATATTGCAGATAGGTTTGCTTTTTGATTGAATGAGTAGGTCTTTATAATCTATTAAATATGGATTAATGTTTGACGCTTTTCTTTTGTGAGGTTCACCTTTAATATCATCATAGTCGAATATATATTTTTCTGTTGTATTGTAAGCTGCAAAACCGATTATTATAACGTGTACTGCGGCTTTTCCTCTGGCTTCGTTAGACCATTTAAAGGTTCTATGTGCAAAATGTATTTTTATTTTATACCTGTTAAATAGTTCATTCCATAAAATACCTACCTGTTCCCCCTGAGAGATTGAATTTGTAGAAACGAAAGCAACCTTAATATTTGTGTTTTGTATGTATTGCGCTGCTCTAATATACCAGGCTGAAACATAGTCGAGTACACCGGCACCCTTTACACCAGCAAAAATCTCAACCATATCTTTTTTTTGTTCTTCATCTTGTAAGTGTTTACCGCTAAAAGGGGGATTACCTAATATGTAAGGTTCTGATTTTTTAGGAATTATAGTTTGCCAATCAGTTTGCAGTGCATTTACATTATGGATATTAGCAGCTTTTTTAAGAGGCAGACGGATAAAGTACTTACCAAACTCTTCGGATAAAAGCATATTCATCTGGTGATCAATAAGCCACATTGCAACTTCTGCAATACGTGCAGGAAACTCTTCAATTTCAATTCCATAAAACTGATCAACTTCAATCTTAACCATTTGATTGATGTTTATCTTAGCATCAGCAGCTACTTCTTTTTTAATTTTATAGTGCTTAAAGAGAATGATTTTAATTATTTCAATCTCGAGCAAACGTAATTCTCTGTATGTAATAACAAGAAAGTTTCCGCAACCACAGGCGGGATCAAGAAATTTTAGTGTGCTTAATTTATTATGAAATTCTTCTAATTTATTTTTACTGTCTTTAACGGATTCAAATTCTTTCCAAAGATCATCCAGAAACAGAGGTTTAATTAACTTAAGAATATTTTTTTCACTTGTGTAATGAGCACCAAGATTTCTTCGTTCGGTTGGATTCATAACACTCTGGAACATAGAACCAAAAATTGCCGGAGAAATTTTGCTCCAGTTGATATGACAGCAATCTAAAAGAGCCTGCCGCATTTTAGAGTCGAAACTTGCAGTAGGTAAAGATTCCTCAAATAGTTTACCATTAACGTAAGGGAACTCAGCAAGCTGTTCATCAATATTCTTAAAGCGGTGTTCTTGTGATGTGTTTAAGACTTGAAATAATTCCTGAAGTTTTGCTGCGAGATCAGAGCCGTCTTCACCGGTACGCTGCTCAATAAAATCCTGAAATTGCTGCTTATTGAAAATGGTAGTGTCCTCAGCAAACAGACAGAACAGAAGACGCACTAAATAAACTTCTAACGGATGCCCATCATATCCAATTTCTTTAAGACGATCGTGCAGCCTACCCATAAGTTCTGCAGCTTTTATATTTGCGGGATCTTGTTCTTTGTATTCTTTCTTTTCCAAACCAATCAAATAACCAAAATGCTGTACGTTGTAAACAAGTTTATTAAGATCAAACTCAACATTTTTTTGTTCTTCTAAATCATATAATCTAAAGTTTTCAAAATCGGATATGAGAATGTATTTGGGTATTTCGTATTCTTTAAGGCCATCTATATAGTCTCTGGCTTGTTGGTAGGCTTTGTCGAGGTTTTTACCACGACTTTTCATTTCAATCAGGATAGTGCCTTTCCAAAGTAAATCAATATAACCATCAGTCTCATCAAGTTTTTTTACTCTGTGTTCAAAGGTGGAAACTTTTCTGCTGCTGATACCAAAGACGTTGAAGAACTCAACTAAGAAGGGTTTTGCATCCGCTTCTTCATTGGAAGCGTCCTTCCACTCATTGGAGAAACTAATAGCACGTTGTTTTATTTCATTCCAGGATAAAGGCATATGTTAATAATTTAACTAAGTATTATAAAGTTTACCACCAACTCGTTGCCCAATGGAATAAAGGGAAAGATGATTATCGTATAGCTGATTCTAAAACAATCGGTTAAAAATAAGGAAAGGGGAGGAAAGAATGTACATTTGATAAAAGAAAAAATGTTAGTGTTAATACTTAGGAAGTTTCCAATTTAGTAAAAGAATCAGAAAAGATACTATTGCTGTAGTTGGCTGCATCCACGAGACGTATCCGATAATTGCTACTTGCACAATAAGCCATACAAGAACAATAAGGACACAAATAAATGCAGCTTTGCTTGC
The DNA here is from genome assembly GCA_003538625.1 of Ignavibacteriales bacterium. Taxonomy (GTDB): domain Bacteria; phylum Bacteroidota; class Ignavibacteria; order Ignavibacteriales; family Ignavibacteriaceae; genus IGN3. Next base: position 6,370 of record DPRR01000038.1, read on the forward strand.
CACGTTGTGTTGTCTGAATACAAGGATGGCAGCAACGAGAGCTGAACCTCCAACACCTACAAAAAGGATTAGACTTGGTATAAAATAGTTTTGAAATGGACTACCTTCCAACCACTCAGTAGGAATATCTTTTGCACCAGCTATTCCATAATATCCTCCGCCAAATGCGTTTATTGCGAGAAGAAGTAGTAATACACCTAAAGTGTATCGCATAAGTTTTTCGGTTGATTTTGACATTGTTCTTTTTGAAGCGTTTGTTATTTCAGATTAATTTGTTGATTGTTTACTCTAAGGCAGTTTCTATTTCACACTTGCCGCTAAAACTGTTCTTTACGTATTCCGTAATAAATGAAATTTAAATATGATTTACGCGATATTAAAGATTGGTTATAAATTTTAATAATTATTTTCTTATTAAAGATAAATTATGCAAAGAAAATTTAGTCTTCAAGAATTATTGGAAATGATTTTAACATAATAACTTTTTACCCAACCAACCCGCGTAGTTGAAACTAGAGCGAGGCAAGAAAATTCACACTCACCATCTCCACCACTTTATAATAATCAGACTTACCTGGATATATTTCTTCGTTCTTCTGCTTAGCTAGATTTTCCGCAGCATCCTTCGATAAATTTGTTTTGAAGATCTCTTTACGTTCCCATATTACTCCAAACCTGCCTATGCCCAATAGGGATCTGCGACCGGCAGGCAGGTTGATCTTTCATTATGCCGGTATAATTAATCCTTCTTTTCTCCCCGAGAGGTCGGGATCTACGACTTGAAAGAAATCCCGTATCAAGTACGGGACAAGATCCTCAAAAGTTCAAGGCTGCAAATAAATCTGCTAATATTTATTCCGTTGCGCTATGGTGAATGAACTAGCCCGACCCTTCGACTGCGCTCAGGGTGACATCGGGCTCAAACAGCATTCACCATTTAACGCTTCACTCCATAAATTTCTATACGTAATTTATTTGATGTCATTTAGGAGATTAATAGAATTCTTTTAATATGCAAAATAAATGCAAATTCTTTTAAGGAATTAAGGCAGGAGAATTTTTATAAACAAACCTGCCTGACCGGTAGGCAGGGCGATGGGAGTAAGAACGACCTAACATAAAAGAATTGCCATTAAACGTTACGGGATTGCTGAATTAAAAAAACATTGATATGAACTTGATATATTAAATTAATTCCAGTATTGTAATAAGAGCAATTATTAATTTAATTAATTTATACATTCACATCTCAGCGAGGTGTTTATGAAAAGTATATTCCGTTCTAATTGGGGAAAAATCGGTTCAATTCTAGTTCTGTTTATCGCACTCACTTTTATAATATCCAGTTGTTCTGATCTAATTAACGAACCTACAGTTCAGGATGAAACTGTAACTCAGGACCAGGGGTTATTATCTAAGGACAATGCCGCTATCCGTGCTATAATTCCAATACAAGAAAAACACACAGCAAATCTGATGAAGATTCCTGATGTGATTGGAACGGCAGTTGGATTGACAGAAGATGGGAAACCCTGCATTTTAGTTCTTACGAAGACTGATATAAAAGCTAATGCACTTGCCAAGGGATTATCAAATCCATTACCGGACAAGCTTGAAAATGTACCGGTTGAGATAATGGTGACAGGAGAAATTGTTGCATTTAAAACAACCACAGTGAATCATAAGATTAAACAAACCGCACCAATTCAACTTGGGACATCTGGTGGATGGCGATACGATCTTGCAAACGGATATTGCTGCGGTGGTACTTTGGGATCCCTTGTCCAATTTGGCGGCACCAAGTATATCCTTAGTAACTATCACGTCTTTGAATCTGATATAGTTAGTGGTGGTAATGGGAGAGTCGCTACAAATGGAGATCCTATTTTACAACCTGGTTTAATTGATGTCGGTTGTATTGCATCTAACGGACAGGATGTTGCCAGATTATTAGTTAAACACAGTCTCCCAAGTAGTAACGTTGACGTAGGAGTTGCATCCATTATTTCAGGGATGGTTGATCCGACCGGTTCAATTCTGGAAATCGGGACACTATCTGCGAACACGGTAGCCGCTTATGTAAACCAACCTGTTAAGAAGAGCGGCAGAACAACTGGTCTTACACGTAGTAAGATTTCTGGACTAAATGCTACAATTAATGTTGCTTATGAAAATGAATGTGCGGGTGGATCTGCCTTTACCAAAACATTCACAGGGCAGATAGTCATTTCAAATAAAGCAAGTAAATTTCTTGCCGGAGGTGATTCAGGTTCTTTAATGGTTGAAGATGTGACGACAAATCCAAGAGCAGTTGGATTATTATTTGCAGGCAGTACTGTAACAGCAATCGCTAATCCGATTGATCAGGTTCTTAGCTTTTTAGGCGCTACTATGGTAGGAAATTAGTAACAATAATTTTTAATTATCAACCCCGCTTAAAGGCGGGGTTTGTTTTATATGAAAGCAATTTTATTTTTAATTGCAGTTACAGTATTATTAAATCACTGTGATGCGCAAATAAAAGACAGCAGCAAGATGCAAAATAAACCTATTGAGCAGGTATTAAAGGATAATCAGAATAAGCTATTATCAATACCCGGAGTGCAGGGTTTTTATCAGAGTAAACTGGAAAACGGGGAGGACTACATTGTAATTATCGTTGATTCACTTACTGAAAAAAATAAAGATAAATTCCCAAAGTCACTTGAAGGTTATACCGTAACAGTGGAGGAAGTGGGTCAGATTAAACCCCTTAATAAGGAAGAGAAGAAGCCCTCACCAGAGGAATGAACTATCACCAAGCAATTCGTGTAATTGTTTTCTAGCCTGTAAATTTATCCTTTCGGACCATATATCCACAGGATTTAAATCATCTGATAATAATACTGCGTTATTTATATCCGGTAAAAATCTGTTTTCCCAAGCGTGGTTTCTTTCATAGTTAGCACTGAATCTATAATCGGGATTCAAATAATCTCTTTCGAGTTCTTCAGTCAATTCAAATGGTTTATCAGAGGCAATGATAATTACGTTCCCTAATTTATTTGGCGGTTCAATAATCGGTAATGCCAAAACATTTTTAAATACATGCTTTAATGTTTTTGCAATTGATTTAACAATGATATCATTCCATCCAATGGCTTCAACATTTACTGCGAAAATCCCATCATATTTAAGTCGTGATTTAGCTAATTTAAATGATTCTATTGTTGTTAGATGAAATGGAACGGAACTGCTGCCGAAAGCATCGAGGACTATCAGATCGTAGGTTTTATTTTTTAATTTTAAAAATTCTCTTCCATCCTGATTATGAATATTATTTAATGCAGAGACGGGATTAAAATATTTATTTGCTATCTGAGTAATTACAGGATCAAGTTCCACAGCTTCAACATCCCAATTATCTTCGTAAAATGATTTAAGAACTGAGCCGCCTCCCAAACCAATTAGCAGCATATCACCCGCATAATTTTTTAGTTTCTTTGTAATATCAATAACCCAGACATAAGGGAGGATATTTTGTTTTGTATTTTTATCAATTGCAGTATGAATACCTCCATCTATAAGCAGGAACCTATTGTCATCAATATCCATTACTCTGATCTCACCGTATTCACTTTGTCTAACTGTTAGTAAACCTTTTTCCTGATCAGCCATTTCAGAACCAATGAAATGCATTGAGGAGAATGCAAGAATAATTATAAAAAAGATCGACAAAATTTTTAAAGTTTTATTTTTACTAATTAAAAAAAGAACAAATGATGTTATAATTAATAAAATACCGATGCTAAGAGTTAACTTAATAACTCCAATATTTGGAATTAGAAGATACCCGGTAAGAAGAGCTGCAATTACACTCCCGATAGTAGAGACTGAGTAAAGATCCCCAGCCCTTGTACCAATATCATCAAGAGATTGTGTCCTAAGTTTTATTGCGTAAGGGCTGACCATTCCAAGCAGAGTTAATGGCGGAAAAAAAAGAACAAACGAAGAAATTAAAACGGAAGTTCTTAAACCCATCGATTCAGTAATGCCAATTACGCTGTCTCTGAATACAGGTATCAGCATTGTAATTACTCCGGACAATGCAATTATAACACCTAACACATTATAATTATTTTTCTTGTCAGCAAGCCTTCCGCCTATCATATAGCCAACACTTAATGCAACAAGCGTAATGGAAATTAAAGCAGACCAAAGGAAGATGCTAACACCGTAAAAGGGTCCGATTATTCTTGTACCAAGAATTTCAATAGCCAGAACCGCACCCCCGCAAATAAAGACAACAAGGTAGAGCAAATATTTCTTCATGGTCTTATATTACTTCATTTATTTTGATAGAATAAATTAAAGAAAAATATGATCAGATATCAAGATTGCACCAAATCGAATGACAAAACATTTCTGTCTTGGTGTTATTTTAAGCGAAGGCGGAGTTTTTGAGCAGTGAACCTGCCTATGCCCCATTGGGATCTGCGACCGGCAGGCAGGGTGAGCACAGCCGCAGTCTACCTTCGGTAGATAAACTGAGCGAGTAAAGGAAATAACTGTAAATAAATTAAATTATAACTTTCTTCTTGATAAGAAAGTTACAAAGAATTAAGACTGCAAATAAAATTAACCCAACTTTTCTTATCGTAAGAAAAGTTGCAAAAGAAACACGCACTTTAAAAATAAATGCTAAAATTCTGCTCCACTTCGCTAAAAGAAAATAACTCACTCGAGGACTCGCTCAAACAGATTTTCTTTTTTAACGCTCCGTTACTCAGAATTTTTTGACGCATTTCTTTTTATGTGCAAACACCAGAGCATTAGAAAAAAGATTTTGCCGTTTAACACTTCACTGCACAAAATTTTTTCATCCCGATGCATCGGGACAGACTGCAATTCTTTTAATACCAACTTAGTGGTAAATAATTCTTTTTATGTGCAAGATAAATTCAAATTATTTTTTTGTCCTGCCTAAAAAAATGCACCTGGAGTTATCCAGGTGCAGACTAAAGAGATTACTTATGCAGCTTGTTCTGACTGATTAATAAACGCAATCGGATCTTCGGGTTGTGCTGCGGATAATGATTTGAAGGGTTCTTCCAGCAAAGCGCGATAATGATTGAGCTGTGCTGCATCCATTTTTTCGATTTCTGTTGTTGACGCTGTTCCAAATATCTTTTTAATGATTACAGCTTTACGCTGTTTATCTGCTTTGCTTCTTGCATCACCTAAACCGTTTTCATCAAATACAGCCTGGATTTTCTCAACTTCTATTTTCCGCTGTAGATTTCTATGCACCCATTCAAAATCATTGCCCGGAGTTAAATTTTCTGTGTATGTTGCTCCCGCAACATCATCAACAGGTAAGCCCTGGATAAATCTTACAATAGGTTTGAAGTGTTTGTAAGACGGCATTTCAAATATTTTACCGTTTATTGTATCGCTTCTGTCCTTAAGAATGTAAGCAACATTTTTCTGCAATGGTTTTTTATCTTTGGTTAATCCTTTCTCAAGCTGCATCCAAACATTAGGGTCCGTTTCGTAGGGAGTTTCTCCGGCAATCTTCATCTTTACTCCCGATTTAACAAACTGACCTTTCTTAGTTACATTGCCTTCTTCATCCTGTTCATCTTCTTCCTTTTCATATTCAAAACCTGCACGACCTGTAAATACAACATTGCCTTCAACCTCTACAAAGCGGTCTGAAAATTCCTCCTGCCATGCAGGGAGCACAGTTCCCCAATCCTGCAGAGTCATTCTCTGCTTTCTGTTTTTCTCTTTGTAGTCTTTGATAAACCTGTAGTAGATTTTAGTCTGGAGATGAGTGATGACGAGTACTGGAGGACGAACGAATGGCCCCGAAGCGATGGCTATGCCATATCTACGTGCACTTTTGGTTGCGGAACAGGTTTATTTTTTTATTCCTTTTGTTAATAATATATGAAGCACGATTTGAATCTTATTTATTTTATTATATTTTTACTTTTAGAAATGAGGGTTATCAATTACTTGAAATATATTCGATTTGTTAACCCGAATTTTTATTCGGGTTTTTTATTAGGGCGGCATTAAGGCGCACAAAAGTATTTTAATGATGATTTGAATTTGATTGATGATTTTATAATTTTGTAATGAAATAGTTTAAGCACAATGAACTTTACCCACCTTGTTATTATTGAAGACCT
>DPRR01000035.1 GCA_003538625.1 Ignavibacteriales bacterium
GGAAAAAGATGACGACGATGAATAGAGAAGTTATTTCTTCCTTTTATTCACCGGGTGACTCGAAGTCACTCGGTGAATAGAAAATTGTTTTTTAAAACTTGATAGTGTCTTTACTCCTGTCAGCGTTATGATTGAATAATTATTTCAACCCCGCAATCCTATCTTCCAACACTTCAATTTTTGCTTCCGCATCAGCTTGTTTTGCTTTTTCGAGAGCTACTACAGATTCAGGTGCACCGGCTACAAACCTTTCATTACTAATCTATCTTTATTGATTCAATTTTAACTTCGGTAATTTGATGTACTTCAACATCAACGCATTCAATACTTTCCTGGTTGAATAAAACAACATTTATTCCTTGTTTTTCTAATGAACTGTAAAACTGAATACCATCTGCACCAGTAAAAAACCTGATATACTCACAAATAAATTGTGTAGGAATATATTCAAGTTCGGAATCAAATCTGCGAAGCGGTTTAGATAAATCCAAACTGATTTTTTCTCTTAATAACTTTGCTTTGGTGAAATCAACTAACGTATCAATGAAATTAAACGGACTTTGACGAATTGTAAAATCAACAAGTTTTGCCTGATATTCTGGTATGATTTTAAAAACGCCAATGCTAATGTAGTCTAAAAATGAAGCTCTTGCTTCATACAGTGTGGTTTCCAGATTTCTGCTCAGATACAAATAGGGTATTCCTTGTGGATTTGCTCTTCCCGGAGTCGAAAGTTCCTTTTTTGGGGCACCCATATTATTTATTGGATACGGAATAGTTGCCCCATCGTTATTTATTCTTGCCCTGTAAAGAGAATTACGATTATCTATCGATACAAACACATTGAACATGGCATCCCATCCGTATTCTTCCATATCCCGAATGTCGGTCAAAAAGCGCCTTTTATATTTCAGGTCATTTTTGAGCGAATCCCAAAACGAAACACTTTCATTGATTTCATCAATGTATGAAACAGGTAGTTTAGCATTAAATTCAAGTTCTGCAGAAGCATTTTCCAATGATGATTTTATTGATTCAGAAACATCTCTGTCAGAAAGAAATTGAACTCCTGTTACGGTAGAAGAGAAAATTCTCCAATCTTCCTGAATTATCTCAATTAGAGGAGTTCCATGTTTGTTGAATTTGAAGATTTTGACAAATTCGGAAAAGAAATCCAAAATTTCGACTACTTCAATAATAGCTCCAGTTTCAGAACAGCATTCACACTTTCCAATTTGTGATGACACAGAATGGATAAACTGTTTGATTTCTATATCATCAAAACATTTTTCACAGACTTTCATGGGATTAATTTTATAAAGTGCTGTTGATTAATTCCAAATGATTCTTAATGGATATTTTTTTTAAAATTCCCAATCCCGGGTACTGTTCGTCCCTGTAATATCTTTTCAACTCATCAATCGCTGAATTAGAATATCCGATTTTCTGAAAGAATGCAACAGCTTTTTCTGCTGCTTCTCCAAATTTCCCCTGAATATTTGTATTATCGTCATTTGTATCCGAAACAAAATGCCTTACCCAAATTTCTTCCTCATTTTTTTCGTATGTCAAATGAATTGCAACTGCGTAAGGTAGTCGTCCTCCCTCAGAAAAATCTTTTGGTAAAACTGTATAATCGCTGAATCCAGAATAACCATCTTCCAAATAGAATTTATGTTCTTCAGTAAATTTTTCTTCTGAAATACCGACATAATCCACATTTTTCTTTTGTGGTTTAAATTGGTCATCCAAACGTATTACTTCCTTTTCCATTCTGTCGAGTTTTCTTTTTAACGACCGATTATCTCCACTAATCAAAATCGTTGCCACAGAGGGTAAGCTTATTAATTCTATGAAATCAGAATCGTTTGCATCGACACTTTCAGAACAAATCAACATCACATTTGCGAAATCCAACTTTTCAATTTGCTTCCTAATTCTTTTAGAATTGTTAGTGATAATAAAAGCAGGCATCCAATATTCTGTTACTGAGAGTTCTTTTTCAAGTTCAGCAAGAATTAAATCGGTTTTGTTAATTATGTCGCCACATTGTGGATTTAAAATGATGGCAAAAGGAATCTCTTTACTTTGTAATTTTTTCAAAGCAATTTTCATGCTGTTGAAACTGGTTTTTACAGGCTCAACGACTGGAAAGACCTTGCAATTATCTGAATAAATATCAGCAAATTCTCTAAGTGCAAGCAATTCAAATTGTTTTCCTCTTAAATAGGGATAATACATTATTTACAGTTTAATGGGTTGACTTAATTTTAAATTTAGTTCCTCGTAACATTTCGTGTTAATTTTTAAACTTAAACACAATTGCCGAAGTTCATAGTTAAAGGAGTGCAACAACTGAGTATTTGACACCCGTTTTTTCAGTTCGATAATAAATAGGTTATTTAGTTCATTCTCCGGTATTTGTTTCATTAACGAAAGACAGGCATCAAACATTTTAAAATTACTTACGCCCGGGAGTTCTCCAAAATATTGGCTTATAATATTTCTGTATTCCTGTGTTCTAAGACTCCTGATAAGAATGTCGGCATCAATTTTATCATTAATAATCGCACTTTTTATTTCTTGCATTTTTAATGAATTGCCGTGTTTGGCAAATGCGATAATTCCAGTGTTTTCGTTCTTGTCAATATATTTGTCAATTAATGATTCGTGCGTAACAATATAGCATTCTTTAAAAACCCGGATATAATCATTTAACTGTCCACTTAATCTTTTTTCTGAGTCGAGTTCTGTTTTTATTTCAAAAGCCTTACTTGTCCCGTTAAATAGCACCATGTCGGCAACCGAATTCCCTACTTTAAACTCGTTAATGACAATAGTGTTTTTAGTCCCATATTTCTTCAGAAGCAATTCATTAATCAATTCATTCTTATATATATATTCACAACGATACTCCTTTTTTAGGTGTTTATAAGTATATCTCAGGTAGTCAGAGTAGGTGAAAAAGCTTTTCCCAAGTTCTGGAAAATCATACCGTTCTATTTTCTTATTTATAAAATCAAAATCCTCATGTTGAATAACTCGTGCAAAAGTAGAACTTGAAAAAATACTTGCGTAACTTCTCATTCTATCTTTTCGACTATTTATGATATGTTTTTTCATATCCAAATTAGGTCTTTGAGTATCAATTTTGATTTTCAAACGATATTCAAATGTACAATTTTATAAAAGAAAAACTGTTTGAAACAGTAAATATGCACTTGTTACAAACAATAATGTGTCGATTTATTATAAATTTCAAATGTTTCTCAAAACTTGAAGTTGGAGAACTTATAAAAATGTTAGGTAGTTTAACCCAATCTTAAATACTACAATAATCCAAATTAAATTATAAAGGTTTTATTTCAATCCCGCAATCCTCTC
>DPRR01000041.1 GCA_003538625.1 Ignavibacteriales bacterium
AGTATATTCTATATAAAATATTCTTTCTGTTATTAAATTAAATGCTACCTATTGAAATATCAATTGAGGGACCTGAATTGTTGCTATTTATGTACTTATAAATCATTCCCTAAGCTAATCTTAAATTTTGAAATCCTTATTCCCAAGTGCTTGCCAACAGGGTAAAATCTTTCTTTACGATTAAAATATTTTAGAAACAAAATTAAATCAGTTTGCATATGCCATAAATATTCTTCAATTCATTGTAATATTTCAAAAACTCTGCGATGCGTGCAGAGTCATAGACTTTGGATGTGCAAATCTTTTTATATCCATTTTATCTTCAAGATCAAAAAGCTGTACTCTTAGAGCAATCATTTCGTCATCTGAATTCATCTTAAACCAGAAAACATTAGGAACACTTTTTAGTTGTTTCTTATTTAGCTATTCCTCAATATCTGACCGGGTAATTTTCCGGTATGTTCACTTTTCTCGATAACTAATTCACCATTCACAACCATATATTGAACACCTTGTGAATATTGATGAGGATTAACATAATCTGATTTATCAATTATATTTTCATAATCAAAGCAAACAACATCAGCCATCTTTCCTTTAGCTATAACACCTCTGTTTGAGATACCAAGAGTTTCTGCCGGAAATGAAGTGATCTTTCTTATTGCTTCAGGTAAAGTAACAATATTGTTTTGTCTAACATATCTACCCAAAAATCTTGGGAAAGTTCCATAGCTGCGCGGGTGTGGACTACCTTCAGAAAGTTTACCGTAAGTGGCTCTAGCTGAAGCATCAGAAGCTACCATACATAGAGGATGAGCTAATATTCTGCTCGTATTTTCTTCATTCATTCCAAATCCACACATTGATACGGATCCGTTTTCATCTATCAAAAGTTTTCGTGTAAATTCAAATGGATCTTCTTTTGTTTCTAACGTAATCTGCTGAATAGTTTTCCCTTCAAACTTTTTATTGTTTTCTTTCTTAACCCCAGCAATTAAAACAGCATCCCAGGAACTAAGAGATGCTACTTTATCTAAAACATATTTTTTTATTTCTATAAGATCATTTTTAATCTGAAGTCTTTCTAAAAATCTTTCTCTTCCCCCATCCCTGCTCCATAAAGGAAATAGATTTGATAGTCCGGTGCTGAAAGCTGTATATGGATACCGGTCAAAAGTTACTCTATATCCATTAGAATTGGCATCTTCAATCGAAGCCAGTGCTTGATCTATTTTATTCCAATTTGCTTTTCCTTGTAATTTTAGATGAGAGATGTTAACAGGAACGCCTGCCGCTTTTCCGATCTGAATTGCTTCTGTAATAGCTTCCAATACTGTATCAGCTTCATTCCTCATATGAGTTGCATATATCCCTCCCCGGTTCTTCATAACCTTACATAGTTCAGAGATTTCTTCAGTGCTTGCAAAACTACCCGGTGTATATTCTAATCCGGATGAAATTCCAAAGACACCCTGATCGAAAGCTTCCATCGCAAGTTTTTTCATTTGTTCAATTTCTTCCAGGGTTGCAATCCTATCATCCTGCCCAACAACAAAACCTCGCAACGTTCCCTGACCAACAAATGTAACAAAATTTACAGCTGTTTTATTTTCCTCAAGTAATTTGAAAAATTCCGGGAAGGTTGACCAACTTTTATTCCCTACCTCATATTCATCGTCATCATCGGAATTATTTTTCCTTGGAGCAACAGAACTTCCATCCTGCCCGGCGACTTCCGTAGTTACACCTTGTCTGATTTTACTTTCGGCATTGGGGTTAATAAACAATCCAGTATCAGTGTGGGAATGAATGTCAATAAATCCAGGAGTTACTTTTAAGTTCTTCGCATCAATAGTTTTTATTGAATTATCATCTTTTAGAATTCCATAATTTTCAATCGCAACAATTTTTCCATCTCTTATCCCAATGTCAGCAGGAAATTCACTTTTACCGGTTCCATCGATGATACTACCATTTTTAATCAAAAGGTCTAGTGCAGGTCTGCTGCAACTAATAAGCATCGTTGAAATTCCACCCATTAAACCGACAGATATTGCTGCTCCTGAACTTTTCTTAATAAATTCTTTTCTTGAGATTAAGTCAGACATTGTTACTCCAGAAAATATTTTAGAAAATTATCTTTATAGAAATTTCGTAACCGGAAAATAATAATCAACCATCTGCTGTGCGAATTTGAGTGTACTGAATTCAGATCCAGCATCACGATTTGTTAAAATTACTATTGTAAATTTTTTCTCGGGCATTCTGTAGATAATATTTCGGAATCCTCTTGTGCTACCGGTGTGATAGACTACTTCAATATCGTGATATTTTTCCAATCGCCAGCCATACCCATAAGGAAACTCAATTCCATTGTTAGTCGTACCCTTGGTCCAGGATTCATCAAGATATTTTTTGTTAATTAACTTTCCGGTATAAAGGGCTTGATCCCATTTATAAAGATCATTTAATGATGAATAAATACCACCGTCTCCAAGCACTGCACTTGTAATACTTTGATCTGTAAATTCAACAATGTTATCTTTAATAGTATAGCCGTAAGCTCTGTTTCTGACTTCATTAATATTTTTCTCAAACGCGATTGTGTTATCCATTCCGAGTGGCTGGAAAATATTATCCCGCAGAAAATCACGAAATGATTTACCGGATATTTTTTCAACCGTCATTGCAAGCAGAGCATATCCTGTATTACTATATTGATGTTGACTCCCGGGCTGGAAATAAGTCGAATCGGTCTGCATTATCAAGTTTAATACATCCTGATCTTTCACCTGTATTGTTGCCGTATCAGGAATCAAATCTTCGTAGTCGATTAATCCCGATGTATGCTGCAGCAGATTTTTTATCGTTATGTTCTTTCCGTAGTCCGGGAATTTGGGAAATATTTCTTTGAGAGTCGTTTCCAATTTAAGTTGACCTCTATCTATTAACATCAAGATACACATTGCAGTAAACTGTTTTGTAACTGAAGCTAATCTGAAATTAGTCGACTCAGTAACCGGCAGATTCTTTTCAACGTTTGCAAGCCCGTAACCTTTCTCGAATATAATCTTCCCGTTTTCTATGACCATCACGGCAGCTCCCGGCACATCTGGTTTATTATAATCACTAAATATCTTATCGATTTTTTCTTCATCGCTCATTGTGCAACCTGTAATCAGAATCATTGAAAAAATTAAAACTAAAAATATTTTCATTTTATGTTTTCCCGTTATGGAATTTTTTTCGCTTCTCTAAAATCATTAGTGATTATGGTAATTCTACTATCCAATCTTTTATAAACCTCAGCCTTAATTTCTTCCGGTACCCCACCATAAAAAGCTTCTGCAATTGATCCATTGATACAAGCTAAAGTATCACTATCCCCACCAATGTAAATAGCTTTCCTTATTGAATCTTCAAAGTTATCTGAGATTAGAAAAGTAAAGATCGCTTGCGGAACTGTATCCTGGCAACTTTCATTAAACCGATAATTTTTTCTTAAGTCCTCAATATCTAAATCAAGATTGTAATCATAGTTTTTAGTGATATAATCCTTTATGATTTGTTTTGATTGGCCAGTACGTGATAAGAATATTGCAGATGCTGTTGCTTGAGCACCTTTTATTCCTTCCGGATGATTGTGAGTTACTTCTGCACTTTCTTTTGCTTTTAGTAAAACTGTTTCTAAATCATTATAAGCCCAACCAACAGGACTTACTCGCATTGCAGATCCATTTCCCCAGCTATCGTATGGGCGAGGATCTTTAGTTCTAGCCCAACTATGAAACATATTTCCATATCCAGCATCAGGATATTTTGAATAATATTCACGTAGTTTATCTATGTATGGAATATTATTTAGTATACTATCTGCTAATGCTATCGTCAGGACAGTATCATCCGTAAACTCTGAATCAAGGTGAAAAAGTGGAAAGTTGTATTCCGGCTTTATTGGATCAAACTCATATACAGAACCGATTATATCACCGGCTATTGCACCTAACACTATTGTATCCTCAATAATTGATTAAACTTTTTTGTACAAATTTTTTTAACTCTTCCCATTCAACCCTTCAACTATTTCCTTAAAGCTGGCTAATCCTGCTTCTATGTTCTCAACTATCTCGAGTGCAATTATATCAGGATCAGGAAGGTTATCCATATCGCCAAGGCTATCATCTTTCAACCAGAAAATATCTAGGTTGGTTTTATCTCTTGCGATTATTTCTTCGTACTTAAATTTCTTAAATCGTTCTGTTTCTTTTCTCTTGAATCTGTTTTGTGGATTGTAGCATTCAACAAAATCTTTAAGATCATCAAATCTCATTTGCTGAGTTTTTAGTGTAAAGTGGATGTTAGTTCTCAGATCGTAAATCCAGACTTCTTTTGTCCAGGCTGTTTTTGCTGCAGGTTTGTTATCAAAGAATATTACATTTGCTTTAACACCTTGAGCATAAAATATTCCAGTTGGAAGTCTTAGAATTGTGTGAACATCTGTTGATTCAAGTAATCGTTTTCTAACTGTCTCCCCCGCTCCACCTTCAAATAAAACATTATCGGGAACAACTACCGCAGCTTTGCCATCTGCTTTTAACATTGAACGAACGTGCTGAATAAAATTTAATTGCTTGTTTGATGTTGTTGTCCAGAAATCCTGTCTTTCATAAGTTAGTGTATCTTTACTTTGTGTTCCGTCATCATTGGTAATTGTCATACTGCTTTTTTTACCAAACGGAGGATTTGTTAGCACGTAATCAAACTTGGTTGCTGGAGAAACAAGCAAACTGTCTGCTCTTTCAATTGGTGGATCACTGTTCAAATCACCAATGTTATGCAGATACAAATTCATTAAACAAAGCCTTGCTGTGTTAGGAACAATCTCCCATCCTGCAAATGTTTTGAACTTTAGAAATTCCTTTTCTGATTTATCTAACTTAAATTTCTTTTCATCAGAAATAAAATCATAAGCTGCAAGAAAAAAACCACCCGTACCACTTGCGGGATCAGCAATTGTTTTCTTTGGTTCCGGTCTTATACACTCCACCATTGCCTTGATGAGAACACGCGGAGTAAAATATTGCCCTGCTCCTGATTTAGTATCTTCGGCATTTTTCTCAAGCAAGCCTTCATAAATATCACCTTTAACATCAGCACCAAGTATTACCCAGTTCTCGTCATCAATCAATTGAATAAGTTTATAGAGTTTTGCAGGATCCTGAATTTTATTTTGAGCCTTAAAAAATATTTCACCTATCATTCCTTTTTCTTTACCAAGCTCATTCAGAATTTTTATGTAATGCGCTTCAAGCTCTGCGCCGCTTTTATTTTGCAAACTTTCCCAATTAAATTTTTTAGGAATCTGAATATCTCTGTTGTACGGAGGTTTGGAATACTCATCTGCCATTTTAAGAAAGAGAAAGTACGTAAGCTGCTCTACATAATCACCGTAGCTTACTCCATCATCTCTTAAAGTGTTACAGTAATTCCAAACTCTCTGAACTATTGATGCTGTTGTCATTTCAATTAAAAATTAGATTTTGTAAAAAGTTTCATATAATTCTCAAAATTAAATAAGCGATACCTTTTTCCACCAGTAATTTCAGATAGAATACCGAGTTTAATAAAATCCTGGATTAATGAATTTGCAGTTGCCGGTGCAACTCTTAAATATGCTGCCACATCATTTGAGTTAACTATTGGATTAGAGTATAACATATTTACTAATTGTTTGGCTTTAGAAATCTTCTTTCCCAGTGTAACAATTTTTTCATTTTCAATTTCTTCTTTTAATTTCAGAATACCTTGAAATGTTTCAATTCCTTTTTTGCTTGTTTCAGTTACTGCAACAAGAAAAAATTTTATCCACTGTATTAAATCATTTTTTATCCGTACACGATTAAGATTATCATAATAAAGTGTTCTATGTTTTTCAAAGTAATCAGAAAGA
Source organism: Ignavibacteriales bacterium (assembly GCA_003538625.1). Lineage (GTDB taxonomy): Bacteria > Bacteroidota > Ignavibacteria > Ignavibacteriales > Ignavibacteriaceae > IGN3. The sequence goes on from DPRR01000041.1 coordinate 5,951, forward strand.
TATAATGTTGGTTTAGCAAGAACTCCGGAACCAACCATTTGAAGAGTAATTAATAATCTTCCGATTCTTCCGTTACCATCAAGAAAAGGGTGAATGGTTTCAAACTGATAATGTCCGATAGCAGCCTTAATTAAAGATGGAACATTTATATTTTCGTTGTGCAAAAAGTTTTCAAGATCACTCATCAGATTATTCACTTCAGTATGAGATGGAGGAATAAATGTTGCATCATTTATAGTTGAACCGCCAATCCAGTTTTGGCTCGTTCTAAACTCACCCGGTGTTTTTTGTTCACCTCTTACACCTTGCAATAAAATTTTATGCGATTCCTTCAATAATCTAGTAGAAACCGGAATCGTTTTTAACCTGGCTATCGAATGGTTCATCGCCTCAATGTAATTTTGAACTTCCTTCCAGTCATCTTTTTTTTCCGGCAGTATTTCATCATTCTTCAAAAGAGCTTCTTCCATTTCAGTTTGGGTTCCTTCAATTCGGCTAGACTTAGTTGCTTCTTTTACAAGATGCATTCTTATAAAGATATCCACATCCGGAACGTAAAGGGAAAAAGCATTGAGGTTGCCAAGATTAAGATTGGCTTCCGATAATAATGAATTTATTTTCGGATCAGTCCAAATCCATTCCTGGTTAATTGTGGTTGGAATAAAGCTCCTATACTTATATTCCTGTTGGTATTTGCCAGCTTTAAAATCTTCTATTTTCATCGTTTTTAGATATTTTACTTAAAATTAGCTAATTGTTAATTTCAATTTAACGCTTTTTCTTAAAATTAACCAAATCTTAATTAAACATAGATCGTTTTCTTTAATTATAAGATATTAGACTAAAACCTATTAAATAACAGATCAAAACTGTGTCAACTCTATACCAACTCTACTCGAGATGTAAACCAACTTTTCTTCGAACGATTGCTTAATCATCAAGACTCTTTAGAATACTCATCCGCCATTTTAAGAAAGAGCAAATATGTAAGCTGTTCTACGTAATCACCGTAGCTTACACCATCATCTCTTAAAGTGTTACAGTAATTCCAAACTCTTTGAACTATTGACGCTGTTGTCATATCATTCTCATATTATGGTGCAGGTTACAGTGCAGGTTACAGTGCAGGTTACAGTGCAAATCATTTTGTATCACCCTTAATTTTTTTAATAAATTCTCTATTAATTTCATAGTAACCGGATTTTGGACTACCGGTATAGATAAAAAGACCCAATAGTTTCAAAGTATTAAGATTACCTTTAATTGTCCGGGGAGATAATTTAAATTCTTCAAGAAAATCTGAAGTCTTTAGCTTTTCTTTTCGAAAAAGAAATTTAGTCATTAGAACAAGCCTCTTTTTTACTCCCTCACTCATTCCGCCACTTATACCGCCATCAAGAGCTTCAATTAAAGCATTTTCAATTTCGACGGTTACTGCATCGGTTGCAGAAATATCATCAGATACTGATACGGTGCGCTTGATTGGAATAATGGTTTTAAAGACAGAGTCTTCAATAAATTCCGGTTTAGAACCAGGTGAATAATACTTTAAATACTTATTTACATTAATAATACCTGAGCCTAATTCCTCCACTCTTCCAATCTGAACAAAAAACTTGGAGATGATAGGATTCTTTGGAAAAGGAAGAAAATTACTTATTGAAATCGGGCCACTGCCATTAGGATTATTAGCATTAAGTATTTCTACATGATCCTTATAAATTATGAACGATGCAGAATGAGCGTTAGTATATTCACGATGAACAATAAGATTTGCAATTACTTCTCGAAAAATTCTTTCTCTTAAACTAATCCGGGTATCGCCTTCAAGATGAAACTTATCCGGAAGATGCTTGTCCGTAAAATCCATTAATTCATTATATGTTTCAATCAGGTTTGTTTCTATTGTCAGGCGGTCATCATATCTATCAACATCTTTTATTTTAACTAAGGCATCTACTTTATAATGGGGAAGAATATTTTTTATTACAATATCTTTTCCTAGTAATAAAACAGCAGCAAGCGTAAAGCCTTCAGAACCATTTTGATAATCTCTTTTCAATAATCCGGATGTTCTGAATAACTCATCATCCGATAACCCCAGCCAGGGGTGATTAGGTTTGTTAGATCGAATTAGAGTCCTAACTTTCTGTAGCAATCCTTCTTTAAAATCAGAACTTTGAATATGAGGATAAATAGTACCTTCAGTAAAATGGGCTCTTTTTCTATTATAAATTTCTGCTATTCCCTGTGGACTTGTAACTCTAAAATCACCATCAGAACTTCTGTCAAAAACAATATTATCACACTTATGGACTTGAGAACTTGAAGGCACCTGGATGTGGATTACCTTTTTATTTTTAATCTCAACAACTGATGGAAACAAAATAAACGGAGGGTTTAACTTAGTGGGGTTGTTTGAAAGAGATGAGATATCGGCATTGATTCGCTCAACAGAAGCAGGATCAACACCAATAACTTCTCCTTGATTATTGACTCCAAGTAAAATTGATCCGCCTTCGCGATTGAGGAAAGCACAAACTGTTTCAAATAGATTTCGAGGAATTGAGTTCCTTGCTTCCTTAAACTCGAGTCTGATCTTCTCTCGTTGTTTTAATAAATTGTTTACAAGCTCTATTGACATAAAAAATTATTGAATTTAATAAAAGTTAAATAAGTTTCCCCTCAAACGCTTGTTTAAGTATTGACTGTCTTAATGTTTCTGACTTTACTAAACTTTCATCAATCGCTTTTTCAAGATTGTCTGCTTCTGAAAATCGTTTTTCTATTTCTTCTACGATTTGGGTTTGTTGATTCAACGGAACTAATGGGATTTGCATTCCTTTTAACTTCGTACCATTAACATTAGCTTGCCCTACATTCTGTGAAACCACACTCTTAATAAAATCCCTTCCGTATGAAGAGTTTATATAATAATTCAGAAACTCTGGAGAATAAATAGTTTTTGTTACCTTTACTCGAATCAAGTAAGATGCAAAAATAGATTTAGGGTGATGTTTTTTATAAATAGCGGATTTCCCAACAAGCTCAGCACTGTTAGTTCTATTGAATAAAATATCTCCGTCTTCAAGAAGATATTTATCCAAGTCTTCAAAACTCTTATCAAAATATTTTAATGACGAGTAATCAAGTTTTCCATCCTGGATATTGCCCATACGTAAAACCGGAATACCCGTTTCATTTCCAATTGCTTTATCTGAAGTTCCATATTGCATTGAATCAATAACCTCTCCCAACTTCACCCATTTCCATCCATTTGGTAATTGGATTGAGTAATTTACTTTTGGTTCCGCTGCTTTACTGACCTCTTGAATGCCATTCAAGCGCTCACCATTTATAAGCTTGCCACTGAACGCACTTGCCAATACCGATTGCCGATACAAACGAATTTGTGCTTTTGCTTTTTTAAGAGATGCAACTCCATCATCCAATCGGCTAAAGAGTTCTTCTATCTTCTCAACAATTTTTTTCTGCTCTGGAAGTGATGGGAGTGGGATTTCAAAATTTCTTAGCGTTGTACTTGATATCGCCTTGAATGTAGAGCCAGTTCCTAATTTATCTAATTCAGTTTCACTCAAACGGATGTAATAAAAAATATATTTGTTGCAATCTGGATAGCGTAATGCAGCCAAACCACGACCAATACAACATTTTAAATTTGCAATATTTGAAGAGCCAACCGGTGCACGAACTGAAATTAAAATATCTAATGGCTCTGCTATCTTGTTTGGTTTGGAACACCATTTTCTAACTATTGGATACAATTCTGTGAATTCTGCTTTACCTTGAAAGAAAGGCAAACCTATTTCTTCAGTGTTGTATGTTGAAGATGGTGGAGATTGGCCCATTACTATTTCACAAACATCACCAAGTTTAACCCAAGACCATTTGGGGGGAAGATTATTCATTTTCTATATATAATATTTAAATTGTCTTTGGTCTGTTTTAAACTCTGGTGTGGAGGTTAAAATATTACCTATTAAATCTGAAAATCTTAATGTGACTGGTAAGCCATCGCCATAAATACAGGCATTATAGTTAAGTTTAGTTAATGCAAGAATATCAGACATCACTGTTCCGATATCAGAAATACCTCGAGCTATTTTAATAAATAATGGATTTGGAATTTCAAGACTATTTGAGGTTTTTATTCTGGGAATATAACCTCTTGAAAATAGATAACCTTCGTTTTGATTTATAACCCAAGCCAAACCCCTCAATACTCCATAATTACTAACTTCATTTTCTACAGATCGTAATAGTTTAAAGTCATTTACGTCTTTTATTATAATTCCAATTAAGTGAGTATTAGCTCTCCTTTTTCTCAAAGCTGAATTAAAACCATTCCATTCATTATCAGAAAAATTAGCACGACCATGAATGAACATTTCACTTGGGTAATTATTTTTTTTATCAAAATAATCATCGAGTGCCATACCTAAAAGATTTTCTGATTCTTTTTCATCAAGGTGAAAATTCTTATCATTTTCACTCATCCATAATCCAATATTTCCCCGAAACACAGCCCCATCACCATCCTTCAAAAACATTTGAGCAGCACTACATACATTTCCTTTTTCCGAACTTAGGTTCAATTTTTTAAAAACTAAACCTAAATAACAAACTCCATCTCTAATATCATGTAATTTCCAAGGAAGTTTTCCTAATTTGTAATATAGTGTAGTGGATTGCGTCCACGCTAAATGTGCACACATATAATCATCAAGTTTTTTTCTCGTAAGCTTATCTCTAAATTCAAATGTGGTTTCAACAATAATTTGAATTGGAATTTTTATTTTTTCTTGTATTACCCTTGCCTTCATTAAATCATGAAAATCCTCACTTGAATCATAATATTTTTGAACTTCTTCATAAAATTCTTCCTCTCCGGGAAATGATAAAAATGTTTGTCCCAGATCTTGTAACTTAATAATATCCAATGTTTCAGAATTAACTTGTTTTCCCTTTGATTTAGGTCTGCATGCAAAATATAATTCACGCGGAACTGCAACATACCAAATATCTATATGTAGGTCCTCTTTATTACTGACTTCTTTCATTTTATTGAGATATAATTCAACTAGTTCTGAAGTACGCTTTCTCTTAATTTTTTCTTTATATATGATTTTATTTATTTCATTCTCATCTATATCAATAAATATTTCAGGGTCAACAGGTATTTCAATTTCGAAAGTTGCCTCAAAACCAGGAAATGTTGGTCGTTTAACTTCAACATTTTTGAGTTTACCGTAACGAACTTGTGTCGAAAATATCGGTTTTGTTATTTTGTTAATAAAAGCTTTATAATTAATTAATGCATTATTAGTTCCAATAAGACCAACACGAACTTTAAATGGGTTTAATTTTTCATAAGGTCCAAAAAGGATTAATCCATCTCTTGGATCTTCTGTGGTCTGGTTATAACCAAACATTACTTGGGGTTCATTGATATAAAATAATTTCTTATTCATCAACTTCATTATATCCTATATTTGAATTATATAGTTCTGGTATAGGAGAGATTGTTATATCTCTTCCAACGACCTCATATAATTTAATGACTCCATTTTCATCACCACACAATTTTGTAAAACAAGCTAGTAAAAGATCCAACCAATCTCTATTATACCAATCAGAAGGAATACTCCTTCTATAAATTATTTGCGATCTTTTATCTACTAAATGTTTTTCAAGATCTGAAAAAAATAAATGATGATATATTTTATAGTGAGGGAAAGGTAGAAGATCAACTTTATGAGAAATTCCATAATGCCAGTATACTCCGAGCTGATTGCCAACTAATGCTTTTCTTGTTCGACCTAAATGTTTTAAGCTAATCTGTTTTTTATTTAATTCATTGTAGGGGAAAAAATAAGCTTCTCTTTTCCCTGATAATTGATACCTATGTAATCCCATTTTGATATAAAAACTTTTTAGTGCTTTATTTAATAGGAATACGATTTTTTTATTGGGTTCCTTTATTGTTATCTGATCATTTAACTTCAAATCAGTTTCCTGAAAGAAGTCCTCTGTTTGTAAATCGAAAGAATCTAAAAATTTATCTTCAAAAGTATTGCCATCATGGAAAGTTAAAATTGCATTTTCATATCGAATAAATGTGAATGGTAATTCATTTAAAAAATCGTTCTTAAATTCTTTAGGAAAGTGTAAAGATATATTTTTGGGTATATTCAATCGAAACCAATTACTATAATACCTTTCCTCTCGTTTTAAAAATGAATTTTCAATTTTTTGTGAAGCATACCATAATGATAGTGGATTTACATCCTTTTCATTTTTAACAATTTTGTCTTCATCGAATTCTTTAAGCAACTTCTTCAATCCAACACCCCAGTTCGCGTAGAAATTGTTAGCGTTTAATTCCAAAATATCAATTGGAAAATCTCCATAGTCACAATCATCAAACTTAGCAGGATAAATAAACCTCTCAATATCTTTTACAGTATCAGCACAAGCAATTTCTTTTCTTACACCAGACCTAGGCGTCGAAGCTTTTTCATTGTAATGGTTTGTTACTATCATAACAAAACGCAATGCTTCTTTTCTAATTTTCTTTTCTATTTCGGGCCAAAAAGAATCACCAGTTCTTAAGTCTTGGATATCAACCCAAACCCTATAACCAAGAATTTTAAGCTTAGATGCTAACCAAGAAGCTTTATAATTATCCTCTGGACTTGCGTGACTTATGAATATCAAATCTTTCATTAAGCTGCTAATTCTTTATTTATTTCCGTTATTATTTTTTCCGTCTCACCACCAAACAGTTGGTAAAACTTCCCAAGGCCACCCTCATCAACAAATGGAGAGAGTTCAAAATCATCTTTTTCAATTCTTACAGAAGAAACAATATGGTCTTTAATCATTCTAAGCCAGTTCATTTGTTCATCGTTAAACTGCACCGGTCCTGCATTGCGTTTAAATACCCATTCTTTAAATCTTCTGTTAACAACTTCGCTGTAAGGTTCAAGTGTTTCATCAAGCCTTAGTTCAAATCTTATAAGAGTAATAATATCTGTTAACATTCTCTGCGGAGATTTAGATTTTACAAGATTCGGTTTAATTCTCTGGTAAGCATTCCATACCTGCTCAAGTGTTAAGTAGTAAGGAGGATTTGTAAGTGCATCGCTAAGTTCTCTTATCATTTTGTAAGTAAGCTCTTTGCGCCGTTCCGGCTGGGAGTAAAGAATTCTTAATGCGGTTATCTCATCTTTGTTATCATCAATAAACTTACGGAAGTTGTTAATTATCTCATCAGCATTTTCTTTTGCCGTAGTATCAAACTCGCTTCGTATAACTCTATCAGTATTTGTTTCATCAATTATCTGGTAAATTTTCTGTCGTACAGTTTCTAAAAATTCTCTAAGCTTAGGATTATCAAAAGGACGAATGGCTGATTGAATGCATGGTCGCATGGCTGCATGGATTTGTTCTGCATTTGGTTCGGCATCCACAGGCAGATTGAAAATCCGCCTTACGTTTTTATCTATTTCATCAGGATCGTAAACGTTAGCAAGATTAAGAGCAACTTCAGTTAAGTTTTTTCCTTCAGCAAGTTCAATAAACTTTTCTCTGTCTGTTTCAGTAATCTGCTTATCAATTTTTGTAAGTCGTGCCGCAAGTGAAGACATTGTATCTTCATCCGGCTGAAGAATAACCATCTTCATTAAATCTTTTAAAGGTACTGTCGGCTTTTTATCAACAACAGGATAATCAACTTTAACAGATTTGAAAACACCAACAGCATCAATAATGTAAAATCTTTCTTTATTGATCTTTGCACTCGGTGTAACCTTTATAAGTTCATCTTTACTGAACGATCTTGTTCCCCTTCCAATCATCTGCTGAAAATAATTACGCGAACGGACATCACGCATAAAGATCAGAATTT
>DPRR01000036.1 GCA_003538625.1 Ignavibacteriales bacterium
TGATAATATTATTGATACTATTTATTGAAATGCGCAAAAACAATTTTTGCTTTCGATTTTCCAACTATTTTTTCCAAAGTCAGCAAAGTTTGTTCTTTAATTGTTTTAACAGATTTAAATTCTTTGAGTAATTTTTGCATTGTTTTCTCGCCAATTCCTTCAATCGAAATTAATTCCGAAGAGATAAATTCTTTAGATCTTTTATTTCGGTGGAAAGTAATACCAAACCTGTGAGCTTCATCACGGAGTTGTTGAATTACTTTTAATGTTTGTGAATTTTTATTGATATAAATTGGTACTGAATCTCCTGGAAAATAAATTTCCTCCAATTTCTTTGCGATACCAATAACTGAAATTTTTCCTCTCAACCCGAGCTTGTCAAGTGCATTTACCGCTGAAGACAATTGTCCCTTTCCCCCGTCAATCACAATTAATTGCGGTAATGATTTATTCTCTTCAATTATGCGTTTATACCTTCTGTAAACCACTTCTTCCATTGAGGCAAAATCATTAGGTCCCACTACAGTTTTAATATTATAATGTCGATATTCCTTTACATTTGGCCTAGCATTCTTAAAAACAACGCAGGCTGCAACAGGATTTGTACCTTGTAAATTACTATTATCAAAACACTCAATGTGTATAGGAACTTCTGCTAATTGTAAATCCGTTTTGATTGTCGAAAGTAACTGTTCCAATCTGATATTTGGATTTTTCAGAACTGCATGTTTCTCCTTTTCCATTCTGAAATACTTTGCATTTCTTTGGGATAGTGCAAGTAAATCCTTTTTTTCGCCTTTTTGCGGTATTTTAAAAACCACATTTTCCAAATTGTAATCCAACTTTATCGGGACTAAAATTTCCCTGGAATTGCTGAATATTTTTTGTCTTATTTCCACAATTCCTGAAAGTAACAATTCTTCTGGCGTTTCATCCATTACCTTTTTTATTTCAAGCGTAAATGTTTGTATAATCGCGCCCTTAATAACTTTCAAATAATTTATAAAAGCAAATTTCTCATCTTCTTCAATTGAAAATACATCAACATCCGTAATGTTTGGAGACACGATAGTTGAACGACTTTGATATCTTTTTAGCGAATCGTATTTTTCTTTTATTCTGTTTGCCTCTTCAAAATTTAATGAATTCGATAATTCCTTCATTAAATCTTTAAGATGTTTAATTACTCCTGAAACATTTCCTTTTAAAATATTATTTATATCGTGTATCCCTTCATTGTACTTCTGTTCTGAAATTAAACCTTCGCAAGGACCTAAACAATTTCCTATATGATATTCGAGACAAACTTTATATTTTCCATTTTTTATGTTTTCTTCCGATAAATTATAATTGCAGGTACGTAATTTATATTCAGATTTAAACAATTCCAACAAGGTGCGAACTGTATAAATTGAAGTATATGGTCCATAGTATTTTGATCCATCTTTTTCCAAATCTCTTGTTTTAATGACTCTTGGAAAAGGTTCATTTTTCACACATATCCATGGAAAACTTTTATCATCCTTAAGTTGAATGTTGTACCTTGGCTGATATTTTTTTATCAGGTTGTTTTCAAGTAAAAGAGCGTCTTGCTCGCTCTGAACTACCATGTGTTTAATATCAGCAATGTTTCTTACCAATAAAGAAGTTTTGCGATGATCATGAGATTTTGAGAAATACTGAGAGACTCTTTTTCGTAAATCTTTTGCCTTTCCAATGTAAATTATTTTACCAGTATCATCAAAATATTGATAAATACCAGGTTTGTTTGGAAGAACAGATACCAGTGATTTTAAATAATCAATATTTCTATTTATAGTATTATATTTCAACTAAGAGTACTTAACTAAGGTGTGTATAAAATAATTATTAAGTTTCCTTTTACTTGGTGTATCAATAAATTCCAAATCGCAAACAAAACTGAAATAAACTACCCCAACTCCGCATCTCTCTACCATTTTCAGCGCTGCTTCCGCAGTTCCACCGGTTGCCAGCAGGTCGTCATGAATAAGAACAATATCATTCTCCAACAAACCATCAATGTGCATCTCTATTCTGTCTTCACCATATTCAAGCGCATATGTTTCAGTCATTACCTTGCCTGGAAGTTTATTTTTCTTTCGAATAGGAATAAATCCAGCATTTAATCTGCTTGCAATTGCTCCGCCAAAAATAAAACCTCTTGCTTCCAATCCTACCACTTTAGTTATTCCTTTATCTTTGAATTCATCAACGACTTTATCTATTACATAATTTAGCGCTATGGGATTTTTAATCAATGTTGTAATATCTTTAAAACTTATCCCTTCCTTTGGATAGTCCTGTATTTCTCTTATTTCCTTTTTTAAATCCATTTTATATTTAAGCTTGTTCCACGTGAAACACTATCATCTTCCAAGCATGATTAAAAGTACATTAATGTCGGATGGTGATACTCCTGAAATACGTTTTGCCTGACCAATTGTTTTTGGTTTTATTTTTTCAAGTTTTTGACGACCTTCTGTGGAAATTGATTTTAACTCAGCAAAATTAAATCGATCTTCAATATTTATGTTTTCAAACTTATCCAGTTTTTCAGCCAGTATTTTTTCACGATTAATATAACCTTCGTATTTAATAATTATTTCAGCCCCTTCAATTATTTCCATTCTTCGCTCTTCCGGAACTCTTTCCAGAAATGTTTTAAATGGTGTTATGTATTCAATTAAATCAAATATTGAAATCTGAGGGCGTAAAATTATATCAAAAAGTTTAACACTCTGTTTCAATTCGGAGGTACCTTTATCTGCAAGTAATTGATTTACAAACCTTTGTTTAACACTAAACTTCTTCGTAAAATCAATAATTTCATCTATAATCCTGATTTTTTCAATCAATAATTCCAGCCGTTCCACAGAAGCTAAACCCAGATTAAAGG
>DPRR01000005.1 GCA_003538625.1 Ignavibacteriales bacterium
CAACACTTTTTGACTATTATGCCCATCCTGAGCCGTTGAAGGATGACACTTTATAAACTACCCACAAAAGTCCTATTTAGACAAGCTCAATATGACAAAGAGGAAAACTTTCAATAAACTACCTGTTTTAACAATCACTTTTTCTCCAGAAAATTTTTTATCTAATTGTATTCCTTAATTAATTTTATTAAGTATTGGATACATCATTTGAGGAAATTATGGAATTATCACGCGAACAACTGATCCAGCAAAAAAAGATTCAACTAAAAGCAATCGATTTAGCCTTAGGAATTTTGGTTGGTATGCTTTACGGGTATGCTATAGATAATCTTCTTGTTGGTGCAGCTATCGGGATCGGAATTGGTTTTTTTAAGTGGATTAACAGTATTCCATTTTGGGGAGTTTTTATACTTACTCTCGTTTATTGGTTCATTATAATTTTTATAAAATAATAGGAATCTATATGAGTGAAAAACTGAAACCGGAAATCGGCTCGATAACATGGTGTGATCTTACAGTTCCAAATGCTGAAGAGGTTAAAGATTTTTATGCCAAAGTTGTTGGCTGGATACCCGAAGGATTATCAGTGGGCGATTATGATGATTTTACTATGGTTGCCCCGGAAAGTGGTAAAGTTGCAGCGGGTATTTGCCATGCTCGCGGATCAAATGCAAACCTTCCTGCACAGTGGTTAATCTATATTACTGTAGAAGATGTTGATGATAGTGCAAAGTCATGTGTCAAGCTTGGAGGACGAGTTATTATTGAACCTAAAAACATGGTCGGTTATGGAAGATATTGCGTGATACAGGATCCGGCAGGTGCAGTGTGTGCTTTGTTTAAACCGGAGTAAAATAATATTTAGGTGCAACCGGTGATAAACTATAAAAATAATATTATGGTCTATCAATTCATTGATGATTCTAAAGTTTTGGTAAAAGATTATATAAGCAAATTAGTCGAGCACGAAATCATTATTTGTTTTGATTTAGAAGATAGCATTAAGGGATTTGGAAATAGAATTAAATCTCACACAGATAAAATTAAATCAAATATTTTTAAAAATATTTTATTTTTACTTTCACATTATCCTATCAAAGTATTAGGAATCAGAATTAATGAAACAGATACAGATGATTTTTACGCTGACATTTTATTATTGAAAGAAATATCAAATTATCCGATCTATTTGAAGCTCTTCCTTCCAAAAGTTAAAACAAAGAATGATATTCAACATACAATTGATCAAATTAATTTAAGAGGAATTAAAAATTTTGAAATAATTCCAATAATCGAATCTCAAAAAGGTATAAATTCACTTTCGGAAATTGTTAAATGTAATCTGGATAATATTTCTAAAATTGCTTTTGGTCATTGTGATTATAATTACGATTGTAACGTTTTCCCATTCTTTCACCAAAATTCTATCGAATACTGGATATGGGTCAAAAAAATAAGCGGTGCTCTTAATGATAAAATGGTATTGTTAAATTCGCCTTATTTAATACTGAATGATGATATTGGATTTATAAAAATGCTTAAGAAATTATCTGGTGTAAGAGATACAATCGGACAAATCACACTATCAATTAAACAAAGTCTCTTATGTAAAAATTTTATTGAATCAGCAATGGTTAAAACTACTGATAATTCGGATATTAAATCAGAAATTATTTTAAATAAAATAAATTATGCTGTTAGATTAATTAATGAATACAATAAATATAAAGTGGATGGAAAAAATTTCTCAGTAAATTCTGAAAACAAAAAGTTGATATCACCGCAAGAATATCTAAAAGCAAAAGGAACTATTAATAAGGTAGAATGAAATCTGAACTTAAAATATTAATAATTGGCGGATGTTTCCCGGTTCAGGACAATATATCAAGAGAAAACTTATATCATCAAATTTTAAAGAAGAAAATTGAAAAATCATCGGCTATAAAAGTTGAGATAAATATAGTACAATACGAAAAGTTTTATCCAACGCTAGAAAAAATCAAATTTGCGATTGATCGTCAGCATCCTGACGTTATCATTTTTCATATCAGGGTTGAGCAAATTCTAAGAATGATCAAATTTTATTTTAGATATCATGATAAAAATGAAAATTTTAGGCGAGGTTTTAATTTGGCTTTACTCAATATTAGCATCCCGGAAAAAGAAAGTTTTAATCTATCTCATAGGTCTGTGAATGGAGATCTACATAAAAAATCGCATCGTATCCTAATATTTTTTAATTACCTTATAGGATATTTAGTTCTAAATCAAATTTACTCATTTAAAATTTATAAAAAGCTTGTGCTGCACTTCACTGAACTTGCGGATAAAGAATATTGTAAAATAATATTTACAGGACCTGTTTCCAGACCGACAACGTTTTGGGAATCATATACTTCATTAATTCTGAATTATTATATGAAAAAATTTATTTCTAATAAATTAGAAAAGCCTTATTTAGAATTTTTAGGTACTCATGAAAATCAAAAATTTCTTTTCTTTGATGATTATATCCGTGTGAATGAAACAGGACATAACAGGATCGCAAATCTTTTATTTGAAACTTTAAGAAAAATGGAACCTTCAATAATCAATTAAGAATCTATTTACACAACCCTACATCAATCATACATTTTTTAATTCGCTCATAAGTTTTTTTAATATCGTTATCCAACCCGATAGATACTCTGACAAGTCCTTCACTCAATCCCATTGCCTTTCTTTCTTCTTCAGGAATTTCTGATGAAGTGCTGTGTCCCGGTGACGAGAACAAAGTTTTAAAGTAACCAAGGCTTACAGCAAGGTATCCAACTTTTCCAATTTGCATTTTTGCCATAAATTGGTTTGCTTTTTCGGTTGTACCGGCATCAATTGCAAGCATTCCGCCAAAGCCAAATCCATCATTCATAATTTCTTTAAGCAGTTTGTATCCGCTGTGCGATTTTAGTCCGGGATAAAAAATTTTGCATCCTAGTTTTTCAAAATTCTCTGCCAGGTACTGCGCATTTTCACTATGTTTTTTAATCCGGAGGTGAAGAGAATGTATGTTTTTCATAATTGACGCCGCCCTGTAACTATCAAGCACGGGACCGAGCAGCATTGATGCTCCTGAATTTATATCTGTTAACCGGGCTATAAATTCGTAAGTACTGCAAACACATCCAGCAACGCAATCACTGGTGCCATTAATAAATTTTGTTAAACTATGAACAACAATATGAGCACCTAATCTTATTGGCGAAATTATAATTGGACTGAATGTGTTATCAACCATAAGCTTTATATTATGTTGATTTGCAATTTTAGACAGCTTAGGAATATCAGCAATCTCCAGTAACGGATTACTCACTGCTTCACAATAAATAACTTTGGTTTTTTTAGTTATTGCTGATTTTACCGCATGCAAATCCTGTGGATTGACGAACTTAACAGTGATTCCATATTTAGGTAAAAAGTTTTTGAAGAACGCATAAGTGCCGCCATAAATTGTTCGACTCGAAATTATCTCATCACCGGCGCCGCACAATTGTAAAATCGCGCAACTGATGGCAGCCATTCCCGATGCGGTAACAATAGCTGCTTCAGAATCTTCTAACTTCGCAAGTGCATCGGCAAGATATTTATTAGTTGGATTCCAATGTCTTGAGTATAAAAAACATCCTTCAATTTCGTGATCAAATAAATCGTTCATGGTTTGAGGATTAAGGAATGTATATGTTGATGAATCCGTAATAGATGGATTTACATCACCATATTCACCAAAAACCAAATAATCCTGAATCTCACTGCTGGGATCGTAATGATGCATTTATTCACCTCTTTCTATATCACTAATGATCAAGTAAACATTTTTAATTTTTCTATTACTAAATTACAACTAAGTAAAGAATTTATTTATCAATTATTGATGATCATGAACGAAAAACTATTAGCCGCAGAAAAATCTATAGAGTTTATTAGAAACGGAATGACAGTTGGACTTGGAACAGGTTCAACAGTTTACTTTCTTGTTAGTAAACTTGCAGAGTTAATAAAACAGGGATTAAATTTAAAATGTGTTTCAACTTCTAAACAAACTACTAAATTGGCCAAAGGTTTAGGAATAGAAATTACAGATATTAATCTGGTTGATAAAATCCATCTTACTATTGATGGTGCAGATGAAGTTGATCCGAATTTGAATGGAATTAAAGGCGGAGGCGGTGCATTATTATTTGAAAAAGTTACGGCCGCAGCATCCGAAAAAGTTATCTGGATTATTGATTCATCAAAGTACGTTAAGCTATTAGGAAAATTTCCTCTGCCGGTCGAAGTAATTCCCTTTGGTTCAAATCATTTATTTAAAAGATTTTTTGAGGCAGGGTATAATCCTGCAGTAAGAAAAATTGGCAAGGAGAATTATTTAACTGATTCCGGGAATGAAATTATTGATCTTCAAATAAATAAAATTCAGGATTCTGTAAAACTTGAAAATGAGATTAAACTTATTCCAGGAGTTGTAGAAGTAGGTTTATTCAATAACATTGCGGATACAGTAATAATAGGAAGAGAAAACTCAACTGAAATTTTAAATAGAATCTAACGTAAAAATTTATATTGCTAAACTATTTGTCTGTCTCTAATTTCTTTAATTCCTGAGATACTTTTCTGGAATTTATAAATCCAAAAACCAATAGTGCTGCTAAAAATAGAACTACACTTATTTCAGTAAAACCCATCTTAATTATCCTTTATTGTTAATTTATCGTAACAAAATTTGCAAGCTTAATGCCACTTACATTGCATTAAAAACTTCCGTAAATGCTATTCTATTTAAGAAATTTTAAGAAATATTTTACCTGCAGGTAATTATTACATATCCGATTGTCAAGTAAGATTAAAATAATAAACAATTTTTGGCTATTTAGCATGAAGGATATAAATATCATAAACGTTATTAATTAAACGTAAAATCTTTTTTCACTACGCAGTTTTTTAAGTACCTGGCGGTAACTTGATAAATCACTTTGACACTTAAAACAATTACAATTTTGTTCCTCCATTTCACTTATCCTGAACAATAACTCAGCATACACTTTTATCCAGTACTCGGGATCATTTTCAACAATCTCTTTCCTGTATAACTGCGATCTGAAGTTTTTCTTTTTCATACCATACAAATGTATGGAAACTAAAAGAATTTGTAAAGAAAAGAAAATTAATTTTGATGTGCCTTTTTTAAAAGATCATTTACTTCTTTAACTGGATTAAATGTACTGCTTGGAACATCTACAAAAATAGTTATCCAATCTGCCATACTTCCATTCCAGAGGCCGGGTAATTCTAAAGCTTTTAATTCAATTCCATCTTTAAATTTTTTGGAAATTATTCCGCTTTGATAATCAACAAATTTATGCAGATCAAAATTATCGCCTTTAAAATTTCTTAATCCACAGATCAAATCGACTGGGTTAAAATGTGTTGATTGCTTAAAAATAATTTGTTGTTTCTCATCATCCACATCAATCTGTGCCTGTTCAACTATTTGCAAAGTCAAACTTCCATCTTCTGCTTTTACCCAAAATGGTCCGCCGCCCGGCTCACCTTCATTTTTTACCATTCCACAAACTCTAATTGGGCGATTCAGCCGGTTAAATAAAAAATTATATTTCTTTTCAGCGTCCCAACTTTTAAAATCTTCAGGACTATTAATAAACAATTTGCTTTCTGCAAATTCGAATATTTCATTTAAAACTTTTTCATCAAATAATTTTTTATCAAGAAGTGTAAGAAATTCGAAAATCTTATTTTGTGCTTTGATCAAATATCCTACAAGTAATTTTTTATAAAAGATTGCATCCTCAGAAAGATTTTCGACTGAAAGATTATCGATATTTTTTATTATGACAATATCCGCTTTTAGATCATTAAGATTTTCTAATAATGCTCCATGCCCGCCGGGTCTGTGAATGAGATTACCCGACTTATCAAAAATTATTTTATTTTCTGCATCTACTGCAATGGTATTAGTAGAATTTTTTTGATGAGAATATGTTATTTCAAAATCAAGGTTTGTTTCAGTAAAATTTATTTTAAAATTATTAATAATATCTAAGAAGAGATCCGTGTGTTCTTCAGAAATTGTAAAATGGATTTTTATTGAATTTTTATTATCCCTAAATAAGTTAAGTGCTTCATAAATTTGTTCTTCAAAAGCAGTTCTGCTTTCTTCGTTATAAAGATGGAATTTGACAGCTCCTTTGGGTTTTGATGAATAATTTAGTCCTTGTTCAGTTAGAATTACTTCCAAAATTTTATATGGAGAATTGTTGATTAGTTTTTCAATCCCTGAATCATCAACATTTAAAATAATTTTCAGATCAGTGTAGAAAGCAAACTTTTTTAGATTCAATAAAAACTCTAATACATATTTAAAATTCTTATCGCTGTGTGATTTATTCTTAATCTCACTTAAAGATAAATCCTTTATATGATTAAAAGCTGAGTGAAGTTTATGAAACATTCGTGAAGCTGCTCCTGAAGCCGGAACAAATTTTATGATTCTATTTTGTTTTGAAGCAAGATTAAAGTTTTTTAGTAAATCATCATGTTCTGCTTTTCTAATTGTCACAATTCCATCATCAATAGTACAGGGTTTAACAAGCAGCGGAACTTTTACTCCTATTTGAAATAGATTTAATTGTTCTTCAATTTTTTTTATGGAAATATCATTCCGCTTAGTTAAAGAGATATGATTTTGTACTCTTTCAAGTTCCTGCCGGATTTGATTCATATTTAATATCTGTTAATTGGATTTGTATAATAAAAACCGGATCTGAATTTATGACTTATAAACGATATTAATTTTCTCTTCTCTGTAAACTCATAACAGTCTTACTACCATTTTGTAAGTTTAAATTACCGCCATCAAAATTAAAACCGGTAACCTGTTTTACGGCTTTCAAAAAATCCTGCTCCGTGCTCTCGGGACAAAACATTTTTGTCATCGATCCAAGATCAAGCATAATAGATTTATCCGTAATCTTATATGATCCAGTAAAATTATTACAGCCTGTTGAACCAAATAGTTTACCATTCTTTTCAAAAATCAAACTTGGTATACCACTTTTAGTTGAGCCGCTATTAAAATTTTTACCTAACATAGATGTAACATCCCATCCTTTACCGCTAAGATCAGTAGTAATGTTTCCACTGCTGCACGAATTTAATATTAATGCTGCAATACCGATTAATAAGAAAAATTTCATTAATAATTATCCTTTTATCTTAAACATATTTTAATAGCTTTAATATTTATTAAGATATTAAAAACTATATTTAATTATCTGTAACTTAAGATATTAGAAGCAAAAGCCCAATCATAAAATATTTGTTGTGTACATTACATTCGGCAATCTTTATATTTTGAAGAAATGTATTTTACAATTTTAATAGATGAATAGTTATTTTTGATATATGAAAAAATCAAATCCAAAACATACATCAAGTTATAAGCCGGATTGGACGCCAGAAAATTCGGGTAATGAATTTGCCGTTCGAGTTGTAAAGGGTGTTTCAAAGTCGGAATTAACAAAAAATGATAAATTATTAAAACGAAAAAATCTTTCCGTTGATGAGTATGTTAATGGCGTAATTAATTTTAATAGGAATATACTTGCACGCACAATAACTTTGATTGAAAGCAATAATTCGAAACATCATGATACTGCTCAGGAAGTTTTAAAAAGTTTATTACCTTATTCAGGTAAATCGCTCAGGATTGGAATTACAGGTGTACCGGGTGCCGGTAAAAGCACATTAATAGAGATGCTTGGATTGTATCTTCTAAAACAAGGACACAAAGTTGCTGTACTTACAGTTGATCCAAGCAGTACGGTAACAAAAGGAAGTATACTCGGGGATAAAACACGGATGGAAAATCTTTCAAAAGAAAAAAATTGTTTTATTCGTCCATCCCCTTCGGCAGGAAATCTTGGCGGAGTTACAAGAAAAAGCCGTGAGACAATTACGATTTGTGAAGCGGCAGGATTTGATATTATTTTAATTGAAACAGTTGGAGTTGGACAAAGTGAAGTTACAGTGAGATCAATGGTTGATTTTTTCCTGCTGGTTTTAATCGCCGGTGCAGGAGATGAACTGCAAGGAATTAAGCGAGGCATAATGGAATTAGCCGATGCAGTACTTATAAACAAAGCAGATGGTGATAATGACAAAAAGGCAAAGATAGCTGCATCCGATTGCAACAACGCACTGCATTATTTACAGCCAACAACAAAAGGTTGGCAAGCAAAGGCATTTACAGGATCAGCATTGACAGGCAAAGGGATTCCGGAACTTTGGGATGTAATCAAAAAATATGAGTCCTTTGTAAAACAGTCCGGTTTATTTGAGCAGCGCAGAAAGGAACAATCGATAGAATGGGTTTTTAGAATGATTGAAGATTCTTTGCGCGATAATTTTTACAATAACGAAAATGTTAAAAAATCAATTACGTCGATTAAAGAAGAAATAACAAAAGATAAAATAACACCGACTATTGCTGCAGAAAAACTTCTTAAAATATATTATTCATAAATCAGGGCGATTGAAATAATCGCCCCGATTAAAAATATTTATTTCATCAAAATCATTTTACGGCTTTCAACAAAACTGTTAGCCTGTATCGTATAAATATATACGCCGCTCGAAAGTTTACCGGCATCAAACTGAACATTGTACAATCCCGCTTCTTTTTGTTCATTAACCAATGTTGATATTTCATTTCCTAATATATCGTACACCTTTAAAGTCACATTACTTCGCTGAGGTAAATTGTAGGTAATACTTGTTGTTGGATTAAATGGATTAGGATAATTTTGTAATAGCGCAAACTGATCAGGAACTATCTTAGATTCATTTTCAATACCAGTCGGCATCGAAGTCATCCAGTTATCAATTATGTAATTGTAATTTTCAAATGAAGAAGTGGTGTTAAATCGATAAGGTCTGCCGGCTATATAAATGAAAGTGCCTTCATTTTCTTTATTGATTCTAAATCCAGCATAAAATGTATTTGAAATCAAATCATCAAAAATCAATCTTGCTTCTGATGTTTCGGAAAGTGATACAAGGTGAACCAAAGAATTGGCAGCAGTTGAAGTCATAGTAACCAAATTTGAATCCAGAGCAACAAGATCAGTAACGGTTAAATCCCCTGTAACAGCACTGATACCGCAATAAGTTCTAAGTTGTGTATCAAAATAATTAGCGCCTAATCTGGTTGCAAGAAGAAAATTTCCACCGCTTTGCACGTATTCCAGAACTTGCACCGGATCATAAAATGCAATATCTCCACCATAATTATTGCCTATCCAAATAACTTTATTGTAAAGATTTAACACGGAATTGGGAATGTTTCTGTTAAAAAGATTTGTCTTTTGAATATTTGGATTTGCGCTGTAATCAAATCCCTGATCACCAAATAAATCCCAGACATCAACTGTATGATCTCCGAAGCAGGCTGAGTTATTATAAAAGGCAGTCATCTCAGCAGGATAAGTGGCGAACTCAATTCCATTAACAACAAGTATGCTTGATGACGATGAAATTACATTGATAAAATCAGGCAATGTTCTGGTATATTGATTTATTCCATCACTAACTGTTAAAGAAACGGTAAAGGAACCTTCTGATTGATAAGTAAAACTCGGATTTGGTTCCTGAGAATCAATGTTTCCATCATTATCAAAATCCCATGCCCAGGAATTAATACTCGTCGAATCAGTTGGAGTGGAATAATCTTCAAATGTAACTTCAAAAGGCAGAGCTCCTAAATTTTCCTGAACCTGAAATGCTGCGTTCAACTCATTTGAAAATTCAACATCAGCAGTTGCAGATTGGTAAACAAGTTTGTTTGCATCACTTTGAATGAAAGCAACTACAGAAAGCGCTGATATATCAACCTCCTGTAAAAATTGTTCACCGGGAATAAAGGAAAATTCGTACTCAACAGATGCCCCTGGATCAGGAATAGTAATTAAAGTACCTTTTCCATCCGGTAACATTTTACGAGTAACATTATGAAATAACGTCTCTCCATTATTACAGCACGATAAGCAAGTTCTGTCAACGGTTAATTCTGTAAGTGCAACCCGTAATTTTGTATTAGTAAAAGTGGTATTATCAGATGGGTCCCGTGTAATGATAACTTTAACATTAAGTACATCATTTGAAAATCTTACCGGAATTATTTCGATTTGAAATGGCGAATATGAAGCGTTACCCGAATTAACCGCACCTTCCAATGCTGCCTGACTTACAGAAATTGTAGTACCATTAACATCTATCCAGGGCACCGAATTTACGGCATAATATCCACGTCTTGTATTATTATCTACAGCATTAAGTAAATGCATAGGATCAGTTGGGGAAGGCCAATCTACATTGTAAATCACATGTGTAATTGCCCGATTGCTAATCAAATTTGCAGTAGTTGCATTATACCATGAATTATTTATAGATGCGCAAGGTCCGCAAGAGCAATTTGTAAATCTTTCTACTAAAGAAAGTTTATCATAACTGTAATTTGTACCAAGAAAAGTTAATAAAAACAAAGAAAGTAAAATTTTCTTCATAGCTGCTACTCCTTCTAATTTGATTCAAAATATTTGATAAGTGAATTTGCACAAAAAAATATTGGTTGGCAAATAAAAATTATTAATACACTGATTTATTTTTATTTGTAAAGTATAACTTAATCGGCTTTTGGGTTTTACTAGCAAAAATTTCAGAGGATTTAAAGTATCAAGTGTTACACAAAAGAAGCACTTCCTAAATTCAGGAAGTGCTTTAAATTGATTTATTATGAACTCATTCTTAACCAGCTAAAAACTTCAGACCATTTAGGTTTTTTACCAGTAAGCAAAATTCCTATACGATAAATTTTTCCGGCTAATTTAAATATCCCGATAAGTACTAAAATATTTATTGCAAAAGAGAGTAATATCTGCCAAAGAGGAACTTCAACTAAAATCATTCTGGCCGGCATAACAATTAATGATGAAAATGGAATCAGTGATGCAATTTGTGCTAATGTACTTTGCGCATTTGATTCCATGCCAAGAGCTATAAAAAACGGGATCATAATTAACATTAGTAATGGCCATACACCGGATTGTGCATCCTGAGGGTTATCAAAAATAGCACCTACAGTTGCATACAGTGCAACATAAGTTATTAGGGCTAGTGTATAATTAAAAAGAAAATAAAAAATAAAACCAATACTCATCTGAGGCATTAACTCAGGTGGAATAAAAAACCAGCTTGTAAATATCAATAGTACAACCGGACTTAACCAAATTGCCATTTGTAATACTTCAATAATAACCGTTCCTAAAATTTTTCCTGCCATAAGTTCTGTGCTGCTTGCAGAAGAAAGAAGTACTTCAACTATTTTATTGCTTTTTTCTTCAACTACTGCGTTCATTGTCATTGAGCCCGAAAATATCAATGCCATATACAACAGAAATGAAAAGAGTACCATAGCTATCCTGTTTCCGTAACCTTCCTGTGCAACCTTTTCATCTGAAGAAACTCTATAACCATTTATATCTACATCTTTTCTTGCAAATTTAATTTCATCTTCCGTTAAAAGCCGGCCTGCAAAATATATTTCCACTAACGCTTTATTAATCGATGGTTTGATTTTGTAAAATAAAGATGAGTTATTCGGGTTTGATGAATAATACTCCACTCCTTTTGATTGTAATGATGTTGAAGGAATGAAGACTACACCTGTAATTTTTTGAGAAATTATATCAGGTTTAATTTCCTTAAGCTTGGATGGAAAATCGGATAATTCTGTTTTTTCAAATATTGCGGTTAGATCACCGGATTTAAACGGAGCTGTTTGAAATATTTCACTTTGAATTTTATTTAAAATTTCGTCTGAATCGGATATAATTATTAGATCTGATCTTTGTTCTTCAGACATTGATTGCACAAAATATTGAATTGAAAAAATTCCGACCATAAACAATGGCACAAGTAATGTCATCAGTATAAATGATTTACTGAATAGTTTCATTTTAAGTTCGCGTTTAATAATTGCCAGTGTGCGTTTATTGAACATCGCCATTTTCCTTTCCGGCATGCATTACAAATATTTCGTGCAAAGAAATTTCATCAACATTAAAATTTTTGATTGTAATATTATTTGCCATAAGTATTTTTAATAATTCCTGATCTGTATTTTCATTCTTTAGTCGTATCCCGGTAGAATTACCAAAATTTTCCACACTCTCAACCAAAGGATGATTATTAAGAAATGAGAGATTACCAGAATAGTTTAAGCTAACATTTTTACTTGCAAATTTTTCTTTGATAGTTGATAGTTTACCATTAAGAATTATTTTACCCTTATCAATCATTGCAATTGAATCACACATTTTTTCTGCAAATTCCATAAGATGAGTTGAAAATATTACAACTTTACCTTTGTTTTTCATTTCAAGAATTATTTCCTTTAACAGATTTGTATTGATCGGATCAAGCCCGGAAAAAGGTTCATCAAAAATTAAAAAATCTGGATCGTGCAAAACAGTACTTATGAATTGTACTTTCTGCTGATTACCTTTTGAAAGATCTTCTATCTTTGAATTTTTTCTATCAGCAAGATCAAAGCTTTCTAAATATTGTAATGCGGTTTTATTAACTTCACTTCCCTTCTTGCCTTTAAGTTCAGCAAGAAATAAAAGCATATCAATAACTTTCATCTTTTTATAAAGTCCGCGTTCTTCCGGCAAATACCCTACAGAGTCTTTAAAATTCTGTTCGATCTTTGCCCCTCTAAAAAACACTTCACCTTCATCCGGAAAGTAAATATTTAGCATCATTCTAATTGTTGTGGTTTTTCCGGCACCATTTCTTCCAATCAAACCAAACACTGAGCCCTCCTGAACTGAGAATGAGGCATTATTAACAGCTGTAATTCCCCCGAATCTTTTTGTAAGATTTTTTACTTCAAGTACATTCATAACTAACTCTATATTTATTTGTCCCAAAATTAAGCAAATAGCATCAAGCTTTGAAGACGTTTAAGTAATATTTAATGAATTAAAAATGCTTTACCAAATCGATTAAAAGTTGCGAAATATACTTTTTGATAATTCCTGTTGTCATCAGGCAAAGTCTTTACTTATCTTTGCAATAGGAATTTTGTACTTCATTTAATTTATGTCCATTTTTTTAAGATACATTTTTATTTAATAAGAACTTAATGATAAGAATCTCCAAAATATTTTTTGTTTATTTGTTCATATCACTCATCCTTGCATGCCGGTCATATTCACAAATTATCCCGAACAATAATGATTTTCTTTCTCAAAATTTTATTTTATCAATTGAAGGCGGAATCAATTACGGATTTACTGATTATAAAACTTCTAATATTGAACCCGGAGTTCGCGGATCTATTGAATACTTCCCTCTTATAATTAATAATGCAAGGTTTGGTTTAAAGCTTTTTGGCGGAGGAACAAGTTTAAGTTTTAGTGATAGCAGAGGAACAATTTCCAATAATGATCAACCAAACCCAAGAACGATTCCGGTTGATATATATTCAGATATCATTCAGATGGGCGGTTCAATAAGTTTTGGTCTTGCATTTAATGAATCACTAATTTCTTATCTTAATGTTGGAGCTGCATACTTAATATTTAATCCAAAAAATTCTGACGGGACAGAACTTGAATTTAATAGTTTGGGAAGATATGATAAGAAAATTATTAGTTTTGTTTTAGAGGGAGGATTAAGATATAAACTTAGCAACCGATTTGGATTAAATTTTGCAGTCTCATATTATCCTACTTCAACAGACTACCTTGATGATATTTCAGCAGCTAAAGGTAATGATTCATTTTTATCCGGTCTGATTGGATTATCATTCGCATTAAGCGGTAGTCCAGATTCTGATGATGACGGCGTCTCTGATAATGTTGACCAATGTCCTAATACTCCAAAAGGAATCACAGTTGATGAATTCGGATGCCCAATAGATTCTGATGCTGATGGTGTTCCTGATTACCTGGATAATTGCAATAATACACCAGCAGGTGTAAAAGTAGATTTATCAGGTTGTCCACTTGATAGTGATAATGATGGTGTTCCTGACTATCTCGATAAATGTCCTGATACACGAGTGAATCTTCAAGTAGATATTTTTGGATGTCCAATAGATTCTGATAATGACGGAATACCCGATAGTTTGGATAATTGTCCTAATACCCCGGCAGAAGTAAAGGTTGACTCCATGGGCTGCCCGTTAGATAATGATGGCGATGGCGTTCCGGATTATCTTGATAATTGTCCAGGTACATCAAAAGATACAAAAGTGGATTCTACAGGATGTCCTGAAGGAACCAACGAAACTTTTTATCAATTTATTTTAAGGGGTGATGACACTTTTGAACCAAATGCTGCCACTTTAAAAGATGCTGCAAAGATTCTTCTAAATGAAATTGCGGGTTATATGAAAGGTCAATCCGGAAGTAAATGGAGAATTGAAGGATATACAGACAATCAAGGATCTGCTTACTTGCTAAAAAAACTTTCTTACGATAGAGCTAAATCCATTTATGAATATTTAATTTCCCAAGGTCTCTCAGCTGATCGCATATCTGTATTTGGATTGGGTAACTCCGCACCAATAGCAAGCAATGACAGTCCTGAAGGAAGAAGTACGAATAGCAGGATAATAATTATGAGGGAGGATTAGTAATATTACTTAATGTAAAATTTTTAATCACAATTAACTTAAAAATTAGATTATTTATCTGTCCATGCTTTGCAAATTCCAATGAATAAATTAGACTATTACTGTCTAATGACCTCATAGTTCTTAATAAATATAGACTATTATTTGAGAAAATTCCGAATTCCAAATAAATGTGTTTAATGATTTTTCGTAATTATCTGGATAAGTTTATCCATTTTAGCATTGCCAACTTTAACAAGAAAAAATTACCATAATTTAGATGATTGAGAATTAAGTATTTTTTTTGTGAATTATAAAGCTATTTTATTATGGTATATATTTTGATTAAGTGATATTAAAATCTAGAATATAAATTGATTATGAAAAAGGTAATAGGATGAAAATTAAATTTATTTTTTTATTAATTATTCTATGTGGATTTATTCAAATAAATTTTCCCCAATCTACATTTAGAAGCGGAGTTTTTTTACATCACTCAACTGGTAATAGGGTTTGGGATTTTACATTGTACGATCCAAACTACACAGGGGCAACTATTCCATCAGAGATTGATGACTATAACCTGAGTAAAAATCTTACTGGTGAAAATGTTATATCCATGAATGAAAGTTGGTTTCCAAGTTCTGAAAGCGGATTAGGAAACGATTGGTTTAATTGGCATTGGATATTTTACAATTTAGAACCACAGGCTAATATTTATCCATATTTAGATAATAATAAAATAATAGTAATTAAATCCTGTGGTCCATCCGCACTTATGACTGGATACGGGAGCCCGGCTGATACTACCGGCAGTAATGTAAATG
Organism: Ignavibacteriales bacterium; assembly: GCA_003538625.1. Classification (GTDB taxonomy): domain Bacteria; phylum Bacteroidota; class Ignavibacteria; order Ignavibacteriales; family Ignavibacteriaceae; genus IGN3. The sequence goes on from DPRR01000005.1 coordinate 15,559, forward strand.
CCAAAACTATTTATAACTATAAATGGCATTGGAGAAGTATTGTAAGGATAATGGAAAATCATCCTGGAAATTTTTTCGTAATATGGACTGGGACGCCAGTACCTGAACGTGATTCTAATATTCCACAGGCATTACTTTGTAATGAATTTAATACGTGGGCAAAGGATACTTTAGCTGCAGGGTTGGATGAAACATATGGTGATTTTCCACCCAATGTTTTCGTTTGGGATTGGTTTCATAGAATTTGTGACGAAAATTACTTTTTGAGACCCGAATTTGTAACTAGTCCGGAAGACGGACATCCAAATGAATTAGTCTCGGATTTGATGGCTCCATTATTTGTTCAGGAAATATTCGATGCTGCAATCCTTTATGAACCAATTGTACCTGTAGAATTAACATCATTCTCAGCAAGAATAAATTCATCCGTTGTTGAACTAAATTGGCAGACTGCAACTGAATTAAACAATTTTGGATTTGAGATACAACGTACATCAGAAAATAATCAATGGGAGACTGTGAGTTTCGTACAAGGTGCCGGAACTAGTACTACGATAAATAATTATTGTTTTTCAGATACAATAAAGTATGGAAATGGAAAATATTATTACAGATTAAAGCAAATTGATAATGACGGTACCTTTGAATTCAGCAATACAATAGAAGTCGATTTGGGAGTTCCATCCAAGTCTGAATTATATCAAAATTATCCAAATCCGTTCAATCCGAGCACAGAAATAAACTATTTGTTAGCAAAGTCCGGTTATGTAAAAATAAAAGTATTCAATAGCCTTGGAGCAGAGGTTGCAACCCTCTTCGATGGTTTTGTTAATGCTGGGAAACATTCTATAAACTTTAACGCTGAAAATATTTCATCCGGAATATATTTTTATACGATTTTAACAGATGATTTTAAATATACCCGAAAGATGTTGTTGATTAAATAATTTTATTCTGCAAAAGAAAATCGATTCCAATTAAAAATAAAATTATTAAGCAAATTTTAAAAAGTAGTTAATGATTTAACTGGATGTCTATTTTATAATTAGCCAACTTCAACTGCTGTTAATCTGATACAGAAATATTTACTAATTGAAACACTAATTTAAATTGCCAGTTAATTTTGTATTGTCTCCCCGGTCTTCAATTATATCTACAATTCTATTGCAAAAGTAAGGAGCAACTGTCTTAGAGAATTTAGCATTAGGATGCGAATTGTACTCGCTTTCTGCATATTCATTCTTAAAAAATAATCTGCCTTCTACTTGGAGCGCTCTAAAATCCCATAAGTAGATATTATCTCCCTTAGTATCCCAAACTGATTTTACCCAATCAGCAAATTCAGTAGCTCTCAAAGCCTCATCTTTATTAGAAGCCTTTTCCACCAAGGCAGTTGGTGTCCACACTATAAATTTTGTTTCAGGAAATTCCAGCAACTTTTTCTTTAATGCTTCATATTGCAATTTATAATTACCAAGAGTTTTTTTATCGGAGTTTATATCAGGAGTTGTACTATCTGCCTGAATACTGCTGACAGGATAACAATGTTTAAAAATGATTACATCATATTGCTTTGTTAATAATTCTAAAGTCTGTTCTTCCATATATGGCTGTGCTCCGGCGTTTTTCACCCAAATATTATAGTAATCGAAAGGATAATTATTCCATCCATAGGGGGATTTTTTAGGGAAATCAGTCTCCAGGATTTTATAACTTTTATTATTTTCATCATTATAATCCTCAAACCAATTTACTACATCCGCGTCAAATCCCAGGTTCTTACCAAATTTTGTAAGACCACCTTCCCAGATATTTTTTCCGGTACTATGATGTAAAAATATAATATTTACCTGATCTTCCATTTTTATTTCCTCTGAGTTTTTGCAACTAATAAGCAATATTAAAGACAATACGAAAAAAAATCCAATTATTTTTTTTATAAACATCTGTATGATCCTTTTTAATTTTATAGCAATTTATTTTATAAAAAATTAATCTTCAAGTTATAATGATCGCTCCCAAAAGCATATCTCATCTTATATTAAAAATGAAGTATACGTACCTCATAAGTAATTTCGCACGACTTATTATTACTTTTGCAAATTGATATTAACACCAAAATGCTGATTGAAGATAACTTACAAATAAATATAAAGTTAGTAGATTAAATAATTAATGTTTTACGCGGGAGATAATAAAAGAATATCTAAGCGCTTCTTTTTCTTTTAAGCAGAATATTATTCATTGCTTTAAAGAAGTACTTTATATCCGTTTTAACTGGATTTTTTTCATAAGCATCAAGATAGTGTTTTTCAGATAATTCTATCTCTTCTATTGTTTCCGGCAAATCTGCATAAAAAGGCGGTATTAAGCCGGGTTTAAATTTACTCCTTCTTTCCTGATGTTCAATTGAATATAGACTTAAATAATGATTACTAATTGGACGTACACCAACAAACTTTAAATCTCTCTTTGCCCAGTTTATCAGCATTGGCAATTCATCAATCCATAATTTTCTAAACAGTTTACCCCAGGCCGGAACTCTAAAATCATCTTTAAATTTTCCGCCAGCTTCCAGATTATTGTGTTTGTAAACAAAATCCTGAATGAATTCTGAATATGGATACATAGTCCTAAGTTTATAAACATAAATAGTTTTACCGCCCTGACCAATTCTCTTCATTTTAAAGAGTGGGCTGTAGAAAAATGTTTTAGTATTTACCGTCGGACCATTTCTAAGTGCGGCAAAATAAACAACATCATCAACAGCGGCAAGATCTAATATTTTAAACCCACAATACACCAACCTTCCTAAACCTTCTGCCAATGAAATTGCTCTATCTTTTTCTTTAGCAAAGGTAAAATAAATTTCGCGGGTAAGCGGTAGTTTAGGAAACACTCTTTTCCAGACAAAGTCAAAGAAATAGTAAATATTAGCCATCCAGAAGGAATATGTTTTTAAATACTTTCTGTATCTATAATGATGAGGCAATAAAGCACCCACGAATACACCACCGTGCACTAAAGTTTTCTTTACATCCAGTAAATAATTATTCAATCTACTTTGATCATTTAAAACATGTAAATTAACTAATAATTGATATGAGTCAGGAGTAAGTGAAGTAATATAATTAGGTTCATCTGATTTTATTACCAAAGATTTCCGCGTGTCAAATGATTTGAGATCAAGCATATTGTCAAGTACGGAAAAGACATCACCGTAGTCTTTTAAATAATCAAATTCAAATTTTTGTTTAACTACAGATTCAGATGCCTCTGTGTTATTGAAAATGTATTTAGAATTACCATTTTTATATTTGGATGAAGAAGGAGAATCTTTCATCTCATAAGCTTTTAAGAATACAACGGTAGGTTCGTCCGTTTTATTTTTTATTTTTTCTGCGAATAAAAACATAGAAACCATAGATGATAAAATTGAATATCCAACTATTGCTTTAACAAAGTGAAGCGAAACATTATAATCTAAATTTAAAAAAATCATTGACAGAATAATAAGTGCTATTATTCTCACATAAAATTTTATTTGTAGTTCAATTGCATTCCATCTGTTACTTGAAACCACAACTGGGATAAACTTATGAGTTGTGGCTGCTGAGATTAACCAGCTAATATAAATAGTGGCAAAAGATAGAAATTCTTTTTCACCAAAATTACCCGGAACCAAGGGTTTTATGATCCAGAAATAGCAGAAAAAAGTTAGAATCAAACCATCCAAGAGGATATATCTGATAGACAATTTTTTATGCTCAACAAAACTTATTTTGTTTTTGCGATCAATACCCAAAACTTTAAAATAATATGTCTCAATTACTAATCCACTAAACATCACGACGAGAACATATTCCCTCTTAATATGATGAATTTCAAATAGAAACAAGAATACTATTAAGCTTGCTAAACTTACTAGAAGTGAAACATATAATTTTATCAGAGTTTTTTCAGATAGCTCTGTTTCCTTAAATTCAAATTTTCCGGATAGGACCGAACCGACAACAAAAGATAACATAAAAAGCCCTAAGAACTTAAAGTTTTCAGCATCAAAATAAATTGTATGCTTACTTACAAAATAAAAAATTAGGAATAAGAACAAATAGATGAAAAAACTTACAACTACATTAGTAAAAAAGCCTTTTTTCTTTATTTTATCCAATACATTATCGTTAAAGGATAAAGCGCTTCTATTCTTTTTCCCAAGGAGCCTAAAATCTATTTTTAGTTCATCGCTCAATTATTAAAATCCTATTACAATAATTATTATTAGAAGAGATTAATTGTGAGCCACACTCGTGCCATAAGAAACCCTTAAATTATTCAAAATAATAAGCTTTTTAAATGATTCATTATCTCAAATTTGGCCCCTGTTCCAAAACAACACAAATTTTTCTTCTCAGAATGAATTTTATTGTTTTTATTAAAATAGACTTTATCTACAGTATAAGCACTACTTTTGATTTGTCTAAAAAGCTACATTCAAAAGCGAAGAAGTGAAACAGGCAGATGATGAATACTTTGCTTTCAATCATAATACTAGTCAAATTCTTGTAGATTAATTTTAATGCTTAAGTATTTTTAACTGATATTTTAATCTTAAATAAATTATCAGATAATCCGAATAGCTACATTGTCTAAAATTTTAATTAACTACTAAACAATAAAGCTGTTCGATTATGAAAAGGATTACATTCTAAAATAAAATCTGTACAACATTAAAATTTTTGGAATGGGGTTTAATCCACATAATTATTCCATTAAAAGATAATTGTCTCTTTTATTTATAATTATTTAATAAAGTTTTTGTAACCTGATATTTTGGTGTTAATATTGTATAGAAAATCAAAAAATAAATGAGAATAAATTTTATATGAAACTTACCTTGATTGTCGGTGCACGTCCTAATTTTATAAAAATAGCACCTATTATACACGCTATAAATCATGCTAATTCCAAAAGTCAAAATATCCAATACAGATTAGTTCACACCGGGCAGCACTATGACAGCACAATGAGCGATACGTTCTTTAAAGAATTAAATATACCTGAACCGGATATAAATTTAGGCTGCGGTGGCGGAACCCAGGCTGAACAAACGGCAGCTATTATGATAGCATTTGAAAAAGAACTAATGACCAATCCCAGTGATCTGGTTTTGGTAGTGGGTGATGTAACCAGTACGATGGCTTGCAGTATTGTAGCTAAAAAATTAAATACAAAAGTTGCACATGTTGAAGCAGGAATTCGTTCATATGATCTTACAATGCCGGAAGAAATTAATAGGATGGTTACTGATTGTCTGGCAGACTACTTTTTTACGACAACCCGATGGGCAAACAATAATTTAAAAAATAATGGTGTGGATGAAAGCAGAATTTTTTTCGTTGGTAATGTAATGATAGATACATTGCTAACTAACAGAAGCAGATTTAAAAAATCTGATCTGTGGGATAAATTTGCATTGAAAGATAAATCATATCTTTTAATTACATTGCATCGACCTGCTAATGTTGATGAAGGGAACAAGTTAAAAATCCATATTGAAGAAATTGTAACTAACGTGCATGGTTTGCCTGTAATCTTTCCCATTCATCCGCGCACAGAAAAGATTTTTAATGAATTGGGTATAAATTATCCTAATTTAAAAATTACCACACCGTTAAGTTATCTTGAATTCAACTATCTTGTAGAGAGAGCTAAAGCAGTAATAACAGATTCCGGTGGTATTACAGAAGAAACGACAGTGATGGGTGTGCCGTGTTTTACACTACGCGATAACACCGAGCGACCCGAGACTATTGAAATGGGAACAAATGAGCTGATGGGAACTGATCCATCTGCAATTAAGCCGGCTTTGGAAAAATTGTTTGCAGGTAAATGGAAAAAAGGAACGATTCCTGAATTATGGGATGGAAGATCAGCGGAAAGGATTGTGAAGAATTTAACTGATATTTTTAAACGCTAAATGACTTAAAATTTACTGTTCAAACTGCAATTTCTATTGGTTATTAATAACTAATTTTTTTATTAAAAAGCTTTCTAATAATGATCAGGTTTATTCGCAATTGAAGTTTTTATTCAATCTATCATTTACATTTGACCATTATTAAAAAATATCAAATCAAGATCAGCCAATTTTATTATCATCATGATTCAGATTTTTACTTATTATGATTAATTGATTGTATATATAAATTGCATTTTAATATTTTTAGGCAGGTTTAACTTATTTTAATTACTTAGGTATATAAATTGCTGCAAATATGATTTGATGATAAATTGTAAAATAATTTTACATGGTTAAAGCTTAAAGAATTATGATATACAGCATATGAATAAAATATTTAATCTTTAGTTTTGTATTATATCTTAAGATTGGGTTGATAGACTTCTAAATATTTCTCATTGCGGGTGTAATATTAAAAAATTTTTAATTCGCACTTCCTTATTATCAATTCACAGATTAGATACATATTGATTAGAAAAAGATTAGATCAGGAACTTAATTTAATGGAGTTATGAAATGGGTAAAAAATTCAGCTACCACTGGATATTGTTAATAATGGTTTTTTCATCAATAAACCTGGTTGCACAAACATGGATATCAGGTCCATGGTTACACAGACGACCAATATCAATCTCGAATCCCGGTGCAACCGTTTTAACGGATTATCAGGTTAAGATTACATTAGATAATACTTTCGTTTTCGCCTCTGCTAACTCAGATGGGAGTGATATCAGGGTTACAGCGAATGATGGGTTTACGTTACTTCCCTACTGGATAGAAGAATGGAACGCTGCACAAAACCATGCAGTTATTTGGGTAAAGATTCCAAGTGTTCCAATATCCGGAAGTTCCGTCTTTTTATATTATGGAAATACTTCCGCCTTAAGCGCAAGCAATGGTGCAAACACATTCAAATTTTTTGACGATTTTAGTCATGGAAGTTATGTCGGGAGTTGGGGACCCGGTTTTGTTGCACATGATTGGAAATATTCCTCTGAGATGGTGCATGGTGCCCTTGAATTTGAGCAGAGGAATAGAAGCGACTTTAATATAGAATCATTGGAAAGTCAACTTGTTCAAGAATTTGATTATATACATTCCCAAATAAATCAGACTACCGGGCAAGTATTATCTGATCCTGGTGGTTATTTGACAGCTGAACCTCAATACTGTTATGGACTAATTCTATCTAACTTAGCAGTCGGTTACTGGTATTTTCGAGGAGGCACAAATACAACTCTTGCATACAGATGCTATGATGATATGGTTCTAGTTTTTGATTATCTTAGTACAACTTATCCATCTGTCGGTTTCCCTTTCCCAAATGATAAAGGTGGGTACGGTTGGTTATTAGTTGGATTCAGCAATGCATGGAGATCATTAAATAATGAGGGTGATACACGAACAAGTCTGGCTTCAACTATTGTACAAAATTATTCTGCTAGCATGATTAGCAGTCAAGCTGCAAATGGTTCCTGGAACGGGGCAAGCGGAGTCCAAGAACAGATGAAAAGGGATTTTGGTCTTCTTTATGCGCATCAACTTTTCACTTCAGCGGATACTACTTACCTTTATCCAGTCAAAAAAAATATGGACTATATCCTCAATACTTATTGGGTTCCTTCAAGAGGCGGATTAGAGTGGTATGAAACTCCAGGCGGTAGTGATCGCTTTTTCGAATGTCATCAAATGTGGTTCATTATTGCCGCGAGAAGGCTTAACGGCAGATCAGGGGGAATATATAATTACACAGCACAGGCCTATCAAGCCTGGCAGTTTTTGACCGATAACAACTATGCCGGTATTGATATGTATGTTAACAATTATGTTAATAATAATACTTTTTTTAGTTACAGGGATGTGCAGGAAGACGGCACATTTCAAGACGTTGATTTATGGAAAGGTTCTTATGAAATAGGAACTACACTCTGGGGAATGGCTTTAAATTACGATTGGGTTTCTAATTATCAGTCATCTCACTCATCTCAACCTTACGACTATCTGGACATGATGGTAAAACAAATAAAAAAATCACCTTCCAATGGTGGTTATTTTTCATCTTCAGGAAACTGGATCAGACGACTTGAGTGGACACCTCCGACTTCCTGGCAGCCGGATGTCACTCTCTGGTCTAAAGCTGGAAGTCCAACAGTTTCCACTGTTCAGGATAATGGTAATTCTGTTGCCAGTTTTACAGGTATTGGTAGTCATGATAATTATATAAAATCAATACAGAACTTTGATAATTTTATTTTAGAAATGAAAGTTAAGATGACTGTAGATGCAAATAATAATTGTACACCCGAAATCGGCTTTCGAGTAACTGATAATAATAACAGATATGTAACAATGCTTCGTGGTGACGGACTTGTTGGAGGAGGCGGTCCAAACGGTGACCTGTTCATAAGAAGATATCAGCTAGGTTCTCAAACCAATCCGACACCTTATCCCGCATATGATTATAATGCTAATCAGTATTATAAATATAAAATAGTTGCAAATAGCTCTAATATACGGCAGTATTTGGATGATAATTTGATTCGTACCTGGAACGATGCAGGGTCCACAATATCTAATGGCAGCATAAGTCTAACCAACTATGGAGGCTCAACTTCCAATCCGGTTTATTTTGATGATGTTCGTATCAGAAGTTACGCGGTGGTTGAACCTATCACTTCCGTTGGTGCCGAACAAGAAAATCCACTTCCGGTAGAACTATCCTCATTATCCGCAGTTATTATTGGTTCATCTGTTAAGTTAACATGGAGAACCGAAACGGAAGTAAATAATTATGGATTTGAAATTGAACGCAAAGTCGGCAGTGGGCAGTCGTCAGTCGGCAACTTTGAGAAAATTGGATTTGTTAATGGCAATGGTAACAGTAACTCACCAAAGAATTATGTTTTTGAAGACAATAGTTTAACACCGGGCAAATATTCTTATCGATTAAAGCAAATAGATAACGATGGGCAGTTTGAATACTCAAAAACTATTCAAGTTGATTTTAATTCTGCAAAAGAATTTGCATTAAGCCAGAATTATCCGAATCCTTTTAATCCGACTACTACAATCCAATTCAGTTTGCAGTATGCCGGCAATGTAAAGCTAACAATTTATAATGTTATCGGTCAGGAAGTAAAAATCTTATTAAATGAATTCCAAGAATCAGGTACACACATTATAAATTTTGACGGCAGTGAGCTTAACAGTGGGATGTACATATATAAGATTGAATCAGGACCGTTTATGCAAACCAGAAAAATGATCCTCATGAAATAGATTTTATATAAATAATTTATTTATAAGAGGCTGTCTCAAAAGACACAATTTGTCAGTCTGAGCCCTGCCTGTCCGGCAGACAGGTTGTCGAAGACTTACGTTATATTGCTAAATCACACTTCGACAGGCTCAGTGTAACAGTAATAATTACTTTTGAGACAGCCTCTTTTTTATTAATAGTGACCGGCTGTTCAAATTAAAGGGTACTATAATAAAATTCTTGTGTCTGAAGTGTATATTTCATCTTTAAAGGTTCAATGCTGGAGGGATGAATAAGGATGGATGATGGATTTTGCAGGTTTTTTGCCTTCCTCTACAATAATCAAAGATATTGATACTAGATTCTAGAAATTCTCTTTCCACTTCAGACAGTGTTGGTCAATTAAGTTCTCTGAATTGTAATTCCTGACTGAGGTAATAGATCTTAATTCTAGTAATGGTTGATTTGACAAAATTAATTTAAACTCTCGATTTTGCGCCACTCTGCCGTGGTAGAGGACAGACTCATCCTTCTTCATTGAAATGAAAATGACCCTTCGTCAGGCTCAGGGTGACACTTGGGCTGGCCCAGTACAGGCTAAGCTCAGGGTGACATTACTAAGTATTGTAAGTAGGATGGCGGAATGAGTAGTAAATAGTTAGTAGTTTAAATATGAGTAGTCTATACTATTTCCCGACTTAGGCGGACAGGCCATACCTACGGTAGGCAAGCTCTCTATCCCAATGAACCGGGTCAAGCTGTTCGAAATAATGGAACGAGGTGACTGAGAAATCTTAAAGATCTCTCACCTCTGCGAAGTACTAATCACATCCTACATTTTGTCACTGTGAGGAACGAAGCAGTCTCACTTTTAGAACTTCTGAGATTGCTTCACTCTAGTACTCGTTCGCAATGACGATAAAGTCATTCTTTTGATATATAAAAGCAACGCTTTTATTTGTAACTCGAGATGACATTGAACAGAGTTTACTCAGTTGACAATGTCGCACCGGGGCAAGCTATTAGAAAAGACAGTAGCACAATATTTAATCTGAAGAAAAAAATTATATCAGGGTAAACGATCTTTTGTTTGTAAGACACCATTATTTTACGATGGATGAAATGTAAGAAAAAAAATCAGGATTTCTGGATTGTGATGTGGAAATAATTTTTAAGTAATATAATCTGCATTTTTAGGGTAATAAATTTTGAAGTTTTTTTTAATTTAAATTTATTACTTTTGTACCCCAGTGCGAAAGACTTTTTGTATAATAGTTTACTGACATATTCAACTTTCTCCTCTTTCGTCAAATTTAATTCTCACTAATAAAAATTTTATTGTAAAAATTACCATTATTACGTAATTACCGTATGTCTCACTTTGAATGTATCGAGAAAATAATGATTCAACGTGGTACATATATTGTTAAAGGTAAAAACAATAGTTGGATGAAAGCTAACAAGACTATTGCTGGATAAATATTAATTGCAAATAATCAGAAAACAAAAAATATGAAGATAATAATAATAACAATGCTATTTTTCTTTACCGTTAGTGCACAGAATGTTTGGTATGTAGATAGAGATGCAAATGGCTCTGCTAATGGCACCAGTTGGGCTAATGCCTGGAGAACTTTATCAAGCTCTAATCAAGTTTCAGGTGGAATAAATTATGCTTCAGTAAGTCCAGGTGATACAATATATGTTTCAGGTGGCACAGATTCAACCCTTTATAAAACACCAGCAGGAATTTATTCCCACAGAATATATCCAAGCGGTAATGGAATTACCTATGCTTCAGGTAATCCTGTAGTGATTGCGCCTGCATGGCAATCAGGACATAACGGTGATGTTTACATAGGTGCAAGAGATAATAACTGTGATTGGATTCTTGAGATTCACAATATTTCCAACATCAAACTTACAGGGTTTAATTTTATTGACAATAGAACAGCAAATTATGGAACAATGTTATATCTTGGTGGTGCTGGGGCTGATGGATTGAATATCCGGGATAGTTTAGTGATTATTGAAAATTGTCATATTGTTGGAAATGCACTTGCAAGCATGGTTTATCTAAGTGGTTATAAAATAACCGTAAAGGATTGCCTAATAGAACAACCTGAAAATAATTATCTAAACGATCAGGACCCATTCGGAATAAGCGGTGGTAGAGGCGATCATGTTATTGATGGATGCACTATTATAATGAGAAATGGTAATATGGAAACTGATGCTCATAGGGATGGTATCCAAATATCAAATATTGGCGAATCAAGCGATCCACGTTCAACCATTAGAATTTCTAATAGTTTCATTATAGACACTAATCCAAATGGTGTTTCGTGGAATAATATGATTTATAATTACAATGGTATGGGCGGCGGGGACAATGATATGAGATTATTTATTTATAACAATATAATCGTTACCAGAAAATTATACACCTCTGTAGGTGGGATTGCTATTGGAAGATTAAATAGAAATTATATGAATAGCCTTTATATATTAAACAATACTATAATTATGAAAGGTTTAGGTGGTAGCACTTCAACACCGATTACCAACTGGACTTTAGATACATTAATTGTGAAAAATAATCTTATTGTTGTTGATACTTTAATAGACAAGTTTTATAACCTCGATGATGAAATAAACTGGGGATTAACTTACAAAGAGATAGATTATAATCACTATAATAAGTTGGGCGGTGTAGCTTCAGATGATCGTGTAGCAGTTGCTGGGATAAACTATAGTTGGACTGATTGGCGTGCAGCAGGATTTGATACGCATAGCTTAACAGGTAATTCAACTGCGATTACTTTTGCAAATAAGTACGGACTCAACAAAACTGATTACTACACCGAAACAGGACGTGATGCAGGGGTTGATTTATCTGCGGAATATCCTTTTTTACAATACGACATCTTAGGCAATCCACGTTCAGGAACCTGGGATATGGGTGCTTTGGAGTTTCAGGGCGGCGGTCAATCAAATAATATTAATTTAAAGTCTAAACTTTTTCTCCAGGGTCCATTCAACACAAATTCAATGAATACAAGCCTTAGTCAGAATGGACTACTGCCAACAACACAACCTTTTAATACAACTCCGTGGAATTATAATGGAAATGAAACGTTAAGTTCTGGTTCAACATCAAGTTATGTGGATTGGGTACTTGTTGAATTAAGAAACAGTTCAAATCCAACTCAAGTTGTTGCCAGAAAAGCTGCTATCCTGAAGAATGACGGAACTCTTCTAAATACAGATGGAAGCAACGGTGTACCATTTAGTAATGCTCAGGAAGGTGCTTACTACATAGCTGTTTTTCATAGAAACCATCTCGCAATTATGTCGGCAACGCCAGTACAACTATCTGCAAATTCACAGGTGTACGACTTTACAACAGGTATGGATAAAGCCTACGGAACTAATCCAATGGTAGATCTTGGCAACGGTAAGTATGGTATGTACGCGGGTGATGGAAACGGTAATGGCGGAATAACTATCGCAGACAGGAATGAAATCTGGCTCCCTCAAAATGGAACGATGGGTTATCTGAAAGGTGATTTTAATCTTGACGGCGGGGTAACAGCCAGCGATGTAAATCTTTACTGGAATATAAATAACGGAACGATGACGCAAGTGCCGTAGCGCAGAGCGCAAAGTGCTAAGCGCATAGCGAAAGAAATTGGTAATTAGTAAGTAGTGATTAGTAATCGTTAATATCAGTTAGGTGTACCTCAAATACACATAGTCATTATTGGTCAAGCATAGTTATTTATTGTTTTTTAGTCAAATATTTAATGTAAACAAACCCTTTTAAGAAAGGTCGAAACAATTTGAAATTCCTTAAAATCTTAATATTCGGAATGCTATTTTTTGCTTACACTGCTGCTATTTCAGCTACAAATATTAATGGCAGGTTTGTGGTTATGGGCACAAACAATGGAAAACTGGAAGTACTTTTACAAATAAATACTAATACCGGCTCAGATGATATGGGAGGCGCAACAGTTGTAATCGGGTTTAATAGATTTGCATTAAATTACAGCAATAATCCTCAAGTTAACACTAATTACATTTATTATAATTTTAATAATGGCAATTACAGTCCGGCTACTGTAACAAGACCGGCTATTGATAAATTATGGTTAAATATTGATCTGCCATTTAACAACAGCAACAATGGAACTGTCGTATCCGGAACTAACGGCTGGACAGATGTTGCGACATTGTTTTTTGATATAATAAATCCGGCGGATACTTTAAAATTAAGCTGGCTTACGACAAATCCATACTGGGGAATTTATGATGCAAATAATACGACTATGTGGAGTCCGGGCACACTTCAAAACTTAAGCTATGTAATTAATAATGATGTAACTCCGCCTGAAATAGTAAGCGCTTCCCTGCTTGATTCTGCAAAACTTGAAATATTATTTTCAGAACCAATGGAAAATTCATCCGCTCTTAATATTTCAAATTACTCAATCAATAATGGTGTAAGTGTACTAAGCGGATATTTGTCAACTAATCAAAATAAGATTACATTAAACACAACTTCACACACTGCAGGGCAGCAGTACACTGTTTCGGTAAATAATGTTAGCGATCTTGCCGGTAATAATTTATCATCAAATCATAATAGCGCTGACTACGTATTTCTTTCAGATGTCACTTCACCTCAAATTACCGGAATTACAGTAACAAGCAGTCAGTCAATAACTGTTAAATTTTCAGAAAGATTAGATCCAATCTCTGCAAAAAATAAAAATAATTTTTCGATTTCAGGAAACATCAGCATTATATCAGCAACAATTCTGCCTGATTCAATGAGTGTAAAGTTGAAGACTACAAAACAAGCAACCGACATTGAGTACACTCTTACAGTTTCTAATATTAAAGACAGATCCGGTAATTCCCAGGCACCTAATCCATTCTTAAGCTTATACCGAATCCCGAAAAGGATTAAAGGCAACGGCACTAAGAACACAATTTCTAATGTAACAGCAAAAAGCTGGGATCAAAATTACACTCCGGATAAAACAATTGACGGATTGGGAATGAGCAACCCTGAATCCAGATGGCAAAGCGCAAGGATTATGCCTGATACAATAGCCTACGATCTGAGTGAAAATGTTTCGATGGATAGTTTGAGAATTTCTTTTTACAAGGGCGATACCGGCAGATTATATAAATACTCTGTTTACTCTTCAACTGATTTGAATGATTGGACACCAATTGTGGAAGATATATGGTCAGAAGAATCTGAATGGACTGCGATCGAATTTGATTCTACGAATGGAAGATATATGAAACTGGTTTTGAAAGAAAGCAATCAAAGCAATAAAGCAAGCATCTGGGAATTTGAAAGTTTCGGTGCAATTTCAAAAGACAATCCAAATCAAAATATTGTACCGGCTGCATTTGAGTTATCTCAAAATTATCCTAACCCTTTCAATCCAAGCACAAAAATAAGCTGGCAGTCTCCTGTAGGAAGTCATCAAACTTTAATAATATATGATGTACTGGGTAATGAAGTTGCAACACTTGTGGATGAATATAAACCTGCGGGAAGTTATGAAGTAAATTTTAATGCAATCAACCTAGCCAGTGGAATATATATTTACAGACTCACTGCAGACAACTACACTGAAACAAAAAAAATGGTGCTATTAAAATAAAGAGCATCAAAGTTTTATCGTTAAAAAGTAAATCTAATTACAGTTTGCTGTATACCTTTTAAGAGTGTTCCCGAAGCCCGCCGTGGTAAGATTCGATCTTCAAACAATGTCTATACTAAATATCTTCAGTCAGTTGGCAGGAAGAATGAGAAGTTTTTTTACTTTGAGCATAAAAGATTTCTTGGGGGCTGTCTCAAAAGACACAATTTGTCAGCCTGAGCCCTGCCTGTCCGGCAGGCAGGTTGTCGAAGACTTACATTATAATGCTAAATCACACTTCAACAGGCTCAGTGTGACAGTAATAATTACTTTTGAGACAGCCTCTCGAAATGACGCCAATAAGAAATATACCAAAAGACCAATCAGTTTGGGGGATTTTAATCTTTCTTCTTTAAGCGGCTTTTAAACGGCTTTCAACCGAAATATGAGCGCAAGATAACCGAAAGATAACCGAGAACAACCGAGAAAATCCTATATGAATTGGACAGAATTATAATACCTGTGCCCAAACTGTAATATTTTATTACACTCGTTTTTTGCTTGAAATTCGAAAGAAATTATATTCATTTCCTTATTAAGTAACCTTTTTACAGTACTCTCAGTAATAATTACCTGTTTTTCTTACTCAAGGTTCGATAGTATCGCTGTTTCAAAAGGATGCATTATATTTTTTCAGGCACTCAGTTTGATACAATTAGCACCAAATAATGATTCAGAAAAATTTTAACAATTAGTAATTACGAAGATGTTAAAAAGGGTATCCGCAAACTATATCGACAGGGGTAAAGTATGATGATAAAATTAAAATCCATCACCGGTATAATGATTCTAATGTTAGCTTCAACCTTATCTGCCTCGGAGATCAATGGGAGATTTATCGTAACAAATACCGACAGTTCAAAGCTTGCTGTACTTCTTCAGATTAATTCGAACACGGGAAACGAAGCTTTAGGCGGTGCAACAATTGTACTTGGTTTTGACACCTCCTCTATTAACTTAACAAGCAATCCAATTAAAAACACAGATTATATATTTCATAATTTCTGCGGCAACAATTATTCACCAGCAACTATAACCAGACCAATGAAAGGCAGGATTTGGGTAAATATCGATTTACCTTTTAATCAAAGCAACAGCGGAACTGTTATTTCGGATACCTCAGGCTGGACAGATGTAGTTACGATCTATTTTGATATTGCGAACATTAATGGAATAGCAAATCTATACTGGTTATCGGGAAGTCCTTTCTGGGGTGTGTATAAAGATGACAATTTAACATTAATGGAACCCAATCAATTTCAGAATATAAATTATTATTACGATATAACGGCACCTGAGTTGGTCTCTGCTTCCCTTCTCGATTCAGATAACCTGGAGCTTGAATTTACTGAAGCATTAGACAGCACTTCCGCTTTAAACATTTCCAACTACTCCATTAACAACGGAATAAATATTCTTGGAATTTCAATATCAACAACTCAAAATATAATTATACTAAATACTACTTCTCATACCGTCGGGGATCAGTACACTATAACAGTAAACAATGTTTTAGATCTTTCCGGAAACCTAATTTCCGGTATTCATAACACTGTGGATTATACCGGACAACCAAGCGGTATTGAAGATGAAAAAGTGCCGACAGAATTTCTGCTTTCACAAAATTATCCGAATCCATTTAATCCGAGCACCAGGATTAGTTGGCAGTCGCCAATTGGCAGTCATCAGACGTTAACGGTTTATGATGTGCTAGGCAATGAGGTGGCAACTCTTGTTGATGAGTTTAAACCGGCTGGAAGTTATGAGATAGAATTTAATTCAGACAACCTGGCTTCCGGAGTTTATATATACCGATTACAAACCGACGGGTTTACTGAGACTAAGAAGATGGTGCTGCTGCGCTAATTGCATAGCGCTTAGCGCTTAGCGCATAGAGCAAAAGTGAATAAATTAGTAGTAATTAGAGAGTGGTAAATGGTGATTGATCGTCATATGTGGTCATTCATCGTCATTGTTTGAAATTGGGGGAAAAAAGCGTTGGTGGATTTTTAGATTCTACTCAATTTTGATTTCAACAGAATAAAGTGTGCCCAAATCAGAGGAATCAATCATTTTCAAATCTGAAACCGTTTTGAGTTCGCGTATTGTGTAGAGTGAAGTACTGTGAAATTCAATCTGATTAAACCAAACCAAATATCCTCTTTTTTCTGAGGGCCAAACACCGTTCAGATCATTTAAGTGAATATAAATTTGATCTGAATCGTAGAATGTTTTTCTCGGACTCCACTTTGCATAATTATTTAGTAAATAGTAAACTTCGAAAGGTTCGTTACTGTACATAACAGAATTTTTGATATAGTTTTTTTTAATACTTATTAACCAATTTTTCTTGTTTTCTTTTTCCCATAATCTGCCGGAATACCCTTCACCATTGTTGTAATGATAATTAATCATTTTAATAGTATGCAATATTGGTTCCACACCACTTAAAATTAAAACGCTAATAAAAACAATTTTTAACAGTTTAACATTTTTGAATGATTTAATTCGATTATAGCAAGCCTGCAAAATGATTAATAGTAAGATTAAACCGGGAATATAAACCGGAGACAACAATCTGCTGTCAATTGGATTGTGTGCTTTGATTGATGAAATTAAAATTAAAGTCAATAAATAACCTGATATAAATAAAATCAGTATTACTGTTATTCTTTTATTTATAATTAAGTAAAGATCTTTCACCCTTATTTTTTTTACCATCAATAAAATCAGAACGAGAGCTGCTATCAATATAAATATTATAAAAAATACTTTTAGATTGATAAAATGATCCGATATATCCCATGATAATATTTTGTCTATTGTTAAATAAATATTTAGGAAGAATGAATATCGTGATGTGCCACGCTCACCGAAAAATGTATTAGAAATTATATAATTACGAATGATCCAGATACCAATTGGAATGCCTGAGAGGACTGTATAAAACAATATTGATAAAATCTTTTTACTTTTTTCCTTCTTACTATAAATCAGAATTGTAATGATTGTAGTTAAAACCATAGTTATTCCAATATAACGCGTAAGTAATGCAAATGAAGTAAGAATAACTAAAATTGTAAATGAAATTAAATTACCTTTTTCGATGTAAGAAATAAGGTAATCGATATATAAGATCAACAGGAAAATAAAAAGCAGTTCTGAATGAGCCCATAAAGCTTCGGTAAAAACAGGAATTGAAAATAAAACAGCCAAGAGTCCGACAATGACAATCGTCTTATTGTTAAGATATTTATATAGAATTAATCCGGATCTATAAATTATCAATCCAAAAAGCAAAGCATTTAATATTACTGCAGATATTAAAGTACTTACGCCTAAAATAAAGCTGCTTAAGAAAATTATAACCGGATATAAGGGAGGCCACTCAGATATCGGTAATCCATTATAGCTTAAAAATCCCAGTCCATGAGCCAGATTATTGGCAGCGGCTAAATATTCAATTGAATCAGGTGAAAGTCCGGGACCATAATTTAATGTTGCCAGGATAACCAGGAATGAGCCAATACAACTAAAAGTTATGATTATTGTTTTAAAAGAAAAGATTTTTGACATTATTATAGCAAGCTATAAGTCAAAACTAAAATACTTTTTATAAACGGTATCGGGGACTATACCAATCTTATTTCCCCAACCGATAGGCTTTTTGAATATTCTAACCAGATTATAGTAAGATTTATAATCCATAAAGGATTTTGGTGATTCATTCATTATTCTGTCAAAATCTTCATAAGAAAGCTCAAGTTTTTTTAAGCAATAATCCAACGATTCAATTCCACCTGAATAAGGATCTTTTTTAATTACTTGCAGTGCATCGTCTCTTGTCAATTGCCCATTCCGGACTTTTGCAGAATAATGAAGTTTTCTTTTATCGATATTAAACTTGCGTGTTAATATATATGCCTGAAAAAAAGCTGTGTACTTGGATTCATGATGTTTATCACCATAGTTCTTCCAACCGAGCTTTTCTTCCAATACACGTAATACTTCTTTCTCGTTATATTGGTAATAGTACAGAATTCTGATTTGATTAATTTTTTTAAACAGCGAGTAATAAATGTATTTACTCATCGACATATTTGGAAAGCTCTTTAATTTTAGCTTACCAAATCTTTTTTGAACATCCTGTACGTACTTACCATCCATATAAGTCCAGGTAAGCGGCGTTGTTCCCTCGGTTCTGAAAGAATGCCCGTGAACTATGTATTTAACATTATACTGTGCCGCTTCAGAAAAAAGAACTGAAAAGATAATCCAATCTGTAGGAACTTCCGCATCCGGCACAGAAGCAAATAAAAATGACCTTTGAAGATCTTTGAACTCCTCCCAATCAGCAACGTGAGTATGAAGATCCACACCTAAAATATCAGTTGCATTTTTGATATTCTGCACTGCAATTTCAGAATTCCATCCATTATCAAAATGCACAGCAAGAGGTCTAAGACCAAGTTTAACCGCATTATACAAGGTATAAGTACTATCCCTGCCACCACTTACACCAACAATGCAATCATATTTTTTACCTTTACCATCATTTTTAATTTTTTCAGCTAATTCCTGTAAGCGTTTTGGAGTTTCTTCATTTAATGGAAACTTCTTTTCTAATTCATCATGAATCTTACAAAATGTGCACTCCCCTTTTTCATCAAATGTAATTCCTTTGACAGTATCATCAATTACACAACGGGAACAAACTTTATTTGCTTTATATTGATATGGTATTATTTTCATTTTCACTTATTTTCATTTTCATATAAATTCATTTTGATAATCAGGATTTTTCTTCATAATCATAGAACTTTGAGGATAATTTTCAATGAACCAAACCATGAATTCTGTAAGATTTATATTGAGCCTGAAATATTCCTCTGCATTTTTGATTGAAATTTCTTTTAATTTATTTATAGTTAACAGATACGCTATCTTATCAATGGCCTGATTCTCATTATCAAAGTAGAATAGATTATTAAATTTACTTAAGTACCCGAATACACCAAAATATTTTGCACTTGTATTAACCATTACCGAGGGAGTACCTAATACAGCAGCTTCTGTTGCCATTGAACCACTTTCACTAATGAACATTGACGCATATTGCAGGACTGTATGAATTTGACATGGATCGCCTTTATATAAATATTTTTCGAATTCTTCGGGAAGATCATTTTCGGATGAAATTAATACATCACCATACTGAGACAGGAGTTTAATTATCCTTCTTTTCCCATCAATTGAAAACCCGGACTGTCCTAAATCATGTGAAGCGCCCCATTTAACGAATCTTAAGAAGAAATAAATTTTATTCTTCAAATTAATTTTATCCAGGTAATTAATATCCGGATGATAGCACTTTGGATGAAGATAAGCCACATCCATGCTTCCGGTAAATCTGATATGTTTATCTCCAAAATCCTTTTTAAAAGAATCGGGTGTTAAAATACATTTTGTAAAAGGTACATACATAATATGTTCAAATTTTGCGTGTTCAGTATCATCAAATGCAATATGAGGCTTCCCCAATAAAAAAGCTACATGCGCTGCGTATGCAGAGCCAAAACTTAAAAACAAATCCGGTTTAAATTTTTGCGCAAATCTAAATAGAGTAATATCTGCTTCGATAATATAAAGCAATTTTCCTGTTAAGCTATTACGTCCTTTACCTCTGGATGTAAATTTTATTTGATAATTATTTAACAATGTATGTGTCATTTCCTTATCCCGGGCAGAGATAAAAAATTTATGACCTTTATTTTCCATTATTTTTATAAAATTACGGAAATAGTGCACATGAGCAGGATGACCAATATCGATATGGATTTTCATACTACCTGAATATCTCCGCCATCTCACTTTTTGTCGGGAAACTTATCAGAACTGCTTTTCTCGGTCCGTGATAAACAAAAATACTTCCGGCAGCAACTGCAGAAGCAAACCCTTCGTTTACAGCCAGACTAAAATCACTATAGTTTGCGGCACCACCCAAAGCTACAACCGGAATTGTAACTGCTTCAGAGATCATTTTTATTAATTCAATATCATAGCCTTCATAAGTTCCATCTCTGTCAACAGATTGGACAATTATTTCACCCGCACCAAATTCTTCCATCATTCGGGCAAATTCAACAGGATCTTCTTTTGCATTTTTGGATGCTTGTTTATACAAAAGCTGCTTTTTCCCAAATAAATTTTTTTTCACATCCAGACAAACCACAATTGTTGATGATCCGAAGGCATCGACTGCTTGCTTGATAAATTCACGGTTTTCAAATGCGGATGTATTAAGAACAACTTTTTCTGCACCATTCTCCAATATGCTTCGAATATCTTTAACAGTTTTAATTCCACCCCCAACTGCAAATGGCATATTAGCCTCATCACCCACTCTATGCACAAAATCCAGAGATATTAATCTATTTTCTTTAGAAGCATTAATGTCCAGAAACACTAATTCATCCGCCTTTTTATCGTTAAATATTTTTACAGCATTTATTGGATCACCAATATACCTGTGTTTATCAAACTTAATGGATTTAACCAATCCTAAATTTTTTAGAAGTAGTACAGGAATTACTCGAGGACGATACATCTTTACAACTCCACAAACTTTTTTAATAAAGCATATCCGACATCGTGACTTTTTTCTGGATGAAACTGAGTTCCATAAATATTATCCCGATGTACAGCTGAAACAAATTCATAATCATATTCAGATGTCATCCAGATATCCATAGGATTGTTACATTTTAAATGATAACTGTGAACAAAATAGAATTTGTCATCCTTTGTAATAATTTTGTCGAGACTATTTGAATTAATAACTTTCACATCATTCCAACCCATATGCGGCACTTTATATTTAATTTTATCTGAAACTTTGAATCTGACTACTTCAGCATCAATCCACCCCAATCCATCAGATTCGCCTTCTTCAGAATGCTTACAAAATAATTGAGTACCAAGACAAATACCCATTATCGGAGTTTTATCTTTAATCACTTTTCTATTTAGAATATCTATCAATCCAAGTTTAGATAAATTTTCTATTCCGTACTTAAAGTGTCCAACCCCTGGTAAAATAAGTTTTTCAGCTGCCTCAATCTCCTTGATATCAGAGGAGATCTTACATTGAACATCCATTCTTTTAAATTTATTATATACAGAACGGAGGTTGCCCATCCCGTAATTAATGATGACAATCATATTTCTTCATTAGTAAATTAATAGTCATGTAAAAATCAAATTGGAATAAAAATATTTTATCTAGTTAAATAATTATCAAATTGCAGTTACAATTTGAATGTTTGATAGTAGTGAGATAATGTATTAAAATAAGCATCATTTTCTAAACATACTTCAATTATCTCACGATAAGCTTTATTAAAACCCGGTTTTTCTTTCTCATCAAAACAATCATTATGCCAGTTTACAACTAAGATTGAATCTTTTTCTGAACAAATATTAATTATTTTATCAAGAACTCCTTTTCTATCGACTGTACTCAAATAACAAAAATCCATTACGGAAAGTGGAAAGACTTTAAATGAGTCATTAAAGGGAGAAAATGGAGTATACCGATTATCTTTGAAACCAATAGTCCTATTTGGACCCCATGAGCTATCATAATTAAATCCAGCCTCTTTTTGAATTTTCCAGGTATTCTCATTTAAATTCAAATAGTGTTGTCTAATTCCGATAATTTGATGCCCAAGAATATTTTCCAAAATTGCTTTTTCTTTTTTAAGCAGATTGATATCATTAAAACTGAGGTATGAACCATGCAATCCTATTTCCCATCCGTTTTTATCCAGAAACAGGATCATCTCAACAATGCGAGGATCATTAATATCGTATCTGCCAAGGGATAATTTCCAATTTGATATATCGAACAAATTAAAAGGAATTGTTTCGATAAGAAAAAAAAATGTGGACTTTACACCATACTTATTTTCAATATTTATTATTTCATCAAAATTCCAGTATACACGATCACGTTGCTTGAATGAATGAATTTGATATACGACTTTAGCTAAATTCAGGTGCTTCAAGGCACTAATCGAATTAGTAAAATACTGATAAGTTTTCTCTGTTCTATCAATATCGTGCGTCAATGCAACTTTCAATCTGTTTTTCATATTAAGAGCTATTCAAATTTTTATTAATCAATGAATTGAAATATTAATTTCATTTATTAAGAATCTATTTAACAATTTAATTTTGCATTCGTGATTTCTGCATTGTATCTACATAAAGCATATAGATTAATCTAATTTGAATTAAGAATGATAATAGTAATATAGTATATGAAAGAAGAGAAATAAAATTGATAGAAATTTGATGAGATAAAATTATTTGAAAAATATATGTTATGGAGGATAAAAATAAAAAAATCGCTGCAATTGATATATTATGATTTAAAATTGATTGATCCGTACTTGCTTTCTTATCTTCAAAATAAGTAAGCATAAATATTATAAAAAAAACAATAACTATTAAAAAATAAAATGAAAACGATTTTTTACTAAATGACATAAAAATTAAAGAGTACAGTAAAATAAAATTCAGAATATGATTAACCTCAAACTTGTTTTTCATTTTCTGTATTTTGAGTTGCATGCCAATTAGACCGCCTGTTATTATTAAAAGGATTGAATATACAATTTTATTATCAGCAATAATTCCAATATATTCCAATAATGTCCAAATATTTGGTCCTACTGCTTGAGATGTTCCTTCTTGCAAGGGTATGAATATATTAATACCGAAAACATACAGCACAAAATTGGGAATAATAAGTCCAATTATGAATAGGAATAAATATTTTTTATCCTCAACGAATAAAAGAGGAATAAAAAAATAAATTACTATCAATTTTGTAAAGAAAAACCCAAGGATAAGAACGATAGTTGCGCCTAATCGTTTTTTTCTGATGATTAAAATAAACGCTAAAACCAGGAACAAAGAAATTATAATCTCATCTTGTATATAATAAACAGTAAATACGACATTAATTGGACAAAAAACAAAGAACCAAACAAATTCTTTTGACTTAATATCAAATTCGGGGAGAATATATTTTAATGATACGATAAGAACTGCAAATTCAATTATTACAAAAAAGATAGCTATACTTAAAGCATGATCCCATAAATACAATGGTACACTTAAAAGATATGGAAAGAGTATCGAATATGAAGAATAGAAATCATTATAAACTAGGCTTCCTTGCTTAACTGAGAGTGCTTGCGGATAAAAAACATCTAATAAATCTCCTGGACCTTGTCTATCAAATACTGTGAACAAAATTATAGTAAAAATAATACGCGTGAGTAAATATACAAGCACAGTTATAGAATAAAAGAATGTATTATTTAAATTAGAAATTAATTTTGTCTTTATTGCCATCATAGTTGCAAGCAATGATAAAGACATCAATATTATCAATAATTCTTTCATAGAATATTAAACTACATTCAAAAAAATTTAGGTTACCTATTTATTAAATTCATATAAATGAAAAGGAATTGACTCGATTTGGAAAAAAAATGTGGACTTTACACCATACTTATTTTCAATATTTATTATTTCATCAAAATTCCAATATACCTGATCACACAGTTTGAATGAGCGAATTTGATGAAGGATTTTACTGAAATCTAATTTTTTTAATGCACTTATAGAATTAGTCAAATACTGATAAGTTTTCTCTGTCCTATCAATATCGTGCGTTAATGCAACTTTCAATCTATTTTTCATATTTAGGCTGTCAAAAGCTTTTATAATTAAAATAATTTTTTGGTACGTGATTTAACAAACAACAATATATTGATTAATTATGGCACAGAGTGTGGATTAGTTTTTTTTATAATAATTCTGATTATTGCGTCTATAATTCTTAAAATAAAAATCAGCGGCTCATCCGGATAAAAATCATTATAGATTTTATTAAGCTTTGGCTTCTCATCTGTTGAATATTTTTTGTTTTTTATGAAAAATTTATCACGATAATACAACAATTCGCTAAATAACCATCTAAAACCGATATTAAGATTATATTTTGAGGGAGTCATCGCTTTACCAATTGCAGCATCGAAATAGTCATTAGCAAAACTTAGTCCACATTTTTCTGATAACTCATACGAACCCCAGAATTTGGGATTAATCTCCATTAAATAGAGTTCATTAGAACCAGTTAATTTAAATTCGACCATTGCAATCCCATTCCATTTTAATGCATCGAGGATCTTCAATCCTGCATTCTTCAAATCTTCATTATAAATACTCATCGCAAAACAACTAGCACCGCCAGTTACAGGATATTCGTGAATTCTTTTATGCATAAAATTAGTGATACATTTTCCATCTTTATATAAAGCATAAAATCCGACTCCCGTTCCTGCAATATATTCCTGTATAATTGGCGGAGTCATATTATTTTTTTTATATTTATTTAAAATAGATTTAACCTCCTCGATATTTTTACAATAGCTTACACCCTTTTCATTTATATTCACATACTTTAAAACAACAGGAAAGGAAAACTGATTAAGCAATTCAATAGTCTGTTCTATTTTCTGAGCGTCATAAATTGTTTTGGGGTATCGTATCCCAATCTTTTCAGCAAATTTGAATGTCATATTTTTGTTTTGAGCAATTTCAAGGGACTTTTCATCGGGAAGCAGGACTTTCGAAAATTTCTTTATTCGTTCACGATTATCGGAAAATACTTTAACCGCTAGATTACTAACCGGTATTACAACCTTCGGACTAGTGTTCTCTATATAGTTAAAAAACAAGTCTTTGCCATTTGAATTACGAAAATTACACACTACTTTGATCCGGCTAAGAATTGAAAAATAAAAAGGATTGGTTCTGTTATTATGTTGAGAACATACACTCAATCCATTTTTTCTAAGATATCGGGCTATGGCAAATCCATGCTTTGTATCACAATCAGTTACTATTACGTCTATACTCATTTCAATATTTATTATTCTATCAAATTAAATTCCGTACAGGATTTATTAAGTCATAAGTTGTAAACATCTTAAGTAAATTTTTATCGGAGTTACTGTCAGATACAGCGTATACATATGAAAACTTACTTTCCGGAAATTGTTCAGTTAAGAACTCAAGTTTGTTATTTCCATGTAAATGAACGTATTTATTGTTTAACTTATCCATATGACTTCCATAACCTTCCCAACCAAGATGATTAGCAAAAGGTTTCACGTATTGGTCTAATGATGCACTAATAATAATTATCCTACAGTAATTTTGATATTCATTTTTAATTGTTTCATACAGTTGAATGTTTATATAATTTCTTAAAGAGTTTATAAATGAAAGCTTTATCTCATCAGGTAAATTATCATAAATATAATTACTCGTCCATTCCTTTAATTTCTTTAAACTTATTAATCTTAATTTTCGAAGAATCCTGAACAAAATAACTCTTATTACCTTATTTTTAGTCTGATCCGATAAAAATTTGTTAAAACTATCTATATTTAACAGAGTATTATCCAGATCTACTACGACAATTTTATTTGATTTATCCATTCACAAGATAGCTTTATTGTAAACTTCGAATATCTTTTTAGCGATTACATCGTTATTTAGATCACCAATTCTGTTATTTCCATCCGTTCTTCTACCAAACAAAAGTGCTAATTGAATTTTTTCTGCCACATCTACGGGGTTGAAAGAAGCAATATAACAACCTTCAGTATCTGAAATTATTTCCCTTATATCTCCTACATCTGTTGCAACAATTGGACAATTACAAGCCATTGCTTCTTTTATTACCTGGGGTGATCCTTCTGTTAGAGAAGTTAACAGGAGTACATCTGCGGCATTTAGTAAAAGATTTACCTCCTGTCTTTTAAAATTTTTTAACTCAATAATCTTAGATTTCTGATCAAATAACTCTAAAGCACTTTGGGCTAATTCGAAGTTTTTTACTCTTTTCTTAGTGTCTCCTGCAAAAAGTACAATTTTATCCTTTTCGTCTAATCTTAATTTACTTCTGCATTCTATTTTATTCAGAGGTTTAAAGATATCAAAATCGACTCCACAAGGAATTACTTTACCAATTGCGTACTTTCTTACTTTTTTTAACAGATTTGAAGAAACGAATATATTCTCTTTAGAAAAAGTAAGTGCAAATACTGAAAAAAGACGAGTAATTCTATTATTTATATCACTACCATGATATGTTGTTACTACAGGGATTTTTCGCTGAAAATTTGCTATGAAACCAATGTGTCCCCCGTGAGCATGTATAATATCAAAATTGTAGTCATTTGATTTTAAGAAGAATCTGAAATTACTAATTTGCTTGATATAACTTTTATATCCGCCTTCTTTAATTAAATAATACTCAAAAATCACACCCAGTTTTGCTAATGATTTATTCTGCTCAAAAATAAATTCTGCAAAAGCGAAATTGTGAGTTTTATTGTTAACGGAAATTTCCCTGCAAACAGTAAGAACTTTCATAATGAATTTACTGAAGAATAAATTTCTAAATATTTATCGACTACTGTTTCAATACCAAATCTACCTACTCCTTCTGCTGAGATTTTCTTTCTATTCAATTGAATCAGATCATTAATCTCTTGTAGATTTATTTTTTCCAATTCAACCATTATAAAGCCACACTGATAGGTATTAATGTATTCTGATATCATATCAACTGAGTTGTTTGCAATAACCGGTAATCCGCAGCAAATGTACTCACTGAATTTAACCGGTGATGCTACTTTATTAACTACGCTTTTATCCCGCAAGATTATGGCTACATCTGCAGCATTTAAATACTTTGGCATTTCAGAATAAGTAATAAATTTGTTGATGACATTTTTATGTTTAATCTCCTTTTTTGACAGGTTTAACACTTTAAAACCATTTTCAGCTAATTTTAAAACGGCATCGTTATTCTGCCAATTTGCAACGCCTCCGCTTGAAAATACAATCAGAATATCTTCATTATTCAGGTTTAATTTTTTTCTTATGTAATTACGCTGACCCTCATCAAATTTAAATTCTTTATCTGCAAGACAAGGTGTTACATATATTTTTGTTCCATCAATGCCGTAATTAGTGATCAGATATTTTTTAAGTGAGTCAGATACAACTGATATTAAATTAAATTTATTAAGATTTTTTACCGCATTCTTATTATTAAAAATTTTTAAATACTTTAATACTCTGTTTGAATCATAAAATTCATCAATCTCTTCAACACTGGCACCACGCACATCGGGGAGAATGTTTTTAATGTATTGTTTACCAAGAACACAACTTAATTGCCAAGCTGTCGTTTCACCACGTATATGAAATAAACATTCATTAAAATTAATGTTTAAACCCCGCAATGCTGCTTTAATGCTTTTGCCAATTAAGAAATTAAAAAACGGATAATTCGGATAAGTTTTGTAGAACACAATTTCCAGGTCAGGATTTAATTTTCTTTTAAGAAAATCTTTTTTCTGATCGTCATTCCTGATACCTAAGAATAAATATGTTTTTTTGAAAGCTTCCCTGGATTTTATCTCATTTAACAATGCAAGCACCTGAGAATCAAACACAGAACCTATACCATCGCAAAAATAAATTAAACAATTATGCTTCATTATTTTGTTTTAGATATTTTGTATACGTCGAGAGAATAATCTTTTAATTTCTCAATCTTTAATGACCGATCGATGGCTAGAATTTTATCTAATGCAAAACCTTTAACTTTTGCACCCTGATTTTTAGTAAAATTACTGACCATAAGCTTTAAATTATCATCCGGCATACTTACACCTGATTCAAGGAGATAAATAACATCATTTGTAGATAATATTTTATTTAAGTCTGTTGGATTAAATTCAGCATAACGTTTTTCTGCTATCTTATTTAAATAGTCTGATAGCAATCCATATACCTGAAGATCTGGAGCGTATATATTTTTGATTGGTTTTATTGCCTGGTAAACAATCAGTACCGAATTGCTATCAAGATCGCGATTGAGAGCTACATAGGTGTTTTTAAGATCTCTGAAAAATGATCTTTCTGAAAAGACTATATAAAAATTTAATGATGAAAAGATTAGAACAATTGTAATAATCCACTTTGATGATTTGATAACATTAGTAAGGTAAAATGCTGAAACAATTGCGACAATAGGATAAGCAGTCATCTGATAGCCGCCATAACGGGCTTCCGGAATAGCGAATGGCAAATGGATAAAAAGAGTTATTAGTGAGATATAAAAAAGTTCACGATTACTTTTAAATAAAAAATAAATAGTAAAAGGCAGAAGCAGTATAATAATATTAAAAGAACGAAGATAACCGTAAACTAAAATTGCAGCGGGACGCAGAAAGTTGATGTCTCCAAAAGTTTGTATATAGGCACTCAATTCTCCGCCATATGACCAGTCACCACTTACAGTTTCTTTAAAAGTAAATAAATTTATTGAAAAGAATACAGCAATTACACTTACAGCAAAAATCAGATTGTGTTTTTTAAATATTTCTTTAGGTGATGTGAATAGAAAAAACATCGGAGCAAAAAGTACAGCTAAAAAGGAAGTAAGCAGACCTAACGCAAAGAAAATACCTGCAATGATATTTTGATCTTTGGTGTAGAAGTACAGACAAATTAATCCGAATGAAGGGACAAGAATAAGATACTCAACCTGGCAGGCAAATCTAAATATTCCGCTGGCTAAAGCATAAATAACAACTGTAATTACTGCCTGATTTATATTATTATACTTCTTTAAAACTATCTGATATAATGCAACTGCTGAAGCCGCGCTGACTAAGGCAAGCATAATTTCAACTGAAGTAACTGCACTCAGACCAATAATCTTAGAAAATATTATATAAAAAATTATTCCGAACAGATGAAAACCGAAATGTGAACTGCGGTGCCAAAGATCCAGGCTAACTATCTGGTCAATATTTGTTACCGAATCATTGGAGACAGTTACACCGTACCCAAATGAAATATATAATACTACTAATAATATGAATATATAGATCGAAATTTGTTTGTTCATACATATATCTTAAATCTAAATTTAGAGTAGTTTACTATTTAATCTGCGAGTTTTTATCAATGTTTTTCCTTAATTCAAAATTAAATTTTTCGTATCGGACGATAGTATCCAGAATGACACCTACCGCAAAGAAAAGTAGTGAAAAAATCATTAACCCAGTTGCCAATATTGCAGAAGGGACTTTATAAACGTATCTGAACTCGATGAATTCCAATACGGGATCAATACCAAGTAAAATACCGCCGATAAAAAAGATAAAAGAAAGGATTGAAAAGAACAGTAAAGGTCGATAATCCTTAAAAATATTAAAGATAGTTTTTATTACTCTGAATCCATCCGTAAAAGTATTGAGTTTAGAAAAACTTCCTTCAATCCTGTCTTTATAAGTAACCGGTATCTCAATAATATTGAACCGCTTATCAAGACAGTGTAAAGTCATTTCAGTTTCAATTTCAAACCCTTCACACATAACAGGATAATTTTTTACAAAGTTTCTTGAAAGCACACGATAACCGCTCATGATATCTTTAAGGTCCGCATTAAAAAGCAGGTTAATAATCTTTCTTACAAGGTTATTTCCAAAATTATGAAACATTCTTTTATTTTCTTTTTCATATCCAGAATCTGTAAACCTGTTTCCCACGACCAGATCATACTCACCGGATAAAACTGGTGCAAGCAACTTTTCTAAATCCAGACCAAAGTATGTATAATCTGCATCAGCCATAACATAGATATCGGCATGAATTTTGTTGAAAGCAGTTCTCATCGCATTTGCTTTCCCTTTTCTTCTTGCAAAAATTACTTCGCCTTTAATATTATTTTCCTTTAAAACTGAATCAGCGACTCTATTTGTATTATCAGTAGAATTATTATCTATTACATAAATGAAGCTATCAGGAGAATACTTATGGAAATCGAGTATTACTTTCCCGATAGTTAATTCTTCATTAAAAGCCGGTAATATAATTGCAATGCTCATAATCATCTCATAGAGAATTAACTTTATATAAATTCAATTTAGTGTAGACTTTACCAATAAACTTTGAATTAAATTTTTCACACCACTGTAAAAGCCTATAATCTTCATCCCTGTATTGTTCTGTTACCGGCAAGAAGAAAAAGAAAACAAAATTAGAATTGAAATTCTTGATATGTACTGCTTCATTCGAATTAATTACGGCGGCACCTGCGTACTGGCTTATTCTAAAAGACCGCACAGTAAGATCATTATCAATGAATACAACTTTCTTTCCTAAAGATGCCTCGAGTTTTATATTATCAAAAAGAGCCTGAAGTTCTACCTCCGGCATATTATAAATATTCTTGTTAAAACTATAATTCCCCCATTCCTTAAACGTTATAAAAATATTTATAGCCAGACTCAAAACAATTAATATTAATATTAATTGTTTCAAAAAACTTAAAAATTTTTTATTAAAGTAATCTGCTTTAATAGACATCAAAAGAATTACAATAGCTAAAATTGCCAGGTAAACAGGTGATAAATAACGAGGATCACCAATATGTGTCCATCCAGGACGAGGTATTTCATTGTAATGGAGTGTAAAATAAAGTAAAAATGAAATTGTGGTAAAAATTATTGCAATAAATGGCAGAAACATCAATGATGATTTATCAAAAGGTAAACTTTTATTCTTTCGTAACTTTAATAACAGAAAACAAATTGTAATAAATACAGCAAAAGATATTATTTGCAGCGAGATGGTAAGAAGTACATCGTGTTCGGTTTTCAATATATAATGATAAAAATATGAACTATTAAAGAATGCATTTAGAAAAAAAGGATCCGTCAATAACAGATGCTCAGGAAAAAATCCGGCATTCCAGATATGCGGGTTATCCATATAGTTAATAAATCCTGTAGTAATATAATTGTACACAAGTACCCCCAATGCAACTATAAAACTAAGAGCAAATGAAGCTAAAGCAGTAAATAAATATTTCTTTTCTTTCCGCAAATAAAATATTACCCCAAATACCACAGCCGGATAAAACGCTACAAAGAAATAACTATAATGTGTCCAGAATAATAAGCCTGCAAAAAATGAAGAAAAAATTAATGCGATTTTTGATTCCTTATCAAACAGATATGAAAATGTGAAATACAAAGACAACGATAACAGGAGTAAAGAAAAAACTAATATTGTATTAATATTATTAATGATTGATGTTGAAATAATTAATAAGGAGATGAAATAGAAATATGCTTTTTCAGAAATAAGATTATTAAAAAGAATAAAAATTTTGTTCCAGATAAACATAAGAGATACAAGCACTGCTATTTGTATTATAAAACTGGATAAAAGTGTATTGCCGGTTACAAAAGAAATTAATGCGAGAATAAATGGGTACAAAGGCGGCCATTGTATATGAGTTGAATAAAAAATATTCAGATCGCTGCTAAGATATTTAAATGAAAACCCATTCCCCTCAAGAAAATGCTGAGCCATTGCCATCTGTGAAAGGTGATCTGTCGTAAGATCGGGCTGAGCATAGAAGTATAGGACTCTTACAAGAATCAGTAATATTATAATCAGCCACAACAACCTATATCTTTTCACTCTTTAATCTCCGGCAATGATGTTTCAATTATTTTTAATAATGGTACCGGATATTGATTCACTATAAAATGATAACTGCTATCTATAATCACTAATGCGGCAATACATAATACTGAGATTAAGAAAAAACTGTAATACAGACCCAAAACGGAGATTGACAAAAGAATTAAATTGATAATCAAGAGCCGCATTAGAGGCAGTAATGAAAAAAAAGACTTATATGAAAGCTTTAGTAATCTTAACAGACCATATTTACTCTCACCAATTTCTCTTTCGGGAGCTGAATAGTTTATATATGCCGTTTTAACGTCGTCATTTAAACTGAAATTAGTTTTAAATATATGCCACCATTTTTTATTCTGAAGAAATTTTTCCTTAGCGGATTTATCCATTAATCTGAACATAACATTTTGCTTTACAAGATTAACCCCAACAAAAATGTAAAAAATAAGATTGTACATATAGCTAAGGATAGACCTGTAAAATTTTTTTCTTTTATAAATTATACGATGTCCCTGAACTAAATTATAATCCCGGAGATACGTCTTAATCATTTCTATTGCAGTTTCAACAGGATGTCCGCCGTCAACATCCATAGTAATAACTGCATCAGCTTTTGAATAAATTAATCCAAGAGTTAGAGCTGCATACTGACCATATTTATTTTCAAGCGATATGTAATCAACATTTTTATTTTTCTTAGAAAGATCACGCAGAACATTCACAGTGCCGTCTGTGCTCCCATCTTCCAGAAAGATAATATTAATTTTAACGTTATCAGGAGTAAACACGTTAAACTGATTAATGAATAATGGAATTGACTTTTCCTCATTTCTAACTGCAACTAAAATATCAACCGACTTCATTCGATCCTTCAGTTTTTACTTCTTTAGATGCTTCGCTTATTCCTTTAACTGAGAAACCTTCATAATAAATTGATACCAAACCCAGAACTATACTAATAATTATAACGGGAATCTGATAATAAAACGAAAACGCAACAGCTTCAGTTTTATCCATACCAAGTATTGCAAATGCAAGAACACATGCAAACTGATGCACGCCCACATTGCCGGGAGTAGACGGAAGGACAAATGATATTCCGAGAAAAATCAAACTTAGAATGGATGCATCCCAGCTTCGATAACCACCTAATCTTTCTATAATAATTGAACCAGCCAACACATAAAAAAACCAGATGAACGCAGTAGTAATTATAAGATACGAAAGATCTTTAAAGTTAAGATATTTCTTCAGGTAACGTAAAATTGTATCCAACTTATCTTTAATGAAGTTAACCCACTTATATTTTGAATTACTCTGCAGCTTTAAATCAATTGAGTCACTTTTTTTCAATATTAATATGACCACTATTGATGCTGCAAAAAGTATCCCAATAAAAATCAAACCCCCATTGAGAATATCCTGAGGAATTTCATACCTTAAAACCGCAATTATAAAAAGTACTGACAAACCCAACAGATCAAATATTCTTTCAATTACTGCAGAAGTAAAAACCTGCGTCTTATTATAATTGTACTTCTTTGCAAGTAAATAGGATTTTATAATATCACCCAAACGTGCTGGTAAAAAATTATTTGCGAAATAACCAATATTAGTATAATGGAATGTTGTTATAAGACGGTTAGAAGGAAATATATTCAGCATTTTATGCCAGCGAAGGGCAATAATAAATCTTAAAACAATATTTACAAGAAAAACATATAAAACCATATCGATATTTTCAGAACCAAAATAAAGCAGGAGTTTAGGATAATCAACATCCTTTAACGCCAAATAAAGGAAAACAATTGATACAATTATTCCTAATATGTATTTATATCTGCTAAAGAAATTTTTCATTGATATTAAAAATACTGCCCGGAAAAAATTAAAGGTGATTGTAAAACTTATATGTCAATGCTCAGTTTTGCTTAAACCAATCACAACAATCGCAAATACCGAGCCAATAATAATGCAAATTTACTACTATAATTACGATTTTTGGTATCCCTACATCTTTATCTGAGAAATTTTTGTATAGAATTGAAACGCACTTTATTAGTTAAAATATACTCTTCTAAAAGCTTTATTGTATGCAAATTCAACAATTTAGGATGTAAAATCATTGTCGAATTTTCGGGTACTTTTCTAAAAAGAAAATTAAATTTTTCCTTAAAATTTGAGTCAGTGGTAAACTGAACTGTCTGAGAAAAGAATATTGATGAAATAAATGTTTTCATTGTTGAACTTCTAACTGTGGATCGGGTACTTGCTACACCATTTCCCTTTCTTTCATTTTCCAGCATTGGGTATTTTAATTTTTTTATGACTCTGTAATAAGTATTCCTTAATCCCGTCATTTTAATGGTAGTCACCGGAATTTCAAAAAAGCTACCTGTATCGGATATTTCTTTTGGAGACCTATCAAAACGATATTCATTTCTTTCAGGATATGAACGGAAGTTGTATGGTGAAATAATATTTTCGTTAAACATACCCGGCAAAATACTACTGTCAATTGTAATTTCGTTTTCCAAAAATGCATTTCTTAATAATTCAAAAGGTTCGATTAAATATCCGCCAGCCCTGAAAGTAGTTACCTTATAATTTGCATCAACTTTTCTGATTAAGTCTTGCATTAAATTTTTAGTTATAGAAACACAGCCGGAAATTGTATTTATATCCTGAGGATTATTTTCTTGAGATAAATTATGTAGTTTAAATCGCGTATAATTAAATTTCCATTCATTATTTTCATACCGGCTGTCAAGCCAGTGAGGATGAAGGTGAAGCTGAATATCAAAACCCCGCTCTGCTAAACTCAATATCTGATCCTCAATTAATATTCTATCCTGCTTAAGCTCCGGATACTTGTTTTCAAGCTGCAACAATTTATAATAATGTAAAATATCCCAGAAAACAGTCATAGTTGAATGATTTTTCTCAAGAATAGAAGCTAACTTCTTAGTTGGCTCAATCATACATTCGTTAACTGTTCCAGTTTTGTTTCCGAAAAATATTTCGTAATCAATTGTTAGATTACAATTCTTTATACTCGTCATAATCTTAGAGGTAGCTGATATGATCATTCATAATTTTTGCTGCTTCGTTAAAATTTTCTTCAGGAATACCAGCCTCGGTGGATAATTCAAATAAATTATTTTTTAACTTATTAGAGTTTAAAAGTTGCAAATTCTGAGTATGGACTGAATCTGTGCTTGAACAATTATGAATTTCTATTCCGTTTTCTTTCATCAATGATAGAAATGCAGATGATTTTTTGGCGTCTGAATTAATTTTAAATACATATTTAAATTTTGAGGATCCACCAAAGCTGTCAGGGATTAGAAAATAATCTGAATTTAGATTATTATTTATATCAAAGTAATATGGTTTAAACCCAGCTTTTAGAATGGCAAGAGTTACAGAATTACAAATAAGCGGAGGTAATCCTACTTTTGATCCAGGCTGTAAATTGAATGAACTAAGTAATAAGTAAATACCATGAGTAGCGCTTTCGACAAATTGATATTTGGTGTTGAATCCGAGTTTAAAAAGATCAAAATCTTCATTTTCATCCGATATAATGGAATTATAATCAGCCATACTGAATGGATTCGGGAAATATTGTATTAACATTTGATGATCAATTCGGACAAAATAAGTTAATAAAAATTATTTAATTTTTTAACAGATTGATAGTATCATAGTAATTATCTATTTCTTTCCTGATCAATAATATCAGCCTTGAATTTTTTACCCGTAACAACAGAAACAGTTTTGATTAAAGAATTGTAGAGATTGTATCTAAATTTTGAAACCGGCATTTTCCATAAATAGCCTTTAATTAATTCACCACCAAAATGTTCTTTAAATCTTTGAATTTTTTCCTGTTTAGAACCTGGCACTGGATTGATACGAGCACCAACAAAATCGAAAAACAACACGCCATTTTCTTTTGCTTCTTTAATAGCAGTCCAGTACAATAGTGAGTTTGAACCACGAAATGGTTTATCCTTAGAGCCCGCATACATATTAAACCAGGCATATTTATTTGTATAAAAAATTGAAGCTGTTTGTGGTACACCCCTGAAATAAGATATAAAGACATTAATTTGATCTCTAAGATACGTAAGCTCCTGTTGTGACGGAGAACTTATACCAGCAATTTTTGCAGTTGCAGAGATTAACATCAAAGCATCACTTAAAAATTGAAAGCCCTGCTTAATTTCAACTTCTTCCTTAATTGCTTTTCTTATATCAGATCTATCTTTTGTATCTATTATATTAAATAATTCATCTAAATTCTTTGTCTGCAAATTAATTTTGTAAGTTCCAAATGCTGCAAAAACTGAATTTTTAGGATAACTATTAAAAATTGCCCAATTAGGGGGCTGCTGAATCCAGTCACAAACTTTTTTTTCCTTTATAAATAATGTAATGGAATTTAAAAATTCTCTTTCAGTCTCAAAATCTATCGGTTCATTCAAATAAATTGATGATGTTAAGAACTCACCTCGTTTAAAAAAATATTTTGTTCTGACAGCAAATGGTAAGATAAATGTAATATTCTCCCAGACAAAACCACAAAACCAGAAGACATCACAATTTTGTATTTCTTTAAGATAATTAGCATACTCCTGTGTTGCAAAGACAGGAAATCTGTGAATGAACTTTTCAATTCCCGGAATATCGTTTAAATTATTAAAAAGCTGAATTTTCATTATTGGATTAATTAAATAAGATATTTGATTTACCCTTTTTACCCTTTAAGCCATCTATTAATCCTAAATAATAGAATTTTAATATTTTAATATTACCCATTCGTTGAAGAGCCCAAAGAATTTTTAATGGAAAAATAAATACTTCGTTTATTAAAGATATCCAAAGGTTTTTATATAATTTGTATTTTTTAAAGTATAAATATTTATTTCGCATTATATAATAATACATAAGATTATTACCAACTATATTTTTTTTATCAAAATCATGGAAATGCATTACTCTAGCATCGCGCAAACAAAGAGTTCGGAGTCCCGTTTTATTTATTCGATAAGCCAGATCAAGTTCATCATTATACATAAAGTAATTTTCTTCAAACATACCGGTTAACCTTATCACATTGCTTCTTATCATCATTGCACCACCAAGCAAGAGATCAACATAGTTTTCAATTGGAATTTGATCAGTTAGTTTTTTATTGCTAAATAAATCATCCTTTCTTTGTGTCTTGAAATTTGCTTTTACTCCAAAATCCTGAATCGTATCGTGATGATTATTACCGAACAAAACAACCGGACCAATTACAGCTAATTTTTCATCGCCTAAAATTCTATTAATAAGTGTAGGTATACATTTTTTTTGTAATTGCATATCCGGGTTTAGTATAAACAGGAATTCACATCCATCATCGATTGCCCTTTTAATCCCAATATTATTTCCCGCTGCATAGCCATTATTTACCCCCGTAGCAATGATAACAATTGAAAACTGAGTATTATAGTTTTTAATCAAATTTAAAGTATTATCACTTGAATTATTATCAACGATATATATGATCAGATCACTATAATCCTGAATTAATATTGAATCAAGTAATCTGATAATATCATTCTGACTATTATAAGTAACTATAATTATACCAAGCTTAACATTCATAAACTATTTTACAATCCTTTAATAATTATTGGTACAACGATCAAATAATGAGATGTAATAATCTGCCATCTTTTCAACGGTATGATTATCGCGCACATATTTATAAGCATAGTTACCAAGCCGTTCTCTTAATTCTTTATTTAGAAAAAGTGATTCGACTTCTTTGACTAATTGGTTTACATCCAGGTCAATCAGGATGCCGTTATTTTCATTAATAAACATGCGCGTATCACCAACATCAGTAACAATTATTGCGTTACCACATCCCATTGCTTCAAGCACACTTTGAGACGGATAATTATTTGTGCTTTGCAACGAAACAAAAACTGAAGAGTCAGCAAGGATATCCGTGGGCCGGGAATGAAAACCGTGGAATATAATATTGTTTAGACGGGAATTGGTAATTTGTGACCGGATACTGGCAGACAGCCTCCCTTCTCCCATAATATGAAATATCATTTCAGGATATTTTTTTGATAGAACAATTGCAGCGTTTAAAAATATTTCAGGATTTTTATCTTTTTCCAATCTTCCAGCAAAAGCAATTTGAAAGATACTTTTATCTCCGATTTTACATTTTGAATAGTCTGTAAAAGAGCAAGGTGTTATTGAAACGGACTCTTCTTTTATCTTAATCCCTCGTTCCTTTACACCTTCCAGAATAAACGGGGAAAGGAAATCAATAATGTCACTATTTTCCAGAGCATAATTAAATGAATTGTACCTTCGATACCAGTATTTTCTTTCCTTCGGCAAAACATCGCTAAACCAGCTATCCATATCACAAAAAATTACTCCTACATCTCGTTTTTTTTTCATGAGGTAGAAATAAAGCGGAAGTATCCCGTTATAAATACCAAGGAAACACTTAATATCCCTTTCTTTCCTGATTTTATCAATTTCTTTAAAATGATTTTTTTGGATTCTGTAATTATTAAAAAATCTATAAACCTGTTTAATAAAGCCAGGATGACTGATTGTATAACTTTTAGATTTATTACTATCTGCTGCATCATCCTTCTTTTCAACTGTTTTTTCCCCTATAGGAATTAAATTTTGAGTTGGGTAATCAGGATAGATTTTTAGAATTATATCATACAAATCAAAGGTTATTAGGAAAAAAAAATTATTCGGGTATTTACCAGAGATATAATCAAAGAGCTGTATGAATCTTTTTTCAGCTCCGCCTACCATTCCACCTGTTAATAAAATAAGTGCGAAATTACTCATTTAGCTATTTATTTGTGCAATTAATGAAACAAAATTTTTATTTAATTAATAAATTACTATCTGTTTGCAGCCGTCGATGCAAAGCAAATCCAAGTCCCATTAATAAAGCAGTGGCACCCATAGTAGGGGCATTAAAATCTAAACTTAAGGCATATAATTTAATTGAAAACTTTATCACAATAGACATTATTACATAGATAGAAAGAATTAAGATTAACGGATCCTGTAGATAATTAATAAATGTCATTTTTAATAGTCTAATAAGATTCAAGAACAATTTGAACATAATCAGGTATAAAATAAGGATAAGTGTTGCACCAATAAGACCGTAGCCGAATAATGAATAATAGATGGGAACCTCACCTGCAGCATCGGAAGCAACGGCAAATTTTACACCCCTTGCTGAATGTGCACGCCCGTTCTTCCAATATAAATACGTATAACCTGTACCTAATATTAGGTTATCACTTATGTATTCATTAACTATTTTATAATCGTTGGAACCGGAAACTCTTTGATCGCTTTCACCTTTGGAATCCCTGCCAGTGGTAATTAGCAAAAAGGTATCTTCGCCAATGTCTGCAATAAAACCAACATACTTTGGCATTATGAATGACAGAACCACTACAACGAGTAAACCAGGTACTAACAATTTTAGGACACCCGATAGTTTTCCTGTCCGGAATATAATAGATATTATTATCGTAATAATTATTGCTGTGCCAATGATATCTATCTGTGTTCGCCGGGTAAGAGTTATAAGCATTGTAATGATCATTACTATACCGCTATAGTAAAGCCAGGGTTTGTAATTTAAATTAATCTGAAATTTTCTTGATAAAAGATAAGTTATAAGTGCTACGGGAAATAAAATATGAAAAATCCCGTATCCTACCATTGATACCCGCATCATTTCATCTCCGGTGTACCTTGCCATTTCTTCCACCGGAATTAAGTTGATTCCTGCAAGCAATGTAATTAAATATAATGTAAGACAAATAACACCAACCCATAGTGTGGTGGTATAAAAATAATATAAACTTCTTAAAGAGAATACATAAACAGAAATTAATATGATAAAGCCGTAAGCAAAATATCTGTTTTTAATTAGAAAGGTAGGATAATCAAAATCTTTTTTAATGTATGGAACAACTCCGCCATAAATTATATAGTAATATAAACCAAATAAGAAAAGAAATAATAAAAACTGTTTTAAAAATTTATCCTGAAAAACAACCTGCCAGTTTATTCTTGCATATATAATACAAATTACTATGCCGGAAATAAAAACATCGGAGATGTTTAATGGACCAAGAAGCGTACCTCCTAAAAATCCATAAACGTAACCACCCGGATCAAAGTAAAGATTCAGGAAAATCCAAAACCAGAAATCCGGCTTATTTCGGATTATTAATATTAAAGCAAAAATTATGATTATTGCAATAATACCAGCAAGTGCTAATTTTATCATTAAATAGTGATTTTTTCTTAGTTAATAGTTACGGTTATTTGTACTGAATCAATATTTCTTTTTTACTTCCTAAATTGAAATATAACAATTAAAATCTGAGGTTTTCCTTATTCGATCTTTCTATGAGTGCTTATATCAGTTCTGCAATAGTATCAGAATCAGTTTGAACTAATTTATATCCCATTTTTTTTAAATATTCTAAACACTCATTTTTAGTTGTTCCGTCAAAATGAGAATGTTCATAAATAATGATAGTTGGCTTAACTAATTCAAACGGAATCGTTTTTATAATTTCAAAATCATAACCTTCTGCATCGATCATAATTAAATCAATTTTTTTTACCTGATACTTATTAATAAGATTGTTAAGAGTAGTAACTTTAACTTTTTCCTCAGAAATCCACTCTTCCCTATTAGAAGGTAGAATTATTTTTTCGGCTTCCGACATTCTTTCAATATAACCGGCATCTATTAACTTTTGAACGTAATTTTTGATAAATGAGGAAATACCCGATGCCCACTGTGAATTACTGAAACTAATTTTGAATAAGCTCTTTTCACCTTCGACAGCGTCAATAGCTGCATTTTCAAAGGAAAGGTTTTTAATATTTTTGTAGTTATTAATTAAGCGTTCAAAAATTGTTTTTTGCGGTTCAATTAAAATACCAGCCCAATTATCACGTCTAATAAATTTATAAATAGGGTCATTCCAATGACCATCATTAGCTCCAATTTGAATAAAGAATAGA
The DNA here is from genome assembly GCA_003538625.1 of Ignavibacteriales bacterium. GTDB lineage: Bacteria > Bacteroidota > Ignavibacteria > Ignavibacteriales > Ignavibacteriaceae > IGN3. The sequence continues at coordinate 57,332 of DPRR01000005.1, forward strand.
TCGTTCTTCTTTAGTCTGCTGAATTCATTAATAAATTTTTCAAGTTTATCCTTGGGCTTATATAAATAATTGAAATATAATTTAAACAGAATATCGTTTTCATATATCGCTTTTTTAAATATTTTTTTCATATTGATCTAATTATAATATTTATCCAAAAGTTTTTTATAATCTGCTGCGGTTTCCCTACTAATTTTTTCCCAGGAATAATTTTCAATAGCTATTTGTCTGAGATTACCAAGTACAATTTTTTTATCAATAATTTTTATGATCGCCTCTTTCATTTTATCCTTTTCAGAAACAGCCAGACCAACAAGTTCCCTGCTGTGTTCGGGAAAATTTTCGAGGCTGCTGCCGATTACGGGTGTGTTACAAAGAAGCGCTTCAACCGGCAGAAGACCTATTCCGCCAAAAATATGCTCGATAGAATACTTTGGAAGAATGTAAACATCAGCAGCTGATAAGTATTTAAACATCTCTGTATGTAAAATTCTACCGTAAACTTTTGCCCCGGCTTCAAGTGCATAATTTATTAATGGATCACCATCATTTGTTCCTACAATTAATAATTCAATATCATTTCTTTCTTTTCTGATCTCTTTAAAAATGTCAATTAAAATATCAGGATTTTTTGTCTGATTAAGCTTGCCTACATAAAGTAAATATTTTTGTTCCGGATCAAGATTTAATGATTGTCTTGCCTCGAATTTATTTAACGGACTGAATCTTTCTGTGATAATACCAAGAGTTTGCTTTTTAATCGTTGCTTTTGTTACAGGCAAATATTCTTTAATCCGTTCATCCAGTATATATAGAATATCAATATTCTTAAAAGATTTTCTTTCCAATCCTGCCTGTAATAAATAGAATAATTTTTTAATTCCTTTTGAAATTTTTACTTTGTAGCGAACAGTTGATTCGCCGTTATTCTGCACTACTAAAGGCTTGCCTTTTAATCTGATAGCGACTGAGTAAAAAAGCAGATGTCTGAAACTTGTTATGTGGTAAATAGTTTTTTCGTTTTTCTTAAGCTCAATTTTTAAATGTTTAATAAGTGTAAAAGAGTAATCACCTAAATGTTTAATATGAAGTGCAGGGAATATTTTAAAAATTACACCTGCAATTTCACGCTCATAGATCTTTTCTGCTTTATAATCGGTTTTCCAGCATTCAACTATCACATCTGGATTATACTCTTTAAATTTTCGTGCACTGCCAGCACCCCAGCCAATAGTAAAATAATTATCACCATCCTTAATGTTTGATGCGATATTGGGGGCATAATCAGATATTCTATCAATATAAATTACTTTGTACATTCAATTAAAATTATGATAACTGGTTAATGAAACTTTTGAAAAATTAAATTTTAATAAAGTGACGCTCCAACCAATATTCCCATCGAGATAATAGCTATATGGAATCCAGTACATAATAGATACATTCTTTTTACGAGATTGTGAAAAAATTATGTAAAACGACAGACAAGTTTATCTTAAAATGTCCATCTTCGACTTCGCTCAGACTGTCAATTTCGTTATTCACATGGTCTCTGACACAGGAATTACGATTAGAATATTTTAGAATTCTCTAAATGCACTTTGCTTTATCTTTTTATTTTTTGTTTAATTTCAGTAATAAAATCTTTAAAAGTTCTGATATCAATAATATTAAAAACAAACGGCAGTATCATGATCGAGATCAATACAGCGAATTTAATAAATAATGAGATGTGCACACCAATTTTTAATTCATAGAACGGGAAAAATGCGGCAATCAACAACCCTGATAAGAAATAAAATACCGGTTTGAAGAAACTTCTGTTAATATAAAAAACTTTTTGCGACCAGAAATATGCTACTGAAAAATACAGAATATTAGATATGATTGTTGTAATTGCCGCACCTACAAATCCGAATTCTGGAACGAAATAAAAATTGAGCCCGAAATTTGTTCCTGCGGCGATGAACATTATTAAGACATAAGGTTTGCTTTGTTCCTTTAATGTCATACCGTTGCCTGTCAAATCAGTACTGAAGTAAATTATCTGGCTGAATAACAAAAACGGCATTGCCAGAATGCTATCAAGATAATTTGCAGTTGTTAAAATCTTTACTATATCATAACTGAAAATGGATATAAACAGAGCTAATGTAATGGAAATTGACAGATATACATGCCAGATTTTTGTAAGAAGAGCCTTGGTTTCAGGTTTATCAACTGCCTTTTCTTCACTATACAGAGACATTAAAATAACCATTGAACTCATAGAAAGAGCCATATTAATAAACTGAACCGGCTGTGAAAAAGTTCCGGCGATTGAATACAGTCCAATCTGACTTAAATCCCTATAATGAAGTAAAAATAAACGATCAGAGGCGCTGTTAACCCAGGTTAAAATGCTTGCAAAAATAAGTGGGAAGCCGAATTTCAGCATTTTCTTAGCCCAGTGCCAGCTAAATTCACGTATATATTTATTTCTTACAAAATAAAAATATGCAAATGTTAGTGTAATAACCGCAGTAACTAATGTGGCAAGTGTTGCACCCAAAACACCCCATTGCAGAATGACTACAAAAAGAATTCCCGTTAAAGGAAAGATTACTGCCCTAAGAATTGTAACTAAATTAAATTTAAGAGGTTCGCGATAAAATCGGAAAATGTTTGACTGAATATCCTGCTGAGTGGAAAAATACAAAAGAAACCCGGTCAATAATACTACCAGAGAATATTGCTCAGTTTTAAAAAGTAAATAGGATATCTGAGAAGAGAAAATAATAAAAACGAGGAGCGGGATAGAGAAAGAAAAAAGTCTAAGTATGGCAGATGTGTATAATAATTTTTTCTTTTCATCTTCTGTTTCAGCAATAAAAAAATAGCGTGATGTTGCGCCCGGAATTCCCAAGCCGAAAATAGTGGCAACAAAAAAAGTAACGGTTGCCAATGTATCCAGCACACCATAATCTGCAGGAAGTAAAGCTCTTGTATAAAATGGGACAAGAACAAATCCAATTACTTTCTGAATTACTGATCCAATTCCATAAATAAGAGTATCTTTTCCAAGCGATCTGATATTTGACATTACTTTTTTATTTCTTCCAGCTTGTTCAAATATCTTTTCTCAATTTCGCTAAAATATATAACCATTGTAGTCAGTCTATTATACTTCCCTCCAAAACTGCTGATATGTACTTTCACTTTATCAAGATTGAAGATTGCATTCAGTTTTTTTAGTTTATTATAATATTTTGTAAAATCATTAAATACTTCATTATTGGTTTCAGTAACATTTTTGTTTTTCTTTTTTAATTTTCTGTAAAAAGCAGTAAAAAAAGGAGTGTAATAATTAGCAATCAGTTGAACCTGAGATTTTAATCCAAAAGGTTTTCTATATTTTTTTTCATAGTCACTAATACTTTTTTCAGATTTCAAATCAAGGTCAGGACGGTTAAAAATCGGAGCGTTGAGCAATCTCTTATCAATAAGTTTTAGAAATTCGATGAAAAATTGATAACCTGTCCATTGAAGAGGAATTTCCTGGTAAACTGTTTTTATCCACTCTTTGGACCACATAGGATGCACAGTCCAGTTAAACAATCTTCCTCTTTCTTCACCTGCCTGCGGAACTTTAGCATACTCCTCATAAAATTTTCTTAGTTGAGCCTCTTTATTTTTTTTATAATTCTTTTTGAAATAATCTGAAATTTCATTTTTTATAAATGAATCCGAATTAAAAACTGAGATCGTACTATCAAGAGTAATGAGATTATAAAACCTGTTATTGAGTCCATAAAAAATTGATTTAAAAAACTTCATTTGCGGACACCTAATAAACTCTCCTCCGTATCCAGAAAAATGTCCTATTCTTTTACTTTTATTCAAGTACTCGCGTAAAGAAGCAGCATCATTATAACAAACGGATGTCGTTAAAAAATCAACGGACCCATTAATTTTATAAACCAAATCTTCTATCGTATTTATATTTAATACATTTTCGAATTTAAGTTTAACATATTCACCGGGTTTATCCAGTTCGTTAAACGCCCAATTTGCTTCTTTACTTTCATCCTGAATGTATTCGAATGTAAAATATTTAATGTTTTTATCAAACTTTGAAAGTGCCCCGAGAACAGCTCTGCTGTCAAAACCACCACTCATAGCTGATATAACATCATACTCGTTATTACGCAATGTAGTAAGTCTGTTTTTAGTATCAATAAGGAATTGATCGGTAAGCTTTTTTAAAATTTCAGTTTTATTAAGATTAAATTTTGTTCGATTGTATGAAATACTGCAGGTATTTTTAATTAAATAATTTTGGGGATTTTTAAGATCCTCAACTAGGATAATCTGGTAAGGCTCCAGTCTTTTTATGTCCCTGAAATAAGTTTTATCACCAAAAGTGTAACTTAGCATTAAAAATTCAGTAACAGCAGTAAGATCAATATTTATATTCGACGCAAATTCAAGATTAGTTTTGATATCCCTGCTAATTGTAAGGATATCATTTCCGAATGAGTAGTAAAGGGGGAGCCTGGCGAGGTAATCATTAAATACTAAATATCTATCCGATTTTTTATCAAATATCTGTACAATAAAATCGCCATCGCATAGATCTGCAAATTTATTGACTTCATCCAGATATTTATCATCATCTACAAATTTATTAGCAAGAAGCTCACAATTATTTTTTAGTTCATTGTCACTCAGGTTGTAAATCATACCTTCTACAATTACCGTCCAATTTTCATTTTTGTATACAGTATAAGGATAGCCTTCATAACAGGACATAAACATTGAGATAAAAGTTGATGTCTCCAAGAGTTCAACATTAAACCATGGCTCGTGTTTTAAAAAACTTAATTGCTCTAATTTTATGTTTGGATTCTTTCCAATAAACGTATGTGAGCCTACCATTAAATTATATTCCTTTTCATTTAATAAAACTAAACTATTATTCTAAAAAATTTATAAAAATATCTTAAACTACGTGAAGAGAAAAATCGGTAATTCAATTTTGCGTATGATTTTCATTCTTACCAAAGCAGACAATGAATTATTCCTTTTCCCATTATGAAACTTATAGCTTAGGATAATATTTATTTCCTGCTGCAAAATTGATATAAGTGCTTTTTTTTGCTGCTGAAAATGTGCATCAAAAGTAATTATAAATCTAACATTTCTTTATAGTACTTGCCGGTGGATTGGTAAATAAAATATTTATTATATGCTTGCTGTGACCGTTCGGCATACATTTTCAACAATACTCTATCATCTATTAAAGCCTGTAATGTGCTGTGAAGAGTAGCTCCGGTTATCTTTACTACAGGCGGTATCTCATAGAATTGTGCAATCCAATCCGGATAAGCATTCAATGGCACGCAACCATACTGGACTGCCTCTAAACATATTGTTCCAAATACATAACCAACGACGGAATCAATTACAATGTGTGAATTTTTAATATCGTGTACAACTTTTTCCCTAGCCCAGGTTTCTTTTTTTATAATTATCTCAATATCATTTTCTTCGGCTAATTTATTTAAAATCGGCTCAATAATGTGCGTACCTTTTAATAATGGATTACTAGGCAAATGAGAAATCCGCAACCTGCCATTAAAATTTTTATCACTTCCATTAATAATAATTGCCGGCATAGGATATCTATAGTTGCGCACTTTGTTTTTATCCTGTACATAAGATACTGTATCAGGAGGTCCGATTATATAATCGGCATATTTTTCGAAAACAATAGCCTGAGCAATTTTTTTATTAATATTATTACACAAACAACTTTTCTGTTTATCTTTATCTCTGCAAGTATTGCAGATGTATTCTGGATCTGAATCAAAACTTATATCTCTATCGGGACATCCAACGTAAAATATGCCCACTTTTTTATTAAAAAACTTTAATATCTTCAGATCAATATTTGCTCTCAAAAAAGTTGCAGGTTTAATAAACAAAAAAATATCATACCTTATTAAGGCAAATAAAAAATAGAATGGTTTAAGAAAATATTCATTGAAAAAATAAAAAACATTTTTATCAAATAATTTAAAGGGAGGTTGATTCATTACTCTAAAGACTTTTGTTTTTTCATATTCAAAAGGATGATCCCAATAGGACCAGGTAATGAAGTCTGCATAGAAACCATGAGATCTTAAAGATTTTTCAACATGATTAGAAAGATTGGCGATATTAGATGGACCTATATAAATTTTTTTCACTATTTTATCAGTTAAAGAGCATTTCAATAATTTTCTAAATTAGAGTTATAAATTTTTAAGTAATAAGTGATTTCAAATCATAAAATAAAAATGCATTTCGATTATTAACATTTATATGATATCGTTTTTTTTAGATAATCATCATATATGTTAACTCCGATTTGCATCTTTTATTTCTGCCGAGCAATTAATTTCTTTTTGATATTTACCATAAATCGAAATAATTTTCCTTCCAATTCATAAATAATTTTGGGTAATTTTGGAGAAAATTCTTCATACTTTCTAGGCGGCGTATTCATTATTTCTTCAAACTCTTCCCTGGATAAACCGAGCTTTTTAGGTACATAGATTAAATGCTCCTGAAGTTCTTTTTCATCATAAAGCGGCTTTTCCAATTCCTTCAGAGCTGTTATGCGATCAATCTGTCCTGATAAAATCAAGGAAGACAGATGGGCGCGTCGTTTATCGAAACCAAATTTAGTTGGTAAGATGTAAGCTTGAAAAAACTTAGTATAGATCGATTCATGATGTTTACCTCCGTAATCCCGCCAACCGAGTTCTTCTATTAAAAATTTCTTTGCCTTCTCTTTGTCATAATCTATATAATCAAGAAGTGAATAAATTTCCAGTCTTTTTATTCTGTTCCAATAGATCCTTCTATACACGGAGTAATGCGGGAAATCTTTTAACTTCCGTGTACCAAACAATTTATTAACATTTTTAATATAGCCCCAATCCATATGTCCCTGAGACCATGACCTGGGTAAAACTGATTCCGAGCTGTAATTTGTCCCCAAAACTAATGGCACATCCTCTTTTGTTGCAAAGTCTTTGAGAACGGTACTAATAGCATGATCTGTGGGAATTTCTGAATCGGGTGTTGATGCTTTTAAAAATGCAACCTGCAGAGATCGGAATTCTTCCCAGTCCATAACATATGTATATAGTTCTATATCCAGCTTTTTCAAAACATTATGAATATTAGAAACTGCGAGTTCTGCATCCCAGCCGTTATCAAGATGAACAGCAAGAGGTCTTAAACCAAGTTCCTTGACTTTATATGCAACGTAGGTACTATCGACACCGCCGCTTATACCAATGATACAATCGTATTTTTTGCCTTTCCCTTTTTTACTGCAGAAGTTAACCATTTCCAAAAGTTTTACCTTTTTATCTTCTGCGGTTGGGACGAACATTTTTTCTCTAGCTGAGTGATCCCTGCAGTGATTACAGATTCCATTGTCATCAAAATAGATTTCCGGATCAGAAGTATCCATTACACAGTTATTACAAATTTTATATTTCATTAGTATCAGTTTAGTTTATAAAAAAATTAAAATAGTTACTACTAAGTATTTATAATACTCAGCCATTTTTGCCAATTGTAATTAAAGGCACCTACTGATTTTACTCTGGCAGGATTTTTTGCTAAATCAATTTTGATCTTTTCAAAATTATCCACTGCAAAAGAAACCGTTTCACCAAGTTTTAGAAAATCAGTTTCATAAAAGTAGATTTTTGCTAATCTAAATGGAGAATAAGGCAGCCAAACAGCACTAATAAGAAGATTCTCAGCATATAATGCTTCATTTACAGAAGCGCTTAGAGCATCACTATTATTCATCATAATCATTATATCAGAAATAACCCGCAATTTTATAAGTTCTTCTAAACTCAAGAATTTCTCAAATAATGTATAACTTATTTTTGTCTGATCAAGTTTAAGTTTTACTTCTTCAAGGTAATCTTTTGAAAAATTTCCATATGTCATCGGCACCAACAAGTGTATTTTCTCTTTTCTTTCGGAGTCAATTTTTTCTAATTCATTTAAGATTGAAAGGTGATTGCAAATTGGATTTCCGCAATAACAGATAGTTATTTTAATTTTATTTTCCGCAATATTATACTTTTTAAGAAAATTTGGATCAGGTGGTATTTTTTTTACTTCATCAATTAAGTCATATATTTTATCATCAATTCCCAAAAGTGAAAGAGCTATTTTATTTTTCAATCCGGATCCAAATTTAGCTAAGAGCATTAATTCCATTTCATAGCTCATAACGGTAATAGTATTTGCCCGTTTAATTGCTTTAAATTGTTCATAGTAATTTTTAATGCCGTTAATCTGATATAAATCGGAGCCCCAAAAGGAAAGAATTATTTTCTTATCAGAATTGACGGCTCTTATAAAAGGGAGAGTACCAGGAGAAATAGAATGAAAATTTATGATATCATAATTATTTAAAACAGGTGAAAATCTTTCAATTAAATGTAGTTGATTAATACAATTTTTGAAGCTCTTGAAGATATTGCCTTTACCTTCAAGCCGATTAATAAAATTTTCATTTAAAAAATTCTTAACAAAATCTTTTTTAAATAGATATTTAAATATTTGAGCAAATGTTATTTTTTTTCCAACTGTCTCGTGATAATCCAATATATTTGAATATGATTCATTAATAGCATGACTGGTTCGTGGAATTTTTCTATTCTCGATTAGATCAACAGTACAGCCAAGATCTTTTAATTTCTTTGCTAAGGGATTAAGAAAATCTGTTACTTCCGGCCCAAATAATAATATTTTTTTCATCCAGTTGTTTTTTCAAATTTAAAACTTAGATTCAAACTATCTATTGAAACACAAAAAAGTAAAAAGACATTTATCTTATTACTTTATCATCCTATCAAATTCATCATTAATTTCAAATCTCCGGGCAGGAATCCCAAAGTATGTTCCTTCGATTAATATATTATTTACAACTATACTACCTTCACCGATTAAACAGTTATGGCCTATTTTTTTACCCTGTATTACTTTTGCACCAACTCCAATTATGGTTCCATCCGCAATCTCAACTTCACCACCAATAATAGAACCAACTGCCATATGAACAAAATTGCCGACATTACAATCATGTTCAATTATTGCACAGGAGTCTATCATTACACATTTGCCAACATTGGAACATACATTAATCATTGCCTTTTCCAATACCACTGTACCTTCGCCAATGTTTACCTCTTCATTAATAATTGCACTTTTGGAAATAATCACAGGCAACTCAAATCCTATTTTCTTTAGCATATTATAAATATCTTGTCTTTTATTTGAAACTTCATATGGAACTATGCCAATAACAGCTTTACAGTTATTATCTTTAGTAAAAATCCCCGATAAAACTGTATCATCCCCAAGATAATTTATACCAAGAAGTGAGCCCTTATTAATGATATCTGTATAACCTATAATTTCATACTTATCAAGTTTCTTAATTGTATTAATAATTAATTTTGCGTGTCCTCCTCCACCAATAATAACGATTTTATCTTTCATCCAAATGTCCTGTACTATTAAGTTAATTTCCGGTTCTTAAAATTGCCGGGACACCCAGATAAAGTCCCTGTTTTGTAGCATCACTTACCAATACAGCACCAGCTCCTATAAAGCAATTTTCCAAAACTTTTCTATTTCGTGATATGATTGCCCCGCTGCCAATGAATGAATTATTACCAATGTTTACTCCTGAACTAATTCTTGTCATTGGTGTCAAATGTGCAAAATCATTTATAACACAACCATGTTCAATAATTGCCCCATTGTTAACAATAACACATTTACCGATTTGTGAACTGACATTTATAATTGCATCTTCCAAAACAACAGTACCTTCTCCAATACTAACATCTTCGCTTATGACAGCATCCCTGGAGATAATTACCGGTAATTCAAATTCCATTTCTTTTAACATTTTATAGATTTCTTGTCTTTTGTTTGAGATCGTAACACCACCAACTCCGATTACAGCGCTGCAGTTTTTATTCTCTTTAATAATATCAAGTAAAGCAGAATCTGTTCCTAAATACTTTACACCAAGTAAAAATCCTTTATCAGTATTATCCGTATAGCCTAATATTTCAAAATTATTAAGTTTCTTAATCGTATTGATTATGACTTTACAATGCCCACCACCACCAATAAGTACAATTTTATTTTTCACTTAAATTTAATTCCAATACCGATCTACTTTTAAGAAATGATGAAATAGTTTTATCGATTAATTTTATTCAAAATATCTATACTTTAGAATTTTATTGAAATGCTTATCAACCATTTCCGGATAATTCTTCTTCCACTGATATATTACGCTTTGATAAACATCCCTATTATATATCTTTTTACCGATATAAAAATTACAAGTCATTTTAGAAAAATTTTTCTTAAATCTTAATAGTGAATCATCAGCAGCGGAAGACCGACCGCCTTCCAAATTAAGCTCATTAAATCCTTTTCCTATCCCGTATTGAATTATTTTATTTATTAAAAAATTATTTGGTCTATTAAATAAAAAATCGGTCTTAGAAGCTAAAAGATGAACATGTAAATAATTCTTTTTACCAATACACAATGCGGAAGCAATAGGAACTTTGTTACTAAAAACCATAAATTGAATTAAAGAGGGAATTTTAAAAGTATCATCAAAATAATTATCACTAAAATAAAAATACTTTTCAGCTTTAACTCTATCCATTGTCTCTTTATAAATTTTAGTAAATTCTTTTTTATACGGAAACACATCTTTAGACACAAGGATATTTAAATCATTTGCAGCAGCGGTACGCAAATTCTGCCTGGCTGATCTGGTATAATTTTTAACGATATCATCATATTTTTGTTTTAAATCAATATGGACCGATTTTCTGTCAAAAATTACATCAATAAAATCCTCTGAAAATTTATGATTCCCAATTAGGGGATGAAATCTTGTAAATTCCGCAATTATGTTATTGTAAATACAAAATTTACTAAAAGCGATATAAAACTTTTTCCTAAACCCCGGATGATCGGACGAATAAACAACTCCATTGTACCCATAAGCGCCTTGAATATCAAAATAAGGTTTATCCAACTCATAACCCAGATCATTTATTCGATTGAGCAAAAATGGATACACAGCTATATTATTTCCATCTTCGAAAATGAAACAATAGGCTTTACCAGCACCATTTTTCTCCCAGATGTTATAATATTCAGGCGAGTAATAAATGTCCTGCATTTCTTCAGGCAGTCTACTTAAATATTCTGACCAATCAGATGCATTATTAAGCGACAGAAGTTTAGAATTAATTGATCCAGTTAAATAAAGAGAATTATGGTTGTAATCACTTAATTCTAGATTTTCAAATTCCAATTTTGAAAGCATATTTTAAACAACTATTTACGAAAGTTGAATCAGTCGTTCAATTTACGTGCCTTCTTTAATTTCACGATGGAATTGCAATGAACTTTGTAAATATTTAATAATTGTTTAAAATCCTGCTGATTTTTAACAAGATATCTGATCTCTATTGAAATATTATGGTCAGGAACTTCTGATTTAATCTCATTCTAAGAGATAATTTTTCGAGCCGGTACTCCATAATATGTTCCCTCAATTGAGATATGATTTATTGCAACAGAACCCGCACCGATAAAACAATTACTGCAAATATTTTTATGTGAGACAACAATGGCGCCAATACTTAAAATTGAATTATCGCCAATAGTTGATCCGGCAGCGAAAATTGATCCGGTGGCAAAGGTAACAAAATCACCAACTGTACAATGATGCTCAACAATAGCACCAGGTCCTATTATGCAGCATTTACCTATTTCCGTACCGGCATTTATCAGAGCATTATCAAGCACACAAGTTCCATCCCCAATAATAACACCTTCCTGCAGGATTGCATTTTTAGAGATAATACTCGGCAAGCCAAAGCCCAATTCTTTAAGCATTTCATATACCCGATTCCGAACATATGATATTTTTATAAGTCCAACAGCAACTACAGCGTTACAATCTTTAAGTTTCTTCCGAATATCTTTTAAAACCTCATCAGTACCCAAATACTTTATTCCGAGAATCATTCCTTTATCAACAATATCAGTATATCCTAAAATTTCATACTGGTCAAGTTTTTTGATTATATCTATTATAAGGTGAGCGAACTCTCCACCTCCAATGATTACAATTTTACTTTGCATTCAGATTCTCAATCACCCTTTCGAGATCACTCTTGCTAAGGTTAACACTACAAGGAATATTTAATGTCTTCTTTAATAATTCTTCAGCATATTCGATTTTGTAAGCCTGATATTTCCTGTACGCTTTTTGCAAATGATTAAGATACCAGACTGGTCTTGATTGTATATTATTTTTACTAAGGAAAGCCATAAGTTCATCTTTGTCTCTTAGATATTTATCCTGATCAATTTGCAAAGCATACATCCAATAATTATTGTTTGCGTATTCCGGTACTTCAGCTAAATGGAGTCCTATTATGTTCCCGATTTCTTCTTTATAAAAAAAATAATTTTCTTTTTTAATCCTTAAATAATCCTGCATTTGTTCTAACTGAGCCAGACCCAAACCTGCAAGCAGATTGGTCAAGCGATAATTATATCCTATTGAATTATGTATAAACCTTTCATCGTCATCTTTTGCCTGTGTAGTTAAGTACTTTGCTTTTACAGCCAACTCTTTATTATCTGTGAGTATCATACCCCCGCCACCTGTAGTAATAATTTTATTACCGTTAAATGATATGCAGCCTAATTCCCCAATAGTACCGGTATGTTTACCCTTAAATTTACCCTGACTATATCTCGTTCCCAGGCTTTCAGTAGCGTCTTCAATTATTTTAATATTTCTGTCGTTACAGATCTTGTATAAATCATCCAGCCAAACTGCATTTCCAAATACGTGTACAGGAATAATAGCAGTAATTCTTCGTCCGGTTTTTTTATTAAATGAAAACACTGATTTATTTCCATTCAAGACGGCTGTCTTCACTTCAGTTTCATTAAGGATAAAATCAATTGTTTTGTTGGCATCAATGTTATAATATTTATCAGCATCCATAAATACCGGATGGGCATTGCAGTAATGAACAGCATTGACTGGAGCAATGAATGTTATAGCAGGTACGATTACCTCATCATCGGGTGCTACACCGGCAATAAGAAGGGAAACGTGCAAAGCCGCGGTACCATTAACACAAGCGACAGCGTACTTTGATTTTGTAAACTCAGAGATTTTTGTCTCGAATTCATCTACAAATTTTCCAGCAGATGAAACCCATTCTGTATCAAGACATTCTTTTACATAGTTCCATTCGTTACCTCTGAAAGATGGTACTGATAACGGGATATAACTATTTTTAGTTTTTTCAGATTGTATAATTTTTTTAGATGACGTAATAGGGATGTCTTTATTATAATGATTGTCAAGCAGTCTTCTTATTCCTACTTCGATTGTAATTCTTGGTTCCCATTTAAGATTAAATTTAGCTTTATCAATATTTGCTTCAATTTTGAAAATCTCATTTTTCCTGGGTTCGCTCAAATCTATAATTTCAATCTCTTTCGAATATCGATTTTCACAAATCTTAACTATATCCTTTATAGAAGAACTTTTACCGGTAGCAATATTGAAAGCTTCGAATCCTTTACAATCATATTCTATAGCTTTAACATAAGCTTCGATTACATCATCTATAAAAATATAATCCCGCTGCGGTTTAACATCTCTTACTTTTACCGATCCACTAACTACCTGACTTAAAATTGTTGGAATAAGTGAAGAAGTATTCATTCCAGGACCATAAATATTAAATTGTCTTAACGCAATACAGGATAATCCAAAATTAGTGCAATATACCTGGCAGAGCTGCTCTCCCATTATTTTTGACTGTGTGTAAGGGTTAGTAGCCTGATATGGATGACCTTCATCTATTGGCAGATAATTTGGATGACCATAGATGTTGGAGCTTGCAAATATAAATTTAGCATTATACTTTTTTGCAAGTTCCAAAACATTAAGTGTCCCCATATAATTATGGCTAAGGTACTCGTATGCTAAATTGTATGATTCAGTAATTGAGACTTTTCCAGCGAGATGAATAATGCAGTCGAATTTTCCAATCCCCTTAAAATGATCTTTATTCGTAACATTAAAACCATTTTGGGTATCAATCTCCAATATTGTGTATCCCTCATCTTTTAGTTTTTTTACAAGATGAGATCCAATAAATCCTTTACTTCCGGTGACTGCAATAACCATATTAATCTTTAAAAACTAAACATTATAAATTTCAGGTTTATACAAGCCGATATTTAACTTTAACCATTCAATAGTCTCGGTTAATCCTTTGTCCAGGTCATAATCAGGGTTCCAATTAGTGTTTGTAATCAATTTACTATTATCACAAAGCAATCTTTCAACTTCACTATTTCCCGGTCTGATTCTAATTTTATCTTCTTCTATAATTGCGTCAGCAGAGATTATAGAACTTATCTTTTTAACCAGATCACCAACACTAATTTCTTTACCCATACCTATGTTAGTTACTTCACCAAAAAGTTTTTCTGATTTAAATATCTCTAAAAATCCTTTGCAAGTATCTTTTACGAATGTTAAATCACGAGTTGGAGAAAGATTTCCCAATGATAATTTTTTCTTTCCACTTAAAAGCTGTGAAATGACGGTTGGAATAATCGCTCGCGCAGATTGCCGTGGTCCGTATGTATTAAACGGACGTACTATTTTAACCGGTAAATTAAAAGAACGAAAGTAGCTAATTGCTAATTGATCGGCTGCTATTTTAGTTGCTGAATAAGGTGATTGACCAACCATTGGATGGTTTTCGTCAATAGGAACATATTGAGCAGTACCATAAGTTTCACTGGTTGATGTAACTAAAATCTGTTTAACGCCTAATTCTTTTGAAGCCTGTAAAATATTATATGTACCTGTAATGTTTGTATCTATGTAAGCTTTTGGTGAGATATAAGAATATGGGATTCCAATTAGGGCTGCCAAATGAAAGACTGCATCACAATTCTTAAGTGCATTATAAACAGAGTCATAATCTCTAATATCACCGGAAATCACTTCGATATCATTTTTAATATCTGAAGATTCAAGCCATCCCCAATTATTTTTAGAATTATATCTTATAAAAGCCTTAACATCATATCCTTCTTTAATCAATAGTTCAGAAAGATTTGACCCAATGAAGCCTCCCGCACCAGTAACTAAAATTTTCATTCTGCCACTCTATAAAAATTTTCTTTAAAATCCTTTTGGGCAGATTCAAAATCATCTATTCTTCCTATATCCAGCCAATATTCATTTAATTCATATTTTGAAATCGGGGATTGTTCAGCTAACATGCGTTTTATCAAAGCGTCCATGCCATAGTATTCATTTTCCGGTATGAATTTAAAAATTTCAGGTTTCATTATATAGATTCCAGCAAGCGCAAAAGTAATAATATCCGGTTTTTCTTCTATTCCGGTTACGAAGTTATCATTAAAGAAAATGTTGCCAAATAAATAAGGCATAATTATTTTTTTAATAGAAATAGTCAGCAAAGTTGATTGATGAATGGCGAAATTGTAAAAGTCAGTGAAGTTAATGTTGCTTAGTACGTCACCATTCATAACCACAAACGGCTCTGTCAATTCTGATTTAAGAAGAGTTAATGGACCTGCGGTTCCAAGTCTCATTTCTTCCCGACTCATAATAAGTTTAACACCATAACGTGAACCATCACCAAAAAAATTTTCGATATAATCAGACTTGTAATTTGTAGCTAAAAATATCTCATCAAATCCATGTTGTTTGAGATGCTCAATTTGTATTTCAAGAACAGCTTTTTCTCCGATTGGAAGTAATGGTTTAGGAATTACTTCTGTAAATGGTTTTAATCTTGTTCCCAGCCCTCCGGCTAATATTACAGCTTTCATATATAAATCACATAATTATTTGAAGAAAATTGATTTTTTAATTTTAGAGCATTCCAGATACGTTAAGTAATGTTGTTGGCGTTACAGAACCTTTATATGGAATAAGTAACAGTAGTAACTTCCTTTAACACTTAAAGTATAGTTGCATCAAATATATACTTAAAATTATCTAAAAAATATCCGAATGACTACAATTTACTCCAATATTATGCCACAAATCAGGTCAACTTTAATCGCTATTAACAACTACACCATCTCAAAAATGGATCAACTTGCTTTTTGTAATTTAAACGACACATCGATGAGTGGATTATAATTTACGATTTAAATTATAGAGTGTTTAAAACAAAAAAAAATATTTAATCATTAAAAATTTAATTCAGGTTAGATTTAAAATTAGTTCTAGCTGATTCTATTACTTAATTTGTTCAATAAATATTGCTTCCAAAATATCATCTGCTATCAGTATTTAAAATACATTCTCGATCAAATATTTGATAAATTCAATTCAAGATGCTGACTTAAAATGATAATCAATCTTAAAAAATTACATAATAGTTTTAATAAAATGGTAATTACCCAAGATTTTTGAAAAGTGCCGAAATTCTGGGTGGCACTGTAATTGTTTATAAGCGTTAATATTTTCTTAAAAAGAGCAATGTAATAATTGGTCTTTTTTAAACTATTTCAAATTCATCTAACTAATCATCAATAAGGAGCGATGTCATGATTAAACACACGACAAAAATGTTTGCATTATTATTTGTTTTTGCAAGCATCGTTTTGTTCATTAGCTGTCAGGAACAACAGTCTGTTGTTAACCCTGATGCAGGACAAAGTCTTAGCAAAGAAACTATTCTCACACTAGATCCAGGTGTAACGGTTGTATCAGCTAAGCTTGTTTTATATCAATTTATTGGGAATGGCCAGCTGAATCAAATTCACAGAGTAACAGCACCATGGCTGGAAAATACTGTTACCTGGAATAATTTTGCAGGAGCTTATGATCCTGCTGTTTCAGGATCTTTTGTACCAGCACCTGCTAAAGATGATGATACAATTCATGTAGATGTAACAGCTTTAGTACAAGGCTGGGCAAGCTGCAGTTATGATAACAACGGCCTTTTGATTGATCAGCTCAGTACTGACCCGACCTTTGAAAGATCGCTTTTCTACAGCAAGGAAAACACTAATCCAACACTCGGTGAACGTGCACCATATTTAATTGTTGTTTTATCAAACGGTACAACTGTTGAAGTTACAACAATCGCTGATGCTTATATCAATTCTCACCCACCAAACGATACTACAAATTATGGCAGTTCGGTATTTCTAAATGACGGATATCTAGATGGTTATGAAAAACAAGCACTTGTTAAATTTGATATTCAGTGTACACCTCCGTTAGTAGAACATTGTGAAACGGCTTATGCAAAAGCTAGCAATGGAGAATGTTTCTTAAGTTTATCACCAATATCTGCCAATAATTGGGGCTGGACAAATCAAATTACCGGCTCAGGAAGTTGGGATTGGCCAATTTACGCCGGTGCGGGTCAATGTGACGTAACAAAGGGAACTTTGGTTGGGGAGCTACACGTTTCTTACAATGGTACAACTGTAACCATTGAATATGATCTTGATGCAGGTTACACTTTAAGTGAAACACATGTTTGGGTTGGCACTACAAAACTTCCAATAAAGAAAGGCATA
This sequence comes from Ignavibacteriales bacterium, assembly GCA_003538625.1. GTDB lineage: Bacteria > Bacteroidota > Ignavibacteria > Ignavibacteriales > Ignavibacteriaceae > IGN3. The sequence continues at coordinate 75,062 of DPRR01000005.1, forward strand.
TTTGTAACAGCACCTGGTCAGTTTAATAATAATGGTGTTAATCCGGTTCAAGTTAATATAGCTGCACCATTTTACATTGCTGCTCACGCTGGTGTATGCTGGTTCGATGAACAATAATTAAAACTTAATGAATTCTTTTTATAATAAAGGCTGCTTAATAGGCAGCCTTTATTATTTTAATTTGTAATTGTACTTTCGTATTCAATTTTTATCAAATGCTTATCGGAATATAACAGGAGATTAAATTAGTCATTTTAGAATTATGTAAAATGAATATTAAGCAAAAAATTACAGAATATGTTAAAGACAACTCTAAAAATTTTATTTTGAGTTTATTGTTCCTGTTAATTTTATTCCTATACGCCTGGTTATCCGATGACGCTTATATAACGTTCAGAACTGTAGATAATTTTGTAAACGGCTATGGTCTTACCTGGAATATTAGTGAAAGAGTCCAAAGTTTTACACATCCACTCTGGACTTTAGTACTCTCTGTTTTTTACTTACCTACCGGAGAAATTTATTATACTTCTTTAATATTGTCTATGGTAATTTCATTGACAGCAGTATTACTAATCATTTACAAGTTATCTGATTCTTATTACAACACGTTACTTATTGTTTTAATATTAATTCTTTCCAAATCCTTTATTGACTATTCCACTTCGGGACTTGAAAACCCACTAACTCATCTGTTAATTGCTGTTTTTTTCATCGTGTATTTTAATTATAAGGATGGCGACAGGAAACTTCTCTTTTTATCATTAGTTGCATCACTGGTTGCATTGAACAGGCTAGACGCAATCTTGATATGTATTCCAATTTTAATTAGTAATTATTTACAGTCTAAAAAAATAAAGGGACTATTAATTATTATTCTCGGTTTTGTCCCATTGATAATATGGGAAATGTTTTCCTTATTATACTATGGATTTTTATTTACCAATACTGCTTATGCAAAACTGAACACAGGGATTGCAGAACTTCAACTTATTGGACAAGGAATAAATTATTTTCTATATTCTATTTATTTCGATCCGATAACTCCATTTATAATTTTGATTGGTCTAATTTATCCTATCTTCTTAAGAGATAGAAAACTCTTACTGATTTCTGCAGGAATATTTCTTTACGCTGTATATATAATTTATATAGGTGGAGATTTTATGGGTGGAAGATTTTTATCAGCACCTCTTCTATGCTCAACTATAATAATTTCAACGATAAGAGTTAAATCAAAAAAAATATTGGCTCTACAGGTAACTTTTGTAATTATGATCGGGATGTTAGCCTCGAATCCACCCTCTTTTCCATTTCTTCATACAAGTGCCGGTGCCAAGATTTTTAAGACGCTAAAGATTAATATAAATCAACATCATGGTATTGTTGATGAGAGGGATATTTACTTTAAGAATACGGGACTGATAAATAACATTAATCAAAGACAATTATTAAAGTTCTGCATGATTGATTCTGCATTAATGGTAAGAAAATCAAGTAAGAGTGTGGTCGTCCAAGGTGTAATTGGTATGTTTGGTTATTATTGCGGTCCAAAAATTCACATTATTGACACACTTGCATTATCCGATCCACTTCTTTCAAAATTACCCTGTGATAGAAGAGCACTCCCATTCGACGATTTCCATCCTTTTGATAGCAGGAGGTGGAGAATCGGACATTTTAAACGCAGTGTTCCGGTAGGATACATCCAAACTATTCAAACTGGTGCTAATCAAATAGCAGATCCTGATCTCAGAAAATATTATGATAAACTGCATGTGTTGATTAAAGGTGATGTTGGAGATATAAATCGATTGAAGGAAATTTGGAATTTTAATATTGGCAGATATAATTATTTATTAAAAAATTATGCAGTCAATCTTAGGCGTAAAATTATCTGATTAAAAAAAGATTTTTTTGCCAATCGAATTAGCAGTAAAAAAATTTTAAATTCTGAAGTGTTATTACTTGTCTTTAATTATAACAGAATACAGAGTCCCAATTTCTGAAGAATCCATTATACTCAAATTTGAAATAAGTCTAATTTCGTTGGGTTTGTATAATGATCTTTGCTGAAACTCTGTATGCTTAAACCAAATTAAATACGATTCCTTTTCAGCGGGCCAAACTCCATTCAAATCATTTAATTGAACATAGATCTCGTCAGAATCCCCAAAGCCTTTTATTGGGCTCCACTTTGCGTAAATATTAACCAAATAGTACACAGCAAAAGGATCATTACTATAGACGACCGGGGCAGAAATGTAAGATTTTTTAATTTCATTCAGCCACAATTCTTTTTCATTTTTAGGCCACGAGTTACCGGAATATCCAGACCCATAATTATAATGAGCTACTGCTGTTTGAAAAGTGGTAAATGCTGGATATGATAGTGAAAGCATTAATAAAGTAAATAATAACACTTTATATCTCATTTTATTAATATGATTGTATATTGACCTTGTGATCAACAATAATAAAAGTGTGACCGGAAGATAAAGTGGAGATAATAATCTACTCCCGATTGGATCGAAAGATTTTAGTGAAGACAATATCACGATTGTGATTAAATAGATTGATATAAATAAACTTATAATTACTAATTTTCTATTATTAATATTGGGTAAAAGGATTTTATACTTAATTTTCTTCAATAAAATAAATACTAGATAACTAACAGTTATGATGAGAATGATAAAACCAAATAATTTAATACTCACTAATACATCGGGAACAAACCATTCGAATATTTTTTCAATACTTACGTACAAATTGGGAAAAAATGAATTTTTTGTTGAACCTCTCCTTCCAAACAAGGTTCCTGATATCAAATAATTTCTAATCAACCAAAGAAGCACGGGTAACAAGGATAGAACTGAATAAGTAAAGATTAAAATGATTTTTTTCTTAATTCTATTACTATTAAATATAAATATAGAAATTATTGTTGTTAGAAGTATAACTATCCCGATATAACGGGTTAGTATTGCAAGTGATGTTATAATCACAAGCATTATTAAGCGAATTAAATTTGCTTTTTCAAGATAGGAATCAAGAGATCTGAAAAATAATAAAGTAATAGTGATAAATAGTATTTCTGACCACATCCATATTGAAACACCAAATACCGGGATAGAAAATATAACGAACAACAGTCCTACAATAATGAGAGATTTAGGAAATAAAGACTTGGCCAGAATCATCCCGAAGTGATAAATTGTCATTCCAAAAAGGAGAACATTTAATAATAATGCTGAAACAGGGGTACTGATACTAAAGGTATAACTAAATGAATAAATTAGAGTGGAGTACAGCGGGGGCCATTCTACTAATGGCTGTGCATCAAAACTTATAAATCCCTTTCCAATCAAAAGATTATTGGATGTTGCCAGGTAAGCAATTGAATCGGGTGATAATCCAAGACCAAAATTAATTGTTGTCAGAATTATTGAGAATGATCCAATAAGACCGAATAAAATAACAATTGTCCTAATCGTTAAAATATTTTTTAACAAATGATTGCTTTTGTAATAATTAAAGATCTTTTAATAAAGATAAATTATTTATAACTATTTAAGTAATATTAATAATTATAGCTTAAATCGGCGATTCCTTAAATTTAAATTTCGGATTTATTTTTTTAAATAAGAATTAACAAAAAGAGAAGGCGAAACATCCCAGAATTGAACAGCTTCAAAAGTTTCCTGATTTATAAAATAATTGCCTAAAATATGTCCAAAAATATTTGGGGGATGCATATTTATTATCTGGAACGCAGTGTTATTTGTCGACCAGGTTTGGCCGCCGTCATAAGTGTTAAAAATTTTATATTTATTATCATCTGATTTAAAGTATTGAGAGGCAATCATATGTCCCTCATTATTTCCAACCAATTCAATAATTTCTTTATCTGTGTCAAAAACCTTTTCAAAAAGCTTTGTGTCAATATTCTTTGCAGTCATGTTAATATAGGGCGTTTTCCAGATACCATGCTTTTGAGGATCACTGCTATCATCAGCCCAATAAACTTGATTATCAAAAAAAACAAATCCTGTCGATTTGAAAAAAGACATATGATCGCCAGATGCTTTTAAATCCCAAGACCACGCATCTTTTTCCCAATTGTATTTCCCTTGAATCCAGTGGCATTCATTAGTCATATCACCAGTCTGTACCCAAAATGTATTATCCCAGGGACACATATTAACAGCGTGGATGTGACGTGCTTTTAATTGCGGAATAGTGCTTCCAAATTTATACGCAACTTTAATTGTCTTTCCCTCATCGACGGTGTACCAAACCTGAACTTGCTCAGACCGCATAATTCCCGGCTGCCAAATACCATAATTAGTGTAGTTGCCCCAGACCCGTATTTCTTTTCCATCAATTATCTGTCTTCCGTCTATAACCAGATTAAAAAAATTGCCGAGATTATTTGTTAAATATTCTCTTCCATCAGTATCTAAAACAGTTGATTTATGATATGTCTTTAAATTATCATGAGAGTAATAAGCAGTATTGTGATCGCAGAATAAAATATTTCCGCTCTTAAAAATATACGCAAATCTTATTTCTTTAATTTCCGGTACTTTAATGCTCTTCAAATAAATTTTGTTTCCCAAAATTTCAAAAAGGAATATTTTACTTTTATTAAAAGCTAAATATTTATTATCCCAGGTTGTAATTAAGCTTGAAAGGTTGCTGAAATCAGATGCTAATCTTGCATAATTTCTAAAATTATCGGTAACATCTAATCCAATATCCTCAGTTATTCCATTTCCTGCATCAACATCATCTAAAATTTTTAGAATGCTGGAGACTGTTTCAAATTCATCTACAGGTTTTGTGTAATGATACAAATTTGTATTATCAAACTGTTCATTATGATCAATAAATTTACCAAATAAAGTAATTAATAATGATTGAGGGCTCTTATTAAAATAACCCAATATAAAAATAAAACTTAAGCACACTGCCAGTAATAATATCAGGATTATATTCTTATATGGAGATATGTTTTTCAATGCTATTTTGAGTTTAACCCGATTAATTTTCTAACACAAAATTTTTTGAGCTATATCATTAACTATTTGAGGATGAATCCTAATTATAAGTTACCCGGAAATCAGGATTTAAGTTTATAACTTTTTTTGCTTTTATGGTCTGATGAATTGGAATAATTATAATAATACTTATAATAATATCCATAACCACTTTTATATTTAAAATTATTAAGTACGGTACCCAAAAAGGTGGCCTTATCCCGCTTGATTAGATCTACTGCATCCTTCATCAACCGGTTTTCGGTTTTATCTGCAGATATTACTAAAATGGTTCCATCGACTAATTTTGCTAATATTTCAGAATCAATTACTGCAACTATTGGTGCGGAATCAATAATGACCACATCAAAAATATCTTTTACTTCCTGTAAAAAATTTTTCATTGCTTTGGATTCTAATAATTCTGCTGGATTAGAGAGATTTGTACCCGCAGTAATAAAGCTTAAGGTATTTGTTTTCGATCTTATAATAGTTTCTAATGCTACTTTACGAGATAAATAATCAACAAGTCCGGGTTTTTTATCTACTCCCATTTTTGTATGAATCGTTGGTCTTCTCAAATCACAATCAATCAATAAAGTCTTTTTATTTGATAGTGCAAAACTTCCTGCCAGATTAGCTGAAACGAACGATTTGCCCTCTCCTTCTGCAGGGGATGTAACTAATATTATTTTAGATAAATCAGGATCCACGCTGGATTGCTGAATACGCGCCTTAATTACTCGAAAAGACTCACTAACAGGAGAATCATTTTCATCTAAAACTACCAAGCCTGGGCTAAACCCATTATCTTTAACATTTGATTTTAAATGAGGTATCCAGGTAAGAAATTTAATTTCTTCTTTTTCAATATCATCCGGCGTTTTTACGGTATCATCAAAATGATCTTTTATTAAAATAAGCGCAAAAGCAATAATAGGTCCAAGGATCAAACCAATTAAAAGTATTAACAACCTGTTCGGTTTTGAAGGTGAATCAGGAATTACTGCCGGATTTAAAATAACAACATTACCTGATTCCGAAGCTTCATTAATCATAGCTTCCTGATATCTTTCATTTAGCAGAAGGTACGTTTGCTGAAGTGATTCTCTTTCTCTCTGATACTGAGAAAGTACTGTTGATGCTTTAGGTAATCTTCTTAGATTGCCCTCGTATTTTCCTGTTGCTTTTTCAAGCTGATCCAACTGCACGGATAGTGAACTATTTTTAATTTCTTCTTCAATCAATCGTTGTGCTAAATCTCTAACCTGATCAGGATTTCCTGAGTATGCCTCTGCTTTGATAGTGCTAATAGTTGAGTTTAATTTTTGTTTGATATCCGCAATCCTTGTATCATATTCCTTCACCTTCGAAGATACATCCACATCAGAACTTTTAATTGACATAGCTATGTCTCTGTTAACCTGAAGTTCTGCAAGCTGCTGCTGCAAAGCGTTAATGTAAGCCTGTGAGGTTTGACCTTCGAGATATTCTACCAGTTGCGGGTCTTGTTTTTTTAAAAAGAATTTATATTGTTTTAACACTTCGTTAGAAGTTGATAGTTGAATTTTTATGGCTTCTTTTTGCGCATCAAGATTAGAAAGCTGACCGATTATATTTGTAGACTGAACATCAAAAGAAATTATGCCACCTTTCTCTTGAAATCTCATTAAGGAATCTTCAATGGATCTAAGTTCTGCTAATTTTTCCTGGGCCTGATCATCTAAAAATTTTCTGAGATTAGTTAATTTTTCGCGGCTTACAGCTGTATTAATTTTTTGATACTCTAATGCGGCACAATTTGCAATTAATGCGGTCTCGAACGCGGAACGAGATTCGGCACTGATAAATACCACGTCAGTTCCCTGATTTTGCTCAACAGAAATAATTCCACCAAGCATACCTGCTATTTGGTTAACAGATTTATGTGAACTACTCCCTTTTTGTGCAGAAATAAGAGGAAGCATGTCTTTATGTTTTGAGACTTCAAAGCTATCTATTAATGCCTGAGCAATTTTTTTTCTGGTAGCATAATTACCGATGACCCCAATTTCACTAACTATATATCTATCAAGAAAAGCATTATCTGTGTTCTGCCGTCCATCTTCCAGAACGTTTTTATATGGATTTGTAATTCTGATGCTTGCAGCCGAGGTATAGATATTCTTAGCCAAAATGGCATAAGCAGCTGCTATAATAAGTATAAGAAGAGAAATGATGACAATGTTTTTAAGATTATTTCTGAAAAGTAGAATATAATCTTTAGCTGATTTGGTTCCAGAAAGCAAATATTTTTCAATATTAAAATTTTGATTGCCTGCCGGATTTCCCGACCCATTATTGTTATTATTCATCATAATTGTTCAAAAAAATTGAAAGAAAATCGTTCCTTGTTATAGTTTAAGTCGTAAATCATACTATGAAACATAGAGTTCCAAATCATTATCAATAACAAATTAGAAAATAAATAATTTCTAAATCACTAATTGTTAAATGATATAATACTTAAAATCAAAGCTGTTAGTGATGCAAGAGTTGTGACTATTCCCAGGTAAAAAGCTATATCCTCTCTTGCAAAATAGCGAGGTTCACCGGGTACTACAACAATATCCCCTGCTTCCAACTTTACAAAATTTATCTGGGTTTTAATTTCATCCTCCCACATCATATCATTGTAATTATATTTTAACATTTTAGCCGGAGCACCTTCTTTGATCTTTGTTACCCTTATATCATCAAGGCTGGCATCATTATTTGGTCCGCCAGCAAATGAAATCAATTCATTAATGCTGGTTCCTGAAGGAACGATATAAGATCCGGGATATCTGACGTATCCCCAAAGTTGCACCTTGATATTTACAGCATTAGGATTTGAATAATCAAATAGACCGCCAGCCTGCCCGCTTCTTGATCCGAGGCTGCCAATTTGAATATCATCCTGAGAAAATAAAAAAGTTTGAGAACCGGCTAAAAGAAAGATTGTTAAAAACAGTTTAATTTTCATTGACTTCTTCTATAAATTTTAAGTTATGTATGGTTAATCTTTTTATTATAACTGTCAAAAATAAGATATAATTGTAAATAATTGTTCTTTGATAGTTTAGATTTTGATTTTTTAGACATAAAGTAATTAATAATTCATTAATTATGCCATAGATACTGATTAGTAATCAAATTAAGAATGATGCACTCTGCTTTAAATATCTACTAAATACATATCTATAAGATTAAATTTATTCTTTAATTATAGTATAAATAAATTAGAATTAAATTTAAACATCATTAATTTGACAGATATTAAAAATTGTTTTTAGATTTTTAATTTAGGATTAAGAGATACAATAGATGCAAATGCATTTATTTGAGACAATTTTGATTCTGCTGTATTTATAAAAAATAGAAAGCGATTTGATTTATTAAAAAACTGTATATTCAATAATATTTTAACTTTTTTTTGATTATTCAGCTTTTACTTCTGGTAAGATTTTTGTTCTATAGTTTTTTAACCTACTAATTTCATGTCAAAAATTATTTGACTCATAAATGCTTGATATGATAATTCAGCAATGATAATAATAAAACAATATACTTTTTATTGAACGACTTATTAGGATAAACAAAAATGAAAATAGAAATACAATATTCAGAAATAACCAAACAATTTATAATCGATAACTTTCTTTTTGGTAACGGAGCAAAGTTGGACAACGATACACCACTATTTGAAAAAGGAATAATTGATTCGACAGGAGTATTAGAACTTGTTGCATTCGTAGAAGATAACTTTAAAGTTACGGTAGCGGATGAAGAACTTGTTCTTGAAAATTTTTCAAGCTTAAATGCAATAGAAAAATTTCTTCAATCTAAAATCAATCAACCCGTTACTAACTAATGTGCGGTATATGCGGAATCTTAAATCTTAAGAGTCCTGCCCCGATTAATAATAATCATTTGAGACAGATGACTTATGCACTTGGTCATCGCGGACCTGATGAAACCGGTGCTTATATTGATAATTGGATCGGTTTGGCACAATCCCGTCTAAGCATAATTGATCTTAGCAGCGGCTCCCAGCCCATTCATAATGAAGACCAAAGTCTCTGGATTATCTTTAACGGTGAAATATTTAATTATCCCGAAATCCGTGAATCGCTTATTAAAAACGGACACAAGTTTTACACTACTACCGATACAGAAGTTATTCTCCATCTTTACCAAGAAAAAAAAGAACAATGTCTTGCTGATCTTAATGGTCAGTTTGCGTTTGTAATCTGGGACTCAGTTAAAAACGAATTTTTTGCCGCACGGGATCGAGTAGGGATACTTCCATTATTTTATAAGATTGAAAATGAAAAATTGATTTTTGCTTCAGAAGCAAAAGCAATAATTGAAATCTCTGATTCAGTTACAAAATTTGATCCTATTGGATTGGATCAGATTTTTACATACTGGACAAATCTACCCGGTAGAACTGCATTTAAAGATATTAATGAACTTGCCCCCGGACATTATCTAAAATTTTCTCCTAACAACGGAATTTCAATTTATAATTACTGGAGTTTACCTTTCGATAAAAATTTATTATCTGAGGATAAATCAATTCCTGATTTTACAGCTGAAATTTCGGACTTAATGAAAGATTCAATCCGTATTCGTTTGCGTGCTGATGTACCTGTCGGAAGTTATTTAAGCGGCGGACTTGATTCATCCGGCATTACTGCATTTGTAAAAAATTATTTTAATAATGAACTAAGAACATTTGGAATAACTTTTCAGGAAGAAAGTTTTGATGAAAGCGAATTTCAAAACCTGGTGATAAAGCACCTTAGCACAAATCACTCAGAAGTTCATGCAACGAATGAAGATATAGGAAAATATTTTTCTGATATTGTTTATTATGGAGAGAAACCAATTATTCGTGCTGCTCCCGTTCCACTTTACCTTCTTTCAAAAAAAGTTAGAGATGAAGGATACAAAGTTGTTCTTACAGGTGAAGGTGCTGATGAAATTTTTGGCGGCTATAATATTTTTAAAGAAACTAAAGTCAGAAAATTCTGGTCCGTTAATCCTGATTCACAATTCCGGCCAAAACTTTTACAAAAACTTTATCCATATATATTTAAAGATAAAAGATTAGCTCAGACACTTCAGACATTTTTTAAACTTGGGATTGATGATCCAAACAATGATTTTTTCTCTCATATTGTTAGATGGAATAATAATTTACGTTTAAAGAATTTTTTTTCAGATGATTTGAAAGAACAGATTGGAAGCTACAATGCATATGATGATTTAAAAAGCATCCTGCCAAAAGATTTTGCTAAATGGGATTATGTTTACAAAGCACAGTATCTTGAAATCATTACTTTTATGAGCGGATATCTGCTCTCTTCTCAAGGCGATAGAATGGCTATGGCAAATTCTGTCGAACTCCGCGTCCCCTATCTTGATCATCGTATAATTGAATATATGGCAACGGTCCCTTCAAGATTCAAGATTAGAGGACTGAACGAAAAGTATTTACTAAAAAAAGTATTCAAGGAGTTTTTACCGGAACGAATTGTAAATAGACCCAAAAATCCTTATCGCGCACCGATTAAAAACAGCTTTATAAATAATAAATTTTTAGATTTAAACTCAATCTTATCAGAAAAAGAAATATCACACTCGGGAATTTTTGATTCTAATAAAGTAAACCTTTTACTAAAAAAAGCTTTAAAAGCAGAAACATTGAGCGAGCTGGATAATATGGCACTTGCCGGAATTATATCAACCCAGTTTTTACATAATGATTTTATTAACTACAAAAGATTAAATGTTCCTGATGATTATAGATTTAATACTTTTATAGATAAAAGAAATATTTCGAATTAATTTTTATCGGAGTTATGATGGACTTTTCAATGAACTCAATTTTCTTAGATGCAAATGATGAAACTGAAAGATTAATTGCTGCATTAAAGGATGCTGTTGCATTTAAATTAAAAAAACGCGGAGCTGTGGTTGGTGTAAGCGGTGGAATTGATTCATCAGTTGTGCTTGCACTTTGTGCAAAAACTTTTGGACCAGAAAAAGTTCTTGCAGTTATGATGCCCGAAAAGGATTCAAGTCCTGAAAGTAAAGAACTTGCGACAGCACTCTGTGAAAAATTTAAAGTACCATATATTTTAGAAGATATTACAGACGCCGTAAATGGCTTTGGATGTTATCACAGAAGGGATGAAGCTGTTAAACGTGTATTTCCGGAGTATGATCCTAAAACTTATAAGATGAAGATTGTACTTAACTCAGACAAAGAAGCAAAAGGGAAATTAAATCTTTTTTATTTGACTATTATCGCTCAAGATGGAACGCAAAAATCCCAACGCATACCGCTGGCAGAATATTTACAAATAGTTGCAGCTTCAAATTTCAAACAACGAAGCAGAACGAATATGTTATACTATCATGCTGAAGCAAAAAATTATGCAGTAATTGGAACAGGAAATAAAAATGAACACGAACAAGGATTTTTTGTAAAGTACGGTGATGGAGGTGCTGATATAAAGCCTATTGCCCATTTATTTAAAACTCAGGTTTACCAGTTAGCAGAATTTCTGGGAGTCCCTGAAGAAATTATTAAACGCACCCCAACAACAGATACTTACAGCGCGGAACAAACTCAGGAAGAATTTTTTTACAAAATGCCATTTAAAATTATGGATAGGATATGGGATGGCTGGGAAAAAGGTTTTTCATCAGATGTAATTGCGAAAGTACTGGGCATTCCACTGGCGCAGGTTGATGTAACGATAAATGATATTAAACAAAAAATACAAACAACTGAGTATTTAAGGCAAGAACCGATTTCATTAGGATAGATTTTAGTTCCTAATTATTTTGTGATTAGTGAGGGTTAAAGTCATTCCTGAGAAAGCAGGAATCTATATTTGAACAATTAACTAGATTCCCGCCTTCGCGGGAATGACAACATCACCTACTATTCACTTTCAAACATTTCATTTATTTTTTTATAATCAAACTTACCGGAACTATTTGTTGGAATTTGAGTTGTTGTTTTAACAACTAAAGATTTAAAATTAAGCTTATACATTCTCATCACTTCTTCTTTCACCTTAACCTCCGTTTTGTGATCATCAGATTGGACCAGAATTTTAAGAAATTCATCCGACCCTGTGCAAGCTGCCGATATTTGGAAATGATTTTCAATCATCTTTTGAACTTCATCTAAATTAATTCTTAGTCCAAAAATTTTTATGAACCTTTTCATTCTACCCCTCACGTAGAAATATCCGTCTGCATCTTTATATCCAAGATCGCCCGTAAATAAAATTCCATTCAACTCATCGCCTTCCGATAAATCGGTACGTGTTTCTGCATAGCCAAGCATTACGTTATCACCTTTATAAACTATCTCTCCAACTTCATCTGGTGTGATAACTTCCTTCCCTTCTTTCATAATTTTTAATTCACCACCAGGAATTGAAATACCTATTGAACCAACTTTCTCGCTCAGCTTTTCTGCAGGTACATAAGAAATTCTTGGCGCGGCCTCTGTTTGCCCGTACATAACAAAAAATTTGACGCTTTTTTCTATAGCATATTTATTGAAGTGCCGAATAAATTCTTCACTAAGTTTACCGCCGGCTTGAGTAAAATATTTTAGTGTTGGTAAATCAATCTTATTGAAATTTATTCGTTTCAACATTGTATATGTATATGGTACCCCCGCAAATGAAGTACATTTGAACTCATTAAACTGATCCCAAAAATCTCTAAAGAAAACTGTTTTTTCTGATAAAACAATTGCAGCTCCCTTTAAAAGATGACTGTTTATAACGGATAAACCATAAGAATAATTTATTGGCAGCGTGGTGATTGGTCTTTCTGTTTCATCGATATTCAAATATTCTGAAATTGACTCGGCATTGGATTGAATATTTTTATATGAAAGTCTTACAAGCTTTGGAGAACCGGTTGTACCTGAGGTTGATAAAAGCACGGCAAGATCAGAAAAAATAATTATAGAATTGTTATTAGTCTTTTTTAAGAAATTTAGAGATTTGTAGTTAAACGAAAGGCTATATTGTTCTGGAACAATTTTATTTGATGAAATGATATAATCAGGGTTATAATTTTTTATCAATCCATTTCTTATTTCATCGTTTAACTTTTCATCAAGAAGAAGTACAGCATTACCGGATTTTAGTGATGCGATGTATGTGATAACAGATTCGGTGTTGTTAGTTGTAAATAAAAAAATCAAGCCTTTTACTGATAAATTTAATTTCTCAGCTAAAATTTGAGATTCTTTATCTAACTCAGTGGAAGTGATTGATTTATTTGAGGTAGTATCAATGAGTGCATTTTGATTTGAAAAAGATTTTAAATTGTTCCAGAAATATTTTTTATCATTTTTCATTCAAGTTCTTTCGTAATCTAAAACAAAAAGGAATACATTGAAACATTCCAACCGGTATTACTTAATAATACTTATTTTAAAACTTTTAATTATATAGCCTGATGAAATTTTACTTCTCCATCCTGTTTGCTTAGGCATATAAAAATACTGCTGCCATTTGAGCAGCTTAAATACTGTATTGGCACATGTGAATAACTGATATACCAGCAATCAGCAGGAAGTTTTGTTAACTTTTTGTTCGCGGATACCTGATCAGATATTCTCATTCCTCTAAGTTCAATATCCGGAACAAGGTTCCGAACTATTGCAATGGCTTGTTCTTTTGTTATCAAAATTATATTGAAGTTTTGTAGATTTTATAAAATGTAATAATGCAAAGATTATAAATTGAATGGTGCGATCAAATTGAATATTTAAAAATTTACCGCAATGGAAGGTTCATTTCTTTGTGAATAGATTAATTTTAATCTGTTATATTGAACATGAACAAATTCCGGAATGGATTTGAGATTCTCATTTGGATAGGCGTTCCTCTCAGAAATTTCAAGGATGTACTCAATTCCATTTTCAAGATTCGTTTTAAATGTTTCCAGATACTTAATTTCTGCTTCGCTGATACCCATAGTTAAAACAAGCTTTTCAAAATAATTTATATAAAGCTCGATTTCCTGGCAGAACATATGCGGCCGATCTTCTGAAACCAGAGATTGTCCTCTTCCATAAATATGATCTGTCATTTCTTGAAGCGAATATTTTCTGTTGAACCATACAATATTTGGTCCCGGACAAATTGATTGTGGTGATTTTGTTTTGGGAGATATTCCAAGTTTAATCAGAGCTCCATTTGCAAGATGATCACAAAGACAAACCTTTGCATACATTGAGTTTTTTAGTTCTTCTTTTTCAAATTCAGGAATTTGCAGTGCTGTAATTTCATCAAATTTATTTTTCTGGAATTGACGTGATGCCGTGCAGATTGGTTTATCAGTATACTGCTTATCAGAAATCAAAAATCCTTTTGGACAGGGTGAACCCGGTTTGCCGCTTTCAGCACGGTTCTTTGTCCACAATTCAGAACCGGTTTGTCTGAGATTATTAAATGGCACTCCGAGTGGCGATGCCCCGCTTAAGTATAGATCTTCTTTTTTTGCGTTAATCAATAAATCCAAAGTATCATCATCCACGCAGGTTGCTTCCGGCACTAATAAAAATGGGCTTCCCCATCCTGTTGAATCACATCCAAAATCTTCAATCATTCTCTGTGCTTCACCGCTTGTTCCAATACCTCCCTGAACAGTAAGTAGTGGTTCACAAATAAAATCCGATTCATTAAAAGGCAAATTTTGTTTTTCGTAATAAGATTTTATTAATGGGATAAATTCTTTAGCAAGTTGTGATCTTTTATCTTTAAATTCCTTTAAGATTGAAGGAAGCAAATATCCTTGCGAGGCAAAGGCATGACCGCCGCAGTTCAATCCTGACTCAATTCTGAACTCACTAACTTCAAGTCCTTTAGTTGCTAAAAATTTCCCCTGAATTAATGCGGATCTAAAATCACTAACTTTGATTATAATTTTTTTCTTTATCTGACCATTGGCATCGCGATAAAAATCTTTAAACTGTGTAAGAAATCCTAAAAGGCTTCTGTTGAATCCAGCAGAAAAAACTATTGAGGAATTAAGTGTACTTTCAGCATATCCCCGCAGGGCAGCTTTCGCATCACTGAATTCGTCGCTTAAAATACTTCCGTCTTTGGCATAATTAGTTCGATCGACCTTTGACATTATATTTACATCAATAGAACCGGCACGCATTAATTCAGTTAGTTCTTGCGCGACTAATTCTTTTTCAAGTTCATCTTTTATCGTCAGAAAATATTTGTATTTCTTTTTTAACGTACTGTCATCCGGAAGGAGTTCAAAGTATTTTGTTTTTTCATTTCCATCTGAAAAAGGCAGTAATTTTATTTCATCAAGTTTGAGTGCAACAATTTTATCAGCAAGGTTTAAATAGTTAGTAATGCGTTTTGACCTTGCGTAAAGATCATTTTTAAGGATTACTTCGGCATCAATAGAAAATTTATGTGCATAGTGTTTATAAATTTTTTCTATTAAAATATCGTCTACGATGGACATTACGGATGAAATTCCAAGGTGTGCTACACGAATCGGGGAATCTATTGAATGACCTGTTCCCATAACAGGGATATGAAATTTATGATACATGTTTTCCATTAAGTTCTTTTTTAATAAAATCTGATCGTATATATCATTAACCAACTTTTAGATGAATTAATAATTAAAGACGTGGTAAACTATATAATTGTTTAAGTATTAAAAGACACATAAATAGGGTTTTACAATACTTTTACATTTACTGCAAACACCAATTTTTGTTCTATATTTAAAGAATTATAGGAAAGGAGAAACATGTTGGGTTAACTAAGTGGCTGGATGTTATTTTTGAAAAAAATAGTGAAATAATTTTGATGAATAAATTCATTAATGATAATGTATGCACGAATTACTCTTAATATAATAACTTAACATCAGGCAAGTATTTTTCTATAGATTAAAGATTATTTCATTTTCTATAAGATAATACTGGAATTGTACGTTTTATTTTTTAAGTTTGCTAATACGTATTAACTATAACTATCTCGTTATGACAAAAACAATTCAAATAAAATCACTTCTATTCATTCAATTAATTATAAACTACTTAAGAGGAGCTTATGAAAAAGATAATATTTACAATCTTTGCACTCATTTATTTAGCGGGTACAGGTTATTCGCAAGTAACAACATTGTGGGAGAAATCAGCTGCCACAGGAACTAAACCGGTTTGGGAAAGCGGCAGTATAACACGTGGACTTTCGTATGGTTCTGTATCCGGCAACAATTTACTTTTCGTAGTTACACGCAGCGCCGCTTTAGGTGGCAAGCAAATTATTTACTATAATGCTTTAACGGGTGATTCTCTTGGTCAACTAAATAATACCGGAATAGCAGGAGGTGTGGCCATTGTAAATGACGCTGAAGTTTCTACTGATGGAAAAATATTTGTCTGCAACATGACAACAAGCGCTTCTGCAGATGCTTTTAAAGTTTACAGATATGACTCTCTTTCAGCAGCCCCGGTTGATGTGATAACCTACAACGCTACTACCGACAGGTTAGGTGATAAATTTACAGTTACAGGTTCAACTGCTGATAATTCCATAGTAATCTGGGTAGCTACATCTTTATCAAGTGCTGGACCTGGAAATCTTCTGAAGTTTACTACGACCGATAATGGTCAGACTTTTACATCAACAACAATTCCGATTGCACAAACAGCAAGCAGTGCTGCTGTTGGTCCATTTCCGGATGCAAGCTTTTATCATAATTCACACGGAACTTCTCCAACAAAATATGCTTCCGATGGAACTGCAGGCGGTTCAATTCCAACCACAGTTATTGCAACAAGTGGTAGTGCAATTAGATACTTGAATACGCTGTTAGGTGATGATTATGTTGTAGCAAATGATCTTCTGGTAGCCTCAAATAATGCTAAAATTATCAGAGTACCTGGTGGTGTACCTGCATCAGCAATTCTTTTTGGCTCCACACCACTGCTTGGTTCAACTTCTGCAGGTGGACTTGGAGATGTATCTGTTCAAAAAGTTAGTGATTATATTTATAATGTGTATGTCTTAGCTACAAATAACGGATTTGGAGCTTATCAGATAGATTTAAGAACTCCAATAGCTGGCAATTATTATGTTGGAGCTGACGGTACCGGTCCCGGTGGAAGTAATCCGGATTTCCCTAACCTTAGAGATGCATTCCAAGCAATCAATAATGCAAACATCACTGGCGATTGCATATTCTATATTACAAGTGATATAACTGAAGTAACAACTCCCGGCGGTTTAGGTTTAGCTGTTAATCCTGGTTCTCACACTATAACTTTCAAACCTTATACTGGTGTACAACCTGTAATAACTTTACCTTACACCTCTGATTCAAATTCAGGACCATCAGGAGCTATGATAATTGGCATCCCAATGGAAAACAATATAGCCTGGAATGATTTGAGAGTTACCAGAAATATTATTTTTGATGGTTCAAATACTGTAGATGGAACGACCAGGGATCTTACTATCACGAATCTAACAAATTCAGTTGGTAATGCATTTCCTGTCACAATTGTTGGAGATGTTTCTAATTTGGTTATTAAGAATTGTAATATTTTTTATAAAGCAGCTTCAACAAGCACTTCAAATTTATTTAGAGCAGCTGTACAGTTAAGAGGAAGATTACAAAATGCCCTTAACTGGACACCAACAAATATTACAATAGAAAACAATCATATCAGTACTAATTTCTCGGGAGTTTCTCAGGGAATGCAAGGCATTGTTACTGTTTCATTATCACCTACCCCAACAACTTATATGAGTGGAATTGTAATTAAAGACAACCTTATTGAAGGGACTCAGAGAGCTGTAGCTTTGGGATGGTCCGGCAGTACAGATATTTATAATAACGGAATTGTCTTAAATCAAACTATTTCAGCTACAACTGCAAATCAAGCTATAGTTGCTGCTAATTTAGTGACAGGCTCAACTGTTAATATTTATGATAACCGAATTACATATGTTTCCTCAGTATCGAATGGTGCTACAGCAGGAAATACTGCAATAAGCATTGAGTCTGGAGGTACCTATAATGTGTATAACAATATGATATCCGGATTTAATCTTACAGCAGCAAACCCAACTGCAAGTCTTAGAGGTATTGCAGTAACATCAGCAGATGCAACAGCTAACTTATATTATAATACTATCTATATGGATAATATTTCAGATATCGGAACGGGAACAGTTGCATTTAATGGATTATATTTATCAAACGGAACAATCAATGTTAAAAATAATATAGTCGTTTCAGCAGAAACTGATTTTGTGACTTATTGTATTAATAAAACCGGTACTACTGGTACATTAACTTCTAACTATAACAACTTCTATCCAGTTAGTGCGCTAAATGGTAATGTTGGTTTCTGGAACGCATCAGCAACTCAAACTTTAGTAGATTGGCAAACAGCATCAGGACAGGATGCAAACTCTGTTTCAAAAGGTGTGTTTTTTGTTTCCACAACGGATCTTCACTTAACCGGTGCATCAAATGGAGATGAGGATTTAATAGCAACACCAATAGCCGGAATAACGATGGATATTGATGGTGAGATTAGAAATGCATTGTTCCCATATAAAGGAGCAGATGAGGGTTCAATTCCACTTCCTGTTGAGTTGGTTTCATTTTCAGCTTCGGTTGTTGAAGGTAATGTAATATTAAATTGGAGTACAGCAACAGAAATAAATAACCGCGGTTTTGAAATCGAAAGAAAATCCAATAATGATTTTGAAACTATAGGATTTGTTGATGGCAATGGTACTACCACAAGAACTCAATCTTATACTTTTACTGATAACGAAGTTGGCAATGGAGCCTACAGCTATAGGTTAAAACAAATGGATTATGATGGAACATTTTCTTATTCAAATGTAATTTCTGTTGATGTAAATATTCCAACTCAATTTGAGTTATCGCAGAATTACCCTAATCCATTTAACCCGGCTACAATGATTAATTATCAGATAGCTGAACCTGTTAATGTAACACTATCTGTATATAATATGCTTGGTGAAGAGGTCGCTGTTTTAATTAACAATCAATTTACTACGGCCGGGCAGCACAGTGTAAGATTTGATGGATCTAATCTTGCAAGTGGAACTTATATCTACAGATTAACTGCCGGTGATTTTGTTCAAACAAAGAAAATGGTTCTTGCAAAATAGAACGATCTAATTATAAAATTAAAGCCCCGAACAATCGGGGCTTTTTTATTACGTCAATTAATTTTATACGGTACTAAAATTTACTTTAGCAAAATCATTCTCTTAGCCTGAGTAAAATTACCTGACTCAATCCGATATATATAAATTCCGCTTGCTAAATTTTTTGCATTAAACTGAGTTTGATGTAAACCGGCTTCAAGATATTGATTAACAAGTATTTCTACTTCTGTACCAAGCATATCATAAACAGAAATTTTTGTTTGTCCTGCTTGTGGGATTGAAAAAGAAATAGTCGTACTTGGATTAAATGGATTCGGATAATTTTGATAAAGTATATAATCATCTGCAATCATAATTCCGTTTGAGTTTTCTACCGATACAGTAGCGCTGTCTGTCAGGTAAAACGTATATGCTACTCCGCCTTTAACAAACCAGGATTGTGATAATGAAGTTTTATTATAGACATAGGAATATCCATTTGGCTTTGCAGAATCATGCACAATTGGTTTCCCATCACTCGTAAATCCTGCAATCATAAGTAAGTGACCGACGGGATAAAGAGGTGAACCCACCGACATTGAAATCCTGCCACCGTTTGCAAGCACATCTCTAACTTCACTCCAGCTGCGATAACGCGTAACTGCACCATCGAGACCGTACTCAGAAGCATTCTGCACAACTCTGGGCCATATACCAAACATATTAAAGTATGGATCACGCGTAGCAACCGCAAACTGATAAGGATCAACTTGTATGTTATAACTCTTTAAAATCATTGAAACT
Organism: Ignavibacteriales bacterium; assembly: GCA_003538625.1. Lineage (GTDB taxonomy): Bacteria > Bacteroidota > Ignavibacteria > Ignavibacteriales > Ignavibacteriaceae > IGN3. The sequence goes on from DPRR01000005.1 coordinate 95,151, forward strand.
GAAGTCGGCGAACAAATGTCCGGTCCGATCACAGGATCTACTCCATATTGATAAACAAATTCTGTTGGAATAAATATCGCTTCCGGATTATCATTTACTATGCTGGTTAAGTTAACAGAATTTGTAGTACGACTATCGCTAACAAAGAAACTTAATTTGTTGATTGTTGGTGATTCCTTATCCGAAGATGTACGGGTCATAATTATTTTAAATTGCCAAGCACTCTGATAAGAATTTAATTTCACGTTATCATAATCTATATATCCGCCGTCATAAGTAAGTGAACCGTAAGATCCCCAGATATTTGACTTCCAGAATCCAACGGTTAACCATGGAGACCAGCCGCCATTGTATGGAAAACGCATCTGAACTTTAAAACTGCTGTAACTATTTGGTGCAGAGCCGTTCCAGGACGGCAATCCCTCATTAAAAGGCGACTGAGAATATTGTGGTTTTAGTATAACATAGCCATCATTTATTCCCTCCTGAAGCATAATACTTTTTCCGTCAGTGCCAAGCACTATACCCTGATTTGTTTCAATGTTTGTAAAAATTGAATCCGTTCTTATCACATACTGCTGATCCGGATAGTTTTGTGCAAAAAGGATACAAGGAAGCAATAGAAAGAATAATGAAAAAGATGCGTATTGTTTTATTTTATTCATAATCAAAGTTTATCAAATATATTAATAATTCCTGTATGTTGATTATTAATTTAGGGAAATAATACCGTTGTTTAAATAATTGCGATAAAAAATACTTAATGATTCTTCACATTATCACTTTAAAAATATCATTTTCTTAGTTTCTACAAATGATCCTGCCTGAAGTTTATAGAAATAAATTCCAGATGAAAGATTCGAAGCACTAAACTCTACTTGATAAGTTCCCGCAGGTTTATATTCATCAACTAGTATAGCTACTTCATTGCCAAGCACATCATATACTTTGAGCTGGACTCGAGACCATTCGTCCCTCGCACTTCGACTCCGCTCAGTGTGACGATCTCGGGATGACGCGCTCAGGGTGACATTCGAGGTTGTGTATTTAATAATTGTAGATGGATTAAATGGATTTGGATAATTCTGAAATAACTGATACTCACTCAGTGCTAAGAAATGATTGTCTGCAATATTGTCCGGGGACTCCTCATAGAGCAGTATTTTAAATGCATCTGCTCTTATCACAGGACCCGAGGAACTTTCACCACTATCTATTACTTTTATAGAAATAGAACTATCAGCAGGAAAGCAAAATCTTCCGATATTCTTCCAGTTACCGCTTCCATTATTTTGATTTAAATAAATCGAATCTATAACTCTGCTTCCAACAAGGATCTTATATAAAGCATTGTCAGCACTATTTATAGTTTGTGGTATAATTTCAAATACATCATAATCACCGCTTCTGTTTAAATAAAAATTAAAAGTTGCCGAAGGTCCATTTGATGTTGTCTGTATATAAGCTTACCTGCTTGAAAGTCCGTAAGCCTGCGTAACGCTGGTAAACCATGATCCTGTTTCAGAGTAACTGCCCGCCTCATCGTTATCAATAATTACAAAATAATTTTCTACATTAACGGTAAAGGGAATTCTTTTAACAGGATTGATTGGATCGTTGCTGTTTATAACTATTGTATCTTCAGCTATTCCTATTTGATCAGGAATGAATAAAAGCGGCAGTACAATTCTGCTCATTCCGGAAATCAGCAATGGAAAAGTAGTGAGAACATCAATATTTCCTTTCGTTGAATAAACTTCATTAACAGTCAAATCATTTATACCGATATTACCTAATTCGATATTGAACAAAAGAGTATCATCAATACTGGTTTCACCTGCATCCACAAATTCCTTATCAGAAATCATTTGCCTATCACGTATATAGCCTGTCAACTTAATAGCATCCATAGCTACTGTTTTGGTTCCCTGATTAAAATTCTTACAAGACATTTCGAGAAAATTATTTTGACTTTCATCTAAATTTAGAGTAGCAACATAGAACCACTTCTTAAATTCATCTGATGTTGAAAATATTATTGTATCCTCAATTATATCATTTATTAAAAAATTGATTTTTATTGTATCAACCTGATTAGTCATTTCAGGAAATTGTATAAATACATTGTACAACCCGGATTGCCCGACATCTAAATTCCATTTTACTTTAGCCGAATCACCATTATTCAGATTTGCTAGTCTTGAATCAACACCCCAGGCATTATTTGTTGATGTTATCCAGTTTCCGTAGACCTCCTGATATAGCGGATCAATATTATCAATAAATTTGTCATCGGGTAAGTATTTAATAAACGATGTAGATAAATTTCCAACCGTATCCGTAACTGCTGCACCCACTTTTCCAATATCATTTATTGGGTAAGATGAAATAGTTCTCCACATATTCTGTCCGATTATTTCACAATCAGCTAAAAAATATCTTTCATATCTGTCTTTTACCGCTACAAAAGGATGTGATTGAAAAATCTGTTCGTCAGTATTAATCAAGAATTTTAACCCGGATCCGTTTATTTCTTCTGTCAATTGCAAAGCTGGTTTTACAGTATCAATACTATTTTGCCATAACTGATATGCTTCAACAGCCGTACAATACTTAAACTGAACATTTGGATAATTTATTGCTGCCTGATGTAATAGATTATTAACCTGCAGAATTTCATTCATAAAATTTGCATCAGGTAAATGAGACCACAAACATACAAGCTGATCTGTTCCCTGATTAGCTTTTGAAAAAGCATTATCAATTAATTGTTGGGTTGTTGATCCCATATATTTTGCTCTTACATCCCAGCCTTTGCCATCACCGGGCAACTGATAATTGGTTGTTGAAGGATGAAACGGAACAAATTCCGGTGATGACTGAGACCAATCATAATTATTATCTATTGGCTCAGTAAGATCAGTATGTACATTGGGATATTCATTATGAAGACTATAAGGCAGAATTTCATTCAGATAATTTTGCCAGTCGTTATCCATATAATACCAGCCGCTTCTAAAAGAAACCGGAAAAACATTTTCATCCAGAAGAAATTGCGCAAGCGTAAAATCAAAATCATCTTTACTTTCCATAAAGGTCCGGGATTGATTCCACCAGTATTTTCCATCACCATCATAATCCGACCAGAAAAAAGTGTGGTAGTGTAATGAAAGTTCATCACCCCAAAGTTCTATTTTGTCACCAAAATATTTTTTCATTAAATATAATGTCAGAGTATTATTGATCGGAACATTATTGTTAGTAGCATGCCGAAAAATATTTCCGGCCATCATATACCATGTCATTTTAAGCTTGCCGCCGTACGAATCCGTAATCTGATTTCTGAATGATTCATTCATCACAACACTTGTATTGCTGTTAACTGCAGTAAATAAATCAAGATTATAGGAGCAGTGATATTTTGAAACATCCATTGCATCCCAGATAGCAGTATCGGAACAAAGGACAAGATATACTTTACCCTGTGATAGAATGATTTGTGTGGAAAAAATAATCCACGCTATAGTCAGTTTCAGTATAAAAATTAATTTCATTTTATTAATAACCGTCTATTTAAAACTAAACTCCTCAGCATTATTAACAACATATAACACATACTTACTTTAAAAGTATCATCTTTTTCGTCTCAACAAATGAGTCAGACTGTAATCTATAAAAATAAATTCCGCTTGAGAGATTCTGACCTTCGTCAGAATGACTATTGAATTCAACTTCATACCTTCCTGCAGGTTTAAACTCATCAACAAGTGTTGCAACTTCATTTCCCAATACATCATAAATTTTAAGTTGCACTCGAGACCCTTCGACTCCGCTCAGGGTGACATTCGGGATTGTGAATTTGATTCTTGTAGTTGGGTTAAATGGATTCGGATAATTCTGAGATAATAAATATTGCTCAGGAATTATATTATTCTCATCTTGTATTCCCGTGGGTGCGTTGACTTTTTTAACAGCACGTAAGTCATCAAAATAAATTACTCCGGATATTGAACTTTCTGATGTTCTGGTTAATTGATAACTATCAATCCTAAAATATTGTCCCGTAAGATTTCCGTCACCAATCCATATTCCAACGCTGTTTGGATCGTTAAGTTTCCACTCAACTAATTTCCAACCGTGCCAATCAATTGTTATCCATTTAGAAACTTCGTGATCACCCCAGGCAGTACCTGTATATTCATCAATGCAAAATCTAAAACGCGTGTTACTTCCATCACCATAAACATAACTTTGTAAAACATAACTAGTATCGAAGTAAACTGATTGAGGTGTTCCGCCAGCCAAGTATTCACGAATTAAAAAATCACTTGCATTTGCATCCCATAAATATGTAAGCTTTGCAGATTTTTTGGGATTAGTTGCCGGCAGATAAACAAGATTAGTAAATTCAAAATGAGTTCCGGATGCTAATATACCTTTTGTAGAACCGCTGTAATCAGGCTGCTTCCAGTCACCCGGCGTTGTAAAATTATCAATCATTTTTATTTCACTATAAGATAATCCGGAAGTGGCAAAATTAATTTGTGAATCGGTACCGCTTATATTTCCTAAAGTATCTGCAATATCGCCACTAATTGTTATACTATAATTTGCTGTGCGATTAAACAAATTTAACGGTTGAACACAAATTATACTTTTGCCTTCTTCAGAATTTGTATGCTGAAAATTAAAACTTACCGGTGTTATTCCATCTGATAGAGTAATGTCGTCTACAGAAAATGTTTGCGGATCAATTTTTTCATCAAAAACTATGGTCAAGATTGAACCCACATCAATGCTGGTATCGTTGTTTGATGGATAACTGTAAATTATTTGAGGTCCGGTTAAATCTTCTTCATTCGTACGGTAATTAAGAACAAACGGGTCGCCTTCAATTCCATCATTATTACCATCAATCATTCTGCTGTTAATATCGGTTACAGTCGAATCTATAAAAAGTGTATAACTTGTTTGATATTGATGACCGCTTGTTGCAATTGATAGTATTTTATGGTTTCCATCCCATATTAAATTATTTATTTGAACTGAAGGTGTAATTGTAACAGCATCAGTAAAAGAATTAGTATCCATTGTTTTTGAAAATTCTATTTTGATATTGTTAGAGATATTCAGAATTCCATTTTCGGACGGATAAGTAGAAACCACAATTGGAGCAAATGAAGGTATTAATTCTGTTGTAACTGAATTTGAAATTTCAGATTCATTCCAGTATCTGTTTAGCGCCGTTGCAAAATAAGTATATGTTCCATTAAAATTCTGTAGGCCTGAATAGCTATCAATAAAACTGTACTGTGAATTACTAAAATGCATATCTACAATCACATCATCATCTATACTAAGAGTATCATCTTCAGATCTATATACTGCAAACCAGTAATTATTGGTTGTAGATGCAGGAGTTACAAAAATTTCATATTGAAGAGAATCAATCTGATTTAATGAAATAGATGGTGCATCCGGCTGGGATACGAGATTTATATCTCTTACTTTAACTTTTTTATTAAAAAATGTTGAGCCTGCTTCATCCCAATAATCATATCCATTCCAGCTTCCATAACTAAAAAACTGAAAACCATCTACCCACGCCTTATCTCTCATTCTGCTAACAATTCCAATGTGGTTTGACCAAACATTATTTTCATCCAATCTGTAAGATCCAGGTCCGCAAGTATAAAGTCTCCCGGCCTGAATTCCCTGCTGGATATTCGGCTCCCAGTCTGAGGTTATTGCGTTGAACAAATCATTACCTGTTAACCAGTGGTAATGCATAGGAGTTAATTGATCGACATATCCTTGGTTGAACCATAATGCTGCATCCTGGTAAACAACATAGTAGCCATTCCAGCCTGAAGCACCACCCGATTTATAATTACCAAGTGCGGCTGGTGATAAACGAACCCAGGGTTTAACTGCTTGTATCGAGTCGTGCAATGTTTGTACAAATTCAGTAACCGACCATCTCCACCATTCTTCCCAGGTGTTAAACCCGGAAGGCACGCCTGCACTATAGGGATGATCAACATCATATAAAAATCTATTTGTGCTTTCTGGAGAAGTTAATTTATTGATTGTATTATCAGAAAATATTCCATCAGGTTTTTTCTCCTGATCAATCTGTGAGGCAGGATTTATCATATCATCAGTATCATATTCATTCCATCTTACATAATCCAGATGTAAACCATCAATATCATAATTCCTAACAATCTCCATAGCAACATTAATTGTATAATCTCTTACAGCCTGCATTCCCGGTGAAGCAGCTTTGTATGAAGTCATCGGATTTCCATTTTGGTCCCTGCAGATCCAGTCAGGATGTTCCACCGGAATTGTACCCGGTTGTGAAGACGAAACACTAAAAGTATTAAACCATGCATGTAATTCCAGACCTCTTTTGTGTGCTTCTTCAATTGCATATGCTAAAGGATCGAATCCGGGATAAGTGTAACCTGCATAATATCCCCATGGTTCATAAGAAGATTGATAATATGCTGTACCGCTTTGTCTTATCTGAAAAAGTACGGAGGTCATATTGGCTTTTTTATGATTATCTAATATTTCTCTTATTCGTGCTTTATTAACTTCAACCGAGCTGCCCGAATTAATATATTCCCAGGTAATAACCCACGTTGCTCTGAATTCCTGATTATTCTGTTGTGCATTAAGATTGGTAATTAAGAGTATAGTCAATGCAGATATAAGATATTTCATTCCAGTTAATAAATTCATCATAATTTTTCCTTAATGGATTTTAAATGTAATAAAAACTATGATAAACCCGGGATATATTTGATAACACACAACTATTAGTCCTAAATTTAATCTTACATTTAATTTGATAAATATTTAATTAATTTAAAATATCCTCTCACTTTTCAACAAAATGTGCGTTAAATATTTACTGGGAAGAATCAGTTGAGAAATCTCAGAGTTAATTAATTTTTAAATTTAATTATTGATTGTGGAATTTGAAGTAATTGAAAAGGCTCCGGAATTCATCGGAGCCTTGTTTAAGAATTTAGTAGAGTTTTATAAGCGTGATTAAATTATAAACCTGTCGGAACATCAATATTATCAGTTTGTTTTGAAGATCGTTTGAAATTATTAAAGTTATAACTAAACATAATAGAAAACACGGGGGATTCAGGTCTGATCATAGCTGATGCATCAAAATTAGAACCATTTGTATTAATCTTCATATCGGATGCTTTGAACAAATTTCTTGCCTGCAGTGTTAGTGACATAGTCTTTTCAAAAAAATCCTGCTTTATGGAAGCGCTGATCATCATAAACGGATCTGATTCTGATTGTGCATCAATAAATTTCATATAGTTTCCTGATAACTGGAATCTTGTATCAGCAGAAAAGCTAACTGTTGTATTTAATCTAGCTGACCAGTTAAAGAAATCTTTTTGTATGCTTATTCCATTAACCAATCCATCTAAATGAGTTTGGAATAAATTTACAGAAGGATCAAGTTTAATAATTTCAAACAGAGAAAAACTGGATGAAAGTTCAGCACCATAAACATCCGAATTACCATAGTTATTAAAAATTATATTTAATCTCCCTATTGTATCAACCGAGAATGTTTGGGTAAATGAGTCTTTTGATTTTCTGTAATATGTTTGAGCAGAAACAAAAATGCTACCGTACATTTTCTGATAGTTTAATTCAAAAGCATCTATATATTCAGGTTTTAATTTCGGGTTGCCGGCAATAGTTATGTTAGGATCCGAATAAAATGGAAACGGGTTAAGCAAATTTTCATTAGGTCTGTTTATTCTTCTGCTGTAACTCAACTGGATTTGATGATCATCAATTTTTCTTGAAATATTTACCGAAGGGAAATAATCCATTTTTTGATATTTATATGATTCTTCAAGCGTCTGCTGATCAAGAAATCGATCCATATACTCGCCTCGTAATCCAAGCATATAACTAAATCCCGCAACTTCAGAGTTGAATGAAACAAATCCCGAGTAAACATTGTTTCGCAATTTAAATGAATTTGTCAGCTTAGAATCCAACATATATTCTTGTAAATCCTCATCAAAAATTTTATTTACGAGATCAAATTTTCTGTAATTAAGATTTGATTGTAAACCTGATTCAAAAGTAGTGCTTTCTGAAAATTTTTGTTTGTAATTAAGCTTTGCTCTTCCTTCATTTCTTTTGCTATTATTGCTGAATATTACACTGTTTAAGAGTTCATCCATCGGATTGTAGTTTTCATCCGCCCTATTTTCAAAAGTCAATTGTTCGTTAGGCACATCTACATAACTGTGCGTCAACTCCAAATTCAAATCATTTACATCCGGATTAATTTTATATTGATATGTAAACGACGAGTTGACAAATTTAACAGGTACATCCATTCTGTTTTTAATAGATGAGTAGTTTGAATTGTTTAACTGAAGATTGGATACTTTTGAATATAGGGAGTTATACACATCAACAGCGCCAATGCTAAAATTTAAACCCAACGAATTTTGTGTATCGATTGTATAATCAGCTCCACCTCTAAAAGAATACTGCTTTCTTTTATTGCGGATGTTTACAATGGTGCTGTTGAATATTGATTGATTATCAAAAATAGAAGTTCTTCTTATATTCTGTTCGTTCATAAAAATATTATCACGATAATCAAATCCACTTGTAAGATTTAAACCGTTAACATTGTAGTTGACTGAAAAATCTGCATTATACTTATCTCCTGTTCCGCTATTTAAATTAAGAATACCGCTTAAAGAATATTCTTTTTGAACCTTAAGATTAATATTTATTATTCCTGCGGATCCTTCCGCATCATACCTGGATGATGGATTAGTTATCAATTCAATATTTTCAATACTATTTGCGGATATCTGTTTTAGTGCGTCAGAACCCTGTAATGGATAAGGTTTACCATTTACGAGAACATTAAAGTTTGAGCTGCCTCTTAAATACACCGTGCCATCAGGATCGACTCTTACTGACGGCTGATTTTGAAGAACGTCTAAAGCTGTACCGCCCTGTACGTTAAGATTTTGAGCGACATTAATCACCTTCTTATCAAGATGAAGTTCTTCACTCACTTTTTCACCAACAACCTGAGTTTCTGAAAGTTCGTAAGGTGTCTTAGATAAGCTTATGCTTCCCAAATTATATTGCTGTTTATCTTTAGTTAATCGGATATCCGGAACAAACTTAGTGTTATATCCAACAAAACTTATTTTTAAATAATAATCGCCGTCTGATATATTGTTTAAAACAAATTCTCCATTTACTCCGGATGATGCACCCGTAATAAATGCCGAGTCTATATTATTGTGCAATGTAATATTTGCGTAAGGCAGTACCGAAGTTGAGGATGAATCGATTATTACACCTTTAATTATTTTGTCTGCAGGAGGTACTGAATGCTGAGCATTGGCCCCAACGCTTAATAATGCAACCAGAATGGTTAGATATTTTATCATAATCTGCTCCTTTTTATTCTATATTTTTCTTGCGTAAAAATATTTTAGATAAAATAATTTTTGAAGCAGATTGTTGTGAACGGTTGAATTATTCCAATAAGCGGATTAAAATAGAAATGCTTTTTACAATTGATGAAATCTTAAAACTAAATTATATCATCTCTTAAAATATCTTCAAAACAATTTAGAGTATTAAAAAATGTTGAAAGGTACTTTGTATCAGATATTATTTAATTATTTCTTGATTATGCTCATCAACCAAAACAATCCGGGGTTTAAAATTTAAAATTTCCTTTTCATCAATTTGAGCATAACAAGCGATGATAATCAAATCATTTTTTTGGACAAGTCTTGCAGCAGCGCCGTTTAAAGAGATCTCAGCATCTTTTCCTTTAATAACATAAGTAGAAAATCTAGCCCCGGAATTAATATTATATATCTCAACTTTTTCAAATTCATTTATATGAGCAGCCTTCATCAATTTTTTATCGATAGCGATGCTTCCTTCATAATTAAGATCAGATCCGGTTACTTTTGCTCTGTGAATTTTTGATTTTAAAACTGTCAATATCATTTCACTTACCTTTAATTTGATTAATCTTTAATGAATAATAGATTCCTTTTAGCACCAGTTCAGGTATTATAAAATCAAATAAACCGGCATCACCAAACATATTTGCAAAACCACCCGTTCCAATAACAATGGGCTTCTCTCCACCAAAAGCTTCATTAGAAATTCTTTTAATTAATTCCCGAACGATACCAACGTTCCCAAAATAAAGTCCCGATTGGATACTCTCCTTCGTGGTTTTTCCAATAACGTTCTTAGGAATTTCAATTTCGACTGAGGGAAGTTTTGCTGTTTTACTTTCAAGAACCTCCATCGAAATTTTTATACCGGGCACAATTGCACCTCCCAGATATTCTTTGTCTTTTGAGATAACATCAAATGTTGTTGCGGTACCAAAATCTATTGCAATAATATTTTTGCCGGGATACATCTGTATTGATGCTACTGCATTTGCGATTCTATCACTTCCTACTTCCTGCGGATTTGTATATTTAATCTTTAATCCTGTTTTAACTCCGGCCTGAAGAATAAATGGATCAATTCCAAAGTATTTTATACAACCATTTTTTATCGAATAGATTAGATCCGGAACAACAGAACATAATGCAATTGCAGAAATTTTTTCGGCTTCAATTTTATTCTCTTTTAAAACAGAACGAAGAAAAATTCCGATTTCATCTGATGAAATACCATACCGGGATGATTTACGAAACTGAAGTGATAACTTCTCTTCATTAAACACACCGCCAAATATTTGAGTATTACCAATATCTAAACAGAGTATCATTTCTTCTCCAGATGTTTCATAATTATTTGCTCGATCGATTCTGATAATTGATTAGGATTTTCTATTTTACTTAAAAGACCATTTTTATCAAACAAATAAAAATTTGTCTGGCTGCCATCAGCTTTTCTATCCTGTAAATGGTTAAGTATCACATAATCGGAATTCGAATGTTTAAACAATGAATGAACTTTTTCATTTGATTTATTCATATCATCTTCAGCCGAAAACTTAAATGCAAATAAAATAAGCTTATCGTTTTTCGAAATCTTTTTAATTTTATCAATAATTTTTGAAGTTGGTTTTAAATTCAGTGACAAATTTTTACTACTGCTTTCAAGCTTAATCTTATTAGTGGTTTTTATTTTTTTATCCTTCTTATAAATTCCACCTACCGTAAAATCACTTACGGCAGCTAAGTGGATTACAAAATCAAAGTGTCTGTTTCGTAATAAATCATCCATTAACGTTTCTAAACTTTTGTGATCCGTAAATTGAATAAGTTCTGAATTCAATTTTGGCAAAACAGAATTTTGTCCGTAAAGAAATGTCACATCATAGTTTTTCGATGATAAAAAATCTGAGATACCTGCGGCTGTTTTACCGGTACTGAGGTTTGATATAAATCTTACGCCATCAATACTTTCACGTGTTGCCCCGCCCGTAATTAATACTGATGCCCTTGAAGATTTCTTATTTTCTTTTGCAGTTAACAACTCAGTTATTTTATCATAAATTAAATCCGGATTAATGAGTTTACCTTCTCCCACATCACCGCATGCTAAATGCCCCGATTCAGTCGGCATTATAATTATTCCCCAATCTTTCAATTTCTGCAAAGACTCTTGTGTTGAAGGATGATTGAACATGGATGTATTCATTGCAGGTGCAACGATGTAAGGCTTGTTAAAATCGTTTGCAAGAAAAAGCGATGTTACCAGATTATCTGCAATTCCATTAGCCATCTTATTTATAGTATTTGCGCTTGCAGGACAAAGCAGAGTCAGGTCGGCCCATTTAGTAAGATTAATATGACTCATCATCTTTCCAGATTCATACTGATCAATTAAAACAGGTTTGCCTGTTAACCCTTCTAAGGTTGCACTGCCAATAAACTCAAGAGCAGATAATGTAGCAACGGTTTGAACTTCAAAATTATTTTGTACTAATTTTGAAATTAAATACGCACTCTTATATGCAGCTATTGATCCGGATATTTTAAAAAGAATTTTAAATTTTGACATTATCAATCAACCTCACATTTCCAAGATATACTGCCCCAAAACGTCTGCTGCCAATCTGTTCAATATATTCAACTCTAAATCCTTTCTTCTCTAATAATGATTTGATTTTTTCATCAGATAATTTTAATTTTAAAATTTGTGGAAAGTAAGCGGCTGTTTTTAATTCATCCTTACTCAACCTCATATTTCTTGAACTTAATGCCAGACCATCTTTGGTTCGTACCGTCGGAACTGAAATTATTTTAGTATCAATAAAGAATGCTTCCGCCATCCCTTTAACAAGTTTATATTGCTGAAAATCTTTTTCACCAAAATATGCTTTATTTGGCTTTACAAGATTCAGCAATTTTAGAACAACCGTCAGAACACCATCAAAATGCCCTGGTCTGAATTGTCCGCACAATGTTTTGCTAAAATTAGTTTCAATAACTTTATAATCATAAAAGTAGGGATACATTTCTTCGTAAGTTGGATGAAGTAAAAAATCAACCTTCAGATTATTAAGTAATTCCAGATCTGCATCAAATGTATTCGGATACTTTTTTAAATCCTCAGGATTATTGAATTGAGTCGGGTTAACAAAAATACTTACCACAGTTATATCATTTTCTTTTATGGATTTTTTAATCAGCGCAGCATGTCCATCATGCAAAGCACCCATAGTTGGTACCAGTCCAAAAGTTTTTTTTGCATAGAGTCTTCCAACTCTGATCTTCTTCCATTCTGATAATCTTTCAATCACTTTTATCATTAATAACTTTCCTTTTCATTAGGATAATTTCTTTCTTTTACATCTTTGTTATAATTATTTAATGCAGTCTTTATCAACCCAAATCCATCCATATACTTTCTCAAAAATTTTGGATTAAAGTTTTTAGAAAGTCCGAGCAAGTCTTGTAAAACAATTATTTGTCCTGATGTATAAGGTCCGGCTCCAATTCCGATTGTGGGGATATTGATTGCTTCAGTAATTTCCTTAGCAAGTTCTGCCGGCATAAGCTCCAGTACGATTGAAAAGCATCCAGCATTCTCAAGATTTTTTGCATCCTGAATTAACTTTACGGCTGTTCCATTATTTTTCCCCTGTACAAGGTAACCGCCGATTGAATTAATTGATTGAGGCGTTAGACCAATATGTGCCATTACAGGGATACCTGAATCGACAACATATTTTATAATTTCAATGTTGTCTCCAGCTCCTTCTATCTTTACAGCATTTGCACCCTGCTTCATAAATTTTTCAATAACATTTAATGCATTTTTTTTCCCCTTTCGATGGGCAAGAAAAGGCATATCGGCTATCAGAAGCTTTTCAGTTAATCCTCTGTTAACTGCTGCAATATGGTAAGCTAGCATTTGGGCTTCAGCATTTATAGTTGTTTCAAATCCGTGCATAACCATTGCGGCGCTGTCACCAACCAACACTGCATCAATATCAGTTTCGTTAATTATTTTCGCTGACCAATAATCGTAGCAGGTAATTAGTGTTATCGGCTTGTTATTAGTTTTATAACTTAATAATTCATTAATTGATTTCAATCATCTTCTCCTTCTTCATTTTATTGTATGCATCTAGAAATGCTAGATAAACATTCGCAATTGGGTGACCATTTAATGCCTTATTATGCTTCTCAATAACTTTCACATCGTTTCTCTGAATTGGACCGGTGAGCGGATTATCACTGCTAATCAGATTTTCTGCAACAGCTTTTAGATAAACTTTAGCAGCTGATTCAGATATATCCTGAGATTTTAGATAATCGAAAAAGTATTTCCAGATAAAAGCAGTAAAGTTTCCGCTTAAAACACACATTGCGTGATAAAATACTTTTTCGTCTTTATTAATTTCATAGCTTTTATTCTGCAGATCCGGAAAAAGATCTTTAAATATTTTTCTATTTCTTTCCGTTATAAAAGAAATTGATTCATATGTTTCCAAACTATAAAGTGAATCCATAAACGTCATAAGCGGGTGTGCACTTTCTGCAAGCGATGTAGAGAGCATACCTGAACAATGAATCCATATTTTTTCTTCAAGCGGCTTAGATTTATGTTCTTTAATAAATTCCACTATTTCATCATCACTGATCAATACTAAGATGTATTTTGCATCTAATGCTAAGGATTCGAATTGTATATTGGAATGTCTGTTCCAGACTTTAAAAGAGATGTTTTTTAATGAAAAATAATTCTGCAGGTGTTTGGACAGTTTACCACTGCCAACAATCAGATATGAAAATTTAATTTTATGTTCTGGTACCTGTCTCAATGATCAAGTCCATTCTTGCTTTATATAAATATTTTTCAAAGTAGCCTTCTTAAAAAGATAGACTCTTAAATTAACCGGTAAAAAATATCAATAATTTTTATTCAATCGCAAGTGACTAATATCAACATTTCAATACGATTTAAATTTGATTGATTCTAAAAAGAAAACCCTCGTGACGCGAGGGTTTATCTTCTAATCTAAATAAAAGATGAAATAATGTATTATTAATTACCTTCCTGAAATTCTAATCCGGAAATTATTTTGATTTTTCTGTTAAACACTTTTCTGTATAAACCTGGTATTTTGTCCTTCAGTCCTTCCATAAAAGTAAAAATTACGGGAACGAGAACAAGTGTTAGAAACATTGAGCTTGTTAACCCGCCAACCAATCCCCAGGCCAAACCGGATTTCCATTCCGAACCTGCACTTGATGAAAGTGCTATCGGAAGCATTCCAAACACCATTGTTAGTGTAGTCATAAAAATCGGTCTTATTCTGCTTTTGCCGGCTTCTAATATCGCATCATTAGTTTCCATTCCTTCTCTTTGATTGTAAGTTGTACGATCAACCAGAAGAATTGCATTTTTAGCAACTAAACCAATTAACATAATAATTCCAAGCATTGTAAAAATACTCAGCGCATTCATTGTTAGTGCTAACGCAAATAATGCACCCACCATTGCAACGGGAATTGAAAACAATACAACAAACGGGTAAACGTATGAATCATACAGGGCAACCATTATCATGTAAACGAAAAGAATGCCGGCAAGCATTGCCAAGCCCAGGCTTCCAAAAGAATCTGCCTGATTTTTAAGATCGCCATCATATACAAGTTCAACACCTTTAGGAAGTTTTTCTTTTATCATAGCAGCTTGAAAATCCTGTCCGATACTTCCGCTTGGTCTTCCGTTCACTTGCGAAAAAACAACGATAGAACTTATCCTGTCTTTTCTTTCAAGTTTAGTAGGACCGGCAGTTTCAAAAATATTTGCAAACTGTTGAAGTTCTACCAGTTGACCTCTTGGATTCATAAAAGTTAACCTGCTGAGATCAGATATTTTGGATCTGTCAAATTGATCTAATGATATTCTGATATCATACTCATTATCACCATCCCGATATTTTGAATCATCATCTCCGGTTAGTGCAATTCTTAATGTTGCACCAACTTCTGCAATTGATAATCCGAATGATGCAAGTTTTTCTCTGTCAATCTCAACACGTGTTTCTGGCTTTGCATCATCAGATGAAAGTCTGACATCAGTTGTACCTGCAATTTTTTTAAGAACATCCATTACAGTCAATGATGCTTTTTGAACATCTTCTCTGTTGGGTCCTTTTACAATAATCTGGATTGGAGTAGCATTGGCTGTTCCAAAAATTCCAATTGGATTCACCCTGACAGTAACATCAGGAATTTCCATTATTTTTTTCTTAATCAGGTGCCCAACCTGATCTGTAGATTTATCCCGCAATTCTTTGTCCACGAGTGTAACATTAAGCTCAGAAGAATTACTGGTTGATTGTCCTATTAAACCTTCATTTGAAGCACCGACATTTACGAAAACTTTTTTCACCTCAGGAAGTGATGAAATAATGTTCTCAACTTTCTGAGTTACAAAATTTGTCCGCTCCAATGTAGTTCCGGATGGAAGTTCAATGGTCACGGCAAACTCACCTCTGTCGCTCTGTGCAATAAATTCTGAACCAATAAAACCGGCGGGAACCAAAGCTAAGGATGCAAAAAATAATGCAACCGTTCCGGCTAACACTTTCCATCTATTATTCAGGCTCCATTTAAGTAAACCGAGATAATGTTCCGTTAATTTTCTAAAACCATTCTCAAACCAAATCGCAAATTTTCCTATAATAGTTTTGTTGGTTAACTCACCGAGCTTTCCTATTCTTGAGGCTAACAAAGGTGTAACAGTAAAGGATACAAAAAGACTTAGCAGGGTTGAGATAACTACTACTAAAGCAAACTGTCTGATGATATTGCCGATCAATCCACCGGTTAATGCAAGAGGTAGAAAGACTACAACATCAACAAGAGTGATTGCAAGTGCTGCAAATCCGATTTCATTTCTTCCTTTTAGAGATGCTGTTCTCTTATCTTCACCCTTCTCCATATGGTGATAAATATTTTCCAGCACCACTATGGAATCATCCACCAATATTCCCACTACAAGTGAAAGTGCAAGTAATGTCATAAGGTTTAATGTAAACCCGAACATGTACATTGCAATAAAAGTTGAAATCATAGATGCAGGAATTGCAAGCAAAACAATAAATGAGTTTCTAATGCTGTGCAGAAAGAGCAGCATTACTATTGCCACAAGTATCACTGCAAGGCCAAGATCAAACTTAACTGCATTTGCTGCATCAATCGTAAACATTGAACCATCCTGAGCAATATCAAATTTTAGATTTGCATCCTTATAATCATTCTCCATCATGGTAATCTCATTGCGTACAAGTTTGCTTACTTCAACAGCATTTGCATCTGTTTGCTTGTACATAAGTAAACCAACAGATGTTGTTCCATTTATTCTTGTAAGATTGGTATGTTCTTTTGTACCGTCTTCAACTTCTGCTACATCTTTTAATTTTATTTCACCGCCTTGTGCTGAACGCGCAACGATTAAGTTTCTTAATTCATCAACCGAGGAAAATTTACCCGCAACTCTCACAATTAATTGTTCATTCTCTCCCTTTATTTTTCCCGTAGGAAAATCAAGATTTGAATTCTTAACTGCATTTGTTACCTGCAATATTGATAACCCGTAAGTTTGAATTTTATCCACATCAAGATTTATTTTTATTTCTCTCTCATCACCTCCGACAAGGGAAATTTGAGCAACACCTTTAACCTTTGAAATTCTTGGCTGAATTCTGTCTTTTATGAATTGATAAAACTCTCTTGACGGCATATTGCTTGTAATTCCCATTCTTAATACAGGAATTTCATCAATAGCAAATTTAGAAACGGTTGGAGTCTCAGAACCCTCCGGCAGTGATGAAAGAATTTCATTCACCTTCCTTTGAGTGTTCTGCAGTGTAACATCAACATTTACAGCCTGATCAAATTCAGCAGTTACGAATGAAACTCCTTCCGATGAAGTAGATCTTAAAGATTTTAATTGATCAACACTTGAAATTGCATCTTCAATAGGCTTGGATACAGATGTTTCTACCTCGTTTGGAGAAGCACCCGGATACACCGTAGTAACCGTTATGAATGGTGAATTCATTTTGGGAAGAAGTTCATAGCTCAATTGAGTATAGCTGTATAAACCCAAAACTATTAGTGCACCGAATATTACAACTATTAAAGTTGGTCTTTTAATTGCTAATTCTGTTATCGTCATTTTTTATAATCTCCATAAAACCATTTTAGTTTGCATTGCCTAAAAGTAGCAATTTAATTTTGAATAGTTACTTTATAATTGTCTTTGATATTTGATTGACCATTGACTATAACTTCTTCTCCCTCGGATAGTCCGCTTAAAACTTGCAGCATTGTGTCGTAAGTTGAACCAATCAAAATATTTCTTTCCTTTGCAATTCCATTTTCAACAACAAAAACTTTTGCATCCTTCACACTTCCAACCAAAGCTTCTCTTGGTATTACAATAGAATTACCACCATTGATGGTAGTAAAAGAAACCTTACCAAACATTCCGGCTTTAAGAGGATTGGTTTTGCTGTTAGCAAGGGAAATTTCCACCGGATAAGTGTGAGCTGCGTCTCCCTGTGAACTTATGGATTCAATTTTACCATTAAACTTTACTCCCGGATATACATCGGTGGTTACTACAACTTTATCATTCACCTTCAATTTGAAAGCATCTTTCTCTGCCACGTTAAGTTTTACTTTTAGAGTGGATATGTCTGCAATATTTGCAACCACATTTGCTTTATTCACATAATCACCTTCATCAACAAGCCTTGAGGTTACTACACCTGATATGGGTGCTGTAATTTTGGTATCGTTATATTCTCGTTTGGCAATAATGTATTTTGATTCAGCATCCTGTAATTCAAGTTTAGCTAATTCGAGACGTGAAATTGTTATGGATTTTTCTTTAAGTAAAGCTTCAAATCTTTCATAATCCTTTTTTGCTTTTTCAAAGTTTACTTCTGCAGTTTTAAAAGCAGCTAACTTAAGTTCGCCATCTAATTGAATTAAAAGTGATCCTTTACTTTTATAATCTCCGACCTTTGCGTAAACACCTGTTACTTTTCCCTGTGATTCAGAAACTATAGCTACATCATTGTAAGCAAAGATAGTCCCTACTAATTCCAGAGTATTTGAAAATTCTTTCGTTGAAACTTTTTCAATAGTCACAGGATAGCTGTCAATGATATTTAATTCAGGATTAGCCTGCAGTTTTGATCTATTGTTAAAAAGTACCGCAACAATTCCGACTATCATTAAAGTCAGAGCTGCAATCAGTGTTATTTTTTTCATTTTATTATCCTTCTATTTTATTCTAAACTTATTTAACTGTTTAATTTTTTATATATCGCCAACAGACTTTTCAAGAGAAGCTTTTGCTAACTCATAGTCCACAATAGTTTGCACGTAATTTGTCTTAGCCTGAAGCAGGGCTACCTCAGCATCTAATAATTCAGAGTTTATAGTTAAACCCTGATTAAATAATTCTTTAGTAACTCTATAATTTTCTTCCGCTTGTTTTACAGAAAATTCTGAAACACTTAATTTTTCTTTTGCCTGAAGCATATTTAAATAATTCTGATTTACTTCAAGAGTAATAGCATCCTTAATAATGTTGTAATTATCTTTACTTTGCTCAAGCTGAACTTCTGCTTGAGTTGATTTGTACCCGGTACGATTCCAGTTCCACAGATCATAAGAAAGGCTGACATTCACATCCCAGCTTCCCTTAAATTTCTCCTGTTGCGGAAAGAATCGCTGGTTAGGATTAGAATAGTAGTAATTTCCATTTAGATATATTTGTGGAAACCATCCTGAGTTAGCCAAATCGATTGCCTTTTCGCTTGACTTGATATTGTAGTCCATAGCTTTCAATTCCGGTCTCTTTTGATAAGCCTTTTCAAGTTGTTCATTAAGGTCAATTTCCGGTATAAGATTTATATCTATGTCTTCATTAATTTCAACAGGATTTGTCAAAGGCAGACCCAGTGTATTATTTAAAGCAAGTTTAGCAAGCTTAACAGAATTCTGAGCATCCATTTGTTTCAGCATTGCTTCAGCAAGTTGTACTTCAACCTTTAACAATTCATTGTTTGTTGCCATTCCACGATCAAACATGCTTTTTACATCGTTAAGATGAGCCTGGGTTTGTAAAATATTTTCATCAATAACTTTATTTATTTTCTTTGCTTTAAAAACATTCCAGTACGCTGTTTTTATTTTAAGAATAAGATGCTGCTGCTCCTGGGTAAAATATTCCTGAGATGCATAAAAAGAATTTTCAGCAATCTCTGAACTGCTGCTTAATCTATAACCTGTAAACAAAGGTTGTGCTAAAGAAAGTTTCATTGTGTAATTATTAGTTATATTCGGTGCAATGTCGATACTTCCAAAGGGGCCAGAGATAGTATAAGGGGTAACTTCACTTAACCTTGTATATCCTGCATAAAATTGAAGTGTCGGCAACATTTGAGTCCTTACCTCACCGTAATTAGCTTCTCTGTACTTAACATTCATCTTTGCACTGTTAAGTTGATGACTGTTTTCAAGTCCAAGTTTTATTGCATCATCTACTGTTAATTGTGCAGTTTGCTGTGCAAATGCGGATTGATAATAAAACATAAGCACTGTACTTAAAACAAATATCCTTAGTAGGATTTTTTTCATAACTCTAAATCTCCTGCAAAAATTTTCTTTTTAGTTTTTAAAATCGGACGGCAAAAAATAGGATACGATGCATGCATTTTAATTGCGCTGAATCTCAAATATAGATCAGATTGTTTTGTATCACAGTTGTCAACGGTTAATAGAGTTGATAAATGGTATTCGAATATTTTTTTATTTTTTTTACTAAAAAAATCTGTCTGACAATTTGCAAACGGCAATTAGAATCATACCAATTTTTACTTCTAACTTTTTTGAGTTATAGTAATGACCAGTAAAATTTTTTGTGTAAGTTTTAAATTTTTAATTCATATCAACAAAAGCTCCGGATTTGGAGATGAAGCAAATTTGATCAAAGATCCCGCTTGTTTTACAAAGCCGTATTTCTTGAGCTAAGATCATAGTATGAGTTGATTTTAATTAATATCAAGACTGCGAATAGTTGGTAATTTTCATTACTTCATCCAGTACGGGCACCACTTATCAAAATTCCGGCTCTCTAATATTGGATTTGATTGTTTACTGCTATTATTTTATCAAAGAAATTAAAACAATTTTTAATTCTTCCATTCGCAGGTAAAAACAAATTTGTTTGGAAGAAGGAATAAATGTCAATTCAAATATTCAATAATTATTATCCGGTGATATCTATGCAAAAATTATTTTTCATTTTCATTTCAACTTTTTTAATCACACTGATAACCTTTACTTTCGGTCAGAATAAACAATCAGATTCACTTAAAAATGTTTCACTTGCCGGTCTTTCATTCAGAGGCATTGGTCCGGCTGTTACAGGCGGAAGAGTGGTTGATATTGCCGTCAATCCTGTTAACAATAGTGAATATTATGTTGCCTCGGGTCACGGTTCATTATGGAAAACAACTAACAGCGGAGTTACATTTTCTCCCATCTTCGATGCAAATAAATCATACGCAATTGGTTGTGTAGCAATTGATCCGACAAATACTAACATTGTTTGGGTAGGAACTGGCGAAAATAATAATCAGAACAATGTGATCTTTGGTGATGGTATTTACAAGAGTGAGGATGGCGGAAAAAGCTGGAATAATATGGGAATCAGTGCCTCTCATCAGATTGGTGGAATTGCAATTGATCCAAATAACTCTAACATAGTTTATGCTGCTGCTTATGGATCATCAAGAATTTCCGGGGGCGATAGAGGAATTTTTAAAACAACTGACGGCGGCAAAACATGGGAAAATGTTTTAAAGATTAGTGAATTCACCGGCTGTTATCAGGTTCAAATGGACCCACGCTTTTCAAATATTTTGTATGCTGTTGCACACCAGAGAATGAGAAATTTATACACAGGAGTTTATGGCGGACCTGAAAGTGGAATTTATCGCAGTCTTGATTACGGGTTAACCTGGGAAAAACTTAAAAATGGTTTACCTTCAGAAGATGTTGGAAGAATCGGAATGGCAATTTCACCAGTAAATCCCGATTATCTTTATGCTATTGTTGAAGCTACCGACAAAGACAAAGGTGTTTATAAAAGTACTGACCGCGGTGCCAGCTGGACGAAGCAAAACAGTTATAACGCAACAGCGCCTTTTTATTATCATGAACTTTATTGTGATCCTGTAGATTTGGACAGAGTTTACAGCAACGATACATTTTTACAAATTACTATTGATGGCGGCAAATCGTGGAAAAATTTGGGTGATGACAAAAAGCATGTTGATAACCATGCACTATGGATTGATCCTGCAAATAATAAACATATTCTTGCCGGCTGCGATGGCGGGCTTTATGAAACTTTCGATCAGGCAAAGAACTGGAATTTTAAATCGAATATCCCCATTGCAGAAATCTATAAAATTACAACGGATAATGCCGAACCATTTTATAATGTTTATATCGGAACTCAGGATAATAATAGTCTCGGAGGACCTTCTAGAACTATTAGTTCTGCGGGAATATTAAACCAGGATTGGCTCTTTACCAATGCCGGTGATGGTTTTGAAACTCAGGTTGATTGGAAAAATCCGGACATAATATATTCACAATCGCAATTCGGCGGACTTGTTCGTTTTGATAAACGAAGTGGAGAGAACTTATTTATTCAGCCGCAGGATTTTGCTGATACGGCTTACCGTTTTGATTGGGATGCCGGGTTTCTTCTTTCAAAACACAATAATAAAAGATTATACTTAGGCGGTAATAAATTGCTGCGCAGTGATGATCAAGGCAGTACCTGGAAAGAAATTAGTCCCGATTTAACAAGAGGTGTTCCTAAAGAGATGCAAAAATTAATGGGACAAAGCTGGAGCATTGATCAGCTTGCAAGAAAAAGCAGTATGGCACAAATTGTAACGATTGCGGAATCTCCTCTGGATGAAAATATTTTATATGCGGGTTCCGGTGATGGATTAATAAATGTTACAACAAATGGTGGAACAAACTGGACAAAGGCAATCATTGATGGTTTACCGGAGTACTCTCGAGTTCATCACATTATTGCGTCAAATTTTGATAAGCTTGTTGCGTACGCTGCTTGCAATAACTACTTTGGAGGTGATTACAAACCTTACATCTACAAAACTACCGATGGTGGAAAGCACTGGTTTTCAATCAACAATAATCTTTCGGAAAATGGAAGCACTTTTTCAATAGCTGAAGATCATATCGATAAAAATCTTTTATTTCTTGGAACTTTATTCGGAGTTTATTTTTCTAATGATGGCGGAAAAGAATGGATACCACTAAAAAATGGAATGCCTCCTGCCTGTGTAATGGACCTCGATATTCAGCGAAGAGAAAATGATCTTGTTGTTTCAACATTTGGAAGAGGAGTTTATATTCTTGATGATTATTCCCCTTTAAGATATTTATCAACCGAGACTTTAAATAAAGAAGCAGAAATATTTCCTGTAAAAGATGCATTAATGTTTATTCCATCTAATCCACTTGGATTTAGAGGAGTTGCGTTCATGGGTGCAAGTTTTTATTCAGCTCCAAATCCGGAAGTCGGTGCAGTATTT
Source organism: Ignavibacteriales bacterium (assembly GCA_003538625.1). Taxonomy (GTDB): domain Bacteria; phylum Bacteroidota; class Ignavibacteria; order Ignavibacteriales; family Ignavibacteriaceae; genus IGN3. Next base: position 118,351 of record DPRR01000005.1, read on the forward strand.
ACTTACTACTTAAAAGATGAATTTAAAACATTAAAAGAACTCCGCAGAGACGAAGAGAAGAAAAAGCAAAAGGACAAAGAGGAGATCAAATTTCCATCTTATGAAACATTAAAAGCGGAACAGGAAGAACCTGAAGCTTATCTGCTTTTTACAATTACCGATGAAGCAGGAAATGTTATACGCAAAATAAAGACAGAAGCTGTTAAAGGCGTAAATAGATTAGTATGGAATTTCCGTTACGCTCCGGTTTCTCCTGTATCACTTGAACCGCCGGACAATTCGGTACCATGGGTTGAGCCTGATAAAGGTTATATGGTTGTGCCAGGAAAATATTTTGTGTCTCTTTCTAAATTTCAGGATGGAAAGTTTACTGAACTGGTAAACAGGAAAGAATTTATTTGTAAATCATTGAATAATACAACTCTTCCTGCTGAAGATAAGTTTAGCCTTGATATATTTAATAAAAAAGTTGCTGAGCTTACAAGATCTATCACCGGTGCTGATGCATTCAGAAATGAATTAATTAGCAAAGTATCTTATTTAAAGAAAGCTGTCTTAGATGGAGCTGAAGTTCCTGCTTCAACTTATAATAATATTATAAGCATTGAAGCTGATTTGAGAGATCTGAATGTAAAGTTAAATGGTGATCAACTGAGAAGCAGATATGACGGAGCATCACCGACTTCAGTAAAACAAAGAGTAGAATTAATAACCGGTGCTTTGTGGAATACAACAGCTGCTCCGACAAATACTTTCATAACGTCTTATGAAATGGCAGCCAGTAAATTTGATGAACTCCTGGATTATCTCAGATCAATTAATAATAGTATAAAACAGGTAGAAGCTGAATTAGAAAAATCCGGGGCACCCTATACACCGGGCAGATTTCCTGAGTGGAAAAAAAATAATTAATGATTATTAGAATTGAAATATTTAAAACATTATTCTGAGACATAATCTCTTAATATGTTTAATAGAATTGATATTCAACAATAATCTAAAAGTTTTAGATTAATAATTAAAAACCGGCTGGCAACCGGTTTTTTTTTGATTGAACAAAATTAAATATCCGGGAATTGGTTTACCTTCTGTTTAAGCTACCAAAACTGTTTAGTGCTTTGCTGATTTTTTACTCAATCACAATATCGTACTTCGTTAGAAGACCGGGTACACCCATAATGGAAAATTTTGCTTTAGAGATTTTATTATTTTCAGGATCAATTACAATATTATAAGTTTTGCGAAAATCACATTTGGATAAATTAGTATTATCAAAAGCAGCATTGCGTAAATCGCAATCATTAAACGATGAACCAGTGAGATCCGCTCTGCCAAAATCGACTTCAATCATTTCGCATTTTGTAAATTCTGTTTTATGAATTTTCATTCCAAAGAATGATGACCTATTTAATTGACATCCAGTGAATTCAAATGATAAAAGTAATTGGTTACAGCCATCAAACTGCAATCCTGTTAAATTACAATTGTTAAATTTTACATCACGAAAAACAGCAGCAGAAATATTGCTGCTTGTTAAATCACAATCTGAGAATAAACAATTTATAAAAACTGTTTCGGATAATTTAACTTTTGAAAAAATGCATTTTTCAAATTTACAGTTCTCATATTCAGCTTTAGTAAAGGAGTCCTTTGCAAAATTGATGTTTGTAAATTCCTTATCTGCAAAGTATTCTAAATCTAACATTTTCCCTCTAAAAGATTTTTTTATTTGAAATTAATCTTATTTAAGCACACTTATATAATTATACATAAGCCAGAAATGCGATAAGGTTCCTAATAAAACAAATAAATGAAATATTTCGTGAAACCCGAGTACACCGGGATATGGATCAGGTTTTTTAATGGCATAAATAACTGCTCCAACTGTATAAAATAATCCACCTATTAAAAGCCATAACAAAGCTTCTAATTGCAGAACATTTATTAAAGGATAAATTATTACTACTGCTAACCAACCCATTAATAAATAAATAACGGTTGATACCCATCTCGGCGCATTCATCCAGAATAATTTTATCAATATTCCTCCCAAAGCTACCAGCCATATTACTGCAAACATTCCCCATCCAAATGATCCTCTTAAAGCAACAATACATACAGGTGTGTATGTAGCTGCAATTTAAATGAATATCATAATATGATCCGCTTTTCTAAGCTTCTTAACTCCGGTTTCAGATAATTTTAACCAATGATAAAGAGTGCTTGTTGTGTAAAGAAGAATCATTGAGATGCCAAATACAGAAAACGAAAAAAAATGTAATGGTTTATAAGGCTGCAGACTAAGATTAATTAATAATATCATTCCAACAATTGAAAGGATTATCCCTACAAAATGAGTAAACCCATTCATCGGCTCTCTTAGTTTATGTATTACATTCATCATCAAAAATAACTCTGCATTGTTAGGTTGTAATTCGTTTATACTTACATCATTAAATTAAGATTTGACAGATTTTATCATTATCAAAATTACCAAACGAAATTATTAAATCTAACTTTTTTAAGCAATTCATCAATACATTAGTTATTTATATTACTTCCTTTGCTCTGAAAGAATTCAAATTTAATTTATTAGTGTAATTTTATTTAATTATGATAGCAGAAGAATAAATAATGAAAATATTAGCATTAGAAAGTGAGCTTAAGAATTTTATTGGCGAAGATTATTCCAAAGTACTGATGGAAGAAGCAAAAATTATATTTGATCTTTATAAACAAAATATTATCAGAGAAATTTATTTTAATGATAAACATTGTGCTGTTATAGTTTTGGAATGTGATTCATTAGACCATTGCAAATCTATTTTAAGTACACTTCCTCTTGTAGATAAAGGTTATATAGCTTTTGAGATTATGGAACTAAAGCCATATACCGGATTTGATCGGATAATTAAAGAGTAAAGCAGAAATTTTTCTGGATGCAGATATGATCACACAAGATAATCTGAGATTTGGCAAAACTGCCGTCTATCTTAATATGTTCGGAATAATATTTTCCGGATTAATATTTCCTGTTTTATCCGCGTTAATTACTCCACAACCTAAATGGCAGGATGCAGAACTTTTTATAAAATCGTTTCACCCCCTTCAAACGGCCACATATTTCTGCGGATATTTTCTTGTAATAGGTTCGCTGTTAACCTTTATTGTATTATACACTATTTCAAAAAGCGAAAGAAAACTTTTGGCATTATCCGCATTGATAATAAACGTTGTTTTTACTTCAGTTGTATTTCTCAATTACATAATTCAAACTACTTACATTCCTTTTCTCGCCATAAATAATCCGCCGGAAGCTGTTTATGTATTACCTGTTTTCACAATGGGGAATCCGGGTTCTTTTGCGTGGGCTTTAGAGATGTATGGCTGGGGCGGTATCGGGCTTTCATTTATTTTTATGTCTTTCATCTTTGATAAGGGCAAGTATGAAAAACTATTAAAAATTCTTTTTATCGTTAACGGTGTTTCTAGTTGTCTATCAGCTTTAATGACTTCTATAAATATGAACTGGCTTTTCTCCCCTGCCGGTTTTGCGGCGTTGATATTCTGGAATATTCTTGTTTTTGTTATTGATATATATCTTATAAAATATTTTACGCCCAAAAGAAATTTATGATCTTACTTTACGCACTAATTATAATTGTCCTGCTTTTTATAACATTATATTTAATACCGGCTTTTACACCGCCTATAAACGATACAATGGGAAAGTTAATCACTAATAGTATTGCTTCACTTGAAAAAGTAAAATTAGGTGGACAGGATCAATGGATACTTATTCGCGGAGCAGATATAACTAAACCAATTATTCTTTTTCTCCACGGTGGACCCGGAACTTCAAATATGGGATTATTAAGAGGACAATCATCGGAATTAGAAAAATATTTTGTTGTCGTATCCTGGGATCAGCGAGGTGCTGGTAAATCTTTCTCAGCAAAAAATCCGGAATCTTCTATGACGATAAATCAATTTATTCGGGATACGTACGAATTGGTTAACCTATTGCGAAATCGCTTTAATCAAAATAAAATATTTCTTGCCGGTCATTCATGGGGATCTGTTTTAGGAGTTTTAACAGTTAAAGAATATCCCGAATTGTTTTATTCTTATATAGGGATCGGGCAAACTGTGCATATGCTGGAGAATGAAAAAACTTCTTATCAGTGGACATTAGAACAGGCGAAGAATGCGAAGGATGAAAAGGCAGTTAAAGTACTTAACGACATTGGCATTCCCCCTTATTCCGGGAATTGGCAGAAAAAGTTTATGCTCCAAAGAAGATTACTTGGGAAATTTGGCGGAGAATTTTATGGAAGTTCAAAAGGAGCCTTTCCGATAGTTATAAAAAGTCTACTGCTTGCAACTGAATATTCTTTTATGGACAAAATAAATTTCTTTCGTGGGATATTTAATTCAGTTCGATTATTATGGCCGGAACTTATGAAGGTTAATTTGAATTTACAGGCACCGGAACTTAAAGTACCGGTATTTTTTATTTTAGGCAGACACGATTTTGAAGCGCCTTCAGTTCTTGCTGAAAATTATTTTAATAATCTGATTGCGCCGTATAAAGAATTGATTTGGTTCGAAAACTCGGCACATATGCCAAACACAGAAGAGAATAAAAAATTTGACAATCTTATAATAAATAAAATATTGTCAACTATAAGTAAAAAGGAACTTTATGAGTAATAATATGCTTGAAATTAAAACAGCAATTCAAATTCAAAAGCCTGTTGAAACAGTTTTTGAAGCGATCATCGATCCCGAAAAAATGAAAAACTATTTTATCTCAAAAAGTTCTGGAAGAATGGAAGAAGGCAAACAAATCTTCTGGAAGTTTCCGGAATTTGATGAAGAGTTTCCCATTAGAGTCAGCAAAGTGGAAAGTAATTCCTATATCTCGTACTATTGGGAAGCGGATGGTAAAGAACTGCTTGTTGAAATAAGTCTATCCCCAACCGATAACAATTCTACACTTGTAACAGTAACTGAGAAGAGTATGGAAAATAATGAAGCAGGCATTAAGTGGTTAAAAGGTAACACTGAAGGCTGGGCTAATTTTCTAACTTGTCTAAAGGCTTATTTAGAATATGGAATTAATCTTAGGAAAGGTGCATTTGATTTTATGAAAAAATAGTGCTTATTAAATTTTATGCGGATTTGTATTTAAAAATAAAAAACCCAACGAATAGTCGGGCTTTTATTTTTTTGCTCCGCGAGCAAGACTCGAACTTGCAACCCTTCGGTTAACAGCCGAATGCTCCACCATTGAGCTATCGCGGAATGAAAATATTTCTTAAAAACGAGGTCAAAGATAACATTGACCCCATTGTTTGTCAAGCCTTAAAAGTTACGAATTATAGACTAATTCCCATTTCTTTTAGTAAAAAATCAGCTCCACCAACTTTTTGTACAACCCATAAAACATATCTGATATCAACACCTATCGATCGACTGTATTTTTCACTCCAGGTATAATCATTCACAGTCGCTTCAAATGAACGATCAAAATTGACTCCAACCAATTTTCCATAAGCATCCATTATCGGGCTGCCGGAGTTACCTCCGCTTGTATCCATATTATAAATAAAGTTAACAGGCACATCGTTTAATTCTGGATGAATAAACTGACCGAAATCTTTTTTATCGTAAAGTTCTTTTATCTTTTCGTTCAACTTGTAATCACCATATTCCTTTCCTTTTTCAATCAAACCCGATAAAGTAGTATGTGGTGAAAAATATGTTGCATCACGCGGGGAATAGCCGCGAACATAACCAAAAGTTAATCTTAAAGTGCTGTTTGCATCAGGTATAAAAGATTTGTTCATCCATTGTCTTTTAACGTCATTAAGTTTTGCAAGCAGTATATTTAAATTTCCATCACGCACCTGAGATTTATTTTTTTCAATTTCGCCAAGCTCAAATATGCTTTTAACTAATTGAAGATATGGATCATCTAAATCTTCTATTTTTTCATCGGCATCTTCCAGCAGTTTAAAATATTCTTTACTGTCTTTAATAAAAGTATCGTCATACAAATCGGCGATAAAATCTTCTTTGTTATTTTGTTTACTAAAACTCTTAAATGGTTCAACATCCTTAAATTCTTCAAAGGCTGATGCGTCTGATAACATTTTATTTAAGATTTTCGGTTCAAGATCAGGCATAAAATCGTTATACAGCTTTGTGATGGTATTATAAAATTCATTCCGTTTTTCTTCTTTGTACAATGATTTTCTTTCACTTTCCGGCTTCATCATTTCTTTTTTATAATCAATAAAAATCTCAGCAAGCCGGTAGTAATCAACATTACGGCTTAACATCATTAAAACAAGATTTCTTCTTCCGCTTTTAAATGCATCTTTGTAAACATCATCAATTTCACTTAGCACTGAACCATATTTTTCTTTAAATGCAGGATCAGACTCAATAAAATTCTGTAGTTGTTTTTCTTCTTCCTGTTTTTTCTGGATGAGCTTTAGTCTATCAAGTCCCTGTATTTTACCGCGATAATTTTTTTCAGTATTAGCCAGTCCTTGAATTTCACCAACTTTTTCTAATTCAAACACCGGATCATTTTCCCCTCGTTTTTCATAAAGATTAATTAACCAGGAATACAAATCCTGAATATAAGGCAGTTGATATTTTTCCTGCATAATTAAAAATTGTGATGGTTGATGCTTAAATGTTCTGCCGGGATAACCGAGTATGAAAACAAAATCTTCTTCATTAACTCCCTTTGGATTTACCTGCAAAAACTTTTTGGGTTTATATGGAACGTTGGATTCAGAATATTTTGTTGATGAACCATCAGGTGCAACATATGCGCGCACAAATGAAAAGTCCCCGTTATGCCTTGGCCAAACCCAGTTATCAGATTCACCGCCAAACTCTCCTATAGTTCTTGGCGGAACGTAAACCAATCTTACATCATTTATTGTTTTGTATCTAAATAGAATGTACTGCTCACCAACAAACATTTCTGAAACTTCTGCTTTTATCGTGCTGTCTTTCTTTTCTTCACGATCAACTATTTCTTTTATCTTTTTAGATATTGCCGTTGTTCTTTGTGAGATATCTTCTGAAGTGTTTGCGGCATTCAAAACTTCTGCACTTACATCTTCGTAGGAATCTGTTATTCGGCAGGTTAATCCTTTAGCGGGTAATTCTTTTTCACGACTCTCAGCTAAAAATCCATTTTCCAGATAATTATTTTCAACTGTGCTTGCATTGGAAACAATACTAAACACACAATGATGATTTGTAATTATCAATCCCTCATCTGAAATAAATGAACCGGTGCATCCGCCAATTTTTACTAAAGCATCAACAAGACTTACCCCATTTGGATTGTAAACTTCATCAACACTAATTTTTAATCCCTTTTCATTAAGATTTATACTTTTAATATCACTCAATGGAAACATTCCCTCATCAGGTTTGGTTGGAATGAAAGCAAATGAAATTAAGATTAAGAGCAAGAGTGAGAGTAAGATTAAAATGGGACTATTGAAAAATCTATTTTTGAAAAACATTATCACAAATTTCCTTGTATTATTAACTGTCCAAATATAAAAAAAAGGCTCGATTTCTCGAGCCTGAAAATAATTTACTAAAATGGAGTACTCTTTATAACAACGATTCTTTCAACCTTCTTGCAACCGCAACAAAGAAACCAAGTACCATTATAATAACGCCTATCCATACAAGACTGATATATGGTTTAACGCTTGCAGTAACGGATAAAACTTCCTGCTTTGGTTTTTCAACAACCTGCTGATTAGTACCATCTGAAGAGGTAATCGATACTTCTATCATCTGAGCAGTTAGATTAAGCAGTTTAACTTTTATTCCTGCTTGTGCAGAAGTGTAATCGGTAAATTCAATTTGACCACCGACACTTTTTCTGAATAACTCGAACTCTTCTATTTTACCACCGTTTTCAATTGTTAGAACTGCACCCATTTGAAAATCCTTACCTGCCTGCATATCCGCCATGGTTTCAGCAGAAACATCAAAGTGATCAAAAGATATATTTGATCCTTTGTATTCTGTTTTTACACCCTTTTCAAGTTTTACTGTCTCTCCATCACCCGTATTCTGGGTGCTGCCTTCATCATAACCAAGCGGAGCTAAGTAAACATCTTTTGAAAACAGATTGAGTATTGCAGGTTCCCGCATTAAACTATTATTATATTCTGCTATGTACATAACGGGAGAAACTGTGTATGATTTATCTCCTTTTTTCATGTTGATGTTGAACGCATACTTTGTATTATTTTCGATAGGAGTATAGCCGGTAAAAGTCATCTCATATCCAAAAGCCTGTGTAGGTTTATTTTTTATAAGATCTAAATTCACGTGTTCGCTGTATCCTGCGGATCCAATTACACCAAGTATAAAAATTGCTATTCCGATATGAGATACATATCCGCCAAGATTTTTTAAATTGCTTTTTACAATTTTAAATGCAATTTGTGCGTTTACTATAAGAGCAAATGCTGATGAAAAAGTTAGTAGCACAAGAAGAAAATTAGTAACGCTGCCAAATACAATAACGATTAAGGTTAAAATAACAGCCGTAACTAATGAGAAAATCGAATCTCTAATAAATTCTTTGGTATCAGTTTTTTTCCATTTTATCAATAAACTAAGACCGTTTAACAAACCGATAATAATAGCGATCGGCAAATGCATTTCGTTATAAAAAAAGGTATCAACGGACTGACCGAAAAGAGGAGCAGACGTACCAACAAGTACGATAATTGCAGAAGCTACCAATATTATTGAAGCTGTAAAAAGTGACAGCTCACGAGAAAGAATATTTTCTTCATAAACAGATTTATCCTCAAGATATTTCCATCTGTAAGCGATACTTCCAAATCCTATTAATATAAATGTGCCTATAAATACTACAAGAAACAGATAAACAAGCATACCCGGATCTACAAATGAATGAACTGAAGCATCGCCGAGTACACCGCTTCTTGTTAAGAATGTGCTGTACAAAACTAAAATGTAAGTTAAAATGCTAAGAATTAAATTTGTCTTGGCATATCTTCCAATTCCATCTGTACTTTTTAAACTTCTTTTTTGTACAAGCATTGTATGGATTGAAGCAACACCGATTAACCATGGTATCAGACTTGAATTTTCTACAGGATCCCATGCCCAGTAGCCGCCCCAGCCAAGCATTTCATAAGCCCAATATCCGCCCATCATAATACCAAGACCAAGGATTCCAGTACCTGCAAGCACCCAGGGCAATGATTGATTAACCCAATCTCTATAATCATTTTTCATCAGGGCAGCTAAAGCAAATGCAAACGGAACTGTAGCCATTGAAAATCCGGTAAACAACATCGGCGGGTGGATCTGCATCCAATAATTTAATAACTGCGGATTCAAACCCTTTCCATCTGCAATAAACTGGTTAACACCAACTCCTGCCTGAGTTAATAACCCGTACAATTCCTTGCTCATCTGAACAAAAGTAGTATTGGATTGTTGATCCGTAAAAATAAAATTCTGAATAAATGGAAGGCTCATAAATTGAGCATTGATACTTTTTACATCAATAAAAATTGGGGTTGTCCAGATAAACTCAAATGGATTTTTAAACCATGGTGATACCATTACTAATAAAAATGATGTTGCAAGTGTAAACACTGCCATTACTCTTGGTTCAAGATCACCTCTTCTGGATGAATAAGATTGAAGTATAACTCCAATTATTGAAGTAAGCAGGAGCCAAAGCATAAAGCTTCCTTCCTGTCCACCCCAGAAGGATGAGAACAATAATCCGGTTGATAAAGAGTTATTACTATAGCTAAAAATATATTTGTACTGATACTGATGTGTTAAAATTGCATACCATAAAAATGTGGATGCTGCAATTACAAATATTGCCATTCCATGATAACTGTACCGCGCAATATTTAAAGTATTCTTGTAACCTTTAAATGAGAGATAATACATTACCATCGCGATTAGGCTGAATACAAGAGCTGCACTTAAAAAAATACTTCCTATCATAAATCCTCAAAGTTTAAAAATATTTGTATCTCCCCTTCTCAAAGTTACATTGACGATGATTGAACGGTTTTTTGTTCGTACTTACTTGGACATTTAGTTAAAATATCCTTTGCATGAAAATAACCGTTTCTGTATGAACCGGTTACAACTACGCTGGTAGCACTTTCAAAATTGTTTGGCATTGCACCTTCGTAAATAACTTTCATCTCATTACCTGTTTCATCTTTCATGAAAAATGAAAAGGTGTTTTGTTCACGGTTCATATCATAATTTTTTTCTTTAACCCAGCTACCTGTGGCTTTAACAATTTTATCCGTGCCTTTTACATTTGCAAAATTACTTTCGTATTTAATATTGCTTTGTGTAAAAAGATACGCCATTATTCCAAGGAATAAGACTATGATAAATCCGCCGAAGATGTATTTATTTTTCATTTTTTTCTCCTTTTAATTCTTTCTCTGCTTTTTTTATTCTTTTATCTAAACTTAACATATATGAAAAAATTCCAGCCCACACAATCAGGACGATGATCATTACAATGTAAATAGCATTTTGTGATAGAAATTGTTCCAAAGTTAACCTCTGATTAATTGTTTATTTAATTTTTCCCGCAATAATATTGATCTATAACCGATATTCCACATCCAAAAATAGAGGATCGTAAATCCAATTAATGAAAGAAAGAAAATCAGCTGCATATTTCCGTTCATTTTAAAATCAATAACCGGTCCGGCATTAGTATCATCAGCAGAACCCGGATGCAAACCTGTCATAATTCTTGGCATAATAAAAATAAAAAAAGGAACTGTAACAAATGCAATCATTGAATAAACCGATGATAAAGTTGCTCTCTTTTCTTCGGATTCAATTGAAGAACGAAGTGCAAACCATGCTCCGTAAATTAATAATAATGCAAATATACTTGTCTGTCTGGGATCCCAGCTCCAATATGAACCCCATGCAAACTTTGCCCAAACAGCACCGGTTACTGTTGCAAGAATGCAGAATATCATTCCGAGTTGAGCAGCTGCATAAGATTTTACATCATCATCCAAATTTTTCTTGCGTAAATATTTGAAGCTGTAAAGTGTTGACATAAAAAATGCAACAACCGTTAACCAAGCTGTTGGAACATGAAAGAAAATAATTTTAGCGTTTTCTTCAAGTCCCGGGATTAGAGGAAATTGATACCAAGTGCTTGGATTCTCGACAATGGGAAATGCAATTCCAGCTACAGAGACAAACGCAAGCAAAAGAAATAAAAATATTTTCCAGATCATATTATTATTTTGGATTAGTTTTAGTTAAAATTCTTTATTCTTTCCAAATAAAATCAAATAGCATAAAAGAAGCTGTTAACATAATAACATCGTAACTCACAACAATTGCCAATTCAAACTTAGCTCTTTCAAAGGATATGCCATCCAGGGCAAACAATGTTAACTGTACTGAAGTTAAAATCAAAGGCAATAAAATGGGAAATGATAACACAGGATACAAGGTTCCTTTGGCTCCTGCTTTAGAAATTATTGCAGCAATTATTGTTGATGATACAGCCAATCCAATATTGCCCAGCACAAATGATGCTAAAAACAGCCAAAAGTTTTTAATTATAAACGCTTCAAAAATTGCTGAATAAAGAATTGCAATAATCGTGTTCATTACAAAAACTAAAATTATGTTAAATATCAGTTTGCCTGCATAAACAGTTGATGGAGCTGCAATTAATTGCAGGGTTAACGATGTACCGCGTTCTTCTTCAGAAACAAAAGCCCTCGAAAGACCGGACATAGCTGTAAAAAAAATCACAACCCAGAATAATCCGCCGGTTAAACTCGGACTTATTTTTTCATTTCCAACTGAAAACAATATGACACTAATTGCAACAATAATAAACATTGCAAGTGCATTTATTGCATAGCGTGTTCTTAGTTCAGATTTAAAATCTTTTAAAAATAGGCTGTAAGATTTTGAGTTCATTTAATTTTTAATATCATTTATGTTTAATCCATTTTTATCAATCTGAGTATAGTCATTTCGAAGGAGTCCGCGACCTGCCTACCGGACAGGCAGGCTGAGAAATCTGAACGGTTTATCACTAAGATTTCTCCCTCTGGTCGAAATGACATTCCAACTAAGTTCTGCAATATAAGCCAAAGTTAGTAGAAATTAATTTTTATATTTCTCCAGATAAACTATATCGCTGCAGTTTTCCAAATCGTTTTTTTCGTTGGATGCAATTAACACTATATTTTTTTGTCCTTCTTCTTTTATCAATTCATAAACGGAATTTTTTCCTTCATCATCAAGATTTGATGTTGGTTCATCAAGAATTAATAATTCCGGTGAATGCATTAGAGCAAAAATAAATTTTACTCTTTGCTTCATTCCTGATGAATAAGTTTTTAACAGATCATCCTTACGCTTATACAATAAAAATTTTTCCAGAAGATAATCAACTCTATCACCATTAAACTTGGTGCCTCTTATCTCAGCAAATAATTTCATGTTTTCATAAGTAGAAAATTCTTCGTATAAAACAAGATAAGGCGAAACAAATCCAATATGATTATGCAAGTTTTCTTCTGCTATTTCTTTATTATCAAGTTTATGGATTATCTTACCTTTTGAAGCACCTATAATTCCGGCAATAATTTTTACAAGCGTCGATTTACCTGATCCGTTTGGACCTGATATTCCATATATACCTGATTTATCAAATTTAAATTGCAGATCATTAAAGATTAATCTTCTTCCAAAGGATTTGTTTAACTCCACAGCTTCAATAGAATAGTTAGTCATTAAAGATTACCAACTTGCCTTTGTAAATTTCATCACCGGATTTAATAACATAAATGTACACTCCGGATGGAAAATTTATTTCACTCCCATTCATAATTATTTCATCATACTTAATAGAATTTTTAATATACGATGACTGAATCGGTTTTTTACCTGAATAATAAAGTTCAACTCCTGCTGAGTATATATTTATATCTGCTTCATCACCCAGATTTAATTTGCTCTTAAAAGCAATTTTAATATTTCCTGATGAAGATGTTCTGAAAGGAACAGGATATGCAAAGGTTTCTCCATCAAGTTCCGGAATTGAATAATTTGAATCACCATAAACGACAATGTTATTTAAAATGCCTGCATTATTCCAGAATGCCTGATTGTCTTTATTAAAACTTATTGAGTAATTATCATTTATCGGTCTTTCACCTGAAACAGTATCATTAAAAACAGAAAAAGAAAAATCTAAAAACTGATTTGGATTATCCAGGGCTTTTTGCCAGTCTGAGTTTGTAACTATTGAATAAAACTCTCCATCGGATGAAGGCAGATTTATTTTTAAGAAATAATTTGCCGTAGGCTGAACCATCATATCATAAAATTTAGCGGGAGGTGTAAATGTAACGGTTGCAGTTGGAGAAATTATTGGATAGTTAGCTGCTTCATCAAAATATCTGCCGGAAATGGTTCTTGAATTTGTGAAATACGTCCATATTCCAAACTTATTCAATTCATTTCCGAATGTAGAACCCTTTTCATCAATACTTATTGCAATTGATTTTAATGCAGCATTACCGGGAATCAAAGTCCATTGTCTTTTAATTATATCAAACCCAAAATTTTTCTGAAGATAGATGTTCCAGATTGCTAAATTATATCCCGTATTTAAAGGCATTGCTGTACCGGGTTGTTGAAAATAGGAAGACATATAAGCGTAGTAATCATTCACACTATCAAAAACAAATTCCTCAAAAGCAGTTGAAGTCAATTCATAAAAAAATCTATCTGCTCCTCTGAATGGTTCACTTGGATTTATGGGGGCAAAACTACCCATCTGAATTGCATGATGGAATTCATGTGCAACGGTAACTCTTGCTGCATCTATTCCGTGCGTACTAAAACCATTTCCAAAGTCATTATCTATCACCATATAAGATGTCCAACTTGAAGTTCCGACATTAGTTTCGGGATTTGTGTATCCGTAATCGCCAAGATTCTGAATATATATATCATACTTATCATCACCGCCATTTGCAGCGTCGGAGGGTGGAAGTGGATAACCGAGATATGTAATTTCAAAATTATAAACCGAATCAAGTGCCTGCAGTAGTAAATTTAAATCATATCCTAAAGCATTAATTCCTGAAACATCATAATGAACTCTGAAATATCCGTTTGGTGTAACGGTTGAGTTAGACAGCACAGGTCGATCTAACAATTTTGATAAAACAATTTGCTGCCCGCTTGAAAACTTGTCCAGGTTTTGCTTTATATCGGTAACCAATCCCAATCCGCATTTTTTTTGTTGTGGATCATCATCCAGTTGCTTCTGCATTTCATCAGAAAAATTAATCCCCTTGATATAAGTAAATAGATTATACAATGAATCAAGCTGGCTATTTGATAAATCCTGTGCATAAGCTCGGAATGTCATCAAACCGAATAGTATAAAAATCAATACTCGAATCATCTTGATAGCTGCCTTATTTCAATGTTACCGGAATTAATGTCTGTAAATATCAGATGATAATTTCTTTGATCTAATTTTTGGATCGTGTAATTGGTCAATTCAATATTTTTAAATTTATCTGTAATCAATATGCGATCATCTGTATTTGAAGTTGCAAATTCTGTTAGTGCTTTTAATTTTGAATTGTATATAAAAACCGAATTAGTTTTTCCAAAAAATAATTGATTTTTATCGGTTATCCTAAATTCATTATTATAGTTTTTTGCTGAATAAATTTTTGGTTCATTGCTGCCGGCAACAAGAAATATTTCATCTTTATTTGATAATAATGAGCAATATTTAAATTTTCCCTTTTCTAGAGAATGATTTGAATTTGAGGCGATTAATTGGATGTTACTGTTAAATTTTAGCTTATTTAAGAATTTTCTATCCTTACTGCTAAAATCAAGAAAAATTAATTTGATTAAATTGTTGGCGTTCTGCCAGTAACCAATGGTCAGGTCATCAGCAAAAAACAAAAAAGGAAATTCCCAATTAGAACTTAAATCATTGTAAAGTTTTTTATTGTAGTTAATTTCAGTTTTGGTAATTACCTGTAGATTAAGCAACCTGTTTGTTGAATAAAGAATAAATAACTCAGCATCTCCTTTTGAATCGGGTTTGATAATCAGATCTTTAATCGGTCCCTCTGCATAATGAAATCTTCTGCTGAAAGTAAATTTTTCAAAATCGATTTCTAAAGATTCTATTATTTTTTTTTCGTTGCTGTAAAGAAAAAAAGTCTTTCTCGAATTAGAATTATCAAACACAAACATTTTTTCGTGATCATCATAAAGATCAACTGAAAAGAGTCTTTCCGGAATCCCTGCTGAATTCCTTAGTATAAATTTCAGCTTTTTGTCGAACTCATCTGTGAATGCAAAGTCTGCAATTCCATTATTAATGTGATCGAAGGATTTAATTATATCCGGATTAATTCCAACTGCAAGCTGCTGATCATCAGACATAGAATTGACTTTTGAGAGTATGCTAATTTCGCCAAGTTCATTAAGAAATGCTGATCCATAAACAAACTTGCTGAAAAAAGGAATTAAGTCAACTATTCCCTTTTTTTGCTTTTGCAAAAATTCAGAGTAAAATAAATTGAAATCCTTTGCAAAAATTGTTGATATTATTCCTTCTTCTATACTAAGACAATTAAAATCAAAAAAACCATCACGGTTAAAATCACCAATAATAAATTTATCAACGGGATAAGATGTTCCTATAAAGATTGTTTTATCGAATGAGGCTAGAGCATCACCAAAGTAAATTTTAATTCCGGATTTAGTACTAACAATTATATCAGTGTAGTGATCGTAATTAATATCAAAAACGCGCAATGAAAGAACATCATCATTTACATTTATTTGTTTTAATTCTTTAAAGTCATCACGTGAATTATTATAAAAAATATGGAGTTTATTTTCAATCGTACTTATTGCTGCGATATCTTCAAATCCATCGGAGTTAACATCTATAAACTGGGCATTCTGAAAAATGCTATTTATAGCTGCCTTTTTTTCAATTAACTGATTATTCTTTAAAGATATAATTGATAGTCCATCGAATGAATTACCTGATATTAAAAAAGATTGTTCGCCATTAGTATAGTTTTTTGCAATGCTGATGTTTTCCGGATAAGAATTAAATTTTATTTTAGAAACTAACGATACATTACCCGAAGTATTGAATTTGTAAATTCCAAAGTTTCTGCTTTTTCTTGATGTAAAAGCAAAAGATTCAATCATGTTATTAGCATAAATTATTGGTTCAATCGAAGAGATTTCGGTCGGTAGTGTAATTTTATTCTTTAAAATAAATTTTAATCCGCTTTTGCCGTCAAAAAGTTCTGCAACCTTTTGTTGCGGATTATAGATAAGTATATCAGAATGCTCATTCTGATCATAATTAAGACTAAAGATTTTTGTAAAGCCGGAATCAACAGCAAATGAATTTAGTTTACAAAATCCTTTAAATGGAATTTGGGGAAAAATTATTTCTGAGAGCAGAACAAAGAGTAAAAGTGTTTTAAATTTACTTTTTCCTGTCTTTAAGGCGGTTCTCTCTTCTAATGAGAGCTTCATCATATCTTCTTTTTTCGTCTTCTGTTTCAGGAATTGCTTTTATACCTTCAACCGGCTTACCATCATTATCTACACTAACATAGGTAAGATAAGCGGTGTTAGTGTGAATTTTTGTTCCTTCTCTAAAATTTTGTGCAAAAACTTTTACGCCAACTTCCATAGAAGTTTTGAATACCCTGTTTATGGAAGCAATCAAAGTAACAGCATTGCCCAGCTTGATTGGATGATGAAAATCTACTCTATCCACAGAAGCTGTAACACAAATAGTTCTGTTATGTTTTGCAGCACTTAATGCAGCACAAATGTCAATCCATTGCATCAACTGGCCGCCAAACAAATTACCTAACTGGTTAGTATGGTTTGGCAATACCAGCTCTGTCATAGTAATAATTGAATCGCTTATTTTTTTTGCCTGGGTCATTACGGGTTAACTGAAAGCTTACTTTCTAAAGAACTCTTTATCTTTTCAACATCACCAGTATTTGGATGCTGAGGATACTTCTGAAGAAATTTTTGAGATTCAGCCAATGCTTCTGAATCACGTTTTTTTTCTACAAGTAAGTTTATTTTATTAAAAAGGGCTAAGGGGGCGTATTGTGTATCATGATAAATTTCCATTACGTTATCATAGTACTTTAGTGCGGCTAAAAAATAATCCATCTTATCATAAATGCGTGCTGCTTCATATTCTTTTCTTGCAAGTTTATCATTAAGCTCTTTAATTTTCGTTTCCGCATCAGCAACTTTTGGGTTTAATGGAAAGAAATCTATAAATACCTGAAATTCTTCAACTGCTTTTTTAGTGTACTGCTGATCAAGAGTAAAATCCGGTGACAGCTCATAATAACAATCCGCTAACATATATTGTGCATCAGGAAGAAAATCACTTGACGGCATCCCTTTAATAAGCTTACTGAATTGATAAGCCGCAAGAATATACTCTTCTCGTTTAAATCTTGTCATTGCAAGATAATATTGTGCATCATCAACAATGCTGCTTCCCGGATATTGAAGAATAATTGCTTCAAATTCCTTAACGGCTTCTTCATAATCTTCTTGTTCATAAAGACTGATGCTGTACGCAAGTCTTTGTTCCGGAGTCATATCCGCAGTATCCTGCGTTGAAGAACATGCAAATAAAAATAACGTTACAAAAAGCAGAGCAAATATGTTTTTCATCTTAAAGTATAATGGTTTTTTAATGTACAATTATAACCAAATTAGGTAAGCCTTCAAAGGTATTTTCGATTACTTAGACCTTACAGAAAAGAATAAAATTATGGTAACAGCGGCCGCGCCTATCGCCACTATTGGCTCTAATAGACTTGAAAAGAAAGGTTCGGGCGGCAGTTCTCCGCGGGTGAAAGGATAAGATCGGTTTTCTACCTTTTCCACATCTTCTATATTTATTGTGTCCTTATCTACAAGATTAAATGATTTGATAATCGAGTTGGATGAGATAAAATAATTTCCGCTTAATTGTAAAATTCTTTCTGTATAAAAACTTCCAAAAAATCCATCGCGTTCAGGTACTGAATATGAGACTAAAGTATTGTCAATCACAAAGCTTGCGGAAATAAAATCATTGGAAGATTGATCTTCATTCATTAAATCTATTCCGCGTTTTAAAATTTTACCTCTAATTTGATTTGCAAATAATGAGTAGTCTGAACCAAGTGTAAGTTCCAGTTTTACTTTTTTTGCCGCACCAATATCATTTACAAATTTTGTGGATGCTGAATCAACCAGATTATAAAATTTATCCAGATTAGAAACAGGCTGAGAAAAAATCGATATCTGAAGAAGTGCCGCAAAAAATAAAAAGCGGAGAGATTTTGTTATCACTCCGCTTATATGAATTAAATTTTGTTTCATCTTAACTCAAATATTGTCAGAAAGAGTTTCTTTATCAAGTTGATTTTTACACCAGCTATCTTCTTCCTGCAGCAATTTCCTGAAGTTTTGCAATTCTCTGTTCAACCGGCGGATGAGTGGAAAAAAGTTTTCCCATTCCGCCAAACAAAGGATTTATAATAAACATATGAGCAGTTGAAGCATTTGTTGTTCTCATAGGTTGTACCTGGTTAACCCGGGATATTTTTTGTAAAGCAGAGGCAAGTGCTAATGGATTGCCGCTAATTTCTGCACCACCTGCATCCGCAGAAAACTCACGGGATCTTGAAATTGACATTTGCAAAAGCATGGCGATAATTGGGGAAAGAATTATTAAAACCAAACCGCCCAATCCGTTTCCCTCCCGATCACTTCCTCTTCCAAACATCGCAGCCCATCCAGCCATCTGTGCAATGAAAGAAATTGTTCCAACCAGAGTTGCAGCAATTGTACTGATTAAAATATCTCTGTGCTTAACGTGTGCAAGTTCGTGAGCCATAACTCCAGCAAGTTCTTCATTATTCAGCCCTTGTAAAATTCCTGTAGTTGCAGCAACTGCAGCATTTTGTGGATTTCTACCGGTTGCAAAGGCATTCGGAGTTGGATCGTTAATTATATAAACTTTTGGCATTGGAAGATTTGCTTTCTGTGTAAGCTGCTCAATCATATCGTAAAATTTTGGTGATTGTTCTCTGGTAATCGGTTGTGCTTTATACATGGCAAGAACAATTTTATCTGAGAACCAATAAGAACCAAAATTCATAATTAAAGAAAACACAAATGCTATTGTCATTCCCGATTTACCACCAATTGTATATCCAACCAGCAGAAAGAGTGCCATCATTGCAGACATTAGAAATACTGTTTTAAGTCCATTCATTTTATATCTATTCTCCGTTTTTTTACGATTCAAAGTTATATTCTTAAAATTGATGAATCAAGTTAAACCGGATTCACTAAATTTAGATGCGATTTTAATAACTTTGGTTTCATTAAAGATCATTGAACCAACAAATGTATTGAGAAATCAGATCACTGGTTATTTGAATTTTTATTTTTGATTTTTGAATTGTGATACCAATTTCCCCTTGCCTTTATTTTATGATATACTTAAATAGCTAAGGAAATTTAGGAGAATTAATGAACAAGGTCATCTTTCTGTCTCTTACCTTAATAATTTTTTGCAGCAGCACTTTTAGTCAAAACACTTTTGATTTTCTTCGGCTTGACGGCAGTGCCCGTGCAGGTGCTCTTGGCGGAAGTTTTGTTTCCAACAATGATGACGCAGATGTGATTTTTTACAATCCTGCAGGCATGGATTTGCTTGACGGCAATCCCGCTTCGTTTTCTTTTGTAAAACATTTAATGGATATAAATCTTGCAAGTCTTTCCTATTCAACCGAATTTGAAAACATTGGAAGATTTGGTGCTGCAATAAAATATATAAACTACGGCAATTTTGAGGGAGCAGATGAATTTGGAACAAAAACCACTGAGTTTAGCGCCGGTGAGTTTGCATTCGTACTTGGTTATGCAAACCAGCTTGATGATGACTTTTATTATGGTGCAAATGTAAAATTTATTTATTCAGGAATTGAAACCCGATCTTCTACTGCGATGGCAGTAGATTTAGGATTGCATTACGCTATTCCTGATAAAAACTGGAATTTTGGATTTGCAGTTTTAAATCTTGGCGGACAACTTACAAAATATTACAACACAACCGAGGATTTGCCGCTTGATGTTGTTGTTGGATTATCAAAGAAATTAGAAAATCTTCCTCTTCGCCTCTCAGTAGATTTCCATAAACTTAATCAGAAGCGTGATGATTTTGTTCAGCGCTTTAAAGCTTTTACTGTTGGTGCTGAATTTACTTTAAGTAAAGTAATGAAATTAAGATTAGGTTATGATAATGAACGAAGATCAGAATTTAAGATTGGTACAACAGCAGGTATAGCAGGTTTTAACGCAGGATTGGGAATTAAAGTTTCTGATTATCAGTTCGATTATGCCTACTCATCTCTTGGTTCTGTTGGTGGATTACACAGAGTTGGCGTTTCCACTTCACTTTAATTTTCTTTAGTTATTGCGAGCGAAGTGAAGCAAGCTATTAGATCACTTCGCTACGCTCGTGATGACTACCGTAAACCTTTCAAATTCTTCAAACTATTTTCTGCAATGGAATGAGAATTTCCATAATCCCTAATATCTAATAATTTTTCATAAAGCCTTATGGCTTCATCTTTTTTACTTAGGGCTTCTGCCATTTGTGCTAAATATAAATAAGCATTTACCTGAAAACCTGATTCCTCTCCTTCTTCATCAATTTTTTTTGAGTCTGTAATACATCTTTCAAAATAAATTTTTGCTGAATCCAGCTGACCATTATTTTTAAGATTATATCCAATGTAATAAGATGATTCACGAAGCGAGGCAGGTGTATTGTACCCGGGATATTTTTTCCCCGCCTTGGAAAGTACATCATTAAAAATTGAATCAGCAAGTGTAATATCGCCTCTTCTTATTGCAATTCTTCCGCGCCATTTTTCAAACACAGGATTGTCCGGAAAATCATCGTTTAATAATTTTGCATACTCATCAGCCATAGAAGCATTATTTTCATAGCGATAGTAAAGAGTCATCAAAAAATATCGGGCTTCATACTTTGCAAATTTACCGTTGAAAGCGGTGTTTTTTAATTGTTGAATTCCTTTCTGTTTATCTCCTGATGGGAAAAAAATCATAAGCGGTTTTATTAAAGGATTTTCATTCGGTATTACTTCAGCGTAGTAATTATAAATTCCAAAACCAAGCTGTACATCCATATTATTCGGATCAAGGGAAGCAGCGTGCTCTACAATTGGAAGTGCTTCGCGCCCATCATCAGCGGCTTTTAGCCAGCTTTCTCTAAATGCTCTTAACCTTCCACGGAATCCTATTGATCCGCCTTTAAAGAAAAGCGCATCAACATCTTTAGGATTTTTATCCAGAATTTGATCGCATTGATAAATTACATCTTCGATCTTCTGAAAAAATATTTCATCATAAGTTTCGTTATCCGGATCAAGAAGGATTTTCCACCAATCAATCATTGCTATAAAAAATCTTCCGGCAGGTTGTTGGGGATAATCAGCCATCAAAGAACGGAATGTTTTTTCTGCATCCGTAAACTTTATGTTATAGATTTGTTTGATTCCTTCATTTACGCGGGAATCAAAATCGGTGTTTTGAGAAAATAACTGAATTGAAAAAATTAAAATAACTAATATTGTTTTGAACATTTTTTTGATTTTACTTTATATCTGTTTTTGGCAAAAGTTGTTTAAAGTTTCTAATGGTTATGATTGAGATTTTATTTGGTTCGATTTTATAAATAATTCTGTATTCACTTACAAAGACTTCTCGAATTTCATCCCGATTTATTTCTGGGACTTTCCTTCCTCTTTCTGGAAATCGGGATAAAGATTCTATTCTCTCAAAAACACTGTTGATCAAATTTTTAGCAGCAACAGGATCTTTGTCGAATATAAATTCATAAATGTTTTCTAATCTCTCGTAAGAAAGAGGCGACCAAACTATTTTCACTTAGTAATCCGCTTTAAAAATCTCTTTTTTACTTTTGAATGAGTTAAGCCAAATCCATCGCTTATCTGCTTTTCTGCAAGCTTTACATCTTCAAGAATTTCAATCTTCTCTATCAGGCTATCATATTCTGAGACGCCAAGAAGTATTGCGGCACTCTTACCATTTTGAGTAATTACAAGTGGACGTTTACTCTTATTTACTTTTTCAAGATAGAATGCCACTTTTGAACGAAATTCTGAAAGTGGTTGTATATCTTCTTGTAATTGAATTCTTTGCATTATTTTACCTTTAAAATATTGTGCGCTTAAACGTACAATATTTTGTGCAAATAAAAAAGGCGATTTTCTCGAATCGCCTAAAAGTGTTACCCCTCTTCCCTTAGGGAAGAGGTTGGGAGTTGGGCTTCTTTATGCTAACAGTTTATCACTCAAATATCTTGTTAGCTGATCAATTGCAATTCTTTCCTGAACCATTGTATCTCTATCACGAACTGTTACGGTTTTATCTTCAAGAGTTTGAGTATCCACTGTGATACAAAACGGTGTTCCCGCTTCATCCTGTCTTCGGTATCTTCTGCCAACAGCGCCTTTATCATCATAAAAAACTTTAAAGTTACGTCGCAAATCCTTTTCAATCTCACGAGAAACTTCAGGCATTCCATCTTTATTAACCAAAGGAAAGATAGCAGCTTTAATTGGCGCAAGTCTTGGATGAAATCTTAATACTGATCGCATCTCACCATTAACTTCTTCTTCGTAGTAAGCATCAATTAAAAATGCCATAAAACTGCGGCTTGCACCTGCAGAAGTTTCTATAACGTATGGAATATATTTTTCTTTGGATTCATCATCAAAATATTTCATGGATTTACCAGAAAACTGCTCGTGTCTTGTAAGATCATAATTTTTCCTGTTGTGTATTCCTTCAATTTCACCCCAGCCAAACGGAAATTCATATTCAATATCGGTAGCCGCTTTGGCGTAATGGGCTAATTTCTCAGGCTCATGGTCATGAAATCTCAATTTTTGTTCCGTCATTCCTAAGGATTTATACCAGTTTATTCGCTGTTCTTTCCAATAATAATACCATTTTTCGTCAGCAGATGGGTTTATAAAAAACTGCATTTCCATCTGTTCAAACTCACGTGTACGGAAAAGGAAATTTTTCGTGTTAATTTCGTTTCTGAAAGCTTTGCCGATTTGTGCAATACCAAATGGAATTTTTTGTCTTGCAGAACTTTGTACATTTAAGAAGTTAACAAAAATTCCCTGAGCAGTTTCCGGTCTTAAGTAAACAACACTTCCGCTGTCTTCAACCGGACCAACAAATGTTTTGAACATAAGATTAAACATACGAGCATCGGTAAATGTATTTGCATTTCCGCATTGTGGACAGTTTAATTTTGATAGAAGAGTTTTACCAACCTGCTCATCTTCCAATAAAAGATTAAATGGATCATCATCCCCAGGATTTTTAATTTTATTTTCAATCTTACTTAAAATTGAAGCATCATCTTTAAAATCATTTTTTAATTCAGCTAAAGCTTTTTCTTTTTTCTTTTCATTGATTGAATCACCAAGAACATCCAAACGAAAACGCGCTTTACATTGTTTACAATCAATCATCGGATCGGTAAAATTCTCAACGTGTCCGGAGGCTTCCCACACTTTAGGATGCATAAGTATTGAAGCATCGAGACCTTCCACATCATCGCGGTAAGTCATAAACTTCCACCATTCTTCTTTAATGTTTTTTAGAAGTTCAACTCCAAGCGGACCGTAATCCCAGCATCCGTTTAATCCGCCATAAATTTCACTGGATTGAAATACAAATCCTCTTCTTTTAGCAAGAGATACGATATTTGCAACTGCATCAGCAGGTTTATTTTTCTTTTCGCTCACATTTCACCTTAATTTTAATCGATAATTTGAGGTGTGAATATAGCAAAATCAAACCAATTTTATGAATAGATTTTATTGGTGAATTACTGTCGTTTACTTAGTTTTGGAACGTCGAAAGCACTCTTTTTAACAATCATTTCTAAAATTACTGGTGTTTTATGTTTAAAAAATTATTACCCAAAGAAGAAAAATATTTTGATGATTTTAAGGATATGATCGGTTATATCGAAGAAATGGCTGATCACACAGAAAAGATATTTCAATTTGAAGAAGTACAAACTCATATCTTAAAAATGAAACCACTGGAATTAAGATGTGATGAAACAGCCGCTAAGATCACCAAGAGATTAAACAAAACATACATCACCCCATTTGATAGAGAAGATATTTTTGCACTTATAAAACGGCTTGATGATATAAGCGACATGCTTTTGGGTGCAACAATTAGAGTTGAAACTTTTCACATAGAAAAGAAAATAGACTTTGCTGATAAACTAGCTTTGATTATTCGTGCTCAGGTTAAAGAACTGGGTGTAGCTATTCAGGATTTAAAAATAAAAAGAGTTAATGAGTTAAAAGCTGTAAAAGATCTTGAAGTTGAAGCAGATAAAGTTTATCAGCAGGCAACTAAAGAATTGTTTGAAAATGAAAAAGATGCAATTGAATTGATAAAGAAAAAAGAAATTATTGATTTGCTTGAAAGAACCAGTGACAGATGTCAATCAACTGCAAATGTGATTTTATCAATCTTCCTTAAGAACACATAAAGAATAAAGTATGGAAATTGTTGTACTGATAATCGTGCTCGCACTTGTTTTTGATTTTTATAACGGAATGAATGATGCCGCAAACTCAATTGCAACAATCGTATCAACAAGAGTATTAACACCATTTCAGGCAGTTGTTTGGGCAGCCTTTTTTAACTTTGCTGCTGCATTTATATTTGGTGTTCACGTAGCAACAACAATAGGAACTGGAATTGTGGATGTGAACATCATCGATAATTATGTAGTTCTTTCTGGTGTGATTGGCGCAATAATTTTAACTGCAACTGCCACACATTTTGGAATGCCTATTAGTGTATCCCATGCAATTATTGGCGGTTTTGGCGGCGCAGCTGTAATTAAAGCAGGATTTGGAGCGCTAATTATAAGCGGTTATACAAAGGTAATTATATTTATTTTTCTGGCTCCAATTATCGGAATGATTGGAGCTTTATTATTTTCTTTAATCACAATGTGGATAGTAAAGGATATGAATCCCCGTAAGGTGGATAAAAATTTTAGAAGGCTTCAACTTCTTTCTGCTGCACTCTACAGTTTAAGCCATGGGTCAAATGATGCTCAAAAAACTATCGGCATAATTTCAATTGCGTTATTTACAAATGGACTTTTAGGCTCAACATTTTACGTTCCAACGTGGGTAATATTTTTAAGCTATTCATTTATTGCCTTAGGAACTTTAATCGGCGGCTGGAAAGTTATTAAAACGCTTGGGATGCGAATCACAAAGCTTACTCCATTTGGTGGATTTAGTGCAGAGACATCTGCAGGTTTAACAATAAGCTGGGCTTCAATGTTAGGAATTCCTGTTAGTACCACTCATACTATTACGGGTGCAATTATTGGTGTTGGTTCAATTAAAGGATTTTCTGCAGTAAGATGGGGAGTTGCAAAAAATATTTTGTGGGCGTGGGTTCTTACGATTCCGCTATCGGGTATTTTTGCAATGATTACTTATTTAATTACTGTCAGAATTTTTGGTTAATCAGAATAAACAACAGCAGATAAGTATCCAACAACTTCGGATTTATCACCGG
The DNA here is from genome assembly GCA_003538625.1 of Ignavibacteriales bacterium. Classification (GTDB taxonomy): domain Bacteria; phylum Bacteroidota; class Ignavibacteria; order Ignavibacteriales; family Ignavibacteriaceae; genus IGN3. Next base: position 144,220 of record DPRR01000005.1, read on the forward strand.
TTACATCTCCAGAATCACTTCTATCAATTACAAAAGATTTATTAATATTTTTTAACGAAGCAGCTTTCATCATCGCAGCTATTAATCCGCCGCCGCATGCTTCACATTTATGATTATCCAGATCTTTAAGAAGATTTTCAAAATCAAAATCATTAATTCTCTTTTCAACGACTGAATCAAGTCGATCAGCTTCTTCAGAAGAATAAAAATGTGACATATCCGAACTTGCAACTACGAGTGTTTCATCATTAACAACTTTTGAAATTTTTTCTGCAAGTTCATCAACAAACATCCTGCCCTGATCACCCATTACAATTGGAACAATTTTAAAATCCTTTAATACCGATTGAAGGAATGGTATTTGCACTTCAAGTGCGTGTTCTTTTCGATGTCCTTGTATTCCTCTGAAAATTATTTTACTGTCGACTAATAGATTATCAGCCATCTCGTTATCAATTTCAACAATTCCAAGCGGAGTTTCATAAGCATCGCCATCATAAATTGATATTCCCGGAAAATATTCCGAGTGACTTGGAGAAATTATAATTACAGTTTTGTACTCTTTGTCTTTTAAAAGATTGTAGGCATACGCAGCGGTTTTACCCGAATAAATATAACCGGCATGCGGAGAAACCAGTCCAAATATTTTTTTAAAATGCTCTTCTGCTTTAGTTGATTGAAGCATTAATGAAATATCATTTTTTAGTTTTTCCTTTTCTGCGGGATAAAAGAATCCCGCAACTTCCTGATGTCTGATTTTCATTTTTGTTCCTCCGTTTCTCTTTCAGAAAAAATTTCAGCAGTAAAGACTTTTATTTTTAAAATTCGTTCCCTCCAAAACTCACTGTAAAACCCTGCTTTATTGCAAAGTGCTGAAAGAAATTCTTCGCGGTTCATTCTGTGTTCAGTTGCCACTTGAGGTAGTAATAACCCTCCGCCGCCTTCATCCAGATATAATCCATGTTTACCAATTATGATTTCATCATAACTTTTGATCGGAATAAATTCTGATAGGATTGATATCTCAATATGAATTTTCTCAAATTCACTTTTTTTTAATGCTGAAAATCTTGGATCATTAACTGCTGCGTGAAAAGCGGCTGAACAGATTGTATCAAATAATGGTTCTCTTCCAATAATATATCCAATGCATCCTCGTAATTGATGATTAATAGTTAAGGTAACAAATGCTCCTAGTTTTTCTTTAAGCAACGGATGTTTTTGATAATCGGGTTGTTCGGGTTCTTTTCCATCAAATAAAGAACCTATTGAATGACGTGCTGCTTTAAGAAGGATGTCCTTTTCTTCTGATGAGATTTTCATATTATTTTTTTTCTGAAGTCATCACGAGCAGAGCGAAGTGATCTATTAAAAAACAGATTGCTTCGTCCTAATCGGACTCGCAATGACATATCTATTAAATAATTTGATAAACAAACAACTTTGTTTTATCAACAATTAAAAACAGAAAATTATCTTTAACAAAAAATGATTCCGGCATTAAATTAATTAAATTTTTATCCAAAGTTTCGGATAATAGAATTTTATTTTTTGTCAAATCAACAGCAGTAAAAATATTTGTATAAGTATTTGTCTTAGAAACTTCGTGAAAGTTAAACAGAAGTAAGTCGCTAATTTTTAAATAACTCACTTCACCTTTAATAACATTCTCATCCAAAACTTTTTGAATATATTTCTGATGAACATCTATAACTGAATCATTGCGTTTAAAATACTCCGGAAATAAATAATTCTGTTTCCAGAAATCTTCATCCACTTTTTCTTTCATCTTATTAATAGCCGAAACATCACTTCCAAAATCCTCAACAACAATTCCAGTTAAACAATCTAACGCAAAGAAAACCCGGGACTCAAATCTCTGCTGATAACAATAAAGTTTTTCTTCATAAACAAAAGAAAAAACATAAGAATCATTTTGCCAGAGAATACTTTTAGAAAGTATATCAAATGCAATTATGCTTTTGTGAGCCGGCATATCGGGCTTACCGTAGGTGTGAAAGAAAATTATATCTTTATAAATTGATTCAATACCAATCCAGTTTTTTTCCTCAAGCTGGAAATCTTTAAATATTTTTTTACCTGATTCAATATCAAGACAGCTAAAAAAAACATCTTTGGTTTTTGCATCTCTCTCTTCGAGCACAATTTTATTATTTGTAGTTGGAAGAATGCGCCAAATTTGTTTTTTGTTATTGTGTTTGTATAGTTTTTTTAGTTTCATAATATCCATCAACTAAACAATATCTTTAACTCACCCTAAATCCCTCTCTTGCAAAGAGAGGGACTATTAAACTTGCTTTAACTCCCCTTCTCTTTTCAAGAGAAGGGGTTGGGGGATGAGTTCATTCTTTATAAATACTTTATCGACAAACTTGAAAGGTTAAGCAAATAATTCAATGTATGAGATTGCTTCGCCCGATTGAAATTGGGTCTCGCAATGACGCTCCTAAATAATTGGTTTAAATCGTGCCGTAAAGTGGCGAAGCATCGGAGCCTCATAAGTAAATTTATAGCCTTTAAGTTTATCCCGATTTTTGAACACTTCTATTATTACTTCAATTAAATAATCAATATGACTTTGTGTGTAAACTCTGCGTGGAATTGCCATTCGAACAAGCTCCATCATTGCAGGGATTAATTTTCCATTTTTATCATACTTACCAAACATTACACTTCCAATTTCTACAGATCGAACGCCGCCTTCAAGATAAAGCTCACAAACGATTGATTGACCCGGATATTGATCGGCTGGAATATTTGGTAAAAATCTTTTTGCATCAATATAAATTGCATGTCCTCCCGGTGGTTCAATAATTGGAACACCAGCAGCAACAAGTCTTTCGCCAAGATATTCGATACTTCTAATTCTATACTGCAAATAATGTTCATCAACAATTTCTAACAAACCTTGTGCAACTGCCTCAAGATCACGACCTGCAAGTCCGCCATAAGTAGGAAACCCTTCAGTCACGATTAATAAATTTCTACATTTCATCGCAAGTTCATCATCATTCATAGCAAGAAATCCGCCGATGTTTACAAGTGCATCTTTCTTTGCGCTCATTGTTACTCCATCAGCATAAGAAAACATTTCCTGTGCAATCTCAAGTGGAGTTTTATTTTCATATCCTTTTTCTCTAATCTTTATGAAGTAAGCATTCTCTGCAAACCTGCACGCATCAAGAAAAAGTGGAATGCCATATTTATTACAAACAGCTTTTACATCTTTTATGTTTTGCATTGATACTGGTTGTCCGCCGCCTGAATTATTTGTAACGGTTATCATGCAAAGCGGAATATTCTCAACACCTTTTTCTTTGATGAAAGCTTCTAGTTTTTCAACGTCCATATTTCCTTTAAAGTCAGCACGAATTTCCGGATGCTTTCCAACTTCATTTAGAAGATCAACAGCTTCAGCACCGCTAAATTCAACATTAGCACGAGTCGTATCAAAGTGTGTGTTGTTAGGAAAATATTTTCCCGGTCCGCCCACAATTGTAAATAAAATTTTCTCGGCTGCTCTTCCCTGGTGAGTGGGAATTATAAACTTCATATTAGTTATACTTTTAATAACTGCTTCAAATCTGTAAAAACTTTTAGAGCCGGCGTAAGATTCATCACCTTCCATAATTCCCGCCCACTGTTTTGCACTCATTGCAGAAGTTCCGCTGTCTGTAAGTAAATCAATCAGAACGTCATCAGCAGGCAGTAGGAATGGATTATATCCTGCTTCTTTAAGAAGTACTTCTCTTTCTTCTCTGGTAGTAAATCTTATTGGTTCAACTGATTTTATTTTGAAGGGCTCTATTATTGTTTTGGGTTTCATAGCTTATCCATAAAAAGAATTAATTAATTTTTTTCTTACTCAAATTTACAAAAAGATGCTTCTTATTTCTCATCATATTTGAAAGATTCTTATTGCCTTTTCAATGTTTCCTAAATAGTTTTCTACTGTATCATTTCAAAAATAATCAGGAGAAGCAATGGATACTGAAGATACCATTCAAAAAGAATCACCAGAAAACGAAATGGAGGAACTTTCACATACTGATAAAATTGTTGGCGTTATTTCTGAACCCGCAAGCCTGTTCTCTAAGTTAGCATTTCTAAATACCAAAGTAGCAGATTGGCTGCTGCCTTTGCTTGCATTGATCATTGTAGCCATCGTCTCAACATTTATTTATATGTCTAATCCTGAAATAAGACTTGAGATGCAGCAGCAGCAGGAAAAAGCTATGCGCGAACAGTTTCAGAAGATGGTTGAAAGCGGGCAAATGACTCAGGCGCAAGCAGATGAGCAATTAGACAGAACTGCCGGGATGATGAACAATCCAATGTTTACCTACTTATTTCCGTCAATTGGAATTTTTGTTATGATGTTAGTCTGGTTCTTTGTTTTTACAACAATAGCGTTTTTAATTGCAAAGTTTGCATTTAAAGGAAACGCCGGATACTCACAGGCAATGACGGCAATGGGATTGCCGCTGTACATTACTGTTTTACAAAGTATTATATTAATAATTATCGGAATGATTATGGGTAAAATGTTAACCGGATTAAATCCCGCTTCTTTAACCGGGATGGATGTTAAAACTTTTCCAGGATTTCTATTAAGCCGTTTGGATGTCTTTTCAATTTGGTTTTATGTTGTGGTAGGAATTGCTTTTGCAAAAATGTTTAAATCTGATAACGTTAAAAAATATGTTATTACTTCTGTTGGAGTTTGGCTTGTTTTTATGTTTATCATATATGGATTGGCTCAGGTTTCTCCAATGTTCGGAAATATGCTAAGATAGGATTAGCGTTTTTAGTGGAACGGTCGGAAGACCGTTCCCTACATTATACTTTGCGGATCAACATCATAAAATAATTTTACATCCCGGTAACGGGATTTTTTATTAAACTCTGTCCAGGAATCTAAAATTGCTTTTCGTAAAATTGCTCCACCCGGATCCTTTTCTTTAAAACTTTTTATTAAGATGTGATAACGATAATTATTTAAGAGTCTGAATATCTGCGCAGTTGTTGGATCAGAAATCTTTAAATAGTTTTTATACTTAATGATCTCTTTGTAAAAATCATACGCGGCGCCTTTTGCTTTATCGATGCTTGCGTCTTTAGTTTCGATCAATGCAATACGAGTGAATGGAGGGTAACCCATTTTTTCTCTATCTGCTTTTTCCTTTGCATAAAATCCTTTGTAATCATTCTCTAAAACTTTTCTTAACACAAAATGCTTTTCATTATAAGTTTGAATTATGACTTCTCCCGCAACTTTACTTCTTCCAGCTCTGCCGGAAACTTGCGTAAGCAATTGAAATGTTCTTTCATCAGCACGAAAATCAGGCAGCCACAAAGTAGTTTCAGCGGAAATTACTCCAACTAAAGTAACACGAGGGAAATCCAACCCTTTTGAAACCATTTGAGTTCCAACAAGAACATCGATATCACCTTTGCTAAAATCTAAAAGTAAATTACTCAAGTATGATTTTTTAGTTATTGAATCAGAATCAATTCTTTCTATTCGAGCATTCGGAAAATAAAATTGTAATTCATCTTCAACACGTTCTGTTCCAGTTCCAAAATATTTTATGTTTATTGAACCGCAATGAGTGCATGCACCCGGCACCGGTTTTACTAATCCGCAGTAATGACATTGTATTTTATTTTGGTTAATATGAAATGTCATTGGCACAGAACAATTTTCGCACATCTCAACTTCACCGCAATCATTACAGAATATTTGAGTTGAAAATCCTCTTCTGTTCTGCAGAATAATAACACCCTCATTTTTCTTTAAGCGGTCATCTATTTTATCAAGCAGTAGTTTTGAGAATACGGTTTCTGTTTTTGATTTATTTTTTTCATGTGAAATGTTTACAAAAGTTATCTTCGGCAATTTGGCATCATCAATTCGGGTGAGAAGTGAAACTAATTTATATTTACCGTTTTCAGCATTGTACATGCTTTCAACAGATGGAGTGGCAGAACCTAAAATCACAGGACACGAATAAATACTTCCAAGCACAACAGCGGCATCACGGGCATTATACTTAGGTATCATATCCGAACTTTTATAACTTGCATCATGCTCTTCATCCACTACAATCAATCCAATATTATTTAAAGGTGCAAAAAGTGCAGATCGTGCTCCAATCACTATCTTAGATTTTCCTTTTAACACTCGCCGCCAGGAATCGAACCTCTCCCCGGCTGACATTCGGCTGTGAATGACAGTTACGGTATCACCAAAGTTGTTAAAAAACCTGGATGTTATCTGCGGAGTAAGAGAAATTTCAGGAACGAGAATCATAACAGTTTTATTTTTTTGAAGAACCTGTTTTGCAAGCTCGATGTAAACCTGAGTTTTACCACTTCCGGTTACTCCATGTAATAGAAATGTTTGAAATTTATTTTTATTAAGAAGTGAGAATACTTCATCCACTATATCCTGCTGCTGTTTTGTTAACTGTAATTCCTGATGTTTTTCTTCATAATGCTCTTTATATCTCCGATCAATTTCTTTTTCAAAAATCTTAACAAATCCTTTTTGTTCAAGTCCGCTTAAAGAAGATTGTGAAGATTCAGTTTTATGAAGTAATTCCGCTGCCGGTAAAGAAATACCTTTTGCCTCAATGAGTTTGAGTAAAATCTTAATCTGCTTAGGCGATTTTCTATCCAGTTCTGGGAAACTTGCATATATCTCTGCAATTTCTTTTGCAAGTTTTACAAACTTTACCTTCTTTGCTTTTACTTTTACCCCTTCAACTTCATCCACTATTGCAACAGCACCCTGATTATGAAGCTGGCGAAGCTGCGAGTAAATATTTTTTTTTCGCACAATTTTTTGAAGCAGTGAAAAATTTAGTTCGTCTCGTTTAGATAGCTCGGAAAGAATTTTAAATTTTAATGAATCTTTTTTCTTTTCTTTGGATAAAAGACCTGATACAAAATCTTTATCTACAATTATTTTTCTTTTCGTTTCAACATCAGTTCCCTGCGGTACAAGCAATCTTAAGGCTTCACCGAGTGAGCATAGATAATATTCGGAAATCCATTCATAAAATTTTAATGTTTTAATTGTAAAGATCGGTTTATCATCCAGTATATCTGAGATTGGTTTTATTTCTTCTCTCTTTAAGGAAACTGTTTTCGGGATATTAATAATAAAACCTGTTAGGATGCGCTTACCGAAAGGTGCAACAGCCCGGGCTCCAACTTTGGCATATTCCTGCAGATCATTTGGAACAGAATAGGTAAATGATTTCCTGAACGGTAATGGGAAAACTATTTCAACAAACATTAATTTTCTTTCAGATAAAAAGGTGCTAAGGATTTTAATCCATCTTTGCTGGTATCATCGCTGTACATTTTAAATTTCAAAGTAGTAATTGATTTATCCCAGACTATCCTTTGATATTCATTGGTTCTGGTAACCTGACCATTAGTTGATATTATGCTGTCTTCAGCGGGGATCGTAAGATAATAATAAGGGTCTTCAAATTGCATTCCTTCCACTTTGCTTATGTCATTAAATTCGTAACGTACCAGCGCATTTAACTTTTCTCGTTCTACCATTACATTTCTTGAAGTAATTTTTTTCCCTTCTTTATCCTGATCATTAACAAATTCAGCACTCTTTAATCCATATTCTAAAATACTTCTAACGTCTTCGTCAATTGCATCTTTAGTGGTTGCATCGGTATTTATATCTTCTATTGTCAGCAGAGCTGTGCCCGTTCCATCATCATTAACACTAACCTCGTAAGAAACAGAATGAAATACTATGCATCCTGTTAGTTGTGAAATGAGGATGAACGACAAAACATAAATTATTTTTTTCATTTGTATTTCCTTATTATTCTAAGTGTAAGTGAAACTCTGGGCTTTTTGTATCTAAGTGGTAAAAAATTCAAATCAATTAACGGCTTTTTCTAATAATGTAAAAGTCTGCTTACCTGCATCAAGCTCTGCAAGCAAACCGAAGGGAATTGTAAATTTATCTTTAACATGTCCGAATGACATTCCATATACAACAGGGATTTTTAAACTTCCTAATCTATCCTTCAGCACTTCCATCAAAGTAAACGATTTTGCAGTTAAGTCGCTTTCCTTTTTCACTTCACACTTTCTGAAAATTCCCATCATCACTCCTGCTGCATTTTCAAATTTTCCAGCCTGAATCATCTGTGTTAACATTCTATCAACGCGATAAGGTTCTTCACCAATTTCTTCAATAAAAATTATTTTATTGGAATAATCAACATCAAACTCTGTTCCGATTAGTGAAACCATAATAGATAAATTACCACCAACAAGTCTTCCCTTTCCCTTTCCCTTTGTGATAGTTGTAACGCCATAGATATTTTCATCTTCGCCGCTGGTTGAGTTAGGAAACAAACTTGTTCGTTCAGGATTTATTAATACTTTATTAAAGTTGTTCACCGAATAATCATTAAATGTTGATGTGCCAACCGGACCGTGGAAAGTTATCAAACCAGATTTTTTATAAATTCCATAAAGCAAAGCGGTAATATCACTGTAACCAATCAGCACTTTGGGATTTGACCTGATAACTTCATAATCCAGCAGTGGTAAAATGCGTGCGCAGCCATAACCACCACGTGCACAGACAATACCTTTTACACTCTTGTCAGAAAATTTTTCCATTAAATCATCAGCACGATCTTTATCAGTGCCGGCAAAATATCCACTCTGCAAAAGAACTTTTTTTGAATAAGTTGTTTCAAATCCAAGTTGGTTAAGATTTTTTATTGAGTCCTGAAGTTCCTCTTCTGAGATATAACTTCCTGGCGCAACAATAGCAAGCTTATCGCCGGCTTTTAATCTTGGTGGTTTGATAATTGGTGGTTCATCTTTTAACAAACCTTCGAGGTCTCTGCTTTCAGACCTCGAAGGTTGCCCAAGAATTTGAAAAGGAAAAACCGCTGCACCAACTGATGCAGCAGATAACGATGTAATAAATTTTTTTCGGTTCATAGTTTAATTTAGGAATGATAATTAGAAAATGCGAGTACGAAATAAAACTGTACTGTTTTGTCATTCCCACTGCCATAGGCATCCCTTCAGGAGAAAGTGAGAATCCTCATATATGTTAGATAATGGATTCCCGTATTCAGGGGAATGACACTCTAAAAAAGAGATTGATAAAATTTATTTAAAAATCTAATTAGCACTTAATTCTAACATCCACAGCAAAGATTTTATTGTCTGATGTGATTAGTAATGGATTTAAATCTACTTCCGATATTTCTTTGTGATTAACCATCATTTGTGCAAGATTTTTTATCGCAGATTTTATTTTATTTATATCAGCAGGTTCTTCTCCCCGCACGCCCTTGATTATTTTTCCAATTTTTGTTGAATTGACCATTTCATCGATATCCGAATCTGTTAAATAAGCTGAACGCATCACGGTGTCTTCCATATACTCAACATATTTACCACCGGAGCCAAACATTATCATCGGACCAAAACTTGGGTCTCGAAAAGCACCGACTAATAATTCAAATTTTGTTTTTAGAAACGGTTGGATTAAAAATGAATCAAGCTGAATATTTTTAGCACTGAAATTCCATATCATTTCTTCTGCTGTTTTAATTAATTCATCTTTTGTCTCAATGTTTAATACTACACCTTTCAAATCGGTTTTATGTATTATCTTTTCACCAACAGCTTTTAGTACAACCGGAAAGTGAATATGCTTTTTATTCAACTCATTAAAACTCAATATCTCATCTTTTATCATCGGAAGTTTGTAATGATTACACAATTCAGTTACTTCATTCGGAGTTAAAAATCTTCCAGGCTTTTCATTCAAATTAAAATCCTTTGCCGTTTCTTCAGATTTAATTCTACCCGTGTTTGATTTTTTTATCTGGAACTTTAAAAGATTATTAATCACAACAGAAGGATCTTCAGGTCTTCTAAACAATGCTCGTTTTGTTTTTGATTCAGTTCTGTATTCCTGCCAAAACTCTGGCAAAGGCATTACAACCTGAAAAATTGGTTTCTCAGATTTGATATCATTAATGGATTCAATTACTGGAAGAGCTTTTACCATAATTGGTTCTACAAAAACAGAAATTACTGCATCAACATTTTTGTCTTTAATTAAAATTTCATTAACAGTTTTAAATTGTTCGGCAGTTCCACCCGGGAGCAGATCAACTGGATTATTTACACTTCCTTCAGGATGGACAATATCTTTTAAACTTAATTTTGTTTCTAAAGTTAACTCTGCAAGTGCAAGATTATTTTCCTCAAGTGTGTCAACAGTTAGAATTGCTGGTCCGCCGGCATTTGTAACTACCGCAACACGATTACCTTTTGGTGTTGGAAAATCTTCAAATCCTTTTGCGGTGTTAAACATATCATTCAAATCATCAGCGCGAATAATTCCAAATTGTTTTAAAATTGCATCAACAACTTTATCACTGCCGCCAAGCGCTCCGGTATGTGATGATGCAGCTTTAATTCCGCTTGATGTTCTTCCACCTTTCAGAACTATAACCGGTTTTGTTATTTGGTCATCAATAAAATATTTTATAAACTTTTCGCCATCAACAAAACTCTCTAAATAAAAAGTGATCACTTTTACATCGTCGCATCCTTGCCAATACTCAAGCAAATCATTTTCATTTACATCGGCTTTGTTGCCAACACTAATAAAATGTCCAAAACGAATATCAGTTTCACGCAATGAATTTAGTACTGCCGCACCAATTGCTCCGCTTTGTGAACAGAATGCCATAGAGCCAGTTTTCGGTTCTTCGGCAACAAAGGTTGCATTCATTTTAATTGATGGAAGAGCGTTAATAATTCCCATGCAATTTGGTCCGACCATTCTTGCATTAGAATCGCGAACAAGTTTTAAAATTCTTTTCTCTGCTTCAGCACCAGCCTCGCCGGTTTCTTTAAATCCCGCTGTGATAAGAATTATTGCTTGTGTTTTTTTTGCAATCAATTCTTTTATTGTCTCTTCGACAAATTGCTTTGGCACCATTACGATTGCAAGATCGATTCGATAATCTATTTCGCTAATTGTTGGATAACATTTGTATCCAAGAATCTCATCGGCTTTTGGATTTACAAGTGCAAGATCGCCTGTGTAGCCGTATTGTTTGACTGATTTTGTTAATTCGTAACCAAGACTTTTAGGTTTGGATGATGCCCCAACGATGCAAATTGAGTCGGGATAAAAGTAACGATCAAAAACTGATTCCATAATTCCACAATTTTAATTTTTTGTTACTCCAAACTTACGGGAAAGAGAGGAGAAATTGGAATAACATTTTTATAAAATTAGAATTGTTTTGTGATGGAGTAATGGAGTTTGGGAACGGTGAAATTAAAACCAAAAATATTACAGAATACTTCATCCGACTAAAGTTGGAATCGAAATGACGAAGAATGAACTAAAAAAATATGAGAGAAATTTATGGTTCGACAAATTTTTGAAATTTCAGTAAATAGCAGATGCGGAATTATGATCGATCTTTCCGCAAAAAATTTACCCGTTTGTATAAAATGACGGCATACCACCCAAGCTGTTATCAGTACTGCGGGTAAGTTTAATTTTGTTCCGTCATTGCGAGTGAGTCTTCTGCCAAAGGCATCCCTATGGGAGAACGAAGCAATCTTAATCTAAATGATAGATTGCTTCTTCCGACAAGTCGGGATCGCAATGACTTACTTATTCTATCTCGGCTTTATCATATTCTCAGGTTTCAACAAATCATCCAGCTCATCTTTTGATAATAATTTTTTCTCAATTACCAATTCATAAACACCACGATTTGTATCGAGTGCCTCTTTAGCTAGCTTCGTGCAAGTTTCATATCCCAGAGCAGGATTTAATGCAGTAACAATTCCAATACTACCTTCAACTAGTTCTCTGCATCTATCCACATTCGCAGTAATGCCATCAATGCATCTAACCTTTAGTGTCATCATTCCATTTTTTAGCATTTCAATTGATTCAAATAAACTCTGAACAATTACAGGTTCAAAAACATTAAGCTCAAGCTGTCCGCCTTCTGCCGCCATTGTAACTGCTAAATCATTTCCAATAACTTTAAATGCTATTTGATTTACGACTTCCGGAATAACCGGATTTACTTTTCCCGGCATAATAGATGAACCCGGCTGCATCGGAGGAAGATTTATTTCGTGAATTCCCGTTCTTGGACCTGATGAGAGTAAACGTAAATCGTTACAGATTTTAGAAAGTTTAACTGCTAATCTTTTTACTGCCGATGAATACATGATAAATGCACCGGTATCCTGTGTCGCTTCAACAAGATTGCCGGCTAAAACAGTATTTAATCCTGTTACTTCTTTTAAGTGTGCAATTACTTTTTCAGAATAATCCGGATGAGAATTTATTCCTGTTCCAATTGCAGTTGCGCCCATATTTACTTCAAGAAATAATTTAACATTTTCTTCAAGCCTCTGAACTTCTTCATTCAACATTACAGCATAAGCTTCAAACTCCTGCCCAAGTGTCATCGGAACAGCATCCTGCAACTGTGTTCTTCCCATTTTTATTATCTGTGAAAACTCTTTTGATTTGTTTCTGAATGATTGAACTAATTCCTGAAGTACTTCTGTAAGTTTTTTATTTGAGTTTATAAGTGCAATCTTTACAGAAGTTGGATAAGCATCATTTGTTGATTGAGAAAGGTTAACATGATTATTTGGATGACAATATTTGTATTCGCCTTTTTCATATCCTAAAATTTCAAGTGCACGATTTGCAATCACTTCGTTTGCGTTCATATTTGTTGATGTCCCCGCACCACCCTGAATCATATCCACAACAAAATGCGAGTGAAGTTTACCATTTATAATTTCATCACAAGCCTGAACTATTGCATCAGTAATTGGTTTAGATAAAAGTCCAAGATCATAATTAGCCTTTGCTGCGGCTTTCTTCACCATTGCAAGTGCTTCGATCAATACAGGATAAAAATTTAGCGTTACTCCGCTTATGTTAAAGTTTTCAAGCGCACGTAAAGTCTGAACACCATAATAATACTCGTGCGGTACTTCCCTATCGCCAAGTAAGTCATGTTCGCTTCGCGTTCTGCCGGATTGATATTGCGCCGCAACATTAATAACACGGGTATTTGCCGCACTCATTCTTCTTGAAATAACTCTTCCGATACTTGAAAGGATTGCAAGTGCAGTTTCGTTTTGCTCCTTCATTAACTCTTTAAAGCTAGCGCGTGAAAGCGTTACGATTACAGAATTGATTGTTGCACGAGCTGAAGTTGAATGCGGAGAATCATCCATCAGAGCACCTTCACCAAGAAAATCATATTTACTAAAGATTGATAGTCTTTTTTCTCCACCGTAAGGCGTTCGTTTAAAAAGCTCCACTTCGCCTTCATAAATCAAAAAGAGATTTTGACGAATATTATTTTCATTAAATACCATGCTATTTACCGGAAAGTTTTCAACTTTAACTTTCTCGCAGATTGCTTCAAGTTGTGAATCATTCAATCCTTTAAAAAGTTGGATATGTTTTAGGAATTCTTTTATAACCGATTTTTCCATTTATGTACCTTATTTGATAAAATTTACTTTTCAAATTTACTTATAATTCCAACAAGCGAATAAAAATCTTAGTCGTTACATAAGATTACAACCAAAGCAAGTCGGTCACACTTCGACTCCGCTCGGCGTAACATTAGTTTCTTAAATAAACTAATCATTTTTGCTATTTTACCAAGCAAAACTGAATTTGAAATCCCTTCCCAATTGTCTAAATTTGGCTTCAATTTTCAACAATTATAATATAAAAAATGCGTTATCCTTTCACGGAAATAGAATCCAAGTGGCAAAAGTTTTGGGAAGATAATAAAACTTACAAAACCGATTTATCTAAAACGGATAAAAAACTTTACACGCTTGTAATGTTTATTTATCCTTCAGGCGCAAAGCTTCATATCGGGCATTGGTACAACTACGGACCAACCGATAGCTGGGCACGTTTCAAAAAACTCCAGGGCTATAATGTTTTTGAGCCTATTGGTTATGATGCTTTTGGTTTGCCTGCAGAAGGTTACGCAATCAAAACCGGAATTCATCCGCAGGACAGCACATTAAAAAATATTGAAGACATTCGTGAGCAGCTTAAGAAAATGGGCTGTATGTATGATTGGGATGCTGAGTTAATGACTTGCGCTCCTGAATATTATAAATGGAATCAGTGGATTTTTCTTCAGATGTACAAGCGCGGATTAGCATACAGAAAAAATGCACCCGTAAACTGGTGTCCAAAAGATCAAACTGTTCTTGCAAATGAACAGGTTGTTGATGGATGTTGCGAGCGCTGCGGTACTACTGTTATTCAGAGAAATTTATTTCAATGGTTTTTTAAGATTACTGATTATGCAGAACAGCTTCTTGATGGACACAATAAAATCGATTGGCCAGACGAAACAATCTTGAAGCAAAAAAACTGGATTGGTAAAAGTGAAGGTGCAGAAGTTACTTTTAAAGTTGTTTCTGATGTCATTTCGAAGGAGTCTTCGACTGAGAAATCTTCAACCTATGATGAGGAAAAGATTTTTCCCTCCGGTCGAAATGACAAGGAAGAAGATTTAGAAATAAAAGTTTTCACAACTCGACCTGATACATTATTTGGTGTTACTTATGTTGTGCTCGCACCGGAACATCCTCTTGTTGATAAAATTACTAAACCTGAATTTAAAGCTGGTGTTGATGCATATCGTGAATCAACAAAAAAATTAACCGAGATTGAACGAACATCAACTGTAAAAGAAAAAACCGGAGTTCCAACCGGGTCTTTCGCAATCAATCCTGTTAATGGTGAAAAGATTCCTGTCTGGATTGCTGACTATGCTCTTATCACTTACGGTACCGGTTGTGTTATGGCTGTTCCTGCACACGATGAAAGAGATTTTGAGTTTGCAACCAAGTTTAATCTTCCAATACGCAAAGTAATTTTGCAGGATGGAACAAATGAGAATTATGAATTGAAAACTGCTTTTACGGAAGTTGGTTTGATGGTTAATTCAGGACAATTTAACGGACTGAAATCTGATGATGGAATAGCAAAGGTTATAAAGTATCTCGAAGAAAATAATTTTGGCAAAGGAAAAATAAATTATCGTTTGCGTGATTGGCTGATTTCCCGACAGCGTTATTGGGGTACACCAATTCCGATTATTCATTGCCCAACTTGCGGTGAAGTTCCGGTTGATGAAAATGAATTACCTGTATTACTTCCTTACGATGTAGATTTCAAACTTGGCGGTGAATCTCCGCTTGCAAGAAATGAAAAGTATATTAATGTAAAGTGTCCAAAGTGCGGAACTGATGCAAAACGCGATCCCGATACAATGGATACCTTTGTTGATTCTTCGTGGTATTATTTGCGTTATCTTAATCCCAAAATAGATTCAGCCGCATTCGATAAAGAACTTGCAAACAAATGGACGCCCGTTGATATGTATGTCGGCGGTAAAGAGCATTCTGTAATGCATCTTCTTTATGCAAGATTCTTTCATAAGTTTTTGCGTGATATTGGTCTTGTTAACAGCGATGAACCATTTGCAAAACTTGTACATCAGGGTGTGATTACTAAAGATGGCGCAAAGATGTCTAAGTCACGCGGTAATGTTGTTAATCCCGATGAGTTTACATCAAAATACGGTACAGATGTTTTTAGAATGTATTTAATGTTTATGGGTCCTTACGATCAAGGCGGTGATTGGAGTGATAAGGGAATTTCCGGCGTGGAGCGTTTTGTGATCCGTAGTTATGAATTATTTAATCAGTATAAAGATATTATCAAACAGGCCTCTGCAAAAGACAAGTATGATATTACTTCTTTATCTGATGATGAGAAAAAAGTTTACCGCAAATTAAATCAAACTTTGAAAAAGTTTAATGAAGAAATTGAACATTTCAGATTTAATACTGCAATCGCTTCACTCATGGAGTTGATAAACGAACTTAAAGTTTTAGAAAATTGCAATAAAGAAATTCAGAGTTATGTTTTACAAAGATTTGCTTCGATGCTAGCGCCAGTTGCACCGCATCTTGGTGAGGAATGCTGGCAGATAATTGGGAATGATAAATCAATCTTCCAGAATCCAGCTGTGTTTGAAGTTGATAAAACAGCTTTGATTGAGGATACTGTTAACATTGCAGTCCAGGTCAATGGAAAGCTGCGTGCAACTATTCCGGTTCGTATGAACAGCGAACAGGATGCAGTTAAATCTCTTGTGTTTGCGGATGAAAAAGTAAACAAGTTTACTGAAGGTAAAACAATCATCAAAGAAATATTCGTAAAAAATAAAATTTATAATATTGTAGTAAAATAAAATCGCAATAGAACGCGGATGACACGGATTTAGCGGATATCCACAGATTAAATCCGCGAGAACTCGCGTAATCTGCGTTATCCGTGTTCTATTCTTAAAGAGGAAAAAATGTTAGACATAAAACTTATTCGTGAAAATCCTGAAAAAGTAAAACAAGGCATTGCGAACAAGAACGAGAAGAATCGTATTGATGAACTTCTTGAGCTTGATAAACAACGACGAGATATAATCGCACACGCTGATGAATTGAAATCAAAACGTAATTCTGTTTCCCAGCAAGTCGGACAAATGAAAAAATCCGGACAGGATGCAACAGAAATTATCGCTGAGATGAAACGGGTTGGTGATGAAATCGCTGAGTATGATGGAAAGCTAAGAACCATTGAAGAAGAGATTGATACAATTTTAAGATTCATTCCAAATCTTCCACACTCATCTGTACCTGTTGGAAAATCTGCAGAAGAAAATGTTGAAGTACGACGCTGGGTGCCTGAAGGATTTAAATTTGAAAATGATTTTAAACCAATGGATCACGTTGAACTTGGTAAAAAACTAAACATACTTGATTTTGAACGCGGAGCTAAAATAAGCGGTTCCGGTTTTCCGGTTTACAAAGGTAAAGGTGCAACACTTGAGCGTTCGCTCATCAACTTTATGCTGGATTATCATTTACAAAATCATGATTATTCAGAAATATTTCCACCGTTTCTTGTAAACAAAGAATCATTGCGCGGAACAGGACAGCTTCCAAAAATGGAAGAGGATATGTACACTATAGAAAAAGATGGATTGTACGCAATTCCAACTGCGGAAGTACCGATTACAAATATTCATCGTGATGAAATCCTTAATGAAAAAGAACTTCCAATAAAGTATGTTGGTTACTCCGCTTGCTTTAGAAGAGAAGCCGGATCTTATGGAAAAGATTCAAAAGGCTTTTTGCGTGTTCATCAATTCAACAAAGTTGAAATGGTAAAATTTGTAAAGCCGGAAACATCATATGATGAACTTGAATTACTAGTGAAGGATGCAGAAGATATATTGCAAGCATTAAATATCCCTTACAGAATTTTAATGTTATGTTCTGGTGATTTAAGTTTTTCAGCAGCAAAATGTTATGATATTGAAACATGGTCGCCAGCAGAAAATAAATGGCTGGAAGCTTCTTCCTGCAGTAACTTTGAAGATTTCCAGGGACGCAGAGCAAATATTCGTTTTAGAAATGAGCAAACTAAAAAACCTGAATTCGTTCATACGCTTAATGGAAGTGGGTTAGCAACAAGCAGATTAATGGTTTCGCTATTAGAAACATATCAAACTCCAGAAGGAAAAATTGTTGTACCTAAAGCTTTGCATAAGTACACCGGGTTTAATGTAATTGATTAGTAACTGTCCTTTGTCATTTCGTAGTTCGTCGCGGCGGATTCGACCAAGAAATCCTTTCTAAATAGACAATCAGATTTCTCCCTTTGGTCGAAATGACAATAAATGTAGATCTAATTTGAGACTTGAATCACCCCGAAATAGATTCGGGGTTTTTATATTCGCAGGGCGATTGAGCAAATAAAAAACAACTTACTTTAATAATAATTTTTTCACTATTCCTGGTTAATGAAAAATCTTTTAACACTTAAAAAATATTTCATAAGATATAAAACCAAGCTGTTCTGGGGCGTCCTGTTTATTCTTATATCTAATGCAATGACAGTCTATGTACCTATCTTGTTAAAGGATTCAATCAACGCACTGCAGAATAACACAAACAGAGAGGTTTTATTAAGATATGCACTTCTTATCGTAGGAACTTCAATAATTGGAGGAATTTTCAGATACTTAATAAGGCAAACAATTATAGTTGTTTCGCGGGAGATAGAGTACGATTTGCGCGGTGATTTTTGGGAACATATTCAGAAACTTCCTTTGAGATATTTTCAGAATAACTCAACAGGTAACATCATGTCTCACGCCACCAATGATATTAACGCGGTAAGAATGTTTATCGGTCCGGCTGTAATGTACTCAATAGATACATCTATAAGATTAATTATTGTAGTCACTATAATGATTTCAATTAATTTTTCCCTGACAATTTATGCCCTCATTCCTTTACCAATATTATCGTATGGAGTTTACAGAGTTGGGAAGTTAATTCACGAAAAGTACACTAAAATTCAGGAAAACTTTTCCCAGCTTACTACTCGCGCACAGGAAAATTTTTCAGGAATACGTGTAATTAAGTCTTATGTTCGTGAAGCAAATGAAATAAAAAGATGGAACGAATTAAGCAAAGATTATCTTAATAAGAATATGAACCTGATTCGTATCCAAGCTGTAGTTATGCCGATACTTTACATGATAACAGGAATTTCTATCATAGTTGTTATCTGGATGGGCGGCGGTAAAGTAATAAATGGAGAAATGAATCTTGGTGATATTACTGCCTTTATAGTTTACCTTGGAATTCTGATCTGGCCGATGATTGCATTTGGATGGGTTATGAATATAATTCAGCAAGGTGAAGCGAGCATGAAACGCTTAAATAAAATTTTGAATGAACCCTACGAAATACAGGATTCATTGTCTACTAATGTATCTATCAATGAATTAAACGGTGAAATTGAATTCAGAAATATTAATTTTAAATACTCGGATTCTTTACCTGATGTTTTGAAAAATGTCAGTTTCAAAATTCCCGCAGGCTTAACTGTTGCGATTGTTGGACACACAGGATCCGGTAAAACAAGTTTGATTAATTTAATTCCTCGTTTGTACGATGTTACTTCGGGTGAACTGCTGATTGACGGACATAATGTTAAAGATATTCCACTTGATGTATTAAGAACTAACATTGCAGTAGTGCAGCAGGAATCATTTCTGTTTTCAGATACGGTTTATGGAAATATATCATACGGATTGCGTGAAGTAAATAAAGAAAGAGTTGAAGAAGTTTCAAGAATTGCAAATTTCCATAAAGATGTTGAATCATTTCCAAATGGATATGAAACTATTGTTGGGGAAAGAGGAATTACATTTTCCGGAGGACAGAAACAAAGAGCATCCCTTGCACGTGCACTGGCAGTTAATCCTAAAATATTAATACTTGATGATTCATTTTCAGCTGTGGATACTAATACTGAAGAACAGATTTTAAAAAACCTGAAATCCTTTATGAAAAACCGTACAAGTATAATTATCAGTCACAGAATATCAACTGTTAAAGATGCTGATAAAATTATAGTTTTAGTAAACGGTACGATTGCCGAAACAGGAACACACGATGAATTAGTATCATTAAATGGACTTTATGCCGAGTTACATTACAAGCAATTATTAGAAAAAGAATTAGAAGAACTGAATTAATGAGCGACAATAAACACGACGACGAAATATTAGGTAAAGCATACGATTCAAAGTTGATGAAACGGCTACTTACTTACATCAAGCCGTATAGAAAATATGTCATCTTTGCAATTTTATTAAATGTACTTGTGGCCGCGTTCGGTCCCGTTAGACCTTATCTTACAAAAATTGCTATTGATAATTATATTGTTAACTCAAATTATAATGGTCTTATATTAATCGGTGTTATTCTATTTGCAACATTAATACTGCAGGCTGTTGTGCAGTACTTTCTTACTTACTATACACAGTATCTGGGACAAAGAACTTTATACGATATTCGCACACAGATTTTTGAACGTACGCAAAAACTTGCTCTAAAGTTTTTTGATCGTACACCAATCGGACGAATTGTTACGCGCACCACAAACGATGTTGAATCATTAAGCGAATTGTTCTCATCCGGAATTGTAATGGTATTTAGTGATGTATTTATCATTTTGTGGATACTTGGCTTTATGTTCTTTATGGATATTCCGCTTTCACTGGTTACGCTTTCCGTGCTTCCGGTTTTAATTTATGGTACTTTCTTATTTAGAAAAAAAGTTAGAGAAAGTTATCGTGATGTTCGTTACCATCTGGCAAGATTAAATTCTTATATGCAAGAACATGTAACCGGTATGAGTGTTGTACAAATATTCAGAAAAGAAAAAGATGAATTGAAAAAATTTTCCGGTATTAATGCTGATCATAGGGAAGCAAATATTAAATCCATTTTTTATTATGCAATATTCTTTCCGAGCGTGGAATTACTTAGTTCTATAGCGATAGCTCTGATAGTATGGTACGGCGGCGGAGAAATTATTCAAAGCTCATTAACAATTGGAGTGCTGTTTGCATTTATACAGTACACAGAAATGTTCTTCCGTCCGATTCGTGATCTTTCTGAAAAATATAACATTCTTCAGACATCTATGGCTTCATCAGAAAGAATTTTTAAATTATTAGATAATCAAACATTTATAAATAATCCTGAAAACCCGATAAAGCTAAATAACATTAAAGGCGATATCCAGTTTAAGGATGTATGGTTTGCGTATGATGATGAAAATTATGTTTTGAAAAATATTAATTTCAACATCAATCCCGGTGAAACAGTTGCAATTGTCGGGCATACAGGTGCCGGAAAATCAACATTAATAAATATTCTTACAAGATTTTATGATATCAACAAAGGTTCTGTTCTGGTTGATGGAATAGATATTCGTAAGGTTGATAAGCGGGATTTACGAAAATTTATTTCCATCGTTTTGCAGGATGTTTATCTATTTTCCGGCACCATTGAATCAAATATTAATATGGATAATGCAGCCATAAGCAGAGAAAGAATTGTTGAAGCTGCCAGGATAGTTGGTGCTGATAGATTTATATCAAATCTTTCTAATAATTATTTAGAAGAGGTTAAGGAACGAGGAGCAACTTTAAGTGTCGGACAAAAACAATTAATTTCCTTTGCCCGTGCTTTAGCTTATGATCCAAAAATCTTAATTTTGGATGAAGCAACTTCAAGCATTGATACAGAAACTGAGCAGTTAATTCAAAATGCTATAGAAAAACTTCTGGTTGGAAGAACAGCAATTGTAATTGCGCATCGGCTTTCAACTATACAGAATGCTGATAAAATAATCGTGCTGCATAAAGGCGAAATAAGGGAAATTGGCAATCATCAGGAGCTGCTTGCTAAACGCGGAATTTATTATAAATTGTATCAGCTTCAATATAAAGATCAGGAATTAGTCGGTTCAAAATAATAGCTAATCATTTTGGGAGAATTCTGATGGAAAGAATTAAATTCAATACACTTGCCCGCCATATTTACGAAGAAGAAAGAAAATATCCTGAAGCAACAGGAGAACTTTCTGATCTTTTGCATGATCTTTCACTCGCAGCAAAAGTTATTTCTCTCGAAGTAAATAAAGCAGGACTTGTTGATATTATCGGTTTCACCGGAGATGAAAATGTGCACGGGGAAAAAGTAAAAAAGCTGGATATTTTTGCTAACGATATGATGATTAAGGCGATGGATCATGGTGGTCATCTTTGTGTAATGGCTTCTGAAGAAGAAGAAGATATTATACACATTCCTCCGGAATTTTATCTCGGTAAATATGTACTTCTTTTTGATCCGCTTGACGGCTCCTCAAACATTGATGCAAATGTAAGCATCGGAACTATCTTTTCTATTTACAGAAGAGTTTCTCCGGAGGGCGGACCGGGAACTATGGCAGACTGTTTACAACCAGGGATGAAACAGGTTGCCGCTGGATATGTTATTTACGGTTCAAGTACAATTTTTGTTTACACGGCAGGTAATGGTGTTCATGGTTTTACACTCGATCCATCTTTTGGCGAATTTATTTTATCACATCCAAATATTACTACTCCAAAAAAATCTAAGATCTACAGTATTAATGAAGGTAATTATCTTTACTGGCATCCTGGCTTAAAAAAATATATTAAGTGGCTGCAGGAAGAAGATAAAGCAACCGAAAGACCGTATTCGTCCCGTTATATTGGCTCAATGGTTTCTGATATTCATCGCAATCTTTTATACGGCGGAATATATATGTATCCTACAGATTCACGAAATCCAAATGGAAAATTACGTTTGATGTACGAGTGTAATCCAATGGCATTTATTGTTGAGCAGGCAGGCGGCAGAGCAACAAATGGAAAGCAAAGGATGCTGGATATTAAACCAAATTCTTTGCACGAACGAACTCCAATTTTTATTGGAAGTGAAGAAGATGTTCTGCTGGTTGAAAAGTTTATGCGGGAATATGAACCAATCGAAGTGAAATGAGCCTCACCCCAACCCCTCTCCTAAGGAGAGGGGCTTTGAAGATCATTTTATCTTAGTCAATTCTTCATCAAGTTTTTTTGCTAGTTCCTCTTTAGAAATCCCCTCGTAATTTATTTTGGAAGTTTTTAATAGAATCTTTGGAGCATCACCTTCTCCATTCAAATACTTAAACAAACAATATGATAATCTATTTCTATCACTTGGAGTTGGAATATATTCCTTAAAAGTTTCTACCATTGAATAAACTTTCGATTCAAGTGAATCTTCGGGAGCTTTTTTAACTTTTGGAGGAGGCAATGTTGTCATAAATCAAACCTTATTAATTTTCTGGCCTAAAATTAGGCACTAAATCAAAAAGTTCAAATCATTTTGTGGATATAACTTTACTAAATGATAAATTTGTGTAAGATTAAACGAAGATTTACTTGACAGTCGAAGAATTATCAAAACTTAAAAAAATTCTCATCATCAGGCTCAGTTCGCTTGGAGATATTTTACTTACAACGCCGTTTGTTCGCACAATCAAAATGCAATTTCCAAATATTAAAATTGATATGCTTATTAGAGAAGAATATGCTGATGTGATAAAGTTTAATCCATATCTGAACAACAAACTATTTTTTAAGAAAAATGATCAAGATTATAATCGGTTGATTGAACAATTAAGAGATAGCCGATATGAATTAGTTATCGATTTGCAAAACAATCTTCGTTCTAAAAAGGTTGCATCTTCTCTCAATATCAAAACTGTAAAGTTTGATAAAAGAAGTTTTGATAAATTTTTATTAGTCAATTTCAAAATTAATAAATTGAAGCAAGCCCCACCGATTCCAATTAGATATTCCAGCACAATTAATGATCTTAAATTAGATAAAGAAGGTCTTGATCTTTTTACAGATAAGTCAGCAAGTACAATAATCCTTGACAAGAAAAATCTGATCGGGTTTTGTCCTGGTGCACGGCACTTTACAAAAAGATGGCCGGAAGAATATTTTATTGAACTTGGAAACATTATAATATATAATGGCTATTCCTTAGCATTATTTGGAGGTAAGATAGATAAAGAGATTTGCGCCAGACTCTCACGTGAAATACCTGGCATTATTGATTTGTCTAATGAAGATGATTTATTACAAACTGCCGCCGATATGAAATTATGTGAAGCAGTTGTTTGTAATGATTCCGGTTTAATGCATGTTGCATCTGCAGTGAAGACAAATGTTATTGCAATTTTCGGATCATCAGTAAAGGAATTTGGGTTTGCACCTTATAACTGTAATAATTTAATCTTAGAAAACAATTTCTTAAATTGCCGGCCGTGTTCGCATATTGGCAGAAGCAGCTGCCCTAAAAAACATTTTGATTGCATGAACTTAACAAATGCAACAATGGTTTTTGAAAATTTAAAAACAATTTTAAAACTGAGATGAATTTAATTTTCAATATATTTTATAATTATTTAGTGCTGCCGATATTGTACACTGCTCTTCGTTTTGCGGGATTATTTAATAAAAAAATTCGCACCGGTATTATTGGAAGGAAAAGAGTTTATGAAGAGCTGATTTTGAATGCCACATCAATCAATAAAACAAAAAAACTTGTTTGGTTTCATTCATCATCACTTGGTGAATTTGAGCAGGCAAAGCCAATCATAGAACGATTAAAGCAGGAAAATAATGTAAATGTATTAATTACTTTTTTTTCGCCATCCGGTTATGAAAATTCGAAAAAATATCCGTATGCCGACTTAATTGCATACATCCCGTTCGATACAAAATCCAACGCGGAAAAATTTATTCAGATTACAAATCCTACGATAGCCGTAATAATGCGATACGATGTTTGGCCGAATATGGTTTCATCATTAAAAAAGAAAAATATACCCATTTATTTGGTTGATGCTACTTTAAGGAGTAATTCTCCTAGAAAATATCCGCTTTTAAAATCCTTCCATAAGATTTTGTTTGGAGATATTACAGAAATATTAACAGTCTCAGATTCTGATGCTATTGAGTTTAAATCCTTCGGGTTTGATGATAAAAAGGTAAAAGTTGTTGGTGATACCCGTTTTGACAGAGTCTATCAAAGGAGTTTATTAGCTAAAGATAAAAAATTAATTAAGGAAAGCATTCTTAAGAATAAAAAAATTTTTGTTGCAGGCAGCACATGGGAACAGGATGAAGAGGTCATCTTTCCAGCATTTTTAAAACTTGCATCGATTGATGAAAATGTTTTAATGATTGTTGCTCCACATGAACCTACGGAATTGCATCTGGAAAAAATAGAAAATGAGTTTGCAGGAAAAATTAAAACAATTCGATTCTCACATCTGAATAATTATTCCGGAGAAAGGATAATTATTGTTGATTCTATAGGAATATTACTTACTCTTTATACATACGCTCAAATAGCATATGTGGGCGGAAGCTTCAAACAAAACATTCATAATGTTCTTGAAGCAGCTGTTTATGGAACACCGGTACTTTTTGGACCCAAAATTGAAAATTCTCAGGAGGCTAAAAGGCTTGCAGAAATTGGCGGAGGATTTATCATTAATAATAAAAGACAGGCATATAGAAATCTTAGGAGTTTTTTTATAAACGAAGCATTACGATTAAAAGCGGGAAATATTTCTGCTTCATTCGTTCAATCTAATGTAGGTGCTACACAAAAAATTATAGATTCTATTAAAAAAGTGATTTAAAAATCACATGTATCTTTCTGTTAAAATATTCAGATGATGTTTTTCGTGTCCTGCAGTCATAAACATTAAAGCCAGCACTGTAACATCATATCCGCTTGCATTTCCTCTGTTTTGTAAAACAGATTTATCAAAACCACCAAACAATAAAATATTAGATTCACGCAGTAACCGGAATTCATAATTTAAATCAAATAGCTGCCGCTTATTAAAATTACCTTTAGCAGCGTAAATATTTTGATCCATACCTGGTAAAGGCTGTTTTTCTCCGCGGGCAATACAAAGTGCACGATAGGCAAATATTCTTTCTATATCCATCATATGCCCGATGACTTCCTTTACCGTCCACTTACCTTCTGCATATCTGTATGCTCCTTTACTTTCTGAAAATGAGTTCAGAATATTTTGTGATTCCATATTTTGTTCAACAAGAATTCTGAATATGTCATCACCTTGAACTAAATCAATATATTTTTGATAATATTCGGCATAGTCTCCTTTATCCGGACGCATAAAACCTCCACCTGATGTTTTATTTTATTATTTCGAAATGTCAACTTTAAACAAACCTGATGAATTAGCAACTCCTCTCATCATACTAAAAGTATTAAAAGGCATTTCATAATTTCCATCCTTATCCAGGGCAATAATTCCGCCGCTGTCCGCAGGTAATTTTTTATAAATCATTTCATCACAGGCCTGATTGAGAGTATATCCTTTGTATTCCATTAGAGCAGAAATATTAAAAGCCACAGTGTTTTTAATAAACAATTCACCAATTCCAGTGGCGGATACTCCACACGTATTATTGTCTGCATATGTTCCCGCACCAATTATTGGAGAATCACCAACTCTGCCGGGAGTTTTATTTTGCCTTCCACCTGTTGAAGTTCCTGCAGTAATGTTACCAAATTGATCAAGAGCAACACAGCCTACAGTTTCACCTTTTTGTTTTGGAAGCTGAGTGTTAATCCATTTTTGATAATTTGTTGAATCATGAAAATATGAATTGGGCACGATATCCACACCTAATTGAATTCCTAAATCATCAGCACCTTTACCGGCAAAAAGTATATAATCGGTTTTTTCCATTACCAATCTTGCAAGAGATATTGGATGCTTTATAATTGTAACACCTGTAATAGCACCGGATGACAAATCCTTTCCCTGCATAATTGATGCGTCAAGCTCGTGTTTTCCTTCAGATGTAAAAACAGCACCCTTACCTGAATTAAAGAGAATATTATTTTCAAAATAATTTATCACTTTTTCTACAGCATCTATACTTGTTCCACCGTTTGCAAGAATATCTTTCCCGATATTTAACGCTTCAGTCAATGAGTTTAAATAATTTTGCTTTAATTGCTCAGGGATATCTTTTGATATATATCCTGCACCACCATGTATAACAATCGTAAATTTATTGTTTTTTTTCTGAGCAAAAAGATCAGGACTAAAAATTAAGATGAATGATAAAAAAGAAAAAAGTATTATAGTGCGGTAAATATTTGAGTTCAAAACAAGCTCCTATTTAACTGATAAAAAATAAAGTGTTATGAACACGTATAACTTAATAATTTTTCCATTCATTTACTTCTTTTTAAATACTTCGCCCAATTTTTCTGTCTCACAAAATAAAATTCAGGATCAGGGTGATTTTCATAAAATTTATTTTATAAAACAAAACTGGCATACTGCTATAGTAATTAATACACAAGAATTAAATTCTGATCTATTCAGCGAGTACGATTTATTTTCAGAGTATAGTCTTATCGATATCGGCTGGGGTGATGAGGAGTTTTATCAATATCCCGGTTTTGATTCAGGATTAGCTTTTAATGCATTATTTTTTGCAACACCAGGTGTTTTAAGAGTTGAAGGAATTTCCATCTCTAAGGATGAGTATTTTAATCTTTCAGAAATTGTGATTGAACTTAATGTTTCCGAAGTACAATTTAATAAGCTCTGTAATTTTATTAATAAAACATTCTATACAAATGATAAAGGGGAAGCAATAATTCTTAGCCGGAAAACAGAAGGTAAGATTGTTTTTTACAAAGCTTATGGTTCTTATCATTTATTAAATACATGCAACACCTGGCTTGCAAAAGGTCTAAGGAAATCAGGAATTGATATTGAAGATGATATTCTATTAACGGAACAATTATTTAATGAACTGGCAAAAATCGGCTTTGTAATTAAATCAAATTATTCTGCCGATTGACCGGAAAATATTTTTAAACCGACGATGCCAACTACAATTAAAAAAATAAAAAATATCCTCACAAGTTCTTTTGATTCATTGAATAAAATCATACCCAGAATAGCAGTTCCAACAGCTCCAATACCTGTCCAAACAGCATATGCAGTTCCAACTGGCAAATATTTTACCGCATAAGCTAATAAACCCATACTAACAACCATACAAACAATAGTAAAAATTGAAGGCCATAATTTTGAGAAGCCTTCAGTGTACTTGAGTCCGACTGCCCATGCGATTTCAAAACAGCCCGCCACAAAAAGAATAATCCAATGCATACTTTAATTACCAGGAAATGATTTTATGATTTCTCTTACTTTATCCTTATCAGATGAAAATGTAAAAGCACTAATTAGTTTGTGTGAATTTTCCTTATCGATAACATTTGGATAAACCAGTTTAATGATTTCAATCTTATTACTCGAGAATGAAAATTCATCAATTATGCGTAAAACCTGATCTACTAAAAAGTAATGATATTTTGACGCTATAGAAACTACTCCAAGTTTATCCTCTGCAAAACTTTCATTCTGTATACTTTGCAGCAGACCAATAAAATCTTCGCTGCTGATTGGTTTGTTATCGATATATTCTTCATTTTCTTCTGTTGGTATTGAATTAAGCAAATCATAACTTTCCATTAATAATGATTTTGCTCTTATATAATCTCTGTAACTAAGTTTTGTAAGA
Source organism: Ignavibacteriales bacterium (assembly GCA_003538625.1). Classification (GTDB taxonomy): domain Bacteria; phylum Bacteroidota; class Ignavibacteria; order Ignavibacteriales; family Ignavibacteriaceae; genus IGN3. Next base: position 172,473 of record DPRR01000005.1, read on the forward strand.
TATTCTCTTTCAAGTTTTTCAAAGTTAGATGATATCCTGAAAATAACTTCATGTAGACTCAAATCACCCGGATGGATATTTCTATCACCACGACTATGTTCCTGTGCAATTGCACAAAACGAGAATAAAATGAGCAGAGCAATTATTTTTGTTTTCATTCTTTCCTCTTAATTACTTTTACCAGTTGATAATTCATTACTTAAACGATTTGCTTTATATAAATCACGAATTGCTTCCATCATACCAAGGGCGCTTACACAAACGGTTCTGTTTGCCTCGGTTGTGTAGATAAAATTACTTGGTAAACTTTCAATATTTCCATCAAAAGCTAAACCAACTATTTCACCATTTATATTTACAACTGCACTCCCGGAATTGCCGCCAACAATATCATTCGTGCTAACAAAGTTTAATGGTGTCGACGGATCAAATTCTGAAGGTAATTTTTCAAAGTATGACGGAAGTTTAAATGGAAATTTTTTATCAAATGAATAATATCGATCAAGTGCACCATAAAAAGTTGTCTTAACTGGTGCGCGTGTACCATTGTAATCGTATCCTTTTACAATCCCATCTGCTAATCTTAACGTAAATGTTGCATCTGGTGGTATTGCATCACCATAAACTTTATATAAAGCCTCACCTAACATTTGATTTAATATTTCTTCCCTGTCTATTCTTGCCTTATTTTCTTTTTGAAGTTGTTTTAAATCATCCTGAGTCATTAATACATAATGAATAAATGGATCATCAGAGTTTAGTACAAATTCATATCCTTTTTTTACAGCTTCAATAAATTTATTCTCACTTGTAAAAAAAGATTTTGAAATTAGTTCTTCTGCAGCCTGCTTAGTACTCTTATTATTAATAAATTGTTTTACGAGCTTATCTTCAGAAGGCAGATTTTTCTTAAGTATGTTCAGCTGAATCAATAATAATTTATCCTGAAGTTCTTTATTAAAATCTTTTGGAAACAAGTTAGAAGTAAGTGAATCATATTTTTCTTTTGTCAATTCATTATTTTTTAATTGAGTAGCGTATGCAACAAGGTTTTTAGCCATTGTGAGATATTGAGGTGAATAAAAGTTACTTATTGTATATGCATAAATTTTATGTGCATCTTTACCCGCATCTTTACGTGATTGTTCTATTTCGTTCCATATATTTCCAAATTGTTCTTTCAAATCAGGATTTTTTAAAACTGCCTCTTTAAAATTCTTTTCAAAATCTTTTTTACGTGCCATTAAAAACGGATCCAACAAAGCTTTATATGTGCCCTCATAAACTTTAAGTCCATTTCCAATCGAGTACAATCTTGCAATCAGATTAAAGTCATCAGCATTTGTTTCCTCAACCATGGTTTCATAAATGTTATACATTTGTTTAAACATATCTACTAACATTGGATATTGTATATCTCTTGCAAATTCAATTTGTGCCATTGTGTTTATTCTATCGGTGCTGCCTGGATTTCCAACAACAAACACGGGTTGATCTTCAACAACACCTTCCGCATTCCAGTTAAAATAAAAATTTGTCTTGATTGGATTACCATTTTCATATGCGCGAAGGAAGGCACAATCCAAACCGTAACGCGGATAAGTAAAATTATCCGGATCTCCGCCAAGCTTTGCAACAAAAAGTTCAGGTACAAAGACTAAACGAATATCATCATAGATCTTATATCCGTACAATGAATATTTTCCGCCATTATAGAGAGATATAACTTTAAATGTAAGTTCCGGGTGTTCTTGTGAGTTTACAATTTTCAAATCATCAATTTTTTTATCTCTCAATTGTAATTTTTCTTCATCCGATTTTCCTTCATTCATTTTGTTTTGAATTTCATCAGTAACATCCTTAATAATAAGTAACTGTTCAACTCTTAGATTTGGAACAGTTCGTTCCTCTGATAATGTTGATGCAAAAAATCCATTCTTTAAAATATTTTCATCATTTTTTTGTACAAAGGCTAAAATTCCCCTTACGCAATGATGGTTTGTCATTATCAATCCATCTTCCGAAACAAAGGAAGCAGAGCACCCGTTGCCAAATTTTAATGCACTCTTCTGAAATTTTTCAAGAAGCCCGGTTGATGGCTTAAAGCCATATTCTTTTTCAAAATATTCCAGTGGTGGGTTTTCAAACGTCCACATTTTACCCATATCAAACTTTTGTGCTTTAACTGTATCGGGATTTATTCCATAATAAGTTTGAGCAAGTGTTAAGCTTGAAATAGAAATTATTACAAAAAATAAACTGCGGTAGAGGAACTGATTCTTCATTTTACATTTCCAATTTGATTTTAAATTCTTTGCAAATTAAAAATTTAAGTCCGTATTTGGAAACCATTTATCCTACTTTCAAATCAATTTATATATATTTATGTAAAACTTTATTAACCATTCTTGTTTATTTATGAATATCCAGATAATCGGCACGAAGAAGTGTAAAGAAACTCAAAAATCTGAACGTTACTTTAAAGAGAGAAGAATTCCTTTCCATTTTAGAGATTTAATTGAAAAAGCTTTGACTAAGGGTGAGCTTGATAATATTTCAAGAGTAATTCCTTTTAATGATTTAATAGATAGAGAATGTAAAAGATTTAAAGACCGCGGTATGCAGTTTATGGTTTTTGATATTGAAGAAGAGTTGTTAGCTGATCCTTTACTTCTAAAAACTCCAATTGTAAGAAATGAAAAACTGGTAACAGTTGGATATCAACCAGAAGTTTGGAAGAGCTGGTTTAATTTAAATAATTGAACGTCACTTGTTAACTGATTTTATTTTAATAACATCAAAAAGCTCTGAAGTTTTCATTTTTATATATGCATTCCAGCTAAAATTTTTACATTACTAATTCACACTAAGAATCTCTAATCCATCTTACGATACATTAATAAATTTTAATTTTATTTTAACCACCAATTAATTCAATTGTTATAATATTGTTCTGGAAATAAAGTTTGTTTCTTAAAGAGTTTATTTTTAATAAAAATCAATTAAAAGGAGTCGGAAATGAAAAAGTTGTTTTTAATAACTGCTGTTTTTTCAGCACTATTATTATTGATAGGCTGTCAGGACAATTCGATTACCGATCCATTTTCAAGCGGATCACTTAACAAAAATAATTTGATGCACTCAAATTCTTTTGAGGGAATAATCACTTTAGATCAAAAGCTTGCAGATCCCGATAGGATCAATGATTATTTTCTACTTAGCGGTAAAATAAAATTTACAGAAACTTTATTTGATAATACTTTGCAGGATAAAGCACCACAATTAACTACTGCCGGGCAGGAAGAAAGGTTGGATATTTCAGTGGATGCTGCATTAACTGCTGTAGGCGTTTCAAATGCTGATAAAGGTGTCTTGAGGATAGATTCTAAGTCTGACGATATTGTTTTTGTAAGTGCAAACGGAACTGATACACTTGTAAAAGCATATCCGGTTCTTGGTCGAAAAGATAAAATGGAATTAGTTTGCACATTTGATGTTACTGAAAATGGATTAACGCTTAAAGATGCAATTTTAACAAGTGCAATAGTTTAATTCTATTAAAAAAAGCCCGCTAACTTTTTACAATAGCGGGCTAAATTTTAAACAGAAAGTTTTAATATTCTGTTAAACATCATAATACAAACCAAACTCATACGGATGCGGCTGTAAAGCCATTGGCTTAACTTCTTTATCCATCTTATATTTTATCCAGGTTTCGATTACATCTTCTGTAAACACATCACCTTTTAATAAATATTCATGATCATTCTCCAGAGCTTTTAAGGCTTCCTGCAAACTGCCCGGAGTTGAAGGAACGTTTTTTAATTCCTCCGGTTCCATATCGTAAATATCTTTATCAAGCGGTTCACCCGGATCTATACGATTTATTATTCCATCCAATCCTGCCATAAGCATTGCAGAAAATCCAAGATATGGATTTCCTGAAGCATCCGGACATCTAAACTCAACCCGTTTTGATTTTGGTGATGATGAGTACATCGGAATTCTGATTGATGCGCTTCTGTTCCTTTGTGAGTAGGCCAGATTAACTGGTGCTTCAAATCCAGGGACTAATCTTTTGTAAGAATTTGTGGTTGGATTTGTAAATGCAAGCAAACTTGCGGCGTGTTTTAATAATCCACCGATAAAGTACAAACCCATTTCACTTAATCCGGCATATCCCGAACCCGCAAATAACGGTTTACCTTTTTTCCATAGAGATGTGTGAACGTGCATACCGCTGCCATTATCACCGTAAATTGGTTTAGGCATATAAGTAACAGTTTTGTTATTCTTCTTTGCAGTATTCTTAACAATATATTTAAACATCAATAACTGATCAGCAGCTTTAACGAGCGGCATAAAACGTAAATCAATTTCGCACTGCCCGCCGCTTGCAACTTCGTGATGTTGTGCTTCAACATCAATTCCGCAATCCATTAAATTAGTAACCATTTCATTTCGAAGATCCATTAACGAATCGGTTGGCGGTACCGGGAAATATCCTTCTTTAAATCTTGGCTTATAACCAAGATTTGGATTTTCTTCTCTTCCGCTGTTCCATCTGCCTTCAATAGAATCAACTACATAAAAACTTCCGTTGGGCTGTGAATCAAATCTTACATCATCAAAAATAAAAAACTCTGCTTCGGGTCCGTAATAAACTGTATCAGCAATTGAGGTTGAAATAAGATATGCTTCTGCTTTTTGCGCAATGTTCCTGGGACAGCGTGAATACTTTTCTCTTGTGGCAGGTTCGTGTACATCGCAAATCAAGCTAATTGTTGGAGCCTCGATAAAGGAATCAACAAACATTGTTTCCGGATCAGGAATAAGAAGCATATCGCTTTCGTGAATTGGTTTCCATCCGCGGATTGATGATCCATCAAAACCAAATCCATCTTCAAAAGATCCTGCATCAAATTGTGTAACCGGAACTGTAAAATGCTGCCACTGTCCGGGAAAATCCATGAATTTTAAATCCACAAATTTTATTCCCTTATCTTTTATAAACTTGAGCACCTTTTCAATTGCTCCATTAGAAGTTTTTGCCATATAGTTTCCTTTATGATTATTGGTTATTATAAATTAATTATTCAATTGTTGCTCTGTCATCCTAAGCTTGTCGAAGGATGACATTAATAAATTTTACTGTCACACCTGCTTGCCGGTAAGCAAGCTTCGACTTCGCTTAGTGTAACAAGTTGTTTAGTTTTCTTTTCAGCTGCATTAAACATTTATTTCAAAAGTTTCTTTTACTGTAGAAAGAACATAAGTTGTTTTCGTTCCGTTAACGCCCTGCCAGGATTGAATTTCAGAAAGTACTTTTTCCAGTGCTTCAGTATTTTTTACTAACGCTTTAAGTAAATGTGATCCTTCACCAAGTACCGCGTGACATTCGAGAATCTCCGGCATCTTTTCAACTTTAGTAATCAGATTTTTATAATGCTTTGACGAATCCATCATTACAAGTATAAAAGCCATAATATCATAATTAAATGCTTTACGATTTAATTTGGTATAATAGCCTTCGATTATTCCTTTGTCCTCCATTTTATTCAGTCTTTCGCTCACTGATGGAATGGAAAGTTTTACTTCATCAGCAAGTTCATTTCTTTTAGTTCTGCCTTTTTTCTGAAGAGTACGCAGAATCTGAAGATCAATATCATCTAACATAAAAAACCTTAATTAATTAGGAATGTTTCAATTATTGGTTTCGAATATAAGGCGTGGCAAAAAATATTCCAAACTTATTTTAGGCTTTTTTAAAGATTTTACTAAAATAATTGAGCCAGAATGAGATTTTGTATTATTTTATTAGGCCAAACGGTGTATAGGCGATTTTAGATTTTTTGACTTCTTCGAAAAGATCAAGATTCTTCTTTAATCTTTCCTGAAGTTTATGATACAGATGATATTGAACGGCGATGTGATTAACTGATTTTACTTTTACTCCAATCAGTTCCAATCTGAATTGCACATCAGAATCTTCACCAATGGAAGGAGCTAAATATCTTTCATCAAAACCATTTATTTTCATAATATCTTTTTTGTTGAGTGAAAAATTGCAGCCAAGTAGTCCGCGCTGTTTTTTATTAAAAATATTTCTTAAAAATTTATTTTCAAAGTAAAAACCTTTTTCAACATAGTTGGACTTACCAAACAAAGCATCTTCAATCATCAACAGATTATTTGATTCAAGAAATCCTTCTTTAATATTTTCTTCACTTAGAAGGTTAGTGAGTTTTTGAGAAAGATTAACGCGTCTTCCTGTAAGTACTTTATCATTTTCTTTTTCATTAAGATGTTCTTCAACAAATTTATAATGAGGCACACAATCAGCATCAATAAAAATTAAATAATCAGACTCCGATGCAAGAACTGCCTGGTTAAGAATTTTATTTTTTCTAAATCCTTTGTCGGGATGCCATATGTATTTTATGCGGAATGAATAATCTGAAGCGATGGATTCAATCTCTTTAACAACATCTTCTTCCGAACCATCGTCGGCAATAATTAATTCAAAAACTTTTTCAGTTTGTCTTTCAAATCCTGCCAGTACAAATTTTAAATATTTGATATTATTATAAAATGCAGCAATTACTGAAGTCTTAATCATTTTAGTTTAAGTCTTCCTGAATATTCTTTTTAATCTTTTTCTTTTCCTCATCTCTGTCATATGCTTTGGGGTTTTTCTCAACCTTTGGTGGTTTTTGAGGAACCGGAACACGTTTCTTTTTCTTAATTACAATTATTTTAGTTTTCTTTTTCATAAATATTTCGTAGCGCAGACTTAAGTCTGCGTTACGTTTTTAGAATATAGCATAAATAAATGGCGCCAGTGCAGATCCTTGTGTAAGGATTATTAGTCCGCCAAGCAGCACCAAAAATAAAATGATAGGCAGCAGCCACCATTTTTTTCTTATCTTTAGAAACTCCCACAACTCTGATAGTATAGATAATTTGCTCATTGTATCACCGATAATTTATAGAATTTTTCACTCAACAATTTATTCTAATGAACTACCCCGCCGCAAGCGG
>DPRR01000024.1 GCA_003538625.1 Ignavibacteriales bacterium
GCCACAAACACCTGATATCCCGACTTTTATTAGCTTTGGGAAAAAATAACCTGACATGAACTGCCAGCCACCAAAAATAGCCTGTCCCATTAAAAATTTCCCCGCGAAATTTAGGATTACTGTTTTGCCTGTAGTACACCAATAAACCATTTGGCGAAAAGTGAAAAAAAGGATAAGAATTTCGGGGGATTAACTAGTTACCGCCAAGTGTAAGATACAGCCTACGACATAGATAAATTGAAAAGCAAACCATTGTGAAAGGACTGAAAACGAAATTTACTAACAACAACTATTTTTATAAAACATTATCCATAATTTTAAGAAATGAATAACAAGGAAATACCAGACGGAGCAATTGAGCTTGTCGCAAGACACATCAATGAACGGAACAACAGGCCGTCTAATATCCCTATTATCACAATTGATGGCGAAACAGAAACTCCACACTATTTTGAAATAATTCCATTTGACCAAATTGATAATTCACCAGCACGATTTTTTGCGATTGATGGAAGTTACAACAGTCAGGATTTTTACAACGGATTATCAATAGCAGTTTACAGAGGAGGTTATGTTTGCTATCACTTGGGCAAACAAATCCGACTTAATGATTTGAACGACCCAATAATTCTTGGCAAGTCATATGAGCCAAACAACATTCTTATTACAAATGACGAACACAAGGATGCGATTTATGAGGAGTTGTTGGAATTAGAACCAGTCAAAAATATGTTGAAATTCTTTAATGCTAATGCAAGCGAGGTTTTTGGTTTTGACAAAGCCAGTATTCTATCATCGCTTTCAAAACTTCTTAGCTTCTGTCAGGAAACTTTGGAGTGGGCCTTGCTTTATGAGATTTCAAATTTGTCAATAGTACAGAGAGGTGATTTTATTTTAAGAGACGGAACACTTCGTTCCAACAATATCAAACAAGAACATTTAGTGAAACTTGGAAAGCATGTTAAGAGCAAAGGAATTTATTGCGTTGCCATCACAAAAAACTCTCCAATCAAACTTGAACTCTCATCTACTTTCAAAAAGATTGACACTTTTTTGCAAGAGGAGAAAAAACCAACTTATCCATTTAAAACTGCAAATCCAAGATGGCAAAAACTATGTTGTTGGTTGGAAGTTTCTGATGATGTTTTGGTTCATGCTTATCCTGAAGCAGGGCAACGAAAAGAAGTTTCAGAAGGAAAGAGGGAAGCGGTTACCAAGACAAGTATGTTTGCAAAAAAAGGATTAACAGGCGGTAGAGGGTTTGGAGTTTTCTTTGTCGCTCGACTTGACTATGTGGAGAAACTTCAAAATTATGATTGGGTTGTAGCTGACTTGAACATTTTTGATGTTATTACAGGAATTGAGAAGAAAGAACAGAAAAGAGGAATTGAAAACCTCAAACACATTTTTTACGAACTTACGCGACTTACGCAAGAGCACTATATTTTGGGTTATCCATATCCTCTTGTGGAGGCACATAACTTTGTAACTTTGAAAAATGATTTCAAAGATGAAATCATTAAACGAGTAAAGTATTCACTTTACAAAGAACAACGAATGGACAATGTTGATATTGAGAATCTATTTTTAGATATTCACGAAAGGTTTTAAACTATTTTAAATTAAAAGTATTATGAAAAAAATATGTTTTTTTAGTTCAGATTCAAGACCTCTTTACAAGAAGAATATTTTTTCAATCTTAGCATTACCAGAACAATATATTGTCCATGTTAGATACCAAGAGAAATATGTAAACTTCCCTTCGAGTTCACTACAAAATTTAAAAGGTAAGGAATGTTGTATATTCTTTACAACTGGGAACGACCTAACTCAGAATGAGAAAGACAGAGTTGTTGGAAATATTTCAATACGGGATGCTGTAATAAAAGAAATAAATTTAACCAATGATACTGGCTTAGTACATTTTTATTTAGAGTTAAGAGGGTATAAAAACTGGGTGATAGATAGTAATCAGGAACATATAATTCCTCCAGTTAAATTTGTTTCAGAACTGAACCTAACAGATAAAAATGAAAACGAATGGCATCAAAGAGTAAATGCATTAGCTTTAAATTTTCCTACAGAATTATTTTATAAGCTAAACATTTATAACAAAAAGGAAAACCAAATTATCCATCCACAATATAATCTGCACGAAAAACAAAGTTATTTATCACTTCAAGATGAAGAAAACTATTATCTGGATATAGCTTTCTTTCACACTGGTGATGGCACCAAAATGAAATCCTTAGAAATAACCTTTGATAATAAAGTAATTAGTTTAAATGTACCCAGCCCAATTAATATCGGTGGCCTCAGAGATAATCGTTCGTATTCAATTTATACTCAATCTCTCAATTCAAAATCTTCAAATTGTTACATTCAATTTAATACTTATGAAATTACAAGCGATAAATCTCAAAAAATATACTCAGATTATGATGCAACCATTTTATTAGAAGTAGACAAAAATATGAAACGCTCTGCCCAATTTGGGTTCTTTACTTTACTCACTGCGCTAAGCGTTGCCTATGGGAAAATACTTACTGATAGTTACTCCCTACAAGGGACTTTCGATTTGGCTCTATGCATGCATACTTTACTTGTAGCAGCATTAGGCTTCTTTTCAGCCTTTAAACTATATCAACTATTCAACAAAAAGTAATGGCAAACGACAGACACGATTTTGGTGTTCTTTACGGACAAAAAACAACAGAGGATGCTTTGTTGATTTATTCATCTTACGAGGACAGCAAAGAAAGCCCGCAAACAGGTGACTTTATTGTATTAACTCCAAGGGATGAGGATGGTCCAAAATTCCTTGCTAGGGTTGAAGCAGAAGTTTATGACGAAGACCCTATCTTTCGTTCACAGGACAAAACATTAGTTGCAGTTCATTATGCAAGAATTGCAGAACGGGAACTTTCTGAAAGAGACAAGCAGAAAATGTTCAGTTACACATACAAGATTAAACTACTCGGGAAATTCAGTTCAAACGGAAAAGATTTTAGTACAGCCGTAAGACGACTGCCAACAGTTTCATACCATGCCCGACATTTGAGACCAAGAGAATTTGAAGAGATACTCAATGGTGTCAATCAGTCCGGAATTAAAATTGGGAAGTTGTGTATCGGCGATGATATAATGTTTAAAGAAGACGATAGCCGTTGGATACTTTTTGATATTGAAAAATTAAAAGAAAAAAGAACAATGATATTTGCTCAATCAGGTTTCGGTAAAACCAATCTGATGAAAGCAATGATTTATCACATGGTTTCAGATACCAATTATGGCAAACTGATTTTTGATTTGAATGGAGAATATGCTTTCAGAGGAAGAAAAACCTACGGACTTGCAGACATTAAAGAACAGAAGATCAAAGATAATTTGGTTTTATATACTGATAAAAAACTGCTTCCGATATATAAAGACAAATTTATATTTGGTGGCAAAGTGCAAATTAATATGCACGAGCATTTAAACATAGGAGATATTCTGTCTTTCAGTGCTGGTTTTTCCGAAGTAATGAAATCCTTTCTTTACTACCTTGATAATAACCAAGTGAAAGGTTTTGTCAGCAATATTGACGATTATATTCGAAACCCCAGAAATATACACCGAGATTTTTCGGATTTTTTTGGTGATTTAAAAACCGACAGTAAGGGAAATGAGAAAGAAGATGTTAGTGCAAGAAAAACGGTAATGGCAATACGAAAGCGTATCAGCAATTTGATTGATGAAGGCGAACACAGCATCCATTCGACAAAGTCATTGCTTGTTGAAAATATTTTTGACCATTTAAAGTCAGGAAAAACGGTAGTGGTTGACCTATCATTAAGAGACAATGTTGAGGCAAGCATTATCTCAACCATTTTGGTTCGCAAACTTTTTGAGAACAACAAAGCGTATTTCACTTCACAGGAAGATGATAAAATTGTAAATGCTGTTTTATGTGTTGAGGAAGCACAGAATGTTCTTTCAGAGGAATTTGTAAAATCAAATGCAAATCCGTTTGTGAGAGTTGCGAAAGAGGGGAGAAAATTTGGTTTAGGACTTATCGCAATTACTCAAAGGCCTTCTGCAATTTCAGAAGAAATCCGAACGCAAGCAGAAAACTTTTTCACCTTCCATTTAGGAAACACAGACGACATAAAAGCATTGGTAAAATCAAACATCAACTTTGATGGAGTGGTTTCACGGTTCATCCAAACTGAAACTATAAAAGGTAATTGTTACATGGTAACAGCAGACCAATCTTTTGCCTTGCCAATGAAAGTTGTAAACTTTGAAAAATTGGTTCACAGAAATGTTTACCCTGAATTACAATTTCCTAAGGAGCAACTTTAAAAAGAAATATGGCAGAATCAGCGCTCATATTACCAAATAACTATACCGAGAAGAAAATTACTCTAACAAGTGAATTTAAACTTGCCAATGTAATTCCTCTTGAAGACCAAGTAGTAAACAGCATCAGGCGAGACCTCGAACGATTAAATTGGAAATTCAAACTTCCAACAAATAAATATGCCTATCCTACTTTACTTCCGCCTGATTTTTATGACAAGGATACGATTAGAAAATCAATGGCATTCAAACGTGATGAAATAATTACAAAACATAGAAGTTGGATTGACAAGAATATAGAGTATGCAAGGCTTAATCTTGCAAGTGGTACTGATGTTATAACCTCAAAAATTAATCCAATCATAGAAGTTTGCGAAACAGAAAAACAACACCGCTTATTCAAAATATTTCGTTACTACTGGAGTTCACCATACAGTGAATATGTTGGTAGAAGGATTAAACTTATCATTCGTGACGGTGCATTACCAAACAATCCTGTAATAGGAATTGCAGCATTGGGAAGTCCAATCATTCATATTCCAGAGAGAGATGAGTTTATTGGTTGGGACAAAGAGACAAGAACAAAAAATTTGATTTATACAATGGATGCGTATATTATAGGAGCACTCCCACCTTATAATTATTTATTAGGAGGGAAACTCATTTCTTATGTACTTGCATCAAACGAGGTAAGAGAAATCTACAGAAAAAAGTATAAAGATCAAATTACGTTGAAAGAAAACCGCAAAGCAGATAAGCTTGTCGGAATTTTCACAACCAGCTTGTATGGTAACAGTTCGCAGTATAATAGAATGAAGTTCAAGGATGAATTACTTTATATACCAATTGGACAAACAAAAGGTTTTGGAACATTGCACTTGAGTGAAGAAACTATTCAATTGATGATTAAATTTCTCAAATTAAAAGGAGTTGAAGTCGGCCACAAATTTGGTGATGGACCGAGTTGGGTAATGAGAGTAATAAGAAGTGCGGGGGACCTTTTAGGTTTTGATAGCAATTTTCTTTTACAACACTCATTCAAGCGAAACATTTATTTCGTTCCGCTTGCAGAGGAATATAAAGCATTCTTGAATGGTAAAACAAAGCACCCAAAATTCAATAACTACTCAAAAAAAGAATTGGTTGAGTTTTGGAAAACACGTTGGCTGAATAACAGAAAACGGAATGTTGAAGTAGTTACGAATGTTCTTGAATTCTCACCAAAAGATTTTATAATATGAATTCCCTTATCCACAATTAATCCGCTCGCGCAGCCCCGATGTTTCGGGGTGTAAACTGTGTGCACCCGAAGCGTCGGATTCGGAAGAATTGAGAATAAGGTAAGGCTTAAAATTATGAGTTGACAACTGAAATGGGTGGGGATTTTTGTCCTCCGGGACAAGGCGCAAACTACATCCCGAATCGGGATTGCGCCGGCGGTGTATTTGCGGAACGTTAGTAGCCATTTTAAAATGAAGACATTACGATTAATATTGACATTTTATAAATCATTCGCATTTTTAAGTTATTCAATAACTTTCATTTGCCTTGTACTTTTGTATGGCTTTGGTACAAATGGAATTCATATGATTCAAGCCTTGTTTTGGTTTAAAATTTTTACACTTGCAATAATCGTTTACTCCACCAACGTTTACAAAAAGAATGAAATTTACTACTACAAAAATCTTGGAATAACAAGACTTACATTGTGGATTCCAATACTGATTTTTGATTTTTTATTTTTTTTGATTTCAATAATAATTTTAGCATCAAATCTTCATGAGACACAGCCTGGAAGTTGATAGTATAATTCTTGAATTTGACACAAAAAGAGTTCTCCAGGATGTTTTTCTAAAAAATGAGACTGGGAAAACGACAGGAATCCTCGGTCGCAACGGAGCGGGGAAATCGTGTTTAATGAATATAATTTATGGAGAACTTCAAACAACAAATAAATCAATCCGACTTGATGGAAAAGCAATTTTTGACGGATATAGAAATCCTGAGACATTAAGATATTTGCCACAGTTTAATTTTATCCCGAAATACTTAAAAACAAAAAGAATATTTAAGGATTTCAATTTAGATTTCTCAGGATTCATTGAATATTTTCCGGAATTTGAAAAATATTTTAATTCCAGAATAAAAACCTTTTCAGGAGGAGAAATCAGGATTTTAGAAATTTATTTAATTCTTGCCTCGAAAACAAAATTTTGTATGCTTGACGAACCATTTTCACATGTAATGCCGGTGCATGTTGACACGATAAAAAGAATCATTTCGGAAGAGAAAAAAAATAAAGGAATAATTATAACAGACCATTTGTACGAACATATTATTGATATCTGCGATGACATTTATGTAATCGCAAACGGAAAAACATATTTGACAAAAGACAGAAACGATTTAATAAAACTTGGATATATAAATGAAAATGAAAAAACGGCTATGTCCGAGTAGATGGCCGGTGAGCCATTAAGCCCACCGGAGCTACGCTCCCGCGCGATTTTTTATCGTGTGGTTTGAAAATCAAAAGAACAATGTTCCATCTGGAATGAGGCTGAAGCCGAAAAAATCTGAACAAATCAAACCCGTCAGCTAAAGCTGACGGAAATGGCAGGCGGAAATATTTCCCCCGAACAGTCGGGGGACTTCAGTCAACGGCCTGACAGATCCGGATACTCCCTGTCAGCAGTCCCGACAATTCGGGAGAAAAGCCGGCCCGGTGATGCAGCGAAACGCAAAAACCACTGCTAAAACACTGTCAACAAGATTTATAAAAGCCAAAAACAACAAGATTCAATTCTTATTTTTATCAGATATAAATTA
>DPRR01000034.1 GCA_003538625.1 Ignavibacteriales bacterium
GGGTTCGATTCCCGGTGGGACTACTATCAAAAACATAAAACGCTGTAAATAAAACATTTACAGCGTTTTTATTTTTAGTGGTGTCAAATATGGTGTCAAATATTTTTATATTAAATTGAGTTAATTTGAATTCATTATACATTAATATTATTGGTGCTTCATTTCCAAATCTACAACAAAGATTTTTCAAATTTAAACCAGACAAGCCTTCGGTTGCAAAAGACTACGGCATAAAGCCATTCATTCCAAAATCGGAAAAGTTGTCTTTCCCTACCCACAAACCCCATTTCTACAATATTTAATCTCCGTGAACTACGATTAAAAATTTTAGAAATCGCTCACAACAATTCCAATTTTTCCATTCATTTTTTATTCCGTTTCCTTTTGCAATCTGGTTTAAATTTAAAAGAAGGTGTTTACGATTTGGAAAAGATAAAGTTTGGTCAATTTCAATGAATACTTATAAAAATCCAACAGGACTAAAAATTAAAGCTATTCCAATTTACCAAAAGAGTATGGAGTTCCACTTTCACTAAGTTTATCAAACAAATCATTAAATATCTCGTCATTCAGTTTCCATCGTTTTGCAATAATTCTTCCTAAGTAAAAATCAATATAATCAGGTAATACAGGATAAATCTCTTTCGCTTTTCTGCAGAATAAAATATAAGTAGAATCATAATACTCATTTTCAATATCATATGCATTTTTAAGTAGGAGTTTATTATGTAACCATTTCATAGATTTCTCATTTTGCAAGGGTAAATGTTTTGAAAAATCATAAATAGCTTTTCCCATGTTAATATGCTTTTGTAAATCATGGATATTTGCCAGATAACGGTCTGAATATGGTTTGGACAAAAAATAATAAAGATTTTTATTGATAATTATGTTTTCATTTCTAAATGTAACTGCTCTCTTATCGCTTATAATGTAACTGATTGCTAAGTTTTCTGTTTTTAAAAATGTGCAGTTTTTCGCCCATTTGTATTTTTTGTTTTCAATTAGATTTCCATCATTTTCACAATAGACAAGTACCATATTAATCTTTCTATTAGCAAACCTTCTAATTAAACTCTTTAAAGGCTCGTCATTTAATTTCGGCAAAGCCAATATCAAGAATTCTTTTGCCTGCAATCCAATATTTTCAATGATTTTGTAAATATTTTGTGTTTTCATTTTTATTATACATTTTCAAAAAACTGAACAGCAAAATCACAGAAATCAATAATCACATCCTTCTCTAAATCAAATTCTTTGCGTCTTTCCAGATATTTTTTTGAAGTTGGACTAATTTCGTTTCCTTGATTTAATTCATTATAAGTAATACTGAACCTATAACACAAATTAAATATAGAAAGGAAAGTTCTAGCTTATCATCAACTACAAATTTTCAATAAGAAATTTATAATAGTTATTTCCAGCTCCGTATTGAAATAATATTTTAAATAAATCCTGATTAATGATAAGGTGTTTTTTTAGTTCCGATTGTATATCTTTTGGCAAGAATGATATCAAATCTTTTCCAATCATACCTGTCACCACATCTGTCGCATCAAAAGTAAACTCAAGTATCAAATATTCACCTATTGAACATTTTGCAATCCACAAATATTTTGGTAGGTTCCTCTTTAATCGAGAGAGTTTAACTTCATTGCTAAGATCTGAATTTTTAATAAACTTTTTATAGCGTTCACTATATTCAATTTTTATATCCCAAACCAGATCAGAGATAATGTTATTATCAAAAAAAGTTGTTAAAATTGCATCCAAGCCAAGTACAATAACTTCAATATCTTCGTAAGAAATCCTTATTTTTGGAAATAAAGGCACTATTATATTGTTAATATAAGTTGGCAATAACTGAGAATGAAAAATCGTCCAAGGAGTTTTAATTTCTATTTCACCTTCAAATTCAATCCTTACAAAAGGTCCCCATTGATCATCATGCACATAGACTTTTTCAATATTTTCTGACAACCATGAAATTTCATTTTTTGGTACAATTATCTTTTGTTTCTTTTGTTTAAAGCCTGAAACTGTAATCGCATGCAGTCCATAATTATTATCATTTGGTACACTTATTATAACGATTATCGGAATCCCAATTGGAGAATATGCATTCAATATTTTTTTGAAATACGAATTTGAAATAAATTCCTTAACTAATCTGCCCTTTTTATCGAATTCCTTGTAATCCGGTTGCTTAACTTCTGTTACCAATCCTGAATTCAAAATGGCCTGACATATTTGCAATATATCTAATCCTTTATTTGGGAAAAGTCTACTTCCATCAGCTGATATTCGTCCAGCATCTTGAGTAATCTGGCTTGGTGATTTAAGAATAGTATGAAAATCAATAGAAGCTTTATTTAACATGGTCCAAATAGCAGTAGTTGCACATGCAGCCAAAACGCTATCTTGCTCTTGGAAAGCTAGAGAATCAAACTCAATCTCATTACCATAGAAGTTTATTTTGTATTTTCTAACTCCCCAAAATTTTCTATCCTCATAGTCTATGCCATTTTTGTATGTTCTTAAAACCGAATATCCAATTATTTTTAAAGGGATTGGTTTAACAACAATAAATCCCATATAATGCTTCCAAAAGTTCTTATTTTTATATTCATCTTTAAGAACTATGTCTTTAAATTCTTCGTTGGTAAAAGTACCTTTAAAAAAGTGCACCCTTTTACAAAATTTAGGATAATGCTCAAAACATAAAGAATAATATGATGTATAGTCATCAAGATAATCCTTGCTAACATATTCCTCCTCAATGACAATAGTCTTTATGTCAATGTCTTTGCTTTCAAAATAATCCTTTAAATAAATAAAATGATTTTTTGATTCAATTACTTCCGGAGGAGTATACTTATTGGATAATGCTTCGGCAAGGTTGTTTCTGGAGTAAGGTTTTACTTGCAAGTCTAAAATTTTTTAAAATTTCACAACTCGCTTAAGTTTATCCTTGTCTAAATCCTTGAGTTTGATTACTTCTGATTGTTTACGAATAGTTGCACTTACCAACATCATTGCAACATTTGCATCAACAACTCTAGCACCAATAATGCCAGAATCTCCATTTAATATTTGAGAAGCGTTTACTCTTGTCATGATGTTCTGTGGTTTTAATTTCTTTAAAATTACAACTTTTTAGTTATAACGGACTGCAAAAGTAGTATATTTTTTCACTTTTGAATGTTAATAACTATTATATTTTAATGTTAATAACATTTTTTACAAAAATATATATACCATAAATTAAAATACTAATTATCAGCTACTAACAAAAGAATCAACATAGCCTAATAGTTGATAACCAAATAGACTATATATTAATAGTAATAACAAATCTTATTATAGTATTGTTCTTTAAATATTATTTAATTAGTCTTTGTTTTCATTCTCTGTGGTTCCTTTCCCTCCTTTATTATTCTCTTTGATGGTGGTGGTGGTAGTGGTGGTGGTGTCAATTTTGTTTCTTTCTTTCTCATATTTTATATCATTTAGATTTTGAACTTTAATAGACTCTATTTTATCATTTAACTCTCCAAAATTTTCTATTTTAACATTGTGAATTTCATTAGTATTTTTAGAATAATTAAAAAGAAAAGGCACTGAGCAAATAATTATTGAAATAATAGTGCCAAATATAAATTGTTTTGCAATATGAAGATATTTCGACTTCCTGTCATTATTCTTAATATGTGTGTCAATATATTCGGACAACATATCAATAAGCTGTTTTTCATAAAGGATATCTGGGGTAATATTATTCTCTAAAAGATTTTTATTTACCTCATAGTATTTCTCCAGATTCTGATATTGTTCACTTAGTTCCTTGGCATAAGGCAAATAATCATAAGCATATCCTTTAAATAAATTGTTATACGATTTGAATAAATAAAAAATTGAAATAATCCATAATATTAATGAAAGAATTAAAAACACAACAAATAAATAAATTATCCAATTATTTACTTTATTAGAAAAATTAAACTCTTTAAATAAAAAGAATATCATTACAAAAAACGCTGTTAAGATTCCAATAGGAATATTTAAAGAATCATTTAAAGAATTTTTCCTTTCATTCTCTTGATTGTACCAATCAATTAAAAATTCAAGTCTACTCA
This sequence comes from Ignavibacteriales bacterium, assembly GCA_003538625.1. Lineage (GTDB taxonomy): Bacteria > Bacteroidota > Ignavibacteria > Ignavibacteriales > Ignavibacteriaceae > IGN3. Next base: position 4,137 of record DPRR01000034.1, read on the forward strand.
TGATCTAACAATTTTTAAATGTTGATTAACTGAATTTATCTGAGTTTTCATGAAGTTAAAGATTTAAAATATTTAATGGTTTTATTTATTAGTTAATTCTTGTTTCACTTTTTAAAGCATATTTAAAATTCTCAATCCTTTTCCCATAAGTTTCAGCAACCCTAAAAGTTTTAATATGAAGAGAAGGAGAGTAACTAAATTCACAATCTTTAATTTTGGCTTTGAAAAATTTCATTTCATTCCCTAAAGCTGATTGCATCGTACTTCCAATTTCATTTGAATTGTCAAACATTGAAGAAAAATAACGATGAGCTGGTTCTCCAAAAGATAAAATTAGATTTGGTCGAAAATATAAAACTTCTTGTTCCAGATAATTCTTGCAGTTTTCAAAATAAGGTTTTAGAAAATGCTTGCCTCCGTAGGTTGAAGGAGGTTTTGGAAATGTACATTTTACAACATTTGTTGCATAAATTGTAAAGTTGTTGAAAATCTCTTTCCCAAAAAGATTTTCCAACCATCTTCTTAATTGCCCGTTTGGTTCATCAAGCATTAAAACTTGTTTTACCCTCTCCTTTTCAACAAAAATCGTAGGGTCTTGACCGATAAGCATTAATCTATAATCATTTCCTTGTTGATAAAATGGTTCAACATTTAACGCAACCATTTTTTCCAAGCAATCATTTGAACTGATACATTTATTACAAGTTTGTGGATATCCATTTTCTTTCATGTCTTTCAATTCTATAAATCATTTTTACTTAATAGGTCTATCGATTGAGTAAATATCAACATCGAATTTTCTGTTTTTAATTGTTTCTATAATTCCTCTTGCAGTTGGATTTAAAAATCCGCTGACATATAAAAAACAAGGTAAAATCACTTTTTTATATTTTTTAACTCTAATTCTTTTTAGTTTTGAAGGCATTAACTCATGCACCAGACCAATAAAACTTGCAACCAACTCAGCAAAAGCGGACATATGCTTAACTTCGCCAAAAGAGATTAGCCAATCATTCGGTATTGATTCATCTGATTTGAAATAGGATAAATCTTCATCCTTAATTATTGAAATGTCACAACATATATTTGCATTAAAATCTCTTTCTTTTTTTTCCGAATATGTTGATATTCTTAATTGGTGTCTAATTTGATATGAAAGATGCCTTTTTCTTACAATTACATATGTGTATTTATTTGGAGCACCTCTCGTAGAATATTTTAGCCTGAATATTTCCTTTCCTTCAACTTTAGGATTCTTGACCAAGACTGAAAAACCATCATTCTTAAATTTGTCAATCACTTTAGCAAGGATATAAGCTTCAAATGTTTGATTGACGGATGAACCAAAACTGTAAAGTTTCGCCTTTTCGTTTTTAAAAAAAACTTTTAAGCTTTCTTTGGTTTCTTTCTGATTAAATAAATATTCAGCCATTATTTTTTTCTATCAATAAATGGTCTATATCTTTCTATTATATCCTTTGAATAATTCGACTTCTTAATTAGCTTGACTAATTTTTCATCTTCAATAGTATCTAAAAGCTTCTGCGCTAAGTTATCACCATTCATTACATTTTCATTTCTTCCTTTAAAGACCTGACTACCAATCTGAAACTCATCAATATCGAGAGATTTTAAAGTATCTACAGCCTTTATTGCTGCATTAGTACCCTCTTTGAAAAATTTTATTAAAAGGAATATAAAAACAATATATGAAGCTTCATTTATTATTTTTCTAAGTCGATTTATTTCCTTTTTTCTTTCTAATTGAGTTGGAATTTTTTTTAACCACACATTTAATTCATTGCCAGGAAAAAAATAACTCCATGTATAATTATTTAAAGATGAAAGCCTTTGATTAATAAATTTTGGCGCTTCTGGTATCATTAATTTTTATTTAGATTCGTTTGTCAGTAATTTTTAATACTAATATTATTAACTTCTGTCGTAAAATCAATTGCTTAGTCCATATCCATTTAACCAACATGATGAAATAAGTTCCTTGTAGCTTGAACATATTAATATTCGCTAATTCAAATTAATATTTCCAACGCAATCTTTTTCCACTCTTTTATCGCTATTTCATTTTCGTCAAATCTATTAACAACATTGCCAATTGCTTTTTTATCTACATTGTCTTGGAGCAGACTAGTAACTATGCCATCAAGCTTTGAAAACTTTAAATTATTTGTAGAGAAATAATCAATTCCTTCAATGGTGGTTTTATAACCTCTACTGTTAACATATTGAAAATCATATCTTTTATTGTTTTCATCTTCCCACTGCTCAATAAGATAGCCTTTAGTTACACTTACAGGAAGTAATACCCCCTCTTCATCGTCCCTGGGACAAGTGTAAATCTCGAATGGTTTATTATTAAGATATCCGACAAAAACAATGTATTTTAAATTTTCGCTGACCTTAAATCTAATTAGATTGCATTCCAATTTTTCAGGGCGAACTGGTTTACTAAAATAATCTTTTGTTTTTTGTTCGATTAGTATGAATATTTTATCAACTAAATCCTTCACGTTTTTGAAAAAGTCAATTGTATGATTTTCCTTTAAAATATCTTTAAAGTCTTTAAGTTTTTGATAATTCTCTCTATCATAATCAGATACCTTTATCTCGCCTTTAACTTCATCAATTAAATAAATCAGAATGTCTTTATCTAACTCTTTCGCTTTTTCATATTCCAACCAGGTAAATGACTTTTGTGACTTTTTATCGATACTTCCAAACCTCATTCCAACGATTAAAATGTAAACATCACATTTTTCAACTTCTCTCAAACAAGTAGTTAAAGAATTTTCCTTTCGGGCTCCGAACTTCTCCATACCCCAAATATTAACTTCAAACTTCTCAAGTGTAATCCAAATTTGTTTTCTGTGTTCTACTAAATCAGAATAAGTTGATGATATAAAAATGTTAGGCTTTTTCATTGTGCGCTTTCCTCCACAATTTTAATTTCCTCCTCCGTCAATCCATACAACTCATAAACCATTTGGTCAATTTTACGGTCTGTTTTATCGATTTCGAACTTTAGGTTTTGAGCTATTTGTTTTTGTTCGTTAAAATATTGCATCCATTCCGCTTCTTCGGTAAGAGTAAGTTTTACGTTAGCCTTTTCAAGTTCTTTTAAAAAATCCTTGAAGTTCAATTCATGCCAATTTTGAAGTTTCTTATTTGGTCTATCAAATTCAAATTTACTCTGCAATAAATTTATTAGATTTAATAGCATCCAATTTAATTTCTCTGTCAACATCAACATTGTATCTGCCTTTTCTATAAAGGAATTCTGATTCTTTGGAATTAAAATTGGAATTTTCGAGAGATATTCTTTTGAAATATTTACTGTTAAAGTTGATTCATTTGTAAACAGGTTGTTGTAAAGCCAGTTTATTAATGTTGAGTTCAATAACGTAAGAATAAATTTTGTTTTGAATGTAGAATCTTCTCTTAATATAATATTGTTAATAGACTCTTTGTTATAATATTGTCGATTATCATAAGCTACTTTCAATGGTCGTTTTCCACCTGTAATTCTCTGGACTAGAAGTTTTTCAGGCACTTCAAACACTTTAGGTGTTCTTGCACGGTGAAGTAGTTTTGGTTGATAGTCAATAAAACAATGAATTGGTTTAATGAAGTAAGCACTAATATCTTTGCCCTCCAAAAATGGGATTAATCCTTCTCTGAAATTATTGAATACTACTTCATCTTTGTTTTTGGTAATAACTACACCAAAAATCATTTCCTGACATTCATCACCAAGTGGGGATGAATTCAAATACATTTTATCAATTAAATTCTGTTTCTCTATCGTTAAATTAGTAGTTATTACAAAATCGTTTGCAACTATATTTTCTAATTTAAGCTCAGTAAATCTTCCAGTAAAATCTTTAATGATTTTTACTGTTCCACTATAATTTGGGACTTCTTTTGTTGCAACTAATATTATTGCGGTAGTTACAGCATCTTGAAAAACATCCGACCCCAAATCCGCAAGTTCTGTGAATTGAAAATTTTCAATAAAATATTTTCTCGAGCAATGGTATGAAGTAACTCTTAAAAATGTGTTTGGAATAATAAAAGAGAAATTACCCTTGTTTGCAAGAATATTTCTTGACTTTTCAATAAATAATGTGAATAAATTTATTTTTCCAGAACCTGTTTCATAGCTCGTTTTGAAAAAATCTTTATCAGCATTTTTAATTCCTTCATTTCCACCAAAAACATAGGGCGGATTCCCAATCACCACATCAAAACCGCCTTTTTTAAACACTTCCGGAAATTCGTTTTGCCAGTTAAAAGCTTTTTCTCCGGCAACTTCGGGGTCATCTATCAGCGAGTTCCCACATTTAATATTGTTGCTTAATGTTGTCAATTTTCGCCCTTTTTGGGCAGTACGTAACCAAAGCGAGAGTTTTGCAATTTCAACAGATTCTTCGTTTATATCAACACCAAAAATATTATTCTCTAATATTTGATTTTCAATATCAATAAACATTGTCGAAATATCACCTGTTATTTTTTGCGACAATTCAGTTACAATATTATGTTCACGTATTAAAAAATCTAATGCTTGATTTAAAAATGCACCTGAACCACAAGCAGGGTCACAGATGGTTAAACTCAATAACCAATTTCTATAAATTGTTAAGATATCAAGTTGTTTTGTTCCTTCTACTGATATATTTGTTTTCCTTTTTTCAACAACCTTTTTAATCTCATTTCTAACTTTAACTTCTACAATCGATTCAATTTCCCTCTTTGTTTTAAGTTTAAAATCCCTATCATAATTGAAATCAATAATTCCAAGTTCAGTTTTCTTTTCGGTGCAAAGTTTACCAACTGTATTTTCAACAATGTATTTGGTAATGTATTTCGGGGTGTAAAAAACACCGTCCTTTTTGCGTTTGCTTTTTTTAAGGTCAACTTCTTCCCCCTCAATTTGTGCCGCAACTTCCTCAATTTCGCTTAGGCTGTTTTCAAAAATATGTCCAAGAATATTTACATCAACTTCAGTTTCAAAATCGTAAGTAGTTAAAACTTTTGTATGTTTATTTAATACTTCATTGCTTATTTTAATTGAATCTAAAATTTCATCCGGTAAAAACAGGCCTCCATTATATGCATAAATTTCCTCTCTATTTCCTCTGGCTTGTCTTCCAACATTTAAGAAATTGAAATATTGTTTAAAAATGGAATAAAGCGTTCTATTGTCGCCCCAAGTTGTATCATCATTCCATTTTTCAATAATTTTAGTAATCGAATTAGTTGGTAATAATCCACGGTCTTCACCAAAAAAGATAAAAAGGAAACGGTCTAACAATTTTTGCGATTTCTTAAAAAGCAACAGTTTGATTTCTTTTTCTTCTTTACCCCTGAAAATTTCGAGGTCAAGATTATTTTCAATTAAATCGTTGTATAAATCGCGTTTAAAGGCCGTATAATCGATATAAATCTGTTTTGTTACATTCTCCTCCTTAATTACCGAATCTTCTTTAATCGAAAGCGGAATTCCCTTTAACAGGTTTTCCTTTGCCAGGCATAACCAAAGCAATTGAAATTCTTCGTAATTGATTTTAAAAAGGTCGAATTCTTCGTAATCAACCGCATTGTTTACATAAAATCTGATTTTCTCGAAATTGGAAGTAATTACATAAACACATTTCGATTGATTGGCTTTGTAATCGAACGCCTGTAATCGAATTGCTTCCAAATCTTTGGTGGTAGTTGATTTTAATTCTACAACTCCAATAGCGGCGTTATCCTTTAAAATTGCGCCATCCGCTTTTTTAGCCCCTTTTTCGTTTTTGAATTCTCTTGTTAGATTATAATCCGGATTTGGTTTAATAGTGTATCCCAGAACATTTACAAATAAAGCCGTTAAAAATCCGTCCTGATATTCTTCTTCTTTACATTCACGAATGTTTTGCTGAATTACCGGATTGTGAAAATATGCAGTCAGTTTTTCATAAGCTGATTTCATTTCAGCTTGATTTGCCTCTTTGAGGTACTTGTTTAATACTGAATGTTGGAATAAGCTCATCGAACGGGGTCGGTAAAGTTTAAGTTTAAAATCAACATAAAAATAATAGTTAATTCGATAAATAAAACATAAAGACAAATATTTAAATAATAGTCAATGAATTTAAATGAAATACGTTCAGTTGTATCAGAATTTGCACCATTTAAATAATTGAAAATTCCACCTCTCTATTTAAAGGCGTTTAATTGTGTTTAATTTAATTTCGCCATTTAAAGAATTTGTTTTTTAAGTAAAAAAATAAATGTAAATAACTGTATAACAGATTTTAATAGATGCTAATAATGTTTTTATTTAGTCTTGTGATAAGACGTCTTAAGTAATGTTATAGAACAACTCAAGACGTTTTTTTTTATTTACATTTTTTATATATCAATTATTTAAAATTTAAAAGGGCGAAGATTTTTCAAACTTCGCCCTTTTGAATTATGTGTCCATTCAGATTACTATTAATAACCTTCCAAATCAGGATTATCTATTATATCACTTTTATTAAAATAAACCCTGTTCCCTATTTTCTTGTACGGAATTATGCCCTTCATTTGATAATTATATAAAGTAGCATGTGAAACTTTTAACATCTCCATTACTTCTGTTCTTGTCAATAACTCATCATTTGAGGTGTTATTTAAGATATTCTTCTTGAGTAAAGTTTCTTTAACTGCCTTTTCCACTGTTTCCCTAATAAGACTTTTTAAGTCATTAATTGAAGAAGCTTCAATTTTAATTTGAATATTCATTTTACTGAAGTTTAATTACATTGTATGAAATTTTCAGGTTACTCATTGTTTGACGAAGAAATTTCCCTGCAATTGAAAACATGAATTAAAAGACCTAAAATCTTGATTTCACTTTTAGGTGATTTAAAAGTTCTGATTTATTGAACAGTATTTTTCTGCCAACCTGATGAAAGGGTATTCGACCATCTTTTTGATAGTAATATAATGTGGTTAACGAACACCCAAGTAATTTACAAGCTTGTTTTCTGTTTAACATAACCTGTTCTTCATTCTGATTTCCTAAAGAATCAGTAATCAAATTCTTAATCTCTCTTTTTACAGTTTCCTGAATAATTCTTCCAAGTTCCTGAATTGAATCCGGCGAAAGCTCAACTTTTAAATTCATTTAAATCTATTTAAATAATGAATCAAAATTGAGCTATATTTTTATGTACAACTAATAATAAAAAGATATTCGATTATTTTGCGCCAAAAATTTTTTCTTCAACAATTTCTGTTGAATTTAGGATTAAAAAAACCCGATAATTCAATATAGAATTTCTAAAATTTTGCTGATTAACCAAATACTTTATTCATCTGCTCCTTTTTGTGTTCATCAACAATCTTAAAGTAACGGGTAAATGATTTGTGAGAATTGTGAGTTGTAATGTCCATTATTACCTCAGTTGACATTCCACGAATCATTGCATTTGTTATAAAGGTTTTTCGGGCAACATGGAAAGTAAGTACTTTATATTTTGGAACAATTTCCTCTTTTCTGATAGTTCCACTGTAATGAATAATATTTACTGGTTCATTAATTTCTGCCAATTCTCCCAATTCTTTTAAATAATCATTCATTTTTTGATTACTGATGGATGGAAACAAAAAAACCGTTTCATCGGATTTAAATCTTTCATAAATTGGTTGAGAGAATTTATTTAAAGGAATTCTTGTTTTAGTTCCTGTTTTGATGGTGTTTAATTCAATAAATCCATTGTGTACATTTTCTTGTTTTAGGTTGGCGATATCCGAAAAACGTAATCCTGTAAAACAAGCAAAACAGAAAATATCACGAACTTTCTTTAACTTTTCACTTTCTATTTCCTTACTATAAACAGTCATTAATTCCTCCCATGTTAAAAAGTAAATTTCACCTTCTGTTTGTCTTGCTTTAAATTTCTGAAAATCTAAACTTTTATTGTACCCTTTTTCAGTAGCCCAATTCATAAAAACTTTTAAAGTCCTGTAGTATTTTGAAATGGTGTTATTCGTCAATTTTGCTTGTTTAATTAGATAATCTTTGAATTGAACATCAAATTTAGAATCGAAGTTTTCAAAAGTCAAGTTGATTTTTTTAAACTTTTCAAATTCCTCTAATTTCTTTTTTGTTGATTTATGGCTTTTCAATGTGTTTATCCGGCGTACGTTTTTTGATGCTTCCAAAAATTCATCGTAACGGTTAAATAAACTTTGTTTTTTGTCCTCTTTACGAATTCTTTCATCCAGAAGAACCCTGAGTTTTTCTATGGTAACCTTTTCATCAATAATATCAAGATTATTATATTCCTTTTCCAAAAAATTCGCAATGGTATTTAAGAATGTATTTAAGTCGCGATAATTTGGATATTTGGTTTCAGCTCTTTGATTTTTAACATTCCAATATTTTGGTTCAATTCTTCTTTGTACATAATATCTGATTCTTTTTCCCTTAAAGACAAAAACCATAAAGATTTGAGTTTTTTTATCAGGGTCCTTCAAACTTTTCAAATTAAATTTTATTAAATTTTTATTGTACTCCATAATAGTTGATTGTAAAAAGTGGTGTCAAATGTGGTGTCAAATTTTCTTTAATTCAGCTAAATTCTATTTTTTCAATCTAACATGTCAAATATATGAAATCCTTTGATACAAAGGGTTTCGAGATTAATTTGAATTTAATTGGATTAAACATAATTCAATATCAAGGAGTACCGGTGGGACTACAAAAGCTACTGATATTCAGTGGCTTTTTGTTTAATCATACCCTAAATCATACCCTAAACTAAATAATTACCCGTGAAATGACCTTAATTCAACTAAAATAATAATCAAAGAACATTTAATATTTAAAAGATTCCTAATATAATTAATTGTTTAATTGCAATGCTTGATTATCCTGGAATATTTTTAAATCTGAATTGAAAAAATGGCGTGATCACACCGAAGAACTGAAAGAAATACAATCTTTATTTATAAAGATTGAAATTGTTTTGTTGGTTTGGAGGAAGTTCGTATTTGTAAAATTCCAAAGTTGAATTGAAATGAACAACTTCCGGCATCAATACATCACCTGAAAATCCGGAGCCATTTTATAAAACTGAAACATCTTCCATTCTAAAATGGAGAAAGTTACTTAATGAGTGACTATTTAAATCACAGAATCAATGTGATAATATTTTAAACATTACTTCTCCCATTAATTACAACATCAAATTATATAATGATACAAAAGTTGCATACGTGTTATCTGATTATCGATGTTTAATTTAATTGAACCGGTTTCATAATAGCCCGCTGATGAATCTATCAATACATTTTTATTCCCGGATTTGTTGGAATTGCCAGCCATGTAAACAATTGAAGTGTTTTCCAACAGTTAAATCCAGACCAATTAATAGAATTATTATGAAGAAGGCATTTATCTGGAGTAAAGGTACACGACTGAATACAGAATTTAATATGTTTATTTAATTGACTTTAAATAAAATATTTTGTAATTTTAATTGGTATTAATTAATACTTTATTCAACGTCCAACGACTATTGGTGTTTTCTTTTTCCCTAATATAGATACAGGATAGGGGATTAGGAAAAATAAAACTACAATTTTTAAATAATGGCTGTTCTGTGGTAGATGTTAGACTCACACACCTATAGTCATTAGCTACACAATCAAGGAACTCTTTTTTGAATCTGATTTACTTGAGAAATGTATGTTTAAAGGCGCGATCACAGTGATATAACCAGAGATAAAAGATTAGTTTCGTTAATGCACTTTTAAAAAGATGTAAAAGAAGGAGCGCATAACATTGATAAGCTTATGGATTTTTAAGAATTCTCAGCATAAAAATGGACTTTTTAAACAAGGTGATTATGGAACGAAATTTAATTAACTTCAGGGAACAACTTATGGATAGTGTGGACCAGGCTGTTGATAAAACATGGCCCACACATGTTGGAGACGATTTTGTCCGAGAGATGCAATGGGCTGTGGATGAGTTAATAAATATCTGTAATGAAATGAAGGCTAAAGGTATCAGTAAACTTGAGCAAAGCCGAACATATCGTTATTTGGGAAATGTGTATTCTGATCTTGAACCAGCCCTTGGAAAACAAATGCTTCTTAAAGCCATTCAAACTTATAAGATGGCTGAATTACTCCTTAAAGATCAATCCGATGAATTTGAAAAGGCCAAGCTAAATTTCAATTATGGAAACACTTTGCGACAAATAGATCCAGATAATATAGAACTTCTGCAGGAATCAAGGCAACGGATATTGTCTTGTCGTGCCTATTTTGCTGAAAATGAAACCAATTACCTGGCACAGGTCGATAAGGTGTTAAATTCGGTTGAAGACCTTTTAAGAATAGCGCCCCTGGCTAATGCCGTAAAGAAAAAATCAGATGGGATGGCAAACTTAAATGAAAGGCTTCAAAAAGGAGATAATATTAGTGACGTTGCCAGTAAAATGAATGAATTAATGATGGTTGATGGCGGACCTGCAGGGATGCTGGGACAACTCCAGGTTGTTGTTGATACCATTAATGATGATCAGAAGCAAACCGAAAAGTATAAAGATATACAGAAACAGATGCCTGACTTGACCAAACAGGTGCTTGACGGGGGAGAGATGTCACATGACAATAAGCAGATATGGTCACTCCTGGAGGAAAGACTCAAGTCAGATTCGGCTAAAGGTAAAGTATCAGAAGATCGCGTCAAATCATTGAGCAGAATGATGGAAGATTTCGGGAAAATCCTTTCCTCAGATGAAAATGATTTACGAGCGATGCAGGCAAAGCAACAAAAAATGAAAGAATTTATTGCCGGTAAGTTTGAAATGACTCATTATCTTAGTCACGGGATTGAAAGACCTCCTGACAATTCCAGGGCTGCTGAACTGGTGGAACTCAATTGGCAACTTCGCTGTTATCTCATGGAGGAACTAAGTCGCACTGAAAAAGGAGAAGAAGAAAGTAAAGAGATTATTGAATTATATAAACGCACTTCAGTAATAGACAAACGAATCTATGAAGTTGGGGCAGATAATAAAAAAGCCTTAATTGTTGTGAAGGAAGAACTCCGTCCATTGAGTCTTGAAGTCAGAAATTTTTCTTCAAGATTCAATACTATGCCTGCCCGACCATTATGGAAAGTTATGGACACAACTGTCGACACAAACGCAATATTCTTCTCGGGGACAGAGAATACAAGAGTAATTATTGAGGCCGCTTGTCAACGTATCGGGCTCAAAATTATGAGGGAACCAACAGGGGAAACATATACATGCGCCCGCTGGATTCAACTTCAAAAGTCAATTACTACGATTTTTGATCTCAGGGTAACAGATGGTCCTGGCATGGCACAAGTAAACTATGAGCTTGGTATGGCACTGACTCTTGGCAAACCAATAGTGATTTTAGTTGCGGAAGGGCAGGTATTGCCTTTTGATGTTGAGATTGAACCAATTGCTCTAAATGGCGGTAATCAGGATGTTTCGGACATTGCTACAGCTATTGATCGTTCGATGGTATGGATTTATCCAAGACTGCATTCAAATGAATCATTAGTCACATTAGAATATGTTCTTTCGCTCTATAATCGACCACAGCAAAATATTTACGCAGATCAGATGCTACGAATGTTAATCGATTTGCAAAAAATTCCTGATTCCTTGGCTATAATGCGGACACTCGTTAAATTTTATCAGTATCTAAATGATGGAGAAGTTCAATTAATCCATCCCAGATGGTCTCCGGCATATCCAGAAAAAAATGAAAAACGTCTTTTTCATGTCACACCATTTAAAACAGGATGGCCTGATCGGGTTAAAACTTTTACTCGGAAGATATGTAAAACCGTTGGCGTAAAATATATTCGCGATGACGATATGAGCGAACCAAATATAATTCTTTCTATTTGGAAAGAAATTTCAAGGGCTACCCATATTCTTGTTGACCTTACTGATTATAATGCAAATGTTGCATTAGAACTGGGAATAGCACATACTCTCGGCAAAAAAATTTTGTTATTAGGACAGGGAAATCCAAACACTCACATTTTCAAGTCCATCAGCAAATTTCGAATTAAAAGTTATGATATAAATAAAATGAAGGAAACACTCGGTGTTGAAATACAAAATTTTATTACAACTATTAATTAAAAAAAAGGAGGTTACCATGCTTTATCAAATGATTGACAAACTATGTGAGCAGATTAATAAAATTGATGCTGTGGCAGAATTACCGCAGTTTGCAGCGCAAGTACGTAAAATGCGGCCAAATTTAAATAATGAACTCTTATCCCAGGGGATTCTTGAAAAGGAGCTTAACAAAAGTATTATGACAATGAGCTTTGCACAATTGGTTTTAATTAAAAATATTCCATCAATCGCAGATGAATTAACCAAGATATTAAAGGTGCAAAATATAAATGCAGCCTACCGGTGTTCGGTAGCTGCCTGTCTGGCATATCTCGTAAATCCAAAAGATCTTTTGCCCGACAATTTACCAGGAGGATATGGCTTTATTGACGATTTCTTATTGCTGCAAGAAGCATGTGCTTTGTCTTGGGAAATTTCAGGAGATATGAAAAAAGCCGAAGAAAGACGTAAAATTTTCCAGTTTACATTCATGTTTGTCCCTGAGAGTCGTCGTGAAGAGTTTCAAACGGCTATTAATAGCTTGACGACGACATTTAATATAATGCGAGCTCTTGATCCGATATTAGCAGAAATGACCATCCAAATGCTTATTCAAAATCCTTTACAGGAAATTTCTCAGCAATCACACTCATTTGGAAGTCTTTCACCCTTTAAATCTCAGTTTTCCGAATTTTCAAAAAATTACAGACCCCAATATAGTTGGCAGAATGGTAATACAATGGGTATTAATTTCCCTGGAGGCGGGGGAGTTGCTGCTGATAGCAGTGGTGTTTATATACTGTAATATTTGAATCACTTTCCATACTTGAAAGCGGAATTATGTAAATAAAAAACTAATCCTGACACGGAATAATATACTATTATCAATAAAACGCTTACCGATTACTATTTAGTTTATAAATAATTGTCTTAAACATCAGGTCAATTAAACTGATAAGAAGACCCTATAACAATACAATTCTAACAAGTATAATTACAAAACATAGGGGTTAAAGCGTAAAGTTATTTAATTTAGTATTACCGGTCAAGCATTATTTTCTTCACTAATGGAAATACAGTTAATATAACAATCAGTATAAAATCAACGAGACATAAAACAATAGGAAATTTTACTAAGCAACCTGCTGGGATCTAACCAACAGAGATTAAAAAAGTACAATAAAATTTATTATACATTGATTATAAGATATTTAACAAAGCAGTATAATCAGACCAATTATAAATTGATGAAATTCAGCAGGATTAATAGTGCGACTATAATGAACCGTATTATAAAACCCATGGTTGGAGGAAAACTCAGAGACACAGTGTAAGTCAATAAATTATAATAGAAAAACACAACTAATATTAAGCAAATAAAATCAAAATCGATATTGCATTATATGTACATGTATAGATAACCGGGGGGGGGTATTTTCCCAAAGCGAAAAATATTTAAATTGTATTTAGTACCTGCGCGCGCGAGGAACACAAAAAATTTCCATGAAGCATAACAATTGTTCATTTTCTGAACAGGAATGAAAATTTCGACAATGTACTGAAAAATAGTTGGTGACTTTTAGTTTGATATTTCGTAAATTAC
>DPRR01000019.1 GCA_003538625.1 Ignavibacteriales bacterium
CACGGTATTTTGGGATCAGGTTCATAACTAATCTGTATATATGCGGAAAATCTTTTTTAGGATGGAAGGTCTCCTGATTTTTACTTAAAAGCATATACTCCGTTGGAACAAACAGATTTATGATTTCTTTTTCAAGGTCTATTCTCTCATTGGAATTAACATTGAAGTCTGCCTTGAGTACAGGAAGAATATCAGGCAGCGTTTCTTCCCCGGATAAAAGAATATTTTCCAATATACCCTCCTGAACACTCATATATATTTCACCTTCTTTCGTATCGAGATATGAGTATGAGCTCGTGCTTCTTTCAATAAACGGGAAATATCTTTTTTGCCCTGCGAGATTAGCATTCTTAATTTTCTTATACCTTTCTATTCTTGACTCTTTTTGCTTTTCTTTAATTAGTTTGTTTACCAGGGATTTGTCAAGCTTGAGTTTTTCCATTATCAGTTTTGTCAACTGAGCAATATCCTCCGCATCAGGGGTTAGGGTAGTTAGGTAGAGTAATTGATCCTTCGTATTCTGTTTGGATAACGAATCATTCTCATCATAATTGATCAAGATCCTATCAGCCAACCACAAAATCCCTTTAGTTGCTTTCTTGTAAAGTGCTTTAGTTGCATCGAGACCATTAGCTCTGAAATATTCATCAGGGTCCTTATGAGGATCTAGTAATTTAGGATCTAATACAAATGGAATAATGTCTGATTCATTCAAGATTAACCTAACTGCTGCTTCAGTGTTTACAATTCCAGGTCCTTCCTGTTTACCGATCTTACCGGTCTTCTTATCTTCCTCTTTATCTTTATCATTATCAAAGGATATAATAACATTCTTAACCTTCGAGATACTCAAGCTCTTCAGATGTGAATCACTAAGCAACCCTTGCCCTACTGCTGTAGCATTCTCAATCCCTGCCGCATAAAAATATCCTGCATCAGGATAGCCTTCAAAGATGATTAATGTTTCCTGGTCCTTACACTTGCACAAATTAAATATATCATCTTTATTCAAGCCTTTAGTAGCATCATATCTGACTTCTTTCGGTTTTCCATCTTTATCAGTTTCGATTATAACTGTATTCGGAGTAGCTCTTTTAATAAAACCAGTTATTTTGCCTTTTCTGTTTCTGTAAGGTATTGCAAGTCTGTATTTATCTCCGGTTCTTCCATAAAGAGGAAGATCATTTATATCAGCTTCTTTAACTGGATGCTTCTTTAGTAAATAATCTTTTATATCTCGTCCAGGAGGGAAATAACAGAACTCTGCTTTTTTAAGAATTTCGACTTCGTATTTTCTATCATTCACGAGATAGTCTCGCACTTCTTTAGCTTCGTCAGTAAATAATAACTCGTGCATCCAAGTGTAAGCTGTCTCAAACAACTCTGCTCTTGAATTAAATAACCTTATCTTTTCCAGCTCTTCATCTGATATATTATTACTATAAGGGTTATTGAAATCGACTGAATGCTGGATGTTAAATTCTTTTGCGGCCCACTTGAGTGCTTCAACATAATCTACTTTTTTATATATCTTAATGAGTTCAATGTTATTACCACCTTTTTCACATTGAAAACACTTCCAATGATTATCAGTTGTGTTGATGGAAAAGCATTTGCCACCACTTGAAGAATGACCAGTTGGACAATCACCCTGAGGACTTTTTCCATTTACTGTATTTAATAAACCAAATTTATTTGCGATTTGCTCGGCAGGTATTTCATTTATTTTTTTACGGAGAGCATCAAGATTAGGACTACTCTTCCCCTTTTTCTCATTATACATTTTTGTTTACCCCTGATTAAAATTTTAATTGTACATAAGTGCCTTCACAGTCTTAATACTTGTTTGAAACTGATGCGGAGATACTCTTAATTTATCGTAAAAATAATCCGACACTAATGCACGTAGTCCTTCGCTATCATCAAAATAGAATACGGACTTATTATTTTCATTTATATGCTGCTTTATTTTATAACCCTGCAGTACAAGTACCGCAGTTAAATAAAAGTCTTTTGTTTTATACATTTTTTTATCCTCTTGTAAGTTTTCTGGGATCAGCTGGAATGCCCTCTCATTGAAAGAGCATTCCTATAAATTTGTTTTCTGTTTTAAGTTATTCGGGTTGTCTATTGGCGAGTTTTAGAAGTGTTCAAGTTTTCTGTTTTCAAGGCAAACCTCAATCAGCTTGCCTCTAATACAATGTATTAATTCCTAATCTGATTTGCAAATTTTTATATTCTTTATTTTCATACATCTTATTGGCCGTCATTAATGGATTCAAATCCAAATACTGTTAGCCGTTTCCTTTTCGATAAGTTGTTTCGTTTTATAAATCAGTTTTAATCAATTGTCCGGTTGGCAGTTGTGAAATTTTCTCCCTATATGTTTAATATAGAAGGGGGGCTTGCAGAAGTCAAGAGAAGAGTAAAATATTATGATAAAAACAATTATTTCTTTGAATCCGTGGAGAGGTTTTGGAGAGGTCGGTCAAAATGTTTCGAAAATAAGCCAAAATCAAACAAAAAAGAGTCAGGGTGACTATTCCCTGACTCTCCGCACATTTCTTATAATTCCTTATAATCAAATGAGTTAACAAATATGGCAAAACACAATGTGCCATATTTGTAACATTCTGTAATTTTTAAACTACAAAGTTAGACTCATTAACAATTAAATTGGTATATCTGATTTAGCAGAATTGCTGTTGAAATTGGTTTACTCAGACTATTTTTGATGTAAAGATAAGCTTTAGGTTCTCGCTTTTCTTAAGAATGGATTTGGAATTAATAAATTACGATTTTTTTAGCTTAATAATATTTCTTTAATTACTTCTAATGGATTTTTATATTTCAAATAGCTGTAAGGCATTTCATTTAATCTTCTGGACATTTCTGATGGAGTCATTTTATAATCAGTAAAGTAGAATTTGAAATGGGCAATCATATCATTCATTGAGCCTAGAAAACCACGATCGTTGGTTTTGCAAACATCAATTATTTCAATTTTATCTGTAATAAATCGACCAACCATATTTTCAAATCCATCTTTCTTCAATGTTTCAGATAAATAATCGTTAAAAATGTAGAAAAGTTTATTGCATTGTAACAACTAATAATTATATCTGCTGTGCAATGTGATTCGCTGCATTCACTTTGCTCAACGATAAACTTCACATATTTCTTATAACTTCCGCATCAGGGATTGTTCGTTAACCAATACCCTTCAATAGGTAATATTACTTATCCAGATTACCATTACCTGATTTCTAATTACAAATTTATTTATTGGTTCAACTATCAGGACGCATCAATATTAATTTACAATGAAAACCGGTTCAGGACCTGCAGCAAAGGTTTACTGAATTAACGCTAAATAAAGACAAGCAAATAATTGTCATCTGAAGCGAACAAAATCACTCAGCTTTATAAGTAAGTATTCTTTTGGAGAATGGTTTTGTGCTAAGAATGTTCAGGGAGGAATGATATGATTCAGGCAGCCATTAATCTTAATTTTCTAAATAATAACAATCAGCTACTTATTAGTTTAAAATAAATGATTTTGACAATATTTTACACTTCAAATAATATTGATATTTTATCAACACAATTTTTATCTGTTCCTTAATTAAAATAAAGCGAATAATAAGATGCATTTAATTTCACATAGCCCACAGCCTGCGCTTTTAAAAACTATTTTAACAATTTCTTTATTACTTTTTATGAATAATATTACAACTACCGCACAAATGAAAACTCAACATTCGAATTTAGATTTTGTTCCTCAGTGGGCTAAAGAAGTTGTTTGGTATCAAATTTTTCCAGAAAGATTTTGCAATGGCGATTCTAAAAATGATCCGACATTGGAATCGATAAAAGGTTCTTGGCCTCACGATTCAAAATCAAATTGGCAAGTTCATCCCTGGATATCTGATTGGTATGAATTACAACCTTATGAAAAGACAAATGGAAAAGATATCTGGTATAATTTACAACGTAGAAGATATGGCGGTGATCTTCAAGGAATTATTAATAAGTTAGATTACATAAAAGATTTAGGTATTGGTGCAATTTATCTTAATCCTGTTTTTGAAGCACCGTCACTGCATAAGTATGATGCTGCAACTTATCATCATATTGATCCTAACTTTGGACCGAATCCGGAAGGTGATAGAAAATTAATTCAGTCTGAAAATCCAGACGATCCTAAAACCTGGTTATGGACTGAAGCTGATAAATTATTTTTAAAACTTGTTGATGAAGTACATAAACGCGGAATGAAAATTATTATTGATGGTGTTTTTAATCATATGGGAATAAATAGCTGGGCATTTAATGATGTTCAATTAAATCAACAAAACTCCAAGTACAAAGATTGGTTTGTAGTAAAATCCTGGAATGATAAAGTTAAAGGTACTAAGTTTGAATACGAAGGCTGGTTTGGCGTAAAAGAACTTCCGGAATTACGGGAGGATGAAAACGGGATTGTTGATGGACCTAAAAAATACATCTTTGATATAACCAAACGCTGGATGGATCCGAATGATGATGGTAATACGAATGATGGAATTGATGGTTGGAGACTTGATGTTGCTTACTGTGTCAAACATCAGTTCTGGAAAGAATGGAGAAACGTAGTTAAATCAATAAATCCAGAAGCATATTTGACTGCAGAAATCATTGACTCAGTTGCGGCAAATAAACCATACCTGGAAGGTGATGAGTTTGATGCTGTAATGAATTATAATTTTCTTTTTTCAACTGCAGAATATTTTATAGATGAAAAAACATCAATCAGTACATCAGAGTTTGATAAAGGATTGGAAGAATTAAGAAATGCATATCCGGAAAGTGTTGCCTATGGAATGATGAATTTATACGGAAGCCACGATACACAACGAATTCTTTCTCATATTGTCAATAAGGATAAATATAAAATTAGAAAATGGGGTCAGAATTTTGATAATTTCAAAGGGACAAATACTAAATATGATACACGAAAACCTAAACAGGATGAAATTGATAAATTAAAAATGATGTTGATTTTTCAAATGACTTATGTTGGTGCTCCTTATGTTTATTATGGTGATGAAGTTGGAATGTGGGGTGCAAATGATCCTTGTTCGAGAAAGCCGATGCTGTGGGAAGATTTGGTTTATGAAAACGAAAAAGTTAAACCGGATCAATCTCTAAAAACAATTGAAGATGAAAATAAAATCAATTCTGAGCTTCTTGAGTTTTATAAAAAGTTAATTAAAATAAGAAATGATAATAAGGTTTTAAGTACTGGAAATTTTAAAACTCTTTTGGTTGATGATAAAAAAGGTGTTTACGCTTTCGCCAGAGAAACTGATAGTACGCAAATAATTGTAATAATAAATAAAGGTAAAGAAGCTGCCGCAATAAATTTACCTGTCGATCACAATGAATACTATACCGACTTACTCAATAATAATGAGTTTATATCTGCCGAGGGGAAAAAAATAGAGTGCAAAATAGCGCCGGTGAATGGAAGAATATTAATTAAAGATTATTACAAATAAACCTTAGTCAATAATCTTTTCTTAATGGAATCTGATATCCATCTTTCGCTAATTGATGAGGAAAGTTTATTATCCGGAATTGTAAAAATAATGGGCATACTTAATCCAGATATTATTTTGCTTGCCAGGAGATATTGGGATGATAAAGCAGAAGTTCTGGAAGAGCGAACAATTGTATAAAGAAAATTATCCCAACTTTTATTTTTATTTAAAGTCTAAATGCTTTGCAATCAGATTTTTATTTTAAGTCTTATAAAAATTGAAATAAAAAAATTTGCCGCGCCATTTAAAATCAAAAAAATCATGTGGACCGAAGTCTGATAATATGTAGTATGAAGTTACATGTTTTAATACAATTATCATTCTTATCTTGATTAACCCAACGAAATATTTCTATTTCATTGGCAGGCGGTTTTTTCTAAAAGAATTCTTAACTGCTATCTTACCATCTTTAAAAGTGAACAGATCGCATCCTGTAACTTCGATCTTGGTGCCATCTATTTTAATTCCTGAAAATATCCATTCAGAAAAACCTCTATTTCCTAAAATAAAATGTTTGGTATTACCCCAATGGGCATCTGGGAAAGTTGCAAATACATTATCAAATGCCTTCTTAACCTCTTTTTGCCCTGTAAATTTTTCTCCGTCAAAATCTGGTCCTGCTGAAGCCTCAAACACACAATCATTTGTCATATGAGACATTATAGCTCTAACATCATGAGCATTAAATGCATCAGCAAAAGACTGGAGAAAATCTATTGTAACTTCATTGTTTGATTGCGCCATAAGTAAAGTTGGCAATAATAAAAGAAATATCAAAGTTCCTTTTTTCATATAAGTTTATCTTGAGAAAAAATGGAGAAAATCCCAACTAAATATTTTTTAGCAGCGCCCTAACGGCGAGTTATGTTAAAACACAACATCGTAATTAATTTAACTTAAATATTTTATTATATATTTGATTTTTTCCGTTCTACCTTTTCCCAAATATGGTCCCCTCTTCGGGCGTCAGATAAGGCGTTGTGGAGGGATGTACATATGTGTATTAGAAATTTATGATAATTTATTACCAATATCCATTAACAATTATTAAATAAATCCTCAGTTCTGTTTCTGTGCACCTCTCTCCTTCATTTCCATTTTATCACTTTATTTCAACAATCCTTCAATTTTTTAATTTTTAATTTTTACTTTTGAATTTTATCACCTGGTCTATAGTCTATATGGGTACACTTAACAGAGCTCAAAAATAACCTTGATAAAAAAAGAAAACTTGTTCATTCAGCAAAAGGTTGTTCTTTGGGACAATTCTACTAAGGCTACAAACTTATATCCATAATCTTGATATAGACTTTAATTACAAAGTAAAATATTATTAAGTTAGTTATTCAGTAGTGGATTTTGTAAAATTAAATTAATTATTTCATCATTGTAATTTAACTTTTAAGGTGCAGCAATGGTTATTACAATTCTTGAAGCTCAACTCGACTTAGATCAAGCAGCGATACTGAAAGATTCTTTCAAAGAAGCAGTTCAAAATTTGGATGAAGGAATTGTCGAAACTTTCCTGCTTCAAAACCCAAAAGATTTAAGTCAATGGCGGATCACAACATTATGGTCAAGTTCTGAAGCGTTAAACGCAATGCGAAAAAAAGAAGAACCACCCAAAGGAGTGATTATGTTTCGTAACGCTGGTGCAGAACCAAAATTATCAATTTTTAATGTGGTCGCGCACTCAGGTATTTAAACTGAGTTGATGTAAAATTATTTCTTAAGCAGTACCATTAAAAACCAGAATACCTTTGTTTCTTGCTGATAGGATCAATTACTTTAGTGCATTTTAGGAATAATTAAAGCAGGATAAAAAAAAACTATTCCGTAGATAAAAGCGCTCGCGGTTTTAATTTTTATTTTGTCATATAAATAATGCATTCTAATTTAATTTCGTTATCCACTGAAATAAATAAAAATGATGGCTCTTTAATATTGAAATCAGAAAGGAAAATATCAAAACTGCTTTCTATTTTGAATAATTTACCATAATCGTATAGTTTTCCTTCTATTTTCTGTTTTCTTTCAACTCCGTGTATTTTTAAAATTCCTTCAATCTTTAAATCAGATTCAAAGTTTGATTTTTTTAATTGGTCTGTTACATTACCTGTAAATTGCGCTAAGGGATATTTGCTTGTTTCCAGATAATTATCACGCATATGAGTGTTTCTTAATCCTATACCTGTATCTAACGAATCAAGATAAACCTTAAATTCAATTTTACTTCTCTTAACCAGATTGCTATCCCATTTTATATATCCTTCAACTGCAGAAGTTGTTCCTTCAAAATTATTTAATGTGGACCGGGCCAGAAATTTAATTGAATTATTCTGACCTTTATCTACACTTAAATATTGTGTTCTTACTAAAGGCACAAAAAGTAATACAAAACACAAAATAATTTTTAGCATTTCATCTCAGTTCAGATATTAAAAATTAGAAATCTATAACTACTACCTGGGGTATAGCCCAAAGAAAATTTTGTAAAATATTATTAATTATCAATTTCTGATATTCCATCAAGTTTTGTCAAATCAAAATGCACTTCTGTCTGCAGGATACCCCGCTCCTCGTGCAATCTAATAAATTATAATTGCAAAGCAGAATATTGTTTTTGTTATTAAGAAATATTTTGAATTTTTAATCATTATATATTTGCTAAAAACTATAATGTGAAATAATTATTTAAGTTTTTACTTTAAATAGTTGGGCTAACTTGAGAAAAGTGACTTTTAAGAAAAGTTACATTTTGCTATAAGGTTAGATTGATATCTCATATATAATTTTATTTTTGAACAGTGAAAGTGCCTGTTATTGAATAATGAGTCTACAGTAATATTAAATCAGAAGGATAAACGTTAAATGTGAAATGATTTAAATGTGAATCTAAAGAATTGCTTTTTTTTATAATTCAAGCAAGATTATTATGGCTGCGAAACGATAATTAAAGTTATAAAAGTAAAGCGAAATAATTCCACTGTGCGATAAAAATCCTACAGATTGCAAGAATATTCATAACACCCAATTCTATTTAAAAATACATTTGGAAGTGCAATTTTAATTAACTTTTTTTACAGGAGGCAAAATGAGAAGTGCAAAAATTTTGGTGATCTTACTTGGAGGATTTTTTCTGACTTTATCACAAATAAGTTGTTCTGTTGAGAAGGAAAATAAACAGATGACGCAGCAGGAATTAGTGGCACGTGGTAAATATTTAGTAACTACGGGTGGATGCGGTGATTGTCATACTCCAAAAATTTATACTGCAAACGGGCCAATACAAGATACAACCAGAAGAGGTTCCGGATTTCAAGCTGGAGAAAAACTGCCTGCTTTGGATGTTAAATATGTGTCCCCCGGTAACTGGGTTACTACAGAAAGTAATTTTTCGGCTTGGGTAGGTCCTTGGGGAATTTCATACGCAGCTAACATAACACCGGATAATGCTACTGGAATTGGTACACTGACAGAAGAAATGTTTATAAAAACTCTTAGGGATGGCAAGTGGATGGGTGTCGGAAGACCACTACTTCCCCCGATGCCCTGGCAAACAATAGGTCAAATGACAGATCAGGATCTGAAAGCTATATATGCTTATTTAAAAACAATAAAGCCGATACACAATGAAGTTCCACCACCAACACCTCCGGATAAGATGCAAGAAATGTTAACAGGAAAATAATTAATTATCAAATTTATATTGAAAGATTTTTTTAGGTCTAACACGTTTCTGCTTTGGGAATGTAAAGTTTGATCCCGTTAATGAGAGAGAGGCGGATATTAAATATAAAATAAATCTAAATTAATTAAATATTATAACAATACTTTAACCGTGATTTAAAGATTTGACTAACTACAAAATTATGTTTTATATATTTGCGAGCAATAAATAGGTCGGTTCATTTCTTAATATATTAAAAGAATTCTCCTCAAAGAGTTTCTAATAAATACTATTTTTTATTTTTTAAGGAATTAAAAAAATGAAAAAGAGAATATCAGTTCTTATTCTTTTTATATTTATTTTTTTTATTAATAACATAATTTTAGCCCAATGGACGCAAACTAACGGACCTAATAATGGTGTAGTAACATGTTTGGCAAACAGCGGGGAATATTTATTTGCTGGTACACCAGGTAATGGTGTTTATGAATCTACAAACAATGGAACGAACTGGGTTCCGACAAACTTAACAAATACAGATGTGAGATCACTTGCAATATCTGACACAAACTTATATGCAGGAATGTTTGGGGGTGGTGTCGCACATTCTACAAATTACGGAGCTAACTGGATTGCTTTAAATAGCGGTTTAACAAATACCTCTGTTTATTCCGTTTTAGTAAAAGATAATATTGTATTTGCTGGTACTTTTGATTCAGGTGTTTTTTATTCAACAAATTTTGGTACAAATTGGATTCCTTCTAATTTGAATAATGTTTCAGTAAGTGTATTTGGTACTGATGGAATAAATTTATTTGCAGGAACAGGTAACGGTGTGTATCTATCAACAGATAATGGTGTGAACTGGGAACCGAAAAACAATGGATTAAACAATAATGCTGTGCAAGCTTTAGCTGTAAATGGATCAGATCTAATAGCAGGATCTTACGGCGGAGGTATATTTAGATCAACAAATAATGGAACAAGCTGGAGTCCCGCTGATTCCGGGCTTACAAATTCTTTTATACAAGCGTTGCTTAACGTGGGAAATGATTTAATTGCCGGTACATATGGAGGTGGTGTATTTCATTCTGATGATAATGGTATTAGCTGGAGGACTATTAATGATGGTTTGACGATTAGCGATATTTATTCTCTTACTGCTGACAATAATTATATTTATGCAGGTACGGGCAATAACGTGTGGCGCCGGCCATTGTCTGAAATATTGACCGCTATTAATGACCCAGCTGTAGAAAGAGTAAATAGATTTTACCTCGAACAGAATTATCCTAATCCATTTAACCCAAGCACCAAAATACAATATGCGGTAAGTAGTAATCAATTAGTTACATTAAAAGTTTATAATGTGTTGGGAAAAGAAATTGCAACATTAGTAAATGAAGAAAAATCTGCTGGAAATTATGAAATTGAATTTAATGCATCTCACTTATCAAGTGGAATATATTTTTACAGATTGCAAACCGGAGATTTTGTAGAGACAAGGAAAATGACTTTAATGAAATAGTGTCAAATGTCGGTATAGTAAATAATATTAAGAGGCTGTTATCCCCTTTCTGTTTACTCTTTCATAGTAATCGGGAACACCAAACCATAATTCTTTTTTATTACCGGGCACACTAAGAATGTTTAAGCAATCAAACTGTATATCTCCGTCAGTCTCTTTGCCTGATCAACCCGCATTCTTCGTGTTCTTTTCACCGTTTGTAATACGTCCGGTCCTTTATCCCAAGATGACGGCATATCTCCGTTACGTTTTGGCCATTTAATTACAAAACTTCTGCTTCACTAAGTTTACTTTTGATCTGCTCACCTGTGAATCTCTTTTTACCCATATTTTTTTTCTCCTTTGATTCTACTTTAATAATTGGATCTATTTTTTGGCGGCAGGTCACTATCTATTTCCCAAATTTGGATACTGGTTGGATAGGGAGGAATTCTGATATGAAGCAGATAAAAAAATTATTTTAAAAAAAATTTTAATTAAGCCGACAGGATTGTCGCCGGCACTTGACAGATATAAATTCAATTTATATTTTATAAACACAGGTATATGATATGTAAGTTTTAATAGGTTATCTTTTTGATGATGCATTTATTAAGGAGGCAATAATGATTAGCATTGGCAACATAGAGAACAGGTTTGTGGTATTACTTCTAACTCTTGTGTTTATAGTAGCGGTTGCTTACCTGGATTATATTACCGGTTCTACACTAACATTTTCTTTTTTTTATGTAATTCCCATTTCATTCTTAGCTTTGTACAAACGAACAACTTATGCTGAGATATTTGCATGTGCAATTGCTTCATCAACATTATGGTTTTGGGCTGAGTATGCCGGTCGGCATTCTTCAAATTTATCAATTACAATTTATAGTGCATTTATAAGATTTTTGATTTTTAATATTATAGGCATCTTAATATTCTATCTTAAACAAAAACAAAAGCAGGTTGATGCACTAAATGCTCATTTGAAAAGAATCAATCAGGAAAAAAATAAGTTTCTAGGTATAGTGTCACACGATTTAAGAAGTCCTTTAGGAAATATTCACGCTTTTTCTGAATATCTAATAAGAGAAAATAAAGGAAAAGTGAGTTCAGAGACGATTGATATATTAAGTCTTATGAAGAATTTGAGCGGCAATTCAATGGCAATTCTCGATAATCTTTTAGACATTTCAAAAATTGAATCGGGAAAGATTCAGTTAAGTTTGCAATCAGAAGATTTAGTTGGTTTTATAAAACAACATATTCATTTTAATCAGAGACTTGCAAAACAAAAACAAATTGCTATAAAATATATATCCAATTTGGAAAAATTAATTACAAAATTTGACAATAAGCATCTTAGCGAAGTGATTGATAATCTTTTATCGAATGCAATAAAATACTCAAAGCCAAATACTGAAATAGTTGTAAAGATATCTAAGTTGCAGAATAGAAAAATTCTAACCGAGATAATAGATAGTGGAAGTGGCATTCCGGAAGCAGAACAGAAAAAACTTTTCCGTTACTTTCAAACTACAAGCACTAGACCAACCGCAGGAGAAAAAAGTACCGGGTTGGGGCTTGCCATCGCAAAGCAATTAATCAATCTTCATAGGGGTGAAATTGGAGTAAAAAGTTCAGTAAAAAACGGCTCAAATTTCTATTTTACTTTACCTATATGTTAATTTTTATATTATTCAAGTTGAATTAACTGCATTAAATTTAAAAGTAGTTGTGATATAACATACGGTTAAGTTGATAGCTAAAAATATTCTTTTAATAGAGGCATCATTTGGGTTCTGATTGTTGTCAAGTATTTCAGCTAAAAATTTTTTTTATATTGGTTGAAGTTTATACGAAAAATCCAGTGAAGATCCATGATGATTTTTTGTACTCTACAAACTTAATTCTAATGAAAATTTATTTTCTAATAAGATAGAGTTATATACCTTTCAATATAATTTTAGAATTGTGGTTGAAATGATATTCTTAAATTTCAATTATTTTATTAAACAATGATATTTTATTTTAATCCAAGCATATATAACTGCCAAAGATCTTTTGTACTTATGTTAAAAATTGGGGCAATAGCTAATCTACCTGTCGGGCCTATACTTTTCTCCAAGTATCTTAATTCTTCCAATTTCTCTTTGACTTCATCTTCAATAATAACCGGGAGACCGACCTTTCTCATTAGTATAACTCCCTTTGCTCTGATTGACAATTCTGAATGAATTTTGATTAGACAAAGCATATCAGCTAAAATAGTACCTGAGTATCTGCTTTGAAGTGATAGAAGATACTGACCTGCATGTGACTCCGAAAAAATCCCGTTATCAATCTGTTCCAGTATTTGCACATCGTTATTGAGGCCAATTTCCATCCAATCTTTTAATGCTTGTTCACTCTTATTAAATGTAAAAATTATTAATAATGGAAGAAATATAAGCTGAAGAACTGTAATTGTAATTGCTGGAAGTAATAAGTGATTAAAAAATGAGTGAATCAATATTACAGCAACCAAACCTGGTAAATAATATTTAAATTTAGTTTTATTCGATCTATCAAAGAAATTTTTAGTTAATATTGAGAATATAGCTGTAGTACCACCATGCATAACAGCGGTTCCAAATCCTCTTATAATCCATAGAAATATATTCGATGATTCAATAACGTTCAGATAGTATATGTTTTCTATGAAAGCGAATCCAGCACCAATTGCAAATCCATAAATTGCAGCATCCACCATGAATCCTATTTTCTTTTTGCGGATCGTATAAATAATGAATGAAGCTTTTAATATCTCCTCTATTACCGGAGCGATATATCTTGCATAAGTAGTAACTTCAACTGATAGATTTGCGAGAAGAAAATCGTTGATAACATAACTTAAAATTGCAGCAACAAATCCCACAAAAATTAATAGAATCACATTAGTAATCTTTACAAGTTTATAGCTGTCCAGATAAATTAAGATAAGCAGAAAGATAAAAACCGGTAGAAGGCTAATAAGTATTTTGATCATTAAACTATAAAATTTTTAATGAAAACATCAGTTCATCTGATCTTGATTGATCTTTTTCAAATGCCATTGCATAGCCAAAAGAAAATGTCATTTTAAGATGGAAAAACATAATGAATTTAAAATCTACTTGCGCGCCAATATTTGCTAATGATCTGCGGTAATCGTCTGAATCGATGTTTGTTGTTATTACGGTAGAAAATAATGAAGTGCGGGCATAGTTTAGAAAAAAAGATGAGAATCCTACGCTACTGAAACGAATTGGAGGTAAGTTCCATTCAAACATTATTTTCCCAAAGTTTGTTCCGCCTATATGATTGAGTTCAACCCCGGGAAAGCTGTAATATTCACGATATCTTTTTTCATCTAAGTTATCCACATAATTATTTCCGAAACCACCAAAATAAAAATTCGCCAATGGTTCAAGTCTGTTACCATAAGAATATCCGACAGAACTTCTTAACCATATCGAAGAATGATTTATCGGCAACGCAAAACCAAAATCAAAATTTGTATTTATATGAGGATAAATTGTTTTATTCACAAAATTATTATTTGAACTTACTTTTAATCTATAACCTTTTTCACGATCTACTGCACCAAGCGAGGCTCTAAGATCCTGATAATTAAAATGAAATCCTGCATTAAAATAGTTGTCATAATTAACACTAACATTTTGATAGTCAGGGAGTCTTTCTAAATTTCCATAATAATTTGTGAATATTGTATAATCCATAATTCTGGGTGTATCATAAATAATATTTTTATGATAATTTAATCCCAAAGAGTATCCCTTACGGCTCGATTTTGTAGGACCAAAAAGATCGTAAAAATCGGCTCTGTTGTAAGTCGATTCAAATTTCCAATTAAGATAAGAATACGCAAAATCAAGATGATATCTTTCATTCACTGGAAGTTGAGAATAAGGGCTGTAGGAAGCAGTCAAATGAATATTTTGAAATCCTATAGGATCTGAAAGATTAAAACGCAGGCCATATGAAAAATAATCTTTATAACCTTGAACAACGGGATAGAAGGAAACAACACCAAAATCTGTAAAAACACTATAAGCTTTAGGGTCTGTCATAATTGAATCAATATTTATTGATGAGGGTGCAGGCGCTATCCAGTCTTCTACTATAGGATGCTGCTCAACAATCTGCTGTCCCAGAAAATCAATAGCATTAACATTTAATTCTGGTTTATTTGCAATTACAATTGGTTGAAAACCTTCACTAGTAAACTTAAAAGCAAGAATAGAATCAATTGAAATTGGAACTGGTCTGAAGAAACCTGTTTCACTATTACTCATTATTTCCATATCCTTCTTATCGAAATCATATCTGTAAATATTTGAAACTCCAGAGTAATAAGAGGTACCATATAAATAATTTCCATCATCAGAAAAAACAAAATTTGCCGGGATAGTGTTTTCAAAATTAAATAAAGTATCATACGAAAAATTTCCCAACATAATACTGTCGATATTCATTCTAATTAATAACTGCTGTCCATTAATTTCTGCTAGAGCCCCTGTTACATTTTTGCCATCTCTGGAAATATCGATGTTATACATATCCTGTCCAAATGGCCAAGTATAAATCTGGTTCCATTCAGAATATGGATGAGGCATTCTAACTAAAGTTGATTGACCGTTGAAATGCCTTATTCCCCATAATGATTTATCTGCCTGATTAAAAACCAGATCACCGATTCTTTCTTCTTTTAAAAGAAGTTTTTCTTCTCCGGATTTTATATTAATTGAATAAAGGCTTCGCCAATCATTATTGTCTGTTGTATAAAATAAAGTCTGCGAAGTTGGATCAAACGCTAATGAAGTTACATAGTATAAAGCGGCTCCTTTAACATCATGAATTTTTTCTGCGTTGCCTGTTCTTGTATCATATGCAACTATTTGTGCAACCTGTCCCGGAAAATCTACAGCAGCATAAATTGTAGAGTTAGTAGAATCATAAAATGCTCTTGATAGTGCGCCCAATGGTCTCGTAGATAATGTGCGATAAGGAGTAACAGGATTTAACTGGATTTTTTCTAAGTTTTTCTTCTGGAAGTTATTTTCAAAAACTATCCATTGATCCCAGGCTTCGGACAATGTTAAATTATAAATGTTATTAAATTCGGATGCAAAATAAGCATCACTGTCTTCATACCGTGATGTCCATTTTACTAATTTCTCCGGACCATAT
The DNA here is from genome assembly GCA_003538625.1 of Ignavibacteriales bacterium. GTDB lineage: Bacteria > Bacteroidota > Ignavibacteria > Ignavibacteriales > Ignavibacteriaceae > IGN3. Next base: position 15,992 of record DPRR01000019.1, read on the forward strand.
TTAAGAGCAAGATAACTCATAAATCGCGTTCCGTATAAATAAGAATTTGCGCCAACCTGGAAATCGGTTTGAGTTCCTTCCGTTTCAAGACTTATAATATCATAAATTGGTTTTTCTTCTTGAACAAGTGTTCTAAAAACCATCTCATCATATCCTCCCATTGCTCTTCCAATTCCACCTGCCATCCATGTTTCAAGGAATACAGCTATACCTTCCTTCCACCAGCGGGGAGTGCTTCTTCGTGGGTCCGAGAGATAGGCATAAATTATTGTTAATGGATCATCTGAAGATTCACCAACTTTACCACCGAAAATTGTCCGATAGAATCTGTCAGCGGAGGTTGATTGATCAAGCGTTACTAAATGTACCAGCTCATGATTGAATGTAGTATTAAATCGTTCATTTGCTGGTGAAGTTTCATATTCGTAATTAAGAGGGGCAATAGATAGAACTATATGATTACGCGGAATTGTACCTGCTCCGGCATTTCCAAAATCATTTAAATCGTATACAAGTAATGTGGTTATTTCATCGGAATTATAATTATATAGTTCTCTGTGAAATTTTAATGCATTCTCAAAACATTGTCCTACATATTTAACAAGATATTTGCTTGCTTCTCCATTATTTATTAATCTCAAATTCTCAGTATCGTACTGATATAATTGCGCAGGTATTTTATCCTGAAACAATATAACTATGAATAAGAGAATATAAATTAATTTTGGGGCAGTGTATAAAATTCCCCTGATGCTGTATGCCATAAATTAGTTTTTATTTAAAATATAATAAGGAGAAACTATCTAACCAATAATTTCTCCTCACAAAATGATAATATTATTTATTTCAAATATTAATTGCTTATTCTGTTTGACTCAATATTTCTGTTTGTTTCATTTCTTAATGCTTCATTTCGCATAGCTTCAGATCTGAATACTTCTGTTCTGAATGCTTCACTTCTAAATGCTTCAGTTCTGAATGTTTCATTCGATAAGGTTCTCATAAAGTTCTCGCTTGAAGCTGCCTCTCTGAATGAAGCTTGTCTAAGAGCTTCCTGGAAGGATGCATCTTGATATATATTTCTACTTGCTTCAGTCCTAAATGCCTCTGTGAACTGGCGATTATTCAACAATTGTCTCATTCCATCACCAGCAACAAGCTGTCTAAATGCAGCATCAGACATAGCTGTTTTGAAGGATGCATCTGACATTAAATTACTTAAAGCACTATTGGATTCAACTGCTGATCTCCAATTTGCACTAGCTAATGCATTTCTAAGCGATTCATTTCTTAATGCCTCTGTCAATGAACCATCAGAAACTATCTTTGCAAAAGCACCGCTTTCAACTATACTTCTAAAGCTTTCATTTCTTAGAGCTTCTACCCAATTTCTGTTAGACATAGTAGTTCTATATGCATCACTGAGGATTGCATTCCTGAAAACTTGATTTCTATTAAATTCAGTTCTAAACGATTCATTTTCCACCGCTGTCCTGAAGTTAGGATCATTAATAAGCTTCTGAATTTGATCATTCTGAATTAAATCATGAATCTCAGAATTTTGAAGAGCAACATCATTTTTAGTGATTTGTTCTTTTTGATATTTCTTTGCTTTTTCCACTCCTCCAACGGTTCCAAAAACATTTTCACTCGGCCATGGATATACTGTTGCAAAATATATTATTGCAACTAATATAATAGTTGACCCTGCGATTATAGCACGAAATTTTGTACTGTTTCGTTTGCTGCTTTTCTCTGTCATGTTAACCTCTCTTTTTAGTTGTTATTAAAACCCTCGGAATCAATTACCACAATTACAATTTGGACGAAGAAATGTTGGTGGAATTTGTATTCTTTTTTGAAATAGTAGAAAAATCAATTTTTTGAAACAAAAAATTCCTTTTTAAATAACTCTCTATTTTCTTTAAGAATCTTTAATGTAAATTTCTCTGAAGTTAAATCCTTTGCTGAAAATGAAAGGGAATAATTTAAATCCTGGGAACCAGAAATCTGAACATAACCAAGTCCTTTCTCCAAAGACACCGAATTCAGATCATTTAAAGAAAGATTATCGAAAGAAAGATTTGCTGAATCAAATTCTATTATTAATCTGTATTTATCCTGTGAATTAAGTTTAATATCAAAACCATAAAAATTATTCACCTTGCTCACATCAACTCTACCAGAAATATCTTCTGAAAAAATATCAATAGTTTGAACTAGGCTGGATTTATGAAGGCCTATTGTTCCTGAAGTGTTATAACTTTCCAATTCATCATGAAATGTGGAATTATAAAATATAACCGTGAGAATAATTAAACCGGCAATCATTCCAAGCGCAAATGAAACTGCATATTTGGTTCTAGAACCAGAAAAAATTGATAATAAATAATCTAAAATTTTTGAATTTATCTTCTTAGTTGAATACAAATTATAATCAATTGAATTTAATATTCTTTCTTTCAAATTAGGGGAAGGAATTATATCCTCCAGTTTATCCAGCATATGTTCTGTTTGTAATAATTCATTATAAAGAACATTTGCGTCAGGATTTTCTTTCAAATACTGACTTAATTTTTCCTTTTCACTAGGTGAAATTGTCTTGTCAATATCCTTATTGATTAAGTCAATCAGATTTTTATCTATCATTTTATAATACTCTTTTCTTCACTAATATATCTTTTAGTAATTGTCGTCCTGTAAATAGTCTTGACTTTACTGTTTTCTCAGGTACACCTAATAAATAGCTTAATTCCTTATATGAATAATCAAGAAAATGTTTTAGAACTACTGGCATTCTGTATAACATATCAAGTTCCATTAAGGCATCAGTAATAACATCACTGAGAGCATTGTTATCATATATTTTATCCGGGTCATCATTAACTGATCTAAAATTCTCACTGATTTTTTCAACACTTTTTTTTCTTTTTTCAAAATTTATTGACTCATTTACTGTAATTCTGTAAAGCCAGCTAAAAAATTTATATTTTGGATTATAGTCCTTAAGGTTTTCGTAAGCCTTAACAAATACTGACTGGGTTATCTCTTCCGCATCATCAAAATCCTTCGCAAATTTATTAGCCAATCTGAAGATTATCTTGTGATATTTTTCAACCAGAACCTCATAAGATCTCCCATTTCCGCTTAAACAGTCACTTACTAATTTAAAATCTTCGTTCTCCAATTGTAAATACACTCCAAAATGATAAAAGTTGGTAAATATTTTAAACTATTTTTATGGTAAATCAATAAGAAAGACTTTATCCAGAGCAGAAATTTTGAAAACTTCATAAATATGTTTGTTCATATTTATTAATTTAATTGAGTGACCAGAATTTTTTAATCTTGAATATGTTTTAATCAAAGCCCCTAAACCAGCGCTAGAAATGTACTGAAGATCTTTAAAGTTAACCACGCAATCTTCATTAATACCATCTAAAATACTATAAGCTTTTTCTAATCGAGACGCGTCGAATCTCCCGATCAAGAAAACTTCTTTTCCGTTTTGAATATTTATGTCAAACATAATTTTTCTATTCAGCAAATTTTAATAATTAGTATCAATCGGATTTTAGAACCAATCAATTTAGAGAGATCTCCACGGTTGTATTGATGCTTTAATCTATATAATGAGTTTAAACATTTGTTTGAGAAAAAATATCGAACATTTAGCATTGTTGCAAAAAATTGATCAACTTATAAAAAACAATGTACTAATTATTAATCGAAGGTAGTAAAATTTATTATTATTATTTGATGTGGTTAAATTGAATTTTACATCCTTATACAGGCTGCTCGAAAATGCACAATAAAAAACTGAAAATCAGGATTTTTGAAGTAGTTTTACAAATGAAATCTCTCCGAGCCTAATTCTCTAACTATGGAACTCAAAAAAAATATTCAGCAGGTTTTGTCAATCAATAAACTTCTACTTTCCCGGTAAGAATTATAATATTTTTTTTACAGTTGCAAAATTCCTAAAAGCCAGGGTTAATACTCCCCGCTATCATCTTAATTTTCCCTAAACATTTTTCGTATGTAATGTTTTAATTTGCATCTGGTTTCACAATACACCTTCGTGAAAGATATCATCAATAATAAATATATCTAAAAGATGTAAATAATAGTTTCAATTACATTTACCACTAAGCTTTCCTAATAAGAAATTATTCAATTATTCTCTTCATAATCATATCTATTATTTTAATAAAAACTATTTTGCTCTAATTAATTTAATATCGTTAGTTGTATTTTCAACTAATCTTTTCTTTAGCACGTGCTTTTGCGTACACGATTGAAATTATTACAAGAGCAATACTTACAAGCAGGAAGGAAAATATTTTGTACGATGTATCTGAACTAGTTAATCCGAAAATAAATATGTAAATAATTGAAAGGATCAATGTTCCGGAAGCCATCAATCTGTATTTCTTATTATTTATGAGTTTACCAAGCATATAATAAATAAATGCCAATGTGATATATGAAATACCAACTAACTGGGATGGCAGATTTATATATAAAACTAATGGTAAAATAAGGAACGCAATTACCAGATATGCAATTCTTAAATTTTCTGTTTTAAGTTCAAGTCTTTCCTTCTGCCAGTTCATAATCCTGGCACTTATCAGCGCTACTATACCAAAACTTATTGCGCTTACAGATGTTTCTCCTGCTATAGCCAGATAAGCTAAAATGATAGATATGAAAATGAAAAAATTAGCCACAACTATAAATTTAGATCTGAACCAAAGTGCTGTTGAAACCACAGCAATACTTTGCCAGCACAACCAGATAAAATAGCCGGGTGATGAAAATGTTAGAACTATAGTTACACTTAGTGCTGCATAAGCAAGCATAGAGTATAAAAATGTTGAAAATTTACTCTTCTGTTTAGTCCAGTGCAGTGAAGCAAGAGATAACAGGACCAGAGACAGTCCAAAATTAAGTAAGCCGGCAATATGATAATTTGAATTTAAAGTAATAAAAATAAATAGACCAATTCCCCCGATTGAATTAAATGTCGTTTTTTGAATAGCATAAAAATCATCGACTTCATCAGATATTTTATTTGCATTAGCTGAACCATAAATAATCATATAAATAGGTATAACAAGGAGGTTCAAATTCCAGTTTGTAATTATCATCATTTCTTTACCGATAGTGGGATTATTGACGTACCAGAGGAGATGAACCAGATATGTTAATATGATTGCAAATATACTTAAGGAATTCCAATTATACTTTTTATCAAGATAACTAACTCCCAAGCCGCCGAGAATCAGCACCGAAAATATTAATATTGGAACATCTGAAATTAGTGCCGCACTGAAGAAAAATATTAACGCCCAGGTTGTCAAATAAACCGATTCTTTTTTAATTGATATTACCAATGAAATTGCAGTCACCAAAAATAGTATAACAATTAAAATCATTTTGTTGGTCAACAAAGGATCTGTGCTAAAGAAGTGAAGTCTTAATGTTGATACAAATAACAAGATTAATCCACTGCCCATTGTGTATCCGGCAAGATTTTTTAACAACCTGGCTCCCATAAGCGAGGAAACAATTAGTCCAATCGAAATAAAAAATCCTGAAAAGAGAATTAAATGATATGGAATGCTTGCAAATGGAAGAACAAGAAAATTAAAAACTGCTAAGAGAAAAGCTATGATTCCAATTTTACCAAACCACTGTTCGCCAAGCCTGAATTCTAAATCCTCACTGGTCTCTTTCTGAATGTGTACAACTTCTTGGCTGTCTAAATCAGAATCAAGATGTTTAGGTAAATTAATGTTTGCTTCGATAACAGATAGTCTTGCATTTATGCTGTCAAGCATTTTAACTAATCTATTAATCTCGTTGTTTTCAATTGTATCACTCATAATTCACCTTAAAATATTTTACTATAGTGATTTTGGTTTTTCTATTTTTTTTATGTATAAAAAAAGCATTACGATCAAAAATGTTATTACAGCCACAGCCACACCCAGACCATATCTTCTAAAATAAAACTCATCTACTGCAGCTTTAGCTTCGGTTATTATTGTATCTGAAGTCTTGAATCCTTTTGTGGTAACTTCTTTAAATTTTGCTTCATCAAAAGAATGTACAATTGTTCTTCCCTCTAGCCTGGCCTGATGAATCTCCCTGAGTTTATACTTAAGTTCTTCAACATCCATTCCTTTTTGTTCAGCTTGAAATACCATGTTTTTTGCAATTGAATCTGAGACAATCAAACTATCAGTAAGTTTTTTCATTTCTTTAGCAATTAGATATCCTTTTTGATTTTCATTTTCAGAATGGCACTTTAGACATATAGCCCCTTTATCAACTCCTAAAAGTTGATCCTTAGCGATAAGAATTTCATGATTACCATGGCATGTTTCACACTCGGGATATTTTTTTTCATCAAATGCTTTTTTATGCGGACTTGCCGAAAACAATTCTGCGTTTAATGCATGACAGCTGCCGCATACTTTAGAAATAGATTCAATACCGGGAGGTGTTGCACCATGATTACCATGACAATCATTACAAACAGGAGCGGATAAATCCTGTTTCTCAAAAACTGCTTTACCATGTACGCTATTTTGATATTTTGCAAATTGATCTGTAGGAATATCAAAATCTTTCATATAATTCTTATCACTATGACAGTTGCTGCAAGTGCCCGGAATATTCAATTTATAAACTTTTGATCTAACATCTTTAGCAGAAAAAATATCATGACTGCCATGACAGCTTGCACATTCAGCAACTTTTATATTTCCCTTGGAATTTAAAACACCATGAACACTGGTTCTGTATTTCGTTAATTGATCAACGGATATTGCCGGATTATAAGATTGCATAAATGTGGCATTACCATGACACTTATTACATGTTTGAGGAACATTGGTTGGATAAACAGGTGACTTTGGGTCATTTGCTTTCTTAATACCATGAGCATTATGACAGGTTATGCATTGTAGCATCATTCCTTTTCCATTTACAGCTAATTTGCCATGAACACTCTCTTTAAGTTTCACAAATTGATTCGTATGAATATTTGAATTATACTTTTTCATATAATCAAAATCAGAATGACACTTAGAACACATCTCTGAAATACTGTTCGATACCGGCACTCCAATAAATCCATTTGACTTACTCATTGCCAAATCCATATCATCACTGTTAGAATTTCCTCCATGACAACTGCTGCAAGATAATCCTGCTTTATAGTGAACGTCTTCAATAAATAATTTTGAGGGTTTATCATCTAGTCCTTGATGACAACTCAAACATTGATCATCAGCCGCATAAGTATATTGGATAATAAATATTGATAAGACGATGGTTATTAGTCTAAGTTTAGGTATATAATTCATTTTAATACCCATCCGATAATTGTAAGAATAATTATGAACATGACAGAAAAAATTCCAATATAATTAATTAAGCGATTTTGCTGACCCTTTGCACTTTTTCTATCCCACACCGGAACTAGCAGCCATAACACACCAGCAAGTCCAAAGAGCAATACACCTAATACTTCGCCTTCAACAAAGAAAACATGAGCGGGTAAAAATTTTAGAGTTTGAAACATAAACAGAAAATACCATTCCGGTTGAATCCCCGCTGGTGCAGATGCGAGTGGGTCTGCTTTTAATCCTAGTTCAGCCGGGAAAAACACAGCAAGAATTGCGAGAATATTTAAAACAACAAGCCAAAGCAGAAGATCCCTTAACATAAAGTTCGGAAAGAACGGCATTGTTTTTTTCTCTTCTTTGGCTGTGTTCTTTAAATGCATAGGTTCACTCATACCTTGTCGCTGAACTAAAAGCAAGTGAACGATCAATAAAAATGTAAATATGCCTGGAAACAAGGCTACGTGAAAACCAAAAAATCTGGAAAGAGTAGCTCCCGTTACATCATCTCCGCCTCTAAGAAAATATTTCAATGGATCACCCACGACAGGAACTGCACCCACTATGTCTGTTCCAACTTTTGTAGCAAAATAAGCAAGCTCATTCCAAGGAAGCAGATAGCCGCTAAATCCAAATGCTAAAGAAAGAACAAACATAATCACACCAGTAACCCATGTCATTTCACGGGGATTTCTGTACGATTTTTCAAAGTATACGCTGAACATATGAATGAACACACTCAGAATAAAAAGATTGGCTGACCAGCTATGTATCGATCTTATCAACCATCCAAATTGAACTTTAGACATAGTAAAACGAATACTCTCATATGCAAGATCTGAACTGCCTTTATAATAAAACAACAGAAGGATACCCGTTACTACCTGAATTATGAAGAAGAATAATGAAACTCCTCCGAAGTAATACCATATTGAACGGCTATGGACAGGAACGTATTTCTTGCTCATAAATTTTACAAGATCGGCAAGTTGTACGCGGTTATCCACCCATTCATAAATTTGTTTTAATTTTTTTTCCATAACTAATTATGCTTCTTTTGAAACTATTAATTCATCATTTTTTATTGCAACATTAAATTTATCCAATGGGCGCGGTGGGGGACCCGAAACATTTTTGCCGTATAAATCATACTTACCATTGTGACAGGCACACCAGATAATTTTTTCATCTTTTTTGTACTGAACAGTGCAATCAAGATGTGTGCATGTTGCGGACAGAGCTCTAAAATTATTCTCATCTATTCTAATGATGATTACGGGTTTATTTCCAAATCTGAATATTTTTGAATCTCCTGGTTTAATGTCATCAACTTTTCCGACAACTACGCTGTTTACTTCTACTTCCGTTTGCTTTGGAGGATTTAAGAAAGAAAGAATTGGATAGATCGTTATAGCGGCAAATCCTGCTAACCCGCCTGAAAGCAAAATTTTAAGGAAACTTCTTCGGTCATTTTTTTCTGCTTTATTAATTTCTGTCTTATCCATTTAGTGTTTCCGATTTTAGTATTTTTTATCAATTATTTTTTAGGGACTGAATGCTCGATTTTTGCCCACATCTCTTTAAAATTAAATCCTTTGAAAAAAGGACTTTCTTCATTATGACACTTTACACAAAGTTCTTCAATGTTATCATAAATTTTTAATCCATTCTCAACAGCAAGTTTTTTGTCTTCCATTATTTTCTTGGATTTATATTCAGAACCCGGCCCGTGACAAGTTTCGCATTGAACGCCATCGGAGATATTAAACTTATCAGTTAATAAAGACGCATCAACAATGTAACCTGTTGCATGACATTTTAAACATTGTTCTGTTTCAGCAGCTTTAGTTGTAAATCCCTTTTCTTCTGCGATTTTATCAGCTTCTGCGGTTGTTAAAGTTTTAAAAGCCTGTGAATGTTTACTTCCTTCCCAGATTACAAATTGTTTTCCGGCAGTTTCTGATTTATGACACATTGCGCACAATTTTGTGCCGACATATTTATGATCTTCGATTTTACCATTAGAAGTATTAGTTAATCCCGAAAGGCTTAATGTTATTATTAATAATAATAGAAACGAGAAGACGTTGTGCATGTTTTAACTCCTGTAAAAGTGAAAATAGTTTATAATTATTTACCGTTCTGTTTAAAAGTATTAATAGATGCGCCTATAATTTCTTTAATAATATTTCTATCGATTGGTTTTTGAGCTAGATGAAAAATGCCCTCTTCATAAATTTTTCCACCTTCAATATTTTCGATGTCATCTGATATAACAATTAAAGGAGTTTTAGGTTTAATTTTTCTTATAATCTTTACAAGTTTCAAACAATCGTTATGCTGGTTGGTAGAATCAAAAATAATAAGATCAAGTAAATCCTGCTGAAGTTCAAAAATAAAATTTGTAAACTCGGTTTGTTTAACCAATGCCATTCCAAGTTCAGAACAGCTGTCAAAACAAGTATCAACAACTTTATTATCAGAGCTAAAAATTATTCCTGTTCGCATTTGTATTATCAATTTTTCTGGTACTCAGGCAGATTCTATACCAGAAATCTTACCTATTTTTCTGAATATGCCTGTATAGAGAAATGATTTTAATTTGAAATGAAAGGAAGGTTTTGCTGCCCAAAAAATATTTAAAGTCGGTTGATTTGTATTATTTAAAATATTCTGAAATGTAAAAGTGAGATATGAATGTCACACTAAATAGACTTTGAATGTCACACTAAATAAATTTAATTAAACCCTTAATTCTTACGCCAAGTATCAGGATCAATTTTATAGATGTTAATCATTCGATGAATATGTCTTCTTGTCAAACCCGCTTCTTCAGCCACCCGGGTAATATTGCCTTTATACTTTTCCATTAAAACCAGCAGATATTTTTTTTCAATTTCCTCAATTGCCTTATGTTTAAGATCAATCAATGATGTTCCATCATATAATGCTGGTGCTGTTTGATTATTTAAAACGTTTGGAGAAAGATCAGCAAGAGTAATTTTATTATCTTTTGCAAGTGTTACTGCTCTTTCAATGTTATTTTCTAATTCCCGAACATTACCGGGCCAATTGTAGTTTTCTAATGCTTGGATTACTTCATCAGTAAACCCATTAATTTTTTTTGTTGATGATGCAAGACATTTATCTAAAAAATGTTCAGCAAGCAATTGGATATCTTCATTTCTTTCTCTTAACGGCGGCACATGAATATTAATTACATTTAGCCTGTAGTAAAAATCTTTTCTAAGAGTTTCCTCTTTCAGAGCTTGATCAATATTTTGATTAGTTGCTGAAATAAGTCTAATGTCAACTTGTATAAGATCATTTCCACCAACGCGTCTTAACATCTGATCCTGAAGTGTTCTAAGTAATTTTATCTGAAGATTAGAAGGTAATTCACAAACTTCATCCAGAAAAAATGTACCGCCGTCTGCAAATTCAATCAATCCAATTTTTCTATGAACGGCACCTGTAAAAGCACCTTTTTCATATCCAAATAATTCGGCTTCAAAAAGATTTTCCGGAAAAGCACCACAATTAACAGGAACAAAAGCTTTTGTTTTACGACGGCTTCTTGCATGAATACTGCGAGCTATTAATTCCTTACCGGTACCACTTTCCCCTGTTATTAAGATATTTGCATCTGTCTTTGAAACATTTTCAATCATATCAAACACATTCCTCATCACTAAACTTTTACCGATTATATTATCGAAATGATATTTGTCTTCTAATTGCTTTAAGAGATTAGATCTTTCGCGAAAAAGATTTCTTTGTCGCAACCCTTTTTCAATTAATATTTTCAAATTGTTTGCATCGAATGGTTTTTCAATAAAATCGAATGCTCCTGCTTTCATAGCAGCAACTGCTCTATCAATAGTACCGTAAGCTGAAAATATTATTACCGGAGTGCTTGGAGCTAATTTCTGACATATTTCCAGAACTTCCATTCCATCATGATCGGGCATAAGCAAATCACAAAATATTAAATCAAATTCTTCTTCCTCAAGAAATTTTATAGCTTTGTTTACATCAGACACCGGGACCGGATCGTTACCAAGCACCGAAATAATTTTAGCACACGCAGATAGCATGTCAGGTTCATCGTCAATAATCAGTATCCTTGATTTATTATTCATAATTAATCTCTCGTTATATTTTTCGGAATAACTATTGTGAAAGTTGTTCCCTTATCGATCTCACTTTTTACTTCTATATTGCCTTTATGCCGTTGGATAATACTTTTGGTTATTGAAAGTCCCAATCCCGTTCCATTTTTCTCTTTTGTTGAGTAAAACGGATCAAATATTTTGCTAAGGTTAGCTTCATTAATTCCGACTCCGTTATCTGTGATTGATATGCTAATACATTCTGCTATTTCGTCGTGAGAAATTTTACTGGTTAAAACATTAATTTCTTTCATCTGAATTATAATCTTGCCATCCGTGTGGAGCGAATCCATTGCATTATTAAAAATATTTATAAACACTTGTTCCAGTTGTCTTTTATCACCAATAATTATTATTCCATCTGCAGGAATTTCTTTTATTATCTGAATATTTTTTTCTCTAAATCTTGGCTGCAGCAAGTAAAGACTCTCATTTATCAGATCTTTAACATTTACTTTTTCAGGATTAAAGGCCATTCGTTTGGAAAAGTTAAGAAGACTTTTAGTGTACTCGCTTACTCTTTTCGTTTGCTTCTTAATAATTTCAAGTTCTTCTTTATGAATATTAGTTCTTTCTTCCTGTAATAATATTGAGTCAGCATGAGCCGATATAATTCCCATTGGAGTGTTGATTTCATGTGCAACCGAATCAACAAGTTCACCGATTGAAGCAAGTCTGGCTGAGTGATTTAATTGTTCCTGATACTCTTGTATTTTTTCCAAATTCTTTCGGGCTTCTTCTGATTTAATTCTTTTAAGGTTTAGAAAATAAATAATAAAAACAAATGAAAACATCGTAACAAGAATTATTATACCCAAAATAAAAAACGATTGAAATTTGTCTCTTATTTTTGCCGTAACATCGGTTAATAAAGTTGATATGACTATATACCATTTTTGATTCCCAATATTAATTGGTACATAAGCAAAAATTTTACTGGGCTCATCTCCCTGGACCCAATACTCACCATATGCGGGTTCCGTAGATTTTAAAATTTTTAATTGCGTATCAAAAGAAGTATGGCACGACTTACACTCAGAATTTATTTCAAATATAGAATTAAAGAGCATCTCTTCATGCTTTGGATGATAAATAAGCCTGCCATTTCCATCGAGTATCCACACAAAATCATTACTGCTGAGTTTTAAAGGAAGAATAAAATGCTTTATCAATGAATCAAAATTTACAAGGTATGCTATAAATATTTTTTTTTCGCCGGAAATTTTTTTTATTGGTAAAACAATTAAAAAAGATTTTTCACTTTTTGTGTCATCCGATTTTTCCGGTAATACTTCAGAACTTAAAAATTTATTAACTACGGATTTATTTTTAAATCCATTAACCAATTCTTTCAGTTTGCCGGGCACCCAATCAGGTGGTTTTTTACCTGTGTTATAAATAGCCTTTGAGGTAGAATCTGCGATAATTACTGCAGAAATAATTTTTTGATCATAACTAATCCTAAAATTATCTATTAACTCTTTTAATTCAATATTGTCATTTTCAAGTTTTGGATTGCTTGTTAAAAAATCCATATCCTTTACAAGGTGATCAAGAAAGAAACTGATACCTTCGGAAACGACTTTTGTCATTTCCAATTGCTGCATCTGGTGACTTTTTTTGGTATCCTCAAGTATAAGTGAATAGATATTATTAATAAGGAAAAGAAATAATGCTGTAATAAGTATTAAGGCAATGAGGAAAAGATATTTATAGTTTTTTTTAATCATTAATGTAATGTAATCCCAAAACGCATCAGGGAAAACGAATAATAATTTTAAAGGATCAAATAATCTTCAACAATTAATCGGTGATAAAAATTTGTCCTCTTTTAAAACCCGCAACCTAATCTATTGGAAAAATGAGTTTAATAAAAGATTTGATTAAATATAAATTCAGGTTTGAAATTTAATTATAGAATAAACCGTTTAATTACACGGCAAGTAAAATCTAATGAGCTTTATAATATTAATAATATCCTTATCCGGTTTTATTTGAAGTTGAAGAGTACAGGAAAAATAAAGGTTACCAGGATCGTCCATATACTGTAAACAGGCAAAAAGGATGCAATACTATTTTCAACTTTATCGATTTCATTGTGGTCTTTAACTGCTTTAAACAATCTATAAGTAACAAGAACAAGATTTGTTAAAATGAGAACGTTGCCGCCTAAAACTGCAAGTCTGTTTGGTGTAATACCCCATTCTGAAATTCTAAATAGGATGGCGGAAAGTGCAATACCATTTATAATTATTGTCATAATCGAAAGCCCAAGCAGCATTAGATTGCTAATTTTACTTTTTGATATTTTTGAAGTCTCAGCAATTGAGAAAAATATAATTGCCATAACTCCAATTAAAAGCATATTAAAAATCAATAAAAACTCTCTATCGTTGTAAGGATCTTTACCGGTATAGATTACAGCAATCAAATAGATTACCAGGGTAGCCAAAACTAATGGTGTAAATACTTTTGCAATTACCGGTGAAACTTTGTTTACCAAATGCGGATTTGTTTGAACGAGATAAGTTGCAGCAATCGGGGAAGCAGCAAAACCAAATATGCCGATGTATTGGAAATAGAATTCTTGCAACTGAATATCAATAAGTCTAAATAGTCCTAAAGTAATCCCGGCTAACAAAGCTCCTGCAATAAGTATTATAGTAGTCATTACAACCAGGTCCCCATTATATCTAAGAAAATCCAGTCGTCTTTGAAAGTTATTAAAATTATCTCCAACGAAAATAAAACCCAAAACGGACCACAGAAACAAAGGCAGGTGGATACAAGCTAAAATCAAAGTGTCGCTTATATCATTATTTGGAATAATGTTAATAAATATCACTGAAAATAAAATAATAAATGCAGCAGCAAACGTCATTTTTATCGAAGTCTTTTGTTTCCACATAAAGTATGCGGTTAATAATGGGAAAACCACAAACGAAATATTTCTGGGATAAAAATAATCAGGATTAATCCCGATAAACTGCGGAAGTTTTGCAATAACTCCTGCTATAAATGAGGCTATAATTACTAATAATAATTCAGTGGTTGAACCCCAGGAAATTTCATCACTTTCAAAGTTAAGTCTTTCATACCATAATTGAGCAGCGGTGTTTCCCTGTATTTCAGGATAAAGAGAATTGAACTCTCTTTTAAAAGTTGTTTTATTATCTCTATACAGTTTCTCAAGCTGAGCCGGATTGTTTAAGTTATTTATAATTTGTTCTTTCAATTTACTGTTCTATAGATTTGATGAATGATTTTTCTTTTAGTATAAATGAAATACTGTTTGTTTAGCTGAAAGATATAAAAATTAAATAGAAAAGATAAGAATGATTTTTTTATAGATGTTTGCTTTGCTATAGAATGGATTTGGAAATACTTTAATTGACTCTCCTTTAACTCAATGACACTTCTTTAACCACGCTTGATTGATTTTTATATTCCAAGCATACATATGTTATTACTAATAAAATATTAAAAATATATTTTTTTATTAATAGCTAATATGATAGGAGTTAAGTTATTGTGTTTATAAAAAGCGCTGATTGACGGATTAATGTCTCTCAAATATCCTATTCTTTATTATAGATAACTGGTGTCTTATATGTCCATTCTTGCCATAACTTTTCATTCGTTACTAACTCTGCCATAAAATGGCTGACGTTTATTCTGCTCGTTTTACCAGGATTAAAAATGGCGCTTCTTATTTTCTTATTATGTATTTCGTATGCACTCACACTTTCTTCATCAAAAAGGGAATCAGGACGAACTGCAACCCAATCAATGTTATTTTTTGTACTCAATTTATAAACAAGATGATCAGCAGCAAGCATATTATCTTTATGAGGTGGCAGCAATAGTTTTAATAACGTGAATACTATTTTTTCACCGAAAGTGTTTAATTCTCCTGTCTTCCTGTTTGTATATGCAGTTGTGCTCATTAAGATGAACTTTGGGTTAGAATCCAGGGATTGTAAAGCTTCCATTATTTTCACAACAGTATTGAAAACCAGCTTACGGGGTGGACCAAAAATCCCTTTAAAACTTATGTTGTGCCCAAGACAGCAGATAACAGAATCACAGTCTTTTAAAAGGTTTTTGATCTTTGCAATCTCAAAGTCGTTTACATTTCCTTTAATTATCTCAATGCTCTGATCATCTGATATTTGACTAGGGATAAAAGCAGATTCCCTCACAACGATTCGAACTTTAATGTTTCTTTTTACAAGCTGTTGTACAACTAATTTTCCTGTTGCTCCGCTTGCACCCAAAACCAGTACTTTCATATTACCTCTCAATAATAGAATATTTTTATATCATATTGCGCCCGCCTGCCGGGGTGGATTAACGAAGAAGGATCATCTTATTTGTTTCAACAAAAGAACCAGATTATAATCTGTAAAAATAAACATTGCCTTGCAGATTTATTACATTAAAATTTAATTTATAATTAGCAATATCAGCACTGCTTTTGCAAATATTTTTTTCAGATTTAGTTATTTATTCTGCCAGGCACTTACTTAAACTATATCACCAATTGAAAAACTCATCAAATCTTCTTCCATAATTATCGTTCATTCTTTCTCAACTCTTCTTGTCCTGCTTAAGACGACTTTTACCTGGAAATACATTCTGTTGATCTGACAGATAATCCTTTTTCCATTTGTGTAATGAGTTCTCATTTACACCAAGATCTCTCGATACTTGAATTAAACAAATCCCTCCTTAAGTTATCATCTTCATTGCTGATATCTTGAATTCTTTATCGTAACTCCTTCGTTTTTCTGACATTTTGAACTCCTATATTTTATACTTTTTACAAAATATAGTTGCTTTTCTTTTAATCTACTATATGGGGGTAGGATCAAATTCTTTGAAGCAGAAATAATAATGGAAAGATTAACAACACTAAGACCAAAACTGGTTCAGAGCTTGCTGGAAGAGTGTAATTCTGTTAAGGTAAAAAGATTGTTCCGCTTCCTGGCTGAAAAGCTTGAACATAACTGGTTTAAGGAATTACAACTAGAAAATATAAACCTGGGTAGCGGAGAAAGAGTTATTGTTAAAACGGATTAATGAATAAAATATATAATATAACAGTACCTAAAAATGATAATAAATAAAATTTATCTTAATCTTATCGATCATATTTTGTATAAGCTTTATTAATAAAGATACTACATTACTGAATTATAAAACGCATTATATTGCACATCAATATATATTTTATTATATTTTGATGCAAAATTTATATAAATATGTATTATAATACACATTAAAATGACAAAAATTGAAATTGGTCAAATAATAAAAGAAAGAAGAGTTTATTTGGGTATAACTCAAAAAGATCTGGCTGATATAGTTGGTATCAGTTTGCGAAGTCTCGTTGATATAGAAAACGGCAATGGAAATCCAACCATTGATCAGCTTAATAAAATACTGAATGCCCTTGGATTAACATTGAAAATAAGTACCGTATGAAAACGCAAGAGAAAAGAGCTGAAGTTTATTTTAATGGAACATTGGTCGGTTTTTTATTAAAGACTGATAACAAGTACTTTTTTGAATATAACAAAGACTATCTCAGAAATCAGGCTAATCCACCAATAAGTTTGACATTGCCAAAGCGCGAAGATCCATATGTGTCTGATAAGCTTTTTCCTTTTTTTTATGGACTACTATCTGAAGGAGATAATAAAGAATTGCAATGCAGGTTATTGAGCATTGATGAAAATGATCACTTCACGAGATTAATAAAAACTGCAGAGCTTGATACAATCGGCGGTATTACCGTGAGGGAAATATGACAATATACAATTGTCCTGGTTGCCTGCTGCCTGATAATGATTCTTACTGCAAAAAATGTTTAAAAGATCTATTCGATGGCAAAAAAGTAAATCATATACTTTCCTTTACAAGACCTGAGTTTGACAAAGTAAAAAGAGAAAGCGGCAGCAGATTATCTTTGTCTGGAATACAATTAAAGCACTCTTTAAGACTGGAAAAAAATAAACTCGTGCTTACGGAAGAAAATGGTCAGTACATATTAAAGCCTATATCTTCCGGTCAATTTGAAAATCTTGATCAGGTACCTGCAAATGAACACCTTACGATGCAGATTGCAAACCAGGTATACAAATTAAACACAGCAGCAAATGGAATAATATTCTTTGCCGATGGTGAACCGGCATTTATATCAAGACGATTTGATGTATTAAAAACTGGGAAGCGAATGTTGCAGGAAGATTTTGCTCAAATATCGGAAAGAACTGAAGATACGCACGGCAAAAATTATAAATATGATTTTAGTTATGAAGAGATAGGAGAGTTAATTAAAAAATTTGTTAATGCTTATCCGGTTGAAATTGAAAAATATTTTAGAATAATACTGTTCAATTATCTCTTTTCAAATGGAGATGCACACTTAAAGAACTTCTCCTTATATCGGAGTGAAATTTACGGTGATTATTTGTTGACACCTTTTTATGATCTGATCAATACGTCATTGCACGTTCCCGGAGAAAGCGATTTAGCTCTTGATATGTTTAAAGAAGGGTTCGAAACAAAATCTTACAAAGCCAGCTCAAAATATACGTTACCCGACTTCATAGAGTTTGCATCCAGGTTGGGCATAAATGAAAAACGAATGTTAAAAATATTTGTTGAGATGTTATCAGGAAGCGAGCAGGTAAAATTTTTGATCAATAATTCATTTCTGAATGACAAGTTAAAAGTAAAATATCTGGAGTCTTATAATCAGAAGCATAAGAGACTTGAAACTTAAAAAAATTGTTTGATATCATCACCAAATAGATTACTGGTACCAAAGTGGAACCCCACCTTTTAAAAGTTGTGAATTTAATGTAAAAGCATCTAAATTTCGGAGACTAAAAGACTCACTCACTCTCCGCACATTTTATATAATTCCTTATAATATAATAGATTAGTTGACCTATCGACTCGTCAAAAAAAGAAATCCCATTATAAAATTAGGGTCTAAAGAGAAAAAGATATCTGTAAAAAAAACATTTCGGATAAAGCAATTGTACAATCCTGAACAGGTCAATTACACTTTGCTCCTGTGATCTCTATATCAGAATAACAAAATACATTTTATAACTCGATCTACATAAATATTAAGGTTTTGTTATTGTTTAATAAATATTATTAATTCATTTTTGTAAATAATGATTCGACTTATAAATATTAAATATAAAAGTACTGTAAAAAAGATAGTGCTGTTTTGTTACCTTTTAGTAACTCTCAGTTTTGTTTTCCATTATCACCACATCAATTTAACCAATCAATCAAGCATTTTTTCCTCGAATACTTCTCAACAAAATTCCTCAACATCGGGAATTAATCATGGTGTTTTTGTCTGCATAGTCCACTCTAATTTTCAATCACTTCACAATGGTTTTCTACTTCAGATACTTTTCGATAATTCAAATGCGGAGTTGCCATTTCTTAATTATGTAGAAGAATATAATTTCCGTTTTGAAAAACAAAAACAAGCAGAAGCTAATCCGTTAAGAGCCCCTCCCTGTCTTCCTGAAATAATTTAATAGTAACAATTCTGCCTGCGTTCACATTTTCTTACGTATCGACAGGCTTAGTGTATTTTATTCTAAATTTTAGGAGACTTAATATGTTTGTCAGGATAGTCCAAATTATTTTTATAATGATAATAATTCAATTTGCAATTTATGCAAATGGAGATTTTACAATCTCAGGAAAAGTAATTAGCGAATCTGATTCTCAGCCTCTAGTAGGCGTTGAAGTATTTCTGACTGGTTCGAGTATCGGAACAACTACTAATTCAAATGGTGAATACACAATCAAAAATGTTGAAATAGGAACCTACATTATCAGGTTTTCATTACTTGGTTATGCAACTATTAATAAAAATATTAATGTTCCCTCCACTGAATCTTCCGGGATGATAATTAAAATGAAAGAAGCCGTTATTAACCTTAATGATGTGGTTGTAACAGGAAATCCTTTTTTAGCTGAGACTAAAGATTTATCACAGTCCGTTGTCAGTTTATCCAAACTCGACCTCATAATTAGAAACAGCGGAACAATTGGTGAGGAACTTAATTTCCAGCCTGGTATTGCAATGAGATCAAATGGAATTGCAACCGGCAGACCTGTAATCAGGGGTTTCAGCAACAATAAAGTATTAATGCTTGAAGATGGATTACGGATGGGTGATCTCTCAAATGCCTCAGACGACCACAGCGTATCCAATGATGGCAGTGAACCGGAAAAAATTGAAGTACTGGAAGGTCCATCAAGTCTGCTTTATGGAAGTAATGCAATTGGAGGTGTAATAAATATAATTACCGATGCAATTCCCGCTTCCGTTCAACAAGGTTTAAATGGTGAAATTCTTGCGCAGGGCTCAAGCGTCAATAATGAATATCTGGGTAACCTACATTTAAATTATGGAACAGGGATACTTTCTATGCACGGTAAATTCTTTAAGCGTAAAGGCGATGACTACAAAATATCCGCCGGCTCTAAAACATTTAATTCAGATCTGAATACCAATGGCTCACAAATCGGATTATCTTTGCACCCCGATTGGGGTATGGCTGGATTAAGTTTTACCGAATTTAATAATAGTTATGGATTACCGGCATCACCCGGGGCAGATGAAATTGTTTTTATTAATATGCAAAAAAAACAGTACAGACTTGCAACAGAAGTAACCAACATTAATTCTTTTATTAATTCTCTAAGTCTTAAGGCTGGTTACCTCGATTATAACCATAAAGAAATATCCAGAATTGATGGTGCTGTAGGAACGGAATTCGGATTAAAAACTTATAGTGCAGATTTATCATTTGCTCATAATCCAATTTTTGAAAACTCAAATGGTGTTTTTGGATTTTATGGTTTGGTTCAAAACTATGATGTAATTGGTACTGAAGCACTCACTCCAAATGCTGATTATCAAAATTATGCTTTTTATTTTCTTGAAAAATTTAAGTTCGACAAAATTGGATTTTCGTTTGGCGCCAGGTATGAATTAAATAAAATTAAGTTTCCGCAAGCCGTTCTCACTGATTCATCATTCAGTAAAGGAGAAAATAATTTTAATTTATTATCTGCCTCAGCCGGTGTAATTTATAGTATTTATAATGATGCTTCTGTTTTTATTAATCTTGCAAACGGATTCCGAGCGCCCTCAATAGAAGAACTTTCATCCTATGCAATACACGAAGCACTTGCCAGCTTTGATATCGGAAATCGAAATCTTGGCAAAGAAAACAGTTTCGGCATAGATGCCGGTTTGCGGCTGCATTCGGATAATTATTATTTTGAATTAACCGGATATTTTAACAGGGTTGACGGACTCATTTACAGACAGCCTCAACAATTATTTTACAGTGAAGAAGTTGATCCTGTATCCGGAAATCTTATCGGCTTCAATAATCTAAAAGAAGGATTAAGGGTTTATAAATATGAACAAGGTAATGCAAACGTCTATGGATTCGAAACTAAACTGAATTATGAAATTATTAAAGGACTTACAGCAACTTTAGTTTCAGATTATGTAAGAGCAGTAAACCAAACAACAGAAGAAAATGTTTCTCAAATCCCTCCTTTCCGTGTTTCGGTTGAAGTAAGATATGCCACACCATTACAATGGTACGGGGTTACCTGCAATCTGGTAAATGCACAGAATAACGTTGCTCCAAACGAGGAGCCTACTAAAGGATATGGTTTAATTGGAATTTACAGCGGTTTAAAAATTTTAACGGGTGAATTTGCACATATAATAAACCTGAAAATTTCTAACCTGTTTGATCTGGCGTATAAAGATCATTTGTCTGCTATAAAGGATTTTACTTATATGCCGGGAAGAAATATTCAGCTCAGTTATAAGTTTTTATTTTAGACTATCACGGCTTGGTATCTTTAAGCAATTTTTTATTTTGCAGATGTTTTACCGGACAGGTCTCAGCGTTTATCCGGTTGTCAATAAACAAAAATATATAAATCTAATTTTGGTGAATTTCTATCAGCAAGAAATACACTTAAAGTATATTGTCCTTTATTTATAAAGTTACCGCTATGATGCTTTAATAAACTGCTGATTGATAAAACCTTAGTTTCACCTGGATTAACTGTAAATCTGCTTAAAGCAGGTGAAACTATATATGGATAAAACATTGCAACATTTTTATTTTTATCAATCAATTCAAAAGCTAATTGCTGCATATTCGCAAAATTAAATTCTTTAGGCAAATTTGATATGTTTTTGACTTTGAATACAATGTTCAAAGTATCAAATAATGAATAACTACTATTAGGAATCTCAACAGAAAATTCAACTTCATTACTTAATATGGATTTGTGTAGCGGGTTAGAATTATCATTCGAATCAGTAAAGATATCACAGCCATAGAAAGCGAATAATAGAACCGAAATAAAAATAAAATTTTTCATATAACCTCCTGCACTAAAACCTAACGTCGTATTATCCCGATAAATCGGGACAAGTTATTAAAAACACAACGCCGTAATTATTTTTATTAAAAACTTTTGTTTACCAAAACTTAAAGAACTTATTTAGCAATCCGTAACAACGGATTGAACAATATTATTATATCCTCTTGCCTACCCAGCCTCGTCGGGGACTTTGTACTTACCTGTCCGCCTGTGGTGGATTAAAGGCGTTATACTTTATTTATGATAAAGAGTGATAATTCTTACTGATTTTCTGCCACTCTCGATACCAGTTCCTTCAGCAATCCACTGCATTTTATCATCCGGTGTAAAGAGAACTTTGTAGCCAAAGCTTTGAATTATTTTGCCATCATCACCAAATCGTTTAAATTGAATAAAGTCATTATCGATTAGTTCCCATTTATATTGCTCATAAAAATTAAAGTAAAATTCCGGATCACTATTTTTTATGGTAACTGTTTTGTTATCTCTAAAATAGATTATGCCTTTAATAATTCTTCCAGTATCAATAATTGTGATTTGATTAGCTGGAACAATCTCATCAGGGTTATTAGTTCCTTGCTTTATTACTATGCTCTCTATTTGCCAGTTAATATTTGCAATATTTCTATAAATAGTTTCAATTAAATTATTTGAATAGATGTTACTATCAGAATAAATACAGAGGATTAGAATAGGAATAAATAATATTTTTCTCATAAAATTTCTCTCGCTGTATAACGATGTGTTATTTTAAAATACAACGCCGTAATTAATTTTATTAACAATTTTTATTTACTAAAACTTATAAAACTAATTCAGCAATCCGTAACAACGGATTGAATAATATTTTTATATCCTCTTGCCTGCCCAGCCTCGTCGGGAACTTTTTACTTATTAAAGAGGTTATGTTGCAACTTAAAATCTACGAACAGCATTTGAAAAAGAATCTTTCGCACCAATTATCCAATCTCCTTGTTCAACTTCAATATCAGTAACACTATATATTGCTTTTTTATTGTTATCGCTCTCAAATTTTGTAATAACTTTATTCCAACCAATTTTAGTAATTATATTATATTCTGTGATAATTTCGCGAGACGAATCAGGTGTGACAACTCTCCATTTATAATACCCTTGAATTATTGTTTGTGCATTAAAGTAGTAATACGAAATAAAATAATCTCCTACTTTAGCAAATTCGCTAGGATTGGTAATTTTGGCTAAATTTATAGGAAGAGCATAAGTTATTCTACTGGTACTTTGAGCAAACAAATCATAACGAATATATTTTAACCGACTATCAACAATGTAAACACTATCAATAAAAATAGAACTGTCACCATTTATCACTAAGATGTAATTAAATGGTGTGTAACTATATAAATGATTTTCAGATGGAACTGGGATTTTAAAATTAAAAGAGCCGTCATTTTTAATTTCTGATTCAATTTTTAGTAAAGAATCCGAATTAGGAAAGCAGGAAGTATATACTTTATCAAAATTCCCACTGAAATTATATACCTTTCCAGTTACAAATAAGGAACTGTGTTCTTCATTTTCAATAGGATTAGAATCTTCGCTACATCTAATAAAAACTAAAAAAATAATTACTGTAAAGAATAAATATATTTTTATAATGTTTAGCACCCAACGGCTGTTATGTTAAAAGACAACGTCGTAATTAATTTACCTTAAATATTCGATTAAGAATTTTTTCTTCCGCTCTACCTTCTCCCAATTAAGTTCCCCCCTCCGGCTATAATGTTGGTCTAGTTGGAGGGTATTTACATATGTGCATTAGAAATTTAGGATAATTTATTACCAATATCTATTAACAATTATTAAATAATTCTTCAGTTCTGTTTCTGTGCATCTCTCTTCCTCAGTTCCATTCTATCTCTTAATTTCAACAATGCTTCAATTTTTTAATTTTTACTTTTTACTTTTGAATTTTGAATTTAATACTAAACAACTTACCTGTCCGCCTCTGGCGGATTAAAGATGTACGCCGCTCTCAATTTTCTTTATATCAGTATTATCCAAACCAATTTAATTCTTTAACAATATATAAGTTATCCGGCAAGCCATTATGAACCAGACCCTTCCCCCAATAGGGTGTGGTTATAGAAAAATCAATAGCTCTCATTTTTAGTTATGAGTCTGGTTCATATTACTATCCTAACAAGCGGGTAAATCTTCCAGATTGTTTTTTGTTGTCTTATCCGGATCAGTTCTTATGTACTTTTTGGTTAAACCAGTTATAATTTTTATCTCAACTTTCTGCCCATCCACAATAACAAAATACAAATACATATATTCCTCAATATCATAAAGTATTTCGTTAACTGATTTAGGTGACCACCATTCGGTAGGATTGCAGAGTGAAACAATATTTCCGGATGAATCTTTTTTAATGCCGGTAATCTGTCTTTCAATCATATTTATAATCTTTCTTGTTTTGCACTGCGCAATGTGATAAACTAAAAGATAAAAGTATATACGTACTTATACGTATTTTTAAAGATCATATACGTACTTGTACGTATATAGAAAATGGCATATACGTACTTGTTTTAATGCCGGTAATCTGTTTTTCAATCATTTTTATAATCTTTTTTGTTTTGCACTGCGCAATGTGATAAACTAAAAGATAAAAGTATATACGTACTTATACGTATTTTTAAAAATCATATACGTACATGTACGTATATAGAAAATGGCATATACGTACTTGTACTGATGACAGAAAACTATTTTTGTGTTATGTTTATAGCAGAGAAATAGAGAAAATATGTTAAACCGGATTCAAATAAGGAATGTTGTTGAGAAAACAATGCAGATTAACGCTTTTAATTTGCAGGAATATCAGGATAAATATTATTTCCAAAAGAAAGTGCAGGAAGAACTTCTTGAACTCTCGGACAAAGAGATATACTTTGCTATTGATAAGTTTTTATCTAACAGCTCTATGCCCAATAAAAAATCATTTGATGGACTAGTTGATGAATTGTTCAATGTATATCTCACCAAAGCAAATGATTCTAGCAGAAGATAGTATCACAAAACATTTTATAGAAATTCTAAGCAGCTGGTCAAATCCTTTATTACTGATTCTCTTCTTTATCATAATTGTTTTTTTTATTCTGTTTTTTATCAATCGGTACCTGGTAAAACCGCTTGAACAAAAACATATACTTGAAAAAAAAGAAATTGAACTTAAGAATAGCAGAATGATGGCTTTGTTTGCTGAACTTGATCCTGATCCTGTAATAAGAGTTACTGCAGATGGAAAGGTAAATTTTTTTAATGAAGCTGCTTCAAAACTTATGAGTATTGAAGAAAATGCATCAATGCCTGAAACTCTTTTTAAGATATCACCAAAAGATCTTGGCGATATGATAGCTTCAGATTCGAAATTATCTTTTCCCTTTGAACAAAATGGAGTGCACTATAATGTGCTGATGAAAGGAAACTCGGCTCTTAATATTGCGCAATTTTATTTTCGTGATATATCTGCAATAAAAAATCTTGAAATAAAATTAAAACAATTATCAACTCATCTTCAGAATCAGATTGATGAAGAAAGATTCCGCATTGCTCACGAACTGCACGATGGAATTGTACAGGAGTTGTATCTGGTGCAGCTTGGTTTAAGGAATATATCAGATGCGGACACACTAGAACAAATAAATACAATTAAATCACAAGTAGAAAGTGCAACCGAAGAATTAAGACGAATCATTTATGATCTCAAACCAAAAGTGCTTGATGAAATGGGACTTGAGCCGGCTCTGAGAACTTTGTGTAATAATGTATCAACTGAAAGCGGTATAACAGGCAGCATTCAGGTAATCGGGCTTAAAGGGCGGCTCGATAAAAAACTTGAAATTTACTTTTACAGAATTATTCAGGAAGCTGTAAGTAATATTGCTAAACACTCCGGTGCAACCGAGTTTAGTATAATTGTATCAAAAGATTCAGAACGCATAAGAACCATAGTTAGTGATAATGGCTGTGGACTAAGGAATGACAAAGGACAAGAATCTAAAACCGGTTTTGGTATACTTAATATGAAAGAACGAACAGAGGGTTTTGGTGGAATATTTAAAATTAATTCAACTGAAAATGAAGGACTTACATTAATAACAGAAATACCTATTTAAAAATGAAAAACAACAGTATAAAAATACTCATTGCAGATGATCACGAATTATTCCGGAAAGGGATAATCAGCTTACTGTTAGGTGAAGCAGACATTGAAATTATTGGCGAAGCAAATGATGGAAAAGATCTTATTTATAAGTATTTAAAATTAAAACCTGATCTTGTAATCTCAGATATCTCAATGCCGGAATTATCAGGCCTTGAGGCTGTAAGCACAATCCATGCAAGTTATCCTGATGTAAAAGCTATTTTTTTATCTATGTATGCGGGAGAAGATTATATTTATCACTGTTTGCAGGCAGGCGGGCTTGGTTTGATTAATAAGGATATTCCAAAAGAAGAACTACTTAGTGCTATTCATACTGTTATTAATGGCGACAAATATTTTGGAAAAGAATTTTCTGATGAAAAAATTCAAAAGTTAATCAGCAACTACGAAATGCAGCTTGACACAAAAGAATTTATTCCAAATCTGGATTTAACTGAGAAAGAAGTAGAAATACTTTTACTCATCGCTGAAGGCTTGTCCAGTAACGATATAGCAGATAAACTCTTTATAGCTAAACGAACAGTAGACACACATAGAACTCATATTATGCAAAAATTAGACTTAAGTTCCACTCCGCAACTGTTTAAATATGCCACAAAATATTCTGAGATGATAAATCAAAAAAAATCCGGCAAGTAGACTGTGCTTTACCAATCCGTATACGTATAAGTACGTATATGCTTATTGAAAATACGTACAAGTACGTATATACAAACAACGATATTGAAAATATTTTTTGATTATCTAAAAAATTAAAATGGAGCAGATATGAAAAAGATATTATTGATCGTTGTTTTATTTTGGTTTGAGTTATTCTCACAAGGCAAAATACTATCTAAAGAAAACGCTGATCAATTATTTGGTCCAGTATTAGTATCAAAGGAAATATCAACGGATACGCTAGTGATGTATACCAACCAGAGTGTTAATGTTATTATGTTTAAACTTATGAATAATGATCTTTATATTTTAGATAATAATAGAAATGCATTATTACCTTTAGGCGTTACGATAAATTCAAAAGAGGTTTTTTCAATGTATTCAGTTGCAATAGTTCAACAGCTACTTTCTGATGGAAATAGTCCGTCTACTACAGTTGAAAAAAGGAAGGGTGTATTAACTATCACCAATGGAGAATTTACTTTGGAGTATTCAATCTTATGTCTACCATTGTGCCCTGATTAATGGAGTTATTAAGATACATAGCTTATGCTAGTATAGTCATTTGGGCATTAATTCCAATCAGACAATTTGGAACAAGATTATTTTTGTTTTTTTTAATTTTGGCTTTACTCGATTTGTCGTCTTTTATTTTATTATATGTATTTAAGACTAAGACAGAAGTCATTTATCTGATAGGGACAACAATACTATTATATCCATTATTAACTGAACTTAAAAATATTTATCGATTTGGTGTTGTTTGGGTTTTAGTTGCAGCTGCGTTTATAATTTTTTACTACACTAGCATTAGCCCTATCTTGTTCCAGATGGTTATTCACCTGGCTATTTTAATTTATTTCCTTAAAGTGTTGGTATTGTATTATGGATTGAACCGCAACGTGTTACTCTTTCATTGCTTTTTATTGGCATATGAATTTTCCTTGATCTTAAAATTCTTTGTGTATTGGCATGAATTAAATCTTGGGTTAATCTATTTCTACCTGACTACGATCTTTCAAATAGGGATAGGAATATTTTTCCTTTTTATAAATGAAAAGAATAGTCCTTTTATAAAGATTTAATATTTGCTTCATAAAAAATTTACCTGCCGCAGATAGCTTTACGCACTGGCATATTGATTGGAGATTACTACATGAATAACCGGAGGTTGAAAATTTATAGAACAATGAGATCTGATTTTGTTGTAATTCACCTGCTATTGTTTTGTGATTGTCATTGAATCTGAGAAAAAAAATTGATTGCTAATCAAAAATAGATCATAATTAAAAACTTCAATCAAGAAACCTTTATATATATCGAGGTAAACTATGATAGTTAGTAAAAAGCCCTTCATATCCTGAAGGGCTTTTGATTTAATGATTATATTAATTCTGTTGTAAAACTATGGTACCAATATCGCTAATTTGATTTGCTAAAACATTTACACCTGTAATTACTGTGTCTTTATAAACAGGGTTCAACGGCCCAATTTCAACATCATATAATCCCTCAGGTAATGCCATCAATTTAAAAAATCCAAGCGTATCAGGATAAGTGGTTACGGTATCTGATCCTATTGTTGTGAATACAACGGCCTGTGCATCTAATGGGAGCACCTGTCCTGAGATTGTTCCAGAAGTAACCATTGACATACAACGAATCACTGGTTTAAGCATATATTGACCATTGCCTGTTATATGAATTGATTTATCTACATTGAAATCTAATATTAGTTCATACAAACTGTTAGGTTCAATAGTAAATGCCTGATTTAATTTGATACCGGTTTGAAATCCGCTTGGCACCCTTAAATCGTGTTTAATTCCATTATCTATTACATAATTTCCGTCATCCAGAATTAAACGAATCTGAGTATAATTACCGGGTGATAAAATAGAATCACCCAAAACTGCACTTGCGCCATTTCTAAGCTGCAGTAAATCGAATGATCTTAATGTATTATTAATTACATACCACCCTGAAGTACTATCACTGCCGGATTTGTGAACTTCCACCCGCTTAACGAATATGATAACTGAATCGAAAGAAGAAGGTGAATCAACCAAATACATTTTTAGTGAACCATTTCCACTTGCCGGACCTGTAGTATTATCTGAACAACCGGCAAATAAAATCATAACGAATCCAATTATAAAAATGATTTTTTTCATTTTATCTTCCTTTAATTATTTAATGACATAATTTTGAACAATTTATATATCAAGAATTATTCCTTTATAAATATGCTTCTAAATTATACTTCTTTATTCTATTTAATTAAAAAAGTAAAAAAGTACATGTAATAAAACAAGGCATAAGAAAAATTTACAATAGTATTTGGCGACATTTCTTGTGCAATAATTGACAGATAAGAATCGCTAAAATCTCAGATTAGTTATGATGTACTGTAAAATTTAGGAATAAATATAGACAGGATGAATTTTTTATCCTGAAATTTAAAATGTGGCGTTAAAGATTCTGTCCTAAGTTTTAATTTTAAGATTTTATATGATATAAATAAATACTAAACTTAAGCCAAAAGTTTGAACCACAAACTAATTTAAAATAAACAAAAACCTGTTTTGCATTTATATAATTATCTGTATAATCAATTGATTAGTTTTTATTAGAAATGTAAACAAATATTTTATTACGAGAAATTTATAATACTTTCGTTTAAGAGCATAAATTAAAATAATGAAATGGATATTAACAATAATTTTCTTCCAGCTTTTATTTGGAACAAATTATCCTCAGGAAGATGATATAAAAAATAATTCATTTTATTATCCGCATATTTTAGAATCGGGGGCATACATACATTCACTTGGATTAACCACTGCTAACCTTCCTGAAGACATCGTCGAATCAGATGATGAATTCAGAGCTCCGCTATTTTCATATAAAGCAAAATTTGGTTTGCCGGAAAACATTTTGTTAGAAGGCGGACTATCAACAAACCTTATTACATTAAATATATCATTGGGTTCAAAATGGACTTATGAATTTAATAACCTATCACTTTCAGTAGGTGGTGATGCTGCATTTTTTATTGGTGCGTTAGATCAGTTTGATTTTAAAACTAAGATACGTGGCTGGATGGCTTACCCAAATCTTTCCCTGGGCTATTGTTTTCCTAATTTTAGCGTTACTGTAAAATCGGATTTAATTTTAGTGTTTGATCAAACAGCAAAGACCGGAAATATTGAGGTGACAAGTGATTTTAAAACCATTTCAGGTTTTTCAGTAGGAGTATTTATAGAGCAGCCACTATGGAAAAATAATTTTTTTGTGATGGGTATAAAAGCAAACTTTACAAGGTTCTATTATCCTATGTGGATTACATTTTCAACATTCGACAGACCGTTTTTTATTCCTGAAGCAATATTTAGTATTAACTTATGAAGAAATATTTATTATATATACTCATAGTTCTTTTTACATCTTGCGATCAATCAATAAATGTCGAGCATCCAATTGTTGATGGCAGTGGATTTTTGGCACAGACTTATCCCCTTCTTAACGATTCCAAATTGGTAATTGAAGGAATTTATGAAGTAATTGATGGCAAGGAATATTTTGGAGAACAGGTTGTATTAAAATGGAACGGAGAATATCTTTCAATATTTACCTCCAAAAATGTGGGATACATGATTCTACAGTCAGGCTCACTAGATTCAGTTATTTTTAGTTATGGATATTGGCGATATGGAATAAATTCTGAAACGGGATTGGTGAATTTTTATATCTCAACTTTTGAAGGCGGAAATAAAATAATAGCTGGTGATACAACAAATTTGCAAATTACTATTCGCGGGGCTTTTGGTGAGGGTAGTAATTTCCCGGATAGAAAATTTCAGTTAAAATATTTAAGAAAATTCAGCAGCACAGTAATTGAAAATAATTTTTATATACTTGCTCATCGTGGAGGCGGCAGAAATTCAGATTATTTACAGGCATCCGAAAACTCAATCGAAATGATTGCGCTGGCAGAAAGACTGGGTGCAAATGGAATCGAAATTGATGTTCATGTAACTAAAGATGGTATTCCCATTTTGTATCACGATTCTGATATAAATCTTAGGTTAACTCAAAAAAGTGTTATCTGGGGTAACATTGAAGATTTTACTTATGCCCAGTTACGAACTTTTATAAGATTAAAGAATGGTGAATTGATCCCTTCCCTGAAGGAAGCATTAGAGTACGTACTGGAAAACACAAACATTAAATTAGTTTGGTTGGATCTGAAGTCCGGCAAAAATGAGATTCCCGTTGTTGCAGAAATACAACAGAATATTTTAAGAAGAATCAATCCATTACACCGGGATTTACAGATTCTACTTGGTATTCCAACTATTGAAAAAGCTAATAATATGCTGAATTACCCAAATTATTTAAATGTTCCTAAGGTTTGTGAATTAGACCTTTCAATTGTAAGAGAATTAAATGCAGGGTTCTGGGCACCGAGATGGACTCAGGGCACGCAGCTGGAATCAGTAAGAGCAATGCATTCCGAGGGAAGAAAAGTGCTTGTCTGGACACTTGATGAACCGGCTTTTATTGAGAGTTTTTTGAGAGATGGCGAATTTGATGGAATATTAACTAATCATCCGACATTGGTTGCATATCATTATTACATAAGACAATAATGTTTATGAAGCTAACCATAAAAATTTTATCAATATTGTTTTTTTTAACTGCAGCTAAAGCTCAGGTTAAAGACACATTATATTCGATATCTGCAGATGCAGGAATAGGATATTCGAGATATCTAACAACTCTACAATTCAAAGATCTAAACAAGAATGGTGTTAGCGGAACGCTAAGATTAATGTGGCATCCGGAGCATTTACTAAGCATCGGAGTTGAGACAGGTTACCAGTATCTTTATTCCATTAAATCAGAAATCTATTCAGATGAATTTGGCACATCTTCGATATCAGCATCTATGATATCTGTGCCTCTGCTATTTGTTGCATCTATGATTATCTTTCCCAAAACTCTTCCTAATTTTGAACTTAATGGCGGTGGAGGCGTATATTTTCTATTTAATCATGGCGAATTATACGAGAGCAGTATTGAAAGTTCAGTGTTCAGTCTGGGCTACCACTTTGGGGCTTCGTATTTAGCACCGGTTAATGATAATCTTTCTATCGGCGGTGAGATAAAATATTTTTATATGTCAAAACTTCAGGATTCGAATCTTTTATTTCAGATTTTATTTTCCTACAAAATGATTACCTGGTAATAACAAATATATAATAATCAAATAGAATTAAACTTTAATTTGACTGTGGTGTGAACTATCTTCATATAATTACTGAATCACTATTCAAACGTTTTCAATCAAAAATTCAATTAATCAAAAAAGGATTTTCTTAATTTCTATTCAGGAATAATTGTGAAGATGCTGCCCAGTGGTTTTATCAAACAAATATATTTTCAAAGGATCAACGTATAATTTTATTTTAGCGCCAACTTTCAATTCGTTTAATGATTTTATTCTTGCTATAAACTGCACTTTCTCAATTTCAAAGTAAATAAAAGTTTCATTACCCATTGGTTCGATTAGATCTAATACACAATTCAGTTCAATTGATTTACCCGAATTGCTTTCAACCGAAATATCTTCGGGTCTGATTCCAATAACTATTTCTTTTCCTGCATATCCTTTCAAATCCTTCTTTTGTCCTGTTGATAAGCTGAATGTAATTTCTGAATTGTTACTTTCAAAAATTAAATCTGCTTTATCCAGTATCTTTCCATTTAAGAAATTCATTGCGGGACTTCCGATGAATCCTGCAACAAACTGATTTACTGGTTTATTGTATAAGTTTAATGGTGTATCTACCTGATTAATTATTCCGTCTTTCATTATAACAATTCTATCTCCCATTGTCATCGCTTCTGTTTGATCGTGCGTAACGTAAATCATTGTTGCACCAAGCTGTTTATGCAGCTTTGATATTTCAGTTCTCATCTGCACACGTAGCTTTGCATCAAGATTGCTTAATGGCTCATCAAATAAAAATACTTTTGGTTTACGGACGATTGCCCTTCCAACTGCAACTCGCTGTCTTTGTCCGCCTGAAAGTGCTTTTGGCTTTCTATCTAGATACGTATCTAAGCCAAGAATTCTCGCTGCTTCTTTTACACGAGATTCAATTTCTTTCTTATCAACTTTCTTTAGCTTTAATCCGAAGGCCATATTTTCATAAACAGTCATATGCGGATAAAGAGCGTAGTTCTGAAAAACCATTGCAATATCCCGATCTTTTGGCGGCAGATTGTTTACAAGTTTTCCATCAATAAATATTTCTCCGCTTGTAATTTCTTCAAGTCCTGCAATCATTCTTAGTGTTGTGGTCTTTCCGCATCCGGATGGACCAACAAGCACTACAAACTCTTTATCTTCAACTTTAAAGTTGGCATCGATTACAACTTTATTTCCGCTTTCATATATTTTACTTACATTTTTTAATAATACTTCTGCCATAGTTTACCTTTTAAGGAATTTCTTTTTTTTGTTTGTATTGTTCATACCATTCATAGATCGGAATAGTGATTGGAAATGCTGCTATCTTACCGCCAAAACCGATAAATCTATATGTAAAAGTATTTATTTCTGACGTTCCAATATTTTTTAGAAGTTCTTGATTCAATTTTATTTTAAACTTTTCAGCGAGGGCTACTGTTTTTTTATTAATAAGATTTTCCATTTTACTAAGCGCAAGTTTAACACGAATAAATTTTAGACTGTCTTTATCAATTGTTACACTTTGCTTTAAATTAATTTTTCGCTTACCAATAAGTTTAAAAATTGAATATCCCTCAGGAACTTTAATAGGTCCGTATATCTGGCCAATTTCTAAGTTCCTGGCAATCTTTCCAATCTCGCCGCCAGTACTGCTATCGAAATATCCCCATTCGCCTTTACTCTGATTTGTAAATTCACGCTTATTAAAAATTGATGCAAGTTCTTTAAAATCTTTTCCATCATTAATTCCATTTATAATTTTCTCAATATCCTCAATATTATCAGTTAAAATTTCAATTATATTTACTTGTGATATTGTGTCAGTACTGCTTTCTCCTGCGTCTGTAATCTTAAGAGTTTCGCTATCCGATATTTTTATTGAATCTGCATAACTATTCATCAAAATTTCTGATAGATAGTAGTTTCTCCATATTCTCAAATCATTCTGTACAGATGGAATATTTTGCAGTCCCAGTTTATATCCTTCTCTCGAAATAATTTCATCTTCAATAAACTTTTTAACTACTTTGTTTAGAGTCTGCTTAAATCTAATAGAACTAAATGAGTCAAAATAAATTTTCTGATAAATAGCGTAGTAAAGGAAATCTTTAATTGTCAACGGTTCATAATCTAATTTTATAAATGAAGAGTTAAGTTCTGTTTTATTTAATGAAGCTAACAATTTTAGAATATCGCTTTCCAGCAGTTGAATATCAGTGACAGAATCATCTTGAACTTTGGTTGTTCTTTCCATTACAATCTTTAAAAGTCTATCAGACATCTTATCAAAAATCTGACGATCAGCAGTGATACTTTTTCCTCCCAAAAGTTTATCAAGAACCGCTCTGCCTAATTTTTGTGATTTTCTATCGGTAATTTTTTTTATCACAATATTTCGGGCATAATCTTTCGAAAGATCAATAGATGGATCCTGCTGGTCATCTACAAGTTTAAATATGAACCAATTGTTATTTGCCTTAACAGGGATGGATATTTCGTTCAGATTTAATTTGAAAACAACATCCTCCACCATTTCATCTTCAAAGGATCCAAGTTTTACTTGATGCGGTTGCAATGGAATTTGCTTTTGTAATAATACTGAATCAAATGAAGCACCTTTCTGAAAAGCATCATAAAGTTGCCAGACTTGATCAGAATCCGGTGAAGTGATAATCATCAAATTAAGTATTCTTGTAACACGCGATAGTCCGGTCGAAATTTCATTTCCGCTTAGTTTTATTTTTGACTCAACTTCCTTCTTATAAAATTCATCTTTTACAAAAAGTTTTTCCAGAGTTTTTAATGAATATCTTACTGTACTGAAAGTATCAATTTGTAGTTCATCTGCTTCTAATGCCCAAAGTTTTTCAGCTATTAATGAATACAAAAACTCTTTCTTAACTGAATCAATGTTTGAACTGGAATAGTTAAGATGCGGCATAAAATCAAATCGATTTTGAAATTCTTCAACTGTTATATTGTCCGAACCGATTTTAGCTAGTATTTCGTTATTTGATTGAGCAATAACCGTTACTGAAAAAATCAGTCCGATAAAAAATATATTAAACACTAAGTATGATTTCATTATACATTATACATTATATATTATATATTCTACATTTCAATTCTTAATTATTCTTTAACGCTTCCCATCATAATTCCTTTTATATAATATTTTTGTAACGCAAGAAAAACTATAATTACGGGAATCAAAGTTATAACAGATCCTGCCATCATTAATTCAGGATCCTTTGTATGCTCAAGCATAAGATTTGCGAGTGAAACAGGAAGCGTGTACATTGAATCATCTGTAAGCACGATTAACGGCCACAGAAAGTCATTCCAGGTTCCCAGGAATGAAAATATTGCAAGTGTTACAAGTATCGGAATCGCTAAGGGTAAAATCACTTTTCTGTAAATCTGAAAATCAGTAGCACCGTCAATTCTTGCTGCTTCTATCAAACTATCAGGAATTGCAAGACAATATTGTCTGATTAAGAAAATTCCAAAAATATTTGCCATACCCGGAATTATAATTGCCATATATGTATTAATTAACCCCATTGATTTTAGCAAAAGGAATAATGGCAGCATTGTACCCTGACTTGGAATGATCATCGAACTTAAGAGCAGATTGAAAAGAAATTTCTTGCCGCCAAATCTGTATTTTGCAAATGCATATCCTGCCATAGAATTAAATATGAGTGATACAGTTGTAACCGAAGTTGAAAGAAATAGACTGTTGAAGAAATTTCTGGATACATTTAATCTTTCAAACAGAACTTTGTACTGAATTGTTGTAAACGGATCGGGAAGAAACACGGGAGGAAAAACACTGGCTTTACCATCCTGCATAAATGATGCACCAAGCATCCATATAAACGGGATGAGTGTTACTATAGATGTAACAATTAAAAATCCGTAAAGAAATATTTTTTTACTCATTCAGTGTTCTTTTGAACTTTAAGTTGAATGATCGTTCCAATTAATATTATTAAGAATAACACAAAAGCAATTGAAGCCGAGTAACCCATATTCCACCAGCGGAATCCTTCCTGATACATAAATTGTACTATGCTTAGGGTACTGTTAAGCGGTCCACCCTGGGTCATCACATAAGGTTCAGCAAATAATTGGAAGTATCCAATCATCGTTATAATTGAAATAAAAATGGTAGTAGGAGCTAACATTGGAAGTGTGATTGACTTAAATTTCTGCCATCCGCTTGCTCCTTCGATTGATGCAGCTTCATAAAGATCTTCGGGAATATTTTGTAATCCTGCAATAAATATGATCATATTATAACCAAAATTTTTCCAAACCGACATTATCACGATTGCGGGCATTGCAGTTGATGTATCACCAAGCCAATCAACAGGTGCAATCCCGATTAAACTTAATATGTAATTTATAATTCCAAATCGTGGGTGATAAATAAATCGCCAAACTATTGCAACGGCAACAAGTGTGGTTACAACTGGTATAAAATAACTTAACCTGAAAATCCCTTTAAATTTTATCAGCTTGGAATTAAGAAGAAGCGCAGCACCAAGAGAAACAACAATGGATAATGGTCCCGCTAATATCACAAAATAAAAAGTATTTTTAAGAGCAGTAAAAAAAAGCGGATCTTCAAATAATTTTAAATAATTACTCAAACCAACAAATCTTACTGTGCTTAAATTGCCTAGAGCATAAATATCAAAATCTGTAAAGCTTATAAAAAATGCTGCTATAACGGGTATAAAGAAAAAAATAAAAATTGCGCTTAAAGCCGGAGCAAGAAAAAAATAAGCTGCATTTATTTTATTCCTGATTTTCATTATTTGAAATTACTCTCTGCTTTTTTCTTATCTTCAACTAACCATCTGCGCTTTTCAAGAATTCTATCGACATCATTATCAAGATTCTTTAATGCTTGTTCAACAGTCATTACATTTCGCGCAGCTAATTCGGCATATTGCTGAACTTTTGAAAATGCAATCTGTTCCCATTCGGGAATTTTTGGTGTTGCTCTAACATTTGTAAACTGAGCATAAAACGCCTGCATATATGGATCATCTCTAAAAATTGGGTTATCCCAGGCTTCTTTTACCGATGGAAGATTATTCAGTAATTTGTAAAACTCTATTTGTGTATGCGCTTGAGAAAGATATTCAAAAAACTTCCAGACTTCTTTTTTATGTTTAGAGTTTTTAAATATTACCAGACTTGATCCGCCAGCAAGTGAAACTCCGGGATAATCGTTTGAGTAACCAGGCATTGGTGCTGTCATCCATTTATCTGCAAGATTTCCAGTCATCCATTTTTTAAATTCAGGAATATTCCACGGACCTGATATGTAAATTGAAAAATACTCATCAGCAAAAGCTTGATACACATTTGTTACTTGTGATATTCCTATTGGTGCAAGATTTTGTCTATGAAAATCGATTGCATATTTGAATGCTTCTCTAAATTCTTTGCCGCTAAAATTACCGCGCGTATTATCATCTTTTAATAGAGATGATCCAGCTTCCATTCCAAACATTACAAAAGGCGCCCACTCATTTGTCGGCAGATAGATTGCATATTTTTCTTCCTTGGGATGCATTGCTTTTATTTTCTTGGATAAGTCTAAAAGTTCTGCCCAGGTTTTGGGTGGATTTTTATAACCGGCTTTTTCAAAAACATCTTTTCTGTAAAACATTATTCGCGTATCAACATACCAGGGAATTCCATATACTTTTTTATCCAAGACGTTCGTTTCCCATATTCCGGTAAAATAATTTTCATTATTAATTTTTTGTGATGTTGTTATGAATTCGTCTAGAGGAATGATTGCGACCAGCGCTGCAAATTGTGGAACCCATGTATTACCAAGCTGGCAGGCATCCGGAGTGTTATCGCTTGCAAACGCTGTTACTAATTTTTCCTGTGCTGCAGTCCAGGGTACTTGTTGGATTTTTATTTTTATACCCGGGTTAAGTTTTTCAAATTCAGGTACCAGCTTAGTTAAATATTCGGCTTCAGCACCCATTGCCCAGAATTTAATCACTTTTTCATTTTCATTTCTTCCGGAACAGGCTGATAACAACATAATAAAAACTAAAAGAACAGCTATTGATATTTGTTTTAATACTTTCATTACTTCTGCAAAATCATTTTGCCATATAGCGTTTGATTATCCGAAACAATTCTATAAAAATAAATACCTGAACTAACGATTCTATCGTTGCTATCTAAACCGTTCCAAACAACATGATTTTCACCGATTGAAAATTCCTGTTCCGAAAGATTAACAACCAGTTCACCTAAATGATTAAAGATACTTATAGAAACATTTTCATTTTTAGCCAGATTAAAAACAATTGTTGTTGTTGGATTAAAGGGATTAGGATAATTGCCTATCAATTTAAAATCTTCAACATTATTAGCATTGTCATCAACACTTGTCACGGAATCCGGAACAAATCCTATTGAATCAAGCATTGGTTGAATTTCCTGATTCGCCATAAATTTTTCCCACAACAATCCGCTTCGATAATTTTCAATCATACAAATTATTGGTCCCTGATCTATAGCAATGTAACTATCTGCAAACCAATTCTGCTGAGGATTAAAAGCATCTTTAAATCCATACTCACCCCAAACATTATTTCCATAAGTTCTGTAAAAGTTTTTAAGGGCGGTTATCGATTCCGTTGGAGTGTAAGGCATAGATGATAAAGCTGCTGTTGGAGTTATAGTACCGTTGTCATTACTATAAGGTGCGTGTGCACCATATCCAAACGGATCATCGCTTGCTGTTAATCCCCAGTTGTCTGCACCATAACCGGAATAACCAAAAGGATTAGCGATACAGTATGCTCTGTTAATTAAAGTGTGGTTGCAATTATTTATAAAGTAATTACAATAAGCATCTTTCTTATCTCGGGGATCAAATCCTAAAAAAGAATAGTGAGCAAAAAATAAAGGTCCGCCATAACTTGGTCCCACGTACAATCGGTATCCATAATACGAATTAGTGTTAGTGTAATTAGAACTTGCCCATCCATCGTGAAATAATCTTGCGGGTACGTTGTAAGTTGGTGAAGCGATCGCAAGCATATAAGTAATCATGGTCTCCATCCACCCGATCAATCGAAAATTAATTATCCACCCATAATTCGGTGACCAGTGCCAATACAGATAATTACTATAAATCGATCTTCGGTACCAGTTCCATTCAACCTCTTCCCAAATTTGAGTACATAAATTTCGGATTTCTTCTTCACCCTGATTGAATTGATCAAAGTATTTGCGGGTTGTAAGAATACCTTGAATAAGAAATGATGTTTCAACTATGTCGCCTCCGTCATCATACTGACCAAAAGGAATTACTGCACCGGTACTTCCGTTTAGCCAATGTGAAAAGGCTCCGTGAAATTTATCGGCATTATTTTTTAAAAAATTAAGAATCTTTAACATTCTTTCTACTCCTTGATCACGAGTTATATATCCTCTTT
The DNA here is from genome assembly GCA_003538625.1 of Ignavibacteriales bacterium. Taxonomy (GTDB): domain Bacteria; phylum Bacteroidota; class Ignavibacteria; order Ignavibacteriales; family Ignavibacteriaceae; genus IGN3. Next base: position 55,666 of record DPRR01000019.1, read on the forward strand.
CAACACCAATCAGCAATGCCATTAATCCAAACCCGGAACCGCCGCTTGTTACTGTTTCACCGGAACCAAATCGTTCTCTTGCCAATCCTGAAACCGGGTGACCGTAATCATAAAAATATCTGAATGTTGAACGCTGCACCATATCTAAAAATTCTTCGTCTGTCATAATATGTGTGGAAGCATTTACACTATCACTTAATAAGGATTCATTTCCATTAAGATCATAAGCGCTGACTTTGAATGAATAGTTTACTCCGGTTACTCCGACATATAATGTTAGATAACTTTTTTCTTTCGGAACATTTGTATAAAAAGCATATTGCGTTCCGTTCCACTTATAAATTTTATACCCTGCAAGATCAGCCTCATTGTTATTGTACCATTCAACATCAACATTTTTTTCATATCCAAGAGCCTGAACACCTTGCGGAATTGCCGGGGCAATAATATCTGATTGAGCCAATGCTACAGGGAAATAAAGGAAAGCAATTAAGTTAAAACTTAACAAAATCATTTTGTTGTTCATCATATATTACTCAAGTTTTCAAATCAATTATATTTTAATCCGATCATTATTTTTTGATAACCTTACAGGAAAATTCATTTAAAGTAAATTTGCTGGAATCTACTGTAAAATTTTTCTTTTGATTATGATAGTTAAGTAAAAACAGATATGTGTGTTTTTTACTCTTGCGGATAACAAACTGTATATCTGGATCAGAAATTTTTGCTTGCCTTTTAATTTTATCCAGAGATAATATCTTTTCGTAAAGCCGCAAATGCTCATCACTTGTATAACCGAATGCATATCCAAGTGCTGTTACAGAACCATTACCTATTTTCTTTGTTATTCCACATACTTCACCATTTTCAGTTTTAGAAACTATTTTATCCTGATTATCCTTAAATATTTGTTTCTGTCTAAAAATCGTAAAGACATCTTTAATACAAAAAGCTTCTATTTTATTTGCACTTAATGTTTTTGACTGCTCTATTCCCAATTCATCAACTAAAACGGTGCATTTATTAAGATAAAGATCAAGCGTCGGGATTACCGGATACATAATTAAATGTCCGCCATTCTTTACATAAGACACAAGGAAACTCTGCGTATCGCTGTCCATAAATTCAGTTGTTACAACCCAGAGTTGCTTAAATTTTAGAAAAGACTCAAGTGAGGTATTTTCCAAATCATTTATGTTATAATTAAAGTTCAGTGTTTGAAGTCCACGTAACAAACCATTAAAAAATATCTCTTCACGAACAAAGCGCGGATCAAGAAAAAGTCCAAGTTTTTCAATATCAAGTCTCTTATCTTTCAGCAATTGTGATGTTGTCAGTTCGGTGTAATAATATGGTTTATATAATCCAATGCAGATATCAACTTTGGTTTTGCTAATTAATAAATCTTCTTCATTTTTTTTTATGAAGTCATTTACTTTTTTGATAGAATAGTACAAGCTGGATTTTTCAGCTTTTGCGTTTAATGGAGTCTGGTAATAAAATGTTTTTCCATAAAATCCTTTTCCGTCAGGATTTATTCCTTGCGAAAACATATAGTAGTTAAAACTTTTTAATCCATGAGCAAGTGAGGCATAATAAAATGTTTCCAGATCCTTTGTATCACTTTTAACTTGATGCTCGCGTGTGCCCGATTGAAACTCCGCAGCCCAAACCGGACCGGATGATTGCATTGCTTCCAGAATTTTATTACATGCCAAATCCGAATGCGCATTACGGAAAGAGACATACTCGGGGATATGATCTAATCCGAAGATAATATCATTTCTGTATTGCAAAATATCTTTATAAGTACTTATTAACATTGGCAGTTCTGCGGCATTTCCATAAATCCAGCCGGGGATATTATGAGTTAGTTGTACATCAATATCAAAACTTCTGATTTTTTTAATGAGAGTATCAAGATACAATGCATAATAATGTCTGTAGAAAAGATGGAAATCAAAATAGGCACAATAATCCGCTTTGTTTTCTATCTTGCCTGCAGGTGCAGAAATTTCTTCCATCGAAGAATAATTTGTTCCATAAATTTTATTTAATTTATCTATACTTTCATATCTGTTGAGCAGGTACAGTTTAAATGAGTGAATAACAGAAGGGTTGTAATCAATTTTACCTGAAAGCCATTGAAAAACTCCAACTTCATTACAAACCTGCATCATAATTATTGGACCATTATTTTTTTCCTGATGCTTTGAAATTATTCGCATAATCTCGTCATACCAAAGGAAAGAATAATGCAGATATTCATCCGACATATAAGACATTAAATCCGGAGAAATTATATTTTCATCTTCATCCAGTGCATGTGCACTCTTGCCAGCTTTTTTTATCAACCATTGCGGCAACCCCTGTCCTTCATACTCTGCAAGTATGTAAGGTCCGGGTTTAACTATTAAATCCAATCCAAATTTTTTACAGAGTTTGATATATCTGATAAGATTTCTTGCAGAATTTGTTTTACCTGTAAAATCAAATTTACCTTCTTCGTATTCGTGCCAATCCCAGGGAATATAAGTCGAGGTTGTATTTGCCCCGGAATCTTTCAATAATTTTAAATGAGTTGCCCAGAGTTTTGGATCGAGCCTGAAATAGTGTATTTCTCCTGAAATCAGAAAATGTGGTTTTCCATTTTTGACAAAATATTTTTTATCTGCAGTAAAACTCATTTTGATTTACCCGGATTTAGAAATTGGTTTTTATCAGTTAATATTTTTAGTTGTTTAAAAATTTTAAAATACTCTTAATAATTATTTATGTAAAAAAAATATAACTTTAAATAAATTCATTAATCTTATTTAGCATTACTTAGCATAATCTATTACAACTTCGGCCGGAAATTCTTTTACAACAATTTCATCTCTTGAAAAGGTTTTTATTTGTTTTCCATTTAGTGTTACATTCTGAGGAAGTTTGGATCCGTTAAAGTTTTTAATTTTAATCCCATTTTCAGGAAGTCTAATATCACCATAGATGGAAAAAATATATTTATCATTTTCTTTTTTGATTGAATAAGAAATCTCACCATAATAAGTCGGAAGGTTTTCAATGGATATTCCATCTGGAGTATCAATCCATCTGCCATCGGCGGACTGATAAAGTGCAGAAGCCAGAACCAATGATTTATCATACTCATTTTCATAAACGAACATCGAGCGAATTGCATTTATAAAATCGGAACCAACCCAGGTATGAGGCATATCGCCAATAAATTTTGGTTCGCGCTTATCCTTCCATACTACTTCTGCAAAGGCATTCCAGTTTTGTGGATGCTGATCATTTAAAAAATAATCAATCAACTGATATGTCCGCTCCGGTTGATTTAACTGAATGAATGAACCAATTATCCGGTTTTCGTATGGAGTATAATTCACCCAATCAATTTTTCCGTCTCTTCGGTTTTCAAAAAATTCAAAATACTTATCAAATGTATTGTAGATTTGAGGCTTCGGTAAATTTTCAAATTCATTACACGGCGCTAAAGCTATTGTTGTGGATGTCGCATCAAAGTCACCAAGTTCAACACATCCCGGGATGTAATTTATTTTTCTGATTTTCATTGCAAGATTAAGCGAGTTGTATAGATTTACTTTAAATGTATCTCTTAACTTTTTTATTTTTTCATAAGATTCTTTTTCACCGAGAATTTTTTGTATCTCAGCTGCGTCTTTCAATCCTTTTAATGTAAAAAAATCGTCCCAATAAGAATGCATTGGCTTTGCAGAGTATCCTTCGTGGCTGATTGATTCCGGAACCAATCCAAAATATGCGCGAACACTATCGTTACCATTTTTAAAATGATCTGTTGATCTTTCTGCAATTAATGATTCAATATATTCAACAGCTTTTTTTACATTTTCATTTTTTGATCTTAAGAAAACCGTGTCTTTAGTAAAGTTAAAATATTCACGAATTAAATAAATCATTTCACCGTGACTATCATTTTCAGGAACGGGATCAGGACCCCTGGAATCAACCACACAAGGAACTTTTCCCGACTCGTATTGATGATCTGTGTACCAGTTAATAAAATCTTTTACTTCATTCGTAATTCCTGATTTTAATAGTGCCGATGAAGTCAGTGAGCCGTCCCGAATCCAGCTTCTCTCATATGATCGCGAACCGGGTTGAATTCCCGCTTTGTCTTTATTTATTAAAATATATGCAAGGTTTGATTTGTAGGTGTTTACAATTCTTTCAGCAGATTCCGGCAAATTAAATTTTATATGATTTATTTTAGACTTCCAAAAATTTTTTGTTTCTTCAAGTTTTTTCTCAACTATTGTTTCTGTTAAATTTTCACTTAAAGATTCGGGCGAATAAAAAGGAATTGCAACATACACCGTTTTCTGCCGGTCAGGTAAAATATCGAATTCATATTCTATAACTCCACCAGCCAGATTGTTATTATCAATAACGGATTTGTCAGATATCAGTTTATCAGCCATAATTTGCTCAACTATGTTTCCCTCATCAAACGAGCTGGCAGAAAAAGAATTATACTTTGTAATCGGTATAACCATCTTATCATCGTTCACAAAAATTTTATTATCGCTTGCTTCAATTGAGTAAATCTTACCCGCTCCCCCTGTAAGATTAAGAAACTGATAATAAGGATTAACCTGAAAAGGACGGATTAATAAATACAATTTTACTTTTTGAGGACCGAAAAAATTATTTTGAATTTTATACCTGATATACAGAACAGAATTTTCATTTGCTTTACCGTTTGAAAAAGTTGTGATGTTTAGATTTATGCTGTCTAAATTCCAATCAACTTTTGGTATCGGCAGATAATTATCCTCAAGTGATTGATAAGATTTTACATTACTCCAGTTAAAAATTTTATCATTTATTTTTAACATGGGTTCTATAGAAAAACTAGCTTTATCAACTTCAACCATTCCGTCTTCATTAATTAATGCTTCTTTCAGATCATTATTTACGCCGGATATTGTCCAATATGAGGCTTGCTCTAAAAAATATCTTGGGTAATAGCCTACCGGAGAATTCTTTGCGGTGTAAATGAGAAAATCATTTTGTGTTAAAGAGTTTTTAATATCAAGAAACCTTATTTCATTTATGCCATAACTTTTTTCGGAATTACTTTTAACAAGATTTATTTTAATAAATCTTGTTTCTTCTTCGGAAAGTTTAATAAAACTTACATTGCTGTTATTTGAAGAAACAGAATAAACTCTTTCCCAACTGATTCCATCCTCGGAAGTTAAAATTTCAAATGCTCTTGCCTGAAGATCTTTAACCCAATCTATCTTTAATCCTCCAAACTCCCTTCTGGTTTTAAAGTCAATAGTAATAAATTGATTTTTCGCTCCGCTGCTTTGCCAATATGTATTTGGTAAATTATCAATAACCATACCCGGCAGCTTATTAAACGACATAGAACTGGCGGTTACAATAGGCTGCGGATACACATTTGTCTCGGGCGGCAGCGGCTCGAACTTTAAATCGTCAATCCAAACTGTACCTTTTCCGCCAACAAAAGAAGCAACTGTAAATTCAATCCTGTCGATTCTTTTTAAAGAATGATCTTCCGTGGGCCCCCATGCAAAATTAATATGTCTTTTCTTAACGCGAATTTTTTTCCAATCCTTTGGAAAATCATAGTTCCGATTATTTACCCACCAAACATTATTCCCAGAGCTGTCTATAAATTTTATTTCAAAGTTGTTCGGTGGTGAATCAGCTTTTAGGTTAAAAGTAAACTCATAATTTTCCGGTAAATCAATTGGAAAAAATTTCTGTATACCACCATAACCTGTCCCCTTTGTAAAATCATAATCAAACTTTACAGCTTTGCCATGCAATCCGGTATCACCCGAAATAAAAAGATTAACTCCATCTGCTTTGATAAAATTCCAACCTGTAGTTGTTTCGAAATCATCAAGAACAGTAATTTGTGTAAAGACAAGTTTCTGAAATGAAATTAAAAGAAGAAGAACAAAAATTTTTTGAGGTTTCATTAAAGTAAATATTTAAATAGTAAAGTTAATTATAGCATTGTCAATCCCTTTAAAACCTGCCTTAGCAGACGGGCTTGTGGGAATCCAGAGATTGAAAATAAGATTGGATTTCCACTTGCATGGGTATGACAATAAAACATTTTTTTTCAGGCAGCAGCTCAATTCATTTCAAATACTCAAAACCTAATCGTGTTAAACCTTTTTGAATTATCGGGTCTTGCATAACATAATTCCATATTAAACCTGAGCGGAAATTTTCAATCATTAAAAGTAATGGACCCTGATCTATCCCAATATATTCTTTGTTATACCAATTTAATGTTGGATTAAATGAATCGACATAACCGTACTGTCCCCATAAATTTTTGCCATACTTTTCATTAAAAAATTTAATTGTAGGTAAAACAATTTCCGGTGCAAACACAATTGAGGAGATTGAAGCGTAAGGTGCAATTGTTCCATCATCAAAATAATTTAGATCAGGACCGCTTGTTCCTCTGCCTGCATACCCTAAAAATTTTTTATCATCATAGTTATATTTTTCTGTTGGACCATCACTTGCAGAAATTCCCCAGCATAAAGAATCATATCCAATCCAATTATGAGGATTATCTATCGCATATAATCTTTGTACTAAAGTAGCCCGTCTTGAATTTTCAAAATAATCGATACCTTTTTCCTTCATGTATTTATCAACTAACCCTCTAAAATCTATAAAAGTGTGTGCAAACTGATGACCGAACAATGGAGGAAATGCTACGTGCGAAAGGTTTGGATAGGGTGTTCTCCAATCGTATGAGGCTAACCAGGAATTGTAAGAGTCGTCAACATCAGACATTTCCGTACCAGCAGCTAATATGTATAAGAATATTGCTTCATTGTAGCCGATCCAACCCATATCGTGCAATCCATCTTCGGGCGTCCATCCCATTGAGATTGAGTTTGCATACTGGTTGAACGGTGGCATTTTAAAAAACTTCCAGTTAAGCCTGGTTAATAATTCAGCAGCATTAGATCTGATTTTATTTTCAACTTCATTCTCTTTATTAAAATAATTTCTTGAAAAAATAATTCCCATCATCAATAAGCCCGTATCAATTGATGAGAGTTCGCATCTCCATTCGCGTGTACCTGATTTCATCCGAAGAAAATGATAATAAAATCCTTGGTAACCGGTCGAATTTGTATCAGCACTTTGAACAGAATTTAAAAAGAAAACTAAAGTGTTAAGAGTAATCTCTGCAGCTTCATTACGACTGATCCAATTTCTTTCAACTCCAACAGCATATGAAGGAAGTGCAAATCCAATTGCAGCAATACTAGCTGGAGCCCAATCCGCACTTCTGTCTTTCACCAATCCATTTTGAGGATTGGCTTCTTCTATAAAAAAAAGAAAAGTACGATGTTGAATTGAATCTAATAGAATTATCTCATCATTTGAGAGAGGATATTCAATTTTTCCGTTTGATTTAAAATTATTTTGATGTTGTTGTGGATTACATCCAACAAACAAAAAAACAACAAGAAGTAAATATTTATTCGGCATGATTTTAAATAATCGCATCATATATCATTCGCTTAAAGTTATTTAAATCCCACACTTAAAGTCACGCGATGAGTGTCAGCCAGTCTACCGTAATCGGCATAAGCATAATCAAACCTAATGTTATTTGTTTCATTAAAATTAGTCTGAACTCCGCCGCCAATTACCAGGCCTCCTTCGGCATCAGGCATAAACAAATTTCTGTACCCGAGCCGAATGGAAAGTATTTGAAGCAGATTAAACTCACCGCCAACATTAATGTACTGATCATTATCATTGGGATGTACTGCATCGGCAGCAACTAAAAGTTTGTAGTCATTTCCGAAATCAAACCAGTATGAAACTCCCGCTCTGAATATTGTTGGCAGATTAAAATAATCTGTTCTAAGTTCAGCCGGCAGCTTATCATTATCCCCGTATTTAGCAGGATCAAAATCATAATTAAGATAAAGGTCTCTTCCGTTATATGAAGATCTGGCACCAAAGTTTGAAACACTTGCACCCAATGTTAATCCGCCTTCTACTACCTGATACTGAACGCCAAAATTCATTCCAAATGTGCTTAAAGAACTATGCCAGATTGATTCGTTTATATAATTTATTTGCAAACCAACAGAAACTCTGTCCGTTAACATTAAGCCGTATCCTAATCCGAGAGCAAGGTTATTAACCGTAAATCTCTCACCAGTGCCTAACGGATTTTCAACAGTCCTCACATCCATTTCACCGGAGTTAAGTAATGTTCCGATCAAAGCAAATGTTCCAACTCCTTCAACATTAATTCCAGCCGCCATATAATTATAAGTTATATCAGCCAGCCACTTGTTAAAAGTAAATTGAACATCGGTACCCTGAAGTCTTCCCAAACTAGCGGGATTATAAAATATATTTGAAATTTCTCCGGACAATGATGCACCAGCATTTCCTAATGCAACAACTCTGGAACTGGGTTCAATTTTAAGAAATTGTCCGATTGTAGTACCGGTTTTATTCTGTGCAAAATTTAAACCTGCAAAAATTAAAATAAGCAGAAAGCAGGTTGATAAAATTTTGAAAGTTTTTGATAATATATTTTTCATTCAACCACCTTCATCATTTAATTATTGCAAATTTGCCGATAAATGTTCCAACATCTTCACCATCAACGTGATAAATATAAAGACCGGGTGCAATTTCAAGATTGCTTGAGTTTCTTAAATCCCATGCAACAATGCCTTCGGTTATATTTCCATCATGTTTTAGAGTTTGAACAAGTTCACCGGTAAGTGTATAAATTCTAATTGTACAATTTGCGGGTAGATTTCTGAACTCTATTTTGCGTTCCCCTCTGCCGGAAACAGCAAACCTTTGGGGTTCAAAACTTGCGGCTCCTACATAAGGATTCGGCACAACGTAAGGATCTTTTTCAAATTGTTGTTTAGCTAAATTTGGATCTACGTACTGAGCTTTAGTTAAGAAAGTAAATTTATCCAGACTTGAGTATGGAAATAACAATCGAATTTCATAAACATCATTAAGAGTTGGCGGGATGATAGGCGCACCATTTAGCCCGGTAGTATCTACTTCAACTCGCCATGTAGCTTTAAGCAGATTTGGAGTTTCACTTTTTGCAGTAAGTATTTCGATATAATCACCCAATGCATCAAGTGTTCCGGTACCGCTGTTATTATTATCCCTGAATTTAAATTTAAGTTTTTTATCTCCATTCAAAGTTTTTGCAATCACTGTAAACTTAACCGGACGCGATGGAACCCCAATGTCTGCTACAGATGTATCCAACACAACATCACTGAATATGACATCAATATTTTCCGGAAAACCGGGTCTTCTTAAACCGATTGGAAGCGATGGAGAATATCTTACCTTAAAATTTATATTAGTTGCACTTGCTGAATTTAATTGAGTATTCTGACTATCAATTTCAACGATTGCAGGAGTTGAGATAATCGGCAAAATTCCGGAACCAGATGGACCGGAGCCTTCACCCAAAAGATCCTCACCAAAAGAAAACAAAGTATCTTCCATTGTTTCGTCAACAAGAAGGTATGATTGCGCTCTGACACTGTCATCAGTATTTTCAAATTTAATTGAGAAAGTATGATTATCAGGTACAAGCTCTGAATTCAGAACCTGCAAACTAACATTTCCAATTCCTCTTCCTTCACTTTGCACAAGATTTAATACTTGCGCACTCTGGTAACCAACTACTGGCGGATTGGGATATACCTCAACAACATTTTTTGGTAGTATTGTTCCACCGCGTAATGTTTGGCTGACTGTGATTGCATTTTCGGAAGGATAGATCTGAGAAGAATCAACTCCTCTATCATACGAAACTACAGCATAAAAATATCGCTGACCATTGTATACAGTAGTATCTGTAAAAGTATGTTTAAGTCCGGTATCTTCACCAAGAAAATATGCAATACCTTCGACTGTTGTATTTGAAAATCCGGCTATACCATTAATTAAATCAAACTGCGCAATTGGTTTTAAAGCAAACGGACGAGTACCCGTGCCTGTGTAAATAACTTGCGGATCAAGAAATGCGGGATCTGTGCTGCGATAAACTTTATATCCTTCAAAGTCATTATTATTTGTGATAGGATCAAAAGCTCTTTCGCCTGCATTATCCCACGTTAAAGTAACAAACCTATCTCCGGTAAATGCATTTACCGTTGGCATAGGAGGAGGAATTGCAAACTGATAATTAGCTTTATAAATCTGTTGAACAACCTTGGTAGTTGTTTTTAACTCTCTTAGATTTGCTCCAAATCCTAAAGCAAGACTGAACCTTTCTCTATTGCCCGAACCCAAATAAAATGGTCCTGAAGCAAATAGAAAACCAATATTGTAGTTTAATGCAAGCGGAACATCAAAGGCACTATCCGGATCAGTAAAGATATTGAAAAGTCTTTTAGGCCATTGTTTACCATCATCAAAAAATACTATCTGATCGACCGTTGTATTAGGATTACCAACACCTGCTCTTATACGGTTTAATTTAAAACCTGTTAAACCAATCTGATCGGATTCATCAATATTAGTTTTATCAAAATTTGGCTCTCCGTCTGTTGGAATTCCATCCTTTTCACCTGTATCATTAGTACCAAAAACTCCATCTGCACCTGTATCGTCATATTCTGCTACCCAATTCATATCTTCATCGCCTGTCCACCAAACACCTGCGATATATGCCGGTCTTAGAGCAACAGGTCCATAAAAATTATTAAATTTTGTAATATCATAGTGTGTATTTACATAATTTAAAATCGCTTCCTGCCCAATAATTTCCTGACCCGGACCACTGTTTCTTTTTTCATCAGTGATGCCATCATCATCATTATCAATTCCATCAACCGAATTGCCCGGCGTTTCTAAATATGAGTAACCCAGATAACCGGTTGGACCAATAAACCCATTACCATTTTTATCCCAGGTATAAACAAGATTCAATCCAGCCTCTCTATCAAAAAAGGCATTATCATCATCCGATTCCGGTATTCCATCAATTCCAATTCCTGAGCCGCCGACTCCGGAATCCATATACAATCCGAAGATTACATTATTATCATAAGACGTAGTACTTTCATTTGTAATATCATAATGAAAGAATATTACTAATCCTGCCTGTGGATTTGCCCATTGAAATCCTCTCTGTTCAACCCGCATTCCGAGTCCGCGTCTGGTAATATCTCTGTTATCCGGAAAATAGTTCCATGCATCATAGAAGTTATCATCGTAAACAATAAAACTTTCCTGATCAGCTTTTGGGGCCTTTCCGAAAAATCCATTCCATGAACCACTCCAACCGGGATCATCAATGTCATTCAATTTATCGTACCACTCGTCCGGCCATGTTCTGGGGTCATTACTGATGGCAACCGATCTTCCCTGATTAATATTTGGATCGATCTGAAAGTAACCAAAACGTGGTTCAAATCTCATGGTTTTATTTGTTATCGGACTTGTGCCCTGTCGTTCCCGATACCCTGTTTCCATTATGTATGCGGGTGTACCGGTTACTTGAGTAATTTTGGAAAGAACAAATGGAGTAGTACCATCACTATAGTTTTCTCCGGAACCTTTAGGAATTTCAACTGAATGGAAAATACTCAGATCAACATTTAATGGGTCCGGTGGATAGTCCCCAACCATTCCATAATTGTAAAATATTGTTCTTATAAGATTTGCATCGTGAGTGCCTTCTCTTTCCGCATCAATATTTCCTCTCCATTCCGGCGGAACAGGATCAGGAAGAATTTGTGCTTGTGCGCTTGATAAAGCCAGAAAGGATAATAGTAACAATAAATAAATAAACTTTAAAATAGAGAAAAGGTTATCCGAAACATTAATTACTTCTGTAACATTTATTTTATTCATGATTAATTACTCCTTAGAGAAATACCGAACTCAATTCGTCTCGGTTCATAATATCTGGATGGATCTGAAAGTATGGATCGGTTTGCCTCAGGTGTAAGAGTATAATCCGGGCTGCCTGTAGAATTAAAAACAAATCCATTTACAAAATCTGTGTTTAGTAAATTAAATACTCTAAAGAATACACTTAAGTTTAAGATATCAAGATCAAAATATTTTTCAGCTCTTAAATCCAGCAAAAAATAACTGTCTTTTCTGCCGGAATTTGTTTCAAGATTAGCTCCAAAACCGGTTCCAATTTCCGGTGTATATGGCTGACCGCTCCCAAATCTTAGTATAGAACTAATTGAAAAATCATCAGGCACAGAATAAATAGCGGAAAGATTTAATGTGTGTCTTTGATCCCAATTAAAGGCTATATCTCTCGGTCTTGGATCAGCTCCCGCAGCTGCTCTGTTAGCAGTTTCTCTGGGATCACTTGAGTTGCCTTGAGCATACTGAAGTGTATAATCGATCGAAGTATTAAAGTAGCCAAGGTTTCTTTGGAATAATGATAATGTAACTCCGGAGACGCTTCCAAAATCAACGTTTGAAAACCTTGCATATTCAGCAGCAGTGTATGTACTTACAAATTCAACTCCTAAAAGATCTCTTATATCTTTATAAAAAAATGAGAGTTGAATTCCAAGAAAATCAGATACGGTTTGTTTTAAGCCAAATTCATATTGAATAGTAAACTCAGGTTTCAAATCAGGATTTCCCATAACACCATAGCTTATTCCGCCTGCCTGCAAGTCTTCAAGAATAGTATAGTCAGCATTACTGTAAAGTAAATTTAAAGCCGGTAATTGATAAAAATGTCCATATGAAAAATAAACAGATGCTGAAGTAGTTAATGGGAAACTTAATCCTAACCTTGGTGCTAATTGTGTTTTAGCCGTAGTTGGAATGTAAGTTGACAGAGGAGCTCCCTCAATTGAATTAGCCGGGTTTTGTAAATCACTGGGAATTTTTCCTGCTGCATCATAGTATTCAAATCTCAATCCGGCTCTTACAACTAAATCACCGAGCTCAATTCTATCCTGCAGATATAAAGCAAATTGTTTAGGAAAATAGGATTGCAATCCCGGTAATTTTGGAAATTGATAAACAGGCTTTAGTACCTGTTGGCTATCTACAAAAGTTGAAACAAAAAATCCCGGCGGACCGAATAATATGTCTGAATACTGCCCTTCTAAACCGGCTTCAATCATATTAAATCTATTTGCCTGCCAGGTGTAGTCTGCTTTTAAAATCATAGAATTTGTCTTTTGTTTGTATCTGCCTAAATCAACTCCTTGTACTACCGCACCATCTTCATAATTAGCATCACTTTTAGGTTCGCCGGCTGATAAATATCTTGGATCCATTAAATCTTCGTATTTATAATCATTATACTCAAAATAATTTTGTCTAACGTTAATTTTATAAAACATTTCAGACGATAAAGTATGTGTGAATGCTAATCCATGACTAAGAGATGTTGTATAGTTAGTTGTAATTCCATCCGGATTAAATCTAAAAGCGTGATTGTAGTTTGTTCGTTCTGTTTTATTATATGTTAATTGATAATTAAACTGCAGATTATCAAAGGCTTGATTTGTCACTTTAAATTGTCCGTTCCACTCGTCATCCGTATTCATCCCCACAAGTTCATTATCGCCTGTTGGATTGAATACTTTATTTTCAAAATCATTTTTATCAAATGGAGTAAAGCGCCTTGTTCCAAATAGATATCCGCTGTTTAAATATTTTCTACCGTTTACAAAAAAAGTTGTTTTCGGAAGTCCGGTTGGACCACTAATTGAAAGTTGATAGTTTTGAATTGTGGTTGGGTTATATCGATCATCATTAGGGTATCTGTCTGTATCTGTTGTGTAATAATCACCCAGATAAGTTTCTACAGAGAATTCAAATTTTTCAGTTCCTGTCTTTAATACCGTGTTTACTACTCCAGACATTGCCTGACCGTATTTTGCATCAAAAGTACCGCTGATAACCTGAACTTCTTCAATGACTGATCGGTCAAGTTCCAGCATAGAACTGTTGCTGAATGGATTATTTACAGTTACTCCATCAACCTGATATTGCACTTCACCAATTCTGCCGCCTCTAAAGTGACCATCAATAACCCCAGCCTGCAGATTAACAATTTCAGTTAAACTTTGTACAGGAAGATTTTTTATGTCATCTTTATTTATTGAAGATACAGAACTGGTTTGGTTAAATTCTACCAGAGGTTTTTTTGCTACTATCACAACCTCTTCACCTTCAATTACTTCAAGCTGAAGTTGTGCATCAAGCTTTGTTGTTTGGTCCGGTGAAATCCTGATATTTTCTACAACCTGAGTTTTGTATCCTAAAAATCTGAATTTAACTGTATAAACTCCTGCGCGTACATTAATAATACTGTAATAGCCCTCAATATCACTAGCTGCACCCATCGAAGTTCCATCAAGGATGACATTGGCGCCAATCATAGGTTCACCGCTCTGATCAGTTACCCGGCCAACAAGTTTTCCTGATGTTTGAGAAAAAAGATCCTGTGATGACATCACAAGTATTATCAGGCTTATGATCAGAAATATTTTTTTTGAATTGGAAGGAAGTTTAAAAGTATTTTTTTTCTTCATTTTAATTTAGTCCATTCTTTTTTTCTAAAGCCATAAAAAAAGCGGAGAGTTGTTTATTGCTCTCCGCTCAATTGATGTTACTTAAGAAGGATCATTTTTCCAACATTACTCAAATAATTTTTACCTGTTGCAGAATTATCAAGTGAGATTTTATAAAAATAAACTCCTGATGAAATATTGGCTGCATTAAATGTATAATTTAATTCGCCTGCATTTTTATTTACAAGATTTATGTTTCTAATCTCTTCACCAACTGTGTTATAAATTTTTATGTTAACATCACCTGCTTCAGGAATTGCAAATTTAATTGTAGTTGAAGGATTAAATGGATTTGGAAAGTTTCCATATAATTCAATTGAATTTGGAATGACTGTATTTTTTTGATCATCAACTCCAACAGGAGTGTTGGGATCTAACACTCCCCAGGCAGTAACAGGACCCCCGTCATTTTCCCTGAACCACCATGCACGTGTACCATAATTAGCTAATGGATCATCGAATGAGTCACCATCGGCAAGCATAACACCCATAAAAATCAATTTATCTCCCAGATCTGTAGGATATCCTAAACCTGTTAAATCAATTTTCATCTCAATAGAATATCCTTCATCAATATCCGTATTTACATTTACTGTTGTTGCGCCTGTTAATGCTACGCCAAATTCTGCTTTCCCAGAATCCACTAGTGTTGTTAAATTTTCGTAAGCAGTTGGAGCCCCTGTGCCATCAAAATTTATACGTATCTGTTTAAACACCATAATATCATCAGCATTTTTTTCAGTTCTGTTGCCTAGTGTTAATCTAAGACCATCAATTTGATCATAAATTTCAGTTCCCTGAACTCTGCCATCCATAACAGTAGCTGCTAAATAAAGAAAATGATCTTTAAAAAACATTTTTACTTGTGCTAAAGATGGATCAAGTACAGGTGGTCTTGGATTACCGCCAAGTTCAGGTTCAAAATGTCCGCTCATAAATTTACCAGCACCCGGATAATTAGCTCTCAAATTTTCTATATCCCATCCCAGATCAAATGAATATGCACCTGCCCAAACATCTTCATCAGGCTTACCGTCTATAACTGGATCAGCATATGCTGCACCGTTGGGAATAACAACATCCGGTTGAATAATAGGTAGTTCAGAAGTTAACCCTATATCAGGTTTTGCATAAATACTTAGAACATTATTTCCGTTTGTAGTAAATGCATTTTGAAGATGTGTTCTTGTTGTACTTATTCTTGATGGATCTCCTTCAAAAAGATAATCGCAATCCCATAGACTAAAATTCATAGCAACTAAATCACCATCCGTCTGTGTGACATCATAACCCATTAAAGTCAAATCAACTCTCATTTCAACCACCCATTTTTCATCACGTGCGGCATCATTTGAAGTACCAACAACAACTGTTCTTGCGTCCCATGCAGCTATTTGCTCTGGAGTTCTTATCGTATCCACGTTATTTCCGACAAGATCATTTCCTCTGAATACAGGTGAGCCTCCAACTATGGGAGTGCTTGCAAATGGAAAGTCTGCAATCCACCAGGTATAAAAATATTCTACAGCTTTTGGTATTGTTATGTTTGGATCTAAATCAGCTTTGTCTTTCATATTCATTAATATTCCGTCCCATCTAGCCCAAGTGTTATTTCCTCCAATAGAAGAATCCGGAATATCGAATGCCAGCCATAATTGGTTATCAGAAGAAACTAAAAATTTTACAGTAGCGTGTGTTGGATCAGTAACGGCATCTTCTTGAAATTCAGCTCTCCAGCCGCTTGTAGGCAAAGGACCATTCTGACCATAATTTATTTCAAAAGATTCTGCCTGAGACCAGGCTGCCTCATTTAGTACTCCATCCATTGTTATTGTGCCAGCGGGAACTGTTCTTGCCCATACTGCATCCTGGCGCGGAGCAAATTGTGCAAGAGATATTGCTTGCAATAATATAACAATTGCAAAAATTTGAACGAATAGTTTTTGTGTTTTCATAGCGTCTCCTAAAGTTATTATTTAACAATTATTTACTTATCTGTATTGAGTGAAATTCTAAATATACACTTCAACTGTAATATTTTTTTTTCTGGATATTGGAATTAGATTATCTTTAATGGTTATTCCATCAATTGTAATCCGGGGTTTACTTTTATTATTATTTAATTTCCTGAATACTTTGATATTATAACTGGTTCCTCTAAATAATCTTTTTACAGAAAATTCTTTCCAATTGTCAGGAACACAAGGATCGATTACCAAACCATCTTTTGTGGCTCGCACACCAAGAATCCAGTCCACAATAACTTTTTGATACCATGAAGCAGAACCCGTATACCAGGTCCACCCGCCCATTCCATAATTTGGTGAATCCGGTCCATCTATGTTTCCCGGTGTAACGTATGGTTCAGCTACGTATTCATCCGGGTTCATTCCATTATATAAAGGACACAAATTTTTGTAAGCTTTAAATGCCTGATCATTATTCTTGAGTATTGAAAATGCCCAAACAGCCCATGTTGCCGCGTGTGAATAAACTCCACCATTTTCTCTTCTGCCCGGTGCATAGCGGGAGAGATATCCTATCATCTTATCCGGTTTTGTATAAGATGGGTTCAATAACAAACAGCCATTTTTCTTTAACAGATGTTTTGAAACAGAATCCATTGCATTCTTTTGTTTTTTGATATCTGCAATCCCACTGATAACAGACCAGGTTTGTGCATTAAGATAAATTTTGCCTGCAGGTGAAGTTTTGCTTCCAACTTTATTACCATCATCCTTTGTAGCGCGCCAGAACCAATTACCATCCCAGGCATATTTATCGAATGCTTCTTTTAACTGTTCGGCCTTACTCAAATATCTTTTGTAAAGTTTATCATTCCCAATTTCTTTTGAAAGTTCAGCAAATCTTTTTAATATCAAATAGAAAAATTCTGTCAGCCAGATAGATTCCCCTTTCATATCTAACCCGACAGCGCTAAGACCATCATTCCAGTCGCCTGCGCCAATCAATGTCAATCCGCGCTTACTCAATCGTGTTAAAACTTTTTCAATTGCAGCAACTGAGTGATTAAATAATGAATCTTTTTTATTTTTATTATCGTAGTATGGTTCTTTAACAAACAGAATTTTAATATCACCCGTTTCATCAATGTACTGTGCAAGTATAAAAGGCAGCCACAGAAGATCATCTGTCATTTTTGTTGGCAAACCTGTTTCAGAAATTGGATGCCACCAATGAAGAACAGTACCATCTTCAAATTGGTGTCTGGCATGTAATCTAATCTGATCCTCGGTTTTTGGGGGATTGATTGGAAGAAAAACCAGGCTATCCTGCAGTTGATCCCGAAATCCGAATGCGCCGCTTTGCTGATAATAAGCTGTACGTCCCCAAAGTCTTCCAGCAATTGCTTGATATCGTAACCACTTGTTTACCATTATATTCATCGCCTTATCAGGTGTATCTATAACGAGTGTATCAAACATTTTTTGCCAGTACAACTTTATATCAACTAATGCAGAGTCTATTTTTTTCTGGTTTGAAAAATTTTTTAATGCTGATTTTATAGCAGATTTATTTTTTTCTATTCCGATGAAGAAATTAATTTGTTTAGTTTCATTTGGTTCAATTTCTGTCTCAGTTTTAACAGTTCCAACCGAGTCATTCCATTTACCTAATTTTTTACTTAAGGCTTTTGCAGATAATTCAATAGGATTTTGTATCGATCCATATTGTCCGATAAAAGAATCTTTATCTCCATTGTAATCAGTTATCTTACTTGAGCAGGAAATAAATCCAAGGTAGGGATATTCAATGTTCCAGTGTCCTCTTTCGCCAAGGGGAATTTCCCACAGGCGTTTTGTTGCTGTCATGCAATTTAGTTTTAAATCAAAATCTGTTTCTAAAAATGTTTTGTGAAACTCGCGATGATGATCAGATGATGATCCAAGACACCATTCAAAATATGAAATGATTGAAAGCGATTTTTTTTTGCTTGTGGTATTATCAATTTTGAAATTCCAAATTTCGAGGTTCTCACCAACAGGAATAAAAACCGATAAAGTTATTTTTATTCCTTTAAACACAGAAATAAACTTAGCATACCCGAATCCATATACGATTTGATATGAGTCTAGTTCTGTTTTAGCCGGCATCCAGGTTGGAGACCAAACATCCCCGGTAAGATTATCCTTTATATAAAAATACTTTCCCCAATTATCCTGTACTAAATCCTGATGCCAGCGATTAAGCCTGTTAAATTCGGAATGGGTATCCCAGCTAAATCCTCCGCCTGTTTGAGAAATAACCAATCCGTACTTACCATTAGAAATAACATTTATCCATGGTTTTGGTGTTCTAAAGTTTGTTATAATGTATTCATTACCATCGGCAGAAAAGCGGCCATATTTTGTAGAAAATTGTTCCATTAAGTTTTTATTATAAAAAATTTAACAAGAATGTCTTATGATTAATTCAGTTGGTATTTTGATTAACTTATGAGTTTTACCATTGGTGGTGTTTAATCTTTCCATTAGTAAGGTTGCAGCAGCTTTTCCAACTTCTTCAATTTGAACACGCACAGTTGTTAAACTAGGATTAATATATTTGGACATAAAGATATCGTCAAATCCAATTAAACTTATCTCATCAGGTATTTTAACATTAAAGTAGTTTGCTGCGTCATAACAACCAAGTGCCATCATATCATTTGCTGCAAAAATAGCCTGGGGTTTTTCCGGCAGACCATATAATTGTATAAACCCGTGGTATCCTGAATCAATTGTATAATTTCCGTTAACAATAAAAGATTTATTGATGCTTACACCATTTTTTTTGCAGGCATCAATAAATCCTTTTTTTCTAAGATATGCATCATAATTTTCTTCGGGACCGGTTATGTGAGCAATTTTTTTAAATTTTTTCTTTTTGATTAAATATTCTGTTGCATTAAACGCACCCTGATAATTATCAATTGCAACAGTATCAAAATCTCGATCCTGTTTACCGCCGCCAATTAATACAACCGGAATTTTAGTATGATTTAATATATTTTTTAAATCATCTGTCATGGCAGACATCAATAGAATTACGCCACCAACCAATCCTGTTTGTGAGAAAGTAGTGATAGAATCAGCAAGTGTTCTATGTTTATGAGAACTTGCCACCATTGTGTAATAACCATTTTTATATGTTATTTCATCCACGCCGCGGATAATATCAGTAAAAAATTCATCAGATATATCAGGTAAAATCAAACCTATTGCATATGAAGTTTTCTTAACAAAATTTCTGGCAACTAGATTTGGTCTATAATTAAGTTCGTTAGAGATGCGTAATACTTTTTCCCGTGTTACGTCAGTCACGCGAATATCATTATTAAGGGCTCTTGAAACAGTGGCAATTGATACATTAGCTTTTTGGGCAATCTGTTTGATTGTAGGTGTCATATTATTCCTAACCAAAAAAGGAAGCAGAATATTGATTCTGCTTCCATGAATAATTCGTAGAAATTTTACTTTAACAAGGTCATCTTTTTACTGGATGTAAATTGAGTTCCGTTTTCTCCCACTGCGGTTAGTTTAAAGAAATACATTCCAGATGACATTGACGAAGCATCTAATTGTGCTGTATGTTTACCAGCCTCAACTTCACCATCAAATAATGTAACAACTTTCTGTCCGATAAGATTGTAAACATCAAGGGAAACCGTGGATTTTACCGGAACTGAGTACACAATGTTTGTGGTCGGATTGAAAGGATTAGGATAATTCTGTTCCAAAGCAAACTCTAATGGTAATGTGTAACCAAGATTTACAACTTTTGAATAATCATATGTACCATTAAAATCTATTTGTTTTAATCTGTAAGCAACATTAACACGTGCTGCAACATTACAATCTGTAAAGGTATATTGTTTTAGTTCCGTCGTGGTTCCAAAACCTTCCACAAAGGCTATCGTTGCAAAGGTAGAACCGTTTACGCTCTTCTGAATTTCAAATCCTCTGTTGTTTAGTTCTGTAGCAGTTGCCCATTTTAATTGGACATCGTTACCAACAAAGGCACCGGTAAATGAAGTTAACTCTACAGGAACAATTTGAGCGGTAAATCGGATATAATCAATATAGTTTACACTTGCATAAGTTCTTGGAAAGTCAGGTTTTTGATCAGGAATTAATGTTAAAGTGGCTCCAGTTACACCGATAGATGATGAATAATCAAATGTCAATTCTTCCCACTGATTAATTAACGTATTTGAAGCGAAGTGATCTTGATTAGGCGGCTCAAGCTTTAAATTAACAGGAGAAATAACATCTTTGTATACTAAAATTTTGACTATACAGTTATTAGCATCAATCGTCATATCGGGAAAATCTGAACTCCAAGCACCTGCCCAAGGCACACCATCAGCAGCTATGATAAACATAGCACAACTATCCGATGTGTTTAATCCACCCGGATTTGGGTTTGCAACTATATCAAAACTTCCACCTGTTCCAAGATCAAAGGGATTCCACGTCCAGTTGTTACCAACAGTTTCAAAATCTATTGTGGTCTGCGCAATGAGAAAGGGGGAAAGAAGAAACAAAGTAGCTAATAGAAATCGTTTCATAGCACGCTCCTTGAATTTATAAATAAATCGTTGATTAAAACTAAAATGTAAACGTTTACATTGTGGACTTAAAATATATTAATTATTAAGTATTGTCAATAGGCTGGATAAAAAATATGTACAGGAGGGTGAATTTTTTATTTTGTGATTTTGGGGCATAAAAAAACCGAAGTCGGTTAATTAAATGATATTAAAACACAATCATATTAATTAACGAATTTTTGTTTGCTGCAAATAAAAAACCCTGATACCGAAGCATCAGGGTTTTGTCTTAGCTTCAGGCCTGGGGTTAAGCCTTTACTAAGTACGATTCAAAATTACATATTTAACATTTTTACTTCAACAGGATCATCTTCTTCGCTTCAACATATTCACCAGCCTTTAATTGATAGAAGTAAACACCACTTGGAATATCTGAAGCTCTAAAATCAATCTCATAGGTACCGGCAGGTTTATATTCATCAATCATTCTCAATATCTCATTTCCAAGGATATCATAGATTTTTATACTTTGCCAACATCCAATTGATGATTGCCAGATAATCTTGGTCGTTGGATTAAAAGGATTAGGAAAATTTTGCAACAGTTTAAATCCTCTCACCGCAAATATCTCCTCGGATTTAATGTCCATTAAATTATAGGGAAAGAAATAGACCAGCATATTATCAATCGTTGCGCGCCATTGACCCCAACTATGTCCCTCGTGTCGTTCCTCCCAATCGATTGCATAGTTGTG
This sequence comes from Ignavibacteriales bacterium, assembly GCA_003538625.1. Classification (GTDB taxonomy): domain Bacteria; phylum Bacteroidota; class Ignavibacteria; order Ignavibacteriales; family Ignavibacteriaceae; genus IGN3. Next base: position 77,612 of record DPRR01000019.1, read on the forward strand.
TGCAATCAGAGAATCTTTAAAAGATCTCATCGTACCGGTTAATGATTCTTCATAAGTACCCCAGATTGATGACCATTTAATATCTTTTACAATTCCGTTTGCTAAATCAGTCATAACCTGGGCATAAATTTCATAATTGTTTGGCTGAAAAGCTCCTGAATGCAGTCCGCAGTTACCAAAAACATCCGGATGATTGTAACTAATCAATGCAGAGATATTTCCGCCGTATGAATCTCCGAGTACTAATCGCTGCGAAGGATTTTGCTTTGTTTTAAAATTACCATCTATGTATGGTACAAGTTCATTTACAAAAAAATTCGTGTACTGCAATCTTAGATTTCCGGCATATTCTACGTTTCTGTTATTTGGTTGTACAAAAACAGCAATTATCTTTTGAATTTTATTACTATCTAAAAGATTGTCTAATACATTTACAGCACTTGCTAAACTTATGTACTCAAATCCATCCTGAAAATAAACAGTAGGATAAGTTTCTGCAGAAAGTGAATCATAACCTGGAGGTAGATAAATCTGTAATTGATAATTTGTACCTACATTATTACTAAAGATAGTCTTGTTTAAAACTATTCCATGTGGAATCGAAGGATGATAATTAATCTCCCAGGGTTGTATATACGCAGGCATTGAAAGTTCAGAGTTTGGTCCAAATCCTCCTGAAATAGTTTTAGGATTTTCCGGATCCAATATCCAGTTACTTCCATTAAGAACAAACTTATAATCAAGTCTGGCATCCATTTCAAAAGCTCTGGAATAATACCAAAAATTGGTTTGATTTAGTTTTGTCATAAAAACATTTGTATTCCAAAAAGTAAAATCACCTGCAACAGCTATGGATGAAGCTGTACCTAAATAAATAAAATTTGCCGAATCGCCTGTAATGAAAGGGATTCCCTGTGATCTTGCATAAACCATAAAACTATCTACTGCTGCAACTTTACTGGCAGGATCCGACAGGGAATTTACATGATTGATAAATTTTTGAAATTCATTTTGTGAGAATATAATTTCAACGTTTATTAAAATCAGCATCAACACAAACAACTTTTTCATCAATCATACCATGTTATTAATAAATAATTTATAAGATATTTAAAGTTACTTGTTTTTCCGGTCAAATAATTTTTATCAAAAAAGTTGCTTGCTAATTATAAAACATTATTTTTTTCCTTACCAGAAATTTTTATGAATTATCTTATTGATTATTTGCCTTATATTGAAAAGGTTGAAGTAATAATAATTAATAGTTCTATTCAGTAACGGCTTAATAAAGTGATAAATTATTTGCATCATTAATTTGGCAAATATGTTTGTTCTTAAAATCAGCATATTTTTCAAAATAGTTACTGATTTTATTAAATTATATATGCATTCACAGAAAATTTATTTATGCACAAATTCAGGAGAATTGTTATAACTTTATCTAATAAGCTTTTCATTTTCTTAAAACAAATATCAATTAATATCAGAGGAAAGTATGAAAATATTTAAAAATGTATTTTTTGTTTTAGTTATATCCATTTCAATAATTTTAGCCGGATGCGGAGCTAGCAATACTGTAAAAGGCGGCGCAATCGGTACAGTTGGCGGTGGTGTTGTTGGAGGAGTTATCGGCAAACAATTGGGAAACACTACTTTGGGTGCGGTTTTAGGTGCAGTTATTGGAGGCACTGCGGGTGCATTAATTGGTAACCATATGGATAAGCAAGCAGAAGAATTAGAGAAAGAGCTGGAGAATGCAAAAGTTGAAAGAGTTGGCGAAGGAATCGCAATTACTTTTGATTCAGGAATTCTTTTTGGATATGATTCAGCAACTCTACAACCTGAAGCTAAGACAAATATTAAAAAATTAGCCGATATCTTAAAAAAATATCCCGGTTCCAATATTCTTGTAACCGGACACACAGATTCTGATGGTACAGAAAAGTACAACCAAACCTTATCAGAAAAAAGAGCTAAGTCTGTTGCAGATTATGCAATTGTTCAGGGAGTTAGTTCATCAAGTATATCAACTGTTGGATTAGGTGAAACAGAACCAATAGCTTCCAATGATACAGTTGAAGGGAAAAAGCTTAATCGAAGAGTAGAGATCGCAATTTATGCAAGTGATGAACTTAAAAAAGCTGCGGAAGACGGAACACTTAAATAATAAGACCATAAATAATTTGCCGGCTTAAATAACCGGCAAATTAATTTTTGTCATATCATAACATCACAAATCCTTAAGATAATCCGGTCCGCCAAGAGAATTAATTTGATGTATAATCCAGTTTTGTCTGCCTCTGATGTAGCCCGAGGGTCTAACGACGGAATATTTTCTGGGATTGGGTAAAACTGCCGCTAATAAGGCTGATTGTGATATAGTCAATTTAGAAGCGGGTTTTTTAAAATAGACAATACTTGCAGTGCCTACTCCAAATATTTTCTCACCCATTTCAGCAATGTTCATATGCACTTCAAGTATTCGCTTTTTATCCCATAGTAATTCTATTAATAATGTATAGTAAGCTTCTATACCTTTTCTTAAAAAACTTTTTCCTTCCCACAGAAATAAATTTTTAGCTACTTGCTGAGTTATTGTACTTGCTCCTCTAACACGTCTTCCTCTTTTATTTTCCTTAAGAGCTTTTTCAATCTGTTTAAAATCAAACCCGAAATGATTTGGAAAATTTTGATCTTCAGCAGCTACAATTGCTATTGGCATAAACTTAGAGACATCGTCATAATCCACCCAATGATATTTTACAAGTTCAAATTCTCCATCAAACAAACCTGAGATTTGTCTTTGAATCATAATTGAACTTGTAACTGGGTCTATCCACCTCATCGCAAAAACGAGAAGCACTGTTGAAACAAAAAAGAAAATTGCAAACTTTAAAATCCATTTAAAGATATTAAAGATTCTTTTTCCGAAGGATATTTTTTTTGAAGAAGATTTTTTTGCCATTTAAATAACGTAGCGCAGAATTTATTCTGCGTTTTATTAATTAAGAGTCCCAACTCTCAGACTGAAGTCTGAGCTACGAAGATCATAAATTATTTTACGGAACCGGATCATATCCACTGCCGCCCCATGGATGACAACGTGAAATTCTTTTTACCCCTAACCATCCCCCTTTTAACAATCCATATTTTTGCAGTGCCTCCAGAGTATAATGCGAACATGTTGGTGTATATCTGCAAGATGATGGAAATAATGGAGATATTAATAACTGATAAATTTTAATAAGAAGTATAAATGGTACTGCTAAAATTTTTAAAATTATATTTATATAATGCTTTATTGCCAATTCAATCAATAATTGTGATTTCCTTATCAAATATTATCAAATTTTTTATCATAAAAACGGACTAATTTATAATTAAATGATATTGCTCACTTAATTAACTTTATTTTTGTTTTATTTATCAGTTAATTTGCAAGCGTTTTTTTCAAATTAAAGAACATATTTAAATAAAATCCGGTTAATTCTTAATTTGAATTAATATTAACAGGCGTCATACCTACTTGCCGGAAGGCAAGCTTCGACTTTGCTAAGTATGACTTTATAAATAATCAAATTATTTAATCGCTCTAAGCAAAGTCGAAGAGTGATTTTATTTAATCATCTTATGTTGTAATAATTGTTTAAGATGAATAAAAGAAAATATAATGGCAAAAAACTTAGTTATTGTAGAATCACCAGCAAAAGCAAAAACAATTGAAGGTTATTTAGGTAAAGATTTTATTGTAACTTCAAGTTACGGTCACATCCGGGATCTTGTAAAAAAAGATAAAGGAGTTGATATTGAAAATAACTTCACACCTATTTATAAGATTCCAGAAGACAAAAAAAAGGTTGTAAACGAATTAAAAAAACTTTCTGCAAAAGCCGAAATAGTTTGGCTTGCAACTGATGAGGACCGCGAAGGTGAGGCAATATCCTGGCATCTTAAAGAAGCACTGGAGTTGGATGATAAGAAAATAAAACGAATTGTTTTTGATGAAATTACAAAGACCGCTATTCTTAATGCGATAAAAAACCCAAGACAAATAGATTACCATCTTGTTGATGCTCAACAGGCAAGACGAATTCTGGATAGATTGGTTGGATTTGAAGTCTCAGGTATTTTATGGAGAAAAGTCAAATCAAAACTTTCTGCTGGCAGGGTTCAGTCAGTTGCTGTTAGATTGATCGTTGAGCGGGAACGTGAAATTGATTCTTTTATACCTGAACCAAGATTTAAAGTTGTTGCAAATTTTATTGTTGAAGATGATAAGGGAAACAAGACAAATCTTAAAGCTGAACTTGCAAGATTCCTTAAAGATGAGAAGGAAGCCGAAACATTTTTAACGCAATGTTCTAAATCAGAATTTATTGTAGATGACGTTGAGATGAAGCCGGTAAAAAGAACGCCGGCAGCACCATTTACAACTTCAACCTTACAACAGGAAGCAGCCAGAAAATTACGATACTCAGTCTCAAGAACCATGCTGCTTGCACAAAGACTTTATGAAGCCGGCAAAATAACTTACATGAGAACTGATTCAGTTAATCTTTCTGACTTTGCAATAGAAGCTGCAGAACAGACAATAAAACATGAATTTGGAAAAGATTATCTTCAGCGGCGACAATTTAAAACAAAATCTAAATCAGCACAGGAGGCCCACGAAGCAATACGTCCAACTGATTTTAATAAAGAAACTGTCGAAGGTCCAAAAGATGAGCAGGCATTGTACGAACTAATCTGGAAGCGTGCAATTGCATCTCAAATGAGTGATGCTGAAATTGAACGTACCACTGCAAAAATAAAAATATCAGAAAATAACGAGCTTCTTACAGCAAAAGGAGAAGTAATTAAGTTTGATGGTTTCTTAAAAGTTTATCTTGAAGATACTGATGAAGAAAACTTAGAAAATGGTGATGATTCAATTCTTCCTCCGTTAAAAGTCGGGCAAAAACTTGATATGAAAGAGATCGTTGCGACCGAGAGATACACTAGACCCTCCGCCAGATATACCGAAGCAAGCCTGGTTAAAAAATTGGAAGAACTTGGAATTGGAAGACCTTCCACTTATGCGCCAACTATCAGTACTATTCAGAAACGTGGTTATGTTCATAAAGATGAAAGAATGGGTACTGAGCGAACTTTTAAAGTTTTGACTCTGAATAAGAAAAAAGAAATTAAGCACGAAAAGAAAACTGAAATTACCGGTGCTGACAAAGGAAAACTTTTCCCCGCAGATATTGCAATGATTGTTACAGATTTTTTAAATCAGCACTTTCCTCAAATAATGGATTATCAGTTTACCGCAAAAGTGGAAGATGAACTTGACGAAGTTGCGATGGGAAAGATCAGTTATCCTAAAATGCTTAAGGAATTTTATTTTCCTTTCCACAAAATAGTAGAACATACTACCGAAAACAGTGAGCGTGCCTCAGGTGAAAGAATTCTTGGTATTGATCCAAAGACAAAGAAAACTGTATCTGTTCGCATGGCAAGGTTTGGTCCGGTTGCGCAGCTTACAGATCAGAATGATCCGGAAGCAAAACCTGAATATGCAGGCATAAGAAGAGATCAGAAAATGGAGTTGATAACTCTGGAAGAAGCTTTAGAACTATTTAAACTTCCTAGGGTTGTTGGAACATTTGAAGATAAGGAAATTGTAGCTGCTATTGGAAGATTTGGACCTTACTTGAGACACGATGGAAAATTTTATTCACTAAAAAAAGAATATGACCCGCACACTATATCTGAAGAGGACGCAATTACGGTTATAGAAGCTAAACGAGTTGCAGATGCTGAAAAGTTTATTAAAGTTTTTGATGAAGATCCTACATTTCAAATTCTTAACGGAAGATGGGGACCATATTTAAAAGCCGGTAAGAAAAATGTTAAACTACCAAAAGATCGTGAACCTTCGTCTTTTACTTTTGAAGAATGTGTTGAACTTGCTAATAACGCTGTTGAGTCCAAAGGAAAGAAAAAAGGTTTTAGAAAAAAGAAAGAATAATTATTATTTATTTCCAAAGTTCATCCGGAATCTACTCTAAGCATGTTCTCACTCTTGCGGGTTTGATCGGTTTATCAAACCCCGATAACAAAATCGCATTGCATCCATTAAAGCATCAAACTATATTTACTATCGATTATTAAACAATTAAAAAAATAAAATGATTATTTCATCGATCTTTTGGAACGTTAGTCCTGAAATAGTAAAATTAGGACCATTTTCATTACGTTGGTACGGATTGTTATTTGCATTGGGATTTGTTTTTGGTTATCTCATTCTAACAAAATTTTACAAGCTGGAAAAAAAACCGCAGGCTGATCTTGAACAGCTTTCAATTTATGTGATTCTTGGAACAGTGATCGGTGCAAGATTAGGTCATTGTTTATTCTATGATCCGGTTTTTTACTTATCACACCCGATTGAAATAATAAAAGTTTGGGAGGGAGGGTTAGCAAGCCACGGAGCCGCAATTGGAATACTTATTTCAATTTATCTTATCACAAAAAAGCAAAAAGATAAAACAATGTTATGGATTCTTGACCGGCTTGTAATTGTAGTTGCACTTGCAGCCGTGTTAATACGGTTGGGAAATTTATTTAACTCAGAAATTATTGGTAAAGCTGCCGATGTTCCTTGGGCATTTATTTTTGCAAGGGTTGATAATGTTCCAAGACATCCCGCACAATTATATGAATCAATTTTTTATTTAATTTCATTTATAACACTTTACTTTACATACATGAAAACTCAAAAAAAATTAAAGCAGGGATACTTATTTGGGTTGTTCCTTGTTCTGATTTTTGGCTTTAGATTTTTGGTTGAGTTTGTAAAAGAAAATCAATCTGCATTTGAACAGGGATTGGCTTTAAATATGGGGCAAATACTTAGTATTCCATTTGTGCTTGCAGGTTTATATTTCATTTTTAGGAAACAAAATGAGGACTCCAATAAAAAAATGAAATCTAAAATTGCAAATTAATTATAGTCGTTCTGATCATTTTGAAGTGTAAGAAAAAATAATAATAATCTGAATACATTTTTCTTCCGTTATGGAAAACCAACCAATTATTCCATAATTTTACGCCAGATTAATAATACTTAATTCTTCTAAGGAGCATTTATGTTTGATAAGCAAGTTTATATTGATCGCAGGGCAGAGCTAAAGAAAAATTTTAAATCCGGTCTTATTTTATTTCTCGGTAATGATGAAGCGGCTATGAATTATTCTGGAAATACTTATTCCTTCAGACAGGATAGTTCTTTTCTATACTACTTTGGACTTGATATACCGGGAATGGTTGGGATAATTGATTTAGATGAAAATAAAGAATTACTTTTTGGTTATGAATATACTATTGAAGACATAGTTTGGATGGGGCCTCAGCCTAAACTTGAACAGCTTGTAGAACTTATCGGTGTAGCGCAAGCTGAGCATATAGATAAATTAAAAAAGTATCTAAAATCAAAACAAAGTAAGCAGGTTAAAATTCATTTTCTTCCAACTTACAGAGGTGATCAAACTCTTAAACTTGCAGATTTACTTAACGAAAATCCTTACAAACTAAAAAGTAAATTTTCTAAAAAATTAATCGAAGCTGTTGTCGCTCAACGATCAATTAAAGCTGAAGAAGAAGTTGCTGAGATTGAATATGCAATGGAAATAGCCTACCAGATGCACACAACGGCAATGCGTATGGCTAAACCCGGAGTAATTGAGCGCGATATAGCCGGAGCAATTGAAGGTATTTCTCTTTCTCTTGGTAACGGAGTTTCATTTCCTCCAATCGTTTCTAAAAACGGACAAACACTTCATAATCATTATCATGGAAATGTATTAAAAGAAGGCGATCTTCTTGTTTGTGATGCGGGTGCAGAATCTCTGCTTCACTATGCAAGCGATATTACACGAACTACTCCTGTTGGCGGTAAGTTTTCTTTCAGACAAAAAGAAATTTATGAGATTGTACTTACTGCACAAAAAAATGCAATTAACATGATCAAGCCGGGTGTAAAGCATGCTGATGTTCACCTTACTGCGGCAAAAATTATAGCTGCCGGTTTATCTCAGATCGGAATTATGAAAGGTGATTTGAATGCTGCTGTTAAAGCTGGTGCACATGCACTTTTCTTTCCACATGGACTTGGACATATGATGGGTCTTGATGTGCATGATATGGAAAATCTTGGAGAAGTATATGTTGGCTACGATGATAAAACAAAACGCAGCGATCAATTTGGATTGGCTTATTTAAGATTAGCTAAGGAATTACAACCGGGATATGTTTTTACCTGTGAACCCGGAATTTATTTTATCCCTGAACTTATTGATCAATGGAAAGCTAAGAAGAAGTTTAAAAACTTTATTGATTACAATAAGGTTGAAGAATATCGCAGCTTTGGCGGAATTAGAATTGAGGACAATATTCTGGTTACACAAAACGGCTGCAAAGTTCTTGGTCGCCCAATACCAAAAGAAGTTGATGATGTAGAAGCGTGGGCTAAGAGTTAGAATTTATTTTTTGTGCTCTTTGCTAAAAAGACATTTAACCACAAAGAGCACAAAGTTTTTCCACAAAGGACTCAAAGAATAACTCTTTTAATACCTTCTTTTAGAAGTTTAAAATTAAAATTAATTAGTAAGCCGAGTTTAGAGTTGCTTAGCTTTAAATAGGTTAATATTTGAGCAAGATGAACATCGTTAAGAACTTCAACAGATTTTATTTCAATAACTAATTTATACTCAATAATAATATCCAACCGATAACCAATATCCAGTTTAACTTCTTCATAGATTAATGGCATCGGTTTTTCTTTTTCAACTTGAAGTCCTGCCTTGTTAATTTCATAAAACTAACATTCTTTATAAGACGATTCTAACAACCCTGGTCCTAAATTTTTATGAACCTTAATAGCAAGCCCAATTACAATATTTGATAATTCATCTTCTGTCATTTGATCTTTGTGTGCTTAGTGTTATTTACTTTGAGCCCTTTGTGGTTAATGTTTTTTTTTCTTCAGAAAATTCTCTTCCGGCTTTTAATGCATCTATGTTTAGCTGAACTATCTTCTCTCCTTTTCTTTCAAAGATTTTCTTTATTCCATTTTCAAGTGATTGATAAGGAATATCGATAAACGGAGAAGCAGCACCAAGCACTACCATATTTGATGAACGCGGCGATTTAACCTGTCTTGCAATTTCATCGGCATTTATTGTAATGTTATGCGGAAGCTTTTCAATTTCAGCAATTAGTTCATTCATATCGGGATAATCTGTTATGTTAACAAACGGCGTCGTGTTTGTTACAAGCCACCCATTTTCAGAAAGCCACGGCAAGTAACGCAAAGATTCCATTGGCTCAACAGAAATTATTATATCTGCTCTGCCTTCCGGAATTAAATCGCTAGCAATTTCCCGTTCAGAAATTCTTAAATGAGATTGCACTGCACCGCCGCGCTGACTCATTCCGTGTACTTCTGCTTGTTTTAAGTAAAGATGATTTTCTAATGCTGCCATTCCAACAACAGCAGCAATTGAAAGAATACCTTGTCCGCCTACGCCGGAAAGAATTATATCTGATTTCATTTGACAGCCTCTTCCATCTTAACTTTTACTTCTTTCTTGCTTCTTGACAAAGTTTGAATGCATTCTCTTCTTGGTATAACAACAGAAACACCTTCATACAACATTTCTTCCCTCAATACACTTACCATTTCATCGTGATACTTTGGTAATGGAGTAAGTGTTCTGACGTGTTCTGGTTTTACACCAAGACCGATACATATTTCTTCCAATCTTCCTGTTGCGTGGGATGCTTGTCCGCCTGTCATTCCTGTAGTTCCGTTATCAGAAATAATAACTGTAACCGGAGTATTTTCATAAACACAATCAAGCAATGCAGTCATTCCGCTGTGTGTAAAAGTGGAGTCGCCAATTACTGCAATTGCAGGATGTACTCCCGCATCAGCTGCACCTTTAGCCATTGTTATTGATGCGCCCATATCAACACAAGAGTTTATAGAATTCCATGGCGGCAGAGCACCAAGTGTGTAACACCCTATATCAGAAAAAACTTTTTGCTTGCCAAATTCTTTCATCGTTTCATTCAAAGCATTATAAATATCGCGATGGCTGCATCCGGCACAAAGCTCGGGTGGACGATTAGCAACTATTGAAGGAACAGGTTTACCAATCTTCACTTCCAAACCTAAAGATCTTGCTACAATATCCGGATTCAATTCACCATCTCTTGGAATTGTTCCATCCAATCTACCTTTAATTTTACTGTTCTTATCCAAATATCCTTTTAACATTTCTTCAACCAGTGGATATCCATCTTCAAGAACTAAAACCTGCTCGCATTCATTTACAAGTTTTTCAACCTTTACAAATGGAAGCGGGTATTGACCAAGTTGAAGCACAGGATGTGGAAATTTTCTATCAGGATAATTTTCCATCAAATAGTTAAATGCTATTCCGCATGCTATAATACCGATTGACTTATTACGTGCCGGATAGTAAGTATTGAATGCCGATCTTTCAGCTTCCTGTTCCATTAAAGATTGCAGTCCAAGCAATCCTTTATATCTTTTTCTGGCATTTGAAGGCAGGAGTACAAATTGGATCGGATCTTCAGGATAACTTAATTTTTTTTCCTGCTTTAAAGGGCGAGTCTCTATTCCTGCTCGTGAATGAGCAAGTCTTGTAGTTATGCGCATCATAATAGGAATTTTCAATTTTTCAGAAAGTTCAAAACCTTCGTATGCCATATCATAAGCTTCCTGCTGGCTTGCGGGTTCAAAAATGGGAATCATTGCAAACTTACCAAAGAAACGAGAGTCTTGTTCATTTTGTGATGAGTGCATTGATGGATCATCTGCAACGGCAACAATTAATCCGCCATTAACTCCGGTTATCGCAGAATTAATAAAAGCATCAGCCGCAACATTTAAACCAACATGCTTCATACAAACCATTGTACGCTTACCGGCGTAACTCATTCCAAGTCCGGCTTCCATTGCAGTTTTTTCGTTTGCAGACCACTGGCTGTGAAGTTTTCTTTCAGTTGCTGTTTTATTATGCTGTACGTATTCGGTAATTTCTGTGGAAGGGGTGCCGGGATAAGCGTAGACGCCAGACATACCGCCATCGATTGCGCCTTGTGCTATCGCTTCTGCACCAAGTAATAAAAGCTTTTCCATTTTTCCTCGCTTTCTGAATTCAGAATGGAAATTTCAAAAATTTTAATACTCAAAAATAACGAAATGAAATCTGTTTTCTAATTAAAACTGGTTAGAATATTTTGATTTAAATGGAATTAAACGCGGATTTAGTGAATCTTTTTTTATCAATTCATCAAAAAGCTGCTGAGCTTTTTTTGACTGAGAAGTTTCCGAATAAATAATTAACAGATTTATTTGCGGATCGATATAATTGGGAAACAATTCTCTCATCTTTTCATAGTAGATTATTGCATTATCAAACTTTTTTGATGATTGATAAATTGCAGCAGTGTTATGCAGAACCAAAGGGTTAAATGGAGCAATTTTTTCTGAGTTGATGGAATGGATTAATGCTTGATCTAATCTATTTAGTCTGTATAACGCAGTTGCTCTGTAAAATTCTACAGGTTGTTTCGAGGGATCTAAAGGATATAAAATGGAATTAACATTTTCTAATTCTGTTAACATATTTTTATAATCACCGCCATTTTTGTATTCAATGGCTTTTACATAACTAAGCTCAGAAATTAATCTTAAATATGATGTGATAATTCCAATCGCAATAAGAATTATAAGAAAATATTTTAACTGATTGGATGAAAGACTGACAACTTTTGTTTTATTGTTTACCGTTACTAAAGATAATCCTGCAGCAAAAGCCAGAAAGAAATAAGATGAAAATTTACTAAACGGAAATGCAACAAAAGAAAAACCAACGATTGATAATGACGAAAGCAGAATAAAAAAATAATTTTCATTGGATTTACTTTTTTTATAAAGATTATACAGAATTAATAAAATAATAATTGTGTAAATAATTGGTGCGGCAATTCCATTTTCTGCAAACAATTCTAAAAAATCATTATGCGAATGAATTGCATGAACGAAATAAATCTTACTATCTGTAAATTCATCACCATAATATTTTGGATAAATACCGCTCCATTTTTGTAATCCAACTCCGGTGAAAGGATTTTCTTTAATCATTTCAACAGAAGCTTCCCAAAAATTCATTCGAAGTTTATTGCTTTTATATTCTGTATCAGCAATAGTTTTAACATTAGCTCCAAAATCAGAGCGCTCACCTTTTATTGGCGGTATTAATGAAAGTAAAAACGCAAGTAGATAAACCCCAATTATGGGTAGTAAGGTCTGTATTTTATATTTAAAATTTTTCTGAAAAATAATGCGAACAATTATTGCGGTTATGATCAAGATTGAAATTCCAAACGCTGACCTGCTCCTGGTAAATAAGAGAAAAGATATATTAATTACTCCGGCAAAAAGTAAAAGTGGATAGTAGTCTTTCTTAACATAATTTTTTAAAATCAGTAAGAACGGGATGGCAGGGAGTAAAAATTCAACAGCAAATCCTCTGTGTCCGATAGTAGAACCAGGAATAATAATCTGAGGAAGCGGGACTAACTCAACTCCCATAACCTGGAGTAATCCAATAGAACTAAAAATAGTTGAGACAACTACAATGGAAAGTGCACTTATTCTAAAAAATGTTTCTTCACCGATGTGATTAAATACAATTAAAGTATAAAATAGAATAAATAATGGCGGCACTAGATATGTTAATTGCAGCAACAACATGTCTGATGATTTATTTATAAATGCAGTGAGGAATGTTAACGGGAATAGAAAAATGAAAATGAATAGTTTTGAATCAACAAAATATTCTTCCTTTTCGATCTTTTTTTTGCTTAAAACAATAATTAGCGGTAGAGCTAAAATAAATAATGCAAGTTTCTGCAGATTATCCATTTCCAATAATCTTGTTGAAAAGATGATAGGAGAAAAAAATATCAATCCAAGCAGCCAGGGAAAATAATTTTGGGGTTTCTTCTTTTTCATAACTATTTTTATTCACTCAAAAGATAGATAAAGAAGTATTTCACATCAATTGTTAATGTCACTATTTTAATTTATTAAACACTAAATGCTTGAGAAGATTCGGCATTTTTTATAACTTTTATTTATAATAATTATTGTATGAATCAGATTACTGAAAAAAACATACCCATTTCATCACTAGGTAAAAGTATCATAAAAACATTGGCCTATTATGATATTTTTGACTACCCTTTAACGGCTGAGGAGATTTATTATAATCTTGGAACTAATCATGTCTCAGTGATAGATATTCAAAATGAAATTGAACTACTTTGTAAAGCCGGGCTAACATTTAAGAAAAGTAATTTTTATTTATTAAGGAATGATGAAAATTTCGTACCAAGAAGATTAGAAGGAAATAGATTAGCGGAGAAAAAAATAAACTCAGCTTACAGGATGACAAAGTTTATTTCCATATTTCCTTATGTACGGGCTGTTCTACTTTCCGGATCTATCTCAAAAGGATATATGGAGAAAGATTCTGATGTGGATTATTTCATCATCACTCAGCCAAACCGTTTGTGGGTAACAAGATTATTACTCATGCTATTTAAAAAAGTATTTCTGTTTAACTCCAGAAAAGTTTTTTGCATTAATTATTTTGTTGATACTGAAACTCTTGAGATAGAAGAGAAAAATATTTTTACTGCAACGGAACTCACAACTCTCATTCCAACGTACGGTAAAGAATTATATGATGAACTTAATAATAGAAATGCCTGGATCAGGGAGTTCTATCCAAATTTTCCTAAAAGAGATACAGGCAGATTAGCCAACAAAAATATCAGTTTAATTAAAAAAACTTTTGAAATATTACTTGGCAATTCTTTGGGAGATAAACTTGATGATTTTGCTATGAACCTTTTCGAAAAATCAAATCATAAAAAATACAGCGAATATAATTCAAAAGATTTCCAGCTCGCCTTTAAAACTTCAAAACGTGAATCAAAACACCATCCAAAGTTTTTCCAAAAACGAGTACTGGAAGCTTTTAATAGTAAATTGAAATCCTTTGAAAACACTTATAACATTTCTTTAGAGTGAGATGAAGAAAATTCTTTTCACACATTCATACTTTTACAAATTTGATTCGAAGCAATGGAACACACATCAGCCTTATCCTCCGCTTGGAACAATTTATGCCGCAGCGGTAATGCGAGAAGCTGGTTATAATGTTTCTTTATTTGATACCGCTTTAATTGATACTCCGGAATTAATTCTACCCGTAATTAAAAAAGACAAACCTGATTATTTAGTCATCTATGATGATGGATTTAACTATTTAACCAAAATGTGTTTAACAAATATGCGGGAAGCAGCCTTCCGCATTGCTGAGATTGCAAAACAAAATGGAATTTCTGTAATAGAATCAAGTTCGGATGCTGCTGATCATTTTGAAAAATATTTAGATCGCAACGTAGATTTTGTTATTATCGGTGAGGGAGAAATAACCCTTAAAGAATTGATCAATAAGCTTGATAAAAATGAAAATGATTTTGAAAGTATTGATGGACTGGCATTTAGAAAAGATGGAAGGACAATTAAAACATCTTCAAGACAGATATTGAAAGACCTGGACGTACTTCCGTTCCCGGCATGGGATTTAATAAACATTGGTGATTATCGTGATATTTGGCTAGCACACAACAAGTATTTTTCTCTAAACATCGCAACCACGCGCGGATGTCCGTTCAAATGTAATTGGTGCGCTAAACCTATTTATGGAAATCGTTACAATGTACGTTCTCCTAAAAATGTCATTGATGAAATTATCTTCTTGCAAAAATCTTTTGGTGTAAATCATTTTTGGATGTGTGATGATATTTTTGGTTTAAAACCGGGATGGGTTCAGGAATTTAGAGATTTAGTTCAAAAGAAAAATTTAAACTTCAAATATAAGATTCAATCACGTGTGGATTTACTTTTACAGGAAGATACTATCACAGCACTTGCACAATCAGGAGCCGAAACTGTTTGGGTTGGTGCTGAATCCGGCTCTCAAAAAATTCTGGATGCGATGGATAAAGGAACAACTGTAGAAGAAATAAATACTGCAACAAAATTGTTAAAGAAAAATAATATGCATGTTGCTTTCTTTTTACAGTTTGGTTATCCGGGTGAAACGAAAGAAGATATCAATAAAACAGTTGAAATGGTTTTAAATTTAATGCCTGATGAAATTGGTATTTCAGTTTCATATCCATTACCCGGCACAAAGTTCTATGAAAATGTAAAAGATCAGCTTAAGCTAAAGGCAAACTGGACTGACTCAGATGAACTAGCACTAATGTTTAGAAATACTTTTCCGCCGGCTTACTATAAAAGACTACATCGATATGTTCATAAAGTTTATAGGAAACGCACTGGATTTAATTCTATAAAGAATATTTTATTAAATCCATTATCAATTAATTTAAAGAACCTGCGGTCAGCTATTTTAACTTTCTATTACATACCTGCTTCAATTCTAGATTCATTTCTTTTAAAAAAACTGGAAACTACCGAATGATTGTTGAGCAGAAGTTATCCCAAGATGTTTTTAGTGATGTAAACAAAGCCTTTACAAAACAATCTATGATATATGATAGCTATGAGGAAAATAACAAAATTCTTGCCTGGATGCGGAAACAAGTTCACAAGGCAGCACTATCTTTTTTAAAAAAGGATGACACAATACTTGAACTGAACAGCGGTACCGGAACTGACGCAGTATTTTTTGCTAAGAAAGGATTTAGAGTTTTAGCCACCGATTTATCCGATGGAATGATCAATGAAATAAACAGGAAAGTTAAACTTGAAAACCTTTCCGCTGAAATAGAAGTGATGCAACACTCCTATACGGAACTTAACCCAATACATAATCGAAAATTCGATTTTATATTTTCTAATTTTGGAGGACTAAATTGTGTTTCTGATCTTAATCTTGTTACAAAACATTTTTCTTCGTTTCTAAAGAATAATGGAATAGTGTGCCTTGTTATAATGCCTCCGGTATGTCCCTGGGAATTAATCCAATTGCTCAGAGGTAAAATCAAATTTGCTTTAAGGAGGTTTAATAAATCTGGGCTTCCTGCAAATATTGAAGGAGTAAGTTTTTACACTTATTACTTTTCATATAGAAAAATAATGAATGCTTTAGGTCCAAATTTTAAATTACTCAAACTTATGAGCCTGGGAGTTTTTACTCCGATTCCACAAATGGAAGTTTTTCAAAATAAATTTCCACGACTTTTAAGTTTTTTAAATTCCCTCGATGAAATAACTGCAGGATACTTTCCCTTCAATAGAATCGGAGATCATATTATTGTTATTGCCAGATATTCGGTTGAAACCAAAAATTAAGTACATTTAATTTCAAAATTAAGAAATTGGTCCAGAAATGATTATTGAAGAATTTAAAGAACTCAATGCAGTTAATGGTGTTATAAAAATTTCGGAAGTTGATGAGACATTTGAAAAATTATATTTACAAGTAAGAAAAAAGGAACAACGGTTATATAGCGATGATGAATTAAAACTTTTACCATACGCTTCAAAAAGAAATCCGCATAAAGCTGAATGGGCATTAAGAACCAAATCTTTTTTGAGATTTAAAAAATATTTGTCGCTAAAAAAATCAAAGCTCAATATTCTCGAGCTTGGCTGTGGTAATGGGTGGTTAACCGGGCAGTTAGCAAAAGAATTTGAACATAATTATTTCCGTATTGATGTAAATTTAACTGAACTTGAACAGGCTGCACGAGTATTTGAAAATGAGAACATTACCTTTATTTATGGTGATATATTATGTGCATCGCTTCCTGCCAATACTTTTGATTTAGTAATCATCAATTCAGCACTGCAGTATTTTCAGAATATTTCCGCTTTAATGAAAGAACTATTTTTTGTTTCAAAAACTTATGGTGAGGTTCATATTATCGATACACCGTTTTATCATCCGGGGGAAATTATGGCAGCTAAGAATAAAACGTTAAAATATTATTCTTCAATTGGATATTCTGTTATGGCATCAAAATATTTCCATTATACTTTGGATGAATTTAAATATTTACGGTATAATTATTTGTACAATCCAAATTCTTTCAGAAACAGATTATCAAGTTTTATTTTTGATAAAGATTCACCGTTTCCCTGGATAGTTGTTACACGATAAAATTAGAAAATCATGTTCTTTTACTTACACCAGGGTTCGCAGAGATGAAAACGATTTTTCTTAATGCACATTGAGATTTATCCGCAGACAAAGTTTTTAGTAATTGCTTTTCATATCCGTAGGAGCAAAGAAATTACAATTGGAAAAGTTTTAGCGTTTATACAATTGTAGAAATAATTCAGTAATTAGAAAATTATATGTTTAGAAAGAAGTGATAAAAACTGTGAGTTCCGTTTTATGAGCCAAAATGAAAATAATATTTTAATAAGATCGTTTAGATTTTCATCAGCTCTTTTAAATAAAGCACAGAAATTGCGCGGGATGTTTGTTATCATTCTAATTTTAATCAACGCTATCCTCGATGTTTTTTCAATAGCATCTGTTCTGCCGTTGGTGGCACTATTATTAAATCCTGAGCTTATCCTGTCAAACAAATTACTGAAGTCATTTTATGACATTACAGGATTTAGCAGTAGCATTAATTTTTTTATTCTAATAACCTGTACGGTAATACTAATATTCATAATAAAGAATTTTATAAGTTATTTGATTTATCATTATCAATCAAAATACGCATTTGGTGTATCGGCGGAATTTTCAAGAAAGATGTTAGATCATTTTTATACTTTACCATATCTTAGCATTACTAACACCGACACTTCCATTTATCTGAATAGAATTGTCAACGTCCCAGCTTCGTTCGTCACAAATATCCTTTTATCTCTTCTAACAATATTCAGTGAAGGATTAATAGTAATTCTTATTTCAGTGGGATTGCTAGTAATTAATTTTGACATTTTTATATTGCTTTTTTTGGTTCTGGGTCCTGGAGCATTCATTTACTATTTAATAAGAAAAAAGAAACTTACTGCATTGAATTACAGTCTCAAATCAAAATTACCAAAAGTGCTTAAGCTTGCCGCAGAAGCAATTAGAGGTTTTGTAGAATCAACACTGTTTCAAAAACAAAAACATTTTGCAAACAAATTTGACCTAATAAACAAGGCTTTAAACCAAGATTATGCTAAACTAACCACAGCACAAGGAACTTCAATTAAATTCGTAGAGATAATTATAATGGTGGGGATTGGAGTATTGTTTGTGTATAGTGTTCTGTTTATTGAAGATAAAAACGAAGTAGTGTTAATATTGACGCTGTTTGCTGCGGCTTCCTACAAAATAGTTCCTTCGATAAATAAAATATTTGTTTCTTTCCTAAACCTCAAAACTCATCAATATACTTTAGATGAATTAAATGATATTAAGAGTTATAATACTTCAAGGTTAAACTCTGATCATGAACCTGTTAGCGTGAATAACAAAATTGAGTTAAAAAATATTTCCTTCGAGTATCCCGGATCATCGTTTAAATTAAGCATAAAAGATTTTTCGATAAGGAAGGGTGAAAAAGTTGGAATACGTGGCCAGTCAGGATCAGGTAAAACTACATTGATTAATATTTTAATCGGGTTGATCGCATTACAGAAAGGAGAAATTCTTATCGATGGAAATAAAATTAATTCTGATAACTTATGCGAATGGCAGAAGTTAATAGGATATGTCGGTCAGAATCCATTCATCTTTAATGATTCACTAATTTACAATATCACTTTTGACAGAATCACGGATGCTAATGATAGAGAAAGAATAGACAGCATATTGAATTTTCTGAGCCTGGATGGTCTTCTAAAAAATCTGCAAGATGGACTTAACACCAATATTGGTGAAGAAGGTTCAAAACTGTCTGGTGGCCAAAAGCAGCGGATTGCTATTGCAAGAGCTCTTTTTCCTGATAGAGAAATTTTAATTTTTGACGAGATTACAAGCAATCTTGATAGAGAGACCGAAAAGGAAGTAATCCAAACGATTTTAAAGATTGCAAAGGGGGATAAGACTATAATTTTTGTATCTCACAAAGATGAAATACTAGATGCCTGCGATAAAATTTATCTTGTTGAAAATGGAAATGTATTTCTTGAAAAAGAACCTTCACCCAAAGATTTTTAGTGCATTCAATTAATATTCGGGCAAACATTTTTAATATTTTTTTTTGAACCCTTACAATAGGGATTATTAAAAGTAACTACTACTATAATTAATTTTAATGCAGCCCTAGCTAATCTGAATTGACGATTTTCCACGAACAGAATTATACTACCAATTAATGACCAAACAAGCCAAATAGTGTTTATAAAATTGAATCGTTTACTTTTTCTTAAGAAATAATGAAGCGCCAATACTCTTCTGTAGTAAGTTATTGTACCATCAAGCCGGTTTTCAGAATCCTTATGATGAAAAACAGAAACTTCACTTAAAACATTTACTTTATCAGAAAAGTCAATACATATCCCATAGTTGTCACCTATTCCATTATTATCCAAGACTTCATCGAAGGGATTATTTATTAGTAATTCCCTTCTAATTATGCTTGCACCCAGACCATAAACATTTGTCTTAAAGACGGGCTTTTTAAAATCTGTGATAACCGGCCAACCAGCCAAAGATAAGCAGTTACCTCTTTTTTTATAAAACTTTATCACAGGCTTAATCCATAAAGAATTTAGTACTTTTTCATCCAGTTCTCCCCAAATAGAAAGTTGAAAAATTAAACTGAATAGTAAACTTGATGAGGACTTAGGTGGATATTGCGATACCCAAACTTCATTTTCATCTTTTTGCATTATCAACCCTGATACAGCACTAGCTGAGCTGTTACTTTCAATAAAGTTTGATAATGCAAATACATAACCGGGTTCAGGCTCCACATCATCATCGCAGATAAAAATATAGTCAGATGTTGATTTTCGGATACCAATATTTCGCTGACGACAAACTGACGGAGCTGATGTAATGTACGCAATGTTCAATACACTAAAAGTATTTAACAATTCAGCTTCGTCTAATTTCTCATCGCTCGAATCAACAATTATCACTTCCTGAAGTTTACAAGTTTGAATACTGAGAGCTTGCAACGTTTTATAAAGTGAATCTTTTCTGTTTCTTGTAGCAATAACTGCGCTAATTTTAATCATACCATAATTATAGTTTAATTATTCAATTGTAGATAGCTCTAATGGTATTTGGATATTGTAGCTTTCTAACTTTTTAATTACAGCAACTATTTCACTATCTGCAAATTTTACTGCGCCTCTTATTTTAAATCTGCAATAATTTAAATATGCACATTCCTGTTTCAAAGATTCATCAAATAGAATGATTTTTCCAGATCGAATGATCAACAGTATATCTTCCGGGTTAACGTTAAAGAATGTGTTATAATCATTAACATTTCTTTTCTTCACAACAACGATATCTGCCCGATATCCGTTTTTAATTTTGCCGATGCCTTTTACATTTAACAATTCACCAGGCATTGATGTTATAGAATTAATTAATTCTTCATCATTCAAAGCGTTAATACCCCTTGCTGTTCTAATATGATTCCAGAAATTTGGGTCAGATGTGAGATTCGAATCAGATCCAAAAAAAATCGGTATCCTATTTTTTAAATCAATAATGTTAGCAGTTTTATTATAAAGAAATAAGTTTGAATCGGGACACCAGATTAGCCCAGCAAGATTATTCGCATGGTTTATATTTAAACTTATTCCATGCACTGCAATAATTTTCTTCTTGAATAAATTCCACTTGAATAACTTATTTACTTCATTTTCTATAACATCACCAATTCCTTCTCCAAGATGAATAACAAAAGGAAGTTTATTAAAAATTAAATTTAATTTTATACGCCAATTTTTTTCTAATGAGATTGAATGCAAATAATTATAACTGTCAATTACATTTATGATTTGATCCGATTTTTTAATGGATTTATTTCCGTGATGCATAACAGTAGTAATTCCATTGAGCAAATTCTTAATCATTCCAAATTTCATTCTTAACTCAACGGGGATTTTCAAAGCAGCATCAATTTCTTTCGAATATAACTTTTGAATATCATTCCCCCATTCAAGATAGTCTCTGTAATACTTTGAACGTAAACGAGGGAAGAGATTGAATTCAAGATGGTCATGGGCATTAAATAATCCGGGGAATGCTAACGCATCTTTGAAATTTATTACATGTGAATGATTTAAACTCTTGACCGGTTCAGCAATTACCGAATTAATTTTGCCGTCGAGTATCGAAACACAAAAGTGTTCCCCTTCATTATTTAGAATTGAGATGTTATTTAGTATTACTTGTGTCAACTATTAATTACTTATTAGTTTTTCAAAATTTTTTTTATATAATTCATAGGTCCAAGTTGCCGAATGCTTTATTGACCAATCGTATGCGGAATTTCTCATTTTTTCTATTCTTTCTTTATCGGATAATAATTCAAGAATTTTTTCTGCCAAAGTAATATAATCCCCGCAATCAGCCGAAATACAAATATCATTAGTAAGATCATATAGAAGTCCGACACGGCTTCCACAGACTATTACCCCACTTAACATTGCTTCACTTATTACTACCGCCTGCGCTTCATGCAAAGAAGTATGAAGCATAAAGTGTGAATCTGACAGATACTTGTTTAACTCTTTATGCGGAACAGCATCAACAAATAAAACATTCTTAAGTCCAATATCTTGCACAAGTTTTTGGATCTTGCCTTGTAAAAAATCATCACCAATTATAGTAAGATGGCAATCGATCTTTTCACTTAAAAATTTAAATGTCTTTAGCAATATTTCTTGATCTTTTACTTCTGTGAGATTTGCAATGTGAATGAACTTATAAGGTTCACCAAAGTTTTTAGTTTTATTGAGCGGGAAAAGTTTTTCTTCAGCTCCGTACGGGATTATATCAATGTCATCACGATGCACTCCAAGCAATCTTAGTTGTACTCGCTGAAAATTTGTCAGAACAACTAGCTTATTTGCTTTTCTGCAAACTTCTAATGTCTTTTTCTTACTTGATTCGTTTAAAATATTACCATAATTAATTTCAGCAATACTAGCTGTTTCTCCACCTTGCAGTGTTATGCTACAAGGAATTTTAAAAAGCCTTCCTAGTTCTACTGCTAGAAGCCCTGCGGGTAATGCCCAGAATGCATGAACCATATCATACCTATTTAATAAATGATCTATCAAAAACCTGGGCAACAATAAAAGTGCTTTAACCGAGCTTGGTGATTTTATACTAGCCGGTATTGATTTTAACTTATGATTTTTTGAGACCTCTTTGATTTCAGTTTTAATTAATGAATAAACGACTATTTCAAAATCTTTGCTAAGTCTTTCAATTAAGTTAACCATCGAAGGAACTCCTTGCAGAAACTTTCCATTTCCAATTCCACCGGGTACTATTATTGCAATTCTTTTCATTGTTATAATTTACCTATTCGTTTTAGTAAGCCGATTGTTTTATCTAATACAAATTCTGGAGTATATCGAGATAAACAATGGACGTCTTCATATTTACAAACTTCAAGCAAACAATTACCACATTCTAAATCTGATGAATTGAGACATAACGAATGTTCCCCCTGCGGTGCTGACCAATCTGAACGTGAGGAGCCAAACAAAGAAAGTGTTGGAATTCCGGATACCCAGGCAATATGCATTAATCCAGAATCCTCAGTCAATACAAAATAAGATTTATTTATGATTGCAAATACTTCTTCTACGGAAGTCCCTTCACCATTTACAAGATCAATTATATCATCCTTCAACATTTTTTTTAGAAACAAAGATTTTTTAGAAATTGCCTTTAATCCAACTACTAAAAACTGCATGTCGGGGAATTTAGCTTTCCATAATTCTGCATATTTCACATAGTTTTCAATTTCCCAGTTGCGTGTACTAAAAGCACCGGCGGGGTTCAACACTACAATTTTATTCGAAGGATTCCATCCTGCGTTCGTTAATTTTATGCTTCCTGCATTCGGATTCTTTAATTGTAATGCAGTATTTAAATCGATCGAACATAATCCGATTGCTTCTATTGCTTTTTGATATTTATCACCAGCTGATGTTGCAGAAAATCTTTCTATCTCACTCCACGCTAAAGGATTAAGGAATCTTCGCACAAGTCTGCTCAACTTATTCCTTTGTAAATCAATTACAACGTCATACTTATTAATTTTTAGTTTGGGTAGTAATAATAATAAACTTAAAAGTTGGAGTTTAGTACTTCTACCGCCACTGATTGAATAAATCCAATCATATAATTTCACAGAACAGGCTATGTCTTTTACTTCATTTCGAGTTAGAAAGTGTAATTGAGTAGCTGCCGGGATCTTATTTCTTAAGCTTTGTACAAATGGAAGAGTGATTGCAACATCCCCCATTGCTTGTAAACGAATAATTAAAATTCTATTGGGTAATGAATCAGATTGCCACGATTTATAGTTTAAAATTTCTTTCATTATTCTTCAAATTATCCGATATCATGAAATAAAGAGCAACAGTTAAAATGTTTGTAAACCATTACAGCATGGTAAACGGTGATAGATTCAAATAACAAACACACTTTTTACATATCGGATTTGTAGCAATATCCAGATTTTTTCGGAATGAAATAGATTCGCTGGAATTGATAATACTATTTAAAGAAGAATCTTTTATGTTCCCGATTTTGTGATGAAAGAAACATGGACGAACACTTCCATCGGCTTCAATAACAGAGGAGACCCATGGAGCATTACACTTTATTTTCGGGAACTCGACTAAATTATGATGTGCAGCATAGTAATTATAAAATCTTCGTAACTTATCCGGGGATTCTGCAATATACTTTTTGTCAAAATCACTGGAATGAGTTTTTATAAGTGACTCGATTACATCTTTAAATTGTGCCAATTCATCAAGTGATAGTTTGACTTCACCTGTTCTTTGATTATCCCATAATTCCGGTCTATTAAATGCATCGGTTGTTACATCTGCTGTTAAAAAACTTATTTGATCCAATCCAATTTCATGAGCTGCATTTACAATATTTGGTATATCTTTAAAATTTTCTTTTTGAATTACACTTCTACCAGTAACACGAAAATTTTTTTTAAGAATTTTAAGTTCACTTACACCTTCTTTAAGTTTCTCGAAGGCATTTGGAATATTCCTGATTCGATTATGAACTTCTCTCGAACCATCCAATGAAACGATAACTTCATCAGACCAATCAATTATATCCTTTGAGTATTTCTTCAAAAGCAATCCGGTTGATAATATAACTATACTTATAGATTTGGACTTAATGATTTCGCAAAGTCTGAAAAAATTCGGATGCATTAATGCTTCACCACCGGACATAACCACAGACTTTGTGTTTAATTTTTTTAATGAAACCAACAACTCCAAAATATCGGACTCTTCCAACTGCTGAATATTATTATTGCCTTTCCAGATATCGCACATTACACAACGGCAGTTACATCTGCTATGGGGCATTAAAATCACGATTGGCATCGAGTATATCTTATGCGTTGTTAAAGTTGCAAAGCGCCTGATTACTTCAGTTGAGAAAATATGTTTCATTTATATAACTAATTCCATTGAACTTTTCATTTTTATTTAATTGAATAAATATTTTAAACAAAATAATAAAAATACTTTAGATAATCTTAATTGTAATTTACATTTATAGCTAGGGAGTATTATACTTATCAGGCAATGTAATTTTTAAGAGCAGATAAGATTCAGACTAGAATATTTGATTACATAATAATCAATCCGCCATACTTTCCTAAAAATCCAAAGAATGAAGAAGAACTAGCCTGGTTTTGTGGTAACGATTTTCAATATTTCAAAAACTTTTTTCTCAATTAAAAGATTATAAAACGGAAGCGACTATTGTATTAATGATTCTCTCCGAGGATTGTGATTTGCAGCGAATAACATCAATTGCAAATGAAAATCATTTTAGCATGAATATTGTATTTCAGAAAAAGGTTTTTGGGAAAACTAATTATATATACACGATAAAGTAAATGAACTGCTCAACTTAAATGTCTAAATATCTTAAGTGGCCGTTGCTTAACTTTTAAGAGTCATTTCGAAGGAGTCTTCGACTGAGAAATCTTTCTACTTTACAGCATAAAAGATTTCTCCCTTCGGTCGAAATGACGCCGGCTAGAATTCTACAACACAGCCTTAATTGTCATTGCGAATGAGTCTTCGAGTGAAGCAATCTCAAAACTTCTGAGTATGAGATTGCTTCGTTCCTCGCAATGACAGAATTGACCACCACAAGTTGGGCTGAGAGTTTAACCTAAATAGTTTAAATTTGATTTGAAAATTTTTAATTAAATCTAATTGCTTACAAAATACTTAAATAGTAAAATCATCTGGGTGCTGCTTGGAATTGGTGTAATTCTTTACGCTTTATATATTCTTTTCATTTCACATACGCTTACTTATGATGCACAGCCGACTGACAAGCAAAAAATTCTTTTTGTGGCTCAAAGAATTTTAATTGGAATTCTTTTTTTCATCGCGATCTTAAACATCTATAAACTTCCTGTAAAAGAAACCTGGATTGCGTGGATAATTTTCACCGGCTTGTTTGCCAGATTAATTTTAATTCCCTCTTCCCCAATTCTTGAAGATGATTTTTACAGGTATCTCTGGGATGGCGCTGTTACCGCTAATGAGTTTAATCCTTATGTGTTCAGTCCGCAAGATGTGATCGATAAAAATCCCGAAGTACCGCAAAAGATTTTAAAGTTAGCAGATGAATCTGGTAACGTAATTGAAAAAATAAATCATCCAAAAATAAAAACACTTTACCCCACCCTTTCTCAAATCATTTTTGCGTTGTCATATTATCTTTTCCCCTGGAGTGTAACGGGTTGGAAATTGTTAATGTTAATGGGCGATATTTTTTTACTTTTCTTTCTTATTAAAATTCTGCGCGAACTAAAACTGCCGGTTTCTTTTGTTGCAATTTATTGGCTTAACCCAATTGTGCTGCACGAGTTTTTTAACACCGGACACTATGATTTATTTGCACTGCTCTTTACAGCAATTGCCATTTACTATTATTTAAAGGATGAGTTTGTAACATCAAGCATAACATTGGCACTTGCAGTTGGGTTTAAGTTATGGCCGATTTTAATATTTCCAATCCTTCTGAGAAAATTAACAAATCAAAAATGGAAATTGGTTTCCAGTGTTTTTTCTTTTTCAGTTTTTGTTATTGTAATATTTATTCCTGTTTTACGTGCCGGGTTTGATCAGAATACAGGATTTACAAAATATGCCGCTAACTGGATTAACAACGCAGCCTTTTACACCATTTTAAAAGAAAGTATTGATTTATTTACCACAACATTTAAAATATATTATGTGTGTGCGGATTGTGTTGCCCGCTGGATTACAGGTGGAATAATTTTAAGTGTTTTATTACTGTTAATAAAAAAACCTGCAACTGATAATCTTAACCTTGTTTACAAAATGCTGATAATAATTGCGGTTTCATTTCTTGTAAGCCCAACGCAATTTCCGTGGTATGTTACGTGGATGATTTTGCCGCTTGTCTTCAGTCCAAGAATATCTTTACTAATTTATGCGTTTCTAATTCCGCTTTATCATTTAAATCCTTTGGGTGGATACTTTATTTACATACAGCATATTCCCGTTATACTTTTATTTTTATATGAAATAAAAAAAGGCTACGGTTTTGGATTTTTTAATATGAGTGAAGAGCCTTACGTTAGTAGTAATATAAAGAATGGTTTATGAAATTTTTAATTGTATTATTTTTTGTTTGTACCGCACTATTATTGCTAAACAATTGCAATACAACAGAACCTCCGCCGCCACCAGAAACAAAACCAGTATTAACATTATCCTTTGATAAAAAAAGCTGTACTGAGTTATGGATAAAACTAACAACTAAAGATTTAACCTTACCTGCAGAGCTTACTCTAAAACAATACAACCCATCTGGTGATTCCGTAACTCAGAACTTTAGTCTGAGCACTAATGATTCATTAATTTATATCGACTCACTCTTTCCAAACAATAACTATTATTATCAAGTATCAAGCATTCAGTCCGCCACAGGCGGACAAGTATCCAGCAACAAACTAGCAGCCAGCACACTTGATACAACAAGCCACAACTTTACATACCAAACATTTGAATTTGGTGAACCACTAACAGGCAACAGCAGCAGGTTATATGACGTAGCAATAATAAATGAAAATGATATTTGGGCTGTTGGTGAAATTTATGTTAATGATTCTCTGGGACAGGCTGACCCAATACCGTATAATGTTGTTCGGTGGAATGGAACCAGTTGGGAATTAAAAAGAGTTTATTTTCCTGTGGTTTGTGGGCAAAGTAATTTAATTCCATATCCATCAAGATCAATAAATGTATTTAGCGATAATGAAATATGGATGAGTACTGGTGGAGATAAAATAGCAGTTGTAAAAGAAGGGATTCAGATAAATCAATTTTGTTTACCTTCAAATCTTAATATGTCGATAAATAAAATATGGGGTAATAGTAAAAGTAATTTCTATGTAATTGGTAATGAAGGTAAAATAGGATATTACAACGGCACAAGCTGGACAAATGTAACTAGCGGAACAAATTTACCATTAACAGATATTTTTGGAAAAGATGATAATGAAATTTATGCTGTAGGTATTAATGTGTCTGATGTAAAGGGGGTAGTATTAAAAGGTAATTCAAACGGCTTTTCAGTAATGATAAACTCAGAGATAATAAGTGAGAATGAGTTGTTTGATAAGCTTTTTGGAAGTTTAGATGCTATATGGCTTGATGAAAATAATACTATTTATACTGCGGGTAACTTGATGTTTCAATACAAAAACAATAAATGGGATTATGTTAGATCATTACCTGAAAATTTTATTAGTGGTAATCCAGGCACATATTATAGAGGATTTATTTCATCAATAAGAGGAAATGCTTCAAATGATTATGTAATCGCAGGGGACAGAAACACACTTAAACATTTTAATGGGATAAGCTGGCAGCAAATAGGTCTCCCTTATAACCCACAAAGTCAAATTAGTTTAATAGCCAAACAAAAAGGAAACACAGTTGTAGCCGTTGGTTCAAACGGTAGTAAAGCATTCATAATATTATTAAACAGGTAAAAGGGAGAAACTAAAATTTCTTGGATGCTACGGAATCGTCTATGACTTCCGCTACAAATTAAAAATCATCAACCCATCGGAACATCAATAATCAAAAAGTTTGAATCTTCAATCATTTCTATTTCAAAATTATTTATTTCAGAAATTCCAATAGCATCACGCTTAAACAATTCTTCATCACCAACTTTTAAACTTCCATCTACAACCAGAATGTAAGCGCCATTTGCAGGATTGCTTATCTGATAATTTACTTTTTTACCCTTCTCAAAATTTCCTAAATAAATTTCTGCATCCTGATGAATATATAGTGAGCCTTCTTTGTTTAACCCGGAAACTGCAGGAATAAGTTTATTCTTTCGCTCTGAAATTGGAAATGATTTTTGATCATATCTTGGTTTAATATTTTTTTCTTTTGGGAAAATCCAGATCTGAAAAAGTTTTACGCCATCTTTATCAGATGGATTAAACTCAGAATGTGTAATTCCTGATCCGGCAGACATAACCTGAACTTCATCTTTATAAATAACAGAACCCGTACCCATACTGTCTTTATGCTCAAGTGCACCTTCTAAAACCAAAGTAATTATTTCCATATTATCGTGCGGATGAGTTCCAAATCCCATTGCCGGCACAACAGTATCATCATTAAGAACACGCAGCATTCCAAAATTCATCATTTTCGGATTATAATAATTTGCAAAACTGAAACTGTATTTTGTATCAAGCCAGCCGTAGTTTGCCTTTCCCCTGTCTTCGGATCTATAAATTATTTTTTTCATCATTACCTCTTTTTGTATTTTTTTAATTACAATGTATGTCATAACACGTTTTTAGTCAAATATCCAGATCACATATTGCTGATAGAAATATTTTGGTGATATAGAATCTTTGCAAAAATTATCCTATATATGGTCAACGACTTACCAAAATGATGAAAACCTTAATAAAAAGTAAAAGTAAAACTTTTTCTCTGCTGCTCATAACAGTAATTATGCTTTTAATCTCCACAAAAGTATTGCCGCAAGATTATGTGATAAAGCAACTGCGAATTGAAGATGGCTTGTCTCAAAGCACAATCTTTGCTTCTTTACAGGATAACGAAGGCTACATGTGGTTTGCAACCAGAAGCGGATTGAATCGCTATGATGGATATAATTTTAAAGTTTACTTTAACGATCCAAAAGATTCCACTTCCCTTTCTGATGATGGAACAAATTCTCTTTTTGAAGACAGGGATGGAAATTTATGGATCGGAACAATTTATGGTTATATAAATAAATTTGATCGGACAAAAGAAATATTTATTTATAAAAATGTTTCTGATTTAGTAAACATAGTTCCGGATCAATCGGATGACTTTTATGAATATCCGCTTTCTTTTTCAAGGAATCAAAAAGCAACCATCACTTCAATTGCAGAAGATAATAATGGCAGATTGTGGATCGGAACTTGGGGCAATGGAATTGTAGTCATAGATAAAAATTTTAAAAAGTATAATCATTTTTATTTTGATGAAAGAAATGAAAGCGGTCTTAAAACAAATCGAATAATGGATTTACTTTTTGACACTGAAGGAAGATTGTGGGTCGCTACTTTTGGAGGCGGATTAACACGAATAACAAAATCAGTTTCAAATGATAAAGAATATTATTCGTTTGAAACTTTACTTAAAGGTGAAAATGATTTTTCGCTCTCAGATAATAAACTTTTAAATCTATTTGAAGATTCAGAAAAAAATATCTGGATAGGTTCTTTTTATGGAGGGCTGATTTTTATCCCGCACGACCAAGCAAAATTGCCGTTTGGCAAAGCAAAAGTCAGTTGTCAATTATGTCCGGTTTCCGGAAATAAATCAAGCGGCAATACCGTAATGGCATTTGCTGAAGATAAAGAACACTATCTGTGGATTGGAACTTTTGGCGGTGGGCTGATCAGATATGATAAAAATAAAAATGAGTCACTTCATTTTTTTAATGATCCGATGAATGAAAATTCTTTAGGGGATAATGATGTTCTTTCCCTTTGCACGGATCGATCAGGAATAATTTGGGCAGGTTCGCATCTTGGAGCGGGTATTACTAAGATTTATAAAAATAATGCACGCTTTAATCATATTAAACACGGGATCGGCAAGCCAAACTCTCTTAATGATGATGTAGTCTGGTCAATTTATAAAGACAAAGAAAATATTCTTTGGATCGGAACTTATAAAGGCGGTCTTAATCGTTACGATGCTTTATCGAACAGTTTTTCTTTTCTAAAAAAATCAGTAAATGATAAATCGATAAGCAGTAATCACATAAGAGCCATTGAAGAAGATAGTTTTGGAAACTTATGGATTGGTACTTATGATGGCGGATTAAATATCTTAAATAAAAAATCCAATAAGATTGTTGTGTATAATAATAATCCGGCTGATCCGCTAAGTATTGGCGGTAATCAGGTCCAGGATATTTTAATTGATTCTGATGGTGTCTATTGGATTGCAACTTTTGGGGGCGGATTAAATAAAGTAATCGTTAAAGGTAATCCTATCAATCAAAAGTTAAGTTTTAAGAAATTTAAAAATATTAAAGATGATAACAACTCAATCAGTGATAATCGTGTGTATAAAATTTATAAATCACGGAATGGCGTTTTTTGGATTTGTACTTACGGAGGCGGATTAAATTCTTTCGATCCAAAGACTGAAATCTTTAAAAAATATCCTATCAATTCCGGGCAAACGGATAATTACAACATTGAAAATCTAATGACGATAATAGAAGATTCAGATGGAATTATCTGGCTGGGATCTTACGGCGGTAGTTTAACAAGTTTTGACCGTAAATCAGGAAAGTTTAAAAGATATTCTTTTAGAGAAGGATTAACCAGCGGTGTCGTTTACGGAATATTAGAAGATGATTCTAAAAATTTATGGATTAGTTCTGATAACGGCATTTTTAAATTGAACCTTGTTACAAAAGAAATCAAGAGATATGATATTCAGGATGGGATTCAGAGTCTTGAATTTAGCGGTGGTGCCTACTTTAAAGATAACGATGGTATTTTGTACTTTGGTGGAATTAATGGATACAATTATTTTGATCCCAAAAAAATTAGAGTCAACAATTATATCCCTCCTATCGTTATAACATCGGTAAAAGTATTAAACCAGTATATCAAAGGCGAAAGAAATGAAATTATTCTTGATCATAAAAAGAATTTTATATCATTTGAGTTTTCATCATTAGATTATACTGATCCAAAGGATAATGAATACTCATTTATATTGGAAGGTTTACAAAGTGATTGGCAGTTGACCGGATCTTCAACGAGATCTGCAACTTATACTAACCTTTCACCCGGCACTTATGTTTTTAAAGTCCGGGGTTCTAATAGTGATGGAGTTTGGGGAAAGAATTATGCTTCCATTAAAATTATAATCCTTTACCCGTTTTGGCAAACCTGGTGGTTTATTACTCTTGCAGTAATTTTGTTAGCTGCATTTTTATATTTCCTAAGCACAATGCGTATTAAAAACTTGCTTGCAATTGAAAAATTAAAATCCAAACTTGCTGCAGATTTGCATGATAATATTGGTTCAGGCTTAACTGAGATTTCAATTTTAAGTGAGGTTGCATCAAGAAAAAATAATTCTGTGCAAAAAAATTCCGGAGTTGAGTTACATAAAATAAGTGATATTTCCCGACAGCTTGTTGATAATATGAGCGATATTGTTTGGGTCGTCAATCCAAGCAGAGATTCACTGCATGATTTAATTTTGAGATTGAAAGACACCTATAGTGAATTATTAAATTCGTTGGGAATTTCGTTAAGAGCAAAAAATCTGGAAAAACTTAAGGATGTAAAACTTCCAATGGATGTAAAGCAGAATCTTTTCTTGATATTTAAAGAGGCAATAAATAACTCCATAAAACACAGTAATTGTAAACATATTACTCTTGAGGCAAATTTTAGAAACGATGTATTAGAAATATCTGTAATAGATGACGGAAACGGATTTGATGAATCTATAGTTTACAAGGGAAATGGACTAAAAAATATGGAAAACCGGGCATCTCAAATAGGCGGCAGAATTAAAATTAAATCCTCTGCTGAATCAGGAACTTCTATCAGGTTTATAGGTAAATCAGGAATAACAAATAAACTTAAAGTGTTTTTTAAAAGATGATTAACGTAGCAATAGTAGAAGATAACAATACAATAAGAGAAGGACTTGCAGCCTTAATAAATGGAACTGAAGGCTTTAAGTGTGTTGGCTCTTTTGGAGATGTTGAATCATTTTTACCGAAGATTAATATTTTAGATATTAATGTTGTACTAATGGATATTGGTTTACCGGGTATGAATGGAATTGAAGGTGCAAAAAACGCGATGATTAAAGATCCCGATTTAAGTGTATTAATGCTAACTGTTTACGAAGAAAGTGAATTTGTTTTTGATGCACTTTGTGCCGGTGCGTGTGGTTATCTTGTAAAAAAAACTCCACCCGCAAGATTACTTGAAGCAATAAAAGATGCAAATGATGGCGGCTCACCAATGAGTTCCAGAATTGCAAGACAGGTAATAACTGCTTTTAAAGAAGGAAATAATTTTCAAAATCAAAAACAAAATTATGACTTAAGTGACAGAGAAATAAGCGTTCTCAATCTTTTATCTGATGGATATAATTACCAGGAAATTGCAGAAAATTTATTTATTAGTGTTGATACTGTAAGACATCATATCAGAAACATCTACAAAAAACTTCACGTACACTCCCAATCCGAAGCCGTTGCAAAAGCAATTAGAAAGAAAATTATTTAGTAACTCAGTTTACTCAGTCTCTTCAAATTGAATTACCAAGACCTTCAAGTTCAGTTGAATAAGTATCTGTAGTCATTGCGAGCGAATCTTCGAGCGAAGCAATCTTACAATTATTGGTAATAAAAAACTTCAGATTGCTTCCCCGATGAATCGGGGATTCGCAAAGACTAAGCAAAACAATACTGCATAACCGGGTAGTAATCAAAACGATCTAAATCCACCTAACTAAAAAACCGCATATTTATGCAGTTGCACTCTCACCAAAATTTTTGCACTTTTATCTCGGAAGTTGTGTATAGGATTTTAAGCAGGAATCTATAAAATGAACAATGAAAATGACCGAGTAATATCTTTAACTGAACAAACAAAGGAGGATGTTATGGAAAACATCTCTACATACCCAAAAAATATTTCTAATCCATTGGCAGATCTTATAAGTGATGAGATTTGGGAATTATTGAACAGCCGCGGACTAATTAATGACCGCTCTGTTAGAGATTATATTATTCGCAGAAGATTTAAATCATTGCGCTCGCAAAAAGTTAGAACAGGCGATGCGATTGATACATTGAGAGCAGAATATCCTTATCTTCAATTTGATACGATCAGGAAGATTGTGCACAACCCACCTAAACAGATAAGCAGATCATAGAACTTATAAATTATTTTTTTCTACCCGTTTCAATAACAATGAGACGGGTTTTTTTTATTTAAAATTTTAGAGTGTAACTCAAGTTTTTTAGTTACCTTACTTTTAGATTAGCATACAGAAAAAATTATGATAATAAAAAACCCAACTACTCCACTTACAGAAATCTTTGATCCATTATTCGAAAAGAGACAGATTAGATTTTTTATTAAGCGGGAAGATCTTACGGATGAATTTATTTCCGGTAATAAATTTTATAAACTAAAATACAATCTTATAGAAGCCGAAAAACTTGGCTTTAATACTCTTCTCACATTTGGCGGAGCCTACTCAAATCATATCCACGCAACCGCTGCTGCGGGTAAAAAGTATGGATTTAATACAATCGGAATTATACGTGGTGAAGAACAATTCCCCCTCAATCCTACATTAAGTTCTGCACGAGCAAATGGGATGAAAATCGAATACATTGATAGAAAATCTTATAGAAACAAATATGATGAAAGCTTAATACAAACATTTAAAGAAAAGTTTGGTGATTTTTATTTAATCCCAGAAGGCGGTTCAAATCATCTTGCAATAAAAGGATGTGCGGAAATTATCTCAAGCATTACAACAGATTTTAGTTTCATCTGCTCCGCTTGCGGTACAGGCGGTACACTTGCAGGATTGATTTTAGGATTAGATTCAAAATCGTTTGCACTCGGGTTTTCAGTTCTCAAAGGCGGTTCATTTCTCAATCAAAATGTCCGAACTCTTCTTGCGTATTATCAAAAAGAAAGACTTAACAACTTTCAGATAAATCTGGATTATCACTTTGGCGGTTATGCAAAAACAAGTAATGTGTTAAATAGATTTTGTAAAGCGTTTGAAGAACAACACAACATTCCAATCGAGCCAATTTATACAGGCAAAATGTTTTTCGGTATTTACGATCTTATAAATAATAATTTTTTCCCTCCTAACAGCACTATAGTTGCTATACACACTGGTGGTTTACAGGGTTTGCAGGGATTAAAAGAAAGGAATATGATTTAATATACTGATGTTTTAATTGTTTATCCTTTATAACTTTACTTTGTTATTTTAATTATACTTTTTTGTTTGTAACTATTTTTTAAGATCTAAATAATTATTAATCATTTTTTTTACAGGAACAATTATGTCCGAAAATTCATCGCCAGAATCCTCGCCGGAACAAAACACGATTAAAAGTATCACTAAAGAGCTTACACAACCTTTTGTAGATCTTTTTCATTCATCGCGTGCTCTTTGGGGAGTAAATCTCTCCTACCTGTTAGAAGGAATTACTTACTTTGGAATTGTCGGTTACCTTGTAATTTATTTTACAGATTTTGTTAAACTTGATGATATAAGCGCAGGGCAAATGGTTGGATTTCAAACCGCTGGAATAACTCTTGCAATGTTATTTTTAGGTGCCACAGTTGATTGGATTGGCGTAAGAAAGTCGCTTTTATATTCTCTGATATTTATGTTGATTGGAAGAATATTTTTAACACTTGGACCATCCATAACTTCAAATACCGGTTTATGGTCATCTGCTCATCTGATAGCTATGCTTGGCATATTTGGTATTATTATTGGTTACGGTATTTATCAGCCTGCCTGTTATGCTGCGGTAAAACAATTTACAACTGAAAAAACTTCTGCAATGGGTTATGCAATGCTGTATGCAATTATGAATCTTGGAGGATTTCTTCCGGGAATAATTGCTCCGCCAATAAGAAAAGCTTTTGCCAATAATCAAGAAGGTATGTTAGCTGTAATGTGGGTTTATGTTGGATTAACTGTTGTTGGAATTGCTGTTGTTGCTATAATACTTACTAAAAAAACGATTGAGAAAACAATTCAAGAAGTAAGCACTGATACGAAAGAGCAAATCGAGGCTGATAAAAAAGCTGAAGAAGAAAAATCTGCAAAAGAAAAAATTATGTTCTATCTTAGAAATTTTCCTATCAAAGATTATCGGTTCATGTTTTTCATATTCATTCTAATTCCCGTTCAAACACTTTTTGCTCACAACTGGCTGACTCTTCCTGTTTATTTTAAAAGAGCCTTTACCGGAGTTGTGGCGGATAATTTTGAATTCTTTACAAACTTTAATCCGATTCTGATCTTTATACTTACACCAATGGTTGCTGCCATGACCACAAAAAAGGATACTTACCGGATGATGATATACGGAACGTTTGTAATGGCTTTTCCAACATTTATACTTGCATTGGGTCCAAGTATCTACACAGTATTTGCGTATCTGATATTAATGACCGTTGGTGAAGCAATGTGGCAGCCAAGATTTTTACAATGGGTTGCAGAAATTGCTCCAAAGGGTATGACAGGAATTTATATGGGAATTGGACAGTTTCCATGGTTCTTAACCAAAGTGGTAACAAGTTTATACTCGGGTTGGTTTTTAATGCATTATGCACCTGAAGGAATTGCACCGGCAAATATGAACACTGAAACAATGTGGTTTATATACGGATGCATTGCAATGATTAGCAGCATTGGATTATTTCTTGCTCGCGGCTGGATGCAAAAAGGTTTTAAAGTAAAGCACGCAGAGTAAATTACTTAATAAATTTTATTCGATAACTTTTTAAGGATATTAAAAATGGTAAAGCGAAATTTAATTTCAATTATCTGTTTGCTGATATCCTTTTTTATTTTTGTTGGTTGTTCGTCAGTAACTTATGAAAGGATTTATCCCACTTTACAGGATGGAAAATACGATAGTGAATTCCCATACAAATCCACCTCAGAAGAACTAACAAAGATTAGTGAAACTCTGCAAAGAGTTAATTCAACCGCTTTTTATAAAATCTATACTTTTAATCAAAATGATAATTTTACTTTAAATGATTTAAAAGAGAAAGAATTAATTAAGATTGCTGCCAAGGAAGCTCTCGCAGACAATTCAACTTCCGGTACCGCTATAACTGTTTACTCCCAGAATGGAAATGTTGCATTATTAACCTGTGCGCACATTATTACTTTTCCGGATACAATAATTGCTTACAAATATGATGAATTTGGTTTCGCAACAAAATTTATTGAATCTATTTCTATAAAGGAAAAACAAGTTATTTATATAGCCGGATTTCCTGAAGGAAGTCAGGTTGAAGTTCTTGCAAAAGATGATCGAACTGATATAGCATTGCTGGGAAAAAAATACAGAACTCAGGATGGAGTTTTTTTACCTGCGTTCAGTTATCCAATTGGAAAAGCTAAAGAAGTTGAGTGGGGAACATTTGTATATCTGGTAGGTTACCCGATAAATTTTAAAATTATTACGAAAGCAATAGTTAGCAGCCCGCGCAGAGATGATGCCGGATCATTTCTTGTTGACGCAGTAATTAATCCCGGATTTAGCGGCGGGTTTGTTCTGGCAATCCGTGACGGAGTACCAAATTTTGAATTTATTGGAATGGTACAATGGGTTCCGGAGGAAGATGAAAGTTTAATTTACCCGGAAACCTTAAAAACTAAAGCGACCTACAATCCTGTTATTCCTTATGATGGAAAGTTATACGTTAGAAAACATTCTTCTATCAGATATGGTATAGCTAAGGTAATTCCTGTAGAAAGTATTATGACTTTTCTACTTCAGAATAAATCTTATCTTAATGATAGAGGATATTTCATTTTTGAGAAATAAATTTTTTTTGATTGACCGGTAACCTTTTCGGCTAAAAAAGCGTCTTAACAGATATCTAAACCATCAGGACCAATGACTAAAGAATTTGAACAAATAACCATTAAGACTATTTGTCCGGTATGTAATCAGACTATCTCTGAAATATGGGTTGCAAAACTGGATTCTGTAATTGGTGTTAGGTATGCTTATATATGCATTAATTGTAAAAATCTTATAAAGATAACCAAAGAAAAGTATCTGGATGCAGATAATCTAAATCAAATAGGCTTTTCACAATTAACTTCAACATAAATTTAAAGAACGATTAAATTTTGCTTAATCAAGTATTACACTGCCCCCAAGACAGATATCATCTTTATAAAACACTGCAAATTGTCCGGGCGCAATTCCTCGATCCTCTTTTTCTGATAACACTATTCCTGAATCACCATTAATGTTTAAAGTACATTTATAAAAATTTTCACCATGACGGATTTTCACCAAATAATTTCCATCCTTAGGATTTTCTTCACTTATCCAATTACAGTTGCCGACTCTAAATTTATTTCTTGCACGATTCGTAATATTTTCTTTTGATATATATACAATATTCTTTGCAATATCTTTACTGATAACATACCAGGGTCCGCCTCCCAATCTTAAACCAGAGCGTTGACCAATAGTATAAAAATAATATCCTTTATGCCTACCCATAATTTTGTTTGTGTCTATATCAATTATATCACCTTCTATCTCACCCAGATGATGTTTAATAAAATCAGAAAATTTAATTTTGCCGAGAAAGCAAATGCCCTGACTATCTTTTCTGTTCATATTAGGCAGATTATAATTCAGTGCAAGCTCTCTGATTTGTTTTTTCCTATATGATCCAATAGGAAAAAGTGCACGGCTTAACTGCTGCTGCGTAAGATATGCCAAAAAATATGTCTGGTCTTTTATTGGATCGGGAGAAGTTTTAAGAATAAATTTTCCATTTTGATTTTCAATTTTAGCATAGTGACCTGATGCAACTTTTTCAAAAGATTTATCAATCTTATTTATAAACTGCCCAAATTTTATTAGTCTGTTACAAAACATATCAGGATTTGGAGTTCTTCCTTCTTTGATTTCAGAGATCGTATATGAAACCACAGAATCCCAATATTCATTTTGCATATTTATTATTTCAAGAGGAACATCAGTTTGCTGGCAAACTGCCCGGGCAAATTCAAGATCTTCTTCCCAGGGGCAATCACCAAGAAATGAAAATTCATCCTGCAGCCAGATTTTCAGATAAAATGCAGTTACATCGTGTCCTTCATCTCTTAAAAGTCTCAGTGCAACTGAGCTATCAACTCCACCTGAAAGTAATACTGCAATTTTCATTTATTCTTAGTATCCGGTTTGATTTTAATTGATTGAATTTGTTCAATGACTTTGTCATAAATTTTCTTATCTACTTTACTTAAAATTAAAGTTACCAGTTTACTTGAGTTTTTGATTCTGTCAAAAAATCCGATATAAATATTATTTTTACCGTCATAAACTTTCATTAGTCCACGGTACCTGCCGTCAAATATTCCGCCGGATAGTGATTCAATATCTTTTATGAGTATTGTAATTGATTTGCTGCTGAATAAAAAATCTGTGCAGATTATTTTTTCATCATCTACTTCAATTTTATAAGCGACAAGTTTATAGAAATTCAGATAGGATTTGTTCAAATAATAAAGTAAAAAAAGCGAAAGAAGAAAAGGAATTAGTATTATAAGATTATGTTCAATAATTATTACTAATGATAAGGTATAAGCAATTAACAATGGTGTAATAACAAGATTGCTGTATCGGTAAATAAATTTCCAGAAAATTGGATAAGTAAATGTTTGCATAGAAGTTTCTTGATTTCTGAAAACAAATTTAGTTAAGTATAGCTAAACCATAAAATGGATGTGTTTTATTTAATTCGGAAAAATAAAAAAGGCTCAAAAGAGCCTTTAAGAGAGGTTGTTATTTCTAATTAATTTATTTCGGCTCCGATACCTTTAATTTGGTAAAGAGTAATTGGTCCTGTTACCGAAGCGTCATCAAAGGTTGTTCCTTGTTCTTCAGCAACGTGCTGGTAATACTCAATTGCTTCTTCCTTTGTTAATTCAATTTTATAAACTGTTCCTTCAACAAGTGCGGATTTGCCCTTGGCTTCAACGGGAAAAACTATATCGCCGTCTTTAACTTTAATTTTAATTTTTTGATTTTCAGCATCGCTTTTTAAATCCATCCAGCATCCAGCCATAGCACATACTTCAAGAATTTCCCCTTCAACAAGAACTGTTTTGCCGACATATTCTTCAGGATCTGAAAGTATTTCTGAAATACCGGTTTTTTCTTTTAATGATATTTCTTTGCCATATTTATCAGATTGAGAGTATCCTGCAACAGAGATTATAAGAAGAAATAGTATTACGAATTTATTCATTGTGTATCCGTTTTTGTTTTATTTATAAATTAAAATTTTATTGTTACTTGTTCTTTAAATTCAATTTTAATTCCCTCAACATCACCAACAACTTCCTTAAACTCTTCCATTGTTTCCGGCTTAGCGCCCTGGAATTTTTTAAAGACTTCTTTGTTTTTAATTATTTCTGAAAAATCAATTTCCATAAGTGTTACCTTAGAGCTATCAACAAAAGATGCATCTGTTTCATCAATTCCATCTTTAAAGTTAAAGTATAAAGCCATTTTCATTCCATCAAACATTTCTATCATTTTCTGTTCAGCCTGCTCGTTAAAAGTGGAATCCTCAAATTCAGTTGTTTCCTCTGTCTTTGGTTTCTCTTCCATATCCGGTTTTGGAAAATTTATGACTAAAGTAGAGGGGTTTCCTTTCGTAAAGTTAAATTTTAACAGATCTTCAGCAGTTTTTTCTTCTTCAACTTCTCCAAGTTCAGCACCATAAGGAATTTTATTTTCGGGACTCGGGTTAATCTTTACTTTATTAATATCCTTAAAAGAATAAACAGCTTTAAAACCTTCATAACCCTTTACATTTACTTTTTCTCCGGAAACATATTTAACTCCGTCTCCGTAGTTTGATTCCTTTGCTTTCAACTCAGTTTCATTAAACATATTAAACTCTTCTGATTTTGCGGAGTCAAAAGCCATTGCAAATTCCTTCATCAAATTTATAACCTCAGTTTTCATTACAAATAATTCTTCAATCGTTCCCGAACCATCCTTATTAAGATTTACAGTTGTGCTTACCTGTAAACAGCCTGATAGTAAAAGTGTTGTAAAGATTCCGACTAAAAAAAGTTTAATGTGTTTCATGTGCTTCCTTAAAAATTTATAAAAGATTACTTGCAAGTTCTGCTAACTCAGAACGTTCGCCCTTTTCAAGATTTATATGCGCATAAAGTTTTTGTCCTTTAAATCTGTCAATAAGATAAGAAAGTCCGTTTGATTGACCATCAAGATATGGATGATCAATTTGATAAATATCTCCCGTAAATACTACTTTAGCACCTTCTCCAGCTCGTGTAATAATGGTTTTTATTTCGTGCGGAGTAAGATTTTGTGCTTCATCTACAATAAAAAATATTCTTTGCAAACTTCTTCCACGGATATATGATAAAGGTTCTATAACAAGTTTTTGTTCTTTAATCATTGTATCAATTGCCGTATGCTGTTTATCATTTTCCGGAAACTGATCCTGAATTACTTTTAAATTATCCCACAGCGGCTGCATATATGGCGCAAGTTTACTTTCAACATCGCCAGGAAGATACCCGATATCTTTATTGCTTAGCGGAACTATTGGTCTTGCAATAAATATTTGTCTGTATTGTTTTTTAACAGCAAGAGCCCCAGCTAATGCTAATAAGGTTTTTCCCGTTCCGGCTTTGCCTGTCATTGAAACAAGCTGAATGTTGGGGTTAATCAGCGCATCAACAGCAAAAGTCTGCTCTGCGTTTCTTGGATTAATACCGTACACATTTGTCTTATCAACTTTAACAATAAACTCCTTGCTCTGATCAAGATGAGCAAGAACCGAACGATTTGTGTTGCGTAAAATATAATATTTGTTAGAGAATGCTTCTCCGTTTAATTTCTTTAAAAATGGTTTTGCGGGCACCTGATAAGGCGGTTGAAAAAGTTTTACTAATAAATCATCATCTACATTTTCAACAATTCCCTTTCCGCTGTAAAGTTCTTCAATACTTTTAACTCTGTCTGTTGTATAATCCTCTGCGGGAATGCCGAGCGCCTTAGCTTTCATCCGCAGGTTTACATCTTTTGTAACAAGAATAACCTGTGATTTATTCTTTAACTTTTCCTGCCACTCATAGGCAACACTTAATACCCGATGATCAGGAGTATCATCTCTAAAAGCATCGCGGATTGCAGGTGCTAATCCTTTTGATATCGCAATACGGAGTTTACCTCTTCCTTTTCCCATCGATATACCGCCGTTAAACAATGCTGAACCCGTAATGGAATCGAGAATTCTGGCAAATTCTCGGGCATTAAGATTAATTACCTGGCTCCCTCGCTTAAAGTGATCTAGTTCTTCTATTACAGCTAATGGTACAATCACATCATTTTCCTGAAACATATTTATTGAAGCTGCATCATGAAGAATTACGTTCGTATCAAGTACAAAAGTTTTAGGAGTTTTTTTTGTGGAGGAAGATTTTTTTTTGGTTGTCATAATTTTGAGGAAAGTTATAATTAGATTTTAAAAATAACTGCAAGAAATAAATTGCTAATTTCTTGAGCCTGGTTAGATTTTATTTCAAATAAATGAGTGATAATATTTTATTTTTGTGAATTCTTTGCAAAGATTTGAATTAAGATGATCAATTTCAAGCTAAACAAAAATTAGAATTACTAAAATTATATCAGTTTTTATAAGGTATATTAATTATAAACTCACTACCGGTATTTACTTTACTCTTAACTTCAATCCGCCAGTTAAGCTTTTCAACCAGCTCTTTAACTAAAACCAGCCCAAGACCAGTACCGCTTTCACCCATCGTACCTTTGCCAGTTGATGTTTTTCCAAGTAAAAAAATATTTCTCAGCTGTGATTCTTCTATTCCAATTCCATTATCTTTAATAACTATGGCATAACTATTATTGGAAGCAGATAAACTGACTGTTATCTCACTATGCAAATTTGAGAATTTGATAGCATTATTTATCAGGTTACCA
Organism: Ignavibacteriales bacterium; assembly: GCA_003538625.1. Classification (GTDB taxonomy): domain Bacteria; phylum Bacteroidota; class Ignavibacteria; order Ignavibacteriales; family Ignavibacteriaceae; genus IGN3. Next base: position 120,298 of record DPRR01000019.1, read on the forward strand.
ATAATATTTTGGAAGATAAATTTATCTGTTTCAATGATGATATCGGGCTCAGCGTTGATAGTAATTTTTATCTTTTTATTTTGCGCAGACTGCAGATAAGGATAAATCGAAGATTCTAAAATATCTTTTACTATAACTTTTTCATTATAGATGTCTATTTGATCATTTGATAATCTTGCCCATGTAAGCAGATTTTCTAACAGCCTTAATAGATTCTTTGATGATGAATTCATTTGAGCCAGTATTTCTTTTTTATCGGCATCGCTTATTTTTTCGTAATCTAATTCAAGTAATTCAGAAATATTTACAAAAGCCGCAATCGGATTTCTTAAATCATGAGCAATAATGGAAAAAAACTTATCTTTCGTTGCATTTAATCCGGCTAGCATTTTGTTTTTTTCGCTGATTATTTCCCTGTTGTTTTCAATTTCATCATTTTTAATCTGCAGTAAGTTTTTAGACTTCAAAATCTTATTTCTATTCCTTAATAATATCCATATAAAAATTATTGAAGCAATGGCTAATAAGGCAATTACAAGAGCTATAACTTTTTGAGAATATATTATTTTTTTTTGCAAATCATTCTGAGTAATTAAAATATTGGTCTCTTTTTCTTTTTGCTTTAAATCATGTCTTGTTTGAAGTGCAGTAATCTTTTCATTATTTGAAATTGCAAACAGGCTATCGCTATATAACTTATATTGTTGAAGATATTCAAATGCCTTTTTATAATTTTTATTTTTAGCATAAAGATTAGAAAATTCCCTGTATATAACATTCAAATCATTTAAGGAATTTAATTCTTTTGCCAGTGTTAATGCTTCCACTAAATACTTTTCTGCTTCTGCTAAATTATTAATCGGGATATAAAATTTGCCAAGATCTGTAAGCGTATGAATGATTTCTAATTTAAAATCTGTTTTTCTGGCAATTGAAAGTGATTCTTTAAAGTATTTTTCAGCAGCTGAATAGTTTTTTTTATCTACCTGGATAGCACCTAAACTGGAGTATGCCCAGATAAGGCTCTTTGAATCATTGACTTCTTTGGAATTTTTGATAGCCTGATTTAAATATAATTCAGCCATCTCAAAATTTTTCTGGGTAACATAAACATCAGCAATATAGCTTTGCAAAAGTGCTAACGAGGCTTTATTACTTTGATCAGCATATTTTATAGCTTCCAAGTAATATTTTAAACAATTTTGATAATCACCGTTGTTATCGTATAAAACCCCAATATTTAAAAGTGAGTTTACAATTGTGGGCTTATCTCCAATTTTTTTTGCATAATCAAGTGAACGAAGAAACATCTCAAAAGCACGATCAACATTCCCCTTCATTTTATGATTAATTGCCTGAGAATTAAAAACCTTAATCAGACTAAGCGAATCATTAAACTCTTCATAAATTTTTATAGCTTCTTCATAAAGAACATCCGATTGAGTAATTTCTCCCAGATGCCACAACGCAACTCCTTTATTAAAAAGTGCATCAGCCTTACTCCATCTGCTATTTATTTTATCCGCCAAAACAATAGCTTCATCCAGATATCTAACCGCATTGTCCGGGTCTTCTGATGACAGGAAATATCCAAGTTCAATTAATGTTTTTAACTTTTGTTTACCTTCTGACTTATCCGCTATTTGTTTAAGGGAATCTATATTAATCTGTGCATTTCCTATAGATGATAGAATGAAGACTAAAATACACATCATTTCAGGAATATAGTGTTTTTTCATAAACGGCAGCTTTGTTATGCAAAACTTAAAAATTGCTTATTATTTTTAATGGTTTTGGGATTGATTTAATTTTAGAATTGAGTAGCATATTTATCAGAGATTATTATATATTTGACCATAAAAATAAGAATGCCATTGCTCAAAAACTATTTAGAAATATTTATTAGATTTGAAGTTAAGCCACTTTAGGAGTGGCTATTTTTTTATATGAAAACACTTGATGAATTATGAATAAACAAAAAATAAAAGCCAAACTTATCCTTGAAGATGGAACTGAATTTTACGGTTACAGTTTTGGCTATGAAGGCAACACCAACGGCGAAGTTGTGTTTAACACAGGAATGGTCGGCTATCCTGAAACAATGACTGATCCATCTTACCGCGGACAGATACTTGTTTGCACTTATCCGCTAATTGGTAATTATGGAATACCATCCAAAGAAAAAGAAGATGGAATGTTTAGGAATTTTGAGTCCGATAATATTCATTGCCGTGCTTTAATTGTTACTGATTATTCTTTTGAATATTCTCATTGGAGTGCAGAGCGCTCATTATCAGATTGGATGATTGAAGAAAAGATTCCCGGCATTTATGGAATTGATACCAGAATGCTAACAAGAAAACTTCGTGATAAAGGAACAATGCTCGGAAAAATCGTTGTTGATGGTAAACCTGATATTGGATTACAGGATCCAAATAAAACAAATCTGGTTGGTGAAGTAAGTGTTAAAGAAGTTGTTGAGTACAAAGCTGGTAACCAAAAAATAATTCTTGTGGATTGCGGAACAAAGAATAATATAATTCGTGCTTTCCTTGGAAGAGATATTTCAGTCATTCGGGTTCCATACGATTATGATTTTACAAAGATTGTTGCAAACGGAATTGTAATTTCCAATGGTCCGGGGGATCCCAAACTAAATAAAAAAACTATTGAACACGTTAAGATTGCAATGCAATCCAACAAACCAATTCTTGGTATTTGTCTTGGCTCTCAAATACTTGCTCTTGCGGCAGGAGCTGATACATATAAATTAAAATATGGTCATCGCGGGCACAACCAGCCTTGTAATGAACTTGGAACAAAACGTTGTTACATCACTTCTCAAAATCATGGTTACGCGGTTGATGCAAAAACTTTGGCGCAGGATTGGCGCGAATGGTTTATAAATGATAACGATGGAACTAACGAAGGAATAATTCATATATCAAAACCATTTTTTGCTTCACAGTTTCATCCGGAAGCTTCTCCCGGACCAGACGACAGCGAATTTATATTTGATATGTTTGTGAGAGCTTTAAAATAAAGCTGTACGTCATCCCGAACTTGTTTCGGGATCTCTGATTAGAATTTTAAGATGCTGAAACAAGTTCAGCATGACAAAGTGAGAAAAATTATATGATAAAAAAAGGTAAACCTAAAAAAGTTTTAATTCTTGGCAGCGGTGCTTTACAAATCGGACAAGCCGGTGAATTTGATTACTCCGGCTCGCAGGCAATTAAAGCACTTAAAGAAGATGGAATTACGACTGTACTTGTCAATCCAAACATTGCAACGATACAAACATCTGAGAACTTTGCTGATAAAGTTTACTTCGTTCCGATCAAAACTGAATTTGTTGAAAAGATAATTATCAAAGAACAGCCTGATTCAATTCTTCTTCAGTTCGGTGGACAAACAGCACTTAATGTTGGTGTAGATTTATACGATAAGGGTATTTTAGAAGAGTACAATATTAAAGTTCTTGGAACTCCAGTTGATACAATTAAAGATACTGAAGATAGGTTGTTATTTGGAGATCGAGTTGCGGAAGTTGGATTAAAGATTGCAAGAAGTAAAACAGCAAAAAGTGTAGATGAAGCTGTAAAAGCAGCAGAAGAAATTAACTTTCCGGTAATGGTTCGTATTGCTTATGCACTTGGTGGATTGGGTTCTGGAATTGTAAACCACAAAGAAGAGCTGATTGAAAAAGCAAAACGAGCATTCTCGTTTACGAAGCAAATTTTGATTGAAGAATCGCTATACGGCTGGAAAGAAGTTGAATACGAAATTGTTCGAGATAAATATGATAACTGTATTACGATCTGTTCGATGGAAAACATTGACCCGATGGGAATACACACCGGCGACAGCGTTGTAATTGCTCCTGTTCAAACTCTATCTGCCAGAGAAAATTTTAAACTACGTTCAATCGGAATCAAATTAATTCGTCATCTCGGAATAATTGGCGAATGTAACATCCAATATGCACTTGATCCGAATTCTGAAGATTACAGAATAATAGAAGTAAACGCACGATTAAGTCGAAGCTCTGCACTTGCATCAAAAGCAACCGGCTATCCACTTGCATTTATCGCAACAAAACTAGCTCTTGGATACGCACTTAATGAAGTTGTAAACATTATCACTCAGGAAACATCCGCAAACTTTGAACCTGCATTAGATTATGTTGCTTTAAAATTTCCACGTTGGGATTTACAAAAATTTCAGCAAGTTAGCACGCAGCTTGGTTCCGAAATGAAATCTGTTGGCGAAGTAATGTCTCTCGGAAGAAGCTTTGAAGAAGTTTTGCAAAAAGCAATTCGTATGCTTGATGTGGGAATGCAGGGATTTGTCGGCAACGAAATGAAGTTTACAAATCTTGATAAAGAATTATCCGAACCAACTGATAAAAGAATTTTTGCTATAGCCGTTGCTTTACAGCAAGGTTATTCTGTTGATAAAATTCACGATCTTACAAAAATTACAAAATGGTTTTTGTATAAGATGAAAAATATTGTTGATCTCGAAAATCATATTGCGAATAAAAAATTAAAAGATGTTGATACAGAATTAATGCGTCATCTTAAGCAGAATGGTTTTTCAGATTTTCAAATCGGCAAACTTACCAATACAAAAGAACTTGAAGCACGTGATTATCGCAAATCATTGAATGTAATTCCTGTTGTAAAACAGATTGATACAATGGCAGCGGAATTTCCCGCACAAACAAATTATCTCTACTTAACTTATCATGGAGTTGAGGATGATATCTCGCTCGGTGAAAGTGATCAGATAGTTGTGCTTGGAAGCGGTGCATATCGAATTGGTTCTTCAGTTGAGTTTGATTGGTGCTGTGTTAATGCAGTTAACCAGGTTAACAAAAGTGGTTACAAATCAATAATGATAAATTGTAACCCCGAAACAGTAAGCACTGATTATGATATTTGTGATAAACTTTATTTTGAACAACTAACTTTTGAACGTGTGCTTGATATTTATGATAAAGAAAATCCTCGTGGAGTAATCGTTTCAATGGGCGGACAAGTTCCGAATAATCTTTCGATGAAGCTTCACAACGCCGGATTAAAAATAATTGGAACTTCTCCAGAGCAAATTGATAATGCTGAAAACCGGCATAAGTTTTCACAAATTCTTGATAGAATAGGTGTTGATCAACCTGAATGGAATGAGGTGACCACTCTTGCAGATGCAAAAGTTTTTGCGGAGAGTGTTGGTTATCCTGTTCTGATAAGACCAAGCTATGTTCTTAGCGGTGCGGCAATGAGCATCGTTCTTACAAAAGATGAACTTGAAATGTATCTTAAAAAAGCTACCGATCTGAATACTGAACATCCGGTTGTTATTAGTAAGTTTATTACTGATGCTCGTGAAATTGAAGTTGATGCGGTTGCATCCGAAGGTGAGCTTTTCTGTTACGCAATTGCAGAGCATGTTGAAAATGCAGGAGTTCATTCCGGTGATGCAACAATTGTGCTTCCTCCGCAGCGAACATATCTTGAAACGATGCGTAAAGTAAAAATGATTACGCGTGAAATTGCAAAAGAATTAGAAATCACGGGACCATTTAATATTCAGTTTATTGCTAAGGATAATGAAGTAAAAGTTATCGAGTGCAATCTTCGTGCGTCCAGAAGTTTTCCATTCGTATCTAAAACGTTAAAAATAAATTTTATAGAGATTGCAACACGCTTAATGCTCGGAGAAAAAGTTCCAAAAATAGATAAATCATCTTTTGATCTTGATTATGTTGGAGTTAAAGCTTCTCAGTTTTCTTTTACAAGGTTAAAAGGTTCTGATCCGGTTACTGGAGTTGAAATGTCATCGACAGGAGAAGTTGCTTGTTTGGGTGATGATTTTAATGAAGCGTTTCTAAAAAGTCTGCTAGCAATTGGACAAAGAGTTCCAACTAAAGGAGTTTTACTTTCAACCGGAACACCAAAAAATAAAGCTGAGCTTATTGATGAATTAAAAATCCTGCAAAAAATGGGATTGAAGTTTTATGGTACAAAAGGCACGTCAGAATTCTATAAAGAAAATGGCGGACTTGACGTTAAAGTTCTTTATCGTCCGTTTGATAACCAGGAACCAAGCATATTAAGTTATATGGGCAATGGTGAAATTGATCTTGTAATAAACATTCCCAAAACTTCTGAAAAAGTTGAACTTGACAGCGATTATATCATACGAAGAAAAGCTGTTGATCTTAACATTGCACTTTTTACTAATGTTCAGATTGCAAAAAGGTTTGTTAAAGCTCTTAAGAATTATAGGCCTTCAGAACTAAAAATGAAAAGCTGGGATGAGTATGAGTGATATTTTGTAACTTGCATTATGAATATAAAATCTAAGTTACTACTCGCTGCAATTACAATTTGTTCAACATTGTTTATTGGCTGGGGAAATGTTGGACATCGAATTATTAATACCAGAACTATTCTTTCTGTTACTCCGGCAATGAGTTTCTGGGGAAGTTGGTCTGATTCGCTTGCCGCGCACGGCTCAGATGCAGATAACCGTAAAAATATCGATCCAACCGAAGCACCAAAACACTATATCGATATTGATAATTATGCTGAGTTTATATCAAACGGATATATCTCACAAAGTTTCGATTCCCTAGTTCTGCAACACGGAATTACTTTTGTAATGAATCAGGGAATATTACCCTGGGCAATTATGAATACATTCGATTCTCTTCAAGCAGCGTTTCAGAATGATCAGTTTCACAAAGCAATGCTTATTGCAGCGGATCTTGGGCATTACGTTGGTGATATGCATATGCCTCTTCACATCACAAGAAATTATAACGGACAATACACCGGTCAAACAGGTGTACACAGCAGATTCGAATCAACAATGATCAACACTTATAATACACAGATCGTTTACTCTGGCGATAGTTTGATTTATGTAGAGAATATCTCAGATTATGTTTTCCAAATGATTTACAATAATTACAATTATGTTGATTCTGTATTAAAAGCTGATAGTTTAGCAAAAGCATTTGCGGGTAATACTACAAGTTCTGCTTACTACTCTAAAATGTGGGAACTTAGTAAAGGATTTACAACAAAACTATTTAAAGAAGCTTCATACAAATTAACCTGTTTAATATATACTGCCTGGTTAAATGCCGGAAGTCCGGTTTCAGTAGAAGAAGAAAGTATTTTGCAGTCGCCTAGTACATTCAACTTATATCAGAATTATCCCAACCCGTTTAATCCAACAACTAAAATCAGTTGGCAGTCTTCAGTCGGCAGTTGGCAAACATTAAAAGTTTACGATGTTCTAGGCAATGAAGTTGCAACGCTAGTGAATGAAGAAAAACCTGCCGGAAGTTATGAAGTTAGTTTTAATGCTGATGGATTATCAAGCGGAATTTACTTTTATAAATTATTTTCCGGAAATTTTGTTGAAACAAAAAAAATGATCCTTCTTCGTTAAAACTAAGGCTGACAGGTTTTATTGAGATAAGAAAAAAAAATTTAGAGAGAACATCAAACAATGAGATGTTCTCTCTATTCAGAATAATTATTTTTTATAATAACTCATTGCCTCTGGTAATTCTTTTTTAAGATCGGCAATTCTTGTTGCATCCGAAGGATGTGTGCTTAAAAATTCGGGGGGATTTCCGCCGCTTTGCGCAGCCATTCTTGTCCAGAAATCAATAGCAGAAGTGGGATTATATCCGGCCATCGCCATAAAAATTAAACCTAATCTATCTGCTTCACTTTCCTGAGTACGGCTAAAAGGAAGCATTACACCAACGGTTGTTCCTACGCCATACGCAGTCATAAAAAGATCCTGAGTTTCCTGAGGTTTATTTTGTAATGCAACTGATAATGCTACACCACCCAATTGCTGTAATAATCCCTGACTCATTCTTTCAGCTCCATGCTGTGCGACTGCATGCGCAATTTCATGTCCCATCACAACTGCTAATCCGGTTTCATCTTTTGTTATTGGCAAAATACCTGTATAAACAACTACTTTTCCGCCGGGCATACACCACGCATTAACATCAGGACTTTCAACAAGATTAAATTCCCAGGCATAACCTTCAAGCTCTTTAGATAAATTATTTTGAGCAAAGTAGGTTTCAACAGATCTTTGAATTTTTCCTCCAACACGTCTAACCATATCTACAGATGATTGATTATTGCTTAGTTTATTCTGTTTTAAAAAATCTCCATATTGAGCAAAACTCATCGAGTTCATTTCACTTGCTGAAATAAGACTTAGTTGTGATCTTCCTGTAATTGGAACTGTGCTGCAATAATAGACAGTTAATGCAAGCAGAATAACTGGAATAAATATTTTTAAAATTTTCATTTTAGACCTCTGATTTGATAATATTTTAATGACTGATACTATTATTGAATAAAATATATAAAAATGTTTAGAGTAGGACAATCCACCAAAAGGATGAAAATGGTATTAGCTCCTGTTTTTAGTTTTAGGCCCTAATTTCCCAACGATTAAATTAATTAAAACTTTTATTAGATAATTCGCATGCAGCATGCTGAAGTCACAAACCTGTATTCAAAATGCTTGATGAAAATCAAAGACTAAAATAATCTTAGTATATTTGTACACAATCATTAAGAAAATCACTCAGAATTAAGAGGAAAAAAATGCAGATAGGAATAGTTGGATTACCATTTACAGGTAAATCTACTCTCTTTCAAACAATAACAAAAACTTTACTTGATCCAAACGAACTTTCAAAATCAGAAGCACATCAGGCAATGATTAAAGTTCCGGATGCACGGTTGGATAAGTTAACCGAAATGTTCGTTCCAAAGAAAAAAGTAAATGCCACAATTGAGGTTGTAGATGTAGTGGGATTACAAAAAGGTGATTCGGGCTCTACACAGTTTACAGGAAATTTTCTTGGCAAAGTAAAAACAAACGATGCACTAGTTCAGGTTGTAAGATTATTTGAAAACGAAACTGTTCCGCATCCGGATGGTTCAATAAATATGATGCGAGATATAAATTCATTTGAGACTGAATTTATTTTATCCGATCTGGCAATTCTTGAAAAACGATTGGAAACAATTAAAAAGCAAATTTTAAAAACTCAGGATGAAAATCTTAAACGTGAATTACCTGTTCTTGAAAAGTGTTATGAGATTCTGCAAACTGAAAAACCTTTACGCGATGCACATCTTACAAAAGATGAATTACATATTTTAAAAACTTATCAATTACTTTCTGTTAAGCCAATGCTTATAGCGTTAAACTTTGATGAATCACAAATAAAGGATACCGGAAAGTATGAAAAAGAACTCGTAAAAAATAAACTTGCACCTAACACAAAAGCATTATCATTTTTCGGTCAGATTGAAAAAGAAATGGCAGATCTTCCTGAAGAAGATGCAAAAGTTTTTATGAATGATTACGGTATCACTGAATCCGCTTTAGATAAGCTAATTAGAGAAGCTTATGATTTACTTGGACTACAATCTTTCCTAACTGCCGGTGAAGATGAGTGCCGCGCGTGGACAATCAAGAAAGGAATGACAGCACAGGAAGCTGCCGGAGAAATTCACACAGATTTTTTCAAAAAGTTTATACGTGCAGAAGTTGTTTCTTATGATGACTTTATTGAAACAGGTTCATTCGCAAAAGCAAAAGAAGTTGGCAAATGGCGACTTGAAGGAAAAGAATATATTGTTAAAGATGGAGATATACTTTCTGTAAGGCACAGTTGAGTTTGAATGTATGAGTGAATGATTGCCTGATTTAAAATAGCCACGACCTTCAGGCCGTGTATCTTAAATAACAAGATTGCCAGATTTTGTCCTCCGTCTTCGCTCAGGATGACGACTCTGCGTAGTACAAGAATTAATTTTAATTACAAACCCAGTTCCTTTGCGGACCTGGGTTTGTTTCATGATCGATCAAAGTATTTTATACACTATGAATATTATATCCGCTATTAAAGAATGAACTGATAAAAGTCCACATTACCGCAAAGAAAATTATTACAAGCACTAACATTATTAATGCAAAAATTAATGATGCCTGTGCCCAGGATTTTTTGCTGGGATGAGTTCCATCACCGAAAGCCCAAACGAATAGCATAATAAATCCAACTAAAGGAATTGCCTGAATAAGAAAAGTAATTAGCCAATCACCAATTGACATTGGTCTGTAGTTAGTATTAAATCCGGTATTCAAAGGATCCATCTTACCTCCTGAAAAATTAATAAAAAGTGTAAGTGATTATACTCCGGTGCAAAATTAGATTATTGCTTCTTTAATCACAATTGGGTTATGGGGCATAAGGTATGAAGATATAGTGGATTAGAGGTACAAAAATTAAATATTTGATAAACGAATAAGTGACATTTAGCTTCATTTGCTTATTCCAAATATACCTTATCCCCATATTTGTTTATTCTTCTCTCAGAGATTAGTTAATAAAAAGTAACTGTTTACGAATCTAAATTATTATTCTTAAAAGTGGGAAATGGTTCACATAATAATTCTTCACATTTAAAAAAAATCTTTGATTATCGTTCAAATTCTTCATTTTAATGACTATTTGCTTGGTACTATTATTGGGTAAACAAAGGCACTTGGTAACCGATAAAATTTCAAATTAATAACTAAACGGTAAAATAATGGACAGAAAAAAAGTAACAATCGATGGCAATGAAGCGGCCGCGTATGTAGCATACAATACAAACGAAGTAATTGCTATTTATCCTATCACTCCTTCCTCAAATATGGGTGAGTGGTGCGATGCCTGGGCTGCAGTTAATAAGAAAAATATTTGGGGAATGGTTCCCTCAGTTAGTGAACTACAAAGTGAAGGCGGTGCTTCCGGTAGTGTGCACGGTGCATTACAAACCGGTGCGCTAACAACTACATTTACAGCTTCGCAAGGTTTGCTGTTAATGATCCCTAATATGTTTAAGATCGCAGGTGAGTTAACCTCTACAGTATTTCATGTTTCCGCACGTTCAATTGCTGCTGCTGCACTTTCAATTTTTGGTGATCATTCAGATGTTATGGCAACACGCTCAACAGGTTTTGCTTTATTATCATCAAACTCAGTTCAGGAAGTTATGGATTTTGCATTGATTGCACAGGCTGCAACTTTAGAAGCACGCATTCCATTTATACATTTCTTTGATGGATTCAGGACTTCACACGAAGTTATGAAGATTGAACAGCTTACAAAAGAAGATATGATGACAATGTTAGATGAAGATTTGATCATCGCTCACAGAAACAGAGGATTGACTCCTGACAGACCTGTTATGAGAGGAACGGCACAAAATCCTGATGTATATTTTCAGGGAAGAGAAACAGTAAATCCGTTTTATAATGCTTGTCCGGCAATCGTGCAAAAGCAAATGGATAAGTTTGCTAAGCTTACAGGAAGACAATACAATTTATTTGACTACGTTGGCGCACCAGATGCAGAAAAAGTAATAATAATGATGGGCTCAGGTTGTGAAGCTGCTGAAGAAACTGTTGATTACCTGATAAGCAAAGGTGAAAAAGTTGGATTGTTAAAAGTTAGATTGTACAGACCATTTTCTTTAGAACATTTTATTAAAGCACTTCCTAAAACAACAAAATCAATTGCTGTTTTAGACAGAACAAAAGAACCCGGCTCCGGTGGTGAACCACTTTATCTTGATGTTGTTAATGCTATCTCAGAAAAGTATATGGCTGGCGAACTTCAATTTGCTTTTCCAAAAATTGTTGGCGGCAGGTACGGTCTTTCTTCAAAAGAATTTACGCCTGCAATGGTCAACTCGGTATTTGATAATCTATCAAAAGATAAACCTAAAGCTCACTTTACCGTTGGTATTATTGAGGATGTTACACATACAAGTTTGGATTTTGATCAAACTTTCTCAGTTGAATCCGAAGAAACTTTTCGTGGCAAATTCTACGGTCTTGGTGCCGATGGAACTGTTGGCGCAAATAAAAACTCAATTAAAATTATCGGTGAGGGAACAGATTATTTTGCACAGGGTTATTTTGTTTACGATTCTAAAAAATCCGGTTCAACGACAGTATCCCATTTAAGATTCGGACCTAAAGAAATTAAATCGACTTACCTTATTAACAAAGCAAGATTTATTGCCTGCCATCAACAGGTTTTCTTAGAGCAGTGGGATATGTTAAAAGATGCAAGTGAAGGTGCTACATTCCTGTTGAATACTAAAGTAGATAAAGAACATGTCTGGGATTCATTACCTGAAAAAGTTCAGAAAGATTTGATGAGCAAGAAGATGAAGTTCTGGATTATCGATGCTTATAAAGTTGGTGAAGAAACCGGAATGGGAGTCAGGATTAATACAATTATGCAGACTTGCTTTTTTGCTATCTCAAATATTTTTCCTCAGGAAAAAGCAATTGGTATGATTAAAGATTCAATCAAGAAAACTTACGGTGCAAAAGGCGATAAAATTGTTCAGATGAACTTTGATGCAGTTGATAAAACAGTAGCAAACTTATTTGAAGTTACAGTTCCAAATAAAATTACAAGCAATAAACAAATGCAGCCGCCTGTTTCAGGTAACGCTCCGGATTTTGTAAAAGAAGTTACTGCAAGAATTATTGCCGGCGAAGGTGATTTGCTACCAGTTAGTAAAATGCCTGTTGATGGTACTTTTCCGCTTACAACAACAAGATGGGAAAAAAGAAATATCGCATTAGAAGTTCCTGTCTGGGATATGGAAACCTGTATACAATGTAACAAGTGCGTTATGGTTTGTCCTCATGCTACAATTCGTGCAAAGATTTATGATGAAAAAGATTTAGCCGGTGCACCTGCAACATTTAAATCAACAAAGTTCAAATCAAAAGATTATGGTGAAGGATTATATTATTCATTACAAGTTGCAGTTGAGGATTGTACTGGCTGTGGTCTTTGCGTAGATGTTTGTCCCGCAAAGAATAAGAAAGAAACAAAATTAAAAGCCATAAATATGGCAGAACAAATTCCTATCAGGGAACAGGAAAGAGCAAACTGGGACTTCTTCTTTAACATTCCTGATCTTGACAGAAAAGTTGTTGCGGTATCAAAAGTTAAAGATTCACAATTCCTGGAACCATTGTTTGAATTCTCCGGTGCATGTTCCGGCTGCGGTGAAACACCTTATGTAAAACTAGTAAGCCAGTTGTTTGGTGATAGAACTATCATCGCAAATGCAACCGGATGTTCTTCAATTTATGGTGGAAATTTACCAACAACTCCATGGGCATCTAACAAAGATGGTCGCGGACCTGCATGGTCAAATTCGTTGTTTGAAGATAATGCTGAGTTTGGTTACGGGTTCAGATTGGCAATTGATAATCATAATCTTCAGGCAAAAGATTTACTAAAACGATTTGCTTCAGAAGTTGGTAACGATTTGGTTGATGCTATTATCAATGCAAATCAAAAAGATGAAGCAGAAATTTATGAGCAGAGAGAAAGAGTTGCTGCTTTAAAAAATAAATTAAATGATATTCTTAAAACAGGAGCAAATGGAAAGACAAGTGATTTAAAACATCTCTTAAGTTTAGCCGATTATCTTGTAAAAAAATCTGTCTGGATTATGGGTGGTGATGGCTGGGCTTATGATATTGGTTACGGTGGATTGGATCACGTAATTGCGTCAGGAAAGAATGTAAACATTTTAGTGCTTGATACCGAAGTTTACTCTAATACAGGCGGACAGTGTTCAAAATCTACTCCGCGTGCTGCAGTTGCAAAATTTGCCGCTGCCGGTAAACCAGGAGCTAAAAAAGATCTGGGACTAATGGCAATGAGTTATGGAAATGTTTACGTTGCTAAAGTTGCAATGGGTGCAAATGATCAGCATACACTTAGAGCTTTTCTTGAAGCTGAGGCTTATGATGGTCCTTCACTGATTATTGCTTACAGCCATTGTATTGCACATGGAATAAATATGGGAACTGCAATGCAAAATCAAAAAGCTGCTGTTGATTCGGGACATTGGCCATTATTCCGCTATCATCCAGATCTTGAAAAAGAAGGAAAGAATCCATTTAAACTTGATTCTAAAGGTTTGAAAATTCCATTGAAAGATTATGCTTACATGGAAACAAGATATAAGATGTTAACAAAATCTCATCCGGCAGAAGCAGCTGCACTGATAAAAGAAGCACAGGAAGATGTTGTGAAAAAATGGCATCAGTATGAAAGACTTGCGGCTTATGAACCGGAGAAACAATAATTAAATACATTTGTCATTCCGTTTATAACGGTCTTCAAAATAATGTATTCAATAGACGGAATGACAATTAGTTAAATTTTGAAAATTAGAATTAGTTAAGGAAAATAAAATGGATATCACAACAACGTACTTAGGATTAAAACTAAAATCCCCTATCGTTTGTTCTGCCGGACCTTTGTCTGAAAAAATTTCCAACATTCGTGAAATGGAAGATGCCGGTGCAGGTGCGGTCGTTCTTTACTCAATATTTGAAGAACAAATTGAACACGATGAATTGGAACTTGATTTTCGCACCTCTGACCATACAGAAAGCTATGCTGAGGCTACATCATATTTACCTACACCTTTTGAATTTAAGCTTGGTCCGGATGAATATTTAAATCACATTCGCAAAGCAAAAGAAGCTGTTAATATTCCAATCATAGCAAGCTTAAATGGTAAATCCATCGGCGGATGGACGGACTACGCCAAGAAGATGGAACAAGCAGGTGCAGATGCACTTGAATTAAATATTTATCTGCTTCCTACAGATTTTAAAAAATCCGGAAGCGATATAGAAAAAATATATTTAGATATTGTTAAAGCTGTTAAATCAACTGTTAAAATTCCTATTGCTGTTAAGATGCACCCTTTCTTCAGTTCAACTAGTTTTATGGCATCAGAATTAAGCAAAGCCGGTGCTGATGGCCTGGTTATGTTTAATAGATTTTATCAGCCGGATATTGATCTGGAAAAACTTGAAGTTGTTCCAAATGTAATTTTAAGTACGCCTATGGCTATGAGATTACCTTTGAGATGGATTGCAATGATGTACGGCAGAATTAATGCTGATCTTGCTGCAACAAGCGGAATTTATTCTGCTGAAGATGTTCTTAAAATGGTGATGGCAGGTGCAAAGGTTACTCAAATGCTTTCTGCACTTTTAAAATTTGGTATTGGTCACATTGCAGACGTAACAACAAATTTAAAAGCATGGATGGAAGAAAAAGAATACCAATCAATCGATCAGATGCGCGGAAGTATGAGCTATATGAATGTTGATGATCCTGCAAGTTTTGAAAGAGCAAATTATATGAAAGTTCTTCAATCTTATAAATAAAAGACAAGGGTTTTTGTTCTTAAATTTTTTGTTTTGTTGTTATTAAAACTGTCATCCCGAGCGGAGCTGAAGGAGAGAAAACTTAGTAGTAACTAATTTTTTAATAGTCCCATAATTACGCTCAGGTGACAATAAAATTTCATCCATTGCCGGATTAGTCTCAGAGGAGAATCCTGATCATTTTTGAAGCAGAATGCGACTCAACCGGCAATGGATTTTTTAATATCTTTTCTTTTATCATCTCGAATCCGACTTCAGTCGGTGAGAAATCTTCATAGTTTAGTGTACAAGGATAACTCCTCCCTTCAGTCATAAATATGACTATACCGATTAAAATTTCATAATTGTGATTCCCACCAAATTGCAATTGAACTTATCTCCATATCTTTTGTTTCCAATAAAAAACAATTAAGAACCATGGCTTTATTCTTTATAATATTTTTGACTGTCTATACTGCGGTTAACTCGTACGTGTTTATTCGCGGCTGGCAGGTAATTTCATCATATCCAATCTTAAAACCGGTATATGCTGTTTTATTTATTATAATTGCTTACGGTTACGTAATAGCAAAAGTGCTGTATAAATATTTATCTCCCCTTGCTTACGATATTATACTTGGTGTTGGTGCGATATGGTTTGCTTTTCTGGCGTATTTTATTCTTTCATTATTGTTTATAGATATAATCAGATTATTAAACAGTTGGTTTCATTTTTTCCCTTCAGTCATTACAAACAATTATGAGAGTGCAAAAAGGATTACAGCAATTATTGTAATTGCTTTGGTTGGATTAATAGTTTTTCTTGGAAACTTAAACAAACGGAATATTGAGATTAGAAACCTTGAAATAACAATTCCAAAGGGTGATAGTAAACTTGATGAACTAAATATAGTAATGGCTTCTGATATTCACCTCTCCCCTATTGACGGTGAAAGATTACTTGTTAGAATTGTGGATAAGATAAACTCGCTAAATCCCGATATCATTCTACTTGCGGGAGACATTGTGGATGATAAAGCAGAGGTTTTAGACGAACGTGGAATCGGAGAAGCTTTCAGAAAATTAAAATCTAAATACGGAGTTTACTCAATAAACGGTAATCATGAATTTATTAATGAAGTAGAATCCTGTGTCCGCTACGCGGAAAAGTTTGGAATAAAATTTTTACGCGATAATTATACGATGATCGATAATGGTTTTTATCTTATTGGAAGAGAAGATAGTTCAATGCCGCAGTTTATCGGTAAGCAAAGAAAATCACTTGAAGAAATTGTTAAAAATATTCCGGTTAATTATCCTAAGATTTTATTAGATCACACTCCATTTAAACTTGAACAAGCTCAACAGAATAATATTGATTTGCAGCTTTCCGGTCATACTCATCACGGGCAAATATGGCCGGCTAACTTAATAACAAAAATGATTTATGAAATTAGCTGGGGTTACAAGAAAAAAGGTAATACACATTACTACGTATCTTCCGGTGCAGGTACGTGGGGTCCGCCAGTAAGAACCGGTAGCAGTTCTGAGATAGTAAATATCAAAGTGAAATTTAAATGAAATCTGTATTAACCCGAATCATTCAAATTATTTGACAGCAAACAACTGTTAAGAGCGCCCAAATAAATTTTTCTTTTATTTCAACATTCCCACATAAAGTGCTGTACAATTATATCGCGGCATAATAATAGTTACAAAAGATATTTATTAATAATTGATGGCTATTCAAAAAATAATTTTATAGTTTCACATATATAAATCAGGGAGAGTACTGCTTAACTATTTCCACAGTCCTGCCTGACAAATAAAACATATTTTAGATTAAAAAAGATTTTTTTAACGGTATATAATCATAACTAGATTATCTCTTGTAGGAAAATTTTCACGGGAGAATTTTCTTTTGAGAGGGGAGCAATAAGTGCTTAAGCATTTCACGGCTAAGGTTACTGGTTTTTATTGGGAATACCTCCCCTGCCTGTTTAAAACCACATCCATTTCATCAGTTCATAAATTAATTTATAATATTAAACTTTATTAGTGGGAGATAGCTATGCAAAAAAACTTTTACATATTTCTTTTTGTAATCTTAGTTATTACAAGTGAATTGACTTCTGTATATGGGCAGTGGACTGGCTGGGCTTATCGAAGGACAATAGCAGTTGATAATAATAGCGGCTCTACTTTGACTGATTTTCAAGTTAAAATTAGTTTGAACAGTTCAAACTTTACATTTGCGCATGCAAAAAGCGATGGCAGCGATTTGAGGATAACCTCATCTGATGGTATCACAGAATTACCTTTCTGGATTGAATCCTGGAATGCCGTAGATGCACAAGCTAACATTTGGGTTAAAGTGCCAAGTATTCCTAATACAGGAACAACCATTTATTTGTATTATGGCAATACTTCAGCCACCGCTTCAAGCAATGGAACAAATACATTTAATTTTTTTGATGATTTTTCAACTTATGATGTTTCTGGTCAAAACTGGATAAGACGTCTTGAATACATTTCAAGTAACTGGGGACCCAGTTATGTTCCACACGACTGGAAGTATGTATCTGAAATGCAGCAGGGTGCTTTGTACTATGCCATTGAAAGAGTTCAAAATGGATGGTCAATAGAATCTCTGGACGCACAGATCGAGCAGGAATTTAACTATATACATTCACAAATAAATCCAAATGGAACCGTAATAGCTGATTCATACCTAACTGCTGAACCGCAATATTGTTATGGTCTTATATTATCAAACTTGTCATTAGGTTATTTGTATTTCAAAACAATTAATCCCACACTCTCAACCAGGTGTTATAACGATATGGTTCTGGTCTTTAATTATCTAAGGGTAACATATCCAAACGTCAGCACCGTTACTGACTTAGGAGGATTTGGGTGGTTGCTAGTCGGATACAGCAATGCCTGGAAAGCATTTACTGATTATGGAAACACCACCAGTGCGAGTCAGGCAGTAACATTAGTTCAAAGTTATACTACTACATTCATCAGCAATCAAGATGGCAGTGGTTACTGGAATGGTGTATCGGGGATTCAAGAGAATTTGAAAAGAAATTTTGGAATGCTTAAGGCTTATGATGTAACAGGGAATTCGTCATATCTAACAGCAGTAAAGAATAACATAGACTATATACTTGCAAACCACTGGATTTCATCAAATGGCGGATTAGAATGGTACGCAGATCCTGGTGCGTCAGATCATTTTTATGAATGTCATCAGCAGTGGTTTATGATTGCAGTAAAGATGCTATATGATAAATCTGGTGGCGCATATGATTATCTGACTCAGGGACTTGCTGCTTGGCATTTCCTAACTGATAACAACTATACCAACATAGATATGTATGTTCATAATTATGTAAATCATAATGCATTCTTTAGTTATCGTCAGATAACATCTGGGGGTACAATTCAGGCTGATTCATGGAAAGGTTCATATGAAATAGGAACTGCCTTATGGGGTATGGCATTAAATTATAATTGGGTCTCCAATTATCAGTCTTCACATTCAGCTCAGGCTTATAACTATCTGGATATGATGGTCAAACAAATTAAGAATACACCTACAAACAGAGGCTATTTTACTCCAGGTACTTTTTATCCAAGTAGTACAATATGGAGCAGGGTTGGAAGTCCAAATGCAACAATTATCCAGGATAATGGAAATAATGTATTGAGCTTAATTGGTGGTGCTGAACATTTTGTGTACATTGCTTCAATTGCCAAGAGTTTTAACAATTTCATATTTGAAACAAAAGTCAATATTACTTATGATCTTAATAACTCTTGTACTCCTGAAATAGCATTTCGATATTCTAATAATGACAACACTTATATTACTATGCTTCGAGGTGAAGCACAAAATGATTTATTCATCAGAAGATATCAGGGAGGCGTTCAGACCAATACAACTTATCCTACATATAATTTCACAGCTAACCACTATTATAAATATAAAATATCAGCCAGCAATACAATATTAATCCAATATTTAGATGATACCTTAGTCAGAACATGGAATGATGTAGGATCAGGTATTTCAAGTGGCGGTATCGGTCTTGGCAACTATGGAGATAATTCTCACCCTGTCTATTACGATGATGTGCGTATACGCAGTTATGCAACTGTTGAACCAACAGCAACTGTCGGAAATGAGATTGCAAATCCGTTACCTGTAGAACTTTCATCTTTTTCAGCTTCAATTATAGGTTCATCAGTTAAATTAAATTGGAGAACTGAAACTGAAGTAAATAATTATGGATTTGAGATAGAACGCAAAGTCGGCAGTGGGCAATCCTCAGTCGGCAACTTTGAGAAGATAGGATTTGTGAACGGTAATGGAAATTCCAATTCGCCGAAGAGTTATTCCTTTGAGGATAATGGCTTAACACCCGGAGAATATTCATACAGAATAAAACAGATTGATAATGACGGACAGTTTGAATACTCAAAAACTATTGAAGTGGATTTTAATTCGCCTAAGTTATTTGAGCTGAGTCAGAACTATCCTAATCCATTTAATCCAAAGACCACGATACGTTTCAGTATTCCGGAAGCAGGAAATGTTAAGATTTCGCTTTACAATCCGTTGGGTCAGGAAGTTAGCACGATATTAAATGAGGTTAGAGAATCAGGAACACATATTGTTAACTTTGATGCAAGCGAGTTAAACAGCGGAATGTACATTTACAAACTTGAATCAGGTTCGTTTATCCAAACAAGGAAAATGATTTTGTTGAAATAAAATTGAATAGTTTGATTGCTTGCTTTCTACTTATTAGCATATTTGCGGTTAGATTAGTTTAAAAGCTATTCTAATCGCAAATTTGTGAAATATTAAAGAAGATATTTTATATGAATAGAAGAAAATTATTCATCCTACATTTAATATTAAGTTTAATTTTTACACTTGGACTACCCGATGTTACAAATGCACAGAACAATGTAATTATTATTGTAATGGATGGTGCGGGATGGATTCATACGTTTGGAGCCGGTAATGAATATATTCCACATCTCTATGACGATATGCGGCCTCTTGGAACACTTTATACAAATTTTAGAATCGATTATAATGCAGGAGGTCAAACATTATCTAATCCCGGTCACGCCACTATCGCCACAGGGACCTGGCAAAACATTTTGAATAACGGCACTCAAAGACCAACGCATCCAACAATTTTTGAATATTATAGGAGTCATTTTTCAGCAACTCAGAATACTTGTTATGTTATTGCTGGTAAAAACAAACTCAACATTTTAACTTATTCAGATTATGCTGGATATGGGGAACCGTTTGGATCATCCTGGTTAGGAGATAACTTAGCTGATGATGCAACATTAAATAACGTGGTCTCTATAATGAGTACTATAAAGCCAAATCTTCTGATTGTTAATTTTGCTGATGTAGATCATGCAGGTGATTCTGGAAATTTATCTCTTTATACTGCAGCAATAACAAATGCTGATAATTATATCTATCAGATTTGGCAAATTATTCAAAGTGGCGTTTACGGATATGATATTAATAACACTACACTCTTTATAACCAATGATCACGGACGAAACGATACGATTATGACTGAACATGGTGATGGATGCGAGGGCTGTACTCACATTATGTTATTAGCATTAGGACGAAATGTTGTTCCGCAATCGATTAATACCACAACATATCAGCGTGATATCGCACCAACAGTTGGTGATTTGTTGGAGTTTCCAACTCCATTTTCACAAGGTCAAAGTTTGTTTGAGTATTCTCCTCCACTTCCTATTGAGTTAACTTTGTTTACCTCTCGATTATTAATCAATAGCATATTATTGAAATGGGAAACTAAAACTGAAGTAAACAATTATGGATTTGAGATTGAACGCAAAGTCGGCAGTGGGCAGTCTTCAGTCGGCAATTATGAAAAAATAGGTTTTGTAAATGGTAATGGAAATTCTAATTCGCCCAAAAGTTATTCTTATGAGGATAATGCTTTAACACCCGGAAAGTATTCTTATAGATTAAAACAGATTGATAATGACGGACAGTTTGAATACTCAAAAACAATTGAAGTGGATTTTAATTCGCCTAAGTTATTTGAGCTGAGTCAGAACTATCCTAATCCATTTAATCCAAAGACCACGATACGTTTCAGTATTCCGGAAGCAGGAAATGTTAAGATTTCGCTTTACAATCCGTTGGGTCAGGAAGTTAGCACGATATTAAATGAGGTTAGAGAATCAGGAACACATATTGTTAACTTTGATGCAAGCGAGTTAAACAGCGGAATGTACATTTACAAACTTGAATCTGGTTCATTCATTCAAACACGGAAGATGATACTGCTAAAGTAAATCCACCAAAATTTAATAATTTTACAAACCCAATTACTTCCGGTAATTGGGTTTGTAATTTTAAATCCTATTAAAACACAAATGTTACACCAAACTTAAATTGATCATAAGAAACTGGCGCTTCAGTATTAAATGGCCAGTTCATCTTTTTTTGTCTAAGTTCGTAAAGTCCGTACGCCAGTGCATTCTTTAATAAAAAGTTTACTACTGGTCCAGCCGCAGGAGAAGATTCGAAAACTTTACTGATAAATCCATCCAATAACCCTTGAGCAGCTAATTCTATTACGGCACTTCCTGCCCATTTCCAGAACAGATGTCTTTGAAATACAATCGATCTTTCATAACCGGCATCGAGCATAATATGGTCGATCAATTTAAATCTTATTCCGCCTTCGCTGCTAGTACCAAATCTAAATGATTCATCGTATAAATTTAAAACATCACGATCTTTATCGTATGCAAAAGGATCTAAAGGATCAATAGTAAGAATATTTGGATATTTAAAGTCAATATTAGACCAGTTCATACCAGAAGCGTAATAAGGTATAATTGTAGCACTTTCACCAAGCTTATATCCGTAGCCGCTTAATTTGCCAAGACCAAATCTCCACATATCCGATTCTATTTCATTACCAACAGCTTCTTTTCCGGATAGATTATTTGATTCATTGCTAAGATATAAAAACTGGTAATTGTGTTTGATAATGTAATCAGTTTCCCAGGCTTTTCTTTCTTTAATATAACCCAATTTGAATTCTAAAAGATTCGGGTCTACAAACTGTGATTGCACATCATTCCTGGAAAGGTCTGCCAATCCATACTGGAGTGAAATTGCGGGTCTTGATTTATGTAATCCAAAATCAACAGACCAATCCCCCCAATCATCCATATCGTCCCAGTTCCAATGCCAGTCCCAATCTTCTTCCGTTTTTGTGGAATCTTTTTGAGCTATTATTGATGTTGTGGATGCAACAATTAAAAAGATAATAAGTAATTTAAAGTAATTCATTTTGTCTCCTATAAAATATCCGATTAAAAATGATTTAAATTGTTCTCAAACGATGTACCAGAATATTTTCTTTTTACTTGATAAAAAATTTAACTACCACATAACTAATTGTATAGTTAACTGCATAATTTATTTAGTTAAACTAGACACCATTAATTCAAACAATATTTGATAATTAAATATTTTAACTGTTCAAAAATAGGTTAAGAAAATTCAAACTTTAGATTATTTACTTTGAACCATTTTTTTATTGATGAGTGGTAAATAGAATTTATAATTGGTTTGCTATAAAGAATTAAAACTCTTTTTTATATTTGAAAAAACACTGAAGGAAATTATTTAGTTTATGCCCGATTTAAAATCAAAAGAAGATCTTTATAAAATTTCAAGATTGAATAAAAATTATCCAAAATACGATGAGATAATCAACTTACACAAAGAAGCAATTGATAACCAAAATGATATTTATATTGATCCGGATACAGGCTTTGCTGTATTAACTGCCGAGTTTTTATTAAAACGCGGTTACTGCTGCGGAAGCGGATGCAGGCACTGTCCTTATTCAGATTAAATATTCAGGTATTTCAGTTCTTAATTATGTAGATCTCAGATTTTTAAAAATAATAAGGAGATATTATGCGAAACATTATTTTTTCATTCCTGTTTTTATCATCTTTTTTATTTCCTCAGAATTTGAAGGTTTCATTTAACACAGGTGATACAGATATAGATCAATATCTTAATGAAGTAAATTCTTATGCCCAATCTGAATACAATTTCTTTAAAAAGGATTTATCATTAAAGTTTGGAATAAGCACACGCGATGTTGACAAATATGTTTATGATAACAATGTTCGTCCTGCCGATCTTTATTATGCTTGTGCAGTTTCAAGTGTTAGTAATAGAAATGTTGGAGATGTGATTGTTCTTTACAAAGATAAAAAGGGATGGGGTGCAGTTGCACAGGAACTTGGTATTAAGCCCGGATCAAAAGAATTTCACAGATTAAAGAGTAAATCAATAAGCGGTATTGGTAAAGTTAAAAGCAAACACTGGGACAAGGGCAACGGAAAATTAAAAGGTAAAAAATAATTTAATAGCTTTCAAAAATGAGGCTGTCTCAAAAGACACAATTTGTTAGTCTGAGCCCTGCCTGTCCGGCAGGCAGGTTGTCGAAGACATACATTGTATTGCTAAATCACACTTAGACAGGCTCAGTGTGACAGTAAGAATTAGTTTTGAGACAGCCTCAAGATTTAAACTATAAAATATACTTACTTAGATCTCTATCCTTTACAATTTTTTCCAACTTTCCTTTTACAAATTTTGCATCAATTTTTACTTTATCCGATGGAATTTTATCCGGTACGTCAAAAAGGATTTCATCCAATAACGTGGTAAGAATTGTGTGCAGTCTTCTGGCACCGATGTTTTCAACCTGTTCATTAACTTCCGTAGCAATCCGAGCAATTTCCTTAATTCCATCTTTACTAAACTCAAGTTTAACACCCTCGGTTTCAAGCAATGCGTTATATTGTTTTAACAACGCATTTTGAGGTGTTGTTAGTATCTGGACGAAATCTTCTTCTGATAAACTATTAAGTTCAACACGAATTGGAAATCTTCCCTGCAGTTCCGGAATCAAATCAGAAGGTTTTGAAACGTGAAATGCACCGCTAGCAATAAATAATATGTGATCCGTTTTTACAACACCATATTTTGTATTAACATTTGATCCTTCAACTATCGGAAGAAGATCCCGCTGAACACCTTCACGACTAACATCAGGTCCCTGTCCTTTACCGCCGCCTGCAACTTTATCTATTTCATCGATAAAAATCATTCCGGAATTTTCTACCCGCTCAATCGCTTCTTTCTGCACAGCTTCCATATCTATAAGCTTTTGCATTTCTTCCTGTGCAAGAATTTGTCTTGCCTCTTTAACGGTAGTTTTTCTTTTCTTTCTTTTTTTGGGCATTATATTACCCATAATTTCCTGGATATTAATTCCCATATCATCCATACCAAATGGTCCAAGCACTTGCATGCCAATAGAGGATTGAGCTTGCGAATCAAATTCAATCATCTTTTCATCCATCTCACCCTTTTTCAGTTTTAATCTCATCCACTCACGAGTTTTTTGATTTTGATAAGCTTCAGTCTCTTCTCCATTTGCAGGCTGCTCTTCTCCATCTTTAACAACTGCTGTAGTTTGAGTTTTTTTAACGGGTGGAATTAACAAATCAAGAACTCTTTCATCAGCCATTTCTTCAGCTTTAGCTTGCACTTCAACAGCTTTCTCAGATTTTACAAGATTAACACCAACTTCTATTAAATCACGAACCATTGATTCAACATCTCTTCCAACATATCCGATTTCAGTAAACTTTGATGCTTCAACTTTTACAAAAGGTGCCTGAGAAAGTTTTGCAAGTCTTCTTGCAATTTCAGTTTTACCAACTCCGGTCGGACCAATAAGGATTATATTGTTAGGCATAATTTCTTCACGCAAAACATCTTTTACCTGCTGGCGTCTCCATCTATTACGAAGTGCGATTGCAACAGCCCGCTTAGCTTCGGTCTGACCAATAATATACTTATCAAGTTCTTTAACTATTTGAGAAGGTGTGAAAATTTTCATATCAAAATTTTTATGTTCCATAATTTATTCTATAACCTCTACATTAATTTTATCGTTAGTATAAATGCAAATATCTGCAGCGGTTTTAAGTGCCTCGTGTACTATTTCTTTTGCAGAAAGTTTACTGTGCTTTTTAAGCATTTGGGCAGCAGCCAAAGCGTACATACCTCCGGAGCCTATCGCCACAATTTGATCATCAGGTTCAATTACATCACCGGTACCGGAAATTACAAGTGCAGTGTCTTTTGAAATCACCGCGAGCATAGCTTCTAATTTCCTTAGATATTTATCTGTACGCCAATCCTTAGCAAGTTCAACAGCTGCACGATTAACATTACCGCGGTATTGCTCAAGTTTATCTTCAAATCTTTCCATTAAAGTAAATGCATCTGCAGAAGCACCTGCAAAACCGCACAATACTTTTCCATTTGCAATTTTTCTTATTTTCATTGCATTGTGTTTCATAACTGTATTGCCAAGTGATACCTGCCCATCACCACCGAGAGCAGCAACTCCGTTATGTAAAATACCGAGTATGGTAGTTGATCTTAATTTTTGTTTCATAATTATTTCTTTCGACTCAAAATCTTTTTTAATATTTATTTAGTAACTAGTTTGATGTAACAGAAATATTATATGGTAAATGGAATTTAAAACTTAATTGGAAAAATTCTTGGAATCCTTTTTTGGTAATTTCTGTATTCATCACCAAACAATCTAACCAATTTCTTTTCCTCATAGTACGAACCGATGTAAAAATATGCCGTAAATGAAACGAACATTGTGAGATAAAACAAGTTCATTTCAGGTTTGAATAACAAAAAAACAATTGAGAAAAAATAAATTGGATGACGGCTGTACTTGTAGGGACCTTCGATACGCAATGTATAGTTTTCATCCAGTTCAGCATCTGTATATTCATTTTTTAAATAACGATCAATTTGATTTAATCCTAAAAATTCTTTGAAACTGATATATTTAAAACACCAGATCAATCCTGCTATTGCAAGAATCTGGGGAATCAAAACAAGATAATCATAAGGTTTAGAAAGTTTATAAATCTGTAATGACGGATGTGGTGATATATCCCAGATGATATATAATCCAATAACGGAAAAAACATTATACAACAGCCGATAAAAAGCTATTAGTTTACCGAAAATTTTTCTGAAAAATATTTTTACTTTTTCTGAAGCGAGCACCGAATGGATAAAACCGTAAAAAGATAAAAGAATGATTAGGGTTAAGACATCAAAAAAGTAATTCATTTACATCATTTGTTTACGCAATCGTGCAACCGGAAGTTTTAATTGTTCACGATATTTTGCAACTGTCCTTCTTGCAATATGAATACCTTCAGCATTAAGGAGCTCTGCAAGTTTATCATCGCTATGTGGAGCTTTCTTATCTTCTGCTTCAATTATTTCTTTAAGCCGCTCGCGTATGTGTTTGTTAGAAACCTCTTCGCCCGAATCTGTAGATAACCCTTCACTGAAAAAATATTTGAGTTCATGTATTCCCATAGGACTTTGGACATACTTGCCATTTACTACACGACTTATGGTTGATATATCCATTTGTATTTCTTCAGCAATATCTTTGTAGATCATTGGCTTTAAAAGTTTTGGACCTTTTTCAAAAAACTCATATTGTCTTTCTAAAATTGCCCGCATTATTTTCATCAGCGTTTCACGACGCTGTTGAATACATGCTATAAACCACTTTGCTGACTCAAATTTTTCCCTTAAAAATTTATATGTTTCTTTTTCCCGCGGAGTTTTTTTACCTCTTTTGTTTGAGTCAATCATTTCAAGATAATGTTTGCTGATTGTAACGGACGGCATGCTTTTATCATTTAAAGTTATTATCCAGTTTTCATCAACTTTTTCCACCAGAAAATCCGGGGTTACCTGATTACTTTCCATTGAGGAAATATTTCCTTCGCCGGGTTTAGGATTCATACTCTGAATCAAAGCCACAGTATCCCGCAAACTTTCATCAGTAAAATTCATTCGGTGTTTTATCAGATCAAATCTTCTCTTAGTAAACTCATCGTAATGTTCTTCAAGGAGTTTTATTGCAAGAAATTTAGTGTATGGATCAGCTTTACTTTCGGTTAATTGAACAATAAGACATTCCTGTAAAGTTCTGCAAGCAATGCCAATCGGTTCAAATTTCTGTATTCGTTTTAAAAGATCCTCAGCAGTTTGAGATTCAATTTTTATATGCTCAAACATTTCCAGTTCATTCAGTATATCGGCAAGATCACGTTTCAGGTATCCATCTTCATCAAGGTTGCCGATAATTTCTTCGCCGAGTATAAAAAGATTTTCTTCAAGATTGAGCAGCCTTAACTGATCCGTTAAATGTTCACTAAGTGATTCTCTTTGAGGTGCCAGGGGCTGATAAATTTCTTCATCGGCGCTTCGGTTAATTTTTTCATGATCAAAATCATCATCATTGGAATAATCTTCAAGATCAAATTCCTCATTATCTTTATCAGAAAACTCATCATCTTTTTCTGTTTCGGAATCAGACTCTCTTTCCTTATCATCCTGATCTAATGTTATTTCCATTTCTTCTTCAAGAACGGGATTCATTTCTAACTCAGTTTTAATCCTCTGCTCTAAAGCAAGAGTATTTAACTGAAGCAGTTTTTGATATTGAATCTGCTGCGGTGAAAGTTTTTGCTGCTGCGAAAGTCTTTGGCTAAGTGAAAGCATATTATCTACCTGAATAGTTCATAAGTTTAGTGTACCAATCTTCCCCATATAATCTGATTAAAGAATCTTTGCAAAATTCTGCTATCGTAATGTTTTCTTCCTTACCTTTTTCAAGTGCAGGTGCGCATTCGCTAAATTTTTCATAACGCAAAACGTCACCGCTAAAATCAGAAACTCTGATTGGAAAAAGATGACAGGAAATCGGTTTTCTAAAATTAACTTTGCCGTCAAAGTAAGCACGTTCAATTGCACATTTTGCAATTCCATTATCAAAAAAAGAAAAAACACAATCGCGATTGTTTACACTTGTTATCATCATTTCGCCATCTTTTACTTCGTAAAATCCTTTTTCTTCAATTTCATCAATGTTACTTTGAGTCAAATAGTTTTTTACAATTGGCAATATTTTTTCAATCTCTTCTATTTCTTCTTTTTTAACCGGTGCACCTAATTCACTTTCCAAAGTACAGCAAGCACCCTTGCATTTCTTCAAATCACAGGAAAAGGGAATTTCTACAATTTCGTCCCGCACTAAAACGTCGTTTATTGCAAATATTTTATCAGTTGTCATTGGAATAATTTTTGCTAATGTTGGGGTAAAATATAAGGTAAAAATAGTTTTTATCGCAACTTGATTTTTATTTTTCTTCCTGCCTGATCAATATTTCAAAAATTTTTTTTCAAATTAGTTGATTTTAAATCTCCAAATCGATTATTTGCCATTTATTAAAACACAGATTAATTATGATCTTTAAAAACTCAGTGATTTTGATAACCGGAGCCTCGTCGGGTATTGGTTATCAACTAGCTAAAGATTTTGCCGATGAGGGAGCGCAAATTGCCCTTTTATCCCGTAGAACGGATTTATTAGAGTCTTTAACAAATGAATTAAAAAGTAAAACCAAAATAAAATATTATAAATGCGATGTTACTGTTAAGAGCGAAGTTGCATTGGCAATTTCAAAAATTAAAAATGATTTCTTAAAAATTGATATCGCAATTCTAAATTCAGGTGTCGGTTTTAGATCAAGTGTTTTGGAATATAATTCTGAAGCAGCCGAAAAAACTTTTAACACAAATGTGCTCGGTTCAGTTTATTGTATTGAGCAGCTGCTTCCTGATTTTATCACTGAAAAACGCGGAGTAATTGTTGGCATTTCAAGTTTAGGAGATGGTAAGGGATTTCCCAAAAGCGGATTTTACTCCGCAAGCAAAGCAGCACTTACTATTATTTTAGAAAGTTTAAGAATTGAACTTAAAAAGTATAACGTGAAAGTAATTACTGTAAAACCCGGATTCATAAAAACTCCAATGACTGACAAAAATGAATTTAAAATGCCTTACTTGATGCGCGTTGAAGAAAGCAGTAAAATTATTATTGATGGTTTGAGAAGAGAAAAAAGGATTATTGAATTTCCCTGGCAAACAACTCTTGGGGCAAAAGTGTTGCGAATGATGCCCACAAAATGGTTCGAAGCAATTGCTTCCAAAGAACCGCCTAAAAAAAAATAGAAGATATTTTATTTTTCATAAAATTTTGGGTTTAAGATGATTAAAAAAACTTTACTCATCGGCTTATTTTTATTAAGCGCAGTGCATCCTCAATCTGATACTTTATTGATTTTTTCTGAAGTAATGTTTTCACCTGCTTCGGGGAACAATGAGTTTGTAGAAATTTATAATCTCAGCAGTACTCAGTCTGTTGATCTTAACGGTTATAAAATAAAATATTATACCGCATCTCCGGATCAACTTACTGATGCAGGATTTGGAACAATCCTTCCGCCAAATAAATTTGCCATCGTTTTTGAGAATGATTACGATATCACAACAGGAATTTACAGCGGACTTGTTCCCGCAGATGCTTTAATATTGAAGATAGCAGATAATTCGTTTGGCTCAACAGGAATGGCAAACACAACAAGCAGACCACTTTGGTTATTAAATGCTGCAAATGATTCCGTAGACTATTATTTCTATTCTGCAAATAACCCAACTGCAATTTCTGATGAGAAGAAAATACTTAATCGGGATTCACTTCAAACAAACTGGGCAAACTCACTTGTAATTAATGGAACACCCGGATTTACCAATTCAGTTACTCCGACTAATTATGACTTACAACTAAGTTCATTAAATTTTTCACCTTTAATCCCAATTGCCGGTAATGATTTAACTATAACAGCATCTGTAAAGAATAATGGGATTTTAAATGCAGATAATTATTCGATAGAAATTTTTAATGATGTGAATAAAGATTCTGTTGGTGATTTAAGTGAAAGAATTTTTGATCAATCGTATTTAAATCTTGCCCCTGGTGATTCTTTATCCGCATCTTTAATTTTAAATTCTCCCGCGGTCGGTCTTTATCAAATTATAGCAAGAGTAAATTTTTCCGCGGATGAAAACATAACTAACAATGTGTTGATAAATCAATTTTCGGTTTATCCACCGGGAAATAATTTTAATGATATTGTTATAAATGAAATTATGTATGCACCTACAAGTGGTGAACCGGAATGGATTGAGTTATATAATAGAACCAGTCAAGATATCAATATAGTTTCTTGGAAATTATCAGACGCAAATACAACAATTACTTTGCTACCGGAAAGTATTTTAGATGATATTATTGTTCCTGCAAATTCATTTCTTGTAATTTCTAAGAGTGAGGATATCTCAAATTATTACTTTGTTCCTTCAGAAGTGTTTGTTGCAAATATCCCATCCTTAAATAACACCGGAGATGTTGTTGTAATTAAAGATCAACTTGGGATATTAATTGATTCTGTTTCATATAAACCTGCGTGGGGTGGGAATACAGGTGGAAAATCGTTAGAAAGGATCGATATAAATCTTGCTTCCGTAGATTCATCTAACTGGAAAACATCACAAAGTATTTTTAAAGCTACCCCGGGAACATATAATTCAGTAACGCAAAAAGATTTTGATTTACTTGCGGTGAATCTTTTATCATCCCCTGAGTTTCCGATTATTGGCGAGAGCGTTAATCTTTCAGCTTTTATAAAAAATATTGGAAAATATTCAGTAGCATTTTCCATAAAACTTTATGAAGATACAAATTTAGATTCAATACCTGATTTCTTTGTTGAATCGATTTCTAATTTAAATCTTGAGGCAGAAGATTCATCTATTTATAATTTTAACTTTGTGTTGGAAAATGTTCAAAATAAAAGAGCATTTTACCTAAACATAGTTTTTGCTGAAGATCAGGATACAACAAACAATTCTTTTTATAAAATAGTAGAGCCCGGATTTCCTAATCAAACAATTGTTGTTAGCGAAATTATGTTTGCTCCGCTTGGCGGTGAACCGGAATGGATTGAGTTATACAACAACTCTGATCGGGAGATTAATTTAAAAGATTGGAATGTTTGGGATGTAATCACAACTCCTGCTAAAGCAACAATTAAAAATAATTTTATTATCGAGGGGAACGGTTTTGCGGTTTTGGCAAGAGACTCCTCAATCCTTAATTATCACAGGCATATTCCATCTTCGATTATTAAGTTAACACTACCCTCTTTTAATAATGACAGAGATGGTGTGGTCTTAAAAGATAACCGCGGGATTACAATTGACTCCGTGTTTTATTCTAATGAATGGGGTGGTAAAAACGGTTTTTCTCTCGAAAGAATTTCGACAACAAACCCATCAAATAATCAATTCAATTGGGCTAGTAGTAAAGATATTGAACAAAGCACACCGGGAAGAATTAATAGTATCACCCCCAAGCAATTTGATTTATCGGTAAGCGGAATTTTTTTCTCACCAAGATTTCCGACTTTGGGTGATGACGTTTCATTAACCGCTAAAATAAAGAACAATGGAAATCAATCTGCACAAAATTTTATTACTGAATTTTATATCGATACAGATTCCAATAACATCGTTGATTTTCTACTAAGTTCAGTCGAATCTTCAAACTTAATTGCGGGTGATTCAATTCTTATTACAGCTGCTTCGCAAATTCCATCGATTACAAAAAAAATTTTAACGGTAATCAGAGTTATATATTTATCTGATGAGGATACGCTTAACAATTATTATGAAGAATTTATTGAGCCCGGCTTTGCACAAAACACAATTAAGATTAATGAAGTAATGTACAATCCTGCCGATGGTGAGCCGGAATGGGTTGAGTTAGTAAATGTAAGTGAGGATTCAATTAATATTAAAAACTGGATTATCAGTGATGTGCTTACAAATCCGACTAAAAATTTTATAACTGATGAAAATATTTTTATACGCCAAAATGAATTTTTTATAATTGCAAAAGACACATCATTCAAATCTGCACATCCAAACACATATGCTAAAATATTTTATTCAAACTTTGGAAACTTAGGCAATACTTCCGATGGTGTGGTGATTTATGATTTTAGAAATGGAATTATTGATAGCTTATTTTATCGCTCAAATTGGGGAGGACGGAAAGGATTCTCTTTAGAGAGAATTTCTTTAAATTATGAAACAAACGACAGCACCAACTGGTTAACATCGCTTGATAAGGGTGGAAGCACACCGGGTTTTAATAATTCTATTTTCAATATTCCGTTGTATGAAAAAAATACTCTGATAATTAATGAAATAATGTACGATCCTGAATCGGGGAATAGCGAGTATGTTGAGTTTTTAAATTTAAGTCCCGATTCAATAAATATCGGTGGATGGAGATTTGAAGATGAGAATGGGAACATCAACAAATTATATGAGACAAGTTTTATAGTTCCTCCAAAACTGTTTTTCGTTCTGTTCTCTGATTCATCATCAATAAATCATTTCGGTCTAATTGAATATCCGTACAAAAATATTGTTGGTACGTCAAGTCTTGGGTTAGTTAATACCGGCGAATTAATTTTATTAAAAGATGCGAGAGGAAATGTAATAGATTCGGTTTTTTACAGCAGTAGTTGGAATAATAAAAACATTGCATTTACAAAGGGTAAATCTTTGGAAAAAATTAATCCGGGTTTAAGTGGAAACGATCCACTCAACTGGAGTACTTCAGTAAATTCGCTCGGCGGCACACCAGGAAATCAAAATAGTGTATTTGCAGAAAATTTAAATCAAGCAGCTAATCTTTCAGTAAATCCTAATCCATTCTCTCCTGATAATGACGGGTTTGAAGATTTTTCATTAATAAATTACAACCTTTCTCAGGCAATCGCCCAGGTAAGAATTAAAATATTTGACAGCAAAGGAAGATTAGTACGTACATTGTTAAACAATCGAGCCAGCGGCTCAAGCGGTTCTGTTATATTTGATGGACTTGACGATGCTGGTTATTCATTAAGAATGGGAATTTATATAATATTCTTAGAAGCCCTAAATGATAATTCCGGCGTAGTTGAAACAATTAAATCCACTGTTGTGGTTGCAAGAAAACTTTAGTTTTGCATGCTGGGGCATTCAAAACTTAAAATAAATTTAATAGAAAAATTAATTGTAACTCATTATTCGTACTGAAATAGCATAAAAAATGATTCTGAAATTGTCACTAATTCTGCTTTAACATAACTAAAGTATACATAAAGAATTTGTTTGTATTATTTCGCTTTTGAACAGGTTTTCGTCCGAATAAATAAACACAATCCGAGGAGAAGTATGAAGAAATCAATTCTATCATTTTTATTCATTACTATGTACTTGCTGGCAATTGAGTCATTAGCGCTGCCACGATTTGCAGTTAAACTTGGTGATAAATGCAGCGATTGCCATTATAATCCAAGTGGTGGACTAATAAGAAATGATGCCGGATGGAATTGGGGAAAAAATACTTTAAGTATGATTTCAGCACGTGATAAAGATTTTATTATGTCACCAAGAATTTCCGATAATATTTCAATCGGTCTTGATTATAGAACACAATATATTTATTCACAATCAAGTAAGCGAACATATTTCCAGAATATGACAGCAGCGCTGCACACAAATTTTGCATTATCAAAACAAATAAATCTTGTCGGCAAGTATGATTTTGTGAATGTTCTTTGGGAAGGTTACGGAGTTGCAAAAATTCTTCCTGCTAACGGATATATAAAAGCTGGGGTATATGTTCCTAATTATGGAATTAGACTCGATGATCATACTGCATATACCAGAGAAGGTCTGATCTTCAATCCATTTTATAGAGAAGCGGGAGTTGAGATTGGGTTTTTTGCTGAAAACTGGTTATATGTTAGTGCAAGTGCCGGATCAAATCTCACTGATGTTACAAGTAATTATTCTAAGGATCCAACTTACATAGCAAGATTGGAACTAACACCAAATCTGGGAGATGTTGGTTTGATGTTTGGCGGGTCCGTTGCGTCAGTAAAACTTGGCAGCGCCGGATCAACTTTAAATACAAGTATGTACGGTGGATTTTTTGGTTTTGGTTATGACGAGTTTACTCTGCTTGCAGAGTATGATTTGGCCAATGATCTTTATTTCTCAGATGTAAAATCAAATATGCTTATGGTGGAAGCTGCTTATGGAATATTAACGGGACTTGAAGCTGTTGTTAGATTTGACAGAATAGATTACAATGCAAATGTTAGTTCAGACGAAATATCACGATTAATCTTTGGATTTGAATTTCACCCTTACAGTTTTATAGAAATACGACCGCAGTACAGACTGGTAATAGAAGATCCTTCCGTTGATAATGATTCTTTCGTTCTTCAGTTGCATTTTTGGTATTAGAAAAACTAATCCGGTGGAGTCCACTTAACGGTTGACTCCACTTAAAATAATCTGATTCAGAATTATTATTTTACCTTCCATTTCAAACAGCCATGGCAGACTAACTTCTTATTCATTATATTTTAGATATCAATAAATCAATCTCATCTATAAATATGGAAAACCGATCATCAAGAGTTAGACAGCAGGGTTTAGAAGACGTATTTAGTTCACGCATAAAAAAATTCCAGCGTTTAATGCGTTACAAAATCCGCGAGATACTTCTTGTATCAAGTATTTATGATAATTATCTCTTTGAAGAAGACGGCAGACTCTACGAATTGATTCGTGAAGAATATCAAACACTTAATTTAAGTTTCGCTCCTGAGCTAATCCATGTTACAACGGGTGAAGAAGCACTTGAAATGTTAAGCGGTCAGCACAATTATGATCTTATTATTACAACTCTTCATATTGAGGATATGCATGTAATTAAGTTTGCTCAAATGGTCAGGCAATCGGGTATCAACCTGCCCATTGTTTTGCTTGCTTATGATAATCGTGAAAGAAAAGAACTAACCACAAATTATGATACATCTATCTTTGAAAGAATTTTTATCTGGAGTGGTGATTATCGTTTGCTTATTGCAATTGCAAAATTAATTGAGGATCGTATTAATGTTGAAAATGATACAAAAAATATTGGTGTTCAATCGATAATAGTAGTTGAAGATAACATTAAATTTTACTCATCATATCTGCCTATAATTTACACTGAGATTTTTATACAATCTCAAAAACTGATAAAAGAAGGTATCAATCTAACCCATAAGTTTTTAAGAATGCGTGCGCGACCAAAAATTTTACTTTTTACAACTTACGAAGAAGCCTGGTCATATTACGAAGAGTACCAGGAATATGTTCTCGGATTAATACTTGATATAAATTTCAGACGTCACGGTATAAAAGATCCTGAAGCGGGAATAAAGTTTGCACGCACTGTACGCTCGCAGCACGATGACATACCTATTTTACTGCAATCAAGTGATGCAGGATTTAGAGAAAAAGCATTTGAAATAGGCGCTTCATTTTTGCACAAAAACTCTCCCAGATTATTACACGAATTAAGAGATTTTATGCTTCAGAATTTTGGTTTTGGAGATTTTGTTTTTACAAACAATGAAGGGAAAGAAGTTTTTAGAGCTGCAAATTTATCTCAGTTAGAAGAAGCATTAAAAGTAATTCCGGATGAAAGTCTGGTTTATCACGCTTCCAGAAATCATTTTTCTAAATGGCTTAAAGCGCGTACTGAATTTTATCTGGCACACAAATTACGACCGCATAAAGTAGGTGATTTTCAATCAGTGCAGGGTTTACGTGACAGACTTTTAAGTTCTTTACAAGAGTACAGAAAACTTCAGCAGAGCGGAATAATACTTGATTTTAGAACAGATCTGTTTGATCCTAAAAATAGTTTTGCAAGAATAGGCGGTGGTTCTCTGGGTGGTAAAGCCCGGGGTTTGGGATTCATCAACACATTAATAATAAATTATAATCTTAGCCATAAATTTGATGATGTCGAAATAAGTGTGCCTTCGGCAATTGTAATTGGAACAGAGGTTTTTGATAGATTTATTAGTGCAAACAAATTAGATCAGCTTGCATATGTTGAGATTGATGATCTTGAGATTACAAGAAGATTTGTAAATGCTGAAATTTTTCCGGTTGAAATTATAAGTAAGCTCAGAGAATTTCTTGAGATAACAAAATCACCACTTGCGGTTAGATCTTCAAGTCTGCTGGAGGATTCTCAGTTTCTTCCATTCGCAGGTGTTTACGAAACTTATATGATTCCAAACAGCAATCCTGATTTTGAAATAAGATTAGAAGAGTTATTGCAATCGATAAAAAGTGTTTATGCTTCAACATTTCATAAAAAGGCAAAAGATTATATAAAATCTACTTCTTATGGATTGGAAGAAGAAAAAATGGCTGTAGTAATTCAGAGACTGGTTGGAGCAAAAAGAGACGAAAGGTTTTATCCTGATTTTGCCGGTGTTGCCAAGTCTTATAATTTCTATCCGATGGAACCGCAAAAACCAACCGATGGTATTGCTCTTGTTGCACTTGGTTTGGGTAAAACAGTTGTTGAAGGCGGCAATGCTATCAGGTTCTGTCCAAAGTATCCAAAACATATGCTCCAATTTTTTTCTACAAAAGAAACTTTAAAAAATGCTCAACAGGATTTTTATGCACTTGATCTTAACGGAAAACTGGAACATAATCCTGAAAGTATTGAGGACACACTTGTTAAAAGCTACAAACTTTCTGATTCTGAAAAAGACGGAACACTTTTTTCTGTAGGTTCAACATACACTCAGGAGAATGAAGGAATTTATGACGGCATTTCCAGAGATGGAGTACGGGTTGTTACTTTTGCACCTATCCTAAAACATAAAATATTTCCGCTGCCAGAAATACTTGACTTACTTTTGGACTTTGGTTCCTGGGGAATGGGAACTCCAGTAGAAATTGAATTTGCAGTAAATCTTAATGTTGCTGCGGGAGAGAGAAAAGAATTTGCCATGCTTCAAATGAGACCAATGGTACTTAGCCGCGAAAGTGAAGAACTGATGATTGGCGAGGTTAAGGAAGAAGATATTGTTTGTAAAAGTAATCAGGTGCTTGGCAACGGAGCTATAAATGGAATTTTTGATATTGTGGTTGTTGATATAAATAAATTTGAAAGAAGTAAAAGTAAAGAAGTTGCTCTTGAAGTAAGTAAACTGAATTCTAAACTGATTACTGAAAGAAGACCGTATCTGTTATTTGGTGTTGGCAGATGGGGTTCGCTTGATCCATGGCTCGGTATTCCTGTTACATGGGATCAAATTTCCGGGGCATCAGTTATTGTAGAATCAGGATTTAAAGATTTTAGTGTTACACCATCCCAGGGCTCTCACTTTTTTCAAAATTTAACTTCCTTTAGAGTCGGATATTTTACTGTTAACTCTGATGATCATTTAAATTTTATTGATTGGGATTGGTTAAGTAAACAGCCGGAATTAGAGGAACTTAAATATACAAGACATTTAAGATTGTACGCTCCTATGAATGTAAGGATTAATGGACATGAGAGTCGTGGAATAATTTTAAAACCGGGAGTTGAATTAACTGAAGTATAAAAATATAAATCTTGCTTTCCTGATTGAGATACTTGTTGGGTTTGGGTGCATTATATCAATCAGTTTAATCGGCTACAAAGGTCTGGCAGCATTAGCAATTCTTGCACTACGCCCATTAATATTAGAGCGTGAAAAAATTGATGATGAAAAATCATATTTACGATTTTCTTATAAAGTTTTATCCAACAGCTTACTTATAATTTTTCTGATGATAGTTTTTGAGATCATAATTATTCATTTTATTCCTGTGTGGAGCGTTAAACTTCCACCAGTTGAAGACCTATTTATTATACTTATTCCATTTTTTCTTCTTACTCACGGAATAGTTGGTTTCATTAATTCCTCAAATTTAGAAACACATAAGTAATTTAAAATTTACTTCCATTCGCTGTACGCCTCTATAAGTCAAGCATGAAAAATGTTATATTAACATTTACAAAAAATCAAAAAAGTAAAGATAAATGAGCTTGATTCTTAAAGAAGTATCTTCTAAAAAACAACTAAAAAAATTCATAGCATTTCCATACGATTTATACAGGGGCAATAAATATTTTATTCCCCCTTTGCGATTTGATGAAATGAAAACATTAAATAAAAAAGTAAACCCTGCTTTTGAATTCTGTGATTCAAAATACTGGCTGGTATATAAAGATGATAGGGTTGTTGGAAGAGTTGCGGGTATTATTAATTCCAAGTTCAATGATAAGTTTAATAAAAAAGAAGCACGGTTCGGCTGGATAGATTTTGAAGATGATTTATCAATTTCATCTTTGCTTTTTAATACTGTGGAGCAATGGGCTGCAGCAAAAGGAATGAAAAGTATTCACGGTCCTTTGGGCTTTACCGATATGGACGGTGAAGGTATGCTGATTGAAGGTTTTGATGAGGTAAGTTCTCTGGGCAACATTTACAATTATCCCTATTATCCTGAACACATTGAAAAACTAGGTTATTCAAAAGATATCGACTGGATAGAATTTGATGCTAAAATCCCAAAAGAAACTCCCGAAAAAATTGCAAGAATTTCCGAAATAGCCTTACAAAGAAATAAACTTCATGTTCCTGTTTTCAAAAAAGCCAAGGATATGCTGCCTTATGCAAGAGATATTTTTATAATGATTAATCAAACCTATAAAGATCTTTATGGATTTGTAGAATTGACTGATAAACAAATAGATTTTTATGTAAAGCAGTATTTTTCTTTCATACGCCCGGAATATTTACCCCTTGTGCTTGATGAGAATAATAAACTTGCAGCATTTGGAATTACAATGCCATCATTAAATTCTGCACTTCAAAAAATAAACGGCAGACTTTTTCCGTTCGGATTTTTATATATTCTGAGAGAAATGAAAAGAAGCCGAAGACTGGATTTGTATCTTACCGCCGTTAGAATTGATTTACAAAATAAAGGTGTAAACGCTCTATTGATCAACCAGATTAATAAAGTTTGTATCAAAAATAATATTACTAATGTTGAAACAAATCGGGAACTGGAAAGCAATGAAAAAGTACAGGCGCAATGGAAACTTTATGATGTACGCCAGCATAAGAGAAGACGATGCTACAAAAAATTATTAGCTTAATTTTTAATATTAATATCAATTGCAAATATGACTGAGTTTTTAATAATTCAAGATATTGTAGTCATCCTTCTGGTTTCTCTTCCAATCATCTTTCTATTCAAAAAAATTAATCTTCCCAGTATAGTCGGATTTCTGATCGCGGGAATGATAATTGGTCCATTCGGATTTAATCTCATAAAATCAGTTAATCAAATAAGTGTAATGGCAGAAATTGGTGTTATGATTTTAATGTTTACTATCGGTTTGGAATTTTCACTCTCCCAATTAATCAGAATAAAAAAGTTTCTTCTGGTAGCCGGCGGATTTCAACTTCTTATAACAATTTTACTAAGCATAATTATTTTTTCTCTTTTGGGTATTGAAATTAATCAGGCGATTTTTTTTTCATTGCTGGTTAGCCTGTC
Source organism: Ignavibacteriales bacterium (assembly GCA_003538625.1). Classification (GTDB taxonomy): domain Bacteria; phylum Bacteroidota; class Ignavibacteria; order Ignavibacteriales; family Ignavibacteriaceae; genus IGN3. The sequence goes on from DPRR01000019.1 coordinate 160,226, forward strand.
AAGCACTGCAATTGTTCTAAAAATTCTTTCTGATAAGGACGAATTAGAATCACCGCACGGAAAAATTTCAATCGGGATTTTAATTTTTCAGGATCTTGCCATAGTGCCTATGTTTCTTATGCTTCCGATATTAAGCGGATTTGGAACCTTAGGCGCTGGAGATATAGCTCTAAAACTAATCATTGCGTTTGGTGTGCTGGCAGGATTACTTTTTCTTGCAAGATTTTTAATGCCGCTTATTGTATATCAAATTGCAAACATGAGATCGCGGGAAGCGTTTACAATCGGTGTTATTCTTTTATTACTTGGTACAGCTTATATCACACATTTATTCGGATTGTCATTTGCACTCGGAGCTTTTATTGCCGGATTAATTTTATCCGAGACTGAATATAATCATCAGGTTGTCTCCGATATACTGCCTTTCCGTGATGCTTTTAATAGTATTTTTTTCGTTTCAATCGGGTTATTGCTCAACCTTCAGTTTGTATTAAACAATGTACTGATGATAAGTGCATTGACACTCGGAATTTTATTTTTAAAATCTTTAGTTGTTGTTGCAATAGTTTATTTTATGAAATATCCTTTACGAATTGGCGTTCTTACAGGGTTAGGTTTAGCGCAGATCGGTGAATTTTCTTTTGTGCTTGCTCAGGCTGGATTAAACTTTAAACTTTTTACAAATGATTTTTATAATAGTTTTCTTTCAACCACCATTTTTTCAATGATACTGACACCGTTATTAATCAAGTTTTCTCCTTTCATCGCAGGTAAATCTTCTGTATTCGAAAAAAATAAAAAGCACAATGCAAATTATCTTGAAGAACTGCATGCTCATGTTATCATTGCCGGGTTTGGGTTAAACGGAAGTAATCTTGCAAGAGTTTTAAAGGAAACGGGAATTAAATATGTTGTAACAGAACTTAATCCGGATACGGTTAAAAGAGAAAAAGCAAGGGGTGAAAAAATAATTTATGGGGATATCAGTAAAGAAGAAGTTTTAAAAGCTGTAAATATTGATAAAGCCAATACAATTGTTTATGCTATATCTGATCCAGCCGTTTCAAGAAGATCGTTAAAGCTTGCTAAAAAATTAAATCCCCGTATTTATGCCCTGGTAAGAACAAGATTTATAACAGAAGTAGACGAATTAAAAAAACTTGGCGCCGATGATGTTATTCCCGAAGAGTTTGAAACCGCATTACAGATATTCCGAAAAGTTTTGGAACGATATCACATCCCGTTAAATGTAATTATGAAACAAACTACTCTTCTTCGTGAAGAATCCTACAGCTTTTTACGAAAAGAAGGCGGAGATATCAGTTCATTCACGCATCTTGATGAAATCCTTGCTCAAGGACTTACGGAAACATATTATGTTAATGAAGACAATTCACACATTAATAAATCCCTTAAGGAATTAGATATACGTGCAAAAACAGATGCAACGATAATTGCGATTGTTAGAGACGGCAAAACAATTTCAAATGTATCTGCACAAGAAATAATAAAATCAGCCGATACTCTTGTAATTTACGGCACTCATCTTTCTGTTGATAAAGCGATTGATTTGCTGGATGCAAAATAAGATACTACCTGCTGTTTCCTTTCTCCTTTAATCATCAATATTAACCGATTGAGCAGAATGATTTTAATACGCAGTAACTAAAAAGTACTTTTGTGTGTCTAATAGATAAAATATTACAGGAGATTTAAATGAAATTGCTTACTAAGTGTTTATTAGCTGCAGCTTTGATATTTGCATTATCATTCAACTATGTTTTCGCTTCCTCAAGTCATAACGATAAAAAAGTAATCCACGAAAAAATTTTTCAAATATCTTCGGGTAAAAAATTAAATGTTTCCGCTGATGGCGGCGATATTATCTGTTCCGTGTGGGATAAATCCGAAGTGTATGTTAAAGTAATTGGTACCGATGATACTGCAGATAAATATGATTTTACATTTAACTCAAACTCTGATGAAGTAACAGTTAAGGCAGATAGAAAAGGAGGCTGGAACTGGTTTTCAAATATCAGTCTTAGGTTTGAAATAAAAGTACCCGTGAATTTTAACATCAATGCTAACACCTCAGGCGGTGATATAAAGGTTGGCGGAGTTAACGGAGGTATTTATTTAAAAACTTCCGGTGGTGATATTTGGGGCGACAGGTTTGAAGGAAATTTTTATGCACAAACTTCAGGTGGTGATATAAATCTTTTCTGCAGCAATGCAAAGATAGAAGCAAAAACTTCCGGTGGCGATATTGAACTTGAATATACAGGAATTAATAAAGGCATAGAATTAAATACCAGCGGCGGTGATATAGACATAAAAGTACCGGCTGATTTTGATGCGAAAGCAGAATTAAAAACTTCCGGCGGAGATGTTGATTGTAATTTAACATTAAACAATGTTACCAAACTTAGTGAAACTAAAATTGATGCAAATATTAATAAAGGAGGCAAGCCTTTGATTGCAGTAACTTCCGGTGGTGATATTACTGTTCTTAAAAAGTAGATTTTGTTTCATCTCATCTCCCTAAGCGCATCATCTGGTGCGCTTTTTTTATTTGTCACCCCATTCTTGTCACCCTGAACTAGTTTCAGGGTCTTCTGAAAAATTAAAGATGCTGAAACAAGTTCAGCATGACTGAACAAAACGTTTGACATTAACCCAACTCTTTTGAATTTTGACTTTAGAATTTTGAATTAAAAGGAAAATGTCTAAAAAATTTATCTACAAATACTTAAGTGAAGAAGATTTAAAATCAATCTCTGTAAAGATTAGTGAGATTGAAAAAACTACTTCCGGTGAACTTGTAATTACAATTAAAGAAAAACGCGGATGGTTTGAAAAGACTAAATCTGTCCGCACGCTTGCAGAAAAAGAATTTGTTGATGCAAAGATTGGTAAAACCAAAGGTTCAACCGGAATTTTAATCTTTATGCTTTTTAATGCAAAAGAGTTTTGCATTCTCGCTGATAAAAAGATTAATGAACTTGTAGAGCAATCTGTATGGGATGAAATATCAAACATTATGAGTTTGGACTTTAAACAAGAAAATTTCTGTAAAGGAATATTAAACGCAGTTGAGCAAGCAGGAAAAATTCTTTCCACTCACTTCCCCATTCAGCCAGGTGATGTTAATGAGCTTTCTAATGAAGTGATAATAAAGTAAATCTGTTACGAGATGTTGTTAAACTGAAGGGTGTTGCATAGATTAAAGAAAGTTTGTTGTTAAGAATCCTATTCTTCAATCGGTTTTTTGAATAAGCCAAATGGTGTAGATATAAATCCGGAAGTTGTTAATTGAGTAAACATTTTTGTATCCCTATTGTATTGGTAAATGTTCTCGTTTTCTGGTACAAGTGAATGAAAACAGAAATACACATTACTGTTTTCTAAAATTACATCACTGATTTGACTAATTAAAAAATCATTGGTTTCTGCCGTATAAAGAGAAAACAACTTATCTATTTTATTTTCTCTGACGTTATAATGATATAAAAAAATACTTGTTGATTCTTCGCGTCCAACAAAGAATAATCCCTTATTAGGCAGGAAATAATCAATTACGGGAATTGTAAACTTAACTGTGTCTTTACTTTCGGAAACAATCGATAAACTATTTTCCAATTCCTTACTTTCTTTTATAACAACCGTATTACCTTCAATATATATTATTTGCTCAGCCGGTTTATTAATAAAAAAAGAAATTAAAAAATCTTTTGAGTTAAAATTAAACACCCTTATAATAGTGCCCTTTGTCTCCTTTTCTAATAGATAAATATTGTTATCGTAAGTTCTAAATTCTTTATTGCTTTCATACAACAAATCAAATTCCTTATTGCTATCAGATTTCAAGTTGAATACATTAACATAGTTATCAAAATAACTAATAACCAAATTATCGTCATTGAAGAAAAGTTCCGGAAAATTTTTTACTTTTTCTAAGAGCAAAATCTTATCCTCTTGAAAGGAATAGACCACTACAGTATTCACTATTTGATTAGATCCAAAAAAATCAACAATCTCACGCGATTTCATATTCTCGATATTATCCGCTAATGAATTATAAATTACAAATCCTGCAAGATATTTACCTTCAGCAGAAACGACCCCATTAAACACCTTAAAATTTTCGTTATTTATTTTCAATTCAACTACTTTATCATCAACAATCGTATTGTAATTTTTTTGATAAAAAAAGTGCTGAGCAAATATTTGATACTCGAACAAAACAAGGAATAGAATTAATGCTTTCATTTTTAATTCCTCCTTCCAATTGCAATTATAGCTTTGTAAAGAAAAGTGTTTTCCATTTTATCACCTACAGATACTATTGTGTTATCGTTGATATCTACACTTGAAAGAAATGTCAAATTATTTAATAACTCAGAATAAATTTTCCAACTATAACCATTATAGTGAAGGACGCTTGAATTGTTACCAGCAGTTACAATATTATTAGCGGCCGTCCCTCTTATTCTTGCAGTTCCCCCATTAAGTTCATCATTAAAAGGATATATTTCTTTTCCATCACCGCTTGTGTTACTTGAGCTTCGATATGCATTAATGGGTGTAGTTAAATAAATAAAACTTCTACTGTTCGTCCAAATGCTCTCAATTCCCCCCGATATCTTACCGGATTGGATTTGCCAGGGAAAACTGTCTTCAAAAACTTTTTTTATCTGACCTGATTCAATTTTGTACAGAACTGATTTGTGAAGCTCTGTTTTACCTGAAATCCAAACAATACTGCCATCTTTTGTGCCATATACATCCTTTAAATCCACATCTGTTCCACTTTCAATCTTTGACCAATTGTTGCCATTGTAATGAGCAATACTGCCATTTTCCCCAACGAAGTAAGCATTATTTGGACTTGTACCCCAACCTTTAGATAAAGACAAATTAGGGTCAATCGTTGTTCTAACATCATACATAATCCAGGCTGTTCCATCACCGTGTATTGGTAAACTACCAACCATCCAGATATCTATTGGAGAAAAAGCAAATATCCCACTTATGGGTATAGTGATTATATTGCCTCGAAATAATGTTTTTACTTTTTTTAATTCCCAGCTTTGCCCATCCCAATGAATTGCGTTATATGCATTTGGGTCAGGATTACCAAGTGAATCATTCATATAAATCTCACCCACTGCCCAGATATCATTTTCGTTTATTATCGCTACATCATAAAGTGTACTGTTGCTGTGTTGCCCAAATTCAAAAGTTTGCCAGGTAAAGTTGTGGCTGGTGGTGTCTAAGGTTGTAAATGTAACGGGATTGCTTTTTACTTCTTTGCCGTCTTCGTAAGTAACAGCATCAAATTTGTATGAAGTATTCGGCTGCAGGCTATCAAAATAGAATAGTGAATCTGATTGCCCAATTCTTATTGTTTTTATTATTTCATCGTTCTTTTTTATATAGATATCTGCTGTCTTATCATTGCTGCCAATCTGCACTTCAATCCAGGCTTCTGTGCAGGAATAATCCTGCAAATCCAAACCCAGTGCTGCCTGGGAATAATCATAGCCTTCATTGCAGGATAACGAAAGAAACAAAACAACTAATACCAGAAACGAAACCAGAACAAACTTCATAAAAACCCGTTGTTATAAAAATTAACAATGCAAGTTTAATAAAAGATTCTGAGTTTTGAACCCCACCTAACCTCCCCTTTCGTAAAGGGGAGGAATTTTAAACTCCCTTCCCTTTAAAGGACTGTGTAAAATTTGAGATTGTCACTTCGATCAAAAAGAGAAGTTCTAATCATTTGTTCAGATTTCTCAGCGGAATATTCCTTCGAAATGACTTTTAGAGGATTATCACACAAACTTTTTAAAAAAGGAGAATTTAAACTCCCTCCCTTTGCGAAAGAGCCTGTCCCGAACTCGATTCGGGAGAGGGACGGGGAAGGCTTTTGAAGCTCTTTTACTTTTTGAGTTATACTATTTATAACTTCATCATTATCAGCAAAAACTTCTTCATTCCTAAATCTCAAAAACTCTATTCCGAGATTTTCAATATAGGTTTGCTTTTCTATATCATAATCTATTGCATCCTGATTAATAAAATGTGAGTCGCCATCAATCTCAATTGCCAACCTTAATCTTGGACAGTAAAAATCTAACACAAAATATTCTATGCTAAACTGTCTTAAGAATCTTTCACTTTATATTTGTTTTCTTCTTAGGTAAGTCCAAACGATTTTTTCGGAAGCAGTTGTGTTTTTTCTGAGGATTCTACGTTTTTCTTTTTCTGTAAGCTTGTTAAAAAGTTGCGTCATAAGATTTTTCCTTCTTAATTCGAACCCCTCCTAGCCTCCCCCTCGTAAAGGGGAGGAACTCGAACTCCCTCCCTTTTAGAAAGAGCCTGTCCCGAACTCGATTCGGGAGAGGGTTGGGGTGGGTTAAACTCATTCATTCTGCATTTCAAGCTCATAACTATCGCGGTATTTTTTTATTCCGTTAAAAACATACTCAGCAAATTTTTGCTGGCCTTTAGAAGTGCTTAAATGTTTTGCATCATTAGTGTTGGAAAGAAATCCGCTTTCTATAAGTACACTTGGCATGGATGCCCCGACAAGAACATAAAATCCTGCCTGCTTAACTCCGCGTGAAGAAAGTGTTGGATGATTACTAAATTCTTTATGCAAATACTCGGCAAAACGCTCGGAGTATTTCATATAAGATGAGTGAGCCATACTAACCAGAATAAAATTTTCATCGGTTAGTTTTTCATAACGGTTGGGATTTTCTTCATACTTAATTACACTGTTTTCAAACTCGGCAATAGAAATTGCTTCTTTAGTTCTACCCGGACGAAGCAGGTAAACTTCAAACCCATTTGCAGTGCTTGGTTTTTTGGGTGTTGAGTTGCAATGAATTGAAATAAAAAGCTTACCGCTCTTTTCGTTTGCAATCTTACCCCGTTTGTAAAGATCTATAAACACATCCGTTTTACGCGTATAGACAACTTTAACATCTTTCATGTTTTCTTCAATAAGTTTGCCTAGCTTTAAAGCAATTGCAAGATTAATATCCTTTTCCTTTACACCGTTTACTCCTATTGCACCCGCATCCTGTCCACCGTGTCCTGCATCTATAACAATTACATCAAACTCCCATTTTTCTTTTAACTTGTTTGATGAACTGTTTTGAGTAAACAGTTTATTATGAATGGTGATTTGAATATCATTACTTTTTTCAATATTCATCACTTCGTTTGTTGTGTATTCTTTGCTAACTGAAATATCAATGATGGCATCAGCACCGACATTTTTCGCTTCAATTTTTTTTACAACTCCTGTTCCCCCGCTATACTTAACATTTTCAACATTCACATTAACTTTTCTAAAAATTAATGTAAGCACGCCATTTTTAAAGGCGCTGTGATAAGATGGAATCCGCTTATTGGATTTAATTGTAATCAGGGTTCCGTTGGCTTTTTCATCCAGAATAATTCCTGTAATATTAAAAGCACCCGGGGTTTCGGTTATTGCATCTTTATTCTTTCCGATAACAATTTTATTCGGGGCTTCAAAACTTAACTCTTTACCATAGGCAGCAGCAAGAGTTTTAAGGCTGTATTTAAGAGGCACATAAACTTTTTTGTTAATTAGATAAGTGGATGTTGGAAGTTGAATAATTAATTGTTTATCACCGTTTTTTTCATTTAATACTAAATATGGATTTCTTGCTGAGGCTTTAACAAAATAATTATCAAACTTAACTTCGATTTTCTGCGCATCTTCGTTGTAGTAATAATTTACACCAACAGCATCTGCAAAATCTTTCAGTGAAAAATAAATTGTTCCTTCACGCACATAAGCCGGAATATTTTTCATCCCGGCATTTGTAACCACAAGAACATTATTTCCATCCTGCGCAAATGTTTGGTAAACAAAGAGTGATGTTATAAATACTAAAAGAAATAATTTCATCATTAAAAACTTTTATCCTACAAATGGTAATATCATTCCGCTTTTCTTCCTGTACAATCTAAAATTTTCTCCAAAATGTTTCTCAAGCAGTTTATCTTCAAATGAAGCACGCAAGAATAAAAATGGAATTTGAATAAGAGCCAATGGTGCAAGTATAAAACTTAGAGTAGCGGCAGCTCCGCCAAGATCCAATAAAATCTGTGAAAGATACTGCGGGTGCCGTATAAACTTAAACGGACCATTTGTAATGAGCTGATGATTTTTTTTGATTGCGATATCCTGCGTGTAATTTTCACCCAAAGTTTTTGTTGCCCAAATCTGTACCCAGGAAAATACCAGGTAGATTAACAATCCAATTATTCTTAATATCTGATACTCAGATGTATATTCAAATGTGCCGATTTGAAAAAGGCTTATGATTAATAAAACCAATGTTATTGTTGATAATAATATTGGATACGTTTGAAGATAAGTTTTAGGTTTATCTTTAAAAACTCCGACTTTATCTTTTATACCTTTTTTAGCAGCTCCAATATTTGCGCCAAAAGTTGCGATGATATTTAGTCCGATGATAATATTAATTGGATCCATTGTTATGTCGATTTTAGATTAAAAAATATGAACAAATGTAGTTCAAAGATAGGTATTAATATTTTTTGACGCACTTAGTGTTTTTGTGATTTAGTGGCAATAATTTTTATAAGATTTTTCAGTAGACTTTTCTGCCACAAAAACACCAACTCACAAATTATCACTAAAAGAAATTAAGCACCTTTACCATACTTTTTCATGATCGCAGTCCATTCTTCCAAACTCAATTGTTCAGATTCATCAATTAACATAATAGGAATATCGTCCTCGATCCGGTATCGCCTCCGTGTATTTTTATCAACTGAAACAAGAGTATTACCGTCAAGCACAAGATCGGCTTTAGTTTCAGGACAACAGAGAATTTCTAAAAGTTCTTTGCTAACCATTGTATCCTCAAAATTTTTTTTTACTAATGCGTTAAAGATAAAATATAATCATGTAAAATCTATTTGAGTTATTGATATATCATTTAAACCAACTTCTTCCGGGTTGTAATACTTATCACATAAGTTAACCGCGCTTAATGATATTGGTTGAAAGTAATATTTAAATGTTTTATGTTTGAACGAGCGTTTAATTAAAAATATTATGAGCCCAAGAACTAAAATTCAATTTGAAGAAATAAGACAGAAAAGCCGGGAAAACATTGAAAAAATAGCGCTTGAACTTTTTGCATCAAAAGGATATCACGCTACATCAATTTCACAAATTGCAGAAAAAGCCGGAATCTCAAAAGGACTTCTGTACAATTATTTTGAAAGTAAAGAACAGCTATTAAATTCTATTATTATGAAAGTATATGATGAATTGATGAAGATAGTTGGTATGAATGATAATCTGCCCGCAGATAAACAAATAGAACAAATGATTATACAAACCATTGAACATCTAAAGAAAAATATTACTTTTTGGCGCTTGTATTTATTCCTGATTCATCAGTCTGAAGTTCAGAAGCAACTTAAAGAACTTTATAATAAGATGAGAATTGATTACATGGATTTTGTTATAAAATTATTTTCTGAAATCGGTTCAAAAAATCCTGACATGGATGCGTTGTTGTTAGGAACAATGTTCGATGGAATTGCTTTGAATTATGTAACGGTTCCTGAAGATTATCCGATTGATGAGTTGAAAAATTATCTGATTGAAGTTTTTGTTAAAAACAAAAAGGTTAAAAAATGATTAAGACAGTTTTTTATCTTTTGATATTCATGTGCATTTTAAGTTTTAAAATTACCGCACAGGATGCAACTGAAATTGTTAAAAAAGCTGATCAGCTTATGCGGGCTAGTTCAAGCTATTCAGAAATCACTATGGAGATAATAAAACCTGATTGGTCCAGAAAAATGGGAATGAAGGTTTGGGCTTTAGAACCTGATTACTCATTAATTTATATTACTGAACCGGCGAGAGATAAAGGAACAGTAACTCTTAAAAGAAAGAACGAAGTATGGAACTGGCTTCCCTCTGCACAAAAAGTAATCAAAATTCCGCCGTCTATGATGCTGCAAAGCTGGATGGGTTCTGATTTTACAAATGATGATCTTGTAAGAGAATCTTCAGTTCTCAAAGACTATACACATAAACTTCTTGGCGAAGAAAAACTTAATGGAATGGATTGTTATAAAATCCAACTAACACCAAAACCTGATGCCGGTGTTGTTTGGGGAAAAATAATAACCTGGATAGAAAAAGAAACTTACCTGCAGCCAAGAATTGAGTATTATGATGAAGATGGATTTTTAGTTAAGAAATTTATTGGAACCAACCTGCAAAAAATGGATGGGAGAAATATTTTCACTCACTGGGAAATGATCCCGGAAGATAAACCGGGTAATAAAACCGTGATGGACTACTATAAAATTCAGTTTAATATAAAAACTGAAGAATCGTTCTATTCCGAACAAAATATGAAAAGAGTAAGATGAGCACTTACATAAAACTTGCCTGGCGGAATTTATGGCGAAATAAAAAGCGAACCCTAATTGCCGCGGCTTCTGTATTCTTTGCTGTTATTCTTGCATTAATAATGCGTTCAATGCAAACAGGTTATTATGATTATATGATTGATGCTTCAGTAAGAATGTACACAGGGTACATTCAGATTCATGGAAAAGATTATTGGGAAAAAAAGTCTCTGGAAGAAAGTATGATTCTTGATGAAAAACATCTTAACAAATTAAAAAAAATTAAAGGTATAACTCTGGCTGTGCCAAGGTTTGAAACTTATTCGCTGATATCTCACGGAAACAAAACAAAGGTTGCACAAATAACCGGCATTAATCCTCAAGAAGAAAACAAATTAACAGATCTGAAGAAAAAGATGATTGAAGGCAATTTTCTTGATGATTCATCAAAGGGTATTGTGATTGCACAGGGATTAGCAGAAATATTAAAAGTTGGAGTTGGAGACAGCGTTGTAATTTACGGACAGGGTTATCATGGTGTTACTGCAGCAGCACAGATTCCTATTACAGGTATTGTAAAGTTCACTCTTCCCGATCTTAACAAAGCGTTTACATATTTAACTTTAAATTACGCACAATGGCTCTTCTCAGCACCGGAAAGATTAACATCACTTTCAATAATGATTGATAATCCGAATGAACTGAATAGAATTGAATCCCAATTAAAAAATATTTTTAATGAAGATTATGAAGTAATGGACTGGGAAGAACTTTCACCTGAACTTGTACAATCAATACAGGTAGATAACGCACAGGGTATAATAATGCTCGGGATACTTTACGTTGTAATAGCTTTTGGAATATTCGGTACAATTATGATGATGACTGCTGAAAGAGTTAAAGAATTTGGAATATTAATTTCTGTCGGAATGAAAAAATGGAAACTTGGTCTTGTAACTCTTTACGAAACTTTATTTGTTTCATTCCTCGGAGTGTTTACCGGTGCGATTATCAGCATTCCAATTTTACTTTACTTCAAAGCAAATCCAATTCCTTTAACCGGTGAAATGGCAGATGCTATACTTGCCTGGGGATTTGAGCCTATTCTTCCTTTTGCTGTCTATCCGGGAATGTTTTTTGCACAAATATGGACTGTACTTGCAATCGCTATGGTTTCTGCGCTGTATCCAATTTTATTTATTAGAAAATTAAAACCTGTGGAAGCTTTAAGAGGTTGATATGCTTTTAACTCTTGCCTGGAGAAATATCTGGCGAAATAAAAAAAGAAGTCTGATAATAATAGCTGCAATTGCTGTTGGATTATGCTGCGGCTTGTTTGCAAGTGCTACAATGTATGGAATGTGGGATTCAATGATTAACACAACAATTGACAGGGATCTGGGGCATTTTCAAATTCACTCAAAAGATTTTGAAGATGAAAAACTAATTACCGATACAATACCAAATTTTGAAAATGTACTGAACACATTAAAAACAAATAAATATGTAACCGGAGTTTCTTCCAGGATTCTGATTGAAGGAATGGCTTCTTCAGCAGCAACTTCTAATGGAGTAAGAATAATTGGAATCAATCCGCAGAACGAAAAAGATGTCACTTCAATTTATAAACAGGTAATTAACGGCAGCTACTTTACAGAGGATTGGAAAAACCAAATAGCAATTGGAGAAAAACTTGCAGATAATTTAGGACTGCATATAAAATCTAAAATTATCTTGAGTTTTCAGGGAACTGATGGCTCCATAATTTACGGTGCATTCAGGGTAACGGGAATTTTCAGAACGGAATCTTCAATTTTTGACAAATCAAATGTGTTCGTTAAAGAAAATGATTTACAAAATCTTTTAAACTCTAAACAAATTTCAAATGAAATTGTTGTAAGATTAAGTTCCGTTCAAGTAGTTGATTCAGTGTACATTCCTGTTAAAAATCAGTTTTCAAATCTCTCCGTAAAATATTGGGGAGAACTTGCCCCTGAGTTAAAACTTTTTAATGATATGCTGATGACACAAATGAATATTTTTCTTGGAATAATTTTATTCGCGCTTTTGTTTGGAATAACAAATACAATGCTTATGTCGGTTATGGAAAGAGTGCGTGAGTTTGGTGTGCTTATGGCTGTTGGAATGAAAAGAAGTCGGGTTTTTTTTATGATTATGTTTGAAACTATCTCATTGTCATTCATTGGCGGTATTACGGGAGTAATAATGGCATTAATCCTTATCCAATATTTTGGAAGTGTGGGGATTAATCTTTCTGCATTTACCGAAGGACTTTCACAATGGAGTTTGGGAACGAGGCTTTATACAAGTCTTCCGTTTTCTTTTTATCCCCCATTAGTTTTGATGATTTTAGTAACTGCGGTTTTAGGCGCCTTCTACCCTGCGCTTAAAGCAATAAAATTAAATCCTGCAAACGCAATTAGAACGTATTAACGGAGTAACAATGTCATTAATTGAATTAAACCAGGTATCAAAAATTTACGATGAAACTATTGTTCCAATAAGGGCTGTAGATAATGTTAATTTGAAAATCGGAAAAGGCGAATTCACTTCAATAGTTGGTCCTTCGGGTTCAGGCAAAACTACAATGTTAAATCTGATTGGAGGACTTGATCAACCGACAGAAGGAAAAATTATTGTAGATGGTACCGATATTTCGACTTACAAGCCGGATGCCTTAATTAATTTTAGATTGCATCACATTGGTTTTGTATTTCAAGCATATAATCTTATTCCCGTTTTTACAGCAAAAGAAAATGTTGAGTTTATTATGCTGCTTCAAAATATTCCAAAATCAGAAAGAGAAAAACGAGCAGTTGAATTTTTAGAAGCAGTAGGATTGAAAGATCGAATCAATAGCACTCCTGCAGAACTTTCCGGAGGACAGCAGCAGCGTGTTGCGGTCGCAAGAGCCCTGGCATCTCAGCCTTCTTTTGTTTTGGCTGATGAACCGACCGCTAATCTGGATTCAGTAAGCGCTGAATCTCTTTTGGATTTAATGGAAGATTTAAACCATAAGCACAACATGACTTTTGTTTTCTCCACTCATGATCAAAGGGTGATAAAGAGAGCACACAGAATTGTAACGCTGCAGGATGGTAAAATTAAAAAAGATGAAATGAATCCGGCTCATGCAAAAAGTGAAGCTTAAAGTATTTTTAGTTTTTATTCTTTACTCTTTTATTGCCTCAGCTCAAACTGATTCTTACTCTGTTGGTGGTTATGCAAAATATCTATTCAGTTCTGTAAAATATCCTCAGTTAAATAATAGATACTACGATCATCTTCTTCACGCCCGATTGAATACCAAATGGTTTGCTTCAAGTAATCTTACCGGCACATTGGAATTAAGGTTTAGAACCTTAGCTGGCGGAAGTGTTACAAATTATCCCAACTATTCTGAGGCAATTAAAACTTATCAGCCATTGATGGATTTAGATGTTTTTTTATGGAATAATAAATCCAGTATTGCTTATCTGGAAGCGGACAGATTATATCTGGATTATTATGCCGGAGATTTACAAACTACACTTGGGCGACAAAGAATTGCATGGGGTACCAGCTGGGTCTGGAATCCGCTTGATATTTTTAATCCGCGTTCTGTTCTGGATTTTGATCATGAAGAATTGCCGGGTGTTGATGCATTGAGATTGCAATATTATACCGGTTCCGTAAGTAAAGTTGAACTTGCGCTAGCTCCGGCACGAGATAAAAAAAATTCCTCCTATGCATTTTTACTTTCTCAAAATGCTTTTGATTATGTCTTTAATATTATGGCGGGATTTAAACGTGAAAGATGGATAATGGGAACTGCATGGAGCGGAGATATACTTGATGCAGGATTTAGAGGTGAAATAACTTATTCTCAGAATCCTGACAGAATTACAACTTACGACCCCATTTATTCAACTCTGAATGAAGATGCTATTTCAGCAAATGAAAATAATGTTTTAAGTTTTGTTTTATCCGGAGACTATACTTTTCCAAATTCATTCTATATACATACCGAAATACTTTTCAATAGTAATGGAAAATCCAAAAACATTGGTTTATTTAATGATGAAGCTTATAATCTTGGATTATTAAGCGCTTCAAAGTGGTCTTTGTATCAGGAGTTTTCTTATGATATCTCTCCACTTATGCGCGGCACTTTATTTGCGATTATTAATCCTATTGATAAATCTTTTGTATTTGTTCCTTCAGTAAGTTACTCCGTTATTACAAATCTTGATCTTTATTTAATTGCATTATTTTTTAACGGAGATCATTTGACAGAATACGGTGATTTTGGTCATTATTTTTATGCCCGATTCAAGTGGTCATTTTAAGTAACATCTATTTTACAACCACTATTTACAAGCATATCTATTTTGTTTAAGTTAATACCCATTAAACTACTAACATTATCCGTCTTCATTAATTTTAATTGAATTAAATGTAATTCGATTTATTTATAACAGTGTAGGAGGAGATATGGTTAAGCGTTCATTAGTCCTTTCCTTGTTATCTTTTATTTTCTTCTTCTATAGTTGTGGAGAAAAGAACTCCAACAATCCGCAAGATGAATCTCTAAACAAAAGCGATCCTGAAAATTTTTCAGATAAAATGAAAGATGCTTCCGAAAACTTTACTGAAGGTAAGAAAGTTAATCCGGTTGATTTTCGGGATCTAAAAGCATTGCTTCCCGAAAGCATAGGTGATTTAAAGAGATCCAATCTTGAAGGTGAAAAAGTTGCGGCAATGGGTATGAATATTTCTCATGCAAATGCCGATTACAGCGATGCTGATCATACTGTTTCCATTGATCTAAAAATTACTGATCTTGGAAGTGTTTCAGGTTTATCCGCTTTAGCTGCCTATGGCTGGTATATGTTTGATATAGACAAAGAGAATGATACGGGTTATGAAAAAACTATTACTTACAAAGGCAACAAAGGTTATGAAAAATATGACAATGAAGGAAAATACGGAGAACTTTCGGTTCTTGTTGCAAAACGATTTGTAATAGAAGCAAACGGTAACAATATTTTAATGGATCAGTTAAAAGCTGCCGTTGATATGATAGACCTTGCTAAACTTGAAAGCTGGAAAGATTTTGGTATCGAAGAGTAATAGTATTAAAAACTATTTACGATAATTAATCACAAACTATAGGAGCATAGTATGAATCTTGTTGACCGCGCTAAAAACATTCTTATTACACCTAAAACTGAATGGGAAGTAATTAAGAACGAACAATCATCAACTGCAGATCTGTTTACAAAGTATGCAATGATATTGGCTCTCATTCCTGTCATCGCAACTTTTATTGGTCAATCCCTGGTGGGCATTTCTTTAGGACCTTTCGGTTCATATAAAATATCGGTTTCAAACGGGCTTATTTATGCGATTGTATATTATATATTAAGCTTAGCCGGAATTTACCTTATAGCTTTTATTATTGACGCACTCGCACCCTCATTCGGTTCCACGAAAAATATGGAAGCATCACTAAAGGTTGCGGTTTACTCTTATACCGCCGCCTGGATAGCTGGAATATTTGGGATAATCCCTATACTCGGAATTTTAGGAATTCTTGGATTGTACTCACTTTATCTAATGTACCTGGGATTAAAGATTGTTAAAGATACACCTCAGGATAAATTAGTAGGATATTTAGTTGTAATAATAATAATAGCAATTATCGTTTACTTTGTGATTGGAATGATAGTGGCCGCAATTGCCTTACCAAGTTTTGGTTTAGATAGTTTAAAAGGATTTGATTTAAATAGATAGAAGATTTAAAAATTTAAATGCTTGCTCTTTTGGGCAGGCATTTTTATTTATTGCTCAAAAGATTTTCAAGATATGTTATATCAGGTTCTGAATTTATTTTCTTAAAATACTCCAGAGCATTTTTATAACTTTCGATGCTCTGCTGCTTTTTCCCCATTTGTTTGTAAAGAACTCCCAGTTCCTGATATGTTTCGGCGCGGTTCAATTGATTACCCGCTTCGATATTTAAACGTAAACTTGTTTCTAAATAATTTTCAGAAAGTATATAGTTTTTCAAGTTACGTTGAATTATTCCCTTAATCTTATAAACTTCAGCAATTGTCAATTTATCATTTAGTTTGTGTGCTACTTCCATTGATTTATCAGCAAATGCATTTGCTAAAGTAAAGTCATTCATTTGGGTATGGGCAAAAGCTTTATTTAAATAAACAATACCTATGTTCTGCAAATAATTTATTTCTATGGAATATGAAAGGCTTTCATCAAATTCGTTTATTGCCAATTTATACTCCCCTTTTTTAGTATACACCATTCCAATATTTTGATGTATTTCGGCAATTCTTTTTTTATCCCCAACTTTTCCGTAATTGATTAGAGCTCGTTTGAAGTTAACTAAAGCTTCATCAAATAACCCTTTGATGTTACTGATAATTCCCAAATTAATTTCAATCTTGCCTTTTTCTTTGTAATTTTTTTCATCATTAGATTTATCAAGAGCTGACTCAAAATTTTCCTTTGCCTTCTGAATATCTCCCAGATCACCGTAGATTGTTCCTAATAAGTTTTCACATTTAGCAATTCCTCTTGCATCACTAACTGATTGAAAGATTTCTATGGCTTTATTAATGTAGTTAAAACTTTCCTGCCATTTTGCCTGTCTGCTATAAATATCGCCCACTAAAAGGTGCGCGTTAGCAGAAAGGTCTTTCATATCAACGTCATCAGAAGTAAGAGTGATTATTTTTTCGTTTATATCTATAGCCGCTAAAAAATCACCATTTATTATTGATGCCTGACTTATGTAAAGTAATAAAGAAAGAAATTTTTCTTTTGGAAGCCGGCTTCCGGAAAATGTAATCAGCAAATCAATTTGAGATCTATAATTCAACCCATCCTGAATCTGGTAATCAAGATGTTTGCTGTTTTCGGAAGTGCTGGGTTCGGCTTTAAACACTAATGATGACTGATATAAAGATATAAATTCATCAAGTTGATTTTTGGAGAAAAAATCCGGAAGTACTTCTGATATGCTTTTATTTATTGGATCAGCCACGATCTAACTAGAATCGATAATTATTAATTATTTCACAAGTTTATCCGCTTAATTTTGGCAACAGTTATGCCAAGCAATTTATTGCTGTTGGTCTTTAAAAAAATCTAAATTTTGGACTATTTTGGGAATATTTACACGACAAAACAGGTAATTATTGCTTTATTAAAAAATTTTTAACGTCTCAGAATCAAACAAATAAAATAATTCATTCAGTTAAGGCGGATTTATTTAATTATCATTATTATAAGGTTAACAAGATTATCATTGTTATTTGGATTTAAGTGTATTGAATTATTACTTATAAACTATTTATCAGAAAAATATTTTAGGAGCAAATTTTGAAAATTTCCAATTATGAAATAAAACAGTCAAAACAAGTAAAGCTTTCAGACTATTCGACTAAAGACACCGCCGGGTTTAAATCAAAAGATGAAGCCAAAGAATTGCTGGAACAGAATATTGAAAAGATGATTGAACTTCAGGATAAATTATATGCACAGGATAAATATTCTTTGCTTCTTATTTTTCAGGCTATGGATGCCGCCGGAAAAGATAGTACAATTAAACACGTTATGAGCGGACTTAATCCACAAGGCACGCAAGTATATAGCTTTAAACAGCCATCTAAAGAAGAACTTGATCACGGATATTTATGGCGTATTCAAAAAGTTGTACCGGAAAGAGGAAGAATCGGAATTTTTAATCGTTCGCATTATGAGGAGGTTCTTGTTGTTAAAGTGCATGATTTGTTAAAATCTCAACCTATACCGCAAGATTTAATTGATAAAAATATTTGGCAAAAACGGTATGAGCAAATATCTAACTTTGAAAATTATCTTTATGAAAATGGAACTATAATATTAAAATTTTTCTTGCACGTTTCTAAAGACGAACAGAAAGAAAGATTTTTAGCAAGGATTGAAGATCAATCCAAGAATTGGAAATTTTCTGCCGCTGATGTTGAAGAAAGAAAATATTGGGATGATTATCAGAAAGCTTATGAAGAAGCAATATCCGCAACAAGCAGAAAAAATGCGCCATGGTACATTATACCTGCTGATAAAAAATGGTTTGCACGCTTACTTGTAAGCGAGGTAATTGTTGAAACCCTTAAAAAGTTAAAACTTGAATATCTAAAACTTTCTAAAGAGCGATTAGCAGATTTACAAAAATCCAAAGAAGTACTTTTATCTCAGGATTAAAAAAATTACGAAATTATTTTATTCATAAAGTCTTAAATAATTTCTTTAATTCTCTCTGGTGGTCTTGCAAGTATTGCTTTATCACCCTTTTCAACTATTGGTCTTTGTACAAGGTCGGGATTTTTTATCATTAAATCCAATATTTCATTCTCATTAAGTTTTTCAATTTGTGATTTGAGTTTTTTAAACGCTTCATCATTTTTCCGCAATAGTTCTGATGGTTTCATTTTCATTTTGATCAAAAGCGATTTGAGTTTGGATTTTGTAAACGGGTCTATGTAATAGTTTATCTTTTCAAAATCAACACCCAGCTCTGAGAAAGCTTTTGCAATTTTTCTGCAAGTAGTGCATGTCGGTTTTTCATAAACCTTAATTTTATTTAACGATTTCATTTGTATCCCTTATTTAAATATAGTTTTTAATTAGTAACTGCTTTGTTTGAGTCTTAACATAAAAATATTATCAAAACATTGAACTATTCTAAATAAATCATGTAATTTGATCTATTAAAATATCCATTTTTTCTAAAAGGTAATTTATGAAATATCTTCTTACATTTTTGTTTGCATTTGTAATTTCAGTTGCCTCGTACTCTCAAAATTATAAAGAGGTAAAAATTTATATCCAAACACTTCAGGATATCACTGAATTGCAAAATCTGGGCTTAGAATTTGATCATCCGCAGATAACAAAAGATAACTCAATTATAGTTTTTTTGGATGAGGATGATTTTCAAAAACTTCAGATGACAAGTTTTAACTTTGAAATATTAATCGATGATTGGTTTGAATATTACTCAAATCAACCAAAACTTTCAGAATCTGAAAAAGCAGAAATTATGCAGAAGAGTAAAGACAGTTATGGTGTGGAAGGATTTGGTTTTGGTTCTATGGGAGGCTTTTATACTTTGGCAGAGGTTATCACCAAATTGGATAGTATGAGACTGCTCTATCCAAACTTAATTACCAGTAAAGTTTCTATCGGTAATACTGTTGAAAACCGACCTATTTACATGGTAAAGATTTCTGACAATCCTGATGTGGATGAGAACGAACCTGAGATACTTTACACTGCTCTTCATCATGCAAGAGAACCACAAAGCATGATGCAAATGATTTATTTTATGTATTATCTTTTAGAAAATTACAGCACAAGTCCTTCCGTGCAATATATCGTTAATAACCGGGAGTTATATTTTATTCCTGTTTTCAATCCGGATGGATATGAGTACAACCATATTACCAATCCAAATGGCGGTGGAATGTGGAGAAAGAACCGCAAAAATAATGGTGGAAGTTACGGTGTTGATCTTAACAGAAATTATGGACCATATGTTTACTGGAATGCACCAAATGGCGGTTCAAGTACAACTCCATCAAGCGATACTTACAGAGGAACAGCACCTTTTTCTGAACCTGAAACAAATAGTATGAAAGAATTTCTTGCAACCAGATATTTTAAGAATGCGCTTAATTATCATACTTACAGCAATTTATTGATTTATCCTTATGGTGCTCTTGGACATGAAACTGCTGATACCGCAATTTTCCGTGAGTTTGCCCGCGATATAACCGCTTATAACGGATACACATATGGACTCGATTTAGAGACTGTCGGTTACAGTACAAGAGGTAACAGTGATGATTATTTTTATGATGGTGATACTGTATTAAATCATGGAAAAATATTTGCAATGACCCCGGAAGTTGGAAGTACAGGTTTCTGGCCAAGTCAGGCAGAAATATTTCCGCTTGCGATCGAAAATTTAAAACCAAATTTATACTATGCTTTAGTTGCGGGTGATTATGTACAACCAATAAATCCTAGTTTTAGCCAGCAATATTTTAATGGTGGAGATAATGTTGAATTGATTGTTCCTCAATTACGAAATAAAGGATTAAGTGATGCATCAAGTATATCTCTTTCACTGGAATTGGATAATCCTTTAATCACTATTACCTCAGGTCCGATAAATGTCGGCGATATTGCAGCACGCACAACAGTCAGCAATAATCAAAATTTCTCATTCACTTTAGATAATACAATGCCTGCAGACGTTAATGTTAAAATGTACCTGACTGTTTCTACAGCCGGGACATCTATGTTTACAGATACATTAAGTTTTATAACCGGCACGCCGATAATTGTTTTTGCTGATACAACAAATGATCCGTTATTACTCTGGAATATTACCGCTACACCATCATTACCAAAGTGGGAAGCAACTAATTTATCATTCCATTCTTCACCAACTTCATTTACAGATAGTAAAACCGGTAATTATTCAAGCAGTGCCACAGTAACAATGACTTTAAAAAACGCTATCGATCTTTCCGCTAATGATCATCCGAGATTAAATTTCTGGACAAAGTATGATATTGAAACTGATTATGATTACGGGCAAGTTGAAATATCTACAAATAACGGGAGCACCTGGATTCCGCTTTCAGGTTCATATACAAACCCTGGAACAGGGAGTTTTCAACCTTCAGGCGAACCGCTCTATGACGGCATACAATCAAATTGGGTTAACGAAGTAATGGATTTATCTAATTATAACTCCAACCAGGTTAAATTTAAATTTGAATTAAAAACAGATGCCTCATTAGTTAAAGATGGCTGGTATGTAGATGATATAGGCGTACTTGTTTATGGAATTGTACCTGTTGAATTAACATCTTTTACTGCCATTACAAAAAATGAAAATGTTGTATTAAACTGGATTACATCCACAGAAACAAATAATATGGGATTTGATATTGAAAGAAGATCTGTAAAATCAAATTCAGGCTGGCAAAAGATGGGATTTATTAATGGCAAAGGGACAACAACAGAAAAAACATCTTACTCTTTTGTTGATAAGAACCCTGTTGAAGGCAAATCTTATTACAGATTAAAACAGATTGATTTCGATGGTTCTTCAAAAATCTATAATTCTATTCAAGTTGATTTTGAAACCGTAAAAGAATATTCGCTTGCACAAAACTATCCTAATCCATTTAATCCAACCACAGAAATTAATTTCTCACTTGCTAATTCAGGTTACGTTACTCTAAAAGTATTTAATATTCTTGGGTCTGAGGTTGCTACCCTTATTGATGGATTTATGGAAACTGGTAAGCATAGTGTTAAATTTAATGCGCAGGATTTTACATCTGGAGTGTACTTTTACTCAATAAAAGCTGATAACTTTACATCCACCCGTAAAATGATGTTAATGAAATAGTTTATTGATCTGAATTTTTTGAATAAAAAAAAGGCGATTCATTTGAATCGCCTTAGTTCTAAATTTTACTTTATTCATTGCGTAAGCAGATAATCTGCAATCTTACCCAAATCTTTTACATCTTTATTCCCGTAGGATGGCATAATTCCGTTCGGATATTTTTCTCTGTAAACTTTAAATCTATCTGAATCCATAAATGAATTTGGATTACGAAGATAGTTTATCAGATTATCTCTGCTGCTCCAGAACTCTTTTAATCCTTTTAATGTTGGTGCCATATTGGTTCCTGCAAGATCAGCTCCGTGGCAATTTGTGCATCCAAAAGACATTACAAGTTTTTCTCCTGTTAATTCTTCAGATGATTGCTGACCCATAGGAGAATCACTCATTCCGGAAAAATCTTTAACCGGCATCTCGTCTTCTTTTGTTAAACGACCGATCATAAAAAGAATAATAAATAAAATTAAAAAAGCGGCTACCCATATTTGAGGTTTTGTCATATTTCCATTATCAATTTGTTAAAGAAAAAACTTTGTTAAAACTATTCTATCTCAAAAGATGCATTTACAACTCCAACTATTTCTTTCTCAATAGAACTAAGATCATTTATTCCATAATCAGAAACTGCATTCGAAAATTTTGGAGTAATTTGCAGAACGCCCATTCTTGCATTTCGCATAGGACCAAGTTCTCTATCAGTAGCTTCTGCAATTTTTTGTGCTCTTATCATCGCATCTTTTGCTGCCGCTGCCTGAATTTCAATTTTCAAATCCGCCATTTTGGTATAATGATATTCCGGCTGCTCAACATTAAAATTTACCCCTTTTTGAATGAGCGATGTTATATCTAAAGAAATATCTTTAATAAGATTTACATCCGATGATTGAATTTGCATACGCTGGCTGTAAACATATCCTATAACTCTTCCTGTTTGATAACCTTGTTCGCTCATTTCATAAACAGGATAATTATTTATTGTAAAAAATTCTATTTTGTCTTTAGAAAATCCTTTACCATTAAGATACGTAATTAGTATCGGTTTCTGTCTGTTCAATTCTGCATATGCATTTTCAGAAGTTGATGATTGAACAGAAATAGTTCCGCGCAGAAAACCAAGGTCTGAAACGATTTCTTTTTTGGCGGATCCGGTTACGCTTATTGTTTGGTTAGCTTGTTGATTCGATTTCCAGGCGTTTGTAAAAACCACAACTCCGATAATGAAGCTAATCCCAATCAGCACGGCGGGAAGAAACAAATCGCTCTTTTTTTCCATTTTTTTTATTGAATTTTTTGTTTTTAAATGTGTTAAAACGTTTGGCAACTTATCAAAAAAGAGCAATTTTAACAACAGGATTTGATTGGTATCTTATCATACATAATTAACTTTATCTCAAAACTTATGAAAAATCCAAATAAACTTATAAACGAAAAAAGTCCCTATCTCCTGCAGCATGCTTACAATCCGGTTGACTGGTTTCCGTGGGGTGACGAAGCTTTTGAGAAAGCCCGGAAAGAAGACAAGCCAATTTTTCTTTCCATCGGTTACTCAACCTGCCACTGGTGTCACGTGATGGAAAAAGAATCATTTGAAGACGAAGACGTTGCAAAATTGATGAACGATACTTTTGTATCAATAAAAGTTGATCGCGAAGAGCGTCCGGATATTGATGGAATTTATATGGCAGTTTGCCAGATGATTTCGGGGAGCGGCGGCTGGCCTCTTACAATAGTGATGACACCTGATAAGAAACCATTTTTTACTGGCACTTATTTTCCTAAGCGCAATAGATTTAATCGAATTGGGATGATGGAGCTGATCCCAAAATTAAAAGAAGTATGGCAAACTAAAAAAGATGAGGTGCTGAAATCTGCAAATGAAATTTCTTTATCACTTAACAGATTGAATTTGATTTCAGATACAATGGAAATTACTGAAACTATTCTTGATAAATCATATAATGAGTTACGAGATCGATTTGATGATATAAATGGTGGTTTTGGCAATGCTCCAAAGTTTCCCTCGCCGCATAATCTTTTATTTTTATTGCGTCACTGGAAAAGAAAAAATGAACCCAAAGCACTTGAGATGGTTGAAAAAACATTAACCAAAATGCGGTACGGTGGGGTTTATGATCACTTAGGATTTGGATTTGCCCGTTACTCGACTGATCAGCATTGGCTAGTACCCCACTTTGAAAAAATGCTTTATGATCAGGCAATGTTAGCGATGGCATACACAGAAACTTATCTGGCAACAAAAAATGATTTTTATAAAAAAATTACTGAAGAAATTTTGGAATATGTTCTCAGAGATATGACACACCCTGAAGGTGGATTTTATTCCGCAGAAGATGCTGATAGTGAAGGTGAAGAAGGCAAATTTTATTTATGGGATGCTGATGAGATAAGAAATGTTTTGGATAAAAATGAATCGGATTTTGCAATTAAGATTTTTAATATCGCTGATGACGGTAACTGGATTGATGAATCAAAGGGGATGATGCCTGGAACCAACATTCTACATTTTAATAAATCGATAAAAGAATTTTCTGAAGAATTTAACATTAGTGAGAGTGATCTTTTAAATAAGTTAGAATCTATTCGAAAAAAACTTTTTGATTACAGAGAAAAAAGAATTCATCCGTATAAAGATGATAAAATTTTAACTGATTGGAATGGTTTGATGATCTCTGCATTTGCAAAAGCAGCTCAGGCGTTTAATAATAAAAAGTTTGCCGATGCTGCTGTTAATGCTTACTCATTTATCGAAAAAAAACTAATGGATAGGGACGGACATTTAATTCATCGTTACCGGAATGATGAGTCCGGCTTAACTGCACATATAGATGATTATGCATTTATTATTAACGCACTAATTGATCTTTATGAAACAACATTTGAAATCAGATATCTTAAACGATCAGTTCAATTAAATGATATATTGATGAAGGAATTCTGGGACGAGAAAAATGGCGGATTTTATTTTGTGTCCTCAACAAGTGAGCAGCTTATTTCCAGACAAAAGGATGTCTACGATGGTGCAATTCCATCGGGCAATTCAATCGCTTTATTAAATCTTATAAGACTATCCAGATATACGGCTAACATTTATTTTGAAAAGAAAGCTGCTAAACTTGTAAAACATTTTTCAGGATTTATTTCAAAGTCTCCTTCAGCATTTTGTATGTTTATGTGCGGATTAGACTTTTTGTTTTCATCATCAACAGAAATTGTAATTGTTTCTGATCAAACAGACAGTACTTTTACCGAAGGGATAGATTTTATCAGAAGCGTTTATAACCCAAATAAAATTGTGATTAGTAAAGACGAAAGCAATCAAAGTGAACTTACAGAATTAGTCTCCTTTGTAAAGGAAATGAAACTGAAAAATAATATGACGACATTTTTTGTTTGTCGCGATTATACCTGCAATCAACCCGTGAATACATTACAGGAATTAAAAAAACTTCTTTAATTATAGCTATTTGTTCATGTTTAAGTAGATATTTAAACTTTGTTAGACTAATTTTGTTGCATTACCTATATAAATCTGGAGATTTAATGTGAGTTCAGATAATAAGTTTGTCAGATCATTAATTGAAAACGCCAAGCAGGGCAACAATGCTGCCATTGAACAGCTATTCCAGATGAATCTTGGGAAAATTTATGCATTTGCTTTACGACTTACCGCCAATAAAACCCTGGCTGAAACTATCACAAAACAAACCTTTATTGAAGCCTGGAAAAAAATGAATTTAGTCCGAACTGATGCTTCATTTCTTAAATGGTTAAGTGCAATTACCGTCTATCAAACCATAGATACGCTTCGCTCTAAAAAGCAAAAAACAAAAATTGATCATAGTGAGTTAAAAGAACTTGAATCAAAAGATGAACTGGATAAGCATATTCTTGAATTACCTGATCAGGAGAGAATGATTTTTGTCCTCAATAAAATTGAAGGATATACGATTGAAGAAATTTCTGATCTAATGGGGATTAAAAAAGATCAGGTGAAAAATCATTTAGAACTTGCGATACAAAAACTTGTTGAAAGTGAACCTTCTCTTTCTAATGAAGCGGTAATGATAGCAAATATTTCAAAAGTTGTTCCTGAGCTTCAGCCCTCTAACCAAGTTAGAGATGGAATCTTTTCATATATAATGGATGAAAAAATTCGTGAGCAAAAAGAGCAGGAATATATTGCCGCAGCCCTGGCTGAAACAGAGAAGCAGGAAAAAAGCGAAGAAGAAATATTTCCCGAAGCAAAAGAAGAAGTAGCTCAAAAAGAAATTGACAGATCCAAAAAGAATTTTAAAATAAACGTTGAAATTTTAAAAAAAGCCGGATACACGATCCTGGGTATAATTATAATAATAGTTCTTTATAATTTTTTAACTTCGTCCGGCGGCGGATGGGAGACCATTCAATTTACCGGAAAACCTCTATTAGATAATACAATTATGAAGAATGGCGATTTTTTTGACGACCAAAATACTATTAAGACTGATTCAACCTCTTCTGTTACCGTTTCAATTCCAGATATGGGTAGATTATTAATTGATAATTCAACTATAGTTTCTCGCACTAAAAACAAAAATGAAATAAGTTTAGAAAAGGGTCAAATCAGAAAATTTGAAGGTGATGCTGCGAGTGTATTTACTGTACTGACTCCTCTCGCAAAATTTACAGAGTTGTACAAAGGGGGGGCATTTCGATTAAATGTTGAAGCAAGTGGGACATGTAAATTAACAGTTGAAAGCGGTTGGGTTATTGTTAATATTAAAGAATTTGATTCTTACGTTCCAAAGAATTTTGGTTGTTTGATTACAAGAGGGAAATATGCAATTCCTTATCCTTCGGATTCTTCACCGGAACTAATTAGTCTGCTTGAAAACTTTTCCGGCATTAATGATGTATCTATTGGAACCATTTTATCATTGGTTACAAAAAAAGAATCACTTTCACTGTGGCATCTGCTGCAATTAGTCAGCAGCGAAAATCGCTTTATAGTTTTTGATAAACTTAACGAACTTGTTCCTGCACCCGGGACTGTTACAAAGGAAGGGATACAAGCTTTAAATAAGTCCATGCTTTTAGATTGGCGCCAAGAGATTGAATTGAAGATGGATTAATTCATAATACTTCTATTAAAAAACCCAATTCATTTTAAGAATTGGGTTTTTAGTTTTAAATGAAAAATAATATAAAATCTATCTCTTAGGTTTATAAATATGTGAGCTCTGTCCAAAGAAAACTTCTGCTGCTTCCATAATTGTTTCAGATAATGTTGGATGAGGATGAATTGTTAGTTTTAGATCCGTAACATTGGCTCCCATTTCAATTGCAAGAACACCCTCAGCAATTAATTCCCCTGCTCCGGGTCCGCAAATTCCAACTCCAAGTATTCTTTGTGTATCGGGATCAACAATTAATTTTGTTACCCCATCATTTCTATCAAGCGTAACTGCCCTTCCGCTTGCCGCCCAGGGGAATTTTGCAACTTCGTATTTTACACCATCTTTCTTTGCCTGCTCTTCTGTTATTCCCGCCCATGCAATTTCCGGGTCAGTAAATACAACAGCAGGAATAGCAAGTGGTTCAAAAGCTACTTTATGTCCCGCAATAACTTCTACTGCTGTGCGTCCTTCGTGTGAAGCTTTGTGTGCAAGCATTGGTTCACCGGCAATATCGCCAATAGCAAAAATATTTGGATCAGTTGTTCTAAGCTGCTTATCAACTTTTATCCATCCGCGATCTGTTAAAGTTACTTTTGTGTTTTCTAATCCAAGTCCTTTTGTTTCTGGTTTTCTACCGATAGACATTAAAACATAATCATAAACTTTGTCTGAAACATTTCCCTTATCATCCTGAATCTTAACACTGATTCCATCTTTCACTTCTCGCATTTCCAGAACTTTGCTGTTAAGCATTACTTCAGCAAAAGATTTTTTGATTCGTATTGAAAGATAATTTACCAGATCGCGATCAGCTCCGGGTAAAAGTCCGGGCATCATTTCAACAACAGAAACCTTAGTTCCAAGTGCTTGATAAACTGAGCCAAGTTCAAGTCCAATGTATCCGCCGCCAACAACTAAAAGTGATTTGGGAATTTCTGGCAAATCAAGTGCAGAAGTTGAATTAAGTAATCTTTTAGATTTAATATCTAAAGCAGGAATTGTTGTGATAACAGAACCAGTAGCGATTATAGCCTTATCAAATGAATGCTCAACTGTTTGTCCATCAACTTTTTCAATCTTTAATGTTGATGAGTTTATAAAACTTGCTCTGCCTTGAATAAAATTAATTTTTCTTTGCTTTGATATCTGTCCAAGTCCGCTTGTAAGTTTTTCTACAACTCTATTTTTAAAATCACGAAGTTTGTTGATATCAATCTTTGGTGCACCGAATTCTATTCCCCAATTTTTTGCTTCTTCAGCTTCATTGATCAGTTTTGCAACGTGAAGCAATGCTTTTGATGGAATACATCCGCGATAAAGACAAACTCCCCCGGGATTTTTATCAAGATCAACAAGTGTAACATTCATACCCAAATCAGCGGCAAGAAAAGCAGCAGCATAACCTCCTGGTCCGCCGCCGATAACAACTAAATTAATATTTTGTGTTGACAAGTTTCTCCTAAAATTTTCATTTATTTGATTTATCCGGCACAATCCAAATATTGTTTTCAATCTCCAATTTCACATCATCGATGTAAACAGCTTTGCCGCTTCCACCGGGTCTGAAATCTGTAACAATATCAACATGCTGTGCTGATTTGTTAAAAATTCCTTTTGAAGTTAATTCGGATAATTTGTTTTTGCCTGCTTCAGAATTGTTGTCATCTACATAAGCTTCCGGGTAACTTTGTCCGATAGCTATATGCAAAGTTCCGCCAACCTTTTCGACAAACAACGGATGCTTCAATACTTTATCCATGCCGTTATTCATGCCAAGTGCTACTTCACCAAGTCTGTGCGAGCCTTCATCTGTTTCGATTATCTTTTTTAATGCTTCAAATCCTTGCTCAGCGGAATATTCTTTTATAATCCCACCTTCAAATTTTAAGTAGATCCCTTGAATATCCATTCCGCCCTGAAAAACAGGCAAGTCTACAAATATTTCTCCTTCAACGGAATTTGCATCGGGACTTGTAAAAACTTCACCATCGGGAAAATTATTTTCACCGGTACATTTTATAATATTTCTTCCGGCAATGTTAAGCTTCAATTCCAGTTCTTTTTTAGTTTTCGGATGAACTGATTTAATCCTTATTTCAGAACTTTTCTTCAACAGCTGATAGATGTCTTCTTCAACTTCATCAAGCAGGCGTGGATCAACTGTTGATGCTTTTACGATGAAGTCAGAATATTCCTGAAGTGTCATCCCTTCCATATCCGCAAAACCTTTTGTTGGGAAGAGAGTTAAAACCCACGGTTTGTTAAGACGAATATCTTTTACTGGGGCATCAACTTTCATTATTTCTTTCGCAAATTCTTCTTTCCCGTTTCCGAATAAATCCGGATTTGAAGCACCAAGAATTTCGATATATTTTGTCATTGCATTGTATCTGTCAATATGCCATTGGGGAACATTATTAATTTGTTCCAGACTTCCATAAACTGCAATTGAATTACCCCAAACTTTTCCGCGGTCATTATCCGGTGCAACGATATTTATATCCGCTATTCCCCCCGCGGCAAAAATTTTATCCTGCAATACACTAATCAAAGGCCAGCAAATGTTTTCGCCCTTTATCATCACAACATCTTCTTTTCCAATACCACCCAGACTGTAGTTCAATAAATAGTCAGCCCATTTTTCTAAATCATTTTTGGATATTTCCAGATTCATCATTAGTTCCTTCCTGTATGAATTATTTCAGTTTTTATTGCTGAAAAAAAATCACATAAATATTTTCAAAGGTTCTTCTAAAGCTTCGCACACCCATCTTAAAAATCTAATAGCATCAGCACCATCAATGATTCTGTGATCATACGACAATGATAACGGTAACATTAATCTTGGTTCAAAGACACCATAGCCATTCCAGACTGGTTCCAATGAACCGCGTGACACACCCAATATTGCTACTTCAGGAGAGTTAACAATTGGAGTAAAGTAAGTTCCTCCTATTCCACCTAAATTAGAAATAGAAAAACATCCACCCTGCAAATCATCTAAACCGATCTTTTTGTTTCTGGCTTTCTCAGCAAGAGTATTCATCTCCGCAGATATGTCCGTTAAAGATTTTTTATCAGTATTCTTTATAACAGGAACAATCAAACCAAACTCAGTATCAACAGCAACACCGATATTAAAGTAATTCTTGTAAATGATTTCCTTCTTTTCCATATCAATACTGGAATTGAACTGCGGAAACTTTTTTAAAGCATCAACAATAATTCTTACAAGAATTGCTGTTACAGTTAGTTTTGTTTCTGAATTTTTGTTTAATTCTTTTCTTGATTTTTCAAGCAGAGTAATGTCGGCTTTATCAAATTGTGTAACGTGTGGAATAGTAGCCCATGCATAGCTAAGATGATCAGCTGTTTTTTTACGAATATTTGTCATCTCAACTTTTTTAATCTCACCAAATTTTGAAAAATCAGGTAACGCTTCTGATTTGATATTCAATCCCGTTCCACCACCTTGCGAAAAAGACTCGTGTAATTTTTTTGAGAATGCTTTAACATCATCCATTGAAATTCTGCCTCCGGGACCGGTACCGGGAACTTTATTTATATCAACTCCAATTTCTCTTGCAATTCTTCTTACAGATGGAGCCGCAGGTGCGGCGCCTTTTAATATTGGCGGTTGATTATCTAATTCTGCAGCTTGCATTGAGGTGCGTTCACCAGTTAGAGCTTTTTCCTTTTTGGTTTCAACTTTTGGTAATTCAGATACTTCTTCCTTTTTAACTTCTACTGGTTTTAATTCCTCAACAGCTTCCGCACCGGATTCAACTTTAATCATCACCTCGCCAACCTTAGCTTTTTCTCCGGACTTAATTAAAACCTCAACAACTTTTCCGGATAAAGTAGACGGAACTTCTATTGTCGCTTTATCCGTTTCTATCTCAAGTATTGCTTGATCTTTTTCAATTGTATCTCCCACTTTAACAAGCACATTTGTAACGTCAGCAGATTCAATATTTTCTCCTAGTTCTGGTAAGCGAAATTCAACAATTTCTTTTTTAACAGTTGTTTTTGGTGATGGTGTGGCTTTGTATTCAACTTCCGGTTCTGTTTTTACTTCCGAAACTTTTTCTGCTGGTTTTAGTTCGCATTTGCTCTCAGTCTTAATTTCTTCTTTACTCTTTGTTTCTGTTGGACTTCCGTCTTCATCCACAATCAGGACTACAGTTCCAACTTTTATTTTATCACCAGACTTAACTAACAATTTTGTAATTGTGCCCTCAACAGTAGAAGGGACTTCTATTGTTGCTTTGTCTGTTTCAATTTCTAAAACAGCCTGATCTTTTGTAATTACATCTCCTTCTTTTACAAGAACATTAACAACATCAGCAGCTTCAATGTTCTCGCCAAGCTCGGGTAATTTAAATTCTTTTGCCATTATAAAATCCTGATTTTCTTTCCGGGCTTCTTCACTCAAGAAGTTCTTACACTGAGAACCACAGAGTTTTCACAGAGAACCACGGAGTTATAAAATGTATCTTTTTATTCCGTCTTTTAGTCTTAAAACATTAAAGTTAATTAGTAATCCGAGTTTCTTTTCTGCAAATTTCAAATAAGTAAGTATCTGAGCTTCATGAACCGGATTAAATTCATCAACCGTTTTTAACTCAATTACAATTTTATCTTCAACTATTAAATCAGCACGATAACCACAATCAAGTTTTATCTCTTTATAAATAACAGGAATAGCTTTTTGCTTCTCAACTTTTAATCCGGCTTTCTGTAATTCATAATTCAAACATTCTTCATAAGCCGATTCTAATAATCCTGGACCCAATTCTTTATGAACATCAATTGCACAGCCAATTACTACTTTAGTAATATCTTCAAATAACATCTCTGTGGTTCTCCGTGAAAACTCTGTGCATCTCCGTGTAACAGATTTTGCCTGCCTCAGGTATTCATAGGGTTACGTTTGTTTGGATTTATGCCGAGTTCTTTTGCGGCTTTATCCAAAACTTTATCCTGAATTTTTCCTTCTTTAAATAATGCCGTTAGTGTTGCAAATACAATATGCTTAGCATCAACCTCAAAGAAATCGCGCAACATAGCCCTTGATTCACTTCTTCCAAATCCATCTGTACCAAGAGAATAAAGATAACCCGGAAACCACTTTGCAACGGAATCAGGAAGCGCCTTGACATAATCGGAAGCCGCAACAAACACACCTTCTTCTTTTTCAAGGGTCTTTTGAATATAATTTTGTTTTTGCTTCTTAGCCGGATTCAACATATTCCATCTTTCAATATCAAGTGCATCGCGGCGTAATTCTTTATAACTTGTCACACTCCAAACATCAGTAGCTATACGATAATCATCCTCAAGAATTTGTGCTGCTTTAATTACTTCGTTAAGAATTGTTCCGCTGCCAAATAATTGTGCACGTAGCTTTGAGTTCTTTTTATCAGATGCACTGAATTTATACATTCCTTTTAAAATTCCTTCTTTAACTCCCTTAGGCATTTCAGGCATCGCATAATTTTCATTCATCAAAGTTATGTAGTAAAAAATATGTTCCTGATCTTCATACATTCTTTTTATACCATCACGAATAATTACAGCAATTTCATATGCAAATGCCGGATCATATGTAACTAAATTTGGAACAGGATATGCAAGTAGATGACTATTGCCATCCTGATGCTGTAACCCTTCGCCGGCAAGCGTTGTTCTTCCGGCGGTACCACCAAGTAAAAATCCTTTTGCACCAATATCACCTGCAGCCCAAACAAGATCTCCAACTCTTTGCAACCCAAACATTGAGTAATAGATAAAGAATGGAATCATATTTATTCCATGTGAAAGATAAGCTGTGCCCGCAGCAATAAATGAAGACATTGAACCTGCCTCTGTAATTCCCTCTTCAAGAATTTGTCCGTTCTTTGCCTCTTTATAGTAAAGAAGTGAATCAGCATCAACCGGCTCATATAATTGTCCTGCGTGAGAATAAATTCCAACTTGTCTGAATAATGCTTCCATACCAAATGTGCGAGCTTCATCGGGAACAATAGGCACAACAAAATTTCCGATTTCTTTATCTTTTAAAAGCTTTGCAAGAATTCTTACAAAAACCATTGTTGTTGAAACTTCGCGACCCTCGGTTCCTTTATAAAATTCTTCAAATAAAGATTCGGGTGGAGTTTTAATGGGTCTGATATCAGTTTTGCGCGATGGAACAAATCCACCAAGCTCTGCTCTTCGCTTTTTAAGATATTGAATTTCTTCACTGTCTTCAGCAGGTTTATAGAAAGGATCATTTGCAATTTGCTCATCAGAAATTGGGATACCAAACCTGCTTCGGAATTCCTTCATTTCTTCTTCATTCAATTTTTTCTGTTGATGAGTAATATTCTTTCCTTCACCTGCTTCACCAAGACCATATCCCTTAATTGTTTTTGCGATAATAACAGTTGGTTTTCCGGTATAATTAACAGCTTCCTTATAAGCCGCATAAACTTTTTCAGGATCGTGACCACCGCGTTTCATTTTAAATAATTGTTCATCACTCATCTGCTCGGCCATCTTTAATAAATCTTCATCTTTGCCAAAGAAATTTTTTCTGATATATGCACCGCCTTCAACAGAATATTTTTGATACTCGCCATCCACAACCTCGCCCATCCTTTTAACAAGCTTACCGTCAGAATCTTTTTCTAAAAGCGGATCCCAGTCACCACCCCAAATAACTTTAATAACATGCCATCCCGCCCCACGAAAAGCAGCTTCAAGTTCCTGAATAATTTTTCCGTTACCACGGACAGGTCCATCCAATCGTTGCAGATTTGCATTAATAACAAAAACGAGATTATCTAGTTTTTCTCTTGATGCAAGTGTAATAGCACCAAGTGTTTCCGGTTCATCGGTTTCGCCATCGCCAAGAAATGCCCAGACTTTTCCACCGGGTTTTTTTAAACCACGATCCTCTAAGTAGCGATTAAATCTTGCTTGATAAATTGCCTGAAGAGGTCCTAAACCCATTGATACGGTTGGAAACTCCCAGAAGTTAGGCATTAAGAATGGATGCGGATAAGAAGTAATTCCACCTTCAGGCGCCAAATCTCTTCTAAAATTTTTTAACTGTTCTTTAGATAATCTTCCTTCAAGATATGCTCTTGCATAAATACCGGGAGAAGCGTGTCCCTGAAAATAAATCTGATCACCATCATAGCCATCGCCTTTGCCGCGGAAGAAATGATTAAAACCAATTTCGTACAAAGTTGCTGCAGATGCATAAGTTGATATATGTCCGCCAATTCCATTTTCAAGTTTATTGGCTTTAACAACCATTGCCATTGCATTCCATCGGATAAGACTTTTAATTCGTCTTTCAATTTCTCTATCACCGGGAAAAGAAGATTGTCTTTCCCTGGGTATTGTGTTGATGTAAGGAGTGTTTGCGCTAAACGGTACGTGAACTCCGGATTTGTGTGCACGGATTTGCAGCTGATGAAGAAGCTCGACAACGCGTTCAGGCCCGCTATTCTGAAGTACATAATCCAAAGAATAAAGCCACTCGCTGGTTTCCAGGTCTTCGGTTTTCTTATCCTTTTTGATATCATCACTCATAAAATTTTCCTTTATACTTTCATGGGCGTCATTACGAGTACCCCGATTCATCGGGCGACGAAGTAATCCGTTATATAGATTGCTTCTTCCGATTGAAATCGTGATCGCAATGACAAGAATTATAAAATGCTTATTTCTTTTCTAAAAAAACAATTTTGCTGAAAACATTCCTTTGGAATAAATAAAAAAAGATAGAATGCTATGCTCAAAATCGGTGTGAAAAAATAAAGGAAATGGGCTTTAATAACAAGAAAGCAAACGTGAGCAAAAACAAATTAAAAGGATGGTTGCATGATGGCATGATTGCATGCAGTCAAGCATCCATGCACTCATGCTTTTTTACTTTTCGTTTCTTCAAAAACTCTCATAATCATACTTATACTCTTAATTTTAAATACTTTTCAAACCAATTTCTTCGCATTTCATCGACTTCTTTACGGTGAGATTTTAAGAAATGGTCTCCGCCTTCCAGCATTACTAATCTATAAAGAATTTTCAAATCTAAAAGTTTGTAAGAAAGATCTAGTGAATCGTGTGGCAAAACTCTGTTATCCGCATTTCCGTGAATAATTAACATAGGTGTTGTCTTAGAAAGTTTTTCAGGGAAGTTTACGATTGATCTGGTTTCGCATCTGGTTTTGAATTCAGATTCCTCATATCTGCCTAAAGTATGTTCATAAAGTCTGCGCATAAATTTACTTTCATCAGAATTACAGCGAAGATTTGCAATTCCACCCAATACAATTGCAGCTTTAAATATATTTGTTTTGGTTAAGGTTAGATAAGTCATCATTCCGCCACGACTCCAGCCCTCTATACCCCAAACATCTTTATTTGCTTGTGGAATTTCATCAGCAAGAGGAATAAGATTTAGAACATCATTTAAATCATCACCGCCAAAATCATCGTGTCCTTCCCCGCCATCATTCCCGCGATACTGTGATGCAAAAACACAATATCCCCAGCTTGCAAGCTGTCCAAAAATTCCGCGGGCAGTAAACTTATCAATTGCACCTGCATTGCCTATTCCGCCTCTGCACCAAATTATACAAGGATATATTTTTGAATCATCTTTTGGATAAGCGATATAACCAGTTACTTTTAATCCATCGGAACTATATGTTATCTTTTCTACAACTGATTTATCGAGTGTATCATTTCCCCATCCGCTAACAATCATTTTTTGCTGCTGTACGGTTAAAATAATTTCCTGCCTATCAATAATTTTATCACTCATTCCATCTCTCATTTAATTGAGTTTGTAATACTATCGGGTGTTTCCCGGTGGTACACATAAGTCGGAAAATCAACCTTACTAACTTTATATTTTTGAGTTACTCGTTCAAGAAATTCAGAATCCTCGCTGTAATGAATATCTTTAAATCCTCCTGAATCAATAAAAACAATTCGCTTTCCAAAAAAAGTTGCGCCGATCGTACAATCAGATAAGTGAATTAACTTACTTGGATTATCTTTATCGGGTACAAAAGGATTACCAATTATTTTAACACCACCGTGCACAAAATCAATATTAGGATTTTGAGTGAAATATTTAATCCGTTGTTCAATATGAACCTTTGCAATCTCATCATCACTGTCTAAAAAAGTAATAAATTCTCCAATAGAATTTTTTATACCGTTATTTCTAGCTGCCGGAAGACGTTGATGATTTTGATATACAACTTTAATTTTGTGTGAGTATGCATGATAGATTTCCAGAAGATAAGGTGAATAATCCTGACTTCCATCATCGATTGTTATCAGTTCCCAATTATTATAGGATTGATTAAGTACTGAATCTATTGCTCGTTTAATATAGGCTTGTCTGTTGTAAACAGGCATTATTATAGAAACAAGCGGTGTTGATAAAATTTCGTTAAGCAAATTTTTGTCTGTCCATAAATGCTTTTAGATTTATTTTTATTGCCACTAAACTTACGTTAATATCTAAACATATTTTTATCACTAAAAGATTACAAATATTTAATACCCTTGTTTTATTATATTTGAGCTGCATAAATATCGGAAAAATGATAATGGCTAAAAAGCACGTTAAAAATACAGAACCAAAATCAACTAAAGAAAAAAATAAAATAACTAGACAAAAAATTATTGTAGGAATTATAGTTATAGCATTGCTTGGATTTTTTGTCTTTAACAATTTTATAAAAAATAAAGAGCCGGAAGTGGAATATTATACTTTCACAAAAGAAGGTGAACTTACTTTTACAGATTCGCTTGGAGTATTAAAATCTAAGATTGATCTTGAAATAGCTGATAATGAATATGAACGCCAGTTAGGTTTAATGAACCGCAAAGAGATGAAAGAAAATGAAGGAATGCTTTTTATTTTTCCGGTTCAGCAACTGGAATCTTTCTGGATGCGCAATACTTTAATTTCTCTCGATATGATTTTTGTAAATGCACAAAAAAGAATTGTTACAATCCATAAAAACACAAAAATACTTTCTGATACAAGTTATCCCTCAACTGAACCCGTAATGTACGTTGTAGAAGTTCTGGCAGGTTTTACGGATAAATATAATATTCAGGTCGGGGATAAAATTGCATGGATGGGAACACGCCTGGAAAATTCCAAATAACAAGTATCAAATTCTAAAACTAGCGATTTAATTTTTATGATTTGAAAATTGAATTTTGGGATTTGCGATCTAATTACCATAAAGTGTATTTTCCACAAGCTCACAGATAATATGTGCTATTGTGATATGTCCTTCCTGTATTCTCTGGGTGTTTGATGATGGAACAACTATTGGAAGATCTACAAGTGATTTTAATTTGCCGCCGCTGCCGCCAAGCAATCCAATTACCTTCATTCCTTTTGCGTGTGCAGCTTCAACAGCTTTAATAATATTGGGTGAGTTTCCGCTTGTAGAAATTGCAAGTAATACATCTCCAAGAATTCCTAATCCTTCTACATTTCTAGCAAAAACATTTTCAAAACCAATATCATTACCGCCGGCAGTAAGATTTGATGAATCAGTTGTTAGGGCAATTGCAGGCAAGGCCGGGCGCTGAATGTGGTGACTTAATCTTATCATAAATTCTGTTGCGATATGCTGACAATCTGCAGCACTGCCTCCGTTACCGCAAAGCAAAAGTTTATTCCCGTCTTTGTAAGCAGCCACAAGAATATCAACAGCTTTTAAAATTTCATCAGCAAGCTGATCCTTAATTTTAAGTTTTGTTTCAGAACTTTCGTTCAATGAATCAATTATAAATTTTTGTGGGTCCAATTTTTATCCTTATCGTGTGATTGTCATTGCGAGGAAGGTTTTACTGACGAAGCAATCTGTAGATTCCTTGGTCTCCTTGAGACTCGGAATGACATATAATTTTAAACTAAAATACTTTGTTTAATGTGTACGGCTGAAGCAAAATCTCTTATCATATCCCAATTATTTTCATCTTCAAAATAGTTTCCCGTTACAATAATCGATGCACCGTGTTTAACTTTTTCTCTAGCTGTTCCTGGATTTCTAATTCCACCCCCAACAACAACAGGAATTGTACATTGATCACTTACAGCTTTTACCATTTCATTGGGAACAGAATTATCTGCACCGCTTCCTGCTTCAAGATAAATTAATTTCATCCCAAGATATTCAGAAGCTAGCGCAGTAGCCGCAGCTATCTCCGGTTTGTTTCTTGGAATTGGTAAACTTCCACTCATATAAATAGCTGTTGTTGTGGAACCTGATTCAATTAAAATATATGCAGTTGAGATGGGCTCAATTCCGCTTTTTTTAATTGAAGGTGCTGCAAGAATATGTTTACCGATTAAATGTTCAGGATTTCTGCCGCTCACAACGGATAAAAAAAGTATTGCATCTGCAAATGATGAAACTTGTGTTATGCTGCCCGGAAAAATAATAGAAGGAAGATTTGTGTTGACCTTTACTTTTTCAATAAATGATTCAAAATCACCATTAACCATTAAACTGCCGCCTATTAAAAATCCATCAACTCCGGATTTCTCACAGTGATTTAAAAATCCTGCAAGTTTGTTTTCCTGAAGTTTATCCGGATCAAGGAGAATTAGATAAGCCGCTCCCTTTTCTTTAATAATATTTAGCAGATGATTGTAAATCTTCATAATTCTTGATTTATAGGTAAATCAATATAGGAATTTCGTTTTTGATAAAAAAGAATGAATAATCACTTCATCAATTGATTTTTGAGGTAATATATCCCAACAATTGTTTTAGCATCCGTTATTTTACCGGCTAAAATTAGGCGTTCTATTTCTTGTAAGGATAATTCGAAAATTTCCATTCCCATCTCACCTTCTTCGCGATTATGATTACCCGGTGTTAATCCGCCGGCAAAAAAAATGTGAAGAATCTCTGTGCAATATCCCGGAGCCGTATAAATCTGACCAAGCCTTTTAATTTCTTTTGCTTTGTAACCGGTTTCTTCCTCAAGCTCACGAGTTGCACATACTAATGGATCTTCACCTTTATCGAGTTTTCCGGCCGGCAATTCTATCAATGTTGTTTTTAGCGGATATCTGAATTGCTTTACTAAAATTATTTTACCATCATCTTTAACAGCAACAACAACAGCCCCGCCGGGATGAATTGCAATTTCCCGGATTCCTTTGTTGCCGCTTTTGTACTCAATCTCATCAACCTGATGATCAAATACTTTTCCTTTGTAAAGTATTTCTGATTTTAGGAGTTTATAGTTCATAGTTTTAAGGATTGTCATTGCGAACGAGTCTTCGAATGAAGCAATCTCATAAATTCTAAGTGTGAGATTGCTTCGTCCTTAAAACAGGACTTGCAATGACGATTAAATATTACCTTCTGTATTTTGAATCATAATAAGGAATAAGCTCACTGCCAAGATATTTGATTAGTGCAGTTATCACACCAAGATCATCAAGATAACCAACAAGTGGGGCTATGTCCGGAATTGCATCAATTGGCGAGATAAAATAAACTAATCCCATCACTACAATTGCTTTGCGGTGCCAGCTTACGTAAGGATCTTTCATATAACTATATAGTGCCATTATATCTTTTGCAAAAGATATCTTTTTACCTACACGCTGAACCTTACTCCACAAATTTTCTTCTACGTAATTACTTCTTTCCCTGTAATCATCCTCTATCTCACGCTCGGTTTTACCACCGGTTCTAAATGCTCCAAGATCACCCAGGTTTTCAAAAATTTCATCATCGGGTGCAACAATATCAAATTCTCTTTCTTTCATCATTTCTCCTATTTTTGATGCGATTTAAACCAATCAAATACTGTGTTCCACCATAACTTTGCGTTTTGCGGTTTGGAAACAAAATGTGTTTCATCCGGAAAATATAAGAACTTACTTTCAATTCCCAATCTTTGCAGAGTTGTAAAAAGCTGGAATGCCTGTTCTTCAGATAATCTAAAATCAAATGCACTATGTACAATTAACATAGGTGTTTTAAAATTCTTTGCGTATTGATGCGGAGACCATTTTACATAAGCTTCACGATTTTCCCAGGGCGTACCGCCAAGTTCCCATTCAGGAAACCAAAGTTCTTCTGTTGTACCCCACATACTTTCAAGATTAAAAGTTCCATCGTGACAGAACAAAGCTTTAAATCTATCAGTATGTCCTTCAATCCAATTAATCATATATCCACCATAAGATGCACCTGATGCAAAAGTATTTTTTGGATCAATGAATGGATAATGTTTTATCGCATAGTCGTATGAGTTCATCAAATCAGTATAAACTTTACCGCCCCAATCACCGGAAATTTCATCAGTAAATTTTTGTCCGTATCCGGTTGAGCCGCGTGGATTGGGCGCAACAACAACATAACCGGCAGCAGCAAACATTTGCAGATTCCAGCGATAATGAAAATTATCTTCCCATGCGCCTTGCGGTCCGCCGTGAATTAAAAACATCATCGGATATTTTTTATTTGGATCAAAGAATGGAGGTTTCACTAAAATTGATTGTACTTTATCACCATTTGCACCTTCACACCAGAAAGTTTCAACCGGATTCATTTCAAGTTGTGAGAGAATCTCTTCATTGGTAAATGTTATACGCCTTAATGTGTTCTTACCATCGGTGCTTTGTGAAAATATTTCACTTGGAAGATCAGTCCTTTGTTTTAAGAAGTATAAAGTTTTTCCATCTTTGGATAATTGAATATTTGTGTTGTAGTTGTTTTTATGAAAAAGCTCTATCTCTTCGTTATCGATATCAAGTTTATAAATCAAATTATTAATTTCAGTTCCCGCAGTAAAGTAAATTGTTTTTGAATCAGGAGAATAAATAAATTCATCTACAGAGAGATCAAAATCTTCTGTTAAATATTTCATCTCACCTGAATTGCGATTAAACAGTATCAAATCTTTTTTATCAGACTCAAATCCTGCACGCTTCATTGACGTCCACGCAAGATATTTTCCATCCGGCGAGTAAACTGGCTGGCAATCGACTCCTTTACTTTTAGAAATTAGTTTGGGAGTTAATGGTGACGTTAAACTTGCAAGGTAAACTTCAATGTTTGTACTGGTTGCTTTTGTAAATTCAGGATTTAAAGCATAGGCAACTTCATTTCCATCGGGAGAAAAATTATAATCGTTGGCAGAACCGAGTGCCGGTGCAGGAACATCTTCTTTATTGCCTTCGTTCAAATCAACAAAATCTCCTGTTGCAATATCGAGCAAAAATAAATGGCTCCGTTTATCTCCACGCCAATCATTCCAGTGGCGGTACATTAATTCTGTAAAGATCTCAGCCTTAACTTTGCTTTCATCCTTGGCTTTATCTTTTTGTTCGTTGCAATCTTGTGTAGTGCACTCTGGATAAACTGATGAAATAAATAAAATTTTCTTTCCATCTGCAGACCATTTAAAATCTGAAGCACCGGTATAGATATCAGTTAACTGTTTTTCGTTTGAGCCATCCAGATCGCATTGCCAGATTTGACCATCACGTGTAAATGCAATTGTTTTACCATCCGGTGAAAACTTTGGTTCGCTTTCATTTTTATCTGAGTTTTTTAATACTCGTAAATTTTTCCCATCAGCATCTATTAAATAAATATCTGTGTTGCCTTTATTAGCTTCAAAAGAATAGTTGGTTAATGTGTAAGCAATAGTTTTCCCGTCCGGCGATATATCGTAACTTCCGATACGTTTCATCGCCCAAAGATCATCAACTGTAATTGCTCTTTTTGTTTGTGGAAAAATCAAAATTGAGAGTAAGAATGTGAGTAAGAGTGAGATATAAAAATTTGCCTTGGTCATTTTTTCTCCGAAGTGTTCAAATTGTTAATCCAAAAATACGGCTGTTGGCAGATAAAGACAAAGTAAAGGAAAACGGAACCTTCATAAATTTATTCAATGGTGTATTTGGGATTTTTTCAAATCCTTACTTGAAATAAATAATAAACTAAAGTAAAATTTTTTTTTGATTTAATAATTTCCTTGCATAAAAAATTGTTTCTTTACTGCCCACAAGATCAGTTCGATATTTTTTAAACTGTATAACTCTGTAAAAGCCGAAAGATTTAACCCGAAAACCAAATATTTCATATTGTTTTTCTACAATAATGGATTTGCACAATAGGCAGGTTCCACCATCTATTTGCACTAATTTAGTACCTACCAAATTAGTCGAATTTATATCGCCAGTGGATTCATCTGAAGTTTCTTTAATGCACTGTGGACAAAATCTTGGGTTGGTATCATAACTTTCTAAAAAATTCTCCAGATCTTTTTTGTACTCTTGAAAACAATTCTCCTTATGACAATAATAATATTCACGACCTTCAATTAAACATTCTTCACAATAATAATTGTTACAAATGTGACAAAAGCTAATTGCTTTTTTATTTGGGTGATTTAAGCAGTTATTATTTTTTATTTGCATATCTAAAAGACTTGAAATGATCTAATATTAGTTAATTATCTTATTCTAACTGGGATTCTATCTAATAAACCAGAAAAAATTAGTATGAACAAAACATTTATTCCCAAAAACCATAATACTGTTGAAAATATAAAGCGCGAATTATCCAAATTCATAACCGTAACAAAAAGAATTAACATTCCTTCAATTACCATAATTATTCCAGCAACTCCACAGATATCACATTGGATAGATGTTTTACTAATATAAAATATTCCAATTATAAACAGAGGAATAATTATGAGACTCCACCCGGTTAATAAAAAGATTCTTTTTATTTTCTCAAATTTATTTTCAGATATACTTTCCTGCCATTGGTAAATTTTGTTTAAGAAAGAGTTCATATTAAGTTTTCTTTAGTTTATAATCGTTCTATATTAAATTCCTAATAAAGAAATCAAATCTTTGCTATTTAAAATCTCATATCCAAACCGTCTAATTAGAGGAAAATGATGATTAGATAAATTTTGTTTTATCTCTATACCATTAATGTTTGAAGTAAAAGTTCCAACTCCTTTTTTTAGCTCTACGGTTTTTTTGCTTGGTTCAATATCTACATGTGCTCCTCCATCTTGATTTGCTGCACTTAAAATTATATCCTTTCTTTTAAAGGAATTTAATTGAATCATCACGACTTCATTCCACCATTCATCAACTTTAAGGAATTTTGACTGATCAAGATTATCAGGAATTGGATCTACACCCATAGGGGTAAGCATTATCGGAATATGAATCATTTGAAATCCATCTTCTAATTCGGGCAAAACAATGCTTAATGTAGATAATAAATTGATGTTTTCTTTTTTATTCAGTTGATTGATTATTGAATGACTATTTTCAGTATCATAAAACATTACTCTCAAGGAAACTGCTATCCTTAAGGCCTCATCAGTATGCCCATTATCGTATAATTCACATGAACGAATAATGAAAGAAATGTGACTTCTTAATTTTTCAATTAATTCCATTTGATAATTGATAATATTTTATAAAAGACTATTAATAAAATAAAGATATTATAAGGTTAATTAAATAAATATGTTTAATTAGTTTTAGCTAACTTTGTTACAAACAATTTACAAAATGAAAAAAGAAGCACAACAAATATTTTTACCCGGTGGATTTAAGCAATTCAGAATTCTAAAAACTAAGTACGTACTGAACGATAAGAATATTTTAGTTATTGGCTCGGGAAGTGAAAAAATTGCCGAGAAGATGATTGAATCCGGCGCAGGTTCTGCCACTATGATTGTAAATGATTATGATTCGTTGATTAACGCTCGTTTAAATCTTATAAAAGACAGCAAAGTTTTAGTTAAGATGATGGATTTTGATAACACAGATTTTGATGCCGAGCAGTTTGATCTTGTTTATGGGCAGGCTTCAATTTCATTATTGAATAGAAATAAAATCGTGAAAGAGATTAAACGAATTCTAAAACCTGAAGCAACTTTGTGTGTTAGTGAAATTACCGCATTAGCAGAGGATTATCCCCCGTTTGTAAAAAATATTTTTGATGCATCTGACATCTTACCTTTGTTAAACGATAAATGCAGTACTTACTATAAAGAAAGAAATTTTTCTGTTTTGTACGAAGAAGATTTGTCATCATCGTTGCAAAGTTTTTATGAACATACTGCTGAAAGGTTAGATGACAAAATTTATACGCTATCAGAAAAAGAAAAAAGTTATTACAAAAAATTATTAAATAAGATTAGCCACGAATCTAATGCCTACTTGAAACTTGGTGCTGATAGATACATTGGATTTAAGATGCTGATATTGAAGAAAACCATTTAGCACTGTCATTCCCCTGGAAGAGGCTGTGGATAATTAGAAAAGGATGGTAGCCGCAGGCTTCAGCCTGCGATATTTAATTGTAACCGCAACCTGAAGGTTGCGACTACCAGAACAAATCGGATTTTCACACAACCACGGAAGTGAGAATCCATTGAAAACTAACATTTAGATTCCCGCCTTCGCGGGAATGACAACTGGAAATCAAGAAAAATGAATATTAAAAAAGGCGACATAGTAGAATTTCAAATCGAGAAGTATGCATTTGAAGGAAAAGGAATTGCAAAAGTTTCTAAGAATGAACTGCTTGGTTTAAGCGAAGAAAACGGCAGTGATAAAAATTATGTTGTGTTTGTTATTGGCTCTTATCCTGGCGACACAGTCAACGCTCGATTGCTAAAAATTAAAAACTCTTATGCTGAAGC
The DNA here is from genome assembly GCA_003538625.1 of Ignavibacteriales bacterium. Lineage (GTDB taxonomy): Bacteria > Bacteroidota > Ignavibacteria > Ignavibacteriales > Ignavibacteriaceae > IGN3. The sequence continues at coordinate 205,100 of DPRR01000019.1, forward strand.
TTTGGTTATGGAAATACTCACTCCTTCAAGTGAAAGAGTAAATGCAAAGTGTAAATTCTTTGGCACCTGCGGCGGATGTAAGCAACAGGATTTAGATTATGATGCTCAGGTTAAATACAAGCAACAACAGGTTGAAGAAATTTTTCATAAGCTCGGTGGACTTTCTGGTTTTGAAATTGAACCAATTATTCCATCGCAAAATGTTTTTTACTATAGAAACAAAATGGAGTTTTCTTTTAGTGAAAAAAGATGGCTAACTAAAGATGAAATTTCCAAAGAAGGAATACTTGATAAAGATTTTTCACTCGGACTTCACATTCCCAAAATTTACGATAAGGTTCTTGATGTTGATGAATGTTTTCTGCAATCAGAAGTAAGCAATAAGATTTTGAATTTTACTCGTGATTTTTTTAAGAACAGAAACACTTCAATTTATTCAACAAAAACCCACACAGGATTTTTACGCAATCTTGTAATTAAACAAGCTTCATTAACAAACGATTTAATGGTTAATCTTGTTACTTCTGAAGAGAATGATGAATTGGTTAATGAATATTGTGATGAATTAAGAAAAGAAATTCCACAAGTAACAACCGTTATAAATAACATCAATAAAAAATTTGCGGCAGTAGCCGTTGGTGATTATGAAAAAGTTATTTACGGTTCTGGTTTTATTTATGATGAAATTGGAAAATATAAATTTCGTATAAGTGCTAACTCGTTTTTTCAGACAAATACTTTGCAGGCAGAAAAGCTTTATCAAACTGCGCTTGATTTTGCGGAGTTAAAAGGGAATGAAATTGTTTATGATCTATATTCCGGTGCGGGAACAATTGCAATCTTTATTTCAGATAAAGCAAAAAAAGTTTATGCTTTTGAGGCTGTGGAATCAGCAATTGCAGATGCAAAAGTAAATGCTGAGTTGAACAATATTCTAAACGTTAAATTTTTTGCTACCGATCTCTACAAAACTTTCCTTCCAATTGTTGATAAATACAATATTCCAAAACCTGATGTAATGATAATCGATCCCCCTAGAAGTGGAATGCACCCAACCACAGTTGATGATGTGATAAAACTTTCTCCAAATAAAATTGTTTATGTAAGCTGTAATCCTGCAACGCAAGTACGGGATATTAAATTGATGGTTGAAGCCGGTTATAAATTAATTAAGATTAGACCTGTGGATATGTTTCCTCATACCTTTCACATCGAGAATGTGAGTATACTGCAAAAAAACTTAGCTTTTGAATGCTAGAATATTTTTTAAATGAAACGTTTATTGCATAATTATTCTAATATTCCCTCTTCTGGATTATCTAAAAAATTTATTATTTATTTAAATATATAGAATTGCTTACTGATTTTATTTAGTTTTAAAACAGTAATTAAAACTAGGTGTAGGTTTTGGATCGATTGTCTTTTTATAAATCTCTATTGGTTACACTGTTTATCTTTTCTATTCAGCAATTTCCTCAAAATAGATATTTAAGTGACGGTTTTAGAAAACATATTTATGATAATATCACTTTGTTTAAAAATTCAAAGCTAAATTTTAACTATCCTCAAATTGAAATTTTAAAGCCTTTACTTTCAAATGATGCATTATATAAAAAAGAATCCAACCCATATATCCCATTATTAAATGGAACTAAGTTGAACGGCAGTTTACTTCTAGCTGAATATTCAGATCAACGTTGGCGTGACATTAAATGGGAGACCACTAGCAAACAAATATATAAATACGATAATAATGGTTATTGTATTGAAATAATCAGACAATCTGAAAGTTACGATATTGGCTTGGAAAACCAATATAAGAATTCATTCACCCTAGATGATCACCAAAACGTTATTGAGAGTATTGATCAAAAATGGGATGGATCAAAATGGGTAAATCAATACAAGAATTTCTATAATTACAAGGATATTAATTATTTGACTGAATATCTTATTCAAGTATGGGACAGTACAAATTGGGTTTCTTATATTAGAATTGTTTCTGAATATGATGAGAATAATAATCGGACGAAAGAGTTTCGCCAATCTTGGGATGGAACAAACTGGATCAGCAATCAGGTTTTTTCTTATGGTTACGACATAAACAAAAATTTAATAGAAATCCTCTGGCAAGTGCGTGACAGTATAAATTTAATAAATCAATGGAAGGAAATTTATAAATATGATGTTCGCAATAACGTTGTTGAGCATCTTAATCAGGATTGGAATAGTTTAATTTGGACAAACTATGACAGAGAGTTGTACAATTATAATGAACGCAATAACAATATTGAAAAAATATATCAGAATTGGAAAGATTCGAGTTGGGTCAATATTGCAAAAAACATCTATACTTTTAATCAAGACAATTATAAAAGTACAGACACTTACCAGAATTGGGTTGGGGATTCGGTTTGGGTAAGTACGAATAGAAGAAGTTATGAGTATGATAATAGAGGTAATAATATAAGGGTTCTTGATCAAGGCAGACCTTATTTGTACGATTCATTATGGATAGATTTTTTGAGATGGGAGAATACATACGATATTTATAATAACATTACATCGTTTCGCTCTTGGCACAAATGGAATAACACAAATTGGGTCAACGATACAAAGATTATTTACATAAACATTCCAGAAAATGGTACAGATGGAAATCTAAAAAATTATTGGCTGGCCAATAACTATCCTAATCCATTTAACAATTGGACAATTATAAGATTTCTAATTCCCAAGGAAGAATTAGTTACACTTAAAGTTTTTAACATCTTAGGAGTGGAAGTAGCCTTCTTATTAAATGAAAATAGACAAGAAGGTGTATATGAGATCCCTTGGAATCCTACGACTTTGGCAAGTGGAGTATATTTTTATCAGCTAAAGGCGGGCAATTTTATAGACACAAAAAAAATGATTTTACTTAAGTAATCAGGAAAATAATTAATGTCTTGTCAATTACTACTAATTTTATTTTTAAAAATTAAGACAAACTCACTCTTCAAGTTTTCTCTTTTTACAGCACCCAAAATATTTCCTGCATTGCCACGATAAAGCTTTTCTTTTTCTTTAGACAACACGAATGATAATATTATTGCTTCAAAAAGGTTTGAGATTAATTTTAAATTAATCCAATGCTCTTGCGAATTCTAATATTATTTTCTGTAATTACAACAAAGATGTTTGTTTCTGTAAGGGAGTTTAAATGATTCACAAAGAAATTTTTAACTATTTTAATTTTTTCCTGAATAGAGAGACCGTGTAATCTGAAAAGTATAACCCCCTTAACAATTTTTTGTTGTCTAAAAATGATTTCGCCAAAATCTTTGTCGGACGTTATTATAATAGAGTTGTTTTTGTTAGCAATGGACAAAACTTCTGAATCAGAGCATCCGGGCATTAATTCACTAATCGATAAAACATCAATTTGAAGTTCTCTTAAAGCTGTTATCATCGGTTCAGCTATGTTTTCATCTGCTATAAATTGCATCAAATTCGTTTTTCAGAAGGATACACTACATCAGCCTTTAATGCTTGTGCAGCAAATGCTAACGCAGCTTTAATTGAATCTGCATTTAGATGTGGGTGCTCTTGAATAATCTGTTCAACACTTTCGCCGGCAGAAAGTTTTTCCAATATAAGCTCGACCGTAATTCGTGTACCAGCTATTACTGGTTTACCCATCATTATTTCTGGATTAGAAATTATATAGCTTTCATTCATAATAAGTATTCCTTTATGTCTCAAAATAAATAAAATTAAATCATAATTCACGTCATTTCATGTTACTAATTATAAGCACAAACTCACCCTTAAGGTTTTCTCTTTCAACAGCACTCAGGATATTTTGTGCATTACCGCGATAAAATTTTTCTTTTTCTTTTGTCAACTCAAATGCAAGAACACAAGGAATGTTTGGACCCAATAGTTTTACGATATCTTCCAATAAAGTTTTTAATCTATATGGAGTATCCATCAAAACAATTGTTTCCTTTCGCTTTCTTAAATCCAGTAATTGTTTTCTTCTAATATCTTTCTTTGGTGAAAGCCAGCCGTAGTAATAGAGCTTCTCAAAATCCAGTCCGCTGCCCACTAATGCTGCAAGCAAAGAACTTGCACCGGGAACAGGAATAACATCAATTCTATTTTGCAGCGCAAGATCAACAAGTAAATGTCCGGGATCAGAAAAAAGCGGTGTACCGCAATCCGAAATAAGCGCAACTGTTTTTCCCTCAAGCAATTTTAGGATTAACTCGTTTGCACTTTCGTTTTCGTTGTGCTCGTTAAGTGTAAAAAGTTCTTTCTCTATTTTATAGTGAGATAATAATCTGCGCGCTTCTTTTAATTCTTCACAGATTATAAAATCACATTCTTTTAAAATGCGTAAGGCACGCAGAGTTATGTCTTCATAATTACCAATTGGAGTTGATACAATGTATAGTTTTGGTTTCATAATCTAATTGTTAAAGTAACTCTTCGACGGAGTTTATCCCGATTTATATCGAGACTCAGGGTGACAGATAAAGTTATCGTCATTTCGAAGGAGTCATAAACTGAGAAATCTTATGTTTAATAAAAATCAGATTTCTCCCTTCGGTCGAAATGACACTCAAACAAAAACACTTAATAATTTATTTGAAAACTCAAGTTATTTGTGCTTAAATTTAAGCATAAATTTTATAATTAAATTCAGGCTTATGAAGCGACTTATATATTACTTCATTTCAAATTTTCTCACCAGAAAAAAATTAATTTATCCAAAACAAAACTAAACAGGTTATATATGAAGATCAGATTATTATTACTCATCTTATTTTTTATCACAACTTCAATTGTTGCGCAGGTTAATGAGCAGACTTTTCTTTCTTTAAAGGATACCGGAGTTGAAGAATTTATCAGGCAGCATCCGGAGTATGACGGAAGAGGAACTATTATTTTAGTGCTGGATACGGGTGTTGATATGGGAATTGATGGACTTACAAAAACGAGTACCGGAGAAGTTAAAGTTATAGATGCTCAGGATTTTACCGGCGAAGGTGATATGCCGATTGTTGAAGCTGATCTATCAAGCAAAGATGGTAAAGATATTTTTGAAAATGATGAAAAAGGTTATTCGGTTTTTGCTGATAAAAATAAAATGTTAAAAAGTGCTGATGATAATTACTGGATGAGTGTATTGACTGAAACCCATCTTATTAATTCCGGTTCAGGTGCACAGGATTTAAATGGTAATGGTGTAAAAGATGATAAATATTTTATGGTTACCTATAAAACTGCCGAAGGTTACTGGGTTGTTTACTTTGATACAAATGGAAATGGCGATCTTTCTGATGAAAAACCTTTACGAAACTATAAAGAAAATTTTGATTCATTTACAATTCAAAATAAAAAAGGTTTAACTCCGCTCACTTTTGCATTAAATATTTTTCCGGAGGAAAAACTTATATCTCTTTACTTTGATGATGGTGGACACGGAACTCATTGTGCCGGAATAGCCGGCGGTTTTAATATTGGTGATGTTGGAATTAACGGTGTTGCGCCGGGAACTAAAATTATTGGATTAAAACTCGGTAATAATAATTATCCCGGAGGGGCAACAGTAACTGAAAGCATGAAAAAAGCATATTTGTATGCTGATAAAATTTCAAAGGAAAGAAAAGAACCCTGCATCGTAAGTATGAGTTTTGGAATTGGTTCGGAGATTGAAGGAAAATCAGAAATCGAAAAGTTTCTTGCTGATCTTTTGAAGAACAATCCTTATTTATATGTAAGCACAAGCAACGGAAATGAAGGTCCGGGATTATCAAGTGCAGGATTGCCATCTTCAAGCAATTATGTTTTTTCTTCCGGTGCAGTATTAACAAAAGAAGTTGGGCGTGATGATTACGGATCGGATTTACCTTATGATATAATACTTCATTTTAGTTCCCGCGGAGGTGAAGTTAGCAAACCAGATGTTGTCTCTCCTGGTGCTGCAACATCAACTGTCCCGAATTTTGACAATGGCGATAGAAAATGGGGAACAAGTATGTCGTGTCCTTATTCTTCCGGCGTTATGGCACTATTACTTAGCGCAGCACAAAAAGAATTTCCTGATGTAAAAATCCCTTCACAATTTTTATTTAAAGTACTCCGCGAATCAGCAACTTACTGGAACCAATATACCGTGCTTGATGAAGGTGCGGGATTTATTAATGTATTAAATGCATATGAACTTCTAAAAAAATATTTGAAAAGCGGAGAGCAGAATAAATTTGAAACGTACACCGTTTCTTCTTTTGCACCTAATCAGCCGGATAACAGAGCAAGAAATCTTTATATACGCGATGGATCTTTTATAACGGGTGATGAGGTTTTTTCTTTTAATATTAAGAGAGATAATTCAATTAAATCAGATAAGTTTTACCGGGTATATAATTTAAAATGCGATGCTGACTGGTTAACTCTTATTCAGAAAAAAAATTATATCAGAAATGATCAGGTTACTGCGGTTAATGTTAAAGTGAATAAATCAATTTTAAAAGAACCGGGACTTTATACTGCAAAAATATCAGCTTACCGTGATGATGCAAGTAAAACTCCTGAGTTTGACATGCTGGCAACAGTTTTAATTCCGTATGAATTTAATTCATCGAACAATTACAGTATGAATTGGAAAGATCAAAATGTAAAGCAAGGGATGATTAAACGTTATTTTATAAAAATTCCTGCCGGGCAAAACAGCATGAAAGTTACATTAAGCAGAGATGCATCTTCAAACAAATATTCCCGATGCAGATATTTTTTATATGATAATAATGGTGTTCAGATTGATATTTCCAGGGTACTTTATTCTGTTACAAAAGATGAAAAAGTTGAAAATTATTATTACGATCTTGAACCCGGAATTTATGAAGTAGATATCGACGGATTTTTCCTGGCAAACGATTCTTCAACTTACAATCTCGGTATTCAGTTTTTATCGATGCAGAGAGTTGATCCAAAAATCATTTCATCAGATCATAAACAAATTGGATTTATTAACTATTTTAATGAAACTACAAGTTATAATCTTAATGCAAAAATGCTTGGATATCAAAGAGATTATGACTTAACTGTTACCGGGGCAAGTACGTACAGAATGCCGTTTACGCTCGTTAAAGCGGAAGGTTCAAAAGAATTTTTCTTTACTTTGAGTAAGGAAGATTACAATAAAGTTACGGACTTTGCATATCAGATTATTGATAATGACGGTAAAGCAATAAGTAAAGGCGGCTTGTCCTATCGAACCGGCAGTTTAAGTGTAGATATGCCTGCTGATAAAGACAGTGTAAATTATATTCTAGAACTTATTCCCGCTTTTGCAAGTAAAGAGTTGATGGCAAATTTAAATGTTAAGGAATTAACATATTTTCCAACTCCCGTTTCTGTAGATGCAAAGAATAACGGCAGAACTTCATTAACATTATACCCCAACAATATTAAGAACGTTGATTTTAATTTTTCTAAACCTGAGCAAACTATGCCTGCAGATGCATCTGGTTACGGAAAGATTTATTTCAAATCACCTTCAACAGATAAAACTGAATATGAACTTCCAATTAACTTTAAATTCTAAAAAAGGAAAGTAATATGAGCGAACAACACGAAGGACAGGTTAAAGGACTTCCCGAGAATGCTTACACTGAACTTAAGCCCGGTGAAGAATACAAACCACTGATGCCTGCAGATTCCAATCCGCAGGAAATTACTGTTTACTCTGTAACAATGGGTTTGCTGATGGCAGTTTTATTTTCTGCTGCTGCAGCTTATCTCGGTTTAAAAATCGGGCAGGTTTTTGAAGCAGCCATTCCGATTGCAATTATTGCAGTTGGTGTTTCAACTTTGCTTAAGATAAAAGGATCCCTTGGACAGAATGTGATTATTCAATCAATCGGACAAAACTCGGGTTTGATAGTTGCCGGTGCCATTTTTACTATTCCTGCATTGTATATCCTAAACCTTCATGCAGAATTTTATCAGATATTTTTAGCATCTGCTTTTGGCGGTGTATTGGGAATGTTATTTCTCATTCCTTTTAGAAAATATTTTGTTGCAGAAATGCATGGCAAGTTTCCTTTTCCCGAAGCAACCGCAACCACAGAAATTTTAGTTGCCGGTGAAAAGGGCGGCAAGCAGGCTTTGGTTCTTGTTGTAAGCGGTTTAATTGGCGGCTTTTATGATTTCATTATCGCAACTTTTGGATGGTGGAGTGAAACTTTTACAACAAGAGTCGTTGGCGTTGGCGAAATGCTTGCAGATAAGTTTAAACTTGTATTTCGGTTAAACGTGGGTGCCGCAGTTATGGGTTTGGGCTATATTGTCGGATTAAAATATGCTGCTATTATTGCTGCAGGATCTTTTGTTTCCTGGTATCTTTTAGTACCTGTTATCTCTTACATTGGCGGCGGCTTAACAGAAACATTTGGTACCGGTGCAACAAAATTAATTTCTGCAATGAGTGCTGAAGAAATTTTCAGACAATACGTTCGCCATGTAGGTATCGGCGGAATTGCAATGGCTGGTATTATCGGAATTATTCGTTCATCTAAAATAATCAGAGATGCTCTTGTACTTGCAGTAAAAGAAATCTTTGAAAAGAAGACTGAAAGTAACACTGCTAAAAGAACTCAATTAGATCTTTCGATGAAAATTATTGTTGGTGGATTAATTATTACTTCAATACTTCTTTTTATTTTCTTCCAGATGGGAGTTGTTCATAACCTTGGCTGGGCTTTAGCAGGATTATTAATTGTACTTATTATTTCCTTTTTGTTTACAACTGTTGCTGCCAACGCAATTGCAATTGTTGGAACAAACCCCGTAAGCGGAATGACTTTAATGACATTAATTTTATCCTCTATTGTTCTTACCTCTGTTGGATTGAAGGGAGAATCCGGAATGATTGCCGCTCTGATTATTGGAGGTGTTGTTTGTACAGCTCTTTCTATGGCTGGCGGGTTTATTACTGATCTTAAAATTGGCTACTGGCTCGGGTCCACACCACGCAAACAGGAACAGTGGAAATTTTTAGGTGTGCTTGTTTCTGCATTAACAGTTGGTTTTGTTATAATGATATTAAATGAGACTTACGGATTTGTCGGTGAAGGTTCACTTGTTGCGCCGCAGGCAAATGCAATGGCTGCAGTTATTCAGCCGTTAATGGATCAGCAGCCGGCACCGTGGATTCTTTACATCGTTGGAGCAATCTTAGCTCTAGTGTTAACAATGATAAAAGTTCCTGCATTAGCATTTGCACTTGGAATGTATATACCTCTTGAACTTAACACTCCGCTTTTGGTTGGTGGATTGATAGCACATTATGTATCTACACGCAGCAAAGATGAAAAAGTAAATACTGCAAGAAGAGAACGCGGAACACTGATTGCTTCTGGATTTATTGCCGGTGGAGCGTTAATGGGAGTTATAAGTGCGATCTTAAGATGGCAGGGATTTAACTGGGTTAATCCTGAATGGGCAGAATCACACTCAGCAGAAATTCTTGGTATTGTAATGTTTGCAGTTATCTGTCTTTATATGATCTGGGATTCTTTAAGAGGGAAACCGGACGCCGAGTAATCTTATTTAATTGTGTAATCAGCTGTTACGGACCGACCGTGACAGCTGATTAAGCGGGAATGACCTACATAGACCTATTTATTTTTTAAGCATTTCTTTTTTTAATTCATCAATTCTATTTGTAAAGTCTGAGAGCATATCTACAGGTATGTCTTTTAGTATGTCATTTACTTTTTTTGCTTCCTGATTGCGGATGAGTGTTGTTAAGGGGTGGTTTGATGTTTTGATTTTGTCATCGGGGATGTATTCGATTAAATCGTTGGGGGTGCAATTGAAAGCGATGCAAAGTTTTTCAATTTGTGATAGTTTAAGCGATGAGAAATGACCACCGTATATTCTTGAAGCGGTATATTTGGTGAATCCGAATTTTTGGAGATAGCCAACCGGCTGCAGAACTGCACGATTGTTAATGAGGCGTTTGAGATTGTACTTTAGCATTAAGGGTATTCCAATAATTATTATTTAGGGTTAAATTAAAACAATAGAAGGTAAGTTGCAAAAGATGAGACTGTAATTTTGTACAATACAACTGTAATTGCGTACAATGCAACTATAATTTTGTACAATGCAACTATAATTGCGTGAAATATAACTATAATTGTATGTAATGCAACTATAATTGTGTGAAATACAACTGTAGTTGTGTCTAATGCAACTGTAATTGCGTGAAATACAACTATATTTTAATGAAATGAGACTATTGACTTAAGAAATGCAACTAATTTGAACTTAAATGCCGAATTTGAGCTATTTTTTAATATGTAAATATAAATAGTTAACAAGTGTTAAAAATTTTTGCTATAAATATTG
>DPRR01000003.1 GCA_003538625.1 Ignavibacteriales bacterium
CCCGTGAACCGGGAACTTGTTGCCGGAATTGACGACCAGTCACGCATGAAACACAGCAGCGTTTTGCTTTTACTTTATCCCGAAAACAACGAATTGCATGTGTGTTTAATAAAACGCCCCGCGCACATGAAACACCACGCCGGACAAATTGCCCTGCCGGGCGGACGGATTGAAAAAGGCGAAACTGCCCTTGAAACCGCCCTGCGCGAAACATGGGAAGAAATCGGGATTGCACCTGAACAAATTGAAATACTCGGTACACTCTCTGAACTTTATGTACAGGTGAGCCGTTTCCAGATTCACCCGTTTGTGGGCTGGCTCAGCAAAAAACCGGAGTTTAACATTTGCGAAAACGAGGTGGAAAAAACAATTTCGTTCCCGCTGAAACACATGAAAAATGCCCTGGAAGAAGCTGAACTAAAAACCATTACCGGAACATTAAACGTGCCCTGTTTTAAGTTTGACGGCGAAATTATCTGGGGCGCAACCGCCATGATTTTATCTGAATTTTATGATATTCTGGGCTTGCACAGCTAAATATAGCTGTGATTTTGAGGTATTTTCTCTTGGAAAAACAACTGGGCGTATTAAATATATGTTTAATAGCATATTTTTTGTTAATCATTCAATTCATTGTATTTCAACACATTGACAGATACAAAAAAAAAAAAAAAAACGATTTACCTTTAAAATTCATATAGTTTTTTAATATTTTTTGTTTTAAATTTGTGTAAGCAAAATCAAAAATCAAACTCATGATATCTTTTCAAACTAAATCCATCAACTTATTCTGCCCGTTTAACTTAATAGATATTACCCTTATCGGGAGACATTAAACCATAATGGGAAAATATTAACTATTGTTTAAAATTATTAATTTTTAAAAAATGAATTATGAAAAAAACTAAAAAGCTAGAACTATCAGAAGATGTATTGACTTCGGATGAATTAAGACTCCTAAAAGGAGGCACAAAAGATGCTACAAATAAAAATACAGCACAACATTGTGGATGCACATATGACAACACACCCAGTATTACATATAATGTGAATTATTTTTCAGGGTGTGAATGCGCTTGTACATAATTATAATTATTAAACATTAAGAAAAAGTATTATGAAAAAAACAAAAAAACAGCAACTAACCGAAGGTTGGCTTACTTCGGAAGAATTAAAACTTTTAAAAGGCGGTACCATGGTTCGTAACGTCAATGACACTCCTGATTGCAATTGCACTTATAAGGACACAACTGTTTCCCTTACTAACAAAAATGAAGTTGGGGGATGTAGTTGTACATGTATTTAATTATGGACTTTAATATTGTGCAGGTGTTTTGCAAATTCTCAGCTGACAGAATACCAGAAATGCGTGATACTATACATCCATAGGTTCTTATAAATGAGAGAGATACACAATGTCATCTCTCTCATTTATTTTTATTAAATATCAAACCTAATCCAATGAATAACTATGTATTTAGCAAGTATAATATTTTTAAGACAATAAAAGATACGGTCGTTGGGCTTAATTTAATAAATAAAGCATTGTTTGCTTTAGATGTTGAACAATACAATATACTAAAAACATATGAACATCGTTTAAATAAGCTTAATGATAAATATCCAATACTTTTTTCAACAATGTTTAAGTTGGGTATTATTGTAGATAAACAAATTGACAATAATCAACAAAAACAAATCTTATTGAAAAATCGCTTAATTGTATTCAGCGAAAAAACTTTTCGTTTAACAATTAATCCAACGTTAAACTGTAATTTCTCTTGTTGGTACTGCTATGAAACTCATACACAAAAAAATATGAGTAAAGAAAGAGTTTCTGCAATTATAAAATATATTGAACACCTTGTTAAGAACTTACATATTCATCATCTGGATTTGGGCTGGTTTGGCGGGGAACCCTTATTGAGTTATAAAACGGTAATGAAAGAGTTGGCAGTAGCGGCAAAAAACATTTGCGACCAGAATGGCGTTTCTTTTCAATCAGACATTACTACCAATGGGTATTTAATAAAACCTGACATGATTCCCTTTTTTAAGGAAATAAATATGCAAAGCTTTCAAATTACATTGGACGGAGAAAAGGACATACATAATAAAATTCGAATCCATAGAAATAAGGATTTTTCGTATGACAAAATAGTTAAGAATATATGTTTATTAGCTACTGAACTTAGACCTAAAAATTTGGCATTAAGAATTAATTTTACGCAAGAATCATTTGATGGAATAGATAAGATAATTGAATCTTTCCCATGGAATATAAGGTCAAATATAACGATAATGCTTCAACAAGTTTGGCAAGATAAAAACAATAAAATGTTCTCAGTTAAAGAGATTGATGAAGCAAGACTTAAGTTTGAAAATGCAGGTTTTAATATTGATAGAAATACTATTTTAAATCTAAAAGGTTATACTTGCTATGCAGACTTGTACTATCAAGCAGTTATAAATTATGATGGAAGAGTATTTAAGTGCACTGCAAGGAATTTTGAAAAAGAAAAGGAGGATGGAATACTAACAAATGAAGGCAATATTATTTGGACAAATTCGCTTGCAATGAAAACTTCCAATGCTACATTTGAAAATCGCAAATGTCTAGATTGCAAATACTTACCTGTATGCTCTGGACCATGCAGTCAAAAAATTAGCAATGTTAAAGATCCAAACGATTTCGAGAAATATTGCTATGTTTTAGGTATTGAACAAATTTTAGATTACATCATGACCGAGTTTGAGAAATCAGACAAAACTTTAGCTTACCTGCTAGATTATAGATAAGTTCTTAATATATATTTGTTTTTTTAATATAATAAAAAAATTAGTTGTTAAACTCTTTAAGAAAATTAGTAGTGAGAAAATGTTTTGTCTTTTAAATTTACTTGTCGAACTAAAGAAAATAGAAAAAGCAAAACAGGAAATAAAAGAGCTATAAATTGAAGTTGCTGTAGTGAAACATATCACATTATTTCCTTAGCAAACCATAGTTGTGAGTTACAATTTAAAAACAAGGTATCATAATGAAATATTTTATTTTTTTCCCTGTTATAATTGGCTTCTTAGGGTGTAATCAAAACCATCAAAATATTATCCATACTAATAATAGAAATGTCACAGTTTCGATTAATGGAAATCAGACAGATTGGATAGTATCACCAGAAACCAAACCTGACCGTTTAGAAGTCTATTGTTCAAACGAGAAAAATATAGTTGTTTTTCAGACAGACCTTGATACTTTTTTGTTTACGATAAGAGATAACGATACAATTAAATTCAAAATAATTCTTAACATAAAAGACACTGCTTTTACAGAAATAATTGGAATAAAGAATTTACCTGATAAAATTACTGATATAGAAAAACTATATTGGCTAAGTCAGATTTGGTCAGAAACGAAATACAATTTTGTGAATATTGACCAATTGACGATTGATTTGGACAGCCTTTATAAAGCACTAATCCCTGAGGTTTTGGCTTCTAAAAACGATTATGAATATTACCAAGTATTAAGCAAATTTACTGCTACATTAAAAGATGGGCATACTCAGGTATTTGATAGAGGACAATTTTATTCATTCTCAGATTATATTCCAATATCATTATTAGATTTTAATAAGAATATATATATCACACAAGTTCGAAAAAATTCTGATCTCGATTCAACATGGGTCGGCGCTGATTTAATTGAGATAGATGGAACACCAACAATTAATTATTTAAAAGAGAAAATATTTCCATATATATCAGCATCAACTGAACAGCATTTATGGATGCAAGCAGTTTTTAAAATTCAAAACGGATTTAAAGACCAGTTATTTAAAGCAAAAATTAAGAAAATTGATGGAACAATAGAAACAATTGAAGTAAAACGAAATGGAGAAGAAACTCGAACACCTAATGACGAATATTGGGGCGTAGGTAGAAAATATTCAAAAAATATTGTTGATTTGGACTGGAAAGAAAACAATATTGCCATGGTTAGTTTTAATAGTTTTTCTCCTGAAGATAAGGCAATTAAGGAGTTTGAAGAAATTGCAAATAAAATAAATAAAGCGAATGGAGTTATAATAGACCTTCGTAATAATGGTGGAGGTTCAACGGAAGTTGCCTGGCATTTACAAAAATACATTACAAAAGGTAATAGCTTTTTAAATTACGCTTGGGAAACTAGAATAAATGATGGTGTCGGAAAAGCAAACGGAAACTGGATTGATGAATACAAGGATTTCTATTTAAATAGAGCTTTAAAATTTGAGAAACCAGAAGTTATTTCTTTTTCTGATACAATAGAAAAGATAAAATGTCCAGTTGTAATTTTAATTGGTCGGTTTACTTTTTCAGCGGCTGAAGATTTCTTAGTTAATATTTACGAAGTACCAAATAGGCCATTATTAATTGGAGAAGAAACAGGTGGTTCAACGGGTTCCCCATTAGTAATTAGAGGATTACCAGGAGAAGGATATGCAAGGATATGTACAAGACGAATTTGTTACCCAATTAGTGGAAAAAGATTTGTGAAGAGTGGTGTTAAACCAGATATAATAATAACACAAACTATAGACGATTACTTACATGGCAGAGATGTCGTACTAGAAAAGGCAATTGAAAAAATAAATTTCCTCACACAATATAAATAGCCATCATATAGAATATAATTCCTTTCTCCATGTTACGGATTTCAATCTGCAATTATATATTTGAAGAGCATTTACCTGTTTGCTGTCTAGGTCACCGATCAAAGATGAGCTCAGCAAGACAGTGCACCGCTGTGATTTTAACTGAGTTTTACGATATCATAAAATAAGCTGCCCACTAATAATTAATAACATTTTTATACTGCTTGTAGTTGTTGATTACATTCCTTACAAAATTTGTAGCCTCTTCTCCGCGGCAATAACCAAAGC
>DPRR01000015.1 GCA_003538625.1 Ignavibacteriales bacterium
GTTTTTTTGGTCGCTCACAACCCATTGTCTGTTTTTCCTGCCGTTTTCCCAACGATTTCACTTGTGTTTATTTTCAAATGAAGGTGCAAAGAAACAGCTTCAATTCATAATTCGCCCTGCCATTCAAGGATTTTCCCGGCATATCCTTCCCCGATTCCCGGGACACGGTATTCCAGTTCCTCCTTGCCTGTTCTGACTTTCTGCTGTGTGGCCGGTGCACATCATTTTAAAAATTAAACATTATGAAATCAAAATCTTACAAAAACAGCAGTGAAGAAAAAAACAACCTTTGGGATCCTTTCGTTGAATACCTTGAAAACACTTACTTCCCCGGCGCCAGTGAATTACTCGATACAAAAACAATCGCTTTCGAGTATGAGTCTTTCAAAAATTGTTACGCATAGGGCTTCGGCCCTTTTTTTTGTTCGGTTTTCACACATGTTTAAAATCTTTGTATCTTAGTAACATAATAAACGTTTGCAAGTGTTTGTAAACGTTTACAAACGAATAAAATACACAATACCAAAATGTTAAATCGAAAATAAATATTAATTACAAATATTGTGTATTACACATATAAACAATTGGGTGTAATTGTGAAACCGCATAAATCAACAATATGGAAAATATTTTAAGACTTAAGGAACGAATAGATATCGCAACCGAAATTGGTGAGAGTTATTATCGAGAATTTAAAAGCGGATTTGAGGGTCCACCAAATAATAAAGTTCCAAGAGATATAAATGAAATTAAATATGACATAGCAAAAACTTTGGTTGCATTTGCAAATGCAGATGGCGGAGAACTTTTTGTTGGCATAGAAGATGATAACAATGTAACTGGTGTGCCTCATAAAGAAGAAGTTGTAAAAAACATTTTAAATGCACCAAAAGATTGCATTATGAAAGAAACACCAGTGCCGTTAAAACAATCAACAATTATAGAATACAATAATGTCAAAGTAATTTATTTTTCGGTCAACAAGGGGACTGATTTTGTTCACTTGACATCAAAAGGGGAATGCTTTCAAAGAAAGGACAGAGAATCTGTTCCTACACCATCTGAGACAATAATTTTTCAACGAGAAGAAAAAGTTTCTAGAGAATATGATAGAAGCTTTGTTGACCTTGCAAAAATTACTGACTTAGACCAAGAATTATTAGAAAATGTAGCTCAACGAATTTCAAAATTAATATCTGCGGAAAAATTACTACAATATCTTGATTTAGCTGAGTTTGACGGGGATGCACTTAAACTTAGAAAAGCTGCTTTGTTATTGTTTTCAAAAAAGTCAAGTAAGTGGCATCCTAGGTCTCAAGTTAGAATATTTCGTGTTAGAGGAACAGAGGAAAAAACTGGAAAAGAATTTAATGTTACCGAGGTAGGAGAATCAAATGGAAATATATTTCAGTTAATTGAAAGTAGTTGGGATTTATTAAGACCTCATTTATCTGATACAAGATTTTCAGAAGATGCTTTTTTTAAAACTCAAATTTTATATCCAGAATTGGCTTGTAGAGAAGCATTGATTAATTCTATAACACACAGAGACTATAGCAGTGAGGGACGTGGAATTGAAGTAAAGATTTTTGATGATAGATTATTAATTGAAAATCCAGGTGAGCTTTTATCTTCAATTTCAGTTAAAGATTTAGAATCATTATCAGGAGCCCACCAATCAAGAAATACGTATGTAGCGAGAGTATTACGTGAGACAGGGTATATTAGAGAATTAGGAGAAGGAATACGTAGGATTTATGATTTAATGAAAAGTAATGACATGGTTGCTCCTAAAATTATTTCAAAAAATAAATCATTTTCTATCACCCTGTATTATAAATATGTATATTCCAAGGAAGAACAATTATGGCTTGATGAATTTAGTCATTTAAACCTATCAAGAGAACAAAAAACAGTTGTTAGATTGGGGGTAAATGGTAGACTAGTTTCAGCGAAAGAAATTTTTGATAATGTCGGTATTGTTGACGAAAAAGCATATAGAGAATTAGTTGAATCTCTAAGAGAATTTGGGATAATTGAAACAACTTTAAATGCAAATGAAGTTACAAATCAAAAGAGAAAATACGGAGGTTCAAGAAAAGCTGTCCCTCGTTACACGATAACTCTTCCAAAAGAAAAAGTGAGTTCAAAAGATGACTCTGACGAAGACCGTTCTGAGTACGCAAGAATATATGTAGGTAATATACCATATGAAATTACAGACCAAGAAATCAACGATGCATTGAGCAAATTTGGTGAAGTAGTTGACGTCATTATACCAAGATGGAAAAATACTGGCCAATCAAGAGGTTTTTGCTTTGTAGAATTTGATAAAAGATTGCAGGCTAATAATGCATTAAATGCCCCGGACCCAATTTATCTTTCAGGAAAAAAATTGTATTTAAGAGAAGCTGACAATATGAAATAAGTACACCAAACACGCTGCATAAAACATTGGGGTTTAGATGGTTGTTCAAACTTTCTACCACGCATCAAGTTCGATGTAACTGGACAGGGAGTAGCCCGCAATCCCCAGCGATTTCATACCGCCATCGTTAGCGGCAAGTTTAAATAAAAAACATAAACCTAAAATTAATTTAATATGGATTCAAATTTTGACAAAAACTTCGAGAGTAACAAAAGTACTTTCAAACAAAAGTTTGGGATTGACTGGAATGAAAATCCTCAACTTTATCTTACCTACATTCAAACATTATATGTTTCTACTCTTACAGAAATTGCTAATAACGGCATGAGTGAACTAATTTCAAGACAAAGAGAATCTCATTCATTATTACAGGATATTTCAAGAAAACTAAAATAAACGTATGTTAAGTCTAGAAAATACACTAAAATTAAAAAGGTGTCCGCATTGTTCTGTAGACAATCCAAATCTAACGGTGGTATTTCAAGAGTTTAATACAACAGCTGACAATGGGACTAATCATCGAAGATGGATGGTTTATAAATGTGTTCGGTGTGGTGGTGTTGTTATTGCAAATTGCTCACAGCTAAGTCGACAAGTTATTGACATCTATCCAAGAACTGAAACAGTTAATGACATCTTACCTTTAAAAGTTAAGGCATATCTGCAACAGGCTATTGATAGTGTTTTTGCACCAGCTGGTTCTGTTATGTTATGTGCAAGTGCTGTAGATGCAATGTTAAAGGAAAAAGGATTTAAAGATGGTAGCTTATTTACCAGAATTAACAAAGCTGTCGAAGCAGGATTAATGACTGAAGGTATGGCTACTTGGGCCCACCAAGTAAGATTAGATGCAAATGACCAAAGGCATTCAGATGAGGAAGCGATATTACCAACTGTCGATGATGCCAAGCAATCTATTGAATTCACACAAACACTTTCAGAGTTTTTATTTGTACTTCCATCCAAAGTTACAAAGGGTATTGAATCATCAAATTTGAATAAAAAACCAGCCGCTAATAAACTGTAAATTGCATTACTGGGTTCGTGCAGTGTCGTTCACAGGATTCTCGTTTCACAGTTCCGTGTCCGTAGGACAGGAACACTTTCCGAAGTCCGTAATGTCTACTTTCAAGTAACCGTAAGTGGTTATTTAAACGGACTCCAAATAATATCTAATTAAAACCGATGAAAAAAGTTGATTTAATTATAAATAAAGCAAAATACTTAGCAGAAGAATCAATTCTATTATATAACGACACATCTCCTCTCAGGCTGAGTATTTTGGGTATTCCTAAAATCGGTGCTTTTATAGATAGTGTTTTATCAAGTAAAGGTCAACAGATTTCATACAACAGATTAATTGGATTTATAAATGAGCTAGAGAAAGAAATAAAACAAATAGATGAGCGGGTAATAAATCTCGAATTTTTGGCTTCAGAAGAGTTTTATGATTTATTAATAGAGATTTTTGAAGCATCATTAAAAACTAGACATGAGGAAAAAAGACAATTATACGCTAGAATCTTAGCGAATAGATGTATTACAACAGATGTAAAAATCAATCCAGAATTCTTTATAGATACTATTAATGATTTGAAAATCGAAGAGTTGCTTGTTGCTATTAAGCTTTATGAAATAAAAACAACAGAACTTGGCAATACACTAAAAGCTGAATTTCAAGGAAACAATATAAAATCATATGTGCGTGACAGAAATCTTCTAGCATTGACAGATTTAAACATCGAAGAAGATGATTACAATTTTATTCTACTTCGGTTGGAACGATATGGTTTAATAAAAGAACAGGCAACAAGGATTTCGGGATACAATAGTGAAATATATGAACTTACAGAGACTTTTTTAAAACTTATGAAAATAATAAAAATCAACCGTTAATAATTTGTGTATGGCAGGTGTGGGGTTTTGAGGTCTGACATGATTTTTTCCGGAAATCCCGCACCGACAACATGTACCAACCGTTAACTAAATTCTCTCTCACTCCACTTAATTCCGTCAAATTTATTAATCGCTTTTTGGAACAGGCAAGGGTATATAAACGCCCTTCCTGTCTCCAGTTGTTATCCTGAGCGTAGTCGAAGGACGCCCTTGCCCTAATCCAAACAGCTCAATGTGGTGCGCCGAAATTAACCGGTGTGCCAGATACCTACATAAATCCACAGGGCAGTGGTAAACAACAATGCAAAATTTCGATATCTACGAAATGGTTACTAAACTCATCACCGACCGCCTCGAAGCTGGTGTGGTGCCGTGGCATATGCCATGGAAAACTGCAGGTGCAATGCCTCGCAACATGGTGT
>DPRR01000004.1 GCA_003538625.1 Ignavibacteriales bacterium
ACCTCATCCCAACCCTTCTCCTTATGAAGGAGAAGGACTTGAAAATGACAAGAAAGGAAAAAAAATTATGATTTAACACTTTCTTCTACAATTTTTATTTCTTTTTTATTTTTGTTTTAGCTGTGGAAGTTAGGAGGGGAGCGACCCTGCACACAGCCTCAAAAATAATGACTAAGCAGGATTAACTGACAAGGTTACGCCCCAATTGAGTAGCACCTGATAATAACACGATTGATTAGAAAAATATCTTGTGGAAAGAGATAATATTTTAATAAAAAGACTCAATGGGGCAAGTGCCGAGTCCCGACGAGCCGGGATCTACGCTAAGCTGCGATTTACATAAGCAAATATTATGAGACTTTAGTTGCATAATATTTCTTATCCCGATAAAAAGCGGGACAAGTTGTTAGCTGGATATCCATGGAAGATTGGAGTCCATCTTGTTATTCTAATTTGACAAGTTAAGGATGTTGAGTTTTAAATTAATGTTCATAGTGATTTGTAACTGAGGAATTAAAATAAATTTAGATAAGATGAATTTTTACAAAGACATTTTAACACCATTTTGTTTGAGCCAGGTTTCGTATTTGCGATAGTTCGGCATTTTTTTATCAAGTTCATTCCAGAAAGCAGGGGAATGATTTGGATATTTTAAATGGACCATCTCGTGAGTTATAATGTAATCTAATACAGGAACCGGAGCCATTGCACATTTCCAATGAAAATGCAAATTATGTTTCGGTGACCAGGATGCCCAGCGGTTTTTTAATCCCAAAACTTTGATTGAATTAGGTCTGTGATCAAATCTTTCTGAGATCAATCCAAGACGTTCTTTAATTTTTTGGATTGCTTTTTCTTTGTAGAAAGATTTGAAAACACTTTCAGCTTTATTTAGATATTGTTTATCTAGTTTGAAGAATCCACTACTGATTTTTAATGGTATATTCTGATCGGATAAAAAGGATAACTTTCTTGAATGTGTTGCGAAGACTTTTTTCCGGTTCCTGCGGGATACCGAGACCCTGATCAATGACCTGCCAACCGAGCTGACGAAGTTTATCAAGGAAAGGTTTTCAAGATTGATGTATTCTGCCATAAAAATTATCTCCAGTTAAATTAGACAATAACTTTTTACCAATAGACCATAAATATTTTCTGAAAACATTTATTCAATCATTAACTCTTTGAACTTGGCTTCGACCTTAAGTATTTCATCGGAAGTGAGTTTAACAAACTCTTTATCTTTAGCTCGTTTCGATAATTTACCATTATCCTGTTCAAGGAATTTAATCAGTAGTGCAACCAATCTATCGGGCATTTGGAAATGATCCTCAAGCCAAAGTTTCATTGCATCATATTTTTGTAAATAAGAAACTTCATCCGGTATAATTTTACTTACTGTATAGTCAACACAATCGAATAGGAATTCAGATTGGAGAGTTGCATCAAAATAGCGGTAATAATCAATAGTTTCATTTAATACTTCTACATTATTATCCTCAGTTTTCTTCCATTCAATAAAATCAAGAAGCGGATGAGAATAACTTTCCAATACTTTTCTGTAATCTTCTATCTTATCAAGAATTGCTGCAGAAACAGGAAATATCATACCTTGTGGAGTATATTTCATCACTGATAATAAATGGTGGATAAGATATCTGTGAATTCTGCCATTGCCGTCTTCAAACGGATGAATAAAAACAAATCCAAAAGCAATTTTTGCTGCAGATAAAACAGGATAAAAATTTTCAGTCTCTATTTTTTTTGAAGTAGAGATCAAGCCATCGATCAAGATTTCAATATCCTGCCATCTTGCAGAGATATGATCCGGGATTGGCTCCATAGTTATTCTATCGTGTACACCAATGAAACCACCTTTGTTTCTGAAGCCCATATTTACAAATCGGCTATCACCAATTACGATTTCCTGAAGACGCAGAAGTTCCTCTTTACTTAGCGGTCTATTACCAGCCTGACCAATCGCTTTACCCCAATGTACAGCACGGCTATTACTAGGTGTTTCACCTTCAATAGTAAAAGAGGCTTTAGAATCTTTTAATAACAAAAATGCGGAAGTGCGCTGTAAAACATCTCTTTGAACTTCTTTAATAACCAAATTAGTTTTGTCTGTAAGGTTTTCATTAATGTACTTTTCCAGTTTTTCTGTTTTATAAATAAGCGGACAGAAATTGACAGTACCAGGTAAATTATTTTTAATACGATGTCTGTTAGAGTTTATGCTGACAGGAGAAGCATATTGTATTTTATCATCAATCAGGGGTACAAAATTCTTAATTGTCAGATCGGGTATTGGAAGCTGTTTTTCCATCAGCCATTCAAAAAGAAACCAAATTTTGCGGGCATATTGACCTGAGTATTCTGTTTGAACCAGATCAACTACTTGTTGTATTGAAATTTTTTGAAAAAGCTTTTTAAAAAAAAGCAGATTTATACCTTCGTACTTAAGAGCAAATACTAATTGATCATATAAAGTTTCTGCCGGCTTATGTCTTGGTGTTAGTACAATCCAATCATCATTACTATACTGTTTAAACTTTTTATTAATCAGAGCAAGGCGATTCGGTATTGGCATTTGCAATTGAAATTTTGCAATCAGAGCACCATAACCAACTAAATAGCCTGGTTCCGGAACTTCTTTTCCATGAAAAGTATTTATTTCCTGTGAAAAGTCTTCATCTCTCATATAATTTTCCGAAATTTATTTACTTTAATATATGAAAAATAGGTATTATTTACGAATAATAGGTATAAATAATTATTTTTTATGAAAAGTAGGTTTCGGTTTTATGAAAAACAGGTAAAAAAAATGAATACAAGGTATTATTTGAGGTAAATTATGAAAAGCAGGTATCAGACAGAGGAAGATTTAGATAAACTTTAGGCCGGGAAGCGCACCCCCCCTGGCTTTACCAATTTTTTTAAGTATTTGTATTTCAAGGTTTTGTAGCATTTTTACACCTATTTTTGTCACAAATATAGTAAATATTTGTGACAAGATTGCAAATAATTTATCTGTCACGAAGTGGTTCCCCGATGCATCGGGACAGGCTGTGACAGCAGAGAAATGTGGAGCGTACAATTCACTACAGGTGGACAGGTTTATGATGAGCAATTGGAAAAGCTATGTATCTCTTTCGTTCTCATGAATGGCACAATGTTCAAAGCCTAATTGAAGAAAAACATAGTTTTTATTTGTTTATCTTGATAAAGATCAGTGTACTGAATCAAACTATCAATGGTGAATAAAGGAGCAAAATCCCAAGGCGGGCAAAATTTATTTTGGGTACTGAGCTAATTTGGCAATCTAATAGTATTAAAACCCTGGATAATTTGGAATTAACCAGAGTTTCGAAAAAAATGCTCCAAAAAATTATTTATATGTCTCTATCCTTTATTTTCACTATTAAGCGGTGAGAAATGTTCGTGTGTAATTTTCCAGGCATTATCAGTTTTTACAAAAACTAATGTTACCTGACCAAGAATTTGATTTACATCTTCGCCGATAGTGGGTCTGAAATCTGCGTGAAAGGTAACTACTGCAACTTCGCCAAAAACATTGATTGCCAAATCACCAAGCTCGTAGTCAAATTTGGAAACGGCACTTACCAATCCTCTCTCGTATTTCTCGTTTGCTTCAGATCCTGTACGTGGCTCACCATCTCTGAATTCCGTAAATTTAGGGCCATATATATGGTATGAGATAAGCTTATCATCGTCCTTATCCTGAATGCTTTTAAATATTCCATCTAAGACCTCTTTAATCTCTGCTTGAGATTCAGAAAACTCATCATTAATAATATCAATTTCCGATTTTTCAGATGGTTGACAACCAGCAATTACAATTCCGAAGACGATAATCAAGTTCAATATCAAATTTGATTTCATATTTTTACCTTTATTTGTGTTTAAGATAGTTACTATTTTGAAGTTAGGTATATAGTAAACGATTAACAACAATTGGATAGGCTATTAAGTATTGACCGATGCACTAAAAATATTTAGATAATGATGAGAATTGTTTTAGTGCAGATACTTTGACTCCATTAAGGCAACTAAGGGCATAGCATCTGCGATAAATAAAACATTGACTTCCATATCTATGTTTTCTTTCTGGATTGTTATTGCAAGTCTGCAGGAGTTATAGAATTTTTCTGTTCCATAGGGTGCATCGTTTATTAAGAAGAGAA
>DPRR01000011.1 GCA_003538625.1 Ignavibacteriales bacterium
ATCGAAAACAACAGAAAATGGATCAATCTAAGTCCAAAAGGAGAACCACAACTTGGAAAGTATGGATTGTATGGTTCAGTTGGCGGACAAAGCAAACACAAAGATTATCAAATGGCATTACTGTGGGTGCTTAATTTGTCGGATGGTAATCATTCGACACTTGATATTGCGAAAATATCGGGAATTGATTTTGAAGTGATTGTGGAAGTAGTGGAAATATTATATTTTAAAACCTTTTTAAGGTAATTGAAAAATAAGAAACCCTTAAATTAATTTTATTATCATGAGTTACACAAATCTTTTAACTATTGCAATGCCTTGTTATGAGCGAAAGGATTACTTTATTGCAGCTCTTGAAAGTGCATTAAACCAAACTGTAAAATGTCCTGTTATCGTAGTTGATAACTGTTCTTCGCATGATTACTTTGAGAAGGTTTCCAAGGAAAAAGGAGTTACTTACTTTAGGAATGAAAGAAATATTGGATTGTTCCCAAACCAAAACAGATGTTATTCCTTGGCAAAAACAGAATATGTTAAAGTATTAGATGATGATGACTTATTATCTCCGGTATATGTAGAATCATTTTTAAAGGCAAAAGAACTTCATCCTGACATCGATGTCTTTTTCTCAGATTATGTGTTGCTCGCATCTGGTAGAGAATTGTCACATCCTTTCACTTTGCCATTTGGCTACATGGAAAATGGATTTAAAGTTGTAGAATATGGCATTAAATACAGATTAGGTTTTCCTTACATGACCAGTGCCATAAAAAAGGTGAAGGCTCAACTTGATCTTGATGTTAATGATTGTTTGGGAGGATACGATTGGGTCTGGGTTTATTCCAATGCAGATCAGCTATCCTTTTATGGAGATCCCGGAAAATTTCACCAGTACAGGATTCATGATGACAAGGCATCACCTAAATATTGGCAAGTTAATTTATTGACAGTTCCTTATATTTATGAAAAAATATTGCTAGAAAAAATATCAGATCCTAAATTGAAGAAGAAAGTTTCAAGGAACGTTTGTATGGAGCTAATCCGATTGAAATCAAGCAGTAGCAAAAAAATATTAAAGGAAATTATTAATAGCGATAATAGATTTGGTAAATATTTAAATGAAAAGTTGAATGAAAACGTTTTATTGAAAACTATATACATGGTTCCAAGAAAACTGGTTCGTCTATTTTTTAAATTATTCATGCTAACTGAAGTATTTTGAAGGCTATTTTGTATTTTACAAAACTAAACTTTCCGTTGAATTTTCTGAAAAATTATTTTAAAGGACATACCAGGGGGGCAAAGGCAAAACGACAAATCCTGTATTCAATAGTTATAAAAGGGTTTAGTGTTATAATTGGATTGTTTTATGTGCCCTTATTACTGGAATACCTGACTCAGGAGAAATATGGTATTTGGCTTACACTTACCTCAGTTTTAGGATGGTTTAGTTTTTTTGATATAGGAATGGGCCATGGCCTTCGAAATAAATTAACTATAGCGTTAGCAAATAGTGATTTTAGCCTGGGCAGAAAATTAATTAGCACAACTTATGCCTTGTTGATCTGCATTTTTAGCATTGTTCTTTTGGTATTTCATTTAAGTAATTTTTTTCTAAACTGGAATTCTATACTAAACACAAAAACAATTGATAATTATGAGTTATATATTTTAACATCTATTGTTTTTACTTTTTTTATTATTCGTTTTATTTTTCAGATTATTTCAGTGGTTTATTTGGCCGACCAAAAACCAACAGCGACAGGTATGATAGCCACTTCAGGTAATCTTTTGTCATTTTTAATAGTTTTATTATTAACTCGGATAACAATAACAGGAGATTTAGTGTTGTTGGGCACCATCATAAGCGCAGTTCCGGTATTACTTTTATTTGTTGTTACAATAATATCTTTCAATACGAAATACAAAAATTTAAAACCATCATTAAAAGAAATTGACTTTAAAGCTAGTAAAGGAATAATGAATTTAGGTGTTAAATTTTTCTTTATGCAGATTACATACTTAATTGTTTTTACCACTTCAAATTTTTTTATTGCTCAGTTTTATGGCCCCGGAGAAGTAGCAGTTTATAATATCGCATTCAAATATTTTCAAATTCCGACCATGATATTTGGAATCTTTATGAGTCCTGTGTGGTCAGCAGTAACGGATGCTTATGCGAAATCAGATTATGCATGGCTTAAAAAAACGCTCAAATATGCAAATATTCTATCCGGATTATTTGGATTGGGGGTAATCTTAATGATTTTCATAAGCAATTGGGTATATAAAATATGGATTGGTGACGAAATTATAATTCCATATGGCCTTTCAATTACATTGGGTTTTTATATAATATTAGATTTGTTTATAACTCCTTACACCTACTTTATTAATGGCATAGGTAAATTAAAATTAACCATTTCATTAACTTTTTTATCTATTTTAATTTATTTGATTCTGATTTATGTTTTTGGAAATATATTTAAGAATAGTTCTGGAATTGTTTGGTCAATTGTAGGTGGTCAAATCTTAATGATATTCATCCAGCCAATGCAAACATATAAATTGTTGAACAAAACAGCCAGAGGAATTTGGAACAAATAAATTTATAAAATTACAAGATGAATACCATAGATAATTGTTCAGTTGTTGAATTGCCAAAAATTCACGATCCACGCGGAAATCTTTCTTTTATTGAAGAAGTTAAACATTTTCCGTTTGAAATTATTAGGGCATACTGGATCTATGATGTGCCTGGTGGCGAAGTTAGGGGTGGACATGCTTTCAAAAAACAAC
>DPRR01000008.1 GCA_003538625.1 Ignavibacteriales bacterium
TTGATGCATCAACGCTGTCGAGCGGTGTTTACTTATACAAAATACAGGCAGGTAGTTTTGTTCAGACTAAAAAGATGATACTGATGAAGTAAGAATGTAAAACGAGAAATGATAAAAGGCGATTCGAAAGAATCGCCTTTTTTATTGTAATAAACAATTTGTACTTGATTAGGTGGTTTGTGTTAAGTGTGAATAAATTAGAGGTGTTTTAATATATTTAAATCCTAAAAATTATTTTTAAGCATTAATAGCAAAAAGTAAACACAGTTATTAAAATTTATACTAATTAAAAAAGGCACAGAGTAGAAATTTTACTAGAAATAAAATTCCCGCATAGTGCAACAATTGCATCGAAAAAAAAATATTTTACCTTGACTAAATATTAAGGTCGAATAGTTGAAAAGGCGATATAAAGAAAATGTACGAATTGACTATTAAGTTAATAAATATCTTATTTGTTGCGGCCATAATATTTTCCACACTATACGCACAACCGACAAATTTAAAACTAGATAAAATAGGACTTGAACAGGGACTTTCACAATCGACAGTTTATGCAATTACGCAAGATGAACAAGGTTTTATGTGGTTTGGCACTGATGATGGCCTGAACAGATATGACGGTTATGCAATTAAAGTATTTAAACACAGTTCAAATAATTTAAATTCTGTTGCGGATAATACCATTCTGGCTTTATTTAGTGACACCAATGGTGACTTATGGATTGGTACAAGACGCGGTGGTGTGGACAGGTATGATATTACCAGGAATAAATTCTATCACTATTTTCATGTAGCGGATAATACTTCAACCATAAGCGATAATAGTATAAGTACTCTTTTTAAGGATTCTCAAGGAAATCTCTGGGTAGGAACGAGAAAAGGATTAAATAGATACAACTATTCTGACAGTACTTTTAGCCGATTTAATCTGCATCCTAATGATAACTCAAATACGGATGCATTATCGGTTACATCTATTTGTGAAGATTCCTCTAAAACTTTGTGGATTGGTACTTCAGTCGGTTTATTTAAAATTAATTCTAATTACTTAAATAGAAAGAAGGCAGATTCAGAAATTTATTATTCAGAATCGACAGTATTTCTTTCAGGCTTATATGTACGTACAGTGTACATTGACCACGCCGGAGTTTTGTGGGCAGGTACTTTTGGAAAAGGTTTGTACCGGTATAGTCATGAAGTAAAAAAATTTACATCATTTACTGATAATTCAAATTCAGTATCATCTAAAAATTTGGGAAATTTTATATTCAGGATTTACGAAGATTCAAAGGATAATTTCTGGGTGGCTGCGTATGATTCAGGATTATCAGTTTACAACCGCAATAATGGTAAATTTCAGAGATGGATGAATGAACCAGTA
Organism: Ignavibacteriales bacterium; assembly: GCA_003538625.1. Lineage (GTDB taxonomy): Bacteria > Bacteroidota > Ignavibacteria > Ignavibacteriales > Ignavibacteriaceae > IGN3. The sequence goes on from DPRR01000008.1 coordinate 1,385, forward strand.
CACGCAATATATGTAGATAATTCTGATATTATATGGTTTGGTACTTATACTGATGGTGTTAAAACATATGACGCCCGCAAGAACAGGTTTAATCCTTATTATGACAGATCTTCGAGTGTCTTTGAAAAAGATAATAATCTTATTACTTCTATTCTTCAAGACAGCAAGGGCTATCTGTGGGTGGGTACTTACAGCAAAGGACTAAAATTATATTCTCCTCTTGATAGATCGGATGCCAGCATTCGTAAGAAAATTAAACAGTTTGAATTTGAAAATGGTAATCCTTACAGCATTAGCAGTAACAGAGTAATTTGTCTGTGTGAATCATCTGATGGGAATATATGGATCGGTACAGAGATCGATGGATTAAATATGTATGACTATAAAACTAAAAAATTTATAAAGTACAGAAATAATCCTAGAGACAAAAACAGTCCAGTTTCAGATAGAGTTACAGCCCTGTATTTTGATAAAGAAAAAGATCTTTTATGGATAGGTTATTTGGACGGAAGTGTTGACAGTTATAATTATAAAACCAGATTTTTCAAACACTACCAGATTGAAATGAAAAATAATCATTCAACCTCTATTAATAGTGTGACAGCAATTTACAATGGTAAACAAACAGGTTTATGGGTTGGATCCTTTGAAGGTGATCTTAACAGATTTATTCCGGAGAGCGATTCATTTAAGCAATTTAGAATTTCATATGATTCATCTGCAGATATAAACAGGAACGGGATTTATTCAATGTTTGAAGATATGGAAGGAATATTCTGGATTGGTACATACGGAGGTGGATTGAAACGACTGGACGTAAAAAGTAAATCTATAAAAACATATACCGATCAGAATGGTTTACCAAATAATGTGGTATACAGCATACTACCTGATAAAGCGGATAACATCTGGCTAAGTACAAACAAAGGAATAGTAAAATTCAATCCTGTAAAAGAAACTTTTCGAAATTATAATGTTATGGATGGCGTTCAAAGCAATGAGTTCAATCAAGGTGCTTATTATATAAATCAAAGCGGCGAATTATTCTTTGGAGGAGTTAATGGTTTTAATGCTTTTTTCCCCGAAGAAATTGTTGATAATACTTTTATTCCGCCAGTGTATATAACGACGATTAAAGTTTTTGATGAAGTATTGCCGCTACCCGACCCGCTTGGAAAGAATATTGAGCAGATAGAACTCACTTACGCGCAAAATTTTATTTCTTTTGAATTTGTAGCATTGAACTTTACCTCTGCGGAAAAAAATAAATATGCTTACAAGCTTGATGGCTTTGATAAAGACTGGCATACGGTTTCAGCAAATCAGCGTTATGCCAGTTATACAAATCTTAATCCCGGAACATATATATTACGTGTAAAAGCTTCCAATAATGATAATGTATGGAATGAGAGAGGAACATCAATTACAATAATTGTAACACCACCGTTCTGGATGACATGGTGGTTTCGCGGATTAATAATCATTACCATAATGATAATTGGCGGCAGCATTATAAGATATTTTGTTTTGAAAAATATAAAAGATAGAACGCGTAAAATGGAAAAGGAAGCATCATTAGAAAGGGAACGACTTCGTATTGCCCGTGATATGCACGATGATCTTGGTGCTAGATTAACAGAAATTCGATTTTTAAGCGAAATGGCTCAGAATAATCCTGCAGAAAGTGCAAACAAGGTATTTCAGCAAGTTTCTGAGGCTTCAAAAGAAATTATTTCAAAGTTCAATGAAATAGTTTGGTCAGTCAATCCAGAGAACGACACAGTTGAGAATCTAGCTGAGTTTATAGGACAATTTTCTGTTGATTTTTTAAGTAAAATGAAAATAAAATGCCGTTTGGATTTGCCGGATGAATTACCCGATTGGCGTGTATCTTCGGAAATCCGACATGACATTTTACTTGCAGTAAAGGAAACGTTAAATAATTCTGTTAAATATTCGAATACCGATGAGGTAAATGTAAAAATTTCTGCAGAAAATTCGACCCTTAAAGTAATTATCAGAGATTTCGGAAAAGGATTTGACATTGATAACATCCACAAATTAGGAAACGGACTAAATAATATGAAAAAGAGGATGGAGAAATTCAGTGGGAAATGTGAAATAGAAAGTAAATTAAACTTAGGAACAAAAGTTACTTTTACTATTCCACTTATTAAGGAAGATTAATATTAACTATTAGCCCCTTTGGGTCATTGCTAAAACAAAGACTAAACTCTATTATTGAATTAAAAATATGCGGAGATACTGTGACTATAAATGTAGCAATTGTAGAAGACGATAAGAAAATCAGGGAGAGCCTTTGTATACTTATAGAAGGATCGCCTGGTTTTAAATGTATATCTGCTTACGAAGACGCTGAAAAAGCTTTACAAAACATTCCGGACGCAATACCCGATGTAGTTTTAATGGATATTAATTTACCCAAGATGAGTGGGATTGAATGTGTAAAACATTTAAAACAACAACTACCTGGAATACTTATTATTATGTTAACAATGTACGAAGATATCCAGAAAATATTCAGCTCTTTACAAGCAGGAGCCGTAGGATACCTTATTAAGAGCACATCACCATCTGAAATACTTCAAGCAATCAAAGATGTTCATTCAGGCGGCTCGCCAATGACTTCGCAGATAGCAAGAAAAGTAGTTCAATCGTTCTTTAAGACAAATAACAATGATGATGATACAATTAAATTAAGTGAGCGGGAAAGAGAAATACTAAACTTGCTTGCAAAAGGTTATATCAATAAAGAAATAGCTGATCAACTTTTTATCAGTCCCGATACAGTCCATAATCATCTGCGAAACATCTACGAAAAACTTCACGTACGCACCAGAACCGAAGCTGTGGTAAAATTCCTCCGGAAGTAGATATAACCCTTTTGGGTTTTACAGAACCACTTTTATTCCATTTAAGTTTCATTCGTACCCTAATGGGCTATTGCTGAGGAATATGAATAGAGATATTTTTTTTATGTTTATTAATAATTAAAGACAGGGTGAAACATGAAAATTCTTACAATTCAAATTTTGGTAGCTATCACATTAATTTGTTGCCCATTTGTAGATATTTATTCACAACTATTATGGGAACAAGTGCCGGGTTTAGCAGGTGGGTACGTTGAAGTGTCAGCAAGTAATAGTTCCGGAGATATATTTGCTGGTACAAGCACTTCGGGCATTTTCAAATCAACAGATAACGGTAACAGTTGGATTGAAAAAAATAATGGATTAACAAACTACAATGTGATTTCTTTAGCGATTAACAGCAGTAATATGATTTTTGCTGGTACATTTGATGCGGGCATTTTTAGATCAACCGATAATGGAGAGAATTGGACAGAAATTAATACTGGTTTGACTTTATATAATATAAGATCATTCGCATTTAGTGACAGTGGTTATACATTTGCTTGCGCGGCGCCCAGTCCATTTGCGGGACGTGTTTATCGATCTACAAATAATGGGGATACCTGGACTTTGTCAAGCACAGGGATGCTAAATCGCCCAGTTTTCTCTCTTGCAATTGATTCAAGTAATAATGTTTATGCAGGTTGTGGATTAAGCACTGGTTTTTATATTTCTACAAACAACGGAGCAAATTGGACATTAAGAAATACTGGGTTAACAGATAAAAATGTTTTGAGCTTAACAATAGATAAAGCTAATGATTTAATTTACGCAGGTACATATACCGCCGTATTTAAATCAACAGATAAAGGTCTAAACTGGAATTCTACCGGATTAAGCGGCAATATCTGGGCACTTAATACAAACGCAGCAGGTGAAGTTTTTGCCGGCACCTGGACCGGTTCCATATACAAGAGTTCAAATTTTGGCAGCACCTGGAATAATCTTATTAATGATTTAACAATTGTTCAAGATATTTCAATCTCACAAAATGGTGATATGTTTGCAGGTACATTCGGACCAGGTATATTCTACTCATCGGATAATGGAAATAATTGGGAGAATAAAAGTGCAGGCATAGATTTTCCAAATATAAATTCTGTACTTGTCACCTCAAACGGGAATATTTTTGCTGGAAGTGGAATGGTTTATCGTTCTACGGATAATGGCGCAGACTGGTCAAATGTTTTAGGCGGGCGGGGGAATAGTTGGTACAACTCAATTAAGACAAATAGTGCCGGAGTTATTTTTGCAGCTAATGGAGGACTGAGCGGCGGGTACTGGATTTATCGTTCAGAGGATAACGGGAATAATTGGCGAAAAATAAATAATGGTCTGGCAGACTCAACTATCTGGACAATTGCTTTAGATAGTCTTGATAATTTATTTATAGGCACACCACACGGGATATATAAATCTACAAACAATGGAGAGAACTGGACTAATATAGGATTGACAAGTAATACAATCCGAATACTTGTAATTAAAAATAATCAAACTTTTTTTGCAGGAACCGGACCAACAGGGACTTATCGTTCTACTGATGGAGGAAATAGTTGGGGACAAGTTTTGAGTACACCTGCAAATGTATATACAATGACAATAGATGCAGCAGGTAATATATTTGCTGGTGGTTATGATGGTGATTTGGGTATCTTTCGATCTTCTGATAATGGTGATAATTGGTTAGCAGTAAATTCAGGCATTACTGATTTATCTATTCGTTCTTTAGCCTCATTAGGAAATGATATTTATGCAGGAACTTTAACAGGCGGTATTTTCAAATCGACTGACAATGGAAATAATTGGGTAAATATTAATGCAGGATTTGGGACAATCAGTGAAATATCTGCATTAGAAATTTCAAATAATTATATCTATGCCGGAACCAAAGGACTTTGGCGACGACTACTTTCTGAAATGGCTCCTCTTGGACCGACTAACCTTCTTGCAATAGCAGACACTTTTTCTGTGGAGCTTAGCTGGGATGACAACTCAGATAACGAACTTGGTTTCAAGATCGAAAGGAAAGATGATTCATTACAAATTGCGGCACCCTGGATATTAATTGATTCAGTAGGTGCAAATATAACTTCGTTCATTGATACAGGTTTAACTCCAAACTCTGCTTATTCATACCGAATGTACGCATTTAATGCTGCAGGGAACTCACCTTACAGCGATTCTGTAGAAGTAGTTACTATTGTCCCCGTCGAGTTGACATCATTCAATGCGTCGGTTCAAACGAGCAGTGTTACACTAAACTGGGCAACAGCAACTGAAACTAATAACCAGGGATTTGAGATTGAGAGAAAATCTGCAAACAGTAATTATGAAAAGAT
>DPRR01000044.1 GCA_003538625.1 Ignavibacteriales bacterium
AAGACAAATAAAAATGCTGAATATTCCGTGAAATAACATCTGCCTTACTGTTTTGTGGTCAAATAAACCACAGCGCTCTTGAATTTTTTACCTCATATTAAATCGACGATCATTACACTTTATATACAAATCCTGCTCTACCCTAAAACCTAACCTGCTCTTAAATTGCACGCAGAGTTTAAGAGAAATAAAATGAAGTTTATAACAAACAATGGAGTGATTAAAATGGAAAGAGTCAAAATTATATCAACCGTGATCATTTTTTTGTTTATGGGTTTATTGATAACGAGTTGTAAAGATGCAAGTGAAAATGCAAACAATCTAATGTATGGAAATGAAAAATTAGAACTGACTGATAGAATCAACAACACTATAAACAGAATTGATGAAAAAATTGGTGAACTGGAAAACCGTCTTGATAAGGCTACGGAAGAAACTGCCGAAAAAATAAACGATCAAGTAGATAAACTTAAAGAAAGAAGAGAAAAACTCAGAGCAGACCTCAAGGATTTAAAAGATGAATCTGATGATACCTGGGAAAATTTTAAATCAGATGTTGAGAAAGCGATTAATGATACAGAAGAATGGATAAATAATATCGACGTCGATTTTAATAATGACACTGAATCTATCAATAAAAAATAAGGACATTAAAATTCTTAACGAGGTAGTTTCCGATTGTATCAGCGGATTCTTACTTCTTAATTAAAATAACTGATACAGTTGAAATAATTCAACTAACAACAATAACTTAATATAAGGAGTACGTTATGGACAGGCTGCAAATAAAAGGAAACTGGAACATCATCAAAGGTAAATTGAAACAGCAGTACGCTGATCTTACTGATGATGATTTGAAATATGTCGAAGGAAAAGAAGATGAACTTCTTGGCAGACTCCAGAAAAAAACAGGTGAATCAAGAGAAGAAATTCTTGAATCAATTAACCGTTACTCAAGGAATGATATGGATAATTTAGAAAGAAGCTTTTAAATAGTTTTATCCTCCGCAGGCATGTCATAATAATCTACTCGGAGCATTCCGAGTGAGGTTTGAAGCTCCGGGTAGATTTTAATTTTGTTTTTGTAAGTTGAAATAATGCAATCAGTTACAATCACCTGATATAAGGAGTCGTTATGGACAGGCTGCAAATAAAAGGAAACTGGAACATCATCAAAGGTAAATTGAAACAGCAGTACGCTGATCTTACTGATGATGAATGGAAATATGTTGAAGGCAAAGAAAATGAGTTTCTTGGGAAACTCCTAATTAAAATAGGTGAATCAAAAGAAGAAATGCGTGAATCAATTAAGCGTTATTCAAGTGCCGGAATGGATAATGCAGAAAATGAACTCTGAAATAGGCTGAAAAAGTTTAAAGCATTCCTGATAAATATTAGCAATGCTACAGGCGGGGAAGAATACAAGTAAGAATCTATTATATAAATTCTTATTTACTTCTCCGCCAACGATTTATCCAGTACGATTATTCATTAGTTAAAGTATGTGTAAAATATTATTTGAAAGGAGTTCAAAATGTTGTGGACAATATTTGTAATTCTGTTAGTTCTATGGTTAGTGGGCATGGTTAGTTCTTATACACTAGGCGGCTTTATTCATATTCTGCTTGTTGTTGCATTGGTGGTAATGCTAATCAGGATTATACAAGGCAGAAACCCTATAAGTTGAATCCTGTTAATAAAAAACACAGAGAAGTTAGCACGGGGTTCTATCAGGATCCCATTAATATCCGCAGCTTTTAAAGTTTTAGAGCAGAGGCACAATAAAAAGAGTATCCAGAAAAATGTTTAACAATAAAAGAAAGGTTCAAAATGAAAAATGAAAAATTTGACGAAACTTTAACAAAAAAAACTGTCAGAGTTAATGCAAGATTAAATATTCAAGTTAATAATGGTGCAGAGCAACATTCTGTTGATAGTTTAGAAATTCCGACCTATGCTGAATATGTAAATCAACCTATAGACGAATTTAAACAAATAGCACCCACTGAATGGCATGGTATAACAAATCGTGAACGGCAAGTAATTCCATTAGTTGCAGATGGCTTTTCAAATAAAGAGATAGCTCAAAAACTTCATCTTTCAATATATACTGTTAAGAGTCACATTCACAACATCCTTACAAAATTAGCATTCAATACACGCGTTCAGATTGCAATACACGCTTATCAGAATGAATATTATAGAAATGCGATTTAATGGATAAGGATACTTAGATGGATGTGAGAAGTTTAAGAATCATTAATATGAAAAATTTTAGGCTAAACTTATTATTACATAAATTATTTAACAAACAAAAAGGAGATTATAATGCAAAGAGAATCAAACACCAGTTCTCAAAGCAGAACAAAGCAAAACAAAATGTCTGAAAATGATGGATTGCGTTCATCACAGCTAATGAAATTATTTGAAGATGAATTGAAAGATATCTATTGGGCTGAAAAAGCGCTGACAAAGGCAATTCCTAGAATGATTAAAAATGCAACATCAGAAGATTTGATTAATGCATTGGAAAGTCACTTATTAGAAACATTAGAACAGGTATCCCGATTGGAAAGTGTATTCACTTCAATCGATAAAAAAGCTGTAGCTAAAAAATGTGAAGCTATGTCTGGACTTATAGATGAAGGTCAGGAAATTATTGATGAATGTGAAGAAGGTGCAATGCGCGACGTGGGAATAATTTCTGCAGCGCAAAAAATCGAACATTATGAAATCGCATCTTACGGAACGTTGAGACAATTTGCAGAAACACTTAAATTATCAGAAGCAGTTGGTCTGCTGGAACAAACACTCAAAGAAGAAAAGGCTGCTGATGAGACTTTGACCGATATTGCTGTTCCTGATGTAAATGTTCAGGCTGCCGAAAAACAAGAAGCAGAATAATAATTATGTAATGTTTAGGATTTTATTAAACAGGCTGCCCAATTAACGAACAAAATCAAATAACAAAAGGAAAATTATGGGCAGCCGAAGTTAATTTAGAAGGGCACAAAAATGAAAAATGATTTACCGATGGATCAAAGAATTAATGAATTAATGAAAAAGAAAATGTCAGTTTGTCAATGCGATCCATGTACTTGTCCAAAAGAAACAAAGGAATCGTATTTCCACGAACTAAAAGACATTGTTAAAAGTTATAATACAAAAAATTTTCCATTATCAATTGATAATTCTTCGTCTTCTCCGCCAATTAAATAACTAGATTAAAGAGAAGTAATGAAGAAATCGAAGCCAAAAAAATTTCCTAAACAAAAACAAAAGTCATCCGGTAGCCAAAGCAAAATGAATCCTGAACCTGAGGCTATTAGTGATGGTTACATTGGAAGTGGAAAGCTAAAAAATAAAATTGCTCTAATTACAGGAGGTGACTCAGGTATAGGCAGATCAGTTGCTGTTCATTTTGCAAGAGAAGGAGCAGATATAGTAATTGTTTATCACTCCAAAGATAAAGACGCAAAAACAACACAAGCACTTATTGAAAAAGAATCAAGAATATGTCTGCTGATTAAAGGCAATCTTGGAAATAAAAATTTTTGTAAAAGCGTAATAAATAAAACCATTCGTTTTTATGGAAACTTAAATATTTTAGTAAACAATGCAGCAGAGCAACATCCGGTTGATGATTTTAATAAAATGGATTTAAGATTAATGGAAAAGACATTTCAGACAAATGTGTTTTCTATGTTTTACTTAGCTCAATTTGCTTTAAAATATTTCAATAAAGGCGATTCAATTATTAATACAACCAGTGTAACAAGCTATAGAGGAAGTGAACATCTGGTTGACTATTCGTCATCCAAAGGTGCCATTACAGCATTCACCAGATCCCTGGGTAAAAATCTTGCTCCAAAAGGTATTAGGGTTAATGGTGTTGCTCCTGGCCCTATTTGGACACCTTTAATAGTTTCAACTTTTAAAGATGTTTCGGATTTTGGAAAAGATACTCCGATGGGCAGGGCAGGTCAGCCCAGCGAGGTTGCACCTGCTTATGTTTTTCTCGCTTCTGAAGATTCTTCATATATCACCAGCCAGGTTATTCATCCAAATGGCGGTGAGGTCGTTAATGCTTAATGAAATTATAAAAGATCTTTAATAAGGTCTTTACAACTTTCGATTTACTTACCCTCAGATTTCGAAATGTTCAATATTATTATTGTTTCACTTAGTAAATCAAATCAAATAAATAATATAGGATACTATGAATAAAGATGATTCTAGTTAATTTGAAAAAAAAATATAAAGTACTTATTATCATTTTTGTGATAGTAATTGTTATTCGACTTATTCTGCCTTACATAGTGTTGTATTATGCTAATAATACATTGGCTAATATGAAAAGTTATTATGGTCATATTAATGATATTGATATATCCATTTATCGGGGAGCTTACACCATAAATAATATTTATTTAAATAAAATTGATTCTGTTTCAAAAAAGCAAACAGAATTTTTTAAATCAAAACAGATTGATCTTTCTATAGAATGGAAAGCCCTTATTAAAGGTTCTTTAGTTGGTGAAATGGTTTTTGAAACACCAGAAATAATCTTTACAAAGGATAAAGCGGAAATTGGAGATATAAAAAAAGATACCACAGATTTTCGATATCTCTTAAATCATTTTATGCCTTTAAAAGTAAACCGTTTTGAAATCAATAACGGTACAATTCATTATGTTGATAACACATCAAAAACAAAAGTAGATATATTCTTAAAACAGGCTCACATACTTGTCCAAAACTTGACCAATGTTATTGATGACGAAGTTGAATTACCATCAACTGTTAGTGCTCAAGCTTCTGTTTATCAAGGCACTTTAAACTTTAATATGAAATTAGATGCTCTGGCAGAAAATGCAACATTTGATATCAATGCAGAATTAAAAAATACAAACCTTGTTTTATTAAATGATTTTATGAAAGCATATGGAAATTTTGATGTCAACCAAGGAACATTTGGTTTATATACAGAAATGGCTGCGAAGGATGGAAAATTTAAAGGATATGTAAAACCAATAATTAAAGACTTGGACGTTGTTGGTATTGAGGATGAAAACGATAATGTTTTTCAGAATATATGGGAGTTTGTTGTAGGTGGTGTTGCTGCAATTTTCACAAATCAAGAAAAAGATCAGGTAGCATCTAAGGTTAGAATAGAGGGTGTTTTTAATAATCCACAAACCAACACTCTTGATGCTGTTTGGGAGCTTTTACGTAACGCGTTTATACAGGCTTTAATTCCAAGTATAGACTATGAAATCAATATCAATACAGTTAAAACAGATAATCCTGATGATAAACCTAATACATTACAAAAGATTTTTTCAGCAGGAAAGAACAAAGAGAGAAAATGAAAGTAGGTTTTAAAAATATATTAGAAGTTGCGAAAACATCTTTTAAGACGTGGATTGCTAAAGATCCATTTCGTGAAAGTGCAGCAATCGCATACTATGCTATTTTTTCATTACCCGGATTGCTGGTTGTAATTGTGACACTTGCCGGATATATTTTTGGACGTGATGCAGTGAATGATCATTTAGCAGTACAGATTACAAATACTTTGGGCTCAGATACTGCTGAGGAAATTCAGAGCATGATTGTAAAAGCGAGTGAAATTCAAAATTCGATTTGGGCAGCTATAATTGGAGGAATTACAATTTTTATTGGTGCAACAGGCGTGTTTGCCCAATTTCAAAAATCCTTAAATACTATTTGGGAAGTAAAAACAGACGAATCAAAAAGCGGCATCTGGCAAATAATTAGGGTGCGATTATTTTCGTTCGGACTGATAATTTCTATTGCTTTTATATTAATTGTTTCGCTTACAATTTCTACATTGCTTTCGATGTTCGGAGATTGGTTATCGAGTCATTTTTCCGAGTCACTTCTAATTGTGCTGCAGATAATTAATTTCATTATATCCTTCGTTATTCTTGCACTACTGTTCGCGCTTATGTTTAAATATTTTCCGGATGCAAAAGTTAAATGGCGTCATGTTTGGTTCGGCTCGTTTGTTACTGCTTTCCTATTTGAGATTGGAAAATTTGGTTTAGGAATATATTTCGGACAAGCAGATCCGGGCACTGGATATGGCGCAGCAGGATCGGTGATATTAATTTTACTTTGGGTTTCTTATTCGTCAATGATAGTTTTATACGGCGCGGAGTTTACTCACGCTTATGCAAAAATGTTATCCGGTAATGTGCCGCCTTCGGATATTGCTAAAAAGGAACTCCCATGTAAGTTAAACTAGTTTGTAAGAAGTTAAAATTTGGATTAAAAGAATAGTTAAAGTATTGAACACGGCTTGTAATTCTCAAATGATTGCTGAAATAATTCAATACAATGTTGAAATTAAATTTTTAGTATAAAAGAACAGATAGTTTCAGAAAGTATTAAATATTATGTGGTTAAATAAACCACAACCTCTCTGATTTTTTTACCTCATTTTAAATCGACTATCGTCACAGTTTATATACAAATCACGCTCTACCCCAAAACCTTAGATGCTCATAAATTGCTACTAGAGTTTAAGAGGATGAATTCAATTAAATATTGAAATAAAATAAACTAACAAAACGACATTGCGAACATATGATGATTTTTATCCAAAATAAAGAAGGAGAAAGCTATGCTATCTAAAGTAATGCGCTTATTTACCGGGATTATGTTGTTCTCTGTAATTGCATATGCACAGGAGATCAGAAATCCCACTTCAATAGGTCCGCACATAGGTTGGTACAAATCTACCGATGCAGATGAAGGGAGCCTGATGTTTGGAGGTGCAATAAAAATTAAACTAACCAACGCTCTGGGTGTTGAAGGATCTGTTGATTACAGAACTGAAAATTACAGAAACAAATCTGTAATGGTTCGAAGCTGGCCGGTAATGGTGACCGGATTGTTTTATCCTGTAGAAAATATTTATGGAGCCGTCGGTGTGGGTTGGTACAATTCCGAAGTAGATTATGAAAATGATCTTGATTACCTGCCCAGTAAAAGTGAACAGGATTTCGGATGGCATTTCGGAGCAGGGATCGAAATACCATTAAGTAAAAACGTAATAATTAACGGCGATTTCAGGTATACATTTTTAGATTATAATTTTGAAGAAGTTCCAGGCTCTGATGAAATAAACAGCGATATGTTTGCAATTACTGCAGGTATTTTATTCGTAATAAACTAATTAAAAATTTTAATAAAGCTGAGATGCTGTATAGAACTATATTATTTATAATAAACTTGATAAGATTGAAAACCTGAAAAATGAAATCGTATTAGATCAGCTGTTTAATTTACTTCTTCTCCCCTTGAATATTAGGGCGAGAACATAAAAATGCTTGCGCTCGCTCCCAAACGTGAGCATTTATGTTTTTAAACTTAATCCTTCAATATCATTTTTTCTAAATTTTGATCCTTCAAAAGACAGCAGTGACCGAAAGAATCTTGATGAATTATGGGTAAAATTATCACGAGGAGGGAAATCTCTTATGGAATTAGATATATATCTTTTCAGCGAACTATAACTGCCTAACCTCTTTAATAAGTACAAAGTCAAGAGGATATAAAAATAATGTTCAATCCATTTGATGGATTGCTAACTAAGTTCTTTGAATTTTTGTCGTGCAACTTTACACAAATATCGATGCCGTTAATATCATAAAGGTTATGGCAACCAAACCTCTTTTGGGACTTGTCCCGTTGTATTAAACGGGATTGTTCTGATTGTTACCTCAGAACTATTCCAGATATTTTATAGGCATACGTGTAGTTACCCAATCCAGCGCAGCAATTTATGCCGAAGCTAATTAGTTAGGCTTAGGGGCTTACTACACGTGGCCATTGTAGAGACTTCTTATGCTGAAGTTCTACACCCTTAAATTTGTTATTAAAGTTTGTTTTGTTCTTTAGTATATAAAAAACAATCTCAGCTATTTCTTTGGCAATGATAGTTTTTGCAATCTGCTTGTTCTTTTTTCTGAGTAATGAGTTGTGATATTTACGGATTTCAGAATAATACTGAACAGCGTGTGTGGCTGCATCGGTAAAGACAATTTTAAGATACCTGTTTCCGTCTTTAGATGATCACTGTTTTGATTTACCAGCTGAGTTGCGAGCAGAAGGAACAAGTCTGCAGTAAGAAAAGAAGTTCTTTACATCAGCAAAACGATTTATGTCATCTGCTTCAAGAAGGATAGTAAACGCATTCATTTTACCAATGCCCGGTATCCAAAGCAGACGTTGAATATCATCGTTAGGGATAAGATAAGGATACAAAGATTTTTCAAGAGTTAACATTTGTTCTTTTAATAATGAAGCGTGAGCAGTTAGTTGATCATACTGTAACTTTGGAATACTTTGAAGTTGCTCTGGTTCAGTAAGATTATATTTAGCAAGAACAAGAGCCATAGAGTTTGTTACTGATGTACAACGCTGAACAATTTTAAGTCTTGCTCGCAGTGCATCTCTAAGTGTTCGGTTTTCATTGGAGATCTTGTGAGCTTGCGGAATAAAGTTAAGACGAAGAAGCTGGGCAAGTATATGTGAATCAACCTTATCTGTTTTTACTTTAGCGTAAGCAATTGCCTTAACATACTTTGCGTGAGCAAGAGTTACTACGGATTGCAAAAGATTGATGTTCTTGAATTTATGTAAGAATAATATTGGGAATTAGGAATTGCCCAGTAGATAAGTGAAAGGCATTCCTTATAAGTATTAGTTAGTCAATAAACAAAAGTTTTTGTAATAGGAGTGATAGTCAATGAATGTTAAGAGTGTTGAAAAAAACTTTCCTATCGTCTGCGTTGGCGGTTCGGCCGGTGGTCTCGATGCCTATACCCGGTTACTTAAGTATTTACCGAATGATATGGGTGTTGCTATCGTAATTGTAAATCATCTTCGAACCGTCGCCACTATGCTTCATGAGATTCTTCCACGTTACACAAAGATGCCGGTTGAACTGATAACAGAAAAATTACTTATCGAACCGAACCATGTGTTCATCATCCCGGAACAGCGTGATTTGCACGTTCTTGATGGAGAGTTCCGTCTAAAGCCGATCTCCAAGCCAAGGGGATGGCCCGATGTGATTACGGTTTTTCTACGTTCCTTTACACAGAACTGGGATGGGAAACTTATCGCTGTTATTGTCTCTGGTTATGATGGTGATGGGGCAGCAGCGTTGTGTGGTATAAAAGAAGTAGGGGGCATTACCATAGCACAGAAGCCCGAAACAGCTCAACAGCCTGATATGCCTGAGAGCGCAATAGCAAGCGGGTGTATAGATTTTGTTCTTTCACCTGAAGATATCGCAAAAAAAATCATCCAAATTGCTCTCATGGTTGAATAAATCAATTGACGTAACCGCTTGCTGAAGTATTTATGAAGTAAATAATTATACATGAGCAATAGATATTAGTGCATGTCCAGAGAAAAAGTAAATACATATAAAGGAGAAGATCAATATGGAAGTCAAAATAGAAAATGGAAAGCTTATCATCAGTATTGATATGCAAACACCAACACCCAGTGCATCCGGCAAAACATTAATGGTTGCAACAACACACGGTAACGTGACTACAGATTGTGTAATTGATGGCAAACCTGTGGTAGTGGGTCTAAACGCTTATATAAAAAAATAAATATTTATGGTTATAAGGTTTACAAGAAAACTTGCTAACAAGATAAAAATAAAATCTTTACCTGAATATGATGAGGGTTCTGATATTGATGAATATTATGGACATTTGTTTATAGCAGACAGAAGCCAGTATATGCTATTCACAAATGCCTACTCATTGTATTCTGTCATTTTCCCAGGCAAAGGAATAAATGATATAAAAACATTTTATGAAACTGCTTTCCTTAATTTATCTGAAACATTGAAGAAAGATGGATTTGAAAATATGGTTGGTCGGTTTATTACAGATAAAATTGAAATAAATGATGTTTGCAAAACCAACGATCGTGGTTTTCTAGGCTCAATGAATGATATGATTGCCCATTTCAAATTCTACTTTTCTGATTATAAAATGACTGCATCAGAAATATCAAAGAGATTGAATGAAATGCCTTACAGCTACTTGA
>DPRR01000043.1 GCA_003538625.1 Ignavibacteriales bacterium
TTTCGATTAAAAGCTGGGATGAATATCAATAAACAAAGTATGATAAATACATAAATTAAGAATTTATTCTAAGCAAATAAGGGTGTTTCAAGTTTTGAAACACCCTTATTTATTATCATTAAACTTTATTAATGATTTACTTGAATTTAAAATTTTAAACAATTTACTGTACATTTACGGCTTGGACCCAATACTTTACAATTAAAATGATACTAACTAAAAAACTTCTAACTGAACTACAAAAAAGATTAAAAATTGGAAGCAGACGAGGAGTCCATTTAAATGCAATTCCAGGAAATTCATTGTACAAATTTGATATTCAACGACTTTCAATCATCAAAAAGGAACTTCCAAATCAATTCATCGAATCTCTTTTAACAGAACTACCTTTAAAATTTAAAATTAGTTGGAAAGATAATATCTCTGACCTAAATGATTTAGATAAGGAGGAACAATCAGCTTTAGTCAAAATTACAAAGTCTTTAGAAAACTTAATAAATCAAACTGATACTATCGAATCTGAAAAAGGCATAAATACTTTTGGGTTTGGATTTCCGCTGCTTGTCAGACGTGATCAATCAGATAATAAACTCACTGTTGCTCCAATACTGATTTGGTCATTAAAAATAAATAGAACAAATGAATTCAATACTTGGATAATACAACGAAACGAGGATGATCCAATTTACATCAATGAGTTACTAATCAACCATATTCAAAATGAACTAAATGCATCAATTAACCAAATATCTTCTGATATGCTTGATGATGGATTAATTGACAAAAATGAACTTATTGATTTATGCTATGAAATTCTATCAGTAGTTAACACAAAAAACTCAGGAAATTTAAAAGAAATAATATCCAATAAACTGAAATCCGTAAAATCGATATCAGACAGAAATCATTATGAGAAATTAATTGGAAATTCAAGTGAGACATTAATTGAACCTTGTGGTTTATTTTCAATTTTTGAGGTTCAAAAGCAAAATATAATTGACGAATACGACCTTTTGCTTAAGTTAAAAAATGAAGAAGTTGTTTTAACTGACATTAACAACCATGATTTTCAATCAATCTCCTCCATAGAGACCGATCCTTCACAACAAAGTATTCTAAACGCACTAAAAACAAAAAGAAACATTATAATTCAAGGGCCACCTGGTACTGGGAAAAGCCAATCATTAACAGCAATCCTGATAAACGCATTGGAAAATAACAAGAAAACAATTGTTGTATGTGAAAAGAATACTGCATTAGAGGTGCTTTATAAAGCACTGTCAAAAAGAGATTTAGCCAAACATTGTGCTCTTATTAAAGATAGTGTAAAAGATAGAAGGGCCATAGTTAATTCTGTTCGTGAACGAGCCGACAACTCTAATTACAAAAGTCAAAGATATACCTACTCAAAATCCAATCTAAATGGCTTAATATCAGCGATTGAAACATATATCTCTAATATAAATAATAATCATAATTCCTTAGATAAAAAAATATTTGGTGACTATAACTGGACTAATGTTGTCGGACAATATCTAACAGAAATCCGTAATAATAAATATTACCTAAATTTAAGTTCAGTTTCTGATAAGCTTGAATTTAATCCTGAAGAATTTAATGCATTTATTCCATTTATTGAAAAAGGACAGCAGTTATATAAGCAGTTTGCCCAAGATTGTAAAGAATCAAAAGTCAATCCAGAAAGTTTAATCGGTGAAAATCAGTTCGAAATCGAGGATAAAATAATCAGCGATCTTAGTTCTTATCATGAAATAATCGCTGGAGTGAATTCATTGATAAGAACTAATTTCGAAATTTACAAAGATGAGAAAGACTTCTTTGATTCTCAGAAACTTAAAAGTCTAAATTATAAATTGAAAACGCTTTTCTCAGTGAAGAAGCGAAGAATTATCAAAGCTCATACAAAGACTTGTAATGAAATTCGCAAGCTCATTAAAAAAATTGAAAATGATAATTGGATTGTTTTATCAAAATTAAAAGAAGACCCAATTAATGCTGTTGATTACATTGACACAACTGCTTTAGATTGTATTAGTTACATTCAGAATGAAAGTACCTGTTTTGCAAATGAGATAGCATGGCATCAATTTTATAATCAAGCAACATCAAGAAATAAAGCTATTTTGGATTTATTAAAGGAAACCGAAGATTGGGTTAAAATCTTTATTATTGGATATTTACATTTAATACTAAAAAAGAACTTTACGAATCAACTCCCAACCAACGATGACGATATTCATTCTATTAAAAAATATTTATCCAAATTTGGAGAGTACCAATTAAAGTATATAAAAGAATTGTGGCACTCTAAACAAATTGACGAAGCTTACCGCTTTCATCATGATAATTCAAATTTGTCAATTGAAAATCTTTATAATAAAAGAAGTAGTTTAAAATACAAGCGATTATCGCTTCGGCAAATAGTGAAATATGATATAGATCTTTTTACAACATTCTTTCCTGTAATATTAACAACACCAGATGTTTGCAGTAATCTCTTTCGAGGTTCTATTAGATACTTTGATATCGTCCTTTTTGATGAAGCAAGCCAACTAAGAATTGAAGATAATTTACCTGCTCTTTTAAAAGGTAAACAGATAATTATTGCAGGTGATGAACATCAAATGCCACCATCTAATTATTTCAGTAAAATTTTTGATGGAACGATGGATGATGAAGACGAATTTGAAGAAGAAGAACAAGATATAATAATCGATCGCGATAATATTCTACTATCCTGTGAATCTCTTTTGGATATTGGTGAAGAATTATCATTCGAAAAAAGATTCTTGGATTTTCATTACCGTTCTAAACATCCCTTTTTGATTGATTTTTCGAATCATGCCTTTTATCATAACAGATTATGTCCTTTACCTAACAATTCTGATTATAATCCAATGAAATTTATTCAATGTGATGGAACTTTTTCAGATCATTGCAATGAAAGAGAAGCAGAATATATAATACAAATTTTAGAGAAAGGTATAAATAGGTTATCTAATGGGAAATATCCAACTGTTGGAATTGCCACATTTAACATCGCACAACGAAACCTAATCCAAAGTAAAATTTTAGAAAGAAGAAAGTTTGACAAATATGCAGATTTCAATATTAAAATTAACGAGTTGGAAGCGAATGGATTATTTATTAAAAATTTGGAAAACATACAGGGAGATGAGCGCGATGTTATTATTCTTTCAACAACATATGGTAAAAATAAGGATGGCAAATTTCTTCACAGATTTGGGCCAATTAATCACAGTAAGGGATACAAACTGTTAAATGTGATAATTACACGCGCAAAACTTAAAGTATATGTTTGTACGTCAATACCTGATGAAGTAATTCTAAGTTACAAGGATTTTCTGACTTCTGAGAATGGGAATAATAAACGTGCTGTGTTTTTTGCTTATCTTGCTTATGCTAAATCTGTTAGTGAAAATAATAATGAGTTACGGCTTTCAGTTTTAAACGCATTAGATGAGAATGCTGAGAAAAAAACTAATCCGATAACACTTAGTTCTGAACTTGAATCACCCTTCGAAGAAGAAGTATATAGTTATTTATTGGACTTTATAGGCAAGGATCAATTAAAAACTCAAGTTCAATTTGCTGGTTTTAGAATTGATATTGTTTATGAATCTAAAAACAAGGATGTACCTTCAATTGCAATTGAATGTGATGGGGCAGCATTTCATTCAAGCCATGAAGCTTATCTTTATGATTACCATAGACAAAAAATTCTGGAGAATCAAGGTTTTGTATTTCACAGAATTTGGAGCACTCACTGGTGGAAAAATCCTAAACAAGAAACGAAAAATCTCGTGAATTTCATTAAAGAAGTTGAAAACAAACAACTTAAAAAACAAAATTCAGATTCGATTTTTATATCTAACGATGACAATTATTTTATTCATCCTGATAATTCTTTAATAAACAACAAAATAAGAAGTCCATTTACCAAAACCAAAGAATCAAAAATAAACAAGGTAGAACCTGATGAATGGGAATCTGAAAATTGTTATTGGAGCAGAAAAGGCCAGCCCGGATATATTTTTTCACCAAAGAAAAATGCTTGGTATAAGCAAAAGGAGGATTCCTCAAGCAATATCAACTCTCAAAATACTGGATTCAAAGATCCAAAAACATCTATAATTCCAGATAAAGAAGAAAAAATTCAGGTAGAGAGCATCGTTAAAGTTAAATATCTAAATAATGGTAGAATTTTCAGATTTCATTTTGTTGATTCAGAACTTAAAAAAAGCGAGGTATTTAACGGCATTCAAAAAATTAATATTAGAACAATTGTTGGTATATCATTAAAAAATAAAAAAGTAGGTGATATAGTTAAAATTGGCAACCTTGATACTTTTGTTGAAATTCTGGAAATTAAAAATTCCTAAAATTATTGAATATTCGCGTCCTTAAAGTATAAATACTTCACCAGCTTCGTAACGGGAAGTGAGTTTTATTTCAAACCTTGAATTCAATTCAATCATTGAATTCAGGGCAATTTCGGGCGTATTATTTTCTTTCGAGAGATGACTGAGAAAAACACATTTTAAGTTTCCACCGGCATGGGTTTGAAGCAAATCGAAAGCCTGATTGTTTGATAAATGACCAACTTCAGAAGCAACCCGCTTTTTCAGGAAATATGGGTAGCGGCCTTCCCACAACATTTTTTCATCATAATTGGTTTCCAAAAATAATCCATCGCAAAGTTTTAAATGTGATTTCACATTATCACATGGTTCACCTATATCAGTAAAAATCCCAATGTTTTTATTTTGAAATTGAATCCGGAATGAACAAGGCTCCGAGGCATCATGATTTTTCAGAAAAGTGTGAATGACGAATTCTCCCACTTCAATTGTATCACCTGGTGTAAAATATTTTGGGTAATCAGGACGCTGATTTTTATACGAACTATTGTAGGTTTTTGCAGTTAAATAAACTGGCAAATTCATTTTTTTATTTACCCCGCGTGCACCGCGCATGTGGTCGCTGT
>DPRR01000030.1 GCA_003538625.1 Ignavibacteriales bacterium
GCCCAGGTATGCCGCGCCCAATTCGATGTTATTTTTGCCGGAAAATTAGGTTCCCTGCTTTCCCCTGCCGCTTTCATCTTTTCAAGTTCTTGTTTGCGTATATTGTTACAAATTGATTTCAAACCTAAATTAATGGCTTTTTGAAAATTCAAGTAATCTGAATAATCATTAATTGCATTTATCAGTGTGTTTTCTCCTGGATATTTCCCTGCAAGCTCTTTGACTTCAGGTTCCAATCTTATTGCAAATTCTTTCCCAGTCTTAAATCTTTCATATCTTATCCTTCCATTTTTATCAGGTTTTGCTAAATAATAAAGGTCTTTACTATTTGGCCCTATTAATGAAATCATTAATAGAAACACGGTTTGTGCAAGCTGCTCACGTCCGGTAATTGGCTTATATTCTATTAAGCTCTTTATTTGCTGCAAATCAAGACTGTTATTCCTGGCTGTATTTTTAGATTTACGTTTATCCTTTGTTTGGTTAACCTTATATTTTTTAAAAGGATAATTAACAATTCGGATAATGCCTCGATCTTCGTCATTGTAGTATCCACACCCTTTATTAAAAATCAACCTTAATCTTGACACGTACGTTTCAACTCCAGTCCCTACACCATTGTGATTTAAAAAATTTTCAAACCCGGTTAAAAAATTTGCAGTAATATCGGAGAAAAGTATTTTAGATTTGTATTTTTTCAAGTTCGATAACAGCCCCCTTACGGCTCTTATGCTTCCATGCCTGTTTTCCAACAATAATTTTTTTTGATAATCTTCTGCAAACATTAAAAAATCAATCCCTTCGGTTTTATCCTTTAACAGTTCTTTTTTCAACTCATTTACTGTCATGTTTATTGCCATATTTCCCAAATCAAGGTAACGCCGCTGGTAGATGCCAATGTAATCTGTTATTCGCATATTTAAAAAGTCCGAATTCGAACCTGTGGCCTGGCTATTCTTAAACACATCCGGATTTACATATAAATCAGTGCTTATATAATCCGCCTTTCGGTTATGAGTAACCCTTATTTTAACATTTGAAGTACTATCAGATTTAAGATGATTTTTTCCTTTCAATACAACTGCTCTGAATGTTGCCATGATAACATAATTTGCTTATAAATTTATAAACTATTTATAAACAACCATACAAAAAACGACACAAAGAGTGTGTTTTTATAAACTATTTATAAACCTTATTGTTAAATTAAATTTTGCGATTAATTATTAAACACTTGAAAATACTGGCTTTTTAGAAAGAGCCACTCATGGGATTCGAACCCACGACCTGCTCATTACGAATGAGCTGCTCTACCAGCTGAGCTAAAGTGGCTTTTATTGAATTAAATTTAGACAATATTATTTGTTACTTCCCAAATGACATGGTTTAAATAACAGGCCTAAATATATCAATATATTGAATTACATGAAACCTACTTAAAAATTATATCACAAGTTTTTCTATTTTTGCACAAATTATAAAAATGACAGACATGAAAGAAGCAGAAATCCACACCTCAAAAGGAGTAATGAAAGTGAAATTTTACGAGGAGGATGCGCCAAAAAATGTAGCTAATTTTATTAAACTTGCTGAATCAGGATTTTATGACGGATTGACATTTCACAGGGTAATTCCAAATTTTGTAATTCAGGGTGGTTGTCCGGATGGAACAGGTGCCGGAGGTCCGGGATACACAGTGGATTGCGAACTCGATGGAAAAAATCAATACCATGAAAGAGGCGTACTTTCTATGGCACATGCAGGAAGAAACACCAATGGATCACAATTTTTTATTTGTCATAACAGACAGGGAACCCAGCATTTAGACAGGCATCATACTTGTTTTGGAAAGGTTTATGAAGGATTGGATGTGATTGACAAAATCAGGCAGGGAGATGAAATAGAAAAAATTGTAATTGTTGAAGTTTAATAAAAAACAAAAAAAATATAAAGGGAGGAAATGGTTTTAACATTTCCTCTTTTTTATTTTAAGTTGATTGATTTGGTTGTTTTTAGGTTACATCACATAATATTTACATTAATAACAGAAATGATAAAAGAATTCCAATATACTTTTAATGAATTGGGAATAGAAAAGGAAGATATTTCAGTTTTAATGGGTTTTGAAGAGAGCCTAATTCCTGATCCATTTTCTGAACTTATTGAGCAAGCTTTAAAAAATATCCCAATAAATAGCTGTATTAAAGGTGGATATAAAATTTTCAGTTCTGATGAATCGAGCATTAATAAAAATACAATTACCATTTGTCATCACAAATTTAATCCTTCGAAAGTTGTGATTAATCAATTTAAAAATGCAAGTTCGTTTTGTTTGTTTATTTGCACCGCCGGTCCTGAAATATCTCAGTATTCAAAAGAAATTTCAGATAATGGTGATGCACTTTTAAGTTATATATGTGATATTATTGGCTCTGTAACTGTTGAAAAAGCAACCGATAAAATTCAGAAATCGCTGGAATTTGAATGTCAAAAATCAGGATTGAATATTTCTGACAGGTTTTCACCAGGATACTGTGAGTGGAGTGTTTCGGAACAAAAAATGTTATTCTCCCTGATGCCGGAAAATTTTTGCGGTGTCTCACTTTCTGAAACATCATTAATGTCGCCAATAAAATCAGTGAGTGGAATTATAGCCATTGGAAAAGGTCTTGAACAAAAAGGATATCAGTGTAATTGGTGTGCAGAGAAGAATTGTATTTATGGAAAAATTAAACGACGGAAAAAGACTTGAAAAAAAACCAATAAAACTGTTGGATTATTCAATACTAAAATCTTTATTTGTCGAAGTTTTATTGTTAGAAAAACTTGTCACATTGTATAAAGAAAACACATTTTAAACAATTCAATTTTAAAAATACTTATTTCAATCTACCAAAATAGTTATGAAAATTAATAAAC
>DPRR01000027.1 GCA_003538625.1 Ignavibacteriales bacterium
ACCGCGACAGCATTGTAACCAGCATTATTGCCGATTTTTCAAAACGAATAAATAAGGACATTGAGCCTGAGATTGTATCGAAAACGGTTTACACCCCCGAAGACTGGCAAAACCAATTTAATCTGTACAAAGGAAGCGGGTTGGGTTTGTCTCACAACATGAAGCAAATCGGCGCTTTTCGTCCGTCGAATTTCGATGAGCAGTTTAAAAATGTATTTTATGTTGGCGCTTCCACACTCCCGGGAGCGGGTTTGCCAATGGCCATTATCAGCTCGAAACTGGCAGCCGAAAGGATTTTAAAACTAAGGTGAAAGGGTTTAAAGAAATGAAAAGAGAGAAGCTTTTGCTTCTCTCTTTTCNNTTTCTGCAGATTCAAAATGTAGGTTTTGCTCTTCATCGACTTTATCTTACGTTCAATCCGCACCGCATGAGAATAATCGGTTGCTTCAATTTTCAGAAATAAAATCCAATCGTTTGCCCCCGTGGTAAACCGATGTTGACCGTAAACGTGTGCATTGTGCTTTTCCAATCGCGATTCAACATTGTCATTCGTTGCGCCAACGTAATAACGATTCAGTTTTCCACTGTAAATGATGTTACAAAATGCAGACATCTTTAATTCCAAAGGATTAAAAATGATAAAAGCACCTGCTTTGTCGCAAGTGCTTTTATCCATTTTTATCGTGGGCCCAGCAGGGCATGATCCTGCGACCCCCTGATTATGAGTTAGGTTACTTTCATTTTATAATCCTTAATATATATTAATATAATACCTAAAAATCAATGGTTTAAATTTATATAATTTTATTATTTTTATTCAATAAAATTTAAACTTAATTTAAACTCATAATAATGTCGAAAATCAGAGTTGTATTGTACACTTCGAAAGCGTATAAGGATGGAACCTATCCTATTATGTTGCGGTTAACAAAAAGCAGTTCACTTAAATATTTTAAGATAGGCGATGAAAGATTCAATATTTTAGAAAAGCAATGGAACAAAGAATTTAGTTTGGTAAAGGCAGACAAAAGACTAAATCCTGAACATGAGTTTATTAATAATTACATCAAAGAAAAGCTCAATCAGGCAAATAAAATTTTAGAACGTTTTGAGGAAAAGGGTATTGGATGGACTTTCAATATGTTTGAACAAGAATATAGAAAGAAGCCGAAAATAAGTAAAGTAAAACCGTTCATAGAGGATCAGGTCACACAACTCAAACACCAAGGTAAATACAATTCTGCTTCAATTCTAACTGGTAACTTATTTATTTTGGAAAAATACAGAAGCGATTTTAGCAAACTTCATTTTCAAGATATTGATGTTGATTTTATTGAAGGGTTTTATTTGTATTTAAAAAATGTTAGAAATAATAAAGATACAACCATTGGTATTACTTTAAGAGGTTTACGAAGCATATTAAATGAAGCAATAAATATTGGTGTTGGAAGCAAAGAAGCTTATCCATTTTCTAAAATTTATGGTGCAACAAAAGTTTTCAAGATCGCTAAACTTGAAACTCGAACAAAAAAAAGATTCATTCCTAAAGATTTTTTGATTAAACTAAGAGACGCAGAATTTATTGAACCTCATCTAAATTGGGCAAAACAGATGTTTTTGTTTTCATTTTTTGGAAGTGGCGTGAATTTTAAAGATATGGCATTTTTAACAGAAAATGATATACAAATAAGATATTCTGAGAACGGGAATGAAATAAAATTTATTGAGTTCTTCAGAAAAAAAACAAGAGAAACCATCTCGATACCAATTTCATTCGAAATAGATAAAATTCTTGACTGGGCAAAAGCGAATAATACAAATGGACATAAATACCTTTTGCCCATTATAACAAATCAAAAATTAACAGGTGAAGAATTGAATGATCACATTACGCAAAGGAGAAAACGATTAAATAAGCACTTGCGAATATTAGCAAGTAAATTAGAATTTCCTGAAGGTTTGTTAAAAATAAGTAGCTATTATGCCAGACATTCGTACGCAACAACTATGCTTAGAAATGGTGCACAGATTGAGAAAATAAGCGAAGCTTTAGGTCATAAAAGTACTTTAACAACACAAATTTATCTTGAAAGCTTTGGAATTGAAGAACTTGCGAAACTAAATGAAGATTTACTTAAATAATATAGCTTATGGAAATTATTATCCCGTTTAAAAAAGCAGACTTTCTAACAAATGGAAGGCATATTGTAACAGGAAAATTAGTAATAGAATTACAAAAGGATTGGGAAACAGATTTTCACACCAAATTTAACCCATACTATGCAAATACAATTGAAGCTCATCCCATCGCAATGCATCGTTTAAACCTATTTTATGAAGGAGGAGTAAAAACCAACTTTAGCTTTGGGATGGACTTAATCGATGGTGACATTGATTTAGAAACAAATTTAGCAATTGAGAACTATTCTGAAAGTCAGACAGTTTATGCTATTGGTTCACAATTACATGATGATGAAGACAATCCTTTGTTTTTGGTGAAAAATGAAAACCTAAAGGAAAATATTTTATTATTGAGATATTTGGATGATAATGATTCAGACAGCACTGAATGTGAAGAACCGGTAAATTTTTATCAAATTTCATCGAGAATATAATTTATTCTCATTGCAAATTATCAGAGTCTAAAAATTGCAAATTTTGTATAGAAATAGCGATAATTCTAATAAACAGTGACTTTACGAGGCTTTTCATTTAACCCACCATGCCTAATGACGTACATTAAATTTTGTATAGCCAAATAATTCATTTATTTTTGTAAAATATATCGTAATACATTTAATACTGTACCCTCTAAAATCGATTTAATCTCATCATTTTTTTATAATGAGTATATTAAATGAATTACCGAATAACATAAGTGTTACGGTATCAAAAAGAGAATTAGTTGAATTATTCAACAATTGCTTATTAAAAATCAAACAAGAACAGGCGAAAGTCTTCCCTGAGCATTTATCAATTAAACAACTTTCAGAGTTTATTAACTACTCAGAACCTGCTATTTACAAGATGGTTGCAAAAGCTGAAATTCCTTGTTACAAAATTTCAGGCAAATTACTATTTAAGAGAACTGAAATAGAAAGCTGGCTTATTGAATTCAAGCAACCCACAATTAAAGAAAGATTTGAGGTCTTAAGAATTAAAGAAAAGTAATTATCCACGATTAAGGAATCGAGGTTTTAAGCACTTTTCAGTTGTGAATAGGTATTTATATTGATTTGTATAAATAACGTTTAAAACCTTGATTCCTTTAACTTGAAAACGATGAAAGAAGAAGTTAAAAGATTGCCAATTGAATTTATTGGCAAAGGAGAAGTGAAGGGATTTCATTTCACTCAGTTGATAAAAGGGGAAAAAGCGTGCATTTACGAAGTCTTAGATGAAACTAACAAATATTATGAAGTATTTCGGATAAGAGTTTTCTTGATGCCAGGAACTAAGGAAAAGTACGAATCCTATCCAAAAGCAAATTCTTTTGGTTTATGGGCTTGGACATTTAGATCGAAAGAAAGAGCAATGTTAAGATTTAACGAAATTGAAAATACATGAAAAAGAGCGTATTAAAAGGCATGCCAAAATTTATAGTGGAAAATGGATTCATTAAAACAAAAGGATATGGAAAACTTGCAACAGTAGTTATGGAAGACGAAAATGTTTCAATAAATGCAAAAGCATTGTATGCATATCTTATTTGCAGAATTGGTGGAGGAGATAGGTGCTATCCGTCAAATAATAAAATCATGAAAGAATTAGGAATAAAATCAAAAAACTCTTTACGTGACTACAAAGATGAGCTAATAATTAAAGGATTGTTGAAAGTCGAATTACGAAAAAGTAAATCAGGCCGAAACCTATCAAACGATTATTTTCCAACAAGATTGATATTTGAGACATTGGAGGAAAAAGGGGGGTAAATTTTAACCTGATAGTTAGGGTCATTTTTTATACCTTAACATGTGGGATTAATTTTTTATACCGTACAAGTCAGTTTAAATTTTGACCCCCAAATATTATCTTGATATAATTTGGAATAAAAATAATAAGAATAAGAGGCACCATGGGTGCCTTTATCTTTTTTTAGCCCTAATGATATGATATAGAAATACATTGATTATTACAAAACGCAGATTACTTATAATTTTATTAAATAATACATAACTGCAAAAAGTAAAAATGCTTATTATGAGCATTAAATACTAAAAAGGACTATTAAGTATTCTATTGTCAAACTGTAAAGTATTGAAATTATTATAGTTAAATAATTGGTATAATTAGAAAAATTATAATTTTATAGTCAGTAAAATATAAAGGCGTCGCTTTTATTCTTGATGTTGGAAACCGCTAATTTTCAAACGAGAACAGGTGTAAAAGGTGAACGCTCACGCTTTGGCGTGGGCTACACTTATTTGTTCTCGCGGGTTCTTAGCGGTACCTCAACTCAGATAAGGCGTGGTTCCACGCTTTTTTTTTATTACCACCTTTCAGGAACCAAAGGTTAATTCTACACACATGAAATGTTTTATCACAGTCGTTTTTTTCGTTTTAATCATTAGTAAATCCTTTTGTCAAAGTTTTACTTATGATGGATTTTTGTTGGGTGAACAAGATACTAGACTTACTAATTATCCTATTCCAATGACAATTGAAAGTCTTGGTAATGGGGAATACGTTATTTCAGCTAATAGTTCTAATGGGAGCTTAAAAATAAATGATACATTAAGATTTGACCAATATAATGAGTGGGAAGAACTGTATCGATTTAAAAGCGTATTTAAGAAATATTTTAATTTCTCTCCGGAAAATGGTGGAAAAATGGAAATGGCCATTTATTCAACATATACTGCAAAAAAGAAAATGAGTGACTTTGCTAAAGGATTGGATATAAATCTTTATACAATCAATGAAGATTTTGAAATTAATATTGAAAACAAAAAAGTTCGAACTTACTATTCGAATCCTATTGCAAATAATATCGAATATAGTTATACGACAATTGTACCTTATTTGAATCATTCTATAGAGCAAGAGGAAAATAAAGAGCAAGAGGTTCTTACTTCTAATGAACATTATGATAGGAATGAAGTATTGTATTTCCCAAAATTGCCGACAGAAGGTTCAAAAAGGAAAAGCGTGAATGAAAGTAAAACTGATGAATACTCTGAACCCGATTATGTGCCAAAAGAATTAGTTGAGAAAGATTATAAAAAAACAGTTTTAGAGACAAATATAATTGGGAATGATTCAATAGATAGTAACTATGTTCTTAATAGATTATTTGAAGGGCAATCATATAACATTGAAAATAATAAAGTAGTTGTTTGGGCTTGTAAGGATTGTGAAAAATGCCAATTTGATGCAATAACTCCCTATATGGATTTTGGTGAAAGATTTCCATACAGTAAAAATTTTACGATTATCTCAGGAATCAATAAATATTTAAGGGGAGATGAAAAGTTTCTATTAATTTCTTTTTCTACTTCAAATTGTTATCCGCCAGCTATATATACTACACCTGGTATTTTAGGAATTGCATTATTCAAAAAAATGAATAATAAGTGGAGTTTGATTTATTTTAATCCATTTGCAGCTGCACTTGGATCTTATCAATATGCAGGAAATTTTGATCAAATAATTCTTTTAAATGATGATACTTTTTTGTGTTTAATGACTTTTACTGATGGTGGACATGGGCTTAGTTTAGTTGAAACTTCATTACACTTATTTGCTATTCAGAATAAGAGTTTTAAACACTTGGCAGAAGATGTTAATTATGAATTTGAATTAATCCCAGATTCGTATAAAGAATACATACCAATAATAAAATGGGAGGCAAAAATAGAATTTAAAAACAATGAATTAATAATTATAAAGGAAGGGATTGTAAAGCAGGAAAATATTTCGGATTTGAATAGCAATGAAATAGAAGGTTTACCTGCAAAGAACGATGAAACACACAAGATTTATGAAACTGCTAAAAGATCAAGTAACTTTAAATTTCAAATACAAAATAAATATGATCTTTATGATTCAAAACTTATTAAAAAATCTTCAGTAACTACAATTTTTGATAATTGAGTTGAACAAATTGTAGTTTACCAAATACATATCAGAATTAGAATACTAATAAAGGCAAAATGAAAAGATTAATATTTATATGTGCATTTATAATGTTAGTAGCTTGTAATAATCAAAAAAGTTCGAATAATCATAATGTAAGCCTCGAGATATCAAAAAAAATCGAAAAATCCTTAGCTCCTAAAATTGAAGATTTTTTATTTTCTAATGATGGCAAAAATATATCTGAATTCAATGTGCTTGATGATGAAGGAAATAAAACAGAAATAAAGACAACACTTATTACTGAAATGCTTGACAAGAATAATTTTCGTGTAATTGAAAGAAACTCATTGATTGAAAAAATAAATAACGACTTAGGTGGAAATTATGACGTGAAGTCATATTCAATATACACCATAAAGGATAATATATTATTTCAAACCAGTATTAACAATTTTGATATTAAATCGCCAGCTAAAAGGAAGATGGTCGTTTTTGATCCCCCCAGTATAATATTAAAGTTTCCTGATCAATCAAATACAGCGGTTTGGTTATATAAAGAGATTAGTGGAGATGAGTTTCAATGTACCTCAGAATTTGTATCAGTAGATTTAAATGGCATTATAAAGAGAGCAATTAAACTTACAAAACGCATAATTGGAACTGATGTAATTTGGCCTAATACTATAAATTACTATGTTGAGGGTATTGGCTTATGGAAACAAAATATGGAATCTACAGGGCAAGTGTTTATGATTTTAAACAGACAGTGGCAATCCCAAGAAAAAACACAAATTACAATAGAACATTCTGGTGAACAAGAAACCACTCTTAAAGTAGTAACTCCTACAATTTCCTCCAACTTGTCTTTTAGAGATGAATTATATCCTATAATAGAAGATTGGAATAGCGCTCATAATTCTTCCAATTTTGATAAGTTTGATAAAGTATTTGCTGAAACAGTTAGTTTTTATCATGTAAAATTAACAAAATTTGAATGCATCCAGAAGAAACAAGGCTTACTTTTAAAATATCCTGATTTTGAGCAATATATCAAAGGTGAAGTTATTTACGAAAATATATCCAACGATGAAGTTAAATGTAGCTTTACGAAATGCGTTAAAATAGAATCGAAAACGACAGACTATCCTTCATATTTAATTATTAAGAAAGAAAATGATAAATGGAAAATTTCGACTGAAAGTGATTTAATTACAGATAAGAATATTGCTAAAAGGAAAACAAAAACGAGATAGTTTTAACGTAATTTCATTAATAAATTTAAACTAAGTTTAAACCAATAAAAAAATGAGGCAAATTACAATTCATGTAACTGCCTCATTTTCAATAAGTGGGCCCAGCAGGGCATGATCCTG
>DPRR01000006.1 GCA_003538625.1 Ignavibacteriales bacterium
GGAATTTACCCTTAGAGATTAAAAATGAAAACAAAATTTAAAGGTATAATTTTCGATGTTGATGGTACATTAACATTTACAAATCAACTTATCTTTGATTCATTCAATCATATCACAAAAAAGTATTTAGGAAAAAGTTTTTCTGATGACGAAATTATTGCATTATTCGGTCCAACAGAAGATGTAATACTTAAAGAAATGTGCAAAGAAGAATATGAGGACGCACGCAAAGATTATTATACTTACTATAAAAACAATCATGACATTGCTCAATTGTATGATGGAATAAAAGAATTAGTTATTGATATTTATAATGCCGGAATATTGCTTTCAATATTTACCGGAAAAGGAAGAACTTCTGCATTAATAACTTTAGATGAACTGGGATTAACTACATATTTTGATATGATCGTAAGCGGGGATGATGTGGAAAATCATAAACCATCTCCCGAAGGAATTTTGATGTTTCTTAATAAACACAATTTTAATCCAAAAGATGTTCTAATGATTGGGGATGCACCATCAGATATAATTGCTGCAAATAAATCCGGAGTTGAGATAGCTTCTGTTGTATGGGATAGTTATGCTGAAAAAGAAGTTAAAAAACTTAACCCAAATAATATTTTTCATACCGTGGATGAATTGAGAGACTATATCTTTAAAATATAAAGAACGGTACTACGACCGTTCTTTAATTTTATCAATCAGAATAAATTAAAACTTAAAAGGATATATAAAAGAAACTCTTGGTTCAATTCTTTTCTGCGGCTCAAAAGAAATTATTTTATCATCACTACCACGAACCGGTGTATAAGTCCAGCTATAAACAATTGAAACAAGAATGTACTCAACCGGTTTGTATCCGACTTCGGTAAACAAATAAGATCTATCATCTAAAGTAAAAATATCTTTTTCACTTTGAATATTAATTTTATCGTAACCTGCACGTAATACAAATGGTGCACCCTCCGGTTCAATTGATGATCTTAAATTTAACTCTCCGCTTTTGGATTGCTTATCCAGGCGTTGATAGCTTCCATAAATATCAAATAAATTCAGAACACGAACTAACAGATCACCATAAAATCCATTTCCACTTTCTGTGATACTGTTAAGCATTTGTGCTTTGCTTGTAAAAGTAGAAGAGGAAGAATCAACTTTAAATCTTTGAACTTCATGAAATGAATTAAAATAAGCCGGAATATATTTTCCGTTATTAAATCTTCTTTCAAGTTTTGCAGAAATTTGAAGTAATGAACTTGCATCAAAATCAAACTTAACTCCGGTTGCAACCCCGCTTCCAAATCCGGCGATTTTTGAATAATCAGCATACAAAGTAATGTCTGTAATACTCGACTTTAAAATCGGTAGACCAATGTCAAATCCAAAAATATTTATAGCTCCTTTATCTTCAGTAACATTAAATTCACGATTAACATTATTATAATTACCGTTAATTATTCCGGCATTATCATTCAAATCTGAAGCAAATGATGCTCCAACTTCGAGATTGCCAATTATTGGTATCTCCGCTGCATCAGTAAATTGTAATGGTCTTACATAGCCTCTTAAACCAAAAACACCGGCAGGTGAAAATGATCCCATAATCGATTCAAATCCAAATTTGCCAAAATCAATATCAGCAACAAAACCAATTCTTCTGTTATCATAAGTCGGACTGTTATTATAGTGCTGCATAATACTTCCGTGTCCCAGTGTATAATAATCCAGCGCACCAATTTTAAGAAATACAGGATCGTTTTTAAGACCGTACCTGATATATCGTATAATGCTTAAATAATCTGAAGTCTCATTAAAATTTTCTTTTCTTAATTTTCCATCTGAATCAAAATCAAGATTAAGATCTAAACCGACTCCAAAATCTGAAAATGAAATCTCTGGTCTGAAGCTAACTCGAAAATAAGGTTTACCATCTATCCAATTTAAACCCAAACCGCCGGTTAGTACTCCTTCGTCAGGTCGCGGATATTTATCCCACTGCGAAAATGATTGAGACGCAAAAAGTGCGATGAGAATAATCAGTAATTTAGATTTCATTTTTTTCCTCTTTGAATTGGATTTTTATTTTTCCTATTTAACAATTACAAGTTTTTGAATTACAGTTTCAACCTTATCATTATTTTTCATAAATAATTTGTAAAGATAAGTTCCGTTTGCAATAATATCTCCATCTTCATCTCTGCCGTCCCAATAAATTTTATTCAAATCATAATTTAGATCGGAAGATTTTTTTATAATTTCCTTAATCATTCTTCCTGCAATAGTAAAGATTCGAATTTTTATTTCATCTGGAATCTGGCTTAATCTAAACGTAAAGTAGGTTTCATTAGAAAATGGATTTGGATAATTGTAAACCTGATGGAGTTTTGTTTCTGACGAAACGACAAAGTAAACTTCGCTTGAAGCAGAATCAGCTATGTTACCATTTGGATCTTTTGCTACAACTCTCAGCAAATAATCACCATCCTCAAGTTCAGGTTTGAAATCAGCAACAAACTTTGGATTATTTGAGTTGATTGAGTAAGTAAGAATATTCTGATTTGCACCATAATAAACAGGATCTTCGTTAAGATAAATTTTTACCGCTGAAGTATCCACGATTGGTATCGGTGACTCATCACTTAATGCGATTTTTATATCCGGTTTGCTGGCTACAAAATCGCCATTAACTACTTCAATATCGTCAAAAGTAATTTTAACTGAAGGCGGTATGACATCTGTTTGAACATAAAAATATTTTGTGAAGAAATTATTATCCTCAAAATATTCATTAACTTTATTCCCGGAATCGATATTAATGACAAAACGTTTTTGGCTGTTATTATCGATAACAGGTTGATAATTAATATCAAACTTTCTTCGACTCCCTGCAGCGAGTGTTGCCACAAACTGATTGAAAACCGTTGAAGAAGTATTGTTTTCATTTAGCACATCAACTTTAACATAAAAACTATCTGCGTTAGCTTCACCAACATTATAAACCCAGAAACTTAAATTAACATTTCCACCAGCAGGAATTGTGTCGTTATCGACTCCAACAACCTGAAAGTTTGTTCCTAGTTCAGGAAGACCAACATAATCAACTCCAAAAGATAAGAGCTCAGGTGAAACTCCTTCTGAAGTAGCATTGAATTCAGTTTTAATTTTTATTTTGGGATAAATTTTAGGATTAATAAATGCCAGACTTGAATTGTTATTTACAAAATTTAATATTCCAAGAGAATCAACGTTCCCATCTGATTTAATTCCATAAACAAAATGCTGAATTGAACTGCCACTAGGTACATTTTGAGAAACTGTTGCACTCTGCCAATTAGTAGCTGGACCAATATCAATTGATTCCATTGTGCCGTAACTTCTTGGTGTAATAAAAGTTGAGTCAATATAAATCAATCCGTCATATCGTCCTTTTACCTGTTCTAATACATTACCCGGAGCAGCACCCTTTTTACCGATTAAAGCCCATGATCCTCTAAAACCTAGTTGATCAATTTTTGTGCTGCCCAATGTTTTTATTGCATCTTTTAATGCGGTGGTGATATTATTTGCAGCATCATCCGATACACCCATCGCAACTATTTTTCCGGAAGGAACAGAATTAATCAAATTAACAAGAGCGGTCATATTTGTAGGATTATTGAATAGATTAAACCACGTTGATGTATCAACCTCCAAAGTAACATCATCAAAAACAACGATACCCATTCCGGCAAAGTATGTATTCGATAATAAATTAATACCATTTTGAGCAATTACACAGGTAGCTCCCGCTTCAAATCCAGCTGAGGTTACGGAGATATCATCTAATTTTGGGATTATTGAAAGTTTATCGTTTTGAAATTGTAACGCCAAATTTGATTGGGCACTGAATGATGCAGAATCAGCTAAGCTAAAATCACGACCTCCATTAGTATAAAAAGATTTTGTCCCGGATAATTCTGATCCGGTTTCATCAGTTTTATATCTAAACCAGTATCTTTTATTTGGAGTTAATTGACCTAAGTTTAATTCCGTCATAAAAGAATCTGCGCTTATAGAAGATTCCTGAAAATTCTGAAAACTATTGGATTCCGACAACTGAAATTTTATGTTAAAATTCCTTTTATCCATAAATGATGGATTAAGAATTTTTATTGAGCTTAGATTTGAATTTTCAATTCGATGTTTTACTAAATCTCTGAGCTTTGTGGAATTCACATAAAAATTAAACGTAATATTATTATCGTCTTCATAAATTTCTGATATTTCATTATTAGTATCCAGGGAGATATTCAATATATGTTCACCGGCTAAATCTTTTACGTTTAACCATATAACAACTGTGTCCTTAAATGACGGCAAAACTTTTCTAGCGATCACTGTATTTACAATTTCCTCTTTATACAAATGCTGAACAGAAAAATTAAACTGCGAGGAATCTTTAAGACCAAAATTATTGATTACAATTTTAACTTGTATTGAATCTTCATTGTCATTAATAAAATTGCCGCTTAGTAAAATATCTGAACTGGCTATTTTTAGATTTGGCTGACCAGGAATTTTTATTCTTACAGCCGGATCACCAATTAAAGTATTTGTCAAAGCAAATAATTTAAATACTGAAGATGTTCCTAGATTTTGAAACATCCTTATTTTTGAGGCGAGATGAGCATTCCCAACTTCCTTAATACTGCTGTTCATAATATCTTCATAGAAGTAAACGGGTAAATTTAAGGAGGTTGAAGTAAAACCTAATGAGGAATTCCCTATATAGCCTATTGCCTGACCGTCAGCTTTTAATAAAAATCTTTCTCCAAAACAAACGATATCCGGTTCAGCAAATTTATTTGTGGAACAACCAAAATCAGTTAGTAAAGGATTACGGTTAACCGTGTTTTTAAGTTGAATCGGTTCACTTATGCTATTGTCCCAGGTTGCTGTACCACTATGTCCTAAATATGAAATAAAAACTCCACCTTTATTAACAGCATCATTAAACTGTTCCGGTGTAAATGGACCAAAATCCGATATCGGGTCAGAGGTTTTATAAAAATGAGTATAAGAACCTGATAATGGCTCCGGCTTAATAAAATTGTTAATTACCTGATCATTGACCGATTTAAGCTGATCAATTTCACCAGGTTCATTTGCTCTGCCGCCGGAAAAAAATAAATATCTTTTATTCCATTCATTAAAGCGTTCGTTAAAATTATTTTGAACTTTTGAGAGATAATAATCTAATTCATCGTTCGTGTTTACAGGTATTCTGCCAACCTTCATCTGTGGAATTGGTAAACCAGCTTCATCCCAAACAACTAACCAATTATCACTGATCGGATTTCCATAACCGGGGACATAATTACCACCACCTTTTACTCCATCAGATTTGAAACGATATAATTTATAGTCATAATTCGCATCGCCAATTAAAGTGAGATATTGTGGTTTGGGTTCCTGCCTGTTTTGATAAGTAACTGCATTGAAAAGCCTTATCGACTCGGGTGTTGGATAACCAAAACCAAATTCATCAAAGATATCCTCAACTGAAATTAGATCTTTAGATACACCAAACATTGATGAGATTTCATTTACATAATTATTTGCTGACTGTAAAAATTTTGGATGAGTGATTGCTATATAATCCGCTTGAGTTGTAATAGATCTAAGATTAACGAACTGCTTTTTATAATAGAATACTGGTTTACCAATTTTTGATGGGGCAACAACAATATATTGATCACCGGCTCTTATTGTATCTGTAAACAAAACCTTATTTAAAACGATCTGATAATTATCAATTTTTTTTAAGTAAGGTTTAACTTTATAAATCTCATAGGCGCTGGAAGTGGCATTGTCAATCTTAACGACTTTTAATCCGGTGGATACATCATCACTAACATTAAAAAGAAGAAAATCAGAATTTAATTTTAGTTGACGTGGATATTCGATATCATACCAATCCGGTACAACTGCATTTTCAGTTCCTGAATTTGGATAATTTTTTACTGATAAAATATTTGGATTAGTTAGAAATAAATTTGTACTCAGAATTCCGTGCAGAAGTACCTGATCATTTCTATTTATTGATTGTGAATCTATTAACGTATTGTTCACTTTTAGATTTAATTGATGCGCATTAACCGTAATACTGGAACCAAAGCTAACTGCCTTATAATAGAACTTCGCTAATTTATTTGGGACTACATCTGCAACGTTAAAATTATAATTACGGGTATTGTTACTATAAAGCCAGACTGTCTGCAAAAAATACCAGGATTTATTTTTGAGCCAGCCAGGAGTTTGATTTTCAACTTCATCTGTGGAACAGTTTTGAAATATTCTATTACTCTCATTATGCTCAAAGTAATTATAATACGTTAATGAATCAGTTAATCCTGAATTAAATATATTTTGCACTGGAATTCTTTGACCATCCTGCAAATCCCAGGTAAGAAAATAAAAAGTTGTATCAGAATATCGATTGAGATATTCATTATAAGGTTCGTCTGGGTTATTTATTACCCGATGTGATATTTTTGGATAATTCAATGTTCCATAAAACTGAATATAGTCTGCATTATCAAAAACGTTATCCTCCTGACCAAAAACAGTTATCGGAATTTCAATTCCTGATTCAATGAATCTGAAAGTTTTTGGATTTATCGATGTGGTGTTAATCCCCTTCGCCTCAAGGTCAGATTTAGTAATTCTGAATAATGCATCTTTTGCAGTTCCTATCTTCAAATATTCTGATCCATAATTAATCCAGTTACCTGTTGTATCTTCAAGAACTAATGGCTGTTTACCTTTAAATTGATCTGCAATTGCTGTATTAAGTATTAATTGACCAAAATCATTTTGATTCTTTCCACTAAATAAATTTGTTTCATTAAATGAAAATGGATAATCATTTCCGAACTCAATACTTAATTTTGCGTTTTTGATTATTGTTAGTTGATTTGAGTTTATATCGAATGAATGGGTATTGATTTTTACTTGAACACAATAGTACTCGCGATACCAAACATAACCTATAATTTCTAAAATCGAATTCTTTTTCGTCTCAATCCTAGCTTCCGAAAAATCAATTTCCTCATAAATTAAAGTTGAATCATTTATTAATTTAGCTCTGGGCTGTAAAGACGGAATTACTCCTTTAATAATTTCTTCACTTAGATTTGCGATTTTAACATCTGGCTTTGAATATGGAGGAATAGCTATCAAAAATGTTTTTGAAGGCAGCTTAAATTTACCCGTTTGAGATACATCCGTAAAATCAGGATAATCTCTGACTTTTATTATCCCATTTACTTTGTCTCTAAATATTGGTTCATCAAATACAACATTAATTGAAAATCCATTATCAGTTTTTTCAATTTTATTTTGAGAAATGATAGAAGATGAAAAACTTATTAACGTAAAAATCAAAAAAGTAAAAGCACTTTTCATAATACTATCCGGTTTTTGTATTCATAAACTTAAATTTCATTACTCTGAAAATAAACAAAGGGATACCAATAAAATATCTTTTCCATAATCGTTTTGGTTCATACAAAAATCTTACAAACCATTCTAATCCAATTTTTTGGATAATCTTTGGTCCTCGTTTTTTTGTCCCGGCGAAAACTTTAATACCATCACCAACAGCAATTATAACTTTAGTATTTACATTTTCCTTATTATTGACTATCCAATCCTCTTGTTTTGGTGAACCGAGTCCAACAATAAGTATATCAGGTTTAGCAGTATTGATATTCTTAATTAATTCATCATTGATAAAATTAAATCCGTTACAAAAACCTTTAACACATAAGTCCGGATTAGCTTTTGAAATTTTGGTCAAAGTTTCATCTGTATCGCCAAAGAAAAAGTAACTCCAATTATTTTTTAACGATTCTTTTATGAGTTCGGTATAAAAATCGGAACCATTTATTCTTTTAGTAAATCCATTTTTACCATATAAAAATTTTGATGCTAAAAACACACCAATTCCATCGGGATGCACTAAATTAAACTTACTTAGTACTTCCCCAAATTTTAGATTCTCTAATGCTAAGTTAATTGTATTAACGTTTGCACCAGTTATGATAATTGGTTGTCCTACTTTAAGAGAATTCTTAATCGATATTATAATATCGGAGTAATCAACTTTACTGATTTCAACATATAATATATCCAGTTTATTTCGCATGGTGCAGACTGAGATATAATTTTTCAAACTTTGGAATAATATCTTGGACTGTGTATCCTCTCAAAACTTTGCTATAAAGATTTTCTACTAATTGATATGCATATTTTTTATCATAATAAATTTTTAGAATTTTACTTACCAAATCATCTGAATTTCCAGATTCAAAAAGTAATCCATCCTTCTCATTTTCAATTAATTCCACTATTCCATCTACACTACTACCAACGAATGGAATTTTCATAATACCAGCTTCGATCATCACAATTCCAAAAGGCTCAATTCTAGATGGAAGCACAAACATATCAAGCAGTTGGTAGTAATTATAAATATCTTCTCGTGAGTTCATCACTTTTGCATTTAATTTATATTGAGAAATGGTCTCTTTGATCTTAATTTCATCAACTCCATTTCCAATTAATAACAAAAATAAATCTTTATTTACTTTACTCAGATTAAGAAAAGCTTCTAATAAAATATTAATGCCCTTTTCCTTAAAATCTAAACGACCAAAATATCCTATGATAAATTTATTATCAGGAATATCAAGTTCCTTAACCAGTGCAGCTTTTGTTTTTGTCGGCACAAACTCTTTTGGATCAACAGCATTATGTATAACTGTTATTCTTCTCTCATCAATTTTATAATTATTGATTAAATGTTCTTTAATGGAATTGCTGCAAGCGATTAATATTTCTGATTTATAACTAAGGAATTTATAATTATAAACTTTGCTTTGAACAGATGTAACTATTTTAACTTTAAGTATTCGAGAAAGTAAAAAGGCAAGTAAATCAAAATAACGTTGATGAGAATGAATAATATCGATTTGTTGTTGCCTGCAAAATGAATAAAGCTTAATAAAATGTATAACGAAACCGAACAAAGAATTATTAAAATCTTTTAGGACAAGCGGTTTAATATTTAACATATCGAATCTTGAGAAACCATCACCATCAAAACACGCAATCTGATGATTAAATTTTGGAGATGAATTTTTTACTATTAAATAAATTGTTTTAGAAATTCCGCAGGAAATATTCAAGTGGTTTTGGAGATGGAGAATATTTATTTTTTTCTCACTCACCCATTATCTCTTTAACTTTATTAAATTCTTTTTGAATATCATTATTATTCAATAATCTTTGAATTTGATACTCAAGTCTCAATCTTACTCTCTTATCTTTTAGGTAATCAAGAAAACTTTCTGGCAAATATGAAAGCAGGAAAGTAATAAAAAGTTTTGTGTCCCATTGGCTTAATCCGGCGTTAATCCAATATTTTCTTGCAAGATTTTTAGAACTATAAAAAAATTCGCGCCATCCTTTAATTATCAATTGCTCTTTTGATGAAGTTATGCCAAAGTGCTCTGCCAGTTTTTCGAAATATGGTTTTTGAATTTCATAAATAAGGTTTTTCTTCTTCATTGTTTCTGTTGTGCTTAGCGAATTTTTTCTAAGTCTTTGGAAATATAGTATCTCAGGAAGGATAACAATATGGGCTTTATTCATAACCCTTAACAATAAATCATAATCTTCAAATGCAGTGAGTTTATCGTTATATCCATCATTTTCAATTATAAAGTTTCTATTATATAAAACGGATTGTCCTAAATGTCCGTGTAAAGCAACTTTTCTTTTTATGATACCTAAATCTTTTTGAATTCTTAGCTCATACAAAATTTTGTCAGTTTCAAAAAATGCAGAATCAGTAAAAATCAAATCATTTTTGTTCTCATATAGATTTAACTGTTTTTCAATTTTTTGTGGATGAATTACATCATCAGCATCACAGAAAAAAATTAAATCATTACTCGCTTCTTTCAACCCTAGATTCAATGCAGAACTTCTTCCAATATGATTTGACTCAATGAATCGGATTCTTTCATCATTAAATCTTTTAACAATTTGCGCAGTATCATCTATTGAGCCATCATCGATAATTAATAATTCAAAATCTTTATAAGCCTGATTTAAAACACTTTTTATTGCCTGCGAAATATATTTCCCGCAGTTGTATGTTGTCATTAGAACAGTAACGCTCATCTTAAAATCTCTTTGTAAAATGAGATTGTTTCATTAATCATTTTATCCAAACTAAATTCATCGCGAGCATCTTGATAACTTCTTTCAATAATTTCATTCATATCCTTAAAATTCTCTATAGCAAATTCTAATTTGTTGGCTAAATCATTTGAGTCATTTACATTAAAAATAAGCGCATTAACTTTATCTATTAAAATCGAATCAAACCCTAAAAAGTTTGAACTTAATATTAGATTTTTATTTAAAGCTGCTTCAATTATCGTCATCGGGAAACCTTCAGACTGACTTCTGCTTGCAATTACGAAAATATTAGTTGTAATCAATTGAGTATTTAAATCATTTACTTCTCCAATAAAATTTACATTTAGTTTTGCAGTGAGTTTTTTTAATTCAGATTCATAATAACCTTT
The DNA here is from genome assembly GCA_003538625.1 of Ignavibacteriales bacterium. GTDB lineage: Bacteria > Bacteroidota > Ignavibacteria > Ignavibacteriales > Ignavibacteriaceae > IGN3. Next base: position 10,644 of record DPRR01000006.1, read on the forward strand.
ACCGGCAATTAAGAATTCCACTTTATCAAACGTATCTTTTTTTAATTTACTAATTGCTTCGATAAAAATATTAAAACCTTTTTCTGAAATTAATCTGCCCGCAGATATGATTTTTAATTTTTGATTAATTGTCTTCATCGAATCTTTCGGGACAGGAACTCCACTTCTTATAAGCTTTACATTTTTGGACTGTTTGTTTTTTTGTTTTATCAGATAATTATAAACATGCTCATTCACGGCAATAAAGTATTTTGATGGATAATGATTTAGTCTCCCAATTGGTTCAATAATTCCGTGAACTGATTGTAGAGTTTTTACTTTTACAAAATAACTAACAAGCTTTGCAATGTTATCTGCATAATGGTTATGTGAGTGGATGATTTGAAATTTATTCTTTGTTACTAATTTGAACAAGAACAAGAATGCTTTAATAAAATTTGCAATAGATCTATTTTCGTGTTTAACAGCAGGATTAACAAATACTTCTTTGCATAAATCTTTATAAACATCTATAGCATCTCCCCCACCGCAAAGAATCGTAAATTCAATATCATCTCTCTTCTTCGCTTCGGAAAGAAAATAGAGCAGATGTTTCGAAACACCACAGGTAGTAAGAAGTTCGTTTGTGAGAATTAATATTTTTAGTTTATTAATCATTGAGCACTCTATAAAATATTTCTAAATAATTTTTAGAAATTTCGTTCCATCGAAATTGGTTATAGATCGTGGCTGCATTTTGTGAAAGTCTTTTTCTAAGCTGAAAGTCTATTTCCAATTCTAGTAGATATTTTCGCAATGATACATCATCTCCGCAAGAATAAACAAAGCCATTTTCTTCATTTATAATAAATCTTGATACTCCTGTTTCAGAAGTTACAATAGGTATAACTCCCGCAGCCATAGCTTCCAATGTAGTTACAGGAAACGTATCAAAAAAACTTGAGGATATAAAAATATCCTGATTCAATAAATATTTGGCAAATTCATCTGTCGGCATTTTGGGATAATAATTTTTCTGATCATCAGAATTTAGATTTTCTCCGATAATACTGAAAATAAAATCATTCTGAATTGGTTGAATTGCTTTCAAGAAAAAATCTAATCCCTTTTCAACCCTCTTTGAATCAGCTACAAGTACAACATTTAATTTGGATTTTTCTTCATATTTTCTTTCAAAAAACATCTTATTAAATATTTCATCTACTCCATTAGTGGTAAGAATTATTTTATCATTTACAACATTGTAATATTTTCTTGCAATGTTAACAGACTGCTCGGAAAGAAAAAATAATTTGTTAGAATATTTCATTAAATAGCATTCAACGATTTTATCTTTGATTTTAACTGTAATGCTTAGATTTTTCTTAAAATTGGAGTTTTCAAATTGTACAATTCCGTGAACAGTGTAACTTATCTTATATTTCACAAACTTTTTTAAAAAGAAAAGTATTAAAACAAATCTTTCAAAGGTAAGTACGTGAATTAATCTAGGTTTATAATTGATGATAAAAAGTACAATTGGAAAAATACCTAGCCTTAATATTTTGCCTGAACTATCCGACTCAATTAGTTCCTTACCAAAAAGTTTTTTCCAAATAGAGTACTTTGAACCATCAAAAAAATATTCAATAAAAACAGAATTAGTTTGATTACTTAGACAACCAAAAATTCTTTTAGCAACTTTTTCTGGTCCTGTTAATATCTCTCCAGAATTATATCTGCCTGTAAAAATAATCTTTATTTTTTCTGATCCAGAATTCATATTACTTGTAAACCATATCCGTTTTTATTTTTATAACACTAATAAGTAATAACGTTATTGTAAATATTTCAGCTACTATAATAGCAATAGCAGAACCCACTGCTTGAAAATAATTTGCAAGAATTAGGGCAAAACTTGTATGGACGATTAAAGCAAAAAACATAATAGTGGCATATTTTTTAGAATAATTTAATGGAAGCAGAATCTGAACTCCAAGAAAATTACTTATTGAGTATAAAAATGGAATTACAGATAGTGTCTTTAGAATGATAATTGAATTTTCATATCCATTACCTAAAACAATTTTAACAAGAATTTCCGCATTCCAAAAGATTATTAAAAATATTAATAGACCGAAAGTAAAAGCAAAAAAGAATGACTTCTTGTTGAAATTATAAAATTGTTCAAATGATTTTTTTGCTAGTTTGGAAACATGCGGAAATGTAGATGTAAATAATGGTCCCAATATAGATTGAAAGGCAAGTCTTATTTTATCTGCAGCAGCAAAATATCCAACAGTAGATTTATCAACGAATAAGCCGAGTATAAAAACATTAGAACTTGATATAACACTTATACTTAAAGATGACATAAAAATATTTTTACTTTTTCTTAACTGATTAAAAATGCTTGTCAAGTTTGTTAAGAATAGTCTCACTTTAAACTTCTTTATTACAGTAATTAATCCGATTAATCCATATACAACTTGACTTGTTGAATAGATTATTACAAGCAGAAGATAATCAGCAGAATTTTTTATGAGCAGAAAAATGAGAATTACAGTTATTAGTTTAATGACAAAATTAATTATGAAAATAAAATTCATCTTTTCTGTTCCCTGAAAGTACCACAAAGGGAATACAACAGTGCCTATCAATCCAGCGTAGCTTATAATAAATAATGTATTATCTGTTTTAAATATATTGAATGAAATTAAACAGCTAAAGAAAATTATTGTTGAAATAAAGTAAAGTAGTAGTTTAGAAGTTATCACACTCGAAAAAATTTCCGATACTTTTTGTTTATCATCTCTATTTACAGAAATTTCTTGTGTTGCAGATAGATTAAATCCATAATCTGTGATGATTGAAAAGTAGGTTGTAAACGCAGCTGCAAAATTTATTAATCCATATTTTTCAGGACCCAAAACTCTGACAAGGTATGGCAAGGTTATAATCGGAAAAATATAATTTGATGCTTGCAGTAAAGAAAGTGAAGTGAAGTTTTTGAATAAAACATTGTTGGATTCAATTATTTGAAATATCCGTTTCAAGTTATTGAATGATTATTTTCTTAACCATGTTTCCGGATCTACAGTTTGCCGACCATTCCAGACTTCAAAATGTAAAATATTTCCTTCAATACTTTCACCAACTTTAGCAATAACTCCACCTGTATTAATTTTATCACCCTCCTTAATAAAAACTTCTGAGAGATGACCGTAAACCGTACGGTAATTTCCTCTGTGACTTATAATCAAAACTGTTCCATAACCAGGAAGCCACTCAACCGCCGACACAACTCCCTCGGCAACGCATTTAACGCTCATATCGCCTGCGGCTCTGATGTCTATTCCATAATTAACTGTAAGAGTTTTAAGTTTTGGATTTAATGATTCGCCAAATTTTCTAACAACTTTTCCTTTGGAGATCGGCCAGTTTAGTTTGCCTTTTAGATCATTAAATGAGGTAAATTTTGATGTTGAAAGATCAAAATTATACTCGCTTCCATCAATTTCTTTTTTTGTTTTTGTATCGGTTGATGCAACTTTTTCAGTTTTGTTTAATTTTATTTCTTCTTCTTTCTTTCTTCTTGCTTCAGCCTCTTCAACTAACCTGATAATTAAATCTCTTATTTTTTGCTCTGATTTTTTTTTCTCATTAACACTTTTTGCGATCTTATTTTTATCTTTTTTTATTTCTGCAAGGATTGATTTCTGATCCTTTAATTTTTTTGAAAGTGATTTTTCTTCATTTTCTTTTTGTCGCGATAATTCCTGCTTCTCTTTTTTTTCAGATTCCAGTTTTGCTTTAGCAATTATAAGATCATTTTTATTTGTTTCTAATTTTACAAGATCTTTTTTGCGGCTGACTGAAAATCGTTTTAAGTATTCCAGCCTAATAACTGCTTGATGAAATGAATTTGCATCAAGAACTGTTTCCCACTCGGTGTGTGTTCCATTTTTATAAGTTGATTGAACGTACCTGGCATAATTCTTTTGTAATTGTTCAATTTCGTTTTCTATTTCAGAAATGTTTTGTATGCTTTTATTAATTTCATTTTGCTTCTGTTCTTCTTCGCGACGGAGATTGGTTAAAAGTTTATTTACAAGAAAATTTTGTCTGCTGATATTTTCAAGATCTTCTAATGACTTTTTCTCTTTTTTACTTTTTTGGGTTAAATCATTTTCAAGACGGGATATTTCTTCTTTTAATTTTATTAATTCGGCTTTACGCGAATCAATTTGATTTGTTTGGGCGTATGAATTAAGACTATAGATGAACAGTACAAAAAACAGGATGTAAAAACTATTCTTTACCATTTTATGATTGTAACATCATCAGGAAGTTTAAAATCTATAAAAATATTTTTTTTGTTAACTGTAATCTTTTTGTATTCAATACTGATTTTTTGTTCATCGATTTTATTATTTATAGAAATCTTATAAGGCACAGCTACATTTTCCAGCAACTCAAAATCAGAATATTTTCCTTCAAGCATTAAATTATCATCCAATCCGTAAAGTTGATAATTAGTTATACCTAGTTGTCTAACATCAACTTTGTAAATACTTTTATTTGTTCTTGCTGAATCAAGATAAGTCAATACATAACGATCATCTTCAACATAATAATTATCAGGTGCCCGGTACAAATTATTTGTAAGATTAACTGAACCTATAAATGCATCAAGCAAATCGTCAAAAGATAAATTTATTCTGAAAATACTTTGTAGTGCATTTGAATTGACCGATCCTACATAAGCGGTATTCTGCAGCGCATCATAAAAAGTGAACTTATCTTTTGTAACTAATGCCTGTGCCAGTTCAATGCCAAACGGACCCATCACGGTAAGATAAATTGAATCCGGTTTTTCTAAAATGATCCTGAATGTTGCACTATTATCCATTGATGGAGTGTTTACGAATATTGTTCCGGTGCCTTCAAAGTTTTTTATTTTTCTTCTATTGGCTTCAAGCTTGTTTGTCAATCTTTCAGACGGCAGCAGTTCAAAATCTTCGGTAGGCTGTGAAGGAACACAACTAGTTATTATAAATAGAATATTAACGAGAAATAAAACGATTAAACTAAGTCTTCTCAAATTGCACCTTTATCAATTTTATTTTGTATTTCTTTTTTTGTTGGATCAAGTTCAAGAGAATTTTTCCAGAGTTCAACCGCTCTTTCTTTATTGCCAAGCTTAGATTCAATATCAGCCAGATGATCTAACATAACTGCACTTTTTCCGCCTGTTTTAATTGCTTTTTCAAGATAAAGTTTAGCTTCAGGATAATTGCCCATCATAAAATAAACCCATCCAATCGTATCAAGATAAGATGAATTTAGTGAATCCGCTTTAACCGAAATTTGAACCATCTTTAATGCACGTTCAAGCTGGATACCACGTGTTGCAAAAGCATAAGAATAATTATTATTTATAAGCGGGTCATCAGGTTTTAGTTCCAGAGCTCTTTCATACAAGCTGTCGCTAATCTCATAAGTTCGCATTCCATTATAAATCATCGCAAGGGTTCCGATTAACTGAACATCATCGGGTTGAATCTCAAGAGCTTGTTTAAGATAAAAAATCGCTTTCTCATCATCTTTAAGTTGATTAAGTGTAAACGCATAAGCAGATAACCCAGTTATATCTGTAGGATTTATCAGAGTAGCTTTTTTTAAATACTTTTCTGCTTCCTCATGCTTTGATTGCTGAGCTAAAGACAAACCCAGAATCAGATTAACATAAAAATCCTCAGGGAATGATAAAATAGCTTCACTCATAACTACTTCAGCTTCATCGTATTTCCGGTTATCAAAATACAATCCACCCAATCTTATCCATGCTGCTACATTCCAGTTTGCATTTTTTGTAACATATTTAAAGTTTTCAATTGCAACCGAATCATTACCTTCACTTAAGGCAATTGCACCCAAATACATTTTTATCTGCCAATCAGTTGTATCTTTATCCAGTTTTGTAAAAAAAGATTTTGCAACCGGTAAAATTGTGGAATCAGTTATTGCTTTGTTAAAATAATTTGCACCAATATTAATTTTAGCATCCAGATTAACATCTGGTTGATCCAGTAAATAATCAAACTCCTTCGAAGCACCATTCCAGTCATTTTTCCCTAAAAGTAATTTTGCTTTAGTCTCTCTTGCTTCAAGATCATAAGGCATAAGCTCAAGGATTTCGTTTATCATAGCAATTCCGTCATCGTATCTTTGTGCCTTTAAATAAAACTGGATTAACATTTTCTTTAACGGGATGTTTGCCGGATCTATTGATATTAATTTTTTTAAAGCAATAATAGCTTCTTCATTATTTCCTAATCTTTCCTGCAGTTCTGCAATTCTTGTCAACACTGACCAATCAGGTCCGAGCTGATATAAGATCCGATTATATAGTCTTACAGCTTTGAGTGGTTTATTCTCTTCGTAAAGTCTTGCAAGTTTATAATTTAGTTCGATGTTAGTTGAATCGATACGAATTGCTTTTTCTAAAACCGTTATTGCTGATTCGGACTGATTTCCATAATTATAAATATCTGCAAGCAGATCATAGTACTCAATCCTCGAAGAATCCATTTGCAGAGCTTTTTGACTATAACTTAATGCCGGTGCAAGTTTGTTAAGATAAACATAATTTTTTGCGAGTGTATAATAAAGTCCTGCTGTTGAATCATATAACAATGCTTTTTCGTATTGAGCAGCAGCAGCTTCATAATTGCCCTGAGTTTCAAAAACACCGCCATTAATAAAGTACTCCAGCGCTTTTTTCTTCTGCTGTTCAGCTGTTAATTCAGATTTCTTGTTATCAATTTTTTCTTCAGAAATTGAGGTGGTGCCGGAACAACCGATTATAAAAATTGATAATAATATTATGGGAATAAATATGTAGAGAATATTTCTTTTCACGTTTGTGAATATATTATTGCTGTATTGTAATAACAAGGCTATTTAATTCTATTAACATCAAATATTTTTATACTTACACTACTAAGTGTTAACTTTACAAAAAAGATTTTTTTATGCTTACATTCGATTTAGGAATAGCGTACGTTTGGGAATTTGATGAAGAATTTGTTTCGCTGATAGAAAAAAAACTTCAGCTAACTGGATTAACAACATTTCGTGTAACTCAGAAAAATGTTTTTGAAGTAACGGAAAAAATAAAAAACCGTCAGCTTTTATTCAGAACATTTTTAGACAGAGCATCGGATGTTGAGGATGACTTTTTACCTCTAGCTAGAATTTTAGCACGTCGTAAAGTAAAGATATTTAATCCTTATAAAAAAATTTTACACGCAATTGATAAAGCGACCATGCATCTGGAGTTTATAACTGCAGGTTTAACTGTACCTTATTCAATTATAATTCCGCCCCATAGTCAGGCTAAGGAATTATTTGTATCAGTCGATGATCTGGAAATACTTGGTCGTCCGTTTATTATAAAACCTTGTAATACCACCGGCGGCGGGATTGGAGTTGTTAAAGGTGCAGAATCATTAAAAGAGGTTTTAACGGCCAGACAAAAGCATAGTGATGATAAATATCTGATTCAGGAGAAAGTGTATCCCAAAATGCTTGATGGTAAGCGTGCATGGTTTAGATGCTACTGGGCATTTAACTTACCTGTTTGTGTATGGTGGGATGATGAAACACATATTTACAATTTACTTACAGATATCGAAATAGAAACGTTCGGATTAAAAAAACTTTTTCAATTAACAAGAACTATAAGAAGAATTACAGAACTTGATTTTTTTTCGACAGAAATCGTTTTAACTGAAAAAAATAAATTTATTGTAATTGATTATGTAAATGATCAGTGTGATATGCGGTTAAAATCATTGCATCCTGATGGTGTACCTGATGAGATTGTTTCAGTAATTATTAATAGTCTCAAATTATCTATACTTAGAGAAAAACGTATTAATCGATGAGGAAAAATATTTTAATAACTTACACATTAATTATAGTTTTCATTTTATTGCTTGCCGGTTATTTTTTTCTGTATAACATCTATGGAAGTGAAATTAGACTATCACCAAAGAATTTGTTTGCAGATACTTCTTCTGAGATGAGAATTGAAGTTGTGCCAATTAATGCATTGGGAAGAAAAGCCTGGTTCCGGAAATCATCAGCGCATTTTGAAATTATTGAAGGAGTCGACTTAATCGAAATAATTGAACGTAAACCTGAATCCGGGCTGCTAATTATAGGATCAAAAGGTAAAGTTGGAGTTGTAGGAATTAAAATAAAATCTGAACATTCTTTACTTCCCGAGTATATTGAAATACAAATCCTTGATTTGAATGTTTAAATATTAGAGCAACAAAGAAAAATTATTTCTATTTTGCAATTAGTTTTTTATTCTAAAAGAGGAATCATGAAAAAATTTATTTTATTATTTATCATATCCTTAGTTGCTTTTCAAAATAATTACTCCCAAGGTACTGCTGGCGATAAAGCTAAGTATGAATACAGGCATTTAATTGATATGCCTACTGCAGGAATAATGGGACGAGGTTCTGTAGGATTGACAGCTGAATTGTTACCTTTTGGCACTTTGATTACAAAAATTGAAGCCGGAATTTTTGATAACATTAGCATCGGACTGTCATACGGCGGTTCCAACATAATCGGATCCGGAAAACCGGACTGGTATCCGTTTCCACCGGGAGTAAATTTTAGATTACGGGTGATGGATGAAACCGTTTTAACTCCTGCTTTAACTCTTGGTTTTGATACGCAGGGCAAAGGCACTTATTTTAAAGATGAAAAAAGATTTGAAGTTAAAGCACCCGGAATATTTGCTGCTGCAAGTAAAAATTTTGGTTTGCTAGGTTATTTAAGTTTACACGGAACTGTAAATTACACAGTTCTTGAAGATAAAGATGGTGACAATTTTGTAAATCTAATGATAGGGGCAGAAAAAACTTTAGGCAGTTCTTTTTCTTTCCTGATTGAATACAATTTTGCTTTTAACGATAACTCCACAAATCAATTTGGTGATGGCAAGGGATACTTAAATGCCGGTATAAGATGGTCTATTGCAGATGGTGTAACTGTTGGATTTGATTTGAGAGATTTACTCGAAAATAAAAAGTGGAGTCCACGATCAGCAGATAGAGCATTAGTGATTGATTTCACACAAAAGATTTAATCTAAAACCAATGTGTGTTATTTAGTACAAAATAGTTTACTGAACTATACACTTCTATTATTATCACTATACTTTTTAATGATATGGTAGCTATTTAGTCCTTTTTTTAAGGCTCAATATTTGCAATTTTTTTAGCAGTTGAATTCAAGAGGTTTAAAATGAAAAAGTATAAATTAGTTTTATTCGCATTCCTTCCCGTTCTTCTCCTAAATCTTACGGGTTGTTATACTCAAGTAGCCACAAAAGATTACGATTATGGCAACTGGAATCGTGAGGAAAACAAACCGTATTATGATTATGAAGATGAATATGATACAACATCAGAATCATATGAAAACGATGAATATGCATACGATGATTCTGAATCATCTTATTCTGAAAATTCTAATGGAGAAACAAACTACTACTTTTACGGATATCCATCCTATAGAAAATATTTCTGGAATTACTATCCATCAGTATCAGTAGTAATTGGATCCAGCTGGTACTACGATCCGTGGTGCTGGGATCCTTGGTATACAAACTATTGGTATTATCCATCAATTTATTGTTACTATCCAACCTACTGGTATCCTAATTATTATTACGGATGGTGGGATCCATACCCTTACTATGGTGGATATTATTCCTCAACATATAAATACAGAACAAATGATGGTTATAAAATCAGAAATAACTCAGGCATACGTAATAGTGGAAGAGAAAGAGATTTAGTTACTTCACGCGATGGTACCTCAACTTTAAGAGATCAACTAAGAACCAGAGAAAAACAAATTGTATCCGGTCGTAATGATGTAACAAGAGACAGAACCGGACTTAGAGAAGATACAAGAAAAGTTACAAGAGATGGAATTAATGTTTCCAGAGATAATACTGATCTAAGGAAAAGAGAAAGTGTTCGAAATAATGAGGATAGAACAAGGACCTCAAGAAATAATGATTTTATCAATAAGGATGGCTCAAGGACAAATCGCAATACAGACGTAAAAAGAGATACTCGTAAGAATTCAAATGATACAAGAATAAATAAAGAAAAAAGAACCAATACTGAAAAACGAAATCCATATATTAACAGAAACAATGAGCCCCGTAAAACTGATACAAGAAGAAATGAAGTTAAAAAAGAAAATAGGAATACTCCACCGGATGTAAACAAAACTCCTAATACCAATAGGACTCCAAATAAAACATATTCGCCGCCCAAGACAAATAATACGCCTAGAAGTTATAGTCCTCCAAGAAATAATACTTCTTCGCCACCAAGAGGTAATACAAACTCGAGCCCGCGCGGAAACACCAATAATGGCGGGAGTGGAAATCGAAGCGGTAATGATTCCGGAAGAAGAAGGTAAATAAAATGAAAAACTTTGTGATGCTTTTTCTGTTTGTAATTTTTATGAGCTCGTTTTTTACCGGCTGTTATACAGTAGTATGGGATCCAAGAGAAGAATTTCCTAATACCGAAAATTCTTACGAAACTAGTGATGATTTTTATACTGATGACTATTATGGCGGTTATGTGGAATACTATGAATCACCCTGGTGGGTTTCAATTCCAGTTTACGTTACTTATCCCGGCGGCACTACTGACAGCCAGACAAAAGAGAGAAATAACGGAAGAGATTCTGAAACAGAAACGATCCGTAACAGTAACGGCAGAGGAAATACTGATAGAAATTCCGGAATTGACAATACAACACCGCCGCCAACTACTACTACAACCACCAGTAGCGGAAATTCCAGTAATTCAAACATAATAAATACACCTCCGCCCACAAGAGATACTAATACCAGTAATACAAACAGTACAAGTTCATCAACTTCAAATACAAGAAATTCCGGTAGCAGCGAAACACGCAATAGTTCCGGATCCAGAAATTCCGGAAGTGGAAGGAGATAAAAATGTATAAGCACATGTTCAAAATATTCGGTGCAATTTTTTTAATATCGTTAACTATACAAGCACAAAATTATAACGATGCAATTCGACTTGGTTTTCCGGGTCTGGGTTCTAATGCAAGAGCTCTTGGCATGGGAAATGCATTTAATGCATTAAGCGATGATGCATCTGCTTCATATTTTAATCCGGCTGGATTTGGTTTGTTAAAAAAAATGGAGTTATCAGGCGGATTAAGCTTTACAAACTTTGATAACACAACAACATTTTTTGGAAAAGAAACTCAGGATAACACTACTAACACATCGTTAAATAGAATCAGCTTCGCACTCCCCTTTCCAACATATCAGGGTAGTTTAGTTTTTGGATTATCATATCATAACTCAAAAGATCTTACAAGCATAATTAAGTTTGATGGTTTTAATAGTGGAACCAATTCAAAAATTCAAAGTTTACTGGGCACAAACATTCCATATGATTTGTTTCTAACAGATGAAAATTTTAATACTATAATTAACGGTAATCTAAATCAGAGCGGTAATATTCTTAACTCCGGGGGAATTGATAACTGGACTTTTTCCGGCGCTATCGAAGTGCAGAAAAACTTTTTTGTCGGTGGAAATCTCACTGTGGTAAACGGCACTTTTGAATCTAACAATGATTATTATGAAGATGATACAAGAAATATTTATCAGGGTGAAACTGCAGTTAACGAACCACAGACAACCGACTTTAAAACTTTTTATCTAAATAATATCCTTAAATGGGATATTGGCGGTTGGAATGCAAAACTCGGCTTTTTATATCAAATGGAAGATATTGCAAGATTCGGAGCAACGGTTCAGTTTCCTAAAACTTTCGCGATAAATGAAGAATTTATTGTAAATGGTTCAAGTGAATTTGGTACCGGACAGACTTATTCGCTTGATGCTCAGTATTATAGTGATAAAGTGTCTTATGATATCACAACTCCTTTTGAATTGAATGGAGCTTTTGCGGTAAATCTGAAAGGGATTATTATTAGTGCAGAAGCAACATATATTGATTATTCCGAATTAAAGTTTAAAAATCCTGATGGACTTACTGAATCATACATTTCAGAGGCCAATAAAGAAATTAAAGATATTCTAAGACCTGTTATTAATTATAATATCGGATTCGAATATACTGTTCCAACTATCGGATTGAGAATTCGTGGTGGATACCTTGTTCAGCCATCAGCATTTGAAGACGATGCCTCTGATTTTAATCATAAATATCTTACTGGCGGATTAGGATTTTTAGCCAACGGCACAATTGGAATTGATGTTGCTTATGCATACGGCTGGTGGAAAGATATTGGTGATAACTACGATTCAAATGTTTCAAGAACATTTCAGGATATCAAAACACATAATGTAATGTTAACAACAACATACCGTTTCTAAACATATTTTAATTGATTAACGAATCAAAGCACCATATTTTCGATATGGTGCTTTTTTTAATTTAAAGGAGTTTGTTATCCAAGGAATTATTTCAAGATCAGAAAGTAAAGATTATTATGTCTTTTCAGAAAAAGAACATTCACTTATCAGATGCTCACTTAAAGGGAAGTTTAAAAAAGATTTTAATCTAAAGAAGGATAAACTTTTTAACAGAGATTTTGCCTCGGTTGGTGATTTAGTACTCTATGATTTAAATGATGACGGCACAGGTGTTATTTATGAAATTCTTCCCCGCAAAAATTTTCTTTCCAGAAAAGCGATTAAAACACGCGGTGCAAGTTTCCGTGGTGAGAGGCTTGAGCAAATTATTGCCTCGAATATTGATAATATTTTTATAGTTACAAGCACTCTTGAACCGGATTTTAATAACAAAACATTGGATAGATTCCTGGTTGCCTGCGAAAGTGCACATATAAAAACAAATATTATAATCAACAAAACAGATCTTGCTGAAGAATTATCCGTTAAAGCCTGGGCTGAGCTTTACAAAAAAATTGGTTACAGGGTTTTTCTAACTTCTGCATTAGATTCAACTGGTGTAAATGATTTATTCAAATACCTGAAGGGTAAGAAAAATCTTTTTTGGGGACAATCAGGTGTTGGTAAATCGACTTTATTAAATCTTTTTTATCCGGATTTAAATCTTAAAGTTGGTGAAATTAGTAATTACACATTAAAAGGAACTCACACTACTGTAACAAGTGTTATGATTTTTGTAGGTGACGAAACCTATATTATCGATACTCCTGGTGTTCGTGAAATTGATCCCTTTGGAATCAGGAAGGAAGATTTAGGACATTATTTTATAGAATTTGAAAATTATATGCGTGAATGCAAATTTAATACTTGTACGCATCATCACGAACCGGGTTGTAAAGTTATAAATGCTGTTGAAAAAGGAGATATTTCAGAAGAAAGATATGACAGTTATCTCAGAATTCTGGAAACTGTGGAAAAAGATATGAATTTTTAGTAAACGTCTTATGAACTTTTAACCTAATGAGTTAATTTTACTACAGAAAACAATAGAGATTTATGAGCAACACCGCACAAATATCATCAAACAGTTCTGAAGATTTTTCAGAAAATTTAAGTGACCCTAACAAAGTATTTTTTAGTTACGCCGCTAAAATCAGTTCTGTTAAATTTACTTTGTTGTTAGAACACTTTGCAGCTATTGCGGATGACGTTTTTTATTATTCTGAACCTGAAAGTAATATTTCATTTTTATCTTTTGAAACTCTTAATAAACAATCTTTTACTTTTGATACTTATGAATCACTTTCTGATGAAATTTCGAAACTAAAGAGTAAACTAATTTCAAATCACAGTGATTATGAAAAATTCAATCTTCCCATATTTTTAACTTCCGTTAAATTTCCGGTCAAAAAAAATTCAGATGAGTGGAAAGATTTTAATGATATCGATTTTATTATCCCAAAAATAATTTTATTTCAACACTCAGGTACCTGCTTTATAATTGCAAATTTTTTCTCAGAAAGTTTTTCACATCATGAAAACTTTAATGAATTTCTTGAACGTGAAACAGAATTAATTTACAGACTTGAGCAGCGGGTTCAGGAAGGAACAAACAATCGTGTAAACCTTAAAGATTTGCCCGGTGAAAATTTTGAAAATTGGAAAAATAAAATTGATTCTGTGGTTAAGGAAATAAAACGCGAAAAAATTGAAAAAGTAGTAATTGCTCGCAGAGTTGAAAGCGAAATAGAATCTTCCATAAACTGGCAAAAGATTTTTGATGATTTAAATAATAAATATCCAACTTGCACAAATTTCTTATACAAATCCGGCAAATCAATTTTTTTTGGATCAACTCCTGAAATATTAATTAAATATTCTGGTTTTAATTTTTTTACAGAAGCATTGGCGGGATCAATTATGCGTGGAGTCGATCCTGCGCAGGATAAATTATTTGAAAATGAACTTTTAAATAGTGAAAAAAATAATATTGAACACGATGCTGTTATTGATTACATAAAAAAATCTGTCCTTAACTATGTTGATAATGTCGAGATTTCTAAAAACCCGGTTATTAAAAAGCTCCCTAACATTCAGCATCTGCAAACTACGGTAACCGGTACTTTAAAATCAAAAGACCAGATGTTTAAAATTATTTCTTCACTTTTTCCAACGCCTGCGGTATGTGGAATTCCAAAAGAGTTATCTCTTGGAATGATTGAGAAAACGGAAGAATTTGATCGGGGTTTATTTTCCGGTCTTATAGGTTGGTTCAATGCAGAAAATTACGGTGAATTTTTTGTAACAATACGTTCAGCTTTGGTAAAGGATAATAAACTCTATGCTTATGCTGGATGCGGCATCGTAGAAGGTTCTGATCCTGCGGAAGAATTTGAAGAATCAAAGTTAAAGTTAAAACCTATATTATCGTTGTTTAATAATGCTGATAAAAATTAATAGCAGTTACTTTTGGGCAAATATTTTTTTTGATCAGCTTGCTGAATGTGGAGTTAAATATGCCTGCATTTCACCAGGATCGAGAAGCACCCCGCTTACATACGCACTTTCTCAGAATAAAAAAATAAAATCCTACGTTATAATTGATGAAAGAACTTCAGGATTTTTTGCATTGGGAATTGCAAAGCAAACTAGTTCCCCTGTTGTGATTGTTACAACATCCGGCACGGCAGCCGCCGAATTATATCCGGCAATAATAGAAGCATATCAAAACAGAATTCCATTAATTATTTGCACAGCAGACAGACCAGCGTATTTGCATAACTCGGGTGCCAATCAAACTATAAACCAAAATCATCTTTATCATAATCATGCAAGATATTTTTATGATACCGGTCTGCCAAAAATTGAGTTAAATAAAATTAAACAGTTAAAGGATTCCGCAAAAAAATCTTTTGAGATCTGCATCAATCAGAATCCGGGACCTGTTCAAATAAACTTTCCTTTTGAAAAACCGCTTGAGCCGGATTCATTTACAGATGAAATAGAAGAAAAAATATTACTTGAATCATTACCCGATGAAATAAGTTTACCACAAAAATCAAAATTAAATTTTACTGACAATAAGAATATCCAGGCAATTCTAAATTTTATAAAAAAGAACAGTGCTGGTTTAATAACCATCGGACCGGGTAATTTTAGTAATTCTTTTATTTCTTCGCTTGATAAATTCTCAGTAAAATTTTCCTTACCGGTGTTCGCTGATGCATCTAGTGGTTTGAGATTTAAATCCAGTTCCATTGCTAATTTGATCGCGAATTATGATGCACTTATCAGAACTGAATCATTTGCAAAAATTTTCTCACCTAAGTTTGTGCTACATTTCGGGAGACCTCTAACTTCTCCAAAAATTGAAAATTATTTTTCCACCGTTAAACCAAAGGGTTTTACGATCAATAAATTTGGGGATTTATTTGATCCCTCACACAAAAACAAAATCATTAAGTTAGATGAAGAGAAAGTACTCGAATTTCTAACGCAGTCTTATGCAGGCAATAATTTTCCGAATCAGTTAAATAAAATAAAATTACTGGATTCAGAAATTGATAAACTAAAACTTGAAAATTTTTCAATCACTAAAAAGATTAATGAACCGGGAGTGTTATTAAATATAATTAATTCGATTCCACCCAATTCAAATTTAATGATAGGAAACAGTGTCCCTGTCAGAGATCTTGATTTCTTTGCTTCCATAGTAAACAAAAACATTAATGTTTTTCAGAACCGCGGCGCAAGTGGAATTGATGGGATCACTTCTACAGCATTAGGAATTTGTGCACAATCAAAAAATCCCACTTATCTTGTAACAGGAGATTTATCTTTTTATTATGATCTAAATAGCTTGTTAATTGCCGGACAGTACAATATTTCTTTAATCATAATACTTATCAATAATAATGGCGGTGCAATTTTTAAATTTCTTCCGATCGCAGATCATAAAAATGTTTTTGAGAAATATTTTTTGACACCTTCAAATCTTTCTTTTAAAAAATTAACCGAGGCATTCGGGGTTGATTATAAAGAATTAAAATCTCAGCAGGATATCTTAAATCATATCAAAGTATCAACTGTCCGAAAAAAACCTGCGGTGTTTGAGATTAAAACTAATTCAGATTATTCATTGTTATTAAGAAAAAAGTTTTGGAAAAAATCCAATAAGTTAGTAGAAAATTTTTTGAGGAATTATGAAGCTTGATGTTAATGGCGTAAAATTAAATTTAGAAAGTCCAGGAGATATTGATAAAAGTAAAGAGTATGTTTTATTCTTACACGGATTTACAGGGTGCGCGGAAGACTGGTTCCCGATTTTTGAACAGATGCCTGAAAAGTATAACTGTTTAGCTTTGGATATTGTTGGTCATGGCAAAAGTGATGCTCCCGGTAATTCTGCGCATTACAGTATTGAACCAATTATAAATCAGATTAAATATGTTAAAGATCATCTTACGCCAAATAAAATTTTTCTTTTAGGATATTCGATGGGCGGACGTATAGCATTAAGTTATGCTTCTTTGTATCCTGATGATGTTAAGGGATTAATTTTAGAAAGCGCTTCTGCAGGAATTAAAAATGATGAGGAACGCCAAAAAAGATTCGAAGAAGATTTAAAGCTTGCAGAATTTATTGAGACTCATACACTTGAAGAATTCATAGAAATGTGGCATGATCAGGAGTTATTCAATACTCAAAGAAGATTCTCAAACGATAAATTAAAAAAGATAAAAAAGAAAAAAGCCTCTGGCAGTAAAATTGGATATGCAAATTCTTTGAAAGGATTTAGCACCGGTGTTATGCCGCCGGTACACGATAAATTAAAAAAAATTCCATTAAAAGTTTTGTTAATAACCGGTGATCTTGATACCAAGTTTACCGGAATTAATGCCAGACTTGCGAAAAGATTTTTTAAAGCTAAACATAAAATAGTACGTAACTCGGGACATAATACTCATCTGGAAGAACCAAAAAGATTTATTGAAATAGTTTTAAATTATTTAGGACAGTTTTAGAAATAGTTTTGGGAATATTAATTAAAAACAAAAATTAGTCACTTTCACTAATCGTTATTTTTATTTAGGATCAATTATGAATTTTGATTGGACAAAAGCAAAAGATTATAAAGATATTATCTACGAAAAGATGGATGGCATTGCAAAGATTACAATCAATCGACCGGAAAAAAGAAATGCATTTAGACCGGAAACAGTTTTTGAGATGTACGATGCTTTTTCTGATGCACGTGAGGATCAGAAAATTGGTGTAATATTATTAACGGGTTATGGACCAGCAAAAGATGGGAAATATGCTTTTTGTTCCGGTGGCGATCAAAGCATACGAGGTAATATGGGTTATGTTGGCAAAGATGGCGTTCCAAGATTAAATGTTTTAGATTTACAAAAACTAATACGCAGCATTCCCAAAGTTGTAATTGCACTTGTTGCCGGATATGCAATTGGTGGCGGTCATGTTCTTCATGTAATATGTGATTTAACTATCGCAGCTGATAATGCAATCTTCGGACAAACGGGACCAAAAGTCGGCAGTTTTGATGGCGGATTTGGATCGAGTTATCTTGCTCGAATAGTTGGACAAAAGAAAGCACGGGAAATATGGTATTTGTGCAGACAGTACAATGCCAAAGAAGCTTTGGATATGGGTTTAGTAAATAAAGTTGTTCCTGTTGATAAACTTGAAGAAGAAGGTGTACAATGGGCAAAAGAAATTCTGCAGCACAGTCCAATGGCAATCCGTGTTCTCAAATCTGCATTTAATGCAGAGCTTGATGGACAGAGTGGAATTCAAGAACTTGCAGGTAACGCAACATTGCTCTATTACATGAGCGAAGAGGCACAAGAGGGTAAAAAAGCTTACAACGAAAAACGTAAACCAAACTTTAAAAAGTTTCCTAAACTTCCTTAATGAATCAGGAAATAAAAAATATTTCAAAATTTCAGAGCTGGATTCTTGCAAGCAGACCAAGAACGCTTCCTGCTGCGGTTGTTCCTGTTATGGTTGGCTCTGCATTAGCAGTTTATCAGGGAATATTTTTCCCTGCTTACTCAATAGTTGCACTACTTTGTTCAGTGCTTATTCAAATAGGTACAAACTTTACAAATGATCTTCATGATCATTTAAAAGGATCTGATACAATTGAAAGAAAAGGTCCATTGCGGGTGTTAGCTTCAGGATTAATTTCCGTTAAAGAAATGGAATTGGGAATTTTTATTGTTTTCTTAATTGCATTTTTACTTGGTCTCTATCTTGTTTATTCAGTAGGAATAATCATTTTGTGGGTTGGTGTCTTTTCAATTATTGCTGGATTAGCTTATACCGCAGGTCCGTTTCCATTAGCATATAATGGTCTGGGTGATTTATTTGTATTTATTTTTTTTGGAATTGTCGGGACTGTCGGAACGTTTTATTTACATACTCAACAAGTTGACTTTCTTTCGATCGTGATCTCGCTTCCTGTTGGAGCATTAATAACAAATATTTTAATAGTTAATAATTATCGTGATATTGAAGAGGATAAAAATGCGGGTAAAAAAACTCTTGCGGTTTTACTCGGTAGAGAATTTTCAAGATTTGAATATGTCTTTTTTATTTTAGTTTCATTCTTTGTGCCCTTTCTTCTTCACTTTAAGTATGATTTTAGTTTTTGGATTTTTCTGCCTTACTTAACGCTGCCACTTGCAATTGCACTGGTAAAAATGATTTATCTTCTAACGGGTCCGCAATTAAATAAAACATTAGAATTATCTGCAAAGTTTTCCGCACTTTACGGCTTGCTTCTTTCAATTGGATTACTTTTATAAAAATCACAAAATGATTTTGTAAAATGAATTCAAAAAACATCAAAACATTTTTTAGTTTTTCAAACAGAAAAGATCTTTCGGCTGTTTTAGATAATGAAGTATCAACCTCATATTATGATTTATTTAATAAAGCTGCTCAGCTTTCAGCAGGAATAAAACAGGAAGGGATTAAAGAAAAAGATTACATCCCATTATTGATTGCAGATAATCTTAAATTGATTGAAACAACTATTTCACTCTGGATGTTAGGTGCAATTCCGGTTCCTTTAAATACAAAACTTTTAGAGGAAGAAATATTTTCTATCCTCGATGATCAGGAGTTTAATTATCTGATTACAGATAGAAACTTTTCAATGATTAAGCAGCGGGCAAATTTAAATTTTATTTTTATTGAAAATATAAAACCCGAATCTGAACTGATAAATCCGGTATCTCCCTCTCTTAATGATGAAGCTGTAGTTATTTTTACATCAGGATCTACCGGAAGACCGAAAGGAGTTGTGCATACTTTTTTATCACTAATTAGCAGCATTGAAAATGGGAATGATATTTTAGGACATAAAGAGAAAGATCGCTGGCTTGCCTCGCTTCCCTTTTATCATATTGGTGGATTTCAAATTATTTGCCGTTCACTTTATTTTGGCTGCACAATAATTATCCCGGAAACACTTCAGACAAATCATCTTGCGGATGCTATCATTAAAAACAATCCTTCCCATATTTCTGTTGTATCAACTCAGTTGGAAAGATTACTATATCAAAATATAAACCCGGGAAAAAATTTGAAGGTATCGCTGATTGGCGGTGGTTTTATAAGTGATGATTTAATGTTTGAAGCCGATAGATTTGGATGGAAACCATTCCGGGTTTATGGGTCTTCAGAAACGGCTTCAATGATAACTGCTATTCCGGCTGATAATATTAAACTTAAACCGGAATCTGTTGGTAAACCTTTTCGCAATGTAGAAATAAAAGTTTCTGAGGAATCAGAGATCGTAATTAAATCAAGCAGTTTGTTTAAGAAATATCTAAACGATGAAAAAGAAACTAGTTTAAGATTGATTGATAATTTTTATCACACGGGAGATCTGGGATTTATTGATGCTGACGGTTATTTATTTATTGAAGCACGAAGAAATGATTTAATTGTTACCGGTGGCGAAAATGTTAATCCAATAGAAGTTGAAAAAGTCTTGGCTGAATTACCTTTTATTAGTGAAGCGTGTGTATTTCCAAAGCAAAGTAAAACCTGGGGACAAATAGTTGCTGCTGCTATTGTTAGCAGAGATAAAAGTGTTAATGAAAAAACACTTAAAGAAGTTTTAAAACAAAAACTTGCAGGATTCAAAATTCCAAAACAATTTTTGTTTGTGGATGAACTGCCTAAAACCCCGTTAGGGAAATTAGAAAGAGAAAAAATCAGAAAAATGTTTTAAACTTTGTGTTTCGTCAAACCTTCAGTTAAATCCGCATACATCTCTTTTTTCTTCCAGCTCTTTTTATCTACAAAAACATGAACTGTTTTTGCATGACAACAAAGATCCTTGTCTCTTTTTATTATATAAGTAAGTTCAAAAGAAGCAGTTTTTAACTGGGAAACCTGAACATTTATGGAAATTTCATCACCATATTTTATAGGCTTTACGTATTCACTTTCAGAATGGATAATCGGAACGACGTAATCCCCGTTCATCCAGTAATTTTCTTTTAAATTAAAACTGGAAATCATTTGCTCGTAAGCCGAATGACAAAATTCAAATATCCTTGAATAAAAAATTATTCCGGCCGGATCACAATCAAAAAAATTAATCTTTCGTTTTATTGTATACATAACTTTTGAATTATCAACCCTTCTTTTATTTGTTTTATTTCACTGCAAGTTACAATTAAAATTTCTGTCTGGTACAGATTGAGAAATTATTTAAACTTCAATAAGAAATTCCGATTAAGTAATCTTAATAATATTTATCAGTTAATAGAACTTATCAATTTGACTTATAAAATAAAAACTCAGTTTTTAGGATTACTATTTTCAGGTGTTAAAGTTATGCAGAAGTGTAATTCAGTTTTAAAAACTAATCCATGCCTTTTTGATTCCACCAACCGCAATATTAAAAATATTCCATCAACATTTGATCTGAAAATTCTCCACAAGCTGATCAGTGGTTTAAAAATTATAATGTAACATAATTCATTTATAGAAATATTTTACGGTGATATTTACGTAAGATTAAACTTTTATGAAAAAAAATATTTTTGTTTAACTTAAATCAATTGTTGATAAGACAGAAATAATATTCTTGTTAAAAAATCAAAATTATAACTACTTGGAACCGCTCATAATCATTTATTGTATGTAAATCTGCTCGTAACCAAAAATTGTAATTATTGGCTCGCCATTTGATTAACTCAATTCGCTAAACAAATTGAACAACAAGAAATATTTAATTGGCAAATACTTAAAAAGAAATTGTTCTTAATTAATCTTAATATTTAATATAATTTACTTCAGGGTGATAAAATGAAAAATTACTTACTGATCCTTTTCTCATTATTTTTCTTTACCTCATTTGTACTTGCTCAGGAATCTGCAAAAAAGCCTGTCAAAGATTCAACTGATATCAAATCAAAAAAACCAAAAGCTAACACTGAGGTTTACGCTGAACCTAAAACTGTTGAAGAGATTCCGATAGAAACTCCAACTACAGTTGACAATGGTGTTCAATTTAGTATGGCTGGATTACTTTTAGGCTCACTTCAAAATTGGAATGATTTACAAACCGACGGCAGCAAATTAGGATTCGGATTATCAGGAGATCTGTTTGCTGGAATTATTCTTGACGATATGTACATTGGGCTTGGACCACATTTTGGATATAATTTTTGGACTTACAGCAAAACGATCAGTGGCGTTTCTGCTTCTTCCACTACATCCGTTGGTGATGTTGGAATAGAACTTGGTGCCGCCTGGGATGGATTTTTTATTACACTCGGGGGCGGTTCCAGCAATGTTAGCATTACTGCTGAGTCCGGCGGAGAATCACAAACTGTTGATATTCCGGGAAGCATTGGATTTAAGAGAGTGGGATTTGGATGGTACGATGGTTTTGCAATTGGATTAGCTTTTATTTCTTACGATGATGAAGATATACCAAACAAACTGAACAGAATGGAAGTTAATTTTGGGTGGTCATTTTAAATTAAGGCGGGATCACATCCCGCTTTAAATTTTCTTTAAAGTTTTAAACAAGTCTTATATCATTTAAAAACGGCAATCTTTTTCTCAAATCTGTAACCACTGATTTATCAATTTCTGAAGTGATAATTTTTTCATCATTCTCATACGAAAAAATTTCTTTCCCCATCGGATCAAACAAGGAAGTAAATCCATTATAATTTAGTTTGGGATCGCTACCAACTCTGTTTACTCCCGCAACGTAGCACTGATTCTCTATTGCACGTGCTTTTAGCAATGTTCTCCAATGTTCAATTCTTGTGTCCGGCCAGTTCGCAATATCAATAATAAGATGAACTTTTTCCTTTGCATAAAATCTGTATAACTCAGGGAAACGCAAATCATAACAAATGGATAATCCAATCTTTATTCCTTTTACTTTTGTAGTCACGGTATTTTTACCTTTACCGTAAAAAAGGTCCTCTGAAGAATAAGAGAACGGATGAATTTTTCTGTACGTGGTGATTATATTTCCCTGATTATTCAGATGAACAAGCGTGTTAAAGCTTTTCTTTTTCCCTCTTTCAATAACTCCATATATGATCGCACATTTTTTTTCTTTTGCGACACTGGAAAAAAATGTATTAGTTTCACCGGTTAAATCTTCTGCAAATTCTCTGGCTTTCATTGTAAAACCAGTTAGAGACATTTCCGGAAAAATTATCAAATCTGATCCACTGATTTGTAAAAGCATAGTTTTTAACTTTTCTGTGTTAGCAGATTTATCTTCCCATATTGGACTATATTGAACCAGGCTAAGTTTAAAAGGATTATTCATAGAAAAACTTTCTTATCTTAAAATTAAAAGTGTTGTAGATATAATTATTCCGGTCAATGCCTGAATAATAATTTCAGATCTTGTTAAATTTCCTTTAAAGAATCCCAGGGGTGTCCATTTCATCCAAGTCCATTTACCTGGTAAAGGAATTTTAAGAAATAAATAATAAAAAATATCCTGCAATCCAAACTGCTTAAAAATCCAACCTGCCAAGGCTGCAATCCAGTCAAACTGAATACCAATTATTATCAATAAAAGTAAATCATACATAAACTGATTTATTCTGTAGGAGTGTATAATAATTTTTTCCGGTAATTGGGTTGTTCTTCTTATAAGTGAAAAATGATAACCAAGTATATCAAAAAAGTTGCTGAGCAAAACAAATAGTAATGCTGATGATTCAAAAAAATAAAATGATAAAATTCCGAAAGCAAAACATAAAAACAGATTAAGCCACACAAGTCTGTATTTAATAATATTAATAAACTCATTCATATTGAAAAATAATTAAAAACAGCATCCATAAAAAATAATTGAAGCGGGGGTTTTGCTGATATTTGTGCTTAAATAGTACATCATTTTATACTTATAAAATAGGTTCAGATTACTTATTTTAGCACAACAATTTTTAGAACTTAATTAATGATGAACAATAATATTACTTTTGATTTTTCCCTGTTTGATGGTTTTCCGGATATGTGTTTTTTGGTAGATCAAACTGGAAATATCAAGGTTTTAAATAAAGCTTCTGTTAAAAAATTAAATTTAGGCGATAGTAAACCGGAAGTATTTTTTGATTTTGTAGAGCTTTGCGATAGGAGTCAGGCAGAAAACTTATTTAAGGATTCTTATTCAAGTGGAAGATCTTCAGATATAGAAACCAGATTATTTGTCCAAAACAATTTTATTAACGTTAAGCTCACCTATGTACCATTTGTAAATAATGGTTATAACGAAAAACTACTGCTAATCACTGCAAGAGACATAAGTGATGAGAAGAAGAAAGAAATTGATCTGATCAGATTTTTTAATGTTGCGGAAAATACTGTTAATCCCCTTCAGATAACCGATCTTAACGGTAAAATGATTTACGTCAATAAGGCATTTGAAGTGGCGAGCGGTTATTCAAAAGAAGAATTGATAAATAAAAATCCAAGAGTTTTTGGAAGTGGAAAACACTCGGGAAAATTCTGGGATAAAATGTGGGATACTATCTCCAGCGGTAAAGTTTGGGTAGGCGAGGTGGAAAATTTAAGAAAACATGGTGAACCATTTTTTACCCAATTATTAGTATCTCCAATTCTTGATAAAGATGGAAAAGTTACGGGTTATTTTGGAATCCATAGAGATCTTACTGATAAAAGACTTCTAGAAAGACAACTTATCCACACACAAAAAATGGAAAGTATCGGAACGCTTGCAGCGGGAATAGCACATGAAGTCGGCAATCCTCTTGCTTCCATATCAGCATTGGTTCAGGTTGCACAAAGAATTACAACAGATCCTTTTGTTAATGAAAAACTTGGATTAGTAAAAAGTCAGGTTACCCGTATTTCAAAAATTATCAGGGATCTCGTTGATTTTTCCCGTCCATCAAATTATGAACTAGAACTAACAGATATAAATAAAGTTGTTCATGAAGCCGTAGAAATTGTTAAGGTGGGGACAAAGGCAAAAGACATAATATTTGAAAATGATTTGTGCAAAGAAATTCCGCATCTGCCTCTTATTGCTGATCAAATACAACAGGTTTTTGTTAATATATTATTAAATGCTGTTGACGCAATTGCTGAAAATAAAAAGTATAAAAAAGTAGAAAAGATTGCTGTAAAATCTGAGTGTAATGGAGATGAAGTTACGCTTACTTTTACTGATACCGGAATGGGTATTAATGAAGTAAATCTTAGTAAGGTTTTTGAACCGTTCTTCACTACAAAAAAAGAAGGCAAAGGAACCGGTCTTGGTTTGTGGGTAAGTTACGGTATAGTTAAGAGTTTTCAGGGTGATATTAAAATACAGAGTAAACTTAACGAAGGCACTACATTTATTATTAAATTGCCAATTAGTTAATAAATCAGGATAAAAGATGGCTCATAAAATTTTAGTTGTTGATGATGAAGAAATAATCCGGGATTCGCTTTTTTATATTTTAGATAAAGAAGGATATGAAGTAGATAAAGCTGAAAACGGTAAAATAGCTTATGATAAAATGATCGCTAATCATTTTGATCTTGTAATAACCGATATTGAAATGCCTGTTATGAAAGGAACCGAACTGCTTGAAAAAATTAAAACTCTAAACGTTCAGACTTCTGTTATAATCATTACCGCTTTTGGATCATTAGATACCGCTATTAGTGCATTACGAAATGGGGCCAGTGATTATATTTTAAAACCAATAGAGTTTGATGAACTAATCATAAAAACAAAAAGGTTGTTTGAGGTCAAAGATCTGCTATTAGAAAACCGAGTTTTACGTGAAGAAATTCATAGAAAATATGATTTTGAAAATATTATCGGAAAAAGTAAAACCATAAAAAAAGTTTATGATATGATCGAGGCAGTTGCAGAAACTGATTCAACTGTACTTATTAGCGGTAACAGCGGAACGGGAAAGGAACTTGTTGCGCGCGCTCTTCATTACAAAAGTCATCGCAAAAATAAACCGTTTGTTGCGGTCAATTGCGGCGCAATATCCGAGAATCTTATTGAAAGTGAATTGTTTGGCCATAAAAAAGGTGCATTCACAGGCGCTATTTCTGATAAAGAAGGATACATGAAGGCAGCAAACGGAGGAACGCTGTTTCTTGATGAGATAAGTGAAATGCCGCCGCAGCTTCAGGTTAAATTATTAAGAGCAATTCAGGAAAAAGAATATACACCGGTAGGCACAACAGTTTCATTAACAGTTAATACAAGATTTATTGCAACTACAAACAGAAATCTTGAAGACGAAGTTAAAGCAGGAAAATTTCGTGAGGATCTTTTTTATAGAATAAATGTTGTAGATATACATCTTCCATCTTTAAAGGAGCGGGAAGAAGATATTCCATTGCTGGCTGATCATTTTTTAAATAAGTATCGTAAAGAATTGAATAAGAATATAAAGGGAATCGACAACGAAGCCATGCGTGCGATTTTAAGTCATGAGTGGAAAGGTGAAATCAGAGAACTAGAAAATATTATTGAACGTGCCGTAATTTTTTGTAAAGGTGATATGATAACATTGCAGGAATTACCTGCTACATTTAAACCTAAAATGGATGAAATTGATTTTTCCTTTAATGGTTCACTTGATGATTCAGTCAGAAAATTTGAAAGAGACTTTATTCTTAGAGCTCTTGAAAGCAATGAAAATAATAAAGAAAAAACCGCTGATGCTTTGAAGGTCGGACTTTCAACGCTGTATCGAAAATTAAAAGAGCTGGATATCAAAATTTAATTTAACTGCTTTACTAAGTACTAATTAGATTTATTCTCAATACTTATAATGCGTTTTTCTGCATTTTCAATTGCGAGAATATAAAAACTACCCAAATAGACTAATACGTTAAAAAATTATAGTTCCTGGCGATATTACATTCTATGCAATTCTGGCACACAAATAGCAAATTCAGATAGGCTTTTCAAATCAGGAGAAAAGCATTCCAAAATTTATATGAAAAAAATAGTAATATATAGCCCGGATTTCAGCTTATGTTATAGTTTGCTGATGTTTCTGCAGACGCAATATAAAGTAATTGCTACAACGGATATGGAAGTTGTATCATCACTTATTTGCAGTGGTTCAGCAGATTTGGTAATAATGGATACCGAACCTGATTCGGATATTTTAACTAAATGTGAACAGTTTAAGAAATGCAAATCGCATGTACCATTAATTCTTACTTATGTATTTAACAATCGGGTCAAGGAACCTGAGAGTCAGATAAAGAAATTTGTGAACGAAATTTTTTATAAGCCTTTTGATCTGAATGAGATTTCTTCTAAAATACCTTCATTATTAGCTAGTGCCTAATTAAAATATCAGTTAAAAAAAATCTATTTGTGACTTTTATTATAATCAAGAGTAGTTTATTATGTACATAAAGACTTAATAATTTACTTAAGAAATAATTATATAATCATTCTAAATCTTGCGAAATTGTTATTATTCAGCTTCCCAAAGCTGAGAAACTTAGCAAATCTGAATACAGATAATATTAGATTTTTAACAAATAATTAGAATTAAAACTGTGGTATTCTAATTGTAACGTATCAGTGAAAAATCATCAACCGATTAAAAAAACATTAGAAGGATATATTAAAATGAAAAACATAATGATTTATCTTGGATTAATTGTAACTATAGTTGCGCTATATGGATTCGCATTCACAATTGCTAATCAACCAAGTGATGATGGCAAAAAAATATTTTTAGATAATAAATGTAATATGTGTCATACAGTTACTTCTGCAGGTATAGAATCAAAAAAATCTGATGCCGTTGATTTATCGACTGTTGGAAAAGATAAAACTGTTGAATTCTTAAGTAAGTATCTAAAGAAAGAAGCCAAGCTAAACGATAAAGATCATAAATCATCCTTTAAAGGTAATGATGAAGAACTTACAAAATTGGTTGACTGGTTACTAACTCTTAAAGGCGAATAATAAGGTTTAATTTATCATTTATGGCACTTAGATTATCATCAAACGAAAAATTAAGATGCTTCCCAAACATCTTAAAAGTATTACAGACCCTCCTTGTAATCGGATTAGTTATTCTACCCTCAAATATATATGCTCAATCGAATGATGATTGTTTAATGTGCCATAGTGATAATACGCTCACTATGGAAAAAAAAGGAAAAGAGATTTCCCTTTTTGTAAAAGAAGATGTTTTCAAAAGTTCGGTTCATTCAAAATTAAGTTGTGTTGCCTGCCATAAAGGATTTGATCCTGAAAGTATGCCGCATGCAGAAAATATTCAGGAAATCAATTGTGTAAATTGCCATCAAAAAGTATTAACAAAACATTCATTTCATCCGCAAATATTAAAGACTAAAGGTTTAGGAAAAACACTTGATACATCATGTAAAAACTGTCATGGTATTCATGATGTTGTTTCACCTAAAGATCCAAAAAGTAAATGGTCAAGTAAAAACCTGATTGTTACTTGCGGAAATTGTCATAAAGAGCAGAGTGAAAATTATTTAACCTCAAATCACGCTGCTGCATTTAATAGCGGAGATAAAAGCGCACCTAACTGTATCTCTTGTCATAAATCACCAATTACTAAAATTGCTTTCGGTGATAATAAGGTTGAAATGAAAAAAGCACAGGAGAAACTTTGCTTATCGTGCCATCTAGACAATGATGAAGTTAGGCAGCGTACAACTCCATCAGCGGGATTTATTCATGCCTACGATAAAAGTGTTCATGGCTATGCTCTTAATGTAAAAAATAATGGTGACGCAGCCGGTTGTATAAATTGCCACTCGGCACACGAAATAATTAAAGGTACAGATTCCAGGTCATCTGTTTATAGATTAAATATTCCAAATACCTGTGGTAAATGTCATACTGAAATTAAAGATGAATACGTTGAAAGCATTCACGGAAAACTTGTAATGCAGGGTAATGGTGATGCCCCTTCCTGCACTAATTGCCATGGCGAGCATAATATATTAAATGTTAAAGATCCTAATGCACCTGTTGCATTTCAAAATGTATCAATTCAGGTATGTTCTCCCTGTCACGAATCAATGAAGCTTTCTGAAAAATATGGATTATCTGCTGATCGATTTAAAACATTCTCTCAATCATATCATGGTCTTGCTTTAAGCGGCGGTTCAGCTTCGGTAGCAAATTGCGGCAGTTGTCATGGAGTTCACAACATTAAACCATCTTCGGACCCGACTTCGATGGTTAATAAAAATAATCTTGTTAAAACTTGTGGTAAATGTCATCCCGGTGCAAATGAAACATTTACGCAAGGGAACATACATGTAACTCTGGAAAAAGCGGATGAACCAATTCTTTATTGGATATCCACAACATACATTATCCTGCTTATTTCAATTCTTAGCGGAATGTTTCTGCATAACGTAATTGATCTTTTTAGAAAATCAAAGATCAGAAAATTAAAACAGCTTGGACAAATCAGAGAAGAAAAACATGGTCATTCGCTGTATGTAAGAATGACTGTTAATGAACGAATTCAACATGCCACAATGGCAATAAGCTTTATGATACTGGTTAT
This sequence comes from Ignavibacteriales bacterium, assembly GCA_003538625.1. Classification (GTDB taxonomy): domain Bacteria; phylum Bacteroidota; class Ignavibacteria; order Ignavibacteriales; family Ignavibacteriaceae; genus IGN3. The sequence goes on from DPRR01000006.1 coordinate 40,245, forward strand.
TACTGGTTTTATGTTAAGATATCCAAATACATGGTGGGTAAGCCATATAAGAGATTTATCGAGTCATGCAGTTGAATATAGAAGCTGGATTCATCGCATTGCAGCAATTGTAATGATACTTGTCAGCCTGTATCATATTTATTACGTTACTTTTACACAAAGGGGAAGAGAATTAGTTAAAGATCTGTTTCCAAAATTAAAAGATTTTACCGATGCTATTGGTGTTGCAAAATTTAATCTTGGTTTATCAAAAGAAAAACCTAAACTCGATCGATTCAGTTATGTTGAAAAAGCTGAATACTGGGCATTAGTTTGGGGTACAATTGTGATGAGTTTAACCGGATTATTAATGTGGATTTACATCGATTATATAGGTGTTTTCTCAAAATTGGATTGGGATATTGCAAGAACGATCCATTACTATGAAGCCTGGTTAGCATTCCTCGCTATAGTTGTATGGCACTTTTATTTTGTTATCTTCAACCCTGATATTTATCCAATGAGCCTGGCATGGTTCAAAGGAACGGTTACCGAAGAAGAAATGGCTGAAGAGCATCCCCTTGAACTTGAAAGAATAAAAAAGAAACAAGCCGAAGAACGAATGAAGTCTGATGAGGATTCAGATGACATTTAATTTTCGGGTGAATATTTTTTAAGTTATTACAAACTATTTTCTTTTATTCTAGAGATTGCGATGAAGAAGTTATTTCCACAATACGTATATAACCCAATTACTTTAACAGGTGCAGCAGTTGCTTCACTCAGTTTTGGATTAATAGTTTTTTTGTTTGTGCTTGATTTTTTTAGCACGCAGGAAAATACGTATATGGGAATTCTAACCTACATTATTATCCCATCCTTTTTAATCATTGGTCTGTTGTTAATAGCTTATGGAATCTTTCGGGAAAAAAGAAGAGAGGTCCGTGGAATAGTTAGAGGTTCATATCTTCCTGTTATCGATCTCAATGATCCTAAAAAGCGGGCGATGTTTGTAACTTTTTCACTTGGTACTATTTTACTTTTACTCTTTTCTGCATTCGGTAGTTTTAAAGCTTATGAATACACTGAGACCGATGAATTTTGCGGCACTGTTTGTCACAAAGTAATGGAGCCTGAATATACTGCATATCTGGATTCACCCCACTCAAGAGTTGGCTGCGTTGGTTGTCATATAGGCTCCGGAACAAACTGGTATGTAAAATCAAAAATTTCAGGTGCTTATCAGGTCTATTCAGTCCTCTTCAACAAATATTCACGACCAATTCCAACTCCAGTAGAAGCATTACGCCCGGCGGAAGGTACTTGCGAGCAATGTCATACTCCTGCATTATTTTATAACGAAAAGAAAATTGATTACACATATTATTTATCTGATGAGCAGAATACAAAATCAAATATTAGTATGCTGTTAAAAATCGGTGGTGGAAAAAGCGAGTTGGGTTCGATTGAAGGAATACACTGGCATGTCAATCCTGATAATGTAATTTCTTATATTTATTCGGATAAAAGAAGATTAGTAATACCCTGGATAAAGGTTACATCAAAAGATGGAAAAGAAACAATCTTTAAAGACAAGACTGCTAATTTTGATAAAAAGAATTTCAGCAGTGAAAATATCAGGACCATGGATTGCATCGATTGCCATAACAGACCTTCACATATTTATCATCAGCCTGATAAGATGATAAATGAGATGCTGGCAACAAATAAGATTGATGAAACGCTGCCATTTATCAAAAGTATTTCTGTTGAAGCTTTAGAAGATAATTATACAACAAAAGAGCAGGCACTGGAAAATATCAAACAAAAAATTAATGATTTTTATCTTGCGAACTATCCCGATGTTTATAAAACTAAAAAAAATGAAATAAAATCGAGCATAGAGATAATTAAAAATATTTACTCAAGAAATTATTTTCCTTATATGAATGCAAACTGGAAACATTTTCCGGATAATATTGCGCACACTTATACACCTGGTTGTTTTCGCTGTCATGATGGAAATCATGTTAGCGATGACGGAAAAGTAATTTCGAACGATTGCAATAGCTGCCATAAAATTATTTCACAGACTGATAATGCCGGTGTTACCAGAGTTGATTTAAATGGATTGAAGTTCCAGCACCCCGTTGAACTTGGAGAATCAATTGAAAATCATCTCTGTACTGATTGCCATTGGAAGAACGAATAATTTTTTATCTTTGAATAATGAAAAAATTAGCTCTTATATTTTTTATTATTCTATCTGTTCAACTTTTCCCACAAGATATTCCTGAAGGATTTGTAGAAATCCGTGAGGTGATTCCGGATATAATAATTGATCTGCGTTATTCCACAAATCACAATTTTCTTGGTGTTCCGGTTGAAGGGTACGAAGCAGATAAATGCTATATAACAAGAGCAGCAGCTGATTCACTTTTAAAAGTACAAACTGAATTGCAGCATTTTAATCTATCACTAAAAATATATGATGCATATCGTCCGCAGCGCGCAGTGGACCATTTTGTAAGATGGGCTAAAGATCTTTCTGATACGCTTACAAAAAAAGAATTTTATCCGACTGTCGATAAAAGCAGATTATTTATTGATGGTTATATAGCTGAGAAATCAGGCCACAGCCGCGGAAGTACGGTTGATCTGACAGTTGTACCAGTGCCACTTCCCTATCAACCTGAGTTTGATATTAATAATCAATGCGAATGTTTTGAATCAGCAGATAAAAGATTTAAAGACAACAGTATTGATATGGGTACCGGATTTGATTGTTTCAATTCACTTTCTCATACTGAAAATGCTGCATTATCTCCGCAGCAAAGAGCCAATAGATTGCTGTTAAAATCTTTAATGGATAAATATGGTTTTAAAAATCTTCAGGAAGAGTGGTGGCATTTTACTCTAAGAAACGAACCATTTCCCGCTACTTATTTTAATTTTCAAATCAAGTAAACTAAAATTTACCAGGTGGTTATTCAGTCAGCCAGGGCGAATTGATCCGGTATTCTCCCATCTATTTCCTTCAAAATATTTACTCAATAAAAATAAATGAGATTTTTTCATTGAACTCTGGAACAAAATTCTCCTCAAAATAGTTAAAGCCTCAGTTATAAAAATTAACAATGCTTTACGGAGGCAATATGAAATCTTTATCTGTGCTGATAATAGTATTATCATTTTCAATCCTCTCTTATTCCAATCATCAAGTTGATATAAAACCAGTAAAAAATAATTCTATTCAGTTAGCATTACTTCTGGATACAAGCAATAGTATGGATGGATTAATCGATCAGGCAAAAAGTCAATTGTGGAAAATTGTTAATGAACTTGCAACGACGAAAAAAGATGGTCAACCGGTAGATCTATATGTTGCACTTTATGAATACGGAAAGGATGCCATCCCTGCACAGGAAGGGCATTTGAGAAACATTGTGCCTTTCACTCAGGATCTTGATAAAATATCCGACGAACTATTTAAACTTAAAACAAACGGCGGACAGGAATATTGCGGTAAAGTTATACTTGATGCAGTTAATAATCTTCAATGGAAGAAATCCAATGATGAATTGAAGATAATTTTTATTGCAGGTAATGAACCTTTTAATCAAGGTGATGTTGATTATAAAACAGCTTGTAAAAAAGCTGTCAAAAATGGAATCGTTGTTAACACTATATTCTGCGGAAGCTATGATGAAGGTGTTCAAACAATGTGGAAAGATGGCTCAGATATCTCAGATGGAAAATATATGAATATTGATCACAATGCAGTAATAGCCCACATTGATGCTCCACAGGATAATGAGATTGTTAAGCTTGGACAGGAATTAAATAATACTTACATAGCTTTTGGTAATAATGGCAAAGAAAAGAAAGAACTTCAGGCAGAGCAGGATGCAAACTCGATGGGTGTAAGTAATGAAGTAATGGTTCAAAGATCAGTCACCAAATCAGGTTCACAGTACATAAATTCAAGCTGGGATTTAGTTGATGCAAAGAAAAATGGTTCTATTAAGATAGAAGAATTAAAAGATGAAGATCTACCTGATGAAATGAAAAAGATGAGTGTACAGGAAAGAAAAGAATATCTGGATAAAATGGAGAAGGAACGTGCTGAAATTAAGGTGAAGATTAATGAGTTAAATGATGAGCGAAGTAAATACATAGCTAAAAAGATGCTTGAAAATAAAAATGATAATACTCTTGATGCGGTAATGATTAAAACAATCCGTGAACAAGCAAAACAAAAGAATTATAAGTTTGAATAAATTACTTTGCCCTTAGCGTCTTTGCGAGAGAACATTTCATGCAGAGACGCAAAGTCGCTAAGAAAACAAATATTTTAATATGAGATTCTTATGAAAAGCTTAATTAAATATATCTTCATTGTTGTTGTTTTAGCAACAAATTTATTTGCAGATGGATTCATTGTTATTCCACGCCCCAATCCACTACCAAATCCGTTCCCTTTGGAAGTTGTTTATCACAAAGTTGATGTAGAGATTGATGGACAATCAGCAGTAACAAAAATTGATCAATCATTTTATAATCCAAGTCAATATCAGCTTGAAGGTTTTTACATCTTCCCGATTCCAAAAGGAGCGGTAATAAACAACTTTACGATGTTGATAAATGGAAAAGAAACAAAAGCCGAATTGCTTGATGCTGATAAAGCAAGAAAGATTTACGAAGACATGGTTAGGCAAATGCGTGATCCGGCTCTGCTTGAATACAGCGAACAAAATATTTTTAAGCTTCGCATATTTCCTATCGAACCAAGAAGTGAAAAGAAAATATCAATTAGCTATTCACAGGTTCTGGAATCAGATAATAATTTGTTCGAGTACATTTATCCGCTTAACACAGAAAAGTTTTCTGCAAAACCGTTAAAAAATGTTTCTGTTAAAGTTGATGTAAAATCATCTGAACAAATAAAGAATATTTATTGCCCCACACACGAAGTAGATATTGTAAATAAAGATGATAATCATTCAATCATTTCTTATGAATCTGAAAACGTTAGACCTGACATTGATTTTAAACTTTACTTTTCTAAAAATGCTTCAACTGTTGGATTGTCTTTGTTTAGTTATCAAACCGGAAATGATGATGGCTTTTTTTTATTGAGTGCTTCACCATCAATTGAAATAGATAAATCCAATATTGAAACTAAAGACATTACATTTATTCTTGATGTTTCAGGAAGTATGAGTGGTCAGAAATTGGAGCAAGCGAAGAAAGCTTTGTTGTATTGTATAAACAACCTAAATACTGGTGATCACTTTAATGTGGTAAGATTTTCAACCGAAGCTTATTCATTATTTAACTCATTAAAATTAGCAGATCGACAAAATATCAAAGAGGCAAAAATATTTATCGATGATCTGCAAGCTATCGGCGGAACAAATATCGAGGAAGCATTTACTTTAGCTTTTAAGAATTACACTGAATCAAATCGCCCGCATTTTGTAGTTTTTCTTACAGATGGTAAACCTACGATTGGGGAAATGAATGATGAGAAACTTGTTAAAAGAATTTTGAATGCTAATAAAAGTAAATCCAGAATATTCACTTTTGGAATAGGTGATGAAATTAATACTCATTTGCTGGATAAACTTACAGATGAAACAAAAGCATGGCGGACTTACGTTAGCGACGAAGAAGATATTGAAATCAAAGTATCAAACTTTTATGATAAAATTCAATCCCCTGTTCTTAGTGATTTAAAATTAAATTTTGAGAACATCAAAGTTTATCAAACATATCCAAAAGATTTGCCTGATTTGTTTAATGGCTCTAATCTACTTGTCTTTGGAAGATACAAAGGGAATGGTAATGTAAAAGTATCTTTAACTGGAAAACTTAATGGACAAATAAAAGAATTTACTTTAAATGGAAAACTTAGAAATGATTATAAAGAATACAATTTCATTCCACCACTTTGGGCTTCAAGAAGAATCGGGCATTTGCTTGATTTGATTAGGTTGAATGGTGAAGACAAAGAATTGGTTGATGAAGTAACAATGCTTGCACGAGAGCATGGAATAATTACTCCGTACACGAGCTATTTAATTATGGAAGATGAGGAAATAAGAGTTCGTGGAGGAAGATTAGTGGATGATTTTCAAACGATTCCACCCGCACCTGAATTAAAAAAGGAAAATGAAGCAGACTATTTTAGAATGAAAGATAAAAGCGGAAGAGGAAGTGTTGAGGTAAGTGAAGAATTCCAAAGTCTGAATTCAGCAACTAATTATAGTCAGACTCAGCAAGGAAATGAAAGATTATCTTACACGAATTCAAAAGGTGAAATAAAAAATCTTTCTCAGCAAGTAAAAAATGTTTTAGGAAGAGCAGTTTATCAGCAGGAAAAGTTTTGGGTTGATAGTGAATTGCAAAATCGTGAAATGAAAAACGCGAAACGAATTCAATTTAATTCTGATGAATACTTTGTTTTGCTAAACAAAGAACCTGAGACAGCGCAATTCCTTGCACTCGGACAGAATGTTAGATTCTATCATAACAATGTTTTTTATGAGGTGTATGAATAAGATTACCTCAACTTGTCTCCCTCTTCGTTATCCTGAGCGAAGTCGAAGTACGGAGAGGGATAAAATTTTCTTATAATTTCTCTTCTACAAATTGAATAACTTCAGTTAGTTTTTTCTGTGCCTTCATTTTTAATTCATCACATGTTTTTCACATTTCGGAATTAAACTTTTCATCTTTAGTACCTTTAAGATTGATAAGTACTTTACAAATTCCACTAAGTACTCCAGTGTAGGCAATAACCAATCTCAAATTCTACTGAATTTTCTTTATTACTTTTTGCATCAAGCTAAGATATTTCACTAATCTCGAATATATCTCATTAAAGAAAAGTTCATTGTAAATATGGCTTAATCTGTTTCGGTCATCAATCATCTGAATTAATAATTCGTACTCTTCTTCATCTATAAGGTTTACTCCAAAAAATTCCTTGATAGCAGATTTTGGTGAGACAGTTTCAATCCCGTGTTGTTCAATTAAAAATGTTTTAATTATTTTCCAGTATAATTCAATAGAATATTCAAACTTTTGAATTTGTCCGTTCTTAACTAAGTCAAGTTCAATTTCATTAAACTTTGACAAATCAAGATTCAAAGCTTCGTCTAATGAAGCAAGTGATTTCGAGAAATCTGATAATCTTTCTAAGAATACTTTGGATCGTTCCATATTTCTATTTCCTCTAAAGCAATTTTTTTAAACTGTTCATCTACCAATGCAAAATCTACGATATCAACTTTATACGGAATATCAGATTCTTCAATCTTATTAATAATTTTATAGTATGCATTTCCAACTGGTTTATTACCGAGTAAACCAATATCAACATCAGAATAACGCTTGAATTTTTTAGTTGCCCTTGAACCAAAAAGAAAAACTTTGTACTCCTTTGTATCAATAATCGAGAGTATTATTTCCTTAATTTTTGCAAGATATATCTGATTATAATTATCCATTTTAAGATCAAATTTTCATTAAAAAATAATTTTCAACTTTTACTAATGATAATCTACAACTTCGCTTCTACAAATTGCAAAACCTCAGTTAGTTTTTTCTGTGCCTTCATTTTTAATTCATCACATGTTTTTCGCATTTCGGAATTAAATTTTTCATCTTTTATATCTTTAAGATTGATAAGCACATTATAAATTCCACCAAGAACTCCCGTGTAAGCGCTCTGTGCACCAACCCCAACATCTGTAATAGAATTTGGATTTCCGTACTTAGCAACCGTTTGTGCAATTTCAATTGCCTGGTAACTTAATTGAGCAGTATTTAGTGGAACACGAACCGCCTGTTTCAATCCATTCTGCATTGCTTCTTCACGATGTTTCTTTTCATCAGAAGTTTTGTTTGGCAATCTTCGTGCGGACATATAATCATTAAATGCATTTGTATCATCATCAACAGCTTTAACCAAGGTGTTTTTTATCTCCTGGCATTTATCAGCTGCTTCATTTAGAATTTTATCCGATTCAGGATTGCTGCCGCGTTTGTTTGCAGTAAGGTTTGCAACCATTGAAGATAATGCTGCACCAAGTGCACCGGATAAAGCTGCAATTGATCCACCGCCAGGAGCTGGAGTTTCTCGAGATACTTCATCAACAAAATCTGTAAGCTTCATCTCAACTAAAGCTGTATCAAGATTTTTTGGTAAACCCAAAACCCGTTCTTCAATTTTAAATTCAGAAACATCATTCAATCCAAGTGATTGAACTGCTGTGTTTAAAATATCACGAATTGGAACCCCAGTTGAACGATGCTGCTTTCTTAAATAGTATTTTCCGGTTTCAAGTAAAGCGGGATACGGAACCATACCAACAATTTCACTTCCGGTTACACGCAAACCTCTTTCAGCAGCCAACTTTTCTGTTTCATCAAAAACATCTTGCATTGATGTTATCTTGTAATTTGTAAGATTAATTGAGATTTGTACACGATCGTATTTTGGGACTGACCAACCGATTGCTTTGCAATGTTTAAACTTGCCGGGAATTTTTACTGATTGTCCTTCTGGTTTTTTAGGATCTATTCCATTTAGATCTAAAAGTTCTGCTAAATCATAATTATGTTTTTCATTGCAATGCTTGATTGTTTCATCAATAATCTTTCCAACAAAATCACAACTTCCGCAAGGATACTTATCTTTTTCATACTTCAAAATCTTTTCACTCTTAAAATAGAAAGGACCGTTGCCTCCTTCACGGGCACTCCTTCCCTTCTCTCTCAATTCAAATGCAATATCGGTTGCATATTTTTCTTCGCGTGTATTTAAGTTGATGTTATATGCAATTAAAAATTCTCTAACACCGATTACAGTTCCACCAGCTTTTGCATTAAACTTTGTTGGACCAAAATCAGGTTTCCATTCAGGTTTCTTTAATTTTTCTTCAAGTGCTTCGTATTCACCTTGTCTTATCTTAGCAAGATTTTCTCTTTCAGGTTTGGTTGCAGATTTTTCATAAAGATAAATCGGAATTCCAAGTTCATCACCAACTCTTTTTGCAACTTCTTTTGAAAGCTCAATACATTCTTCTGTTGTTATTCCACTTACGGGGACAAAAGGGCAAACATCAGTTGCACCCATTCTTGGATGTGAGCCTTTATGTTTACTCATATCAATAAGTTCCGCTGCTTTTTTAATTGAGTTGAAGGCAGCTTCTTTAACACCTTTGGGATTTCCTATAAAAGTTACAACAGTACGATTCATATCATAACCGGGATCAACATCAAGCAGTTTTACTCCTTCTACATTTTCAATTTCATCGGTTATTTGTTTAATAATGTCGGGACGCTGTCCTTCAGAAAAATTTGGTACGCATTCAATAAGTTGTTCGTTCATTTGATCCTCAAGTAAAATATTATCGAATTGTTGAAAAGGTCATACTTCGACTCCGCTCAGTATGACACTATTGTGTAAAAATATTGCTACAAAATTAAAACAAATAGAACCCAATCTCATCTTAATTTTCATTTAAATTAAAAAAGGCGATTCAGAAAATCGCCTTTTGATATATACCTATTTTTAATCGGATTACTTTACGAGCATCATCTTTTTAGTTTCTTTGAAGTCATTTGTTGTTAAGGAATAAAAATACATACCGCTTGGCATATCACCGGCATTAAATTCTACCCTATGATTGCCTTCAGGGATCTGTTGATTTATTAAAGTACCGACTTCCTGACCAAGACTGTTAAAAACTTTCAAACTAACAAATGAATTTTCTGGGAGTGAAAATTTAATTGTAGTGCTTGGATTAAATGGATTGGGATAATTTTGTTCCAGTTGAAATCCGTTAATTGCAGCAATGGTTTCTTCGGCTCCATTTTTAGGTAATGCCGCTGGAACCACTACAAATCTTCTCATCATTTCATGATCTTCGTGAGAAAGAATGTGGCAGTGCCATGCATACTCACCTAATCTTTCAAATTTTGCAATGATACTTGTTACTTCACCCGGGTACATTATTCCGGTATCTTTCCAACCAGATTCATATAACCCAGGTTTGGTCGACTTTCCTTTCAATTTGATATTTGTAAGCTTGCCACCCATCGACATTGAACCATCATGAGCCATATTCATCTTAGGTAAAACAGTCGCAGTATACTTTTGTCTTCCAAGAATCTGGAACTGAACCAAATGAAGGTGCATTGGATGAGCATCTACTGTTGCATTGTAAATTTCCCAAACTTCTGTTGAACCCAAAATTGGTTCCTCAGTTGTTGGATCACTCCACATTAAAGTTCCATCAAGATTAGGATTTGTTGGATCAATTGTTCCAAGCATTGGCTGCATACGACCAAATTCATCCATTCCTTCAAAGAGCATTAATTTACGAACTTTATTCGGTGTTAGTGTTGCTACAGGCTGAGGTCTTAATGTTGCAGGCAATACAACCGGGTCTACAACCGGTATTGTACCAACCCTGAATGCCATAATTTGTCCAGTTGTATTTGGATTAACTGTTACACCGTTAGGGAAAGGTGTTTTAGCATTATTACGCACAATTATTGTTTGACCGAGTAGTGCAGGATCTGAAAAATCAACAACTACATCATATCGTTCACCCGGGGCAATAAGAAGTTCGCGCTGTGATAAGGGTGCATTCAAAAATCCTTGATCAGATCCAATTATATTCCATCTAAATGGTCTTGTTGTTGTCACATTAGTACTCAAAGTCATATTATAAAACCTTGAATCTGATCCATTGAGAATCCTGAAACGATATTTTCTAGGTTCAACATTAAGAACCGGCCAGGCTTTACCGTTAACGGTAATTACCTCACCAAAAAACTCAGGCTGTACAGAAGGTCCGCCTGCCCACGGAGTAAATCCCAGCATGCTCATCCACGGTGCATCCGGATAGGCGAGGCTTCCATCGGGATAAAACATTTTGTCCTGAATTGCCATTTCAATTTCATATGGACCCGATGGCAGCTGATTATTTGTGATCATATTTAATTCATTATCATCACGTAAGAAATAGAATGCAGCAAGACCCATATAAACATTAAGTCTGGTAATACCCAAAGCATGATCGTGGTACCAGATTGTTGCGGCTTCCTGGTTATTATCATAAGTATATAAAGTTTTTTTAAAGTCCATTCCATGAACACCAGTAATAGAACTCCACCATGCTTCCGGTAAACCATCACTTTCAGATTCTGTATTACCACCATGCAAATGCGGAACTGCAGGCACCCCATCCTGAGCAATATTGTACATTGATGAATGATGCATATGTCCTGCATAAGCCCAATGCAGAGTTTCATCTAATGGCAAAGGATATGAATTGGGTAAATTATTGTACCACTGGATCTTCAGTTGATTATTTTCTTTTGCTACTATTGTGGGTCCCAAATAACCAAATACAGAAGAATTAGTATTATAGCCCCAAACTGTAGCATTAAGCGGCGTTCCGGGTAACAATCCAAAATCGTGTGTCCCCTGTCCCATATAAATATCTATAACACCTGGCGGGTTTGTCAAGTCAAGTCTTGGTACAATGGGCAAAGGGTTAACAAACTTCTGTATTAATCTTGCATCAGCTACCGGGTTAGTAAATAACGGATTAACAACTGGTGTTAGCTGTGCATAAGTAATCTGTGTAATAAAACTGAAAAGAATAAGTAATAAAAAATACTTTATACTTTTATTTATTGAATGCATCATTGGCATTTTAATTCCTCCTCTATTTTAAGATTCTGTTAATTAGAAATTTATAAGGAAAATAAATTAACTAAGGAGGAATATTAGCGAAGGTAGTTATTAATAAGATGTGCTGATGCTCTTGAAAGCAATTATCATCAAGCTCAATTTTCTTTATTGACTGTGTGCAAATAAGAAAATTATTCAAAAGCATACAGAGACACACCATAGGTAGCTCAAATAAATTTTGAAATAGTTGGTTTAAATCCGGACCTTGGAAGTCCAAAGCATAGCTAAAAAAATAAAAACTTAACTAAAGAGAACTTCTACCAGAAGACTAAACCCATTGCCGGAAAGTATAATCCGCCTGTTAGGCTAAATATTTTTATTAGTCCTTCTGAAAAATTTTATAACTTAAAATGTTTTTTGATTAACTCTCCCGGGAAGATTCCCCTTCCCCTGAATGGGAGAAATAGTTTAATGCACAGATTCGATTTTACCTTTTTGCTTGACCTATAAATTTAATAGATAAAAATTTTTTATTCGTGATAAATATTTTTATTTATCACTAAATGTTTTTTAGCAAATATTGTGCAACTTGTTTTATTATTTGCCATTAAAAAAGTTAAATCTGGTTAATCTTAAATCATCAGTAAATTTATTTTAATTTGATATAAAAACTAAGAATGTACTTAGATGACAAAGAGAATAAAATTATTGACTAATTGAAAAGTTAAGAGCAGCAATGAAGCAGTTCTTAATTTAGAACATTTAATGTTGAGACATTTCCAAATGCTTAACAGATTAATTCAAAGATTATGTTTTAATTTTTTTAAGTTGCAAAGACAAATTCATTGAAGAATTATGAAAAACCATATTACTAAAAGACATTGTTACAGAATCAACAAAGCGGGTTCTATAAATAATTTAAAACTTATCAAAGAATATCTTCCTGATCCATCAATCGATGAAGTGACAATAAAAGTAAAAGCTATTGGTTTAAACTTTGCGGATGTATTTGCTATACAGGGGTTATACTCCGCAACTCCAAAGGAAAGTTTTGTTCCCGGATTAGAGTACTCAGGAGTTATAATAAGCAAAGGTTCAAATGTCACGGAGTTTGAAATTGGTGATAGTGTTATGGGTGCTATCAGATTTGGGGCTTATGCAAATTATCTTAACATTAATAAAAATTACATTTTAAAAATACCGCCGGGCTGGAACTTTGAAGAAGCCGCAGCTTTTATAGTTCATTCTCTTACATCATATTATTCTCTGGTTGAACTTGGAAATATTAAAGACAGATCAACTGTGCTTATTCATTCTGCGGCAGGAGGAGTTGGAATTTATGCTAATCGTATCGCAAAGAAATTTAATGCATATACAATCGGAACTGTAGGAAATGTGAAGAAGATCGATCTTCTTAAAAGAGAAGGATATGATGATGTTATTGTTCGCGGTAATGATTTTTCGGAAAAGCTTAAACAAAGTTTATCCGGACGAAGTCTTGATATTGTTTTAGAATGTATCGGAGGTAAAATATTTTCAGAGAGTTTCAGACAATTAAGTGCCGGCGGCAGAATCATTGTTTATGGTGCTGCTCAATATTCTACAGGCGGTGCGCATCCAAACTACTTAAAGATATTAACTAAATATTTAACCCGTCCTAAAATCGATCCGTTAACATTATCCGATAAAAATAAAAGTGTAATGGGATTTAATTTGATCTACTTATGGGATAGAGTTGAGATACTAAAAAAACATTTAAGAACCATTTTAGATATGAATCTGCCTAAACCTTACATCGGTACTGTTTATAACTTTAATGATTTAATAAAAGCTGTACGACAGTTTCAGTCTGCACAAACAGTTGGCAAAGTAATAGTAAAAGTAAATTGAATCTTTTTAATTTCCTGTCACATATGGAAAATTATTAATTTCTTCAGGTTTAAAAGTATCCCCGCTCAATACAGGATCCGATATCATTCTTGTATAAAAAAGTTGATTGGCTCCAAAAAGTAAAGTCTTTACATTATAACCAAGCACGGTTAAATACGCAGTCATACAAGCGCTCAGTTGTCCATCAGCGCTGTAAATAATAATTTGAGAATTGGCAGGCAGAGTTTGCAAATTTTTTATGCTTCTAAAATCAAAGGTTGGAATATCCCGATACCACATTGTTCCAAAGGAATGTCCTTTGCCATCCTGAAGAGGCGGCATTATGTATAGTCTTTCCTGTCCATAACAAATTTTTATAAAAGTCGGATTGAGTAGGAAATCATATTGAGTTTCGTAATTAACACCGGATATAAATCCCTGCGAAATTATCTGCTTGATTCTATATTCAGCTAACTCTCTACCGCCATTTAAAGAAGATGGAAAATTAATTAGCGGCAGTGGGGATAGTGTCGATTTAGGATAATTTTCGTTTGTATTGCTAATATCTTCCTCATCTTTTAAGTACTGCAACCAATCTTTTGCAAAATTAATATTCCAGTAAGCCATTCCATATTTAAGTGAGAATGTATTTTGAAAACCGGCAAGCCGCAGTAAGCAAACAAAGTATGCAGATGACTGTCCGTTTTTACTTACAATAATAATTTGTTTTGATTGGTTTACAGAATAAAGCGAATCAACCATTTCATAAAGTTTATCAGTAGAAACATTAATTGAATTTTGAATATGACCATTTATGAAATCATCAGCCGGTCTTAAATCCAGGATTATATATTCTGATTGAGAATTAAATAATTGGTTAGCAGAAATGAGGCCGGGTGCCTGCTCGCTATTAGCAAAATCACCCTGGCTTTCAAAATAGTTTAAAATTTTTGCAGTCTTATCCAGCTCAAAATTAATTACTGGTGTATTCTCGTCTTTAATGCAGCCATTTGTGGTGATTAAAGCTATGAACAAAAATATTTTAGAAGTTTGTTTCATTATTAATTCACAAAATGTATATCACTTCTTGCATATCCAATAAACATTCCAACTACATCTCTTCCCTCCACATTCCAATCAGTACTTCCGGTTCCCTGAACGTATGGATTATTTATTACCTGATTGCCGGATTTAGTAGTAAAGTATTTTTCAAATGATTCATCAAAAGAGAAAATCTGGATATATCTTTTCCCATTGTAAGCATTTGTTTGATATTCCTGCGGATAAGAAGCGGCTCTTACTGATATCGTCCCACCGGACATCTCATTTTCCGCAGTAGAAATCTGAAAAAAATCATCCGCAGATTTTAATGTGCCGGCATCAACCTTCCATAATGCAGCATAACACTCGTTAGAATATGAATAGACATCTGCACCTGCATAGAAACCGTTTATATCAAAAAATACATTTTCCAAATTAGGCTGATAAGGAATTTTAGTTTTGGCATAAAAAGTCTGATTACCTCTCTCACCAAATAATTCGTAGTACTCACCCGAACTTACAGGTAAATCATAAAGCGGTTTATAAAATCCTTCAGTTGTGTAGTGCAGAGGAATAATTTTAATGCTATCAATTCTTATATAAATAGTTGCATCTTTAATCTCAGATAGATTTATATCGTAAGGAATCCCAAGAGGCAATGTTTTAGTCAGCCTCACTCCGGGAAAATTTGAACCAGGCGTAATTTCGCTTTGTACCACCAGCAGTTCTTTATATGCACTATCAACATTTAGCAATTCTTCATTTTCGCAGGATGTGAAAATCAATAACAAAAGCAGCGATATAATTTTTAAATATTTCATAGTTTAAAAAGTTATACTTACTCCAGCAGCAGGAATAAATGGGAAAAGTGAAATCCTTTTAAGCTGTGCAGTTTTATTTCCTGACTGATCTTCATTATACACAACGTATTGTGCAAAAGCGTTCTTTCTATTATATAAGTTATATAGATTAACAAAAATATTTATGTCTGCTTTGTCCATTTTAATGTGATAGTTAGCTCCTAAATCAAGTCTGTGATAAGGTGGAAATTTTGATGTATTAATTTCCCCGTAGTCGAGCAGTACTTCATCATTGCCTGAAACTCCAATCGGATTAAATATATATTGCCCGGGAGGCAGCGTATATCTTAAACCGGTTGCATAGGTAAAAGTTAAACTTAAAGATAAATTTTCCATCACATCATAACTTGCAGCCAATGAGAGATCATTACGGCGATCATATTTGGGATAAAATATTTTACCTGCATTTAATTCAGCAAATTTTCTTTTAGTCCAGGATAAAGTATAACCGATCCATCCTTTAAAATTACCCTTTCTTTTTTGTACAAATAACTCGATCCCATAAGCCTCCCCCGTTCCTGCCGTAAATTGATCCTCTATAGAATTATCCAAAGGATTAATTTTAGGTGAATTTTTGTACTCGTACAGATTTTTCATATCGCGGTAATATCCTTCAATCGAAGCTTGATATATTTCATCTTCAAAATATGAATCAACTCCAAAAACATATTGCACGGATTTACTCAGTTTTATTTTTTTTGTAGAAGGATACCAGAGATCAGTGGGAAGTGTAATATCATTTTTTGAAATAAGATGCAGATACTGATTTGCTATAGCAGCAGCACCTTTTATGTAGATATTATCTAATATCTGATACGACAGAGATAATCGTGGTTCAAAATTTAAATATTTATTTTCACCAAAATAAAATATTCTTCCACCAATGTTTGTTTTGAAACCACTAAAAAATTCAGATTCATTTTGAAAATAGAGTGCGTTTTCCAGTGAATTAATATTTTGTCCGGCATACGGATCGGTATCAAAGCCGGCATCATAATACTCATTATATAATAAATCATAATTGTGAAAAGAAATTTCAAATCCTGTTTTAAATATCTGATTTATATCCCACTTAATTTCTGCTGTCTGTTTAATTGTTATGTCTTTAAGATCAGGATTTGAGTAGTATGAAGATGAACTGACAGAATTTCCTCCGATTCCAATTTTTGAGGAAAAATTATAATTTATATAATTTAAAGATGAATTCAGAAATACTGATCCGGTATTAATCTGAATCCAATTAACCGAAAGATTAATATTCTTCCACTCAATATCATATAAAATATCATCAGCAGCAGGATTATACATTTTATCACTGCTGAACATACCACTGATTGAAAAAGCACTTGTTTCTGATAAGATATAATTTACTTTTCCATTTATATCAAAAAATTTGTACTGGGGTACAGAGTTACCTTTATTAAATGTTTTTTGCCATGCATCGTAATACATCCATCTTCCTGCAACCATAAATGTAGAAGATGATTTTAAAGGACCTTCCAACGAGAAAAATGAGTTTATTAAACCCAACCCAATTGTTCCGGTTTCTTTTTCTTTTGTTCCGGATCTTAATTTCACATCCAGTACGCTTGATAATCTGCCGCCATACTCAGCGGGAAAAGCACCTTTTATTAACTTTACATCCCGGATGGCATTAGAATTAAATGTGCTTGCGATATTTCCTATGTGTGATGGATTGTAAACGATAGATCCATCCACCAAAGTTAAAGTCTGATCGGGTGAACCTCCTCTAACATATAATCCGTTAGATAATTCCGAGGACTTATTAATTCCGGGCAATAATTGGATCAATCTAAAAAGATCAACTTCACCCGAAAAACTCGGAAGCTTTGATAAGAATTCTGAATTAACATCTATTGTGCTAACCGTACTCCGATCAATCTTTTTTCCCTCAACAATTATTTCTCCTAACCTTATGTCCTCGGGCTCAAGTTGAACATTTATATTTGTATTTGTTTCGGGATTATCAGCATCAATTTCCTTAATCATAGTTTTATATCCGATGTGCCGGTAAATTAAAAAGTACTTAACCTTTTTTAATTTTGGAAGGACGTAGTAACCATAGTTATTAGCTGCAGAACCAAATGTGGGATTTGAGTTTAGATCTATTGAGTCTTTATAAACTAAAATATTTGTACCGATTAAATTCTCACCTGTAACACTATCATAAATAAATCCCGTTATGGTGATTTCTTTTTCCTGGGAAAAGCCGGTACCTGAGAATCCCAAAAAAATAAGTACTGATAAGATGTACAAATTGATCGAATTCAAATTTCAACAATTAAAGTTAAAAATCCTGTAAGTGAATTAGATAATTTATGTAAAAGAAGCAATAGTTAAATCAAATGTTTTATTTCATTAATATGAATTTAGTTAGAATTGCTCATTTCTCTATCAGTAAAGATAATTTGCTGATGCTGTAGTTATTCTGAGTTCTGCCCATTGTTATGTAAATTAGCACCTCAAATTTTAATCAATTGGAGAACGATGAAAAAAATAAGAAATATAGCGATAATTGCCCATGTTGATCACGGTAAGACTACGCTTGTAGATCAGATACTAAAACAATGTGCTGTTTTTAGAACTAATCAGGTAGTACGGGAAAGATTTCTGGATTCAAATGATCTTGAGCGCGAAAGAGGAATTACAATACTTGCAAAAAATATAAGCATCCCTTATAAAGATTATAAAATAAATGTGATTGATACGCCGGGTCACGCAGATTTTGGCGGTGAAGTTGAACGTGTCTTAAAAATGGCAGATGGTGTTTTGTTACTGGTTGATTCATTTGAAGGCCCGATGCCTCAAACAAGATTTGTACTTGAAAAAGCTTTGGCACTTCATTTAAAACCAATAGTTGTAATTAATAAAGTTGACCGACCCGATAACAGACCTGTTGAAGTTCTTGATGAAATTTATGATTTATTTATTGAACTTGATGCTCATGAAGATCAACTTGATTTTCCGATTATATATGCAAGCGGACGCGATGGATGGGCAGTTAAAGATCTTAAAGATGCACGTGAGAATCTCATTCCATTATTAGATTCAATTATTGAAGACATCCCTGCTCCACCTACAAAAAAAGGAAATCTTCAGCTTCAGATTATGACTTTAGATTATAACGACTATGTAGGCAGAATCGGTATCGGAAGAGTATTTAGAGGTAAGTTAAAAAAATCAGAAAGCCTTTCGATCATAAAAAGAAACGGAACTATTCATCCAATTTCAATAAGACAACTGTTTATTTTTGAAGGATTAAATCGACTTGAAGTTGATGAAGTTTCGTGCGGAGATATTTGTGCAATAGTAGGTATTGAAGATGTTGATATCGGCGATACTATTGCATCTTCAGAAAATCCGGAACCCTTACCAATAATCTCAATTGATGAACCAACTATCAGTATGACTTTTACTGTAAACAATTCACCTTTTTACGGAAGAGAAGGAAAATTTGTCACTTCCCGTCAGCTTCGTGATAGATTATTTAAAGAACTTGAGCATAATGTTGCACTTCGTGTGCAGGAAACTGCTTCTCCGGATGCTTATAGAGTTTCCGGCAGAGGAATTCTACATCTTTCTATTCTGATAGAAAATATGAGACGTGAGGGTTATGAACTTCAGATACGTGAACCGAAAGTTATTTATAAAACTATAGAAAACAGGAAGGCAGAACCAATCGAAGTTCTTGTAGTGGATGTTCCGGTGGAATTTGCGGGTAAAGTAATTGAACTTGTAGGGCAAAGAAGAGGCGAACTTATGAAGATGGAGAACAAAGGAAACATGAATAAAATTGAGTTTCACATCCCATCCAGAGGTATAATGGGACTGCGTACCAAGGTACTGACCGCTACCCAGGGAGAAGCTGTTATGCACCACAGGTTTTATCAATATGAATTCTTTAAAGGTTCTATTGGTACCGTAAAAAACGGAGTAATTATTTCGATGGAAGAAGGAACGGCTACTGCTTATGCTATTGATGGATTACAGGATAGAGGTAAATTTTTTATCGATCCGGGTGATGTTGTTTACAAGGGACAAATAATCGGTGAGCACACAAAGGAAAATGATATTGAAGTTAATGTTCAGCGTGGAAAAAAATTATCTAACATGCGTGCTTCGGGTTCTGATAAAGCTGTAAAAATAACTCCGGCGATAAAATTTTCTTTAGAGGAAGCTTTAGAGTATATCGAAGATGATGAAATGGTTGAAGTAACACCAAAATCAATCAGGTTAAGAAAACTGTATCTGGATACTAATGATAGAAAAAGATTTAATCTGGGAAAACTGACACAGCAGTAATTTTATAAATTAAATATCTCTTCAGATTCAAAGATTCTGAATTTATCTGCAAAATTAAGATTTGCGGATGTAATCATAGCTTCAGCAAGTTTAGACGCTTTAATCGGACGATACTTTTTGATAGCCGGAATAATATTCGTTATTAGTCCGGCTATTTTTATTCCTAATGATTCACCAATTCTTTTTTCATTTCTTTCACCAACAAGTATTGATGGTCTGAAAAGCATTATTTGTTGAAACGGGAATTGTTGAACGGCATCATCAAGATTTCCTTTCATGTTCAAATAAAAATTTTTTGAGTTGGAATTTGCACCAATTGATGAAATAAGTAAATACTTATTGACTCCATTTTCTGAAGCAGATTTTGCTGCTGCAAACTGATAATGAAAGTCTATTTTGTATTGAGCTTTTTTACTTCCTGCCTTTTTTATTGTTGTGCCAAGTGCCGAATAAAGTTCATCTCCGGTCAGTTCATTCTTCCAGGTTTCAATATTATCAAAATCCACAATATGTTCTTCAAACTTTGGATTACTTATTCCTGTAGTTCTTCTTACAAAAACTTTTACTTTATCATATCGATTATCATTGAGTAATTTTTTAGTTAATTCACTTCCAACTAATCCTGTAGCACCAATTATTAAAGCAGTTTTCATTTATAAATATTTTTCTTATCTAAGTATTACTTTCAGAAATTAGGTCTGTTATTGCGAGTGAGTCTTCGAGCGAAGCAATCTAATGAGTTAGAGTTCATTAACATCATTAGATTGCTTCATCCACTGAAGTGGGATTCGCAATGACAAAACATAAGTCTTTACTATTCAACAATTATTTCATCAATCATTAACCACGGTTTGCCACCCGCTTCAGGATGCCAGGGTGGAAGTTTATCAAGATTTTTCGCAAAGATTTTTACATATCGGGCAGAAGAAGGCTGCAGATTAATAAAAATATCATTTTGAACCCAATCAGGATTTCTAAGAGAGGATTTAACATCTACTCTTCCAACATTCGTATAATCAATTCCATCCTCAGAAGTATAATATTCAACATATTCCGGGAATATAACCCAGGAAGACGATGCCTGAAAAAAACCTACTGAAATTTTATTTATTACCTGTGTTTTTTCTAAATCAACAATGGCCTCAAAATCAGTTCCCTGATAACCCTGCCAGGATTTATCACCACCGCGAAAACTATCCGAACCGCGCAAACCATCTGTTAAAGCTTCTATTCCTCCCGCTGTGTATTTTTCACTGAATGGATAAGTTAGACTAACTTTTTTTCTTGTTGCTTTATTAAATGTAAATCCATGAATGAAGTTTTTTCCGACTGGTTTTTTGTTTCTTTCAAACGAGAGCTTTATTATTTCACTAACCGGAACTGTAAACCCGTATTCATCCTCACTCTCCTGATTGATTAAGAGTTCTCGATTAAAACTACCTATGTTCATCTGCAAATCTTTTTGAAGCTGAGTCACATTAACTTCAAATTCATTTGATGGCGGATTAAACAACTTTTTAATTTCAAACGGTTTTGTTTCCAATCCATAGTTGATACCTAGGACATCCAACCTATCATAATGCCTCTGCACCCTTTGTCTGAACTCTTCAAAATTTCTCTCAGTCGGATAAGTCCAAACAACTTCCGATAAAGCCAACATGCGGGGAAACAATCTGTCATCAATTAATTCCTGTGGTGCATATTCAGACCACATATTTGCTTCACTACCCAGAACATGTTTTCTTTCAGCAGCTGTTAACTCCTGTGGAACCGGATCAAACAAATAAACTTTTTGCATATCAGTAACATCAACAGAATAATCGAAATAACAATTGCTAGTAGGAGATACAATTACATCGTGCCCCTGTTTAGCGGCATCAATCGCACCTCTAAGTCCACGCCAAGACTGAACTGTAGCTTCAGGTGCAAGTCCGCCTTCAAGAATTTCATCCCATCCAACAATTTTTTTCCCTTTTGAGTTTATAAATTTTTCCATTCTTTTAATAAAGTAACTTTGTAATTCATGCTCATCAGCCAATCCCTCATCTTTGATTCTTTGCTGACATTTTGGACATTCTTTCCATCTATCTTTTGGTGCCTCATCTCCGCCAACATGAATATATCTTCCCGGAAACAAATCAACAACTTCATTAATTACATTTTCTAAAAATTCAAATGTCTTTTCATTACCGGCACAATAAATGTCATGATAAATTCCCCAAAGTGTGCCTACATCAAATGGACCACCAGTGCAGGATATCTCCGGATAACAAGAAATTGCTGCAGTTGAGTGACCGGGCATCTCAATTTCGGGAACAACATTTATGAATCTACTTGCAGCATAGTCGACAACTTCTTTAACATCTTCCTGAGTATAAAATCCACCGTAAACAGATCCATCGTCATAAGTTCTGAATGCGCCTTTTTTCGTCAGCTCCGGATATTTTTTAATTTCAATTCTCCAGGCTTGATCTTCTGTTAAATGCCAGTGAAGAACATTGAATTTATGATAAGCTAGTAAATCGATGTACCTTTTGATAAATTCTTTGTTCATAAAATGCCTGCAGCAATCAAGGTTAAGACCGCGCCAGGAAAATTCGGGTGCATCTAAAATTACAACACCGGGAATTCTCCAAATAACTTTTTCAGCTTTCGATGTGGATTCAATTTCTGGTGGAAGAAGCTGGCGAAGTGATTGAACACCGTAAAACAATCCGTTTAACTCAGCGGCTTCAATCATAACATTATTTGTATTTACAACTAGTGTATAACCTTCTTTTCCAAATTGATTTTCTGAGTTAGTTAATGAAATGATTATTGAATTAACATCAACTAAGTTATTCCATTCACTCACAGCAAAATCAAACCCGGTTGATTGTGTTAGTATTTTTTTGAGGTAATCAGCTATGGGCTGTGCTTTTTTCTCATAATATATTTTAGTTGAAGCATTTAAATTAAAAGCACCCTCATTAACCATTATACTCTTGGGAGCAGGGATTATATTTATCTCTGAAGGCTGAGCGAATAACTCAAATGAGTAGAGTATTGTTAAAACATAAAATAAAAGTATAGTATAAATTTTCATATTATTTATTTATTTGTGATAAAATATCATTCCATAAAAAGCTGTTTAATAAAATTAAACTCATCAGGTGTTAATGGATTATCCATTCCGCTGAGATTCGATTTTACCTGTTCGATATTTCTAAAACCGGGAATTACGGCTCCAACCTGTTTATAAAATAATAGATATTGCAGCGCCGCACGTGATAGCTCCTGATTTGACGGACCGAATTTGTTTTTAAGTTTTTCAATTTTAGGTTCAAGCTTTGCAAGATTTTCCGGTTTAAATCTATCTGCATTTGCACGATGATCACCGGATTCAAAGTTAGGAGGATTGCGAGCATGATATTTACTCAGCAGAATACCCTGGGCTAAAGGTCCAAAAGCAATAAAAGAGATATTGTACTGATCAAGAAGTTTTCGTGTCGGAGAATCATCTTTAAGAAATCTATCATCAAGTGCACTGGAAAAACTTTGAATTACATCAGGTCTAACTTTTGGAATCAGTTTTACAAAATCCTCATGTCTGTAAGCCGATTGACCAATTAGACGAATCTTTCCTTCCTCACGGAGTTTATTCATTACCTCGATCGCATCATCAAGATATTTATCATTTTCACCAAAATCTCCATGATGGAAATAATACAAATCTATATAATCTCTTCTTAGATTGATTAAGGATTGTTCACATTGATGTCGTATATGTTTTGGTTCAAAGGCGTGTTCCGCTGTTCCGGGAAACCATCCGATTTTTGTGGCAATTATAAAATTGTTTGATCGTTTACCAAGAATTCTTGCAAGCATTCTTTCAGCTCTGCCGTTTCCGTAAACATCTGCATTATCAAAATGGTTTACGCCATGATCAATTGCATAATTGATTGCATCAGTAATTTCTTTTTCATCTACATTGGCCCAGCCATTTGGCGTGCCGTTAACCCAATTAAGACCTCCCATCGTCCAGCAGCCAAGACTAATTTCTGAAACTTCAATCTCTGACTTACCAAGTTTTCGGTATTTCATTTTTTCCCTCTATAATGTATAGGTAAAAATATAAAAGAATACCAGGATATTGAACAGCAATTAACAATTATTAATTGAATTAGTGGTATTCAACTTTATAATAAATTGAAAGTGGAGGGATAGTTTCACTCAAAATCATAAAATAATGAGCAGGTAAAATGCTGAATTCCTCAACTGCCAAAATCAAATTAAAATTTGATATAAAATGTTTTGGTAAAATCAATAACCTGCATCAACCGGAGATTTCATATTATCTAACCCAATTTGATTTATTAAATCTTCATAGTTAATCAGTCTGATATTATTCTTTTCAAAAATATTTTGCTGCTTTGCTGAAAAGAGAGAATTCAACTCCGAGTTACGATGTTTACTCATTTCAGCCAATCCAAATGAGTTCATATCAATCATAGCTTGCAGCTCGGGAAAATCTTTACCGATATGACAAACCAGTAAATTGATTTTACCATTTTCAATTTTTTCAATAAGATTAAATAAATATTCTTTCTTTTTATCAATATCAACAGCGTACATGCTTTCAACATCAACTTCGCCGAAATAACGAGAAATTGCGAGTCCATATTCTTTAGCGAGCTTTTCAACTATTGCGCGATGTTCAGGTTTTTCAACCGCGGTGCCCATATGATAATCAACATAAGATATTTTAATTCCACTACTGATTGCTCTTTCAATCTGAGCTCTTAGTTCTATTTCTATTTCTTCCGATTTTGGATTGTTAGCAAAAAATGTTGCACGTGAAGGGAAGAAATATCCGTCTTTATCAACAAGCGATGGAACTTTATCTCTACCAGCAATTGGTCCCCAACGATAATTTTTCCATTCAGCATTTAAAGTTAAATGAATACCAACTGTTATTTGTGGATTTGCTTTTAAAATATCCACTGCCTCCTGATACCAGGCACAAGGAAACATAACTGAGGCAGAAAATTTTAATCCAGTTTCCATCAACTCTTTAAAAGCTGAGTTAACCGAGTGAGACATTCCTAGATCATCGCAACGAATTAACAATGTCTTGGATTTGTTTTCTGATTGTGAAAAACTTGCTGCTGTAACTATTAATACAAACGCTATAAAGTAAAATAAATTTTTCATGTAATTTCAGTTCTTTCAGTTGTGATACTTGTTATAAAAACTTTTTTATCTTTTTCATCAACAGTATAATTGATTCTCCATTTTTGATATGCAAGTACAAATTGATTTTCTTTGCTTATTTTTTTTGTCGAAAGCGAAATTCTTTTTCGGGTTGTATCTGTCGGGTTAAATTCAAGTTGCACACGAGCATAACTTAGAAGATTAACATTTTCTCTTCCCAATAATTTATCATTAAGCTCTTTTATTTTTTTTTCAAAGATAACCTGATAAATATTTTCTAACCTACTTTTTACCCAACCGGTTTTAGAATCAGGAAAGGAATCCGAATATGGCAGATAAGGCTTTATATCCAGGACGGGTGAGCCATCAAGAATATCAGACTCAGAAATATGTATTTTCAATCCATCAACTTTATCAAGTTTAACACAGCTCAATCCAATAGCATTAGGTCTATAAGGTGCGCGAGTCGCAAATACTCCTATTTTTTTTCTTGTATGTCTAGGCGGAGTAACAAGCGGTTTCCAATTTTTATTTAGATGAAATTGATAGAGAACCCAGATCCTATCAAATCCCTCCAGATCTTTTACAGCCTGCTCAAAATTCTTTTTTGGTAAAAGATTGATACTTGCCGTGCTGCCTTTTGCTAACACACCTTGTCTTGGAGTTTCATATCTTTGCTTAAGGTCCGATTCTATGAAGCCAATAGGTTTAGATATAATTTCTGTAATCATAATCAAAATTAACTTTAATATGTACTTAGTTTAATTGAGTGCATTTCGTTTTACCCAGTTGCCATCTTTCCAGTAAAGTATTTTATTTTTCTGTAAATCAATATACTCGCGAGTATCCGTGTACGGTTCTTCAAGAAATCCTTTTGCAACAAGGCTGTCTCTGACAACCCTGAATGAACTGCTGACATATATATTAAAATCCTTTAAATTAGATTTTAATCGATAATCCATAAGCGGAAGTCTATCTATCATTGAAGGATCCCTATAACTGAGTGTACCGCATCGTATTAAGGAATCATTTGCTAGATAAGTTAAAGACCCAAAATCAATTCCAGATGATCTGAAACCCATAAAATTTTCATAATCTAATTTTGGTATCCTTATATAAAATATTGGCAATGATTCTTCTTTATCTTTAATGATATAACTTGGTATAGTTGGTCTGTATCCATCCAGTTGTTTAAATTCAACACCCCAGATTACAGCCTCTTCAAAACCATTATCGATACCTGTCAACAGTAAATCTTCCAAACCATCGTGGTTAAGATCTAAAAGCATTCCCCCGGTAATATGCCCTGAAACCCAATGTGTTTTGTCTATTCGTTTCCCGGTTTTCGTATCAATCAGAAAAACAGCATTAGAGAATGAAGTTGTATTCTGAGCCCAGCAGATTATTAGATCTTTATCATCTAAATTGATAAAATCTATTATACTTAACGTATAATTATTCGATAATATTTCACGTTCAGAACTAACCGAATCTCTAAAAATGTATGTCCATAGTGTATCTTTTAAATTTTTTAGTCCAATTAAGGTCGATTGATAAGTTTTATTATGAGTGTTATTTATTGCTGGATCTACATAAAATATTTCATTAATTCCATCATCGTCAATGTCCCTAAATTTTATGTAATATTTCAATGCATTTGCGTCAGTATAAACGTACTTGGCAATAGTACAGTTATATGACCAAATTTTTTTTCCATTTTTATTTAGAACATAAATATTATTTCCATCAGCATAATAAGAATCTGGATTATCATCAAAATCCATTACAAACAAGTAGGCGAATAGTATAGCGAGTAAAACAGTTGCAGCAGCACTTACCCAATTTTTCTTTACAAACTTTCCTGTTCTTACTACCAATTTCTGTTTTCTAACATCTACTATCTGACGTCTATCAAGCAAATCATAAAGATCAGCTAGACCAATTATCCGTAGGTCTCTTTCAGGAAATAACAACTTCATCTCTTTTAGTTTTTCTTCGGCCCACATTTCATCAGATTTGGGAACACAAAAAATATGAGCATCTGAATAAAATACAGTTTCAACTTTTGATTCAATTGTTGTTTTACCTGTAGAAAGTATTTTAGAGTTTTTGTCAATGCCTCCAGTTACTGCTATGCAGCCATTAATATTCACAATTGTACTGGAATTATAGTGCTTCAATAAGGCTTCAATAAAGGCAAGTGTTAATGCTATCCCGAATGAATTGCCTACATAGACTCCCAATTTATTTTCAAACTTTAATTCGACTGTGTGATTTGGTTTTATTTTTTTTATATACTTTTTACAATAACCTACTGCCACCTCCCAGCATAAATGAAGCTGTATTTCTAGAAGATCATCTTCTTCTGATTCAGCAGGATCTATTATAAACTTACTTTCTCCATCACTAATTCCTACTCTTATTATTTCTAAAAAGCCCATTACTTTTTTAGATTCATTTTTTTCAAGTACCGGAAAGTAGATTAGATTATTATTAGGATTAGTCAGATGTCCGTTCAGCCACGATGATAATAATTCATATTTATTCTTAAGAATTGCAAACGAATCCTCGAGGTCCTGTCTATAGTTCTGTACAAAATCAAATTTACTTAATTTAGTTAATTGATCCTGCAGTTTGACAAGAACATCAGGGTTAAGTCCTCTGATTTTTACTAACTTCATTAATGTAAAATACCTGGGTAAAAAATCAGAAATGTATGCTTCTATTAAATTTAAATTAGATGTGGATAATACCAGATCAAAGAATTCAGAAATTCTTATTAGTTTTGTGCGTCTTGATGATGCCTCACTCAGGAAACTTTGCAGATCAGTATATTCTTTTTCTACTTCAAGGATCTTCAATGTACATCCGATTATATAATGCAAAAATGTATAAAGTGATATTAAAAGAGAAATTAAAAGAGAAATTAAAAGAGAAATTAAAAAAAGAACCCTGCAACCGAAGCCGCAGGGTTTTGTGTTAACAAAAAGCTTGGGGGAGGACTTTCTGCTAACCACGGTTCAAATATAAGTATAAAAAACATAATTGTTTCGACTAAATTTGCTTGCAGCTCTAATCAAAACAAATAAGATAATTGTATTTAATTCAATTCTGATTAAATTTAATACGTAATTATAAACATTAAAAACCTTATGAATTTAAATAACACTTTTGACTCGCAGGATTTCACAGTCAAGATTACAGACGGAATACCTGTTCTTAAATTTAACATGCTTCGCGCAACAGTAACTGAAGCAAAAGATTTTAAACACAATCTTATACGTTTAATATCCGCCAATCATAGATTTATTATTATAGATTTTACAGAATGTGCTTTTATTGATTCTGCAATAGTGGGTGTGATGCTTACAGTCGTAAAAGATCTAAGGAATAATAAAGGCGATCTGCTTGCTGTTGTTTCGCCTGGCACTGTAAATAATGTCTTTGCACGCACCGGTCTGGATCGAATTTTTAAGAAATTTGAAAATGTATCTGATGCTCTTGCAAGCATTAATCCTTAATAGTTAAAAGTTTCATTAGCATAAATTTAAAAAATTCTCGTAACAGAGAATCATTAAATTTCTAATTTAAAAACTCCATTGACATAGCAAATTATTACAAACAATTAATGCATAATGATAACTTCAAAACTGAGGATATTTGAACAACGGATTTTGTTTGCCAGCCTTGGTTTTGATTTTTTCGACTTCCTCTCTGTTCAAAGGCTTAAGTTCTTCTCTAAGTTCAATTGCCGTTCTGAACAAATTAGCATCTCCCGGAGTCAAGACAGTTGTTACTGGATGTGATAAAGTAAATCGTAGCCCCAACTTAACCTCATCTTCACCGGTTAGTGGTTCATACCAAAGCTTTGGATATTTTGTGCGATCGGAATTATTTGGCCACGGCCCCTTTGCCATTGATTTAAGGGCTATTATACCTATGTTTTTCTTAGCGGCTAATTCTAAAACTTGAGGACCAAAATTTCCCGCATACCATGTAGCGAAATTAATTGGAAACATTACTGTATCGAAGTCAAAACTATTCATTAAAGTCAGTGCAGCTTCAACTGAATGCGCGGAAAATCCAATGAACCTTATTTTACCTTCTTGTTTAGCTTCCTTAAAAGCTTCTAATGCACCGCCGGATCCTAATATGGTTTTAACTTCATCCAACGTTGTTACTGCATGCAACTGATATAGATCAAAATAATCAGTTCTGAGGTTTTTCAGAGATTGTATTAATTCCTTATATGCATCTTCCTTATTACGGTTTGTAGTTTTACATGATAGAAAAATATTTTTCCGATAAGGTTCCAAGGCAGCCCCTAATTTATTTTCAGCATCACCGTACGATGGAGCCACATCAAAATAGTTGACACCCACATCTATGGCAAATTTCACAATCGAAGATGCATCTGTTGTTGTTACGTCTTTTACAATAATTCCACCAAAGCCAATTACTGACAGCATTTCTCCCGTATTACCTAATGACCTTTTTTCAAGTTTTCCAACTACCGATAAATCTCTTGCAATTGTTGAAAGATTTGCGGGAAACAAGCTTAATGCCGGTGCAGCTAAGGATGTTGCTTTAATAAAGTCACGCCGTTTCATAAATCATTTATCCTTACAATTAATCTTTCTAATTAAAATATCAGTTTTACTATCTTTTATTTTAGATAGTTTTTAGAAAGTGCTTTGCTAAAAATTATTCATATGAAGTTTGCAATAATATTTTTTCAACGATGCAATTTTAAATAATACTTAGGAATTAATTCTCTTTAAAAAAATGTTTTTCCCTGAATTTTATCAAACAAATATATTTTCAAAGGATCAACATACAATTTTATTTTAGCGCCAACTTTCAATTCGTGTAATGATTTTATTCTTGCTATAAACTGCACTTTCTCAATTTCAAAGTAAATAAAAGTTTCATTACCCATTGGTTCGATTACATCTAATACACTATTCAGTTCAATTGATTTAACTGAATTGCTTTCAACCGAAATATCTTCGGGTCTGATTCCAATAACTATTTCTTTTCCTGCATATCCTTTCAAATCCTTCTTTTGTTCTGTTGATAAGCTGAATGTAATTTCTGAATTATTACTCTCAAAAATTAAATCGGTTTTATCAAGTATCTTTTCATTTAAGAAATTCATTGCGGGACTTCCTATGAATCCTGCAACAAACTGATTGACTGGTTTATTGTATAAGTTTAATGGTGTATCTACCTGATTAATTATTCCGTCTTTCATAATCACGATTCTATCCCCCATTGTCATCGCTTCTGTTTGATCGTGTGTAACGTAAATCATTGTTGCACCAAGCTGTTTATGCAGCTTTGATATTTCAGTTCTCATCTGCACACGTAGCTTTGCATCAAGATTGCTTAATGGCTCATCAAATAAAAATACTTTTGGTTTACGGACGATTGCCCTTCCAACTGCAACTCGCTGTCTTTGTCCGCCTGAAAGTGCTTTTGGCTTTCTATCTAGATACGTATCTAAGCCAAGAATTCTCGCTGCTTCTTTTACACGAGATTCAATTTCTTTCTTATCAACTTTCTTTAGCTTTAATCCGAAGGCCATATTTTCATAAACAGTCATATGCGGATAAAGAGCGTAGTTCTGAAAAACCATTGCAATATCCCGATCTTTTGGCGGCAGATTGTTTACAAGTTTTCCATCAATAAATATTTCCCCACTTGTTATTTCTTCAAGTCCTGCAATCATTCTTAGTGTTGTGGTCTTTCCGCACCCGGATGGACCAACAAGCACTACAAACTCTTTATCTTCAACTTTAAAGTTGGCATCAGTTACAACTTTATTTCCGCTTTCATATACTTTACTTACATTTTTTAATAATACTTCTGCCATTTAGGACCTACTTAAATTTTATTGAATAATGATTCTTCTTTAACTCTGACCTATGACTGATATTTATTTCATGTATATTATTTTTATTTGATTCTGTAATGCCGCTGCTTAAACTATTTCCGTTTATGGAAACATTTTGAACGGCTGCTGGAGATATTATTTGCAATTCAATTATATGTCCTTCAAAGGATTCTAAATCAAATTCAAGTGTTTTAGTTTTTTCATCGTACATTGGTCCGAAAACGATTGCATTCACTGAATTTAGATATGGTGTTTTAGCATCACCCAATTTTAAACTTATCTTATCAATTTTATTTATATCACCCGGAACAATAGCTGATGGAATTTCTGTTCCATCAAATTGAATTGAAGATAACGAATTACCCTGTCCGCATATTTCAACTCTGGCCGGAGTTCCCTTTAGTGTAACAGTTAATTCAACTGAATCAATTTCATTTGGTATAAATGGACTAAATGAAATGTTCCATTCATTTTCTCTCAATCCGAATAAATTATACAAAGTGTAAAAATACCATCCGGCTGCCCACAAGAACTGAGGTTTATCTATCCTGCCATAAAGTGTCGGATTATTTTTATCACTTATTCTATACTCATATAACGCTGGCTGACCATTAGGACTATTAATAATTCCATTCAGTGTCATCGTCTTTTTTATAAACTTAAAAGCATCTGTGTTATATCCATTGCTAATCAATGATAGAGCGTACCAGGAATTCCCATGCGGCCAGATTCCGCCATTAGCATAATAATAAGGTTCCCCTGCTTCATTACCGGCAAAGCCCATATAGTCCCCAAGTAAATTCAGATCCATTGGATATAAAGTATAAATGCCAAGTTTTTCATCTAACAGTTTTTCTTTTGCGGTAGTTATCAACTTTAAATTTTTATCAGCATTTAATAAATTAAAATGCGAAGCTAAAAGAGAGCCCATGTAAATATGTTGATCTTCTTTTCCATCTTCAAAATAATTGATTAAGTAATTCAGCTTGCTGTCCCAAAGTGTATCTGCCAATTTCCTGTTCATACGATTCGCTAATTGATCATTGAATTTTAATTGAGCAGAATCTTTGTCCAGTATAGTTGAGATATAATTAAACTCTCTTAAAGCACGGATTGCAAGTATCGTCATATAAGCTCGAGGTCCATAATTATTTCCTATGTCCCACCAATCTGGTCTGAATGACCACATCAAATCGTCTTCACCTTTATTCTTCATCGCAGTTTTAATGCTTTGATTTATAAAAGGATAAAGCCGATTTAAAAATGTGCTGTCACAAGAATGTCGAAGATATCGGGCACAAACTAATGTAAACCAAAAATGATTCCAGTTCTCTGTGCCGGCAAATTCTGTTTTAAATGTGCTGTCTTTCCAATAATAAGCATGGGGAATTGTCTTATTTGAATCTGCCAGACTGATGATATATTTTAAGTCATTTTTGACCCGATCTAAATCAAAATTTACAGCAGCCAAATCAGTAAGTAACGCATCGTGGGTAAAATAAAAATTATACTCAGCTTGCGCAGGCATTGGAACAATCTGTCCATTTATGTAATGAGCATTAGTTGTTAAAACTGCTTTTGACCATCTTGATGTGAAATCAATGTCTTTATTACCAGTGACAATTTCATTTTCATTTAACGATTCGTGCAAAATGTAGTTTTCGTAATCATCAACCTCCTTTTGATAATTTTTTAAAAGGTATTCTGTTTTTTCCCTTGCTTCAGAGATTAATGCGGATCCGATTACTTGAATAATTTTAAATGATGATTTGGGTTCTAATGTTTTTTTATAAATATAAGCTGCAGCAGGTTCACTAAGTTTTCCTTTAGGGATTATTTTTTCAGGAAGAGACTCATCTGTGTTCAACCACCAATCATCAAGGTTAGTAAATTTATTATCATTTACTTTTTGAGAAGTAAAACTTGATGGTTTCAATCCGGCATTCATAACAAACACTTGTGCATCGCCTGTTTCGATAAATGGAAAGTTTATTCTGATTATTGATCCATTGTCTTCATACTCGGTATAAGCACTATCAATAATTTTATAAGTATGACTTGTTCGAAGTGTGGTTTCTAATCTTGTATAAACTTCGTATTCTTTTTGAGTATTAGAAGTGTTAACGATTTCATAAGTGATAACCATTGCCGGCTGATTCTTGCAAAATTCATATTTTATTTTTATTTCACTGTCCAAATCATTTCCGGTAAAAGAAGCTGAATACGGTGTTTGAGAAACTTTATAAATTTGATTTTTCAGAAATCCTTTTGGTGTATCTCCAACCTTCAATCCAATATTCATTATTCTGAAATTTTCACGTTTCCAGTAATCCTCACTGATATCAATACTATTCGCTACAGGATAATAAAAACTTATTCGGTTTAGCAATGGAAAACCTTTATGAATTTCAATACCGACATAAGGTCCTCCAACTTCTATTTGTCCAACTTCCTTGGTGCTTTCAATATTTAACAAGTTTTTATCTTGACCATTGACTATCAATGTCATAAACATTATTAAAGCTGCAATTAGGGTCGAAGAATATTTTAATTTCATATTAAGTCTCTTTAATAAACCTTTTAAATTCATTTTAGTAACGTCATTTTCTTTGTATCCGAAAAATAATCTGAACTGAATTTTATAAAATAGATTCCGGAATTAACTGAATTTCCAAATTCATTTTTGCCATTCCAGCTAACAGAATAATTGCCTGGATATTTCTCCTGATTTATCAGTGTTCTGATTTTTTGACCAAGTATATCATAAATCTCAAGTTTAATAATAGATTGAATTGGAACTTGAAATTCAATATTAGTCTGACTGTTGAATGGATTGGGATAATTTTGTGTTAGTCCGTAATTCTTTGGTATCTCTGTTTCTTGTTCGTCATTTACATCAACTACATAATCATAGAGCGATTGAATGCTATTATACGATAAAGCATAATTGTAGATTCTGATATCATCCAGCACCCCTTTAAAGTTATACTGAGTATTTCCGGGCAGTACCTGACCAATCATTAAATCAATTGTAGTTGTGGGAATCAATCCGCTGAAAGATGACAGAGCATCCAATTCACCATTAATATAAATTTCATAATCAGATCCATCATAAAGCGCAGTAACATTGTAAAGTGTATTCAAAATTAATTCAGTTTCTGAATCAAGATCTTTTGTTCCCTGATCTGTTTTGAGTGTCCATCTTATATGTTTATTTGTAATCGATATTTTCCATCGATTCTCCCAATTACCATGTGAAAGAGGATAAGCTTCTCTCTCAAAAAACTCACCAACTTTTATCCAGAAATTAATTGTTACACTATTTTGGAAATTTAAACTTGTACTGCTCAAAACTCTTATGTTATCATTAACTCCATCAAAAGAATACGCGCTTGCTGTATTCCCCCACCGATCAGCAGTTAATAAAGCACCTGAAACTGTTCCATTATTATTAAATCCACTTAAATCATTTGCATTTCCGCTGAAAGGATAAAACGCAACAAGATCACCCGTTTGTTGAATTGTTGTATCACGAACTGAAACGATTATACTATCGATCGCAATTCCCCCGCGTCCATCAATAACAGAACAGCCGACAGAGTAATTGCCAGGATTAATTGGTGCAGTCCAAATAATTGAAGTATCATTTCCGGTGATTGTTCCAAAAGCAGCAAACCAATTAAAAGTTAACGAGTTTCCGTCCGGATCTGATGCAATACAATTAATATTTGAATTTGAGCCGATGTGAATTTTTCTTGGGTGTGCAATAATATTCTCAATTATAGGAGGATTATTAATGAATTCAACAGCATCAATAAATATTGAATCAGAAATCATTCCTCCGTTGTTATCACTTACAATACATTTAATAAAATAATTTCCCGGGGTGGTTCCGGTTAACCAAGTTACAGATGGGCCCGTTCCTAAAATATTGCCACCTGAAGCTGACCATTGATATGTTAATGGTTCATTATCATTATCTACAGCAGTACAAAATATTTTTGTCGAATCTCCTATTGCAACAATAGAATTTACTGATGAAAGTGATTTTATGCGAGGAGGATGATTAATTACAATTTGATTGGAATTGAAATCAATGACTACATTATTCACCAAAACTTTTTCAAGATCATAAATAAGCGTGCTGCCGGCTGGAATAATTACAGCAATGATAGCCTGATCTGCCGGAATTATAATTACTGTTTCACCAGTTACGGATGTTTTAATTATTGTATTGGATACTGCATCGTAAATGTCCTTTGATTCATTTCCAACATTTATAATCACTGATTTTTCTGATGAATAAGGATTGTAATAAAGAAAACTTGGATAAGCATCTTTATGAAAATAATCTGTCTTAAGTAAATCCAACTTTAAGATCATTGAAACATTTGTGGTGTCAATGATTCCACCCAATATTCCAACATGCGATGAACCATACAGTGCAAGATTTGTCATTCCCCATCCACCACTGATTGCATCTCCCGTCGCATAAGGGCTTTGTCCTGACTGATTTTTTCGGAGTGCTTCGTGCCCAATATATGAATTTGGATCATATTGATGCGCCCATTCTTCACTATCCTGATTTTGATCCGGTAAATAGTTGGTATAAAGTAATCGTGATGAGTTAGCAGCATTTAAAACCCATTTACCAATAGCTCGGGCAAATCTGTCATCGTATCTAACCATAGGAACTAAAGCACCTACCTGTTCAAATGTATTCATCAAAAAAGCATAATCATTGGTTCCATTTACTTCACCAATTAATCCATCAACATCATATCCTCCCCAGGTACCAAGAATTGCTCCCCAATCGCGAAGCGGTCCAACATCAAAACACCAATTAATAATTTTTGACAGATTATAAGTTGTTCCTAATTCGGCATTCATTCTTGCAGCAGTATAAGCACCATAAGATAATTGTAATTCGTATGATGGATTAGATGTCAGGGAATTTAGAAACTCCAGACACCATTCAGCACCTATTCTATATTTATCATTATCAGTTTCTAAATATGCATTATAAAGTATCCAGGCAATTGCACCCGCTGCCTCAGGTTCAACTACGCCGGATGAAAAGGGTTCCATAGTCATTAGATTAAATGCGCGGTAATTCATATATGGTACCTGCCAGGGAGTAGTGCTGCCTCCCATTGTATCTACTGCCGCCAGCCATCGATCAGCAATTATAGAAAATTGATTTGAAAAATCACCTGTATTAGGATACTGATCATACAACTGGCAGAAAAAAACATTCGGCATTACATCATACCACCAATCATCCCAGTTGCTTCCATTAGGATGGTTTAGATAAACATTTGCATTATTTTCTTTATTAAAATATTCTTCACACATCAAAACCCAGTTATATCCATTCTGACTGCTCTTATCTATACCGATCAAAGATGCTCCAATCGTTGCCGGTAAAAGATTTATACCTTCAGAAGATGTTGGTAAAGTAGTTCCAACTACGGTATGTAGACCAAAACTATTATGTTCCGGATAATTAATTGTGTTATTGTTTAACCATATCAGCGGAAGATATTGTCCATTTCTATTTAAATCAAAAACTAAACTATCGTAACCAGCTGTTACCTGTTTCCAATCTCTCATTTCATAAGGTGAAGGAATGTTAGGCATTTGCTCGATGCGATTAATATTTATTTGCTGAGCTATTGAAATATTTAAAGAAAAGCAGAAGCCTAAAGTGAGATAGAAATTTTTAACAAACTTATAATTTTTCATATCGCATCTTTTGCATTAATCTTCAATAAATTTTTACTTAAGTAACTAAATAATTATTAAGAGAATAAACTTTAAAATCTTTTTCATTAAATGATTTAATTTGTTTTCCAATAATATTAACTTGAACCTGTTCACCTGGGAGAAGATAAAATCCTCTGTCCGAAAAAGTTACGTTTGGATAATATATATCAATAAAAAAGACCGGGTTATTAGACTTTAATATTAAGTAAGTGGAGTCTTTTTTATTAATTACTTTAATCTTTAACTGAGGTTTTTCTAATGTTATATGCTTCCAAAATTTGAGTGTATAGTAGTTTTTGCAAACTATGGTATTAGATTCATCAAACAATACCGCTGTCAGAATCCAATTATTATCAGGTGGTAATTCTTTTAGCCACATTGAACTAATTTCAGTAATTGCGCTATTCTTTGTACTTACTTTTAGATTTTGTTCACTTACTATCTTCCCTGAACCAGAATCAATAATTGTAATCCTTAATTTTCCATTAATACTCAAATGATTCTGATTGAGTAAATGTATTTTGATCCTTATTCCATCATTAGTAAAATAAATTAGTTGTGGTGCAAAAGAATTCTTTACAAAATGATAAGACATTTTTGGTTTGATATCAGAATCCACAATTGCCCAGCTAGAAACAGGCCAACAATCATTTATCTGCCAGATGATGCTGCCATTTGTTCTTCCGTTTGTTCTCCAATATTCAAGACAAGTTTTTAATGCAAACCCTTGATTTAATTGGGCTAAGTATAAATAATCATCCCAATCACTTTTGATAGGTAAATGTCCACTTAAGAATTTAATTATTCTTTCAGGTCCTTCTACTTGTTTGTTATGATGCTCAAATATTTGATCACTAATATTTCTGTTTTTGATTGGTAAATATTTTTCAAATGTATCTTTATTTGCAGGACCTTGAAAACCAAACTCCGTAACAAAAAGGCTTTTATCATTTACTACTGCTGTGTAATCAATCCATCTGCTCCAAATATTCCATTGATGCGTGTTGCCGCTTTCAAATGAATTCGGATCGTCATCATTTCCAAAAGGAGAAGAAGGCCAATATGGCCGTGAAGGATCAATCTTCTTTAAAATACCAGGTATTACTTTATGATAAATATTATATCCTGGCATCTTTTTGTAAGATAATTTTTGCTCTTGATACCAGATCCATTCATTTTCATTATTTCCGCACCAAATTGCTAAACAAGCATGATGTTGAAGACGCAAAACATTTTGAATTACTTCTTCACTTACATTCGCTATAAAATCATCATTCTCGGGATAGGAACCGCACGCAAACATAAAGTCCTGCCATACTAATAATCCAAGTTCGTCGCAGATATTATAAAATTCATCATCTTCATAAACTCCACCGCCCCAAACTCTTACAATATTCATATTGGCTTGCTTTGCTAACAGAAGTAATTCAGAATATTTTTTCTTGTTTACTCTTGGAAGGAATGAATCAGCGGGAATCCAGTTTACACCTTTGCTATAAATATCTTTATTGTTTACACGGAATTTGAACGTAGCATTGTTTTTTTCTTTTAAAACTAATTCGATAGCTCGGATGCCAACATTTTTCTGAATTTCATCAAGAACAATATTTTCTTTAACTAGTATTACCTTTAATAAATATAAGTTCTGCTCACCTTCACCATTTGGCCACCACATTTTTGGCTCGTTAATCTTAAAACTAATTTTGTTTTTTGAAGATGAAGTGAGAGGAATTTTTTGTTCATAAAAAGTATCACGATTAGAAATGGATACATCGAGTGCTAAATCTTTTTTATCTGAACTATTTACATAAATGTTTACTTCAACCTCTGCATTTTTCTTATTAATGCTGATTGTATTAAAAGTTACGTTCTCAATTTTTGCAACTGACCATTCTTCAAGATAAACATTGCGCCAAATTCCTGAAGTTGGAAATGTTGGCCCCCAATCCCAGCCAAATGAATATTGAGCTTTCCTTAAATAAACTCGAGTTGAATTTAATGCTACAGGAAGTTTGCCGTATATTTTTTCTTCATCGGCAGCATATCTTGTCGGAGATTTGAATAAAACTTTTAATTCATTTCCCTTAGATTTCAAAATACTTTTAACATTGTATCGGTATTTAACAAACATATTATCAGTTCCACCGAGTCTGATATTATTCAAATAAATTTCACTAACAGTGTCCAAGCCTTCAAAAACAAGATCAATATTGTTTTTTATACTTCCTTTAAAATCAAATTTTGTTTGATAAAGCCAATCACATTCAGGTATCCAATCCATTCTAAGTTCGTTATCAGAATAAAATGGATCATCAATAATTTTATTGTTTAATAAATCAGTATGAAGTGTTCCTGGAACTTTTGCTGGAAACTCTTTGTGGGATTTTAATCTATTATCAATTGATTCTTTGTTTGAATTATAATTTTTTGATAAAGAGAAATGCCAGTTATTATTTATTTTAATTTTTTTTAGCATTACAAGTGTTTCGTTTTAATTATACATCCTTATTCAGATTCAAAAGAGAATAATGCGATTCGATTTTGTGATATCTTCAGTAGAGTTAGTAATCCTTCAATTGTAGATTCAGCACCTGAATTTTTATTTATCAAATTCTCATTTTCAATTCCATCATAAATAATTCCGCTATGAGGATTATACATTACTTCACCAGCCGGATTTTTTCCAGTAAACCATTTTGCAATTTGGCCTGCCTGAATAGCATAACTCGTGTCCGATGTTATTTTGTAAGCTTCGAGCAATGCATAAACCATCGATCTTATAACGTATGCAATCTGGCTAAATTTATTTGAATTAATTATTTCAAAATTGCAATCAGTTTTTCTAACACTGAATGAGCTTAAAAATTCTATTTCAAATAATCTTTGATAAAAGTTATTAAGTTCAAATAAAGCAGCAGTTTTAAGTTTTTCATTTTTTAAAACTTGATATGCTTTAAGTAAAGCATAGGCTTGCGAATTTCCCCAGCCATGCCATTCGTTCTGCCAGCTTAAGAATGCTCCATTATACTCACATTTTAAATCATTTATTTGCATCATCATAATTCCCTTAACAAGTGAATTTAGATAATCAAGAATTTCTTTGTCTCCACTTACTTTATAATAATTAGAAAGAATGATTGTTAGCAAAGCCGCTTGATCCGATGCAAATTGAAATGGCAGCCAATCTGGTAGTTTGATTCCTTCAATTGTTATTTCATTCTTTTCTTTAGGAATATTTTTTTTGATGTTTTCAATAATTTGAGAAATACTTTTTTTGACTCTTGTGCTTCTATCGTTTTCAGAGGTTATAAGTAAATCATATCCTTCGGTCAGAGCCCAAAGTGCACGCCAGGACCACCAATTAGCCTCAGCAACACTTGTTTTAAATGTTTTATTTATCGAGTTGTCTTCCCAGATAAAATTATAAAAGAAACCATTCTCTGCTTGCATATAAAGCAGGAACTCAACCAAGTTATAATATCTATAAAGACTTGAACTATCATTGTATGCTTTAAAATATTCTAAATAAAAAATTGCAGCACGTGCTGCATCATCAACACAAGCGTATCCTTCATCATCATCTCCAACATATTTATAATCCGGTGCGTTGCTATAGATATGAATTATAGCCATTTCTTTTCCGTCAACTACAATTTCTTTATAGAGATAATCGAGATGAGATTTATTTACAATGAAATCTGATTGGCAATATAAAATCTTTCCATAGGCAAGAAGTAAAATCGGGATTAGAATTAATGTTTTATGAAATAATCTTGTTTTCATTTCAATTCTCTATTTGCAAAGTGAAAGTAAATACTCAACATTAGTTTCTGCTAAACATATATTTAAATCCGCACCCGAGTAATAAATTTTTATATCTCCATTTTCCTCAACTATCCAACCGTTGGAAAAAATCACATTATTTACATCACCAACTCTTTCATAATCTTTATCCGGAGAAAGTATCGGCTCTTTGCTTTTCCCTTTTATTATCCATGGTTTTTCTAGATCAAGCAGCACAACACTAAGTTTGTAAATAGATCCAGTACCGAATGATCTTACCCCATGATAAAGCATCAGCCAGCCATCTTCTGTTTTCACTGGAGTACTTGATGATCCTATTTTATCCTGCTCCCACGTACCTTGTTCCGGCTCCTGAATTGCCTTATAACCTCCCCAGTGAATTAGATCAGGGCTTTGACTTATCCAGATATCCCTCCTGTTTTCTGCTGAAGGACGATCTACACGCCAGTAATATCCATTAATTTTTTCAGGGAATATTGCGCAATCTTTATTAGAAGGTTCGGAGATTGGTCCGTGTATCTTAAAATCTTTAAAATTTTCTGTTTCAGCTAAAATTATCAGTGGTTGATATTTTGAATACCCGGTATATGTCACATAGAAGATATTTCCGATCTGAGCAATTCTTGCATCCTCAATCCCCCACTTAACATATTCATAATGTTCTTTATGATCTTCTGGCGTGAGAATTGGTTTTGATGCAACTTTAAAATTATATCCATCACTACTCTCGGCAATAACAAGTGATGATCTGCCAATCGGCATTTCTATTCTGCAAAGCAAGACGCACTTATCTTTGTACTTAACCGCACCAGGATTAAAGATACTGTTAACTTTAAAAGGCACATCTTCTTTTGTTAGTATAGGGTTTTTAGAATATCTGCTTATTCCCAATTTATTCACCTTTTAGAATAGATTATTACACTAGTTTAATTTATCAAGCAATTCACTAATACCGATTTTTCCAAATCCGGATGCTGAATCAGAAAAAGCATAAGGTATTATCAAGTTATTTTTATGGACAATTGATCCGCACGAATAGACAACATTTGGGACATATCCTTCTCTTTCATGTTCGTTTGGTTCAATAAGGGGTTGCTTTAATGATCCGATAACCTTTGACGGATTTTCGAGATCAAGCAAGATGGCACTAATTACATACTTCCTCATTGGACCAACAGCGTGAGTTATTAAAATCCATCCTTTATCTGTTTCTATTGGTGAGCCGCAATTTCCGACTTGAATATATTCCCAAGGTTGCTCAGGAGTTTTTAATCGCTCAGCATTTTCCCAGTGATATATTTTATCTGATTTCATAATGAATAAATTTTCACCATCTTGTCTGGAGGCTATAATAAACTTGTTATTAATTTTTCTGGGAAATAATGCCATGCCTTTATCTTTTACAGCATTACCGTGGAGTTTACTAATTTTGAAATTTTTAAATTCTTCTGTCTGAATTAATTGGGTTCTGAAAGATCTGCCATTATAAGCTGTATAAGTTCCGTAATAACAAGAAGATTTATTGTCACTAAATTTTACCAATCTTACATCTTCCATTCCTACGCTTTCACTATATGAATGTGGAAAGATCACTCGTTCATTTAAAGGAATTTTATTATCAAAACTGCATGTATAATTTGAATCTAATAGATCTTTTAGTTCTTCTTCGGTTGGTTTTATAAATTTGAATTTGCCCGGTAAACTATTATTCCGTTTTGTTACTTCAATATTAGGAAGATTACAAAATCGGCTGGTTTTCATTAATTTAATGCTCGATTTTTCATCAATCACACCTTCCCGAAATTCAATAGATGAGATATGACCTTCACCTGTGGCTCTCAAACTCATCACGAATCGTAATGAGCCTTTACCCAATTTTGTTTGGTCAGGATGAGGAACTATTGAGGGATTAAATAATGCGGCTGAACTGATAGAATATTCTTTGGAGAAATATGAACCGATTAAAAGTTTTCTGGTATTATTTATTTCATCTTTAAAATTTATTAATTCTGAAACTTTCTGGTAATTGGAAAACAATTTTGATTCATAATTTTTATGTCTTTTTGAAAATTCTTTAAAAACCTTATTTAGTACTTTACTAGTCTCATTCTCAGATAATTGTAGTACCTGATTAATGATTCTTTTTGATCTTAATTTATCAAGGTTTAAGAATTGAAGAATTACTCTGTTTGGATCTGGAATAATTTTATTATTTAATCTTTTAATCATTTTAGATAAAATCTTTCTATTCCTTAATTCCGGTTGAAGCCATACTTTGTATAAAATATTTCTGGAAGAACAAGTAAGCTATTACTATCGGTAGCGCAAGCATTACTGCTGATGCGAGTTTTACACCTAATTGAGAATCAGCCCTTCCACCGACTGCAAACAAGGTAACAAGCTGCGGCATTGTCATTAAACTTTCATCACGAATTACTATCAAAGGCCACAATACCTCATTCCATGATGCCATAAATGTTATAATTCCGATTGTTACTATCGCCGGCATCGAGTTTGGCCAAAGTATTCTGAAAATAATTT
Organism: Ignavibacteriales bacterium; assembly: GCA_003538625.1. Lineage (GTDB taxonomy): Bacteria > Bacteroidota > Ignavibacteria > Ignavibacteriales > Ignavibacteriaceae > IGN3. Next base: position 83,233 of record DPRR01000006.1, read on the forward strand.
GTAACTCATTACAACCATCGAGTCTTGCTGCATCAATTAAACTATCAGGAATCGATTTAAAATATTGCCTGAACATAATTATGCTTAATGCATTAATGAGATATGGAACTATTAACGCCCAATATGTATCAATCCAACCAAACTTTACCATGATAATATATTGCGGTATAAGTGTGATCTGGAATGGCAATGTCATTGTAAAAATTATTATGTAAAAAATTAAATTTCTACCTTTGAAAACCAGTTTGGATAATGCGTATCCAATCATCGAACCAAAAACTAGAACTCCAATCGTGATTGATGAAGCTACTATAAGACTATTAATAAAAGCTCCGCCTATCGGAATCTTATCAACCATCTGAGAATAACTATTTAAGGTTAATGATGTAGGTGCAACTGTCAAACTACCAATTTCATTTTCAGGTGCGATGGATGCCATCACCATCCAGTAAAATGGATAGATAAATATCAGTGCGCTTATGCTTAGAGCTATGTAAAACAATATTGATTTAAATCTTTTCAATGGTCTTTCTCAATAAATTTTTTCTGAATCATTATTACAGCTAAAATTATGAAAGCAAAAAACAAGCCCAATGTTGCGGCGTATCCCATATGATAGTAGAAAAATCCTTGTTTATAAATATATAGCACAGCAGATACTGTGCTGTTTAACGGCCCGCCGCCAGTCATTATATAGGGTTCAATAAATAAAGAGAATCCGCCGATGGTTGATAGTATCATAACCATAAAAATTGTCGGGTTAATCATCGGCAAAGTAATTTTGAAGAATTTTTGAAAATGAGTTGCACCTTCAAGATCAGCAGCTTCATAATATTGCGTAGGAACTGTTTGAAGCCCGACTAAAAATAAAACTATGTATAGTCCTACATTTTTCCATGTGGCCATAACCGCAATTGAAGCCATTGCAATATTAGGATCTGTTAACCATCCTATTTTGTCCAGTCCGATCATAACAAGCAGCCTGTTGAAAAGTCCTGTATCATAGCCATATAACTGCTGCCATAAAATTGTAACCACAACTCCCGAAACAATTACAGGAAGGAAAAATGCTCCTCTAAAAACTCCTCTTAATTTTATTTTTTGATTTAATATCTCTGCGAGAAAAAGGGCAAAAATTATTTGAAGTGGAATATGAATAAGTAAGAAAATAATTGTATTCCCCATAGATTTTAGAAAAGTTTTATCATTGACTAATCTTATGTAATTATTCACTCCGGTAAATTCCATTGGAGAAATAATGTTCCATTTATGAAACGTGAGTACAATGGAAAATCCGACAGGGAAAGCAACAAAAAGAATAAAGTGAATCACATAAGGAGAAACTAAAAGATATGGTAATATTTTTTTTCTATTAATCATTTTATAATAATCTATTCAAGGAATAATAGATTTACTGCATCGGCTGCATCATTAATAGCTTGTTCCGGAGTTTTCATTCCATATACAACACAGGCTTCATATTGCTGGGATATTAGATCAAATATTTCTTTTAACACCGGTGATGCATCCGTGCCCTTAACATACTCGGATTGATCAGCAAATATTTTCATCTTTGGATTTTTTAAGAAATAATCACTATAGAAAGGGTTAGTATTAAGTTTTTTTCTTCTCGGTAACTGATTTGTTAAAGATAATAGTTTCAAATCACCTTCATCATTGATTAAAGTTTTAATATAATTCCATGCAGCTTGCGGATCTTTACACGTTTTAAATATTACAATATTTTTTGGATCACCGTAAGTATATACCGGCCCGGTATGATCATCTGGTACGGGCATAAAAGAATATTCATACTCAAAACCTTTTGGTTTGAATTTTTCTGCATGCGCAATTTCCCAAGGTCCGGTAAACCTTGTTGCTGAAACACCACTTAAAAATACATCCTGCCGTGCTGAAAGCTTTTCTTTAGAGAAATAATTTTTCTTATACATTTCCTGAAGAAAAGCGAAAACCTCTATTGCATATTTATTATTAAAAGCAGCCCTGTTATTTTTCACCAATGGTGCTCCGCCAGAAGCGGCGAGGTACAAAGGATAAAAATCAAAAAATCTTTGCCACCATGTTACTTCAACTTCGCTGTAACCAAACCATCGATCAACATATCCATCTCCATCAAAATCTTTTTGAAATTTTTGTGCTGCTTCAAAAACTTCACTGTAGGTTTTGGGTGGACCATTTAATCCCAGTTCATTTATAAGATTTACATTATAAATCAGCATAATAGGGTTGATTTTCCAGGGTATCTGGTATATGTGTCCATCTAGTGATTTTATTTCTTCTACAACTGAACTATCGCATCGTTCATATAGAAATTCATTAAATCCTTTAAGTGAATCAAGCGCGACTAAAACGCCGGCCTGGGCATATGCTTCAACATCTCCCTGCCACATATTGGAATAGATATCCGGGGTAGTGTTTCCAACAACCGCTGCAAGTATAATTTCCTCACTTGATCGTCCTTCAGGAACGGCTTGATATTTAACCTGATCGTTCAGATTATTTTTGTTCCATTCATCCGTTCTTATTTTCGCAAACTTTATTTCATCAGAATTATTTGAACACCAGTACAAAATTGCATCACGGGAATTTTTATTATTGCTGCTGCAGCCGATCAAGACATAAAAAAGTAAGATTACAGTTATAATATTTAATAAATACTTCATGTGCTTTATTCCCAGCTTGCCCAATCAACATCTATCGTAGGAAATGCCGGCCTTGGTATAAGATTGCCTCTTTTAACAATGTACATCTCAATGGCTTTTTTATCATTTTCAGATGATACTTTTATCTTATCAAGCAGTTCTTCATTGATGGTTACTTTATACTTTTTCTTCAGCTCAAGAATTTTATGTAATATTTTTTTTGATAACTCTTCACTCAAAATTTCCGATTGTGATTTTTTCTTTTCATTTAATAAACGCTGCTCTTCGGAATTTAATGTGATAGAGTTTGCTAATTCATTTCTATAAATACTGTAAGATATTTTATCTTTCCACCAGCCGGCTTGTTTTATTACCCATTCGGATTTGTTATATCCATCCTGGTAAGCTTTAACGGTAAGTAATTTATCCCTTACCATAAGCCAAACTAAATCTTCCAGGGACTTTGAAAAACTTATAAGATCATTTTTTAAAAACTTAACGTATTGCTCACGGTTCCTGTACCAGATAAGAAATTCATCCAGCGATATATTGTTATCACTTGATGTTATCAAAGTTAGTCCGGTGTATTTCTCACCTCTCTTAAGTCCAAGATTAGATAATGCAATATCAAGTTTGTTATCTAATTCCCATTCAGAAAATTTTTCTGAAGGAAGTACAAATTTTCCAAGGTATGACCTGAGTACATTAAATACATCGCGTTTTATTATTGGATTTTTACTTGAAAATAATTCCTTAACATACTTATCCGACAAAGCATCCATCTTGCTTTTAGTGATTGCATTAATTGATTCAGATTTTAGTTTTGCATAATCTGTTTCGCTGGTGATCATATTTTTTAAAATGTTATCAATCTTAATTATGTACCATCCGTCATCCGTGTGAATTGGATCCGAAATCTTTCCGGGTTTTAATGTGTCAATGATTTGAGCAAACTCCGGGTTATTTAAATAAATATTGTAAAGACTGCTTGATAATTGCCTGTCATCGATCAGTATGGAATCATTTAATTGAGAATTGAATAAAGTATCGAATGTAATACCACTCTTTAAATTTTTTACAAAATTTTCTAATTGCAGTAAATCCTTTGCATAGAGCCATCTCAACTGGTATTCACTCTGCTTCTTCTCAATCACTTTTTCGATCTCATTATCGTTAATCTTAATTTCGGGTACAATAACTTTATTGAACATCTCCTCTGCAGCCAAATCTGACTCAATGTCTTTATAAATTTCTTTTGCTGTTTCTTTTTCCATTAAACCTTTTTCATATCCATCTAATGCAAGCAGCTTTTCGTTGATCATATAATTAAGATGTGTCTGTTTTGAGTTCTCCTTTCTTTTGGGAAAAGCAGGACCAAATTCATAACTGTAGAGGAACTCTTCAGCCGTAATTTTTAATGTCCCAACCTGGGCAAGGATCTCATTTTTATTTTTTAGATTCTCGCCGTCATTAAAAAATGAATCCTGCGAGTAGCCATTGCTCAGACAACAGAGAAGTAATATCAGTACGATAGTTTTCAATTTCTGCACGCCATTATTAAGTGAGTATTATAAGAATTAAATATTAAAATTTTATTCCTATTGAAAAATTATGAACATTTTTTAGTCGTCCGAAATCTCTAAAGGCATAATCAAAATTGACAACTGCAGTACTTAAAAGCATTTTGGAATTTACACCGGCACCGAATGAAAGCCCGCCTTCAGCATCCTGTAAAAACAATGAATTATATCCTCCTCTAATTGAAAAGTAATCCATAAAAGAAAACTGTGCTCCAACATTTAAACTCTGGTAATCATTATTTGGAACCAAAGCATCAGCAGACACAACTAAATTATAGTTATCAAATTTAAAGACATGAGTAGAAACACCAATCTGGAATTGAAGAGGCAAATCCCAGGAATCCAGCTCAATGTTAACGGGAATTCTCTCATTCGAGCCCTGCTTGTTCTCATCTACCCGTATAAAATATCTTGAATCCCTTCCATCTAACCGCATTGGTGTTCCAAAGTTTGAGATTACAGCACCAATCGCTAATCCTCCTAATAAATCGGTTTTAAACAGGGTACCTGCATCAATTGCAAATGCAGATGAATTCATATGCCAAATAGTTTGTTTGATATATTTGGCAGTTATGCCAATTGAAAATCTATCTGTTAGTTGTTTTGCATATGAAAGACCAACTGCAATATCGCCGGCACTAAAATTTTCACCCGTACCTTCCGGCTGCTCAACAGTCCTTACTTTCATATCCTCCATTGAAAGCGATGTAAAACTAAAACCTATATTCCCGAAATCTCCCATGGGAATTACAAGTCCGGCATAATCAAATTTTGTATCAGCAATCCAATCGGTATGCACTAATATTGCTTCAAATTGAGTTAGTGTTGCAATTCCACCTGCATTCCAGTATAAAGCAGAAGCGTCATTCACAAGTCCAACAAATGCACCTCCCATTCCATTTGCAGCAGCACCAACTCCAATTTCTAAAAATGAAGCGGCTGTTGTGCCGGTCTTTGAGACATTTTGAGAATATAAATTTTGAGTCCCAAAGCAAAAAAACAACAGTAATAAAAATATTTTTGCGCGAGTTATAATATGCATAAGATCCTCTTGCAATAATTTAAACTTTTTGATTTCATTATTTAACAATCGCAAACTTTCCTATTTTTTCACCAATCCCCGGTGCATCAACATGAAAGACATATACACCGAAGGCGATATCCATTCCATCTTTCGAAACCAGATCCCAGCTTTCCTGTCCATTTGAGATTGTACTTGAGTGTTCAATTGTATTAACAAGTTTTCCACTCATAGTATAAATTCTAATTGTACATTCATTTGGCAAATGAATAAAAAATATTCTTCTTTCACCTCTCCCGACTTCGCTTGACAGGGGTTCCCACGATGCTACACCCACATAAGGATTTGGTACAACTGCAATATCTTTTAAATCTATTTCAGCTTTGGTTTTATCAAAACCCTGACCTTTTGTTGTAAACTCGTAAAACTCACCTTCCCGGAACGGCTTCTTGTTTACAACCCTGAATACATCTCCAACCTGCGGAAGTCTTTGCTCATCTTCTGCAATTGTCGTATCCTTATATAACGTAACAGACCAGCTTACATGCCGGTTTAAATTATTGGTTGCCGGTTTACCTAATGAATCTCCAAAAACAAAAAATACAGCATCGCTGTCATTAAATTTTTTATCAGAGTTCTTATCCCGGAAGATAAACTGGAAATGATTCTTATCTTCAGTTATATTATTTACTATAATATTTGAGAGAATTGGCTGACTAAAAGCATCAGCAGGAAAAGATAAATCTCCCTGCCCAGAATCAGTAAATGTAATTTCAAAGTCAGCGGGATAATCAATTTTTTTCCCCAGGTAAGCAGATTGATATCTTGGATCAAAACCTATCTGTACTATATAATTGCTGCTTCCGTTAACCCATCCTGATTTAGCAAAATCAATAGTAACAACAGTATCGCTGACAATATCTGCAGTGAATCCATCTACTATCGGTGTTTGTTCTTTAATTCCATTAACTTTTAGCATATTCAATAATGTATCATTTTCAACTACATTGATTATTGAATATTTAGGATGTGCGGAATTATGATAAGGAGCATCATCATAGAATTCTATCCGGTAAGTATTAAAGTTTTTTATTGAATCCGGGTTAAGTATACTGATAGAAATTTTCCCGGTACCCGGACCGCTTCCTTCAAAAGATGTGATCTCAGGCGCAAGATAACCCGCAGCAGGAGCTCTCGGAGTGATAACAGCAGTATTTATATCAGTGGTAATATTACCATTAATATCTTTTTTCAGAATAGTTGTAGTTTCTGAAGGCGGGATACCTTCGATATTTCCCAGAATGGTTGTCGTTTCAAATCCTTTATCATAAGCTGCAATAGCATAATAGTAAGTTTGTCCGTTTTGAACTGTTGTGTCTATAAAAGAATGTTTGATTCCCGAATCATTACCTAAAAAGAATTTTGCTCCATTCACATCAATGGGATGGAGCCCTGTTACTCCATCGATTAAATCAAACTGAGCAATTGGAGATCTGAATACCGGCTTACCGTAAGCATCAGTTATGATTTTATTTTCAAGAAAATTTGGTTCGGTTGACCTGTAAACCCGGTAACCTTCAAAATTTATTCTCTGGTAAAATTCATCAAATGATTTTTCTGCACGATCATCCCAGTATAAAGTTACTTTATGATCTCCGGGTACCGCAGTGAGTATTGGTTTTTCAGGCGGTTTAGCAAAGCGGTAATTAGCATTGTAAATCTGCTGCACAGTTTTTTTTCTTCTAAAGATGTCATCCGTATTAATTCCAAAAATCATTGACATCGAAAATCTTTCTGTTTCGCCGGCTTCTTCATTCTGCCCGGTTATAACAGAATATGTATTCCTGCCATTCATACTAAAAAGGTAACTTGAGAAATAATTAGCAAGATTAACTCCCACAAGTGATTGACCATGCGGCGCAGGTAATCCGGAAAGTACCTGCCAGTTCTCCTCATCATTGTCTAATTCATAAGTATGAACAGCATAGATTTTAAATCCTGTCAGACCTAACTGATCAGATTCATCTTTGTCCAGTATTCCAAAATTTGGTTCACCTTGATCAGGTCTGCCATTAGCTTCAGTTCCATCAAGATCAGGACCTTCATAGTTATCATCAAAAGGTCCGATTCCATCAGTGCCTAAATCATCGTTTAGTAATTCACCTTCGTCCCACTGACCATTTTCATTTACATCAAAATACGATCTCCAGTTAGCGTTTTCATCTGCATCCCAATGAGGTCTCCAGGAATAACCATAGAAATCTGAAAATTTTGTTGTGTCTTGAAACGGATTTCTTAGAAAAGGATCCAGGTTTGGATCGGTAATAAAATTAACCGGATTGTTGTCTCTCTTTTCATCTGTCGGACCATCCGAATCGTTATCAATGTTATCATCAGGGACACCGGGGCTTTCAAGAAAAGCATATCCCGCATATCCAACCGGACTCCAGTTGCCCGGACTTCCGAATGGCACAACCGACCAGGCATAAGACATATCTAATAATTCATTGTAATCACCGGCATTGTTTGAAGAATTGTCATGCCCGCCAATTCCCCAATCAACATATTGTGCAAATAAAGTTTTGTTATAATCGTAAGTGCCCATATTTGTAATTTCGTAATACCAGAATATTACATCTTCAGCTAGTACCTGTGACCATTGAAAGCCCCTTGCTCTAACCTGCATTCCTAATCCTCCTCTTGAGGGATCATCAGCATCAGGCGTAAAATTATTTTCTAATATATATTCTCTGTCTTCATTATCGTCAAAGACAAAATAAGTTTCCACATCGGCATTAAAAATTCCTTTTCCAAAAAATCCATTCCAGGTATTATTCCAGTCAGCGGGTCTATCCGGCCAGATTGACGGCCAGGTTTTAGGATCATCGCTTCGTGCCGGTGAACCGCTGGAACCTGAGTAGCCGGGCAATGGCCACCAGCCATATGTAACGCCTGTAGAAGCATTGTATCTGGTAAATTCATAGTAATTTGATTCGAGTGGATGTATAGTGTTTCCGGCTGGGTCTAATGCTTCTGCCTGAACAATGATTGCAACCCCATCTACGTAAGTATGATTAGTACCCTTTGGCCAAACCCCGCTCCGGTTTGGTTCATTCAGCCAGTCTCCTATTTCTCCAAAATTATAGTACACGGTTGCAGCAAGATTTCCATCCATAAATCCTTTTTTTGTCTGATTGTGATCACCTTTATTTTTATCGATGATTCTCTGACAAAGAATAAGATCAGAATTAAAAATAAATGCTGCCAGTACCAGAATAAGAAAACCAAAATTATTTTTTGATGTCAACATTTTATCTCCAATAAATAGAAATCCTAAAATGAAAAATCAGCTCCAATTACTATTTGTCTGGGTGATGAATAAAAATCCGGTCTCGTAAAAAACTCTTTGATTGTATTTACACCTCTCGGCGGTGTTTGATTTCTTGTAAGTTCTAATGTATCTCCGGCTCTTCCGGTATCGCCAAAAACGTTTACTTCATTTAGAGTATCAAACAAATTAAAGATTTTAACAAATACTGATAATTGGTGACCCATCAATTCAAAAAACTTGGTTGCGTATAAATCAACATCATAGAAGGCCGGCCGGTTATCACTGTTTTCCAAACCTGTTCTTTGATTCTGCAATGAAGGTGTATAAGGTAATCCGGATCCTAGTCTGCCAATAACACTTGCGATGTAATCTCCCGGTACTCCAAGTGTTAATGTAAAGTTTAGTGAGTGAGTTCTGTCCCAGTCTAACGGCACGAGCTGTTTATTCGATTCAATTGGCGGATTAGACTGCGCATTATTAAATGCTGCGTTAGGATCCGAAGCACTGCCTTTTGCAATCTGGAAAGTATAATCTAAGGTTGCGCCTATACCGTTTGTAAATCTTTTTTCGAATGATAAAGTTATTCCTTTTACAGATCCATGATCTTTATTGATAAGTTTACTGAACTTCCTAAATTCATTTTTAATATATATTTCTGAGGCCAGTAAATTTCTTATATCTTTATAATAGCCTGTGACTGTTATTCCTAATTCTTCGGTTAAGGCTTGCTGCAATCCAATCTCATACATTATAGTCTGCTGCGGTTCAAGATCTGCATTCCCGATTGTGTTGCCGATATTTTCAGGAAAGTCACCAGTCAGTGGAATCCTGAAATTTGGATTACGGTATAAGTTTTCAAATGGAGGTATCTGAAAAAAGTGACCGTAGGAAATATGAATTGCACCTCTATCAGATATCGGATAGGACAATCCAATACGCGGACTAATCTGAGATTTAGATTTAGCTTTTGTTAACAACGAGTCGGGAAATGGAGGTTGAAGTTCATCTAAAAGATTAATCTTATTAGGATCTTTTAAATAACTGCCATCCGGTTCAAAATAATCAAACCTTGCACCGACATTAACTATTAAATAATCAATCTCAACTTTATCCTGGATGTAATATGCAAACTGATACGGATTAGCCTGGTATGTATTATAATTAAATGCACCGGGTGATGGTAACATCGGTTTAAAATTTGATGTCGCATCAATTATAATTTGAAAATCTTCATACTTTAGATCGTGATAGGTAAAATCAATTCCTGTTTTAACCTGGTTTACGTTATCTATCTGCCAAGTAAAATCCGATTTTCCGGTAATGCTTGTTGTGGTATGATTGAAGTGCCAGTTTTGTGTTCCGCCAGTTAGAAAAGCATTCCCGCTCACATCACTCTTCCTGTTTGGATTTACGTATCGAGGATCAAGAGGATCTTCATATACATATTGTTTAAAATCGGATCTAATGCCTGAAACAGAAAAATCTATAAATGCCGAATTATTCAATAGCAATGTATAACTCGCAATACCTAAAAAACTTTTTTGAAACTTTTGATAATCACCATCAGGATTAAGTTTGTAAAGATGATCGTAATCTCTGTATTTATTATCCTGGTAAAGACCAGATAGTACAATTCCTTTTCCACCTCCGACATTAAGAGCTAACTTGCCTTGTAATGATAGCTTCTTATTAAAATTCATAGGAACAAAAGCCTTATCACCAGTGGCTCCAATGTACCAATCTGCGGAATTGTTTGCAGAGAAGTTGGAAGAATCTGACGGATTAAAAATTCTTTGCCCATATATAGATCCTTCATCATAGTTATATCTGCCTGATAGGAAAAACTTTACAAAATTTCCCAGGCCGGGCACTGGACCGCTGACATTTCCCTGTATCATATAAACATTAGTCGGACTTATATGATCTATATTTGTAAAAATATCCTTATGCGAACTTATATAATCGCCAGTGTAGAATGATATGTTTCCATCTAATTTATCCCCGGCAATCTTAGTAACCTGATTAACCACGCCTGAAAGAGCTTCTCCGTACTCTGCATTGAATGTACCGGTAAGTACCTGAATTTCCTCTATACTATTTACTTCAGCCGATAGAGATGATTGACCTGAGTATACATCATTTACGGGAACACCATCAATTAAATATTTTACTTCATTACCTCTGCCGCCTCTGAAATGTCCGTCAACAACTCCGGCCTGCAGATTTACAACTGCAGAGACATCTTCAAGCGGAAGCATTGAGATATTATCACCGCTTATTGTTTCTTCGGTAGAGGTTAAATCTTTTCTGACAACAGATTTTTCAGCAGTTACAACTACATCAGCTAATTCAATTGATTCTGAAATTAATTCAAAATCAATCCTTGTTGTTTGATCTATTGATACTCTGACTTTCTGAACAGTGAAGGAAGAATAACCAATCATTGACGCTTTCACCTGATATTCTCCGGGAGGGATGTTCAAAATAAAATAATTCCCGTCTATATCGGAAGAAGCACCTATTGTAGTACCAACGATCAGTATATTAGCTCCGATAAGTACTTCACCAGTACTTTTATCAGTTATTTTACCTGAAATTTTTCCGGTGGTTCCTGCAAATATCAAAGGACCAGCCATTAAAATTAATATGATGATCGAATGGGCTAATATTTTATTACAATTAGTAATAGTGAACATTACATCCACCTATTATTACGTTAAAAGATTATTTAATTAATTCTTAACTATCTAAAAAAAGAGGGTGCTAAATTAATAGCACCCTATAAGAACACAGCTTATTTAAGCAGCATCATTTTTTTGGTCATAATAAAATCACCGGCTTCTATTCTGTACAAATAAATTCCGCTGGAAACTTTATTACCATAATTATTGTCGCCATTCCACTGAACATTATGAACTCCGATATTCTGTTCGGTGCTGACTAAAGTTTTCACTTCTCTTCCAAGTACATCATAAATCTTTAACGATACAAATGAAACATTAGGTACCGAATAGCTGATAGTTGTACTGGGATTAAAAGGATTCGGGTAGTTTTGGAATAAATTATGAGATACCGGAACGAATTCATCCTCAACACTATTTGGATCCGCTTTCTTTACTTCCAGTAAATCTAAATAAACAGTTCCTGAAAATCTTCCCAATGGATGTAATCTTACAGAAATTCCTTTTGCAACTTGACCCGTCGGTGGTTCCGGAACGACTACATCAACTGAAAACTGTGTCCAGTCAAATGATGTTGCGTAAGGAAAGACTAAAGGTATATCCGGACTGGCTGCATACTGATTCCAGCCTTCATTATTACCTAAAGATGTATGATAGATTGCTGTCAGCGAAACACTCCATGCATCACCTACTGCTAATGCTGAATCCGGCTGAAGGTTCATTCCTTTTACCCAGACACTTATTCTTAGGTTATCACCTGGCACAATATCATTAAGATCAAATTTTCTAGTTCCAACGAATCCATCATGCGTTCCAACCGGGATATCAAATTTCAATGAGTAGTTTCCGTTGTAAGCTTCCTCATCCGTCACTTTTGTATTTTCATATCCCTGATCTAATACCCCATCATTTCCACCGATTGGTGGTAACCAGTAGAACCAACCTGTTGGTACTCCTACTTGTGTATTCCAATCCTGTCCAGCCCAGCCATTCCTGCCGACAAATAAATAATTATCTGTCCATACCGTTCCTGTTGCATCTTTACCGCCAACAAACCTGATTATTGTTTTCCAGGAATCTTCCGGCAGACTTATTTCGCCAACTGCTGTAGTATCTGCAATCCAACCATTTGTACTGGCTACACTTTGATCTAACTCGAACTTTTTCTCTCCTATTACTGTTCCATTTTCCCTGTAGAAAGTATATGTCACATACCATTTCTGATCATCATTTGCAGGGTTTGTATTTACTCCGGATGTTTTATAATACATTCCGAACTTTATATCTACATTCGCAAAATGTTTTTCAGACCACAGATCACACATATTTTCTGACTCCCAAACTGCTGCACCAATAGTCGCAGTTTTTTCTATCTTCAGAGATTTACCCATCGATAGAAATTCATCAGTTGCCCAGCTTAATGTTGAGCCATCAGGTTCAGAATTTTTAGTCCAGTAAGATGGTAAAGGTTGTTCGAAACTACCTATTTCATTTATTCCAGGAATGTTTAACTTTTCAACCTTAAGATCATCCATCCAGACAGTTCCTGAAAACCTTCCTAATGGATGTAATCTTACTGATAAACCGCGTGCATCCTGACCTACTGGTGGATCCGGTATCGTAACATCTACATAAAACTGTGTCCAGTCAAAAGATGTTGCATGCGGAAATGCCAATGGTATATCCGGACTGGCCGCATACTGGTTCCAACCTTCATTATTACCTAAAGATGTATGATAGATCGCTGTCAGCGATACACTCCAGGCATCACCGACTGCTAATGCTGAATCCGGATTCAGGTTCGCACCTTTTATCCAGACACTTATTCTAAGTACATCACCAGGTACAGCATCAACAAGTTCATATTTTTTTGTACCGACAAATCCATCATGTGTTCCAACCGGGATATCAAATTTCAATGAATAATTTCCGTTATGTGCAAATTCATCTGTTACTTTTGTGTTTTCATATCCCTGATCCAATATTCCATCATTTCCACCGATTGGAGGCATCCAGTAGAACCAGCCTGTTGGAACGCCAACCTGTGTGTTCCAATCCTGTCCTGCCCAGCCATTTCTGCCGACAAATACATAATTATCTGTCCATACTGTTCCTGTAGCATCCTTACCACCTACAAACCTGATTATTGTTTTCCAGGAGTCTTCAGGTAAACTAATTTCACCAACTGCGGTAGTATCAGCTACCCAGCCGGTTGTACTGGCTACACTTTGATCCAGTTCAAACTTCTTCTCTCCGATCACTGTTCCATTTTCTCTGTAGAATGTATATGAAACATACCATTTCTGATCTTCAGTCGTCGGGTTAGTATTTACTCCGGATGTTTTATAATACATTCCGAACTTTATATCTACATTCGCAAAATGTTTTTCAGACCACAAATCACACATGTTTTCTGATTCCCATCTTGCTGCTTCCGTAGTTGTAGTTTTTACTATCTTCAGAGATTTACCCATTGATAGAAATTCATCTGTTGCCCAGCTTAATGTTGAACCACTTGGTTCTGCTCCCTTTGTCCAGTATGACGGTAGTGTCTGTTCGAAACCGCCTATATCATTTATTCCGCTTTGTGCTTGCAAAGGGAATTGACTTACTATCAGGATGATGGAAAAAAGAATCATTCGCCATCGGGAATTGTTGCTAATCATATTCATAGCTTCTCCTTTAGATTAATTATAATTAATTATTGATTATTTGGACTTTAATGCTACCAGAAATTTCCTTTCGAGAAAAAATGTTTGTTATATCTTTAAGTAAGATTTGATTTGTAAGTAATTTTTTAATATTAATTTTTTTGTTTACTAATAGATCGACAGCGGGTTTGAATGTAAATGGATTAAGGAATGAATTGAAAATCTTCAACTCTTTGTGAAATAAATCTTGAAGATTTATTGTAACATTCTGATCTTTTGGGGCCAGACCAAAAATTACAACTTTCCCTCCCTTGCCGGCAATTTTTATTGCACATTCAACACTATCATTGCTGCCAACACATTCAATAACAACATCAACTTGTGAATTGGTTAATTCAATAATCTCTTCAAATGTTTTATCATTATCAGGGCTTAATGAATAATCAGCTCCAAGTTCAATTCCTAACTTTTGTTTGAACAAATCAGGCTCTACTAAAATAATTTTTGATGCACCGGAATTTCTTACCAGCTGAACCATTAGTAATCCAATTGTACCTCCGCCAATAATAACAACTGTATTCCCTGCTTTAATATCTGCGTGCTCAATGCCTCTTAAGCAGCAGGACAGAGGTTCCGCAAATGATGCAATGGATAAATCAAAATCTTCCGGCAGAATGTAAGCTTGAGACGCTGGAACTATAGAGTACTCTGCAAATCCTCCATTCAAAGTCACTCCAAGTGCTTTCAGATTTTCACAAAAATTGACACTTCCTTTTCTGCAATAGTAACAATGCCCGCAGTAAATATTCGGGTCGACTGCAACTTTATCCCCAATCTTAAAATTTTCATTAGGTTTAGCTAAATCTACAATTGTACCGCTATACTCATGACCAAGTATAACCGGGATACTTGAAGGAGCGCTGCCTGCAAAGATGTGTCTGTCAGTACCACAAACACCACAGCTATCTACCTTAATCAGGATCTCATCGGTTCCTAAAATTGGTAAGGTGTAATCACACACTTCAATCTTTTTATTTCCTTGAAAAATAGCAGCAAGCATATTTAATTATTTCTTGTATAAATTTGCGGTTGATTCTCTTACTATTAATTCTACCGGTACAAGTATTTTATTATAAAGTGATTTTCTATTCTTTAAAGTATTTACCATCAGTTTTAATGCTTCAATGCCCATCTCAACTTTAGGAACTCTTATTGTAGTAAGTGGCGGACTAAACATCAGATCAGTTTCAACATCATCAAAACCAATTACAGATACGTCTTTCGGAATTTTATATCCATTATCTTTTAAATAACGTAAAACACCAATCGCCATTGCATCATTGCAGGCAAATACTGCGGTAATGTTTTTATTTTTTGAAAATAATCTTTTAGCCGAATTGTAGCCATTAACCCTGTCAGGATATTTTGCATCAATAGTTATGAAATTATTTTTAACAGGAATTTTAGCATTCACTAATGCTTGTTTGTAACCGGCTAATCGATCTGAAAGACTGGGATGCTCAATATCTCCACCAATAAAAGCAATATTTTTATGACCTAGTTCTATGAGGTGATTTGTTGCAAGTAAACCACCCTCGACGTTGTCAATTAACACCAAAGGGCAGCAATTCTGCGAAGGTATGTAATCGATGAATACTGTCGGGAGATTATATGGAGCCATTCTTTCTATTAAATTTTGAGGAATTTTTCCTGCAACAATAATTCCATCAACACTATTATTTAATATGAATCTTGGCAGTGGATCACTTTTACTGAATTCCGGATTGATTGATGTGAGTAAGATATAGTATCCAGCATTCCTGGCTTCAAATTCCGTCCCTAAAAATATTCTTGTATAAAAAGGTTCAGTGCGTAAAAAGTGATCGTCTGTAAGTATAAAACCTATGTTACCGGTTTTACCGGAGACAAGGCTAACTGCCGATTTTGAAGGATGATAGTTAAGAGATTTTATTGTCTTTAGTATGCGGGATTTTGTTTCAGGCGTTACACGTTTAGTATTGTTTATTACAAAGGATACCGTCGCGATTGATACGCCGGCTTTCTTTGCAACATCCTTAATAGTTGTTTTCATCAATATCTCGGTTAAACGTTTAACCAAAAATTAACTGATTTAACTATATAAGTCAAATTAATATTTATAAAAACATTTATTATGTTCGATTGAGTAGCATATTTTTGATCACCTAAAGATAGAAAAGCAATTGGCATTTTTACCTCTCAGAAGATTACTGTATAATATCTTAAATCTATAATTAACAGATATTATGAAGTATTCAATCGACCAAAAGGATGAAAAAAGAACTACATCTTTTGAAGAGTTGCCTTGTCCAGCTTTCAATCTTCAATCAAAATATTTTGCAATTTTTTATCAAAAAGTAGAAAAGATGATCACCAACCGTTAGTGTTTATTTCTACTAGGAGAGTCGTCACTTGATAAACCTTAAATTTGAACCAAATATTTTTACAAATGTAACAGATAAACATCATAAATTTTGGAGTAATTATTTTTTTTCCTCATTCATCTATATAATTGAAAGATAATTTTAAATTTGATTTTTCTAATAATTGGTTGGGGCAAATTACGAACTCAACATTTAATCGCCCTGACTATAAATTATAAGTGCTTTTATTTTAACTGAATTTATAAGATTAGTGACGAATGAAAAATTTTACTGCATAGTGTTTACCATCGTACAGGATAGTTATTAAATTTTAAATTGTGACCAAATGGGTGAAAATTCCGATTAGTTCTGATTAGTTGCTTGTCAAATATAAAATGAAAAAGCCCCAAATCATTCAATTTGGGGCATTTTCGAGCTGGCTATGGGACTCGAACCCGCGACCTGCTGATTACAAATCAGCTGCTCTACCAACTGAGCTAAGCCAGCATTTTCGGAGAGCAAAATTAACATTTTTAAGCTTTCTAAACAAGAATCTTTTTTAACAACTCTAAAAATTATTCATTATCTAAGATTGTTAATTCTTCTACCCAAAATAGTTCACAGGAACCCCCGGCAGTATCATCTCTGCGTAGTGAACTTTTCCAATGCCATCCATCATCCACAGTTACCTCAACTAAGTATCCTTTCATTTCTACTAAACTTCCTTTGTACACATTTTTAATTTTCTCTTCAGTTAAATCGTCTTTAGGAATTATATGTACGTTAGCACTATTTAGTGAAATTTCCTGTTGCGGAATCGGATAACTATCTGTTTTCCAATGATACCATCTGTTGCTCTGAGTAATCTCAATTTTATCAATTACGTCTTGATCAGACATTGGTCCCCAGCCCAGTGCAAAATCAACCGGTGATATTTCGCTTTCTCTGCCAATCGAAAAATCATTTCTGCTTAGTACTCTTGCTTTAATTTTATACTCGGCAAGAGCTTTTATATTAAATTCATTTTTTTTCCATACCTTATTTAAACTAAGATTTTGCTGGATAGGTTGATCGGGTGCTACTTGCCCTGATGGATAACTAATAACTTTTTCAGGCCAAAAGAAATAAGTTAAAGTTGCAATTAAAAGAATAGATGTAAAAATTATTTTTTTCATTTGTGGAGCTTAATTTTTATTTAAAAGTTCTTCAAAATCTCCATTGGTTGAATAGACTTTAAACTGAACCATCTTTTGCCTGTTCTTTTTGATCAGTTCAAAAACCAATCCTTCATATTCATATTTTTCAGATGGATTAAGGATTTTCCCCGTTTGTTCAGAAATAAATCCTGCAATGGTGTTGTAATCATCTGATTCAGGAAGTTTAAAACTAAAAGTTTCATTGAACTCTGTAATATTCATCGAACCAAGTACATAATATTTACCATCCGGCAGCTTACTGTAATACTGAATTTCGCTTCTAGTTTTATCTTTTATCTCGCCAACAATTTCTTCTAAAATATCTTCCATAGCTATCACACCTTCTGTTCCGCCGTATTCATCTGTTACAATAGCAATTCTTTCCCCCTGCTTCTGCATATCTTTTAAGATCTCCGAAATAAGTTTTGTTTCAGGCACAAAGTATACAGGACGAAGAAGATTTTTTAATGAGTATTTTTGATTCTCAATTATCGATCTCATAACATCTTTTGTATGAAGAATGCCAATAATGTTATCAATTGAATTTTCATAAACAGGAACTAATGTGTGACCTGTTTTAATTATTGAAGAAATATTTTTTTCGTCTTCTTCAATCAGATTTATCGCAATCATCTCAGTTCTGGGAATCATCACTTCATCAGCTTTAAGATCATTAAACTCAAAAATATTTTCAATTATTTCCTGATCCGCTTCATCAATTGTACCGGATTTTACTCCATCAGAAATTATATCAAGTATTTCATCTTCAGATGGACGCTCTTGTGAAAAATTTATTCTTTCCTTAAATGGTAATAAAATAAAATTACTAATTGCAGTTATTGCTCCCGTAACAATTTTTAATGTTGATGAAAGAATTAATATTGTTTTGATTGAATGTTTACCTATAAAATCGACGTATCTGTAGGCAATAGCTTTTGGAACAAGCACATTAAAAACGAGTATGACAATTGTTACAAGAACGGTGGTAACAAGAATTAGAATTACAATTGAATAAATTGATGGTGCATTTATTAGTGAAATTATATTTGGATATATCCAGCTTGAAAACAAAAAATATCCAATGATTGATATAAGTACAGTTAAAAATGTAAATGCAAGATGTATGCTGCTGTATACTTGTTCCTGATTCTCATTAAGTTTTTCAAAATACGGAACATACTTATCATCGCTTTCCCTTAGTTCATCTATTTTAGTTTCTCCAAATGCTGCCAATGCTATTTCGGAAGCGGCAAGTAAAAAATTTATGAAGAGAATCAAAACAAAAATCAACAATAATTCCATTAAATATTAAAAATCCTTCTTTTGTTATTAACTAACACAAAAATAATGGTGATAATCCAATTTTTCATTACATAATTCTTTTTATTCGCGTATTTTGGATGCATTATTTTATATTTTATTAATGATATGAAACCAAAGCAAATAAAGATAGTTGATAAAGATAAGCTTTTATTAACATGGAATGATGAAACTGAAAGCGTCTTTTCACTTAAATATCTAAGAGATGAATGCCCTTGTGCAGGTTGTAAAGGAGAAACTATTTTGTTTAAAACTTTTCGACCACCAAAACCCACAATAATGACACCGGAAATGTACAAGATTAAAAGCATTGATGTTGTCGGAGATTATGCCATCCAAATCGGATGGAAAGATGGGCATAATACCGGTATATATTCCTGGGAGTATCTAAAAATACTTGAACAGGGGCAGAACAACAGTACTCACCAGAATTATGATACATTATTATGATTTCTAAAAATGAATTAAAATATTTTTCTTCTCTTTTAATTAAAAAATTCCGCCAGCAGGAAGAAAAATTTATTGTTGAGGGATTAAGGACTGTTGAAGAAGGATTAAACAGCAGCTATAAATGCGAAGCTGTTTTTGTTACACCAGCATTTATGGATTCCTTTCCTGATGTGATAACTATTATTAATAAAAGGACAAACAGAGTTATTGAATTAAAGTCAATTGATTTTCAAAAAATATCCGACACAAAATCCCCGCAGGGTATTGCAGCAGTTTTTAATAAAAATTATCCGCCAAAAAGCCTTAATACACTTAAAGAAAAAGTAATTGTTTTAATAGATAATATTTCCGATCCGGGAAATCTTGGAACAATAATAAGAACCTGCGATTGGTTTGGTTTCTATAACATTTTAATAACTGATAATTCAGTTGAATATTTAAATCCAAAAGTTATCAGAGCAAGTATGGGTTCTGTTTTTCATCTAAATATTTACGACGAGATTTACGAGAATGATCTGGTTAACCTTAAAACTAATGGTTACCAGATTGTTTGTGCTGATACAAAAGGCAAAAATGTTTTAACATATAAGCCCAATAAAAAAACTATTATCACATTTTCAAATGAATCAATTGGACCTTCAGAAATGATCAGGACTTTATCAGATGAATTTATAACAATCCCTGGTAAAGGACGTGCAGAATCTTTAAATGTATCATCTGCTGCTGCAATAATTTTATCAAGACTGGCATTTGAACTGTAAAAAATTGATTCTTCTAATATTTTTTTTGTGTTGAAAGTTGTTAATTATTTTATCAGCATCATCTTTTTCGTATCAACATAACTACCTGCATTAATACGATAGAAATAAATGCCGGTACTTACTTTGTTCCCAAGTTCATCATCACCATTCCAGATAACCTCATAAACGCCGTATGCTTGTTCTTTATTAACTAAAGTTTTTATTTCTCTTCCAAGTATATCGTAAATTTTTAGAACTACTCGAGACCCTTCGTCCCTCGACTCCGCTCGGGATAACGAGCTAAGCGTTGCATTTGGGATTGCATATCTTATGATTGTACTCGGATTAAAGGGATTTGGATAGTTCTGTTCAAGATTAAAATCAACCGGCAACTGATCACCAATTTTATCTGCGTCCAGTAATATTCCAGGTTCCGGGGCAGGCAGTTTTGATGTAGTATATATTTTAAAATCTCCCGGAGCCAAAGTGACACTGTCAGTAAGATTAGTATTGCTGGTTACGTTAATACTGTCTCCGCTAAAATAATCATACCACCAGCCGGTACGGCTAAAGTTAGGCAGCGCTGAAAGTTGAGTCACTCCAAAATTTCCAATAATAAAAGCATCCATTGAAGGATGATAAAGATTTATCCTCTTCATAGAGCCGCTTACATTTAGGTTAAAGTTAGTGGTATGAAATGTTTCATAGTTATTTCTCAGGTTAAGAAGAGCCGAATAAACTTTATAAAGATTTGTTCTTCTATCATCATTAAGGTAATTCCACCTAACAGGTTTTTCTCCGGTTCTTCCGTTAAAATCAATGCTTATATCATAACCAAGTTCACCAAACTGCCATAATAATTTTGGACCGGGAATTGTAAAAAAGAATACACCGGCAAGTTTCATCCGATTAAGAGCAACACGTATATCTTTTATGTTGTATGAACCGAATGAATTTCCAAAAGCAAGGTTTTTAACCATTAATCTTTCTTCATCATGACTTTCCATATATCCAACTAAATTTGGATTAGTCCATCCCCTGTTCTTGTAGGAAATTCCTGAAAAATCCCAAGTGCCGCACGAGCCTGATGCATAACCCATTGCAGCCTGACTATAATTACAATTATGATTACCCCATAGCATCATACCATAATTTGATAAAACTATCTCTTCGTTGTTTGCGGCAAAGTGCTCAAGTATTACATAAGCATTTGAATCAACATTCCATATTTGATTTGCCATTCTTTTAAGGATGTTTATTCTGCTTTGATCATAAGCACTCCACACATTTACATCAGTTGTAAAAACCTGGGTAAATCCTTTTGAAAGATCAAAGCGGAAACCATCAAACTTAAATTTTGTTAACCAGTACTCATTTACACGATCTACAAAATATTTTGTTGCACTGCTTTCATGATTAAAATCGTTAAATACATTAAACGGATGTCTTGCTACCGGATTTAAATATGGATTGTTAGGTGCAGGTCGATGGTTATCATTATCCCACCAAAGCATAGCAAGCGGGGAAAGGTTATCTGCCTGATTTAAAACCATATCCAGTATAACAGCAATTCCACTTTGATGACAGATATCAATAAACTCTTTTAGTTTATCCGCAGTACCATAATACTTATCAACCGCAGTATGATAGATTGGATTATAGCCCCAGCTTAAATTACCGCTGAACTCCATTATAGGCATAAGTTCAATTGCATTTACGCCAAGTGATTTTAAGTATGATAATGTGTCAATCAAAAACTGGTAGTTTCTTTGAGTTGAAAAATCTCTTACTAACAATTCATATATAACTAATTTTTCTTTTGAGGGTCTTTGATAATTTACTGCCTGCCATTGATATTCCGGCTGTTCAGTTTGAATAATACTGACAATACTTTCTGTTTTACCATACGGATATGGCTTTAATCCAGGATAAGTAGTGGAGGAAATATATTGGTCATTCCATGGATCAAGTATTTTTTCTGAGTACGGATCACCTGTCCTTATCTTTCCATCCACAAAATATTGAAAAGCATATTCTGTTGCCGGAATAAGAGTTAAATCAATCCACCATAATACGCTATCGGCACTTATGGAATCACGATTCATAAAATAATTTGTTTCAACTTTCCAATCGTTAAAATCACCAAGCAGGTACATAAAATTTTTATGCGGCGCAAAAAGTGCAACTGTTGCGGTTGTGGCACTTATATAGTTTAATCCCGGACGCATTCCGTTTGGCAGTGGTGAATTATTAACTACAGGATTTGAAAATAACATGAATAAAGTTGAATCTATGTTGCCCGCCGTATCCACACCCACAATTTTTATATTGTGTGCACCAACCGAATAATTATCATAGACAAAATTATAACTTAAACTATCAGTGTTGGTTTGAGCAACCAGATTACCATCTACAGAAAGTGTAAAGTTTGATACTTTAGTACCAA
The DNA here is from genome assembly GCA_003538625.1 of Ignavibacteriales bacterium. Classification (GTDB taxonomy): domain Bacteria; phylum Bacteroidota; class Ignavibacteria; order Ignavibacteriales; family Ignavibacteriaceae; genus IGN3. The sequence goes on from DPRR01000006.1 coordinate 105,714, forward strand.
GCTCAACTGCTTTTACAATAATCGGAATTGTTTCACCAGGTTTTATAAATGCGGGTGAGCGCTGCGGATCAACAAATTGAACAGAAACTTTAGGATTTTGTACAACTAATGTAAGACCCGGTTCATAAAGATCAATAAATATATCCGGATTGGTTTGTTTGGTTCCGTCAGCACTTCTAAAAACCATTGATAGCTGAAGAATTTTTTCTGATGAATTTGTTACTGAGTAAAAAGTCCTTGGATAACCAATTGTTAGTTTGTAATGGTTTGCATCAATTCTGGTTAATGCGGGTTGAGTTGTATTGTTTCCCCAGCTGCCTATCACGTGCTGCCATAGTCCAAGATTTGTAGTAACTCCGGTATGTGCATAAACTGTTCCCGTATAATTTAAAAGTGCTGTTGCACCCGGTTGTGTTGCATCAAAGAAAACAACAATGCTATCGTACTGTGTTGCAAATTCAGGCTGGGTTGTAACAATCTGCCCAAACGATCTTGAAAAAAATGCAATTGTTAAAATCAAAATTATGTATAAATGTTTCATAAATTATTCTTTGTTTCCTGTTAATTGAACAATAATTACCCGGCTTCTGGCTCTGTTATCAAAATCAACAAAAACTATCTGCTGCCAGGTTCCCAAAATTAACGATTTATCTTTAAAAGGCACTGTAAAAGATGCCCCCTGTAAAGATGCGCGCACGTGAGAATGACCATTTCCATCGTGCCAGGTGTTATCGTGCTGATAATTTTGATTTTTGGGAATGATCTTTTCAAAAAAATCAGGATAATCATTTAACAAACCGGGTTCATATTCAATTGTAGTAATGCCTGCAGTTGAACCGGGCACAAATATCAGGGCACTTCCTTCTATAAAATTGTTTTCCTTAATTATGTCCTGTACTTTGTATGTGATATTTATAATATCGCAATCCCCTTTGCTCTTTAAGGAAATTGTATGAGTTTCAACTGTAAAATTCATATTCTTATTAATCTCCATCTTTAGTTTTGATGCAGAAAATAAATTGTGCAATTGCGATAATCAATGGTATAATAATGTTTACTGATTTAGGGGTAATTTAGAACTGATTGTTTATCAAGATTAATATATTACCTATCCATTTAGTGGAGCTGACTATCCTTTTATTTTCGCGTCCTATCCATTTGATGTTGCAAACTATCCTTTTAAACTCACTCCCTATCCATTTAAGATTGCTAACTATCCTTTTAAACTCGCTTCCTATCCTTTTGATGTTGTAAACTATCCTTTTAAACTCGCTTCCTATCCTTTTGATGTTGCAAACTATCCTTTTAAACTTGCTTCCTATCCATTTTGTGGAGCTGACTATCCTTTTTTAATAATTCGTTAACAGTTGTAAATCCGAGTCACAGAATGATCCCGAAAATCTTTTTAGTAAAAACTGCCGTAGTTTAACGTAGGAGAATCATTTTTTTAGTTTCAATAAAAACTTGTCCTGAGCCTGTCGAAGGATCTCCTGCCCTTAACTGATAAAAATAAACTCCACTTGGTAAAGACGTTGCATGCAACGTCTCAACTGAATTGAATTCTATTTCATATTTTCCCGCAGGTTTTTCTTCGTTAACAAGAGTTGCAACTTCTTTTCCTAGTACATCAAAAACTTTTAGGGTAACAAACCTCTCCCTATTTCCCTCTCCTTGGTAAGGAGAGGGATTTAAGGGTGAGGTCGGGATTGTAAAATGTATTTTTGTACTTGGGTTAAACGGGTTAGGGTAGTTTTGTTCTAAAGAAAATTTTGCAGGAGGATTAATTTCAGCTTCAATAATATCTGAATACTCAAACGTTCCATCAAAATCTATTTGTTTTAATCTGTATTGATACTTCCCTGCTTCCAAATTCTTATCAACAAAAGAATATGATTGCGGTTCTGTTGTTGTTCCGTTTCCATTAATAAAACTTATAACTTTCCATCTTTCATTGCCGACTGAAGACTGTGGACTGAAGACTTGCTCTCTCTGAATTTCAAAACCTGCATTATTTGTTTCAGTTGCTGTTTGCCAGCTAAGTCTTACATTGTTTTCATTTATTGATGAAGTGAAGGAAGTGAGTTCAACAGGAACAATGGCAGGTACATAGACAGTTATTTCATTACTGTACACATACCAATTTCCCCATTCATTATTTCCAACTCTGTATGTATAAATTGTTGATTCATTTACAGTGGAATCTATGAATGTTGAGTAATAAGAAGCCGAAAAATATGCAATGGTTTCATAAGAATTTGAACTAGTTGGTATACCAACTTTACGGTCAAGCTTTTCATTCGGCACTGGTATGATCTGGCCCCATTTTAAGAATACTTTTGGAGGATTTTCTAAAATTGTTTTTGAATAAGTTATATAAGGATGGACATGAGTCAATATCCCATCGGCACCTATAATCCGAACATTATCGATTGCCCACCAACTGTTTACTCCATTTTGATAAGTACTAAATCGAATTTGTACATTATAAATAGTATCACCAAACCAGTTATTTTCGAAAAGCCAAAAGTCTACATGTTTATTTCTATCGCTGATTCCATTTTTTTCCCAAATAGTCGTCCAAAATAATCCTTCATTAATTTTCATTTCTACCTTTGCGTAATCATTGATGTTTTCTGTTTTCCAATCAGATTCAAATTCAAGCTTCGCCATATACATATCCTGCATAGAATTAGTTTGTTGAAATTCGGCAGTGGCATTTATCGGATTTCCACATTGATAAGCATCTGCAGTTAAAACATTGCCTGTCGATGGAATTGGAAGATTATAGTTTAAAGAATTGCTAATCTTCCAGCCGCAATTTCCATTGTTATCTAGAATCCATTTTCCCGTTCCAAAAGAAAAATCATCAAATTGAATAAAATCAATTTGTTGTTGAGTTGTATAGAAACACCAAACTTCCCCTTTCGTAAAGCCAGTCGAATCATATTCAACTACACACCAAAAATATCTAGTCGGATAGTAAAGTTGTTGATTAACATAAATAGAATCATATACAGTTGATGGATAACCTGATATACATTTTACAGCAGGATCAAGATTTGAAACCTTTGATGAATCATAACTTAAATATACTTCATTGTACAAAATGGCATCTGGGTTTTTCCATTTTAGTGGATAATATAAGTAAGATATATTTGAAGCACCATTTGCAGTTTCCGGATTATAAGCAGCTCCTGGTCCTTGTGAAAACAATGGAAGTGAATACAAAACAAATAAAAATACAACTAACTTTTTCATAAAAGCCCCTTCATGAAAAACTATAAAATAACTTCACTTCAAACGAACGAAATAAAAGCTTAAAAGTCAATTAAAATGAATAGAAAACTAGTTTGGTAATTCAGCCTTTAACGGCTAATTTTTCTGCACAAATTTTTAATAATTTAAATAAAAATTGGAAGGCTTATGAACTCAAAATATTATATGGATTTAGAGCACAAATACGGTGCTCATAATTATCATCCGCTAGAAGTTGTAATTGCAAAAGGCAAAGGTGTTTGGGTTTGGGATGTTGAAGGTAAAAAATATCTTGATTTTCTTTCTGCTTACTCAGCAGTTAACCAGGGACATTGTCATCCAAAAATTATAAACACACTTATTGAGCAGGCACAAACTTTAACTTTAACATCACGCGCATTTTATAATAACGTTCTTGGAGAATATGAAAAGTTTGTAACAGAACTTTTTAGATACGATAAAGTTCTTCCGATGAACACAGGTGTTGAAGGTGATGAAACCGCTGTTAAGCTTGCACGTAAATGGGCTTATGATGTAAAAGGAATTAAAAAGTACGAAGCAAAAATTATCGTAGCCAATGAAAACTTTCACGGTAGAACAATGATGGCTGTTTCTGCATCAACTGATCCTGATTGTTATGATGGATTTGGTCCTTTTGTTCCGGGATTTGAAAAAATACCTTACAACAATATTGCTGCATTAGAAAAAGCTCTGGAAGACCCGAATGTTGCAGCATTTTTAGTAGAACCAATCCAGGGTGAAGCAGGCGTTTTTGTTCCAGATGATGGTTACTTAAAAAAAGCTCAAGAACTTTGTAAAGCAAAAAATGTTCTTCTCATCTGCGATGAAGTTCAAACAGGATTAGCAAGAACAGGTAAAATGCTTGCCTCAGATTATGAATCTGTTAAACCGGATATTCTAATTCTTGGTAAAGCGTTATCAGGTGGAGTGATGCCTGTATCCGCAGCTTTAGCAAATGATGAAGTTATGCTCGCGATAAAACCGGGACAGCACGGATCAACTTTTGGCGGAAATCCATTAGCCTGTAAAGTTGCTATCGCATCATTAGAAGTTTTGATTGAAGAAAAACTTGCAGAAAATGCTTTTGCAATGGGTGCTTACTTCAGGTCGGAAGTTCAGAAAATGGTAAATGAATTTGAGCATCTTACATTAGTGCGCGGTAAAGGATTACTAAATGCAATTGTAATCAAACCAGCAAAGAGCGGAAAAACTGCCTGGGATGTTTGCGTTGCATTAAAAGAAAATGGAATGCTTGCTAAACCAACTCATGGTGATATTATAAGATTTGCTCCGCCGCTCGTTATAACTAAAGATGAAATTGATTTGGCTGTTAGTATTATCAGAAAAGTTTTGAAGGATTTTAATTAAAGCCTTTCAAACTTGAAATTATTATTGTCACACTGAGCCTGTCGAAGTGTGGCAATAATATTCTATTATTACTTTCATCCTTCGACTCCGCTCAGGATGACAGGGGCTAAAAAAATCAGCTATGATTTATCTACGCAATCTTATTCTTAAGAACTTCTCGTGTTTCTCTTATAGATTTGGCAAGTTTGGGTATTCTATCTTCAACATTTTCAAGATCATTATTTTTTGCGGAAAGTTCGATTCCAAGTGCTTCATCACCAACCAGCTTAGCGCCAACTGAGTAACTTGATCCTTTTAGTGTATGTGCAACATCAACTATCTTTTTTATATCCGCAGATGATAAAAGATCACGTAACAACTGCAATTTAAGATCTGCATCAATTAAATAATCTGATAATAAATCTTTTTCAAACGCCTCATCACCAAGACTGATTTGTTTCAATCTTTCAAAATCAAAGAATTTATGATCTGAAGCAATTATTTTAGATTGTATTCCACCTGCATTTTTCAAAGCAAGAAAATGATCAATCAATTTAATAATCTCGGATGCGTTCATCGGTTTTGCAACGTATTCATCCATCCCGGCTTCAAGACATCTTTCTCGATCTCCAATCAGTGCGTGGGCTGTTATAGCGATAATGGGAATTTTATTCTTGGGTTCTTTCATCGCTCTTATTTGCTTTGTTGCTTCATAACCATCAACATCCGGCATTTGAACATCCATTAAAATTAAATCGTAATTATTTTCTAGATGTGCCTTTACAGCCTGCCCTCCGTTCATTACAGCATCAACCTGATAGCCTGCTGAAGTAAGCGTTCTTATTGCCACTTTTTGGTTTATAAGATTATCTTCGGCAAGTAATATTTTAATTGCTTTTCTGTTTTCTACATTAATTTTCAACTCAGCGTCTGTTAATACGGTTTCATAATTATCGGAGATCGATTTTTTTTCATCGTAAGAATGGTCAGTGGGATATGCGGGTCCCTGTTCATTTACTACAATATTAAAATCAAATTTGCTGCCCTGCCCTTCAACACTGCTTACAGAAATATCTCCTTCCATTAAGTTTACAAATTCCTTGCAGATTACTAAACCTAAGCCGGTACCGCCCAAACTATTGCCTTCATTACCTGTAATCTGGGAAAATGGTTTAAATAATTCTTTTATTTTATCTGCAGGAATTCCAATACCTGAATCTAAAATAGAATTATGAATTCTTATTTTACCATTTTCCAGTTGTTCAATTTTGGCAATAATCTTTATCTCCCCAACCTTTGTAAACTTGATGGCATTGCTTAATAAATTTAAAAAGATTTGTCTGATTCTTGTTGGATCACCTACAAAATTTAAATTTTTATCGTCCGGTAAATCAACAAGAATATCTAAAGATTTTTCTTTTGCTTTTGAGCTGACAATAGAAATTGCCTGGGTGATAACTTTTTTAAGATTAAAGTTAAGATTTTCAAGTTCAATTTTGCCTGCCTCGATTTTGGAAAGATCCAGAACGGCATTTATTGTTTCAAGCAATGATTCAGCAGAAAGTTTTGCACTGTGAATATATTGTTTTAATTCTTCATTGTCTTTGTAGGATTCATTTTCAATCAAAGCTAAAGAACCGATTATTCCATTCATCGGCGTTCTGATTTCATGACTCATATTAGCAAGAAATCTGCTTTTAGCGGTGCTTAGTTTCATTGCTTCTTTAGCAAGCGCATCTGATTTTTCTTTTTCAACTTTGAGTTCTAATTCAGCACGCTCACGCAATGATTGAGATAAAACTTCATTTGACACATCACGGATTGTTCCTTCCAGATAATCTTTTCCGGTTATTTCATCAGTAGCAAAATGCACATTCATCTTTACAATTTTTTCATTATTATTTTTATCAACCAAAGTTGTAATAAAATTTTCTACAGATCCATTTTTACGAACTTCAGAGAGCAGCTTTACGCGATCCGCTTTAATTTTATATGAGTCAGTTACCTTTGTTCTGATTAGATCTTCAAGAGTTTCGTAACCCATCATTCTTACTAATGAGTTATTAGCTGTTATATAATCTCCGTCAAGAGTTGATTGAAATATTCCATCTACGGAATTATTAAAAATGGATCTGAATTTTTTTTCTGATTGTTCTACTCTTAAAGCGTTCTCTGCAACCTGAAGTCTCATTCTAAAATTAATTGCGCTTCCTACAACTGAAAGTAAACTTAAAAAAAGAACAAATATTAAAGATTCGAACATATTCGGTAGAAAATATATTTTCTGATCATTAAACAGAATTGCAACTGCAAAAACGATATTATAATAGATCGCTACTAAAATCTGATTCTTTATTTCCCAATTTAAAAACATAGCTGAAGTGAAAATCATCAAACCAACTATTTGGGAATTAACTATAAGCGAATTTGGAATCAACAATATCATAAACGCAGAAGAACTGATTATGGTAAGCAAAAGAATATGAACAAGTGGTATTGAATACTTCATTGCATTTTTTGAGTTTAAAAAAACCAAAATTATAAATGCAATTAGTGTTGCGGAAAGTCTGACAAGATAAATTTTAAATGCAAATTCAGCATGGTGCCTTACTTCAAATATCATTGCAAAGACACCTGAAATGGCGACCATTAGTGCAATTACTTTTAATGGCGTTACTAAATACTTACCGGTTTCTTCTTTAACACGGTTGAACCGGGCTTTTAAAAATGGAAGATTTGAATAATTCAATAAATTTGAAAAGAAATTATCGCTGTTCATCATTTACTCTTAAAGTGCGTAATAAATCTACATAATTTTTAGGAATAATTGATCTATCATTTCTATTTTAACCATAACAATTTTAATTAATATTTATGGCAGATTTTCTGTACTCAATAGATCTTACAATTTTCTATTTTTTCAACCACACACTCTCAGCCGGGGTTCTTGATAAATTTTTTTCAACTATCACCAATGTTAACAACTGGTATATTGCTTATGTTATTTTATTGGGAATCAGTTTCTTTAAGGGCGGAACTAAAGGAAAGATTGCAGTAATTGGAGTTCTGTTACTTATTGTGGTAACAGATCAACTGGGTTACCGATTGTTAAAAGAATACTTTGCCAGACCACGCCCTTGTAATGTGTTAAGCGATGTTCTGACTCCTCTCGGTTGTACAGGTTCCTTTTCATTTCCGTCAAATCATGCATTAAATAATTTTGCAGCTGCAATATTTTTTTACAGATTGTTTCCAAAACTAAAATGGGTGCTTTTTATTGGTGCAACACTAATTGCAATTTCAAGAGTTTATCTCGGTTTACATTACCCTTCGGATGTATTTGGCGGCGCCATAATCGGTTTAGCTTTTGGATATATTTTTGCATCAGGAGTCTTATACTTAGAAAAATATTTAATCGATAAAAAAAAATGCACGCATTAAAACTTAACCTTTTAGGAAGGTTTTATTAAAATGAAAAAAGTAATTGTCATTTTTTATTTAATTTTTTCAACAGCACTTTTATCCGGAAGGAATGTGTTGAAAGAAAATAATAATGGTATAGCAAACGATACTCTACAGATTAAGACGCTGCACTATACAAACAGCACTGAAGATAGCTCGGCTATTATTAGCATTGATTTTCCTCAAATCACCGGATTGGATGATAAAAATATAGAAACTAAAGTTAATTCATTTTTAGAAGATGAATTCAAGCAATCTATTCAATGGTTTGAGGAAGTTCAATCAGATTCCTCAGTTTATGAAGATTATCCGTATGAAATGCAGTATACTTTCGAAACAGGCTATCAGGTGGAATATAATTCCAAAGAATTTATCAGTATTGCTTTGAGCCATTATCAGTTTACCGGTGGAGCACACGGAAATTACTTTGCATTGGGTTATAACATTGAAATGAAAGAAGGTAATGTTTTAACATTAAAAGATATTATTAAAGATGACTCTTTTGATATGCTTGCATACGAGTGTGAACAAGCGATCCTTGAAAAATATGAAGCAGAAAGTCTGACAGATGCCGGACTTTTTGAAAATGAAATCACTGTACCGGATGATCAGGATTTTTATATTATACCCGGAATGCTCGTCCTTCAGTTTGATCCATATGAAATAGGTCCCTGGGTTATGGGTGAAATTACTGCGGAAATTCCTTTTGAAAAGATAAAAGATATTTTAAAGAATAAACTTCCCTTTCCTACGGAATAAAAAAATGAATAATAAAATTTCCATTCGCACTGCAACTGAAACTGATATTCCTTCCATCTTTTCATTGATCAAAGAATTAGCAGAATATGAAAAACTCTCAGATCAAATAGTAACTACGGAAGATGAATTAAATAAAACGCTTTTTGGAGAAAATAAGTTTGTAGAAATTCTTCTTGCAGAATATGAGGGGAAAATTGTTGGACAAGCCATATTCTTTAAAAACTTTTCAACGTTTCTTGGTAAACCCGGAATTTATCTTGAAGACCTGTATGTTAAACCGGAGATGCGTGGTAAAGGAATCGGTAAAGCTTTATTGGATAAAATAATTCTATTAGCAAAAGAAAGAAACTACGGCAGAGTCGAATGGTCAGTTTTAGACTGGAATGGACCGGCAATTGATTTTTATAAGAAAATAGGCGCAAAACCATTGGAAGATTGGACAATTTTTAGACTTACTTCCGATAAATTTTGAACTTATTCTTTGTCATTTCAATCTATTTAGTGTGTCAACTTTCGCTTAAGCTTTTGACCAAATTTCATTATTTTTACATCTCAAAATTTATCAATCCGTACAAATTTTTTTTAATCTTATATAAGGATTTAAATGATCAATAAAAACAGAAGAGTAGTTGTTACAGGAATGGGAGCCTTAACTCCAATTGGTTTAACTGTAACTGAATTCTGGAATGGAATGATGGAATCAAAGAGTGGTGCTGCAATGATCAAGCAATTTGATACATCAAAAGTTGAAACCAAATTTGCCTGCGAGCTTAAAGGATTTGATGTTTTAAATTTTCTTGATAAAAAAACCGCAAGAAGATTAGATCCATTTGCTCAATATGCTCTTGTTTCTGCCAGACAAGCGGTTGATGATTCAAACTTAAATCCGGAAAAACTTTCTGAAGATGAAAAAAATAGAATAGGTGTGATATTCGGGAGTGGAATAGGCGGCATTCAAACCTTTTATGATCAGGCAGTTACAAATCGAGAACAAGGTCCCGAAAGAATTTCACCCTTCTTCATCCCAATGCTTATTCCAGATATTGCTGCGGGACATATATCGATGCAGTATGGTTTCCGCGGACCAAATTACTGCACAGTATCTGCCTGTGCAACAGGAAATAATAATATGATTGATAGCTTCCTTTTAATAAAATTCGGGATGGCAGATGTAATGATTGCCGGTGGAAGTGAGGCCTCGATTAGTGAACTTGGCATTGGCGGATTTAATGCTAACAGGGCTTTATCCACAAGAAATGATTCACCGGAAACTGCCAGTCGTCCATTTGATGCCACACGCGATGGTTTTGTTATGGGTGAAGGCGGCGGCGCATTAATTCTTGAAGAACTTGAACACGCACTAAATCGAAATGCTAAAATTTATTGTGAAATTGTAGGTGCCGGATTATCTGCCGATGCCCATCACATTACCGCTCCTCATCCTGATGGGGCAGGCGCAATTTTATCGATGAAAATGGCAATTGAACAGGCAAATATAAAACCTGAAGAAATTGATTATGTTAATATGCACGGAACTTCTACACCGTTAGGTGATATTGGTGAAACTAAAGCTATAAAAAAAGTGTTTGGAGATAGTGCATATAAATTAAACGTTTCATCTACCAAAAGTATGACAGGACATTTGTTGGGTGCGGCAGGCGCAGTGGAAGCAATAGCATCAATTCTTGCTGTTGTAAATGATAGAATACCGCCAACGATTAACTTTGCAAATCCAGACCCGGAATGTGATTTAAATTATACTTTTAATAAACCACAGGATAGAAAAGTTAATTATGCATTAAGCAACGCTTTTGGATTTGGCGGACACAATACATCGGTTATTTTTAAAAAGTATGAGTAACAATTATTAGGATTATTAGTGAAACTTAGCGCTTATGTAATTTTCGTTTTAATGTTTTGTTTTTCAAATATTAACTTTGCTTCTGATAATGCAAAACAGAAAGGTACATTGATAATAAAATTTAACGGTCTAAATTCTGATAAAGGAAATGTAATAATTGCTGTTTGCAATTCAGCCGAAAATTATAAAGATAATCTTTCTCCGTTTATTGGTAAAACAGTTAAAATTGAAAATAACTCGGCTACAATAGAATTTGATAATCTACCATTTGGAGAATACGCAGTAAAAGCGTTCCATGATGAAGATGCAAATAATGATTTAAACACAAACTTTCTGGGAATTCCGGTTGAAAATTATGGTTTTTCTAACAATGCTCGTGGAATGTTTGGTCCGCCATCCTGGAATGATGCAAAGTTTAAGTTAAGTGATGAAAATAAAATGATCGAAATCGAAATTAAATAGAATTTTCTTTCAATATCCCAATATTTTTATCCTACCGCTAAATGACTTTAATTAAACTTGTGAATAAAATATTTTAACAGGTGAAATAGTTAAGTTTGGCGGCGGTAAAAAAATCCTCAGTGCGTTGTGATAGTGATAGCCCTCCAATATAGACCAAACCGCCGCCGAATTATACAAATATTTACTTAGATAATTTGTTATCCTTTTCAAAGACAGAATCGGGCACACCTTTGTTTACCTGATAATTCGAATAATCAACAATTACTTTTCCTTTAGTTGTTGATCCGGAATGATTATTTTTTTTCTTTGGATTTTCAGTAGTTGTTTCACCGCTTATTGTAGGCGGAATATTAAGTTTATCCATATTAAATGAGAAAACAATTTTAGAAGGAAGTGGATATTTCAATTTATCATCGTAAGAAAAATCTATTGCAAAAGTGCCGTTAGTTTTTGTTGTTGATTCAACCTTTCTTATAACCTGATACTTTTGATCAATCCACAAAGTCGAAAGAATGACATCACCCTGATCTCCAAGAGGAATAACTTTAACGATTGAAGTTTTATATCCATTCAAATCAACATCCTGCTCATAAATTGCGGTATAATCCTTTTTAATCAAAGATGAAGGAGAAAATTCCATTCCGTTTTTAGGAAGCATCGCAAATCCTTCAGCTTCAAGATGAACTTTATCCGGTTGTTTAAAGTATATTTTTGCTTTTGTCTCGGGTACTTTAATGAACTCCACATCAACTTTTATATTAACATCAACCTGGTAGTCTTTAACTTTATTAAAGTTTGTAATTACATTATTAATAATTTCATCAGGATTTTTTGACTGCGGGAGTCCAATCCCAATAAAAATTAAAGACAAACCGATTAATAATTTCATCATATCCTCAACTTAAGTTAAAATATCTTTCCGCTTGAAAAGAAAAAGTGTAATTGAAAAAAATGCTGCAATATGTCCGAGCAGTATTAATGTGGCCTTAGTCAGCTCAGCAAAATCCACAGGATCATCAAAAAATAATCTCCAGGAAAGGATATAGTTTGTAAACAAATATGGTTTTATGGTTTGAAAAAAATCTATGTTAATTGCTGAAAGTATAATGAAAACTATTATTACTGCCATTGTACCTACAATTGGTCCTATTGAGTTTTCAACGAGTGAAGAGAAAAGAAATGCAAGGCTTGCAACAACAGACATACCAAGCGAAGCAAAACCATACGCCAGAAGAAATCTCCAGAGTATATCGCTTTTTTCAAAAATTATTACAGTTTGATTACTTATTACTAATAATTCACCCGTTCCAAAAATTATGATTCCCACAACCAGACTCATAAACGCAAGCCAGAGTATCAGTAGATTTGTATAAATTATTCCAGCCAAATATTTTGATGTAATTATTTGGGTTCGGGATACCGGTCGAGTAATCAACATTCTGTAGGTTCCCGCTGTAGCTTCGCCTGCAAGCAGATCGCCTGCAACAAGCGCTATTAAAAAAGGTATATGGACAGCAAGGCTTGTTAATATTAGATATGAGACTAAATATCCATTTAGCAAATTACCTACGAAGACGAAAGACTGTTGAATATTCCTCGTCATAAAATTTAGAGTATTGCTGCCCTCAAAAACCATTGCAATATGAATGATCGGAACCAAAACACCAATTGCTATAAATCCAATATAAGTTCGCCATTTCTTAAAAATCTTGTAAAGCTCAATTTGTATAAGCGTCAACATCAGACAACCTCGTCGGTAATTTTTAAGAAATAATCCTCAAGTGATCGCGTCGGTATTACCGCACTTACTGCAATTCCATTTTCAACAAGATATTTGTTAAGTTCAGCTATCTCATTATTCTCAAGCATAAACATAAAAACTGTTTTTGCACGAGATTCTAATTTTTTAATCCAACCTGTCTGAGCAAGCAGGTTGTAAGTTTTCTCTTCATCATTTACCTCAAAAGAAACTGAAAGTTTTCTGGCATTTAACAAATCCTGCACGTAACCTTCAACTCTGGTAGTCCCTTTATTTATAATGATCATTCTGTTTGCAACAAGCTCAACCTCGTGTAAAATATGTGAGGAAAGAAATATTGTTTTCTTTTGATCCTTACTAAGATGAAGAATTAGATCACGAATTTCCTTCATTCCCTGCGGATCCAAACCCGTTGTTGGCTCATCAAGAATAATTAAATCAGGGTTGTGCAACAGTGCCTGTCCCAATCCTAATCTTTGCTTCATTCCGTGTGAAAAAGTTTTAACCTTACTTTTAAACCGCTTGCTCAATCCAACAAGTTCAAGTACTTCCATAATTCTATTTTTACTTATCTCTTTGCCGGATATTCTTCCGAGGATTTCGAGATTTTTATACGCAGATAAATAACCGTAGAAATCTGGTTTTTCTACGATAGCGCCGACTTTTTTTAGTATTTCTATTCTATTTTTTTCAAGAGTTTTTCCAAATAATTTAATGCTGCCTTCACTTGGTTTTATTAGTGATAATAACATTCGGATTGTCGTACTTTTCCCGGCGCCATTCGGTCCCAAAAATCCGAACACGTCTCCTTCAAATACATTAAGATTTAGACTGTTAACCGCCCTTAAATCCTTAAAGTTTTTACTCAAAGAATTGATTTCAATTATTTTATCGCCGTTCAAATTAATTCTTTCAAAAAGATGATTAAAATCTTACGAAAGATAACAACTTATACTTTATTAAAAGGTATATTTATTTGGGCGGTAATAAATTTAGATAAAGAAGTTGTGATTTTCGAATGATGCTAAAATTTATTTATTGTCAAGAGTCAGTTGCATAAAATTTAATTTGGTTTTTTAGAAAATTATTTTCATTTTCGATTTGAAATTTAAGTGATAAAAAATTTTCTTCACACGTTCTATTTTTTAATTATATTTTTTTTAATAGTTTCCGATGTGAATTACTGATGAGTGATATTATGAGTTTAAAACAGTTTTATTTTTTTTCAGCGTCACTCAAAAAACCCGGATCACTTCTAACCTTAATTAACATAAATAGTTTTTTTATTAACTAGTCTATCATCTGGAGAGTTGGATGCAGATTAAACGATTTTTTACCGAGCAGGGAAAGGATCCATTATCATCTTTTGAGTTTACAAGACGGACGTCGGAGATAAAAAATCCCGACGGTTCAAGTGTTTTTAAAATGGAAAACGTATCGGTACCAAAGCAATGGTCACAGGTTGCTACCGATATTATAGCACAAAAGTATTTTAGAAAAGCAGGCATTCCTAAACTGCTAAAAAAAGTAAATGAAAAAGGCGTTCCCAAATGGCTCCAGCCTTCTGCTGCAGATACAGAAAGATTACAAGAACTTCCGGAAAACGATAGATTCACATCTGAAACAGATTCTAAACAAGTGTTTCACCGATTAGCTGGTACCTGGACTTACTGGGGCTGGAAGGCAAATTATTTTGATTCTGAGGAAGATGCTAAAACCTTTTATGAAGAATTGATGTATATGTTTGCCAATCAGATGGCAGCTCCAAACAGCCCTCAATGGTTTAACACCGGTTTAAATTGGGCTTACGGTATCACCGGTCCTTCACAAGGTCATTTTTATGTTGATTATCAAACCGGAGAATTGACAAAATCTGATGATGCATACACACACCCGCAGCCACATGCTTGTTTCATCCAATCCGTAAGCGATGATCTGGTTAATGAAGGCGGTATAATGGATCTTTGGGTACGTGAAGCAAGATTATTTAAATACGGCTCCGGCACCGGATCAAACTTTTCTGAACTCAGGGGTTCCAGTGAATCTTTGAGCGGCGGTGGCAAATCTTCAGGACTAATGTCTTTCTTAAAAATTGGTGATCGATCTGCAGGCGCAATAAAATCTGGTGGAACAACGCGACGTGCAGCCAAAATGGTAACGCTTGATCTTGACCATCCTGATATTGAAGAATACATTAATTGGAAAGTGATTGAAGAACAAAAAGTAGCCGCTATAGTTGCCGGCTCAAAACTTTGTAATCTTCATCTAAACAATATTATGAAAGCTTGTTACGATGAACACCCTGAAAATGATAGGTTTAATAAAAAGCTTAATAAGAAATTAAGCTATGCAGTTTTAGAAGCAAGAAAAGCACAGATATCAAACAATTATATTGAGCGTGTAATTCATCTTGCAAAACTGGGATTTAAATCAATCGAATTCCCTATTTACGATACTGACTGGAATTCAGAAGCATATGCAACTGTGTCCGGACAAAATTCCAACAACTCAGTCAGGGTTACTAACGAATTTATGACTGCGGTGCTTAACGATGGGAACTGGAATCTTTATTGGAGAATTGAAAAGAGAAAAGCAAAGAAAGAAAAACGAAATCCTAAACCATGCAAAACATTAAAAGCCAGAGATTTGTGGGATCAAATTGCTTACTCAGCCTGGTCGTGCGCTGATCCGGGAATTCAGTATCACACAACAATAAATGAATGGCATACATGCCCTGCAGGTGGTGAAATTAAAGCATCCAATCCTTGCAGTGAATATATGTTTCTTGATGACACTGCCTGTAATCTTGCCTCATTAAATCTTGTAAAGTTTTATGATCTTGAAAAACGTGAATTTAACATCCAGGCTTATAGACATGCTACTAGACTCTGGACGATGGTGCTTGAAATAAGTGTCTTGATGGCTCAATTCCCCAGCAAAGAAATTGCCCAGTTAAGTTATGAATACAGAACGCTTGGCTTAGGATATGCAAATCTTGGAACATTATTAATGCTTCAGGGAATTGCCTACGATAGCAGAGAAGGATTTGCGATTTGTGGGGCACTCACTTCTATTATGCATATGACTTCTTATGCAACTTCTGCAGAACTTGCTAAGCAAGCAGGACCTTTTCCAAGATATGAAGAGAATAAAATCAATATGCTGCGCGTTCTTCGAAATCATAGAAGAGCAGCATACAATGTGCCCAATGAAGAATATGAAGGATTGACAATTTATCCAGTTGGGATCAATCCTCAGTACTGCCCTTCCGATCTATTAAAGGCTGCCAGAGCGGATGCAGACAAAGCTGTTGAGCTTGGCGAGCTGTATGGTTTTAGAAACGCACAGGTAACCGTTATCGCCCCCACAGGTACAATCGGGCTTGTTATGGATTGCGATACAACCGGGGTCGAGCCTGATTTTGCATTAGTCAAATTTAAGAAACTAGCTGGCGGCGGCTATTTTAAGATTATCAATCAATCGATCCCTCCGGCGTTAGAAAAGTTGGGATACAACAAAGATCAGATAGGTGAAATTGTAAGATATGCTAAGGGCGCAGGATCGTTGGAAGGCTGTCCATACATAAACCCGCAGTCTTTAAAAGCTAAAGGTTTTACCGATGAAATTATTACGAAGATTGAAAAATCACTTCCATCTGTATTTGATATAACTTTTGCATTCAACAAATTTACAGTCGGCACTGATTTCCTGACCAAAACATTAGGATTTGACGAAAACGAAATTAATTCCTATGATTTTGATGTTTTAAGTAAACTCGGTTTTTCTAAAACAGAAATTTCTTCAGCAAACGATTATGTTTGCGGCACTATGACAATCGAAGGCGCTCCATTCCTAAAACATGATCACTATTCTATTTTTGATTGTGCAAACAAATGCGGTAAAAAAGGGACAAGATTTATTCGTCCCCTTGCACATATTAAAATGATGGCAGCAGCTCAACCGTTCATATCCGGTGCAATTTCAAAAACAATCAATCTTCCGGGAAATGCAGGCATTGAAGATATAAAAGATGCATATATGCAAAGCTGGAAACTAGGTGTTAAAGCTAATGCACTTTACAGAGACGGATCAAAACTATCTCAGCCGCTTAATACAATGAGCGATGAAGATATTGAAGCAATAATGGAAGACAAAGATAAAAATGATATTGTTAAAGTGGCGGAGAAAATTATTCATCGTTACATTGCAAAACGCAGAAGACTGCCGGACAGAAGATCAGGCTATACACAAAAAGCAAAAATTAATGGTCAATCTGTGTACATCAGAACCGGTGAATATGATAACGGACAGTTAGGTGAAATATTTATTGATATGCATCGTGAAGGTGCATCATTTAGAAGTTTAATAAACTGTTTTGCTATCTCCATTTCATTAGGACTGCAGCACGGCGTTCCTTTAGAAGAGTTTACTGACGCGTTTGTATTCACAAGATTTGAACCCAGCGGAATCGTGACAGGTAATGACAAGATTAAAATGGCAACATCTGTAATTGATTATATATTCAGAGAACTTGCTGTTACATATCTTGGCAGAAATGATCTTTCACACGTGGATACCGATGAAATAACATCCAAAGCCTCAAGAGGAATTGTTAAAAAATTAAGTGAACCGGAATTTGAAAGTGAAGAGATAATAAGTGAACGGCTAGTTGAACTCGATAAGAATCATCCGGAAAAATACAGTTTTTCACCTGGTTCAAAAGTTACTGCAACTCAGGAACTTGCAACTCATACAGTAAATAATATGACGACAAAAGTTAAAAGGGCTATAGAGAGTGGTTATACCGGTGATATTTGTCCTGAATGCCAGAGTATTACAATGGTTAGAAACGGAACCTGTTTGAAATGTATGACTTGTGGTTCAACCACCGGTTGTAGTTAATTTAATATTTAATTGTACTAACAAAAAAAGCTGTTCAAACTGAACAGCTTTTTTATTACCCTTATAAAAACAAATTTATTCCTCATCAATTCTACGGGCACCCATATATCTTTTATTATAATAATCGTAATCCAGCGAAGAAACTGTAACGCCTATTTTTGATGAGGCGTGTGCAAATAAATTATCACCGATATAAATACCAACATGTCCCGGCTTTACTCGTTTTCGTGTATTAAAGAATACCAGGTCGCCAAATTTTAAATCCGATCGATTTCCAATTACTTCTCCCTGTTGAAATTGTTCCCGGGCAGATCGATTTAGATTTATTAACCAGGAACTCTTGTAAACACTTTGTGTAAAAGCACTGCAGTCTATTCCATTTAATGAATTACCGCCATACTTATACGGGGTGTTTAAATATTTTATTATTTCCATTAACATCAATTCTCTTTTAGTTGATACCAGAGCGTCTTTGTCTGAATCTGTAGACCTTTTCTCAAGATTTTTCATTACCTGTGTTAAATCGATCTTAGACTCTTCCTCCGGTAAATCACTTGGATCTTGAAATTCTGACAATTCATCATCATCGTATACAGTAGTATCCTCCATCGCTTCATTGTCTTTAATATTATATCTAACATTGCTTGTAGAAATTGACTTGTCAGTAGGTTTGTCATCATATCTTAAACTACTATTTGTACCAGAACAGCCTGCACTTATAAAAACACTCAATAAAATAATTAAATTAACAACTAGTCGTCTGATGATAGTCATCTATTATCCAAGGTATGATTTTAAAATATTACTTCTGGAATTATGTCTTAATCTTCTGATTGCTTTTTCTTTAATTTGCCGGACTCTTTCGCGAGTTAAATTAAATTTATCACCTATTTCTTCCAGAGTAAGAGGATTCTCGCCATCTAATCCAAAATAAAGCTTTATAACTTCAGCCTCTCTTTCTGGCAATATTGCCAAAATACTTTTAACCTCTGCTTTTAGTGATTCAGAAATTAACTCATTATCCGGCGAAGGAAGTTCCTCATTCTGAATTACATCCAATAAACTGTTTTCTTCACCGGACGAAAATGGAGCATCAACAGAGACTTGTTTCCCGGAATTTAGCATTGCACTCGAAATCTCATCTACATCCATTTCCAGAGCCTGGGCAATTTCTTCAGCACTTGGTTCTCTTTCAAATTCCTGCTTTAAGTTGCTGTAAGCTTTGCCGATTTTATTAAGTGCACCTACTCGATTCAGAGGTAGTCGCACTATTCTGGATTGTTCTGCTAAAGCCTGTAATATCGATTGCCTTATCCACCAAACGGCATAAGAAATAAATTTAAATCCCCTCGTTTCATCAAAACGCCTTGCAGCTTTTATCAGACCTAAGTTTCCTTCGTTGATCAAATCACCTAAGGATAATCCCTGGTTTTGATATTGCTTGGCTACGCTAACAACAAAACGAAGATTGGCTTTTGTCAGCATTTCCATTGCGGCGTGATCACCCTTTTTCATACGAATCGCAAGTTCAATTTCTTGTTCAGGAGTAAGCAATTCAACCTTACCGATTTCCTGCAGGTACTTATCTAATGATTGATTTTCCCTATTAGTGAATTGTTTTACAATTCTCATTCTACCATCTTGATAAGGATTAATAATTTAGAATTAATGGACTCATCACAAAGCAATATCAAATTATGCATTATTTAAAAATGTTAGCTTAATTAAAAATAGAGATGAAAAATTTCAAAATAAAGTACTAACTAAACCCCAGACGCAATTTAAGATATTAAACTAGTTTGTCAGGACTAATAATTGGTACTTTTAAACCTTTATACTTATCAGTATTGAAGGATACAATAGATAATTTGTTCTTTTCTGCTAAAATATAAAACAACGCATCGCGGATATTATTAATTTTACCATCCAAATCTGTAATTGATAAACTGTAACGTGCAGGCAAACCCAAAACTTTTAGAGCATACAGTAAATCTTTTACTTTTTGTTTTTCCAGATCAGATTTAGCAAACATAAACAATTCTGCTGCATTTAATACTGATGTAAAACAAATTCCTTTTTGCATTATATTAAGAAGATAAGGCTGGATAATCGGGTCTTGAAAAGTTAGATAGTTAACTAGTGTGTCTGTTTCAAGAAGATATTTAGGAGTTTTGTTGGTGTCCATTTGAGATTCGATTAGCAAAATTTGTTGAAGAAAGTGATCCGGCCGCCTCAATAAATTTAATTATAACTTCAGAAGGTAAATCCTGAATTTCTTTTATGCGATTAACCAGTTCTTTCTTCGCGTTGGATTTATTATTTAATTTTAAAATATTTTTATCAGAATTACTCATTTAAAAAACTCTTACCCTTTAACTCGTTTTTTACATTAAAAAAATCAGCCGCTGTTTTTCCGACATCGGCAAATGTATTTCTAATTCCAAGATCAGATACATTTTTATTTTTGCCAAAATATAAAACCGGAACAAATTCTCTGCTATGATCTGTGCTTGGAGTAGTTGGATCATTTCCATGATCTGCAGTAATGACAAGTCGATCTGTTGGATGAAGATGGCTAATAAACTCAGGTAAGAAATTATCAAACGATTTAAGTGCTTGCGCAAATCCTATTGGATCATTTCTATGACCATAGTAAACATCAAAATCAACCAGGTTAGTAAAAACAAAACTGTTAGTAAATTCATTTGATGCCTGTAATAGAGTATCAAAGCCTTCCTTGTTGGATTTTGTTTTAAATTGATGATCGATTCCACGATAATTGAAGAGATCGTTAATTTTTCCGATTGCTCCTGTTGAGATATTATTTTTTTGCAAAATATCTAAAATTGTTTCTGAAGGTGGATCTAAAGAATAGTCTTTTCTGTCAACCGTTCTTGTATAGTTACCTCTTTTGCCGGTAAAAGGTCTTGCAATAACACGTCCAACTTTTAATGGATCGATTAACACCTGATTTCTGGTTTTATCACAAATTTCGTAAAGTTTTTCCAGGGGAATAATTTCGTTATGTGCAGCGATTTGAAAAACAGAGTCCGCAGAAGTGTATATGATTGGAAAACCGGTTTCTAAATGTTCGTCACCCAATTCTTTAATAATCTCAGTGCCAGAAGCAGCTTTATTACCAAGGAATCCCTTGCAGCCAGTGACTTTCAAAAATTTATCAGTAATTTCTTCGGGAAAACCATTTGGAAAGTAATTAAAATCAGTGTCCACAAAAAGCCCGCTTAATTCCCAATGCCCGGTAGTACTATCCTTTCCCTTAGAACGTTCATTCAGCTTACCAAAAGAAGCTATAGGATTTTCTGTATATGAAATGCCCTTAATCGAAGTGAGATTACCTAGTCCAAATTTTTTAAGATTAGGAAGACTTAACCCATTAACTGCTTCTGCAATATTACACAGCGTATTACTTCCGCTATCACCATATAAGGATGCATCAGGAAGTTCTCCCACTCCAACACCATCTAAAACAATGATAAAAAAATTATTCATATGGATAAAACAAAAATAGGAATCAGATCAGTTAATATTTCTTACGGCGTTACCGCCTTTTTCAACTGCTTTTTGTAAAGCAAGTTCTGCATTATTAAAAACTTCGTCGGAATCTAATTTTCCATGTGTGGAAGCTACACCAATGGAGATTGTGTAGGTATTTTGCTTGGAGACTATTGCGATTGGTTTTCGTGCAATTTTAACCCGCAGTTTTTCAGCCCATATAAATACGTTCTTTGCATCAGTATTAAAAAAATATACTGCAAACATTCTTTCATCAACTCTGCCAAAAATATTCAGCGGCGTCATTTCCTTTGCAACAGATTCCGCAACTACTTTTAACACTTTAGGCAGAGGATCACCGTCGAACAATGATTCCTGCTCAAGAAAGTCATCAATCTTTATCAGGGCCAGAGCACCCGGTGCATTTAGGGAATGAGCTTTATAGAGATCAGAACTCAGTCTTTCTTTAAATGTTTCCAGATTAAGTGCTCTTGTTTCAAGATCCAGCGCTATCAGACTTTTTATCAATGTTTGCGATGAATGTGAATATATTATATATGAGATAATATGAACTGAGTTATTAAGGAATTTAACATCGGAGTTTGTATATATATTTTTCTTTAAACTTTCAAAACAAAGGACTCCAAAATTCTGGCTGCCATACATAAGTGGAATTGCCATAAATGATCCGTCAAAAGTTAAGTCCTCACTTTTTGAAAATCTTTTGTAAGAATCTTTTGAAGTATCATCAATCTTTACCGGGATACCAGATAAGATCGCTTTGCCAACCAATGTACCCGATAAATCAATTTGTAAACCCTGTCCAATATATTTTAAAGAAGTTTTATTATTAACTCTGATTGCTTCAAATTTCTGTTCAACAGGTTTATAATAAACAAAAACAAATGCATCCCATTCAACTAAATCACTAAGAGAATTTTGTAATGATGAAAGAACACCTTCCTCCGTATCAAAATTTGTTTCTGGTCCTATTAGATTTAATAACCCTTTCAATCTTTGCTGCGAAATTGAATCGGAATGTTTTTCTTCAAAGATTTGTACTATCATTGTAATGACCCTGACAAATCGACCGAGCGAATAGATTGTTTCTATTCCAAACAGGTCGCCAACTTTCGCATCGATGGCTATTATTGCGATTAATGAGCCCTCATAAAATAACGGGACACCTACGAAACTGCGAATTCCCTGAGGTTTATCATAATATCTAATAACATCTGATTCAGCTGCCGGAGATATATCACTTAATAATTCAGGCTCACCTTTTTGAACTATCTTACTTAAAATATCATCTTCAATATCAAATTTTCTTTTTGCAATTTCATTTGGAGATGCGGAAACAAATTTTTCAATTGTCAGTTTCTCTTTTTTCTTATTGTACCAAAAGAATATTGCAGTATGGGCTGAGTAGGCATCTTTAATTACTGTCAACATTTTTTCTAATGCAAATGTAAACTGACCGTCGTGCCCAATTTCAGGTGGTAAAGATTCATTTGCAATTTCTTCAAATCGTTCTTTCAGATCAGGTGGGATTAGGGTTGTTTTAGGACTTTTAAATTCCGGAGTATAATTATCGGCAGTTATTACTTCTACTTTTGAAGTTTTTGAAACAATTTTAAAAGATTCATCATGATCACTTACCGGTGGAATGTTATATTCATCATCTACTTCATCTTTTTCATTTATGGAGTATCTTCCATCAAATCGGACTGAGTCTCTTAAAAAAATTATAAATGCAACGTAGATAACAATTACCGCAATAGTTATCACACGTATTAAAAGATCATCAGTAATAAAAAGCAGGATTGCAAGAACAGGTACCAGAAGAAATATTAATATTCTTTTCTTTTGTCTTTTATCCATTGTCGCGGTTCTTACAGATGATAATTTATTAGTTAATATAAATTTATGTTTAAAAAATTACAAACTCTCTTTAGCAAAGATATAAACTATTTAATAAAATAGTGCGGTAAGTAATTTTTTAATTTCTTTACTTCCAGTGCCTTTAACTGATGAAAAGAAATAAAGGTTTTCATTAAAAATCAGTTCCGGAAAATATTCAACTACTTTTTTCCTGGCGGTCGAATATTCTGATTGTTTTAGCTTATCCGATTTATTTAATAAGACTATGTATGGAATATTTAATGATCTTAGCATGGAATTAAGTTTAACATCCAGTTCTGTTGGCTGATGACGACTATCTATAAGATGAATAGTTAAACTTATATGTTTTGATGTCGAAAAAAAGTCATTTATCAGATTGCCCCATTTATTTCTTTCAGATTGACTGATTTTTGCATAGCCATAGCCGGGTAAATCAACAACATAAAATTTTGAATCAATTTTATAATAATTAATGGATCTTGTTTTACCCGGAGTTGAACTGGTCTTTGCTAAATTTTTTCGATTAAACAGAGAATTGATAAAGGTAGATTTTCCAACATTTGATCTTCCGCATAGCACAACCTCAGGCAGTTTTTCTTTGGGCAAATCATTTATGCTAAAAGCAGAGGCTATAAATTTTTGGTTTTCAAACATAATAAAAAAGAGTAACCGGAATTCCGATTACTCTCTTAATAATAATATAAATTATTCTTTATTTACTTTTTTTGCTGGTTTTTTCTTCAACTACAGTAGCTTCTTCTATACTATCGCTACCTTTTTTATCAGCTTTATCTTTTGCTTTTAATTCGCGTTTGGCTTTATGTTCTTCAGCTTTTTTGTTGGCAACATCATTATAATCAACTAGTTCTAATATTGCCATTGCTGCTGCGTCACCATTTCGATTACCGAGTTTTACAACTCTTGTATAACCACCTGGTCTTTCACCAATTTTTGGAATAATTTCACTAAATAGTTCGTTGACAACATCCTTATCGTGGATAAGAGACATTACCTGTCTCCGAACATGCAAATCATTTCTTTTAGCTTTAGTAATTAATTTTTCTACAAAAGTTCTGGCTTCTTTAGCTTTTGCCTCAGTAGTTTTAATTCTTTTATGTTTTAAAAGGGAAGTTGTTAAGGCATTAAGCAATGCTGATCTATGACTTGCAGTTCTGCCTAATTTTCTTCCTTTAACGCTGTGTCTCATTGAACAACCTATCTAAATTAATGTGATTCAGAATCTTCTTTAATATATTTATCCACATCCATTCCAAAATCAAGTCCAAGAGTCTCAACGATTTCCATTAATTCTGCTAAGGACTTTCTTCCGAAATTTCTAAACTTGAGCATTTCCTGCTCATCTTTTCTAACAAGCTCTGCCAAATTTTTTATGTTAGCTGCTTTAAGACAATTGTGAGATCTTACGCTTAATTCAAGATCATCTACCGGAGTTAGAAGTATTTTTTTGATTCGCTCAGTTTCGCTGTCTTTTTGACTAACATTTTGTTCTTCTTCTTGTTCAATATCAAAATTTATAAACAGCTGAACGTGCTCTCTTAAAATCTTGGCAGCCTGGGTCAGAGCATCATCAGGCGTAATTGAACCATCTGTAGTAACTTCAAAAGTTAGTTTTTCAAAATCATTCTTATCACCAATTCTAACATTTTCAACTTCGTACTTAACAAGCTTTATTGGAGTAAAAATTGAGTCGATAGGTATTACTCCTATTGTCTGATCGGGTACAATGTTTTCTGCCGCAGGAACATATCCAACGCCTTTTCCAACTCTAATTTCCACTTCAAGTTTTGCGCTTTTGTTAAGTGTAGCGATATGTAAATCCGGATTAAGGATTTCGACTTCATTACTTGCTTTTTGAATATCACCGGCAGTCCATTCTCCTGGTCCATTTAAAGAAATATCAATTTTGTTTGGTTTCTTTGAAAGGAACTTCAATCTAACCTGCTTGAGATTTAATATAATCTCAGAAACATCCTCAACAACTCCTTCAATTGTAGTAAACTCATGCAAAACACCGCTAAACTTTACAGAAGTTATTGCTGCACCTTGCAGAGATGATAAAAGTACTCTGCGCAGTGAGTTGCCCAATGTAACACCATAACCTCTTTCAAGTGGCTGTAGTGTAAACCTACCAAATGAATTAGTGTAATTGGCTTCATCAAGTACAACAGCTTCTGGCATCTTTAAAGATGATACGCTCATTATTATCCTCTATCTTATTCTATTTAAAAATTTTATTTCGAGTAAAGCTCAACTACTAATTGTTCATTAGCATTTAATGGAACATCTGCTCTTTCCGGTATCTGAACAAATGTACCGGAGAGTGTGGCTTTATCAACAGTAAGCCAGGCATAAGTGCTATCTTTTACTCTCTTTAATGAATTATGAATTGCATCTAATTTTTTGCTTTTTTCTTTTACCTGAATAACATCGCCGGCTTTTAACAAATATGCAGGAATATCTACAAGAATGTTATTTACAATAATATGTCTGTGTCTTATAAGTTGTCTTGCTTGTTTTCTGGATGATGCAAATCCCAATCTATATACAACATTATCTAAACGTCTTTCAAGAAGTTTTATCAGGTTTTCACCTGTTCTACCTTTTTGCTTGTTTGCTTTTTCAAAGTAATTTCTAAATTGAGTTTCTAACAAACCATAAGATCTTTTTATTTTTTGCTTTTCTCTTAACTGAACTCCATATTCAGATACTTTAGCCCTTCTTGAGAGTCCGTGCTGTCCCGGAGGGTAATTTCTCTCTTCGATAGGACATTTTTCCGTAAAACATTTCTGTCCTTTAAGGAAAAGTTTTTGTCTTTCTCTTCTGCATAATTTACAAACTGAATCAGTGTATCTTGCCATTTAGTGAATCTCCAATAAATTAAACTCTTCTTTTCTTAGGTGGTCTGCATCCGTTGTGAGGAATAGGTGTAACATCTTTAATAGATGAAATAGTTAAACCCGCAGTATGTAAAGCTCTAATAGCTGCTTCTCTTCCGGAACCTGGTCCTTTTACAAAAACTTCTATTTTTCTCATTCCCAAATCATACGCTTCTTTGCCTGCAGCTTCAGCAGAAACCTGAGCAGCAAATGGTGTATTCTTTCTTGATCCTTTAAACCCGTTCTTACCGGCAGATGACCAGGAAACTGTGTTTCCGTATATATCAGTTATTGTTACAAGAACGTTATTAAAAGTTGCTTTAATATGTGCAACGCCGTTGGAATCAACATGCGTTTTTTTCTTAACTTTTTTTACAGTTTTAGCCAATTCTTAATCTCCGTATTATCAAATATTATTTCTTAGATGGTGCTTTTTTCTTACCGGCAACAGTTCTTCTCTTACCTTTTCTTGTTCTGGAGTTAGTCCTGGTTCTTTGACCTCTTGCAGGTAAACTTTTACGGTGTCTGATACCACGGTAAGAACCAATATCCATTAATCTTTTTATATTCTGCTGCACTTCTGATCGTAAGGCACCTTCTACTCTATACTCAGCAGTAATCACCGCTCTGATTTCAGCAACCTCTTCTTCAGTCAGATCAGAAACTTTTTTAACAGCACTAACTTTTGCTTTGTCCAAAATTGTTGCGGCTGTATGCTCACCTATTCCATAGATGTATTGCAAGCCGTACAAAACTTTTTTATTTTTTGGTAAATCAACTCCAGCTATACGAGCCAATGATATACTCCTTTATTTTTAACCTTGACGTTGTTTGTGTTTTGGGTTTTTGCAAATTACTCTTACAACACCCTTACGTTTAATAACTTTACATTTATCGCAAATCTTTTTAACAGATGCTCTAACTTTCATTTTAATTATTCCTATTTATACCTGTATGTAATTCTGCCTTTAGTTAGATCGTATGGAGAAAGTTCTATCGAAACTTTATCACCTGCCAGAATCTTTATAAAGTGCATTCTCATTTTTCCTGAAATATGTGCAAGTATTTGATGTCCGTTATCAAGCTTTACCTTAAATGTGGCATTTGGTAAAGTTTCTGTAATTATACCATCTATTTTAATCGGACCTTGTTTTGCCATTTAACAAATACTTAAAATTTCCGGATTATTATTATTTATTAAAACAGTATGTTCAAAATGTGCTGAAGCAGATCCATCAGCAGTTAAAATTGTCCATCCATCCGCTGCAGTAAACACATCATATTTACCGGCATTTACCATAGGTTCAATCGCTATTGTCATTCCATTTTTTAACTTTGCACCTGTTCCTTTTCTTCCGAAATTAGGAATTGAAGGATCCTCGTGCAAAAATTTACCAACACCGTGTCCGCAAAGATCTCTTACGATTGAAAATCCATGTGATTCAACGTAAACTTGAACAGCATTAGAAATATCGTGAACTCTGTTGCCTGCTATTGTCTGTTCTATCCCAAGTTGCAATGAACGTTCAGTAACATCCATTAATTTTTTCTTTTCATCCGAAACATTACCAATCGCTACAGTAATTGCAGCATCACCAAAAAATCCATTCTTAAGAACACCGATATCCAGTGAAATAATTTCACCTTCCTTTAGGGTTCTTGATCCCGGGATACCGTGAACAACTTCATCATCTACAGAAGCACAGATTGAACCCGGAAAACCTGGAGCACCACCCTGCGAATAATTCTTGAAAGCGGGCGTTGCATTATTGCTTCTAATATAATCTTCTGCAATTTTATCCAACTCTAAAGTTGATATCCCCTGTTTAACCTTTGATTTGAGCAGTTGAAGTGTTTCTGCAACTATTCTGCTACTCTCTCTAATATAATCTATTTCTTTTTTTGATTTTATTAAAATCACGAATTACTATCTACGACCTTTAATCTTACCCGATTTCATAAAGCCATCATAATGTCTCATCAGCAAATGAGATTCAATTTGCTGCAAAGTATCAAGTGCAACACCAACGATAATCAATAAACTTGTACCGCCAAAAAACTGTGCAAAACTTCCCGAAACGCCCCAGGCAGAAACGAATGCGGGCAATATTGCAATAATTGCTAAAAATATAGAACCGGGTAATGTAATCTTTGTTAATATATTATCAATAAATTCTGATGTTTGTTTTCCTGGTCTTATTCCCGGAATAAATCCACCTTGTTTTTTCATGTTATCTGCAACATCTTTTGGATTAAAAGCTATTGCAGTATAAAAATAAGTAAAGAATATAATCATCAGTGCATAAATAGTTGAATATATCGGCGAATGATATTGGAACCAACCTCCTACCATCTGTAAAAATTCATTATCAGGAAAAAAAGATAATACAGTTGTAGGAATGAACATTATGGATTGAGCAAAAATTATCGGCATAACACCTGCAGTATTAACTCTTAAAGGAATATACTGCGTAACTCCGCCATAAACTTTTCTTCCAACTACTCTTTTTGCATATTGAACAGGTATTTTTCTTGTTCCCTGTGTAACAAGTACAACACCTGCAATAATAAAGAACATAAAGGCCAAAATTATTATTTCTATTATAATTGATCTTTGTCCAGCAGAGATTAATCTAATTTCATCAAAAATTGAATGCGGGAAACGAGCAATAATTCCTATGAATATTATAAGTGAAATTCCGTTACCAATACCTTTATCAGTAATCTGCTCACCCATCCACATCATAAACATTGTACCAGCTGTTAAGATTACAATTGTTGAAACCACCCAGCCAATTCCCTGTACAGCTTCCGGAACTATTGATAAGCCCTGAACCTGGATATTTAATAATCTTACGGTAACACCCCAAGCTTGCAAAGCAGAAATAAGCACAGTGCCGTATCTGGTTAACTGCGTAATCTTTTTTCTTCCCTCTTCACCTTCTTGCTGCAGTTTCTGGAAATAAGGGACAACAGCACCCATCAATTGCAAAATGATTGATGCAGATATATAAGGCATAATTCCAAGCGCAAAAATTGCTGCATTAGAAAACGCGCCACCTACAAACAGATCATACAATCCAAATAGATTGTCGGAGGATGAGTTTTTCATACTTTCTGATAAAAGAACTGCATCAACACCGGGTATTGTTAGATGTGATCCCAATCTAACAATAAACAACAAAGCTAATGTGTATAAAATACGTTGTCTTAGTTCGTGGATCTTAAAAATATTTCTGAATGTATCTGTAAATTTTGACATCTGTTTTTTATGCTATACTTTGGTTATAGTTCCACCAGCTGCTTCAATTTTTTGTTGAGCTGATTTACTGAAATCAGTAACTGCTAAGTTTAATTTAGATTTAATATCACCTTTACCTAAAATTTTAACAGGTTTTTTTGAGCTTGAAACTAAGCCTAATTTCTTTAACTCTTCTGCATTCAAGGTTTGATCTTTAATCACTTTTGCATCAACTAATCTTTGAAGCGAATTCAGATTAACAACCTGGTATTCAATTTTAAAAATATTTGTGAATCCAAATTTTGGTACTCTTCTTTGAAGCGGCATCTGACCGCCTTCAAACCAGGCTTTATGTTTTGCACCTGATCTTGACATCTGGCCATTCATACCTCTGGTAGATTGGTTACCATGTCCTGAGCCTTCACCACGACCAACTCTTTTACGATTTTTTCTAGAACCTTTTGCGTACTTAAGATTGCTTAAAATATCCATTATAAAACCTTACTAATCTTTTAATTCTTCTACTTTAACCAAGTGAATTACTTTTTGTACCATTCCTCTAATCTGAGGAGTATCATTGTGAATCTTTACCCAATTTGGTCTGCCTAAACCTAAAGCTTCAATTGTAGCTTTTTGATTTTTAGGTCTGTCGATAACACTTCTTGTTTGAGTAATTTTAATTTTTGCCATTTTCTTATCCTCAGTTGGAGCTAATAAACAAATCTTTTACAGTAATGCCTCTCTTTGAAGCCATTTTCCTTGCATCAATCTGCTTTAACAGACCATCAAGTGTTGCCTTAACCTGATTGTGTGGATTACTTGAACCGAGTGACTTTGTAAGTATATCAGTAATGCCAGCAGCTTCTAAAACTGCTCTTACTCCGCCGCCTGCAATTAATCCTGTACCTGGAGATGCTGGTTTTAATAAAACTTTACCGGCGCCAAACTTTCCTATAATTTCGTGAGCTACAGTTCCTTTTATAAGGGAAACTTTAACAACGTTTTTCTTAGCATCATCAATACCTTTGGAAATTGCATCGGTAACTTCATTGGCCTTACCGAGACCAACTCCAACAGTACCGTTTCCGTTACCAACGACTACAATGGCATTAAAGCTGAATCGGCGACCACCTTTAACAACTTTAGCAACTCTATTAATGTGAACAACTTTTTCTTTAAGTCCTTCAGTATCAGTTGATTTTACAGCTTTCAAATAAATCTCCAAACAATCTTAATTAAATAAATTTTCTTCTTAACACTTTGGCTGCCGGAAGAGGACTCGAACCTCTACAGACGCCTCCAAAGGGCGTAGTCCTGCCATTAGACGATCCGGCAATTATCAAAATTTTAATCCGGCTTCACGAGCACCTTCGGCAATAGCTTGAACTCGTCCGTGATATCTATAACCATTACGATCAAAAACTACATTAGTTATTTTTTTCTCTAATGCTTTTTTTGCAACCAAACTTCCAACAAGTTTACTTTTTGAAATTTTGCCTTTAGAATTTTTAACTTCATCAGCAAGTTCTTTTGATAATGATGAAGCCGCAACTAAAGTATTACCTGTTGAATCATCAATTATTTGCACGTAAACCTGGTTAAGGCTTCTATAGATAGTAAGTCTTGGAACTTCCGAAGTTCCGGAAATTTTTTTTCTGATTCTTGTTTTTGATCTTAATCTTGAATTTGTATTTCGCTTAATCATTTTAGTCTAAACTCCATTAGAATTATTTACCTGCTGTCTTGCCGGCTTTTCTCAAAATCTGTTCATTAGAGTATTTGATACCCTTGCCTTTATAAGGTTCTGGTTTTCTTAAAGATCTAATCTTAGCGGCAACCTGACCAACAAGCTGTTTATCAATTCCTGAAACAACGATGTGAGTTGGTGTCGGTGCTTCAATCTTTATTCCGGTCGGCGGCATAAAGTAAATCGGATGCGAATATCCCATATTCAATAAAAGGTTTACTCCTTTTAACTCAACTTTATAACCTACACCTACCACATCCAGTTCTTTTTTGTACTCATCATTTACACCAAGAACCATGTTTTGAATTAATGCACGTGTTAATCCATGCAATGCTCTGTTCTCTTTAAGATCATCAGGTCTTTTAACTTCAATTTGGGCATCCTTCATCTCAACTTTCATTTGAGGATGAATTGCTCGCTGAAGTTCACCTTTAGGGCCTTTAACTTTTACAAAATTGCCATCCAAAGTAACTGTTACGCCTTTTGGGATTTCAATTATTTTTTTTCCAATTCTTGACACTTTAAATCTCCATCAAAAAAATATTACCAGATATAACAAATTACTTCACCGCCAACAGCCTGGCTTCTTGCTTCTTTGTCTGTCATCAAACCTTTTGAAGTGGAGATAACAGCTGTTCCTAATCCATTCAGAACTCTTGGCAGTTCGGAAGCATCTTTATAAATACGCAATCCCGGTTTACTAATTCTTTTCAATCCAGAAATTGCACTCGAGCCATCACGATACTTAAGTTGAATTTTGATTACATTTTGTTTGCTATCTTCAACAATAGAATAATCGTGAATAAAACTTTCTTTCTTTAAAATTTCTGCTAATCCTTGCTTCATTTTTGAAGCAGGAATTTCTACTCTTAACTTCTTTGCTTTTGAAGCGTTTCTTATTCTTAGCAAAAAATCTGAAATCGGATCAGTTACTGACATATAAATACACTCCTACCAACTTGATTTTTTTAATCCTGGAATCTCACCTCTGAGAGCCATCTCTCTGAGGACCAATCTAGATACGCCAAATTTACGATAGTAAGATCTTCCTCTACCAGTAAACATGCAACGATTTTTTAATCTAACAGGAGATGAATTGCGAGGCAGCTTTTGTAAACCTTCGTAATCACCTTTTTCTTTTAGTTCTTCTCTAAGTTTCTTGTACTTTTCATTAAGCTTTCTTCTTTTTGCATCACGGGCAATTATACTAAGTCTTGCCATTAAGTCTCCTTTAAATCCTTATTTAACTTCTTTTTTTCTAAATGGAATTCCAAATGATTTTAATAACTCAAACGCTTCATTATCTGTTTTTGCGGTTGTAACCAAAGTAATATCCATACCCATAACTCTTGTAATTTTATCTACATTAATTTCAGGAAAGATAATTTGTTCTTTAACTCCAAGAGTGTAATTTCCTCTTCCATCAAAAGATTTATCTGATAGGCCTTTAAAATCTCTAACGCGCGGTAAAGCAATATTTATCAATCTATCAAGAAATTCATACATTCTTTCTTTGCGCAGCGTAACCATAGCGCCAATATTCATGTTCTCACGCAATTTAAAGTTTGATATAGCTTTTTTAGATTTCCTTACACTAACTTTTTGACCGGTAATGGTTTCAAGCTCTTTAACGGCTTCATCCATAATCTTCTGATCTGCTACTGCAGCACCAACACCCATATTAACAACAATCTTATCCAATTTTGGAGCCTGCATTACACTTTTATAATTAAAAGTTTTAACCATAGCTGGAACGATTTCTTTTTTATAAATATCACCAAGTCTGGGTGAAATTTTAATTTCCTTTTCAGTTGAAGCTGCGGTTTCTTTACCCGTTCCTTTTTTCTGAGGTTCTTTATCTGATTTTTTTGTTTTCTTTTCAGCCATTTTTATTCAATTCTATTAAAATAAATTTACTTAAGGAATCATCTCGCCAGAAACTTTGCTGACTCTGGCAATTTTCTTTTTACCTGTTTTTTCATCTAAGATAACTCTTGCACCAATTCTTGTCGGTTCATTTGATTTTGGATCAAGAATCATAACATTAGATGAATGAATTGGAGCTTCTTTTTCCTGAATACCGCCCTGTGGTGCTTTTTGAGTCGGCTTTGTATGCCTTTTCCTAAGATTAATTCCTTCTATTATTAAACGAGAAGTTTTAGGAAATACTTTTAGTACTTTACCGGTTCTGCCTTTATCATTACCGGCAACAACCATTACATTATCATTTTTTCTAATTTTCATTTATCCAAAATCCTTATATAACTTCTGGTGCTAAAGAAACAATTTTCATGAACTGTCGTTCTCTTAATTCTCTGGCAACTGGACCAAAAATACGGGTACCTCTCGGCTCATTTTGATTATTGATCAGAACAGCAGCATTCTCATCAAATCTAATGTATGAGCCATCTTTTCTTCTAACTTCTTTTCTTGTTCTAACAATAACTGCCCGGGATACTTCACCTTTTTTTACAGTTCCATTTGGAATTGCTGTTTTTACTGATACAACTATCGTATCACCTACAGTAGCATATTTTCTATCACTACCACCAAGTACGCGGATGCATCTTACCCTTTTGGCGCCAGAATTATCTGCAACAATTAAATTGGTTTCTTCTTGAATCATCTTATAAAATCTCCTTACTTGGCTTTTTCAACAATTTCTACAAGACGCCATCTCTTATTTTTGCTAAGGGGGCGAGTTTCCATAATTTTAACTTTATCACCAATACCGCATTCTTTCTTTTCATCGTGAGCCATTAACTTAGTAGTTTTCTTAAAATACTTTTTATAAATAGGATGTGGAACTTTTCTTTCGATTGCAACAGTGATTGTTTTGTCCATCTTATTGCTTACTACTACCCCAATTCTGATTTTTCTTAAAGTGCGTTGTTCCATCTTTTTAAGCTTTAGCTCCTTCCTTATTTTCTGTTTGAGCTACTTTTTCTTTTCTTAGTTTTTCAGCCAAAATAGTTTTCATTCTTGCAATATCTTTTTTAGCAAGCCCAAGTTTAGAAGTATTGTTCAATTGTTTAAGTTGATGAGAAAAGCGAAGATCTACCAAGTTTTTTTCCTCTTCTTCAATTCGCTTAATAAGCTCATCGGTTTGCATTTCTTTTATCTCGTATAATTTCATATTCTTAAATTCTCTTATTATTCAATATCTGGTCTGCTTACTACTTTAGTTTTTATAGGAAGTTTATGCGAACATAATTTTAATGCTTCGCTTGCCAATTCTCTGGAAATACCGGCAACTTCAAACATTACTCTTCCGGGTTTGATTACAGCAACCCAAAACTCAGGTGCTCCTTTACCTTTACCCATTCTTGTTTCAAGTGGCTTTTTGGAAACTGGTTTATCAGGAAAAATTCTTATCCAAACTTTACCATCTCTTTTCATTTTTCTGGTAAGTGCAACACGACAAGCTTCGATCTGTCTGCTTGTTATCCAGGCTGGCTCCATTGCTTTTAAACCAAAATCTCCAAAAGCTACGGAACTACCTCTATAAGCTTTTCCTGCTCTTCTTCCGCGCTGCGATTTTCTATACTTAACTCTTTTGGGCATTAACATAAGAAAAAAACTCCTAAGCGATTTTATTCAGTAACTCTTTTGCCAAGGATCTCTCCACGGCAAATCCAAACTTTTATTCCTATAGAACCATAAATTGTTTCGGCTCTTCCATTTGCATAATCAATGTCAGCTCTGATTGTATGAAGAGGAATTCTTCCTTCTTTGTACTGTTCAGTTCTAGCCATTTCAGCTCCACCAAGTCTTCCGGCACACA
The DNA here is from genome assembly GCA_003538625.1 of Ignavibacteriales bacterium. Lineage (GTDB taxonomy): Bacteria > Bacteroidota > Ignavibacteria > Ignavibacteriales > Ignavibacteriaceae > IGN3. Next base: position 140,626 of record DPRR01000006.1, read on the forward strand.
TAATTCTTATGCCTTCAGCACCCATTCTCATAGCTGCTGTAATTGAAGTTTTCATTGCTCTTCTAAATGAAACTCTTCCGGCAAGCTGACTCGCAATATTTTCTGCAACTAAATAAGCATCTAATTCAGGTCTTTTAATTTCAGATATTTGCACCTTAACATCTTTGTTCGTAATTCTCTTTAATTCTTCTTCAAGCTGAGTAATTTCTTTACCGGATTTACCGATAACAACACCTGGTCTTGAAGTATGAATTGTAAGAATTATATTTTTTGAAGTTCTATCAATCACAATTCTTGAAATCCCCGCTTTTTTAAGTCTGCTTCTTACATAAGTACGCAGCTTATCATCTTCTTTCAATTTTAATGCATAACTTTTATTTTCATACCAGTTAGAATCCCATCCTCTGATGACTCCAACTCTAAATCCTACGGGGTGTGTTTTTTGTCCCAAAAATCTATCTCCTTAATTATACTTTACTTGCAACAATAACTGTTAAATGACAGGATCTTTTTCTGATTCTGTAAGCTCGACCCATCGGTGCAGGTGAAATTCTTTTTATAGTAGGTCCTTGATCTACAAATACTTCTTTTACATACAAATCTTGCGGCTCAACTCTGGTTGCATCATCTGAGTTCAGCAAATTTGCAACTGCTGATCTTAAAGTTTTTTCAGCATCTTTGGATGAATGCTTTGAAGAGAAGTGTAATACTTCCAAAGCTTTATCCACGCGCATACCTCTAATAAGATCAATTACCAATCTCATTTTTCTTGGTGATGAACCTATATATCTGTTTATTGCTTTAGCTTCCATTAATTTCAAATCCTATTTTTTATGCTTTTGATGCTTTCTCTGCCTTAGTACCAGGATGACCTCTAAAAATTCTTGTAGGTGCAAACTCTCCTAGCTTATGACCAACCATATTTTCTGTAATGTAAACAGGAATCATTTTATTTCCATTATGAACTGCAATTGTATGTCCAACAAAATCAGGAAAAATAGTTGATGAACGAGACCAGGTCTTAATAATCTTTTTCTGATTTGTATCATTTAGCTTTTTAATTTTTAATGCTAATTTATAATCTAGAAAAGGACCTTTTTTTACGGATCTTGGCATAAGTTACTCTCTAATTACTACTTGCGTCTTTTAATAATGTGTTTATTAGATTCTTTTTTTCTTTTTCTGGTTTTTAAACCTTTAGCTTTTTGTCCCCAAGGAGAAACCGGATGACCGCCACCAGAAGTTTTTCCTTCGCCGCCACCCATTGGGTGATCAACAGGATTCATTGCAACACCTCTAACACTTGGTCTGATTCCGCGCCATCTATTTCTTCCAGCTTTACCCTGACTTAAATTTTCATGTTCAGCATTACCAACAACACCATACGTAGCCATACATTCTAATCTTATCAATCTCACTTCACCCGAAGGCATTTTTAACTGAGCAAAATCACCTTCCTTAGCCATAAGCTGTAGTGATGCACCTGCGCTTCTTCCTAACTGTCCGCCCTTACCTGGTTTCATTTCAACGTTATGAACAAAACTTCCAAGAGGCATTTCCTTTAATGGAAGAGCATTACCAATTATAATATCGCTGCCGAGACCAGAGACTATTTTACTTCCAACTTTTAATCCTTCAGGTGCTAGTATGTATCTCTTTTCCCCATCAGCGTAATGAAGTAATGCTATCCTGCAGGTTCTGTTAGGATCATATTCTATCGAGAAAACTTTTGCAGGAATACCAGGCTTGTTTCTCTTAAAATCTATAATTCTATATCTTCTTTTATGTCCGCCGCCGATAAATCTTGTTGTAATATGTCCAAGATTATTTCTTCCGCCGGATTTTTTAATTACACCGGTAAGAGATTTTTCCGGTGTAGTTTTAGTAATCTCCTCAAATGTTGAGTTTGATCTAAATCTTGATCCCGGAGTAGTTGGTTTTAATTTTTTAATTCCCATTATATAATCCTGTTTCCTATACTATACTTGCTCAAAAAGTTCAATTTTTTCGCCTTCTTTAAGAGTAATGATGGCTTTTTTATATCGTGCAGTTCTACCTTCAAATCTTCCGCTTTTTCTAAACTGAGATTTAACTTTTCCCGGATGATTTATTGTTCTAACTTCCACAACATGAACATCAAACTTTTTTTCAATTGCTTTTTTAATTTCAATTTTATTTGCTTTTGGACTAACTAAAAAACCATACTTACCTGCCTGGTCAGCACTAATGTTAGTCATTTTTTCAGTTATAAGCGGTCTTACTAAAATATTATTCATAATTAACTTACCACCTCTTCACTTGCAGCAAATGTTTTTTCAATTTCTTTAACTGCGCTCTTCTGTAAAATCAATATCTGATTGTTTAATAAATCATATGTTGATGCTTTTGATGCTTCCAATACTTTTACCTTAGGAATATTTCTTCCTGATCTGTAAACGTTTTGGTTATTTAATTCAGTAAGCAGAAGAACTTTTTTACCATTAACTTTTAATGCACTTAGAATTTTTGAAAACTCCTTAGTTTTTGGTTGCTCGATATTAAAATCTTCAATTACCAAAAGCTGTGAATCTTTTGCTTTATAACTTAAGGCAGACTTACGAGCTAATCTTCTTACTTTTTTAGGAAGATCTTGTCTGTAATCTCTTGGGCGTGGACCAAATATAGTTCCACCTCCAACCCATAATGGAGAACGAGATGTACCGGCACGAGCACCGCCACGACCTTTTTGCTTCCAGGGTTTTTTACCGCCGCCTCTAACTTCTCCTCTTTCCTTAGACTTGGATGTACCCTGTCTTTGGTTTGCTAAGTAAGCCTTAACAGATAAGTAAATTGCGTGGTCATTAGGTTCAATTGCAAAAATGCTATCGGATAAATCTATTGTATCACCCGATTTTGATCCATCTATTTTTAAAACATCAAGCGTCATTTTGTTAACCGAATTACTTCTTAATCAATTCTAAAATTGTATTCACGGCACCAGGAACAGCGCCTTTAACAAAAATTATATTTTGTTCTGGAATAACTTTAACTACTTTTAATCCTTGAATGGTTACATTTTCGTAACCCATTCTACCTGCCATTTTCATACCCTTAAAAACTCTTGAAGGATAAGAACTTGAACCAATAGAACCAGGAGCTCTAAGTCTATCACTTTGTCCGTGAGTTGCTCCGCCAACACCGCCAAAATTATGACGTCTCATTACACCCTGAAATCCCTTGCCCTTATTCTTACCGCGAACTTTTATTTTTTCACCTTCAACAAAAAAATCGGCACCAATCTGATCACCAACTTTATAATCTCCAGCATCAAAATTTCTAAACTCTTTTAACAGTCTTGCAGGTTTTATTCCGCTGCTTTTGTATTGACCAGCTAATGGTTTTGAAGTGTGCTTTTCTTTTCTTTCACCAAAAGATAATTGAAAAGCCTCATAACCATTTTTTTCTTTAGTTCTAATATTAACAACCATACATGGTCCTGCTTGTATAACAGTAACAGGTATAATTTCTCCGTCTTTACCGAAGATATTAGACATGCCCAATTTTTTACCTATTATGCCAGACATCTTATCTCCAATATTCATTATAGCTTAATCTCAATATCAACGCCCGCGGGAATATCCAATTTACTTAAAGAGTCCACGGTTTTGTTGTTTGAGTTATGGATATCAATTATTCTTTTGTGCGCCCTTGTTTCAAATTGCTCTCTTGATTTTTTATCTACGTGAGGTGAACGCAAAACTGTATAAATAGTTTTTTTAGTTGGAAGTGGAATCGGTCCGGATACAACCGCACCAGTACTTCTAACCGTTTTAATAATTTTCTCGGTAGATTTATCAATCAAAATATGATCGTACGATTTCAACTTGATTCTTATTTTTTGACCGGGCACTTAATCAACTCCTTATATTAAATTAGATAAGAAAAGGGAGGTTCAACTCCCTTTTCAAGAGCAACACTAAATAATTTTTACGAATTATTTAATAATCTTTGTAACAACACCAGAACCAACTGTTCTACCGCCTTCACGAATAGCAAATCTTAATTTCTCTTCCATAGCGATAGGGGCAATTAACTCAATTGATAAGTTTACGTTATCACCCGGCATAACCATTTCGGTTCCTTCAGGTAATGTAGCAACTCCAGTAACATCAGTAGTTCTGAAATAAAACTGTGGTCTGTAACCATTAAAGAATGGGGTGTGTCTTCCACCTTCATCTTTTGAAAGTACATACACAGAACCTTCAAAGTTTGTGTGAGGAGTAATAGAACCTGTTTTCGCAAGAACCATTCCTCTTTCAATTTCATTTTTATCAACACCTCTTAACAAGATACCAGCATTATCTCCAGCCATAGCTGCATCCAATTCTTTTCTAAACATTTCAATACCGGTAACAACTGTTTTCTTATGTAAGCCTAATCCTATTAATTCAACTTCTTCCTGAATCTTTACCTGACCTCTTTCAACTCTTCCTGTAGCAACTGTACCACGACCAGTAATTGAAAATACATCTTCAACAGGCATTAAGAATGGTTTATCTGTGCTTCTTTCAGGAACCGGAATATAGTTATCAACTGCATCCATAAGTTCCCAAATACAATTATATCTTGGATCGCTGATATCTGCATTTGATGCACCAGCTTCTAATGCCTGAAGTGCAGATCCTTTTATAATAGGAATTTCAGCTCCGGGAAATTCATACTGAGTCAATAAATCTCTTAATTCTTCTTCAACTAATTCAATTAATTCTGGATCATCAACCATGTCAACTTTATTCAAGAATACAACAATTCTTGGTACACCTACCTGACGAGCAAGTAGAATGTGTTCTCTGGTTTGTGGCATTGGACCATCTGTAGCAGCAACAACCAATATTGCACCGTCCATCTGGGCAGCACCTGTAATCATGTTTTTAACATAATCGGCGTGACCAGGGCAATCTACGTGAGCATAGTGACGATTTGCTGTTGAATACTCAACGTGTGCAGTTGCAATAGTAATACCTCTCTCTCTTTCTTCGGGCGCATTATCAATACTATCAAATGTTCTTATAGCTGATAAGCCTTTTCTAGCGAGAGCCATTGTGATGGCGGCTGTTAATGTTGTTTTTCCATGATCTACGTGACCAATTGTTCCAACGTTAACGTGTGGTTTACTCCTATCAAATTTTTCTTTAGCCATCGAATTCTCCTTTAATAATTTTTTTTAAGTTTTTTTAATCCAGTTATTAATTTTATGCTGATTTTTTTCCTAAAGTTTTTTCTGATATTTCTTCTGCAATCGATTTTGGAACCGAAGAGTAATGATCAAATTGCATAGAATAAATTGCTCTTCCTTGACTCATAGATCGAAGAATTGTAGCATATCCAAACATCTCAGATAATGGCACGTGTGCTTTAATAACTTGCGCATCTTTTCTGGCAGAAAATCCTTCAATCTTGCCTCTTCTTGAATTCAAATCACCCATTACATCGCCCAAATATTCTTCAGGAGTTACAACTTCAACAGACATAATAGGTTCTAATAAAACTGGATTTGCTTTTTTAGCTCCCGCCTGAAATGCCATTGAACCAGCTACTCTAAATGAAATTTCATCAGAATCTACATCGTGATAAGAACCATCATAAAGTTTTGCTTTTATATCAACCATTGGAAAACCAGCAATGATACCGTTCTTCATTGCATCCTGAATACCGTGTGAAACTGCAGGAATGTATTCTTTAGGAACAACTCCGCCGACAATACCATTTATGAATTCAAATCCTTTTCCAACTTCATTCGGACTAATTTCAACCCAAACATGTCCAAATTTTCCACGACCCCCGGATTGTTTAACAAACTTACCTTCGGCCTGAACGCTTTGAGTAATTGTTTCTCTGTAAGCAACCTGTGGTTTACCAATATTAGCCTCAACTTTAAATTCCCGTCGCATTCTATCAACAAGAATTTCCAGATGAAGTTCGCCCATACCACTAATTAATGTCTGTCCGGTTTCATCATCAACTTTAACTTTAAATGTCGGATCCTCATCAGATAATTTTGATAATGCATCCGAAAGTTTATCCTGATCAGCTTTAGTTTTTGGTTCGATCGCAATTTGAATAACTGGTTCAGGGAAAGACATTTTTTCCATTACTACCGGATCCTCTTCTGCACAAAGGGTATCACCGGTTCTTGTAAATTTTAATCCAACAGCTGCTGCTATATCGCCTGCTCTCACTTCAGAAATTTCTTCACGATGATTTGCATGCATTTGTAAGAGTCTGCTAATTCTTTCTTTCTTTCCGCTGACAGAATTATAAATATAGGAACCGGATTTTAATGAGCCGGCATATACTCTAAAAAATGTCAGTTTGCCAACATATGGATCGTTCATAATCTTGAAAGCTAACGCAGTAAACTTTTCGTCTTCACTTATTTTTCTTTTCACTAAATCATTAAGCCCAATGTGATGAGCTTCCACATCAGGTGAATCAATAGGAGCAGGTAGAAAATCTACAACCGAATCCAATAATTTTTGAACCCCCTTATTTTTAAAAGCAGAGCCGCACAAAACAGGAATTATTTTTAATTCAATAGTAGCACGTCTTAGCACAGTTCTAATTTCATCAGCACTAATTTCTTTTCCATCTAAATATTTTTCTAATAGTGTATCATCAACATCTGAAACTGCTTCTAACATAAGTGTGCGATACTTTGTTGCGATCTCCAATAAATCATGCGGAATTGGCATATCATCAAACGAAGATCCAAATGCTTCTTCCTGAAACATTCTGGCATTAAATTCAATTAAATCAATCACTCCAACGAACAAATCTCCTTCACCAATCGGAAGGTTAATTGGAATTGCATTAGCACCCAAACGTTCTTTCATCATTTCAATTGCATGATAAAAATCTGCGCCCGTTCTATCCATCTTATTAATAAATGCTATTCTGGGTACACCATATTTATCCGCTTGGCGCCAAACTGTTTCTGATTGAGGCTCAACACCACCGACCGCACAAAACAGAGCTACAGCTCCATCTAAAACTCTAAGAGATCTTTCAACTTCAACCGTAAAATCAACGTGGCCCGGAGTATCAATAATATTAATTTGATGTTCATTCCAAAGACAAGTGGTTGCTGCACTAGTTATAGTTATTCCTCTTTCTTTTTCCTGCTCCATCCAATCCATAGTTGCAGCACCGTCGTGTACTTCGCCAATACGATGCAATTTACCGGTATAGAATAATATTCTTTCTGTAGTTGTAGTTTTACCGGCATCGATATGAGCCATAATACCAATGTTACGAACTTTTTCTATTTTAACTTTACTTGCCATTAATACCTAATCAATTCTTTCATTACCATTTAAAGTGAGCAAAAGCTTTATTTGCTTCAGCCATTTTATGTACATCTTCTTTTTTCTTTACGGAAGAACCTTCACCATTAGATGCTGCAATTAGCTCAGATGCTAATTTTGCAGACATTGATTTTTCACCTCTAACTCTTGAATAATTTTTAATCCATCTCATTGCCAATGCAATTCTTCTCTCAGGTCTTACCTCTGTAGGAACCTGATAAGTAGCTCCACCCACACGACGACTTCTAACTTCAATCAGTGGCTGTGTATTAGAAATAGCTTTCTTAAAAACTTCTAAACCAGGTTTACTGGTTTTGTCTTCAATCAGCTTAAAGGCATCATAAATTACATTTCTGGCAACAGCTTTTTTGCCATCATACATTACACAATTAACAAATTTTGATACCAAAATATCGTTGAATTTTGGATCAGGTTTTAAGTATTTTTTTTCTGCTCGTCTTTTTCTCATTTTTTATTTCGCTTTTGGTTTCTTTGCGCCATATTTTGAACGACTTTTCTTTCTATCTGCTACTCCACTCGTATCAAGAGTTCCACGGATAATATGATATCTAACACCCGGTAAATCTTTAACTCTTCCACCACGAATCATAACAATTGAGTGTTCCTGCAAATTATGTCCTTCGCCAGGTATATAAGCTGTTACTTCAACATTTGTTTTTGTAAGTCTAACTCTCGCAACTTTTCTTAATGCAGAATTAGGCTTTTTGGGTGTAGTTGTATAAACTCTTGTGCATACGCCTCTTTTCTGAGGGCATGCATCTAAAGCCGGAGCTTTATTTTTAGATAAAATTCTAACTCTACCTTTTCTAACAAGTTGATTTATCGTGGGCACAAAATCTCCTAAAAATTACTTCTTCAAAAAAATTCAGATTTCAAATATAGTTTCCAGTTTAAATTTTGTCAAGAAAACTGAAATTATTTTTATTTTTAACTGTTTTTATTATCAATTACTTTGAGAAACGGCAACTATTACCGATTAAAACTATTAATCGTTGGATAATAGTTCTTTCTCCTCTTCTTTGGCTTCAGAATTCTCTAATTCTTCATCCTCTAATAATATGTTTCTATACTTTTTAATTCCTGTACCTGCAGGAATCAGATGACCCATTACAACATTTTCTTTTAGTCCAAGTAAGTGATCTACTTTTGCTTCAGTTGCTGCATTTGCAAGTACCTTTGTCGTCTCTTGGAATGATGCAGCTGATATAAAGCTTTCTGTAGATAAGGCTGCCTGAGTTATACCAAGAAGTATGTGTTCAAAAGTTGCTGGTTCAGCATCTCTAGCAACAATCTCTTTCTTTTCTTTCTTTTTCAACTCAGAATTCATTTCTCTTAGTTTGGATTTTGTAATCAGTTGTCCATTTTTAAGTTTTGAATCACCTTTATCTTCAATATATACCAAGCTATTTATCTTGTTGTTCTCTTCAATAAATTCAATTCGATCAACAATGTCTTCTTCAAGAAATCTTGTATCACCGGGAGAAACAATTTTAATTTTCTGTAACATCTGGCGTACAATAACTTCAATATGCTTATCATTAATCTTAACACCCTGAAGTCTATAAACATCCTGTATCTCATTAACAAGATATTCCTGTACTGCACTCGTTCCCTTAATTGCCAGAATATCGTGAGGATTAATTGGTCCATCAGTTATTTTTTCACCCGCTGGAATCTCATCACCCTCCTGCACTAAAGTATGTTTTTGTAATGGCACATTATATTTCTTTTCATCAGAACCATCAGGAGCACTTACAAGTATCTCTCTAGAACCTTTTTTACGTGTACCAAATTTTACAAAACCCTCTATCTCAGAAACTATTGCAGATTCGTGTGGACTTCTTGCTTCGAATAGTTCTGTAACTCTGGGAAGACCACCCGTAATATCTCTGCTCTTTGTAGTCTGTTTTGAAATCTTTGCTAAGATAGTTCCAGCTAAAATGTTTTCTCCATCTTCCACAGATAAATAGGCTCTGATAGGAAGGTTAAAAGATTTCTTTTCACCATTCTCGTTTTCAATTAAAATACTTGGTGTAATGTTTTTGTCTTTTGATTCCAGTACCACTTTTTGTACGTGTCCTGTTTGATCATCAGTAACTTGTTGTAAAGTCAGTCCATCTATAAGATCAACAAATTTTACTCGACCCTGAATATCCGAAAGAATAACAGCATTATAAGGATCATGATTGTATAATGGTTGACGCTTTTTAATTTTCTGACCATCTTTAACTAACAGTTCTGCACCGTAAGGCACATCGTATTTTTTTAGTTGTCTATTGTTCTCATCGTAAATTTCTATCAAACCTCTGCGTCCAGTAACTACACTGACCTTAATATCAGGTCCACCAAATGGATCTCGTTCAGTTTTTTCAACAGCATTTATTTTTTCAAACTTAACAATTCCATCTATGTTTGATTCTACTTGAGATTGAGATGCAATTCTTGATGAAGTACCACCAAGGTGGAAAGTACGAAGCGTAAGTTGTGTACCAGGCTCACCAATAGATTGAGCCGCGATAATTCCAACAGCTTCACCAATTTCGACTGGTTTTCCGGTTGTTAAATTTCTTCCATAACATTTTAAACACACACCGCGTTTTGATTCACACGTTAGAACTGTTCTGATATATACGGAATCAATACTTGCATCAGCAATTTTTTCAGCAATTTCTTCTGAAATAATACTTCCGGCTTCAATAATAACTTCATCTGTTCGCGGATCATAAACATCTTCTTGTGCAAATCGACCTGTTATGCGTTCTGCTAATGGTTCTCTTTCTTCCTCAACATCTTTAAGAGCTTTAACCTCAATTCCAAGAATGGTTCCGCAATCCACTTCAGAAATAATAACATCCTGAGCAACATCAACTAGTCTTCTTGTAAGATATCCAGCATCAGCAGTTTTTAATGCTGTGTCTGCCAATCCTTTTCTTGCACCATGTGTGGATATGAAATATTCAAGTACAGATAATCCTTCTTTAAAATTGGCCACGATAGGATTTTCAATAATTTCACCAGCCTGACCAGAGAGTGTTTTCTGAGGCTTCATCATCAATCCACGCATACCAGCTAACTGTCTTACCTGCTCTTGTGATCCTCTTGCACCTGAATCAACCATCATGTGTAAAGAGTTAAAACCTTTATTGTGTTGTTTTATTTTTTCCATTAATGCACGGGCAACATCATTTGTCGTATGCGTCCAAACATCTATTATTTTGTTATATCTTTCAGCATCAGTGATAACACCCATTTCATGCTCATTAAGGATGCCTTCAACTTTTTTATTTGCTTTGGTAATTAACGCTTCTTTTTCTTCAGGAATAATCATATCACCGAAACTAACTGAAAGACCGCCAGCAGTAGAATATCTGAATCCTAAATCTTTCAAATCATCAAGAAACTTTGCTGTAACTTTGTTGCCAAGCTGCATGAACATTTTACCAATGATTCCGCCAAATGCTTTTTTAATTAACAACTGATTGATATATCCCATTTCTTTTGGAACAATCTGATTAAAGATTACTCTTCCAGTTGTTGTCTCAATCATTTCGCCATCAATTCTAACTTTTATCTTTGCATGTAATCCAACAACTCTGTTATCGTAAGCAATTATCAGTTCGTCAGGAGAAGAGAACATCATTCCTTCACCCTTATCACCTTCTTTATATTTGGTCAGATAATAACAGCCAAGTACAATGTCCTGTGTGGGTACAACAATTGGACTACCGTTTTGAGGTGAAAGAATATTGTGACTGCTTAGCATTAATAAGGCTGCTTCAAGTTGTGCTTCGTAAGAAAGCGGAACGTGCACAGCCATCTGATCTCCATCAAAGTCAGCATTGAATGCAGTACAAACCATTGGATGTAATCTGATGGCTCTCTCATCAATTAATGTTGGTTGAAAAGCCTGGATACCGAGTCTATGCAGCGTTGGAGCTCTGTTTAATAAAATTGGATGTGCTTCAATGATTTTAGCAAGTATATCCCAAATAATCGGATCTTTTCTATCAACAACTTTTCTTGCACTTTTAACTGTTTTGTTGTGCCCTCTCTCAATTAATTTTCTAATTAAAAAAGGTTTAAAAAGTTCTACTGCCATATCTTTTGGGAGTCCGCATTGATGTAACTTCAGTTCCGGTCCAACAACGATTACTGAACGACCTGAATAATCGACTCTTTTTCCTAAAAGATTTTGACGGAATCTTCCCTGTTTTCCTTTAAGCATATCGCTTAAAGATTTTAAAGGACGATTGTTATCACTTCTTACTGCGCTGCCACGTCTTGAATTATCAAACAACGCATCAACAGCTTCCTGAAGCATTCTTTTTTCGTTACGCAGAATAACTTCCGGTGCTTTAATGTCTATTAATCTTTTTAATCTATTATTACGAATTATAACACGACGATATAAATCGTTAAGATCGCTGGTTGCAAATCTTCCGCCTTCAAGTGGAACAAGTGGACGAAGTTCTGGTGGAATGACGGGAATGTAATTTAAGACCATCCATTCCGGTCTGTTGGGAACTTTTCCTTCTTCTTCTTTAAACGCTTCAAGAACGCGAAGTCGTTTTAAATAATCAGCTTTTTTCTGTTGTGAAGTTTCAACCTTTACTAATTCTCTTAATTCTTTTGATAGTTCTTCAACATTAGTTCTTTTAAGAATTTCTTTTACTGCATCACCACCAATTTTGGCAACAAATTTTTTCGGGTCATCATTATCTAATTTTTCATTTCCATCGGGCAGTGAATTCATTACCTCAAAGTATTGATCCTCTGAAATCAGATCTAATCTGCTTAATCCTGTTATACCTGGATTTAAAACAACATAAGATTCATAATAAATAATTTTTTCAAGTTCTTTTAAACTTACACCAATTATGTTACCTATTTTTGATGGTTGTGTTCTAAAGAACCAGATGTGAACGACAGGAACAGCCAAACCAATGTGACCCATTCGTTCGCGCCTTACACTTTTTTGTGTAACTTCAACACCACAGCGATCGCAAATAATACCTTTATATCTTATCCTTTTGTATTTACCACAAAAGCATTCCCAATCACGGGTAGGTCCAAATATTTTTTCACAGAACAATCCGTCTTTTTCGGGTCGGAATGATCTGTAATTTATTGTTTCAGGTTTAGTAACTTCACCATATGATCTTGACAAAATATCATCAGGACTTGCTAAGCCGATGGTGATACTATTAATATCTCTCATTGCATTTTCTTGAACTCTAAAAGCCATTTTTATATCTCCTAATTTCTAAGTGAAAGAATGTTTAACGTTTAACTTATTTTTATATCCAGACCTAAGCCCTGGAGTTCTTTAATAAGAACGTTAAACGATTCAGGAATATTTGGTTCCTGTAAGTTTTCACCCTTAACTATTGCTTCATATACTTTTGCTCTACCGGCAACATCATCGCTCTTTATAGTTAAGATTTCCTGCAGGATGTGTGAAGCACCGTAACCTTCAAGTGCCCAAACTTCCATTTCTCCAAATCTCTGACCACCAAATTGTGCTTTACCGCCAAGTGGCTGCTGCGTAATAAGTGAGTATGGTCCTATTGATCGGGCATGAATCTTATCATCAACCAGATGGCTAAGCTTTAACATATAAATATATCCGCAAGTAACTTTCTGATGTAATTTTTCACCTGTTCTGCCATCATATAAATCTGTTTTACTTCCGGTTTCTAATCCGGCTTTTACCAGCCATTCATCTACATCTTCTACTTTAGCTCCATCAAAAATCGGCGTTGCAAATCTTACTCCCAGTTTTTTGCCAACCCACCCCAAAGCAGTTTCATACAACTGACCAAGGTTCATACGGGAAGGAACGCCAAGTGGATTAAGTATTATATCAACAGGAGTTCCGTCCGGTAAATATGGCATATCAGCTGCAGGAACAATTTTTGCAACTACACCTTTGTTACCATGACGACCCGCCATTTTATCACCGACAGAAAGTTTACGTTTTTTTGCAACATAAACTTTTGCAAGTTGTACAATTCCAGGAGGCAATTCATCGCCGCTTTGAATTTTAATTCTTTCTCTTTTAAAATCCTCTTCGATATCGGTTTTAAGAGTAAAGTAATTTTTAAATAATGAACTTATAAGATTATTTGTTTTCTTCGTTTCAAACCAATCAAGTGTGTAATCAAGTTTGGTAACGTCCTCCATCCCTGAAAATGTTTCATCTTTAATAGTTGATCCGCTTCTTAATACAACGCTTCCATCAAGATCTCTAATACCAGTTGTGGATTGATCTTTTGTGATCTTCGTAAGTTTCTCAACCAGTTTTTGATAGTGAGCTTGAAGTTTTCCTTTATATTCAACATCAAGTTTATCAAAAGCAATTTTTTCCTGCTTCTTGGAGTCGTTATCTCTTTTCTTACGACTGAATAGTCTTGTTTTGATTACGGTTCCTTTCAATCCGGGAGGTGCTTTTAATGATGCATCTTTTACATCACCTGCTTTATCTCCAAAGATTGCGCGTAATAATTTTTCTTCAGGTGTCGGATCAGTCTCTCCTTTCGGAGTAATTTTTCCAATAAGAATATCGCCTTCTTTTACTTCAGCACCTTCTCTAATTATTCCATCTTCATCAAGATTTTTAACAGCCTCTTCACTTACGTTTGGAATTTCGCGGGTCAATTCCTCTTCACCGCGTTTGGTTTCTCTTACCTGTAACTCAAACTCCTCAATATGAATTGACGTATATACATCTTCACTTACAACTCTTTCACTGATAATGATAGCATCTTCAAAATTGTAACCTCTCCATGGCATAAAAGCAACAAGTACATTTCTACCTAAAGCCAATTCACCGCCATCAGTTGCTGCACCATCTGCAAGTACATCACCCTTCTTAAGCTTTTGACCCTCTTTTACAATTGGAATCTGGTTAATACAAGTTTCCTGGTTTGTACCGTGGAATTTTGTAAGAGTGTATGTTACTTCTCTAATTTCATTAAAGCTTGTAAGTGCTTCAAAACTATTTGGATTGATATCGTATTTTACTATTATTTTATTTGCATCAACGTATTCTACAACACCATTATCTTCAGCTAACAAAAGAGCTCTTGAGTCATGAGCAATTTTTTCTTCCATACCTGTTCCAACAATTGGAGCTTCAGGTTTTAACAAGGGAACTGACTGACGCTGCATGTTTGATCCCATCAAAGCTCTGTTTGCATCGTCGTGCTCTAAAAATGGAATTAACGCTGCTGCTGCACTTACTATTTGAGCAGGAGCAACATCCATATACTGTAAATCTTCCGGATGAACAATTGGAAATTCACCTTTTAATCTGGATTTAACTCTGTCATTTAAAAATCTTCCTGAATCGCTAATAGGTGCATTTGCTTGCGCAATTGTAAAAGCATCTTCGTGCTCGGCTGTCAAATATTCAACTTCTTCTGTCACTTTCCCTTTTACAACTTTTCTATATGGTGATTCTAAAAATCCGTAACGGTTAACTCTTGCATAAATAGTAAGTGACGAAATAAGTCCGATGTTCGGTCCTTCAGGTGTTTCAATCGGGCATAAGCGACCATAATGTGTATAATGAACGTCTCTCACTTCAAAACCGGCTCTCTCTCTTGTTAAACCGCCTGGTCCTAATGCTGACATTCTTCTCTTGTGAGTCATTTCTGCCAACGGATTAGTCTGATCCATAAATTGAGACAGCTGATTGGTGCCAAAGAATGCATTTATTACGCTGCTTATTGTTCTGGCATTTACCAAATCCTGGGGAGTAAAGTTTTCAGTGTCGCGCATGTTCATTCGTTCTTTGATGGTTCTAGCCATACGAGCCATACCAACATTAAACTGCTGCCCAAGCTGCTCACCAACAGTTCTAATTCTTCTGTTGCCAAGATGATCTATATCATCAACTGATACCGCACCTTCTTTAAGATCGATTATATATTTCATAATCGATATTATATCTTCTACAGTTAAAACAGTTGTAGTTTCAGGAATATTTAATTCCAGTTTATGATTCATTCTATGTCTGCCGACATCACCCAAATCATATCTTTTATCGTTAAAGAAAAGTTTTTCGATAAGTGTTTCAGCGGTTGTTAAATCAGGTGCTTCACCGGATCTTAATTGTCTGTAAATTGCATACAAAGCTTCTTCACGAGTATGCGAAGTATCTTTTCTTAAAGTATTAACAATTAAATTTTGTTCGTTTGATGAATCAGATTTGATAAATTTTAAAACATCAACTTCTGCATCATTTATTCTTTCAAGATCTTCTTCTGATAATATTGAATCACGGGTTAAGAAAATTTCACCAGTAGACATATCAAAAATATCACTGGCAATCATTCTGCCTAAATAATTTTCTAACTTTGCCTTTTTAACAGATACATTTTCAACTAAACCGAAAAGCTTTAATATCTCTTCATCAGATTGAAAACCTAGAGCACGCAGTAAAGTTGTTGCAGGAAATTTCTTTCTACGATCAATATAAACATACATCACGTAGTTTATATCGGTCGCAAATTCCACCCAGGATCCTCTAAGAGGGATGATTCTTGCCGAATAGATTGGGGTACCATTTGGATGTACTGTCTGAGCAAAAGCAACACCCGGTGATCTATGTAATTGAGAAACAACAACTCGTTCTGCTCCATTAATTACAAAAGTTCCCTTCTCAGTCATAAACGGGAGATTACCAAGATAAACTTCCTGCTCAACAGTGTTTATAAATTCTTCTGTTTCAGGATCTTTAGTTGAGAGTCTGAGCTTTGCTTTAAGCGGAGCTGCGAAAGTGAGGCCTCTTTCCAGACATTCTTCAACCGAAAACCTTGGCTTTTCTACATAATACTCTAAAAAATCGAGTCTATAATTTTCTTTATTATCAAAGATTGGGAAGTTTGTTAAAAATACTTGTTGCAACCCTTTGTTTTCTCTTTTAAGTGCATGGGTTTCAAGCTGAACAAAATCTTCAAATGTTTCAGTTTGAATTCCTAAAAGATCGGGTATATCAATGACTGATGGAATACGGCCAAAGGAAATACGATTATTATCCAATTGAGAACCTCCTAAAAATTATCAAATGCTTAAATATGAGCATCCTAAACAACGTTATCTATATAAAACAAAAGCGATAAGACGGAAATTCCCGTCTTATCACTTAAAAAAGATCAAATAAATTAACTTTTTAATGTTACTTCAATGTTACAGTTGCGCCGGCTTCTTCAAGTTCTTTTTTGATTTTTTCGGCTTCATCTTTTGATGCTGCTTCCTTAACAGTTTTTGGTGCACCATCAACGAGATCTTTAGCTTCTTTTAAACCTAAACCTGTGTGAGCTCTAACAACTTTAATAACATTAATTTTCTTATCACCGGTTGTTTGAAGAATAACATCAAACTCTGTTTGTTCTTCAACAGGTGCAGCAGAAGCGCCGCCTGCTGCTGGTCCAGCCATCATAACAGGTGCAGCGGCTGTAACACCAAATTCTTCTTCAAGTGCTTTCTTTAAATCTGAAGCTTCGAGAAGAGACATTCCTTTAATAAGTTCAAGTGCTTGTGCAACTTTTTCTGACATTTTCATTTCTCCTGAGTTTAATTTCTAATTTAGTTAAGCTGCTTTCTTTTTTGAGACTTCATCAATTACACTTACCAAGTCTCTTATAACAGCAGCAATAGATCCAACGATACCTGAAGCCGGTGAATTTAGACTTCCTAAAATTCCAGCAATCAGTTCATTCTTTGTAGGTAACTCTGCCAATTCTGCCAGCTTGCTTCCATCATAATATTCTGTTTCGATGTAACATGCTTTTAGATTTAACTTTTGAGAAGTATCATTGTACTTCTTAATTATCTTTGCCGGTGCAACAGGATTTGTTGAAGCGAATGCATATCCAGTCATACCTTCAAGATGATTTGCCAGCTTTTCGAATTTACCTGACTCCACAAGAGCGCGTTTGAACAAAGTATTTTTAAATACTTTGTACTTAACTCCTTCTTTTCTAAACTGATTTCTTATTTCACTAATGTCTGCAACATTAATCTTTGAGTAATCAGTCAGATATAGCGCTGATGCATTTTCGATCAATTCTTTAGCTTCGGCGATTAACTCTGCTTTTTCGTTCTTATTCATTTTTCTCCCGTATCACAATTTATTATTTCGGGTCGGTTAGAAGCTATTATTTATTATGAGTGCGTAAAATCTTTAAATATTTAGACTTAAATCATCTCTTGAAATTTTAAGTCCCGGACCCATCGTACTTGACAAAAACAAACTCTTAACATATTGCCCTTTAGCAGATGATGGTCTCATCTTTATAATTGTGTTAAGAAATGCTTTGGTATTATCGACAAGTTTATCAGTTTCAAAATTTAATTTGCCTAAAGATGTATGAACTATTCCTGTTTTTTCAACTCTGAATTCTATTTTGCCGCCTTTAACTTCTTTAACAGCTTTAGCAACATCCATAGTTACAGTTCCACTTTTAGGATTAGGCATAAGTCCTTTGGGGCCTAAAACTTTACCAAGTTTTCCAAGTTCAGACATTGAATCTGGTGTTGCCACGATAACATCAACATCAGCCCAGCCGCCTTTAATTTTTTCAAGATAATCTTCAAATCCCGCATGATCGGCACCTGCATCCAATGCTTCCTGGATTTTAGCTCCTTTGGCAATTACTAGTACTTTAACAGTTTTACCTGTACCGTGTGGTAAAGAAACCGTACCTCGTACCATTTGATCTGCATGTCTGGGATCAACTCCTAATCGTATAGCACAATCCAAAGATTCAACAAATTTTACTTTTGATTGATCTTTCAATAACGCAATTGCTTCAGATAAAGTATATTCTTTTTCTAAATTAACAGCTTTTACTATTTCTTTATTTCTTTTAGTTGTTTGCATCTTTTATCACCAATAAGTTTTAAAACTATCTTTAAAATCTGATTTATTCGTCTACAGTTATCCCCATGCTTCTTGCTGTACCTGCTATCATACTCATTGCATGATCAATATCAAAAGCATTTAAATCGGGCATTTTAACTTCTGCAATTTCTTTAACTTGTTTTTGCGAAACTTTTCCAACTTTTGTTCTGTGAGATTCAGCAGATCCTTTATCAAGTTTAGCTGCTCTTTTTAAAAGAACTGAAGCTGGAGGAGTTTTTGTTATAAAAGTGAAAGATTTGTCACTAAATACCGTAATTACTACAGGAATAATTAAACCATCTTTATCCTGCGTTCTTGCATTAAACTGCTTACAAAACTCCATTATATTAACGCCTTTTTGGCCGAGTGCCGGTCCAACTGGTGGTGATGGGTTAGCTTTACCTGCAGGAATTTGTAATTTTATGTATGAATCAATTTTTTTAGCCATTTTTACAACCTATTAATATCTAAAAATTATTTTTCTATCTCAGCTTGAACAAAATCAATTTCGACAGGAGTTTTTCGTCCAAATATCGAAACCATTACTTTAATTTTCATTTTTTCTTCGTTTACTTCTTCAATCATCCCGGAGAAGTTATTGAATGGACCATCAATAATTTTAACAAGATCGCCGCTTCTAAAAATGGTTTCCATTCTTTCGGTGTTACTATCCTGTGAAAGTCGCCCAACAATTCTTCTTACTTCCTCAGGTTGAAGCGGGTTTGGATTATTACCAGTGCCTAAAAATCCCATAACAGATTGAGTACTTAAAATAAAGTCCTTAACCTGATTATCGAGATCAGCATTAACTAAAATATACCCTGGAAAGAAATTTTTAGTTTTGCTTTTTTTCTTTCCATCTTTAACCTCAAACACTTTTTCCATCGGGACCAAAATTTCAACAATTTTAGCTCTTAGATTTTCGTGATCTACCAGTCCTGCTTCAAGTAAAGTTTTTACTTTATTTTCATGACCGGAGAAAGTTCTAACTACATACCATCGGTTTTCCATTTAATTCTGCACCTAAAATATCCCTTTGAAAGCTTGATTAATAATCATATCAATAACATAAGTAAATACTGCTAACACAATACAAACCACAATAACAATCTTTGTTGATTCAAGTAATTCTTCCTTTGTTGGCCAAGTAACTTTTTTCATTTCTTTGAGAACATCTTGAAAGAATCCAATTATTTTATCCTTCATATTAACCTTTCAAATTTCAGCACGTCAGGAGGGACTCGAACCCCCAACCTGCGGTTTTGGAGACCGCTGCTCTACCAATTGAGCCACTGACGTATTAATTATTTGGTTTCTTTAAATATTACGTGTTTTCTAGCAACGGGATCATATTTTTTATACTCAACGCGTGCTGGATGAGTTCTTTTATTCTTTGTGGTAGAATATCTGTAACCTGTACCAGCTGTGCTTTCCAAAACTATGATTTGTCTTATATTGCTTTTTGCCATTTCTTTTCCTTAAAACTATTCAAACCTTTTCTATTGAGCTGACGACCGGGATTGAACCGGTGACCTCATCCTTACCAAGGATGTGCTCTACCAACTGAGCTACGTCAGCGGAGTGTGATAACAAATAACATTTAGAACTTAACTATAATATTTTCTTCGTCATCTAAGAGCGGGAGACGGGATTCGAACCCGCGACCAACAGCTTGGAAGGCTGTGACTCTAGCCAACTGAGTTACTCCCGCATTTTTATAATAAAGCCTTTAGAGCAAAAAAGTTTCTAAAAGAAACTTATTTAAAAACTGTTTGTGGGCGGCGAGGGATTCGAACCCCCAAAGGCGCATGCCAACGGATTTACAGTCCGCCCCGGCTCTCCAACTCCGGCGTCCGCCCAGAATAATGCTAAAATAAAAGCGAGCGACAAATATATTTTTATTCAATCAAAAATGCAAATAAGTTGTCCCGCTTAAGTACATTCAACTATTTGTGTATTCGGAAATTTGGTAATTATTACCGATTGCTATTTCACCTGGAAATAATAATGCCTTACTGAAATTTGATCTTATAATATTTCTCATAAAATGATCTAGAGTAAACGGCAGATTCAAGAATTATTTGTCAAGTAAATAATAACTACTCTTAAATCAAACTAAATAGTTAACAATTATCAATTAAGGAATAAGTCATGAAGAATTGATTGAGATTGCTTCTGCAATTTGATTTTAGGTCAAGTACAACTAAGATTTAATTTATAATTGATCTCTAATAAATCATGTATTACAAAAACAAAAAACAATTTTTATCAAATGTATTCTTTCTCCTCTGTACTCCTATCTTTTTAATTTTACGAAAAATAAGATTTGAAGTGGTTAATTATTAAATCGAAGATTGAACTGAATTTTACCTTCAATTGATATCAACAGTTTAATAATAATAGAAAATCATGCTCTACAACTTTAAGTAGATATACTGTTTTATTACTAAAGCTTAGCTTTGCTTTTACTTTAATGTTTCCACAATTCTCTATCAAGACTTCGATATTGAATAGCTTCACTGATGTGCTGCGACAGTATGTTTGATGCGTTTTCCAAATCAGCAATAGTTCTACTGACTTTTAAAATTCTATCATAGGCCCTTGCAGAAAGACCTAACTTAGTCATAGCCATTTTTAATAATTCTTCACCCTGCTCGTCTAATTTGCAAAATGTTCTTACTTCTTTAGCACCCATATCTCCATTGTTAAAAACATTTTTATGCTCCTTGAACCTTTGTAATTGAACATTACGGGCAGCTAATACACGATTTCTAATTTCTTCGGATTTCTCTCCGGATGTTTTTGACGAAAGTTCTTTGTATTTAACAGCAGGCACTTCAATATGAATATCTATTCTGTCTAACAAAGGTCCTGAAATTTTTGCCATGTATCTTTGAATTTGCGGTGGTGCACAAGTGCACTCCTTATTCGGGTCTGTATAAAATCCGCATGGACAGGGGTTCATTGCAGCTGCAAGCATAAAATTAGCTGGAAATTCTAAAGACAATTTTGAGCGACTTACAGTTACTCTTGCATCCTCTAGTGGTTGACGTAAAACTTCTAAAACATTTTTTTTGAACTCCGGAAGTTCATCCAAAAACAAAACTCCAAAATGTGCAAAAGAAACTTCTCCAGGTTTTGGAAACGAGCCGCCTCCGACTAGTGCTGCATCAGAAACTGTGTGGTGTGGACTTCTAAATGGTCTTTCTGTTATTATAGCTTTATGCTTCGGAAGTATACCGGCAATCGAATGAATTTTTGTTGTTTCTAAGGCCTCATCAAAAGTTAATGGAGGCAATATTGATGGTAGTCTTTTAGCCAGCATCGTTTTCCCGGAACCGGGAGGACCAATCATCAGAATATTGTGTGCACCTGCTGCAGCAACCTCTAATGCCCGTTTAACATTTTCCTGCCCCTTTACATCAGAGAAATCTAGATGATAAGAATTAATTGATGAAAACAAATCATTTTTATCTGTAAATACTTTTTCAGGATTTGTTTCTTCGTTTAGAAATGCAATAACTTCAGTTAAACTTTCGAATCCAAAAACATCAATTCCATCAACAATTGCAGCCTCATTAGCTGATTCTTTAGGAAGAATAATTCGTTTGATTTCTTTCTTCCTTGCTTCAACAGCAATCGGCAATGCGCCTTTGATGTGTCGTAATGTTCCATCCAATGAAAGTTCTCCAAGAAAGATTGAGTCGGAGAGAAATTTACTTGAGACCAATTCTTCTGCCGCAAGTATCCCTATAGCTATCGCAAGATCGAAAGAACTTCCTTCTTTTTTAATATCGGCAGGCGCAAGATTAATGGTGAATTTTTTAAGCGGGAATTTTATATCAGAATTTTTTATTGCAGCAATTACTCTTTCACGACTTTCTCTGACTGCATTATCAGGTAACCCTACTATTATAAATCCAGGAATTTGTTTTTCAACATGCGTTTCAACTTCAACCAGGTACGCATCAATTCCATAAGTGGCACTTGTTAGTGTTTTAGATAACATTTTTAATCCAGAAAAATATTTGGATTTAGTTATTAAAATAATGAGGTGAGCCATTCACCCCAATTCAATATTGCAAAATCTCTTACTAAAATAATTAGAATTAATTATCGGTACTGTCTTAAAAAATCAATTTTGTCTTGCAACTGATTAAGGGGTGTTAATAATTTGTCTTTGCCATAAATTGCATCTTCTCTTTTTGAAAAAGCCAACTCATAGTCTTTACTCATAACAATCGCTTCTTCCGGGCATACTTCTTCACAGAATCCACAAAAAATACATCGAAGCATATTGATCTCAAATTTTTCAGGATATCTTTCCTTTTCTCTGTCAGTCTCAGCCGCCTGAATTTCTATTGCTAACGCAGGACATACTCTTGAGCATAAACCGCAAGCCACACATCTTTCTTCTCCATTATTTTCCTGAACAAGCACAGGTCTACCCCGATATGAACCGGAAGGAATAAATTTTTCTTCGGGATATTCCATCGTATATTTTGGTTTGAACATTGTTCGAAGTGTAAGTGATAATCCTTTTACAATTTCAGGAATATAAATTTTCTCACCAAACGATAAATCTTTAATCCTCTTTTTCGGAGGTATATTATTATCTGACATCAAAACTCCTATTAATATTTTCTTTCTTTATTCACTGGTAAACAATATTAAATTATAATTTAAAGATCATTATTAAAATTGCAACCCAAATTATATTAAGCAACGATAACGGGAACATTACCTTCCAGCCTAAATTCATCAATTGATCATATCTGAATCTTGGAATGCTCCATCTAACCCAGATGAAGAAAAATAACAATGCTCCAACTTTTATAAAAAACCCTGCAACTTGTAAAGCTACAACTAAACCGGATGAAAGACCTAAAGTTTCTATATAAGGAATTTGCCATCCGCCCAGGTAAAGTGTAACGATCAATGTACTAGCTATTAACATGTTTGCGTATTCTGCCAGGAAGAATGCTGCAAACTTCATACTGCTGTATTCCGTGTGATAACCGCCGACCAGTTCAGGTTCAGCTTCGGGTAAATCAAATGGTAAGCGATTGGTTTCCGCAAATGATGAAACAAGAAAAGTTATAAATCCAATTGGTTGAACTATTGCATTCCACATCCATCCTGACTGCGATTCTACGATGGCCATTGGTCGTAATGATTCTGATAGCAGTATCACGCCGCCTACAGAAAATCCCATCGAAATTTCATAAGATATCATTTGAGCAGAAGATCGTATTCCGCCTAGTAATGAATATTTACTTCCTGATGACCATCCCGCAAATGTAATTGCGTATACACCAAGCGATGTAAGAGCAAGTACATACAAGATCCCGATATTTACATCTGCAATAACCATCGGTATTTGATAGCCTGCAATTGTTATTCCGGGTCCAATTGGAATTACAGCATAAGTTGTAAAGGCAACAAATAATGCTATGATTGGTGCAAGTGTATGAACAGTTTTGTTTGCATTATCAGGTACGATATCTTCTTTTAATAAAAGTTTGAAAACATCTGCAAATGACTGTAGCGCACCTTTCCAGCCAACACGATTTGGTCCTAGCCGGTTTTGTGCCCAGGCACTTATTTTTCTTTCAAAGTAAACAAGATAAGCCGCAGTTAATAACATCAACACAAGTACGATAACAATTCTTATCAATAAAAAATTGTAAAAACTTATGATTGACCACAAAATATTCCAGATTGCTTCCATTAATTATTAATTCCTTATAGCCTAAATTTTTACAGTAGATTTTGAATTTACTGACTTTAATTGTGCCCCTGCTTCTCCGAGCACATCATAATCCAAACCTTTAAATCCTTCTATCGAATTTGAAATATCATAAAAAACTTCTTCAGCCATGTTATATTTTAATTTTTGACCTAAAGCTGAAGCTAATCCAACTAAAATTTTCCAGCTTGATCTCGCATCAAAGTGTTTACCTTGTGCCCATCGATCGTACTTAGTTCCAAACTTATCTAAACGGCTCATCGACATTCCTTCTAAAGCTCTGTCAACATCAAGCGTTGCAACTGCTGGTCGGATTCTCTGAACTCTGCCTGCAAAGTTTACAAATGTTCCATTCTTTTCTGCATATGTAGCGGCGGGAAAAACTATATCTGCTACTGCAGATGTTTTATTAAAGTTTGATGCACTAATAATTAATAAATCCAGTTTAGAAAATATACTCTCAAATTCAGGAGAATCATTAAGAATATCATCTTCCAAAATAATCAGTGCTTTAATTTTCCCTTCGCGTATTGCTTTGATAATTCCATTATAATCAAGTCCGCTCTTTGATGGCAGGACTCCTGCTAATTCAGCTCCTTTTGAATTTGGAGTAACATCTTCATTTTTTAAAATATCATCACCAAATGCCGGATTAATATGGCGGGCAAAATCCAGATTGCCTGTACCAATAACTGATTTAGCAAACCTGGCAGCAATAAAATTATCTTCTACAGTTGCGTAGGCTGATCCGAGAATTGCAATTTCATCTTTACTAAAAGATTTTAATTGTGATGCTGCTTTTGCATAGGCTTCATCCCATCCAACTTTAATCAAGCTGCCATCAACTCTAATATGCGGACCATCGACTCGATCACCAGCGTTTATAAACTTAAAGGTATTCAATCTTCCGTGATCGCACATCCAGTAACTATTAACTTGTTCATTATATCGTGGAACTAATCTAAGAACTTCATTATTTCTCGTCCAAACTTCAATATTACATCCGCGTGCACAACCATTACAAATGGTATTTGTGTAAGCCATATCCCATACACGTGCTTTAAATCTGAAATCACGGTTTGTTAATGCTCCAACGGGACAAATATCTACAACATTCATTGAGTATGGATTATCAAGTTGTTCGCCCGGATATGTGGTAATTGTAACTCTGTCGCCTCTCTTTACAAAAGTCAGTTCAGGATCTTTTGCAATTTCATCACAAAAACGGATACAGCGCGAGCATGATATACACCGTTCTCCATCAAACATAACATTTGGGCCAAGTTCAACTCGTTTATCTTTATGAACTTTTTCTTCAACAAATCTGCTTTCTCCTGTACCGTGCTGATAAGCATAATCCTGAAGTTTACACTCGCCTGCCTCATCACAAATGGGGCAATCAAGCGGATGATTGATAAGGAAAAATTCCATAACTGCATTGCGTGCAGAAATTGCTTTATCAGAATCCATACGTACAACCATTCCCTCTGCGGCAACAGTTGAACAAGCGATTACAAGCTTCGGCATTTTTTCAACTTCAACCAAACACATTCTGCAATTACCTGAAACAGATAATTTGGGATGCCAGCAGAAATGTGGAATTTCAATTCCATTATCTCTGGCGGCTTCAATGATGGTTTGACCTGGTTTGAACTCTATATCTTTTCCATCAATATTAAATTTGGACATAATCTACTCTGGATTTTTAACTTAAAACTTAAGCTGCTTTTTTTATTGAATTATCTTTTGAACAAATAATTATTTTACTGAGTGTTGATTCATTTAAAACTTCTTTGGATAACTTCTGGATATCTTCTGAGGTAACTGAATCAATCTTAACCAATATATCTTCAATCGGAACAATCTTTCCATAATGCAAAAGTGAATTTGCTAATCGAATCATCCTGTTAGTTGTACTTTCAAGGCTCATTAGAGTGTTGCCTTTGATGTACTCTTTAACACGTTTTAATTCTTTTGGTTTTACTTCAATATTTCTCAACTTACTAAATTCACGATGAACAATTTCATTTACTTTTCCTGCTTGCTTATCATTCGTAGAATAATAAACTCCAAACGCAGAAACATCTAAATAAGAATTCAAGAAAGTATTTATTTGATAAGTCATTCCAAGTTTTTCTCTAACTGCCTGAAACAATCTTGAAGAACTTCCATCACCGAGTAAAGTTGAAAGTACTTTTAATTTGTGTCTTCTCGGATCATTAAATCCGTAAGTTGTTCTGCCAATGATTGAATGAACCTGTTGTATTTCTTTCTCAATAAATACTTCACTAACAATTTGTTTAACAAAGGTTTTTCTTTTTTGGTTTGATGTTGATCGTTTGCCTTTAAAATATTTTTCAGCAAGTGCTACTGCTTCTTCATGATGAATTGCTCCTGAAACAGAAATTAATAAATTATCCAAACGATAATTTGCTTTATGAAACTGATGAAGAATATTTGAGTTGTAAGAAAGGATATTTTTTTCAGTTCCGATAATCGGATAACTTAAACTGTGTCCATTAAAAATAGATTCTTCAAACTTATCAAATATAAGTTCTTCCGGGTTATCATCGATATCTTTTAGCTCATCAATTACAACGCCTGCTTCTTTTTTGATATGTGAATCTTTAAATGAAGGATTTTGAATCATATCTGAAAGAACAACAAAAGTTTTCTTAAAATTTTCAGACAAACCTCTGCCGTAATAACAAGTTTGTTCTTTTGAAGTGAAAGCGTTTAAGTATCCTCCGTAAGATTCAATTTCATCAGAAATTTGTTTTGCTGACCGTGTTTTGGTTCCCTTAAACAGCATATGTTCAATGAAATGTGAAATTCCATTATTGCGTAAATTTTCATCGCGCGCACCAATATTAAACCAAAATCCAAGCGAAAATGATTTTAAATAAGGAATGAATTCCGATATAATCTTTACACCGTTTGAAAGCGTCGTTACTTTACAATTGTCCACAATTTCCGTCTATTAATAATGAATTAAATGAGTTTCAAATATAGATAAAGAGGTTTAGCCAATCAAGAAAAGTATTTATAGAAATCTGCCACTAATTTCACGAATTCTTCACGAAGTAAATTAGTGTAATACGTGGCTTACTAATTTTTCTTTTTCTTATCTGAAATTTTCTTCGTTTCTCTTTCAAAATCACTTTCAAAAACTTTATCCTGAGTCACTCTAAACTTTTCATATTCCTTCTCAGCTAATCGTTTTGCTACTTCG
Source organism: Ignavibacteriales bacterium (assembly GCA_003538625.1). Taxonomy (GTDB): domain Bacteria; phylum Bacteroidota; class Ignavibacteria; order Ignavibacteriales; family Ignavibacteriaceae; genus IGN3. The sequence goes on from DPRR01000006.1 coordinate 167,880, forward strand.
TGTTTTACTTTTCCACCATCTTTTAATATTTGATATTCATTGAACTGCAAGAAAGCATCTAGCTTAGAAATCCAATCAGTCATTTTCATCGGTATTTGTCTTGCAGCCTGATTTTCTGCGTAATCTAAGTACATTGTTACAACTCGTTCCAGTTCTTTTATTTCTTTTTCGATTAAATAATTTTTTGCAACTATTACATCCGACTTTAATATTTTCCCTCTAGGTGAATTTTTCCATGTCTGCAAACCCATATTTGGTTTATCCGAGTTTGCTCGTTCTGAAATAATTTGTGCTGCAGTTTTGCCCGAGGTTGCCCAATGAAATTTGTTTTGAACAGTTTTAAAGAATGTTCGTGTTATTTCCGCTTCCTTTTCATAATCAATACTGCACTGCTCGTATATGTCTGTAATCTTTAGATAGAAACGTCTTTCACTTGCACGTATCTCACGAATTCGTTCAAGCAACTCATCAAAGTAATCTTTGCTAAATCGCGTGCCCTGCTTCAGGCGTTCATCATCTAAAACAAATCCTTTGATGATAAACTCTCTTAAAGTTTTAGTCGCCCATATTCTAAACTGCGTAGCCTGAAAACTATTTACACGGTAACCTACAGCAATGATAGCATCGAGGTTATAGAAATCTACATCACGTGAAACCTTCCTGGTACCTTCAGTTTGAACTATCCGGAAATTCCGGATAGTTGCACCCATTACCAATTCATTGGTTTTGTATATATTTTGTAAATGCTCATTCACCGTCCGAACATCAACACCAAACAAAACAGCCATTCTCTTTTGACTTAGCCAAAAAGTTTCTTCCTGGAAAAATACTTCCACTCTAACATTACCACTCGGTGATGAGTAAAAAATTATATCGTTTGATTGTGGAGCTGACTTTTTACTCATTAGTGACTAAAATTCATTTTATTATTGAATAGATGAATTGCTAATCAAAATATAGATAAAGAGGTTTAGTCAATCAAGAAAAGAAAAAGAAGAAAGATTGAATAATTCTGTCACCCTGAATTTATTTCAGGGTCAACTAAAATTGGGCAGATGCCGAAACGAGTTCGGCATGACAAAAAAAATTTACACTTCCACCAAATCTGGATATTTTTCCTGATACTTAACAAAAAATTCACCGATTGCTCTGTAAGCTTTTTCAAGAATTTGTTCGTTTGGTAAAAATACGACTCTAAAATGATGAGTGCCGGGAACCTGTCCAAATCCGCTACCGGGAACAATTACAACTCCGGTTTCGCGAATCAACTCGCCAACAAAATGTGCATCAGGTTGCTTCATCTCCAATTTTGGAAATGCATAAAATGCACCTTCGGGTTTTACACACGAAATTCCTGGAATTGCATTTAACATTTCAACTGTTAAATCTCTACGGCGTGTAAGTTTTTTCATTGCTTCAGTAAGATGATCATGATTCCCTTCGAGCGATGGTTTTATTCCATATTGTTCAGGATGATTTGCAGATAATCTTGCACGAAGAATTTTATTTACTGCTTCAATAAAATCAGAAAGAACTTCTTTTCTGCCGCTAACAATTCCCCAACCTATTCTGAAACCGGGGACCATATAATTTTTTGATAATCCGCCAAATGTAATACAGGAAACATCTTTATTTAATGATGCAATTGAAATGTGTTTCTTTCCATCAAACAAAAGCTTGTCATAAATTTCATCAGCAAAGATTACAAGATTATGCTCAAGTGCTAAATCAACAATCTGCTGTAAATTTTCTCTTGTGTAAAGTGAACCCGTTGGATTGTTTGGATTGATAAGTACAATTGCTTTTGTCTTATCATTAATTTTAGATTTTATATCATCAATATCTGGCAGCCATCCATTTGATTCATCAAGATAATACGGGTTTTCCATCATCTGTAGTTTACTAGCAATGGCTGTGTAAAGTGGGTAACCCGGAGTTGGAGTAAGCACATTTTCCCCATCATTTACAAGTGCTGTTAAACAAATATCAATTGCCTCGCTTGCTCCGGTTGTTACAAAAATATCCTGAACGTTTGTGATGCCTTTTTTTTCTGCTTCTCTTTCAATTGCATCAACAGCTTCTTTGATGCCTGAAGATGGAGCATAACCGTTTTGATTTTTTAACATCGCATTATAGGTTGCATCAACAAGATGTTTAGGCGGTTCAAAATCAAAAAGATTTGGATCTCCAATATTTAAGTACAACATTTCTTTTCCTGTTTTTGCAATCTGATTTGCAAGAACAACAATATCTCTAACAGCGTAAGTAATGTTTTCAGTTCTAACTGCGGGTTTAATTTTTTTGGTCATTTTTGTACTCCGTAATAAGTAATTTCAATTCACTATTCAAACTTAAAAAAAATTGTGATGAGAATCAGATAATAAATAGCAATCAATCATTCATCACACAGCAGAAAAATAACCATAATATCAAATTATTAAATACATAATTTTGTTTTAATTAAATGATAATTCATAAATCTTAATAAAAAAGTTAAATACTATGAGCAAATTATTCTCCCCGCTGAAAATCAGAAATATTGAATTAAAAAACAGAGTTGTTGTATCGCCGATGTGTCAGTATTCAAGTATAGATGGGGCGCCAACCGATTGGCATCTTGTTCATTTAGGTGCCCGTGCAGTTGGCGGAGCCGGACTGATCTTCACTGAAGCAACAGCGGTTTCACCCGAGGGACGAATCTCACCTGATGATGCTGGAATATGGAATGATGAACAGATATCCGCTTACAAAAGAATTACTTCCTTTATTAAATCGCAGAAATCTGTACCCGGAATTCAATTAGCTCATGCGGGAAGAAAAGCTTCCACTTTTGCACCATGGAAAGGAAATGGAAAAGTTGAAATTGAAAACGGAGGCTGGCAAACTTTAGCTCCAAGTCCAATTCTTTTTACCAATAATTTTCCTGATCCAAAAGAAATGGATGAAAAAGATATTAAGCTTGTTATTGATCAATTTGTTCAGGCAGCTAAAAGAAGCATTGATGCAGGATTTGAAGTAATAGAGTTGCATATGGCTCACGGTTACTTGGTTCACGAATTTTTATCGCCTCTATCAAATCAACGCAAAGATATTTATGGCGGAAGTTTAGAAAACAGATGCCGCTTTGCAATTGAGATTGCCTTAGCAGTAAGGAAAGTTATACCAGATGGAATGCCTCTGTTCGCAAGAATTTCATCAACAGATTGGACCGAAGGCGGATGGGATATTGAACAATCCATTCAACTTTCAAAATTGTTAAAAGAAGCCGGGGTTGATTTGATAGATTGTTCAAGCGGTGGTAATGTTGCAAAGGCAAATATTCCTGCAGCACCCGGCTATCAAATCCCTTTTTCGCAAAGGATAAAACAAGAAACTAAAATTCTTACAGGCGGCGTTGGGTTAATTACAATGGCGGAACAAGCAGAACAAATTATTGCAACGGATCAAGCAGATTTGGTTTTGCTTGCTAGAGAAATGTTACGTGATCCTTACTGGACTTTGCACGCTGCTAAAAAATTAAATGTTGATTTAGAAGATTTTCCAAAACAATATTTGAGAGCCAAATGAGTTTTAGTTTTATAGTCAGTTTTGTTAAATCAAATACTGAATAGACATTAATGTTTGAGTAGATTTTAATTAAAATTTTTAAGTTTGTCTTAAACTAATTAAGTAATACAGTGGAATTAGAAAATCTATCTGACTATTGGAACATTTCAGTAGAAAATGTTTACAAAGAAATTAATTCCAATGTAAATGGAATTTCTGATTCTGAAGCAAAAAACAGACTTGAGAAATATGGATTAAATAAACTTGCCCCGCCTAAAAAATCAGATTCTTTCGTTCTACTACTTTCCCAGTTTAAAAGTCCAATTATATTAATATTAATATTCGCCGCTATTCTTTCTCTTTTCTTAGGGGATCGCACTGACGCTTACATCATTCTTACAATTATTTTTATTAGCGGAATGCTGGGATTTTGGCAGGAACGCGGCGCTTCAAATGCTGTTAAGAAATTATTAGAAATTGTACAAATAAAAAGTAACGTAATTCGTAACGGAAATAAAAAAGAAATTCATGTCGAAGAAATTGTTCCCGGAGATGTAGTAATATTATCGGCTGGCTCGGTTGTACCCGGTGATGCATTAATTATTGAGTCCAAAGATCTTTTTGTGGATGAAGCTGCACTTACCGGTGAAACTTTTCCGGTAGAAAAAAATAGTTCTGTTTTGGATAAGGATACTGTACTTAGTAAAAGGACTAATTCGCTTTTTATGGGTACTCACGTTGTAAGCGGTACTGGAAAAGCCATCATAATATTTACAGGGGTTAATACGGAGTTTGGAAAAGTATCAGAGCGATTAAAACTACGTCCTTCAGAAACAGAATTTGAAAAAGGTGTCAGAAAATTTGGTTACTTGTTGATGGAAGTAACTATGGTGATGATTTTTATAATCTTTGCATTTAATGTTTATCTTCACAAACCTATCGTTGATTCTTTTCTTTTTTCATTAGCACTGGCGGTTGGACTTACTCCAACTTTGCTGCCTGCTATTATAAGTGTTAATCTTTCACACGGAGCCAAACGAATGGCTAAGAAAAAAGTTATAGTTAAAAGGCTTAATTCCATCGAAAACTTTGGCAGCATGAACGTTCTTTGCTCAGATAAAACCGGCACACTTACAGAAGGTAAAGTAAAGATCTATTCATTTGACGATGTAAATGGAAATCAAAATGAAAAAGTAATGTTATATGCACAGCTAAACGCTTATTATCAAACCGGTTTTTCAAATCCAATTGATCAAGCAATCGTGTCTTATGGAAGTAAAAATTATGAGGAGTATAAAAAACTAGATGAAATACCTTATGATTTTTTAAGAAAAAGATTAAGCGTTTTAGTTGAGAAAGATAACACGGGAATAATCATCACAAAAGGCGCCCTGGATAATGTTCTGGAAGTTTGTAAGCAAGTTGAAGTTAATAATAATGCTGTTGAAAATATTACCCAAAGTTTAAACAAAATAAATGATTTCTATTATAGCAGCAGTTCAAAAGGTTACAGGGTATTAGGGGTTGCTTATAAGAATATTAATGATAAAAAAGTTATCGATTTATCGTCTGAGGAAGATATGATCTTTCTTGGATTTATTTTGCTTTATGATCCTCCTAAACCGGGTGTGGGTGACACTTTAATTAATCTTAACAAGATGGGTGTATCGCTTAAAATTATAACCGGCGATAATAAACTTGTAGCTGAAAATATCAGTCGTCAAATCGGGGTTGCAAATATAAAATCAATTACCGGATCTCAGATAAGAAAATTAAGTGATGAAGCGTTGTACCGAAGTGCTGGAGATATAAACATCTTTGCAGAAGTTGAACCAAATCAAAAAGAAAGAATAATTATTGCTTTGAAAAAAGCCGGTAATGTAGTTGGATATTTGGGCGATGGGATTAATGATGCCTCAGCTTTGCACGCTGCTGATGTGGGAATTTCTGTTGAGAGTGCTGTTGATGTTGCAAATGAGGCTGCTGATTTAGTTTTACTTGAAACAGATTTGAATGTTTTATTAAGCGGAATAGAAGAAGGCAGAATTACTTTTGCAAATACAATCAAATATGTTTTTATGGCAACAAGTGCAAACTTTGGAAATATGTTCAGTATGGCAGGTGCTTCCTTGTTTCTTTCTTTTTTACCATTACTTCCAAAACAAATACTTCTTACTAATCTTCTAACTGATTTTCCTGAAATGACAATTGCAACAGATTCCGTTGATGAAGACTGGATTGAAAAGCCAAGAAGATGGGATATAAAATTTATTCGCAGGTTTATGATGATATTCGGTGCTATAAGTTCACTTTTTGATTATGCAACATTTGGTATTTTACTCTGGATATTAAATGCAAATGTTGATCAATTTAGAACAGGCTGGTTTATTGAATCAGTTATATCTGCAGTCCTTATTGTTCTAGTGGTAAGAACAAAAAAATCATTCTACAAAAGTAAACCGGGCAAGTCACTCTTAATTACATCCATAGCAATTATAATTTTTACTCTTATTATTCCTATCTCACCATTAATAAAACTATTTGAGTTCATTTATCTCCCACCAATTTTTATTTTGTACTTAAGTCTTATCATTGTGGGATATGTTTTTACAGCAGAGATTGCTAAAAAAATTTTCTACAGATATTCTTCATAATTAATACACATTAAAAAAGTTTAATCATACTTTCATTTTCCATTAATTAACCGGCAATATATTTTATATAAAAATATTTTTATATGGAGCAAAAAAATGAAAAAGTTAACAAATGGATTTATTAAATGGACAATCCTATTTTCAATATTTATGATGCTGCCATTAAGCATTAACGCAGCACCGATAACCAGAAAACAATTAGAAAAAAATATTGAAAAGACAATTGGTAATTATTATTTAGAACCGTTCAACATTTCTGCAGATCAAAAAGGAATTATAACCGTAAAAGGTGATGTAGAAACATTATTCGATAAACTAAAAATTGAAGAACTGATTTCTCAGGTACAGGGCGTTACATCAATAAAAGATGAAATTAAAGTTAAAGCTGAGCTTATGCCTGATAATGAAATAAAGTCAAACATTGAAAATGAACTTCAAAGGAATAATGCAATTCTGGAACCTGAAAAAATTAAGGTTGAAGTTCATAATGGAGCTGTAAATCTATCCGGTACTGTCAGTTATTTTAGGGAAAAATTATTGGCACAATCAATAGCTTCCTGGCAGGATGGAGTAACAGATATGACAAGTAAAATAATAGTTATGTCGCCTGCAGCAGCAAGAAGTGATGATAATTTGAAAGAAATTATAAACGATCTTTTAAGAAAAGATTTTTCTCTGGAGAATAATATAAAATTTAATATAAGTAACGGTGTGGTTGATATTATTGGATCTACAAATAATCTTTATGCTAAAAATCATATTCAGGAAGAGATTCAACATATTATCGGTGTAAAGAATACGATAAATGAGATTAAAGTAAAAAATGAATATTAGTCTTTAACTAAACCAACAGGTTACGAAATGAGAAAGTTAAAATTTATAGTGAGAGCAAGCTTTCTTCTCTCCGCTTTTGCTTTGATGTTTTTCTTAGGTGGTTGTTCTACCTCTCAGAGTCAAAGTAGTATAGATGAAACGAATACTGCAGGTTACAATGTTTCTGATTTAGATAATTATGGCGAGTGGGTAAACATAGATAAATATGGAAGGGTTTGGCATCCTTACACAGTAAATGATTGGATGCCGTTTGATAATGGTCATTGGTTGTATGCGGATGCAAACTGGACATGGGTTTCATATGAACCATTTGGCTGGATTGTTTATCATTATGGCTGCTGGTATGATGATCCAATTTATGGTTGGGTGTGGATCCCTTCAGATGGATTGTGGTCACCTGCAAATGTAGTCTGGTTAGATTATGGTGAATATGTCGGATGGGCTCCATTAGGTCCGCGTGGTATAGCTTATGGAAATCCTTGGGAAAGAAACCAAAGCCATTATTGGCATATTGTAAGACGTTCAGATTTTACTAAAGATAATGTTCGTGATTACAGAATTACAAATCTTGTTAGAAATGAGAATGATGGACGGAAATATGCAAATAGACCGCCTGAAAGAAAATTGATAGAAAGGGATTTAGGAAGACCTGTACCCGAAGTTTCATTAAAACGTAAATCTGTACAGTTACAAAAAAGAAATTTAGAACGGATGGATTTACCTCCAAAGGAAAATAAAAGAGTAGAAATGAACTCTTCAAGAGTAAGAAAAGAGGTTCTGATTCCCAGAGAGAAATATCATACTCGGCGAAATAATAAAAATTTGAGTAAAAATTGATTTGTATGTTTTATCTTATTCAGTTTGAATAAATTAAAAATTAAAATTTATTTCGTGCCAATAATAAGGTCAGAGCCAAAAGAAGTATTTTTTCTTTCAATTTTAGTAAATCCTGCTGATGTGTACCATTCCCTTATTTCAGTTTCAGTATAAGTATCGCCGTTTACTGTTCCCACCAGCATGTTAAGTGAAAACACTGCGCCATAAAATGGTTCTGTCCTGTTATCATTCATTATAAAATCACTTATTATTAGCATTCCATTTTTATTTAGTGCATCTGAACATTTTTTAACAAGCATTTTATTTTGTTGATAACTATTTATGTGAACGATTGCAGATAAAAGAATTAAATCATAGCCACCTTTAAAGTCATCATTCAGATAATCGCCTTCTATAAAATCAAAATTATCAAGTAATCCATCCTGCTCAACATACTTTTTTGTAAGCGGAATTACATGAGGCAGATCAAAAACTACTGCTTTAATTGCGGGATTCTTTTTAACTATTTCTATAGAAAATGCCGCAGAACCTCCACCAACATCAAGCATTTTTTTTACATCCCCAAGTTCAATCATCATAGAAAGAATTTCACCCTGTTTAATACCACGATAATGCATTGCAGCAATAAACTGCTCAACCCATTCTGCTTTTTCAATTTTGTTTTGATCACCAATAAATGATGTACCTTTTATTATTGAATCAGTAAGATGACTCCACGTTTTCCAGAGTTGATTAGTATGATAAAGATTGCCCATAAATTCCGGTTTACCTTCAACCAGATATTTTGAAGATAAATCAGTATTGTAAAATTTTCCTTTTACTTTTCTAAGCAAATCCATTCCGCAAAGAGCATTCATCAACCTGTCCGTTGCCCTGCCATCAGCATTTATTTTTTTTGACACCTCTTCGGAGGTCATCATGTGTTTATCGATTATTGTGAAAATTTTTAATTCAAATGCTGTCAATAATATGCGGCTATTCTGAAAAGAAACAGCGATTCTCCGGATATGTTCAGGGGATTTAATTTCTTCCATACTGATCTCTTTCTTTCTTAGTTTTATTGTTAGCGACTAACCATTATAATCTTCAGAATTATAATTTATTCTGACAGCATCACCAAACTTTTGTTTTAAATAATCATCCTCATAATTGGATTGCAGGAACTTTATATTAATCTCATACAATGGTCTCTCTTTATTCACCCCATTTTCTTCTTTGTCAAACTTGTATATTATTTCTTCTATTCCCTCTTTATTTACTTACTCTGCTGCTCCGAACCACATATTAGAAATGTTTCGACTCATATCTAATAAAAGAGTATCCTTTACGCTTTCAAAATCTGCCAGGGGAATACCGATATAAATATTGGAAAGATAATCCGGTAAATATTGTGATGGATCCTCAATCGTAAGTTGTTTTAAAGATTCTGAATCATCCTGAGCAAACGAATTAGCTGCTATTCCAAAGAATAGAAATATAATTATTAGTTGATATATGCGTTTCATATTATTTCCTATAATGTTGCTAACAATAACTCAAATCACTTATTCAATTAATATTTTCCAATTGCATTAAGCAAACTGTAATATGCAGTTAAATAATTATAATCATTATTGATTTTGTTGTACTGAGCTTGCAAATAATTGTTGTAAGCTAACTGCAAATCAAGATAAGTTGCTGCACCCAACTTATATTTTTCAGTTGCTATCATCCAGCTTTCTTTAGATGCTGTTAAAGCAATGTCCGAAGCATTTTGCTGCTGTTTTGCTGTTTGCAATTTCAGGTTAGCAGTTGCAACCTGACTTTTGATATTTAACTCCAATGCTTTTAAATCCTCATTACTATTTTTTTGCTGTACATTGGCGTATTGAATTGCATTCTCAGTATTCCAGTTTGAAAAGATTGGAATATTAAGAGATAAACCAAGACTATACACTCTGCGGTTAAATAAATCTGATGGCTGAATTGCACTTGTTGAAAAACCATAATTTGCTGACAGCGTTGGAAACATTCCGCTTCTCGCAATAGTAAGTTGATTATCAGCACTTTCAAGTTGATAAAACATGCTTTTGTAATCATTACGGTTAATAAGCGCATACTCATAAAGGGATTGTATATCATTATTTACTATTACGCTATCGCTTTTTACCGTTGCAACAGAATCAAACTGATAACTTTGACTTACATCCAAAGAAAGATAATTAAGCAAGCTGATTTTTGATGTTTCTAAATTATTTTTTGCCTGAAGATATGATACACGTGAGTTGGCTGTTTGAGCTTCCTGAGAATATACATCACTTATGGTAACCATCTTAAGATCATATTTTTGTTTAATCTGATCGAGAAGTCCTTCGTTATATTTTAAATTTTCATCCTGAAAATGTAATAGTTTTTGGTAGCTAATCATTTGAGTATAATAAGTTATTGTTTGAAGAACTACATCCTGTTTTAATTTTTCCAGACTTAACTTAGCTGATTCAAGATTTGCCTTACTTTGATTTATTGATGCAATATTTGCAAGTCCGTTAAAAAGGGTAACGTTTCCACCGCCCGATACTGACCAGTTTCGGGAATCAATCTGTGAAGGACCAAGAGTTTGTGGATTTCCAAAAAAATCAATTTGAGTTTTGCTGCCATCATCGCTAACTCTTTGCCAGCCAAATCCACCGTTGATATTTAAGCTGGGCAAAAGATTTCCGTATGCACTTTTTACACCCGATTCAAATGATGCAATTGAGTTTGTGCTTTTAACAATATTAGTATTTGAGTTAAGTGCAATTTTAATTGCATCATCAAAGGTTATAACTTTTTGGGAGAATGTTTGATTAAAAGTAATAACCGTACCGATTAACAAAATAAAATAAAAAGATGTTTTCATTTTCCTTCTTCTCTTTTTTAGATATTACTCATAACGCAAAGCATCAATTGGATTTAGATTGGCTGCTTTACGTGCAGGATAAAAACCAAAGAATATTCCAATGATTCCGGCAAACGCAAATGAAACAAAAATTATTTCAGGTCTTATTACTGCTATCATATTTGCGTAATTATTTAAGACGTAAATTATTCCAAACGAAAGTAGTACTCCTATCAATCCACCTGTAAGACTTAATACAATTGCTTCAGTTAAAAACTGAATCAGAATATCAGATGTGCGTGCACCAACAGATAAACGAATACCGATTTCTCGGGTTCTTTCTGTTACAGATACAAGCATAATATTCATTATACCAATGCCGCCAACTATTAACGACACACCTGCAACAGATGCTAAAAGTATCGTTAGTATTTTTGATGTAGCAGTTGCAGCTTCTGTAATCTCCGCCTGATTTCGTACCGTAAAATCATTATCCTCACCCGGATTAATATGATGAGCTTCTCTCATAATACTTGTCAATTGATCTTGTGCAGCATTAATCTGATCTGTTGAAATTGCGCTTGCTTGTATGTATGAAATATATCTTCCGCCGGATAATCGATCCAAAACCGTTGTAGCAGGTGCAAAGATAATATCATCCTGATCCGTACCCATTGCACTTTGACCTTTTGCAGTTAAAACTCCGATTACTTTAAATGGTACATTTCTAATTCTTATCTGCTGTCCGATCGGATCTTCATTTGGGAAAAGCTGCTTTACAACAGTTTGTCCAAGTGCAGCAACTTTAGCTCTTGATACCATATCTTTATCAGTAAAAAAATCACCTGAAGCTAATTGCCAATCTCTTATTTCAAGATAATTTGTAGCAACACCCAGTATCTGTGTGCTCCAGTTACCAACACCACCAATCACCTGTCCGCCTGATCTTACGATTGGCGAAACAGCTTTAATTAAAGTTGCTTCATCTTCTATTTTATTCACATCATCCATGGTAAATCTGTTGCTGCTGCCTGCACCCATTCTTATACCACCTGTGGAAGCAGATCCCGGGAATATGATTAATAAATTAGACCCAAGCGAAGAAATCTGCTGCTCAACTTGTATTTGAGCACCATCTCCGATTGCAACCATAACAACAACTGCAGCAACACCTATTATAATTCCAAGAGCTGTCAGCAAACTTCGCATTCTTGATTTAAGAATGCTCTTTAAAGCCACTTTTAATAAATTTTTTAGATGCATTTATAACCTTCAATCAAAGTTGTTAACGGTTTCATTTATTTTTTTTAATTCATCATCACCAATAAGCCGGTTGTTTATTTTTGCATCTCTGACTGTAACGCCATCTTTTATTTCGATAATTCTGCTTGCAAACTGTGCAAAGTCTCTTTCGTGAGTAACTAAAACAATCGTTATACCTTCATTGTTTAACTTTTGGAAAAGAGAAAAAATTTCAACAGACATTTTACTATCGAGATTACCGGTAGGTTCATCTGCAAGTATTAGCGATGGCTCATTAACCAGCGCCCTTGCAATTGCAACCCGCTGCTGCTGCCCGCCGGAAAGCTGATTAGGTTCGTGATGAATTCTTTCACCTAATCCAACTCTTTCCAAAACTTCAATAGCTTTTTTATTTGGATTTTTTATACGATGAGATCGGTCATACATAAGCGGAAGTTCAGCATTTTCTAATGCCGTGGTTCTTGATAAAAGATTGAAGCCCTGAAAGACAAATCCGATTTTTTCATTTCTGATTTTTGCATAATCATTTTTCAAAAGAGTGCCTGTATTTACTCCATCAAGATAATATTCTCCTGATGTGGGAGTATCCAAGCATCCAATTAAATTCATAAGTGTAGATTTACCTGAGCCTGATGCACCCATTATCGCAACGAATTCACCTTCATCAATAGATAAATTAACCGATTTAATAGCATGAACTTCAACTTCACCTATCTTATAAGTCTTAGTGAGATTAACCATTTTAATGATATTTTTTGCCACATTAACTCCCTTAAAATCTTCTCATGCCCGGATTTAAGATATTTGTATTTTGAGTTTTAGTATCATTAGCGGTTTCAAATCCTGTTATCACTTCTGTACCTTCCTTTAAAAATCTGCTACGTACAATCTCGGTATTTTTTCCATCGCTTAATCCCAACTGCGCAAATCCCATTGCCGGATTTCCTTTATCATCAATATACCAGAAAGTGCCTCTGGATTTATTCCCCGCACCGCTTCCAAATCCGCCTGTACGATTTTGTGAATTACCATTACCTCCAGGAGATTGAAATTTTTGCTTTAAACTATCCGGAAGATTCTCTCTTTCCTTTTGCATTCTTGACAAATACTCTGTACGCATTTGCTCGGTTGGCTGAAAACGTAATGCTGCATTTGGAATCATAAGAACATCGGTTCTTTGCTCAACATAAAAATCAATTGTTGCAGTCATTCCCGGTAAAAGTAGATTTTCTATATTATTTGCTGTAACAACAACAGTATAATTAACCACATTAGAAATAACTGATGAGCCCAATCTTATCTGAACAACTTTTCCTGTAAACTCTTTATCAGGATAAGCTTGAACTGTAAACTTTGCTTCCTGCCCTACTTTTATTTGTCCGATATCGCTTTCATCAACATTAGCCAGAATTTGCATTTTGGATAGATCCTCTGCAATTGTAAAAAGTATTGGTGATGAAAAACTTGCCGCTACTGTTTGTCCTTCTTCAACATTACGATTTAAAATTTTCCCGTATATAGGAGAATAAATAAATGCGTAACCCAAATTTGTTTTTGCCTGAGCTAATGATGTTTTAGCTGATTTAAGATTTGCTTCAGCAGTTTCATAATTAGATTTTGATATTATGAAATCAAGATCGGACATAAATCCTTTTTCGTGTAAAGATTTGTCTCTATCGAACTGCGCTTTCGTAACATCATATTGTGCCTGTGTCTTTTGTAAATTTGTTATTGCATTGCTTACCTGAAGTGCCAGATTTGTTGTGTCGAGTATAGCAAGTATTTGTCCTCTTTTAACATTAGTATTAAAGTCAACAAATATTTTATCTATTTTACCCGATACTTGTGTACCAACATCAACTGTTGAAACTGCCTGCAATGCGCCTGTACTCGTAATGGTTGTGTTCAAATCCCCCTTTGTTATGGGTGCAAAAACAAATTTGTTCGTCTGCACAGCATCACTTTTTAGAAAGAGGAAATAAACGAGAATGGCGGCTATAATTATTATAATACCGCCAATATAAAATTTCTTTTTCATTTGATTATCCGTAAAGAAATAGAAGTTAATTCAGTTTCGATCTTACATTTATCAATTGTTTAATGTGATTAATTATTCATCATCGGTCGTTGTCTTCTCTCTTCCATCATCTTTTTGTACTCTGATTTTTGCTTTTCATCTAATACTTTTTCTATTTCCTGATTTGTCTTATCCATCTGAGCTCTGAACTGTGATCTGTCGCGATTATCAGTCGAACGTAGTTTTTGCATGTCCTCATCAGATTTAATTAAAATCTTTTCAACATTTTTGGATTGTTCTTCAGTAAGATTAAGACGTTCTTTTAGCATCTTTAGTCTTTCCTGGGGTGTAAATCTTGGTTGTGCAATAGCAACCAATGAAAGAAGGAAGAAGGATAAGCTTAACAACACAATTAAATTTTTCATTGTAATTCCCTTTATGAGTTTAAATTTTAGATTTCATATTTAGACACAATGATTTGTTTAATGGTTTAATTCTTTTAGAACCAATTATGTCTTAAACAATTCGATATTGGGAAATCACAATGAATTTAAGTGCGCCGTATAATAATTATTTACTTATGTTACGCACATTTGATAAAAACCTTCGAGGTTTTCTGAAATAATAATTTTTCTATTATTTTAACTACATTTTTAACCAAACCTCGAAGGTTTCACAGATTTGCGTAAGGTAACTTATTTACTTAAAAAATCACGAATCAGTTTAATTGTTGCTGCTGGTTCTTCCACTTGCGGATTGTGTCCACTTTTTTCGAACATAATAAACTCAGCTTGCGGACAGTATTTTTTGTACTCTACTTCCATCCAGGGAACTGCAACACGATCATATCTGCCGGCATAAATTAAGATTGGCATTTTTAGATTTTTAAGATCCTTTCGAAAATCAAAAGTTCCGATATCGCTGGCAACTAAAAAATCGCCATCCCTTCCAACCATTTGATAATACAATTTTGTATTCATAAGATTTGGATAAGGTTTACTTTTTTGTTTAAAGTTTTCAGGATTGTAAGCATATAAAAATCCATAAGGAACCTTGCCATAAATTTTCTGATGAATCGGATCGCTTGAAACGGCTCCTTGTTCTCTAATCTTCATTAACTCTTCCCAAACTTCAGGATAATTAGTTTTGATTTCGTGATTAGAATTATCGCAGTTTTTCTGCCACATTAAATAGCTGTGAAAAGTGTTAGCAAGTATCAAATGAGAAACATTTTCCGGATATTTAATTGCATATCCTTGAGCCACAAGTCCGCCATAAGAATGCCCAAGAATATTAATTTTCGAAAACCCCATTGATTTACGTAATCCTTCAAGATCCTCAATATCTCTTTGCAAAGAATACTCGGTTACATTTTTTGATGTATCAGATTTACCTCTTCCGAAAGCATCAAAGTAAACAATTGTGTTAGTTGTCGAAAGTGAATCAAATGCTCGTAAATAAGGATGTGCATCACCAGGTCCACCGGCAATAAAAAATATTGGTTCGCCATTCCCAAAACTAACTACCCAGATTTTTGCACCATTCACTTCATAATATTTTCCATCGGTTGGGCTATCGGGAAAGTTTTGTGCCTGGATAGAAATAGTAAGAATTATAAAAAGAAAAAATTGGATGAAGAGTTTCATAAAGCACCAAAAGAATGTTGTTAATTAATTATCTATTTCATCACGGACTTGTCTTGCTAAATTTACTAAATCCCAGTATGGTGGAGTATAACCAATTTCAGTTTTAAAATTATTAGCAAGTTCCATTAATTTTAGTTTTATCTTTTCGTGAGTTTTCGAATATTCAACATTTTTTAATGCTGCTTCGGCACTCATACCTTCCGGCACTGGTCCAACTGAACCAAAAAGATTTAATATTGAACTGTAAAATTTTGTTACTCTTCCAATTGGTAAAAAATACCAATTGTATGATAAGACTTTTCCGCTGTCTGCTTGTTCTAACATTGCATCTGTAATTGCATTATCCATATGATCTTTATATAACGTCTCTGGATCCCTCCACTCAGCAACAACAGAAAGCTGTGGATCATATTCTAAATCAGAAGGTTCCTCGGTTTCAAAATATTTGACTCCAAATGCAGCGAGCCAGTTTCTTACTCCTATTGATGAAATGGTTGATAATCCATCCCATAAGGTTACTCCAAATTTCTTATAAGCTGAAGAGGCAACTTCTGAACAAAATTTTTTTTCAGATTCATTAAAATTCATTTCAAAGTCATAAGGAATATGCTTCTGCTTAGCTTCCTTAAGTGCAAATTCTGCCGCTTTGTGTGGAAGCATTGGATCTGCTTTTATTAAACCTGATCTTAATCTTAAAACCATTATTCTAAGTTTTGTGTCCTTAAGATATTCATCCAATGTGGAAACTACGACTCCTCTTTCTATATGCGATTCAATTATCGAAATAGCTTTAGTATTTTCATTGATATGAACCAGAGCTATATGCGAAAAATTTCCCGGATAGTCATTACCTCTTGCAATTAGCGCTGATGTAGGTGCCCCGCCTCGTGAAACTAAAATATCTCCACTATGAACCTCAACACCAAGTATATCCGCCGATGAAGTTGATGATGGCTCATCAACACCATTAATTAAGGATTCAATTTTATCTTGTGGTAATTGTAGCATTATTTCTTCAATTGCAGTCCTGTTACCATAAAGCAAACGATAAAGCGTATTTCTGGTATCGCTGGAATTCATATTCCAGTTTATGGATTGTTCTTTTACGACTTTTCTTAGTTTCGAATAAAAATTTACATAATTAGAAAAGTATTTAGAGCAAGCGGGAATAAGTGGTGCAGTTTTAAAAATATTATTTTCAAGCGTCATAAATTTTTCATCAGAAGGATTTAGTGTAACCTTAGAAATTTCATCAAGAATTTTTTCTGAATTCATAAATAATGAATCAACACGTGCTTTTATTTTATCACATCCCTTAGCTCTTGCATTTATAAATTCTGTTTCTAATTTGTTCCATACACTATCACTGTTCCATATAAAAGGTTTCTTATCGCTTTTGGGGATAACCTGAATTGTTTTCAATGGAATTAATAATAAAAGATACAATACTACAATTGCAGAAATAGAATATAAGGTCTTAGGATATTTTATTTTTATGTTTTTACTTTTCACAAAATAATTTAAGGAAGAGGCGCTTTGGTAACTACCTTATTAAATCTGTTTTTGTATAAAAATTTCAAACAACAATATTCCAGTTGCATCAGAAACATTTAAAGATTGTAAAAAAATTATTTTAAAAACATCATTTTTTTAGTCTCAACAAACTTACCAACTTTAAGTTGATAGAAATAAATTCCACTCGATAATGTAGAACCTGCCTGCCGGTCAGGCTGGTTTACAATGTACAATGTAGAATGAACTCCTGCATCCTGATATTCATTTACTAATGTTTCTACTTCACGTCCAAGTGCATCAAATATTTTTAATGTTACCCAACTACTAACTGGTAACTGCCAACTTATTTTTGTACTTGGATTAAATGGGTTTGGGTAGTTTTGTTCGAGCTTATATTGTGCTGGAAGAGAATTTAATTCATCATCGACGTCAGTTAAAGTTGTATCTCCGTATACTATATCATCAATTACACAACCATTTAAAAAGAAATTTGATTCCCCAAAATCATAACCATTTCTAATATTATAGATACCGATTCCCTGAGCTAATTTATAAGTATAACTCATCAGCCAAGAATATTCATAAGTTCTAAAATTTCTATTTTCATTGAAAATGCTCTCACTACCCACTTCTGAGATATATGTGAGAATTGAATCCCAACACATTGTAAATCTTTGAATTAATAAACTATCTCCAACTTCTGCAGTAAAATCATCAATCACTTTTTCACTGTCTGGATTTTGGCATTCATTATCAAACCTATAAACAAGTCCTTTTGCTGAATCAATTCTTTCATAAAGATAATTTGTGTATGCCGAGTTATGATATTTTTCTTCAATCTTAAAATATTCTTTATTATTACTTAGAATTTCTTTTGATACAACTCTTCTGGTAAATGTATCTTCTGAATAGTATGGATACGACCAGTCGGTAACTTTATAAATCCAATAATTGCCAATTGAAAGAGGATAATAATCTAATAGTCGCATAGGAATTGGGACTGATTTAATTATGACAGTTGTATCTGGTCTAATCTCATATAACTGATATTTGCTCGCAGCATAAAGAATTTCTGAGTTTGGTTTTTTATAAATACCAACAAGTTTACTTGGCAGGGATTTGTATTCAAAAAAAGTATATCCATTATTTGTTGATTTATAAATTCTTCTTCCATCAGCAAGAAAAACTACACCAGATTGAGTTGAATCTATTGCAATAAAAAATTGTGTATCGCTTTCATAAGTTTTTGTCCAGCTAAAAGCATTGCCTTTGTTGTTTGATACATTTAAAGTGAATTTGCCATTGGATCTGTTTAATCTATAAATGTGAAACTGATTTACATCATAATAAAATGCAAGTCCTGGTTTAGTAGTTTGTAAATTAGAAGTATCCACTATTGAGAAAGTAGTTCCCTGATCTTCAGTTTTGATCAAACGATTATTATCTGTTCCGAAAAATACTCTATCATCAAAATCTGCAACCGATAAAAATTCAAAGTCAATGGTAGAATCGGCTGGATAGGTATATCCGCCATCAAAACTTTTTATTACTTTATGAAAATCAGAAATGTAAACTTGATTTGGGTGTTGTTTAGAAATATCAACAAAGAATATTCCCCAATCAGTATACGTGATTGTATCATTTCTTGCTGCATAACCTAGAACGTCAATATCAATTGTCAATCCAACATTGATAAAGTTGTTTTCATCGTTTGGAAAAAATTCATAATCGCTAACAGATTTGGCATGATATTGAAATGTGTCAATTTGAATTGAATATGCATCGATTATTTGTGTTTCGATTCCCGTATTAACAAAATATTTAAATACAGGAACGTATAATCCATTCATATCATTACCAAAAGAGTAAAGCAGAATGGTTTGCCCTTGCGGTTCCTCTAATCCATTTAGTCTACTAAATTGCTGCGGGTAGGCAGAAGCGAAGAAGCAAATAACGAAAAGAAAAATAGATAACTTTTTCATAAATCCTCCATGATAACTTTTCAAACTTAGGAAATGATTTTTAGAAAAGGAAATTAATTACTTCTCTGCCGCAGAATTTCAAAAAGCAATACACCTGTTGCAACAGAAACATTAAGCGATTGGATTTTACCTTTCATCGGTATACGGACAAGATGATCGCATTTATCTGCGGTAAGTTTTCTTATTCCTTTTTCTTCATTGCCCACTATTAATGCTAATGGTATTTTGTAATCAACAGAAGTGTAATCTTTAGCACCTTCAAGAGAAGAACCAACAATCCAGAATCCCTTTTTCTTTAGTTCATCGATTGTTTGCGCAAGATTGTTTATTAGTGTAATCTTAACATGCTCACTTGCACCTGCAGATGTTTTAACTACGGTTTCATTTATCGGTGCTGAATTATTTTTTGTAATGATAATTCCATCAACGCCGCTGCAATCTGCACTGCGCAAAATAGCGCCAACGTTGTGTGTGTCCTGTATTGAATCTAAAATTAAAAGAAGAGGATATTGAGATTTTTTTGATTCACTAATAATTTCATAAAGATCATAATATTTTTGTTCGGATTTGGATGCAGCAACACCCTGAGCAATTTTACTTTGTGTTATCTGTCTGAATTTTTCAAACGGAACCTGGTTTACTTTTATTCCCTTTTTCTTCGCGGCAACTCGTATAGCATCAATAATTCCGCCTTCCTGCCCGAACAAAATAAAAACCTGCGAAACTTCTTCATCAGAATTAAGTGCTTCTAGTACTGGTTTCCTCCCAATTATTAAACTCACTTGCTGTATTCCTTAGAGTAAGTGAATTTATCTTTATCAATTTCGAAAGTGCAGAATTTACTGTTGTTCTTTTTCTCAGGTAAGAATTCTTTTATTAGTTCAATTTCTTTTTTGTAGATATTAAAATTTACAATTGCGCTGTTAATGCTTCCATCCTGTTTGATTATGTTAACCGTAAACTCACCAAACAGATCCTCAAAATCAATTTCAACATTTGCAGGCTGTACTTTTGCCATATAATCGTTAAGAGCAGTTAAGCCGAGTAAACTTATATCAATTGTTTTTTTCTCTTTTCGTGCTTGTGCGGTAATTTTGTAATTAAGGAATGAAAAAATTTTTAAAGTCTCAACTTCAAATCTGTATTTCTGCTTTCCGTTTGTTCCGTCTTTATGAAAATAGATTCTGCAGTTAAATTCAATTTCAGATTTCTTTTTGGCAGGAGTGGATTTTTTAAGTTTGTCTATATTCTTTTCCCGGGCTTTAGGAATTTTTGGAACGTCTTTTGGTTTTTTAAGTGCCATTAATTTTTAAGTAGGGATTTTAGTTTTTCAAAATCTTCTATTTTAATTAATTGCTGGTCGCCGTTAGCAAGATTTTTTACATTCAATTCGCCATTCTTGAATTCATCGCCGCCGACAAACACAACAAACTTTGCATTGTATTTATTGGCTTCGCGCATTTGGGCTTTAACACTTCTGTTTAGATAGTCGTATTCACAAATTAAATTTTCTCTACGGAACATCGAAGCTAAATTTGCAACTTCTAAATCAAGCTTAAGATTAACATCAAGTTGCTCTTCAGAGTTTGAATCTACTCTAATCAAGTAAACATCAATTAAATCTGCAGGCAGATTCAATGATTTTTCATTTTCACAAGCAAGAAGGATTCTTTCCATTCCCGCAGCAAAGCCAACTCCTGGAGTAGCCTTTCCTCCAAGTTCCTCAACAAGCAAATCATATCTTCCGCCGCCGCACAATGCACTTTGTGAGCCAACACTACCGCTTACAATTTCAAAAGTTGTTTTTGTATAGTAATCTAAGCCACGCACAAGTGTTGGGTCAACCTCAAATGGAATAGAAACTCTGGTTAGATAATTTTCAACAACGTCAAAATCACTTTTACTTTGCGTATCAAGATAATCAATCAGCAAAGGGGCATCTTTCATTATCGTTTGATCGACTTCAATCTTGCTGTCAAATATTCTTAAGATATTTGTTTCAAATCTTTTTCTGCTTTCCTCGGATAGCTTATCCTTTTTATCCATTAAAAAATCACGCAGCACATTTTTATAATTTTCTCTTACCTCAGGAATACCCAATGAATTAATCTTTACAACTAAATTTTTTAATCCAAGGTTTTTTAGGATATGAAAAGCGATCTGAATCATTTCTGCATCAAGCAAAGGAGAAGTACTTCCCAATGCTTCTGCACCAAACTGATGAAATTGTCTCAATCTTCCTGCCTGGGGTCTTTCCTGTCTGAACATCGATCCAATATAGTAGAGTTTATTCAAGGATTGCTGTGCACCGAGTGATTGTTCAATAAAAGACCGGACAACTCCTGCAGTATTTTCCGGACGAAGCGTTATACTTGTTTCACTTCTGTCTTTAAAAGTGTACATCTCTTTGCTAACTATATCAGTTTCTTCACCAATGCTCCTGGCAAATAATCCAGTCTCTTCAAAAATGGGAGTACGGATTTCTTTATAGTTAAATAATTGAAATGTTTCCCGAAGTAATTTTTCCAGATACTGCCATCTTGAAACATCTGATGGTAAAATATCTTTAGTTCCTGTTATTGCTTTGATCATAAATAGTTTTTGAGATGTTGTCACACTGAGCTTGTCGAAGTGTGATGAATAAAAAAAAATTAAGTATTGTCGCCATTCCTCCCTCGACTCCGCTCGGGTTGATGGTTTAGGATAACAGGATTACAACTCTAAAAAGTGTTCCTCTTCTTCATTAAAAAGTTTTATAATTTCATCAGCACTGTCAGCTTCTGTCAATCGATGTCTGAAATCATCTTTATTCATCAAGCGCGATATCCGGCTTAATAATTTTATGTGAGTACTGATTAAATTGTCTTTTCCAACAAGTAAAAAAATAAGTTGAACAGGATTTCCATCAAGTGCATCGTACTCAATTCCTTCTTTTACTTTACCAAATGCGCCAATAATTTCCTTAACTGCATTTGTCTTGCCATGTGGAATTGCAAATCCCTTACCTACTCCGGTTGACATAACTTTTTCACGATCAAGAACTGCAGTTTTTACTTTTTCAATATCTTCAACTCTTGGATCATTTTTAAAAAGATCAATCAACTCATTAATTATATCTTCTTTTGTTTCACCCTTTAAATTGGGAACAATAAATTCTGGTTTTAGTAATTCACTTACTTTCATTTGTACTCAGGTTGGATTAATTATTATTAATAATTGTAATTATCTGAAGAGTAATTTAACAATGGAATGATAGTTTTACAATTTATATTTGAAGGGAAAATAACTGATTAGTTCATCATTGCCGTTAATCTAACAAAGGCATTTTTTGCAAGTTCATAATCCGGATTTTGTTTTATCGCTTCCGAGTAATTATGTAAAGCAGAATACCAATCACCTTTTTTCTCATAAATTCTTCCAAGATTGTAATATGGAAAGTGGCGTGGTTCATAGTCCGGAGCTTTGATCGCTTTTTCCAGCCAATAAATAGCCTCATCAAATTGCTCAAGATTGATCAAGTAGGAGCCAATATCGTTATAAGGATTACCATAATCAGGATTAAGATCGATAGCTATCTTACATTCATTAATGGCTTCATCAAACTTTCCATTAAGACTAAATGCCCAGCCTAAATAGGTATGAGCTTTGGGTGTCGGATAATAATCTATCGACTTTTTGTAAGCCTCTATAGCATCCTTAATATTTCCGCTCATATGCAGCTGAAATGCTTTGTTAAAATATTCTGTTGCTAAATCTATTTTTTCGTTATTAATCATTTTTAAATATCTATCTGTGTTTCAATGCTGTGCATAAATAAGTAATTCAAGATCAAAATTCAAATAACTAAAACATATAGTGATCAAAATCATATAATTAGATACAATTATCAGAAAAACATACTTTTATTTAATGCTTATTGTATTTGCAATTCAAAATGGAACCATCCGATCAACTTTAGGGTTATTCAATTAAATAATAAAAAGGATTTGTGATATGAAAGAAGGTCCGGTAAGATTAGCGGAGTTTGATGAAGAAAATGATAATCATTTTCTAAGTTCAATTGAAACTCCTATACGAAGTGATGCTTTTGCTATTGATGATGATTTAAAAATTGAATTGATTGAAAAGAAGTTTAAAGAAATTATGGAAGTGCTTGGACTTGATTTAACAGACGATAGTTTAAAAGATACTCCTCGCAGAGTCGCAAAGATGTATGTTAAAGAAACATTTAGCGGATTAAATCCACAAAACAAACCGGCTGTAACTCTGTTTGATAATAAATATAAATTTAACGAAATGCTTGTTGAAAGAAACGTTTCTGTTTATTCTATGTGCGAACACCATTTTGTTCCAATAATTGGCAAAGCACATATCGCTTATTTCTCAAGCGGAAAGGTTGTTGGATTATCCAAAATAAACAGAATCGTTCAATACTTTTCAAAGAGACCGCAAGTTCAGGAAAGATTAACAGTACAAATAGCAAATGAGTTGAAAACAATGCTGCAGACTGAAGATGTTGCCGTAATTATTGATGCCGATCATTTGTGTGTTGCATCTCGTGGAGTGCAGGATGTGAACAGTTCGACTGTCTCCTCAAGTTATCACGGAAAATTTTTGAATCATAATGTCCGCGAAGAATTTTTAAGATATGTTTACGATGGGAAGAAATAGATTGTTATGCATAACTGCTCCAAAAAAGAGGCCCCGAAATTATCGGGGCTTTATATATTGATTATATCTTTAACAACTTTGCATTTATTGCAACAATAATAGTGCTTGCAGACATAAGAACAGCTCCTAATGCAGGGCTTAATACTATTCCATAATTATAAAGTACTCCAGCAGCAAGAGGAATAGCAATAACATTGTAACCAGTTGCCCAAATTAAATTCTGAATCATTTTTTTATAAGTAGCCCTTGAAAATTTTATTAATGAAATCACATCTTTTGGATTATTCTTTACAAGAATAATATCAGCAGATTCAACAGCAACATCAGTTCCAGCACCAATGGCAATACCGACATCAGCTTGTGCAAGTGCTGGTGCATCGTTCACACCATCGCCGGTCATTGCAACAGTTAATCCACGGTTTTGCACTTCTTTTACTTTCTCAGCTTTTTTATCCGGCAGTACTTCAGCAAAATATTCATCGAGTCCAAGTTCATCAGCAACCCATTTTGCAACCTGTTTGTTATCTCCGGTAAGCATCATCGGTTTTATTCCCAATGCTTTAAGCTGTTGTATCGCTTCTTTCGATTCTTCCCTGATGATATCAGCTAAAGCAATTGCACCTGTCAATTTATTATCAATAAGAACAAATACAACGGTCTTACCCTGACCGGATAATTTTTCAATTTTATCTTTTTGTTGCATCTCAATATTATTTTCATCGAGATAACCCGGACTGACAACTTTAACAATCTTACCGTTTACTTTTCCTTCTGCTCCTTTGCCCGGAATTGAATTAAATTCTTTTACATCAAACTTTTCTTTCGTTGAATTCACTATTCCTTTTGCTATTGGATGCTCAGATTCAGATTCGAGCGTAGCTGCATACTTTAATATTTCCTTTTCATCATAATTATTATCAAAAGATATAGTTTCCGTTACTCCGAATTCTCCTTTTGTTAATGTTCCTGTTTTATCAAAAATAATTGCCTGAATATTTCTTGCCTGCTCGAATGCATTTCTATTTCTTATCAACAATCCACTCTTTGCAGAAAGTGCAGTTGAAACAGCTACAACAAGAGGAACTGCAAGACCCAGAGCATGCGGACAAGCTATCACCATTACCGTTACAGTCCTCGCTAATGCAAAGTTGAAACTTTCTCCGGTGAACATAAGCCATACAAACATTGTTAATGCGCCGGATGTTATTGCAATAATAGTTAACCAGAATGCGGCTCGGTTAGCAAGGTTCTGAGTTTTGGATTTACTTTCCTGCGCTTCCTTAACCAACTTTACAATCTGCGATAGAAAGGTTTCATCACCTATTTTCTCTACTTCTATTTTTATTGAGCCTTCGCCATTTATTGATCCGCCGATAACATCATCACCTTCACCCTTTGAAACAGGTTTTGATTCACCAGTAATCATTGCCTCATTAATTGATGTCTTTCCTTCATAAATTTTTCCATCAGCAGGAATTTTCTCTCCGGGCTTGATTAATAATTTATTCTTATGATTTAAGTCAGATACTTTAACCTCAACAATATTTCCGGCGTCATCAATTTTGTGTGCTTCATCCGGCATAAGTTTGGCAAGCTCTTCAAGGGCTTTTGATGCACCCATTACTGATTTCATTTCAATCCAGTGACCGAGAAGCATAATATCAATCAGTGTTGCGAGTTCCCAGAAAAAATCTTCACCTTTAACACCAAACACAGTTGCACTGCTGTAGAAATAAGCAACCGAAATTGCAAGTGCTATTAATGTCATCATTCCTGGCTGCCTGTTTTTCAATTCATCAAACAGACCTTTTAAGAAAGGATAGCCGCCGAAGAAAAAGACGAAAGATGAAAGAGCAAATAAAGTATAGATATCACCACTAAAACGAAGTGCGTCTTTGAGTCCGAGAAAATGTTGAATCATAGGTGAGAGAATAAGAATCGGGATTGTAATAACAATTGAAATCCAAAACCGCTTCTTGAATCCTTCAATTGTATGTCCCTCATGTTCAGAACGGCTATGCCCGCTGTGCTCATCCTTTTTGTGATTCATCTTTTCATGAGAACTTTGATTACCGTGTTTAGAATGATCCATTTTTGAATGTTTATCATGCTCCATATTGTGGGCATTATGATTATGATTTTGATGTTCGTCTTTCATATGGCACTCCTATTTTATTTCCTACGACTAAAATAATTTCAAAAAAACACGGGGGCATTACATTTTAATTAAAATCTTGTGTAAAATTTTCAGTGTTATTAGTTTTAATTCTTCTGAAAGATAGGAAATAATTAATTTTTATTTTCTAATTACTTATCAGGGTAACTTAAGTATTGCCCAAAACTTATTAAGCAAATCATTTATGCGTGGTAATGCTGGTATATTTCTTAATACCATAACCATAGCAAATATTTTTAGGTCTAAAACGTATTCGAATCAAATATTATTAAATAGTGTTTTTACACTTTACCGTAACTGAAATGTTAATCTAATGATTTAAGATATTTCATTAAATCTTTTAAATCTTCATCACTCATTTTCCAGCGTGGCATATCTTTTTTAAGTTCATCACCATCGGGATGTTTTCCTCCTTCAACGGCATTACGAAAAGTTTCTAAACTATAAGATTCATGTTTGTGGTTTTCTTTCATATCCATCTGTTCTTCAGGATGTTCACCGGATAACGCAGACCACCGTATATCCGGTGCATCCATAGTTTCCATATTCATGTTGTGCTTACCTCCACGGGCGTCAGTGCCGTGGCAGGATGCGCAAGTCAGGTTGCCTCCCATCATCATCATACCTGATGCAGGACCTCCTTTAAACGAAATTGGTGTTCCGCGTTCACTGGTAGCGGTAAAGTAAATGCGCTTCCCATTGGAATCAAATGATCCAACACCCCAGTTGGTTCCATTTCCCCTGTCTCGATCTGTTTGAGAATTACATCCTGCTAAAAGCAGTACAATACCCAGTGCAAATATTTCTTTTACTTTCATATACATAACTCAAGTCTCCTGTTGTTTCATTGAAAGATCTCGTTTATAAACTATTTTTTTCATTTGTTTATAAAAAGTTAAAACTAAAAAAATAATTCTGGCTATTCTTTGTTAGAATGCAATTCCGAAAGTCGCAAGCATCTGGGTATCATATTCCCGTACATTGCTAATAGGAAGCTGCACTCCAACACCCCAATCTATTTCGTCTGCCACTTTGAATTTCAACCCGAGAAGAGAATATACAGTCGTTTCTTTTTCCATCACTTCGCCACGGATCTCGATAATAGGATAAAAGATTTCAGATGCTTTAAACACAAGGGCACTTTCATACTCTGCCATTTTATCCTTTGGATCAAAATGTATATTTGCATCGATTACTACTAAACCAGGAATTGTTTCTCTTCCAGAAATTCCAAATAATCCTTTATACGTATTTGATTCAATCGGACCTGTTGGAATACTAATCTGACCAAAGACACTTATTCCACGGCTCAGTTTGGCATCATGCAAGAACGAATACATCAGCATAACTTCAGAATAGGCTGAGCTTTTGAGTGCATCATTCCTTACATGTAATCCAACATTTGGGATCAAACCTGCCTCTACGTGAAAGGCAATATCAGAACTGGTTGTTGCACCCATGCGCTCCTGAAAAGGAGTTAGGCGCAACGACACTTCACCCACAGGATCAGGTAATGCCATATGTGCCAGGAATGGATGAACAAACATATCTTTCATTCCATCATCTTTCATATCCTGGGCAAATACAAATTGAATACTGACGATAAAAAACGATACTACAGCAAAAATTACTTTTTTCATTCTTTCTCCAATACTTGTTTATGATTTTTTTACAGGATGATCTTTACACCACAGCAGATAAATTATCATTTATAAACTGTCAATCACTCTATGCAGTCGTTCCTGGATTTCGTTTGCAATTTCTCCCAGCTTGGGATTATCAATAGCTTGCATCGATACAACTGGATCGACTGCCGCGATTTCCACTCCATTTTCACTTTCCTGAACAATAACATTGCAGGGCAGCATAATGCCCACCTTGTCTTCTGCTTGAAGTGCTTTGTAAGCAAAAGGAGGATTGCATGCACCAAGAATTATGTAGGGGCGAAAATCCACATCCAATTTCTTTTTTAATGTTTCCTTTACATTAATTTCAGTTAAAATACCGAAACCCTCCCTCTTTAAAGCTTCAGTTACTTTTTCAATTGCTTCTTTGAAACCCAAAGCAGATTTTTTTGAAAAATAGTAAGACATGATTATTCTCCTATCAAATTAATTGAATTAAAAAACTATATTAAATCTTTTTTCATTCTTTCAAATTCTTCTTTATCAATCTCTCCTTTAGCATATCTCTTCTTTAGAATATTTATTGCAGATTCCTGTTGTGGCAATTGTGAATCTCGTTTGTTTTTGTTCATTTGATTTACAATCACCCAACCGATTACTATTAAAATAACCAGCCAGAAAATCCAGCCATACCACATACCACCCATAAAACCATCGTGTAACATTTTATCCTCCTTTATCCTAAGGTTAGTTCAATTTTTGAAAATAGTAATATTTAAAAGTAAGAGGTATAGGAGTAAAATTTCTATACGTATTCAATCATTTATGATGAGATTCGTGATCTGATTTGTTCATAGTTTTAGTAGAATCTTCCATCATATCATTATTCATCATTCCATCTTTCATCATCCCTTTATCATTCATCATCTTCATCATAGTTTTGTGCATTTCAGGGTTATTCATCATTGTTTTGCACATTTGCATCACACCTTCTTTATCACCTTTACATTGATCCGTCATTTTATTCATCATTTGCATTCTCATTGTACTTTCAGCTGCAATTTTATCCATACATTTCTGCATATCTTCATCCTGCATCATCATCTTGGTATTTTTCTTTTTCAGTCGGGTTTTCCTGTGCATTGGTTATTATGCTAGCACCTAAAAAAACTGTAAGTATTGTTACGATTAGAAAATTTTTCTTTGACATTTTATCACCTTTTTATTTTAGTTTATAAAAAACTAGTACTTAAATATCTTTTTTTATTTGGTTCAAGCTTTTTTATTGTCATTAAACATTTTCTCCTTAAGATTTTTGCTATCTCTTTTCTGTATTTTACAACACATAAATCAACAAAAAGAATAAAGTTGTTTGGGTCGTCAACGAGTTATAGCCTAATCATTACTTCTTTTTAAAGATTAACCAACCAATCACGATACCGATACTGAGTGTAATCAGAGTCGGAAACCACATCCAACTTCGATTACTCATCCATCCGTTTTCATTCAAGCTATTATGCATCCCGCCATCCATCATTCCTCCGGTCATTGCACCACTACCGAATAAAAGGAAAAGCACAATAACTACAACAAATGCAATAACAAGTGGTTTATTGTTTTTAGTATTCATTAGATTTTTCTCCATCTGATATACGACGTTATGAATTATGAAAAAAGTACAAATTGAATTCAGAGCATACAATCACCCAAAAGAATGAAAAAGGAACTACATCTATCGTTCAAATAAAATTCCATTCTGTAATCGAATTCTTTCAGTGAACTAAACTGCGACAAGAAAAAAATTTTTACTGCATATTAGGAATGTTTAAAGAGTATGTTACTCTGCTTCGTCACTTTCACCTTTTGTTTCATCATCAAAGTTTTGATACTGTTCCTTAGTTAATGTCGGAAGCTTTTTTGTAAAGGCAACGATAGCCCAGATCATATCGTCAGTATGTGTTATTCCAAAAGCAGGCATGCCTGTCATCTTTAAACCGTTTTTAGTTATCCAGAAGAGCTGTCGAGGAGTCCAATCTTTAGTTACTTTGGAAAGTATGGGTGGATTAGGATAAAGCCCTTTTGCTATTTCGCTCTGTTCTATTCCTGGACCACCGTGGCATCCAACGCACATCTCTCTAAAATGAACAAAACCCATCCTTATCAAAGAAGTATCAGTGAGGTCAGGCATTTTAATATCTTCATCTGCATTGTGTTTAATTGAATTTTCCCTTACAGTATTCATCATCCAATTAGTCAGCTTGTCGTGATGAATCATTGCGCTGATGTTATATATACCGGAATAAATGAAAATAAGGTATCCAACAATTAGGAGTGCTATTACCGCAACCGCTCCTACTAAATATTTCATGAACTACCTCGATTATTTTTTTAAAAAAAATTATTTACAGCAATCTTTCCCTTTGCTTGCTTTCTTAAACTTTCTAAAAGCAACGAAAGCAACAATGCCCACAAAACCTAAACCAACAATTATTTCCATAATCCTAACTCTTTTTTATAAAGTAAAATTAAATCCTGCTGAAATTGTAAAGTCTGAAGTTGAATTGTTCAATCCAACCGAACCAATCATCGTATAACCTAATTTGGAATTGATTAAATATGTGTACCCGAGGGACAATTGTTTTGGTGAAGCAAATCCGGTTACCACAGTTGAATACGAATCATACTCAATAAGCAAAAGATGATTGCCTCCGCCAAAATTATTACCAATACCTGCACTAAATGTTACCGGATTTTCAATATTAGCATCTGCTGAGTTCCCTAAAAACAAATATCCAGTTTGTACATAGAATGAAAAAGTACCGATAAATTTTCTTGCGCTTACTGCGAGATTAAAATCAAATTTACCGGTACCTATATTTAAAGATGAAGAAGCAGTTGGAAATTTTACAAACCCATCGGTTGAAAAGCTTGGTAATGAATTTGTTTCTTTAATTAAATTATAACTGCCATAAACATACATATCTCCAATGCCTGCATTTAAGTTTGATATTCCCATACCCCCGTTCATCATAGAACCTTGACTACCAGAGCCATGCATACTCCCGCTACTATCATTTCCATTACCATTTGGAATGTACATCCCTCCAAGTTGTGTAAATGAACCGGATGAATTGAATACCAATGGTAAACTGAGGCTCAGGTAATAATCCTGAGCCTGATATCGAAGACCTCCGTAAATGTAATAAGCGATATTTTGAGAACCATCAGGCAAATTACCTCCAACTGCAGTAAGTGCTGTATTGACAGAAAATCCATCTTGTGCTGCTGTTGAAGAAAAAGCTCCGATGACAATAAGATATATAATTGCAGAAAATATTTTGCTGAGTTGCATCTTGCAATATTTTACTATGATAGCATTCTTCACTTTATATTATCTTGCTGTAATTGTTTCATCATTTCATCATAGTTATTCATCATCCCATTCATACTATCCATCATCTCTTTCATATGACTTTGCATCTTATCGTTTTTCATCATCTCCTGATTTTTCATCATATCATTCATCTTATTTAACACTTTATCCATTTGACCAGACATCTCATTCATATTATCCATAAAATTCATCATGTCTTTTGAGTGCTGCATTTGTTCCATATTTTTCATTTGGTTTGTCATGCCATTCATCTGTGTTGACATTTGATTCATATGATCCATCATCTGCTGCATCTGCATCATATTATTTTGCATCATTTGATTCATATTATTATGCATATTTTCATGCATCTGTTGAGCGGTAACCTGTTTGTTCATAATAGTCAGGATTATTAGGACCAATAGTATACCAACGGACTGAGTTTTAATATTATTCGTTATCATTTCTTTCCCTTTCGTTTACATTAATTTCTATTTACTTTACTTTATAATCATGCTTTATGAGATTCGCTTTTGCTTTTGCAAGTGAAACTTCTTTCAGTTTCATTCCACACTGCGGGCATTCACCTGCTTCATCAGAAATTACATTCCAACACATCTGATCCTGAAAAACTTTTCCATCATTATTTTTATCAATCGCTGCAAGATTAATTTCACCCTCACGAATGATTGAAGATTCAGTAGTTTTTTCTGATTTCATTTGATGATGCTCCTTATGAGTACTATCTGCATCCATTTGTGCCATTGTCATCATGCTCGATTCATGTCCTGAACAGCATCCTTTTGAGCATTCCTTCTTTTCTTGTTTATCCGTTTCAGTTTTTTCCTGTGCGAGTGTAAAAACACCCAGGAAAGAAATGAGTGTAAAAATTATTACAAACTGTTTTAACATTGCGTTACTCCTTTTGTTTTAGATTAAGTATTACTGACTAAATCGATTTAATTATCCTTCACTTGAAAATCGTTCTTTATAAGATTTTCTTTAGCCTCATCCAGAGTTACTTCCTTTAACTCCATTTTGCATAAAGGGCATTTACCCGGTTCGTCAGAAATCACATTCCAGTCCATCATATCCTGATAAACCATTCCATCCTTGTTCTTATCAATCGCCATTAGATCAATCATACCTTCATGGACAATTGCAGAATTTGTTTGTCCTTTTTCCATATTCATTGATCCATGATCTGGGGTTTTATTATCCTGATTGCACGAAGTAAAAATTGATAATACAATTATCCCGCTTGCAAGAATCCCAACTTGAAGAGTTTTATTTAACCTGGTTTTCATATTACGTACCTTTCGTTTAATGATTTATGAATTAATTAATTATTACCTTATCTTTTTATTTTGGCATATCCATTCCCTCCATATTATCTGAACCTGTTGACTTACCGGTCCTTAACTGGCTTTCAGAATCAATTAAAAATCCGCCGCTTGCTGCAACTTCATCACCTTCGTTTAAACCAGAAATTATTTGATATTTATCTCCGAATTTCTGACCTAATTCAACACTGCGCCCTTCGAACATTCCATCTCCAGTTTTGACCCACACAACATTTTTATTTCCTGAAAATATTACAGCATCGGCAGGGATTAATAGTCCAATACCTGCATCAGCAGAAAAAATAGTCTCACCATACATTTGTGGTTTTAGTTTGCTGTTCAGGCTTGAGAACTCACTTCGGATTTTTACAGTTCTGGTTTGTGAATTAATTACGGGATAGATAAATGTAACTTTACCCGTAAACTCTTCACCAGGGTATGCTTTTAGTTTTAGTTTCACTTTACTTCCCAGCTTTATTGTAGAAAGATCAGTCTCATTAATTTCAGCAATATTCCAGAGTGTCGAAAGTTCCGCCACTTCGTAAATCACAGTTCCTTCGTTAACATACATTCCTTCCTGAACTTTCTTTTCAATAACCGTTCCGCTAACAGGGGAGTAGTATGTTAATGTTAATTTTATTTCACCAGATTTTTTTAGTTCATCAATTTGATTGTCTGTCAGACCAAATAATTCGAGTTTTTTTCTTGAGGCATCAAGCAATGGATTTATTTCGTTCTTGTTATTACTTAATGCAATTATATAATCATTTTGCGCCTGCACGAGATCAGGACTATAAATTTCAAACAGCGGCTGACCTTTTTTTATATAGTCGCCAGTTTTATCAACAAATAATTTTTCAATTCTTCCGTTGAACTTTGCTGGAATAGTTTTGCGATTCTGTTCAACAAAATCAAGATAACTATACGCGGTCAATTCCTTTTTTAGATTCTCTTTTTTGATCTTAATTGTTGATACATTCGCCAGAATTTGTTTATCAGAAGTGAGCGTTAACATTCCTTCCATATCGGATTTTGAAGAAACATCCGCTTTATCATCGACAACTTTCTTAATTAAATCCATTCCGCAAATCGGGCACGCACCTGGTCCATCTTTATGGACCTGAGGATGCATTGTGCATGTCCAGTATTCATTTTCGTTTTTATTCGAATTGTCTGAGTTTGAACAGGCATATGCTAATAATAATGTTGCTAATAAACTGATAATTAATTTTATTTTCATATTTTTCATTTTAATAATTCCCTTCAGATAATTTTAGATTTTTAAGATTAGCACCCACCATCATTTCAACTTCTGCAAGCGACATCTGAATATCAGCTTTAGACATATAATAATTCATCTTTTGCATTAACAACATTCGGTACGAATCAATTACCGCCGTAATATTAGTCTTTCCATTTTGATATGCTGTTGTTTGTGATTCACTTGAACTAGTGTATAGTGGAATTACTTTCTTATCATATAATTCTGTGAGCTCCCTGGCAGTATTGTATTTAACTAATGCCTCTTTTAGTTGTGAAGTCATTTCTCTCTGCATATCATTTCTCTCTTGCTCAATACTATTAATTCCGGCAGCAAGTTCTTCTTCTTTATAATTTATTTTCCCAACTGACCATGGCGCAAATGGAAGATTTATAGAAAACATTAATGAATACATCCATTCCGTTTTAGGATCAAGCATAGTTAGATCAGAAGATGCAGTAAGAATCATTCCTCTGGGCATTCTCATTAACATTCCCTGCACCATTAAATCCGGGATCAATTCTTTATTGTTAGCCGTTATCATTGCTCTGTTCATTTTAATCATATTG
Organism: Ignavibacteriales bacterium; assembly: GCA_003538625.1. Taxonomy (GTDB): domain Bacteria; phylum Bacteroidota; class Ignavibacteria; order Ignavibacteriales; family Ignavibacteriaceae; genus IGN3. The sequence goes on from DPRR01000006.1 coordinate 202,049, forward strand.
TTCATTTTGTTTAATGTTGGATTTGAATCAGACAGCAATTCTTCTAATTGCAATTGTGATATTTGTAATGAATCGATTTCAAAATCCTTTATTGCAAAAACATCTTTTGAATTAAGATCTCTTCCCAATAGTTTATTCAAGTTATAAACTAAAGCTTCTCTTTGCTTCTCAAGAATTAAAATCTGAGTTTCATTAGAAGCTATCTCGCTTTGAACAGTTAAAACATCAGCCTGACTGATTCTGTTTGTGTAGAAAGAAGCTTCGATTGCTTTAGCAAAATCATTGAGTAATGAAATATTACTTTTTTGTATTTCAATCTTTCTGTCGATCAGCCATAAATTGAAATACGACATCTTCACCTGAGCAGTTAAATTTATTTTATAAGCGTCAAAATTATTTCCTTCAACCAATGTGTTTTTATTTTCGACTTCAGCCATTGCACTTAGTTTACCACCAAGCGGAAACATTTGTGATAAGCCAAAGTTGTTTGATATAGATTGATTAAAAACATCAATTTGGCTAACCGGCACTTGCGAAAACTCCACGGATAAATTTGGAGGCGGGAGATAATCAACAGATTCACTTCTATATTCTGATGCATCAATTCTGTATTGCAATGATTTTAGTTTTGGATTATTTACAATCGCTTCATTAACTAACGAATCAACCGACTGTGCATTTATTGTTAAGCTTGTAAAAACTATAATAAAGAATATTGATATGGATTTGCATAGATAATTACCTTTTGCCCACTGCCCATCGTGGACTGCGGACTTCATGAGATTTTTTGTCCCATCATCCATCAACCATCTTCCATTTCCCATCTTATTCTCCCTCCTTCATCCAATCGGACATTTTAGATAATTCTAATTTTCCTTTTCTTAATGCACGTTCTTTCATAATCGCAAAAAGAATAGGAGTTACAACAAGTACGTGAACTGCGGACGTTAACAAGCCGCCTATTAATGGTGCGGTTAACGGCTTCATTACATCTGAACCTGTTCCGGTAGCCCACATAACTGGAATCAATCCAATCATAGAAGTTCCGACTGTCATTAGTTTAGGTCTGAGACGCAAGACCGAACCTTCAACAGTGGCTTCATAAATATCCTTATTTGTTAGTGGGCCTCTTGTTCCTTTTTTGTGAGCACGAATTCTTTTATCAAGAGCTTCGTGCAGGTAAACAACCATAACAACACCTGTTTCAACGGCAACTCCATACAAAGCAATAAATCCTACCCATACTGCAACTGAAAAATTGTAGCCAAGAATGTAAATCATATACATTCCGCCAATTAGTGCGAATGGAACAGATAGCATTACCACACCGGCTTCCATATAATCTTTAAGCGTTAAGAAGAGCAGCACAAATATTATCAAGAACACAACAGGCATAATAATTTGAATCGTTTGCTGAGCTCGTACTTTACTTTCATACTGTCCGCTCCAGGTATAACTGTAACCCGGGGGAAGTTTGAGGTTTTCTTCAATTACTTTTTTTGCATCAACCATTACATTGCCCATATCTCTGCCGCGTGTATTCATAAATACAATTGAACGCAGCATTCCATTTTCACTGCTTATCATTGGTGGACCGGTGAGAACTTTCACATCTGCTAATTCGGAAATAGGGAGATAAGTAATTGCATTCTGTTCTGTGGTAAGAAGGGAAGATCCATTTTGTCCACTCGAAGGCTGTAAAGTAACTCCTGCGTTGTTTGAACTTCCCATAGATGACATTCCACCACTGTTGTTATTCACTCCAATTGATGAATTATTGTTCATTGAAGTTTGAACATTCATTGGACCTGATAGTGACACAGGAACGATTAGATTTTTTATTTCATCAACATCATCGCGGTAATCTTTTTGGTAACGCATACGAATCGGGAAACGCATTCTTCCTTCGATAACCACACCTAAATTTTGTCCGCCAATTGCAGTTTCAATTATATCCTGCAAATCACTGATGTTTACTCCATATCTCGCAGCCATTTCCCTTTTAATTTGTATATCAAGATAGTAGCCATTCTGAACTCGCTCAGCAACAACATCAGCAGCTCCGTCAACATTTTTTAATAAACCTTCCGCCTTAATTGCATAAGTTTCTAAAGTGTCCAGGTTCTCTCCGAAGATCTTAAATCCAATATCGGTTCTTACACCTGTTGATAACATGTTTATTCTGTTGATGATTGGTTGTGTCCATCCGTTTGTCACTCCGGGGATTTGGAGTTTGTGATCCAGCTCAGCAACGATATCCTGCTTTGTAATTCCCGGGCGCCATTCATCTTTAGGTTTTAATACAATTATTGTTTCGATCATACTCAGCGGGGCGTTGTCTGTTGCTGTTTCAGCTCTGCCTGTTTTCCCCAGCACGTGATGAACTTCCGGAACAGTTTTAATTATTTTATCCTGCTCCTGCAAAATTCGATTGACCTCAGTGATTGAAGCGCCGGGAAGAGTTACAGGCATATACAATATTGAACCCTCATCTAATGGCGGCATAAATTCGCTGCCTGTATTTAAAACCATTGGGACTGTAATTAATAATGCAATGACATTAATTGCAATTGTGATTTTACGATGCTTCAGCACCCAGTGAATTATTGGTTCGTAAATTTTTATAAAGATTCTTGTGATAGGATTTTTATTTTCAGGTTTGAAATTACCGCGCATCAGCATTGTCATTAAAACCGGGATAAGGGTAAGCACTATAACAGCCGATCCAATCATTGTAAATGATTTTGTGAATGCCAATGGCTTGAACATTTTTCCTTCCTGCCCTGTTAGCAGAAAAACAGGAATGAATGAAACTAATATGATCAACTCAGAAAAAAATATTGCCCGCCCGACTTGCTTTGCGGAATCAATCGAAATCTTTTTATACTCTTCTGTTGTAAGAGAGCCTTTTTCTTCAATTGCCTTTGCAATGTTGCGGTACGCATTTTCAACAAGCACAACCGAGGAATCAACAATTACTCCAATTGCCAATATTATTCCACCGAGACTCATTATGTTTGAAGATATATCAAACGTGTACATCAAGATGAACGAGATGAGCACTGCAATCGGAATCTCAATGAGTATTCTTACTATACTTCTGATGTGCATAAGAAATAAAGCTATTATTATAGATACAACAATTGCTACCTCAATTAAAGCTCTGTCTAAAGTTCCTATAGCTTCTTTAATTAAAGTGCTTCTATCGTATGATGGAACAATGCTAACACCGGGAGGAAGACCGGGAGATATTTCCTTTATTTTTTCTTTAACTCTTTCAATTACTTTTTGTGCATTCTCTCCGGTTCGCATAACAATTATGCCCCCAACAACCTGTCCCTTGCCATCTTTTTCCAATGCACCACGTCGTATATCACCGCCGAACTGAACCTTCGCTACATTCTTTATCAGTATCGGAATTCCATTTGTAAAAGATTTTATAACGGTATTTTCAACATCTTCTTTAGATTTTATGTAACCCTGTCCGCGTACGAAATATTCAGCATCACTTACCTCTACTATTTTCCCGCCAACTTCATTATTGCTTCGCTGAACAGCATTAACAACATCCGATACAGTTAAGTTATAAGCTCGTAAATCATTTGGATTTACATCAACCTGATATTGTTTTACATATCCGCCGATACTTGCCACTTCTGCCACACCGTCAACGGCAGCGAGCTTGTATCTTATGTACCAATCCTGAATAGATCGAAGAGACCCGAGGTCATAATCTTTGCCTTCAACTGTGTACCAAAAAACATGACCAACACCCGTTCCATCAGGTCCAAGTGTTGGAACGACACCGGTTGGCAGCTGTGCCTGTATTGTGTTCATCCTTTCGATGACTCGTGATCGTGCAAAGTACAGATCTATGTCGTCATTGAAAATCACAAAGACGAATGACATACCGAACATTGAATTTGCTCGGACTGCTTTAACATCCGGCAATCCTTGTAAACCGGATACTATTGGAAACGTAACCTGATCCTCAACTATCTGAGGAGAACGTCCCATCCATTCTGTAAAAACAATTACCTGATTTTCAGACAGATCAGGAATTGCATCAACAGGTAAATTTATCACACTATAAATACCATAACCTACTATTATGATATAGAGAAGGATTACTATGAATCTGTTATTTGCTGACCAATCAATTATTTTTTCTATCATTTTCTTTTCCTAAACAATTTTTAAAATGTTTTGAACACAAATACCAAAAGGATGTATTCATCCAAATAGTACGATTCCGGATAAGAAAAAGTATTAAATTAAAAGGACTGAGTTATTGAGGTATAAAGAGTTTGAATAAGTCTCTGGGGGTGAGTTATCTGAAGCACAGCTGCTTTTTGTTATGACTTCAGATACTGAATTATCAAATGGTAATGTAAAAACAAAAATTTTAAAATCAATTTTGGGAACCTCTAATGAGACCGATAAATATTTTTCTGATAATGGTTCCGCAACTAACTTAGTTTTACAGCATTCATCCTTTTGACCTGAAAGAATTTTCATACCGTAATTCTCTTCTTTACAACAATACGAATCACCATCAATACACATAGCGCAAGGATTAAATGAAATTGTATTCATCATATTGCACAGATGATACATTATTGGCAATCCTGTTGTTGAAACAAGAAATAACACGATAAAAGTTGATATGAAAATTCTTTTCTTCATCATTTGATAGCGAACATAAATATTTGCCTAATAGAAAGCAATGGTAATATCAGGAATAATGTTACATAATTTTAATTTTATGTTACACTTATATCAGGTCCTTTAAAAATCTTTTACCCTTTATTTTAATTTGTAATCATACAAAAATCCCTGTCGCTTTTTTGCATCTTCATCCCACTTGACTGTTGTAGTTTTTAGAAATTCCTGTTTTGCCTTTTCAAGTTTAGGAAGATCAAGTCCAATATATTTTTGTGCTTTTTCTTTTGATGAAATATCAGGCATATCGATTGGATATTTAACTCCGAGTTTTATAAATAATGCTGCTAATAATCTTCTTGCTTCCCCGCCTTTATCAATGGAAGTACCGAGAACTCTCATTGCTTCAACAGGAGAATGAAAACCAAGTGCGTTTGCAGCAGCAACCCAATCCCATCTCCATTGAGCATGACGAATAAGTTTTAAAATTGGTTTCATCTGCTCATCCGTCGCACCATTGTCCCACGCAGTTTTAGCTTCTATATGAGCAGCAGCTAAAGTTTTTTCTGCAATTCTTCTTATCTCTTCGATCCTATCCTGTCTATCGTAAACATCTTGTATTAATCTTGTCGTTTCTTCCCGATGACAAACCTGGCAAGTGTTGGCAACGTTATTTAAAGGTGATTGTATATGGTGATCCGTGAATTTAACTCCGCCTTCACTCTTGTAAGGCATATGACAATCAGAACAAGAAACTCCACGTATTGCATGAATGCCGGTCATAAATAATTCATAATCGGGATGCTGTGCTTTTAACATTGGAGTTCTACTGAGTTCGTGAGTCCAATCAGAAAATTCCATCGCATCATAATAAGCCTCCATTGAATCAGCACTATATCCCCTATCCCATGGGAAAGTTAAATACTTTTCTTCCTTACCTTTAAAATAATACTCAACGTGACATTGTGCACAAACAAGTGATCGCATCTCCTGTCTGCTAAAGCTGCTCATATCTTTCCCCTGTCTTTGGAATGCTTCAATCAATGCAGGACGTGTAATTCTTAAATTCATAGTTTTGGGATCGTGGCAATCCTGACAGCCAATTGGGTTAACAATTTCAGATCCCAAATCAATCCATTTTTTCTTGTAAAAATTTGATGCGCCAATTTCATTCATAACTCTTGGTACGTCTGTGCTTTTGCAGGTCCAGCAAGTTGCAGGCATCGGACTGTTTTCATTATCTCCGGTTCGTAAAATATTTCTAATATCTTCAATGGCATGCCCGTGCCCTCTGCCCTGATTATACTCTTTTGAAAAAGCATAACCTGCCCACATTACAACAAGTTCAGGATATTCTTCAAGATAATCTCTTTTAACCGAACCGCCATGCTTACTTGCAAAAGTTGTATCCAATGTTTTAAGATAAGATTCAAACTCACGAGGATAATTTTCTCCCCATACTTCATTGCGCGGTTCCCAATCATTTATTGGCTTTACCATTTGAAGAGTTACAGATTCACCTCTTCGCTCTATGATCGATGAAGCAAATAATCCGACAAAAAAAACAATTACCGCAGTAGCAAAGAATAAAAGCCATCCTAGCCAGGGTTTGTTTTTAGTTAATTCACTTATTGGTTTCATTTTATATTCCTAAAATTTATTTATCAATTATCTTTATTTAATTCTAAACTTTTTTCTATCCATTCCGGAATAGGATTAGACAAACCAGGAATCCTTGCATATGGAGTTGAAGATAAGCTGTTAACTCTCCCATGCGGAACTTCACGATGACAATCCCAGCAATAGCCATCGCCTTCTTCCTGAATTTTTTGATTGCTAATTGCTCTAAGTGAAATCGGATGAATAACATTTGAATGACATCTAATACAATTTTGCTGCACAGCATTTTTACCGGCCTGCTTAATTTGAATTACCTGCGGCTCTAAACGAAAAGTAAACATAAATGAATGGCGTAATCCATCCGAAGCTTTAAAGAAATATTTTTTTATAAAGTTATCTTGCGGTACATGACAATCATTACAAACTGTAACTCTGCCGTGGCTTCCATGCTGCCAGGTTGCGTATTGCGGAGCCATCACATGGCAGTTAACACAAGTTTCCGGTTTATCCGACAAGTATGAAGTTGCTTTTGCAAGATGAAGAACTAAAAATAAAAGTCCAGCTAAAACACCAAGACTAAAGAATACAGCGATTCTCCATTGCGGGGGAGGAATAAATGAGTGAACCATCCTTAAAATTTTCATTAAGTGTTATCCTGATTCTCTTTAAAAATTTTAATCTCTTTGTCTTTTATTGTTTTTGTTTTGCAGCTATTATTATTTGTTTTAGGGGATGATAATAATCCTTTTTCAATTTCAGAAAGTTCACTTTCAGTTAAAACTTCCTGAGCTTTGGGAAATAAATCTCTTTCCTCTTTTCTGATATGTTCATCCAGAATTTTGCCTATCTTATCAAGAAGTTCTACTTGGTTTTTTGTTGATGTAAGTTCCGCAATAAATTTTTCAAGTAAGCGATGTTCATTGATAATCTCATAAATTAAATTTTCCAATAATTTATTTTTACCCATAATTACCGGAAATAATATTTTTTCTTCATCATCAAAATGCTGTTTAAGTGATGAATTATAAATATCAATTGTATACTTAATTTTTCCGTTTAAATCTTTTGGCAGTCCTTTATAATCGGGGGCATTCTTTTTAATTAGTTGTGCAAGAAGTAACCCGTGATGATGATCGTGTGAAAGTGGTATGAGCGCTTTATGACGTTTCATGTTTTAGAGATATAATGATTTTTGTTTAAACAAGATAAGTCGTTTCAATTCTAATTTCAATAAAGCAAAAGTTAAGAATTATTAGTTTTGTTCCGTTAAATTTATATACTATTTCCTATCTAAATTTTTCTGTTGATTCTGCAATTCAACGTCTTGATTTAATTTTTTAAATTCCTTTACACCTGTAGGGTGCCCATAACTGTTCATGTAGTTATAGTGTAATAGATATTCCTCTTTTGTGATCTTATTTTGCCAGTTGCCTGTTAGAATTGCAAATCCTGTTACAAGCATAAAGATTGATACTACACCAATTGCAACATATTTTTTGTTAATCTTTTTTCTTCCAGGTAGAATTGATTTCAGTTCAAGACTATCTTTAACGGGACAAACATCCACACAGTTTAAACATGTTGAACATTCATCTGAAATAACTGTCTTAACGCTATCAACTTTTATAAAAGATGGACAAGCTTTATTACAAAGTCCACAGTCAATACAGCTTTTAGGATTACGTTGAATTTTATTTGGACTTAGTAATGAAAAGATTCCAAGTAAAGCTCCGTAAGGACAAAGGAATCTGCACCAGAAACTTCTTATAAAAATTGAAAGTACAAATAAAACTCCAATTACAATCAGAGCAGTTTGTGAAATATGTGCGAAGAAATAGTACATCTTTACATCTGAAACCTGATTATACGGACTATCAAGAAAAGCTTTAAGTGCCAAGGATGACATTAAAAAAACTACTGAGTAAACCAAAAACGCGAGCAAAATGTATTTTAAACTTCTTAAAGGGTAATCCAGCCACTTTGGAAGTTTTAATCTTCGCTTGAAAATTTTTTCTCCAAAATCTCCAACTAACTCGGAAATAAATCCTATCGGACAAAACCAACTACAGAATGATTTTCCGAAAACCAGCGACATCAAAACGATTGAAAGAAAAATGAATAATCCGGCAGGATGTGCGGAATGAATTTCTCCGGTAGTAATGAAAAGATAAAAACTCATGAATGAACTGATCGGAAGAAAACCATCTACACCGGGCGGACGTGAATAAAATGCAGCGCCACCATTTGTTTCTAAGTAATGATTGAATAGATAAAACTCAATACCTATCCAAACACAAAGTGCGGCAAAAACTGATTGAACAATAAATCTTGTTTTCTGTATTCCTTTTTCAGTATTACGAATTATTTTTTTCTTTTCTTTTATGTTAGATAACGTAGTCATAACTATTAAAATAAATTTTTATGCATTATTAATTTTTTTCAAAGTTTTCTCTTTAAATTTATCTATAGTCTCGGAACTTAACATCTCGTGAGCTTTGGTTCTCAGCACTCCCCATTGCTCATGAACTGGACAAGGTTTATCCGGTGAACATTTCGGAAATCCAAGGACACAACTATTAAAACTTTCCAATCCATCTATTGCTTCAACAATATCAATTAATTTTATTTTTGAAGGTTGCTTTGCAAGTTTAAATCCACCCGATTTACCTTTTTTGGATTCTATGATTCCGCTTTCGGTTAAGCTTTGTAAAATTTTAGAAATAAATTCTTTGGGAATGTTTAGTTTCTTGGAGATTTCTTCAGAAGGACAAACACAATCATTTTCTTGTGTTGCCATAAAAAGTACAGCTTGTAATCCATATTCACATTTTTTAGAAAAAAACACTGTCATCTTAAAACCAGATAAATTTGTCTGATTAAAATTATGGAGAAAATCCTAAATAGTCAAGATAGGAATTAGTAAGTCGTAAAATATATTTGCGCATGATGGAGATAAAACACACTGTTTGTTTCCAGAACAGTTCGCTGAACATTAATTGTTTGAACTAATCCAATGTTATTCTGCAAATATTAAATAACTTTTAGTAATAATTTCATCCCACCAATCGCAATAAAAGTATATAAATTAGTTTAACTACATTGCGATTTTTGAATAATCCTTTATGTGTGCAGATTACTATAAATTATAAAATAGATCTTGTAATATTTTAGATGAGTATTTTTTTTAATAAACTTTTCGTAACAATCAGAAATCCTTTTTGTAAAAACTTTTTAATCCGAATAAAATTGGAATTATAAACCAGATAACCATCATAGTTATTGATAATATTATTCCAAGTGAGCTTCCAAAGAACTTATTAAATATTGCACCTGTATATCCCATCAAAGCAGAGATATCAAATCCAAGCACGAATAATATTCTTGCAAGATCAATCGGATTAAACAAACTGATTGCTAATACAGCATTTTCAACCGGATAGTCTCTAAAAAAATATACAATGAATAAAATGATCCCATCATATACCACTGCTAAAACCAACCAGATTATTATTGAGAAACCTAATCCCTTTGTTTTATCTGAAAATATAATTGCAATCAGAAATGCTATCGAGGTAAAGATAAAAGTTAAAGCAATACCAACGCCTAGTATCAATAAAAAATTTGATCCCAGCGCTAAGGTTATTCCATTTAAAATGCAGGCAATTGACGTTCCTGAAAAAAAACCAACTGCCAAAGGAATGGAGTTCCCAAAAAACAATCCAATAAATAAAGAATTTCTATCTATCGGCTGGCAAAGCGCCATCCGGATAAAATCAATTGAGTTATAGACAAACATTGTTCCGAAAATAATACTTACAAGTGGAATAACAATTAAAACAATGTTCATCATACTTAATGCTGCTTTTCCACTATCTGATTCAAAACTTAACAGCAGATAAGTTGCAAGGAAAAAGAAAAGTGAGTAAACAAGTATCCACTTACTTCTAAAAGCATTGCTTAGTTCAAACTTTATTATTTTAGAAATTAATTCCATGCTGATTTTTCATTCATCATATTAGCAATCACTTTTTCAAGTTTGTTTTCACTTTTATAAGTCAAAAGGTCAAACACACTGCCGTCAAATTTTATTTTACCTTCAATCAGGAATATTATATGATCGGCAAGTTCTTCAATTTCACTCATTATGTGTGAAGTTAGAATAATTGTTTTCCCTTTCATTTTTTCCTTTATTATTAATTCTTTAAGATTGCTGCTTGCAACCGGATCAAGCCCGGCAGTCGGTTCATCAAGAATTATGATTGAAGGATTAAACATCAGAGATAGCAGTGCGCTTACTTTTTGTTTTGTACCTCCGGAAAGAGTCTTTACTTGTTTGTTCATTTCTGCAGTTAAATTTAGAGCGACAAGTAATTCATCATCATGTTTGATTTTTGAATTTCTTAGATCGCCGATCATCTTTAATACTTCACGGATAGTTAAGTTTTCAGGAAAGCTTGCACTCTGAGGCATATATCCAATATTTTTTCTGTAATGATAATCGTTTAAAATTGATTTATCATCGATCAAAATATCTCCGTTATCGGGTTTAACCAATCCTAGTATGGTCTTGATGATTGTAGTTTTGCCGGAACCATTTGGTCCAACTATAGCTGTAATTTTTCCTGGTTCAATATCAAAGGATAAATTTTTTAGTACTTCAGACTTGTCAAACTTTTTTTCTATTTCTTTAAGTTGTATCAATTAATTCTCCGCAATGAAGGTCTATTATCAACAAGTGTTTCAGGTGTAAGAGACGGGAAAACGCTTTCAGCAATGTCTAATAATTCTATAAATAAACTATTAAGTAAAATAAGCGATGGCTTCTGCTGTTCCGCTAAAATCGAAAATAATTTTACCGGTCGATATGATACATCTCCAATTCCATTTTTATCCAGATCATATCCTGTATATTTACTGTAATAGTTTCCATCAAAAGAATTAAAATTTTGTCTGCTGTTAGTTGATAAATCAAATGTGTTGGATATGAAATCATTTTTTAAAAATGTATTATTCATTGAATTTGCCATTAGTTTGATTGCCCAGCCGTTTTTTTCAAAGACATTATGTTCAATTATTGATTTACTGCAGCCTTCCAGATAAATACCGGTAGTATTTTTAATAAATGAATTTTTCTCAATTCTGCTTTCTGAAATATCTTTGAGCAAAAGTCCATAGGACGCCGGTCCCCAGTTATCATAAAAATAATTATTAATCATTTCGACATTTTTTGTGTACATAACTGCAACGCCTGCACCGTTATTTTCGAACTTGTTTTGGGAATATGTACATCCATCCGAAAACATGAAATGTAATCCGTAACGGAGGTTTTTTTTGCTGTAGTTTTTTTCAATTAATGCATCCTTAACAAATTCAAGATAAATACCATCACGATGCCCGATAATATTGTTGTTCTTAATCGTTATGTTGCTGCAATTCCAAAGATGAATGCCATTACCGGATGAAGTTTCAGTTTTGCCTCTAGATTGGATATAATTATTTTGTATCAGGCATTTTTTTGAGGCTGCTATATATATTCCAAAAAAATTATTAAAGAATTTACAATCTGTTATAGCACAATCTCTAACGTTTTCCAACCGAATTGCGGAATTTTCCTTTAAATAACTTACTCCTGCATTTTTAAATATTATTCCTGATATGTAAACAGAATCAGAATTAATTGTAATAATTTCAAACTTACCCTCTCCATCAAGTACAGGTTCATCTTTTCCAGTTAATCTTAAAGGTATATTAATAATAATATTCTCTTCAGTATAAAATCCCTTATTGATTATTATTTCATCGTGAGGTTTTGCTAATGCAATTGCCTTTTTAATTGAGTTAAGTGAGTGTCTTTTATCGACAATGAGTTTATCAGCAAAAGAATTCGCTGAACACAAAATGAATAAAATAATGGTAAATATTTTGTATGAAAAAAGTAACAATTCACATCTCTTTTACAAGTGGAAATAGATTTTCCCAAACTAAACGTTTACCGCCGTACCTATTAAATATATAAGATAATTGCTCTTCAGTTTTAACTGCCAAAACATTCAATCCCATTGGACTTCTCAAATCATCATTCTTTAAATAGATTGCTGTGCCGGCATCAATAAGATTACCTGGCTTGGCATAACTCCCAACCCAGACTGATGAATAATCGTTTTTATTAATTTTCTTATTATCGATGTAGCCAACTAAACATTCGATTGAATCAAATTTATAAATCTTACCTTTATCAGTAACTAATTCAGCACCGTATCGTTTATCCATTACAATCATTTTACAAAACTCACATTCATCTTCGCCATAAGCTATCGGTTCTGGTCGATTGCTGCATGCATTTATCAGCGGTATTATTACACTAAACAATAGGAAATATTTTTTCATTTAACAGTTCCCTTTTTTAATTCTTTAAAATCATAATAAATTGCAAATGCAGTTAGTAGAATTGAGAACAGTATAATTATTGCACTTATTGAAGGTAAAGAAACGGCATTGATGTTTAACAGCTGTTTTGATCCGATTAATGGAGGCTGATATACCATTCCCGGAATCTTAATTGGTGCACTTGGGTTTAATTGATGTCCGTAATTATACTCCCAAATATAAAAATCGTAAAGCCCGACTGCACCAAGTACGAGAAATAAAATTATCCATGCATAGACTAACTTCTTATTTTGTATATAAGCGTTAAATAAACCAAAGACTATCATAAACAGAATTATGAAAGGCATGATCTGCAATTCAGGAATTGAGTCAGGATCAATTACTTTCATTCCGATATAATGATTTAGGCCGTTAATACTTTGAAGATCATTAGGTTTCATTCCGGATATTTGATCAAGCCATATCCTAATTCCTAATCCTTCAGGATATTGCGGTGCAATTAAATCGATCGTCCAAAGCGGAAAGAAAAAAGTAAGTACTAATATTAACGAAGCGATGAGAATCATAATTCTCGATTTCTTATTCATCATTTACTTTCATATAGTTTTGGTTGTCTTGATAAATTCCTACTTTTTCTATCAATGTACAAGCAATTACATAATATCAAGACAACCACAGAACATTAATATTATTTTCCCAAACTAAATGCTAACTCAACATTAGAATTAGCTGGTGAAACCCTAATATATCCCTGCATTTCCTGATGCAGGGCTGAACAAAAATCTGTACAATAAAATGGGTAGATACCTGTTTTCTTGGGAATCCAGGTTATGGTGCGCGTTTGTCCCGGCATAATTAAAAGTTCAGAGTTATTATTTCCTTTTACTGTAAATCCGTGTGGTACATCCCAATCCTGTTCAAGATTTGTAACATGAAAATAAACTATATCCCCAAGTTTAATACCTTCAATGTTGTCCGGTGAAAAATGACTTCTCATTGCCGTCATATAAACGTGAATTTCATTTCCCTTTCTTTCAACTCGGGAATCTTTTTCACTTTTTACAGCATTCGGATTAAAATTTTCTTCAATAGGATAGAATTTTTTTGAGTTTTTCATAATCAATTCAGTCGGTATTGCTTGAGCATAATGAGGCTCGCCAACTGTAGGAAAATCCAGCAGCATCTTCATTTTCTCACCACTTATATCAATCAACTGAGCAGATTGAGTTATTTCCGGACCTGTTGGTAAATATCTGTCTTTAGTGATTTTATTAAGTGCAATAACATATTTTCCATAAGGTTTTTTGCTGTCACCACCAGGTATGCATAAATGTCCGATTGAATAGTAGACAGGAATCCGATCAACAACTTCCCACGTACCAAGTTTCCATTTTACAATCTCTGAAGAAATAAAAGCTGAAGTATAAGCATATCCATTTCCATCAAATTCTGTGTGCAATGGTCCAAGTCCCGGATTTTGAACTTCACCAGCAACTACTGCATCATATTTCAAAATTGGAATTCCGCCTACTTCTCCATCGAATTGTTTTTCTTCAATAGCCTTTAACATTTTTTTGAACGAGTGAACTGGAATAACTGTAGCAAGTTTACCACCAGCCACAATGTATTCACCGGTTGGATCGACATCAACGCCGTGCGGAGACTTGGGAGTTGGAAGATAATAAATCATTCCGGGGCAGTCTTTTGGATCAAGTACCTTTACCTGATTGTTTTTTTCAGAAACAGCTATATGAGTTTTTTCATCTATATAATTTCGATAATACTCGGCAGGATAAGTTTTTGCTTTACCTTCTTTAAAATACTGTTCAGCTTTCTTCCAATTAACGGCAGCAATAAAATCTTTATCATTTTTTGATGCATTTATTTCGAGTAAAGAATTGGCTTGCTCACTGTTATAACTGGTAAAAAAAGCCCAATCGTGTGAGGGACCTTTACCGGCATGAGCAAGATCATAATCAAAACCCGGAACTATAATCTGAAATTCCAGATTCATTTTTTCCGTTTTTGGATCCAGTTTAATGAAACTCATAGTCCCTTTAAAGTTTTCTTTGTAAGATGAAATAGGAACATCACTTTGTGGAATTGGAACACTGAATCTTGTTGCTGCAATTATATATTCCGTGTTTTCAGTAACGAATGGTGATGCATGATTTCCGGCAGAATTTGGAATTTCAATAATCTCCATTGTTTCAAATTCTTTTAAATCAATTTTTGCAACGCGCGGAGTGTTATTTCCGTTGATAAAGATAAATCTTCCATCCGGTATACCATCAGTCATAGATAACTCAGGATGATGCGCATCATCCCAGGGAATAAATCCATACGAAGTATTCAACATCTCTTTCGTCTCTTCAGAATAACCATATCCTGTTTCAGGATTTTGAGCAAAAACAGAAATTGTTTTAAAATGTCGTCCTGATGGCAATCCATAAACCCCTATCTGCCCGTTAAAACCGCCAGAAGCGAAAAGGTAAAAATCATCATAATTACCAGGGGCAACATAAACCTGTTCAGCTTCGTTTCCTGAGAGAGTACCTTTTGATTGATTACATCCGGAGTATATTGCTGCCATTGAAATGATCAATCCAATCACAATTAAAATGATTTTGTTGGATATATTTTTCATAAAATTACCTTTAGTGATTTATTATTTTTCTTCAGCTACTTTTCTGAAATAATCAAGAACAGCTTTTGCTTCATCGATGCTAATATTTTGATTCGGCATCTGGGTAAGATATTGTGCTAACATTTTTTTTGCTTCTGGATGCTTCTGGTAATTTTCTTCAGGGTTTAACATAAAGTTTAATATATATTCAGGAGTTCTTCTTTTAATAACATCTCTTTGAGCCGGACCAACATATTTTTCATCCAGTTTATGGCATGCAGCACATTTAGTTTCAAAGATGGTTTGACCTTGTTTTACGAGTTTCGGATCAATTGGTCCCAACTCTATTTTTTGTTTCACTGGTCCAAAGCCATTTTCTAATTCAAATGCTGAAATATCATTAGCCACATCATTTTTTTTTGTACCGCTAAATTTTGATGGGTCCTGACCATCATTATTACCGCAGGAAACAATCGTAAATAAAACGATTGGCATAAGAATTAGAAATAGTTTTAGTGAATATAGTTTTGTTTTGTTTTTCATATCTGCTCCAATATATTATTAAATAAGACTTTTTTATCTGATTTTCTTATAAACAAGAGTTGATTACTTCATTTAACAAAATTTATAATCGGATTTTTATGTCTGATTAAAAATAATAAGTAAAAAATTTAATGTCAATAAACCATCATTAATTATTTTATCATCGTTAAAAGCATTTTTGATTTAATTGCAGCTTTTAATCCATGGGGGACATTTGGCGGCATAACTATTATCTCACCCGCTTTAACATTATAAGGATTTCCACCAATCTTAATTTCCATTTCACCATCAACCATATAAACAACAGCTTCATAAGGTGAAGTATGCTCTGTTAATGATTCATCTTTATCAAAAGCAAAAAGAGTAATATTTCCGTTTGGCTTTTTAATTATTTGTTTGCTTACTATTGATCCGTTCTGATAATTTATTGCATCAACAAGAAGCTCTTTATTAATTAATTCACTCATAAATAACCTGCCTATCCTTTATTTGATTTTTTCTTTTTTAAATTTTAATGAGAGTTGAAAAACAAAGTAAACCAGTATCACGGCTCCGATTGCAAAAATGGTATCACCAAAAGCCCTTAACCATCGCAGAGTCTGCATTAAATCTGTTTGTAAAAACTCAGAACTTCTTGCGTACCAATAACCATGTTCAACAGAAGCCCAGGTTTGCATCAGCCCAACCGGAAGCAGACTGAAAATCACCATTGCAAACAACCCGAAGTTTATTAACCAGAACGACCATTTAATTGGTTTTTCATTCCATTCTATATCAGGACGAATTCCTCTCAATGAAAACAACATCAATCCAATACCAAGCATACCATAAACACCAAACAGTGCAGCATGCCCGTGAAGAGGTGTTGTATTTAATCCTTGCATATAATAAAGTGCAATTGGCGGATTAATCATAAATCCAAATAAACCTGCTCCAACCATATTCCAAAAGGCAACTGAAATGAAAAAATTTATTGGCCATTTATATTTTTTTACCCATTCGGTTGCGCGCGATAATTTTATGTTTTCCCAGGCTTCATATCCAACAAACATGAGCGGCACAACTTCAAGTGCGCTAAAGACAGAGCCGAGTGAAAGCACAATCATTGGGGTACCGGAAAAGTACAAATGATGTAGTGTTCCTATAATTCCACCAGATAAAAATATTGTAGCAGATAATACAGTTGCCTGTCCAGCTGTTTTAATCGAAACTAATTGCAGTTTTGCAAAAAGAAACGCTATAACTACTGTTGCAAAAACTTCAAAGAAACCTTCAACCCACAGATGTACAACCCACCACCTCCAGTATTCTGCTATAGCAAGATTGGTATGTTTTCCATACATCAAAGCAGCACCATAAAAAGATGCAATTGCAATAGTGGAAATGAGAAATAAAGTAAGGATTGGTTTCTGTTCATCGTTTTTCTTAAGAGCAGGTCTGATCGCTCGCCACATCAAAAACAACCAGAGGAATAATCCAATTAGTAACGCTATCTGAAAAAATCTTCCAAGATCAATATATTCATAACCGCTATGTCCAAAATAAAACCAAAACTGATCAGGTAATAAATGCTTTATACTTAACCATTCTCCAATCATTGAACCCAGAACAACAATTAGAAGGGCAACAAAAAGAACATTTACACCAAGCTTTTGTCCTTTAGGTTCAACACCACTTACAGCAGGAGCAATATACAAACCTGCAGCAAGCCAGGCGGTTGCTATCCAGAAAATACCAAGCTGAGTGTGCCAGGTTCTTGTAATTACGTAAGGAAAAATTTCTGCAAGCGGAATTCCATAAAAGGCACCGCCTTCTACTGCGTAATGGGCTGTAATTACACCAAGAATTATTTGCAGTATAAATAACGCAGACACAATCCAAAAATATTTTATAACAGCTTTTTGTGAGGGCGTTACCATCGCACCAAGTAGTGGATCGCTTGAGGGAATTTTATTATGCTCAACTTCACCTCTGTTGGCTGCATAATACCATGCCATTCCACCGATTCCTAAGAGCAACATTATTATACTTACGCCCGTCCAGACAATAGTATCCGGTGTTGGTACATTTCTAATTAATTCTTCGTGCGGCCAATTATTTGTGTAGGTTGCATCGCTATTAGGTCTGTTTGTTGAAGCAGCCCAGGCACCCCAGAAAAAGAATGCATTAAGTTTTCTTAGTTTTTCAGGATCACTTAAAGTGTTTTTAGGAATTGCGTATTCATCTTTCCCATTTTTGAATACATCTGAATAATGTTCAGTATTCGATTTGATTGCTTTGAATCTTGCATCATCAATCGTAATAAAACCTGTTTTATCATTATAAGTATTTGTTTTATAAATCTCAGTTAATTTAGCTTTAAGTGATGATTGCAATTCAATGGAAAGATTATCAAAGTCGATTTTATATTGCTCCTGCGCCCAAATATTTAATACAGCAATTGCTTCCCGATGAAGCCAGTCGGCAGTCCAATCCGGTGCAACATAACTTCCGTGTCCCCAAACTGAACCGGATTCCATTCCACCCATTGCCTGCCAGATATTTTGTCCATCCTGAATATCAGATTTTGTAAAGACTAATTCTCCGCTTTCGGTAATAACCTTTTCAGGAACCGGTGGTTTTTCTTGATAAATTTTTACACCCACCCAACTTAGAACCGCAAATGAAATAACTATTACAAGTGAAAATGCAATCCAATATTTTTTCATAAAATAATCCTTAAATGCAAATTGTATTTTATAATGAATTAAAGTTTCAAACAATTAAGAAAAATATTTAACACGTTTATTAAATTTTATTCAGATGTTTAATGACCTTCGTGTGAACCTGTACCATGTTCAATAATATCATGAATTGCCTCAACGGTATGCGTATAGTCAACATAAGCAGCAACAAATTCTCTTCCTTTTTCAACTGAATTATCTTTTACTTTATTGAGTTCTGACACTTTGTTAAATTTTTCTCGAACAACATTATCTATATGATTATTCAACTTTTGCAAAAAATCATCAACACTGTTTTCATCAAGAGCTTTATCAGTCATTTTAATAATCGGCTTTGTAGTTCCTGCAGGTTTTAAACCCGTATATGGAGCGCCTTCTGTTTCACGATGTAATCGAACGAGTGTCTCGAAAAAAAGTTTTTTCACGATTTCGTAAACTTCCTTATCTCCGTTTCGTAATTCGTATGTCTTTTGAAACAATGGGGTGATTTCTTTTTCCTGCTCTTTAGAAACCCATTTAAGAACCAAATTTACATTGTTAGCTTCTAAAGCTTTTTCTGCGTCTTTAATAACAGGTCCGTCATAAGAATCACAATGCGCAGAAGCTGTATTTGTAAATATAAAAATGCTTGATGCTAATAATAACATCGCAACAAGTTTTAATTTTAGCAACATAATTTTTCTCCTCTGATAAATTTCTTAGTTGTTACTTGGGTTGAATTATTGTCAGTAAAAATGTTGAGTCCTCTAATGCTCTAACATCGTGCGGAATCGTTTTTTCTAAAACGACTAACTCATTAGCTTTAATTTTAACAGATTCTTTTTTGGCTAAGAAATTAATCCTGCCCGATAAAACAAGTAATGTTATAGGTCCTTCAACCTTGTGCTCTAACAAGGCAGCACCTTTTCGCATAGATATCAAAACCACTCGCAAGCTTGAGTTTTTTTGTAACGTAACTGCATTTCGATCTCCATTAATCCAGGAAGGTTCTTTCTTTAATTTTTTGATCTCCTTGTCAAGAGATAAGCTTAACAAAGGGGCTCTAAGAACTCTGTTTTTCAAACTTTCTCTTTGTGAATTACTCATTTTGCAAAAGCTCCTTTAAAGTTTTTAATTTCAGTTTTAACATATATTTACAATAATTAATAATCTTTGACTTAAGTCAGTTTATAACCGTTTTTCATCAGTAAAGTAGTAAAGAAATTGAAGTAAATATTAAATATTTTTTATTTTTGTTCAGTATGAACAAATAAGCAGTCTGCACTTTATGATATTTAAAGAAAGAATCAGAAATTCATCCACCAAGGAAGGAATCCCTCTTGCCCCATCAATGGGCCCGACTCTCGAATCTTTATATTTACCCAAGGAATTACCTGCATTTGGAATTCGTTCGGTATATATCTCGTTGATATCAATTTTACTTGGTATAGCCGGCGGGATTATCGCACAAATTTTAACGCGGTTGATTGGACTTATAACTAATCTTTCATTTTACGGAAGATGGTCGACTGAGTTTTCTTCACCTGCTGGAAACCATCTTGGTTTGTGGGTGATTTTTGTTCCTATTGCAGGTGCAATTATAGTAGGTTTTATGGCACGATACGGATCAAAAGGTATTCGCGGTCATGGAATTCCAGAAGCTATGGAGCATGTTCTATTAAATGAAAGTAAAATTCCACCACGATTGACTTTTCTGAAACCATTATCAGCAGCAATATCAATTGGTACCGGCGGACCTTTTGGTGCTGAAGGACCAATTATAGCAACCGGAGGAGCTCTGGGCTCTTTAATTGGTCAATTACTGAAAACAAATTCAGATGAAAGAAAAACATTGCTTGCTGCTGGTGCTGCAGCCGGAATGACCGCTACTTTTGGAAGCCCGGTATCAGCAATTTTAATTGCCGTAGAACTTTTGCTATTTGAATTTCGTCCACAGTCATTAATCCCTGTTGCTTTAGCTTGTGTTAGTGCAACGTCTGTTAGATTATTATTTGTTGGTTACCACCCGATTTTTGAATTAACAGGTTTAATTCAGGCAGGTGGGTTTGCTTTGGCTGCCTATCTAATACTTGGTGCAATTATAGGAGTTGCCTCTGTATTTGTAACCAGGGCAGTATATGCGGTTGAAGATTCTTTCGAAAAATTGCCAATTCATTGGATGTGGTGGCCCGCAATCGGTGCCGTTGCTGTTGGCATTGTCGGTTATTTTGCACCAAAGACTATGGGAGTGGGTTATGATAATATTGAAAATATTCTTTCTGGGAATTTATTCGGCGAAGCATTAATAATATTGTTTGTTTTAAAATTTATATCCTGGGTAATTTCTCTGGGCAGCGGAACATCCGGCGGTACTCTGGCACCTTTATTTACAATTGGCGGTGGTCTTGGTGCTTTCTTAGGAAGTATTATAATCTCCCTTTTCCCTTCGATTGGACTTGATGTAAGGATTGCAGCGTTGGTTGGTATGGCGGCTATGTTTGCAGGATCAGCGCGTGCACTTTTAACTTCAATAATATTTGCATTTGAAACTACAATGGCGCCTTTGGGACTTCTTCCTCTTTTAGCTGGTTGCAGCGCCTCATATCTAATCTCAAGCCTCATGATGAAAAACACTATAATGACAGAAAAAATTGTGAGGAGGGGTGTGAGAGTCCCGAATGAATATCATGCGGATTATTTGTCAAAAGTTCTGATAAGGGATTGCGCAACTTATGATGTTGTTAAACTTAATGGTAATGATACAATAGAACAAATTAGAAAATGGATGTCCGAAGGAAGCCGGAACAGTTCACATCATGGGTTTCCAGTAGTAAATGAGGAAGAAAAACCAATTGGTGTAGTTACAAGACGAGAGATTCTGAGTCCTAAACATTCGACAGAAAAAAGTATTAAAGAAATTACAATAGGCCCTGCAGTTCTTGCCTTCGAAGACAATACGATTTCCGAAGCTGCAGATTTAATGGCAGAATATGAAATTACAAGGCTTCCAATAGTTAATAGAAAGAACACAAACAAAATTGTTGCTGTTTTGTCAAGAAGTGATATACTTAAAGCCAGGAAAAAAAGAATCGATGAAACGAGAAGGTTTCAAAGAAGTCTAAATACTTCTAAGAAAATATAATTTTATAATAATTATCTATAAATACTTTTTAGGATATTCAAAAATCTTAAACCTGCAAGTTTTATTTCCGAGATATTTACACGAATCAAAATCTAATTGCATACCAATAATCCCACATATTAAAATATTGCCGGTTTCAGATGCTTTTTGAAATACTTTCACAACCGGATCTCTCATAGAATAGCAGCGAATGGAAGTGTATATTAAATGAGTAAATGAATTACACTAAAAGTATTATTAAAAGAAGTTTTGATTTTAGTAGTATTTTATTCATCAGAATTAAAATTGATAAATTATTTCTAACCAATTCAATTATAAAGTATTACTTTAACAGACTCTTTGACTTAAGTCTGACAATGTAGAATTATTGGCGATTTCCCAGAAAATGGGAAAGTGCAGTAGCGTTGTTTAATTTTTCTTCTTTAGATGAGTAAAGCAGGGTTATAGAGTGATTTTCTTTTTCTAACTTTTTTATTTGTTCGACTAGTTCTTCTTTTCCTTTTAATTCTTTACGATATTTTTCTTTAAATGCATTCCACTTTTTAGGATCGTGATTATACCACTTTCTCAATTCGTTGCTTGGAGCAATTTCTTTTAGCCACAAATCAATTTTTGCTTTTTCTTTTGTTAATCCTCTTGGCCAAAGTCTATCAACTAAAATTCTAAAGCCATCTATTTTATCAGGTTTATCGTAAACTCTTTTGACTTTGAGACTCATTTGCTTTTTCCTGGTTGTGTGAATAAATATAGTTGTTCAACATTGCAACTAGTGATTCATAATAAGCATTAAGAGATTGACTATTAATAATCGGATTTTGATCAGTAGGTATTGTTATGGGCATCTCTCCAAGATACTCATATAACTCAGGATATTTTTCCTGGATGAGTAATGTGATTTTAATAATCTCCGTTGTAAGTTCTGTTGCTGATTTCATTGAATTCTCTTTTACTTAATCAAAATTTTTCTTTTACGATATAACTTTTATCAACATTTAAATCATCAAGTATTTTTTCAACTGATTCAATCATCGGATCCGGACCACAGAGATAAAAAAACTGATCTAAATTTTTTAAAACTGATTGAAAAAATTCTTTTGTGATAAATCCGAATTTGTATTGATCTGTTTTCTCGTCAGATAGAATGTTAATAAAACTATTACCAAGCAATGTCTCAAATTCATTTTGTAGAATGATATCTTTACTTGTTTTATTGGCAAAAATTAATTTGTTACTTTTTAATTCATTTTTATTCTTAAGATCTCTTAGAATAGCTATGAATGGAGTAACACCAGCTCCACCGGCAATAAAAACACCTTCACCTTTGTAACTGATTGCACCCCACGGATCATCAATAATTAGTTCTTCACCAACATTAAGTTTTCCGATTTCTTTTGTTACACCATTGTGGTCATTATAAATTTTTATTGTAAACTCGAGATGATCCCAATCATTCAGTGCTGTAAAAGTGAAAGATCTTTTTTGATCAACAAAATCCGGTTTATTGATTGCTACATCAGTGGCTTGACCGGGAATAAAACTGTATCCTTTTGGTTTTTCCACTTTTAATGATTTTACATTATGAGTAACACTTTCTATAGCAAGTATTTTTACTTTATGCTCTACCATTATTTTCCCTTTCAATTGTTTTGAAAAAATTATTACTCATTCATTCTTTTCATATCTGGAAATATAATTGCCAACTTCCGATCTAAAGCCAACAGCCAGTCTATTCCAACCGTTTATTGCAACAATTGCCAGAGTTAATTCAACAATCTCTGTGGAAGTAAATAATTTTTCAACTTCCAAGTACACTTCATCAGGAGCACCGGTTAGTGATAAATTTGTTAAGGCTTCACACCAGACAAGTGCAGCTCTTTCGCGTTCAGAATAAAAAGGAACTTCGCGCCAGACAGATAGTAAATAAATTCTCTCGTCATTTTCTCCAAGTGCCAATGCGTCTTTAGTATGCATTTCAAGACAATGAGCACAGCCATTAATTTGCGATGCTCTAATCTTAATAAGTTCTAACAATTTATGGCCAATACTGCTTTTATTTACAACTTGCTGCAAACCAAGCATAGCTTTATAACCTTCGGGTAAAGTTTTATACCAATCTAATCGCATAATTATTTTTCTTTCTATAAATAACAAAACTTTTTGACTTATGAAATATTCATTTGTGATTTTCTCTTACCTTTTGCACATCTTCTGCTTTTATAAGCTGTGCATTGTTTCCCCAGCTTGTTCTTTCGTGATTTATCACTGCTGCAACTTCTTCATCTGAAAGCTGATCAGCCCAGGCAGGCATTGGTGTGGAATATTTAATTCCATTAATAATTTTTCTTTGCAATCCAAACAACACAATCCGAATATGCTCAGTTGCATCTTTTGCTTTAACAACATCATCACTCATCAATGGCGGGAACACGTTTGTTAATCCTTGCCCATTTTCCTGATGACAACTTGAGCAGCTTTTTCTATAAATATCCGCTCCATTAATTGCAGTAAGATTTTGTGGCACTTCTTTCGTCACTTCTGTAATTTGCGGCTTTTTATATGTCGGCGTGTTTGCAAATTCTTCCGGAGGATTCCATTGATTGATAAAATAAAACATTGCCCAGGCAACAATTAAAATGAATACAACCCAAATCCAGCTTGGAATAGGAGAAGGAGTCTCTGCAGTTGTTGGTTCCCATTTTTCTTTTGCTGATGCACCGTAGGCATTTACTAAAAGAGAAACTTTACCCTCGACAATATCATTTTCTTTTAAGCCCTGTATAGCAATCCCGGGTCCATTGCGCACAATAAACTTTATATTTCTTACAGATTTTTTTCCATCTTCGCCGTGAGCAATTACTATAAGCTTATGTTCGCCGTCATCAAGTGTGGTTGTGTCTAATTCAAATCTTGCAGGCGGACTGTAAACAGCGATTGGCTCTTTGTTATCATCTAAGAAAACTTCTATCTTGCCTTGCTGTTGGTTATAAGGAATACTCAATTTTGGTTTTCTCCTTCATCTTCCAGAATTATTCTTTTGATATGATTTTTAGATTCTTCCTTTGGATTGATGAGATATTTTACTGTTAAGATTATCACCGCTAAAACAATTAAAGTTGAAGCCACATAAACAAAATAAAACCAAAAATCTTTCTCAACAGGCTGCATAGTCTCGTGTTGTAAAATAAATATTCCGATAGAAAGAATATTCTGAAGAATTAAGCTAATCATAATCACTATTATCACTTCCCTTCTGCTCTTATTTTTCTTACGTCATCAGCTGTAATTTTTTTACCATTATTACCCCAACTGCTGCGCTCATAATTTATAATTTCTGCAATTTGTTCATTAGTTAAGTTGTCTTTTTGCGGTGGCATTTCAGCAGGATAAACAATTCCATTTATTGCTTCACCTTTTAATCCAAACAAAACAGTTCTGATATGTTTATCGGGATTATCTGAATTAACTGTTGCAGAATTTTTCAGTGGTGGAAAAGTTTTAGAAATTCCTTCGCCGTTTTGTTGATGGCAACTTGCACAATTTGTATTAAATAATTGAGCACCGGCATCACTGCCAGATAAATTTTTACTTGTTGATTCTTCAATTTGACTTATCCCTTCAATCGGTTTTTGCTTTAAGAATAACAGATAAGCCACAAGATCTTTTGCTTTTTGGGTTGCAACAACTTTTCCGTTTTTAGGTGCGTATTCATCCGGTACGGGAATTACCAAATCGTTTGAATCAGGATTTTCTTTTATTTCATAAAGCCAGGGGTAAGCCTGCATAATTGATGATTTAACAACAGATCTTGGATTGTATAAATGAATGTGATGCCAAATTTCACTTGGTTGACGGTTGCCAATATTGCTTAAATCCGGTCCCGTTCTTTCACTGCCTAAAACTGCCGGAGTCATTCTAATTTGATCAAGCGGGGTTAAGTAAGAATAATCCAAAGGAGAAGATGGTCTTCCAAATACTTTATCGAGCTGCAATGGCCTTACCTGTTGAGTGTGACAGTATAAACATCCTTCAGATACATAAGTGTTTAAACCTCTGAATTCTGCCGGTGTAAGTGTATTTACACCGCACATTGGATCGTTTGAATTAACTTCAATAGCTGGAATGATTGCGATTAAAATTGATAATGCAATAAATCCAAAGAAGACAACGCTAAAAAGTAATTTGTGGTTTTCACTAAAATTTAATTTCATATTTGTTCACCTGCTAAATCAATTTGTTTGTGCGGATGCGGCAGCGGTTTCATCTTATACAAATTATATGCAAAGATTATATGGGAAGTAAACATAAAAGTTCCGCCAACTGCCCGCCAAATCCAGTAAGGTATCATCAATTCAACTGAATGAATAAACGGCAAACCCTCAATCCAGCTTTTACCTTGCATTGTTCCGCCAATCATTAAAGCAAATCCGTAAATCAATAATCCCAGAAGTGCGAACCAGAAATGTATTCCAATCAATAAATGTGATGGTTCTTTTCCGGTTAATCTTGGCAATAAAGCATAAATACCTCCCCAAATTAAAAATACAACAAAGCCGTACATTGTTAAGTGAGAATGAGCGATAGTGTAGTTTGTAAAATGCCACAACTGATTAAATTCTCTTAGAGCTTCTAAAGAACCCTGAGCCGATGCAAGGAAATAAAATATTACGCCAACAAGAATAAAGGGTAATGAATAACTTCGGGCAACTTTTCTGAAACTACCTTTCATAGTTAAAAGGAAATTCCCTGTTCCTGCCGTTAATGTAATTACCATACCAATGCTAAAAACAATTGCAACTGTTTGCAACCACCAGGGAATTGGTGCAAATACAAAATGATGAGCACCAATTAAAGAATAAAAAACCATTTGCGTCCAGAATGCCAGCACACCAAGTGAATACGAGTAAATTGGTTTGTTTAATAACAAAGGAAGAAAATAATAAGTTAATCCTAATACCAACGGAGTAAACCACATTCCAACTCCCATATGCATATAGTAGCCCTGGATTACTGTTTCACCAAGAGCATTCTGATACCAGGGAATGTAAGCGATCACAACAACAACTATCGTCCATAAAAAAGCTGCAAGTATATACCAATTCGAAATATAAATTTCTTTTGTCCCTCTTAAAGAAATTGTTTTATAAAAATTTAATGTATGAGAAATTATTCCAAGAGCAAACAACATCATTGCTGGCCAAATAAATTCTCTGTACTCCTGTCCGCCATTATTATATCCCATAAATAAATAAATTACTCCAATTAATATTGAAGCATTTATTACATACAGAGCTTTTCTGGCAAGTGCGATACTGAACAATGGTCTTTGACTTGTTCTTGGAATAACATATAAAGCCAATGCAATCATCGCTAGTGAAGTCCATCCCCAGAAAACAACATTGGTGTGAATTGGTCTTAACCTTCCGAAAGAAAGCCATTGCGCAACTCCAAAATCTGGATAAATAAATCTGATTGCCAGATATAAACCAACCAGACTTCCAAATATCAACCACGCAGTTGCAGAGACAAGATAAGAATAGATAAGTTTTGTTAGACGGTCATCTTCGTTTATTAAATCATCAATCTTAACTTTACCTGGTGCAATGGGTCTTTCGACAGCCATAATATTAACCTTTCTAATTAAATCAACTTAATAGTGATTTAGATGACTTCGAGACTATCCTCTCTCACAATGACTGTACACTTCTGTCATTGCGAGCGAAATGAAATGGAGCGTAGCAATCTATCAAGATTTTCGCAGCTTGCTTCGGGCTACCACTCTCGCAATGATAATGTTGTCTTTTTTTTACCATTATTTTGCCCTAATACTCAATTATAATTCAACAACTTATTTCTCAATCACCAATCATTACTTTTTCAAGTATGATAGCATCCGGAAAAAGAATGTTATTTTCCAAATGAATATGAATGTGCAAATCCTCTTCAAATTCATTAAGCAAAGAATAAGTTAATTGATAAGTATTGCAGCCATCATCCGGGACAGAGTAATTGCTTGTCAACTCATTAATTTTCTTGAACCTTTCACCTTCAACATCGTGTTCGCTCATCATAGCATTAATTGGATTTTCTATTGTTCCGAACTGCGGGGATTTTACTTTTTCATGTTTAAGTTTAGCTGCCACCATCCTTTTTATATAAGGGAATAAAATTAATTCTTCCTTTTTCATATGCATTGCTAACTCACCTGCAGATTGATTGAACTGTTCATTTATTTCAAACAGTTCGGGATGATTATTGCCGTGTACCTTGCAGAGCTTATCAAGATATTGTTTAATTTCCGGTGACCTTTCCTCCACATATCGGTGATGTTTTTTCTCAATATAATCTGCTAACAAATCTAACGGCAGAGATTTAAAATCAATGGAGCCGTTATTGTTCTGCTTTTTTACCGATGTAAGCTCGGCAAATAATTTTTCGGGATTAAGATTTTTTTCTTTTAAAACAGCATCAAGTTTTTTATTACCATGGCAGCAAAAATCAATTTTATAGGATTCCAGTACTTTAGCTGTTCTGTAATCATCCGCTACTATTTCAGCTACGGTTTTATTTTCAAATTCACTCATATTATTATTTCCTTATTTTTAATTAACAAATTCGATCTGAGAATCAAGTTCCATTATTACTATTGTTTTAAATTTATTTTTTATTGAGAGTGTGTGCACAGCTCCCGCAGGAATCACAAACACATCATTTTGTGTTAAATAATTAATTCTCCCCTCAATTTCTATCATTGCGTCACCTTCCTCAACAACAAGCACTGCCTCTTTTGTACTTAAATGAGGCGGCATTACACAATCAGAATCGCCGGTAACTTCAAATATTTTGAATGTCTTTCCAGTCTTTGAAATTTTAAGATTAGGGCTTTTTGAAATAGCTTCATCCATTTTTTTCACTCCTTTTTATTTATCCGGTTTAAATAGAATTATTCCGTAAATGATTAAGCTTACAACTTTAACAAATTCGAGAGCGACATAAACGAAATGAATATTGGATTCTGGAACAGTTTGTCCTGTAATATAAAGTTCTGCCCTTGCATCTAATTTTGGTAACAGCCAAAAAGATTGCAGCGCAATTATGATTACTGGAATTAAGTAAGCCAGGTTTTTTAATGCAATGACGTCAGATTTGGCAAAAATTAAATTCAGGATAATAACAAATGCTAATACCCACTCAACTTTATTTAAGGCACTGAATACAAGTCTGCCTATTCCGAGTCCCAAAGGCAAAGTAATACCTGGCGCTCTGAATTTAAGCCACGCTTCCATAAAACTTATTGCCCCAACAAAACCAATCCATAAAAAAATTGCAGCTAAAGCGTAAGAATATTTTATTTGATAACTCATATTTCTAACTCATTCTTAGATTGCTTAGGATTGATTTTTGTTTGTCAAAACGCAAAGTGAAGCAATCTTATCAATGCATTGATATTGTTTGAGGAGTCTCATCCATCAATATGACAATTTGTATTTTCTGTATCATAGTCATCTATCTGGCTGACTCATAATAACAATGGTGCTACTCCTTTTAATTGCGTGCTCATAGTTAATTTTACCTTGAATAATTTTTATTTCAATTTTTTTTTATTGCATCCATCGGACAGATTGCAACACATTTTAAATGATCAAAATCAGAACATTCGTCACAAATTTCTGTTACAATAAAAAAATGTTCATTTGAACCAGGTTTAAAAAATTTTCCATGCAGCACATAGCTCTCACCTGGTTCATAAATTGCTTCAGTCGGGCATTCAACCGCGCAGGCTCCGCAGTTAATGCAATCTTCAGTAATTTTCATTGTCATTAAAATTTTTCTCCTTTTGCTTCGCGATATTGACTCACCATTTATTCTATCTATCCACATCTAATAGAAAATTTAAAGTATAACTGAAATATTAAGTGACGAAAAATTTAGAATTGCTTCTATTGAAACAATTACTCAACTACAATCTCTCCTCACTTGTTTTTTGAGCTATCCATCCACAATGTATAAATGAATTATAGAATCGATTAATTTTCTCAAATCCTGCTTCTGTTAACAGCTTTAGTAATTCCTTTTCATTAATTAGATTTTGCTTACTGGATTGAAGGAATATCTTGTCAACCAATTCGGGTGGTGCTCCCTCAAATTTCATAAAGTTTTTCCAGGATTTTATCGTATTACTAAATTCTTCCGTGTTTGGGTCACCGAATTGATCTGCAATGACAAGCTTTGCCCCGGGTTTTAATCTCTTAGCGATATTTTTGAGCAGTGAATTTTTATCTCCGGTTTCAGGAATAAATCGAAGTACAAATAGCAAAGTTGAAAAATCATATTCTTCTTTTTCAGGTAAACTTTCTACAAAACCCTGATGCAGCGAAACTCGATTGCTTAAGTTATATTCATCAATCTTTAACTTGGATAATTTTATCATTTCTTCTGAAGGATCAATGCCAGTCAAACGCCAATTCGGCATAAGATTACCAAACGTAGTTAATTCAGTTCCACCTCCGCAACCCACTACCAGAACATTTGCAACTTCGTGATGCTCCACTTCCAAAAG
Organism: Ignavibacteriales bacterium; assembly: GCA_003538625.1. GTDB lineage: Bacteria > Bacteroidota > Ignavibacteria > Ignavibacteriales > Ignavibacteriaceae > IGN3. Next base: position 232,288 of record DPRR01000006.1, read on the forward strand.
AGATAGCACCATAATATATAACTGATTGTAACCAAAAATTGCCTTACGGGCAAGTTCTTCATAATTCTTGTTTTTTTTTGAATTAAAATCTACTCCAATAATTTTTTCTTCCATTTTAAAACTTTTCTCCTTTTGCTTCACGATACTGACTGCCAACTGCTCTTATTCTTCCCCACATTGAAAAGAAAAATAAAATCATCGCCAAGACCTGAAAAGATGAGAATACTACAATTGCAACATTTACCCAGGCGATGTAATAATATGCTCCAATTATCTGCATTATAAATCGCATTGCAGTTGAAATTGTCATCATCCAATATGTAACTAAAATTAAATCGGGATTATATTTTTTATCATCTTTTTCTGCACGCGGAAAAAACCAAAGAGCAACACCCATTATCATCATCATTACAGAACCAACAAGAATTATGTGAGTGTGTGCTGAAATTAATTCCTGTGTATAACCATTTTGTGAAATATATTTGCTGAAGGACATAAGTAAACCGGTTAATATGCCAATTACAAGAAATACCAAACTTGTTTTTACAAAATATCTTACAGTTGTAAACATTTATTTTTACTCTGATATTTTGAAAATATTTACACGCCAAACTTCCGGACCCTCCTCAACAGTTTCCCATTTAAATTGATTCGGTCTTTCAGCATTAAACTGATAGTACAGTGGCTTTGGATCGTGATCATTTATTAACTGAAAAGCTTCACCATCTTTAAGTGTATCAAAAGTTGTAAAAATAGTTGGATGTTTTTCGCGCGGTGATACTGGACGAATATCAAGTGTTTTTAATTCCATTGTAACTCCTTTTTAGTTTTATGTTCGATTCAAACCTAAAAAATGAGTGAACGGTTTTCCTTGACTTAAGTCAGATTAGATGTTTTTTTAAAAATTGATAAGTAATGGGTATGATTGAAAATGAGAGCTACTTTGCTAATTCTTTTAACTTCTTTAAATCAATTACAAAAATCCTTTTGCCGCTAACACGAATTATTTTTTCATCCTGAAGTTTTTTGAAGGTTCTTGATAATGTTTCAGTTATTGTTCCTATATAAGATGCAACAGCTGCCTTTGGAATTGAAAGCCTGATAAACGGTTCAGGTAAATTTTCTGTACCCGAAATTCTAATTTCTTTTAAAAGATACTTAGCCAATCTATTTGGCACTTCTTTGGAAGAAAGATCCTCGAGCTGGTTAATTAATGATTTCAATCTTTTTGCAAATCCCGCTAACATTTTTAAAGATATGCCGGGTTCTCTATAAATTAGTTCAAGAAATTTTTCTTTTGGAATAAAGAGAGTTAAACTTTCTTCTAGCGTTTGAGCCCCCACGGGATAATTTCCTCCTTCAAATAGTGGAATATCGGCGAATGCAGTTAACGGGCTGACCAAATGCACTATCGACTCTTTTCCCTTAGAGGATGTTTTGAAAACTTTTACCCCGCCTTTTAATAAAATATAAAATCCCACATAAAAATCACCTTCATTAAATATTATTTCATGCTTCTTAAAACTTTTTATTTTACTGAAAGATGAAATTTTTCTTAACTGTTCAATGCTTAGTTCCGAGAACAGCGGAATATCTCTTATAGTTGATTTTATTTTATCATCTTCAATTAGCATAGAACCTGTAGATATTTATTTTTGACGATCGTAAAATTCTGGCTAAAACAAATTAGGCAGCTAATGATTAAAAGAAATTAATTTTATCAAATTTATTTTACCGGTGATACGTTTTGGGTTGCTGTACTTTTTTGCGCAAGTTTTTCTTTCAGTCTCTCATCAAATAATTTTCCGATTTCGGCACCGATGATAAAAACTGCTGCTGTGTAATAAATCCAAAAAGCGATAACGATTACTAACGCATAGGCACCGTATATTTTTCCCCACGTCTGAAAGTTAGCAAGATAGTATCCAAATAAAACTTTCATTCCTACCCACATCAAAGATGCCCAAAGAGCGCCAACAAGTGCCGAGCGATGTTTTATTTTTGATGTTGGGATAAAACTGTAGAACAAATACATCAGCACCAACATTATAATTATCGAAACAAGAATAGTAAAAAGTTGTTGAAAAATCGGATGATTAAAAAATTGAAGATATGGTGTTGATTCAGCAATAGATTTAAATAGTTCTAACAAAGGCAAAGCTAAAATTGATGCAAAGAATAAAAGTATTGCAACAAGTATAACTAAAAAATCTCTTAGCTTGCCGATAAAAATATTTACATCAATATCAGTTCCATTAATTTTATTTAAAACCGTGCGCATGCTGCTAAAGAACCCGCTTGCAGCAAAAAATAATCCAACAAATCCCAAAATACCTGCAACGTTTTTTAATTCTATAACTTCTTCAACACGACTAAAAATAATCTGTTTTACAAAATCCGCATATTCATTATATGGTATTACAGTATTAATGAATGTTATAATTTGTAATTCCATTTCCTCCGAACTCAGAAAATTTCCAAGTATCCAGAACACAATTAAGATTAAAGGAATAATGCAAGTGAAAAGTGAGAATGCTAATCCGCCGGAAAATAAAAATACATGATGCTGATCTATCCTATCATACAATCCGCCAAAGTAGTGCTTAAGAAAGCCGGCTTTACGCTGCCAATGCGGGCGCAGATGATAAAGATATCTTAGCTGTCTATAGTATTTAAAGAAAACAGATTTTTTAAATATTTCTTTTACTTTATTCACCGGACATTATTCCAGGAATTGTGTTATAATAAATATCGGAAAGTTTACTCACACTAACTTCAAAAAGATTTTTTAAGGTCATTGATGTTCCGCCAACAATACCGAGTTTTGCAAATTTAACACCTGAGAGTTTGAGTTCAGATTCAAGTTCAAGAATTTTATCTATTGAAATTGAAATAATTATTCTTGATTGAGACTCCGAAAACAAAGAAAAATCTTTTCTGGATTTCACCAGAATTTCAACTTCACATCCAACCTGTTTTTCCTGGTTGATGATACAGCATTCTGCCAGAGCAGAAACAATTCCACCTTCAGAAATATCGTGTGCAGATTTTATCAGACCTTTTCTAATAAGATTTAATAATGTATCCTGTAATTTCTTTTCTTCATCAAGATTTATTGATGGAGATTCACCGGCGACTTTGTTATGAATAACTTTTGCATATTCACTTCCGCCAAGTTCTTCTTTGTCTTCACCTAATAAATAAATTACATCCCCTTCATCTTTAAAGTAAGAAGTTGTGATATGTTTTAAATCTTCAATCAATCCAACCATTCCAATTGTTGGCGTTGGATAAACTGCTGTTTCTGGTGATTCATTATAAAAACTTACATTGCCGCCTGTAACCGGAGTATCAAAATGTCTGCAGGCTTCTCCCATTCCCGCTATTGCTTGTGCAAACTGCCAGTAAACTTCTGGTTTGTATGGATTACCAAAGTTCAAACAATTTGTAACTCCGAGTGGAATGCCGCCGGAACAAACAATATTTCTTGCAGATTCTGCAACCGCAATTTTAGTTCCTTCTTTAGGATTGAGATAAACATAACGCGAGTTGCAATCAGTCTTCATTGCTAATGCTTTGTTAGTTCCCTTGACTAAAATAACTGCAGCATCGCATCCAGGACCTACAACAGTGTTTGTTCTTACCATCGAATCATACTGATGATAAACCCATTGTTTGGATACAATGTTTGGTGATGAAAAAACTTTTAGAAATGTTTCTTTCAAATCCTTTGGTTCAGGTAAAGTTTTTGAATCAAATTTTCTTGTTTCTTTTAAATACTCTGGTTCTTTTTGTTCACGTGTGTAAACGGGTGCACCGCCGCCAAGTACTAAATCAAATGGGGGCATTGTTGCTTTGCGCTCACCTTGATAATCAATCTGCAGCATTCCATCGCCGATTACTTCTCCAATAATTTCACAATGTAAATCCCATTTTTCAAAAACTTGCTTTACACGATCTTCATAACCTTTTTTAACACAGCATAACATTCTTTCCTGACTTTCACTCAACATGATTTCATAAGCAGTCATACCCTTTTCGCGCAAAGGAACTTTATCAAAATTGATCTTCATTCCTGATTCGCCTTTTGCACTCATCTCACTTGTTGAACAGGAAATTCCTGCCGCACCCATATCCTGAATTCCAATCAGCCAATCATTTTTTATAATTTCTAAAGTTGCTTCGAGCAAAAGTTTTTCTGTAAACGGATCACCAACCTGAACTGAAGGACGTTTTGCTTCAGATTTTGCAGAAATTTCTTCAGAAGCAAAGGTAGCGCCGTGTATTCCGTCTCTTCCAGTTGATGAACCAACAATCATAATAGGATTGCCGACGCCTTTTGAGGTTGCTGATGCAAAATGTTTTTTGTTTACAATTCCAACTGCCATTGCATTAACAAGCGGATTGCCTTGATAAGATTCATCAAAGTAAACTTCTCCAGCAACTGTTGGAACACCAAAACTATTTCCGTAATCACCAATTCCACGAACAACACCATCAAATAAAAACCTTGTACGTGCATCTTTTAATGATCCAAAGCGAAGTGAGTTTAAAGAAGCAATTGGACGAGCGCCCATTGTAAAAATATCGCGCATAATTCCACCAACGCCAGTTGCTGCACCTTGGTAAGGCTCAACAGCTGATGGATGATTATGGCTTTCTATTTTAAATGCTACAGCTAAGTCATCACCAATGTCGATTAGCCCGGCATTTTCTTCACCAGCCGCAACAAGTAATCTTCCGCCGCTGCGTGGTAAAGTTTTTAATTGTGCAATGGAATTTTTATAACTACAATGCTCGCTCCACATTACAGAAAAAACACCAAGCTCTGTAAAAGTTGGGGTGCGGCTAAGAATTTTTAAAATCTTTTCCCATTCTTCTTTAATTAATCCGTGCTCTAAGGCAAGCTCAAAAGTTACTTCGGGTTCTTTCATCAATCTTCCAATTGGATTTAAAATAGTTTGAAAATTTTATAGGGAAATATAAGGGAAAGTGGGATAAAATATTTCTAAGAAATTTATATTGACGGAATTTTAAAACTGTTATTAGCTTAGGAACAATTTGCAGTAGCGATAAGAAAGTTATTTTTTATTGATTTCTTCTATTCTTTTCTTATAAATTATAAGGGTAATGGATCCAACTATGATCATTAATATAATTACTAATCTTTCTTCATCAATCTTAAACGATTTTAAGAAGATAATAATTAAAGTCATTACAAATAATTGGATATAAATAAATTTCTGAATTCTGGGATCTAGTTTATTCATAATTTAATCTTTAGAAGAAAAACTTATTATTAATGTTATAATCGATAATAGAGCTACAATCCATCCAGCTATTAAGAAATGCTTCTTATAATCTGGTAGTTCACCCCAAACCTTTAATTTTCCAAAAGTTGGTACTATCATTATAATGAACAAAAGAGTCATACCAAATAAAGGATCCATTCCAATATTTTCAAAAATGTCATTAAAAAAATGGATGGTGCTTTCTTTTAAACTCATCTTTTATACGCTTAATTTTGAGTTGTCACGAACCACTTCGAGACAGATAAATTAACTTAATACAATTCTAGCATTTTAAGTATAAACAAATAAAACTGAATGATCATCACAAACATAAGTACGAGTATAGAATATTTAAAATCTTCTGGTTTTAAAACTAATCCCGCTTCAACAGGATTATTAGGAATGTAATACAACTTAGCTCAAAATATTTTTTCATCGGCTGTCACGACCCATTTCGTGACAGAATTTTTTGACCAATTTCATTTCAAAAACTCTTCCCAAATTTTGAACAACTGATAAGTCGCATAAATATCTTTAGAGCAATAAACAGCAATGTCTTTAATTCTTCCTGCTTCGTAAAGAGTTTTTACTTCCATTCCTGAAATATCTTTTGATTTTGGAGATTCAATTCCAAATGCGTGGCAGTAAAAATCCAGATTAAATTTTCTTGTAGTGCTGTAAAAAGTAAATTGTTCAAGTAGATCGATATGTATATCACCGTAACGATAGCCCATTAAGTTTTTGGTTGGTTTAACCTTTAACATTGCAGAACGCATCATCAAAAACGGAACATCAAAGTTCCTTCCGTTAAAAGTTATCAACTGATCAGCATATTGTGCAACGCGCCAGAAAGATTCCAGCATTTCTTTTTCAGGTAAACCTTTGTATTGCACATTTGTAGTTTCAGAATTCCATTCTTCTGGTTTTTCAGATTCGTAATAAACATAAGATTTTTCTTTTTCTACATCATACATCCCAACTGCAACGCATTTAGCAGTAAATGGATAAAGCGAAGTGTAACGAATTGCCTCGTCTTTCATTGCCTCTTTTTTTGTGGGATCAATTTCTTTGTCCGCGTACTTTAACAAGTATTCTCGTTGAGTTTCAGAAAGGGATTCAAAAGGATAGGAACAAGTTTCGATATCAAAGATCAGCTTACGCATTTTAGCCTCCCAATAATAATTTATGTTTGTCATTGCGAATCCCGATTCTATCGGGGTGAAGCAATCTATTGAAATATTTGATCTAAATTAAATAAATCTTTCCAATCTTTATTAAATGAATTAATCAAATCTAATTTCTTCTTTCTTGATCCTGCTTTCAACTGCTTTTCTCTGGCAATCGCAGAATTTAAATCATCAAACTTTTCATAATACACAAGTTTATCAATGTTATACTTTTTTGTAAAACCCTCAATCAGTTTTGATTTGTGTTCCCAAACTCTCCTGACTATATCATTAGTAACACCAACATATAAAACGTTATTATTTTTATTTGTAAGTATGTAGATGTAATAGCTTTTCATTCTTATTACAGATTGCTTTGCTTGATGACTCTCTGTTAATGACATACTAAAATTTTTGTCACTGCGAGGAACGAAGCAGTCTCACCCCTAGCATTTATGAGATTGCTTCACTCGAAGACTCGTTCGCAACGACAATCACTGAAGAATTTTAACCCCAGGTTCAAACTTTTTAATTTTCTCTATAAATTCTTCTGTAAGCGGAGTTGATTTTCTTGTTTTCGGATCAACAAAAACTACAACTCCTTTTCCATCGACAATTACTTCACCAGTTTTTTTTCTAACTATAATATGATCATATCCATACGATGATTTTTTAATGTAAGATACTTTTGAATAAATATCCAACTCGTCATCATAAAATGCATGCCCGCGATAATTTATTTCATTTCTAACTATAAAAAATAATTTCCCGTCAGAAAAAATTCCACCTTTAGGAAATAAACCTGCCTCTTTTACATATTCCAAACGTGCTTGTTCAAAAAAGGAAACGTAAACTGCGTTATTGCAAACGCCTAGCATATCAACTTCGTTAAAGCGAACTTTTACAGTTGTTTTATGTGTGAAATCTTTTATATCCATTATCCAAAAACCACATCAATTATATCAGCAGCTTTTTTTACTTCATCAAAGGAAATATCTAAATGAGTAATTGCACGGATCAAATCAATTTTTCCAACAGAAACTAGTAAACCTTTTTCTTTGCAGCGTTTTAATCCTTCATCAACAGAAATGGTTTTGGGATGAAACAATAAAATATTCGTTTGAACTGCTTTCATATCAATTTCAAGATTTGGGTTTGCATTAATTCTTTCGGCTAAAAATTTAGCTTTCTCGTGATCTTCTTTCAATCTTTCAATATTATATTGAAGTGCATACAAACCAGCGGCAGCAAGAATTCCAATTTGTCTCATTCCTCCACCCCACGCCTTACGAACACGAAACGCTTCTTTAATAAAATCTTTTGTTCCAGCAATAATAGAACCAACTGGAGCGCCAAGTCCTTTTGAAAGACAGCAAGAAACAGAATCAAAATGTGAAGCATATTCTTTTGCAGAAATTCCGGTTGCAACTGAAGCATTCCAAATTCTTGCTCCATCAAGATGAAAAAAGAGATTATATTTTTTTGCAAGATGTTTTAATGAAATAATATTTTCAATCGGCCAGATTGTTCCGCCGCCGCGATTGTGAGTGTTTTCAACTTCAATCACTTTTGTGCGCGGCATATAGTAAGCAGATGTTGGACGAATTATTGGTTCAACTTGCTCAGGAGTTAATACTCCATAATTGCCTTCAATCGGGAATAATTGAATTCCGCTTAATGCTGCTGGTGAACCTGATTCATAATTAAAAATATGCGCATCTCTTTCGCAGATTACTTCATCGCCAGGATTTGTAAGCACATTTAAACAAATTTGGTTTCCCATTACTCCGCTTGAAACATAAAGCGCAGCTTCTTTACCAAGCAGTTCTGCAGCATAATGCTCAAGTTTGTTAACGGTTGGATCTTCTTTAAAAACATCATCACCAACCTCAGCATTGTACATTGCTTTACGCATTGCTTCCGATGGGCGTGTTACTGTGTCGCTTCTTAAGTCTATCATTTTTTTTCCTTCAGTCATTGCGAGGATGGTTCTACCAGACGAAGCAATCTATAAAAATAATTACAGATCACTTCGCTCTGCTCGTGATGACATTAATTTTTATAATTTAAACTTTTTCTTCATCCACAATAAAATGTTAATTCCAAAAATCCACAAAGAAAATGCAGATGATAAAACTGGAATTATCAATGGATTTCTTGTGTAAAATGTTTTTTCATTGTTTAGTGGAACATCAACTACTAAATGTGTTCTTGTAAACATTTCTGTTTCAACTTCTGTAACTCCAAATTTATTTATTAAACAGCTTACTCCGCCGTTTGCACAACGAACGACTGCTCTTCTATTTTCAACGGCACGCAAGTTTGCAAATTCTTTATGTTGATATGGTCCGCTTAACTTTCCATACCAACTATCATTCGTTAGGACTGCTAAAAACTGTGCACCACGATCAACAAAATAATTTGGAAAAGTTGGAAAGACAGATTCGTAACAAATTAATCCGCCAACTTTGATTGTGTCTTTATCATTTGCAAATTTAAAGACTGTTGTATCCTGTCCAACATTCCAGCCGCTAATGCCAACTCCCCATTTTAGTAAATCACCAAGAAATGGAAGTTGATCCACAAACGGTGTATGTTCGCCAAGGGGTACTAACTGCATTTTTCCATATCGTTGAACTTCATAAGTATTTGGCTGCAATAGTAAAATTGAATTGTAAGTTGCGTAATAATAGTTACCCTCTTCACTGTACTTTGCGTTTCTTGGCGGATTCTTTTCATAAATGACAAAATCAGGCATGCCTGTTAATAGCGAAACATTATTCTTCCTTAAGAAAGAATAAATCGAATCCACTTCACGTTGATATGTACCCGACAACAGGTAGACCGGTAAAGCGGTTTCTGGCCAAAGAATTAATTTTGCACCTTCATCAGCACATTTTTGTGACAGCAAAAGATTATTATTAAGTATATCATCTAATCCTCCTAGTTCCCACTTATTCCAGGGATCAATATTTGGCTGGATGATTCCTACTTTTATTTTTTGCTCATCATTACTTGATGATGATATTTTCGAAAAACCATAAACTATAATTAAAATAAATATTGAGGCAGCGGCTGAAAAATAAATCGTACGGCCTTTTAAATTTTCTTTGAATGATTTTAATCCTTTAAAGATGAAAATATTTATCCACAAAACGATAAATGATAACCCGAACGCTCCTACAATATCAGCAAACTGAATGAAAGATGTAAATTTTGCAAGACCATGACCAATTGTTAGCCATGGAAATTTTAAATCTGTTAGAGTAAGCAGATATTCTCCTGTTACCCAAAAGAATGGAAAGAAATAAATTGATAAATCTTTCTTAAATACTTTTCTGGATAGATAAAATAAACTTGAATTTATCAACATTACGCAAGGTAAAAAGAAAACCAGTACAACTCCGCTAATCATTAAAAATGGGTCTGACTCACTTTGCCAGCTGCCTACCCAGAATACCGTAATTAAACTCATTACAAAAAAAGTCAGATAGGATGCAGTGTTTACTTTTAATAGACTCTGTTTTTTTTCTATTACAAAAAAGTATGGAATGAACGCAACAAATAATAAAAGTGGAAAAGGGAATGGAAAAGGTGTGAAAGAGATCCCAAATAATACTCCCGATAAAATTAGCAGAAGTCTTTCTTTTCTTATCAGTTTTTTTTCTTCAGGTGATAATTTTTTAATCTTAAATATGTTTTTCACTTTTGTGTTTTTCTTTTTCTGATAAAGTATTTTAAGACAAAGAAAAGTATCACTACAGCCGTAATTATTATAATAATATTACTGTAGGTATTTAGATAACTGTCTATCACATGGATATTTTTTCCAAATGCAACACCAAGATAAATTAAAAATGAATTCCATATAGCCGAGCTAATCAAACTTAAAATTGATGTTCTTTTTACGTCAAGTCTGCTCATTCCAGCAAAAAAAGAAATCACTGCCCGTGTACCCGGTAAAAATCTGTTAGCAATAATTAAGTAGTATCCATACTTGCGGAAAGCATTTTCAACTTTATCAATGGATTGAACATTAATAAATTTAATTTTTCCAGAATGAATTAATTTTTTATCGAATTGCCATCCAATAATAAAGGCGGTTAGAAAACCAGATAAACTTCCTAAAGTAGCAAAAATAAATACCGGTATAAGATGTAATGATCCGGTTCCTATAAGCGATCCGCCAATTACAACCACCATATCGCTTGGCGAAGGCGGAAATAAGTTTTCGATATATGCAAAGAAAAATATCGTTAGATAGATCCAGACGGGAGTCAAATCAGAAATCTGGCTAAGTAATGATTCAAGCATTCTTATCTTTCTTAATCAAAAGAACAGTTGCGAACGAAGCGACACCTTCGGCTCTTCCAATAAATCCTAGTTTTTCTGTAGTGGTCGCTTTAATCGAAATTTGATCTGATTCTGCTTTTACGATTTCTGATATACGATTTTTCATTTTCTCAATGTAAGGTGAAATTTTTGGATTTTCCATTGCAAGTACACAATCAAGATTACCTAATTCATATCCTCTTGATTGAATAAGCTCATTAACTTGTTTTAGTAAAATCGCACTATCCGCATTTTGCCATTTTAGATCTGTATTAGGGAAATGAACTCCGATATCACCAAGAGCAAGAGCTCCGAGCATAGCATCACAAATTGCGTGAAGAAGAACATCAGCATCTGAATGTCCTTCCAATCCTTTGTTGAAAGGAATTTCAACTCCGCCAATAATTAATTTTCTTCCTTCAGCAAAAGCGTGAACATCAAAACCAAATCCTGTTCTAAAATTTAATTTCAATATCTAACCTCAAATCTTTTAAATTCGTTTTTATATTCTGACCACTCAACTGAACAAATTGTAACATGAGATTTCACCGGTCCTATTTTTAATTGTCTAATTAGTTCATTTATCAAACCATAATCACCTTCAACTTCAGTAAGTACTTCACCTGAAAAAAGATTTTGTGTGTATCCATTTAGATTTAGACTATCAGCATGTTTCATCACAAAATATCTATATCCAACACCCTGAACTAAACCTGAAACGATTATTTTTGCTCTTTTTAATTCACTCATCTTTTACAGAAAATAATTCTGAAACAACAAGACCAATAAAAATAAGTACACATCCAACCAAGCCAAAATTAGAAATTTTTTCACTTAGCAAAAAATAAGCGAAAACCGCTGCAAAGATCGGTTCAATAGAAAAAATTATGCCTGCTTTTGTTGGAGTAACAGTTTTTTGATACTTTAGCTGAACAACAGTAGCGATCATAGAAGCAAAAACCGCAGTGTAGATAATAGCCGTAATAACCGTTGAATTAATATTCAGTCTGACGGTTTCTAATGACGAAATTGAAAAAACGTATGACAAAATAAAACCGCCAATACCGGTTATTAATAGCTGAACAAAAACCATTGGCAGATATTCGTATTTCTTTGTAAATACATCAACATAAACAACCTGAAATGCAAAAAGCACCGCACAAATTAACGTAAGTAAATCACCCGTATTAAAATCCGAACCGAGTTGTCTGATAAAATCAATTACGTTATCACCTTTGCTAGATAAAATAATCAATCCAATTAAAACCAAAAAAACACTAAGCACGTTAAACCATTTTGGTTTTCGTTTTTCAATTATCAGTTGAAGAATGGGAATAAAGATTACAAATGTTCCAGTAATAAATCCTGACTTAGTTGCGGATGTAAGATTTAAACCCAGAGATTGAGCCGCAAAACCAGTGAAATAAAAAAAACCAAGAACTGCTCCTGCGATTAATGTTTGCTTATTTGTTTTTTTTAGTGATGCAAAAACAAATGGTAAAAATATTAAGGCCGCTATGCTAAATCGTAATCCAAGAAACAATAAAGGTGAAATATCGGTAAATGCATTTTTAATTAATGCAAAAGTTCCGCCCCAAATTAAAGTATTAAAAAGAAGTGCAATTTCACCTTTGTATTTTTTCATTTAATAATTAATGTTTAAGTCATTTCGACCAAAGGGAGAAATCTGGATACCATTATTTTATAGATTTCTCAGCCTGCCTGTCCAGTAGGCAGATCGAAGACTCTTTCGAAATGACCTTGTTGATTAATGCAACTTACATATTTAGGAAACTAATTTATTCTTTATCCTTACTTCTAACATATCCAAACGACTTAAGCATATTTAAATTTGATCGCCATTTTTCCCGCACTTTAACACGCAATTCAAGATAGATCTCTTTTCCTAAAAATTCCTGTATATCTCTTCTTGATTTTTCACCAAGTTCTTTAATTGCTCTGCCTGCTTTTCCGATAATTATTGGCTTCTGAGTTTCTCTTTCAACAACTATTTCTGCACTAATAAAATCTTTTGAGTGCTCTCTTTCCTTAAACTCAGCAATTAAAACTTCACAGCTGTATGGAACTTCATCTTCATAGAGTTCAAATAATTTTTCACGAATAATTTCGGTCACAAAAAATCTTTCCGTCTCTTCAGAAACTATATCGTCGGGATAAAATTTTGGTCCTTCAGGTATGTACTCAAGTATGTCATCGTGTAATCTTGTCAGATTAAATTTAAGATTTGCAGAAACGGGAATTACAGATTTGAACTTATTTAATTTTTCAAATCGCTCAATAAGAGCAACGGCCTCCTCCTGAGTAATCGTATCGATCTTATTAAGAACAAGAATTTTAGGCTTTGTTTGTTCACTTATTATCTTTTGAATATATTCGTTTTCCTCAGATCCTTTAAATGATTGCTCAGAACTGACATCATAAATAATAACAAATACATCAGCATCTTTTACAGAAAGATCTATTTCTTCCAGCATTTTTTCCTGCAACAGATAAGCCGGTTTTAATATACCCGGCGTATCAAGAAAAACTATTTGATAATTTTCTTCTGATAAGATTCCCAATATTCTTTTTCTTGTTGTTTGTGGTTTGGAAGTAGTGATAGAAATTTTTTGCCCGAGCAAAGCATTCATCAAAGTTGATTTACCGACATTTGGTAAACCAATAATAGCAGCGTAACCGGCTTTTGTATTCATAGTTTTCTTTTATTTTTTATTGTATGCAAATATACAAATGAGCGAACAATATAAGGCAGATAGATATAATTAAGTTCCTTTTGGTATGAGCATGGTTTAAAGAGCAGATTGAGAATGAAGCTGTAATTCCTGATCAAATTTTATTGGCATTAAAGAAATACAATTAATGTCCAAATTTCTTCCTGGTTTGTTTTTGATACTCATATAAAAAGTAACCTGAGATTATCATTATGAAAGATAAAACAGAACCGAATATTGATAGATTATTTTTACTAAATAAGCCCGAGAAATATTCACTGATATTTTTTGAAACTGCTGTTATACCTTTTGTTGATTCATTTGCCTGAACTGACAAAATAATCTCATATAAAACGTACCCGGTAATACTGAATATTATTAAACCAAACAGGACCAAAAATGATAGTAAAAAATATTTTTGCTGCCGGGCAGTTGAAGATTTTGTTTTTATTTTTTGCATCAAATTTTTTGTAAACTCAGCCGAAGTAAAATCTATCTCTGTTTCCCTTAATAAATTATTAGCACTTAAAAGTGCTTCATATCTTTTCTTAAGCTCCACTGAATTTGCAATTGCAGATTTTACCAGCTGCATTTCTTCACTTGTCAAATCATTATCTAAATAATTATTAAGCATTTCATCATTTATATAATTCATAATATTTCCTTTAATAAATTTCTTTTTTCGATAAGTTCCCTCAGCAGATTTCTTGATCGATGTAAAATTACTTTTACATTCGCCACAGAGATTTGTAAAACATCACCGATCTCTTCCGTAGTCATTTCTTCAAGATAAAACATTGTTATAACGGCAGCATTTTTAGGAGGAAGTTCATTTACTATTTTTCTCACCGTCACAGCGATATCTTCGTTAAGAAAATCATCTGCATTGTATTTACTTTTCAAATAATGCAAATCGTCTATTGAATCCATATCAGATTCAATTTTTCTTTTTGCATTCGATAGTTTTGTCAGCGCCGTATTATAAACGATGCGATAAAACCATGTTGAAAACTTCGATTCAAATTTAAAGCTGCTGATATTATTATATGCCTTCAAAAAACAGTCCATTAAAATCTCTTCAGCATCAAAATCATTTTTTAACATTCTTTTAAGCATAGAAAAAGCCTTATTCTTATATCGATCTACAAGAATAGAATAATCCGCTGCATTTCCTTTCTTTACGGATTCAATTATCTCAACATCGGTAAGGTTTTTCATTTTCTTTATAGACTGAATAGCTGTATCAAAGGTTACAAATATGTTTAAGTGGAAGAAAATTAGATTGAATTTAGTTTATAATCAAATTGTAACCTTATGCGATAAAGGTTAGTCAAATCTTTTAGACAGATTGATTTTAATTTTTGTAAACAAGAAAATTCTGCAAATAAAAGAATTAAATTAAAGGAGAAATAAAATGGTTTCAGAAGTTATAGCGGTATTTATCCCAATTATAATTACGCTGGTAATTGGTGCAGTATTAATCATTTACTTTTATCTTAAGTCTAAAGAAAAGCAAATGCTGATTGAAAAAGGTCTATCTGCAGAAGAAATTAAAAAATTCTTTGAAGAAAAACGCGATGGGCTTTGGTTAATGAAGATTGGAATAATATCAATTTTCTTTGGATTGGGATTAGGAATCGGGATGATGCTGCAGGACGCAACAAATAAAGATTATTGGATCCCGTTTTCGCTTTTTGTATCAACAGGAATCGGATTTGTGATTGCAAATATTTTGTCTGATAAGTTGAAGAAGAAAAATAATTAATCAAAAAACCCCTTCCCTTGGGGAAGGGGTTTGGGGTTAACCTTCTTGTGCTTCCAGCCAACGTTCAGCATCCAACGCTGCCATACAACCTGTGCCTGCCGCAGTAACTGCTTGTCTATAAACATGATCGGCAACATCACCGGCTGCAAAAACACCTTCAATATTTGTATAAGTTGAACCGGGTTTTGTAATTAAATAACCGGTCTCATCCAAATCAAGAAATCCTTTAAATAATTTTGTGTTCGGTTGATGTCCGATTCCCAGAAACATTCCATCTACTTTTAGCTCAGTTATTGAATGATCCTTTGTGTCTTCAAGTATAACTCCGGTCATACTTTTTCTGCCATTCTCCTCAACACCCACAACTTCCTTAACTATTTTATTTGTTAAGAATTTTATTTTTGGATTTTTCTGCGCCCTTTCAGTCATAATTTTTGAGGCACGAAATTCATCTCGCCTATGAATAATAGTAACTTCACTTGCGAATTTTGTTAGGAAGTTTGCTTCTTCCATTGCAGTATCACCGCCGCCGACAACAATTATTTTTAATCCCTTAAAGAAAAATCCATCGCAGGTTGCACAGGCAGAAACGCCGTAACCCATATACTTCGATTCACTTTCTATTCCAAGTAATTTTGCAGTAGCACCGGTTGATATAATAATTGAATCAGCAGTATAATTTTCATCATAAGATTTTACTTTGAAAGGACGACTGGAAAAATCAACTTCAGTTATTTCTTTGTAAAAAGATTGTGCACCAAATCGCTGAGCTTGTTTACGCATAATGTCCATTAATGCAGGACCATCAATACCGTGTTCAAATCCTGGATAATTTTCTACTTCAGTAGTGATAGTTAATTGTCCGCCAGGCTGCATTCCTTCAAATATTACCGGATTAAGATTTGCACGTCCGGCATAAATAGCAGCTGTTAATCCAGCAGGACCAGAACCAATAATTAAAACTTTAAAATGATTTTTTTGATTTGCTTGTTCAGACATTTTTTCTCCAAAACTGATTATGAGCTAAAATTTATTTTTTCGTACTTGTAAGATTCAGATAAGTTAGTGAAGATTCAAGAATGACGTTTAATTCTTATTCTTCCGATTTTGAAATTGTCATTTCGAATCCGGCTTCAGTCGGTGAGAAATCTGAATACTAATTCATTCATAAGTAGTGAAAAATAAAAGTTACAGATTTCTCGGTCGCAGACTTCCTCGAAATGACAATTATTAAAACTTCACTCAAAAAGAAATCTTGCATTTCTTTGCAAGCCTTTAAGTTTAGTCCTTTTAACCGGGCTTTCCACAAATCGTTCCTTAAAGGATTCATTATCCAATTTCATTACTTCATCATAAGTTAATTCTTTGTTGTTTGGATAAAATTCTCTAATCGAAGTTGCTATAGAAAATTTTTGATTCCATGGACAAACATCCTGACAAATATCACAACCAAAAATCCAGTTATCAAACTTCCCTTTTAATTCAATCGGAATTTCATTTTTATTTTCAATTGTTTGGAATGAAATACATTTATTTGCATCAACAACATATTCCTGAACAATAGCATGTGTTGGACAGGCATCAATACAAGCCTTACAGGTTCCACAGTGATCAGCAATCAAAGCAGAATAATCAAACTCATAATTTGTGATTAAAGTTGCAATAAAGAACCAACTACCAATTTCCGGATTTATAACATTCGTATGTTTTCCCATCCAGCCTATCCCTGCCCGAACAGCCCAGGCTTTGTCCATAACAGGTCCGGTATCTACGTAAGATATTGACTCAAATTCAGAATCAATTTCTTTTAACATTGTTTCGAGTTCATCCAGTTTTTGCCAGATGACAAGATGATAATCTTTTCCCCAGGCATAGCGGGATACTTTACCTTTATCTTTTTCGTTCGTATAGTTATCAGGTATGTAATAGTTGAGTGCAAGAGATATTATACTTTTAGCATTTGGTAAAATTTCTTTTACATCTTTTCTTTTATGGGGATTCTTCTCCATGTATCCCATTGATGCTTGAAAACCTTTATCTAACCATTGCCGAAGTTTTTCGGTTTCATCTTCAAGCGAATCTGCTTGTGCAAAACCAACAAGATCAAATCCAAGCTGCTTTGCTTTATCAATTACTATTTGATTGGTTAGTCTGAGCATATTACTCATTGTCATCTTGAGCGAAGTCGAAAGATGACATTTAGTTTTTATATAAAGAAGGTCACTCTTCTTCCCTCGACTTCGCTCGGGATGACATTTCAGTGTGACGATGGGATTTTAATTTTCCTACCACTTTAATTCTTTAGCTTTTACAATTGCATAAACTTCATCATCAATAATCCTAACAGGATATGAATCGAGTCCTCTTGCTCCGGTTGGCTGCTTTCCTGTTTTTAGATTGAACATCCAGCCGTGTGCTGGGCATACAACACAACCATCTTCGATAAATCCATCATAAATTAAAGCTGTATGCTGATGCGGACAAATATTATTTAACACATATGCTTCGTTATTTACTTTAAATACGGCTAATTCAACATCATTAATTAAAAATCGTTTACCCTGTTTTTCTTTAAGATCAGAAAGACTGCAGATTTTTGTATAAGTTTCTTCCATCTATTCAAAATCCCGAAATAATTTGTCCTGTACGATTCCTTTTTCTGAATGTTTAACAGTAGCTAATGCAAAGTCAGGATCGTGTCCAAAATATAGAAACCAATTTTGATCTGCTGCCAATTCAAGATATTTCTTTTTTTCCTGAACAGTTACAAGCGGCTGTAAATCATATCCCATTATATAAGGAATTCGTATTTGTGAAACG
This sequence comes from Ignavibacteriales bacterium, assembly GCA_003538625.1. GTDB lineage: Bacteria > Bacteroidota > Ignavibacteria > Ignavibacteriales > Ignavibacteriaceae > IGN3. Next base: position 250,394 of record DPRR01000006.1, read on the forward strand.
AATGGCATCAGATCGCAGCAGTATAAAACATTACATATGGAATCAGAAATAAGTATCATTTGTTGTGCGAATGTATGACCATTAATTATTTTGAAGGAAATATTTTCATCAAAGTTTGTTTCTCCATCAATAAAATTCAGAACGCCCTCTGTATAAAGAGGTTCAAAATTTTCTTTTATGTAACTTCCTTTATCCCTTTCAGAAGGATTCATTGCCCATTCAAAGTTTTTCTTTTGTACATGATATTTTGCATTCGGAAATGCAGGAATGAATTTACCGTTTTCTGGATTAGTAGAACCTCCTGTATGATCAAAATGAAGATGAGTTAGTAAAACATCCGTAATTTGATCAGGTTTAATTCCCTTTTGTTCAAGGGCGGTTTCCAGACTAAAATTTGCATTTATATTATAAATTTTTTTTGATTTTTCATCCCACTTATTTCCCATTCCTGTATCGATCAGAATCTTTTTATTCTCAGAAATCAATAAAAGATTTCTTGTCGATAATCTTACTCTGTTTTGTTCATCCGGAGGATTAGTTTTTTCCCAAAGCGGTTTTGGTATAATGCCAAACATCGCACCGCCATCTAAACTAATATAACCTGAAAGGATTGTTATAAGCTTGTACTTGCCGACTTGCATAATTAATAATATTAGATAATGATTTTTGAAGATAAATAAGATTAAAAATAATTGGAAATGTCTAAATTTATGAGTCTAATGAGTTGAGATAATATAACAGAAAAAAGAGGCTGTCTGAAATTAATTTAATTAATCTTGCTGATCGTCTAACAATAAAAATTTACTTTTCAGACAGCCGCTTTTTAATAATTATCTGCCTATTCCGTCCAAGTATTCTTTTCTCTTTAGTAAAGTATCAACATCCTCAACATGGTTTGGATCCGGAACACAACAATCAACAGGACAAACGGCAGCACATTGTGGTTCATCATGAAAGCCTTTGCATTCAGTACATTTATCCGGAACGATATAGAAAAAATCGGTTGAATAAAAACCAGTTGCGCCTGAAGGAGCTGCATCATCTTTTCCATAATGCGCGCCTGTCAATTCCCAATCTACTCCACCCTCATAAATTGCCGTATTTGGACATTCAGGCTCGCAAGCTCCGCAATTGATGCATTCTTCAGTTATCATTATAGCCATATTAATTTCTCCTTAAATTCTTATCAGAATAATGTGAATAAAAATATTTTCTAAAACTGCACTCCATTTTATGAAAAGTCGGACTATAGTTCAAGGTACAATCAAAAAAGATGTTAATTTTAAACAATTTACCAACTTCCACTAGCTCCGCCTCCTCCAAAAGAGCCGCCGCCGCCGCTAAATCCTCCACCACCACCCCATCCGCTGCTGCCACCCCAACTACTTGTCCCGCTTGACCAGCCGCGTGATCCAGTCCCGGTTCTGTAAATTCCGCCAGGAACAAATGGACCGCCGCCTTTCATAAAAATAAAGATTACGAAAATTATGATGATAAATATTATAAACGGAAATCCTTGCTCTTCTTCAGCATCATCAGCTTTGTACTCTCCTCCGATGGCTTTAATAATTGCATTTATTCCATCGGTTATACCGAGAAAATATTCATCATTCCTGAATTTTGGACGTATCACATTTCTGATAATTGAACTTGCAATAGCATCAGGTACAGCCCCTTCTAATCCGTAACCTACTTCAATTCTTAATTCTCTATCTTCCTTTGCTATTAAAAGTAATATTCCATTATCATTTTTTTTAGTTCCGATTTTATTTTTTGCAGCAATTTCTTCTGATAGCATCTCGATTGGATAATCATTAAGCGAGGGAATCATCAATACAATGATTTGATTGGAAGTAGTATCTGCATATGTTTTTAATCTTACATTTAACTCATTTAACTCTGTTTGATTGAGTGTATTTGTTAAATCAGTTGCCCACATTTTCAGAACCGGTATCTCCGGTTGTGCAAATGCAGATGAGATTAAAATCAGCAATAAAAAAACACGTAACTTCATTCTTTAAAATTCTACTTTAGGCGGAGTATCTGCACCCTGTATAGATTTAAAATACTGTTTTTCTCCAAACCCAAACATTCCTGCAAACATCGAGGCCGGAAATCTTTTTATAGTTGTATTATACTGCTGAACAACTTCATTGAATTTTCTTCTTTCAACAGAAATTCTGTTTTCAGTTCCCTCTAACTGAGCCTGAAGCTGCAGAAAGTTTTCATTTGCTTTTAACTGAGGATAATTTTCGACGGTTACTAATAATCTTGAAAGAGCGCTGCTTAGCTCGCCTTGCAAAGATTGAAATTTAGCAAACGCCTGCGGATCATTAAGGAGTTCCGGCGTAATATTTAATTTGCCAACGCTTGCCCTAGCTTCAGTAACTCTGGTAAGCACTTCTTTTTCAAAATCAGCATAGCCTTTTACTGTGCTAACAAGATTAGGTATAAGGTCTGCCCGGCGTTGATATTGATTTTCAACCTGAGACCATTGTTGTACTACCGCCTGATCTAAAGTAACCAGATTATTATACGTGCTAATTCCCCAAAAAACTAACATCCCAACAGCTAAAAGAACAACGCCGCCAATGGCACATCCTATCATCATTCCTTTATTTTTCATTTTACTCCTTATAATTTCTTGAAGAAAATTTGAATTTAACCGTATGAATAGACTTTAAGATTTTATGACAAAAATATAATATTTAATGCCGGTAAATGTACACTATAAATTGCGAATTTTTTTAAGGTTTTTCTCCACTAAAGTTTTTTTGCAGATATTCAAGAGCATTGTTTGATAATTGCAAATTCTTTTGGATTACAAATTTTTCAGCATTTTGAATATTACCAGAATAAAACCTTAACCATAATAAATTTCCAATGATTATTCCGTCAAATGCTCTTTCCTCTACAAAAGAATTAATAGTTAAATAGCCGAATAAAATATTCCAGCCAAGTGAAAGGACTCCGCTTATATATTCCCCGGTGTAAAATTGCCCAAATCCGGGAATCAAATAAGAACTGTACTTTGCAAATTTTTCAGAGTACAATTTATCATCAACAGATTTACAAAGATTTGCAAGTGTGGTATCAAGTCCTGCTTCAGAAAAGATTTGATAAGCCTTTTGCCATTGGTTTGAAAACATAAAATTCCATCCTGCCCAATATTTTATTTCCCTTGTTTTGAAAATAAATCTAGAGTCGTCCAATAATTTGTTTAATATTCTTTCCGACTGCTTATTAGCTCTACGCAAAATATTAGTTCTAGCATTTAATATTTGCGATTCAAAATATTCAGAATCGTTTTTAGCATTTATTTCTGCAAGCGTAAAGTACTTCACTGCATCATCAAACTTTGCACCTTTTTTATAACATTTTCCAATTAATAAATTTGTTTGGAATGAAAAGGTATTTTCTTTATCAAAAAACTGAAGTCGTTTTAATTCGGTGATCGCATCAAAAAATTTCTCCTGCACATAAAGATTATATGCATATTCATATTGTTGCTGCTTTGAGTTCTGTGAAAATACATTTATCAGAAGCAAAGGAATTAGAGCTAATATTTTTTTATTTACAAAAATCATAAACCGGGGTAAAATAATTTTTCTCTTGCAGAAATAACTTAACACCTTCATCAAATTCAAAATTTATTTTAGCATTAAATATTTGCGCGGAAGCAATTGATCCGTAAATATTACCAGTATAAAATCCTACTCCTGCTGCAGTAAAAATCCATGCACGCTCTGAATGATTGTGTTCAAAATTAGTGTAAGCTAAATAAGTGAAAAGACCGGTTAAGAGAAACGCAGTAATTCCATCGCTATAATCTTTGGTATAAATTTTTCCGGCACCGGGAATAATTGTAGAAAGTATTCCGGCAATTATTCCGCTTTTATAGCTGGGATTTGTTTTTCGATCATAAAAATTTGATAAAGTTTTTTTCTCATTTTCATCGAACGGAAATAAAAATATTTGTTTATCAGGCAATTCATGGTTTAATAACAATCTTGAAGTATTTTTTATTTTTTCTGCATTGATTGAGTATCTGGATTTTGATTCTATTATTTCATCCGCATAAGTAAAATATTGTGAATTTACATTTAGCAAATACAATGATTTAAGCAGCTCGATTTTGCTTTCTTCATACAATGGTGATGTTATTTTAATAGTTTTAAATTTTTCTACAGCATCAATCTGATCATTAATGGATGAGTAGCTGATTGCGATTTTAAATTGAATGGTGTCATCATCAATAAAGCTTAAATATTTTTCATATTCATAAATCGCTCTGAGGTAATCTTTATCACAGAAAAGAAAATCTGCAAATGATTTTATGTTTTGGGGTGAATGAAAATTAATCTGCTGGCAAAGTGAAGTGGAAGAAATTGAAACTATTTGAAGAAATATTCCCATAAAAAAAAACAACATCCTTTTTAAAGAGGCTATCTTTTTAAAATTAAAAATATTCATTCTTTATTTACAATTCTGTTGGCCGGAATAAATTTTATTTTTGTTTCGCTAAGTGTATATAATGATATAGGATCATAATAGTGTCGTGAATCAAATTTTGGATAGTGATCCTGTCTTCCAAAAATATTTGTATCCCTGGTAAATCTATCAAAAAACATTAGAATACCCTGAACCGGATTTGTTTCTCTAATTGATTGAACAAGAAAACCTGAACAGGATGGTTGAAAAGGACAATTTGCTCCATCCACATCTGATACAAAAAACCAGTAAGCATTTATTATAGGTTTAACTATGATATCTGAAACTGATTCGATAGAAAGATCATATTCCCTTTCAATGAAGGAGTTCTTAAGCTGATAAGTCGGGTCAGATTTTTCCCATCTGACCCAATCTGTTTGGGGATAAATAATAAGTTGTAAAATGAAAAATAGAATTAGTAAATATTTATTATTTATTATCAAGTAAAGCTCTTGCTATTACTACTTTTTGAATTTCTGAAGTGCCTTCATATATCTCAGTAATTTTAGAGTCACGCAGATATCTTTCGACAAGATATTCGCGTACATAACCATAACCGCCATGAATCTGAATCGCATCAAGTGCATTTTGTACTGCAACTTTTGATGCATAAAGTTTTGCCATCGCGGCTTCCTTATAATACTGTTTACCCGCATCCTTTAATGCCGCTGCTTTTAGTGTTAACATTTTAGCCGCATCAACTTTTACAGACATATCCGCAAGCATGAATTGTATAGCCTGAAAATTAGAAATAGTTTGTCCGAATGCTTTTCGTTCTTTTGCATATTTTATTGCAGCATCTAAAGAAGCTTCAGCAATTCCGACAGCCTGAGATGCAATACCAATTCTTCCACCGTTAAGTGTGTTCATTGCAAAATTAAATCCTTTACCTTCTTCCCAAACTAAATTAGAAGCAGGAACTTTACAGTTTTGAAATGTTAGTGAACAGGTATCCGAGCTTCTTATTCCCAGTTTGTCTTCTTTCACACCGTGATCGAAACCAGGTGTACCTTTTTCCACTACAAAAGTTGAAATACCTTTATGCGCTTGTTCTTTGTTTGTTGTAGCCATTACTAAAACATAGTCGGCCGTAGTTCCATTCGTGATCCAATTCTTGATTCCATTTAAGCTAAAGTAATCTCCTTCTTTGTCTGCCATAGTTTTTTGTTTTGTTGCATCACTGCCAGCCTCGGGTTCAGATAAGGCAAAAGCTCCTAGTTTTTCTCCTTTAGCCAATGGAACAAGATATTTTTGTTTTATATAATCCGAACCATATTTCTCTAATCCATAACAAACCAATGAATTATTTACAGACATGATTACTCCAACGCTGGCATCGACTTTAGAAACTTCTATCATAGCTAAAACGTAACTTATCGTATCCAGACCTGCACCGCCGTAATCAGGAGAGACCATCATACCCATAAATCCAAGTTCGCCCATTTTTTTTACTATCTCAGCAGGAAATTCTGCGGATTTATCTCTTTGTACAGCGGAAGGAGCAATCTCATTTAATGCAAAATCTTTAGCCGATTCTTGGATCATCAAATGTTCTTCAGTCAGATCAAAATTCATTTTAATTCCTTTTTTTATTTTGATAAAATCCTGTTAATTTTAACTCGATTGATTCTGGAGTTTATTTTATATCAAAAAATAAAGTAATAAAACTTATGTATCAATCAATGGGGTAATTGTTAATAAACTTAATACTGTATTTTTTGAGATAGATTATTTATAGTTTTACTTTATGATAGAACAAACTTCAACTGAGGAATCTGTAACCAGGACATTACTTAAAGGATTAACCCTTAAAGAATTAAAAGACTTTTTTACGGCTGCCGGGGAAAAAAGATTTCGAGGCGATCAGGTTTTTGAGTGGATATACGGACACATGGCGCAAAGTTTTGATGAGATGTCTACTATACCAAACTACTTAAGAAAAAAACTTAATCTTTACTGCGAACTAAATACCCTCACACTTGTTTCAACTGAAATATCAAAAAGAACAGGAACTAAAAAATACTTATTTAAAACGCACGATGATCTTATTGTTGAGTCCGTAATCATTCCTGAAGTTAAACGAACTACTTTATGTATTTCCACTCAAGTTGGATGCCCTTTAGATTGCCAGTTTTGTGCAACGGGTTTAATGGGTTATAAAAGAAATCTTTCTTCAGGCGAAATACTAGATCAGTTTTTGATGGCTTCAGTTGAGTACGGGAAAAATAAAATTTCAAATATTGTTTATATGGGAATGGGCGAACCATTACTTAATTATACCAATACATTAAAAACCCTTCAGATATTTGCTGAACAAAAAACTAAAGACATAAGCCTAAGACGTTTAACAGTATCCACCGCAGGAATTGCGCCAAAAATTATTGAGCTTGCTGACAGTGGTTTGAAAGTAAAACTTGCATTGTCTCTTCATTCAATGTTTGATGAAACCCGGAACAAAATTATGCCGATTAATAAGAAGTACTCTTTGGCGGAAAATCTTGAAGCAGTAAGATATTATGCCAAACAGACTGACACGCGCATAACTTTTGAATACGTGATGTTAAAAGACATTAATGATAGAACTGATGACCTTAACGCACTTATCAAATTATGTAAATCACTGCCCTGTAAAATTAATGTCATTCCTTTTAATTCAATATCACACATGGCTCCCACAGGTCTTGCTCATGAATTACAGCCATCGCAGAAATTCCGTGTTGATGAATTTGTTAAAACATTAAGAGATAATGATATCGTTGTAATGGTAAGATATACGCAAGGAGATGATATTGCTGCTGCTTGCGGTCAACTGGCATACAAGTTTGAAAAGAACTCCAAAGTAGATGCGTAAACTAACACACGACGAAATTTCTTTAAATAGAAACACTCTTGAAACCCTTCATACAATTAATAAACTGCCAGTAACAGTTATATTAAATTCCATAAGAAGCTCATACAACGTCGGTTCGATATTCAGAACTTCTGATGGAGCAATGATTGAAAAATTAATTCTGTGCGGTTACACGCCTCATCCCCCGAAAGATGATGCGATGAAAGGTAATAAAGATATTCTTAAAACTGCTTTAGGATCAACAAAAAGTGTAAGTTGGGAATATGTAAAAAATCCTATTGATGCAATAAATAAACTTAAAACGCAAGGAATAAAAATTTGCGCACTTGAGTTGACAGAAAACAGTAAACCTTATTATGAACTAACAAAGGATGATCTTCCACTTTGTTTGATTATAGGAAATGAGATTACCGGTGTTTCTCAAGAGGTTTTAGACTTATGCGATTATTCAATTGAAATTCCACAATATGGAATTAAACAATCTTTGAATGTTGCAGTTGCTTATGGAATAGCTTTGTTTGAATTAAGAAAAATATTTGATGCCAAATAATATTTAGACGGCAGCTGTAAAAAATTCTTCTCCATTATCTTTAGTATGTATCAATAACAAGTTTGCCCTTACCATTTTTACTAATGTTCGCGATGCTCTTCTTTCTGAAATATTAACAAGATTACTCAACTCATTTACACTTATTCTCTCAGTTTTTGCCAGATAATCAAAAACAGTTTTTTCGATAGGGCCAAACACATATTTTTTTAAAGCAGCCTTATTGAATTGGGAACGTAGAATACGAATCATTTCTTTGCTGGCCTGTACACTTTTGTCATTTACACGAATGGGAACAATTGCTGTGTTTATATCAAGTTCGGATTTAAAATCCTGGATTCTGTGAGGTTTTTTTTCAGATTCCGGAATGGTAACAATTACTATCTCTCTACTATTAACTTCTTTATATTCAATTATAAACTCCACTGCAGGCTCGCAAAAATCAGAAGCTGTAACATTTACTAACTCAAACGTTTCTTTTTCACTTTCAACACCAACTATTTTTTTGTCATCATCAATGCCAAATAAAATATAACCACCTTTTGTGTTTGCAAATGCCAATAATTCTCGTGCAATCTTATCGTGGGTCGAAAATTTTCTTTTAAATTCAACTTGTATATTTTCACCTTCTTCAATAAGGTCTAACAATTCCTTGTATCGCATTTTTGGCAGGTCTATTAAATAATCTTTAATGATTAATTGAAATGCTTACGTGGATCCCAAAGTGGTTCAAGTTTCTTTTTGGAAGTTATTCCAACAGGTTTTTCAGTTTCATTTATTTGGTTATCAGAAGTACCAACTGTTTCGGTATCAATATTATTAGCATCACCAACAGTTCCTGTTTCAGGTTCAGTTAAGTTTTCTGAATTATCTTCTGTATTTAACGCGACAATAATAGAGTCAGTACCGAATTGATTTAATGCTTTCAAACTATCTTCTAATGCTTTTTTAATCCTTGCTTTTTCCTGCTTATAGGTTGTAACTTTTTTAGCAACATTTTTTACATAAAGACTTGTCGGATATTTTGCTATCAATGTATCATAAATTGAAGCAGCAGAATCCGGTAAAAACAAATCGTTCTCTAATATCCAACCTGTAGCAAAAAGTGCCTGTGGTGCCACGGTCGATTTTGGATATTCATGATAAATCCCAAAAAATTTATTTAAAGACTGCGAATAATCTCCTGATAACATTAAATCTTCGGCAGAAGCATACTGATCCTTTGCGGGATCAAAGTTTAAATCGATTAACGGCTTATCCAGTTTATTAGCAGCAGCATTTACAATCGTCCTATCCTTATACTCAGTATAAATTATGTTGAACAAACTATCTGCTTTTGGTCTATCATTTATTGTTAAATAGTAACTACCCATTGCATATAAAGTATTGGGATAATAGACCGGTGATTGATAGTCATCTAATATTTTTTTGTAAAGCGTATATGATGAGTCAGGTACGTTTAAATCCGTTAAAAATAAATTGCCTAACTCAAGGGTACTTTTTGCCAAAATAGTCTTTGCGGAATCAACAGTTATCTTAAGTTTTTGAGGTGGATTTTTTTTGAACTTAACACTATCTAGTTTAATAGTTGTTTGGGTTTTATTAAAAATATTATTGGGGTTTTTGGGATCTTTAAGTTCTGCCAAATGTTTTTGCTTTAATGAATCCAGCATAATTTTCTTTAGCCCAACAGTATCCTTTACATCAAACAGCCCTATTTGAATAAGACTATCAATCTTAATTAAACTATCCCGCACAAAAATTGAATCCTTTATAAATGTAGAATCGGGAATAATAAGATTGTTCTTAGCAAACATTGTGTCTGCCCCTTTCCAAATATCCTGCATTTCTTTTTTTGCAAGATAATCCTCCAGAAGTTTTAGAGAATCTGCAACATAAGCTGATGAATCATTTAAAAAGATATCCGGATGCTGGGTGTAATATAGCTGCCGATCAAATTTGTTTATTTCTTTACGCAATCTTGAGTATTTAGCAAAGAGCAAATTATTACTTTTTGCTTTTTCAAGATATTCTAATGGTGCATTTGATGCTGTGGATTTTGAATAATAATATCCGGCACTATCATAATTTAAAAATCTTGTCCTGTATAATTCACCCATTTCAAAGTTTGAGGCAGAAGCAAATGGTGTGTTTTTGTAAGTAGTATCAACCATCCTGAATTGATCGTATGCTTCATTATATTTTCCAAGTAGAACAAGAGTTTTTCCAATTTCAAAATCTATTTCAGTATAGGCGGTTGAAAATTTATCTTTTGTTCGGATATCCTGAAAAACTTCAAGCGCTTTTTCAGTTTGTCCTGCATCACGAAGAGCGTTGGCATATTTTATTGTAGCACTAACTTCAAGATCAAAATCAGGCTCATTATCAAAAACTTTTTGATAAGCTAAAATTGCATTGTCTTTTTCATCTATTAATGTATAGAGGTTACCTAATTCATAATAGATCTGTGCACGAACGACATCATCGTCATAAACCTCGGCAAATTCATTTGCAAGACTGATAGCAAGCGAGTAATTTTTTCCCTTTATCCTGTACCTTATCTCCTGAACATAAGAATCTTTAACAATATTGTCGTAACCTTTTTCAACTGCGTTAGCACGGACCTCACCAATAAGTTTAAGTGCCTGATCATACTCTCTAAGCTCAAATAAATTTTTTGCTATCCAAAGATTTGTCTCGGTAATAATTTCATCGTCATCGCTATTTGTAGCAAGAAGTTCTTCAAATTTTCTTTTTGATTTTTGATAATTATTCTGATAATAAAAAGATTTTCCAAGCATCATTAGTGCTTCATCAACATAAGAAGAGGTAGAGTAAAATTGCAGCAGCTTTGAGCTTTTTTCTACAACTTTTACAAGCGCTTGTTTGGCAGTACCTGGAATTAAAAGAGGTTCGTTAGAAAAGAGGTCTCGCTTTTGGGAAAGTATTTCAGTTTCTGCATCTTCAAAAAGTGATGCAGTGTTAAAATAAAGATTGAAATAAGTGGTAAAATTATCCCAAACTGAGCATCCGCTCATTAATAGCAGAAGAAATGATATTGCAGTAAACTTAATTGTTTTGTTTCTAAAATTCATATGTTAAGCTATTAAACCGGATGAAAAAGAAAAAGGCATTTTTTTTCTACAAAGCCTGGCTGCCGGATTCTTCCGTTCTAATTCTTATTACATCCTGAACATCAGAAATAAATATTTTTCCATCACCAACCTGTCCGGTTTTTGCCGTTCTAAGAATTGCCTCTATAGCTTTATCCAACAATGAATCATCAACAACTATTTCAATTTTTATCTTTGGAATAAATTCAATTTGATATTCACTGCCACGATAGGTTTCAGTATGTCCTTTCTGTCTTCCGTAACCTCTCACTTCAGATATTGTAAGTCCGCGTATTCCTTCCTCTACTAATGCCTCTTTAACTTCATCAAGTTTAAATGGGCGGATAATTGCTTCGATCTTTTTCATTACAGACTCCGGTTAAGATTTACCGTGACATTGTTTATACTTTTTACCGCTTCCGCATGGGCAAGGATCGTTTCTTCCCACTTTTTGTTCAACTCTAACAGTCTGAACTTTGCCTTCAGCATTTGTTTGAGGCGGACGGTTTGACAATCCTATATTTTCAGTGCTTTGTTTACTCTCCATCATTCTTGTTGGAACAGTTCTTCTTCTCTGGACTTCTTCGGCTGCTTGCGGAAAGAATTTAAATGCAAAAGAAACCGATTCATTTCTTATCTGATTTAAAAGCTCAACAAATAATTTAAATGCTTCGCCTTTGTATTCGATCAGAGGATCTTTTTGTCCATATGCTCTTAAACCGATGCCCTCTTTAAGGTCATCCATTTCCCGGAGATGCTCTTTCCATTTATGATCAAGTACGCTTAATACAGCATATCGTTCCAACCTTGCCATCAATTCAGAACCAAGCATCTCTTCTTTTCGTTTATAAAAATCCTGGGCAGCTTCTACTATTTTGTTTTTAACGCCATCTTTCCCTAGTGATTCAAATTCTTCCGGTTCAAGCTTAATATCCACAAGAAGATTTTGAAGAACCTGTTCTTTGATCGCATTTATATTTACATCTTCAAAATTCTTATCAACTATTTCCTCAATCATTTCATCCATAAGATCAAGAAGTTCACTTTTTAATCTATCACCCTGTAAGGCTTTTTTTCTGCGCGAATAAATTACCTCACGCTGTGAGTTCATAGTATTATCGTACTCTAATAATCTTTTTCTTATGGCAAAGTTGTTTTCTTCAACTTTTTTCTGAGCACGCTCCACCGATTTGCTTATCATTGGGTGCTGAATTACTTCGCCCTCTTTAATTCCTATTCTTTCCATAACAGAAGAAATTCTATCACTTCCAAACAAACGCATCAGGTCATCTTCAAGTGACAGATAAAATTTGGATGTTCCCGGATCACCTTGTCTTCCCGCTCTACCACGTAACTGTCTATCAATTCTTCTTGATTCATGTCTTTCTGTACCAAGAATATAAAGTCCTCCTTTGTCAACTACACCTGCTCCAAGTTTAATATCGGTACCTCTGCCTGCCATGTTTGTTGCAATTGTAACTGCACTTAATTCACCGGCGTGCTGCACAACCTCAGCTTCCTTTTGATGCTGTTTGGCATTAAGAACATTATGTTGCACACCCTTACGTTTAAGCATTCTGCTTAATGTCTCCGAAACTTCCACTGATGTTGTACCAACGAGCACGGGTCTGCCTTCTTTTTTCAGATTCTCAATCTGATCTATAATTGCGTTATATTTTTCTCTTTTGGTTTTGTAAACCGCATCATCCTGATCATCTCTTACAACTGGTTTATTTGTTGGAATAACCACAACTTCCAGTTTATAAATTTCGTAAAATTCTCCTTCTTCGGTTTCAGCGGTACCGGTCATTCCCGCAAGTTTGTTATACATCCTAAAATAATTCTGAAGTGTTATGGTAGCAAGCGTTTGTGAATCTCTTTCTACTTTAACATTTTCTTTAGCCTCAATTGCCTGGTGTAAGCCATCGCTGTAGCGCCTGCCTGGTAAAACACGACCGGTAAACTCATCTACGATTGCTATCTTTCCTTCTTCAGTAACAACGTACTCTACATCTTTTTCAAAGAGAGTATATGCTTTAAGCAGTTGATTAAGAGTATGGATTCTATCACTGGCTTCAGAATATTTTTTATAAAGTGCGTCTTTTCGTTTTACTTTTTCCTCGAGCGACATTGTATCATCATTTTCGAATTTGCTTATTTCATATCCAAGATCAGGGAGTATAAAATATTCTTTTTCAAGTCCGCTGCCTTTTGCAAGTTCTTCTCTTCCTTTTTCGGTTAGATCAATTTGATTACTTTTTTCATCGATGACAAAATAAAGTTCGTCATCTATAATGTGCATATTTTTCCCTTTTTCTCTCAGATACTCCATTTCTGTACTTTGCACTAATCTTTTATTACCCGGTTCTGAAAAAACTTTTGCAAGTTTATTATTTTTAGGCAATCCTCTTTGTGCACGGAAAAGTAAAACGCCGGCTTCTGTTTCGTTACTTCCATTATTTAACATTTCTTCAGCCTGCTGAACAAGTGTTGCAACGAGATTTTTCTGAAGTCTGTATAATCTTTCAATCCTAGGTTTCATATCATTAAACTGATGATCATCACGATCCACCGGACCGGAAATGATAAGAGGAGTTCTTGCTTCATCAATCAAAACTGAGTCAACTTCATCAACGATTGCGTAGTTATGTACTCTTTGAACTTGTTGTGATAAATCGACTGACATATTATCACGCAGATAATCGAAACCAAATTCATTATTAGTTCCATAAGTAATATCGCAGGCATATTGCTGCTGGCGCTGGGTTGAATCCATAGTATTAAGTATTACACCAACTGTTAACCCATGGTATCTAAAAATCTCTCCCATCCACTCGCTGTCTCGTTTGGCAAGATAATCATTAACAGTAACCAGGTGAACACCTCTTCCTGTTAAAGAATTAAGATACATCGGTAATGTTGCAACAAGTGTTTTACCTTCACCTGTGCCCATCTCTGCAATTTTACCTTGATGAAGCACGATTCCACCAATTAGCTGAACATCATACGGAACCATATCCCAGGTAATTTTATTCCCCGCAACAGTCCAGCTGGTTCCAACTAATCTCTGGCAGGTTGATTTTACGACAGCAAAAGCTTCCGGTAAAAGTTCATCAAGAATTTCTTCATATTCGTCATTAAGTTTTTCATCAAGCACATCCAACTCGTCGTAAGTTTTGTTACGGTCAAAATCCTCATCCGACTGCAAGCGGGTTTTTAATTCAGCAATCTGTTTTCTCGTTTCTTCGGTGTGTGCCTGAATTTTATCTCTGAATTCTTTTGTTTTATTTCTTAATTCATCATCGGAAAGATTTTTTATAGTTTCATAATGATTATTAATTTCCTCAACAATTGGCCGAAGCAGTTTAAGATCTTTTTCATACTTATCGCCAAATATTTTTTTAATCAATTTTAACATTTCGTACCCGTATCTCCTGGTAATTATATAATGAAAAATTAAATATAGATGATTTGATATACAATTTAAGAATAATTGGGTTAAGAGTTAACAGAAAAGGTGACTCCTTTAAATAGCATTTTACTGCAAAATGAGCAGTATCACTCGGCTTTTAACATCAATTTGATTGTTAATACCTTTTCCGGATTGAGAAAATAAGTGTCTAAGTTTGATAAATTAAAGTATTACTTCTAAGCACTATTTAATCTCAAGATCAATTATAAAATACCAAGCTCTTTAAGAATATTAAACGTAATTTCTTTTCTTGATACAAATCCCTCTTCAGGTTTTTTTGATTCCAGATTTAAAGCAAAGAAATAAACATCGTCTCCTTTTTCAACATAACCAACAAACCAGCCTACCTGATCTTCAACTCTTATTGCCCAACCTGTTTTTGCACGTAAGGTATAATTTTTTGTTTGATCATAAATCATAATTTTCTTTACAATATCCATAGTTCGATTGGAAAATTTAAGCTGATTCAGATAAAGTTTTTTTAACATTTCTATTTGCTCATCTGCAGAAATTCTAATTCCGCCATCCAGCCAAAATTTATCTATCCCGCCAGAAATATTTTCATTTCCATAATGATTAATAGAAATATATTGCTGCATTTTTTCTTCACCAATTCTCCTTGCCAATTCCTGATAAAACCATACCGCAGAATATTTGAATGCATTAACCATATCAAGATCCTGATTCCACATATCATAGAACCTCTTGACGCTATCCCATTTAAAAATTTCAAATTCATCTTTTACTATTCCGGTTTCCAATCCAACAAGCGAATTAAATATTTTAAATGTTGAAGCCGGGATAAATCTTTCTGAACATCTGGAAGGATTGTATTTTAGGTAAGAATTATTTTTCAGATCATAAAGGACAAAACAACCTTCGTGTCCATATTCATCAAAATATTTTTTAAAATCATTTCGTTCCTCAAAATTCTGGCTTTGCAATACCGAAGTGATAAATAAAAGTAGAATCACAGTTACAAGTAATTGTTTCATAATTAATCCTATTAAAGTTGAGAATAATCTTTTAATTATTTGCTGTTTAATATTAGATTCCTGTAACAAAAAAACAAAATTTCAGATGTTCAGACAAAAAAATCTTTCACAAGATTTTATAACTAAAATAATTGATAAATCTGCCGGAAGAGTTCCGCAAAATATACTTGAGGATTTTTTTGCAAATCTGGAAAAGGAAATTAATCTTCACCATTTCACAAAAACATCTGAATCAAATTTACTTCGCATAATTCAAAATCAATTTGATTTGTTATTCTTCATAAATGAATGCTTAAGATATCCGCATCAAATTGATATTTTAATTATTATATCAATCAACAGCAATTACTTATCCGATATTCTTGTAAGAAACCCCGAATATTTCCATTGGATAATTAATCCTTCAGTACTCGAATCGAAGGTAAACCAAAAGTACTATCGTAAGGAACTTGAAAAATCAATTTTTCCTTTTAAATCTTTTGAATCAAAAGTTAATGCTATAAGATTTTTTAAAAGAAAAGAAATCTTAAGGATCGGTTTAAAAGATATTTATCTAAAGGAAGATTTAAAAAGTATAACACAGCATCTAAGTGATCTCGCAAAGTCAATTTCATCTGTCCTATTTGAATTGTGTTATAAAACAACTTTAATGAAATACGGAATTGAAAAAATATCAGGCAAATATGTTTTGATTTCACTCGGCAAACTCGGAGGAAATGAATTAAATTATAGTTCTGATATCGATCTTGTTGCATTTTATGAAAAAAATATTTTTATAAAGAAAACAATTTTTTATAATCAAATTCTAACGGAAGCAATTTTACTTTTTATAGAAGCAGCAAGTAAAATAACCGGTGCCGGATTTTTGTACAGAGTAGATTTCCGGCTTAGACCCGATGGAAGAAACTCGCCACTATGCACAAGTTATGCTGAAATTATAAAATATTATGAATCCCGCGGTGAAGACTGGGAACGTCAGATGCTTATTAAAGCTAATTTCGTTTGCGGAAAAAAAATTCTTTATAATCAATTTTCGAACTATGTTTCCAACTTTATATATCCTGCATCATTCAGCGTTTCGCCGACTGATCAAATAAAAAAGATGAAATCGAATATTGAAAAGAGGAATAAATCGGATGAAAATATAAAACTTGTTTCCGGGGGAATTAGAGATATTGAGTTTTCTGTTCAAGCACTTCAATTATTAAATGGCGGAAAGGATTCTGAAATAAGAACCAGCAATACTTTAAATTCAATTGAAAAATTATCACGCAAAAATATTCTCTTAACTACCGAAGCTAATGATCTTTCTTCCGCATATATTTTTTACAGAAAAGCTGAACATTATTTGCAACTGATGAATGATCAGCAGACACATTCTATACCATCAGAGGGCGAATTAGCAGAAAAATTATCTCATTTTTTAGGATTTAAAAATTTAGACCTGTTTAATAAACATTTAAATGCATCAAAACAAAAAGTTAAGACTATATATAATTCAATAGTTACAGATGATAAGAATTTAACAAGCAGCAGTTATATTGATGAGATTCATTTTGCTGATATTAAAAGAGCAAAACGCAATTTAGATTTTTTGCAATTCGGGAAAAGCCTTTTTGCTGTTAAGCAGTTTGACAAGACCACAACTTCTTCTTATGAAATAATTGAAAAAGAATTATTTAAGTTTTTAGCAGTATCCGTTGATCCTGATATTGTTGTTGAAAATTTTACACGATTTATCCGCAATGCAATATTTCCGCATATATGGTTTAAAGAATTTATCGATAAAAATTTCTTTGATTTATTCTTAAATCTTTGTGAGAGATCCCAAAAAGCAATTGAGCTTTTTTCAGAAGATAAAAATCTACGCGACACATTTTTATCTCGCGAGTGCTTGATTCAACTTAATCAGGAAAATATTTTCAATTTATCTTTAAAAGAATTTCACTTCAGAACTTCAGTTCAGTTGACAGCAAATATTATCAATGCAGACTCATTTTCTTCACTTTACTCTGAATACTTAAATCAAAATCTAACCAAAATAATTAATGCGTTCATAAAAGATAAAAAGTGGGCTAATAATTTTTTTGTGGCAGCCATGGGGAGTTTTGGTGCTTCCGAATTAACTTTCAATTCTGATATTGATTTACTCTTTATCGTAAGTGGTATTTTAAATTATCCAGGCATCCAAAAAGATTTTCAGGATCTTTTAAAGATCATAAGAAATAGTTTTCCCGGAATTGAAATAGATTGCCGGCTCAGACCTGAGGGAAAAAGCAGTTTACTCGTTTGGGATATTGAGAATTACAAAAAATATTTTGTTAATCGGGCAAGAGTATGGGAATTACAGGCATTTACTAAATGTAAATTTATTGCCGGTAATAGAAAACTGCATAAAAAATTTTATACTTATTTTACAAATGCCGTAAAAACAAAAGATAGATTGTCAATCAAAAAAGAAATGCTGGCAATGAATAAAAAAATTCATTCAGCGGAAAACGATTTTATCGATCTGAAAAATTCTACAGGAGGATTGACAGATATCGATTTTATCGTTTCATATTTGTTGTTGACTAATCCCAAATTATTAATTGAACTTGATTCAAACAGGGATAGAAATCGATTTTATACATTAAAAGAAATAAGTTCTAAACCTATTAACATTAAAGCATTAGAGGAGAACTTTTTATTTCTTAAAAACACAGAAATTATGAACCAAAATATTTTCAATTCGAAGACATCACTAATTTCTTCAGATGAAATAAAACTTTTTATAATTTCAAAATCACTTGGTATAATTAATTATCAAACCTTTTCTCAAAGACTAAATGAATTGTTTAAACAAACAAAAAATGACTTTCAAAAAATTTTCAATTAAATTATTCCATTAAAAATGAGATACATTATAAAATATTTTTACATCATTACAGGCTTTACAGCATCATTTATTTATCTGTTCACAATTGCTCCATCAGTAGTACAGATTGATTCAGGAGAACTTGCAGCCGTTCAATGCACACTTGGAATTGCACATCCAACAGGTTATCCGCTTTACACAATTCTTGGATATATTTTTTCATTAATTCCACTTCCCTTTTCCAGGATATTTCAACTAAACTTGCTTGCATTAATTTATTGTTCTGCGGCAATTTCTGTGTTCACTTTAACCGCAAAACTTATTTTAGATAATCTAACATCATTTCAATTTGAAAAAATTTTAAAATCAAAAACTAAAAAGAAGAAAAAAAATTCTGATAAGGTTATTCAGGTAAGCAACGGTAGTATTTTAGAATTTTCTGAAATTTATAAGATTATTGCATCTGCAGGCGGTGGATTAGTACTTGCTTTAAGTAAAACATTTTGGTTTCAAAGTACTTCTGTTGAAGTTTATAGCTTACATCTTCTATTAATTTCTTTAATAATTTTGTTTTTATTAAATGCCTTTCTATTTGCGGATAACGATAAATCCATAGCAAAGCACTGGATTATTTTTGCAGTTTTTTTAGCTTTTGGTTTTACAAACCATATGACAACATTTTTAATAATTCCAGGCGTTGCATACTTATACTTTTCTACGAACGGATTCAATCGAAATAGTATAAAACAAATTATTTTTATGCTGCTAATTTTTGTCCCCATCTTAATTCTAATTTATTCTTACTTACCAATTAGAGCTGCTCAAAATCCTGCTATGAATTGGGGAAATCCAATTGATTGGGAAAGAATTATCAGACACATCTCAGGGCAGCAGTACCAGGTTTGGCTGTTTTCCTCTACTGAAGCGGCATCTAAGCAGTTTAGCTATTTTATGAGCAATCTTTCCGGAGAATTTTCGTTTTCATTGTTAATTGTACTTGCAGGTATGTTAGTTTCATTTATTTACGCAAGAAAATTTTTCATATTTAATCTTATAGTTTTTCTTTCAACAGTTCTTTATTCAATTAATTATGATATAAATGATATAGACTCATATTTTCTACTTGCATACATATCACTAGGATTTTTTAGTGTCTTTGGTGTTTTACAGATTTTAACATTTGCGTTAAACAAAAAACTAAACTTTGTATTTCCATTTTCAGTTTTAATAATTTTTCTAGCAATACAATTTTACACTAATTATGAAAAAGTAAATGAGCGTGATAATTATATTTATGAAGATTATACAAAAAACCTTTTAAATACTCTTCCCGAAAATTCAATAGTTTTCAGTTATCAATGGGATTATTTTATTTCAGCTTCATACTATTTTCAATTAGTGGAAAATTTTAGAAAAGATATCACGGTAATTGATAAAGAATTATTAAGAAGATCCTGGTACTACAACCAACTTAATTCAATTCATCCGTCACTGCTAACTGGTATTCAACCGGAAATTTATCAATTTGTTAATGCTTTAAAACCTTTCGAGCGTCAGGAGCAATACAATGCAAATCTTCTGGAGAATCTTTTTCGTAGAATTATGACAGGATTAGTCGCGACAAATATTGATAAGCATGAATATTTCATTGCACCGGAAGTTGTAGATGGAGAAATGAAGCGTGGTGAATTTCAATTGCCAAAAGGTTATACACTTGTTCCTCATCTTTTTCTTTTCAGAGTTGTCAATACTAATGATTATGTTGAAGCACCTTTACCTGATTTTAATTTAAGGTTTGGAAAAAAGAGCGATCAGTATATAACTTCTTTAAAGGGTTTTATTGCATCGATGCTTGTTAGAAGGGCGTTATATGAATTGCAATTTAATAAAATGGATAGGGCAAAAATTTATACAAAAAAAGTTACGGCAGAATTTCCGGATGTAACTCTGCCGCCGGCTCTGGCAAATTTAATACTTAATTGATTCATCAATATCATCGATAAGATCATCCATTCTATCTTTAGATATTTCATCTTTTGTTAAGAATGATTGAAGTATAACATCAATTTGCTGAATGAGATTTCTCTTATAATATTTAGGTGCAAAGATGGAACCATCCAGCATATAAATCCTTCGGCTTTTTTCATCATAAAAAGTATAATTAACAAACGGTCCGCCCATACCTTTTATGTTTAAATCCCATAGACCCTGAGTGTACAATGCATATCTTCCGTTAAAATTTACTTCCGTTGTTGTATAAAAGCTATCAACAAGCACTACATAAGCAGTATCCCCTCTTACCTGATAAAACTTTTTCGTCATTCTATTTCGAATCGCTTTAATGGAATCCGAATTTAAATATTCTGGTGTAGCGTTATCTATCCAGTGAATAAATATCCACCTCTCCATATCACTGCCGGGTGATCTGCGAAGCCAGACGAATTTACTTTCCTTATCATTTTTTGCAAGTTTAAAATCCGCCTGAACATATATCAGCCATCCATAATCTCTAAGCAGTAATCCTTCAATAGCCTTACGTTCATAGCGCGGCGTATATAAGCTTTCTTTTAACCTTTTATCTGATATTTTTTGATATGCGTATAAAAGATTGTCTTTATTTTTTAAAATTTTAAATTCAAGCTCCTGCATGTTAGCAGCAGATAAAACAGTAACTAACTGGTTCTTTGCCCACAAATCATATTTGCTTAAAATAAAATTGTCGTCAGTTTCCAATTTCTTCTGAATTTCTTTATCAACAATTGATTTTATGTATTGTGAAGTGTAAGAGCCTGAGTTTAATGGCGCAACAATTACAATGTTTTTCTTGTTTTTAATTTTTTCAATTTGGTTGGATGAAATTCTTTTAAGAGTAAATAATTTTTCCGGAAGCGGAGTGTTAATTATTACTTCAAATGCAGCATCTAAGGAAACTTTTAGATCCTCATACTCTAATGAGTCAGCAACAACATAAATTACATCTTCAAAACCGGTTGCGGGTTTGTTTGATGAGTCACAGCTCCAAAAAATGTAAATAACACTAAATAGCGATACTATAATTAAAAACTTTTTCATTATTACCTCGGAACATTATGTAAGATCAATTCTAAATTCGGAAAAATTATTAAGTAAAGTGCCCACATCGTTAATCCCACAGAAACTGGAATTGATAAATTATCATCTGCAAAACCGTACGAAATATTTTCAACTATAGCACCAACAAATGCTGCAATAAAACCTATTATATATTCCATAGGAAAATTACCGATCTTTGGAGTAAAAAGAACAACTATGCTTGCACTAATGAAAAAGGATAAAGTTCCTATAAAACTTTTTCTCAGGAATTTTCTTTTTCCAAACTTTCTACCGATTAGTGCCGCTAAAGAATCACTAATTATTAATATCGAAAATGCTGTTACAAAAATAATCTTAGGAAAAATTATTGCACAAATTAAAGCTGATATTAAAACATAAGTTGCACCGGTTAAATTTTTCTTTTCTTTGTCTAATTCATGTTTACGTAATAAGAAACCGAAGACTCGGTAAAAGAGTTTTGCAAATTTCTTTGAAAAAAATCTTCCGCCGTCAACAATTAATGCAAATAATGTAAGCGATGCAAGTATTGTTATTGATATTGATGTGGGAATAAAATAATAAATAATTGGTATAGATAAAGAAAAGAGATGAATCAGCTTTCTAACTAATTCATCTCTGTAATGAATTGTGCCATTGTCAATGTGAGTCATTTTTAGGTGCTGAATCCTGTTGTTGTCTCTGTTCCATCAACTTTTTTACATGCTCGGGAACAGCATCTTCTGCAACTTTATTTTCTTTTTGAATCGGCGGCAGATTTTCACCTCTGATTATTCTATCTATTTCATCAGCATCAAGAATTTCTCTTTCAAGAAGTTCCTGTGAAAGATTATGTAGCAAATCCATATTATCGCTTAATATTTTTACAGCTCTTTCAAAAGCTGTATTAATTATTCCTCTAATTTCTTCGTCAATTTCAATTGCAGTTTTTTCGCTGTAATCTCTATGTTTTTGGATCTCTCTGCCTAAAAAGATCTCTTCCTCTTTTGCTCCGTAAGCCAATGGTCCTAACTTATCGCTCATTCCCCATTCACAAACCATTTTACGGGCAATGTTGGTCGCTTTTTCAATGTCATTACCTGCACCAGTTGTATAGTGTTTAAACACTAATTTTTCCGCAGCCCTGCCTCCCAATGCATAAGTAATCATGGCTTCTAAATACTCTTTTGAATAAGTATGTTTTTCATCGATAGGCAGATAGCTTGTAACACCAAGTGCTCTACCACGGGGAATGATAGTAACTTTATGCACAGGATCTGCTTCTGGAATCATTCTTGCTACAAGTACGTGTCCGATTTCATGATAAGATGTAGTTTTCTTTTCATTTTCAGAAATGATTAAACTCTTTCTTTCCATTCCCATCATTACTTTATCTTTAGCTTCTTCAAAGTCAATCATTTCAACTTTTTTCTTATTCTTTCTTGCAGCTAAAAGAGCAGCCTCGTTAACAAGATTTGCTAATTCAGCACCCGCTAATCCCGGAGTTCCTTTAGCGATAACTTCAACGTCAACAGTTTCGCCCAGGGGAATATTTCTTGTGTGAACTTTTAGTATTCCTTCTCTGCCCTTTACATCCGGTCTATCAACCACAACTTGTCTATCAAATCTACCAGGTCTTAATAATGCAGGATCAAGTACGTCGGGTCTGTTTGTAGCAGCAATTATAATAACACCGCTATTTTGTTCAAATCCATCCATCTCAACAAGCAATGCGTTAAGAGTTTGTTCACGTTCATCGTGTCCGCCGCCTAAACCCGCTCCACGATGCCTTCCAACCGCATCAATTTCATCAATAAAAATGATACAGGGTGCATTCTTCTTTCCCTGCTCAAACAAATCACGCACACGGCTTGCACCAACGCCAACAAACATTTCAACGAAATCTGCTCCGGAAATCGAAAAGAACGGAACACCTGATTCACCGGCGACTGCACGTGCCAATAATGTTTTTCCGGTTCCGGGAGGTCCTAAAAGTAAAACACCTCTGGGAATTTTACCGCCAAGTTTTTGAAATTTGGTTGGTTCTTTTAAAAATTCAATTATCTCCTGAAGTTCTAATTTGGCTTCATCCGTGCCAGCAACATCTTTAAAAGTTACACGTTTGCTGGATGGAGTGATAAGTTTTGCTTTGCTCTTACCAAATGAAAATATTCCCCTTGAGCCGCCGCCCTGTCCTTGCATTCTTCTCATTATAACTACCCAAACAGCTATAATTAAAATCCAAGGTAAAAATCCTATTAAAATATTCAGCCACTCGTTTGATTCTTTATCAAATGAATACTGAATTCCTTTTGCTTTCCAAACTGCTTCCTGATCGCGAATCATCGGTTCCGGTATATAAACAGAAATGGCCTTTACAGAAACAGGTTTACCCTTAATATTAACATTAGTTTCTTTACGAAGCTGAGCTTTAAATGTGTAATCGTTTATATCGGCTTTTATGATGCTGGCAGAGGAAATATTTTCAGGATCCTGCAGAAGAATTTCATATTCGCCGTAAGGTATTTCAGTATAGGTTTCAGTATTTGTCCTGAATACCTGCATAACAATTACAGCAGCAACAATAACAGCACCCCAGCCAAAAACCATTCTGATTACTTTGGACCAATCAAAATTATCATCGGGTCTGTTAGGTTTGTTGCCGTTCTGATTTTTATTACTTGATTTTTTTTCGTTTTCACTCATATTTTTTTTCTAACATTTATCTCTACAATTATTTTTTATTCACTAAGCACAAAAATTGATCTTAAATTTCTATACTTTTGAGCATAATCCAATCCGTAACCGATTACAAACTTGCTTGGAATATTAAATCCAATATAATCAATTTTAACATTATATTTAATGCTTTCCGGCTTCATCAACAGGGAGCAAACCTTCATACTATCAGGTTTATGGGTCTGAAAAATCTCTTCCAAATACTTTATTGATAGACCGGTATCAACTATATCCTCAACAATAATAATATCACGTCCGTTCACATCGCAATTTAACTCTTTGAGCATGCGCACATTACCTGATGATATTTTTGAATCACCGTAACTCGAGAGTTTAAAAAAATCTATTTCACAATTAATAGAAATATTTTTTATTAAGTCAGATAAAAATATAAATGCACCGTTAAGAACGCCAATAAAGATTGGAATTTTCCCCTTATAATCTTGTGATATTTGATCGGCCATTTCTTTAATTCTATTCTGGATAACATTTTCTGTGAGGAATGGCACAAAAACATCGTCGCCAATGATAAGTTTATCATTATTATTTTCAGTTAATTCAGACATAGTTTTAATACTTTCTTTGTATTCGGTTTTAACTTAAATCTGTTATCAAGCCGCTTACCAACTACCCAAACAATTCTACCATCATTTTCTAACACTAACTGATCTTTTTTTTCAAAAGAATTAATTTTTATATCATTTAAATAGTCCGATACTTTTTTAGTTCCCCGCATACCTATTGGATAAAATTTATCGCCTTTTTGCCACGCTCTGATAATAAAATTATTTTTAATAGTATCGGCGGATATGTACTCAATATTCTTTGAATCACTGATCCGGATCTCTTCAACTTTACTATTTAGTATTGAAAGTTTTTTACCGTTGATATTAATTTTATCACCGACATAAATTATTATTTTATCCGGTTTTAATTGCACCGATTTTTTTTTAATAACAATATTATCCCGTTCTCTGTAACTCACAAGCCTTTTTGATAATTCTTCCGATTTGCCTGAAGTTTTATTTACCAGTAAAAATATTTTTTTAACGTCATTCGATTCAATTTTGATCGAAAAATTTTCATCAATGACTTCTTTAATCAGGTAAGAAGTAATAAATTCATTTTCATCTGATATAAAATCAATGGGTATCGATACAATTAGATTCGGTTTAACTTTTATTTTAGATTTTAATCCAGCACTTATTACAGCTAATCCCGAATTTAGTCTTTGTAAATTAAATGATGTATTTAAAACTGAATTAGTAAAAGCCGGATTAATATTTTTTTTGATTAAAGGAATAATTTCATTGCGTAAAAAATTTCTTTCATATTCATTTGATAGATTTGATTTGTCAATTCTATATTCAAATAAATTATTTTCAAGATAATTCAGTATTTCATTTTTAGAAAGAACTAAAATAGGACGAATAATATTTTCTCGCTTTATTGGAATTCCTGCGATACCTTTTAATCCCGCACCTTTGATAAGATTTAATAAAACTGTTTCTGTATTATCATCAGCATTGTGTGCCGTTGCAATTTTATTATATCCATGCTGCCGGCAAATTTTCTCAAAATAATCATAACGAATTTTTCTTCCGGCAGCTTCCAATGATATTTTATTTTTTATAGAAAAAGATTTTACTTTTTTTCTTGCACTGTAAAATGAGACGGAAATTTCCCGGCAAATAGTTTTACAAAAAAGTTCATCTCTATCAGATTCTTTACCACGTAACAAATGATTTAGATGAATTGCACCTATTTCAATACTGAATTTTTTTCTAAACTTATTTAAGAAATGAAGTAAAAAAACCGAGTCGGGTCCGCCGCTTACAGCAATAAGAATTTTATCGCCGGATACAATAAGTTCATTTTCATATATAAATCTTAAAACTTTTTGTTCTGTTGCATTCATCAATTTAAAAAGATTGAGGATTCATCCTGATTTTTACTTTCCATAATCCGTTCAACGTATTTACCAAGAACATCAAATTCCAAATTTACTGTGTCGCCAATTTTTTTATCGGCAAAAATAGTTTCCTTCCAAGTATGAGGAATTATCCCGACAGAAAATGAATTATCTTTTAGTTCTGCAACCGTCATGCTTACTCCATCAATTGCAACTGAACCAACATAAATAAGATATTGTTTAAATTTTTCCGGAAATGAAATTGCAAGCCAGTGACTATTAGAGAGTGCTTTAATATCTTCAACTTTGCCAGTAGTATCAATATGACCAAGAACAAAATGTCCGCCTAATCTGGCTTCTGCTGCTAAAGGTCTCTCTAAATTAACACTCATTCCCTGTTTAAGAACACCAAGATTAGTTTTGCGTAATGTTTCTTCAATTGTATCAACTGCAAAAGTGTTCCCTGTAATTTTAACAACAGTTAAGCAGCATCCGTTTACGGCAATACTGCTGCCGATTTGTAAATCCTCAAGCACCAACTTTGCTTCGATTACAAATTGAAAACCATCCCCGGTTGGAATTTTTTCTTTTAATTTTCCCTTTTCTTCAACTAAGCCTGTAAACATTTTGTGCCCTTAATAAGTTTAGAATTGCCGAACAAAGTTAAAAATAGAATTTCTCAGATTTTAATCAGAAAAATTATTTTACCAGTTCAATAAGAATATCATCACCCAGTTTTTGTGAATTTCTGATACTCAGTTTTAATGCATCACTTAGCTTTTTACTGCCAATCTCTGAAAATGTTTTTAAGCCGCTCCCAAGAATTTTAGGACTTACGAACAAGTAAATATCATCAAATAAATTTTGCTTAATAAACGATGAATATATTTTACTGCCGCCTTCAACAAGCACAGAAATAATTTGCAAATCAGATAGTTCTTTAATCACACTTTTTAATTTAAGTCGTCCATCATTATCAGACTTTGCAAACAACAGTGTAACACCACTTTTCTTTAATTGGTTTATCTTCTTGATTTTAGATCGACTTTGCTCAGAAGCAATAACAATTGTTTTATTATCAGAATTATGATTAAACAAATTCAGATCACTTTTTAAACTAAGATTTGAATCTAAAACAACCCTGTATGGACTTCTTCCTTCTGTCAATCTTACTGTTAATTTCGGATTATCTTTTTTTGCTGTTTCAAAACCAATTAATACGGCATCATACCTTGATCTTAGCCAGTGCACATACTTTCGTGATTCACTTGAAGAAATCCAATCTGAACGATTATTAAAATCAGCAATTAACCCATCCAATGTTTGCGCAGCTTTTAAAGTTATATAAGGAAGTTTTGTTGTTATGTATCTGAAGAAAAATTTATTTAACTCGATACATTCTTTTTCCAGAACGCCAACCTTAACTTCAACTCCGGCTTTTTTTAATGCCTTAACACCATTGCCGCTTACAAGCGGATTAATATCAAGCGTACCAATAACAACTCTTTTTATTTTTTCTTTAATGATCCTTTCAACACATGGCGGAGTTTTACCATAGTGGCTGCAGGGTTCCAGATTAACATATAAAGTTGATCCTTCAAGTGATTCTGAAGAAGAATTTATCGCATTAATTTCAGCATGATCTTCTCCATACTTTTGATGATATCCCGCTCCGATGATTCTATTGTTTTTAACGATAACACATCCAACCAGCGGGTTAGGACTAACACTGCCTTCACCTTTTTTGGCTATTTCAATTGCAAGTTGTATGTAAGATTCATCTGCCAAAGTGTTTATTTGATTTCTATAACTTCAAACTCCAATAATCCTGCCGGCGCCTTTACCTGAACTTTGTCCCCAAGTTTTGCTCCGAGTAAACCCTGTCCAACCGGTGAAGTGACAGATACTTTTCCTTCCTGAAAATCCGCCTCCTCCGGTGAAACTAACAAATACTCAACAACTTTTTTAGTTTTAATATTTTTAATTTTTACGGTGGAAAGAAGATGAACCTCATCAGCCGGCATTTTAGATGTATCAATCACCCTTGCTCGTGAAAGTACATCTTCCATTTTACTTATTTTTAATTCAAATAAGCCCTGTTCTTCTTTAGCGGCATCATATTCAGCATTTTCAGAAAGATCGCCATGAGCGCGTGCTTCTGCAATTTTTGAAGCCATCTTTTTTCTGCCGTTAGTTTTCATTTCCTGAAGTTCTTTTTCAAGTTCAATCAGTCTTTCTCTTGTTAAATAAACAAAATTTTCACCGGACATAATAAAATCTCAATTTGTTAATGATTTAAAAAAAATTGCCACCGTCACGATAATTTGTGACAGTGGCTGGGCAAAAATAAGAATTGAATCTTTGGATGTCAAGAAAGGAAAAATATAATAGGATAAATTTCTGTAGGGGGTTTTTCATTACAAATCAACCAATCATTAAGCAAAGTTTAAGATTTATGGCTTTATCCAACTGATTAAATAAATGCGATATGCCTGTAATCACAAAGTTTAGTAAACTTAAATCCAAATTGGTTTGTCTAAAAAAGCAAATGTTAAATATTAATTAAATGCGATATGCAACTACACTGCAATTGATGAACAAACTAATATAAGGTGAATAAAATGGAAACCGTGATTAAATCGATATTAAAAAATATCCTGATTCTTCTTTTTGTGATTGGTGTTTCAGCC
This sequence comes from Ignavibacteriales bacterium, assembly GCA_003538625.1. Classification (GTDB taxonomy): domain Bacteria; phylum Bacteroidota; class Ignavibacteria; order Ignavibacteriales; family Ignavibacteriaceae; genus IGN3. The sequence goes on from DPRR01000006.1 coordinate 279,130, forward strand.
ACAACCACCTCCGCTCAAAATAACGATCAGCAAATATCCAAAAGCAATTTGAAAATATTTGTTGAGTACAGACTTGCAAAAGAACATTTGCTTGATAATAACAACATTAAAGTTGAGATAGAGGGAAATAGAATAATTCTTTCCGGCACGGTTCCAACTTTATTTGATAAAAAACAGGCTGAAGTTGAAGCACACTCAGTTGATGAAAATTATTTGATTGAAAACAATATTAATGTGGATGTTCCCGTTGTCGCTGATTCAATTCTTTCCGGTATCGTGATGAATAAAATTCAATCCAACCTTTTTTACTCAATTTTTGATTGGATAAAGGTAAACAGCAATAACGGCATCGTAACTTTGGAGGGATGGGTTCATCTGCCCTGGTTAAAGACTCAATTTGAATCTGAAATTGAAAAAATTGCCGGGATAAAAAGCGTTAACAACAAAATTCAAAATACATTTGGTCCGGGTGAACTTGGTGTGAGAGCTGCGAGATTAATTTATAATGATCCAATGTTTCATGGAATGCAGTATTCCCAAAATCCACCAATACATATTATCGTAAATAATGGAACAATAATTTTAGATGGCACCGTTAATTCAGAGGTACAAAGCAGTTGGGCGGCAAATATTATTAATTTTCATACCGATGCATTTTCGGTAGAAAATAATTTACTGGTTAAAAATTAAATCCAGCAAAAAAATTTATTAAATTTATTTTAAGGAGAATTATCATGAAAAGGTTAAAAGTTTTAGCAATCCTTTTTACACTAGTCTTTTCTGCAGCTTATGCATATCCCGTCAATTCACCGGGTAATACGTTGTTGAAATATTACTCTGCACTACTCACTCTTAATTTGAATCATGCAATGGATGCCTCCAGAATCATTTATCATCTATCTATGGAACCATCTTTTGAAAAAAATTTTTTGGAAGATGAATTGAATAAAATTCAGCAAAATGTAGAGTATGCAAACACTAATATTGCAAATATTATTGTGAACACTTTAGACAACAAAAAACCGGATATTGATAAAGCATTAAAAAATATAGATAAACACCTGGCACAGGTTCTTGTTGATGTTAAAGAGATCAGAAGTAAATTGATGGATTCCCGGAGTGTAACAAGTGATTTAGCAGATATATATTTTCAAATTTATTCTTCAGAAAATGATGATCATCAGGAAATGAAGAGAATACTTAATCTTAAAACTGATGAGGGACCTCTGCTGGTTGTACCCGAAAAATTTTAATCGCTGATTCTTTTAAAGAATAAATAAGGCGATTCAATTGAATCGCCTTTAAACTATAATTTCTAATTTACATCAAGCATTATTTTAACAACATCATCTTTCGTGTTTCTGTATAATTTCCGGAAGTTAATTTATAGAAATACGTTCCTGTTGGTAAATCTTTGGCGTTAAACGTAACTTCGTGGGAACCTGATTCCAGTTGGTTATTTACAATATTTGCGACTTCTTTTCCAATTACATTGTAAAGTTTTAGTGTTGTAAAACCTGCTTTGCCCAAATTAAATTTAATTGTAGTACTTGGATTAAATGGGTTTGGATAATTCTGCCCAAGCGAAAATGAATTTGGATTAATTTCATTCTCAAGTCCTGTTACTACTGAATTGACATTTTTCAAAATCCAGTTTCCGGGATCGAATGAAATTGAAGTTGGCATGCCGTTAACACTGATATTAAAATTCTGTACTTGCGCATCATTAAAAACCGAAACAATAGTATCACCACTTGCAAAGTTCACTTTAAACTGAATCGGCATTGTAAAAAATGTTGGATTTGAATTTGTAGTTTGAGTTATCTTCAAAGCAAGATCATATAAATTACCGCTTACGTTCTGAGAACTCCATACGATTGAATATCTCGGATAATTTTCACCATATATCCATTCCTGAAAGAAATAATCTAAGTCCATACCTGAAACATTTTCGGCAACCGCCTGAAAATCTTCTGTTGTTGCCACACCATAAGCAACAGACGGATCTGCAGTATAACTTCTCAAAATATCAAAGAAAGTTGAATCACCTACAATTCCTCTAAGCATATGCAATACAACTGCACCTTTGGAATATGATCGTGCACCGTTAAAGATTTCATTTACACTTGAAATATTCTGAACCCAAATAGACCCCACAGCATTTTTTGCATTATTCATTTCATTTGCAATGTAATTGTCATAACCAGGTTTGCCGTACCAGTCTTCAAATATTACGCCTTCACCATAAGTTGCAAATCCTTCATTAAGCCATATGTGATGCCAGTCTTTACAGGTTATCGCGTCGCCGTACCACATATGTGCAAGTTCGTGCGATATCAAACCATCACTGAATCCACCCATAGAAGTAATTGTCTGATGCTCCATTCCACCGCCCCAGCCAAATTGTGCGTGTCCGTATTTCTCATTTAAAAATGGATATTGACCAAAATGCTCAGAATAAATTTCAATCATTCCCGGTGTTTTATCCAGTTGAGATATATTTGAATTTAAATTTTCCGGATATAGAAAATGATTTATTGGCATTGAATCAGTTGGACTGTAATGGTAATAGTTTGTGTACTCTGCATAATTAGTAATCGCCATTGAAAGCAAGTACTGAGCAATAGGATAGCTGCTTTTCCATTTATATGTATGAGTTCCATCTCCGTTATTAACAATCGCCATTAACTTTCCGTTTGATGCCGGAATAAGCGAGGTGTTTACAGTTATCCAAAAATCTGCTGAATCTGCTTTATCTGCAGGAGTGTCTTTACAAGGCCACCAATCTTTTGCCCCGTAAGGTTCGCTTAACGTCCAGATTGCCGGTGTTCCGTTATGTGAACTGAACTCAAAGCTTCCAAAACCGCTTGAGCCCGGCGTTCCGTGATAATAAACAAGAGTGGTAAAATTATCACCGGTGTTAAGAGTAGTATTTAACGAAATGTTTAATGTATTTGATCCTCTTGTAAATGCTGCAGCATTTCCGTTAACAAAAACGGAATCCACGGTTAAAGGTGTGGTCAGATCATAATATATTTCAGTTACATTTTGATTTACTATTTGCGCGTTGCAGGTTATGTTGCCTTTAATTGTATGGGCTAAGTGATCGACTGAAATATCAAGCTTGTAATATTTAACGTCGTACTTTGAATCGCCGGGATAATTAATATTTGCAAATTTTTGTAAACGATTGAACTGTGCAATTTTTCCCTCAATACATTCTTCTCTTCCGCTTTGAGCAAAACTGAGTCCGGTAATCAGTATCAATAAAAAAGATAAAAGGTTTTTCATTTTAATCCTTAAATAATAAATATCTGTTAGTAAACAAAATTATATATAATACCAGTTAAAGCAAGCACAAAATTGGTTGTTAAGATACTTCCTGTATTCTGCAAATTGATTTAAAATCACAAAAACGGCAGACTTTATTTTCTCTATCTTCCAAAACTGAAAGATTAAATTTGCCTTCTGTAATATTTCTAACGTATAATGGAATAAATTCGCTGCAGATTTTTATAAGCTCATTGTTCGAACTTATTAAATCATCCTTTGTAAGTTTTTTTGAATTACTTAAATGAATAATCTTTTCGCCAAACTCTTTATTATTTAATTTTAATGAGTAAATAATTGCGCCCGCGGGATCAGCTTCAGTATTTAGTTCAGCTTCAATTAATTTTTTAGATACGTAAAGATATAATGGCAGTTGAAGCGATAATCCGGTTTCAAGATCCTTTTTTGTTGGTCTCTTTCCGCTTAACTTATAATCAATTACTTTAAAACTGTTATCTTCAGTTTTAAAATCAATCCTATCAATTTTACCGCGAACACTTACCTCACCCACGAATAATTCATCAGCATTTTCATCACCGGAATTTTTAAATTGCCCGAATACTAATTCAAAATACTGCGGTTTAAATCCTTCGGTATTATTTCTTTCCTCTTCAAGAAATTTATATAGAATTGATTTTTTCTTATTCCCCGCTATTCCAAGAATCTTTTCTTTTTCAAAAAATACTATTGTAGAATTTAATTTTAGTTTATCGATTTTCTTTTCCGCTATGCTAAAAATTAATTTTTCACATTGATTAAAAGTCTGATCATCGCAGCCGGCTAATTCTATTTTCCGTTCAGTGATAGTCCTATAAAATTCATATAATATTGAGTGAATGATACTACCGAGTTCAAAAGATTCTAATTCTTCTGTCGGTTCTTCAATCGTTTCAAGTTGTAAAATTCTTTTTAAGAAATATTGAAATGGACATTTTGCATATTCTTCAAGCTGGGATGCGGAATATTGTTTTTCTTTTTGTTCGGATAGTTTTGTTTTTGCTTCCTCACTAACATTAACCGATATATTACCAGTATATTCAGTCTCGCCAAATGGATTTTCTAATCTTAATTTATCTATATATAAATCGTTTTTAAATTTTTCAATATCAATACCAAGTGAAGCAAGTTTATCTTTATCTTTTTCTAAATCCAGAGCAGATGCATATCTCATTAACTCAGACTTACTGTAAATAAGATCTGAATAATCATTAGATGATTTTTCTTTAGCATTAAATATTCTTAATAAATCGCTTACAAATGTTGAAGGAGTAAATTCTTTCTTTTCATCTTTCATCGGAAATGACAGATACAACTTTTTCTTTGCGCAGCACAATGTCTGATAAAAATGATAACGGTCTTCAAGTATATGCCTGTACTCATCTTTTTTATAAGAACCTGATAAAAATATTTCAGGCTGATATCTTGTTGGAAATTCGCCATCAACCAGACCGCCTATAAAAACGTAATCAAAATTCAGTCCTCGTATTTCATTAACGGATGTTACAAGCACTCCGCTTGAGTGTCTTTCTTTAATATTGTAACGCGTAAACTGAGGAGCCGTTTTTATTTGTGATAAAAAATATCCCAATGAAAATTTTTTATCTGCATCATTTTCATCAGCAAGTAAATCAAATAATTCATCCAGAGTTTCAAGAAAAACAGTGATTGCTTTAACATTTTTTTCTATATAATCAGGGTGGTCATTTACTATCCGATGAGGTAAATCCAATGAGTAAAGAAGTTTTCTTAATTCAAATTTAAATTCATTAATAGTTTTCTTTTCCCTGAAAGGCTTAAGCATGTTATAAATTGTTTCCACATCGTTTTTAGCCCTGGAATAAAATTCAGCCGGTAAAAAACGATTGTTTTCATCATCATCATTAATATTTATTTCGTCAATAGTTCTGGTTATTGAATCAATCCAGTTTTTGTAACCGGATACAATTTTAAGATTGGAAGAAACACGAAGCAGATTTGATAAATCTACGCCATTAATCTTTATCCACCTTCCCGTTAATGCACGGAAAATATTTTTATAGTAAAAATTATTTTCCAGTATTTCCAGAAAATTAATTAATGCAATTACCGGCTGGGATTCATTAAGCGCATATCTGTCCGTTAGATTAAAAGGTATCCCATATTCATTAAACACATCTCTTATTATAGCCGAGTGATCCGATATTAAATTGAACGCCACGGTTATTGCTTCAACATCAACTTTATTGTTGACGATGAGTGTTTTTATTTCTTTGGCGATCAGTCTAATTTCTTCTTCAGGAGTCTGTGCAATTATTTTAAATAACTCCGTTTCGCTTTGTCTTGGCAGATCACTTTCATTCAGCAGAAATAATTTCTCGCGTATTCTTTTCTGATAATCATTAAACTGAATTTGAGATGTGTCTTCAACTTCATTAAAACCTTTAGCTTTAAACTTTTCGTAACAGTTATCCAGATGTGAAAACAATGCAGGATTGTACCGGTAATAATCGAAGATCAGATAAAGTTCAATACCTTTAACATCTGCAGTACGATTTATTATATCTATTTCAGGCTGTGTAAATTCATCAAAGCCATTAATTAATATTTTTTTGATATTGTTAAATGAATCATTAAACCTCGACACAAATTCATTATCATCCAGTAACAAAACTTTTTTGTAAATATCGCCTGTCTCATAAACATTTAATTCTTTGCAAAACTCCAGATAATTTTTATAAACATTTGCAATGTCATTAGCTTTTAATTTTTCAGAACCTTCAAGTTTATTAGACTCATAAATAATCTGATCGGGTGAAATGCCGTTTAGTTTATACTGAGTAATAACATTTTTAATTCTGTCTAATGTGCCGCGTGGAATTTCATTCCTGTAATTCGAAAAATATTTTAATTCCGTTTTCTTAAATGATTTACTCAATAATACAGCCGATGATGCATCGCTAAGTGTTTTAAATGAATTAATTTCACCGGTCTTAAATATCTCAGTAACAAATGTTTCAAATGTGTGAAGATTTATTTTTGAAACCGATTTACCCGGTGACTGCGATATCAGTTCCCTCTTTAAATATCTTATTTTTCTGTTTGTTGGTACAATTATCAAAACTTCATCAAGTTTCTCCTGACTGATAAATTCATCTATCAATCTATCGGCATCTAATCGTTCAATTTTGTTTTTGGATAAAATCATTTTTTGTCTTTAGCTAAAAGTAAATCCTTGTAAGAAGCCCGTATTTCTTTTTTGTCTCTAAGCTTAAGCAAATCCATCATAAACTTAAACCTTTTTTCTGCATCGGTTAAACCATTTATAACCCGAGTTTCCAATTCTAAAAAGCAGCCCAACCCTTTTACATAATCCAGGTGTATTCTTGTGTTTTTGTAAAGGTATAATTCTCTTTTTTTGTTTACGATCGTTACAACATCCAAAAATCTTTTTAGATACTTGTTTGCATCCGCATTCTCTATCTCTAAAAGATGATAATCCGACCATCTCTTTTTTGATTTTTCATTCCGGTCATAAAATATCAACGTCTGTTTTCCATTCTCAATTCTTAATTTTAACAGACCTTTATCCACCTTATAATAAATATCTTTTTGCAATAATAATTCCTTAAATGGGATCTTACTTTTATTAATAATTTCCTTTACTTCTTTGTGTGAAGTCAATTTTACTTTTATTTCAAGATTCTTTGGCATTTGTTACTATCTATTATTTTAATAAAAAGTCAGGAGAAGACAACGATTTTATTGTCATTTCGAAGGAGTCTTCGACTGAGAAATCTGTAAAGTATAGCCAATAGATTTCTCCCGTTGGTCGAAATGACTTATATAAAATTTTTATTGCATTAAACAACTGATTTTTACAATACCTCTGTTTATAGATTAAACCAGATGTTTTTAATATAAAGATGAAATAATACATTGATATTGTTGTTTCAATATTTATTTTACCGATAGAAAAATAAGAATATTAAAATGTTGAAAAAAATCTCACAACTCCCGGCTCAATCAGTTAAACTGCAGAATGCAGCAAAAAAAATAATTATACTCTGTTTCTTTGCTGTCGCATTACCATTTATAAGTATATCTCCGCAAGGTATTGGTGAACTGGCTCCCCCAAAACCACTGGAAGTTTTTCCTTCCAATGCATGGGGAATGGATATTATGTTTGGTGATGCCGGATTTGGATTGGGTACTTTTTTAAGAAAACAAATTGATGTTAAATGGACTGCCTTTATCGATGTTTCTTTTTCTGAAGCAAAAGATGAAAGAGAAATTGAATATTATGATCCCTATCAAGGCACATTTATTACTTTCAATAAAGTTAACAGAATTTTTCAGGTGCCTTTAAATATTGGTTTGCAGTACAGACTTTTTGAAAATGTTATTGCTGATAATTTAAGACCTTACATTTGTGCAGGAGTTGGTCCAACAATGTTAGTTACAACTCCCGCATCCGAAGAATTCTTTAATGCATTTGGAAAAGCACAGGCTAAATATGCTGCAGGCGGTTATGTGGGATTTGGTGCAAACTTTGGTCTGGATAAATCGAGTCTTGTTGGAATTAACGTTCGCTATTATTACTCAAAAATTCTAAAAGGCGGAGTAGAAAGCCTTGCCGGCAGAGAGAAAACTGAAATACAAGGTTTTTTTATTATACTTAATTTGGGTTTGATGTATTAGTATCACTTCCATTTAATTGTGCAGCCGATAGAAAAAGTTTCCGGTACAGAAACTTCTTTATCATTCAGCACTTCAATAATTGCATCTCTTAAATAAGCAGATTTTACTTTATCGGGTTCCTGCCAGTTATCATCAATCTTGCCTTCGTACTTTAATTTTCTATTACTATCAAAAAGAAAAATTTGCGGTGTATGTGTTGCGCCAAATGCTTTTGCAATATCCTGGCTTTCATCTCTGAGATACGGAAAGTTAAATCCCTTTGCGGCTGCTCTTTTTTTCATCTCTTCAAATGAGTCATCAGGATATTTTACATCATCGTTAGAATTGATTGCAATTATCTGCGCATCATTTACAAATTCATTTTGCAATTTCATTATTCTTTCTTCGTACGCCTGCACATAAGGACAGTGATTGCAGCTAAAGATTACAATCAATATTTTCTTGTCAGAAAAATCATTTAAACTGTATATTTTATCATCAATACCCGGTAAAGAAAAACCGGGAATTACAGAATCTATTTTCAATTTGTTTTCTTGCATGGTAAATTTTCCAAAGGTTAAATAAACTTTTAGTTAACTGAACAAAAATATCAAATTATGAAAACACTTCTCTTAATCTTAACAATAATAATTTCAGAAACCATTATGCCACAAAATTATGATTTTGAACAAAACCTATATCAATCTTATGATCGATACAAGGAAAATAGTTTAACTCACAGAAGATTTAAACACGCTGATATTATCCCATTAATAGATAAGCTTAAACATAAAAGCGGATTTACAGTTAAAGACGTCGGCAAATCTGTTGAAGGCAGAGAATTAAAACTTATCAGCATTGGTCACGGCAAAAAGAAAATATTTATGTGGTCTCAAATGCATGGTGATGAGCCAACAGCTACTGCCGCATTGTTTGATATTTTTAATTTCATCAATGACTCTGCAAACAAAGAATTTTGCAAAGTATTTTTTGATAGAGTAACGCTGTACTTTTTGCCAATGGTAAATCCTGATGGTGCAGAAAGATTTAGACGAAGAAATTTTTATGATATTGATTTAAATCGTGATGCATCACGTTTGCAATGTCCTGAAGCAGTAATATTAAAGAGTGTTTTTGATAGTCTGAAAGCCGATTTCGGATTTAACTTACACGATCAAAGTCACAGATATTCAGTAGGAAATAGTTTTAGAACTGCGACCATTAGTTTTCTTGCACCTGCATTTAACTATGAAAAAGATATAAATGATATACGCGGAAATGCGGTAAAACTTATCGGGAATATGTATCAGTCGCTATCACAATTTATTCCCGGTCATATTGCAAAATATTCTGATGAATACGAACCGAGAGCATTTGGTGATAACTTTCAGAAATGGGGAACGAGTACAATATTAATAGAATCCGGCGGATGGAAAGATGATCCTGAAAAACAGTTTATAAGAAAAATAAATTTTATTGCTTTGCTTTCTGCTTTCAAATCCATTGCAGAAGAAAGTTACCTGAATACAAGTAATGATATTTATGAATCAATTCCGTTTAACGATAAATACATTTTTGATATGCTGTTAAGAAATCTGACAGTTAAAGAAGGGAAAAAACAAATCAAGGTTGATATCGGAATAAACTTAGATGAATATGAAGGACCGAATGAAAAAAATATTTATTACAAATCCACAGTAGATGATCTTGGTGATCTCTCAACTTTCTATGCTTACAATGATTATGATTTTGAAGGTTACACAATTGAACGGGCATCGGTTTATGATGATAAAGTATATTCCCTAAAAAAATTAGAGGAGCTGGATTTTAATAAACTATACTCAAAGGGATATTCAACAATTCTTGTAAAAGAATTACCGGATGAAAAGTTTACCCGTTTACCTATAAACCTTGCACTAAAAAACAGGATCGATACAACCATAAACATTGGTGAGCCTGCAAATTTTATACTTAAAAAAGACGGAAAAATTGAATACGTAGTTATTAATGGCTTCTTACAAAAAGTTGAAAAGAACAGAAAATTTGAAGGCAATGGATTGATCATAAGATGAATCTTTGATTATTGATCTTTAATTCATATAATTACAAAAAAAATAAAGCTTAATTTCCTAAAAGGGATATATGTTCGCTTTCCTGTTTGCAATATTCAAATCTGATGAACAAAAATTAAACGAAGAGTTTGAGCGTGAAGCTGTTCCGCATATGGATGCTTTATATAATTTTGCATTAAAGATGACAGGCGACAGCGACGATGCCAGCGATCTGATTCAGGAAACCTACCTTAAAGCATTCCGGTTCTGGGATAAATTTGAAAAAGGAACTAATTGCAAAGCCTGGCTGTTTAGGATTATGAAAAACACGTATATCAATACGTACAGAAAGAATACTAAAGAACCCGATAAAGTTGATTATGAAGAGATTGAAAATTTTTATGAAAACATCAAACCTTCGTCCACAGACAGTGCACATCTTGAAAAAGATATCTATGATAACCTTCTTGATGATGAACTTTCCAGTGCAATATCTTCACTTCCGGAGGATTTTCGTACAGTTGTAATTCTTTGCGATATTGAAGGTTATACCTATGATGAAATTGCTGACTTTGTTGATGTGCCCGTCGGTACTGTGCGTTCAAGATTACACAGAGCCAGAAAAATGCTCTTTACAAAATTGCACAGCTATGCAAGCGACAAAGGATATGTGACAAAAGCTAAGGCTAAGAAATGATGGATATGAAATTAGATATGATAGACGCCTATATTGACGGCGAAATAACAGATAAGTCCCTTGAACAAGAAATATTATCAAAAATAAATAATGATAATAATTTTGCAATTGAATATCGTGTGCACTCACTTGTAAAAAATCTTGTAAAAGAAAAATTAGTATTTAAGCAAACTCCTGCTAAAGTAAGAGCAAAAATTTTAAAATCGATAGGTTCAACAACAAAAGTTCCATCTCAAAGCAATTCTTTTTTAAGTGATATTTTTGAAAAACCATCTTTTTCATTTGCAACTGCATTTGTTGTTATACTTGCTATTGTACTTATTATTATCAACAGACCCGGAGTAATTGAAAATAAAGACTTTGCAATTGAACAACTGGGTAATGACAACATGTTTGTTCAGGCAAAAAATAATTTTAACAGTATTATCACCGGTAAATTAACTCCTCAACTAACTTCAAAAAATGCAGATGAAATTAAAAACTTCTTTAACAATAACGGAGTTAAGTATTCAACATTAGTTCCAAGTTTTTCTGATTGGGTCTTAGTTGGTGCGGTAGTATCAGAAGATAAAGGAGAAAAATTTGCTCATCATGTTTATGCTGATAAGAATGGAAAACTAGCTTACCTGTTTCAGGTGGATGAATCATATTTGTATAATCATAAAATAATAAGTCTTTCAGATGATCTTATAAAATATCTGGATGATGGGAATTGCTATACTTATATTTCTGATGGATCCGTTACTCTGTTTACAAAACTTGATAATAATATTTGTGCGATAGTTTCAAATGGAAATCCAAAAGAAGTAGAAAACACATTTTGCAGTCTTTAATAAATGGAAGGAAAAAATGTTTAAAGTTAAAAATATTCTTTTGCCAACAGATTTTAGTAAAACATCTTTAACTGCTGCGGAATATGCCGTTGAGTTAGCCAATGAATATAAAGCAAAACTGCATGTATTAAATGTACTGGAAAAAACTCCGCCCATTCTCGCAATTCGTTCACTCGATTTATCACGTGAAAAAATAATCGCATCAATTGATGCTGATGCACAATCAAGTTTAGAAGAATGCGTCAAAAAAATAAAGAAAATTAAAGATGTTGAAATTATACCTGTAATCCGGAAAGGTATCGATTACGAGGAAATCATAAAATATTCAAACGAAAAAAAAATTGATATTATTGTTATCGCAACTCACGGAAGAACCGGTTTACTTCATACTTTATTAGGAAGTGTTGCTGAAAAAGTGATAAGATACTCCAAAATACCAGTATTGGTTACTACCCCGCCCTCAAAATCTTAATAAAAGTAGTTTCTTGCATAATGCTGATTGATTTGATATTTTAGTTACTCGCATTCTCGTAATAAAGGTAAACTATGGCTAAAGTAAAAAATGTTGAAGCTTTTTGCAGCATTTGTAACGCAGTTAGAAAAATGGAATTGACCGGAGATATAGCCGGTGATGAAAACAAGCGTTGGGCTAAATGCAAAAAGTGTAAACAAACGATGATTATAAACATGACTTCAGATGTTGTTTCGCAAAAAGTTTCGCTTGAAGGTATTGAAAATGAAAGTTGTGTAACCTATACTCCTGCAAATTCGTATGAAGTCGGGCAGACAATTTTTCATGAAAACTGGGATGATTTTGGAAAAGTTATAGCAAAAGAAATTTTGTCAAACGGTCAAAAATCCATTTCAGTTGATTTTCAAAAACTTGGAAATAAAAAATTAGTTGAATCATACATTAAACAAACAGACCAAGAAGAACAAAGTGAGGTGATTTAGTTGGTCGGCATTCAAATTGGTGATAACGAATCCATTGATAAAGCCCTAAGAAGGTTTAAGAAAAAATATGAGCGCTCAGGAGTTCTAAAAGAATTCAAGAAACGTACTTTTTTTGTAAAGCCATCGATAAAGAAAAGAATGGAAAAGATAAAAGCCGCTAGACGCGCTCATCGCCCCGAAAACATTATGATGTAATGTAATTAAAAAATCCCGCTTTTTGAGCGGGATTTTTTTTACTTAATATGAATTCTTGGTTCAATTACTGCCGGCTCCTTTTCTCTTAAGAAATTTTTCTCCAGATGATCCTTAACTATTTTAAAAGCCGAATCTACATCGTTGCAAAAATTGAATAGCTCCATATCAGATTCGTTAATTACGCCCTGCTCGATTAACGCATCAAAATTAACAACACTCTTCCAGTACTTTTCATCATAAATAACTATGGTTAATTTTTTTCTAATTTTTTCAGTTTGAACAAGAGTTAAAATTTCAAAAAGTTCATCAAATGTACCAAAGCCGCCGGGAAAGACAATCAAAGCTTTTGAAAGATAAGCAAACCAGAACTTGCGCATAAAGAAATAGTGGAACTCAAAACTTAATTCGTTAGTAACATAATTATTTACAAATTGTTCAAAAGGAATACTGATATTTAATCCAACCGAATAACCTCCGGCTTTTTTAGCGCCTCTGTTGGCTGCTTCCATAATCCCGGGTCCGCCTCCTGTACAGACAATAAATCTGTTTGCATTTGTTTCCAGATTCATAGACCATTCAGTTAATCTTCTCGATAGTTCAACTGCATCTTCATAATATTTAGACATATCAACTTGTTTTTGTGCTTTGCGTAATTCCTGAGCAAAATGAGGAATTGATTTGGGGTTTGCGTTCTTAAATTTATTCAAATTTACAACAGCTTCTTTTTTTGGTTTCAACCTTGCCGAACCAAAAAATACTATAGTATCCATTATCTTATGTTTTTTAAATCTTGCTTTTGGTTCAAGATACTCTGCTAATAATCTTAATATTCTGCCGTCCGACGAAGATAAAAAATCATCGTTCTCGTATGCTTTAACTGTCTTGTGTGCCTTAGCCATAATTAGCCCTTACTGTTATAATTTTTGTTAATAAAAAGTTAAAAATGCTTATGTTTAATTGAAGAATGGTTTCTGCTTATATTTGTAAAAACAAAATTGATTCAACAATAATTAAAAAATTTCTATAACAAAATATCAATTTTTTATGAGAGTTATGATAAAAAAGATTCTATTAATTTTTCTGGTTTTTTCATGCGGAATATTTGCAGCATCAAAAGAAGAGATTGCAAATAAGATACGAAGTATCATTTCTAAATTGCCTGCAAATACAATCAGCGGCGTGTTCATTTATAATCCATTAATGCAGGATACAATTTTTGCAAGTAATGAAACCCGACCTATGATTCCCGCATCCTTAACAAAATTATTTACAACCTCCACTTCACTTGGTGTTATGGGCGGTGATCATAACTTATCCACCAAGTTATTTTCTGATGATATAAATTTTAATGATAAAGTTATAAACGGCAATCTATATATAAAAGGATTTGGTAATTCTGTTTTTACAGAATCTGATTTACAGGAATTGGTAAATAATTTAATCGCAAAAGGTATTGTAAAGATTACCGGATCAATTATTGGTGATGACTCTTATCTTGATGACATCTATACCAGAGAAGACTGGATTGAAGGAGAAGGATCAAATGTACGACTCCCATTAATTTCTGCGCTGGTTTTAGATAGGAATAGAACAACTACAAGAAAAAAAGTAAGAAGAAGATATAGATACATTTCAGAAAATATTAAAGATCCTCCACTTTATGTCGCTAATATGTTGGCAGAAAAATTAAGATCTTCCGGAGTTGAGATTATTGGAAAAACTTCAAAAGGGATCACTCCACTAAATACTTATCTACTGGGAGAAAAATCTATTAAACTAAAAGAATTAATTTCGCTAATAAATAAACATAGCGATAATTTTTTGGCAGAATGCTTATTTAAAACGCTGGGTGCTGAAGCCAGCGGTGTTCAGGGAAATTCTTTTTTCTCACAGCAAGCTATTTTAAAATTTATTAAAGATAATAATATTTTTTCTACTGGTACTGAGATAGTTGATGGATCAGGTATTTCAAGATTAGATCAGGCAACGCCCCTGGCAATAAATGGTGTTTTAGAAAAAATGTACTTTGATCTGGTTCACTTTGATGATTTTTATAACTCTTTAAGTATTGCCGGAGTTGATGGAACACTGCGTGGCAGAATGATAGGTACCGGAGCTGAAAATAATTTTAGAGGGAAAACCGGAACTTTAAACGGAGTGACTGGATTAGCCGGATATCTTACTACTAAGGAAGATGAAGATCTGATTGTTACAATAATATTTGAGTTTACTAAAGGCAGCTGGGGTTATTTTAGAGACGTTCAGGATGAAATAGTGCAGACACTTTTAGATTTAAATCAATCAGCTCCGATTAATTAACTAACCGGAGCTATAAAAAATTATTTACCTGTAGGAACCTGGTTTTGTGGAGGAAGTGTTGGATTCGTCGGAACATTAGTCCTTCCGCTTTCCTGAATCACACTTCTTTGATCTGCAGTTGTTTGACCTGGTAAAAAGAATAAATTTATAACCAGAGCGAGCACAGCCAACGCACCTGCTAACCACCAGGTACCTTTACTTAAAAAGTCTGCAGTTCTTCTCGATCCGAACATGGTACCCATACCTGCACCGGCGCCGCCAAAAGTTCCGGCTAAGCCGCCGCCTTTACTAGCTTGTAATAAAACAATTATAACAAGTAGTATAGCGGTAATAGTTGCTAACAATACTAACATAGTGTACATATTTTTTCTCCTTAATATTGTAGCGGGGGAGGGATTCGAACCCCCGACACGTGGATTATGATTCCACTGCTCTAACCTACTGAGCTACCCCGCCGAAAATTTAGGCTGTAAATATAAATCTTTGGCCTTAATTATCAAAAATAACACTTAATTATGCTTTATTGAGGGTTTCCCAAAGCCGGTCTAATAAAGTTTGCAGCCCTAAACCTGTAGCGGCAGAAAATATCACAACACTTTCTTTAACTTTTTTGATTTTAGTCTTAGCTAATTTATTTATTTCTTTTTCTTGTTTAAGATCAGCTTTTGAAAGTGATATTATTATTTTTTTATCTACAAGCTTTTTACTGAATTTTTTTAATTCATTATAGAGAGTATCAAAATCACTTTGATAATCCTCAGAAGTTATGTCGATCAGGAATAATAAAATTTTTGTTCGTTCAATGTGACGAAGAAATTTTATTCCCAATCCTTTTCCCTGATGAGCACCTTCAATAATTCCGGGAATATCCGCAACGGTAAAGCTCAGATAATCTTTATACCTCACGATACCAAGATTTGGCTCAAGTGTAGTAAAAGGATAGTCAGCAATTTTTGGTTTTGCTGCAGATATTTTTGATATAAGCGTGGACTTTCCGGCATTGGGAAATCCAACCAATCCCACATCAGCAATCAGCTTAAGTTCAAGTATAACTTTTCTATATTCTCCCGGTTTACCATTAGTGGCAAATCTTGGTGTCCGTCTTGTCGGGGTGGCAAAATTACTATTTCCTTTTCCACCTGTTCCGCCTTTTGCAAAAACTACTTTTTTATTCGCCTCAGAAAGATCAAGTAATAACTCTTCGGTTTCTGCATCCTTTACTATAGTTCCAACAGGCACTTTAATTATTATGTCTTCACCATTCTTACCATCTTTAAGAGAATTTGCACCTGGTTTACCACTTCCGGCAAAATATTTTTTCTTATATCTAAAATCTAAAAGTGTAGATAAGTTAGGAAGAGTTTCAAAAATTACGCTGCCGCCTGTACCGCCGTTACCCCCGGAAGGTCCACCTTTAGGAACATATTTTTCCCTTCTAAATGCCACTGCTCCATCACCGCCATCACCGGATTGCACTTCAATCTTAGCAAAATCTATAAACATTATTTTTCCATGTTAAAATATCTCGATACTGCATTTGTAAATGCGGAAGCATCACGGTTATGAGGTTTTATTCGGGCATATTTGAAAATATTTTCTAAAATAACAGTAGCGTCTTCATAAGAATTACATTTGGCAATTTTTTCAACCGTATTTGCAAAGTCTTCACTGTCAGAATTAAAAAGGTTTTTTATAATTCTATCAATTTCTTTTTTAGATAAATAACTAAAAATGTCTTCGTTTCTTTTACGGATAATTGGAACAGGGATTTCCTCGTCTTCTTTTTTTGAAGAATCTTCCGCTTTACTAAATACTTTCTCAAAATCTATTTTTTCAATTGGAATTTCTTCTTCCGATTTTTCATCAATCGTTAACTCCGGTTCCAGTGAAGGCTCATCTACTTCCACCCCTTCATCATCAATAATATCTTCATTAAGCTTTTTATTTAATGGTGTCAGATCGTCATCAATCGATATTTCAAGTTCGTTATCATAAAAATTTAAAAGATCTTCTTGTTCTTTCTCATCAAGAATAATTATCTCATCATCTTTATTTTTTTCTATTTCATCGGTAAGACTGGCAAGAATTTCTTCATCATTTAACTGCTCAGGAGATTGGGGTTCAGTATCGCCATCTAATTTTTGATATTCCTCTTCCAGAACGTTTTCAGTCGGAATTCTATTTACCTCTGATAAATCATCTTCCAAAACTTCTTCTTTCTTTTCAACAATATCATTTATATCGTGAATGTCTTCTGTCAGCTCAAATTTATCAGGCTCGGATTTATTTATTGCATTTTCTAGAATCTCAAATGATTTTTCTTCATCATTTTTATCATCAATCGTTTCAGTTTCGGTTATATCCGGCTCTATAACCAAATTACTGTCTTCATTCATCTCATTAAATTCTGGTAATTTCTCTTCATCAGCAGTCTTTTCGTTTTCGGAATATGATACTGCTGTTTCAAGATCTTCCTTAAGAGGATTTTCAAAATGCTTTTCATCAGCATTATTATTGCCGGCATTCGTCTCCTCAACCAATGTTGAATCAATACTTAGAGTTGCATATAAAATTTTTCTAAGCTCTTCAATATCAACCTTCTTTTTTACTGCGCCAGCATAAAATCGTTTTAATCTAAAAAGCAATTCAGTAAGATTTTTTTCTTTAAGAAAGTTTTCAACAGATTCTACAGATATACTTGATTTATTAAGTCCGCCGATGCTAAAATAATCTGCTATTGCAAACAATGCATTATCAACCAGCTTACTTTGATGCAGCATAAATAATTCCCGATCAATCTTATTCATAATAAGTTCAAATTCGGTACTGGAAATATTCAGGATTTTTTTCTTTGATACATAAGCCAGAAAAACACTGTTCAGATACTCATAGTAATACGTGTAATTAAGCATCTGTTTAAGTTCATTAACAGAAACTGATTTATTATTTCCAAAAATTAATTTTGAAAGCGCCCACTTTGGGCGAACAACATAATTAGCATTGAATGATACGGCCTGCAGTACTATGTTTTTTATATCTTCAAATGAAATCTTTTGAGTCTTTTTAATTTCGTTTCCAATAAGTGTAAAATGGTTTGAAATTTCTGTGCCTGAATAATCAAACAAAGAATTCTCAATTAGCTTTTTACGGTCTTCAGAAATAAGGTAGTCAATTTCACCTTCTACGTATTTTTTGATCGCCGGGTGCACATCAATTGAAAGGAATTTTTCAACGGTAATGAAAGATCCCATATCCTTAACTTTGTTAAGTATAAAATCACTTATAAATTTTATTTCGTTTTCAAACATATAATTTCTCTTCTTGTTTGATTGTGGGTCTAAAAATATAAAAAAATCCCGATTATGACTAAGCCATACTTATGGCAAAGTTAATCGGGACTGGTTTTATTAAAAATATCTTCTAAAACGTATTAAACTTCAACCTCTTTATTTTTGATTTTGGCCATCATAAAATCCCGATTCATTCTGGCAATATTTGTAACGGAAATTCCCTTTGGACATTCTGCCTCACAAGCATAAGTATTGGTACAGCTTCCAAAACCAAGTTCATCCATAACCTTTACCATCTTTTCAACTCTAATATATCGTTCCGGCTGTCCCTGCGGTAACAGAGCATATTGCGAAACTTTAGCTGAAACGAACAACATTGCAGATGCATTTTTACAGGCTGCAACACAAGCACCGCATCCGATACAGGCAGCTGCATCCATTGCTAAGCTTGCAATATCTTTGGGAATTGGAATCATATTACCATCCGGTGTGCCGCCTGTGTTAACTGAAACGTAACCACCTGCCTGCAGAATCTTATCAAAACCGGAGCGATCAACCATCAAATCTTTAATTACAGGAAATGCTTTTGCTCTAAATGGTTCCACCCAAATTGTTTCACCGTCTTTAAAGTTCCGCATATGAAGCTGACAGGTCGCGATTTTAGGTAGCGGTCCGTGCGGCTGACCATTAATAACTAATCCGCAGGTTCCGCAAATACCTTCGCGGCAATCGCTTTCAAAATGTATAGCTTCTTCACCTTTAGCTTCAAGTGTATTGTTAATTTCATCCAGCATTTCAAGAAAAGATGCATCCGGAGAAACCTGAACTTTGTACTCAGCAAAGCTGCCAACTGAACCGGCTGATTTTTGTCGCCAGATATTAAGAGTAAGATTTAACTTCTTTGCTTCCATTATTTGTAACTCCTTATTGCTGGTTTTACATACTCAAAGTTCAAATCTTCTTTGTGAAGATTCCATTTATTTTCACCTGCAAACTCCCAGGCAGAAACATAAGAGTAGTTCGCGTCATCACGTTTTGCTTCACCGTCTTCAAATTGATATTCGGTTCGGAAATGTCCGCCGCAGGATTCATTTCTTTCGAGAGCATCTACAGCCATTAACTCTCCGAGTTCAAAATAATCTATTAATCTTCCGGCGCGTTCCAGGGTTTGATTTACATCATCGCCGCTGCCGGGAATTGTAACATTTTTCCAAAACTCGGTTTTCAATCTTCGGATTTCTTCAATTGCTTCTTTCAGCCCTTTTTCATTTCGCGCCATTCCGACTTTATGCCACATTATTCTACCTAACTCTTTATGGATATCATCAACAGTGCGTTTTCCTTTTATTGATAAAAGTTTATCTGTGAGATCTTTTACTTCATTTGCAACTTTATCAAACTCAGGATGATCCGTTTTTACTAATGCAGGTTTATCGCCTGCAAGATAATTTCCCATAGTATAAGGAATAACAAAATAACCATCAGCCAAGCCTTGCATAAGTGCAGAAGCACCTAAACGATTTGCCCCGTGATCTGAGAAATTTGCTTCACCAAGTACAAATAAACCGGGAACATTGCTCATTAAATTATAATCAACCCATAAGCCGCCCATTGTATAATGAGGAGCCGGATAGATCATCATCGGGGATTTGTAAGGATTTTCACCTGTTATAGTTTCATAGATCTCAAATAAATTTCCATAACGCTCTTCGATTACCTTTTGTCCAAGTCTATTTATAGCATCACTAAAATCAAGATAAACCGCATCACCACCTTTAACGCCTCTTCCTTCATCACATACTTCCTTTGCCGCACGCGATGAGATATCTCTCGGGGCAAGATTTCCGAATGAAGGATATTTTCTTTCAAGATAATAATCTCTTTCATCTTCAGGAATATCAGTAGGATTTCGCATATCACCTTTTTTCTTTGATACCCAAACTCTACCATCATTACGCAAAGATTCACTCATTAATGTTAATTTGGATTGTGCATCTCCATGTAAAGGTAAACAAGTTGGATGAATTTGTGTAAAACAGGGATTTGCAAAATATGCGCCTCGTTTATGTGCACGCCAGATTGCTGTTGCGTTACAGTTCATAGCATTTGTGGATAAGAAGAAAACGTTGGAATATCCGCCGGTTGCAAGTACAACTGCATGAGCAGAATATTTTTCAATTTCGCCAGTTAATAAATTTCTAACAACAATTCCTTTTGCTGCTCCATCAATAACTACAATATCAAGCATTTCTCTTCGTAAGTATAACTTAACCGAACCTTTATCAACTTGTCGATTCAAAGCGCTAACAGCACCGAGTAATAATTGCTGTCCTGTTTGACCTCTGGCATAAAATGTTCTGGAAACCTGCGCACCGCCGAAAGATCTGTTATCCAACAGTCCACCGTAATCTCTTGCAAAGGGCACGCCTTGTGCAACACATTGATCAATAATATTTGTACTCACTTCAGCAAGACGATGAACATTAGCTTCACGCGCACGAAAATCGCCGCCTTTAACTGTATCATAAAATAATCTAAAAGTGGAATCACCATCATTCTGATAATTTTTTGATGCGTTAATTCCACCTTGAGCGGCAATACTGTGTGCTCTTCTGGCACTATCGTGAAAGGTAAATGATTTAACATTGTATCCGAGTTCACCAAGTGATGCAGCTGCAGATGCGCCCGCTAATCCGGTTCCGACTACAATGATATCGAATTTTCTTTTGTTTGCCGGATTAACCAATTTCATATTGAATTTATGATTAGTCCATTTTTCGGAAATATTTCCGGCAGGAATTTTAGAATCTAATTTTGTCATTGGTTACCTCCGTAGAAAAAGAAAAAGTAGATGGGCATCGAAGCAAAACCTAATGCCATAATTATTGCGTACAGTGTTCCAATTTTTTGCACGAGTGGAAAATATTTTTTGTGATTCCAACCAAAGGTTTGAAATGCACTTTGAAATCCATGATTAAGATGAAATCCTAACAACAACACCGCAACTATATATAAAATTACGTACCACCAGATCTGAAAAAATCCCGTAACTATATCAAAATACTGATGCGTGTTAGCTAATCCCTCCGGATCGTGAACATTAAACCTCCAGAAAAAGGTTGCAAGATGAAGAACCAGAAAAATGAAAACGATTGACCCGGTAAGAAACATTGTTCTTGAAAATACGTCACTGTTTTCAGGCGAACCATTAATTTTATACGTTACGCCGCGCGCTCTTTTATTTTCGATCCACAATTTTAGACCATTAAAGATGTGGAGAATAAAAGCTGTAAGCAGAACGAGTTCGATGACTCTTATTAAAGGTTTTATTACATCAAGTGTTAATACATATGCATTAAAAGCACTTGCGCCAAAAAATAAAGTAATATTACCAATCAGGTGAACAACCAGAAAAATAATTAAGAAACTTCCGGTTACGGCCATCATAAATTTTTTGCCGATGGAAGAATTTAGAAATTTTAAAAACCAGCCCATTAAAAGCTCCTTTTAAATGAAGAATGAATTATAGCTGATGTGCAATTAAATTTGTTATTGTGAGAAATGTAAAGATCAAACAAGATTAAAAATGTAACCATTATTAGAAAAAGCATCTTCAATGTGTAAAATTGATAATTAACAATAAATCCTACATACAACTTAGAAAAAAAAGTTAACCGCTAAAAGTAAAAGCAAAAAAATATTTTAATAAATTCTTCCATCTTAACAGACTGCGGCTTATTTTTACTTTAGTTCTTTGTAGAATATTTACGGTGTCCCAACCCCGACATGTCGGGGTAATGGGAAATTATAGGGAAGTACGGTGAGATTAATGTACTTGTCATTGCGAGTCCCCAAAAGGACGAAGCAATCTTTTATACTGAAAGATTGCTTCACTTCGTTCGCAATGACGATTTAAAATCTATTCCGTCGCTGTCGCGCAACTGTGAATCAATTTACAATGTAAAATGTATAATGTACAATTAAATCAATTGTACATTGTTAATTGATAATTGTTCATTGAAAAGCCAGGAGACCTGCCGCAAATAATTATTAATCAACCTTCGCGAGAAAGGCAGGATTAACGATGGTCCCTCAAAATCTCCATTCGTTTTATCTAAACTTTTTAATACGCGAAGTTACTTTAACACTTTTTAATAGGAGTAACTTCAATGTTCAAAACAAAATTTCTTTTTGCTCTGTTTGCAATTTTAGTGAGTCCTTCCATTACCTCCGCTCAAAATATTGTTGTACAAAAAACAGATACATCCGGATATTACAAACTTACTGATGTTGTAATTACTGCAACCAAAACTCCAGCTAATACGCTTGAACTCGCAAATTCAATCTCCATAATTGATTCAGCACAAATAGTTAACAGTAATGCAAATAATGTTTTTGATGTTTTAAAGAATGAAGCGGGAATAAGTTTTACAAGACAAGGCGGCAACGGAACTTTATCCAATATTTATATTCGCGGCGCAAATTCCTCACAGACACTTGTTCTTATTGACGGCGTTGAGGTAAATCTTACAAATGATCCATCAGGTGTTTATGATTTTTCAGCTTTATCCATCGATAATATTGAAAGAATAGAAGTTTTACGGGGACCGCAATCAACTCTTTATGGTTCTGATGCACTTGCCGGGGTAATTAATATTATAACAAAAAGAGGTAATGGTCCTTCAAAATTTTCATTACTTACTGAAGGCGGATCTTACAATACATACAAAGGTGTGCTTGGATTAGATGGATCAATTCAAAAATTAAATTATTCATTAGCTTTCAGCAGAACAGGCAGTGATGGATTTTCCAACGCTTCAGAAAAGTATGGTAATAAAGAAAAAGATGGTTATACATTCAATAATGCTTCTGCACTTATTGGATATGACTTAAATAAAAATACGGCAATAAATTTGTTTTCCAGATTTACAAAATCAAAATCAGATTATGATCAGTTTGGTGGACCTTTCGGTGATGATCCGACATACATTTTTAAGCAAGAGGAATTTTTTCTCCGCACCGAAGCTAAACTAAAATTATTAGATGAGAAGTGGAATCAAAAACTTGGTATAAGTTTTATACGCAATGTAAGAAAATATTCTTTTGATACTTCTGCAGCCAGCGCATATTATTCAAACAGTTTGTACGATGGAAGAAAATACAAATTAGACTGGCAAAATGATTTTACTTTAAGTAAATCAAATTTATTTACTATTGGCGCCGAACTGGAATTTGATAAAGCATCATCTGAATACTACTCATACAATTATATTTTATTGCCGGATTATGCAAGCGTAATTCCTATGAAAGATACCAGAACTATCGGAGTTTATTTGCAGGATCAGTTAAAATTTGATGAATCATTATTTGTAACTGCAGGAGTAAGATTGGATGACCACAATAAATTTGGTTCGCAGTTTACTTATAGGATAGCTCCCGCTTTTATACTTTGGGAAACCGGAACAAAATTTAAAGCAACCGTTGGAACGGGATTTAAAGCACCATCATTGTTTTATCTTTACGATCCTTCATACGGAAATGAAAATTTAAATCCCGAAAAAAGTTTTGGCTGGGATTTTGGAATTGAACAATTTCTTTTTACACAAAACTTATCCTTCGGCTCAACTTTTTTCTACAATAAATTTACAGATATGTTTGGATTTGATTATGTAACCTTTAAAACCATTAACATAAATGAAGCTGTTACAAAAGGTGCAGAGGTTTTTTTACATTCAAAATTGTCTGATGATCTGGAATTAAAAATCAACTACACTTTTACGGATGCTAAAGATATCAGTCCAAACTCGGCAGACTTTAATAAAAAACTGTTACGCAGACCCGAAAGTAAGATCGGGTTTTATACAAATTATACTTTTAATGATAAAGCAAATTGTAATGCTGAACTAATTTGGGTTGGCAATCGTGAAGACATTAATTTTTCAATTTATCAGAGAACAGAACTTAAAGCTTACGTTCTGCTTAATCTTGCTGCACATTATGATGTTTTTGATTTTTTAAGATTAAATGTTCGTGCTGAAAATTTATTGGATACTGATTATGAAGAAGTATTTGGATACGGAACTGCAGGGCTATCATTTTATGGCGGAATTAAACTTATTATAAACTAACCCTGCCTATTTCCTCCCCTTTCAGAAAGGGGAGGATAAAGGAGGGGTTAATTGACTTTTGGATTAATTAACCTTTATCTTTGAACTAATTATTACAAGAAATATCTTTTAAAAGATTTTAATTGAAAGGAAAAAAACGATGACTGAACAAATGAAAAAAATAAGCCCAAGCTTTTGGGTAGTTACGTTAATGGTTTTTGCAGCAGCTTTTGTAAGATTACTTCCACACCCGCCAAACTTTGCGCCTATAGCCGCAATGGCTTTATTTGGCGGCGCATACTTTAATAAAAAATCATTTGCATTTGCAATTCCGCTAATTGCATTGTTTTTAACAGACATAATTATTGGAATATATTCTTATGCCTGGATTGTTTATTTAAGCTTTGCTTTGATTGTTGTACTGGGAATTGTAATGCTTAAAAAAGTAAGTGTAAAGAATGTAGTGATTACTTCACTAACTGCTTCAGTAAGTTTCTTTGCAATTACAAACTTTGGAGTTTGGGCACTTGGAACATTATATCCTAAAACTCCAGCCGGTTTAATGGAAAGCTACATTGCTGCAATTCCATTTTTCCAGAATGCACTTATTGGTGATTTATTCTTTGTTGGTGTAATGTTTGGAGTTTATGAAATTGTAAAACATAAAGTACCTGCTTTGCAAAAAGTAAAAGCATAACAAGTTAGTTTTATTTGAATTTATAAAGTCACGGCGTTTGTCGTGACTTTTTTTATTTCCAATCATCAGTTGTAACGATCGTACCATGATAACCTTCAAAATGTCACGTTTAACTTTCAAACTTCTATTCTGAATTTTACGAATAGTAGTTTTTGCCCCAAAATTAGCATTCCGAATTTTACGAATAGTAGTTTTTGCTCCAAAAGTAGCATTCTGAATTTTACGAATAGGGGTTTTTATCTCAAAAGTGACATTCTGAATTTTACGAATAGGGATTTTGGCTCTAAAAGTAGCATTCTGAATTTTACGAATAGTACTTTTAAGGTTTTTTGCTGTTTTCTCAACTTTGCGTTTACGATGCGCTGTGTAAACCTGAGAAAGTAAAAGCTTAGATAATAAAAAACCCGATTCAGAAATGAATCGGGTTTTTTGTTTGGAAATACTTATCTAAATCATATGTGTAAAACCAGCAGAGACAATAAAATATGTTCCTCGTTTACTAATAAAATCAGTATCACCCGCATTTATCATAGTATTAAGTTTAGCAGATAGATAAAGACTAAACAAAGAATTGATCTTTCTTTCGAAAACCGGTCCAACTCCAAAAGATAATAGAGTTTCATTTATTTTTAATGGAGAAATTACATCCGGCACAAAATCAATCTGACCCGTTTCCTGATTTACTACCTGGTTAAGTCTATATTTATTGAAAGAGAGGAATGACAAACCAATTTGTGTATCAAATAAAAGATTTACTATTTTATTTTCGTGAAGTAGGAATCTACTGCCCAAATTTATAGAAACTAAAGAATGATCATCAGCAGTAAATGTTTTAAATGGGCCAGTATCGGGATGTTCTGAGGTGTAATATTCATAATGATAATAGACATTGTACTTATCCCAGCTCCCATACAAAGCATTACTGAATAATTGAACTGCATTAGTTAAAGAATAGTTTAGCTGACCTGAAACTAACAACCCTGCGGAGGAATTAATTGGAGAGATAAC
The DNA here is from genome assembly GCA_003538625.1 of Ignavibacteriales bacterium. GTDB lineage: Bacteria > Bacteroidota > Ignavibacteria > Ignavibacteriales > Ignavibacteriaceae > IGN3. The sequence goes on from DPRR01000006.1 coordinate 305,267, forward strand.
ACCTAAGCTTCCTTCAATAGAATATTTACTTTGAGCAGAAGTAAATGAATAAAGCAGGATAACATAAGTAACAAGAAACAATTTTTTTTTATTCATAACAATTTCTCCCTTAGACTCTTAGTTTTCACTAAGATGTTAATAACGTTATAAATTAATTTTGATCTTCTCACCACAAAATTATATAAGAATATTTAATTGCAAAGGGCAGATTATTTGGTGGTCATAAAAAACACCACAACCAATAGTGTCCTAAATCCTACTTATTACCAGTAACCAACTACGCTCTCTTCCCTCTCTCGTAAGCAAGCATAACAATTCTCTTTAGCGCCTGAGAATAACTTAATCCGCCAGCGTGGGCGGAACGCATAAATCCTGCACCTTCCGTTAAATCTGGGTTTGGGTTTACTTCCAGCACATAAACTTCTTCATCACTTGTTACACGCATATCAACTCTTGCATAATCCCTGGTGCCCATAATTTTAAAAGCTGCAATTGCTGTGTGTTTAAGTTTGGCTTCCAGACTTTTAGAAATTTTAGCCGGACAAATAGGAATTGTTTTATGATAAGACTCGTGATGCGGATCCCACTTTGCCTGGTAACTTACAATGTTGTGTAAGTGATCCGGCATTCTGCTAAAATCAATTTCACTTATTGGTAAAACTTTTGGTTTCAAATCCCCCGTTACAGAAACATTAAACTCACGTCCTTCAATAAACTCTTCAATTAATGCCGGCTGATTAAATTGAGTAAATACAAATTCAAGTCTTTTCTTTAATGCATTAGTATTATAAACAATAGATTCATTTTCAATTCCGACACTTGCATCTTCATAAGCAGGTTTAACTATTACAGGAAATTTTGTTTCAAGTTTAATCTCATCGGGAATTTTATCGAACAACTGAAACTTTGCTGTTTTTATTCCATGGTAGTTTAGTAACTTTTTTGTAAGAAACTTGCTTTGGCAGTTAGCTAAAGTAATTGCCGGTGCGCCGGTATATGGAATGCCCATCAGCTCATACAATCCAACAAGGTTCATTTCTAAACGCGGCTGCTCCTTGTAAATTTCAGCAAAGTTAAATATCACATCAGGCGGATTTTGTTTAACTAAGTCCAGCAGTCTGAAGATATCATCCTTTAAATTTAGGGTGTAAGTATCAAAACCCACTCTTTTAAGCTTTTTTGCAATGATTTCAAACTCTTCCATAGGGGTAAGGTTTTCAACTTCAAAGTAAGGTTTAAAATCGGGTTCCGGTACGGGCTCTATGGCTTTTAGGTAGTAATCAGGATTGGCTTCATTATAGAGGACTAAAACTTTTAATTTTTTTTCATTCATACCGAAAAAATACCCAAAATCACTTGTAAAAAAAACTTCATTTGATAATGTTTACATAGTTTCAAAATCAATAAAATTTAAAATGAGTTTTTACCCTCAGCCTTATAAATATCAGTGCGGACCATTTGCACTTAAATATGCTCTTGTTATGCTTGGAAGATTTGAAAGCGAAAATCAGATCGGTATAAAAGCCGGCAGTACATGGTGGTATGGTACTGATGAAATTGGTTTAGCTAAAGCAGCTAAGTTTTATAACTGCAAAATGAAATATTTCCGGAGAGAAAAACCGGAAGACGCAATAAAGATTTTAATAGAACAAGTTAAAAAAGGTTATCCCTGCATACTTAGTGTTGATAACTGGGAGCACTGGTTAACAGTTGTAAATTTTCAACAAAGAAAATTTATTGTAACCGATAGCTCGCTTGATAAAGTTGTTACAATTTATACGCCCAACCAATTATTAAAACGATGGAAATATTATGATGAAGATGATGATGAAATAAGTTATGATGGTTATGCGATTATTCCGCAGTACAAAGTTACAACAAAAGCAAAGTTTACTTTAGAGCAGGCAAGATTTGTAATGGATACACGCAATCAAAAGCTTGCAGCAAAGTGGGATACTTATTTTAACGATATGATTGCTATTTGCCATCCAAGACATGCTAATGCAACTCACTTAATTTCTTTCAGGGATTTTTTAAGAAGATTTGAAAAAATATTAGTAACTCAAGTTGCAAATTGGCATGGTTCACCAAATCATAGAGAGTTAAAAAAGATACTTAGCAATTTTCAGTTTATGGCAGATGTTTACGATCTTGTTATTCATGCTGATGAACAGAAAAAAGCATTGATTGATTTATCATCAATTTTAATGATGTATGCTTGCGGTAAATATGGGATGGATGAGATATATTAGACAAATAGATAGTCATTGCGAGCGAGTCATCGAGCGAAGCAATCTTAAAATAAATATTAAACCTAAAAACGGATTGCTTCAGCCCGATGAATCGGGGATTCGCAATGACAAAATGAAATAAAAAAATTATGAAACGAAACCCAATAATCTTAAAAAAAGAAACTACTGCCCTGCTTATAATTGATTTGCAGGAACGTATACTTCCGGTAATCAGAAATTATGAAGCAGTTTTAGATAATACCGTTAAGCTGATAAAAGGTTTTAAAACAATGCTGTTGCCAATTTATTTTACAGAGCAATATCCAAAAGGATTGGGACCAACATCTAAAAAAATTCTTGATGAACTTTCAGGTTATACTGCTATCCAGAAAATGAGCTTCAGTTGTTCCGGTGCAGAAAATCTTTTTGATGAATTCCATAAAAAGAAATTATCACAAATTGTAGTGTGCGGAGTTGAATCCCACGTTTGTGTGCAGCAGACAGTATTAGATTTAATTGCAAATGATCATCAGGTTAATCTTGCTGCTGATGCTGTTTCATCAAGAAAAGAAATTGATTACAATATTACTTTGGATAGAATGAGAACTCTTGGTGCAGAAATTACAACTACAGAATCAATTCTTTTTGAGTTGTTGGAAGTCTGCGGGACACCTGAGTTTAAAGAAGTTTCTAAAATTGTGAAGTGATAATTTCAAACGAATGATTTAGGTAGCCGCAACTTTCAAGTTGCGCATTAACTAATAAATATCACGCTGTAACAAATAGAAAAAATATTTATATTAAATCAACTTATAAATTTAAGTTAAAATACTACCTTTAGAATAAAGACATGTGAAAGAAAAAATATGCAAACAATAGATATTATTAAAGAAATACAAGGACTGCCACTTGATAAAAAGTTTTTTGTAGTAGAAGAACTGATAAAAGCTATTAAGATGGAAGAAATTAGTTATAAAATGGAATCTGCGGCCAAAGAACTTCTTAGTGATTATACAATTGACAAAGAATTAACCTCTTTTACTGCGTTAGATTTTGAAGACTTTTATGAAACAAAGTGAAATCTGGTTAATAGACCTTAATCCTTCTAAGGGTGCTGAGATACAGAAAATAAGACCCGCTGTTATTGTTAATGATGACGCGTTAGGTAAGCTACCTCTAAAAATTGTTGTGCCCATTACAGATTGGAAAGACCGATATGAAATTGCTCCCTGGATGGTGAAAATTGAACCTGCCGCCGAGAATGGTTTAAGCAAAATCTCTTCTGCCGATTGTTTTCAAATTCGTTCTGTTTCTCAGGAAAGACTTATTAAAAAACTTGGGTATTTAAATTCTGAAACGTATAACGAAATTAAACAAGCTATTAAAAAAGTTTTAACACTTTAAGAAAACGCCATCCCATACTATTCCTTTGTAACTAAAAATCAACACTTATTATTCTTTACCCCGCTTTTCATAATTCAATAAAATATCGGTTCGCGAACAAGGAATTATGAATCTAGAAATTCTAAAATTTCTTCTTTCGTTGTTCAATATTCTGGCATCCATCCCCTAGGTACTTGATCTTAAATCAAATACTATGTCCCTTGTGGTATTGTAAAAAACTATGACATCCACTCAACTACATGAAAGGTAGCCAATAAATCCTAACAAAAACTCTAAACCTATTTAATTGTCTAGAGCTATACAGATAAATGGAATTGTAAAAAGTTAAACTACTGATATTAATTTTGGTAGATCAACCAAAATTATTTTGTGGAATTTTTTAACTGCCAAGACCCAGATAGTGAACCCACAAAAAATAATGCCGCATTCAATTGATGCGGCATTATAAACACGAAATAATTACAACGGAACACTATAAATATTTTAAAATATCATCAATGAGCTTGACTAAGTCTTTTCCCACTGGTGAATTATCGTTCAGGCTTATCTTTTCTCGAACATTAGTAATTCTAGACTTAAATTCAGATAAATGATAATTTCTTATAAAAATCAATGAATGTGCTTGCATATGAGGAAGGTTATAATCAAATAACCATTCTTCAAATATCTCAATTAAGATTTTTTTGTTATCAGTATACAAATTGTTAACGATTTCCATAAATCTTACTTGAGAATAAGCAGAATCACGATCTTCTTTATCGAAAGATTCATCTAATATTTTTAATATTTCTATTTTATCCATAAGTAATTTTAATAATTATCGAACTATGTTCAAATAACTTTTGGGTATTTGGTAAGGTATTATAATTTCATAACTATCTTGTGGCATTGCCATCCATGTGGGAAAGTTCTATGCTGTTGTATTTAGATCTAATCATCAATATGGTATTTAATTTCTCAGATAATAAATAATCCTGTTAACTCTGTGGTTAGATTTACCACAGAGAAGAACTGAGTTCCCAGAGATAAAATTCTAATCAAACAAAGCTTCTAACTTTTGATAATTTGTATGAACTTTATCAATTCCAGCATTTAATAATTTCTCATCCGCTTTAGAATCTTTTAACTCCTTCAACTCTTTTGTAGATGCATAAAGTTCATCTGCAGCTTTTGTAAATTCATCTTTTTTATCTGTTGCCCATTTTGGAAGGACGCAATTTTTTAATTCATCAGAACGCAAATATAGATCATCAATTGCTTTGCTTAAATCTTCAGTATTTTTATTTGGTCCGTAATGATGATAAATCATATAAAGCACTTTATGAAATTCATCAACTTCTTTTGTAACAGGTTTTACAATTCTTACTAACATTTCAAAATTGGAGTGAAGTTCTTCTGCGGTTGTTAACATTCCCGCCTCATTGTTTTCTTCGCAGGCTTTGTTGTAATCCTTAACAGATGCACGAAGTTTATCCAATCCAGCATTCCATTCTTTTTCTTTATCGCGCAAAATTCCTGGAAGCTTTGCGGCATAGATTTTTTCAACTCCTGCATTTACTTCCGGCAAAAGCTGCTTGAACAAAGTATAATCTTTATTGGGATAAGCCGTGTGCCATAAAGGATAAACAACTTCGTGAAAATCAAATAATTCCGGTACAGTTGAATTTATTTCAGATAGCTGATCTTCAGTCTGTGAAAATGTAATATTAAATGAACATAGTACCAGAACAATTAAAATTAAACTAAGGTTTTTCATAAAAGCCCCTAAATAAAATGTTAAAAAATACATCCAAAATTACTAAACCTAACCTAATTCTCCGCCATTAATATTTTCTTGAATTAAAGTTCACTTACGCGTAATTTCCTTTATTAAAAATCACAATTATTTAAAGGAAAGTTTATGGCTGAACATTTAATTGCACATTGCGAAATTCCAACAACAGATTTAGACAAGGCAAAAGAATTTTATCACAAAGTACTTGGCTGGGAATTTAAACCATTCGGAAACGGCTACTTACTGTTTAATAATCATAAAGGTACGATGGTTGGATTAAGAAAAGTTGATGAAGTTGCTAAAGGCGAAACAACAGTTTTTCATGTTAACATGCCGGAAATTGATTCAATATTAAAAAAAGCTAAAGATAATGGTGGTGCAGTCAAAAGGACTAAAACTGTAATTCCTGCCATGGGATGGTACGCTTTATTTAATGATCCTGACGGGAATACTATAGGTTTGTATCAGAAAAGCTAGTCCGTACAATGGAGTATGGAATATTGGTATTTGAAAATTTAATATTCCAATATTCCTTTGCTCCAATAATCCAACTTATTTAATCTGCTTCAATTATGCGATACGAATGCTCAATAGGCATTGCTTTTTTAAGCATAGCTGTAACGCTGCAATATTTTGTTATTGAAAGTTCAATTGCTCTCTCAACATCTTTTATGGGAATATTTTTTCCGGTAAAAACAAATTCAATATGCATTTTAGTAAAAACCTGCGGATGCTCGTCTGCAACTTCAGCCGAAATATTCATTTCAAATTCATCGACTTTTATTTTTTTCTTTGAAAGTATGCTGGTTATATCACTGCCGGAACAACCGCCCAAAGCAATCATAAGCAATTCTTTTGGTCTTATTCCTGCATTACTTCCACCAAAAGTTTCTGGTCCATCCATTGTTACCCAATGATTTGAATCAGTTTTACCGACAAATGTAATCCCTTGAACCTGTTTAACAAATGCTTTTCTACTAGCCATTATTTCCTCTAAAAAAATTAAATATAGTTTTAATATGATGTCGCTCCATCAAATAAGATCCACAAATGAGTCTTAAAAATATTGCTTAATGATTTGCAAAATAAAACTTCTCTTTTTACTCAAAAACTGCAATAAAACACGTACCCGAAAAAATATTTTTTTTGTGGAACTCTTCATAAGAAACAAGCGTTATTACAGTACGATCGTAAAATAAAATAAATCATAAAACAAATGGAGAAAATGTATGAACACATTAAGATTATCTGCATTAACAATTGTAATGTTTGCAGTAAGTTTAATTTCGATAAATGCTCAGGAATATTCTACAAAATCATCTTCTAAAGATATAGTTGCCACAGCAGTTGATGCAGGTATATTTAATACTTTAGCAACCGCTCTTACGGAAGCAGGATTAATTGAGACTCTTCAAGGTAAAGGTCCTTATACAGTTTTTGCGCCAACGGATGAAGCTTTTTTAAAATTACCTGAAGGAACTGTGGAAGGACTCTTAAAAGATAAAGAAGCTCTAAAGAAAGTTCTTTTGTATCACGTAGTTTCCGGTAACCTAATGGCTGGCGATGTTGTAAAGTTATCAGAGGCAACAACTGTTGAAGGAAGTAAAGTAAAAATTAAAGTAGTAGATGGTAATGTTATGATAAACGATGCAAAAGTTACCACAGCGGATGTAAAAGCTTTAAACGGTGTAATACACATAATTGATACGGTGATTTTGCCTCCGACTAAATAGTTAGTGATTCGATGATGATGATAAGCCCCGGAGTGATAAGCCGGGGTTTTTTATTTTATAGTTAGAATATCCTGTATGATTGGTTTTAATCCCCTAAAGAATAGCTCAACAGCAATAACCATTACAATTAAACCCATAATTCTTGTTAAAACTTTATTACCGCTTTCTCCAAGAAACGCAATTATTTTTCTTGAACTTAAAAGTATGATATGCGTTAACCCCATTACAATAAAAATGGCTGTAATCAATAAAGATTTATGAGTTATATCCGGCGCATCATTCATCATTACGATTGAAATTGTAATTACACCCGGTCCAGTGATCATCGGAACACCAAGGGGAGCTATAGCAAAGTTCTTAACTGCTTCATCATCTTTTTCTTCATCAGATTTTATGCGAGTTAATTTTCCTCTCAGCATATCGTAACCTGAAAGGAAGAATAGAATTCCGCCGACAACTCTTAACCCATTTACAGAAATGTTAAAAATATCAAAAATAAAATTGCCTCCGAAAGTAAACAGCAACAGAACAATTAGTGCTGTTGATGTTGCTTTAAGAGCAATTGCGGCTGCTTGTTTGGAGGTCATTCCGGTTGTAAGAGTTGTAAAAACTGGAATAACACCAAGAGGATTTACCATTGTGAATAATGACGTAAAAGCAAGCAAAGCAAATTGTAAAATTGAATCCATATATTTTAATCCATATAAATTAATATAATTAAATATCGTATTGGTACTAAAAACTAATATTGTCATGCTGAATCTTGCCTATCGGAAGACAGGTTTATTTCAGCATCTCAATTCTCTATAATAATAAAGACCCTGAAACAAGTTCAGGGTGACGGATTATTGTAATCCGCGTGCTATTGTTTTAATTAATTTCCATGCATCCACAATGTGTCTTCTTTCGTGTCTGATGCTGCCAATTGTTAATCTGATTGTAAACTTACCATTAAGTTTTGTGTGAGATAAAAATATTTTTCCCGATTGATTTATTTTTTCCAATAAAGTTTCGTTAAGTCTATTCAACTCGGTTTCAGAGATGTGTCCAGGATTAAATCTAAAGCAAATCGTAGAAAATGGAACAGGTGCCATTTGTTCAAAATCTTTTTCATTATCAACCCATTCAGCAAATTCCTGAGCAAGTTCAATGTGAGTTTTAATTCTTTCAGCTAAACCATCAACACCAAAATATCTTATAATAAACCAAAGCTTAAGAGAGCGGAATCTTCTGCCAAGTTGGATTCCGTAATCCATCAAGTTTTCAACTTCGCTGTCTTGATTTGTTTTTAGATATTCTGCAGATAAACTGAATGCACGTTTAAGTATATCAGGTTTGCGAGTAAAGTAAACACTTAAATCCATCGGAGTAAACATCCACTTATGCGGATTGATGACTAATGAATCGGCACGATCCCATCCTTTTGTAATCCATTTCATTTCCGGAATCATAGCTGTTACTCCGGCATAGGCAGAATCAATATGAAGCCACAAATTATATTTCTCTGTGATGTCCGCAATTGCTTCAACAGGATCAACACTTGTTGTTGATGTTGTACCAACTGTTGCAACAACACAAAATGATTTTAAACCTTTTGCAATATCTGAGTTAATTGCTTCTTCAAGTTTTTGCGGAATCATCTCAAACCTATCATTAACTGAAATTTTTCTGATTCCATCCAAACCAATCCCAAGTGTAAGCGCTCCTTTATCAATTGAATTGTGGGCATGCTCAGAACAATACAAAATTAATTTCGGCACCTCGCTTCTTCCTGCCATTCCCTTTTCTCTAAAACCTAAATTAAGCTGTTCACGCGCAGACGCAATTGCGTGCATAGAACTTGTTGAGGCTGTGTCGTAAATAATACCCCAATAATTTTCAGGCAATCCAACCATTTGTCTGAACCAATTCATCATGGATTTTTCAAGTTCAGTAAATGCTGGAGAAGTTTTCCAGAGCATACCATTAACACCTAACCCGGCTGATACAAGTTCGGCAAGTATTCCTGGTCCGCTTGATGTTGAATTGAAATATGCCATAAAACCAGGATGGTTCCAGTGAGTGATTCCATCCATAAGTATTTTATCAACATCAGCTAAAACATTTTGGATATCTTCACCATTTGTTGGCGGAGATTGTGGAATTTGTTTTAAAATATCGCCAGGGTTAACTTGAGAAAGCGGCGGATACTTTTCAATGCTGGTTAAATATTTAGCAATCCAATCAACAAGTTTGTATCCGTTTTTTTTGAATTCTTCAGAAGGCATGTCATTTAAGTTTTGCATATCATTTTCCGTAATTAAAGCCAAGCTTAGTTAAGATGTTGTGAACGATTAATTTGTTAAGATTTGATTTTTGTGAAAGTTGAAAAATCTGAATTGGATTTAATCTATTCTTGTAACAGAGATAGTACGGCTGCCAGATTGGATTAAATTTGTTTTTAAAATTAAATAAACCTTTATAGTTATATGCAAACTTAATTTTTCTTCCTATGGAATTAAAAAACCATGAGAGTGATAAAAATTTTGAATTGTAATCAATAAATGGAACCGCACCAAGCGACCAATATTCAAATCCCTCTTTTTTTAGTTGGATTAATATTTCATTAATCAATGCTTCCATAACACCGACAGGTGCTTTGGAATTTCTAAGAATTAATTCCGTCTGCATAAATTTTTCATGTTTGAATGAAAGCATAATTGCACTAATCCAATTTTCATCTTTTTTTAGAACGAATAATCTGTGGTACGGTTTAAAGACAGTTGCAAAAAGATTTTCTAGCCGTGGTTCCCTTCCATGTGAAGTTTGAATAAAAAACTCCTGCAGCTTTTTTTCATTGTTCTCAGAATATTTTATCTCCTCAACTGATCCGTGTCTTTTTCCGCGTTTTATAAGTTCTTTTAAGGATTTTTTTTGAAATTCATTCTTTGCTAAATCAATAATGGCTTCTTTACCAAATGTGATTGCATTATAACCATAAGCTTTTAAAAATTCTTTATTCTCATCTGTACATCCATCAAAAAGTAAATCTGAATTTGGTAATTGTGAAAAAATCTGTTTAAAAGTTTCTTCCACAGTTTTACCATATGGAACTCTTGTTGCACAAATCCATTTTCTCTTTCCTTGAAGCGGAATTGGGTTATATACTATTTCATCTCCACTGTATCTGCAAAAATTGAACGGAATAGTGTACATTTACAAACATTTCCTTATATCAAAAATCAACTTATTCAAATCTAAGAAAAGAAATTATCTTTTATTAAGAATCGTTTTTTAATAAGTTTAATCATACAAATCAAAAAAAAATAAAATGAATAAAATAATATTAGTTGTTGTTGTTACATTTAGTTTCGTTTTTATTACTAGCTGCTATGAGCATTTTCCTTTAGATCAGGATATAACCAGGACGCAAAATACTTTTTTAAATCAGGATAGCGTTAAAGTTGAGTTTCCTAAAATCATAAAAGATAAAATTACTTTGATGGCAATGGTTTATACTCACTGCCCGGATATTTGTCCGATGACAACACACAACATGCAGCTTGTTCAACGAAGGCTGCCTGATGATTTAAAGGATAAGGTAAAGTTTGTAGTAATTTCTTTCGATCCAAATCGTGATACACCCGCTGTACTAAAAAAGTTTGCTGAGATTAGAGATATAACCTTTGATAACTGGACTTTTCTTACCGGCGATAATCAAAACACTAAAGAAGTAATGTTAAAGTTTGATGTAAAAGCCATTCCTGCTGATTCATCGTACGATGAAAATGGTGAGTTGAGTTACAGTATTATTCATACAGATAGAATATCATTGATTGATCAAGACGGAAGGCTTAGAAGTAATTACAAAGGCAGCACAGCTAATTTAGATATGATACTTGAGGATATTAAATACTTAGGAGAATAATATGAATCTATTACTCGCACTTTTTATGATCTTTTCTAATCCATCAGATAAGATTAAAATTGTTGATCCATGGATGCGTGTTGGTGCACAGGGACAAGCAACCGGATTATTTTTTAAGATTGAAAATAATTCTGATAAAGCTGATACACTTTATAAAGTTGAGTTTGAACCAGCAGGTTTAGTTCAAATACATGAAACTTACGATGCGGGAAATGATATGATGGGAATGAGAGAAGTTGGAAATATTATTATCCCGGCAAAATCAACAGTTGAGCTTAAACCCGGATCTTATCACGTTATGCTTATGAAGCTTAAAAATGATATAAAAAAGGGATCTGTGGGAAATGTTACTTTATTCTTTAAGCAAGCAGGTAAGATTATGATAAAAGCTGAAGCAAAAGAGATGATGCCAAACCAGATGAAACATTAAAATTGAAAAAACCTTCGGGGTTGATAATTTGACCCCGAAGATTTTATAAAATATTTATCTGATAAAAAATTCTGTGACGATTTTATTCCAGTTTACATCAGAAAGTTTTTCAAGCTGTCCGATAAACAAACCGTTATCAAGATATTCATCACCTTTCTTTTCTGATTTTAAAACTTCGGTAATTGTATTTTTAAATTTTTCAATATCTTCCTGGAAAAATGAAACCGCTGATTTACCAATATTCATATCTTTAATTTCACTATCAATATTTTCAGCATCCAAAGCACAAACCCAGTTCCTTTCATATGGAGTAACGTCCAATGCATCTACATTATCTTTAAGGATTGTATTTATCTGTGAAACTTTTCCGGTTATTGGTGAATTAAAAGTAATACTTCTATTACCCTGTTTAATTGTAAAAAGCGGCTGCCCTGCTTTTACATTCATTCCAAGATTTGGAAGTTCAATGGAGTAAACTCTGCCAATTAATTTTTTTGCAAAATCATCGATACCAATCTTTGCAATACCAGCTTGATTCATGCTAACCCAGGTATGATTCTTTGAAATAAATACTCCGCCAGGTATTGAAAATTCACCTTTTGTAAAATCATCAGAAGCAGGAACATGAGTTATGTGAACTTTTGGTTTCAATTGTTTCTGGATTTTATCCTGACGTTTAATTAATGCTTTTTGAACAAAGGCAATAAGCTCGTCTTCGGTAAAAGGTTTTTGCACATAATCCATAGCACCATATTTCATTGTCTCAACCGCTGTCTCAACACTTGCATAACCGGTAATTATTATAACATCTATATCCGGACGTAGATGCTTTACAGACTTTGTAACCTCAACTCCATCCATAATAGGCATTTTCAAATCTGTAAAAACAAAATCGTAATGATGTTTTTGAATTAACCCAAGTGCTTCCTGTCCTGTTTCAACAGTATCAACAGAGTATCCATCAAGAACAAGAATTTTTCTAAAACTGCCGAGTATTACTTCTTCATCATCCACACAAAGAATTTTTGCTTTTGGATTAGTAACTTCTGCGCGCTTTAAAGTTTTAGCCTCGTTCGTAAAATCGAGTTTCAGACTTTCTTGTAAAACTGTTTCACGTTCTTTCTTTTGTTTCTGCTCTGTTAAGCGTTTTCCAATCATCCGGATAATAATATCTGCGATGATGAAAATTATAATTGCAAGTATGAATAGTGCCATAATATTTCTCCTAACGTATAATAATATTTTTCGTTTCTAATAATTGTAAAAAAAATATCTCACAGCCTGTCGGAACTGCAAGAAATTAAATACTTAATTTCATAATCCAGGTTTGCAGGAATAACACGATAAATCCAGCCTTCAAAGTAAGGGTCCTTTTCAATCAAGCTTGGATATTTTTTAATCTTTTCATTAACCTCAACAATTCTTCCGGATATTGGCGATAGTATTTTATGATTTCTATCATTACTGCATTTTAGCGATGCACAACTTATCCCTTGTGCAATCTCATCTTCAGTATCCTGAAACTCGATTTCCTGAGTTGCCTCAAGGGTTTTCATAAACAGATCGCAAACACCAATTAATACTGATCCTTCCCTTTCCTGAAAAATCCACGTAGAATACCCGAGTCGTAAATATTTTGAAGGACAGGGAACGTACAAAACTTCATCATTAAGTTTTTGCAGATATAATTGTTTTTGTTTTTCTTTTATTCTTTGATAATTATTTGCACGATACACAGAACTTAGAAGTTCATCCACCGTAAAAGGTTTGGGAATAAAATCAATGGCGCCTTTATAAAGTGAATTAACAGCGTTCTCGACTGTTGAATATCCGGTTGTCATTATCAAAGAGCTTCTTAAATTTTTTCTTCGTATCTCTTCAAGGATTTGAAATCCACTTCCGTCGGGCATCATTATATCACAGATAATAATTGGGTAGTAATTTTTAGTAATTTTTTCAGTTGCAGTTTTCACATCTAAAGCAGTATCAACCGAATAATTATCGAGTGAACAGATTTTAATTACAGCATCAATAATTACCTGTTCATCATCTATAACCAATATGTCTGAAGTTCTGTTCATTTAGTCGTCTATCTTTGCTGTGCCAGGGGCAATCTAATAATAAATGTTGTACCTTTACCAACTTCACTTTCCACACTAATCGTTCCGTTATGGTTATCGATTATTCCCCAAATTACTGCAAGACCAAGACCATTTCCTTTCTGTCCTTTTGTAGAAAAAAATGGTTCAAATATTTTTGAAAGATCTTCCTGATTTATACCGGAGCCGGTATCGCTTATTTTAATTTCTACACATTCTTTTAGACCTGCAGAGTCAACAAATTCCCATTTTTCCCAATCACTTTTTTCAGAAGAACAAACTTCATAAATGCCCTGTCCTTCAACTTCAAATACAAGTACGGGTGATCCGCATTTGGGACAGGATTTGTCTGGTTGAATAAGTGAAACATTGCATTCCGGACAAACGAATTTGGAATCTTTATTAATTTTAAAATCAAGATTAAAAGAATTACGCCGCTTACCGTATACCGGATCGAAATGAATAATACCTTCCTTGTTATCTGATAAAACTTTTACTTTTAAAGCAGGCAATCCATCAATCTTAAATTCATTATCCATCAGATTATGACGTTTAGAACATGCTGCTTTTTTAATTTGAGTTGTACCGTATGGCGATAGCGTTATCCTATGCAACTTGATATTTACAGTACCGCCGGTCATTTCCATCGCATCCGAAGCATTGACAAAAAGATTGATGAAGACCTGCTGCATTTGATTTGCATCAACGGTTAGATTAGGAATGCCGGGTTCTGAGTGCTTTTCAATTTTTACTTTATTTAAAGAAAGCTGATTTTCTATTACACTGATTGCTTTATCTATAATTTCATTTAGGTCTGCACTGCTTTTTTTAGGGATAGATTGTCTGGAAAAATCCAGCAGGCTTTTTACAATTTCTCTGCTCCGTAAAGTTTCTCTTACAATAACTTTAAGATCTTCCTGAAATTCGGGATTATCTTTTGTTCGCTTTAATAAAAAACTACTGTAAGTTAAAACACCTGTAAGCGGATTATTAATTTCATGAGCAACTCCGGCAGCTAATCTTCCTAACGAAGCCATTTTATCAGATTGAAATAGCTGCATACGTGCTTCAGAAAGTTTTTTTGTCATATTATTAAATGAATGACCAAGCTTACCTATCTCATCATCTCCCAGGTCTTTGATAGTATAATTTAGATTGCCAGCACTAACTTGCTGCGTGCCGCCTAATAAATCATTTACAGGTAGAGAAACCCACTTTCTTACAAAGTAACCAATTAAAAGTCCAACTGCCAGAATAGCTACCAAAGCAAAAATTACAATTTCCCATTCGCTTCTAAGAATTGTTTTATCAACATCAGCAAGTGAAATTGAAACATCCAGAACACCTAACACTTTTTGATTTTTCGGATGTGCATGACACTCTGCCTGCCAGCATGATTTTTCATTGTATATTGGAGAAATAATTCCAATGACACGATTAGAATCAGGATGCACTTTAAATATTCTTGTTCTGGCGGTGATTGAAATTTGTTCAAGAGGTTTATCTTCTGCATGACAAGCGTAGCAGCTCTCAGCACGTTTATCCACCATTTTATTAATATTCGTCGAATCAGATGAATAAATGATCTCGCCGATTTTATTAATAATTCTTACATCTCTAATTTTAGGTTGGGTACCAATAGAGTTAATTGTCTGTTGTATTCTTTCTCTTTGATTAAGCATCATATCATAACGGGTACTGGATATAACGGTTTCAGCAAGCTGATTTGCATGACGCTCAACTTCTGTAATTAAACTGTTACTTTGCGCTTTAACATTAAAATAAGCAAACACACCTATTATGATTAGTGAAGTTAATGCTACAACAAATATTAATCTAAATCCTATTTTCTTAAACATAAATTCTATAAAAATCCTTTATCACAAACTGTTGGAATTATTTTTTTAACATTTTACCCGGTTTTTGTTTTGGAAATGAATAATCATCATGACAATTATTACAGCTTGGTTTAACTGCAAAGTTTTTATCAATATGGCAATCCTCGCAGCTAAAAGCTGAATGATTTTCATCAAGCTGTAAACCGGTTACAGAGTGTTTAAAGTTTTCTTCATTCCAATTTTGATGACAACCCGAACATCTGTTATCAACTTTTTTGTACGGAAGTTTAGTTCCATGGCACTTTGTGCAGCTTAAATTAATATGGTATTTATTTAATGCCCATCCTGTGCTCTTTGCATGATTAAAGGGTTCAATAATTTTATCGTTATGACATTTATTGCAGTTTTCTGTTTTACTATGACAGCTAATGCAATTTTTATGTTGATCTTCGAATGTTTTTTTAGTTACAACTTTTAGATTTTTATTCTTATCAGTCCTATTAACATCATGACATTTAGTGCAGCTTTCCTGTTTATGACAACTAATACAGCTTAATCCAAATTGTTTGGTATGATCATTATGATAAAATGTTACAAACTTCCCTTTATCAGATTTGGTTTCATAAACTAATTTTGTTGGTTCAAGCACTACCGGATGTTGTTTGCCGGCATATTTTTTTTGGATATTATCTTTTTTAACATCCTTCAAATCTTTTTTTAGCTGATGGCATGAATTACATCCTGTATCGTGACTCCACTCGCGATGACAATCCATACATTGTCTGTGATATGCACCTTTTAAATCAGGTACGCTAACATTTTCACGCTTCCTTGTCGACTCGTGACAGTTACTGCATTTTAAGATAGGTCCGGAAGTGTTGAAATGATGACATCCTTCACATCCACCACCCATGTTAGACATTTGTGCATGTATTCTGTGAGAAAAATAAACCGGTCCGTATCTATCGCTTATCTGATCCATTACTATTAGTTCCGGAGTTTGTTCCGGTTTTTGATAAACCGTAACCATTCTTTCTCTTGGACATAAAACCAGACAAGGTTCACTTTTTGTTGGAACATCACACGTATGACATGTTTTACAAGTGATGTTAAGCTTTGAGTGATCTTTACCGGGGCTTTGCTGTGCATTAATTGCAACAGCACAAACAATTACTAAAAGTATTGCAAATATCTTTTTCATTACTTTACTCCTCTGATTGTGTATTTGGATTGAGGAGCAATTTGTCTACCAGGCAAACTGATAACTGGAAAATTTATTACGAAAAATCTGTATAACAGAACCAGTATTGCTACAAATCCAACAGTTACAGAAATTTCACCTATTGATGGAAAGTACGAATGCGTGCTGTAAGGTGGTGTGTAAGCAACTACAAAATTATTAATTCGATTTATAAGTACACCAAACACAACTAGTGCTGATGCAATAAAAAGGAATAGAGGAGATTTTAATACTTTGGTAGAAAGAAACATCCGCAATGGAATTATAACTCCAAATAACATTTCAATTGTGAACATTACGCTTGCGGTATTAACTTCTGTTAGATAAACAAATGTTTCACGTATAAACATATCACCAATTTTAAATGCAAGATAAATTCCTAACAGTGGTGCAATCATCGAGCCTAGTTTAGATAGAATATGCATCTCGGGTTTTAAGCCAAGTGAACGAGATGCAATTAACGATTCAAATATTACCATTGGAAATCCAACAGAGATAGCCGAAAGCAAAAACAAAAGTGGTAATATTGGTGTTTGCCACAATGGATGCATCTTAGGTCCGGCAATAACCATTAACGTTCCCAAAGAAGATTGATGAAGTGATGAAAGTACAACACCTGCAATAATAAAAATGAACATTGTTTTTGCAAGACCCTTATCAAGCATACGTAAAAATTTATCTACAATTTTATTTAAGCCTGAAAAGAATCCCGGTAAATTAACTTTGCCGATAAATCTTTCAGTTACTACAGGAAGAAATTCTATGTAAAGAACAGTAACATAAATCATAACGCAGATACCAACTTCAAACAAAGCTGAGTTACCATTCCACATAATCAGCGGATGCCAAATAAAATACCATCGTCCTATATCAACAAAGACACCTATCGCAACAAAAGTATATCCGAGCATTGCGGTTAATAATGCAGGACGTATAATAGCGTGATATTCATCTTTGTGCATTATGTGACCAAGTGCTGCTGTAGTAAAGCCGCCAGCGGCAAGAGCCACTCCGGCAGCAACATCAACTCCAATCCATAATCCCCAGGGGTATTGATTATTTAAATTTGTAACAGCGCCAAGTCCAAAGAAAAATCTGCCCATCAAAAAAACTAAACCGTTTAGTGCAAGAATTACTAAAACAAAAACTCCCGGAGTAAAATATTTATGTTTAATCGGTACTGGATTGTGCAATTCGGTATTCATTTATTTTATCTCCTCATCTAATTCTTTGCGTCGTTTTGAAATCCACATAATTCCACCAAGCAATGCGTATAATGAAACCGGTGGAACAAAGTATGCAAAGATTCCGTGTTGGATTGATTCTGAAACACCTGGTGCTGGTTTTTCACCGAGCTTTGGAAATTCGAGTTCTGCAAATTCTTTATTTGATAAATACATCCACGAGGTACCACCAACTTCATATTCTCCAAATATATGATCAACATATCTATCCGGATTTCTCTTAATTCTATCTCGGGCGATTTTAACAAGGTCTGTTCTGCTTCCATAAGTGAGTGCTTCAACAGGACAAATGCTGACGCAGGCAGGAACTTTTCCCTCTTTTGTTCTTTCAATACAAAAATCGCATTTCATAATTTTTGGATTGAGGGCTTTATCATATTCAAAAGCTGGAATCTGAAATGGACAGGCTGCCATACAGTAACGGCAACCGATGCACATATCAGTGTCCCAGGTTACTGAGCCATTCTCGTGTTTGCTAAATGCTCCAACTATACAAGCAGAAACGCATGCAGGATGATCGCAGTGCATACATTGAACTTTTACATCTACTGGAAGATTGGAATTCTTTCCGGATGAGTATTCATTAACAACAGTTAAAGCAGTATGATCAGGTCTTCGCTTTGTCTCTAAAATTTTTCGATCTTCGTATGATTCTAAATTTCCCGCAGGTAAGTTATGAGCCTCTTTGCATGCCCATTCACAATTTCTGCAGCCAACGCAAGCTGTGGTATCAACTAAAACACCCATCCTGTCTTCGGATAAAATATTTTTTGGACCTGCTTTGGCAGTTGCTGAAAGTCCTGTTACTCCAGCACCGATTAAAGCAGATGTCTTGAGGAAATCGCGACGGCTTTTGCCAGACATTTTCCCCTCCTTTCAAAAGATGTTACGAATTAATAGAGCATTATATTTTGTTAACTCTTTTTACAATACAATATCGTACCATTTTTTGCAAAAATTTAAAGAAATGAAAATCGTCCCAAATTATTGAATTCATCAAGAGTTGCAATTAGTTAAGTAAATTTTGGGGGCTACGGATAGCAGAGCAATTCTCATTGATGATAAGTAATAATTCTTTTTTTTTATGATAGAGAATAAATTGTTAGTTACTAATCCTTGATAAATATGTAATATTTGTAGTTGCCAAGTTTCTTTGTAAGAAGTGCCATTTCAAACTTCTGAAAAACACCAGTCAAAAAAATATCGAATTATTTTTCTGCTTAACCTGATCCGAAGTCAGACATTTATTTATTAAAAATTTGTCTTATTAGGGTTACCGAATTAAATCTACTTGTGGGTTTTAACAACATCAGTTTTTTTAAATTATGATGTATTATTCAACACTGTGTTGTAGAGAAAACTTACACTTTTATTAAGCACGATTGTTTAACAATCCAACATCAATTCTATAACTCTTTGTTTTCTAAAAGGATAGGAGCGCGAAAAAATAATTAGAACAACTGGTATTTTAATTGCACTTTCATCTACACAATTAACAGTTAAAAGGAGTCCATCATGCTTACGTTTTTATTAATACTAATTTTAGTTTTTATTGGTGTCGATTTGCTAGTTCGATTTGTAATCGACCCATTAGCCTCAGGTTCAAATAAGAAAAGTAAAGTTTCAAAATCTTATTCGCAAAGATTTGATCCGACAATCAAACTTGCAACGGAAACAATGTACGATGGCGGAAAACCTCACAATGAGGTAAAGTCAACTACCGAAGCTAAAGATGCGGATATTTCAAAAGAAACAAATAAAAATTTAGAACAATAATTTAAAAAGGGATAGATTATTATGGTTGCAATTTTTGTTCTAACCCTGTTTTTATTATTCATTTCAGTTGATCTTATTGTATTAAAAATTCAAGGTAAATATCATCCGGCATTTGAACCGTCATCACCTCAATTTGATTCATCAATATTTGATAGAAATAGTTTTCCCATTCCATCAAACATATTTTTTTCAAAAGGACATACCTGGCTCAAGATGAATAATGATGGATTGATTTCTATTGGTATTGATGAATTTGGAATGATGGCATTAGGCGCCCTATCAATTTTAAATTGCGCTTCGGTAGGAAAAGAATTAAGACGCGGCGAAATAATATTTGAGGGAGCATACGGGAATAAAAAAGTGAAATTTTTATCACCGATTAACGGAATTGTAAAGTCTGTTAACGAGAATATATTAGGTAAAAAAATCTCCAATCCATACGAAAGCTGGGGTGTTCAATTAGCTTCAAAGGATTTCTCCGATAACCAGAAAACGTTTTTTTCAGGAACAGAAGCATCCAACTGGATAAAAAAAGAATCTATAAAATTAAAAGACTTTATCATTAGTCATTCACTTAAAACAGATTTAGCCGGTGCAACTATGTTTGATGGAGGTTCGCTGTCCAATGATACAATCTCTTTATTAGTTGACAATAGTGTGAATGATTTTGAAAAAGAATTTCTATCATTATAATAATTGGAAAATAAATGTTGAAGGAAAAAGGAATCCTCTTTGATGTGACGTTGTGTGTGGGATGTGGTGCCTGCTCTCAAGCGTGCAAAGAGACAAATAATTTAGAACAAACAAATAAAGATTTTTTAAAAGATCATCTCTCCGATAACACTTTTACTGTTGTTGAACAGTACGGAGAATTATTTACAAGAAAACTTTGCATGCATTGTAATGAACCGGCTTGCGTATCAGTCTGTCTGGTTGGAGCCATTACAAAAAGTCCCACCGGATCAGTTGTTTATGACGCTGATAAATGTATAGGATGCAGATATTGTATGCAGGCTTGTCCTCATCATATTCCACGATATGAATGGGCAACCACTCAACCAAGAATACGCAAATGTAATCTTTGCACTGACCGCGTTAAAGATGGTCAGTTACCAGCTTGCGCCGAAGCTTGTCCAACTGAAGCAACATTGTTTGGGGATATGGATCAACTGATTGCAATAGCTAAAAAAAGATTGAAAGATAGTCCTGAGAAATATTATCAACATATATACGGTCTTGAAGAAGCAGGCGGTGGTCATGTTCTGGTTTTATCGCCGGTACCGTTCGAACAATTGGGATATATTTCTAAACTGCCAAAAGAATCAATGCCTGAATTTACTATGCGGGCAATGGAAAAGATTCCATCGGTAGTTGTAGGCGGCGGAGTTTTTCTAACCGGAATGTATTGGCTAACTAAAAGAAAAAATCAAATAGCTAAAGACGAAAAGAATAATAATAAATGAAACTTAAGAGCATGAATATCAAAGAAATTTTAAAACCTTCATTTTGGAAAGTTGTTTCAGTTATAATAGTTACAGTAGGATTATTTTCTACTTACTTTAGATTTTCACTGGGACTTGGAGCAACAACTAATTTGCAAGATTCTGTTCCCTGGGGATTATGGATAGGTTTTGATTTTATTGGTGTTGGACTTGCAGCAGCAGGATTTACAATCGCGGCTACAGTTCACATCTTTAACATTCATAAATATGAACCATTGGTAAGACCAGCAATTCTAACTGCTTTTTTGGGGTACTCGGTTGTTGTTTGCCTACTGTTGGTAGATCTGGGCAGACCTGAAAATTTTTGGCACCCACTTGTAATGTGGAATATTCATTCCGTTATGTTTGAAATTACATGGTGCATAATATGTTATTCTACAGTGCTGCTTTTAGAATTTGCACCCGTTATTCTTGAAAAATTTAATCTCAAAGCACCCATTAAATTTCTAAAAATAATTTCAATACCTGTTGTTATTGCAGGTGTTTTATTTTCAACTCTTCATCAATCATCTTTTGGTTCATTGTACTTGATTGTTCCAGGTAAATTACATCCGTTATGGTATTCATCTTTACTACCGATACACTTTTATGTTTCTTGTATTGCAGCAGGTTTATCGATGATAATTTTTGAATCATATTTAATTGCCAGAAGTTGTACTAAAGAAGACGGTTTCTGTAATACAGGTTTAAAAATGAATATTCTATCAGGTGCCGCATTTGTGGTTTGGATTGCTCTGATCGCAGGCATTTTATTAAAGATTTATGATTTTGTTAGTAATGATAAATTGATCTATTTAATAATCCCTTCGATGGAAACATCACTTTTTTATTTAGAAATAATCATTGGAACCATCGTTCCGATTTACTTACTTAGTTACAAAAAGTTTAGGGAAGATAAGAAATGGCTCTATATTATTTCGATCTGTGTAATTTCTGGATTGATCCTAAACAGGTTAAACGTAAGCATCACCGGCTTAGTTGCTTCATCTGGAATAAATTATTTTCCATCATTTGATGAAATCAGCATTACGATTATGCTCGTTGTGCTCGCAATATTTGCTTTTAGATTAATAGCAAAAAACTTTTCTGTTTTTGTAGGTGGAGAATCTGAAGAAGCGGCAAGTAACATAAGTGCAAAGAAATCAAAACAAATAATTTTAAGTGAACGATATGAATAATCAATATGAACACAGAAGCACTAACTATGAAACACTAAAATGCATATGGATGGCTTCACAGGTTATAGAGTATAAGTTATGCGATAATCAATTTGATTGCGAGAATTGCACATTTGATAAAGTAATGAGAAATCTATTGGATGAAAAAGAAACACAGAATACGGATATTGCTAATATTACAAATACTATTTCTAACAAGCTGCAAAGTATTAAGTATGATAATAAAATTATTTACTTAAAAAATAATCTAATTGCCAAAGAAATTTGTAATGATACATTTTATCTTGGCATTAATCCTATTTTAATTAGTTTTCTTGATTCTGTAAGTTCATTATCAGTTAGTGAGTGCAGAAAAAATATTTTAACAGACCAAAAGGTAATTCAAATTTTAGGTGACTGGGGCTCTGTCAGTCTTTCATCTCCAATGAATTTTATGATTTACGATTTATTGGACTTTCCAATCGAAACGCTTTTAGAATTTCAGTGGGTAGCAATATTCGGGGCTGTTAATCAGGAGGTTTCAAAACGCAGGTTGTGCCAGGATGAATGGCAAACAATGCATAAAAAAGCTCTTAACACTATCGAAGAGATTAAATCACACGTACCCCAAGTTGGTACTACAATGATGGATGGAGGGACTCAAATTAAGCATCTTCATCAACTAGTAGGTAAAAAAAGATATATCAATATTTTAAATTCTATTTGCACATAAGAAGTATTTACGTGATAATATTTAAGATTATCTCTAAGTCTCCCATTGCTAACTTACCATTCATATTGTAAGGTCAAAACAACAAAGAAATTGTAAGTCGTTAAAGTATTGGCTAATTTTGAAATACTCAGGTATGTGGATTTTATGAAAATTAGTGTTTTAAATAGACTAAGCGTTCGGCTTATACTTTCTATTTCCTGTATTCTGGTAATTATCCTTTCGATCTATACCTACTTTATAATAAAAAACCTGGATAGCTATTTAACCCAAACAAGATTTCAGAGTGCTTATAATATTAGTGATATAATTAAAAAGTCTACACGCTACAGTATGCTTTTAAACAGGCGTGAAGATGTTCATCAGATAATAAATACAATTCGTACTGAAATCGGAGTTGAAGAAATTCGTGTTTATGACAAACAGGGGGTAATTGCTTTTTCATCAAACTCTAATGAAATTCTCAGCAAAGTTAATTTGAATGATGAAGCTTGCATTGCTTGTCATAACAGTTCTATACCTTTAAAAAGTTTAGCAAATCAGGATAAAATTAGAATCTATAGAAATTCAGAAAACAAAAGAGTTCTGGGTGTTATTAATCCAATCCAAAACGAACCTGATTGTTCAAATGCAGAGTGTCACGCCCACTCGCCAAAAGTTAATGTTCTTGGTGTGTTGGATGTTGTAGTATCGCTGGAACACCTTGATTCAATAATACAAAAGAGTACACGTAAGGTAATTCTGGCTTCGGGTTTTCTTGTCGTCATAATTTCTTTTTTTGCAGGATTGTTTATAACTCTTTTGGTGAACAAACCAATAAAAAAAATCAGAGAAGGCATTGAAGAAGTTGGGAATGGAAATCTAGATTATAAAATTGAAATTAATTCTAAAAATGAGCTGGGGCAGGTTGCTAGACGTTTTAATGAAATGTCCTCCAAACTTGATGAAGCTTATAAAGAAATTAAAAATTGGTCGGAAACTTTAAATGACAAAGTCAGTGAAAAAACCGTAGAACTAAAAAATATTTACGATCAAGTTAATCAAATTGAAAAACTGGCTTCACTTGGAAAATTATCAGCAACTGTTGCTCATGAGTTAAATAATCCTCTGGCAGGAATTTTAACCTACAGCAAATTGATCACAAAAAAATTACAAGCTTTACAAAAAGATTCTGAGCATGAAAAAATTATTGAGTTCCTGGAATTAATTTCACATGAATCGGCTCGTTGCGGACAGATCGTAAAAGACTTATTAATTTTTTCGCGATCTGAACGGGATGAATTCGCGAAAGAGAATTTATTAGATATAATCGATAACAGCGTTACTGTTCTAAACCATCACCTGGATATTCATGGCATTAAATTAGTCAAAGATTATGCAGAAGCTCTAATCGAGATTTACTGCAACGCATATAAAATTCAACAGGCTCTGATGTCACTCCTGATGAATTCAATTGAAGCTATGCCGGGGGGGGGAAAGATCATAATTCACGTAACACCGGATAATAATAACGTTATCATTAGAATAATAGATGAAGGTACAGGGATTTCAGATAAAGATTTACCTCATATCTTCGAGCCTTTTTATTCAACAAAAGAAGCATCCAACGGCACAGGACTTGGGCTGGCTGTTGCATATGGAATAATTACGAATCATAAAGGAAAAATCGAAGTAGAAAAAACTTCAAATCAAGGTACTACGTTTAAAGTAGTTTTACCAAAAAATGAACAACTTGCTTAAAGGAAGTTTTATGGATAATAAAGAAAAAATATTAATAGTCGATGATGAAAAAATTGTAAGAGAATCTCTATATCACTGGTTTGAAGATGATAATTATGAGGTTGATACCGCTGAAGATGGCGAAACCGCTTTGAATAAATATGGAAAAGATAAATATGATCTGCTTCTGGTTGATATGAAAATGCCCGGTATGAGTGGCTTGGATCTGCTATCCAAAATAAAAGCAATTGATAAGGATGCTCTTATCATTCTCATCACTGCTTTTGCATCAGTTCCAACCGCAATTACAGCATTAAAAAACGGAGCTTATGATTATGTAACAAAACCAGTTGATCCTGATGAACTTGCACATCTTGTAAAAAGAGCTCTTGAGCAGCGCGCACTTAAGAAAGAAAACACACAGTTAAAAGAAAATATCGATGAAATTATTAAACCTGATAATTTGATCGGTGAGAGCTTTCAGATGAAAAAAATTTATGAGCTTGTACACACTGTTGCCCGCACCGATACTACTGTTATGATTCGAGGTGAAAGCGGTACAGGAAAGGAATTGGTCGCAAAAGCTATCCATATTAATAGCAACAGAAAGTATTTTCCAATTATTACTGTAAACTGCGGTGCTCTTGCCGAATCACTTCTTGAAAGCGAATTGTTCGGACATGAAAAGGGATCTTTTACCGGAGCCCAATTCAAAAGGAAGGGGAAATTTGAAATGGCGGATCGAGGAACAATTTTTCTTGATGAAATTGGATCGATATCTTTAAAAATGCAGATTGAACTGTTGAGAGTTGTCGAAACAAAACAGTTTAACCGGGTTGGTGGAAATGAATTAATAAAAAGTGATTTTAGAGTTATCACCGCAACAAACGAACCTCTTGAAGAGCTTGTTAAGGCTGGTAAGTTTAGAGAAGATTTATACTACAGATTGAATGTTTTTTCTATTGTTATCCCACCGCTTCGTGAAAGGCGACAAGATATTCCTCTGCTTGTTAGTTTTTTCATTAATAAATTTTCAACTGTAATGAATAAACCGGTAAAGAAGGTATCAAAAGAAGCGATGGAGTTTTTAACAAACCATGATTGGCCGGGTAACGTTCGTGAATTGGAAAATGCTATAGAACGAGCGATGGTAGTTGGTAAAACTAATTCTATTACTGTTGATGACCTTCCTTTCCATCTTTCAAATAATTCTGAGTTTAACAGCGATGAAAAAAGTCTGGCTTCATTTGAAAGAAATTATATTCTTAAAATTTTAAACGAGAATAGCTGGAACATTTCTAAAGCTGCTCAAACTCTCGATATAGACAGAGTTACCCTCTATAATAAAATTAATAAGTATAGTTTACGCAAAGCTGAAAATTAATGGAAATTTTTATTGCGCCGATTAAATTTTACAGCGCTGTACTGCTACAAAACCTTGTTAATGAATTATCAAAAAGGTTTTCATCAGGAATTCACGTTATTGATCTAAAAATAAATCTCGATGATTTCTTTTCTGTAGATAGAAAACAATATTTTTCAACACAGATCATTGCTGAAGCAATGAAGCTCACGGATGAGTTTGATGGAAAAATAATTTTGTTAACCGATGTTGATATTTTTGTTCCGGTATTAACTTTTATTTTTGGTGAAGCCCAACTTAATGAAAAACATTCCATTCTTTCTGTCTGTCGATTGCATGAAGAATTTTATTCCGGGATCTCAAACGAAAAACTATTACTTGAGCGTACTATTAAAGAAGCACTTCACGAGTTGGGACATTGTTACGGGCTGCGTCATTGCCTTGATTGGGACTGCGTAATGCACTCCTCTCCTGGAATAGAGGAAGTCGATATAAAGGGTGATACTTTCTGCAGTAAATGTATTTCAAGTATTGAAGGTTATAAACATTAAATATGTTTTCCTTATAAGTCAAAAAGGATAATTAAGATTGATGGGTAACCAAAATTTATTTAGAGATATTATGAATTCTTCCGCACTTTGGGCAGGTGATGGAATTGTTTTTATAATCTGGCGGTACTTTTATTTTGACTCCGCATGTACAATTAATAAAAACAAAATCATTTAGCTTCATCATCAAATCGCCAACTTCCCTTTTTACCTGCTTATCAGTTTCAAATGAAGTTTGTGAAAGATCTGAAGTTCTCAATCCAATTACAGATGAATCAGTTAAGCCTGATTGCGGAATCAATCCAGAAGTTTTTCCTTTAACAGAATTAAAAGCATTCTGATAATTTGCATAGTTAACACCCTGACTCATAGATCGTAATATTTTAATCCTTTCAGAAATTGGAGGATGCGTGCTGCTTAAATTTGATATTTGCATTCCTTTTTTCTTTAAAGGATTGATGATGTACATAGGTGCCGTAACTTTGTTAGCAGTTTTCAAATCAAGATTTGTACCCGAAATTTTTTCAAGTGCTGAAGCTAAACCATCAGGATATCTTGTTAATCTAACTGCAGATGCATCTGCCAGATATTCACGCTTCCGGGAAATAGCAAAATAGAGTAACTGCGCCATAATCGGACCGAGTATAGCCAAAGCGATTGCGAGAATCATAATTATTAATTGTGCCTGACCACCTCTATCAGAGGATTTTGATTTGTAGCGCGAACCGCCTCCAAACCATAAACTTCGGGCAAATACTTCAGCCATCAATGTAATTGCCCCGAGCATCATTCCAGCAAATGTCATCACTAATATATCACGGTTCAGGATGTGCGACATTTCATGAGCAACAACACCTTGTAATTCATCACGATTTAAAGTACCGAGCAATCCGGCAGTAACGGCAATTGCAGAATTTTCAGGTTTGATGCCTGTTGCAAAAGCATTTGGTGCAGCATCGGCTATGATATAGATTTTGGGTTGATGAGGAAGGTTTGCTGCAATTCTCATTTCTTCAACAACATTGTAAAGTTGTGGATGAACTTCTTGCGTAACTTCTTTAGCGCCGCTAACCGCCAGCAGAATTTTACTTCCTGCAAAATAACTTACCATCGATAAAATTCCCCACAAGATTAATGCAAGGAAGATTCCAAAAAATCCGCCGTTTTCCGGACTATAAAAACTGCCAAAAGTAAAACCAATCAGGATGAGAAGTAATCCCATCCCGATAAATATAAAAATTGATTTTCTTTTATTGGCTTGAATCAGTTCCCACATCATAAAAGAATTTTTTCTTTTTGTATCAAAAGTATTATTTAAATAATTTCAATTGTTATGAACATTTTAGTTTGTCGTTTAAGTAACAAAAGTCATTTCGAAGGAGTCTTCGACTGAAAAATCTTTCAATTATACTACAAAAAAGATTTCTCCCTTTGGTCGAAATGACTTTCTCTAATTTGACACAAAATTTAAAGTTCATAGATATAAAATTGACAAAAACATTATTAATTAAAACTAACTTTAGGAACTGCTTTTTCGGTCTGATCTTCAATTTCAAAAAATTCTTCTTCTTTAAAGCTGAACATTCCGGCAACGATATTTGAAGGAAACATTTGGATTTTATTATTAAAAAATAAAACCTGATCATTGTATGCCTGTCGTGCAAAAGAAATTTTATTTTCTGTTGATGTTAGCTCTTCCTGAAGTGCAAGAAAATTTTGGTTTGCTTTTAAGTCAGGATAGTTTTCAACCTGAACACGAAGCTGACCAAGAGCGCCGCTTAACATTCCTTCAGCCGCGGCTTTATCACCAACGGTATTTGCATCCATAGCCTGACTGCGATACTTGGTAATGTTTTCCATTATTTCACGCTCGTGTTTCATGTACCCTTTTACGGTTTCAAGCAAATTGGGTATAAGATCGTGTCTTCTTTTTAATTGCACATCAATTTGAGACCATGCATTTTTAACACGGTTCCTTAAGCCAATAAGTGAATTGTATATCGATACAAAGAATAATACGACAATTACAATTATCGCAATAAAAATAAGGAAGAAAACCATAAGGCCTCCGTTATTATATGAATAAAAATTTGAAATCGTGTTTAACTATTGAAACACTATTCTCCAAATATTTCCCGTAACTGCTTAACTATTTTATTGTTTGCGTTTTTTTCAGATTGCAATAATAAGATCAACTCCCCGTTATCAAACCAGAGTCCATGATTATTTACACATCTATCCAAAATTATTTCAGTTTTATCAAACTCAACCTTTTCCATTTTCATTTTACAGACGGGACATTTTCTTTTTTCTTCGATATAATCGGGTCTTGAAGATAAGGATTCAGCTAAGCTTTTTTCCACTGAGTTTTGAAAAAGCAATTCAAGTTCCCCGCTATCCAACCAGATTCCTTTACAAGCAGAACAATAATCAATTTCTACCTGGTTGAGTTCTAATATTATCATTGGGTTTTTGCAAGCCGGGCAATACATAAATCTAAATTTTTGTTGAAGTGAAATTGCAAAGAATAAATGTAATTAAAAATAGAAACGATAAATTATTTAACATGCTTTCCTGCTTCGATAAATGGTTTAAATCTTTCAAAAATAAAATGTTCCCAAACTTTTTCAACAATTGCAGGCATTCCTTCTTCCATTTCACCGGAACCATGCACGGATACTTTCATTAAAGTTGAATCTTTCCCCGATTCAGAAAATTGATAAGTAGTTACAACTTGCACAGCTCTGCCGGATAAACCTAGCGGTCCATCAAATCTAATCATCTCTGGTCGTTTGGAATAAATAACTGTTGCATGTAAAACTCCATTTCCCTCATCATCAAATATTTCATAAAAACCTCCTCCTGGTTTAGCTTCTATAAAAAACTTTTTAGGATTTTCTGAAAATGAATGATCCCACCAGCCACTTATATCTCCTGTTGCGGCATCAAATATTTGAACTGGAGTACCAGGAAGTGTTACTTCTTTTTCAAATGAAAATATATCATAGCGTGGTTTTGGTTTTTCTGTTTCTTGAGAAAAAACTACCTGGCTAATCGAAATAATTAAAATCCATAAAAATAGATTTTTCATACGCATCTCCTTAAAGAATGATAATAAATATCAGAAAATCTCTCTGCTTGTGCAATTAATAAAAAATTTTTTAACAGTCTGTCACTTTATTTCGTGTCATAACACTTAAGTATAGAACGAATAAATAACAGAAATTCAACAAAAGAAGGAGTCAGTTATGTTAAAGCACATTTTATTTTCTCTGTTTTTATCAGGAACAATTTTATTAGCTGCTTGTTCTGAAAGCTCAACTACAGCTCCAACAAGTGGTGGACAGGATGATGTTATTGCTAAAACTACCGCAATGACAAATGGCAGCGGATCAGTTATATCAACAGTAAAAAACGATGATACACAACATTGGGAAGTTAGAGTTGATATGCCCGGTGACGGCGGTATTGTAAAATTTGAATATCAATTAAACTCGAATGAATTAAGAGAAGTAAAGGGATTATCATCTTCATTTGAATATGAAATTGAACCTGGCAATGGATTGATAAATTATTCAAATGCAAAAAGTACTGCGATTAGTGCTGTCAACGGAAGCATCAGTGAATGGAAACTGGAGAAAGATGTGAGTGATAGTAACTGGCAGTACAGATTTCAAATTGGCAGTTCTGAAGTTAGAATAAATGCAGTTACCGGAAATATTATTAGAATTAAAAACTAAACCCTCCACTTAAGAGATGTTGAAAATAATCTCAGCATCTCTTATCTTTTTCTAAAATTAATCTCCTAAAAATCGATTTGATCTGCACGATTTCGATTCCCAAATCAAACCTATTTCCTTATATTTTCGGCAATAAATTTTTGACACTTAAATTAGGATTAGTTATGGTGAAGAGAATATTTCTTACAGTTTTATTAACTGCTTTAATCTTGCCTACTCACGTTGGAAATTCCTGCACAAATTTTATTGTTACAAAAGGCGCAAGCGTTGATGGATCCGTGATGTTGTCTTACACAGCAGATTCATACGAAGCTTACGGTGAACTTTATCATTATCCTGCCGCTGTCTATCAAAACGGCACCTGGTTGGAAATATATGAATGGGATACCGGAAAATTTCTTGGCAAAATTCCGCAAGCTTCTGTTACGTACAACGTTATTGGAAATATGAATGAACATCAGGTCGTTATCGGCGAAACTACATTTGGCGGCAGAGAGGAACTAGGAACGCCAAACGGAATTCTTGATTATGGCAGCATGATTTACATTGCATTACAGCGAAGCAAAACTGCACGCAAAGCAATTAAAATTATGACTGATCTTGTTAGTGAATACGGATACTATTCTAGCGGTGAATCATTTTCTATTGCTGATGCAAATGAAGCATGGATTTTAGAGATGATTGGAAAAGGCGAAGGCAATAAAGGTGCCGTATGGGTAGCTGTAAAAATTCCGGATGGATACATTTCCGGTCACGCTAATCAATCAAGAATTACAACATTTCCTTTAAACGATCCTGAAAATTGTTTATATGCACCTGATGTAATTTCCTTTGCAAGAGCAAAAGGTTACTTTGATGGCAAAGATTCTGAGTTTGATTTCTCTGCAGCGTATGCTCCTTTAGATTTTGGTGCGATTAGATTTTGCGATGCAAGAGTTTGGTCTTTATTCAGAAGATGCAATTCGACAATGGATAAATATATTTCATACATTAAAGGCGAATCTTTAGAGAGAATGCCGTTGTATATAAAGCCTGATAAAAAATTATCAGTCCACGATGTAATGGGATTAATGCGTGATCATTATGAAGGAACTGAACTTGATATGACTAAAGGAATTGCCGCCGGTCCTTATCAGATGCCTTATCGATGGAGACCATTAACGTGGCAATACAATGGTGAAGAGTATTTTCATGAGCGCCCAATCTCTACTCCGCAAACAGGATTTTCATTTGTATCTCAAGCACGTGCTCATTTACCACGCGAAGTTGGCGGAGTTTTGTGGTTTGGAGTTGATGATACTTACTTTACGGTTTATACTCCAATGTATGCCTCGATGACAAAAATTCCTTACAATTATTCTCACGGTGTTGGATCATTTTCGCAGTTTAGTTGGGATTCAGCATTCTGGGTATTTAATTTTGTTGCCAATTTTTCTTATCCAAGATATTCTGTTGTTATTGATGATGTTAAGAAAACTCAAAATGAACTTGAGGGAAAATACTTTGCTCAACAGGAAAATATTGAATCGACTGCTTTATCTCTGCTTAAAAATTCAAAGGGCGAAGCGATTGAATTTCTTACAAACTATTCTATAGCATCAGCCGAACAAACTTATAAAACATGGAAACAGTTGGGCGAGCATTTGATATTGAAATATATGGATGGAGTTGTTAAGACAGAATTTTTCAAACCAAAAAATATCGGTTATCCGGAAGAATTTAGAAAGATGATTGTAAATGAATCAGGTGATGCTTTAAAGATGAAAAATATTGTAGTTGATCAAAATGCGGTATTTAAAGATTATATTCTAAAAGCAGATGAACTACTTAATCAAAAAAAATATGCCGAAGCTAAAGCATTTTATGAAAAAGCTTTAATCTTAAAACCTGAGGATGAAAATCTCAAATTAAAAATCGATAAAATAAAATCATTATTAAGTTCGATAGAGGAATTACAAAAGAGCACTTTTTAAGATTTGTAAATAATGTAACCCGAGAAAATTTGACTATGATTTAAATATAATAGACAAATGATATTCGGATGATGTAATTTTAAATAAATATATCCGGAACAATTGTTCTGTCTCCGGATATTTTGTTAAATATTATTTTTTATTCTGGTATGCTTAGAATTGACAATCTGTCTTTCTCATTGCTTCTATTTCCACAATTGTTATATCATCATTTTGAATTGTGCTGCCCATAAATGATTTGACATCTTTAAAAACAGTATCCAAAGTAGCATCTTTTTGTTGTAGACTTTTAAATATCATATTATCTTCAAAATATTCTTGTTCAGAATTAGTAGCTTCCGTTACCCCATCAGAATAGAGGAATAACTTTTCACCTGGATTTAGAATTATTTCATGATCCTGATAATCATACTTCTGTATGCCTAGTGGAAATCCTATATCAAATTTAATCTGAGTTAATTTATTTTGAGAAACAAGCATCGGAAATAAATGCCCGGCGTTTGAAATTGATATTTTTCCAGAATCAGAATTAATAATTAAATAAATCATTGTAATAAATCTTGCGGGAGGTAAATCGTCAATTAAATAATCATTAACTCTTTTTAATACCGCAGATGGATTTTTTTCATCCTTTGCAATTAATCTAAAAATAGTTCTTGCGGATGACATTAGAAAAGCTGCAGATAGACCTTTGCCTGCTACATCTGCCAAAACTACTCCTGTTTTGCCCGAAGGTAATTCAATATAATCAAACCAATCACCTCCGACTTCAAGACAGGGTTCACACAATCCATTTATTTTAAAATTATTAATATCCGGAGATTTTTTAGGAAATAATCTTGACTGAATTTCTTTAGCTTCTCTTAATTCAGTAAGCATAATCTCTTTTTCCTTTTTTTCTATTTCGAATAAACGGGAGTTCTCAATTGCAATAGAAATATGTGAAGCAAGAGTTTTAAGTATTCTTAGATCATGCCTGCTAAAAGCATTTACTTTTATATTCTGAGCATTTAAAATCCCAATAAATTTTCCGTGATGATATAAAGGTATATCGATATGTGAGCGGCTTGTGAATGCGCATGGGGTTTCATCCGGATAATTAAGTACATCAGGTATGTAAACTATTCGCTGTTCACGAACCGCTTTCCAGACTATTCCGTCATTTTTACGTAGTCTAAATCCCGGATAAAAATTATCATCATCCCAGCCGGTAAGTGCTGCAATTTCTAACTCTATTTCTTCTTCATGATATAATAAAACTGCACATCTGGTAAACCCTAAAGTTTTGGATACATCCTGTATAATTTGATTTAGTAATTCTGCTTTATCCAAAATAGAATTTATTTTTTTTATAACTCTCTGCAGCAGCATAAAATCCTTAATTTGAAGAATGTTGTTTGGTTGTAATTTTTCAAGTCCGCTGTTCGTTTTAATCTTTTTTAAATCATTATTGTCAAAATCTTTTTCAAGATATTCGTTTATAATACTGTCCTTTGTCATACTAAATTTGCCTCTTAAATTTTAAAGAATGTTTCTTGCTAACAAGTACGGAATAAGTAAATAGACAATTGAATCTCTAATAGCGTAATAACAAATAATTATTGCAAAAACCTTCCAGCCTCTTTTTTTAAGCAAGACTTTAAACCCTTCCCGTTTCGCTATCAAAATGCTGTCGATAATATAAAATTTATATAATCTGATCAGAATATTTTTTGCTGATAATCTCTCTAATGTTGCCTCAAATGCTTTCATTATATTCACCAATTATTATTGTCAATGCGAGTGAAGGGAAACAATATTTCGCTCCACTCGTTTTAATGACAAATTATATTATTTATTCTGCCTCTCCAAAAGCAGGTTGATTTGTTTTTGATTTTTTCCCAAACGGTAAAATCATTGGTACACTTCTCCGGTAGTTGATGTACTTCTTACCGTGCTCTCTTATTAAATCCTTTTCCTCAAGCATAATTGCTATAAAGATGTAGCTTGTTGTTGCAACTGCAAATACTAAATGTGCTATTGTCATAACAGGAGTTGACCAGAACATTAGGAGCCAGCCAAAGTAAAGCGGATGACGCACAACTTTGTATGGACCTGGAGTAACAAATCCCAATGGTTTGTATTCCTGCTTTCTCCAGTACATCCAAACTTGCCTTAACCCAAAAAGATCAAAATGATTGATAAGGAAAGTTGTAACAAGTACAATCAACCAACCGGTTATCATTAAACCATTCAATATTGGCTCAGCTACTGAACCTTGAACTTCCCATACTACAACTCCCATCGGTCTCCAAAGTGCATAGAGCAAAATAACTGCAATACTTGAGAAGAGAACATAGGTGCTTCTTTCGGCAGCATTAGGAATTATTTTAGTTATCTTTTCCTTAAAGCCTTTACGCGCCATAACACTATGCTGAATTGCAAAAAGTGCAAGCAATCCGGCATTAATTAATAATGCTTCACCAAAAGGTCCTGCTGCAGGTGAATCAATTGATTTAGGAACAAGAAAATTTCCCATAAATCCGGGCAGATATAAGAACACCCCAAAAAATATGAAGTAGCTTATCACTCCATATAAGAAAACTAGATGACGTTTCATTGCGTCCTCCTTTATGATTGTTGATGATTATTTGTTGTAATATTCTGAAGGCTCCTCACTCTTAGTGAAACAAACTCAGAAATTTTTCGGTAGCAAACTTAACTTTTAATGAAGGCGAAGGATTTCAGAATTGATGCAATGTTTTTAAGAATTGTTGCAGAAGTAATTGCCCTTTTTGGCTCTTTTAACAACTGTTGCAAATGTTTTAACTATTGTTGCCTCCCGATCATTTTAAAAAAATTCTAGAAAATTTTAATTGATTTAGTTATTTGCAGACGCAAAAAAATATATTATTTTTTCATCCGACTATTGATTGTTAAGGAGGCAAAAATGAAAAAATATCAATGGGATGCTGATCAATATTTTCAGTTTTCATCTGCTCAACAAAAATGGGCAAGGGAATCAATAAATAAAGCTAAAATAAAATCAGATGAGCATGTGCTTGATGTTGGATGTGGTGATGGAAAAGTAACAGTTGAAATCGCGGAATTAGTTACAGAAGGAAAAGTTCTTGGTGTGGATAATTCCGAAGCAATGATAAATCTTGCTAAAGAGAAATTCCCCCATTCAAAATACCCCAATGTTTATTTTAAAGTCCTTGATGCCAAAGAATTGAATTTTAACGAAGAGTTTGATGTCATAGTTTCAAATGCTGCACTTCATTGGGTGGATGATCATATTAAAGTTCTAAAGGGGATGTACAATTCATTGAAAAATGGTGGAAGAATTATTTTACAAATGGGAGCAAAAGGAAATGTGCCCGAAGCTTTTTTTGCTGTTGATAAAGTAATCAGAAGAACTGAGTGGTCAGGGTATTTTATTAATCTGAAGTTTCCTTACTATTTTTTTGATATTCAGGAATACCATAATTTTATTTCACAAACCGAATTCCGGGATATGGAGATAGAAATTGTAGAGAAAGATATGCAGCATATAGGAAAAGAAAATTTAAAAGGCTGGATACGGACAACCTGGCTTCCCTATACTCAAAGAATTCCGGAGTTCAAGAGAGAGGAGTTTATTGAAGAAGCCTGTACAGAATTTGCTCAAAATTTTCCTGCTGATAAAAATGATGTTTATCACGCAACCGCAAAAAGACTGATTGTTTCAGCTAAAAAATAAATTGAAGAAAAAAAATTAACAATAAAATTTACCGATGTAATTTTCAGCTATTGTTAGTTTTTCACCGAGTCTATCTATTTTTATTACATTAGCCTTTTCCTTCTCTTTAAAATTTTAGTACGCGTCTTTTGATTTCCAATAATCAATCGTAATGTATCGAGCCGGATTGTCAATATCTTTATGAAGCTCTGTCTTTATGTAATTTGTATTTGTCTTGAACAATTTCACCCAATCACCTTCAGATCCATACAATTTTTCAAACTCATTTTCACAACCTGGATTAATTTCAAAAGACCAGATGACAGTAAATGTTTTCATTTCTTTGCCCTGATATTCTTTCCACAATTTAAATGATTATTAAAATCCTTTATAAATTTTTATTCTTGAAAATTTAATGTACCTCTCTACCTATTCGGACCACTTCCCTTGCAAGCAGATCAAAATCCTCAAATTTGCTTCTGTGGTTTGCAATTGCAATTCGCAAACAATAGCGTCCATTTAAAGTTGTATATGACGGCACAGCAATTCCTCGTTCATGCAATTGCATCAGAATTTCTTTATTTAATTTATTCAATGCTTCGTCATTAAGTCCTCCCGGATTAAATCGAAAACAAACAATATCTAATCCAACTGGTGCGACTAATTCCATTTCCGAATCCTTCTTTACAAGATCAGCAAAATAATTTGCCTGTTCGATGTTGCGGTCAATCATTCTTCCAAACCGTTTTAATCCATGTTCTTTAACAGACATCCAAACTTTAAGTGCACGAAATTGGCGCGATAACTGAATGCCATAATCAGAAAACCATAGGTGACCTCCGGGCAATCCTCTTGTTTCATGAGTAAGATATTCAGGTGTCAATGAAAAAGTATTACGATGGTCTTCATTATTTTTCACAAGAATGCAACCGGCTTCAAATGGAATGTGCATCCATTTGTGAAGATCTGATGCAACTGAATCGGCTCTTTCAATTCCTGATAAAAGTGGTTTAACTTTATCGGATAACATTGCGATAGCCCCGATTGCTCCATCAACATGTAACCATAAATTTTCTTGTTCACATAAATCAGCAATTGCATTCAAATCATCTATTGCCCCGGTATTTATTGTGCCTGCATTTCCAATTACACAAATCGGTTTATATCCTTCTTTGCGATCTTCTTTGATAGCCTGGGACAGTGTGTTAATATTAATAGAGTAATCATCATTTACCGGAATCAATCTGAAAGAATTCTTACCCAATCCAAGCAGTTCAATAGCCTTTTGATTTGAACTGTGAACTTCTGATGAAGAATAAACAATCAATTTATGTGGAGCATTTTGTAAACCTTCTTCTCTAATATTAAATCCTGCTTTTGTATTTCTTGCAACAGTTAGTCCAACAAGATTAGCCATTGATGCACCACTTACCAGCAAGCCACTTGAATCCGATGGTAATCCAATGATTTCCTTCATCCAATTAATTACCTGTTCCTCAACAAGAACAGCAACGTGATTACCACCGCCAAGATTTGAGTTCATTATAGAAGCAAGAAATTCTGCCAGAGCTCCTTGTACAGTTCCATTACCCATATACCATGCCCAAAATCTTGGATGAATATTCCCCATAGGATACGGAAGAATTTTATCAACAAATTCTTTGTATGCATTTTCAATGCTATTCGGTTCCAATGGTGCTTTAGAGCTAAAATGGTTTCTTACTTCGGCAGGATACTGCTGCCAGACGGGTCTTTCCTCAATTGTTTGAATATAATTAAACGAGTCTTCAATCATCTGATGTGCAAGTGTTTTAAGTTTATCCCAGTTCTCAGGATCAAGTGTTTCGTACTTATTAGTGTTATTCATTAGTTCTCTCTTTTATTTTATTAATTTTTAAAATGTTTTATTACTTCCTGATTATAGTTTTCCTTTGCCATCCTTTTTGTATTGTGATGGTGAGCATCCAAACAATTCCTGAAATGATTTATTAAAATATGCCTGACTATTAAATCCAACTTTGTATGCTATTTCAGACATTGATCCTGCAGCCTGTAAAATTAATTGTGAGGCGCGTTGTAAACGGAAATTTCTAATAAATTCGGTTGTTGATTGATTAGTTATTGCTTTAAGTTTTCTGTGCAATTGTGAACGGCTCATTCCCATTTCATCGGAAAGCTTATCAACACCAAAACTTTCATCTTCAAGATTACTTTCGATTATGTCTTTTAATTTTTCCATAAACTGAACCTGTGAAGAAGGAACAACAACATCCGTAGGTTTGAACACCATTTCTGATGTGAATTTTTTTCGTAATTCCTCCCGAGTTTTTATAAGGTTTCTTACACGCAATTTAAGTTCATCAGGATTAAACGGTTTAATGAGATAATCATCAGCGCCAAGTTCAAGTCCTTCAAGCTTATCTTCAGTTGATGCCTTTGCTGTTAGAAGTATAACAGGAATGTGATTTGTTTTTACATTGGTTTTAATTTTCTTGCATAGAGTATAACCATCTATTTCAGGCATCATTACATCGCTTATAATTAAATCAGGAATTATTTCAGCCGCTTGATCAAAACCATTCTTTCCATTTGCTGATTCAAATATCTGATATTCAGTTGATAGAGTATTTTTTATGTATTTTCTAAGATCGCTGTGATCTTCAACTACAAGAATTATATCTTTTTCTGTTTCCGGAGTTAACAATTGAGGATTTATGTTTTCAGTGGATTCTTCATTTAAATAGAATAAATTATTTTCTTCTTGTAACTCATCATATTCTGGTATTGAGTTAATTTCGTCTTCTTTGAAATGATCTTTACCTGATGGCACTTTAACATTAAACTCGGTAACATCATATTCACTTGAAACTGTTATTGTGCCTTTGTGCATTTCTACAAGTTCTTTTACCAGGGCTAGTCCAATTCCCGTTCCTTCAAACATTCCGCTTTCTGCTTTGTGAACTTTGTAATATCGATCAAACAAATGAACCAGATCGGCTTGTGAAATCGTTACTCCGGTGTTTATTACTTTTATTTCTACAATATCATTTTGGGATGACACTTTTACTTCGATTTCATTTCCTGTTGGAGTGTATTTAACGGCATTGGAAATCAGGTTAGAAATGATTTTTTCCATTTTGTCATTATCAAAGAACAAATTAATGTGCACATCTGTTTTTTCGGTAATATTCTTTTCATTAAATAAAAGTTTGATATTCTTTTGATCGGCATAAGAAGCAAATGATACAAAAATTCTCTTTACGAATTCTACAATATCATTTTCAGAAACATTTAGTTTAGATTTTCCGGCTTCAATTTTTGAAAGTTCAAGAAGTTGATTGATCAATTGTAATAATCTGCGGGCATTTCTTTTCATAATTCCATAATCTTCTATTTCTATTTTATCTACTGTTTTACTTTCAAATTTTTGAAGAAGACCCAGTATCAAAGTTAATGGTGTTCTAAACTCGTGAGATATGTTAGCAAAAAAGTGAGATTTTAATTGATCAACTTCCTGAAGTTTTTTTGCTTCAAAATCTTTACGCTGAAGTTCATTTCTAAGCTGAACCCGTTTCATTTCGTATTGCCGGAATGAATATAAAATTGAAACAATAAAAACTGTATATAAAATATATGCCCACCAGGTTTGCCACCACGGAGGATGCAAAATCACTGTTATTGAAACTCCAGCTTCATTCCAGCGCCCATCGCTATTAGCAGCTTTTACATGAAAAATATACTCACCGGGATCAAGATTTGTAAAAGTTGCAAACCTCTGATTTCCAGAATAAATCCAATCTTGGTTAAATCCTTCCATCTTAAATGCGTATTGATTTTTTTCCGGATTGTTGAAATCCAGCGAAGCAAACTCGAAGGTAATGAAGTTTTCATCGTAAGATAAATTAATGACATCGGCATATATAATATTTTTTTTCAATGCTGATTCTTCACCAGGCTGTACTGATTTGTTGTAAATTTTGAAATCTGTAAAAATAACATTAGGCTCCCGTGTATTCGTAATCAGATCTTCAGGATTAAAAATGTTCAATCCACTAACTCCGCCAATATAGATATTATGGTTCAGCTTACTTGCATATCCGGCATTGTGAAGAAATTCATTCCCCTGTAGTCCATCATTTTTATCATAATTTTTAAATGATTTTGATTCGACATTAAAAACACTTAACCCCTTATCTGTAGTTATCCATAAATTTCCCGCTGCATCTTCAGTTATATAATTAATAATATTACTCGGTAATCCGTCTCTTATGGAATAGTATTCGAAGGAATTATTACCCGGGATCCATCTGTTTAATCCGCCGCCAAAAGTTCCAATCCATAAGTTTGATTTTTTATCAACAAATAAACAGAGAATTCTGTTGCTACTGATTGATTTTTTATCTGTAACATCGTGAATAAAATGTTCAAAAACTCCGGTCCTACGGTCAAATCGATTTAATCCACCAACTGAAGTGCCTACCCAGAGAATCCCGTTCTTATCTTCACAAATGGCTGTTGCTTCATCCGATGAAATGGATTTACTACTATTTGGATCATGTCTGTAATGCGTAAATGAATTATCAACAGGATTAAATTTATTAAGACCTCCGGCACCAGTCCCAATCCAAATAGTACCATCTGCAGATTCAAAAATACAATGAATAAAATCACTGGCAATTGTCTTAATATCATTCCTTTCGTTCGTAATTCTTTTAATTTTATCTGTAACGGGATCAATAACATATATTCCTTTGCCGAATGAACCAATCCAAATGTTCCCATTTTTGTCTTCATAAAAAGTTCTGATTTCTATCGGACTAAAATATGTTTTTAGATATTTGTCAGTATTATAATATCTTAACACCGCATTATCGGAATATTGATTTGTAACTTTTACAATGTCTCCTGTAAGTGTTCCAACCCACATATTTCCCGATCTATCTTCAAGTATTGAACTGATTCCTGATTTTTCGTTTCTACTCATGTCCGGAATGATTAACGTTTGAAACTTTTCTGAAGATCGGTTGAATTTATTTAAACCCGAAGCGGATGTTCCGATCCATAAAACTCCATGTTTATCTTCAAGTAACGAACTTATATAATCTTCGCTTATGCTTTCGGCTTTATCAGATCTTGTATAAAGATTTATTTTCCCTGTATCAGTTCTATATCTGATAAGTCCTGTTCCATAAGTACCCGCCCAAATTGTATTATCGCTTCCGGCAGTAATCCATCTAACTGAAATCTGTAAATGCTCATTTAATTTGCTTTGATCATTTTGTTTGCCATTTTCAATCAGTGAATGTTTTTTAATAGATATTTTTTCTTCTTTAAGGTTATTAAGGTTTACAGAATACATTCCTGAATAAGATCCAATCCAAAGAATATTTTTTTCAAGACACAGACTCATTATTCCATTCAATGAAATGTCCTTGGGCTTTTGAGGAAATAACTTATAATTGAAAAATTTTTTTTGTTTAAGATCATACCTGTCTAATCCGCCCCGACCTCCAATCCAAATATTTTTATTATTATCTTCAACCAGAGAAAGGATAAAATTGTGGCTAATGGAATTATTTTCAGAAGGATTATACGTAAAATTGATAAATGTTTCTGTCACTGGATTAAATACACTTAAGCCAATCCGTGTCCCTATCCACAAGCTGCCTTCAGTATCTTTAAGAATTGCCCAAACATAATTATCAACCAGCGAGTTAGCAGAATCCGGATTGTGTTTATAATGTATGAATCTGCCTGCACTTAGATCAAATCTGCTAAGTCCTGATCTCGTGCCTATCCAAAATATGCCAGGCTCTGTTTCGCAAACCGCATTCACAGCATAATCTAAAAGACTGTTTTCATTTCCAGGTTCGTGTCTGAATATTTTAAACGTGTAACCATCATACAGATTTAAGCCATCCTGAGTCCCAATCCATAACAACCCTTTACTGTCTTCGTAAATACATAGCACCTGATTTTGAGATAATCCATTATCTATGCTAAGGCTTGATGTACGAAAATCCCTTATCTGAGTAAATCCGAAATTCAGATATATAAAAAATATAGTCAGCATTAGAAAAATATTTAAATGAAGCCGTTTCTTCATTTTTGAAGCCAGATTTTATTTAATTGGATTAGTTATTGGAAAATAAAACTTCATTACAAAAAGACAAAATTTTTTTTTAGAAAAATACCTTTTTGAAAGGCTTCGATGATTCATAATTATCTGAAAGGTGAATTTAGATTTATTAAACCTCAAAGAATTCAATTATATTTTTGTAATTTTGATGAGATAATTTTA
Organism: Ignavibacteriales bacterium; assembly: GCA_003538625.1. Lineage (GTDB taxonomy): Bacteria > Bacteroidota > Ignavibacteria > Ignavibacteriales > Ignavibacteriaceae > IGN3. The sequence continues at coordinate 347,676 of DPRR01000006.1, forward strand.
CGAATTCTGGAGCTCATTTATGCCTAATGAAATTAAACTTGGTGATAAACCTGATCTAAAAAAAGACTTTCCGATTCCATCCTTTGATGACTGGAAACAACAAGTTGAAAAAGATCTTAAAGGTGAATCATTCGATAAAAAACTTATCACAAAAACTTATGAAGAAATAAATCTTCAACCGCTTTACACATCAAACGATATTAAAGATCTTCCGCAGATAAATAATTTTCCAGGCTTTGAAAATTTGCTTCGTGGTAATTCCGCATCCGGATTTATTGGACACGAGTGGGAAATTGGACAAGAGTACAATCAAGCTCTGCCGGAAGATTTAAATGAAGCATTATGCTCAGATCTTAAGCGAGGATTGAATTCAATAAATATCGTTTTGGATAATCCAACACAATTTGGAATTGATGCTGATCAATCTAAAGCAGGAGAAGTTGGTAAAGATGGTTTATCGATTTCCGGTGTTAGAAAAATGCAAGTGTTGTTTAAAGAAATTGATTTGACAAATCAGCCTATAAACATTTCTGGTGGATTTTCAGCACTGCCAATTACTCTGCTTTTTACAGCTTATGCAAATGAAACAAGAACCAGTTTGATGAATATAAAAGGATCAATTACTTCTGATCCTTATGAGTATTTATTAACTAAAGGTAATTTGCCAATTTCATTAAATCAAATTTTTGATGAAATGAAACTTGCAACTGAGTTGATTATCAAATCAAATTCAGCTATAAAAACTATTGGAGTTAGCGGTTTACCTTTTAATAATGCTGGCGCAAATGCTGTTCAGGAATTAGCATTTACACTTGCAACTGCTGTTGAATATTTGGATGAAATGATTTCTCGCGGATTAAAAACTGATGATGCTGCCAAGAGAATTAAATTCACATTTGGAGTCGGCTCATTTTATTTCATGGAAGTTGCAAAACTTCGTGCAGCAAGAATGTTGTGGAGTACAATTCTTGAAGCTTATGGCGTTGCTGAAGAAAACAGGAAAATGTTTATTCATTGCAGAACTTCTAAGTTCAATCAAACATTTTTTGATCCGTTTGTAAACTCACTTCGCACAACAACTGAAGCCTTCTCAGCAATAGTCGGCGGAGTAGATTCGCTCCAAACAAATGCTTATGATGAATCGTTTAATCAAGCTGATGATTTTGCAAGAAGACTTGCAAGGAATACACAGATTATTTTAAAAGAAGAATCGCACCTCGATCAGGTTATTGATCCTGCAGGTGGATCTTTCTTTGTTGAAAAGTTGACTGATGATGTTGCAAATGCTGCTTGGAAATTATTTCAGTCAATTGAAGAAAAAGGTGGAATGTTAAAAGCAATTCAATCAGGATTTGTGCGGGATGAAATTGCTAAAATTGCTGAAGCAAAGAAAAAGGATTTTGCAAAACGTAAATCTGTTCTTGTTGGAACAAATATGTATGCAAATCCAAAGGAAGAAATGATGGAGATCGCTAAACCTGATCTAAATGGGATTTACAAAAAACGTGTTGAATACATTCAGAAATACAGAGTTAACGGCGATAACAAAAAACATTCTAGCATCTTAGAGAAACTTCAGAATATTGCTGATACAAAATCTTATGATATAATTGATAATGCTGTTGATGCTTTTCTTGAAGGCGCTTCACTCGGTGAAGTTTCGAAATCAATTCGTGCTTCTGCAGAAAAAGGAATTTCAGTTACACCATTAGAACAATTTCGCTTATCTGAAATGTTTGAAGAATTGCGTATTGCTTCAGAAAATTATAAAAAGAAAACCGGAAGCAAACCAAAAGTATTTCTTGCAACGATGGGTCCACTTAAACAATTTAAGGGCAGAGCAGATTTCTCCCGTGCTTTTTTTGAAGTTGGTGGATTTGAAATCGTTTACCCAAATGGATTTGCAACCACAGATGAAGCAGTTAAGTCAGCACTAGATTCAAAAGCTCAGGCTGTAGTTATTTGCTCAACTGATGATACTTACCCTGAACTTGTTCCATCAATTGTAAAGGGAATTAAAGAAAAATCAAAAGATATAAAAGTAATTCTTGCAGGTTATCCGAAAGATCAGATTGAAGAACATAAAAAATCTGGGTTGGATGATTTTATTTATCTCGGTGCAGATGCTTACTTAATTTTGCGTACCTTGTTGAATAAAATTGGAGCTATAGCTTAGAGAATGTTCAAGGTTAAATGCTCAATTTTCAGTGGATGAATAAAGAATGAATGATAATTACGATAAAGATAATGTTGTATTAAATAAGTCTTTTGGTTTTGCACTTGAGATTATTGAATTGTATAAAATTCTTAAAAGTAAAAATGAATTTGTTATTTCCAAACAACTTTTAAGATCAGGAACAAGCATTGGAGCTAATGTTGAAGAAGCAACAGCAGCACAATCTAAAAAAGATTTTGCAACTAAGATGTCAATTGCTTCAAAAGAAGCAAGAGAAACTCGTTATTGGTTACGATTGCTGAATAAAAGCAAACTTGTAGAATATGACTACAAAAATTATTTAAACAAAATTGATGAACTAATTAGAATTATTACTGCGATTGTTAAAACAGCTCAATCCAATTTGTCTAAACATTGAAAATTGAACCTTGAGCATTTAACATTCTTAATGGAGTATAAATGAAACCAAATTTCAAAAACATAAAACTTGATTTATCAACTAAACAAATCTCTAAAAAAGAGTGGGAAGAAAAGTTTAAACAGGAAACCGGAAAATCTATTGAAGATTTTATCTGGGAAACGATGGAAAAGATTCCTGTTAAACCTCTTTACACAAAAGATGATTTACAAAATCTAGATCACGTTGATTATCTATCTGGAATTCCTCCTTTCTTGAGAGGCCCATATTCAACAATGTATGTTCAACGTCCTTGGACTGTAAGACAATACGCCGGATTTTCTACCGCTGAAGAAAGCAATGCTTTTTATCGAAGAAATCTTGCTGCCGGACAAATGGGATTATCGGTTGCATTCGATCTTGCAACACATCGTGGTTACGATTCTGATCATCCAAGAGTTGTTGGTGATGTTGGTAAAGCTGGAGTTGCAATTGATTCAATTGCTGATATGAAAATTCTTTTTGATCAGATTCCACTTGACAAAATGTCTGTCTCAATGACGATGAACGGAGCTGTTCTTCCTGTGCTTGCATTTTATATTGTAACTGCCGAAGAACAAGGGGTAAAACACGAACAGCTTACCGGAACAATTCAGAATGATATTTTAAAGGAGTACATGGTTCGCAACACTTACATTTATCCTCCAGAAGTTTCTATGCGAATCATTGCTGATATTTTTATGTTCACAGCTAAGAACATGCCTAAGTTTAACAGCATTTCTATTTCCGGTTATCATATGCAGGAAGCTGGAGCTACTGCCGATCTTGAAATGGCATACACTCTTGCAGATGGATTGGAATATGTCCGCACCGGAATAAAAGCTGGAATGGACATCGATGAATTTGCACCACGACTTTCATTCTTCTGGGCGCAGGGAATGAATTATTTTATGGAAGTTGCAAAGATGCGTGCAGCAAGATTGATCTGGGCAAAGATGATTAAACAGTTTAATCCTAAAAATCCTAAATCAATGTCGTTAAGAACTCACTCACAAACTTCCGGGTGGAGTTTATCTGAGCAAGATCCTTACAACAATATTGTTCGTACTTGTATTGAAGGAATGGCTGCTGCACTTGGACACACACAATCACTTCACACAAATTCTTTAGATGAAGCAATTGCACTTCCTACAGATTTTTCTGCACGTATTGCACGTAACACTCAGCTTTATTTGCAGGATGAAACTTACATAACCAAAGTTATTGATCCCTGGGGAGGTTCTTATTATGTTGAGGCACTAACTGATGCACTTCTTAAAAAAGGCTGGGAACATATTCTTGAAGTTGAATCTTATGGCGGAATGACAAAAGCAATTGAAGCCGGAATTCCAAAGATGCGAATTGAGGAAGCATCTGCAAGAAGACAAGCTAGAATTGATTCAGGTAGAGAAACAATAGTTGGAGTTAACAAACATAGATTGGATAAAGAAGATCCAATTGAAATTTTGGAAGTTGATAACACAGCAGTTAGAATATCACAAATAAAAAGATTGCAATCCGTAAAGCAAAACAGAAATGATGAAGATGTTAAGCAAGCACTTGATGCACTTACAAAATGTGCAGAAACTGGTGTAGGAAATTTACTTGAGCTTTCAATTGTTGCAGCAAGAGCGCGAGCAACACTTGGAGAAATTTCATCAGCAATTGAAAAAGTAAGCGGAAGGTACAAAGCCGTGACAAGAACAATATCAGGAGTTTACAGCAGTGAATACGCAAAGGATGACGAACTGTTTGAGCAAGTTCGAAAGATGACAGATGAATTTGCAAAAGAAGAAGGACGCAGACCAAGAATTATGATTGCAAAGATGGGACAGGATGGACACGATCGCGGTGCAAAAGTTGTAGCAACAGCTTATGCCGATATGGGATTTGATGTTGATGTTGGTCCATTATTTCAAACCCCCGAAGAAACCGCGCAACAAGCTGTAGAAAATGATGTTCATGTTGTTGGAATGAGTTCACTTGCAGCAGGACACAAAACACTATTGCCGCAACTTATTGAAGAACTGAAGAAACTTGGCAGAGATGATATAATTGTTATTTGCGGTGGAGTTATTCCTGCACAGGATTATGATTTTCTTTATGAGCACGGTGCTTCTGCAATCTTTGGTCCCGGTACAAAAATTCCTGCTGCAGGAATTAAGATTATGGAGTTGGTTAAAGAAAGATTCTAAATAAACCTCCGAGGTTTTCCTAAACCTCGGAGGTTTGGTAAAAAGTATATTAATATTTTTACTATGAATAAAGAACGAAACTTCTACAAAAACACATATCATCATCTTTACAACAGAGGTGCCAATAAATCTTTGATATTCTATGAAAGAGAAAATTATCTTTACTTTTTAAGAAGAATGAAATTCTATTCCAATAAGTACAAAATAAAAATTTTATCTTATTGTCTAATGCCTAACCACTTTCATATTTTCTTAAAACAAACAACAGATGAATTTTCAATTACATTGTTCATATCATCATTACTCAACTCTTACGTTAAATCTATCAACCATAAATATGAACACAGTGGGACTTTATTTGAAAGTAAAACAAAGAATAAGCACCTTGAAGATGAAACTTATTTTGTGTGGATAATTAAATACATACTTGAGAACCCGGTAAAGACACATTTAGTAGATAATATTTGCGACTGGGAATTTTCTAATGCAAAAGATTTAATTGGTTTACGTAAAGGAAATTTAACAGATGCTAAGTACGTAGAATCCTTCTTTCATTCAAGAGAAAGTATGATTAAATTTTTAATGAATAAAAAAATTAAAGTGGTTTATGATTTTTAATGGTTCAAAAGAATTAAACCTCCGAGGTTTAGAAAAACCTCGGAGTTTGGGTTAATCAGGCACAAAAATTCCTGCTGCAGGAATTAAGATTATGGAGTTGGTTAAAGAAAGATTTTAAATGTTATCATCAATAAAATATTCCAAAAATAAAATGACTCAAACTCTTAAGATCGGAAGCATCCTTTTATTACTTTATTTGCTGCCAGCCTGTGATTTAAGTGATTCAGAAAATTACAATCAAGTTGTAATTGACAGTACATCAGTTTATTTAGTTAATATTGAGAACGATAGAACTACTAAGATCATTGATGGTGAAAATCCAATGTTCATTCCTAACACCAATAAAATCCTCTATAGAGATGTTGATAAAATTTATTCTTTAGATCTAATTACTACCGAAAATAAATATATTTCAGATATGCCTGGTTCATCATTGCATCTTTACAAAAAAATGTATTTATCAAAAAATGGGCACTATGTTTCTTTTTCTGCAAATGGAGGTAATCATAATAACGATCTATATCTTGCTTCAACAATTACTGGTGGCAGTGTTAATGTAACTAATTCTCCTTTGAGGTGGGAATCAGAAGGAATTTTTTTTAACAATGATAGCAAACTAATGTATTCCGAATTTGTTTCTGATGAGAAAGGCAACTTAAAATATTATGGAATTTCTATTATAGAACTCTTTGGAAACAACTTTGTTTTCCTTGATAGTAATAAATCACCAATAGGATTTTCCCAAGATGAACGATATGCTGTTTTCAGTTACTCTTGGAGTTCCTCCACATCAAAAGGTACCATCTTTTATATATATGATATGTTTAATTCCTCAATACAAGATACAATACTTGTTGAAAATGTAGATACTTTTAATGGACCTTCGTTATCAAACGATATGAAGGTGTATTATTCAGCTAATGAAAGCAATATTTATAGATTAGACCTCGTAACAAAGGATATGAATTTATTATGGTCCGGAACAACATCTAGAGATTATAAATTTTCTCCAGATTTTAAAATGGTCTTAGTAAATCATGGTAATTATTTAGAGCTAATAAATTTAGAGACAAGTCAATCCAAGAATTATTTCCTTAATGAAAGTTCAAAAATATATTTTGGAGAGCCTTGTTTTTCTGAAGACGGTAAAAGTTTTCTTATTGCTCGTTCTTATCATGATGAATATTTCAATTAAAAAGTTATCATTTAACTTCGTCAGTATTCTTTAATGAATCGATTCTTATGTGGGTTGCTTTATTTGCCTAAGAAATGATTCAAACTCGCCAGCAAATAGTTTCCTTACTCTGGTTCGATTTCAAGGTAGATTTGTTATATTTACCTTGTAAAAGAACCAATACTTATAAGATGAATGAAATAATTAAAATATTTGAAAAAAATAAAGGTTATGCTCATATGGTTGAGCTGAAGAAAGCTAATATTCATACGAGACGAATTGCAAATGCTGTGGAGCTTGGCATAATAGAAAAAATAAAACCGGGTCTATATAAACTAGTAAATTATGATCATGACGAGCATGAAAGTTTTGTCGAAGTCTGTCATGCTAATAAACGGGCAGTTATTTGCATGCTTTCAGCAGCAAGTTATTATGAGCTAACAACATTTAGTCCATCGGAAATTTACGTTGCAGTTCCAAATAACACGGATAAATTTGAAATGAAATATCCGCCAATAAAAGTTTATTACTTTGCAGATAGTTATTACTCGCCAGGAATTGAAACTATAAAAACAAAAAGTGGAATTGTAAGAATCTATAACAAAGAAAAAACTATTGGTGATCTTTTTAGGTACATAAGAAAAATTGGAGAAGATGTTGCGGTTGAATCACTCAAAACATATCTGCAGAATCGAAAAGAAAGAAATATTCCAAAGCTACTTGAATATGCTGAAGTTTGTGGAGTGAAAAAGAAAATTGAACCAATGATAAAAGCAATCCTTTAGTGAAAGACAAAAAAGAAATAAAAAATATTTCTGCTTCAGTAAAAGAAAAGCTGAGAAATATTTCGATTCAATCGGGAAAAGAATTTCAAAGTATTGTTCGCCAGTATGTTCAAGAACGTTTTCTATATCGACTCTCAGAATCATTGTACTCAAACAATCTTATACTTAAAGGTGCATTGCTTTTTATTGCTCATGATATAAGCAGGAATCGACCAACAAGGGATATTGACTTTCTTGGTTCGAAAATTCCGAATGAAATAGATGATATAGTTGAAGTAATAAAAGAAATTCTGAATATTAATTATGATGATGGATTGAGATTTGATTCTGATTCAGTAGAAGCTGAGAACATAACCGAAGATGGCGATTATAGAGGTGTTAGAGTTAAGTTCTATGCATTTCTAGAAAATTCCAGAGAAAGGATACAACTTGATATTGGATTTGGAGATAAAATTACCGCTGGCCCAGTAGATATTGAGTTTCCAACCATACTTGATTTTCCTGCACCAAAATTAAAGTTTATTCTATCGAAACCGCAATTGCTGAAAAGTTTGAGGCGATTGTATCACTTCAGTTGCAAACAAGTAGGATGAAAGATTTTTATGATATTCTGTTTTTTGCTGAACATTATAATTTCAAAAAAGAATCGTTAGTTCAGGCAATTACAACAACATTCAACCACCGATCAACTGATTTGGCATTAAGTAAAACAATCTTTGAAGATCAATTCAAAAAGAATGATAGGTTTCAGAATCTTTGGAAAGCATTTCTTGATAGAAACAAATTAGAAAACAATAGAACATTTTCCGAGATTGTTTTGCAAATCCAATTATTTATCCAACCAGTTTTGGATTCTAAGACAAAGAATAATTGGAATCCTGATAAATGGGAATGGGAATAATTTCTAAAATGAATGTACCCACGGCAGGAATCGAACCTGCGACCTGCGGTTTAGGAAACCGTCGCTCTATCCCCTGAGCTACGTGGGCAAAATTAATTACTGCGTAAAGTTAATAATGATGCAGGTAACATTCATAAGAAACTTTAAGATTAATAAAGGCTGGTTATTTTTTTATAAGATCGAAAACTGAATTTAAATAGTAAGTTGGCTTAATTTCCGTATTACCATTTATGTAATGCTTCACTCCCGTAGAAACTAAGGCAGTATCAATCCCGAACTTGTTTCCCATTGCAATATCTGTTTCAAGTCTATCGCCTATCAGAAGAGTTTTTAATTTATTAGGACTAAGCCGCTTCATAATTTCATCCATCATAAACTTTGAAGGCTTTCCGAAATTTAATTCAAGTTTTCTGTGCGAGCGTTTTTCTAACGCTGATATTGTTGAACCTGCATCCAGCACTTCACCACCATCAACCGGACAGGTGTCATCAATATTGGCAGCAAAAAATCTTGCTCCGTTTTCTAAAGCATTGGCGGCAATCTCTAATTTCTTATAATTAAGTGTGCGATCAAGAGTAACTAAAAGCAAATCAATCTTTGTGGGATCTTCGGAATAGTTTAATCCGGTTTCGGATATTTCTTTGATAAATATCTCCTCGCCAATTGCATAGAATGTTTTGTATGGATAATTATCCTTTAAATAATTTTTTAAAACATAAGTTGAATTAAGAATTTCTGATTCATCAATATTTAAACCGTAAGATTTAAGAAATGTATAATATTCTTTTATCGTTCCTGTTGTTTTGTTGGAAATAAAAATTGTTACTTTACCAAGTTCTTTTAATGTGTTTATTGCCTTATCAGCATTGGGAATAATATTATCACCGCGATAAATTGTTCCGTCAAGATCGAATATAAATGAGTCATATTTATTTATCATAAATGTATATCAGCACTTGTAAATAAAATAAATAACCAATTTCATAATCCAAGTTCTTTTTTCATTAATTCTAAGGTTTGAATAATTGTATGAGGTTTATAACCAAGTTCACTTTGGGCTTTAATTGTGATAAGTCCGGATTTTAGTGGTCGCCTTGCTGGTTGATTTAGTTCTTCTGTTTTTATTTTAGTTATCAACGATTTATCGAGATCAAAGAATTCAGCGATCATAATAGTAAAATCATATCGCGATAGAAATTCATTTCCTCCAATATTGTATATGCCCTCTTTGTGAAATTCGACAATTTTATTAATACCTTGAACAAGATCATCAATAAAAGTTGGATTATTTATTTGATCATTAACAATTCTTATTTCCTTTTTTGCTCGTAAAGAATCCACTACCCATTTTACAAAGTCCGGACGACTATATTTTGCTGTACCGTACAAAACATTAGTTCTTAAGATTGTGTATTTAATTCCGCTTATCTTTAAAACATTTTCACTTGCTAATTTTGTCCTGGCATAATAGCCCAGGGGATTTGGAATATCGTTTTCAGAATAAGGTCCGTTTTTACCATCAAAAATATAATCTGTTGAAATGTGTATAAGATGGGAATCCAGAACTCTTGCAGATTCTGAAAGATACTCCACACCTTTAACATTTATTTTCCATGCCAGTTCTCTTTCTGTTTCACTTAAATCAACATTGGTAAATGCGGCGGCATTAATAATAAAATCCGGACAAAAATCTTTTACAATTTTTTTTATCTCACTGCGGTTTGAAATATCACTTTGAATATAGTCAAGTCCATCAAATACAAACTTATCCTCAACTGAAGTAGCGAGCAGCTCAACATCATTTAATGGTGAGTAAAACTCAATTACGCGCTGCCCGAGCATCCCATTTGCACCAACAACAAGTATTCTTCTTTTTATAAGCTCAATTGCGGTCATATTATTTATAACAATTTATTTTCAACGAATAGTTCTGCATTTTTAACAGCGTTTATTAATGATTCCATAGTATTTTTATTTCTAATATAACTATAAAAGAAAGATGCCCCAAAGATATCGCCGCATCCAATTACATTAGGATTATTGATTTTTTTTGCAGCTATAAAGTAAGAAGCAATTTCATTCTGATTTTCATAGTAAACTTTTGCTCCGAATTTTCCTTTAGTTACGCAAATAACTTTTACACCAAGTAAAAGTATTTCTTCAACAATATCTAATTCACTTTTTTTGATAGAAAGCGTAAACAATTCAGTTTGATTGACTTGAATAATATCCAGACATTCGGCCCAGTCCTTAAAATCTGGTATTAGCCTAAACTCTCTTTTGAAATCTTCATTCAATCCGCGTGACAAAGTATGTATATCAATAAATATTAAACCGGAATATTTGCTGCGGATATCTTTTAATTGATTAAGAGTAACATCAAATCCGGTTATCATATTTATTAAGATGCCATCAAAATCATTTAATCGTGAGTGGTCTATTGTAAGATTAGAATTAATATTTTCATATTTCTCTTGACGTTCATTTTCTTGATCTGTACTTAAATATACTCTCGGTATTTTATCCACTTTCAGAAGGAAATCTTTATTTATTTTATCAAACTCTTTTTTGAAATAAACAAATGTTTCATCATCAAACTGAGAGATAAGAATAATATCATCACTACTGGCTTTTATTTTATTGATTGCTGAGATAGAGTAATGGATTCCACCGGCACTTATTCTCTCAGTGGCTCCTGATCTGATAAAATCTAAAACTGAATGTCCTATTACAAGTAGTTTCATTATCCTAATCTTTAACTACCTAAAATTACTATTGATTTTAATACTATCTAAATCAATTTGGTTAAATATGTGATATACGAAATTCATTATTCAATTAAATTGATATATATTTGAAAATAAATCTGGTAAAAAAAATATTATGAAGATCGGAATAACTTGTTATCCTACTTACGGCGGAAGTGGTGTAATTGCAACAGAGCTTGGCAAAGAATTAGCTTTACGCGGACATGAGGTTCACTTTATCAGTTACGCGCTGCCCTTTAGGCTTACTAAATATGTAGAAAATATATTTTTTCATGAAGTTGAAACGAGCACTTATCCGGTGTTTGAATTTCCTCTTTATAGTTTATCACTGGCAAGTAAAATGATTGAGATAGCCGAATTTGAAAATTTAGATTTGCTTCACGTTCATTATGCAATTCCCCATGCTACATCCGCTTATCTTGCAAAACAAATTGTTAAAAATAAAAAACTTAAAATAACAACAACCCTGCACGGCACTGATATAACACTTGTCGGGTTGGAGCCTTCATTTTTACCTCTCGTTAAGTTTAGTATTGAACAGAGCGATGGTGTAACTGCAGTTTCCAGATTTCTTAAGGAAAAAACGATTACAAATTATTCAATTGAAAAAGAAATAAATGTAATTCCCAATTTTGTTGATACCGAAGTATTTAAAAAAGTCTCAATAAATGATTGCGCTTTTAGAAAGCACATTGCACCAAATGGAGAAAAAATTCTGGTTCATACATCTAACTTTCGCCCCGTTAAGCGTGTCACAGATGCAATCAGAGTTTTTAATATTGTGCAAAAAGAGGTGCCATCAAAACTATTACTTGTTGGAGATGGCCCGGATAGATCGGAATGTGAAAGATTAACAAGAGAATTAAACCTGACTGAGAGTGTTAAATTTCTTGGTAAGCAGGATGGCATTGTAGAAATTTTAAGTTCTTCAGATATTTTTTTAATTCCTTCCCAATCAGAAAGTTTTGGATTGGCTGCACTGGAGGCTATGGCTTGTGGTTTACCAGTAATAAGCTCAAGCGTTGGAGGTTTACCTGAATTAGTAAAACATAATGAATGCGGATTTATTTCTGAGATTGGAGATGTGGATAGAATGGCAAAGTACACTCTCGATCTTTTAACTAACGACAAGAAATACGAAATATTTTCTCAAAACGCACGAAGCAGAACTTTAAATAAATTTGATAAATCAATTATTGTTCCAATGTACGAACAACATTATAAAAATATTTTAGATCAATAAGATGATTATATATTGCGCCGGACCGATTAAAGGTAACACTACGTACCAGGAAAATTATTCTGAGATTGTAAGAATTGTTGAGTCAATGGGACATACTGCCCTATCGGAAAAGAGCAGCAAGTTTAGTTCAACAATTCTTTTAAGTGACAAGCAAATTTATACACGTGATATTAAATGGATTGATGGAAGTAAAATTGTAATTGCTGAAGTTTCAGGTCCAAGTTTAGGTGTTGGATTTGAAATATCATATGCTTTGTTTACTAAAAAAATGCCGGTGCTTGCAGTTTATCATGATCAAGCCGGACAAATTTCTTCGATGATAACAGGTTGTACTAATCCTCAATTACACGTGCAGAAATATTCTAATATTGATCAGCTAACAAAGATCATTAAAGATTTTATTGTTAACAGCGGCAGCAATTGAACGATAAATTGTTTGTTGAATACTGGATAAATAAAATTCAATCTTCAGGAATTAAACATTTCCCTTTCGACTTTATTGATCAAACCCGGCTTGATATTATTCCAATACCCGTAAAAACTTTAATTATAGGACAAGAATTTTTTGGACGATTTGAAATTATAACTACTGACGGTGAGTCAGTTTATCATGCTTCAAATTATGATGAAGCAAAGTTTATTGTGTACAGTTCTAAAGAACGAGAAGGAAAAGCTTATCTGCCAAAAGACAAAATTATAATAAAATCTGTGGTGGATGATTATAACAAATATTTGGATGAACTTATTAATCAGATAAAAAAAGATTATAAAAAGAATTTTCTGGACTTAAAAAACATTCATGCAGTTTTAAATGAAATATTTAAAAAGCTAAATCTTATTAGGTATTAAACTTGGCAACAGAAGTATCACAAAAAATATACGATTACTTTTCATCGCTTTATGGCAGAGATTCAGCTGATAAGTATTTGCAATTTATTGAACAGGATAGTGCCCAATATATAAGGGTTAATACAGCAAAGATTTCAAAAGAGGTTTTATCCGACTTACTTTATGAAAAGTATGAAATTAAATCTGAACCGATTAATCATTTTGATAAAGTTTTAAAAATACTTGAAGGAAACGAACGAATCGGAAAAACTGTTGAACACGTTTTGGGTTTTTACTACATCCAGTCTCTTTCTTCAATGATGCCGCCATTGATTCTTAACCCGACAGGTGATGATGTTGTACTTGATCTTTGCGGTGCTCCGGGATCCAAGTCAACACAAATTGCTGAATTGATGAATAATCATGGTACATTAGTAATTAATGAAGTAGATAATGAAAGGATCAAATCATTAGTGTTTAACCTTGAGCGAATGAATGTTATAAACGCGTCGGTTATTCATTCAAAAGGTGAAGTTCTCAGTAAAATTTATGATGATCATTTTACTAAAGTGCTGGTAGATGCGCCTTGCAGTGGACTTGGTATAATCCAGAAAAAAGGTGAGGTGAGTAATTGGTGGTCGTTAGATCATGTTGATCGTTTGCAGCATTTGCAGATGCGATTGCTTATTGCAGCAATCAAAATGGCAAAAGTCGGAGCAGAAATTGTTTACTCAACCTGCACTTTATCTGTTGAGGAAAATGAATTGGTACTTGATAGGATATTAGAAAAATATCCCGTCGAATTATTAGATATAGATTTACAAATTCCATCACGAAAGGCTTTTACAGAATATGATGGCAAACAATTAAATCCCGAATTAAAAAAAGCGATTCGCATTCTACCTTGGGAAATTGATTCAGATGGTTTCTTTTTAGTTAAGATGAGGAAGATTGATGTGACTGAATCTCCTGAGAAAGAAAACGTAAGAGAAACTGAAAACAGAATAGTAAAAAGTAATCACAAAGAAATTCAACAGTACCTGAATTACATTTCTGAACATTTTGGTGTGGATAGAAATGAACTGAATAATTACAAATATATTTTTCGCGGTAAAGATATTTTCTTTGTGACTAAAGATTGGGATGAAGATAATATCGGTTTGTTCAATAGAATTGGATTGAAGCTCGGTACGCTTGATAAAAAAGACAGAATAACCTTTAACTCGCAAGCTGCCCAGGTACTTGAATCATATATTACAAAATTTATTTATACTCTAAAGAATGAAGATGAACTGAAAAATTATTTGACCGGATGGAAGATAAAGGATATTGATATACCTTTGGGGCAATATGTTGTTAAGTACAATAACTGGATTTTAGGCACAGCAATTATGACGGTTGAAGGATTAAAGAGCAGATTTCCCCGAACAAAACGTACACAGAAATTCGATTTCTAGTCTTTACTTTAAATACATCATCTTTTTTGTTTCGGAATAATCACCAGCTTTCAACTGATAAAAATATAAGCCAGAACTTAGTTGTTGATTGTGCATTGTAAATTGTACATTGTACATTCCTGCTGATTTGTATTCATCTACAAGAGTAGCCACTTCATTTCCAAGAACATCATAAACTTTTAAAGTTTGCCAACTGGAGACTGGTGACTGCCAACTGATTATTGTACCTGGATTAAATGGGTTTGGATAATTCTGGTATAACTCAAACTTATCAACACTTACAATTTCATTTTCAACTGTTGTTGGATTAACGGGAGTTAAACTTATTAATCCTTTATCAGGCGTAATCTTTGCAAGCACAACCCAATCAATACCTTTCTCTATAACTTCAAGAGTATCAACAAAACTGCCCTGCTGCAATCTAACATAATTCCAATCGCCCGGCACTTTTATGTATGCGCTCAAGGGATAATTGTATATTACATCAATTAAATTATCAGTTAATGTAATCTCGATTAGCTGGTTTGATGATGAAATAATTTGATATTCTGCTGCATCTCTTTCCTTTATGTAGCGGGTAATATTTCCAACTGTTTCAACCCATACTTCTTTATCCGATGATCTCGACCAAAGAAAATCACAGAGTGAAGTTAACCATTCATTTGTAACCGGTTCATAAACAGTGTCAGCTAATAATTCGTGAAGCTGAGTAAATGGAACAACATCATGAATAATTATCATTCCCCATTTACGATTATTAATGGAATTTTGTGTCCATTCAAGAAAAGTAAAAAGTTCGTCAAGGTCATCTTCAATCGAATTTCTGGGTAAATCGAATAAGACAACTTTTGCTTTTAAACTAAACCACTCCTCTGGTGTTAATGATGAATCATTCGGAAGTTGACCGAGTGTTCTTCCATTTTCATAAAACAAACTTGCTGCAGAATCAACAATTGAATTATGAATAGTATAAGGATAGTTTAAGGAAATACATTTCTTATTTGGAATCTTTTGCTCAATAAATATTTTTGATTGATATAACTCGTATAGTAAAGTGCTGTCATCATTAACATCTCCCCAAAGAAGTGAAGTAAGATCATAATGGTTCATCGTATGAGAACCAATTTCGTGTCCTTCAGCAGCCATCATTTGAAAGCCGGGCCAGGTTCCATATCTCCATATCCCGGGTAAAGTTTCGGTCAAATAAGGCGGAAGAACATAAAACGTACCTTTAAATCCATATTGATTTAATATTGGATTTACATTTTCAATCTGACTTAACAGTCCATCATCAAAAGTTAAACTGAATGCACTTTTCCTGTCATCTGCATAATTGGTAAATCGAAGCGTACCATAATTCTGTGCAAAAGTAAATTGAGTTAAGGTAAATAGTGTAATAAGTAGTTGTTTGATCATCTTTAATTATTTTTTCTTGCTGAAAGATATTCTTTTCTAAGTAAATAATTTGCTCAAAAATGATGCCTTCAATCACAGATTCTTAAATAATATTTTGGTAATAAAATTGTCTTTAAAGCAATGCCATGATTGATTTTGATAATTATTAACTTGCATCGTCTTTTTTTGATAAATAAAATATGAAGAAATGTTAAAACCGAAACTCTTTACCACTCTAAAAAATTATAACAAACAACAATTTATTTCAGACGCTACTGCCGGTGTTATTGTCGGCATCGTAGCACTTCCTCTTGCTATTGCTTTTGGCATTGCAAGCGGAGTTACTCCTGAAAAAGGTATCATCACAGCCATAATTGCAGGATTTGTAATTTCTTTTTTTGGCGGCAGCCGAGTTCAAATAGGCGGTCCCACAGGAGCATTTATAATTATTGTTTATGGCATTGTTCAGCAATATGGAACAACCGGATTAGCTATCGCCACAATTATGGCTGGAATTATTTTAGTAATTATGGGATTAGTTAAATTTGGCTCTCTGATAAAATTTATACCCTACCCGGTTGTTGTGGGATTTACAAGCGGCATTGCTTTGCTGATCTTTTCTACTCAGATTAAAGATTTTTTTGGATTGCAATTAAATGATGTTCCTGCCGAGTTTCACGAAAAATGGCTGGCTTACTTTCAAACCTTTTCAAGTTTAAATTTTAATGTAGCGGGAATTGCAATACTTTCATTACTGATTATGATTTTCTGGCCAAAGGTTACACATAAGATTCCGGGTTCGCTAATAGCAATTATAGTAACAACAGTAATTGTAATGATGTTTAAACTTCCTGTTGATACAATTGGAAGCAGGTTTGGTGAAATATCTTCAAATCTTCCGTCTCCAAGTTTTTACAAAATTGATTTAAGTGTTATTCGAAATCTTATTGGTCCCGCAACAGTTATTGCAATACTTGCAGCCATTGAATCATTGCTTTCAGCAGTTGTTGCAGATGGTATGATTGGCGGTAAACACAGAAGCAATATGGAATTGGTTGCACAAGGTTTGGCTAATATTATCACTCCAATATTTGGTGGAATCCCAGCCACGGGTGCTATTGCCAGAACTGCAACTAATATCAAAAACGGAGGAAGAACTCCTGTAGCCGGAATAATTCATTCTATTACTTTATTAATGATTATGCTTTTCTTTGGAAGTTATGCCAGACTTATTCCGATGGCAACACTTGCAGCGATACTTGTTATTGTTGCTTATAATATGAGTGAGTGGCGTGCATTTAAATCTTTGTTAAAAAGTCCAAAGAGTGATATAGTCGTTTTATTAACTACTTTTTTTCTAACAATAATTTTTGATCTGACTATTGCTATAGAAATTGGTATGGTACTCTCTGTTTTGTTATTTATGAAGAGAATGTCCGAAGTTTCTAACGTTAGTGTCATTACCAGGGAACTTGAAGATGAAGAAGATAAACCTGATCCAAATGCAATTGACAAGAAAAAAATTCCGGAAGGTGTAGAAGTTTTTGAAATTAACGGACCATTCTTTTTTGGTGCTGCGAAAAAGTTTAAAGATGAAATGTCAATTGTAGAAAAACCACCAAAAGTCAGAATCGTCCGAATGCGAAATGTGCCTGCAATAGATGCAACCGGGTTGCAAACTCTAAAAGATTTTTATAATGATGCTAAAAAACATCATACACACATGATTTTATCCGGAGTTCATACTCAACCGCTATATGCAATGACTCAAGCCGGAATATTTGATTTGTACGGTGAAGAGAATATTCACGGAAATATTGATGATGCACTTGATCGTGCAAGAGAAATACTAGGATTACCAAAAATCGGAAGACCGAAGGATTTTGTGCCTACAGTAAAACGAGATGAGAAATAGATTTTAGTTTAGGTAATGTTTTAAATATTTTCCGGTCCATGAATTTACAACTTCAGCAATTTCTTCTGGAGTTCCGGTAGCAACAATTTCTCCACCTTTATCACCGGCTTCAGGTCCAAGATCAATAACGTAATCTGCACATTTAATTACATCCAAATTGTGCTCGATGATCACAACAGAATTATTTCTTTCAAGCAGCAGTTGAAAACACTTTAATAATTTTGAAATATCATGAAAATGCAAACCGGTTGTGGGTTCATCAAATATAAAAAGTATATGACGTCTGTCCCGTTGAGAAGTCAGATATGATGCAAGTTTTATTCGTTGGGCTTCTCCACCTGATAATGTATTTGACGGCTGACCAAGTTTAATGTAACCCAATCCAACTTCAGCTAACATTTCCAATAATCTCGTAATTCTATCATTTCCCTCAAAAAATAAAATTGCCTCATCAACCGTCATCTCAAGAACATCAACCAGATTTTTTCCTTTGTAAGTAATTTCCCGGATCTCTTTTTTGTAGCGGGTTCCGTCACAATCATCACACTTTAGATAAAGATCGGCAAGAAACTGCATCTCTACTTTTATATACCCATCACCCTGGCAATTTTCACATCTTCCGCCCGGAACGTTGAATGAGAAAAATCCGGGTTTGTAACCACGCGCTCTTGCCTGATGAGTATTTGCAAATAATTCGCGAATCAATTCAAATGCTTTTATATAACTAATTGGATTTGATCTTGGCGATTTGCCAATTGGTGACTGATCCACGATTACCACATCATCAATATACTCGCCGCCTTTTATTTCATCATACTTTCCTATGAATGATGGTGCGTTGCCAAGATACTTTGCAAGTCCTGCATAAAACACATCATGTATAAGTGTGCTTTTTCCGGATCCACTAACTCCGGTAACTACAACAAATTTATTTAAGGGAATTTCCAGCGTAAGATTTTTAAGATTGTTTTCTTTTGCACCTATAATTCTTACTGATTTACTTTTCCGTTCATTCCGCTTTTCCGGAATCGGAATACTCATCTCACCAGAAAGATATTTACCAGTTAACGAATTTTTATCTTTTATTATTTCAGAATAATTTCCGATTGCAACAATTTCTCCGCCTTCAATTCCTGCTTTTGGTCCCATATCAAAAATCAGATCTGCTTCTTTCATCATGTCGGCATCGTGCTCAACAACCAAAACTGTATTTCCAATATCTCTCAGATTTTTCAAAATGTTAATCAGTTTTGCATTATCACGTGGGTGCAAACCGATACTTGGCTCATCTAAAACATATAATGTTCCTACTAAAGCAGAACCGAGAGAAGTTGCCAGATTTATTCTTTGTGTTTCTCCGCCCGAAAGTGTATTGCTGTATCTATCCAAAGTTAGATAACCAATTCCAACATTATTAAGAAAGGTTAGTCGTTTAATGATTTCTTTAAGAACACGTTCTGCAACCGAATAATCATATTCTGATAATTGAAGTTGTTCAAAGAACTTTAGTGAATGCTCGATTGGCATTTGTACGATTTCATGGATCGATTTGCCATCAATCTTAACCTGAAGAGCTTCTCTTCTTAAACGTGAACCTTTACAAGCCGGACAAATTGTATATCCACGGTAACGGCTTAACATTACACGAACATGGATTTTATAAGTTTTCCTTTCAAGCTCGGAGAAGAAATGATCAAGTCCTTTATATTTTCCAAAACCCTTTTTAACAAGTGCAATCTGATCTTCATTTAATTGTTTATAAGGTACGTTTATTGGAAACTTATAATCCCGGGCATTTTGAATAAGATCCCGTAAATAAGAGCCATATTTTGCTCCGTGAAATGGCGCTATTGCTCCATCAGCAATTGTTAGATTTGGATTAGGGATAACCAAATTCATATCCACACCAATTACTTTGCTAAATCCCTGGCAAACCGGGCAGGCACCGAATGGATTATTGAATGAAAAAAATCTTGGTTCAGGTTCTTCGTAACGAACACCACAGCACTCATAAAACTTATTAAACTCGTACTGCTGATCGGTATCGGCATTGATAAGTACAATTCTGTTCTCACCTTCTTTAAATGTTACTTCAATAGAATCTGAAAGCTTTTCACGAACCTCACCTTTGGCAACTTTAAATCTATCAACAATAACTTTAACATCTTTTTTGTTCTTCGGTAGTTTTACTTCCGTTTCATTCAGATCATAAAATTTTTTATTCAAATAAATTCTAAAGAATCCACGTTTTTTTAACAATTCAACTTCTTCTTTTACGGAATGTCCTTCGTGATCGTGAAGTGGAAATGCAAGATAAAATCGAGTACCATCTATCTGTGTTTCAAGCCAATCAGCAACTGTACCTGTTGTTGCCTTTGTTACAATCTTTCCGCATTGAAAACAAATTGTTTTGCCGACCCTGGCGAACAGTAATCTAAGATAATCATAAACCTCCGTAGTTGTTCCGACTGTAGATCTGGAATTTCTTGAACCGGTTTTTTGTTCAATTGCAACGGCGGGAGAAATACCCTGAATAAAATCCACATCAGGTTTATTCATTCGCTCAAGAAATTGCCGCGCATAGGAAGAAAGACTTTCAACATATCTTCTCTGTCCTTCGGCATAAATTGTATCAAATACTAAAGATGACTTGCCGCTTCCACTTACTCCTGTAAATACAACCAGTTTATTGCGAGGAATCTCAAAGCTCAAATTTTTAAGATTATGCTCACGTGCACCTTTAACTATTATTTTTTTTTCTTTTGTATTTTTAATTTTTGTCATATGTGATTTGAAAGTTGAAGCGATAGTTAAGAAATTTTTATTTACAGGCTGGAAGTTGTCAATCTAAAAGTTCAGAACAGAAAAAAAATTAATATTAATTTTAACCTTTTTATTAAACCCGGTAAACTCCAAAACGCATGTTAATAACCAGGAATTTTATTAAGATTTTTTTCTATCCTCTTATTATTTTTCTTCTAAAGCTTTAAGTTCCAATATTTTTTCATCCAATAATTTTATCTTATCATTTAACTCAATAATTCTACTATCAATTTCATTCTGAAATTCTGCTTTATCCCAATACCCTCTTTCCTCAAAATAGCTTTTGAACAACCAATTATGTTTTAATGCTTCCATATTTTCTGCCAGCCTTGAGGCTGATGTTTTTGCGTCTTCCGTTACATCGATCAGATTATCCAGTATTTTATTTAATGATTTTCCTTCTTTGCCTTTATCAGAAACGAGCGATCCCAATAATCCTTTACCTTCTGAAACTCCTTGTAATACAGTATCAATGCGTGTTACTATACTGTTAACATTTGCAACAACATCTTTTACCCCGACTCCTAATTCATCAAACAATCCTATAACCTCTTTCATATCTCCGGTTAAAGACGTCATGCTCTCGTCGGCGGAAATTGTTAAATTGGTTGCAGCGTTGTACAATTTATCATCATTAAGAATTTTCCCCATTGTTCCTTCACCCTTATTTACTTTAGAAACAATCTCAGCAAGATTTTTTGTCATATCTTTTGTGTACGCCATAATTCCCTGTGTTTCCTGGATAATGTCCGCAAAACTTAAAGGTTCTTTAGAAAGGATAATACCATTGTCGGAAACACCGTCAGCTTGATCGGATCCCATTGTAATCATCACAACTTTATTTCCAACAAGACCTTCAGTTTCGATACTTGCGCGGGAATCTTTTTTGATGAATCTTTTTATTTCATCTTTTATCCTCATTGCAACCTCTACACGACCGGTAGTATCATTTACAATCCGTACGCTTTTAACCGCTCCAACATCAATACCACCAAATCTTACTGAAGCTCCGTTTCTTAATCCTTCCGTATTCTGGAAGTAAGCTTTTACGGTAAAAGTTGATGCAAACAATTGATCTTTATTTCCCAGAAGAAAAATTAGTATCACAAGTAATGTGCTTCCTAGAAAAATAAAAATTCCAAGTTTTGCATTTGCAAGATTACTAGACATTGCTGCTCCTGTTCTGCTGTTCAAAAATTTTATGACTGAAGAAATTTCTTAAAAATGGATCGGAAGAAGAAGTTAGCTCTTCTATGCTCCCCTCGTGCTGTACGATTCCATTATTAAGTACAATTGCTCTATCCGCGATAATTTCCGCACATAATAAATCATGTGTAACAATTATCGATGTCATCTTTAAGGACTTTTGTAGCTCAAGTATTAAAGAACTAATTTCTTTTGATGTTATAGGATCAAGTCCTGTAGTAGGTTCATCATAAAGCATAAGTTTTGGTTCGGCAATTACAGAACGTGCCAGACCAATTCTTTTTTTCATACCGCCCGAAAGTTCCGATGGCATTTTATTAATAGCTTCTTCCAAAGAAACTTTTTCTAAAACTGATTTAATTTTTTCTTCTCTTTCTTTTGGAGTAAAGTTAAAATGACGTATCAATGGAAATTCCAGATTCTCTCTGACTGTCATTGAATCATACAAGGCAGCACCCTGAAACAAAAATCCAAGATTTTGACGGACATCGTTTAACTCTTTAAGATTTAAAGAAAGTACGTTTTTTCCATCAATAAATATTTCACCGCTGTCCGGTTCAAGTAATCGGACTATACATTTAAGTAAAACACTCTTTCCCGTTCCGCTCTGCCCGAATACAACCATATTTTCGCCTTCTTCCACATTAAACGAAACATCGTTAAGAACAACGTGCGAATCAAACGCTTTGGAAACATTATTTATTTCTACAACCTTTTTCATATTATGCTGATTAAACCGTTGGCCATAACCATAATGTTACTTTTACAAGAACCATATCAAAAATTAATATCATTAAAGATGATACAACAACAGCAGTAGTTGCTGCTTTACCAACACCTTCGGTGCCATTAGTTGCGGTGTACCCTTTATACGTACCAACTATTCCCACAATAAAACCGAATACAAAAGTTTTTAAAATTCCGGGTATTGCGTCTCCAAATTCTACTGATGCAACAACCGAATCAATGTAATACTGATAATTCATATTCTGAACAAGAACAACGGCTAAATAAGATCCAATAAATGCTATGAATATTACATACACTGTTAATATCGGCAGAATAAAAGTACAAGCAAATATTCTTGTTATAACAAGATATTTAAACGGATTTACACCCGATACTTCCATTGCATCAATCTGTTCAGTAACCCGCATTGACCCGAGTTCTGCTCCAATTCCGGAACTAACTCTTCCGGCAAAAATTAGAGCTGTTATTACCGGAGCTAATTCCCTTACTATAGAAATTCCAACAGAACCCGGTAAAAATGCCTCAGCACCAAATCTTACCATAACAGGATGCATTTGCATTGTTATAACTAACCCAATTATAAATCCAGTAACACTAACAATTGGCAAGGTTTTAATTCCCAGTTCATCCATATGCTTACGGATCTGCTCAATTTCGTAAGGCGGGGTAAAGACTTGTTTTAAAAATTGAAGTTGAAACTGCCATAACCCGGCAATCATAATGAAAAACTCTGCCAAACGCTTTTCATATGAGTTTGGATTAACTTTAATCGTTTTAGGTTTTTTCATTATTGATTTTACTTTTCAGATAAGTTTTTATTTTGTTGATTTCAAACTAAGAAAATTTTAGGAATAAATTTGAACAACTTTTTCTGTTTGTGAAGCTAATCAATCAGAATTTAATAAAATGCGTTCTCATAATGTTTTATAATAGGATTGGAACCATCTCCCATTACAATAGCTACAACATCAAACCGGCAATCGGCTTCTTCAATTTCTCTGTCAAATAAGTACAATTCTGCCATTCTTTTGATCTGTTTAATTTTTTTAGGATTGATGGCATATTCCGGTTCACCAAACTCTAAATTAACCCGGGTTTTTACTTCCACAAAAACCAATTGTCCTTTATCATTGGCAACTATATCAATCTCTCCGTGACCATAATGATAATTTCTGGCTACTATTTCAAATCCTTTGTCGGACAGAAATTTTGCTGCAATTTCTTCTCCCTCCTTGCCGATGTCTTTTTTATTTTTTTCACTCATATGAAAATTTATTCAACAAATGATAATTCTGTTTGATAAGCACGATCAAAAATTTTATTAAGAAATGTTTTTCTATGCACAACACATGCACCGTATTTTAAAACGGCGTTAATGTGTTCTTTAGTTGGATATCCTTTATTTCTTTCCCAGCCATAGATTGGAAATTTTTTGGCTGAGCGTATCATTATTCTATCCCGTACAACTTTTGCAATTATAGACGCAGAAGCTATCGATAAAGATTTTGAGTCTCCCTTTATAATAGTTATCACTTCCGCTTCGTAAGCAAATGATTTGTTTCCGTCTATAAGAATTATATCCGGCTGCGGACTTAACTTTTGCACTGATTTTTTCATCGCCAGCAGAGATGCTTTTAAAATATTTATCTCATCAATTTTACTTTGTGAAATTACGGTATATGAATATGCTAATGCATTTTTACAAATAACTTTAAATAGTTCTTCTCTTAAGTTTGCCGATAATTTTTTAGAATCATTAATTCTTTCGTCGTAAAAATCTACCGGTAAAATAACTGCAGCCGCTACAACGGGGCCTGCAAGTGGACCGCGTCCGGCTTCATCTGTTCCGGCTAAATATTTGTTATTGTCGATTAAATATTTTATATCAAAGTTTTTCATTTACCAACATAAATTGCAACTAAACCTAAAATCATATTTAATTTATAGAAACTACTTATAAAACTTAGCTTATTATTCCATTTTTGCTCATACAAAAATTTTATACAAAGAATTAATAACGGATTTACAAATACCATTATCATTATAAAATATTCAATTTTGTATAATCGAAAAATGAACGGATAAAAAGTAAAGACAACTAATAGAATAGTTATTATAACAATCAGTTGTTTTGATTTGGATATTCCGTACAGGATTGGAAATGTTCCGTAGTTTAACTTTGAGTCTCCCTCAATATCCTGTATATCCTTTACAATTTCTCTTATTAAATTTACCAGGAATGCAAATAAGGCCGGAATAATTGCAGACAATGGATTACCGGAGACATAGCCGCCATAAATAAATGCCATGCCGGCTAAAAAGGCAATAATTATGTTGCCAATTAATGGTTTTTGTTTAAATAAATAAGAATAAAAAAATAATAATGTTATTGAGATAACTACTATTATTAAAAGCGTGATTGATAAATAAGCTGATATAATAACTGCAATAAGATTTAGAAATCGATATTCAAACAATGCTTCTTTTTTAGTTAAAACTCCTAAAACCAAAATTCTTTTGGGATGAGATATCTTATCAATTTCAACATCATAAATATCGTTTATAATATTTCCTGCAGCCGTAACTAATGCTGCCGCTAATGATGCCAGAACGATCGTAATTAAATGTGATTGCACATTTCCGGAAATAATTATTGCAACTACTACAACAAAAAATGTAATTGCAACATTAGTTGGACGAGTGATTTTTATGAAGGCAAATATTTTTTTTGAAAAATTCATTGATAATAAAAAATGCTACATTAAAATAATTTAAGCAGCATTTAATATGAAACAATAAATTATGTAAAAGCAATCTATTTCATCAATATAAATTTCATAGTTTTACCAAGTTTATCTTCAACTAAATTCCCATCTTCATTACTAAATTTAATTTGATAAAAATACACTCCGCTGGCAAGTCCGATAAAATTATGCGTAATAATGTGTTTACCCGCCAATAAATTACCATCAATTACTTTAGCAATCTCTTTACCAAGTACATCATACACAGTTAAAGTAACATAAGCATCTTTAGGCTGCTCAAACCGAAAAGTTGTAGTTGAATTAAATGGATTTGGATAATTCTGATACAGTACATAATTAGATGGATAGATAATTGTATCGGGATTTTCTACTTGCGGCGATACAACAATTCCCTTTGTTAAGGATTCAACAAAATAATCATAAAACAATTTCGCTATTCCAGCATTATATTTTAAATGACTTATACTTGAACGATTATTCTTTCCTATTCCACCAATTAAAGCAGTAACCACTTCTACAGTATCACCAATATGCATATTTACAGGACCAGACATCAACATCATTCTTCTATCGCCTGGTACATCGGTAATTCCGTCAATTTGCCCGATTCCTGTTACGGGATCTCCGGGCAGCATATACGTTCCATATCCAATAAATTCAATTCCCAATTGTTGAGTAGGATATCGAGGGACAGGTAAAAACCCTCCCATCATATTGTAAAATTCCAATGTTCCATTATAATTAAAGCCTGGGTCACTAAAATAATCACCCGTGCGGTGCAAAATGGCAACTGTTAATGGTTTATCGTTAAAATATTTATAACCTTTTTTCCATTTGAAATTAATAATCGCACTGTCAGATAAGTTACCTGTATAATAAGCACTTCCCTGCAGATAGCTATTGCCAACAGCTGGGGGTTTCATACCAATTTTTTCATATTCCTGATCTGAATTATTAGAATTATAAGTGTAACCAAGATTTAAAGTCGTATCACAACCAATAAAATCATCAGCGGAATATCCTAAATCAGTATCAGACCAAAGACATATATACATACTGTCAATAATGGAAATTGGGAGTGATGCGGATGTTCCTTTATAAATCAATGTTGCTTTTCTAAAGATTACGTCTTCCAAATCTGTATTTATTGCATAAGCCCAATATGTTTCCTGAATTTCTAATCCAATTGGAATTGAACCATAATTGCTTTCAGATATATTGTCGTTATAATTTATCCATAAGGTTTGTAAAGCGCCGGGTACTCCAGGTACATCAACTTCAGGATCATAATTCCCGTTATTATTTTTATCCAAATAAGGTGCTCCTAAATTTCCGGGCCATTCATTCCAATCTTTTTGATATTGCTGTTTGATTACTTCTACGTCTTCAAAGGTAACCAAATTAATATCCTTATTAAAAAAACTTGCTGCATCCGATCTCAAATTTCCATTTTGAAAATCATACTTGACCCTGAATAATCTTGTATTGGGTGCACAGCCTGTACCGTAAGTATTACCGTTAACTCTAACTTTTTGAGATTGCCCATCATAAACTAATCCACCCCAACATAATCCTTCTGAAAATATTACTCCAACATTTTTCCCTTTTGGATACTCCCCGTTCCAATGTTTTTCACCTGCAATCCAATCATGAAAACCTTCTTCGCTAACCCAGGAGGTTATGTTACCAACATTAATTATACTTTGTTTTGGATTTTGACTTAGTAATGGATTGTTTAAAAGCAGCGCAAATAGAATAATTGAAATAATAAAATCTGCAGAAATAATTTGATTCTTCATTTTTATTCCCCACAAAAAAATTAAATGGGTCGATTCTATTAAAAAATAAGAACTGTTTATTAACTATGGAAAACGTACTAAATAAAAATTCAAAAAGCTATATGGCAATCACGCTTTTTTAAACATCCACAGTTCAGAGTTATTTGAAGAAGTTAAAACTCATTTAAGATTCCAAAATGTATTTTACCATCACTAAAAGTATCACCTTCACCAAGAGCATAACTTACTCTTAATACGCCAAGCCCGGTTTCAATATTTAATCCTAACCCAAAGCCATAAAGAAATTCTTCTGCTTTTGAAATATTTTTATCTTTTTCTTCAGGTCTTAGATAATAACCGGTATCGAAAAAAAGAAAACCAAAAGATCTTCTTGTTAACAAAGCACGATATTCCAGATTGGACCAGAATATTCTTGATCCCAAAAACTGATCTTCTCTGTATCCTCTTAAAGAATTTGTTCCGCCTAAACGATAAAGATCACTGTTTTCAAAAGCTGTACCCTTTAATTCTCTTGCATTAACTCCAACCGCAATAACCTGGCGAGAAAATATTTCATAGAAAAAATTAAAGCTTGCTGAAAATCGCTGAAGATTTATCGATGTGTTTAGTGTTGGTGTAATGAACTCGATCGGTCCGTTAATTGTTTTTTTACTAAATGAATAAGAATTAATAAACAACAAACCCCTGGTCGGTGCGTATGGATCATCACGCGTGTCTATTTTTAAGTTTGCGCCTGTAGTAATGTAAGATGAATTATAAACCGTAAATACAGGGATGGTTCTTACAGTGGGAACAACTGATTCAGTGCCTAATATTACTGATGCAGTTATATCTTCAGTCGCTAAATATTCCAACGATCCTTCAAATTTTCTTTGCACATAAGTTGTATCCTGAACTCTTTGATACAAATCAAGATTAATATTTACGGGATAACTTAAAAACCACGGTTCGAGATATTTTAAATCCAGTTCCTGCGAATCTCTGTTGTACTTATTCCATTTAATTGCTGCTGCCCGGCCTGTACCGAATAAATTTCTGAGAGAAATATTTACTAGTCCTGTTAAATATCCCGAGGTTTCATTTTTACCCGGCGGTATGTAACCAATTATTCCATCAAAGTTGTTTGTGTTTTTTTCTTTCACTTCTACAACAAGTACACCTTCATTTTTAGAATTTATGTAAAATTGCGGAATTGGAACCGGTTCAAAAAAGCGCAGGCGATTTAATCTGTTTGGAAATTCCTCAATTCTGTTTTGTATATAAGATTCACCGGGTTCGATGCGAAGTTCACGTATAATTACAAAATCTTTTGTAGAAGTATTTCCACGAATATCAACTTTATCAATCTTATTTAGTTTACCTCTGATTACTTTAAGATATAAGTCTGCATAATTTTCATCGTTTAAAGAATCTTTGTAAAGATTTACCGAAGTGATTAAAATTTTTGCAAATGGATAACCGGAATTTTCAAAACCAATTAATAATTGTTCGATGTTTGATTCAATTTCGTTTTTATTAAATATTTGTCCCTTTAAATAATCGAATTGGTCAATGATGGTTTTATTTATTACGGAATCTGCGTCCACAAAAAAAATATTTTTAATCATCACAGGATCGCCTTCATCAATATCCAAAACAATATTGAACAATGTTGAATCGCTGGAAATTATGAGCTCTATTTTTTTAAAATCAAAAAAGTAATAACCCTGCAGTAAAATATTTCTTGCTATTCTGGATTTTACAGAATCAATTATTCCAGTAAATACCGGCTGGTCAATGCGAAGTTCAGACCATTTCAGATAGTCTGAGTCTTCAAAATTAGTGTTGCCATTAACCATAAATGAGCTAAGCTTTTGTGCAGATAAAAAAGATGAGACAAAAATTATTATGAATAAACTAAATTTCGCGCGGTGAATCATCGATAGTCTTAGTTTTTTTTCCAACCGGAGTAACTTCAACTGAGTCCTTTAATTTTTTTGCGTCTTCTAAATTGATGATTGCAACTTCGAATGATTCTGCATTTAAGCCGGCAGCCGCTGTTGAGAATTTTAAAGATTCTTCAAACAGATCAGAATTTATCCAGCCATTAATAATTCCAGCAACAAAACAATCGCCGCTTCCGGTGGAATCGATTTCGTTAATTTGCAATGGCTTAATTTTAAAAATGTAATCGAAATTAGAAGCGTAAAAATTATTACTGCCATTTGTTAAAAACGCACGCTTAATGTTTTTGTGATAAAGATTTACTAAAAATTCAGTAATAGATTTTTCATCATTTAATCTAAGACCAAGCGAATTGTTTATTTCTAACATATTATTATGAAGAATTGTCGGAGAAGCGTCTATACAGTTATGTAAATGCTTCCCATAAGTATCACAAATTGATACTTTATCATATTTATTAGCCAGTTCAATTCCATACGGAATAATTGAATCTGCTTCAATAGACGGTGAACTGCCCGAAAAGATCACAAGCTCACAATTCTGAATCATTTTATCTAGTTTGGATTTAAATTCTTCAGCTTCCGTTTGCAATATTTTTGGATCTCCGGAAAAATATGATGAGACTT
Source organism: Ignavibacteriales bacterium (assembly GCA_003538625.1). Taxonomy (GTDB): domain Bacteria; phylum Bacteroidota; class Ignavibacteria; order Ignavibacteriales; family Ignavibacteriaceae; genus IGN3. The sequence goes on from DPRR01000006.1 coordinate 377,480, forward strand.
TTTTTTCTTTTTCTGAAATAATTATCGCAGCATGTCTTGTTTCTGATTTTGTACTAACAAATGAAAAATCCAAGCTTTCCAACTTTAATGCATCGCGATAGATTCTACCGTTGTTTCCACCGGAGAAAATATAATTGTATGATTTTATACCAAATTTTTTCAATTGTCGACTAACATTGATACCTTTGCCACCCGCTGAAATTTTTGTCAGTGCATTCCTGTTCACAGATCCACACTGCACCCGTTCGTAATAAAATCTGTGTTCTAAGATTGGATTTAGAGTGATAATTAAGATCATATGAGTTTATCACAGAATGTCTGTATTAACCTTTATAACATTAAAATTAATTTCAAAGGAATAAAGAATCATTGCAAGCAGTTTAATTCAAAACAATCTGATTCATAGTAAATGATTAGAAAAATCAGATCAGTTCGCTTAGATCATTATGACAACAAGATATTTTAATATCAATATCTGTATCTATACAAATCACCTGATAAAGGAGTGATTAATCTATAATCTCCAAAACCTGTCTGATCGAGAAAAACAAAACTTCTATTCAGATCGTAATACTCCCATACTTCGTAAGGTTTAGAATCGTACTCAAACGGATGTCTGTCTACGTTATTTGGGGCACCAAGTATCGTATAAACCATTCCTCTATCTGATCTCCAGCCTTCCGTGTAATTAGAAAAATTTTCATTGGCAAAAGAAATTCTTCTAAAGTATTCGTCAAAAATTTCATTTTCATCGTTGTTAGGTGAAGGATCCTTTTTCTTCCAGAACTCTAAAAATCTTTTTGTTTTTTCCGGAGTAGTTTCACCGGATTCCATATAATCCAGTTCATCTGGTGTTGCAATATATGAGGTTTGCGAGATTGCTTTATCTATATCTGTGATAACAGCAGGCAATCCTTTCCAATGAGAATAAAATGCTTTGGTAACAGATTCAATTATTTTAGAATTCTCATCCAGCACCGCAACATTTAAGGAATATACTCCAAGTTCAAATGGAAATTCTGAGAGTGTGTAAAAAACTTTGTTGGTTCCGGGTTTGAGATCTCTATCATCTATTTCTTTATGAATAACAGTTTTTTCAGAATTTAAAACGGTGTATTCAAACATATTTTTTGTGTCAACAGAATCTTTTACATACACTTCAAAATAAAATTTAATTCGATCAGCTGCTGATGGAATATTACGGCTTACGTTTGGTACAATCTCATTTTTCCCCTGACTATTATCCGATTTAGAAATTAACAAAACATCACTTAAAGAAACATTATTGGTATATGATTTTACAATAAAAATATTTTCACCCAATGCTTCTTGTCTGGAATCTTTATCCTGAAGCATGGTTCTGATAAAATAATTTCCGGGCAATAAATCAAAAGATCGTTTACTTAAGTTGTAGCTTTCTTTTGAGGTAGTCATTGAAAATTCGATCACGTTAATTGTTTCATTCCATGTTTTCTCTGCAATTAATTTTTTCTTAGTACTGTCAAATACTGAGGTTGTAATTGAATATTTTGCAGTAAATCCTTGATTGGATTTAACGAATTGAATGTTCTTATATGGAACCTGAATGAAAACGTCAACACGTGAAAAACCGGGTTTTTCCGACTGTAGATTAACAAAATCCTGAAAATATATAGCCTGATTTATTTTTTTCTGTGCAACTTCAGTCGGATTTTCCTGAGCAAATCCAATTACAACAAGTGTTAAAAATATTGAAGTTAAAAATAGTTTTTTCATTTACTTTCCCTTTCTCTTAACAAAATATCACCGAATAAATCATACTCATCACAGTCATTAATTTCAACATCGTAAAAACTGCCGATTTTTATTTTGTTATTGTTTTTTCTAATTAACACTTCGCCATCAACTTCGGGAGCATCTCTGTAAGATCTTCCCACAAAAAAATCACCCTCAACAGATTCGACTAATACTTTTAGTTTTTTTCCCAGAAAGGATTCGTTTCTTTCAAGAGAAATATCTTTTTGTATTTCCATCAAAACATTTTTTCTTCTTTCTTTTTCCTTTTCAGAAACAGGATTGCCAAGTATGAAGCTTGATGTGTTTTCTTCAACACTAAATGTAAATGTTCCTATTCTGTCAAATTTTATTTCACGAATAAAATCACAAAGCTCATCAAAATCTTTTTCTGTTTCGTTTGGGTATCCCACTATAAAAGTTGTTCTGATCGTAATATCCGGAATTTCTTTGCGAAGTTTATGCAGTAATTTTCTTGTCCGTTCTGCGGTAACGCCCCTTCTCATTGATTTCAAAACATCATCTGAAATATGCTGCAGAGGAATATCAACATACTTGCATATTTTGGGATTTGTTTTAATTTCATCAATTAATTCATCAGGAAATTTTGATGGGTACGCATACATTAATCTTATCCATTCAATTCCCTTAATCTCACTTAACTTTCTTAAAAGTTCAGAAATATTTTTCTTGCCATAAATATCTTTTCCATAATCTGTAGTATCCTGCGCTATTAAAACTAATTCTTTAGTATTGTTAGCTGCAAGAAACTCAGCTTCCCGAATTAACTCCTCCATAGGTTTTGATTTATGCAGTCCACGCATTAATGGTATTGCACAGAAGGAGCATGGATGATCACAACCTTCAGAAATTTTTAGATATGCAGTATGTGATGGAGTTGTTATTAATCTTTCACCGAGTAATTCTTTTTTTAAATTACCGCCAAGTTCTTTTATTATCCCTTCGTAATTTTCAGTGCCAAAGTAAACATCTACTTCCGGAATTTCTTTTAGCAGATCTTCTTTATATCGTTCAGATAAACAGCCGGCAACAATAACTTTTTTAATTTTGCCGCTCTTCTTCATTGCAACCGCTTCAAGAATAGTATTAATAGATTCTTCTTTGGCAGCTTCAATAAATCCGCAAGTGTTTATAATAACTGTATCTGCTTTGTTGGGATCATCAATCAATCCAATTTTATTAGATTGAATTTGTTTCATCAATCTTTCAGAATCCACAGTGTTTTTTGAACAGCCGAGAGTTATTACAGAAACTTTTCCACTCATAAATACTTTTTCCAATACATCAGACAATTTGTGTTAAGTACAAATAAATAATTGGTGATGAAAACAATAACGAATCAAACCGGTCAAAAATTCCGCCGTGTCCGGGGATTAGGTTTGATGAATCTTTTACTCCTGCATCGCGTTTTAATAACGATTCAACTAAGTCACCAAGTTGACCAAATGTTCCGATAATAAACCCTATTATAATTACATCTTTAATTGATAAAAAATTAAGCACAATGTACTTAGCCAATATCATCGTTAGAATTGCAAATACAAATCCAAAAATTGCTCCTTCCCAGCTTTTTTTAGGACTTACTCGGGGAAATAGTTTGTGTTTTCCCAGTGCCGTTCCACCAAAAAATGCGGCTGAATCACAAATCCAGATTGCGGCAAATAAAGATATGATTAGGTAACCTCCCTGATTATATAATCCATTTATGTTTGGATAAAATTCTCTTAAACCAATTAATGTACTTCCGAAAATTCCCATATAAAAAATACCAAGCAAGGTTGCACCTAAATTTTGGATTGCAGATCCATTATTTCTGAATAATTCAAAAAGCAGGAGTACAATAAAAAATACAATCAAAAACAGATATTGACTGAAAAAAAAATTATACTGATTTAATATCAAAAAGATTAAGGCTATCAATCCGAGATTAACATTTACCAGTGCACCTTTTGATTTTGCCATTACAGAAAATTCATAAAATGATATACCCGCAATAAGCAGAACAAAACATAAGAAATATACACCGCCCAGGTACGAAAGCAGAACAATTAACGGAATAGCAAAAACAGAAACTAATACACGGACAGTCGTATTTCCTAAAGCCATTACTCTTCTTCCGGCTTTGTTTTATTTAACTCTTTGATAAAAGTTAAAGCCGAAGCTGCATCCTCACTTTTAACAAGAAGTTTTATAACGGCAAGATCACCCGTTACAGGAAAATTACTGTCTTTTTGTGATAAGATTGTAGCTTCTATTTCTGTACTTTCAAGGGCATCTTTTACCATCTGAACATCATACTCCTGATCTGAAGTATAAACTACAACCCATTCATGATCAATTAGTTCTTTAACTAATGGTGTTCCGCAATCAGGACATATCTTAATGCCCTCTTTATATTCGTATGTACAATTTGGGCAAAATGGCATAATTAATTCTCCTTTAATAATTTTCTTGAAGTATAATATTTATTTATCAAAATAATTAATGCTGCAAATAACAGTGTCAAACAAAAAAAGATCAAAACATAAGATGAAAGTTCACCTGAATTTACAGACGCATCTGATTTTATCAATTCTTCATCACCAATTATATGATAAAGTGAAACTGCTGAAAAGTTATTCAAAAAATGTAAGATCATCGGAATAACAAGAGTTTTACTTTTAAATGCTGCAAATCCGAAAAAAGCACCAAGAATAAAAAGCGGAATAAATCCATAAGGATTAAAATGATAGAGACTGAAAAATAAAGCTGTTATTAATGCACCAACGTATTTTTTGTATCTCAGCTCAAAACTTCTTTGAATGAATCCTCGGAACATTGTTTCTTCAGATATTGCAGGTACGATAGCAACTACAAGTACAACAAGTATGAACTCGAATATATTGGATGCAGACAGAAGATTGCTATAAGTTTTTTCAACCATTTCATTTAATGAATCAAAAAAACTTTTTAAAGAGTTTACAAAAGAATAATTTTTTGCCCATATTTCTAAATAATAATTTTGAATGTAAAGGTAACTTTGTAATAGCGGAGTCAGGATTACGATTCCGATTATAAACAAGCTTAACTCTTTCCAATCCGGTTTACGAATCCGGATAATTTTACCAACATCAGAGTAAATCCACTTTGCAAACAAGAGTGCGGGAAGTAAGATAAATAAAATCTGTCCTGCCATTGTCATCAAGCGAAGATCGTTAACAGGAATCGATTCGAGATTCATTCCAAAAATTAAGATTGTAAGTAACGCACCTATAATTTGGTAAAGAAAAAATCCGCCTGCCAAACCTAAAAACGCTGCCGCAACAGGTGTAATTTTAAATTCCAGATCGTTATCAGGATCATAATCCGGATCAATTTCCTTTTTAAGGATTAAATGTTCTGACTCTTCAGTTTCTTTGATTTGATTATCGTCTTTAAAGTCGTTCATTAAAATTAAATATGAGTTGAATAATTATAACTAAAATTACTGATATAAGAAGTGACACTCAAATTTAAATAGTTGATCAAAACGGACAATCATTTGTAATCGATTAATCTTCCATTTTCTCCAATCTTATTCCTAAATTTGGCAATCAAATATTTCTTCACTCGGAGGAGCAATGTCAATTATTCTGGATGGATCAAATCTCACAGTTGAAAAATTGGTTAAAATAGCCCGTAATAAAGAAAAAGTAGAACTTAGCAGCGACGCACTACAGCGCATTAAAACCTGCCGAGCTATGCTCGAAGAGAAAATACAAGCTCATGAAATTATGTACGGAGTTAACACCGGCATCGGCGAATTTTCTGAAGTTGTGCTTAATGATGATCAAGTAAAAGATTTTCAAAAATATCTAATCTATAATCACTCGGCTGGGATTGGTGACCCAATGCCGATTGAACATGTTCGCGGTGCAATTGCAGGAAGAATAAATGTTCACGCTCATGGTAATTCCGGCTGCAGACCTGAAATTACTTTAACGCTTGTGGAGATGATAAATAAAGATTGTATTCCTGTTGTGTGTGAAAAAGGTTCTGTTGGTGCTTGCGGTGATTTAGCTCCAATGGCACAAATTGCACTCTTGTTGATGGGAGAGGGAGAAGCATTTTACAAAGGAGAAAGACTTCACGGGAATGTTGCATTTGAAAAAGCTGAAATTAAAATCCCAGGATTACAGGCGCGCGATGGACTTGCAACAATAAACGGATCAAATTTTATAACAGCCATAAGCGCACTTCAATTATATGATATTAACCGCTGGTTAAAGCAAGCTGAAGTTGCGGCGGCAATGTCACTTGAAGCGCTGCAGGCAAATATGAAACCTTACGATGTTCGTCTTCATAAGATTCGTGGATTTGCCGGTGCAGTTCGCAGTTCTCAATCAATAAAAAAATGTGTTGAAGGAAGTGATCTTCTTACAGGAAAAATAAAACAAAAAGTTCAGGATGCATATTCAATGCGTTCAACTCCGCAAGTTATCGGTGCAGCACACGATGCAGTTGCTTATGCAAAAACACAAATTGAAATAGAACTAAACGGGGTTGGCGATAACCCAATTTTTATTCCTGAAGATAAATTAACTTTGACTGGTGCAAATTTTCAGGGAACACCGGTTTCACTTCCGATGGATATGATTAGTGCTGCCGTAACTATGGTCAGCGTTCTTTCTGAACGCAGAATGAACAGATTAAATAATCCTGCGCTAAGCGTTGGCTTACCAGCTTTCTTAACTAAAGGAGCCGGAATGTTTTCGGGTTTGATGTTGAGTCAATATACCGCAGATACACTTATTGTAGAACAAAGAATTTTATCTGCACCAGCATCAGTACAATCAATTCCCGCTGCTGCAGATCAGGAAGATTTTGTTTCGATGGGAATGAATACTGCTCTTAAGAATCAGCAAATTTTGGATAATGCTTACGGTATATTGGGCATAGAATTTATGGCCGCCGCACAAGCACTTGATTTTCGTGAACATATTCCGGGAAAAGGAGTGACAAAAGCAAAAGAAGTTATTCGTAAGCACGTTGAATTTCTGGATATTGATCGTCCGCTGTATGCTGATCACAACAAGATGAAAGCACTTGTAAAATCCTGCGAGATACTTGAAGAAGTTGAAAAAACGGTTGGAAGTTTAGAATAAAGGAATAGAACGCGGATTACACAGATTACGCGGGTCTGCGCAGATCAGATCCGTGAAAATCAGTATAATCAGCGTCATCCGTGTTCAATTCTGGCTAAAATATTTTACGATTAAAATTAAATTAAAACAATATTTGATTAAAAAGTGATCATTAACTAAGTTTGAACTAAAAGGATTGGGCAATGAAAATAATACCTATTAAAGTAGAAGATGGGATTTTAAAAGTTCCTGATAACTTCGTTATGTCTCCCGAGAGTCAACTTTCCATTTTATTAATCCAAAAAGGTGAAGTTGATACATCTTTATTAGAAGGCAATAATAGTTTTTCGTTTTTGTATGATGAGCCTGATTTGTATAGTGACATTGACATAGTAGCCGATCGCAAAAACGAAAAGTATTCAGAATAATGTTTGAACCTGGTGAAATTGTTATAGCTAAATTTCCCTTTTCATCTTTGGAGAGTACAAAGCGAAGACCATGTTTAGTTTTGGCTAAAGGTGATCTTGAAATTGATTTAATAGTAGCTTTTATCACCTCAACCAAAGTTCCCACTAATTATAAATACTCAATTAAAATTTCTCCTCTAGAAAAGGAATTTTTAACTACTGGATTGAAAGTCGAATCCTATATCAGAATTGATAAAATTGCAACTCTACATGAAAGTATAATTAGTGGCGCAATAGGAAAAATTACTCCTCAAATAAGAAACGAATTAAACAACAAATTAAAATTATTATTCAATTTATAATGGAAATAATATATCTCATCATCGGTTTGGTAATCGGATTTGTAATTGCTTACTTCTTTTTGAAGAGCAAGAAAACAATTTCAATTGAGGAAGCAAATAAACTAAGCGAACAAATAAACTCATTAAAAGTGGAAGCAGGAAGTTTCAGTAAGCATATCAAACTTCTTGAAGAAGATAAACTTTCGCTTCTATCAGAATTGAAAAGTGAAAGAGAAAAATCTGAAAAACTTACATCTGAAAATTCATCATTAAGATCTGATCACACAAATCTTCAAGAAAAATTGTCTGAGCAAAAATCTGAAGTTGAAAAGTTACAGGAAAAATTCACCAAAGAATTTGAAAATCTTGCAAACAAAATTTTTGAAGAAAAAGGGAACAGGTTTACAGAACAGAACAAAGAGAAGTTAAATGAGATTATAAATCCACTAAGAGAACAAATCAATAAGTTTGAACAGAAAGTTGAGGAAACAAATAAAGAGAGTATTAAAGGTCATGCTTCCTTAAAAGAGCAACTTTCAAATTTGAAAGATTTAAATCAACAAATGAGTTTAGATGCACAGAATTTGGTTAAAGCTTTAAAAGGTGACGCAAAGATTCAGGGCGATTGGGGAGAAATTCAACTAGAGCTAATACTTGAAAAGTCAGGTTTAAGAAAAGGGATTGAGTATACAATACAAGATTCAATAACAACAGATGAGGGTAGAAAAAGAACAGATGTAATAGTTCATTTACCTGAGAACAAAAAAATTATAATTGATTCTAAAGTTTCTTTACCGAGTTATACTAGAATCGTGTCTGCTGAAGATGAAAAGGAACAAATTATTCATATTAAGTCCTTAGTTGAATCAGTAAGAAAACATCTTAAAAGTCTAAGCGAAAGAAGATACCAAGAATTATTTGATGAAAAATCTCTTGATTTTGTTTTAATGTTTATCCCCATAGAACCAGCATTTTTATTGGCAATTCAATATGGTGATAATTTGTATGTTGAAGCATATGATAAAAATATTATTATTGTTTCACCAACAACATTATTGGCTACTCTTCGCACTATTGCCAATATATGGAAACAAGAATATCAAAATAAAAATGTTTTAGATATAGCTAAGCAAGCTGGAGCGTTATATGATAAGTTTGTGAACTTTTATAACGATCTTGTCGATGTAGGCAAAAAATTAGAATCAGCTAAAGATTCTTATGAAAATGCAATGAAAAAAATTCACGATGGTAAAGGTAACTTGATTTCAGGTGTTGAGAAAATGAAGCAACTTGGTGCTAAAGCTAGCAAATCGTTACCTCCAGCCGCATTAAATCGTGCGGATATTGATGATGAAAATAATTTTCTGGATAACTGATGATTGTAAGACCACCACAAACTGCTGAAGAATTTGAACGATACAGAGATTTGAGATGGAGAATTCTGCGCGCACAGTGGAATCAACCAAGAGGAAGTGAAGTTGATGAACTTGAGTCTAAAGCATTTCCAATTATGGTTTGTGAAGTTGATGGAATTCCAATTGGAGTTGGGCGAGTTCATTTCAACTCTGATACAGAAGCACAAATCCGTTCTATGGCTGTTGAAGAAGATTGGAGAGGAAAAGGAATTGGATCAATGGTCGTCAAAGAATTAGAAAAAATTGCAATTGAAAAAGGTGCAAAGAAAATAGTTCTGCATGCTCGAGATAATGCAGTTAAGTTTTACGAAAGAAATGGTTATAATGTTGTTAAATCTTCACACACTTTGTTTGGAAGCATTCCGCATTACTTAATGGAAAAAGTAATCTGATAATTTGTGGAGCTGATCGGGATCGAACCGACGACCTGTTCGTTGCGAACGAACCGCTCTCCCAACTGAGCTACAGCCCCAGGATTTTAATTTCCCATCTTCATTATCTCATCAAATTCTTCTTTTGTCACGGGCATAACCGATAATCTGTTTCCGCGTGCAATCAATTTCATATTCTTAAGTGTTGGATTTGATTTAATCTCATCAAGTGTAACAGGAGTTTTAAACTCCCTAACAAACTTTATATCAACCATTATCCAGGTTGGATTTTTAGGATCAGCCTTTGGATCATAATGATCGTTATCAGGATCAAATTGTGTATGATCCGGATAACCTTCTTTTACAACTTCACATACTCCCATTACCGCTAGTGGCTCTGAGTTGCTGTGATAAAACAAAACCTGATCTCCTTTATTCATTTCATCGCGTAAGTAATTTCTTGCCTGGTAGTTTCTAACTCCATCCCAAAATGTTGTTTGGTTTTTGCTTTTCTTCAGCTCATCAAAAGAAAAGGCATCTGGTTCGGATTTTATTAGCCAATATTTTAAAGACATTTAATTTCTTTCAACTATCTGTTTTGTGTGTTACAAACTATTATTATTTCTATTCCAAATCTAAAATATATTTTAAACATTTTCTTGTTATTAAAATATTTTCTGAATAATTTGCAAATAATGTCTTACAGCTAAGTTGGGTCATTTATATAACCTTAAGAAATGTTGCAATTATTTATTGAATATTAAACAATATTTTATATTAACTATTTCCGGAGGTTCATATGTTTCAAAGTATTTTTACAAAAATTTTCTTTTTTATCTCATTTATCTCTACGTCTTTCTTGATTGCTCAATCTGGTTCAGTTGAATTGAAAGATGGCAGCGGCGTTTTTATAAGTTCGCATTCAAGCATACAGGAAGCTTATAATGCTATTCCTGCTGCAGTAACGCAGGCTTATATAATTGAAATTTTAACTGCCTACGATGGTGCAAATGAAACCTATCCAATAGCTTTTTCATTAAAATCTGGCACATCTGAAATTAACTCAATAACTTTGCGACCTGCAGCAGGCAATACAGGAGAAATTATCTCAGCTGCTGCAAGCGGTCAGCCGATATTACTTTTGGATGATGCAGATTATGTAATAATTGATGGGCGACCCGGAGGCATTGGAACAGTTGCTGATCTGGCATTCGAAAATCTTGGAACTACAAGCGGTTCTTATACTTTTCGATTTTTGAATGGAGCTACTAATAATGCAATAAGTTATTGTATAATAAAAAACAACACGATGAATGTAGCAGGTCCAAGAGCAATTGAAATTGGTACTTCCTTATCCAATCCAACGGGTAACTCAGATAATATAATATCAAATAATGAAATAATTGGCGGACGTTCTTGCATAGGCTTAGCCGGTACGGCTGCAAATCCAAATCTTAACATTCAGATTGTAAATAATAAAATATCGAACTTTGGATATGCAGGTATTTGGGTTTTATCGAGTTCATCGAATATCACAATTGAAGGTAATGAAATTTTTCAAACAATTGGCTTTAACACATTTAATTTTGGAATTATAGCTGCAGGATTTACTAATCTGGATATTATTGGTAATAAAATTTATGATATTCAAAATACTGCCTCAACTTCAGTGCGTGGTATGCAAATCACTCCTGCTGCAGGTGCTACATTAAATGTTGTAAATAACTTTGTCAGTCTGATGTTGGATAACGGAACGAAAACCAATATTTATGGAATTCAAATTTTAGGCGCTAATGATTTTACTGCTAATATTTATTATAACTCTGTAAGAATCGGGGGCACTCATACAGGTGGAACCGCCGGAACAGTAATTTCTGCCGGCATTTATAAAGGAAATACAGGTGCGGGTTCGATATATAATCAAAAAAACAATATTGTTCTTAATACCCGTACTGGTGGAACAGCGGGCACTTTTCATACGGGGTTTTATGTTGGGGCAGTAAATCTGGTTGGTACTTATGATATTGATTATAATGTTTACTATGGTATTGATGCAACTTCATTGCATGGCTGCTGGGGTGGTAATTACTTTTCTGATATAACACTGTATAAAGCAGCTGCTACACCAAACGAACAGAACACAATATTTAAACCAACTGAATTTGTATCAGTTACAGATTTGCATTTAACCGGAAATTCTATAAGTGATTCTGATCTTACGGCTTTATCTATCGCATCTATTACTGATGATATCGACGGACAGGTGAGGCATTCTACAACGCCTTACAGAGGAGCTGATGAGGCAGATTTACCAATTCCTGTTGAGCTTGAATCGGTTGAAGCAAAAGTAAATGGCAACTCTGTTTCTCTAAACTGGATAACTGTAACGGAACTAAATAACCGCGGGTTTCAAATTGAACGAAAAAGTAATAACTCAGACTGGATTAAGGTTGGTTTTGTTAATGGGAGCGGAACTTCAACTGAACCAAAATCCTATAACTATATAGATCAGAATATTATGCCCGGTATTTATAATTATAGAATTAAGCAAATTGATTTCAATGGATCAATTACTTATTATAATTTAAGTGAAACAATCGAAATTGGTATACCAGAAGCATTTGATCTTGCACAGAATTATCCGAATCCATTTAATCCTATAACTACAATAAAATATTCCGTTGCTAAACTTGCTCAGGTTAATATTGTAGTATTCAATAGTATAGGTGAGGAAATCGTAACACTCGTAAACGAAGCTAAGCAGCCCGGAAGTTACTTTGTACAATTTAATGCAAGAGATGTTTCAAGTGGAGTGTATTTCTACAAACTAATTGCGGGTGATTTTATCTCCACAAAAAAAATGATACTAATCAAATAGCGGCAAATGTCGTTATAGTAATTGGTTTCAAAAGTGTATGAATTCAAGGCATCATGTTATTCATGATGCCTTTTATAAATCGCAATTTTTTCCCGTCGTGATTCAAATATTTTTATTGCTGTATAATTTTGCCAAAATATTTTTTCATTCCCCCTCAAATGTAATTGAATTTTAGGATACTCGTGAGCAATAAATTCAGGTTTAAAATGTGTTAAAAACCAATCAAAATCTTTTTGTGATAAATGTTTTGGCACTTCAGGATTTATCAAACCAAGTGCATCAATCAATTTACCTTTGTTATAATAGTAACCAAGTATTCCAATATCATCGACTGCCAACAGAGATCCATCTGGAGCATTATTGTTTAACCATTCTGCTGCTCTGAAAAAATTTTTGTATTTAGGATTGTAACCCTGTATTAAATTTTTGATTGGCAAAACACACGCAGAAATAAACAGTAATGCAAATACAATTTTTTGCCATTTATCTTTTTTTATTATCTCGGATAATGAAATAGCTGATAGAATTGCAACCGGAATTGCGAATGGCGTATAATACCACTGATATGGTGGGGCGTTAATTATGAATGCATAAGTTATAAATAATGTTACTGACCAAACTATTATTATTAATATTCCATCATTTTTAAAAATATTAATTCGTTGCAGATAAATATAAATTGGGCTGAATAACACCATAACCAAAATCGCGGAGACCGTTAGATACCCTCCCGGTATTACTCTCGTACTATTTGTCAAAAAAATCAGACCGGGTCCAAATAAACCTAAATCGCTCTGCGAAAGTTTAGCGCTAATTGTGGTTGGTAAATAAGAATCAAAATATAGTTTACTAAAAATAAACCAGGATGAAACAATGACTACAAAGATAATTATTCCTGGCAATGGCGGTAACTTTTTATTTTTTATTATGTAGTGAAGAAAAATTATTCCCGCAAATAATATTGAATCAAATCTGGCTAATATAGAAAATGCAATAAAAACCGCAGCTAATAAATATTTTTCTTTTGTGTACAAAAAAACAGAAAAAACAATTATTGCAAGGTTTAAATGTGTTTCCATTCCAAAACCAAATTTTAATAAAGGCATAGCCAAAAACACAAATGCAAACCAATAAAATTTTACATTGTCATTAAAAATATTTTTTACGGAATAAAGAATTAAAAGAATAGAGGTTATGGATACAAGATTTCCGATAATTACAAAACTGTCATTAAAAAATGATTTGATTATCCAATAAATGAAGGCTAAAATCAGAGTGTACAAAGGTGAGGTAGTTGCATTTACTTTTTCGCCAATATTAAAAACGTAACCATTTCCTTCAGCTATGTTTTTTGCATATTTATAAAAGATAAAAGTATCGTCAAGCCGGAAAAAGTAATAGCCAAAGAAAAATAAAACAAGTATTATTGATATATAGATTATGTTTAGCTTATTCATCGTTTTATGAAGAATTCTTACATTGAATTTAGTGCAATCAATAAATAATTTTATTTTGTGCAGATAAACCTATTAAAAATATTATCGATTTTCATTGTTTTAGGAAATTTACTTTTAACATTTGCTCAGTCTGAAAATGGATTTCAGATAGCAAGACTTAAGTATAGCGGCGGCGGCGACTGGTACAATGATCCATCAGCTGAAGTTAATTTGCTAAAATTCGTTGCAGCTCATACTAATATTAAAGTAAATGCTGAGTATAAGTATGTTGATATCGCTTCGGATGAAATTTTTTCTTATCCATTTTTGTTTTTAACAGGACACGGTAACATTGTTTTCTCTGCCGATGAAGCAAAGCGATTAAGTACTTATTTAGATAATGGCGGATTCCTTTATATAGATGATGATTATGGATTAGATAAAGCAATAAGGAGAGAAATGAAAAAAGTGTTTCCGGATAAAGATTTTCTGGAATTACCTTTTAGCAATAAAATTTTTAATATCTTTTATAAGTTTGATAACGGAACTCCCAAAACACATGAGCACGATAAGAAGCCACCACAGGCTTTTGGAATATTTATCGGAGAAAGACTAGCTGTTTTATATACTTATGAATCAAACCCAAGTGATGGCTGGGCTGACCCTGAAGTACATAACGATCCGCAAGATAAAAGAGAAGAAGCTCTAAAGTTTGGAACTAATATTATTATTTATGCTTTAAGCAAATAAAAAAAATGAATAAAAGTTTTTATAAAGAAATATTAAAAAAAATCGAATTATTAATTAAGAAAGAGTATCTGGCGCTTTTACTTTCCGGATTATTTTTGACATCAATAATAATCATATCTTCCTTTACTGCGCTAAGTCTGTTTGAGTTTGCTGTTTATTCAAAATCACTAATCAGAACAATTCTATTTTTTGCTTTTGTACTTATTGCAGTAAGTTCAATTAGTTATTTAATAATTCTGCCTTTGTTAAAATATTTTGATGTGTTTAAAAAATGGGATTACTTTCATTCAGCCAATAAAGTTGGCAGGCATTTTCCTGAAATTAAGGATGATCTTCTCAATGCAATGCAGCTTGTTTCGACTGATAAGAACAATTCTTTTTATTCAATCTCCTTATTAGATGCTGCTTTTAAAAATGTATATGAGCGGGCAAAACCGCTAAAGTTTGAATCTATAGTCGATTTTAGCAGGGTAAAAAAACTGTTGATTTATTTTATCTCAGTTTCTGTTTTTGGTGTTTTAATTTTTTCTTTTGTACCTGGTTTGTACGCAGCATCAAATCGATTTGTAAATTATAATCAGGAGTTTATTCCTCCCGCAAAGTTCTATTTTGAAGTTTATCCCGGCAATGCTGAATTAACAAAAGGAGAAAGTGTGGATTTTGTTGTCCGCGTTAAAGGTGAAGTTCCAAAAAAAATATTTTTAATGACGCGTGAAGAATCTCAAACTAACTATGAACAAATCGAACTTAAAAAGGATTCAATAGCTAATTATAAATTTACGATTGCACAGGTTCGATCATCACTTTATTATTTTGTTTTTGCGGATAATATAAAAAGTGAAGATTATACTATTAAAGTTATTGATCATCCGGTGATGCGATCAATGGATGTAAAAGTTATCTCTCCGGCGTATTCAAATATTCCCGTTGTGCAGCAAAAGGATAACGGAAATATCTCGGCTTTAATTGGCAGTAAAGTAGAAGTAAGTTTACTGGCAAACAAAGAATTAAAATCAGCACATATTGAGTTTGAAGATAGCACAAAGGTTGAATTGAATGTTCAAAACAACCTTGCAAATGGTTCATTCAGAGTTAATAAGGACAATTCTTATACAATAATTGTTGAGGACTTATTTGAAAATAAAAATCTGCAGCCGGTAAGATATTTTGTTAAGGCTTTATATGATTCAAATCCTTTAATAGAACTCATTTATCCAAAACAGGATATTAATCTGGCAAATGATAATCGTGTACCAATTGAAATTAGAATAAATGATGATTACGGTTTTTCAAAATTAATCCTTAATTACAGACTTAGTTCATCCCGTTACGAACCCGCTCAAGAAAAATTTTCCGCCATTGAAATCATAATAGATAAAAAGAGTAAAGAACAAATTGTAGATCATATCTGGAATCTAACTCAATTAAATCCGGCAGTAAATGATGTGTACTCATTTTATCTGGAAGTTTTTGATAATGACAATGTAAGCGGTCCCAAAAATGCAAAGACGCAATTAATAAATGTTAGGGTTCCTTCGCTTGACGAAATACTTGCGAACGCAGATAAAAATCAGGACATCGTACAGGATGAAATGCAAAAGACATTAAAAGAGGCTGAAGATTTAAAACAGGAATTAGAAAAAATTGATAAAGATTTAAAGAAAGATAAACCTGAATTGACATGGGAGGAAAAAGAAAAAATTGAGCAGGCGCTTGATAAGTTTGAAAAGCTTCAGGATAAGATGGAAAGTGTAAGTGAGAATCTTAAACAGATGCAAAATGAACTTCAACAAAATAATTTGTTATCTGAAAAAACTCTTCAAAAGTACATGGATCTACAGAAACTGATGAATGAGATGACAAGCGATGAAATGAAAAAAGCAATGCAGCAAATGCAGGATATGCTTCAGAAAATGAATCGCGATCAAACCCAAAACGCAATGAACAATATGAAAATGGATGAGGAAAAATTTAAGAAAAGCATAGAACGTACCATGAATTTACTGAAGCGAATTCAAATTGAGCAAAAGATGGATGAGATGATTAAACGAACTGAAAATATGGAGCAAAAACAAAATGAACTAAGTGAGCAAACAAAAAAAAGTGACCTTGCTGATAAAAAACAAGCTGATGAATTAGGTAAAAAACAGGAAGAAATTTCCAAAGAACTTGAGCGGTTGAAGGAAAAGATGGATGAACTTGCTGAAAAGATGAGTGAATTAAAAGATATGCCAAATGAAGAAATGGAAAAACTTCAGGAACAGATGGATAAGCAGAATAATGAAGAATTGTCTAAAGAAGCATCCAAGGATTTAAAGCAAAATCAAAAACAAGAAGCTCAAAAGAATCAGCAGCAGCTCTCCAAAAATATGAGTGAAATGAAATCCGGTATGCAGCAAATGCAGCAGCAGATGCAGCAGGAAAATCAAATGCAAACTTTTACAGATATGATGCGGATACTTGATAATATTTTATCATTATCAAAGCAGCAGGAAGATCTTAAAAATAAGCTTCAAAATGTTGATCCCAATTCCTCACAGTTTGAACAAAATTTGCAAAAACAAAATGACATTAAGAAGAATTTAAGCAAACTGCTGGAACAAATGTCTGAACTTTCGCAAAAAACTTTTGCAATAAGTCCGGAAATGGGTAAGGCACTTGGTAATGCAAATCAAAAAATGAATCAGTCAATGCAATCGATGCAAAACAGAAATGGTAGTATGGCAACGCTTTCGCAGGGAGATGCAATGATGCATTTGAATGAAGCAGCAAATATGATGAAGAGTTCGCTTGAATCAATGATGCAAGGCGGCAGTGGAAGCGGTGGAATGATGTCGCTTATGCAGCAGCTTCAAAAAATGTCAGGTCAGCAGATGGATTTAAATAACATGACGCAAATGCTTCAGCAAATGCAGCAAGGGCAGCTAAGTCCGCAGCAGCAGGGTGAAATGCAGCGCCTGGCACAACAGCAGCAGTTAATTCAAAAATCGCTTGAAGAATTAAATAAAGAAGCTAAACAATCCGGTGAATCCAAAAAAATTCCTGCTGATCTTGAAAATATTGTTAATCAAATGCGAGAAGTTGTAAGTGATATGAACACTGAGAAACTTAGTGATGAACTAATTCAAAAGCAGGAGAAGATTTTATCAAAATTATTAGACGCACAACGCTCAATCAACGAAAGAGATTTTGAAAAAGAAAGAAAATCAGAAACTGGCAATAATTTTACCCGCACCGGACCAGGTGAATTAAATCTTTCAAGACAAAACCAGACTGATAAAATTAAAGATGCATTAAATCAATCTGTTAAGGAAGGATATAATAAGGATTATGAAGATCTAATCAGAAAATATTATGAAGCTTTGCAAAAAGAAAAGATTAACAATTAGAAAGTTATCGAGCATTAACATTGCATCATAACAATTGATTTCCAATCAAAATCCTGCTATTTTCAACTCTGTTATTCATCCTAATTTGTTACTAAAAATCCAAATAATTACTAGTTGGAAGAACTCATAGAAAATTCATCAAATTTAAGATCGGACATTCATTTCGATCTTGAAAAATTACTTACGCTTGGAGACTGGAAAGAACTTTTTTTAGGACTTTTTGATGTTGCCAGGGAACTGTTCTTCATCCTTGATGCTGATGGATCAATCATTGCTATAAATCATTTTGGAGCTTCTGCATTAGATTATTCAGTAGATGAATTAATCGGTAAACATTTTATGGATCTTGTTGATCCACAATATTTACAAACTACAAATGCTTCAATTAATCTGGCTTTAAAAAATGATGATTCTTTTTTTGAAGCTTCATTGTTAAATAAATTCGAAAAGATAAACCGTTATCAGATAAGTATCAGAACTGTTCGAAATGATTTTAAAATTATAGGATTAATTGGTGTAGGCAAAGATGTTTCGTTACAAAGAAAAATTGAAAGTGAATTAATTGATCTTAAACCAAAACTAATTGAAGCAGAGAGATTAATTACTTTAGAAAGAGCCAGATCATCAAATCAGCAAATGATGCTTGATGAGTTGAATAAAATGAAAAGCGAATTCGTTTCAAACATTTCTCATGAACTTCGTACTCCGCTAGCCTCAATTGTTGGATTTTCCGAAACAATCGCGTCAGACCCAAATATGCCTATAGAAATGAGAAATGAATTTAACCTTATTATCCTTAACGAAGGTAAAAGACTGGCAAAACTTATAAATGATGTACTTGATCTTTCCCGTATGGAAACAGGTAGAATTGCACTTAATAAAGCTAAAGTTAATATTGTTAAATTAATTCAGAGATTAATTGATAATAATAGAACTGCAACTGCTGAAAAAAAACTTATCCTTACTTTTGAAGCTGCTTATGAAGAAATTATGGTTGAAGTAGATGAAGAAAGGCTATTACAGGCTCTTGATTCACTAATCGATAATTCTATTAAATTTTCAAAAGAAGGCGGCCGTATAAAGGTGATACTTAATAATCTTTATAGGGAAGTTGAAATTGTAATCACCGATACGGGATTAGGAATTCCCGAAAAAGATATTCCCTACTTATTTCAGAAATTTTATAAGGTGAACAGACCCGATTCTGATATTCCGGGTGCCGGGATGGGATTGGTATTTGTAAAACAAATTGTAGATTTGCATAAGGGTTTAATCAATATTCAGAGCGAGCTTAATAAAGGCACCTCTGTACTGATAAAATTATTAAAAGTTATTCGGGATTAGAAAAAATAGGATAAAAAAGTGGAAAAACTGATCTTTATAGTAGATGATGAGCAAGCCATTTCAAAACTTCTCAGCTATTGGGCAAAAGATAAATGGAAATACAATGTTGAAACCTTTGCAAATGCTGAAGACGCATTAAAAAATCTTGGAAAAAAACCCGATGTTATTCTGTTGGATATTATGCTGCCTGGTATGGATGGAATAGAAACTCTAAAACGAATTAAGCAGTTTGATGAAAATATTCCGATAATTATGTTATCTGCACAGGGCAGTATCGAAGTTGCCGTAGAAGCTCTTAGATATGGAGCGTTTGATTATTTTACAAAACCGATCGATCAGCAAAAATTAGAACTCGCAATCAAAAACTCCATAAAAAATTATGACCTTACCCGCGAACTTCAAAATTTAAAAGAAAATGTAAAAAAAGAGTATAGCTTTGATAGCATTATTTCTTCAGATGGAAAAATGCAGGATGTATTTAAACTGGTTACTAAAGTTCTGCAAAATGATATTACAGTATTAATTTACGGAGAAAGCGGAACAGGTAAAGAATTAATTGCACGGGCAATTCACTACAATGGTCAAAGAAAAGATAAACCTTTTGTTGTTGTTAATTGTGCATCTATTCCACGTGAACTGCTTGAAAGTGAATTATTTGGCCATGAAAAAGGCTCATTTACAGGGGCACATGCACGCAAGCTTGGTAAGTTTGAAATTGCAAAAGGCGGAACAATCTTTCTGGATGAAGTTGGTGAACTTGAGATGCTTCTGCAAGCTAAACTTTTAAGAGTAATTCAACAAAAAGAATTTGAGAGAGTTGGCGGTACAGAATTAATTAAAACCGATGTAAGAATTATTTCTGCAACAAACCGGGATTTGAAAAAGGCAGTGGAGAACAAAGAATTTAGAGAAGATCTTTACTATCGACTTAACTCATTCCCTATTTCTATTCCTCCACTAAGACATCGTAAGAGTGATATACTTGTTCTATCAGAACATTTCATTCAAAAATTCAGTTCCAAACTTCAAAAAAGCACAAAGGGATTTTCAAAACGGGCATTAAAATTAATATATGAATACAATTGGCCGGGAAATGTAAGAGAATTAGAAAATACTATTGAGAGATGTTTAATTATTACAGATAAAGACACGATCGATGTTGAGGATCTGCCGGCACATTTACGTACAGGCGAAAGCTCAGGCGGTGTTGAATATACCGGACCATTATTTAGTGATGAAACGGTAATTCCGTTTGAAAAATTAAAAGAAGAAGCAATAAGACATGCTCTTAATATAACAAGCGGCAATATTGTTGAAGCTGCTAAAAGATTACAACTTGGCAGAGCTACAATTTACAGGCTCATGGAAAAGTATAAAATAGAAAACAGATCATCAGAATAGAGGGTAAAACAATATGGAATTTTTTAGAGAAGAAAAAGGTGATGTTTTAGTAATTACTGTTAATCTAAAACGTGCGACAATGGTAGAAGCGGAAGAATTTAAACAGGTTTTAGTAGATGATATACAACGTGATTTTAAAAAAATAGTTGTAGATCTTTCTTCCTGTGAATTTATTGATTCAACTTTTCTTGGCAGTTTGGTGGTTTCATTAAAAAAACTAACGGGACTCGGAGGAGATCTTCGCCTGGTCGGATTTCAACCCGCTGTACATTCTATGTTTGAATTGACAAGAATGTATCGCGTATTCGAATCATTTAAATCCGCGGATGAAGCCGTTCAGAGCTTCAAGTAATAAATGAATCTATGTATAAGAAAAAGCAAAAATTAATTAAATCAAGCCTAAGTTGTTGATAGATGTCCGAATCTGAAAAAAGATCCGTTTTAATTATTGATGATGATAAAACTATTAGAAAACTAATTTCGCATCATCTTAAATTAAATAATTACATTCCTTTTGAAGCCGAAAATTCATATCAGGCTTTTGATATTTTAAAAAACAAAAATATAGATCTGGTATTGTCTGATGTAACAATGGAAGGAATGGATGGTTTTGAGTTTTGCCAAAAGGTACGTGAAAATGAAAATCACAGGTTTCTCCCCTTCATATTTGTAACCGCAAAAAACACCTTAGAAGATAAATCAAAAGCAGTTGAATCCGGCGGCGATGATATAATCACAAAACCATTTGATATTAAAGAGCTGATTTTAAAAACCCAAGCGTTAATAAGAAGATCTGATATTTATAGAACTTATGGAATCAGAAAAAGTCTTAATAAATCTTTTGATGAAGTTATACCTAAAATATTATTTGTTGATGATGATACTTCGATGGCAAAGTTGTTTAAATATAATTTAGAAAAAGCCGGATACGATTGTATTGTTGCCAGCAGTGTTGATGAAGCAATGGATTTGATAAAAGTACAACCGCCTGATGTAATAGTTTCTGATATTATGATGCCAAAAATAGATGGCTTTGAATTCAGAAAAATGATATTAGACATTCCTTCATTAAAAGATATTCCTTTTATTTTTCTTACCGCTAAAGGAAGTGAAGAAGATATACTTGATGGTTATGATTTAGGTATTACAGATTATGTCGTCAAAACTGCCGGACCAAAAGTAGTGGTTGCAAAAGTAACTTCTATAGTAAAAAGTCTTAACAATGAAAGAAAAAAGGTTATTTCAGAACTGCAGCAAGCAACCAGCTCGTTAAGGACAAAAGTGGTTCCGGATACTTTTCCTGTATTTGAAGGTTTTTCAATCTCACATATTCATATTCCATTTAAAGGTATTCCCGGCGGTGATTTTCTCGATTACTACCAATTAGATAGTGATAATCTGGCTATAATTCTTGGTGATGTTATGGGAAAAAAATGGGGCGCCTGGTATTTTGCATACGCTTATGCCGGTTATATACGCAGTGCTTTAAGAAGTGTACTGCAGGATGCAAAAGAATTTTCGCCATCTGAGATTTTGCAGCGTGTAAACCTTACAGTGTACGGTGATACAAAGATCTCTGAAGTATTTGCAACTTTATCCATTATAATTATAAATAATAAAACGTTTGAGCTTAAATACTCCGGCGCAGGTGACATTCCTATTATATACAAAAATTCAAATGGCGATGTACTCAATATAAAATCAAAGGGGCTGCTGCTTGGTTTCTCCAGAATTGGTGATTATGAGGATAATATTTTACAGCTGAAAAATGGTGAGCAGGTTTATCTGACAACTGACGGGATTACCGATTCAAGAGCAAAAAATTTAGAGAGTTTTGGCGAACACAGACTTTATGAAATAATAAAAAATATTAAACCTGATGATAATCCACTTGAAATTATCCAAAAAAAGTTTGATGAATTTACAAACTCTGAATACGATGACGACATAAGTTTAATTTTGATAAGTGCAAAAAATTAAACTGTTCAATCTCTTCTCTAAAATATTTTAATCAGCATCTATTGCTTGCAGTTTTTCAGTTTTATCAGCAATTTTTAACTGCTCTATTAATTCTTCGATGTGTCCTTCCATCATATTTGATAAATTATACATCGTCAATCCAATTCTATGATCTGTAATTCTGTTCTGTGGAAAATTATAAGTTCTTATCTTATCACTTCTGTCACCGCTTCCTACCATCGATTTTCTTTTTGCGGATTGCTCTTCATTCTGCTGTTTTAGTTTAAGATCATAAAGTCTGGCTTTTAAAACTTTCATAGCTTTAATTCTATTTTTTAATTGCGATCTTTCATCCTGACACTGAACGACAAGCCCGGTAGGAAGGTGTGTCATTCTTACAGCAGTTTCAACCTTGTTAACATTCTGTCCTCCGGCTCCACCGGATCTGAAAATATCAATCTTCAAATCAGCCGGATTTATATCAATCTCCACATCTTCAACTTCGAGCAGTACGGCTACAGAGGCAGCAGATGTGTGAACCCTTCCGCTTCCTTCAGTTTCCGGAACACGCTGTACTCTGTGAACACCAGATTCAAATTTCAAATTACCATAAACATCTTTTCCACTTATAGAAAAAACGACTTCTTTTATTCCACCTAATCCCGTATCACTAATATCAATAATTTCGATTTTCCAATCTTTAATTTCTGCATATCTTGAGTACATTCTGAACAAATCTCCGGCAAAAAGTGCTGCTTCATCGCCTCCTGTACCAGCACGAATTTCCATTATAATATCCTTATCATCATTGGGATCTTTAGGAAGGAGTATGATCTTAATTTCATCTTCCATTTTTTCCTTCTGCATCTTTAATTCCTCAAGTTCCAGTTCGGCGAGTTCAACTATCTCCTTATCCCCTTTTGATGCAATAACTTCTTTATTACCCTGGATGTTTTTTAAGACTTCAGCGTATTTATTATAAGCATGAATTATTTCTTCAAGATTAATTCTTTCTCTGTTAAGATTTTTAATTTTCTCATAATCATTCATATTTGCGGCATCAGAAAGCTGCGAGTTTATCTGGTCAAATCGTGTTTTAATTTTTTCTAATCGCTCTAATAAATTCATTTCATTTCTCTAAATTTGGAAAGCAAATATACTGAAGTGGCTACATATTTCTAAGAAAACATTTTTTACTAACAACAGGAATTATAGAATGAATAAAGAAATATCTCCAATTCCGGCAAATTATTTTTCAACATTAAATATATTATTTATGTCCCTATTATCAGGTCAGGTTATCTATTTTATTGTAGGATTATTTTTAATACAATCTGGAAACATTAATGGATTTGGCGGAATGAATACAATTTTTATGTTTATAACTCCGGTAGTAGTTCTTTCAAGTATTCTTGCGTCAAAATTTATTTATACAAAACAAGTAGCTGAATTTGATAAAAGTTTACCTTTAGAAAATAAATTGGTGTCTTATCGTACAGCAAGCATAATAAGATTAGCACTTTTGGAAGGCGCTAATATTTTTAATATATCTATAATGATAATAACTACTAGTTATTTTTTTGCGGGTTTATTTGTGATAATAACAACACTTTTTTTCTTTAACAGACCAACCAAAGAAAAATTTATAATGGATTATGAAGTCTCTTCCGAAGATGCAATAAAGATTATAAGTTGATTTAGAACTTTAGAATAATTAAAGATGTTTATAAGAAAAAGATAACAAATGAAGAAATTTCAGATACCAAATATTTATAGAAGCTCTTTTATTACAAGAATAAAAAATGCTCGAAAAGATCTTGACCCGCGTAAAAAAGATTTTACTCCGACACTTTTAGATTTTGGTCCGGTTAGATTTTATCTGGCAAGGCACTTTGGCTTTTGCTATGGAGTTGAAAACGCAATTGAGATTGCTTACAAAACTATTGAAGAAAATCCCGATAAAAGAATTTTTCTTTTAAGCGAAATGATCCACAATCCCGGTGTCAATAATGATCTTGAAAAACTTGGCGTAAAGTTTTTAATGGATACATCGGGAAAACAATTAATTGATTGGAATCAATTAAGTAAAGATGATATCGTGATAATTCCAGCATTTGGAACGACGCTTGAAATAGAAAAAAAATTAAATGAGATTGGAATTAATCCGTATCGTTACGATACAACCTGTCCATTTGTGGAAAAAGTCTGGAACAGAAGTGAGCAACTTGGCGATGAAAATTTTACAGTAATTATTCATGGTAAATCTTATCACGAAGAAACACGTGCGACTTTTTCGCATAGTAAAACAAAAGCCGCATCAGTTATTGTTCGCGATATTGAAGAAACAAAATTACTTGCATCATTTATTCTGGAAGAAAAACCGGCAGAAGAATTTTATGAGATATTTCAAGGAAAATATTCAGAAGGTTTTGATATTAAAAAGGATTTGGAAAAAGTTGGTGTGGTAAACCAAACTACTATGCTTGCCACAGAGACACAGGCAATTGCTGATTTGCTTAAAGACACAATGATAAAAAAATATGGTGCTGAGAATATTAAGAATCATTTTGCTGATACACGAGATACACTTTGTTATGCGACTAATGATAATCAGGAAGCAACCTACGGTTTGTTAAAAGAAAATGCGGATTTTGCAATTGTTGTTGGCGGATACAACAGTTCAAATACATCTCACATCGTTGAGTTGTGTGAGGAGAAATTACCAACTTATTTCATCTCTTCAGAAGAAAAGATTATAAGTGATAAAATCATCAAACATTTCAAAATTCATCAGCATAAAGAAATTGAAACTGAAAATTATCTTCCTCATAAAGATGTTGTGGACATAATCCTTACCAGCGGTGCAAGCTGTCCTGATGCAGTTGTAGAAGCTGTGCTAAGAAAGATTCATTCATCCTTTCCAAATGCAAAAGATGTTGATGAGGTAATTGACAGGTTTTTAATTAAACGAGAATAGAACACGGTTTTAATCAGTGCAAATCCGTTCAATCCGTGTCATCCGCGTTCCATTGTCCTAAATTTGTTTTAGCAATTTTGTATTCTTTAGTAAATCTCACAAACAAATCTTTAACGGTTGGAATATCATTTATCAAACCAACACCTTGCCCGGCTTCAAGTTCACCTTCAATTAAATCACCTTCAAAGATTCCTGTGCGCTCACGTTTAGTTGCAAGTAATTCTCGTAATTGGGCTTCATTCCAGCCTTCAAACTCAGCCTTCATCGCACGGAATGCAAAATCATTTTTCATCATCCTAACTAAACCAATTTTCTTAAATGCTAACGTTGTATCCTGATCACCGGAATTTACAATTTCTTGTTTATAATTATCGTGAGCAGAAGATTCAACTGTTGCTGCAAAGCGAGTTCCAATTTGTACGCCTTCGGCACCAAGAGAAAGGGCAGCAAGAATCCCTCTTCCGTCAACAATTCCGCCTGCAGCAATAACTGGTATGTTTAGTTTATCAACTAGTTGCGGAATCAAACAAAATGTAGTTAGCTGGTCAGCACCATTATGCCCACCTGCTTCTACTCCTTCACCAACAACGGCATCGCAGCCAGCTTCCTGTGCTTTTAATCCATACTTAAGATTTGCAACAACGTGAATAACTGTACATCCTTTTTCCTTTAACAACGGAGTAAAAGCTTTTGGATTTCCAGCAGAAGTAAAAATTATTTTTAATCCCTCATCAAGACAAACTTTAACTAACTCATTAGCATCTTTTCTTAGAAGTGGAATATTTACTCCAATAGGTTTATCAGTTGCGGACTTACATTTTTGTATGTGCTCACGCAGCAAATCAGGTTTCATAGAACCAGCACCTATCAAACCAAGTCCGCCGCAATTAGAAACTGCAGATGCCAATCTCCAGCCTGATACCCAAACCATACCGGCTTGTATTATTGGAAAATCTATCTTTAATAGTTCAGTTATTTTGGTCTTCATTTATATCACAAGTTTTCGTTAAATAGTGTTCAAAAGATAGCTAAATCCTATTAAAGTTATTTTGTATATCATGAGGGGATTAGTTAAATTTGGCACTCAAAAATCAGAATAGCATATTAAAAATCATTCAAAGGAATAGTAAAACATGTCATTTTTCTTCACATCAGAATCAGTTTCTGAAGGTCATCCGGATAAAGTAAGTGATGCGATATCCGATGGAATACTTGATGCAATTTATGAGCACGATCCGCAAGCACGTGTAGCTTGTGAAACTTTTGTAACAACAGGTTTAGTTTTAGTCGGTGGTGAAATTACTACAAAGACATATATTGATGTTCCCGCAGTAGTTAGAAAGACAGTTGAGAATATCGGTTACACCAAAGCTGATTATAAATTTGATTCTGAGTCTTGCTCTGTGTTAAACGCAATTCATTCGCAATCTCCTGATATTGCAATGGGAGTTGATACCGGCGGCGCAGGTGATCAGGGAATTATGTTTGGTTATGCTTGTGATCAAACACCTGAACTTATGCCGATGCCAATTGTGTTTGCACATAAGCTTGTAAAAAAACTTGCAGATATCAGGAAGAAAAATGCAAAGTTAATGCCTTATCTTCGTCCTGATTCAAAATCACAAGTTACAATTGAATATGATGATAACGGAAAACCATTAAGAGTTGATGCTGTTGTAATTTCTACGCAGCACGATGGAGATGCAAAACAAAACAAGATTAAATCGGATGTAATTAAACATGTAATCAAAAAAGTTATCCCGGCAAAATATCTTGATAAGAATACAAAATATTTTGTAAATCCAACCGGAAGATTTGAAATCGGTGGACCACACGGTGACAGCGGATTGACAGGAAGAAAAATTATTGTTGATACTTACGGCGGATGGGCACCACATGGCGGCGGTGCTTTTTCCGGTAAAGATCCAAGCAAAGTGGATAGAAGCGCAACGTATGCTGCGAGACATATTGCAAAGAACGTTGTTGCAGCAAAACTTGCAAAAGAATGTTTAGTACAACTTTCTTATGCAATCGGGGTTGCAAAACCAATTTCTGTTTATGTAGATACAAAAGGAACCGGGGTCATTCCTGATTCTGAAATTTCTAAAATGATCCAGAAGGAAGTTGATCTTACACCAAAAGGGATTATTTCAAGATTAAAATTAAGAAGACCTATTTATCAAAAGACTTCTGCTTATGGTCACTTTGGTAGAAATGATAAGGACTTTACGTGGGAATATCTTGATCTTGTTCCAGTTTTTAAGAAATATGCAAAAAAATAATCTTAAGATTGTGAACTTTTTATTGATTGTTTATTGTTCTATTAATAATGAATGATCCCAAGAAATTATTATTAAAAAAAGTAAAGGTTAAAAAATGAGTGAAGTATTAGATAAGAAAATAGATTTCTCGTTAAAGTATAAAGTAAAAGATATATCGCTGGCTGAATGGGGAAGAAAAGAAATTGAATTAGCTGAAGTGGAAATGCCCGGTTTGATGGCGCTGCGAGAAGAGTTCAAAGGAAAACAACCGCTTAAAGGTGCGCGAATCGCTGGATGTCTGCATATGACTATTCAAACTGCTGTGTTGATTGAAACATTAGTAGAACTTGGCGCAGAGGTTAAATGGTCTTCTTGCAATATATTTTCTACACAAGATCATGCCGCTGCTGCAGTTGCTGCCGCTGGAGTTCCGGTTTTTGCCTGGAAAGGTATGAATGAAGAAGAATTTAATTGGTGTATCGAACAGACGTTATTTTTTGGCGATGAATCAAGACCGTTGAATATGATTCTTGATGACGGCGGTGATCTTACAAACATGGTTCTTGATGTGTATCCGGAATTAGCTGCAGGAATTAAAGGACTTTCTGAAGAAACAACAACAGGTGTTCATCGTTTATATGAAAGAGTGGAAAAGGGAACTCTTCCGATTCCGGCTATCAATGTTAACGATTCAGTTACAAAATCTAAGTTTGATAATAAGTATGGCTGCCGCGAATCTTTAGTTGATGCAATCCGTAGAGCTACAGATTTAATGCTTGCTGGTAAGGTTGCAGTTGTTGCAGGATTTGGTGATGTCGGCAAAGGTTCAGCAGAGTCATTGAAAAATAATCACGTTAGGGTTATTGTCACCGAGATCGATCCTATTTGCGCATTGCAAGCTGCGATGGAAGGTTATGAAGTAAAGAAAATGTCTGATGCAGTTAAAGAGGCTGATATAATTGTTACTGCAACAGGTAACATGAATGTTGTGAATGAAAAACATTTCAAACTGATGAAAGATAAAACAGTCGTTTGTAACATAGGACACTTTGACACTGAAATTGATATGGCGTGGTTGAATAAAAATTACGGCAACACCAAGAACACTATCAAACCACAGGTTGATAAGTACACAATTGATGGTAAGGATATAATTGTTCTTGCAGAAGGAAGATTAGTCAATCTTGGCTGCGCAACCGGTCATCCATCATTTGTAATGTCAAATTCATTTACAAATCAAACACTTGCACAATTAGAACTCTGGAATCATCCGGAAAGATATGAAAACAAAGTATATACTTTGCCAAAACATTTGGATGAAAAAGTAGCAAGATTGCACTTAAAGAAAATCGATGTTGAACTTGATACACTTACTCCCGAACAAGCAAAATATATTGGAGTAACTGTAGAAGGACCATTTAAACCTGATTATTATAGATATTAATAATTCGATCAAAGGTTATGATTAGCATGGCTGTACAAAAAGTGCAGCCTTTTTTATTTGCTTGGAGGCATTTCCAAATGTGTTGCTGCCTGCAATCCTTTTGATACTTCGGGTAGGATTCCAAGTTTGATGTAATGTGGTCTAATGTGTTTTCTCAATTCGGGCAAATATACTGCAAAGGCAATAGCACTCATCAAACAAATTATTCCACCGGATAGTATTGTAAATGAGGCTCCGAATTTACTTGCTAAAGATCCGGCAATTAAACTACCAATTGGTGCCGTGCCCATAAATGCCATTACATAAAGACTCATCACCCTGCCGCGTTTATCATCATCTACAAGGGTTTGCAATAGTGTATTTGTAGAAGCCATCTGAACCATCATTCCGAAACCTGTAAAGATCATTAAGACAAGAGATAAAAATAAATTTTGTGAGATAGAAAAGAGTATTAAACCCACAGCAAAAACTGATGAGGATATTGCTATCCATCTGCCAAGGCCTAAAACAGTTTTGCGTGATGCAAGATAAATGGCCCCAATCAAAGCCCCAATCCCTACCGCGCCGAATAGGAATCCCAATGTATTTGCATTACCCTTAAGTATATCCTTTGCAAATACAGGCATTAAAACTGTGTATGGTCCGCCAGTTAAACTCACAAGTCCAAGAAATATTAGAAGAATTCTGATAGGTTTAAAACTATAAGCATATTTTATTCCCTCTTTTAATCCTTTTAACACCTTTGCTTGTTTTTGGTTTTCATTTTTAGTGGTGATGTTCATCATAAATAGAGCAATAATTACTGCTATGTAGCTAATTGCATTAAGTAAAAAACAAAGGCCTTCTCCCAATACTGCAATTAAAATTCCTGCAACGGTTGGTCCTACCAATCTAGCAGTATTAAACATAGATGAATTCAGCGCGATGGCGTTTGGTAAATCAGATTTATCATCAACAAGATCAATGACAAAAGATTGTCTGGTAGGCATATCAAATGCATTTACAATTCCAACAACTATGCTAAGAAAAATTATATGCCATATTTGAATAGTATGAGTTAATGTTAGAATAGCAAGTACTGCGGCCTGAATCATCGCCAGAGTTTGAGTGATAATAATAATTTTGTGTTTGTCGTATCCATCTGCCAGAACTCCTGCGAACGATGCTAAAATAAACGTAGGGATTTGACCTGCGAAACCAACTAAGCCTAAAAGGAAAGCTGAATCAGTTAACCTATAAACTAACCATCCTAAAGCAATCTGCTGCATCCAGGTACCTATTAAAGAGATTCCCTGTCCGCCAAAAAATAAACGATAATTTCTATGGCGTAAGGATCTTAATACCTGATTAAGAGTTGATGTGCCAAGCATAAATAATTATTTCAATCTTTAAAATAAATTAACGAATAGGCTGGAATGATGAAATAATCTGGAGCACAAGCAGAATAAAATATTTTTAAGGTGATAAAAAAATCTAAATAATCAATTCTAAGTTAAAAGATTCTGAAATGCCTTATATAAATCAGGAAATTTAAATTTGTATCCACTATTAAGAAGTTTTTGGACATCTACTTTTTGACTTGCAGTTACAACCTCTGCTGCTTCTCCAACAACAATCTTCAAAACAAATATTGGAACGGGAAAAATTGATGGACGATGAAAAGCTTTACCCAAAGTTTTTGCAAACTCCTTCATCCTTACTGGATTTGGTGTGGCTGCGTTTACGGCTCCAGATAAATTTTTGTTATCGATAGCGTGTAAATAAATTCCAACAATGTCATCAAGATGCAGCCAGGATGACCATTGTTTTCCATTTCCCAGCGGCCCACCTATAAAAAATTTAAATGGAGGAAGCATTTGTTTCAAAGCGCCATCTTCGAGACTTAAAACTAATCCGGTCCTAATCTGAACATTTCTTATTCCATACTCACCAATTTTTCGGGATTCACTTTCCCAGACTTCACATACATCAGCAAGAAAATCATTTCCCTTTGGTGAATTTTCAACAAGAAGTGTTTCACCGCAATCTCCATAATATCCAATTCCGGATGCTGATATAAAAACTTTGGGTTTATTTGCACAGGATTTAATTGCTTCAACCAAATTTCTTGTACTTAATTCTCTTGATTCTAAAACTGCTTGCTTAAAACTTTCATTCCACCTTTTAGAAAAAAGATTTATTCCGGCAAGATGAATTACGGCATCAGAATTTTCTATTTTAGATATCCACTCATCCGGTTTGAGATAATCCCATTCTACACATTCTATAGGTTTGGAAAAAATAGATTTAGCTTTTTCTGCATCCCTGCTAAAAATGATTACCTCATCGCCTCTATTGATCAATGAGTTTGAAAGCTTCTTGCCAATCAATCCCGTTGCGCCGGTTATAATAATTTTTCTTGACATATTAAATCTTTTTAGTAATAAACAAATAAAAACAGCATTCGTTCAAAAATAAAAAAGCCCCGAATAATTTCGGGGCTTATATGAAAATTTTAACAACGTACTATTTTATCAAGGTCATCTTTTTAACAGAAGTAAGTCCATTAGCCTCCAATTTATAAAGATAAATTCCACTGTTTAGATTTTTAGCTTCAAAACTTACAGTATGAACGCCTGCTTCTTTAAAACCATTCAATAAAGTCTGAACTTCCTGACCGAGTAAATTATATACAGCAAGTTTTACATTACCAGCTTGAGGAAGACTAAATTTAATTGAAGTACTTGGATTAAACGGATTTGGATAATTTTGTGCAAGCTCAAATTTATTCGGCGCAACAACTTCAACTTCAACAGCTTTAGAATATTCAAATGTTCCATTAAAATCAACTTGTTTTAATCTATAACTGTATCTGCCTTCGTTAAGATTCTTATCAGAGTAAAAATAAGATTGTCTTTCAGTTGTGGTACCATTTCCATTAATAAAACTTATTTTTTGCCAGTTAGAATTTGCTGATTTTCTTTCAACTTCAAATCCTGAGTTATTGGTTTCTGTTGCTGTTACCCAGCTAAGATCTACATTTTTACCATTAACTGAAGCTGCAAATGAGGTTAGTTCAACTGGTATTAATTGCGCCCAGCTATTGTTAAATCTAATCCCATCGATCTGAATTGTATAAGCATTACTTCCCTGTCTTAAATCTAGTGCACCTAAAATAATATCAGTTCCAATATCAGTGTTTGTTAAATCAGCGACTCCCGGTTCAGGCTGAATAGGGTCGGGATTTATATATAAAGAAATTATATCATCATTATTTGTTATGTTCTGGTATGAATATTTTAGAACCAACAAATATGTAGTGCCAAATACATAAGATGCTGTTGTATAACTAACTGTTGAGGTGCTTGCCTTACTCAGTCCAAAGACAAATCCACCTAAACCATCTGATTTTACAAATACTCTTGCTCTAAAGTTAGTTGTATGTGGATTAGTACCGAAATGAAGGAAGTAATCGCCAGTAGCAGCAGCAGTACTAACGTTTACTAAAAAGGCGACATAATAAGAGGTTCCCATCGTATCAACAGCATTAAACAATTTGTGAGAGTCTTCTCTAGAACCAGAGCCACCCAAAATAGCCGTAGAATTTCCAACTCCATCAGAATAATTTGTATATGTTAAATTACCTGCGGTTACCAAAAATATTGTGCCGGTACCACTATGCCAATCCCAACCATGTGCTCCAAGTGAATCACCAACCGGATAGTCAAAATCCTCAACGAAGTTTTGACCATATGAGATGTTCACTAAAAATATAAATAAACTTAAAAAAAACGTTAAGTAAAGTTTCTTCATCGCATACCTCTATATATTTATTAATAATTGATTGTTTTCATTTGGCTAAAGTTAGTAAAACATTCGATAAAAATGAAGAAAATTCAATTTTTTAATGATTTATTAACATCTGAATCAGATTAAATTAGCATTTCCGACTCACATTTGAAAGATCATTTTTTTAATTCGAGACTGACTGTAAATCAAAAATGAGTAAATATTTATCTTAATTCAATTCGTTCATAACACAAATTCAAAAACAGTTAGGTCCATTTTGGATCGAATATACATCCTTAAATTTTTGTCTGTCTTTTTAAAAAGATATACTTATTTTACGGTTAGCAATTATTCTAGAAAATTATTTTACGGGTTATAATGTTCGCTTTCATTCATACTGAAGAAAAATCTAAATATACTGATAATAACGAGTTGCATATCGAGAAAAAGAGAAAAGAGAGAAATTTTAAAATTTTCTTTGCAGTTATTGCTTTTTCACTCCTAAATTTAGCTTTGTATCTGTTAACAAAAATTAGTTAATCTTACACTTACAGTTTTATCTTTATCTACAAATGAATAATGTTTATATAGAAACATACGGATGCCAGATGAATGTTGCCGATACAGAAATTGTGTTGGGCATTTTAAAGAAGCAGGGATTTGATGTTACTGATAAACCTGAAAATGCTGATGTAATTTTGCTTAACACTTGCAGCATTCGTGATAATGCTGAACAAAGAATCTATGGTCGTATTGGAAATCTTAAAACCTTAAAATTTAATAAGCCGGGACTCGTACTTGGCATTCTTGGCTGTATGGCAGAGCGTTTGCGTAAGGATCTTGTTGAAGATAAAAAAGCAGTGGATTTAGTTGTTGGACCGGATGAATACAGAAGATTACCTGAATATATTGATGTTGCACTTAATGGTGATAAAGGAATAGGCGTCAAACTTTCCCGCACAGAAACTTACGACGATATTGAACCTCATCGCGAAGATGGACTTTCTGCTTGGATTTCTGTTATGCGCGGCTGCGATAAGTTTTGCACCTTCTGCGTTGTGCCTTTTACACGAGGTAGAGAACGCAGTCGATCACTTCAATCAGTTATTACTGAGTTAGAAAATCTATCTGTGCGTGGATTTAAAGATGTAACATTACTTGGACAGAATGTTAACTCATATTTAGATGAAACATCCGCCGTTGGTGGGGATTTTGCTGATTTACTTTCTGCTGCTGCTAAAGTTGATAGAACACTGAGAATAAGATTCAGCACGTCACATCCACAGGATATCTCTGATAAACTTTTATACACAATTGCAGAACATCCTAATCTTTGTAATTATATTCATCTTCCGGTTCAGTCAGGTTCAAACAGAATTCTTGAGTTGATGAATAGAACTTATACTGTTGAACATTATCTAAACCTGATAGAAAAAGCAAAAAAAATTATTCCCGGAGTCAGTTTTTCAACCGATATAATTTCAGGATTTCCAACAGAAACATGGGAAGATCATTTGGCAACATTAGAAGTGATGAAACAGGTAAGATACGATGGTGCATACATGTTTAAATATTCACCGCGTGAAGGAACTAAAGCATTCAGGATGGAAGATGATGTTCCGGAAAATGTTAAATCAAAGAGATTGCAGGAAATAATTGATTTGCAGCAGACTATTTCTTTTGAAAAAAATCAAGCAATGATTGGTAAAGAAGAAATTATTCTTGTTGAAGGATTCAGTAAAAAATCAAATGAATTTATTGCCGGAAGAACTGATACAAATAAAGTTGTAATCGTTCCAATTACCAGTGCGATAAAAACCGGCGATTACATTAAAGTAAAAATTAATAAAGCTACATCCGGAACATTGTTTGGTGATTATCTTGAGAACATTAATGATGAAAAAGAAGGTATTGCTCTTACTGCGTAAACAAACTAATTTGTAATTAATTATTTTTAGATTATTACAAATTTATGAAAATGCAAATTTCCAAATTTCTTATCCTAATTTTCTTTTTATCAGTTTCAAAAATTTTTGCGCAAGAAGTTGATATTGTTCCATATCTAAAGATGATTGAGCAAGGTAAAGTTGAAGAAGTTAAAAGTAAATTGCTCGATTTAAAGACCGAATATCCTAAAAGTTCAAACCTGATTTTTTTAGAAGGCGTTCTTACAGAAAATGGACAGGACGCTATTGTGCTTTATCAGTCATTAGTTCAAAAGTATCCCAAAAGTACTTATGCGGATGCGGCACTTTACAGAATCTATTCGTATTATTTTGCACTGGGATTGTATAATACAGCAGATAAAAATCTTAATAAATTAAAACAAGACTATCCGGAATCTCCCTATATAAAAATCGCAGCAGCAAATTTAGAAAAGACCAGCAATGATGAAACTGCTCCACAAAACGATCAGACAATAAATAATAGTAATAATACCGAAAAGCAATTTGCATACACCATTCAAGCGGGTGCATTTACAAGTGCTGTTAATGCCAATACACTAAAAAAAGATATTGAATCAGCAGGTATGATTTCTTTCATTAAAGAAAAAAATGTTGCAGGAACAGATTTTAATGTGGTTTACATTGGTAAGTTTGAAACACGAAAAGAAGCTGACGATTTTCTTCCAATAGCAAATACACGATTTAGAATTACCGGCAGAGTTGTAGAGATAGATAAGTGAAAATTAAATTTTTAGGAACCGGTTCTGCCAAAACATCTCTTAATCGTTACCATTCATCCTTACTAATCTCATCCTCAAATCATAATTTATTAGTTGATTGCGGTGATGGCATTTCAAAAGCAATTTTAAAACAAGATATTGATTTCAATTCAATAGATTCCGTTTTAATTTCCCACTTTCATGCTGATCATTATTCAGGTTTACCTTCTCTTATAACCCAAATGAAATTATTCTCAAGAAAAAATGATCTTACAATTCTTGTTCATTCATCAGAAAAAGATTTTTTAAAAGATTTTATTTTTCATTCATATCTTTTTACTGAGCGAATGAATTTTAATTTAAACATTGTTTCCTTTGATGAGGGAAAAGAAGTTGTACTTGCTGATGATTTTAGATTTACTTCAAAATTAAATTCACATTTAGATAAGTATAAAAAATATGATAAACAGAACAGATTGGGTTTTTCCTCTTTAAGTTTTTTGTTTGAGGATAATGAAAACTCCTGCATTTACACCGGCGATGTGGGTTCAGAATCGGATCTGTATCTGTTCGAAAAACAAGTCAGGTTTTATATCTCAGAAATTACCCATATTACTCCGCTGGCTTTGATTAATCTTCAACAAAAGCAGAAACCACAAATACTGGTGCTCACTCATTTAGATGATGAAACGAAAGAAGGATTGGAAGTTTTTAATGATAAAGTTCTAAAATCATCTGAAAAATATAAAATATTGATCGCTTTTGATGGACTTGAGTTAAATCAATCTACATAAAATCCTCTTTAATCAAACCCCACTTTGTGCTATATTTGGCATACAATTTTTACAAAATGGCAGACAAATCTTAAACTATTTAAATGACACGAGAAGAATTTAAAAATAAGAACGGAATTATCGGGCGGACTAAAGAGATTAATGACCTGGTGGATGTAATTATGCAAGTTGCGCAATCAGACATTTCCATATTGATTTTTGGCGAAAGCGGTGTTGGTAAAGAAATTTTTGCAAAAGCTATTCATGCCCATAGTAATCGATCAAATAAACCAATGGTATCGGTAAATTGCGGGGCAATACCCGAAGGGATAATTGAAAGTGAATTGTTTGGCCATAAAAAAGGTTCGTTTACCGGTGCTGTGGAATCCCGCAAAGGATATTTTGAAATTGCAGATAACAGCACTCTATTTTTGGATGAGATTGGCGAACTTCCGCTTACTACGCAGGTAAAATTATTACGCGTTCTTGAAAACAAAGAGTTTATGAAACTTGGTGCTGAGACTGTGGTTAAAGTTGATGTCAGAATAATTGCAGCAACAAATAAAGATCTGCAAAAAGAAGTTGATGCACGACGCTTCAGGGAAGATTTATTTTTTAGATTAAAAGCCGTCTCTCTAAATATTCCCCCCCTAAGAAAAAGAAAACCTGATATTGAAGAACTTGCAAAGCATTTTATTAAAGGCTACGCCGAAAATAATAATCTTGACGTACCGGAAATTACTGAAGGTGCCATAGACATTTTAAAAAATTATACCTGGCCCGGCAACATCCGGGAACTGAAAAACACTGTTGAAACTGCTATAGCATTAAACAGGGGAAAAACATTAACTGAGGAAATGTTTTCGGAATTACGTTGTGATTATGTTGATTACGATGAACAAAGAAATTTACCTGTGTTTTTAAGAAAATCGCCTGAGGATGCTGATAGAGAATTAATGTATCGTGCATTGTTTGAAATTAAAAAAGATATTATGGAATTAAAAGATTTAATTGTTCATAGATTTGATGTTGAGGATTTTAACAAAGCCGGCAAAGCTGATGATGTTTTGTCTATAAGAGAACTTGAGAAAGATGCTATTGTAAAAGCTTTAGATAAAACAAAAGGCAGTAAACGTAAAGCTGCAAGATTATTGCACATAAGTGAACGAACATTATATAGAAAATTAAAAGAATATGATATCATTGATTCATAAAAAATATAGAACCCTATTGTTTGCAATCGTGAATCTGTTGTTTGTTGGCTTTATTGCAATTAATTTAACTGCGTGCTGTGCTTATTCTTTTACAGGTGCATCTGTTCCTGAACATCTAAAGACAATTGCAATACCAATTGCGGATGACAGAAGCGGATCAGGTGAACCGGGATTAAGAGAAAACTTAACACAAAAATTAATTCAAAAGTTTATTGATGACAATACTTTGCAGGTGTCTGAAAAAACTACTGCAAATGCTCTTTTGGAATGTACGATTGTTTCGCTTTCGGATGCGCCTGCAATAGTTTCTGCTGGTGAAAGCATTACATCAAGAAGAATAACGATTGGCGTAAAAGTTATCTATCGTGATCTGGTAAAGCGAACTACAATTTTTGAAAAAACATTTTCAAATTATAGCGATTATCAATCAAGCAATCCTATAGAAGGAAGAAAAACTGCAATTGATGCAGCAATAGATCTAATAAGTGAAGATATTTTGTTAGATACAGTTTCAGGCTGGTAAAAAGAAAGGCTAATGAGTTTAAATGGAACAAGTTGTTTTAATTGGATATTTTGTTTCTTTATCTATACTGTTTGTGTTCGGGCTTCATGGATTTGTTATGATGTATTATCATCGCAAATATGGCCATAAAAATCCAATACCTAATAAAGATTTTAAAGATGATGTATTAGTAACGATACAACTGCCGCTGTATAATGAAATGTATGTAATTGAAAGATTAATTGATTCTGTTTGCGAGATTGACTATCCAAAAGATAAAATGGAAATTCAGGTTCTTGATGATTCTACTGATGAAACTACTACTATCGTTGCAAAAGTTGTAGAAGAAAAAAAGAAATTAGGATTTGATATTTCACATATCAGAAGAGGCTCGCGTGAAGGATTTAAAGCAGGAGCACTTAAAGAAGGGATGAAAATTGCAAAGGGAGAATTTATAGCAATTTTTGATGCCGACTTTATTCCTCAAAAAGAATTTCTAAAGAAAACACTTTCATATTTTACTGACGAAAAAGTCGGAATGGTTCAGACAAGATGGGAACATCTTAATGGCGACTATTCAATTATAACAAAAGCACAGGCACTTGCTCTTGACGGACATTTTGTAATTGAACAGTCTGTTCGAAACAAATCCGGTTTCTTTATAAACTTTAATGGCACCGGCGGTGTTTGGAGAAAAAAATGTATTGAAGATGCCGGTAACTGGCATGCAGATACATTAACTGAAGATTTGGATTTAAGCTACCGCGCTCAGCTAATTGGATGGAGATTTGTCTTCCTAAAAGATTTTACTTCTCCTGCAGAATTGCCATCTGAAATTAACGCTTTGAAGGCACAGCAATTCCGATGGACAAAGGGCGCTGTGGAAACTGCAAAGAAAATTCTTCCATTAGTCTGGAAATCAAAAGTTCCGCTAAGAGTAAAACTTCAATCAACTTTTCATTTAACCAATAATTTGGTTTTTCCTTTTATATTACTTGCGGCAATTTTAAATGTGCCATTAATTTTTATTAAGAACAGCGGCGCTCACGAAATTTACTTTGCTATAATGTCTTTATTTGTTCTGGCGTTTGTAAGTTCATTTTTGTTTTATCTTTATTCACAAAAAGATATTAGAACAGATTGGCGGAAACGAATTGTACTTTTTCCACTCTTTATGGCAGGCAGTATGGGGCTTGCTGTTAACAATTCCCGTGCGGTTTTTGAAGGTTTAATGAACAGAAAAAGTGAATTTGTTAGAACACCAAAGTTTAAACAGGAAAGCGATAAAGACACTTTTATCGGCAACAAATATTTAAACAAAAAACTTGGATTATCTGTTTTTGTTGAAGCTGTACTTGCCGTTTATTGTTTTATCGGTGTCTTATCTTCAATCTATTTTATGGAATTGGCTTCGATTCCCTTTCAGGTTTTATTCACTCTGGGATTTTCATTTATCGCATATACATCAATTAAACATGCTTACGCAACAAAGAAAATTTAATGAACAGTAATTCTTTTGAAGCATTTAATCAAAAAGTAAGTTTGATATACGAGTACAACAATAAATCCCCGTTGTTTGCCCGTGTTGCTGAAAATGAAATTGAAAAAAATAATATTGATGAAGCTATCAGGATCTTAACCGAAGGACTTACCAATCACCCGGATTTTTCAGTTGCGTATTTTTTATTAAGTAAAGCACACACCATTAAAGGTAATTACGGACAAGCATTAAAATTTGTAAAAAAAGGAAGTGAACTAATTCACTCACCTAAAACTTTTGATTATTATCTACGGGAAATTGATGCGATAAAAAAACAAAGACAACTTTTTAACGTTTCCCGCTGGGCTGAATCCTCAAACGAAAATTTTACAAACTTTACTTCAGACCAATCAAATAAATCTGAAAAAGAAAAATCTTCTGAAAGCATAGAAGCTACTCTTAATAAACTTACCGCTGAAATAGAAGGTGCAACCAGATCAATAAATGATGCTAAGAAAAAGATTGAAGACAATCGAATTAAAGAATATTCAAAAAGTGATTTTATCGTTTCAGAAACTTTAGCTAAAATTTATGTAACTCAAGGTGAGTTTAAGGAAGCTATTTCCGTTTACAAAAAATTAAAACAGAAAAATCCCGAAAAAGAAACTTACTTCAACTTAAAAATTGATGAGTTAAAAGTTAAACTAAGTTCATAGCTTTTACCGTTTTTCCTGCACACTATTTTATTACCATTGTATTATGATTGATACAACCAAATATCCTGTTTTACCCCGTAAATTCTATATTCGACCCGTATTAACGGTGGCAAAGGACTTGCTTGGTAAAGTACTAATAAGGCAAAATGGTAAAACTTTATTTGCAGGAAGAATTATTGAAGTGGAGGCTTATGATGGAAATGTT
Organism: Ignavibacteriales bacterium; assembly: GCA_003538625.1. Taxonomy (GTDB): domain Bacteria; phylum Bacteroidota; class Ignavibacteria; order Ignavibacteriales; family Ignavibacteriaceae; genus IGN3. The sequence continues at coordinate 418,072 of DPRR01000006.1, forward strand.
GATGAAGCAGCACACACTTTTAAAGGAAAAACGAAACGCAATGAAGTTATGTTTAATGAAGGCGGATATTTTTATGTGTACTTTACTTATGGTGCCCATTTTTGCTGTAATGTCGTTACAGGAAAGCAAAATCATGGTTCTGCAGTTTTAATTCGTGCTCTTGAACCTTTAAGCGGTATTGATGAAATGATAAAAAACAGATTTGGTAGAAAATTGAAAAACGAAAAAGAAATATTCAATCTTACAAGCGGGCCCGGAAAAGTTTGTAAAGCTTTTGGGTTTAACCGGGAACACACTGGTTTAGATTTAACTAATAGCCAGGTTTTTATATTAGATCGACCAAAACTTAAAAAAGACAGGATCGGTATTTCCAAAAGAATCGGTATTACAAAATCAATTAATTTACAATGGCGATTTTTTGAAATCGGAAATCCATATTTATCAAGATGACACAGGAACCAAAAAATATTTTAATTGTCAGAACCGATAGAATTGGTGATGTTATTTTAACTTTACCTTTAGCAGGTTTGATAAAAAAAGAGTATCCAAAAGCAAAGATCTCTTTTCTTCTTCGTGAATACACTAAAAATATAGTTAGCGATCATCCTTTTATTGATGAAGTAATAGTGCTTAAAGAAATTAATGACAAGATAAGTTTTTTTGATAACCTGGATTTGATTAAATCAAAAATGTTTGATATTTGCATTGTAGCACGACCATCATTTATAATTGCAATGATTTTATTCTTTAGCGGAATAAAAAACAGAATTGGAACGGGTTATAGATGGTACTCTTTATTTTTCAATCAAAGAGTTTATGAACACAGAAAGAATGCTGAACGACACGAACTTGAATACAATGTTAACTTGCTTGAAAAGATTGGTATAAAAAATAATGTTAATGAAGATAATGTCTCTTACAATTTAACTGTTGATGATAGTTCATTACAAAATGTAATTCAAATTCTGGTGGATGAAAAAATAAATCTTCAAAAGCCAATTATTATTGTTCACCCCGGCAGCGGCGGCAGTTCTGTTGATTTGCCAATTGAAACATTTTCCGAACTGGTTGACAAACTTGATAATGATAATTATCAAATCATATTAACCGGTAATAAAAATGAAACTACATTATGCAATAAAATTAAATCATCACCTAACGTAAAAAATTTTGCAGGTAAATTTAATCTTGAGGAACTGTCAGCATTAATAAGTAAGTCCTCAATATTTATTTCTAATTCAACCGGACCGATACACATAGCAGCCGCATTAGGAAAATTTACTGTTGGATTTTATCCTAAAATTGTTTCATGTTCGCAGGAACGCTGGGGTCCTTACACGAGAAAAAAATTAGTGTATGTACCTCAAATTGATTGTAAAAATTGTACACGTCAGCAGTGCGAAAAATTGAATTGCATGAATTCCATCGATATTAGTAATGTGTACAGCGATATTAAAAATGTTCTAAATAAAATTTAAGGAGCAGGTAATGAAATCCTTTTCAAAAATAAAATTATTAAATACTTTTCTTGTAATCATAATTGCTGCATCTATACAATCCTTTGCACAAAGCAGCGATGAATTCAGAAAGCATGAAAACATTGCTTTTCGCGAAGGTGAGAAACTTACTTTTGATGTTAAGTATGGTTTTGTTACTGCAGGAATTGCATCTTTTGAAATACCAAAAATTAAAAAAATATCCGGACGTAATGCCTACCACGTAACTTTTGAAGTTAATACTGTTCCTACTTTTGATGCTTTTTTTAAAGTGCGCGATAGATACGAAACTTACATTGATGTTGAAGGTCTTTTCCCCTGGAGATTTGAACAACACATACGCGAAGGAAATTACTCAAGAGATTTTTCCGCTTTCTTTGATCAAAGAAAAGGCAAAGCAAAAACAACAGGTGGTGAATATGATATTCCTAAATACGTTAACGATATTGTTTCCGCATTCTTTTATGCAAGAACACTTGATTACTCAAACTTAAAAGTCGGCGATAAAATTCCGTTAAAGAATTTTTATAAAGACAAAGTTTATGATCTTGATGTAGTTTATCATGGTAAAGAAACGATAGAAGTTGCCGCTGGCAAATTCGAATGCATCATCGTCGAACCATTAGTGCAGGAAGGCGGACTCTTCAAAAACGAAGGCAGCATAATGTTATGGATGACCAACGACGATGCCAAAATGCCCGTACGTGTTAAAACTAAAGTTGTAGTCGGTGCCATCAATTCTGATCTTACAAGCTATAGCGGCGTGTATGGTAAACTGACCTCCAAACGTAAATAGTTATTTCTTTTGTCATTCCCGCGCAAGCGGGAATGAACTTCCAATCAATTAATTTAATTGCCCCCATCAAATTATTATCATAAAATAATTATTGCTACATGTAGACTTTTAAAATCATTTTATTTAGTTTGCCAGTGAGGGTTGATTTTTAGGTCATATTCAGCACAATCAAACCATCAAATTTTAATTATTATTTCAAATTTTATGGGAGGCAGGTATGAAGAAATTTGGGTTACTAATAATCTTCTTTTGCACAATTTCAACTCTAAATGCACAAATTTCATTAACTGGAGTTGGTACTTATACACAAGATTTTAATTCATTAGCTGGGACAGGAACTTCCTCAACATTACCAACAGGCTGGTATCTTTCTGAATCTGGTACTAGTGCAAATACCCTTTATACTGCAGGATCAGGTTCAAATAATACGGGGGATACATATAGCTTCGGTACAACGTTTATAGATAGAGCATTTGGTGGACTGAGATCTGGTTCATTGATACCAGTTATTGGTGCAAGTTTCACTAATAATACTGGGTCAGCTATTACTCAAATTTCAATTACCTATACAGGAGAACAATGGAGAGCGGGAGTCTTGAATAGAGGAGCCGCTGACAGATTGGATTTTCAGTTAAGTACTGATGCTGCAAGTTTGACTACCGGAACGTGGACAGATTATGATGCATTAGATTTTTACAGTCCAAATATAAATACTACGCTTGGTGCAAAAGACGGAAATTCTGCGGAGAATAGAACAATAATTTCATTTACTATTACAGGTTTGAATATAATAAATGGAGCTACATTTTGGATACGATGGACAGATTTTGATATTACTAGTACTGATGATGCTCTCGCTATAGATGATTTTTCAATTGATCAGTCTGCACTCCCCGTAGAACTTTCATCCTTCTCAGCCACAACAATTGGTTCTATTGTTAAGTTAAACTGGCAGACTGAAACCGAAGTTAACAATTATGGATTTGATATCCTTCGACAAGCTGAAGATGAAAAAGTATGGACGAAGATTGGGTTTGTAAATGGTTACGGCAACAGCAACTCACCAAGGAGTTATTCTTACGAAGATAAAAACCTGCCTGGCGGTAGGCAAGGTGTTACTGCAGGTAAATATGCCTACAGATTAAAACAAATTGATAACGATGGGCAGTTTGAATACTCAAAAGTTATTGAGGTTGATTTTGGCGCACCGAAGAAATTTGAGTTGAGCCAGAATTATCCAAATCCATTTAACCCTGTTACAACTATCCGTTTTAATTTATCCGAAGCCGGTAATGTAAAAATTACTTTATTTAATATACTGGGACAGGAAATAAAAACTATTGTAAATGATTTTAAAGAATCAGGTGTACACACAATAAACTTTGATGCAAGTGATCTTAACAGCGGAATGTACATTTATAAATTAGAATCCGGTTCTTTTATCCAAACAAGAAAAATGACTTTGGTTAAATAATTATATAAATCCACTCAAGTAGATCGTGCAGATTGGCCTCCACAAAAACAAAGGCTCAGGTAACTGAGCCTTTTTGATTTCGACCTCACCCTTAATCCCTCTCCTTTGTAAGGAGAGGGAAAGAAAGGGTGAGGTTGTTTTACATTTACTAATTGATTAGAATTTTTGTTTAACCTAAGTTGCTTATAACTATTTGATAAAAAATTAAAGAGAGTTTGATTGATATTTTAGTAAAGATTGGACCAGACTGTATTAAAGAGTATTAATTTTTAAAAGCATTCAATTTGATTCAGAGATAATTAATCACCACTAACAGTTTCTATACAAACACCTCCCACCTGATAAAACAATTAGAAATGTCTCCACGTAAGAAGAACGAGATCATTTTTAATTCTTTGGATGTAGTTCCTTTTTCATCCCATTGCTCGATTTTAGCAACGTAAATATTTTCATATACTTTATGAAGAATATGATGTAGAATAGTTGATAACTAGCCAAGTATGAGCTACAGACTTCAAAAAGTAAAAGGAACTTTTTTATGAAAACAATCTATATGCTGCTTATTTTATTATTTTCATTAATTGAGATTAATTACAGTCAAGAATTTCCTGATGAAATAATATTTTATTCAAATGGAAGCACTTTTTCACCAATAGTTTATATTCAAGGCAATGCCGCAATTCTATGGACTTTTGATGACAGTACGACTAGCTCAGTACCAAACCCGATAAAAAATTATGGGTTTGATCATCTTAGAATGAACCGATTAAAAATAACCCCTTGGAACGCATTAGTAGGAATTAATATTGGTTGCAACGGAAATAAATTTGGCTCTGACACCGTTTCATATCAACCAGGTCAAGAAGTTTCTAAAGTTGAACATTTAGATTTAGCTGCGCCTTATTTATTATTGTGGTACTCATCTTACAATATGATTGATACGCTAATCTTTAATAATTTTATTAGTCTGGAAATGCTTGAGTACAACAATTCAACTACATTTAAATATATTTCCCTTGAAAATACACAAAATCTAAAACAAATAAGTGTTGAAGAAGATAGTCTTCAAACTCTTGATCTTTCGGAGAGTACAGCAATTCGGGAAATTAGAGCTTCCTTAAATGTTTTAACAGAGATGATCTTACCTGATGGTATAACACAACTTAATCATATTTGTTTTAGAGATAACCCCCAACTAACAAATCCTTTTCTCTTTAATAATATGGAAAATTTTCCATTAGTATCAGAATTATTTATTAAAAGCACTAATCAAAATGGAATATTGTCAATACACCAGACATTTAGTAATTCCATAGATTTTATGGCAATGGAAAATTATTATACAACGATTGATTTTTCCGGAGCATTTCAAAATCCTGCAGGTCGGGCTGAAATTCATTTACAAAATAATTATATAAACAGTATAAACATTGAAGGGTGTAAACAAATAAAATATCTTGATTTGACTACTAATAATTTGTCAAGTGATTCTGTTGATAAAGTATTACAACAGCTTGATGCTTTTGGTACAACGAATGGGTTAATTGATCTTCGAGAAAATGCCATTCCGACTTCTACCGGGTTGTTGCATGCATCGAATCTAATAGCAAAAAATTGGACAGTATTAACGGAAAGCACGACTTTTATTAATGAAGATTCAACTTTTATACCTTTAGATTTTGAATTATCACAAAACTATCCGAATCCATTCAATCCTGAAACAAAGATAAAATACCAGCTTCCAAATGAAAGCAAAGTGATAATTAAAATTTATAATATTCTTGGATCTGAGGTTAAGGAACTAGTTAATGAAATAAAGAAAGCGGGAGCTTATGAAATAAACTTTAATGCTGAAAATTTGTCCAGCGGGATTTATTTCTACCGTTTACAGGTTGGAGACCCTTCATCAAACTCAGGCCTGAGTTTTATGGAAATAAAAAAAATGACGTTATTGAAATAGCGTGATTGGATAACAACTAAGAATAATCCAAAAATTTTTAATAATAATTGCTATTTATTAAAAAGGCTCAGGTAACTGAGCCTTTTTGATTTCGACCTCACCCTTTCTTTCCCTCTCCTTACAAAGGAGAGGGATTAAGGGTGAGGTTGTTTTACATTTACTAATTGATTAGAATTTTTCTTTAACCTAAGTTGCTTATAAGTATTTGATAAAAAATTAAAGAGATCTTAAAATGCGTCCATACATCCTTGCAGAAAATAATTGGTATGATATTAAAGACCGTGTTATCGATCTGGCAGTTTTACCCTGGGGCGCTGTTGAAGCACATAATTATCACCTTCCCTACTCTGCTGATATTATTGAGTCTGATAGCATTGCCGCCGCTGCTGCTGAAAAAGCTTTTAATAATGGTGCAAAAATTATTGTTCTGCCGGCAATCCCTTATGGTGTAAATACAGGTCAGTCTGATATCAAACTTGATATGAACATAAATCCCTCCACTCAGTATGCAATACTTAATGATTTAATAGAGGTACTTAACCGACAGAATATTTATAAACTGCTTATCCTTAACGGACACGGCGGTAATGATTTTAAACCACTGCTTAGAGAACTGGGATTAAAATATCCAAAAATGTTTTTAAGTTATTGCAACTGGTTCAGCACATTACCAAAAGAAAAATATTTTGAACATAACGGCGATCATGCAGATGAAATGGAAACCAGTTTGCTTTTACATCTTGCGCCTCATCTTGTTCTTCCCTTAAGTAAAGCAGGCGCGGGATCAGCAAAAAAGATTAAGATAAGCGGAATACAGGAAGGCTGGGCCTGGACTGAGAGAAAATGGTCCAAAGTTACAGATGATACAGGAATTGGAAATCCCGTAAAGGCCTCAAAAGAAAAAGGAGAAAAATATTTTAATGATGTGGTGGATAAAGTTGCACAGCTTTTTATTGAAATTGCAAAAGCAAACGTGAATGATTTATATGAATAAATCTGTTAAATATTAATCAAACTTAATAACTGATGTTACGCACAATTGATAAAAACCTTCGAGGTTTTCTGAAATAATAAAGAATTATTCTATTATTTTAACTGCTTTTTTAGCCAAACCTCGAAGGTTTCACTGATTAGCGTAAGGTGAGTTAATAAATAAATTTTTTGCGAATGAACTACAAAATAAATGATGATGTTTTTAACTTTTTTCCTGCGTTAGAAACTGAACGACTTTTTCTAATGGAGTTTAAGAAAAGTGACGCAGTAGAATTATTTAAAATGCGTTCCGATCATAGTATCCTTAAATATCTGGATAGAGATCCTCACAAGTCTGTCGAAGAATCAGAAATAATGATTGATAAAATGATTCAGTCCTTCAAAAATAAAGAAGGCATCAACTGGATAATTAGAAAAAAAGATACTAAGGATGTAATTGGCTACATAGGTTATTGGAGAATGATAAAAGAAAATGTACGAGCAGAAATAGGATATGCAATGAAGCCAGAATACTGGGGCAATGGCTATATGAATGAAGCGTTATCTAAAGTAATTGATTTTGGATTTAATAAATTATGCCTGCATAGTATCGAAGGAAATGTTAATCCCGGTAACGAAAAATCTATAAAGCTGTTAGAAAAATCCGGATTCAGGAAAGAAGCTTATTTTAGAGAAGATTATTTTTACAACGGAAAATTTATAGATACTGCAATTTATAGTCTGCTGGAAACTGATATCTAAATTTCTAATAGTTACAAACATACTTTTCAACTACAGCAGTAAGGCTTCAAAATTTGGACTATTAATACTGGATACACAAATATGAATCTAAAAGAAAAAGCGAACGAATTGCAGGAATATTTTTCACCAAAAGTAATCGGCGAAGTAAATGACGTATACATAAAAGTAGCAAAAATAAAAGGGGGAAAAATCCCATGGCATAATCACAAAGATGAAGATGAGCTGTTTTATATTATCGAAGGAAGTCTGCTTTTTGAAATTGAAGGGAAGGATAGTTTTGTTATGAACGAAGGGGATGTTTTTATTGTAAAAAAAGGGACTAACCACAGGGTATCTTCTGACAATGAATGTAAAGTTATGTTGATAGAAAATAAATCCACTTTGCATACCGGAGATGTTAAAACTGATATAACTAAAAGTATAGAAGATCAATTAAAGGATTAACACAAATTTCAACGATGTCAATACAAGTTCAAGTAATCAGGTTCAAATAATATTCATATTAAATAAGATTAATGCCGCATTAATCTTTTCATATTAACCGCAAACAACCTTAAATTTGATTAACTAAATCTTCTACTTTGATAAAGGGATCGACATGAAAAATTTCTTATTTACCGCATTGTTCATTCTGCTTTCACTACAATTTTCACAGGCTCAGAATTTTAACTCATACAATAAAGGATCAGAGTACTGCAGCCAGAATAAAATCCGGTCTTCAAATATTGATCCTGCTCTAAACGTAACGGCAGATATTCAGCATTCATTTAATGCAATTAATTACAAATTAAATTTAGATTTATTCAACTGTTTTATTTCTCCTTACCCAAAAAGTTTTACAGGTTCTGTAATCTTAACATTTCAGGTTGATTCGACTTTAAATTTTATAAAACTAAATGCAGTTAACAGTTCGCTTGTTATTGATTCTGTAAGATTAGCAGGCGTTTCGTTTTCTCATTCATCTAACATTCTTACCATAAATCTTAATAGAACTTATAATGTTGGCGAAACTGCACAGGTTAAAATTTATTACAAACACAATAATGTTACTGATGGTGCATTGTATGTGAGCAACGGATTTTTATTTACAGATTGTGAACCCGAAGGTGCAAGAAAATGGTTCCCCTGCTGGGATAAACCTTCGGACAAAGCTACCCTGGATTTAACAGCGCGTGTTCCGGCAACAGTAAAACTTGGCTCCAATGGTTATCTTGCTGATTCAACAAGAAATGTTGACACTATTTATTACAACTGGATCAGTAATGATCCTGTAGCTACTTATTTAATGGTGATGACGGGAAAAGTAAATTACAATCTTGATATTGTTTACTGGAATAAAATTTCAAATCCAAACGATAGCATTCCAATTCGTTTTTATTGGAATCAGGGTGAAAATGTTAGCGCACTGAATAGTATGAAAATTAAAGTTCCGCAAATGATGACAACCTATTCGCAATTATTTGGTGAACATCCTTTTGAAAAAAATGGTTTTGCGACTTTGAACAATCAGTTTGTGTGGGGCGGAATGGAAAATCAAACGTTAACAAGTTTGTGTCCCAATTGCTGGGATGAAAGTTTAATCGCTCACGAGTTTGCTCATCAGTGGTTTGGTGATATGATTACCTGCGCAACCTGGGCAGATATCTGGCTTAACGAAGGTTTTGCAACTTACACAGAAGCGCTCTGGCTGGAACATTTGTACGGATATTCATCTTACAAATCTGATATTGTTAGTGATGCTTCAACCTATTTATCCAGCAATCCCGGCTGGGCAATTTCTGATCCAAACTGGGCTATTGTTACTCCAAATGTAAATACACTTTTTAATTATGCCATCACTTATATGAAGGGTGCCTGTGTGCTTCATCTTTTAAGATATGTTATGGGTGATGCTGATTTCTTTGATGGTTTATACAGTTACGCCAACGATCCTGACTTAAAATATAAAAGCGCTGTTATTCCTGATTTTAAAGAACATATGAGCACCGCTTATGGTGAAGATTTATCCTGGTTTTTTGATGAATGGATTTATCAGCCCAATCATCCTGTTTATCAAAATCAATATTGGTTTCAGAATATATCAACAGGCATCTGGGAAGTCGGTTTTGTTGCCAGACAAACTCAGACAAATTCTTCATTTCATAAAATGCCGATAGAAATAAAATTATCTTTTTCAACCGGCGCAGATACAACAATAAGAGTAATGAATGATTCAAACAATCAAATCTATAGCTGGAATTTTAACAGACAGCCTGTCAGTATCGTATTTGATCCGTCGAATAATATTGTTTTAAAAACTGCTACCCTTTCGGTAATTCCGCCTTTACCTGTTGAACTGACAAGTTTTAGTGCATCGGTAATTAATAATTCGGTGGTACTAAATTGGATTACTGCAACCGAGTTAAATAATTATGGATTTGAAATTGAGAAAACATCGTCTTTAACTGCAATTCCGGTTTGGGAGAATATTGGATTTGTTAATGGTAATGGCACTACAAGCTCGCCAAGCATCTACACTTTTAATGATACTAAAGTTACTGCTGGTAAATATTTGTACAGACTTAAACAAATAGATAACAATGGATCATATAAATATTCAAATGAAATTGAAGTTGATTTCAGTTTGCCGAATAAATATGAGTTGGAACAAAATTTCCCAAATCCGTTTAATCCAATTACAACAATTAAGTATCAAATTCCGGTCAGTGGAATCGTAACTTTAACAGTCTTCAATACATTGGGACAGGAAGTATTGCAACTAGTGAACGGATTACAGCAAGCCGGTATTCATGAAGTTAAGTTTGATGGAACAAATTTGACGAGCGGAATTTATTTTTATCAACTTGAAAGTGGTACGTTTAATCAAATAAGAAAATTAGTTTTAATAAAATAGAATAAATTCATTTGTTTATGAACCAAGATTTTAAACTGTATTTATAATGAGATCATTCTTTTAATAAGTTTTAAAGATTCAGTATTTTAGTAATTATTTATTAAAAAATTTAGTGAGTTAATTTTAATGACAACAAAAATTATATGGACAAAAATTGATGAAGCTCCTGCTTTAGCAACTTATTGTTTACTACCAATCGTAAAATCTTTTGTAAAAGATACAGGAATTGAGATAGAGACAAAGGATATTTCACTTGCGGGCAGAATAATTGCAAACTTTCCGGAAAATTTAACAGAAGATCAAAAAATTCCTGATTATCTTACTGAACTTGGGGACATAGCAAAGACTCCTGAAGCAAATATTATTAAGCTTCCAAACATCAGTGCGTCAAATCCACAACTGCACGAAGCTATTAAGGAATTACAGTCAAAAGGCTACAAAATTCCTGATTACCCTGATGAACCAGTAAATGATGAAGAAAAAGTTTTAAAGGAAAGATTTTCAAAAGTACTTGGATCTGCCGTAAATCCCGTGCTAAGAGAAGGAAACTCAGACCGACGTGCTGCAGCATCCGTTAAAAAGTTTGCTCAAAAACATCCTCATAAAATGATGAAGCCCTGGCCTCAATCCGGATCAAAAACCCGTGTTGCACATATGACACAAAAAGATTTTTATGGTACTGAAAAATCTGTCACACTTGATAAAGATGACTCAGTTAATATTGAATTCATTGATAAAAATGGAAAGTCAACCCTCCTAAAAGAAAAACTAAAACTGCTTAGCGGTGAAGTTATCGATGCATCAGTAATGAATGTTAAAGAGTTAAGAAAATTTTACGCCGAACAAATTGCAGAAGCAAAAAAAGATAATGTTCTTCTATCGCTTCATTTAAAAGCAACAATGATGAAAATTTCTGATCCGATAATGTTCGGGCATGCTGTTTATGTTTACTTTAAAGATGTACTTGACAAACATTCACAAACGCTAAAGGAAATTGGAGCTAATGTAAACAACGGGCTTATGGATATACTTGAAAAAATTAAAAAACTTCCCGATGATACAAGAAAACAAATTGAAGATGATATAAATAAAGTTTACGAGTACCAGCCTGAACTTGCAATGGTTGATTCGCGACTCGGAAAAACAAATTTGCATGTTCCAAATGATGTTATCGTTGATGCTTCGATGCCGAATGTTGTTCGCGATGGCGGAAAAATGTGGAATAAAAAAGATGAACTTCAGGATTGTATTGCAATGATACCGGATCGTTGTTATGCAACTATTTATCAGGAAATCATTGAGGATGCAAAAGTTAAAGGTCAGTTTGATCCTTCAACGATGGGTGCAGTTTCCAATGTAGGTTTAATGGCACAGAAAGCTGAAGAATACGGATCACATGATAAAACTTTTGAAGCTAAAGCTGATGGTATTATCCGTGTGGTAAATTCTGCTGGAAAAACTTTGCTTGAGCAGAGCGTAGAAAACGGAGATATTTTTAGAATGTGCCAGGCAAAAGATGAACCAATAAAAGATTGGGTTAAACTTGCAGTACATAGAGCAAAAGCATCATCCACTCCGGCAATTTTCTGGCTTGATGATAACAGAGCACATGATAGAGAAATTATCGCAAAAGTGAAAAAGTATCTTCCGGAGCACGATACAAAAGGTCTTGAAATAAAAATTATGAGACCTGTAGATGCAATGAAATATACTTTGGAAAGAACAAGAAAAGGGTTGGATACTATTTCAGTAACGGGAAATGTACTCCGTGATTACCTGACAGATCTGTTTCCTATTCTGGAATTAGGAACCAGCGCCAGAATGCTTTCGATTGTTCCACTGTTAAATGGCGGCGGATTATTTGAAACCGGTGCCGGTGGTTCTGCTCCAAAACACGTACAGCAGTTATTAAAAGAAAATCATTTAAGATGGGATTCACTCGGTGAGTATTGTGCACTCGTACCCTCGTTTGAAATGATCGCAGATAAAACGGGCAATGCAAAAGCTGCTCTTCTGGCTGAAACACTGGATACAGCAATTGGTAAATATTTAGAAAACGCACGTTATCCTTCACGCAAAGCCGGCGAAATTGATAATCGCGGAAGCTCTTTCTATCTTGCAAACTACTGGGCGCAGGCTTTAGCCGAACAAAATAAAGATCAAGAATTAAAATCAAGATTTGTAAAAATCTATGAAGAGTTGAGAAAAAATGAAGATAAAATTGTAAATGATTTGATTTCAGTTCAGGGAAAACCGGTGGATATTGGCGGTTATTATCTGCCCGATGATGAGAAAGCTTATAAAGTTATGCGACCAAGTATAATTCTAAATAAAATAATAGATGAGATGTAGTTTAAACACAAATGGATTTTAAACTAATTATAAAACGGATAGAGATAATTTTTCTATCCGTTTTATTTAAACTATTCATCAACTAATTCCGGGTTTAAGTGAAGCTCCCATTCATCAACATGATTGAGCATTAACACACCATTTTTCACAAACGGATCATCCTTAAATAAATTTCTTAATGAACTCTCACTTTTTCCTAAAGCTACAACTAAAACTTTTGAAGCATCCGTAAGCGGCCCGTACATACTTACTTTGCCTTGTAAAAATATTTTATCAAAAAACTTAGCATGATTCTCCCATTTATCCTGATCGTGAAAACTCTTTTCCTGTTGATAGTTTGGGCCCTGTTCAAATGTCAGCAAAAATGTTCTGTTCACTTTTGATTTCCTTTCTTATTGAATCTTAATTTTTTTGGTTACTTCACTCAACAGAATATTTTCAGTTATTAGTGATTTTATTTTTTCAATGTCTTTATATATTATCCTGTCATTTTCTAATGCAGAAACTTTTTTTCTTACAGTATCAAATGCGATCCTGTTTCCTTTTCCGGGTTTTAAATTTTTATGAAATTCCAATCCCTGGCAGGCTGTCAAAATTTCTATCGCTAAAACTGCCTGAACATTTTTTAAGATCTGAAAACATTTTCTTGCAGCGATCGATCCCATTGAATTATGATCTTCCTGATTTGCAGAAGTCGGAATTGAATCTACGCTTGCAGGATGCGCAAGTACTTTATTTTCTGATACAAGCGCAGCTGAGGTATATTGAGCAATCATCAAACCTGAATTTAGACCGCCATTCTTTGCAAGAAATCTTGGCAAACTGCTTAACGAACCATTTAACATTCTTTCTGTTCGGCGTTCGGAAACACTTGCATATTCTGAAAGAGCAATTGCCATAAAATCCATTGCTAGTGCTATTGGCTGACCATGAAAATTACCGCCTTCAAGATGCGCTTCATCATCAGGAAAGATTAAAGGATTATCATTTACAGAATTGAGTTCAATCTCAACCCGGGAACAAACATAATCAATCGAATCTCTGGAAGCCCCATGAATTTGCGGAATACAACGAATCGAATATGAATCCTGAACACGAGGATCATTTTTTCTGTGGGATTCACGAATCTCACTTCCTTTAATCATTGCAAGAATATTTTTTGCAACCGCGATTTGTCCAGGAAAAGGTCTAAGTTTATGTAATCGTAAATCGAATGCATTGTCTGTACCACGTAAAGTTTCATGAGATAAAGCTCCAGCTATATCTGTAATCTTTTCAAGTTTTTTTGATTCAATACAAATGTATGATGCAAAGGCAGTCATCATTTGGGTGCCGTTAATTAAGGCTAATCCTTCTTTAGCAGCAAGCTTAATCGGAGTCAATCCAAATTTCTTTAACGCAACAGATGATTTTAAAACTTTAACTTTGTGTTGATCATCTTTCATCACATCATTATAAATCTGTGCTTCACCTTTGCCAATCATAGCAAGAACAAGATGAGAAAGCGGCGCAAGATCTCCGCTAGAGCCTACTGAACCTTGAGAAGGAATTACAGGAATGATGTTGTTGTTTATCATCTCAATTAATAGTTCAAGTGTTTCCAAACGGATTCCCGAATGTCCGCTTGCAAGTGCATTGACACGGAGCAGCATCATCGTCTTTACTATAAATGGCGGAAGCGGATCACCAACCCCGGTTGAGTGGCTTACAATCAAATTTTCCTGAAGTTTTTCAATATCATTTTTAGAGATTGAAACATTTGCAAACTCACCAAATCCGGTTGTTACTCCATATATCACTTTACCTTCATCAACCCACTTATCTATAAGTTTGCGTGCTTTAATTACATTTTTTTTAGATTCGTTTGATAAAGAAACGATTGAATTATCTTTTAAGAAGAATTCAATTTTATCTAAGGTTAATGATTTGCCATCAATGATTAACTTTTTACGAGTCATGAATTATTTTCTTTATTCTATCTGAATTTTGTTTGCTTGTTTTATAATGGATCTTTATTCCGTCTTCATCATAATCTATTTTAAGAACTTCAGCGAACGAATGAATCTGAGAAACTTTTTTTGAGTCGGTTAATTGTAATTTTATTTTTGCTTCAACAAACTGATCTTCAATAATATCATTCAATAAAGACTTTAATGCAGAAATGTTCATCCCCCGTGCAGCCGAAATCATAATACTGTTTTTATGGGCGTTACGAATAAAATCAATCCTAGCTTTATCCTTGATCAAATCTATTTTATTAAAAATTCTAACAACTTTTTTTTCACTGCTTCCAAATTCTTTTAATGTTTCCTCAACAACTTTCATATGATCTTCATAAAATGGGTGAGAAACATCTACAACGTGAAAAATTATGTCGGCTTCCCTTACCTCGCTTAATGTACTTTTAAAGGATGCCACAAGCTGCGGAGGAAGTTTACGGATAAACCCAACTGTATCACTTATTAAAATTTTTTCAGTATCATGAACTTCTAAAGAACGTGTAGTTGAATCGAGTGTTGCAAATAATTTGTCTTCAGCAAAAACGTCTGCACTGGTTAGCAGGTTAAACAAAGTAGATTTTCCGGCATTGGTATAACCTGCAATTGCTATTCGTGTTGAGTTTTTTCTTCCCGCACTTTGAGTGGTTCTGTGGGATTCAATCTGCGTAAGTTTTTCTTTTAAAAGAGCAATTCGGGTACGGATAATTCTTCTATCGGTTTCAATTTGTGTTTCGCCCGGACCTTTAGTCCCAATTCCACCATACTGTTTTGATAAGTGAGTCCATGCACGAGTTAATCTTGGCAAAAGATATTGCAGCTGTGCAAGCTCAACCTGAGTTTTTGCTTCTTTGCTTTTTGCACGCGATGCAAAGATATCCAGAATTAATCCGCTTCGATCAATTACTTTGCGCTTAAACAAATCGGAAAGATTTCTTACCTGTACAGGGGTCAAATCATCATCAAAAATAATTATGTTTATATCATTCAGTTCAACAAGCTGCGCAAGCTCCTCAGCCTTTCCTTTTCCGATGTAATACGCAGAATCCATTCTGGCCTTACTTTGAACAATCTTAAAAACAGTTTCTGCACCGGCAGTATTTGCAAGTTCTTCAAGTTCAGCAAGGTGCTCTTCAACAACCTCTTTGCTGTAAGTTTTTGTGTCAAGCGCGACCAGCATTGCGCGTTCAACTACTTTTTTTGTTATTTCTATCATAATATATTTTCTAAGTGAACCTTAGTGCTCTAAGTGTCTAAGTGGTACGAATCTTCTTTTACCACTGAGACACTAAGCACACTTAGAAACACTAAGTTGTAATTCCTTCCAAGTCTTTCTTTGCGTTGCGTGCAATTGTCATTTCGATCAAAGCTAAAATTAGTGCAGTAAGTAAAAAATATCTCCATAGCTCGGAACCAAATCTTGCTTGCAAAATTTTTTCGGTAATATTGCTGTCCTTATCTATTGAAACAAATTTACCCTCAAACTTTATTTCCTTCAGGTAATCTTCAAATTGTGATTTATCTGAATAAACAGTTTTTGATTCTGAAGGATCGGTATTAATTGAAATCTCATCCATCAGTGTTTCACCCGAATAAAATTTGTAATTACCCGCTATACTTGTTTTGGTATAAGTCAAATAATCTTTATTCGGGTTATCATTTAAATTTATAAACTCTTCGGTATTATCCGGACGAACGACTTTTATTTGTGACAAGGCTGTGTTTTTTAAATCAACTGTTACATCTTCACCTGCGACAAAAATATTTTTATCTCTCTCTTTTGATGAAAGATATAAGACAGATTTGTTCAGTAAAGGCGAAAAAATACTTTTGATTGGAAAATCACTCCAGCTTAAAACGGGAGAAGTATTAAAAGCAAATACTTTTCCCCTGCCAATTTTAAATTCAGTTAAAAAAGATGACCCATCAATTAACTTAATTATCTGATTACCGGCAGATGAATTTTTATAATACGCATTTAGCTCGGGCGAGTCATATTGTTTCTTATCTTCATTTTGAAAAATATCCTGAAAAACAGGATGATTAAAATCAGTTTTTTCAAACTTAATTTTTATTTCTTCACTGTTTACTTTTCCAACAAAAGAGGAATTTAATCCTATCCCCAGCAATGAATATAGTTGGTTTAATTTGGCTGCGTCGGGCGTGGATGATGGAAATAAAATAATTCCGCCGCCATTATTAACAAAGTTTTTAATCTGTTCAATACCCGATGTAATTGAATTTGCTGCAATAATTATCGATTGATATTTATTAAGCAGTTGTGAATTAATCTGGTTTATACTTCTATTATCAATATCATATTTGTTTTCTCCTGCTGTTTGCAAAGCAATTTGAACAAAGGATAAGTCTGCAGGAATTTCAGAAAATAGACCCAGGGAAATTTTAGACGGAATAAATAAACTTGCAAAGCGTTTATTATCCTGTTCGATCTCGTCAGTCTCAAGCTCCGCTGCAACAGAAATAAATCCGTTGTTTTTAGGAATTGCTTCAATATCCACAACAGTTGATTGACCTGAATTTACATCAAAGCTTTTTTGTGCAGCTCTGTCATCATTCAAAAACAGAGAAACTACTCCGCTGTTTACATTTTGCTTTGAGTTATTAGTGATAGTTATTGAAAAACTAACCGGCTTGTCTTTTTCAAAAATCTGATTATTAATTTTTAACTCATCAATAGAAATGTTAAAAACATCTTTATCGGCTAAATCTATCGAATACAAGCGTACATTGTTATTCAGCAACTCGCTTAAATCGGAATTATTTTTTTCAGTCGAGATTTTATTTTTCTGAAAATCTGATAACAAATAAATTTCTTTATTAAAGTTTTTGCTTTCCGAAATAGTTTGCGCTGCTTTGATAATTGCAGAATTCAGATCACCTGATGCGAATGATAAATCAAGCTGATCAATCTTATTTAAAAACTCAGATAAGTTTGATGTAAGTTTATTTTCATAATTTGGATTTGAGACTAATATCAAACCAACTTCGTCACCTTCCTGAAGCTGTGAAATTATTGTTTTAATTATTTCTTTTGATTGATTAAAGAAAGAGCCTTTCTGATCAACAACAGACATACTAAATGTATCATCAAGAATAAAAACAGCTGTAGTTTTTGCGGCTGATGTGGTTCCTCCAATCTGAACTGATTGCAAAGCAGGACGCGCAAATGCCATTACTACAAACAAAATTATCAGAACCCGCAGAATCAGCAATATCCATTGCTTCAATTTTATTTTTCTGATTTTATTTTTCTGCAATTCTTTTAAAAAAGTAAGCGTACTAAATTCAATCTTTTTAAGTTTTCTAAGATTGAATAAGTGAATGATTACAGGAATAGATGCAGCAAGCAAACCAAATAAAATTGCGGGATTAAGAAAAATCATAAGCTCTGTGTGGTTGTCCTTTTTTAATGATCAAAAAATAGCAATAATGTGATGAGAATGCTATGCCGTTTTAGGGTATAGATTGTAAGGAATAAGCTGTAGGAGAATAAGGTATAGGGTTATAAGGTATAAGTTTATAAGGTATATAATTATAAAATCTTATATACATAAATGGAGTAGTGCAATATTGGTATAATGGAGTTCAAAAAATTATATCTATCACCTTATACCCTTTCCCCATATTCCTTGATTTAATTTGCACTTTGAAATGGGACATCAACATCCTAATTTTGGTGTCATAACACAATAAATTAAAATAGATGCTATGGGCGAAAAGCTTAAACAATGGCTAAAGCAAACCAGATTTGAAAGTTTGGATCAAGAGGTTTCACTAAACATTTTTGTTGCAGCATATTTTTTGCGATCCAAACACGAAGATGTGATGAACAGATACGGACTTACTATGCCGCAGTATAATGTTCTTAGAATTCTTAATGGTGTATATCCCGATGGTCATCCCCGATGTGATAT
Organism: Ignavibacteriales bacterium; assembly: GCA_003538625.1. GTDB lineage: Bacteria > Bacteroidota > Ignavibacteria > Ignavibacteriales > Ignavibacteriaceae > IGN3. The sequence continues at coordinate 436,709 of DPRR01000006.1, forward strand.
AATTTCCAGAATGATTGAACCCGCTCCCGATGTAACAAGAATTATTGATAGATTAATGCAAGAAAAGCTGGTTGAAAGATTTCATTCTGATACTGATAAAAGATTATCAATGACCAGGATAACTGAAAAAGGTATTAAGCTTCTTGAAAAAGCTCATCCGGAAGTTCAGGCTTTGGGAAGTTACATATCTTCCACTCTATCAAATGCAGAAAAGAAAACTCTTTCTGATTTGCTTGAGAAGATTTATGGTGAGCAAGTAAAATAAAAAAGACGACTCAGTTGAATCGCCTTTAGTAAATTATATTTGTTGTTTTACTTTTGCTTACTTGCAATAAGATTTAATGCACTACCTGCTTTAAACCACTCTATTTGAGCAGCATTAAAAGTATGATTCAGCATCACTTCATCTTTACTTCCATCTTTATGCTTAACGATCATCTTTACTTGTTTTTCGGGAGCTAAAGATGAAATTAATAAATCAACTTTATCATCTTCTTTTATCTTATCGTAATCTTTTGGATCAGCAAATGTAAGCGGCAGCATTCCCTGTTTCTTTAAGTTTGTTTCGTGAATGCGTGCAAAACTTTTTACGATTATTGCTCTGCCGCCAAGAAATCTTGGTTCCATTGCTGCGTGTTCGCGCGAAGAACCTTCACCATAATTTTCATCGCCAACCACAACCCAGTTTACACCTTTGGCTTTGTATTCGCGCGCAACTTCAGGGACTGATTTTGTTTCACCCGTAAAAGTATTTTTTACTCTTCCGGGTTCTTTTGTGTAAGCGTTAATTGCTCCAATAAACATATTGTTGGAAATGTTATCAAGGTGCCCACGATACTTTAACCACGGACCAGCCATAGAAATATGATCGGTTGTACATTTACCAAATGCTTTTAGTAATACCGGAAGATCAACCAGATCATTTCCATCCCACGGTTTGAATGGAGTAAGCAATTGTAGTCTATCACTTTTGGGATCGACCTTAACTTCAACTTTATTGCCATCGTCAACAGGAGCTACAAATCCGGCACTTCCTTCATCAAATCCACGCGGAGGCAGTTCTTCACCACTTGGGGCATCTAATTTAACTTTCTCACCTTTTTCGTTTACAAGTTCATCTGTAATTGGATTGAAAGATAAACTGCCTGCAATGGCTAATGCTGTTGTAATTTCCGGTGAAGCAACAAATGCCAGTGTTTCCGGGTTTCCATCATTTCGTTTTGCAAAGTTTCTATTGAAGGAAGTTACGATTGTATTTCTCTCGCCGGTTTGGATGTCCATCCTTTTCCACATGCCGATACAGGGACCGCACGCATTTGCAAGGATTACACCACCGATATCAGTAAGAGTTTTTAACTGTCCATCACGTTCAATTGTAGCTCTTACCTGCTCAGACCCTGGGGTTATGGTGTATTGCGATCTGGTTTTTAATCCTTTTTCAAGAGCCTGTCTTGCGATGCTTGCAGAGCGGTCAATATCCTCATAACTTGAGTTAGTACAGCTTCCGATCAATCCCACGGATATTTTATCCGGAAAGTTTTCACTCTTTACAGCTTCTTTCATTTTAGAAATAGGCCATGCTTTATCGGGTGTAAATGGTCCATTTAAATGAGGTTCAAGTTCATTTAAATTAATTTCAATCACCTGATCGTAATATTTTTCCGGATTTACAAAAACTTCTTTATCAGCGCATAATTCATCTGCCAATCCTTCTGCGAGTGCTGCAACATCAACTCGTTTTGTAATTCTTAAGTAGGATGACATTCTCTCGTCAAATGGAAAAACAGATGTTGTAGCACCTATCTCGGCGCCCATATTACAAATTGTTCCTTTGCCCGTACATGAGATTGAATTTGTTCCGTCACCAAAATATTCAACTATTGCTCCGGTTCCGCCTTTAACTGTTAAAATACCTGCAAGTTTTAGGATTACGTCTTTTGCTGAAGTCCAGCCATTCATTTTGCCGGTTAGTTTAACGCCGATACGTTTTGGCCATTTTAATTCCCATGGCATACCTGCCATTACATCAACTGCATCAGCACCACCGACACCAATCGCAATCATTCCAAGTCCACCGGCATTTGGAGTATGTGAGTCAGTCCCAACCATCATTCCGCCCGGGAAAGCATAATTTTCCAATACAACCTGATGAATAATGCCGGCGCCTGGTTTCCAGAATCCAACACCATATTTCTGAGAAATACTTTCGAGAAACTCATACACTTCTTTGTTTTCTGTATTTGCTCTGTTCAGATCTTCAACAGCACCAACCTGCGCTTGAATGAGATGATCGCAATGAACTGTTGATGGAACGGCGGTAGTTTTTCTTCCTGCGGACATAAATTGCAAAAGCGCCATCTGAGCAGTTGCATCTTGCATTGCTACCCGGTCAGGGGCTAATTCAACATAGTCTTTGCCGCGATTAAATTCTTTGGTCACTTTATCAAAAAGATGGGTGTACAATACTTTTTCTGTATAAGTCAAAGGACGATTAATAATTTTTCGTATCTCTGTAAGTTTAACTATATAGTTCGAATAAACCTTTTTGATCATATCAATATTTGATGTCATGATTTTTCCTTAGTAATAATGAATTATAATTATTCAAAAATAAATATTTCCAGCTTAAGATATCTATCCCAAAATCAACATTCTTCAATACTTATATTTACCTAGAAAATTCTTCGATCCGGATTTAGATGTAATTTCTGTCGGTAAAAATTACATTTAAAATCCAAATCGTAGTAAAAAAGGTCAATAATTATTGGTGCAAAAATGGAAGTATAAAGCGCTCAAGGTTGAAATTTAAGGAGAGAAAATGTCAAATGGTGTACAATCATTTCTGTCTCTGGGCGCAATGATGATATTCAGTTTAATATCATTGCGTTTTGATTCTGCTGTATTACAGAATGTTGAAGTTGAAGTAGAAAATAAAGTTTATTTAACGGCGTTTTCGCTTGCCGATGATTTGCTTGAAGAGATAAAACAAAGAGCATTTGATGAAAAGACGGTAACATTTAAAGCGATCACACCTGGTGCATTAACGCCAGCTGCAAATCTAAATAAAGAATTGGGAGAAGAATGGCCAAACTTTGATGATATTGATGATTATAATGGTTACACTAAACCTGTTTCTTTGCCCCATGCTGAAAAATATAAAATTACTTGTCAGGTTAGTTATGTTGAATCAAACAATCAGGATCAGTTAAGTTTTGCACAAACATATTTTAAAAAAGTTGAGATATTTGTTGACAGTCCTTACTTAAGGCACCAGTTAAGATTAGCTTATATATTCACATTACACTCAAAGTAACACTATGAATGTTTTAATCGATTTAATAGGCTCATCTTTTATTGGCGGCATATTATTATTGCTGATTCTAAAATTAAACCTGTACTCTCAGAACACAAGCATATCATCAGATACAGAATTAAGATTGCAGCAAAATGCAAAAACCCTGGCAGAAATATTAAATTATGATCTTAGAAAAGTTGGATACAATTGCGACAGCACGGCTATTATTACTGCAGATTCAACCAGAATTAAATTCTATGCCGATCTAAATGAGCCGGGCACTGCGGGGTATGGAACGATGGATGTTGTTGAATATTTCATTAGCAGTCCATCAAAAGCATCTTCAACAACTAATCCAAATGATGTTGTATTAACGCGGGTATTAAATGGCAGCGATTCTTTGACCGGACCCTCGCTGGGTTTGGTAAAATTAAAGTTTTCTTATTATGATAGCGGGTGGACTTTAACAACCAACCCGGAAAATATCACATACATTAAAACAGAATTATGGGTAGAATCTTTAGATCCTATCGATGTTAATTTTGGATCTCAAACAGGTTACCCATTCACTTATTGGGAAATGACTATTAATCCGAGGAATATATAAAATGGGAAAAAGTATCTTACTTATTACGTTGGGGATATCAGTAATAATTTCTCTATTTATTTTAAAGCTTAATGCAAATTCTAAAGAGGGATTAGATGTTTCTGTAAATATGTTTGAACAGACTCAAGCCCGGTTGATTGCAAACTCCGGTGTTGAGATATTCCTTGAAAAACTTAAAGCTGATAAAAGCATGCTTGATGATACTTTCCCTGATAATAGTTTACTTGGTGGTGAGTACGACATTTCAATACAAGGCCCAGATACGATGATTAAAGTCACTTCTATTGCCAGATTTCAGGATGCAACACATAAAACAATCGTTTATGCTAAAGCTGATAAAATACCAATGATACCCGGACCGGGTGCAATGTATCTAAATGCAAGTACGGTTAGTTCATTTAAAAATTCCGGTATAGGTGGTAGTGTATTAATCGATGGACGGAATCACGATATAGATGGAATATTTCTTAATGATGGAATTAATTCGCCAGGTATTGCGGTTTCAGGCGATACACAACGAGATGAAGTGATTGATATGATTAAATCAAATGCTATTGATCAGGTTATCGGAACAGGAACAACTCCAAATGTAATAACAATAAATAATGAAACAGATTGGAATGCTTACGCGCTTCAACTCGTCGAAAATCCGGACATAATTATTGATACTCAGGATAAAATACAGACTATGAATAATTGGGGAACAGTTTCAGATCCTAAAGTTACTTTTGTAAATGGTGATATTTCTATTAATAATTCCGTAACAGCTAATGGCTGCGGTATTCTTGTTGTAAATGGTAACTTATCTATAAATGGAGACTTTACTTATAAGGGGCTGATCATCGCTTATAAAGAAACAACGATTGAAATAAAGTTAAGTGGAACGGGTAAAATTATTGGAGGTCTGGTAGTCGCTGGTCAAAAAATTGTAATAGAGGTGGCTAGTGGAAATTTCAGTACTTTATATAGTTTACCGACAATGAATCACGTTGCTTCTTTGTTAAAAACAAATAGATTTCAGATTGTTAGTTGGTGGGAATAAATACAAAAATAATTTTAAATAAAAACGGAATCTGATCCGTATAAAATCCGACTACATAAATATTTAATTGAGATCGAGATTTTTATACCAGATTTATTAAATAACTATTAAGTAAAAACAATTGATTCCTGTAAATTATTTTGAAATGTAAATATTCGCAGTCTGCTCCTATTCTACCGATCAACCACAAGTAATATTTACATGGCCCAGTACTAAAAATATAATTTATTTACAATTTCATTAAACGTATGTGTTATTTTGATAAATCATAAAGCAAAAAATTGATGAAAATGGACAATCCTTAGTGAAATTATTGGCTTAATAATTGGATAATGACCACCTAATAACTAATAGTGCAAGAGATAAACAAAAATGAGCAATATACAATCTATTCTGGCAATAGGATCTATTTTCCTACTTTCAATGATTTCCTTGAGTTTTAATGGTGCGTTGTTACAAAACAATGGAGTTGAATTGGAGAATAAAGTTTATCTGACAGCTTTTTCTTTGGCAGATGATCTTATCGAGGAAATTAAGCAAAAAGGTTATGATGAGAAAACGCTCCTATTCCCCACAGTTAATCGATCTACATTAACTCCAGCTGGCTCGCTTGGACCGGAAGGAGAAGTTTATCCATACTACGATGACGTTGATGATTATAATAATTACTCAAGAGATGCTGATGCCCCGCACGCTGAAAATTATCATATCTCAGCAAAAGTTTATTACGTGTTAGAAACTAATCCTGATTCAAAGAGCAGTACTCAGACATTTCATAAGAAAGTTGATGTAACCGTCAGCAGTCCATATCTAAATAACAATGTTATCTTAACTTATATTTTTACGCATAAATAATATGGCATCAATAATAGATATACTCGGTTCCAGTTTTATCGGCGGTTTATTATTACTGCTTTTACTAAAACTGAATTTATTTGCAAACAGCAGCGGTGTTACCTCGGATAACGAGTTAAAACTGCAGCAGAATGCCAAAACTTTAGCAGAGATAGTTAATTATGATTTTAGAAAAATTGGTTATCAATGTGATAGTACAGCAATAGCAATCGCCGATTCTGATCATATTAAATTTTATGCTGATCTTGACAGAAACAATACCGTTGATGTTTTGGAATATTATACCAGCGATACTACTGTTGCTACAGGTACAGACAATCCCAGAGATATAATACTCTACAGAAAATTTAATGGTGTAGCCATGGGAGGACCAACTCTTGGTCTGACAAAAATCAAATTTACATACCTTGATCAGTACAACATTGTTACAACTGTATTACCAAATATAAAATATGTAAAAGTTGAACTATGGGTTGAATCAACAATTCCGGAAATGGAATCTAACTTTGTAAACCCGAATCATCCTTATCTTTTTACTTACTGGGAAATGAAAATTAATCCAAGGAATATATAATTATGGGAAAAATGGCTATCATATTAACAATTGGAATGTCACTTCTAATTGCATTAATGGTTCTCCGTTTAAATTCCAATGCCACACAAGGTCTTGGAACTACAGTCAATATGTTTGAGAACACTCAGGCACGCTTGATTGCAAATTCCGGAGTTGAAATTTATCTTGAAAAAATGAGGAGGAATAAAACTCTTACCGGAACATTTTTAAATAATGAATTTGCAGATGGTACTTATGATATTTATATATCTGGACCAGACAGTGCACTTACCATAAGATCCGTATCAAACTATATGAATGTTTCACACGAAACCATAGTTAAGGCAAGAAGAGATCCTGTTCCTTTCCCAACGGCTCCGGCCGCTCTTTACGTTTCAACATCTGCAATGCAGAATGTTAAGATGACAGGCAATTTTACTGTCAGTGGTTTTAACCATAATAAGGATGGAGGATTGGTAAGTACAACAAATAATACAGTTCCAGGTATTCTGGTTGATAATAACGCTGATAGTGTGGCCATTGTCGATGTATTAAAAAAGAATACATCCAATAACATCACAGGTAAAGGTGGTGGAACCCCAAATATTAGTGTTCACGATTATAATATCGATTGGGCCGGAATATCAACTGAAATTGCTTTTTCAGCAGATCAGACTTTAGGATCTGGAAAATATAATACCGGTACTTTTGGTACATACGAAAAACCACAGATTACCTTATTAAACGGAGATGCTGAATTTAACGGGAACCTTTCCGGTTCCGGAATTCTGGTTGTTAATGGTAATCTAACTATTCAGGGTACTTTTGATTTTAAAGGACTTGTAATCGCTTATAAAGAATCGACTATCACTACAAATTTAAATGGAACAGGAAGTGTTATCGGATCATTTATAGTATCCGGAAATTCTGTGAATATGGATATTTCTAACGGTACATTTAATGCATTATACAGCCCGGAAGCTCTTAATAATGCTAAAGTAAATCTAAAATCTTCAAGATTTAGAGTACTTAGCTGGTGGGAATAAAAAATTAATATCAGATATTAGCCGCGTTAAAATTATCCTAAAATATTGTTACGATTAACGCGGCAATTATTAAAAAATATTTTATCTAAGTAAAAAAGTTTAACATCTTGCCTGTAAAATATTCCTGAATTTGCCTTTCAAATACCCATAAGTTCAATTTTATAATAATAATTCATTCTAACCCTTAAAAAATAAATAGTATGATTATTGCTATTATGCTTCAATATATTGTACCAAAATTGGCGGATTGAATTTATAGTAAACAATATTTTGCTTTTCCCGGGTATACATATCTTTTTTATAATAAAAACATAATCAGGCTTTATTTTGAAAGAAACAATTTTATTAGTAGATGATGAATTAACCTATCTGGAATTACTAAAAAGTATTCTTCAGCAGGAAGGCTATTCTAACGTAATTACGGAATCAAATCCCTTAAACGTCCCACACATACTAAAATCACAAAGTGTAGATCTTATTCTGCTGGATATTTATATGCCGCAGATGAATGGTTTGCAGTTATTGGAGCAAATTACACCCGAATATCCAAACATTCCTGTAATAATTGTTACTGCTATAGATGATAAAGAAATAGCGCTTGAAGCAATAAAATTTGGCGCTTACGAATTTATCATCAAACCGCCTGACACTGACCGCCTGCTTTTAACGATACGCAATGCAATAGGATATAAACTTCTTGAACGCGAAAGAGATGTGCTGAGATCAGAAGGAGCTTTAGCCAAGATTGATGATAATAAATTTGAAAATATTATCACCGATTCCGATACAATGAAAAAGGTTTTTAATCTTGTTGAAATATTTGCACCAACAAATGAAACAATTCTTATTGTTGGAGAAACAGGTACTGGAAAAGATTTAATTGCAAAAAAAATACACGATCTATCGGCAAGAAAATCAGGACCCTATGTTGCGGTAAACCTTGCTTCAATATCATCCTCACTTTTTGAAAGCGAATTATTTGGTAATGTTAAAGGCTCGTTTACAGGATCAACCGCGGATAAGCAGGGTTATTTTGAAGCTGCGAATGGCGGAACAATTTTTCTTGATGAAATTGGAGAACTGCCAAAAGAACTTCAAGGAAAGCTTTTACGGGCAATTCAATACAATGAAATTTTCAAAATTGGAACTTCTAACCCAATTAAATTGGATATTAGAATTATCGCGGCAACCAATAGAGACCTGGTTGATGCTGTTAACAGAGGGAACTTTCGTGCAGATTTATATTACAGATTAAATCGCGGACACATAAGCTTGCCTCCACTTCGCAAAAGAGGTAATGATGTTTTATTACTTTCCAATCATCTGATAAAAATTGCAAATAAAACCTATGGTAAAAATATTATAGGTTTAACGAGAGAGGCGATTGCACAATTGAGGAATTATACATTTCCCGGTAATGTTAGAGAATTAGAAAACATAATTTTTAATTCTGTTGTTCAATCAGAAGATAATAAACGATTAGGTTCAGTTGAGATACCAGCATCTATTGACGATAATGAAATCGAATTACAAAAATCGGATATATTAATTTCTTTTGAAGAAGTAGAAAAAAAACATATTATAAATGTTATGGGTGTTTTAAATAATAACGTAAGAAAAGCTGCTCAAGTACTCGGTGTAAGTGAACGAACATTGCAGAGAAAACTGAAAAAAATACGGGAAGATTAAGTCAGTATTAGTAGTGTGCGTAATTTTTAGCGTCTAATTTGTCGGCTAAATTAAAGATTATCAAATCAAGTTAAAATTCCTGTCATTTTTTCAAAAATTCAAATCATTGCTTTATCAAAATCTTTTGCACGCAATTTGCATAGATAATTAAGAACTTTACAACTTTAATTAACTGAATTGAGTGTAAAGGAATTTCTATTCTTCTAAACTAAAATAAAGATCAGACTATGAAAACAATTTCAACAAGTACGGATGTTGTAAGTGATTTCAATTATGGTAGGGTTTTCGCGATCGAAAGAAAAAATGATTTTTCAATAATAATGAAATTGGTTATAGCTTCTTCGTTTTTATTTGCTGTTGCTGTTCTAATATTCTAATTATTATATCGTAAAATCATCATTCCTGATTAGCAATAAAATTGCAGAGTTAGGAACGATTAAAAATTTTTCTCTTTCAAATTCGATTTCAAAAGCTTCTTTCCTTAAAAATATTGCCAGATCGCCGTCTTTTGCCTGAAGAGGAATGTATTTGACCTGATCATCTTTCCCCTTCCATATTTCATCTTCATTTTGTGCAGATGTTGCATATCCCGGTCCAACCTTAATTACATATCCACTCTGAATTTTTTCTTTTTCAGATACACCAAGCGGTAAATATAAGCCGCTATTAGTTTTATTCGCATCTTCCTGCGGTCTTATCAACACACGATCACCAACCACAATAAACTTTTGAAGGTTTTTAATATTTACATGCATAACTATTCAAATAAATTAATTTTTACTGTACAAATATAAAAAATTGTTTAAGCTGTTTTATAACTTCGTGTAAACTTTATCAAATATGGTAATAGTGCCGGATATTTATTTGCAAAACTAAAACCGATGTTTCTTGTTTTTCGATTCAAAATAATGCTCTGAATAATTTTTGCTGTTTTCAATCTTTTCGAAAATATTTTTTCATACTGCGTCACATAATCTGAATTCAATTCATCAAGGTTATCAGGATTATATTTACTAAAAACAGAGTGGAGAAGTTTAGCTGATTCCATTGCCATTCCTATTCCATCGCCTGCTAATGGAGAGATTACACGCGTCGCATCTCCGACCATAATTATTCCGTTTTCTACTATTTCTTTTTTGCCAAAATAGATATTCCCTGTTCCATAAATGTTTGTAGTTTTAATAAAATCAATCGCATCTTCAGAAAATACTTTTTTAAAATGATTATTTGATTTTATTAAATCAATGAGTCTTTCTCGCGATGGAATCTTTGATTGCTTTCGGTTCTCTAAAAAACACACTGTCATTTCTGTATCACTAACTTGATTCATCCCACAATAAAGTTCTTTATCAGTATAAATTCTTATCTCATCATCAAACCGCTTTTCAAGAAGATTGGTTGGAAGATGAAATTTCACTCCGTTTAAGTTTGATTTTTTATTTACAAAATCTCTTCCAAGTTTTTTATCCAAAATATTTTGTTTACCATAAGCTGCAATTACTAGCCTGGATTTTATCTGAAGTTTATTCCCGTTATGCTCCTCAATTACAGACATAAATTCACGGTTATATCTTGTTGTAGATATTACTTCCGCAGGCTGAATAATTTTAACATTTTTACTTCTCGCTTTATTTAATAAAAATAAATCAAAAACTGATCGCTTCAGTGCATAAGCATCAAAATTAAGATCTGATTTTAATTCGATACCAGATTCATCAATAGCCCGGAATGAATTAAGTTTGTTTGGATTTAAAGAAAGAAAGTCATTAAAAATATTTAACTCTTTTAAAACGTCTGTTACTTCTTTAGAAAGGAATTCGCCGCATAATACTTCTCTTGGAAAAATTTTCTTTTCAATTAAAATGATATTCAATCCCAATTCAGAAAGGTAAAGTGCAGTTGTTGATCCTGCAGGTCCACCGCCAATAATTAATATGTCTGTAGTTAATTCAGTCATTTCTTAATCACAACCATCCATCTGAATGCCCATTTTCTTTTGATGATAAAATTAGCAATTCCGGCATTTGCTAAGATTAGTAATACTTCATTTTTAGTAAAACCTCGTTTAACGGAAAGTGGACCATCATTTTTCACCATCTCACTTTTTGAAAAAAGAACAGTTAAGATTTTAATTCCCAACAAAGCGAAGTATGATCTTTGTAAATCGTTAATGATAACTCCCCGGGCGGCTATTCTTAAAAATTCCTTTAATAAAATTTGTATCTGTTCTTCATTAAAGTGATGCAGGAAAAGAGATACGTGAATAATATCATAGCTTTCATTTTTAAACGGAAGTTTAAACGCATCAGAATTTACCTTAACTAAAAGATTTTCAGAACTGTTTAGTGCGCGCAGGTTTTTATCGATTGAAATAATGCGGAGATTTTGAAATTTGTTTTTTGCAGCTACAAGATTATCTGAAGAGCCTGATCCAATATCAAGTATCTTCAATTCTTCATTTACAGATTGAGCAAAATATTTTAATGCTGATTTGGTTGTTGAAATTCCGCCAAGGAATTTATTGATGATTTTTAATTCGTGTAATGCTTTGTCAATCCGTTCATCCTGAATTGAAAAATCATCCATTATTTCTGCATCGTATGATCTCTTCATTCTAAACAACTTTAAAAAGTACTAACTCCATAGTTAAACCGGGACCAAAAGCAATTGCGCATAAATATTCATTTTTATTTAACTGAGTGTTTTCTAAAATATTTTTAAGAACAAAAAGTATCGATACAGATGAAAGATTACCAAAATTTCTCAATACTTCACGAGAAGGTTTTAACTGCTCATCAGAAAGTGCAAGTCCATTTTGTAATGAATCTAAAATTGCCCTTCCGCCGGGATGTAATGCCCAATGTTTTATTGCTGAAATATCTATTCCCTTTAGAGCTAAAATTTCCTTTGTTTTTGGTGCTGCAGAATTAAGGATAATTTTAGGCAGTTCAGAAGAGAGCATCATCTCAAATCCATTGTTGCCAATTTTCCATCCCATAAATTTTGCTGAGTCCTCAAACAGGAATGATTCTGCAAATTGTATTTCAAGTTTGCTTTTAGCTGAAAGATCTTTTTTAGAGAAGAAAGCAGCAGCAGCTCCATCGGCAAAAATCATATTTGCTAAAATGTTATCTCTTGTTGGTTCTGTCTGAAGATGTAAACTGCAAAGTTCAACAGATACCATCAAAATATTTTCATTATGATTCTGTTTCATTGCCTCCCAAACTGAATTAACTCCAATTAAAGAAGCGGCGCATCCCATAAAACCGATATTAGTTCTTTTAACACCCGGAGAAATTTTAAACTCTTTAATCAATTCATAATCCAAACCTGGAGCAAAAAATCCCGTGCAGGAGATTGTAATTATTCTGTCAATCGTGCCAAAATCTATATTATTCTTTTCAGCTAATTCTTTTACAGCCTTCTTTGTTAAAGCGATAGACCACTTTTCATATTCATTCATTCTGGTTTTAGTGTCTGGAGAGAAATGGTTTCCATCTTTTGTAAAAAATTGATCTGTGGAATTTTCTTCACCATCTTTTATTACAAAAAAGCGATGATCAATTCCTGATTGATTTGCTGCCATATCAATCATTCTGCTTATAGCTGATGTTCCGCCCATACGCTTCTTAAGTTCATCAGCGGCAAAACTTTGATTGACCTTAAAAGGTGGTGAGGCTGTTGCGATATCTATTAACATAATTACTTTCTTTGTCTCTAATTTAACATAATGAATAGCTAATTCGTTTCAAATTCCAATATACTTATATAAATTTGAGCAGAAAGATTTAATTAAAAAATATAGTAGAAGGAATTTTGGAAAAATCGGTCATGCACAAGATTATAATTAAAGAATGATGAAAAAAGTTTTGTTCATCACATACTTCTGGCCTCCATCAGGTAAAGCATCGCTCCACTGGCCTTTAGATATTATTCGTAATCTTCCCAAAGATAAAATCGAACCAATCATACTTACTGTTGAAGAAGAAACATTTACTCAAAAGGATGAGAGTCTTTTAAGCAAAATTGCTCCAAATTGGCAGATAATAAAATCTAAATCGCTTGAGCCATTTGACCTTTATAGAATATTTATAGGCAAGAAGAAAAACGAAAAACTTATATCTTCTGAAACGATATCAACCGAAAATAGAAAGCTAACTCATCGGATAGCCTTATGGATAAGATTGAATTTGTTTATTCCAGATGCAAGAGTTGGGTGGAATTTTACTGCAGTTAAAGCAGCAAAAAAAATTCTAAGAGAAAACAAAATTGATGGAATTGTATCAATCGGACCTCCGCACAGTTCTCATCTTATCGGATTAAAATTGAGTAAGAGATTTAACATCCCGCACATACCTGTTTTAATTGATCCGTGGGTAGATATTGTTTATTATAAAAATTTAAGCAGAAGTAAACTGGCAAAAAGTATCGATAATCGTTTAGAAAAATCCGTGCTTCAGAATGCAAGTCAGGTTGTGTTTGTCACAAAATCAACTGAAGAAGATTATTTGAATAAATATGATTTTTTAAAAGACAAAACAAATGTGTGTTATTGGGGTTATGATGAAGAAGCTTTCGAGAGCCTACCCCCCAGCCCCCTTCCTAAAGAAGGGGGAGTCAAGAAAGAATTATATGAGAAAGTTATTGTGCATGCGGGAAATATATTTGCCTATCAGAATCCTAAAAACTTTTGGAAGCAGATAAAACTTGAAAATGACAAAGGGAATAAAATTTCAATTCGTTTTGTTGGAACGGTAGATAAAGAAATTTTAGAATATATGAATTCGGTTGGATTAAAAGACAATCTTCAGTTAACGGGTTTTCTTCCATACAAAGAAATGATAAAAGAAATTCTTCAAGCAGATATGCTGTTAGTTTGCTCTACAGAGCCAAGGCACGTTCCTGGTAAGTTATTTGAAGCACTGCGAACAGGAAATCCTATAATAGCCTTTGGTGATAACAACGAAGAAGTGAAACAAATAATTGAGGATGCAAATGCAGGGATGATGTTTCGATATGATGAAAGTGGAGAGGAGTTTTTATTAAACTACGATCAGTTTAAACCAAATATTGAAAAAGCAAAACTCTTCGACAGAAAAAAAATAAGCGGGGGCTTTTTAAGACTATTAAACCTTGTTGATTAGTTTTTACAGAATGGATTTGTAAAGCTCATAATATTTTGCAGCCACAATTTTTTGATCAAAATTATTTAAAATCTTTTGTCTGGCTGCGATACTAAATTTCTTGCTCAGATTTTCATCGCACAAAAGTTTCTCAATAGCCTTTGCTAATCCCAGTGAGGATTTTAATTCAACCAATATTCCATTTTCCCCATCGTCAACCATATCGGGAATTCCGCCTACATTAAATGCTACAACTGGAATCCCACACGACATTGCTTCCATAATAGTATTGGGTAAATTATCTTCAAGTGAAGGAGCTAAATAGATATCGGCCGTATTATATGCTTTTACAATATCTTCCTCATTATTCAGTTTTCCTAACTGATGCACTTTAAATGGAATTTTATTAAGGACACTTTCATCAAGTTTTCCAAATACTACAAGCTCAATATCAGAACAAAGTTTAATATTTGAATCATGAATAATTTGCAAAGCTTGTATTAAATAGAGAAATCCTTTTCTTTCATCTTTAAGATTCATAGCACCAGCAAGAACTAATTTTTTATATAAAGGTAGTTGCAGATCAGTTCTTGCTTTTACTGTATTTATGGATCTGTAAGTATCAAAATCGATCGGTGTTGGAATAACATAAGATTTCTTTGTTCTTAAAAGTTCACTTCGCATAGCTTCTTCAGCTAACCAGTTACTAGATGATACTATTGTCAAATTCATTTGATCAAATATTGCTTTTTTTCTATTAAATATTTTTGAAGAAAAATCATTCTCAGATTTAAAAATTAATTTTGGACAGTTTGAACAATGCTCGACAAATTTTTCACAACCTGCAGTGTAATGACATCCACCTGTAAATGCCCACATATCATGTTGTGTCCATACGATTGGTTTATCCAATTGTTTAAGTTGTTCCAATGAATTTAGGGACAAATAAGCTCCATTTATCCAGTGAAGATTTACAATATCGCACTCTTTTAATGCTACATTCTGAGTAATATCTTGCCCAAAGAATGGAAATGTAAATCTGCCTTTTGAATTTTCAGAGAATATTCTTATTGTAAGTTCGTCTAACCAAATTCGGAAAGTAGAAAACAATTTGTAAAAAGAGGATGATTCAGCAACGGCTACTTTATCATCATTGCTTTTCTTTCTCTGAACCAAAAATTGAGGATCTAAATTAGAATTTTTAAACTGTGCTTTGTATACTCTATAAGCTGCAATCGCGGCACCGCCATTTAAATCCGAGGTTGATAGATGAATAATTTTCAATTTATTTTATACCCATAAATATTTAATTGTAAATCCATACCAGGATTAAACTTATTTTTCCTATTAATTAAAGGTGTCTTTCTGTCATTAACTGGTTTGATAAAATATCGAAAACTATTTTTTTCAAGAATCCTTATTATCTCAGACAAATTTTGGTTTGAGTTAATATATGAATGGTACTCAACAAAAATATTATCAACTTTACTTAACGAATCTGAACAATCTAATAAAACTTCATACTCTGCCCCTTCAATATCAATCTTTAGCATATCAATTCTCAATTCCTTATTAATCATATCTCTTAATCTGATTGAAGGGATTTTGACGAGATTAGTCTTTGAGTAAATTGTTGCGCCATCTGCTCCTTCTAAACTTAATTCAATAAAATTATTATCTATCCAAACAGCTTTACCGATCACTTCAACGTTTCCAACATTATTCTTTTTTAGATTTTCAGACAATATCTTTTTTATATCAGGATCTGCCTCAAATGCTTTTATTTTTGCAGTGGGATATTTGGCACTAAAATAAAAACAACTCATCCCAATATTAGCTCCACAGTCATAAATAACCGGATTTTGAGAATTAGTATGAAATTTATAATCCTCATCAACAAAAATTTCTTTGTATTGCCAAAGAAATGATAAAGTATCAGGAACAAATATTTTTATTCCATTAAACTTAAAATTATTTGTTTCAAATCTTTTTTTACTGCCATAAAAGATTGAATACCAAATGAATCGGCGATAATTCTTATTTGTCAAAAATCTATACAACCAATATTGAGTATGTTCCAAAAAAACGCGCATAAAAAATTATTATCTGGATATAAGCTCTTTTATCCTATTAATTGCTGAAAGAAGAAATTTCAATTTATAAACTTGTAAGTGTACTTTTTTTAATACTTTCCTTTTTATCTCATCAAAGATCGGATCTTTATATTTTTCCAAGCCCTTTATTGATAACTCATAAGCAAAACCATATTGTTTTTCTATTATCGCAAATAAACAACCAAGAAGGTATTCTCTTTTAGAGAAAGTATTTTTATCATCAAAAGAATTTATAATAGTCATTTCAATCCAACCTGGAGCAGGCTTCAATGAGAGCGCAAGTAACTTATTTAGTTTCTTATTTGAATAAATAGAATTAAACAAACCAGCGGAAATTCTTGGGTTTCCTTTAACGATAAAATCAGATATCCAATAGTTTTTATTCTGCATATATTCTAATAACGAATATAGTTTATCCTCGTATTCATATGCATCGATTAATCCTGGTTCAAACTCAGCAATGATTATTTTTTCTCTGATTTCATCATTTAAATTTTTAAATAAGCGTAAATCTATTCCCTGCGAATCAGTTTTAAACCAATCAACCTGATTAATATTAAGTTCTTTAAGCGCTGTGGAGATAGAAACTGTTTTCAATTTAGTAGTATTAATTATCTGAAAAATATCAGCGAAAGAATAGTTGGCCAAGTTTTTAAAATCGGGTTTTAAAATACTGGAACAATAAGGTGATCGTGTAAGATAAAATATTTGATCCGAATTATCCTTGTCAGATACGATGCAATTATAAACAAATAATTTTTTGAAATTGGATTCTTTTTTTTCAATAAATCCAAATTCGCGTTCATCGGCATCAAACGCAATACAAATAGAATGCTTTGCTATTAAATTCCATTTTTTATGAAGTTGTCCGGAGGCTCCAATATCAACCAATACAGGTGGAAACGAAATTATATCTGGTGAGTCAAGAATTGTTTTTATTAAATTTTTCATTGTTATGGAATAAGATCTCTGATTCTTTTAAATGGATTTTTTTTACTGAAGAATTTTTGAAAGTTTTTAAGAACTTCCTCATCTACTTCCGGATTTTCCCAAAGAAAATCCCGATTCTCTTCTTCGTAAACATTAACATTAAATTTATTTGTTTTTCTAGTATGAACACCACTTCTATCTGCTCCAATATTTTTAGCGAATGACTTAATAGGAAACAAACAATATCCTTTGCCTTTATAATGAGCATAAGTCCAACGAATCGCCCAGGAATTAATTTTCCCTGACATTTGCTTTTTTAGCATTCGAGTTAAATCATCTCCACCTAAATTAAACTTTTTTATTTCTTTTTTATTACTTATAAACTGATCATAATCTGAGATTATCCAATCAACCTTCTCCCACCTATCCTTCCACGTTGCCCAGCCCCAGGATGATGGGCGAGGTGAGACATAAATTTGATGTTGATAAGACTTTGGAATTTTTATTGGGAAATTATAACCAGAGATGGAATAAATTATTTTATCTTTTTCGTAAAAGTCTAAAGCCTCATTCGTAAATTTTAAAAAGTAAGGTGAGGTTACAATATCATCTTCGAGAATAATGGCTTTTCCAGACTTCTCAATCACTTCTGTAACACCGGATATTACTGAATCTGCTAAACCTAAATTTTTTTTTCTTAAAGTAATTTTAACATCTTTAAACCCAGAAATGGTTGCGATATAATTTCTTACTTCTTCAACAGCTTTTATGTCATTTTCATTTTTATTTCCATCAGAAAATATAAATAGTAAACTCTCTGAAGCTAAATTATTTAACCTCAGAGCATCAACTGTTTTTTTTGTGTGCTCTGGTCTGTTGTAAACGAATAAGATTATAGGTGCTAAGTTCATTCTATTAAGTTTTTCTTAAAATCAATTATTAAAGATGTATAATTTGGTTTGCTATCTTTATTCCTATTATCATTTATAAATGATCTTTTGACATAACCATTTTCTTCGTCCTTATAGCCTTGATGAAATTTCCCTTCTTCATCCCAATATTCAATTGGTTGAGCAACAAATCCGAATCTTTCAAACAAGGATGACAGTGATTTTACATCAAATAAATTTTTGTGATCATCAGCTCCTTCTCCAGTCCCACCTGGTTTAACCAAAGTTATATATTTTTCGTCACAATGAAATCCATCTGGCACGGCTATTCTAATATTTATTTCATCATCTGAATACTTGTAAAAATTCTTAAGCATTTTTTCAAGTTCTTGCTCAGTTAAATGCTCCAAAACATGCTCGGCTAAAATATTTTTAATCTTTTTTTTGCTAAAATATTTTTCAAAATCAGATTCTTTAGTAACATCAAGAGTAACAATATCAGTAGAAAACCATCTTTTATATTTAGTTGGTCCAGCACCAATAATTAACTTTACCTCTTTACAAGTTAAAAGATAAAATTTCCAGCTTAAATATTTGTAAATCCGTATTAAGGGGATTAATAATCTGTAAATAAATTGTTTAAACTCTTTGTACACAACTAAACCTTCAGACAATTATTACTTTTATAAAAAACTGTCGTACATTTCTTAAATAGAACCGTTGGAGCAATTCCCCAGAATTCTAGCTTCTTAAATCCTCTCCCAATAACAGATTCTATACCTTTTTTATATTCTGATCTTTCAGAATCATCAAGTACAATTACACCATTTTCAGATAACTTTTCCAAAGCATAGGTTAAACATTCATTTCTGTGCAACCCATCAACTATAACAACATCTACTTTTTCCTTTAGATTATTTAAATAATTTAAATAGTCATCTATCGAATCTGAATCAGTTAAAATTAGTTTGGCATTATTAGGTTTTGTTTTATTTACAATTTCAAACCACTCCTTGTTGTGTTCAATGGAAATAACCTGCTTAACTCTTTCAGCAAAAAAAGATGTTGAACTACCACTACCAAATTCAAACAAAACTAAGTCTTTTGCTAGGCGAGGAGTTAAAAAATCTATAAAAGGATAAGAAAACCATGGAATTGGCCGTCTATTTTTATCTATTGATCTATTCGAATTAAAAGACTCGAACCAACCAATTTCATTCAGATACCCAAATTCTCTTTGGGATAAAAGTGCAGATAGAACTTTTGGTTCATTAAATAGTTTTGCAATTGTCTTTATTTTTTGACTTATCGTGAATGCCATAGACTTTTTATTGAAGGAATAAGATTAATTAGAAAGATTGATTTTAACATCATAACAAATTGATGTGATGTGTCTTTAAAAAATATAATTGAAAATGTTGCAAGTGTATAAGAAATCAATGTAGCAACTGCAGAGCCAACTATACCATATTTGGGAATAAAGATTATATTTAAAATTACATTAGCAATCATACCAAGACTTGTTCGCATTAATGAAATCTTGGTTAAGTTTTCAGTAACAAGGTATTGGCTGCTTGCCACCCCAAGAAATACGGCAGCGCCTGCCCAAATGTAAATTGTTAAAATTGGTGCAGAGGATAAATATTTACTTCCGTATAAAAGATTAATTATATCTGCAGAAAAAAAACTAACCGGGATAGATATTCCGATTGCAATCCAGGCTAGTACATCATACAATTTTTGCAAACGGGTTAAATAAAGTTCACTGCTTATGTTTTTTGCATTTACAATTGCCGGAAAAAGAGCATTGCTAATTGCAACAGGAATAAAATACCACGACTCGCTTAACCTGACTGCCGCGGCGTAGTATCCAACTTCTTTTACATCCAACATGTTCTTTATTAATACTTGGTCGACCTTCATATAAATTGAAACAACGACACCTGATAAAATTAATGGCCAACTGTCTTTTAATAATTTTAATGCTAAATTTTTATCAAACTTCCAATCATTAATTTTTAGTTTTTGAGAATGATAAATAAGTGTATAACCAATTCCATTAAATAGAAACTCACAAGCATAAGCGATAAGAAAATAGAGTAATGGAGCTTCGATAAAAATTAATGCTATCTTAATTATTGCAACTAATATTACTGAAGTTGATAATACATAGACCGAATATTTTGCTTTTACAGTAGAGCGGAAGTAATAATCAATTACATTAAAAGTTTGAAAAAAAGATGATACTGAAATAATTAGGATAAGACTGGAAGTAAATATCTCTTCTGCAGTAATTAAGAGTGTCAGGGCAATTAATGAAATTGCAATTACGGCCCCCAAAAGTTGAGTGTAAAAAACAGAACCAAGAATTTCATCGCGCTTCTCAGGATGTTTTACTAATTCCCGTATGGAAATACTTTCAAGTCCAAGAGAAACAAATGCTACAAACAATCCATAAAAACTAATAGCATAACTGTAAAGCCCAAATTGATCTGGACCTAGATATCTGATTACAGCAATTGTAACAAAAAAATTAAGAATAAGCCTCGCAACTTTTTCAAATAAAAGCCAGGAAGTATTTAAGAAATATTTTTTAAATGAAACTGAACGAAAATTTATTTTCGTATCTATTTTTTTTTCGTCCTGCAAGGATTTCCTTTATTCCTTTACTTCTTTCTTCTTCCTAAAATTCATTCCTACAGCAAACAATAAACCCAACACAACCAATGAACTAAAAGCCAATGAAACATTCCTACTTATTACAAACGATTCAGGTAAATACTCAAAATGGATTTTATGTTCTCCGGCAGGAACTACAATTCCTCTAAAGTTATGGTTTGTTCTGTAAATCGGGGTTTCATTTCCATCTACATAAGCTTTCCATCCTTTGCCAACATAAGTATCACCGAGGAAAAGAAAATTATTTCCGCTTGCATTTACGTTAAGATAAATATTTTCATCACCATATTTTTCTATTTGGACTGACGCTGTGCTATCGGGTTTATCCACTTTTAATTCTGCATCTTCAACAAAAGCGATTTCTTTTGGATCAAATTGATTGTTTTTAACTTTGTTTAGTATTTCCATTGCAGATGCTTTTTGTACCGAGTTAACAAAATATGCGCGTGGTAAAGCATTTTCGTTTTGATATACTAAAGTTTTATTGCCTGAATAAACAGGAACCAATCCAGCTAAGTTTACGGAATTATCGAGAATTATATATTTTGTATTTGTCATTCTCCACAAAGTTTGATTTGCCGGACTTCCAAGTACATCCATATAATCCTGATAGGCTCTTGGCTTAATTCCAGAATAGCCATACAGATCTTGCAAAAGAAAATATGCATTATAGTTTGAGTTTTGGGATATATTTCCTAAACCATCTTTTTTAAGATTTAAAATTCTAAAAGTAGATTTATCATTTAATGATTCAATAGCAGAAACGTATTCCGGTTTTTGGAACAGCTGATCAATTTCTGCGTTATCCTTTAAGGTTTCTCCACGATGATTAATCCTGAATATATCAATCAAAGAAAAAACTATTATTGCCGTTATCATCAGATCTCTGCTGACAAAAGACTTTAAATAAGCAAACATCAGTCCAAAGACAGCAGCAGAAAAGAAGAATGCTAATCTTGCATCATTCAAAAACATCTCTGCCATAAAATCATGAATTTGCTGCAGTTGTGTTCCCTTCTCTCCAGATTCTACTACTCTTGTTATAAACCAACTTTTTATTGGTGAAGTAAGTACGATAGTTAAAACAAATATTGCTCCTAATACGAAGAAAATATTTCGAACAAAATTATCAAACTTTTTATCAGTTTCGTTTTTTAATGAAATTAATTTTGCAATACCAAGTCCCGCAAGAATTGGAAAACTTAATTGTACAAGGATTAAAATCATCGACGGAACCCTGAACTTATCGAAGAACGGGAAGTAGTGAAACATCAAATCATAAAATAAAGGGAATGTTTTTCCGAATGAGATAAGTGTAGCAATCACAGCAAGAATAGTCAAATATCTAACGAATGGATCTTTCCAATTTATAACCATCGAAAAGATTGCAAGAAAGAAAACAATAACACCTATGTACATTGCAACATCAACAAAAGGCATTTGTCCAAAGTATGTGTTTACTTCTACATCACGATTTTGTGAAAGCGGACCGTTATAAACCGATTTCCCAAACCCATAATAAGAAGGAACTATCCAGGTTAAAACTTCACCAGGTGAGAATGACCAATTTGTTGCATAATCATAAAAATCTGTTTCTGTTTTTTGAGTATTATCTGATTCTTTATCAACCACACTTTCTGTCCCTCGAGTTGAGTATGGTGAATATTCCCAAACCTGAGTAAAATTATCTGATTGAATTCCTAATCCAACAACTACAGCAACTATAAATATTGCTGCAGATTTTAATAACTGCTTAAGCAAGTAATTGTCTTTTATTTTTAGTGCCCTTGATAAATAATAGATGAAATAAATCATCACTGCAAAAAAGATGTAAAAAATAATTTGTACATGCCATCCTAAAAACATAACGGGCATAAAGAATAGAAGCAGCATTACATCAAGCAATTTTATTTTCTTTTGAAAGTTCAGTAAAAGTAAAAGCAATACAGGAAACACAAAAATTGCCGTAAGTTTTGTAACGTGACCAATGTAAAGAAATACTACTATTCCTGTACTGAATGAAGTGACCAACGAAGTAAATAAACTAACCATCCTATTTTTAGTTCTGCCCATCATAAAGAAAAACATTGTGTAAGCAAGCGCGAGCAGGTAGAATGTCCATTTTGCATAATCAATATTAAATGGAGCACTGAAAATATTTCTGGCAGTATTTGTAATAACGTAAATAAGATTAAACCACTTGTAACCAGTAGCTATTGCATATGCAGGCATACCTGTAAAGATGTATGGATTCCAAAGAGTATATCCGCCTTCGTGATTTTCAATATAAGTCTTTGCACTTTGACTGGTAAGAATATCACCAGACTGAAATGTTTTTCCTCCAAAATAGAGTGGAGAATAAAATAAAAGAAAGATTAAGAAAATGACCAAGAGTAAGAATAGAGTCTGAAATTTATCAGGAATAATTTTATCGAATGAAAAACCTGATAGAAAAGTTTCCTTAGACTTCTTAATTGTTTTAACTGTTTTTTTTTCTTTTGCTGCCATTAAATCTCCGGCTGAGAAAATTTATATTTGTCACACTGAGCGAAGCTTGCCTACCGGCAGGCAGGTCGAAGTGTGAATTTATTTTTTGGGTAACGCTAAAATTATTCCGATTTAGAATTTGCATACTATTTTTTGGCAATAAAGTTTATTCCAGAACCAACTTTGTTATTTAAATTAAAATCAATCAACATCATTAAAAAAGTAAATGGAAATGTTATTAAGTAATATATGGGTAGGATGAATAAAAGTAACTTCGAAACGTTTACCATCATTATCGGGTATTTTATACCTAGCCGCCATGCCTTATCACCCCAAAAGCCATAAGTATATTTGGATTGATAAGTGCTAAAGCCAATCGGATGAAGTTTTGATTCCAGATCTTCTTTTGAATAACCATCCCGTGCATGTTCTCCAATAAAACTTTCATCATCATCATCGTGAACATCACTTCCGCCATAAATTGATGGAGTATTAATTAAAAGAAAACCATTGGCTTTTAATGCATTATAAAAATTCCGGAAAACTTTAACATCATCGGGGATATGTTCCATTACATCAACACACACAATCAAATCAAATTTTTCATTGTGATTTACATTTGTTAAATCTTCAATCGCAAAACTTACATTGCTAATTTTTCGTGATGAGAAAAAGTCTTTGCAGTCCTTTATCCAATCTTCTTTAACATCTACAGAATAAATTTCGCATGGCTGCAGATGTTTAGACATAAAGTATGAATACTGTCCGTAGCCGGAACCGGCATCATATATAGTAATCTTTTTATTGCCAAACTTTTTTCTGAGTTTTTTCAATTCTCTTCTAACATACCACGAACGAAGGAACATCAGATCAAGAATCTTATAAAACAAAACTCTTAAGAAGGAAACTCTTTTTATTATTCTTGCAAATATATTTTTAACCGGATCGTAGTGCATAAGTTATTTGGATTCATTCAACTGGTTGATAGATCTCATAACTTTTTCGTATACCATTTCAGATGAAATCGATCCCATACAAGTAATTTCAAAATCACATTTGGGTTTATAGCAAATTAAACAATCTAAGCCGGGAATCACTTTTTCTATTCTTTCATAATCTTCAATTTCTGTGTGAGAAGTCGGACCAAACAAACAAACTATTTTTTTCTTTAGTGCAGTTGCAGCATGCAATGCCATCGTATCGGAAGTAACAAGAACATCGCAAAGATCAAGAAGTGAAAAAAACTGGCGTAAGGAATTATTTGTCCCCGTATCAATCAGATGAGGAAATCTATTTTTTAATATTTTGTTTCTATCAACTTCATCGGGTCCACCATATATTAGTATTCCAATTTCTTTATTTGCGCTTAACTTCTCAATTAACTCAATGTAACCTTCAATCTGCCATTGTTTATACTGCCATCTTGTTCCGGCACCAGTATTTAATCCAACAAAATATTTAAATCTTTTAAGATTATGCTTTGAATAAAAATCATTTTTAATATCAATTTCTTTTTGATTTAGTTTAAGTTGTATTTCATCTTTCTGATATTTTAATCCAGCAATGTTATGAATAATATCCTGATAAGTTTTTTGATTTCTCTTTTTCAAATCATCAAAAGCACCCATTTCAAGCCACTCAACTGCATCATCATTAACCGGAATTACTTTGCCTTTTGCATCTAATAGAAATCCTTTTTTAATCTCAGCATTAACAATTGAAGCAAGAGAAGCACTAACAACTGAAGCATCAGGATGAATCAAAATATCAAATTTCTCAACCATCAATCGCGGGACGATATCATTTTCTTCAAAAAATATTAGCTCATCTACAAAAGGATTGTTGTTAAATAATTCCTTTGCGTTTTTTTTGGTAAGCCAGGTTATATGCGATTTTGGATATTCCCGTTTAAGTGCGGGTAAAATTGAAGTCGTACGAAGAACGTCTCCGGTTGCATCCAATTTTATGATGAGGATTTTAAAATCAACCGGGTCATAGTAATTGCAATCATCACACTTTTTACCTTCAGTCTTTGATGGTATGCAGGGTTTGTTTCCGGGAAAATGTTTACAGTCTGTTTTTAAAATCATTTTTCTGAGTCCGAGATTATTTCTTCAAAAAGTGAAGGTAAATTGTTGAAAGAATTTTTTGATACTCTGTTTCTTATGTTCTCTGCAAAATTAACATTTTGTCTCTGCCTAAAAAAGTTAATTATCCCATCAACAAGGTCTTTCTGCGAATCTGGTTTAATTACATATCCTGTTTTTCCATTATCAACAAACTCAGCAAGACCGCCAACATCCGTTACCAAAACGGGTTTTAAGAATCCGTAAGCAAGATTTAAAATCCCACTTTGTGTTGCACTTCGATAGGGTAAAACTACTAAGTCTGCCGGTTCAAAATATTTTGCAACTTCTTCATTAGAGATAAACTTGTTCAGGGTTTTTACACTCTTATCAAGTTTTAATGATTTGATTTTGTCGTGATAGTATTTTTCATCATCATAAAATTCACCAACTACAAGAAGTTTATAAGAATTATCTTTCTTAATTAGCTCGGCTAGTGCATCGATTAATAGATCCAGACCCTTGTATTTGCGAACGTATCCAAAAAACAAAAGTAGTTTTGAATCCTCATCAAACCCCAAATCTTTTTTTGTACTTGTTAACTTTTTTTTCTCATCAAAATTGTAGCAATCGTAAATAGGTAATTCTGAGCGGTAAACTTTTCTTTGTTTTGCAACAAACTTTAAATCATTCTCAACTTTTTCTGACAGAGCTAAAAATGCTGATGCATTTGATAATCCAAATTTGGTTAGGATTTTATCAACAGCATTTCCTTCATGCGAGATAACATTTTCAGTAATAAAAAGAATTTTATTTTTATAATAAGATTTTATTAAAAACGAAATTGTAAAATGACAGAAAGAAAAAAATGGGTGCCACCAGTCAAACACAATCAAATCTGCATTTTCTTTTTTGATGAGTGAAGCAACCTTAATCCAGTTAAAGGGATTTATTGAATTGACCAGTCTTTCATTAGGAGCTTGTTTAATAGTCTTGCCGCTCTCATCATATTGAGTTTTACCAGGAAAAAGAATTGAAGGATACAGTAATTTGTAACTGTAGAGTTTCACATCAAAATTATTTTTTAGAATATCATAAACGAAAGAAACAAAAAGTGAGTTTCCGCCTCTGTAAGGATATGCCGGACCAACTATGATGATTTTCTTCATTAACAATTTACACAGGATTTATAATTTAATTTTACGACGTGAAAATTACGGAAAGTAACGGTATTTATTGGAATAAACTGCCAAGAAATTATTAGTTTCTGTCTTTAACAACATATTCTCTTTCGCTCTGGTTTTGATGAACCATCATTTCACCAAGCAAACCAACTGAGAAAAACTGCACACCAACAATGATCAACAACATACCTAAGAATAGCATTGGTCTGTTGCTTAAAGGCCTACCAGCTATCCATTCAACTGTCAGATAGCCATTAACGATCAAACCAATAAAAAATGAAAGCGCACCTAAGAATCCAAAAAAGTGCATTGGTCTTTTTACATATCTTGCAACAAAGGTAACCGTAATCAGATCAATAAAACCTTTGAAGAATCTTGACATCCCAAATTTAGTTTTGCCGTATCTGCGTGGATGATGTTTAACAGGAATTTCTGTTATTGTAAATCCCTGCCACTTTGCCAAGACAGGAACGTAGCGATGTAGTTCTCCATAAACATTTAAATTTTGCAATACTTCTCTTCGGTAAGCTTTTAATCCGCAATTAAAATCGTGGATTTTAATTCCACTTATTATTCTTGTTACAAAGTTGAAAAACCTGGAAGAATATTTTTTTATAAACGGATCAAATCTTTCTTTCTTCCAGCCTGAACAAAGATCATAACCTTCATCAAGTTTTTTTAAAAGATTTGGAATTTCGTGCGGATCATCCTGTAAATCTGCATCCATAGTTATGATTGCATCACCAGTTGCAGCTTTAAATCCTACCTGCAAAGCTGCGGATTTACCATAATTTTTTCTGAAACTTATAAACTTTAATCGGTTATCTGTTTTTGCCGCATCTTTAATAATCTTTAATGAACCATCCGTACTTCCGTCATCCACAAAAATTACTTCATAAGGTTTGTTTAGCGACTTAATTGCTTTTCTGATTTCATTGATAAGTGGAAGAATTGATTCTTCTTCATTAAGAAGCGGAACTACTAACGAAATTTTCTGAAAACTAACTCTGGTTGGTGGAACTTGCTGTTCACCTGGGGCTCCTTGCGGTTTGTAATATCTTTTTTTGGGATAATAGCGTCTGCCGCCTTTACGATAATTATTTTGTGATTGACCTGTTCCGCTCTTCTCTGTTTGATTTGGTTGAGCGGGTTTATTTTGATCTGTATCTGCCACAAGTACCTTTGTTAATTTACCTTCAAAATTAACCGAATAATGGCTTAAAAACAATTTGGATTTAATTTTTGCTAATAGGCGAAATTTGTGACTGTGTATTCTTCTGGAAAACTATAAACTGAGATAATTAAAATTCCTCCAGCATTTTGAACTGATTCCTTCATCACATTGTTATAAAATCAATCTTGACTATTTAGTATAGATTGAATAGGTTTACATTGAAACAAATAAATGTTTTGCCAATGGAGAATGAATGAGTACGACAGAAACCCAGAAAATTGAAGAATTAGCAAATAAAGAGTATAAATTCGGTTTTGTAACCGATATCGAAGCAGATACCATTCCAAAAGGTTTGAATGAGAATGTTATCCGTCAACTTTCTGCGAAGAAGCAGGAACCTGAATGGATGACCGAATGGAGATTAAAGGCTTACAGGCATTGGCTAACGATGGAGGAACCAAAATGGCCAAATGTAAAATATCCGCCTGTGGATTATCAGGACATATCATACTACTCAGCACCAAAAAGAAAACCCGCATTAAAAAGTTTAGATGAAGTTGATCCAGAACTTCTTGATACTTACAAAAAACTTGGAATTTCTTTAGATGAACAAAAAATGCTTGCGGGGGTTGCGGTTGACGCTGTGTTTGATTCAGTTTCCGTTGCTACAACTTTTAAAAGTAAACTCAATGAAATGGGAATTATTTTTTGTTCATTCTCAGAAGCCGTTCGTGAGCATCCGGAATTAGTAAAAAAATATTTAGGAAGTGTGGTTCCTTACACAGATAATTATTATGCAACATTGAACTCCGCAGTTTTCAGCGATGGTTCTTTCGTTTACATTCCAAAAGGTGTTCGCTGCCCGATGGAACTTTCAACTTACTTTAGAATTAATGCAGCAAACACAGGACAGTTTGAACGAACATTAATTATTGCAGATGATAATGCTTATGTAAGTTATCTTGAAGGTTGCACCGCACCGATGAGAGATGAAAATCAATTGCACGCGGCTGTTGTTGAACTCGTCGCACTTGAAAACTCACAAATAAAATATTCTACAGTTCAGAATTGGTATCCCGGCGATAAAGATGGTAAAGGCGGAATTTATAATTTCGTTACAAAACGTGGTGCCTGTCGTGGTACAAATTCTAAAATAAGCTGGACACAAGTTGAAACAGGTTCAGCAATAACATGGAAATATCCAAGCTGTATTCTGCAAGGTGATAATTCGATTGGAGAATTTTATTCTGTTGCTGTAACAAATAATATGCAGCAGGCTGATACCGGAACAAAGATGATTCATCTTGGAAAGAACACACGAAGTACAATTGTATCAAAAGGAATTTCTGCAGGAAGAAGCAACAACAGTTATCGTGGATTAGTTAAGATTGGAAAAAAGGCTGAAGGCGCACGTAACTTCTCTCAATGCGATTCACTTTTACTCGGAGATAAATGCGGCGCACATACTTTTCCATATTTAGAAATTAATAATCCGACTGCTCAGGTTGAACACGAAGCAACGACATCTAAAATTGGCGAGGATCAGATATTCTATCTTAACCAGAGAGGAATCTCAACTGAGGATGCTGTTAGCTTAATTGTAAATGGATATTGTAAAGAAGTGTTTAAAGAACTTCCAATGGAGTTTGCTGTTGAAGCACAAAAGCTACTTAGCATTTCACTCGAAGGAAGTGTAGGATAAAAGCTTATGTCATCCTGAGCCTGTCGAAGGATGACCGTCACACTTCGACAAGCTCAGTGTGACAATGATTTAGAAATTGAAAAATTATAAAGGAAATTCAATGTTATTAGAAATAAAAAATCTTCACGCAAATGTTGAAGGAACAGAAATTTTAAAAGGTATCAACCTAAAAGTTAATGCTGGCGAGGTCCACGCAATTATGGGCCCGAATGGATCGGGCAAATCAACTCTTGCTTCTGTACTTGCAGGTAAAGAAGAATATGAAGTTACACAAGGTGAAGTTTTATACAACGGAAAAAATTTGCTTGAGCTTTCTACCGAAGATCGTGCAAGGGAAGGAGTTTTTCTTGCGTTTCAGTATCCTGTAGAAATTCCCGGTGTAAGCAATACAAATCTTTTAAAAACTGCTGTTAACGAAATCAGAAAATATCGTGGTGAAGAAGAACTTGACTCGATGGATTTTCTTTCGTTGTTAAAAGAAAAAAGTAAGCTGGTTGAACTTGATTCAAAATTTTTAAGTCGTGCTGTTAATGAAGGATTTTCAGGCGGAGAAAAAAAACGAAATGAAATTTTTCAGATGGCTGTATTGAATCCAACACTTGCTATACTTGATGAAACTGATTCGGGTCTTGATATTGATGCTTTGCGAATTGTTGCAAACGGAGTTAACAAACTAAAGACAAAAGAAAATGCCACAATTGTAGTAACACACTATCAAAGACTATTGGATTATATTATTCCCGATTATGTTCACGTACTTTACAAAGGCAAGATTGTAAAATCAGGTGGAAAAGAATTAGCGATTGAGCTTGAAGAAAAAGGTTACGATTGGGTAAAAAGTGATAAAGCTGAGGCAGTAGTTTAAATAAAATTGTCATTCCCGCGAAGGCGGGAATCCAAAACATTAAACAAAAATAGATTCCCACTTACGTGGGAATGACAAATTAAAAACAGAATAAATGCAAAATAAAACAGACATAAAACAATATTTCATCAATCAGTTTAATGAATTTGAGAAATCATTAAACGGTGAGAAGTCATCAGATTTTCACAAAGTTAGAAAAGATGCAATCAATAGATTTGCTGAGCTTACTTTTCCAAATCAAAAGGATGAAGAATGGAAGTACACAAACATTTCATCTTTGAAAAAGCACAACTTCTCCCCTGCTGCTGTTAAAGCAAATGTTTCACCAGAAACAATTAACAAGTTTTTATTTGATAAGATGGAACACAGTCTTTTAGTTTTTGTGAATGGAGAATTTACCCCTGAGTTATCAAAACTAATTGATATTCCTAATGGCGTTGTAATTGGAAGTCTTGCAGAAGCATTGAAAAATAACAATCCAGTTGTAAAAAAACATCTTGGCAAGTATGCTGAAGATGAAAATTATTTCTTTACAACTTTAAGTACTGCTTTTACTAAAGACGGTGCCTTTATATATGTACCTGATGGAAAAGTTGTTGAAGATCCAATTCATATAATATTTATTACAAAATCCGGTAGCGAAAAAATATTAACACAACCAAGAAATCTTTTTGTAGCTGGTAAGAACTCTCAAGTTACAATTATTGAGCATTACGTTTCGGATGAAGATAGTGTTTACTTCACAAACTCAGTTACAGAAATTGTTGCTAATGAAAATGCAATTGTTGATCATATAAAATTGCAGGAAGAAAGTAAAAAAGCTTTCCACATAGCACGTATGGAAGTTGATCAGGAACGAAACAGTAATTTTTCATCACATCTAATTTCTCACGGAGCAGAAATTTCCCGCAATGATTTTAATGCAAGATTTAATGATGAAGGCAGTGAGTGTATACTTAACGGATTATTTATGATTGGCGATGAACAGCTTTTTGATGCTCACACAATG
This sequence comes from Ignavibacteriales bacterium, assembly GCA_003538625.1. GTDB lineage: Bacteria > Bacteroidota > Ignavibacteria > Ignavibacteriales > Ignavibacteriaceae > IGN3. Next base: position 468,019 of record DPRR01000006.1, read on the forward strand.
ATTGATCACGCAAAACCTCATTGCAACAGTCACGAACATTACAAAGGAATTTTACAGGATAAATCCAAAGGCGTGTTTAACGGGAAAGTAATGGTTCGTCAGGATGCACAAAAAACAAATGCATTTCAGGAAAACAATACAATTTTGCTTTCAGATGATGCAGTAATGAACACAAAACCTCAGCTTGAAATTTTTGCTGATGATGTTAAATGCTCTCACGGTGCAACAATCGGAAAGTTAAATGATGAAGCGAAATTTTATTTGAAGTCCCGTGGTATTGGCGAAGAATCCGCAACAGCAATTTTAATTCATGCTTTTGCAAGCGATGTTATTACATCAATAAAAATTCCTGCTTTAAGAGATTATCTTGAAGAAATTATCAGCAAGAGATTTAACGGATAGAAAGTATTTTCATGCATAATAAAAATTCAACACTTGTTGAAAGTTATTCAAAACTTTATGATGTAAGAAAAATCAGAGAAGATTTTCCAATACTAAAAATTATGGTTCATGGTAAACCGCTTGTTTACCTTGATAACGCTGCAACTACACAAAAACCACAGTATGTTATTGATAAAACAAATAACTACTACGAAAAGTACAATGCAAACATTCACCGCGGTGTTCACGCACTAAGTCAGGAAGCTACCGAAGCATTTGAGAGCTCACGAATCATAATTAAGAATTTTATTAATGCTCTTGGTAAGAATGAAATAATTTTTACCCGCGGAACAACTGAATCAATTAATCTTGTTGCTTCATCTTACGGAAGAAAAAATATTAAAGAAGGTGATGAAATAATCATCTCTACAATGGAACATCATTCCAACATTGTTCCCTGGCAAATGCTTTGTGCTGAAAAAAATGCCAAGCTTCGTATTATTCCGATCAATGAAGAAGGCGAGATCATCTTTGAAGAATTTGAAAAGATGATAAATGAGAAAACAAAATTTGTTTCGGTTGTCTATGCTTCAAACTCTCTTGGTAATGTCAATCCGGTTAAAAAAATTATAAGCCTTGCACATAGTTACAACATTCCGGTAATGCTTGATGCTGCTCAAGCGGTTAATCATTTAAAGATAGATGTTCAGCAACTTGATTGTGATTTTCTTGCTTTTTCGGGACACAAACTTTATGGACCAACTGGAATTGGAATTCTTTACGGCAAGGTAAATCATTTAGAAGCTATGCCTCCCTATCAAGGCGGCGGTGATATGATTTCTAAAGTTACGTTTGAGGAAACTACTTACAATGAACTTCCACATAAGTTTGAAGCTGGAACGCCGGATATTGCTGGTGCGATAGGTTTAGGTGCAGCGATTGAATACATTGAAAAAATTGGACTAGAAAACATCGCGTATCATGAAAACATATTACTTGAGTATGCTACAAAAGCAGTTTCTGATTTACAAGGTTTAAGAATCATTGGAACAGCAAAAGAAAAAATTGGTGTTTTATCATTTCACTTTGAAAACGTTCATCCGCACGACGTTGGAACTTTTTTGGATTTTGAAGGAGTTGCAATTCGTACTGGCCATCATTGCACACAGCCATTGATGCGCAGATTTGGTGTTCCCGCAACTTCGCGCGCTTCATTCGGAATGTATAACACAATTGAAGAAGTTGATGTTCTAGTTAACGGACTTAAGAAAATTTTAGAGGTATTCGGATAATGGATCAGGAATTAAGAGAGCTTTATCAGCAAGTAATACTAGATCATAATAAATCACCAAGAAATTTTAGATTGATTGATCATCCAACAAATCATGCTGAAGGTTATAATCCTTTATGCGGAGATAATATTACCGTTTTCCTTAACATTATTGATAAAGGAATAATTGAAGATATTTCTTTTCAAGGTAGCGGTTGTGCAATTTCAAAAGCTTCTGCTTCGTTGATGACATCACTACTAAAGGGTAAATCAGTTGAAGAGGCAGAAAAGATTTTTAATAAGTTTCACGAGTTAGTAACTGATAAGCTTGGTGATAATCCTGATATTGATGAACTTGGTAAACTTGCTGTGTTTGGAGGAGTAAGAGAATTTCCTGCACGAGTAAAATGTGCGTCGCTTGCATGGCATACAATGATTAGTGCTTTGCATAATAAGAATGAAAAAGTTGTAACGGAATAAATACTAGTAATGTCATTGCGAGGGACGATAGTCCCGAAGCAATCTCCATAAAATTATAGATTGCTTCGCTCGAAGACTCGCTCGCAATGACGTTTGGAAATAGAATATGACACAAATAACAAAACAAGAACTAGAAGAAAAAATAATTCAAACACTTAAAGGTTGTTACGATCCTGAAATTCCTGTGGACATTTTTGAGTTGGGTTTGATTTATGAAATTGCAATCGATGATGATTACAATGTAAAAATAAAAATGACCCTAACTTCGCCAATGTGCCCGGTTGCAGGATCTTTGCCTCCGGAAGTTGAAGGAAAAGTTAAAGCAATTCCGGAAGTAAAAGATGCAAAGATTGAATTGGTTTGGAATCCACCATGGGATAAAGATATGATGTCTGAAGTTGCAAAATTGGAATTAGGGTTTTTGTGAAAATTATTCGTCATTTCGAGTGAGCCTGCCTGTCAGCAGACAGGTCTTCGAGCGAGAAATCTGTACCAAAACTATAATAAGATTTCTCACCGACTAAAGTCGGATTCGAAATGACAAATTAGAGTTTATAGATTTAACTAAGTAATTAAAAATAAAAAGGAGTAAAAAATGTTCAATGTACTTTCACGTCCACCAATGTACGATCAAGATGCGGTTCAGCCAATGCGCGATGAATTAATCGCGGTTGGCTTTGAAGAATTATTAACCGCTGAAGCCGTTGATTCTGCAATTCAAAATAATGATGACAAAACCGTTTTAGTATTTATAAATTCTGTTTGCGGATGCGCTGCAGGAAGTGCTAGACCGGGAGTTTCACTTGCATTACAGAACGATATAATTCCTGATAAACTTTATACAGGATTTGCAGGACAGGAAAGAGATGCTGTTGATCGAATCAGACAACATATAAAAGGTTTTCCGCCTTCATCACCAAGTATTGCATTATTTAAAAATGGTGTGTTGATTCACTTTGTACCAAGATTAGATATTGAGGGTTATTCTGCTGAACAGATCGCAGCTAATTTAAAAAATACTTTTAATGAAATTTGTTCTGCGAAAGGTCCGTCAATAACCCCAGAACAATTTGCAGAAGTTCAGTATGCAAAACAATGTGGATCAAAAATTCCTTTATTTAAAGGAAATTAGTATTACGTCATGCTGAACTCGTTTCAGCATCTCTCTATAATAAAAAAGACCCTTAAACAGGTTCAGGGTGACAGAAACAGATGTCACTCTGAGCCTGTCGAAGAGTGACGGTCGATAAATAAAACAGATTGCTTCATCCCTGTCGGGAATCGCAATGATTTTATGAAAAAAGAAAATGAAATTTAGTACACAAGAAGAATACGGATTAAGACTTTTACTTAGAATCGGGAAAAGTGATTCCGATAAAGGAATGACTATTCCCGAACTAAGTGAACAGGAAAAACTTTCTGAAGCAAATGTTGGAAAGATTTTACGAGCAATGCGTCTTGCTGGATTTATTGAAAGCTCGCGCGGACAATCCGGTGGTTATAAACTTGCTCGTGTTGCTAATGAAATTCTTGTTGGTGATGTATTAACTGCCCTTGGCGGAAAACTTTATGAATCGGGATTTTGTGATTTACATGCAGGAGTTAACAACATCTGCACAAACTCAATAGATTGTTCAATTCGCTCACTATGGAAAACAGTACAAACAATGCTTGATGGTTTATTAAGTAAAATTACTTTGCAGGATTTGCTAGGAAACGAACAGCAAGTGGAGTTGTTTGTTACAAATATTACTGAGGAGTTGGAAAATTTTTCTAATCTTGCAATTCATAAAAAGTAGAAATCATTAGCATAATCATGCTTACAAGCGTAAATATTAAAAATATATAATTGACAATAACCTTCCCACTTATAATATCTTTAATCATGATATAAACTAAAATCAAAATAAAGAAAACTGCTACAAAATTTGGTCTGCAAGGTTTTAGAAAGGCCCGCTTCTTTAAAAAAAGAATTATTAATGTAAATATTAAAATTGTGATTAATATAAAATATACTGAGTCGCTCATACCTTGCGATTTACTGCTTGTTAACTTTACAATGTTTACTAAACTAATTCCCCAAAGTAGCATTGTTAAAGTCCTTTTATAGATATCAAACATAAAGTTTTCTCGCTAGTCGTGAATTATTACTTTAAATGAATCTAATAAACTTTTTTCTTAACCGTAACCTTATCCAGCATTCTCATATTGACTTCAACACCAATTCCAGGTTTGGTTGAAACATCCATTGTCCCATCTTTATTAACCAGAAATTCCGGTTCAACAATATCTTCTTTGTAGTATCGTTTGCTTTCAGAGTTATCTCCTGACTACCAAGGCTGTCACGAACCATTTCGTGACAGAATGCTATTTTATTTCAACTCCAGCATACTCAGTATCAACAAACATGACTGATTGATCACCATTTATATAATTTTGCGCACTGGAATATTTAAAATCTTCTGGTCCATTTACCAATCCTGCCTCCACTGGATTATTGTGTATATAATGGAGTTTAGTCCAAAACATCTTTTCATTTCTAATAACTTCGTCATCAAATCTCTGCATCCAGAATTTTCTTTTATGTTTATTAAAATCTTTTGCTGCTTCCCTAAATATTACACTAAGATTTTTATCTAATTTCTCAATTTCTTCCATTACATCCCAGGCAGAGTACTTTTTTATATCTCTCATAATATCTGAGATTGTTCCATATTGCCTGTTCACTATTATTATCCAATGAAAGTGTGAAGGCATAATTACATATGCAAGAATAGTGAAATGATATTTTTTTTGATAGTGAAGAATATTCCTTATCAACAAATCACAATAAGTATCATTTGTGAATACTCTTGTAAACTCAACAACAGTTGTTGTTACGAAGAAAATGCTTTCATCTGTTAAATTGAATCTTCCTCTTCTACCCATAGATTTCTCCTTAAAATTCAGTCACGAAGTGGTTCGTGACTGCCAAGCTAAAAATATCAAGGTATGTCTTGTTTCTAAATTTTATATTCTGATTTCTTAACCGTAACCTTCTCCAGCATTTTCATATTCACTTCAACACCAATACCCGGTTTAGTTGGGACATCCATTGTTCCATCTTTATTAACAACAAATTCCGGTTCAACAATATCTTCTTTGTAATAACGTTTGCTTGCGGAAATATCTCCAGGCAAAGTAAAGTTTGGTAGAGAAGCAAGAGCCACATTTCCAGCGCGTCCAATTCCGCTTTCTAACATTCCGCCGCACCAAACAGGAATATTTTTAGATGCGCAGTAATCGTGTATAAGTTTTGATTCTGTAAATCCGCCAACACGACCCGGTTTTATATTTATAACTCTGCAGCTGTCCAATTCAATTGCAGCACGAGTATCATCAAGCGAGTGAATACTTTCATCAAGACAAATAGGAGTTTTAAGATCTTTCTGAAGTTTTGAGTGATCATAAATATCTTCATAACCGAGCGGCTGTTCAATCAATAACAAGTTTAAATCATCCATCTGCTTAAACAAATCGATATGCTTTAATTCATATGCAGAGTTAGCATCAACCTGAAATAGAATATCTGGAAATTCTTTTCTTACTGCTTTAACAAATTGAATATCATTACCGGGGGCAATTTTAATCTTTATTCTTTGATAACCTTCTGCAAGATAGCCTTCAATTTTTATTATCAGATCCGGCACAGATGATTGAATACCAATACTTACACCAACATCAATTTTATTTCTTGTTCCGCCCATCATTTTTGAAAGAGAAATATTTTTTGATTTAGCAAACAAATCCCACAGCGCTGCTTCAAGTCCGGCTTTTGCCATCATATGTCCACGAACTTTTTCATAAGATGCAATTGCGCTATCGATGCCAGAAATATCCTTACCAAGAATTGATGGAATAAGAAAATCCTGAAGAATATGCCAGGCCGTTGTTACAGTTTCATAAGAGTAAAAAGGAGTTCCTTCAGCGACACTCTCTCCCCAGCCTGTAAAACCTTCACCATCAACACGAACAATAATATGTTCTTCGTCGTACTCAGTTCCCATTGATGTTGTGAATGGAGAAACCAATTCCATTTTAATGTGGCGGAGTTCGATCTTTTCTATTTTCATAATAGTTTTCTAATATTTTGTTCGTCACACTGAGCCTGTCGAAGTGTGATTGTGATATTTAATTAACAGTAATCCTTCGAATACTCTCAGGGTGACAACAGGTTATAAAATATTTTATCTATTTCAATTCTTCTATTACTTGATTATAAATAACTCCACGATCTCTCAAACCATTCAACACAAAATCAACACATTCAGGTTTTTGTCCGATATACTCAGGTGGACAAATTCCTTTTTGATCAAACATTCCTTTTGCTAAAAGTCTAACAACAGTGGTAGCAGTATAACCTGTTGTTCTTGCCATAGAATGTGTATTTGTTTTTTCATCGTGTCGATCCAACATATTATAGGTGTATCGAATATTCTTCTTATCCTTTTCACCTTCAATAATTATTTTCACAACTGTAAATTCTTTATCACCATCTTTAAGTTCCCACATCGGGAATAAAAGTTTTGATGTAAAATCAACAGGTTTAATTTTAATCCCTCCAATTTCAATTTCTTCCTTACTAAAAAATCCAGACTCACGAAGCACAAGCATTTTTTCAATATGACCAGGATAGCGAAGAGTTTTTTCTTTCATATTTGGTGCAGTTAAAGTGTCTGCTAATGTTCTTAAACCATCACTGTTAAAAGCTTCAAGTGTTCCAACTTCATCAAAGTGTAGAAACTCAGGATCAGACAGTGCAGGACGAATAACTAACTTTCCATTTTCAATATATCTTGCCGGACGGGTGTATTCTTCAATTACATCAATTGGTGAAAATCCGGCTTTGTATTCATAAGGATATTCGCGCACAACAGGCAAACCGCCTACATAGATTAAAACCGTTTCTGTCTTGTCTAAAATTGAATCGACATAACCAATTAGAATATTGCTCATTCCAGGGGCAACACCACAATCGACTACAGCAGTTACATTATTTTGCTTTGCATGTTCATCAAGTTCAAAAGGATTTTCTGGAAAGAAAGCAATATCAACGACATTCTTTTTTGCTTTGATGACTTCTTTAAGTGTATTGAATCCCATAAATCCTGGAACGGCATTCAGTATAATATCAAAATCCTTAAGCAAGTACTTTAACTGATCAGGATTGGAAAGATCTTGTTGGATTTTTTTGATTGGAAGTTCTGAAGGGATTCTATCAAGATTTTTTAAATTGATGTCAGCAACTGTCACATTAAATGATTTATCATTTGCAAGATCTAATGCCATAGGGCGACCGACAAGCCCGCAACCTAATACAAGTACATTCATATTATTCTCCAAATATTTTATTTTTTACTTACAACAATTCTGTTGGTTATTAATATAGATGAAGAAATTTTATAAACCGCTAAATCGATTCATAAAATTAACTGAATGATTACTAATATTTTGTTTTAATGAACTCATATTATTTACAGATTGCTTCGCTCGAAGACTCACTCGCAATGACTTTAATAAATTAGTTAACAAGTCTAAGTATAGGAAAGTTTTCATCCTTTTTAAGAAGGTGTTCAAATTGTTTATAAGTAACTAATCCAAGCTCTGATTTAGGTTCAAGTGCAATAACGATCATATTATTTCTTAACTGATTTACCGGAATAAAAATGTAATCAGTTTTATACAAATCATTTTTGATTGGATGTACTTCAACAGTTGGATTAACAATTATATCCCTCTCAAAATCCATTGAGTCAATTCCACTAATAAAGTATTGTTCTATCTTATCACCATTAGATTTTTTATAATCAGAATAAATCAATTCGTGTCTGTCAGCCCAATCAACAATTTCTTGTAAACTTTTTGGGACTAAATATCCTTTTGGTCTTTCAACATCATAAACAGATTTTACAATCGGACGATAGTCATTTACTGTTATGACTGTATCTTTATTCGAATAATAAGAAAGCATCGGTAATTCAAGTTTATTTCCATCAGAAAAATGATCTAATTGGATTGCAACTTTATTTGAAAGTTTACTGCTAACTAATTTTTCTCTTTCAGCTTTTACTAAGTTTTTAATCTCGTCTTTATGATTGTAAGCAAATTCAAGTAGTCCAAGCATTCCTGTCATTTGGCCTTCTGCTCGATGCTTAATGTTATCAAGAAAAACATCTTTGCCGTTCAGTCCTTCCTGAATAAATGAGAATGTATTTTGTATTCCCAAACTCTGTCTTCCATCATTTATATCAAAAGTGCTGTGTCTTATATAATCAATTTCTGGTGGTCCACCGGGACTGTATTCAAAGTATGAAAAGTTTCTATCTTCCAAATATTTTTCGATATAAGGCAAATAAACTTTTTTCTGCATTGTCCTAATCTCTTCAGCGATATTAATGTTTGTATTAATACCAAGTTCTTCATCGTTGTTATGTCTGTAACCATAATTTTTATATGTTTCACCATATGGTGCATATTCGTGAACATCCATAGTAACTTCAAAAAGATATTTGTTAAAAAGTTTATGAAGTCCGATTGTTTCTGGTTCCGTAAGAATTAAATGATTACGATTAAGATCCATACTATTTCCGTTACGTCTCTGATTTTTTTCAGAACCATCTGGATTCATTTGCGGAACAAGTACAAAATCAACTTTATCAAATAAGTATAGGTTCTCTGGTTTCAATAATTCATTGATTAAAAGAAGTGCACCTTCTTTTCCTGATTGTTCATTACCATGCTGTTGTGCAAAGATTAATACTTTAACCTTTGAATCATCTTTGCCAAAGCCATCTTTAGAAAAGTAAACAGCAAATAATTCTCTCCCTTCAATGGATTTAGCAATCACTTCACTTTTAATCAAATCAGATTTTTCATCAACTTCCTTAATATATTGAGCTAGATCAGCATGAGATGTGATTTTTTTGTAATCTGATTTTTGCAGTGGAGTAAGAAGATTTTGTGCAAAAGTATTCATTGCTGCAAGAATTAAAACAAAGAAAATTAATTTTGTCATTTTAATAGTACCATTGATTTTGTTAATAGGTAATCGGGTGCTGATAAATCAGAAAAACGGCTGTCGTTTTAAAACTAATTTGTGTAATCATCAATTCAAATTAAACTTTGATTTGATTTCATTGTAAACATCATTATCAATCCAATTATAAAATTCTTTTGCTTCAGAATATTTTATCCCGTTTTTTCTAAAATCAGTTAAAATACTTTTTGCTTTCGCAATCACTTGATCTTCAATTGGAATGAGTTTTTGACGCACACCAGAATTTTCTTTATTCATTAATGCGGATAAGTTTAAATAATTTTCACTTGCGTCATTTTGTGATGAGAAGACTTTATCTTTTAATTTGAGAGCAACATTACATAATGGAGCATTTCCTGTTTCATCCGCTTGAAGAACTTTTGGCATCGTTCCATCTTCAAGGAGCCATACAGGCACAATAACTGAAGTAAGCGGAAAACCAAGTATCGTCCACATTGTTGTTAGTGAAGGTGATTCTTTTTCTTTAACTCCCTGCACTACAATTGCAGCAGAACTGTAATATCTTGGAATATAATCTCTGAAGAAAACGAAATCTGGTTCACTACCGCTCGCAGGGAGAGATTTTGAAAGATCGGTATCTGTATAGGAGTGAACAAGGCAACGAGGAACATCATTTATCAAAAATTCAAAAGACAGTTTTCCGTTTTTGGTTTGATTTTCAAAAAGTCCGCTTGCTGTAGCATATCTTATATAGCCAAAGCCCTTGTTGTCTTCTCCAGCCACAGAAAAGTTAGTTCTGATCAAATATCCATTCGGAGCAACTGCCGGATCATTAACATCATATTTGATAAACTTAAAATTATCAACTTCATAATACGCTGCACCGCCATTTGCATCTATGACACCAAAGTTTGCTTCAACTCCCAATGGTTTTGGAAGTTTGTCTAACATTCTTTCAAAATCTTCTAATGATTTACATTGCTCCAATGCCATTTTCATGATCCTGCCTTCAAAATCAGAAAGCTTAGTTGTATCATTTATCTTAAGATTGTATGAAGCAGAGTTCATTATTCCAAATCCTGCCGCATTAAATCCGCACCATACTTCGCTGTTTGCTTTGTCTGTTGAATTTACGAGGCCAATAAAGTTGTACTTGCCATCAAAAAAGTAGACAAGTTTATTTTGCAGTACATCCGCATCACGATTTTTTAACAATAATGGTCTTCCATCATCAGTCGCCTTACCTGATACAACAGCGGTTGTACAAGGCTTTATAAAAACAGGCAGCAAAAATAAGAGCACTGAAATGACTAAAATATTTTTCATTATATCCTGCCTTTTATCAGAAACTTAAATTAACAGAAATACGATGCACGCTGGGTAAAATATTATAAAGTGAATAAGCGTAATCAAAATAAACTGCAGTGCTTCCTAACGGTACATTAGCTCCTGCTCCAAAAGTAAAATCCTGATCGTCATAATTGTATTTGTATCCGCCACGGACAAAGAACCTATCGAAGAATGAAAATTCTGTTCCAAAATGTGCACGTTCAGCATTATCATTAGGATGAGTTACATCAATTGCACCTTTCATCTTAACAAATTCATATTCAAAAATATCAAAGCCAATTCCAACCTGAAAGTTTAACGGTAATGAATATTCATCAGTATTCAATCTGCTGGGTGTTAATCTGCTTAATGGATAGTTATCATCTTTACGATAAACGAAATCTAGATCGGGTCCATCATACTGCATATCCGCACCAAAGTTAGTCATGCACATTGCTATAGTGAGGTTTTGAAAATCTAATCTGTACTGGGTGCCAATATCAAATGCAAATCCGGAAGCAGTTTCGTTCCAGATCCTTTGGTTAATATACTTTACAGTTAAACCTACACTGAATCTGTCGGTCAAATATTTTGCATAGGAAACACCCAGTGCAAGATCACCGGCATCAAAAAATCTTCCTGTTCCATTTGGTTGTTCTTCTGTAGTAATCTCCATTTTGTCTGTAGTAAATGATATCATGCTTACGCCGAAGACTCCAATATCCCCCGCATTATAAACTACAGATGCAGCATTAAAATCAATAAGATCAAACCAATTCATATAAGAAAAATGTGCCTGAATATTATTGACCTTTACAATTCCAGCAGGATTCCAGAACAATGCTGAAGCATCATCAGCAAGCCCGACTATAGCTCCGCCCATAGCTTCTGAACGGGCACCTACGGGTAGTTGTAAAAATTGCGCTCCCGAAGTTCCAAGATTCGGATTTTGAGAATAGATATTCCCGAAGCTGATTACCAATAAAAGTAGTATTAATTTTTTCATTTAAATCTCCTGCTTCAGCTTATTTAATTATGGCAAATCGTTCTTTGAACTCGGATTCTTTTGTCTTAACCACATAGATGTATAATCCGGGTGCTAATTCTCTTCCGCCTTCCGTTCGCAAATCCCAAACTTCAGTTCCATTTGTTGCGTTGTGATAAATAGTTTTTATCAGATCCGCATCTATTGTAAAAATATAAATTGTGCACTCCGGTGGCAGATTTACAAATTGAATTTGTCTTAACGGTTCTCGTCTTAATTCACCAAATTCAGGTTCATAAATTGAAGCGACTAAATATGGATTTGGTACAACTCTAATCTTAGTTATATCGCTTGCAACTCTTTGTGGATCAACTTGAGCACCTTTAATTTTAAAGGAATAAGAATCTTTAATATTTGGTTGCACAGGTTTTATTGTTTCAACCGAAAATTTATTGCCTGCTGCCGGAGGCGTATTTGATGGAAAAGTGATTTGCCCTTCAATACCGTCGAACGAGAAAGTATCCGATGAGAATAAAGTATCAAGTTGAATATTAGTCCCAGATACCGACAACAAAACAAATCCGTTGTTATCAACAGTGCCATTTCCTTCAATAGAGGCAATGTAAATTTTTTCTTGAACTAAACCAGCATCGGAAACTTCAAAAGTCATCTCAACATTATCAGTTCCGCCAATTCTTGAAATTGACTTTATGATATCTGGTTCCACTAGCTGAAGTGAAACACCATCTGTGGATGTAAGTATCTGACCTATTTGATAAGATCTTTTATTTATTACCGAATCTAAACTATTTCTGACTGTCGTCATTGAGTAATTTATTGCGATTACATCTCCTGCTTGTGGTCTGAAATCATCAGGAGTTCCAATCGAATCGTTCATAGTAACGCGCAAACCTTCACCAGTAATGAGAAGAGATCGTCCACCAAAAGGATAACCATAACCTTCTCTAATAATTTCATCAAGAGTAACGTTTGTCAAGTTAAATGTTGAGGGTGAAGTAAATTCGATTAAATATTTGTACGGCTTGGTTGCGGCTGTATCAGTAATAGCAACAGTAACTTTAGTTGCCAAATCACCAAATTCTATTTTCGGAACAAAACTAAAAGTAGTTTTATATTCATTCCCAACAATCATTTCATCATCTATTGATGATGCATTGAGTATAAAATTGGAATTGCCTGTATTAAGATTCTTCACATCATCAGGAGAAATTGGTGTTCTTCCAATGGCTTCCGATCTTGGAATTACTGCAACTGTATTTACTGCAAGCAGATTATTCCCGATTGCACTTTCTAAACTTTCAAAAGATGAATCCCCCTTATCGTATGCAGTTATAGAATACCAGTATTCAATTCCATTAACCAGGTTTGTATCTGTATAGCTATATTGTAAACCGGTATTACTCCCAACGGAATTACGTATATCATAGTCAGCTATTCTCTTCCATGAGATTCCTTTATCTGTGCTTCTATATAGTCTATATCCCTCAAAATCGTAGCCTGAAAGTTTATCAAAACTTTGTTCTGCAACATCATCCCAGTATAAATTTGCCTTAAATTCGCCATCTGATGAATATAGATTAGGACGGTTAGGAGGCTTAGCAAGATCAAAATTATTATCCATGGCAAACTGTGCTGTGTTAGCTGCTAAAATCAACTCATCATAAGTTTCACCGGCAACCAACGCTGTATAAAAAATTAACGTATCTCCGCGATTAAGGTTATAAGAACCTGAAGATAGATTTGCAAGAATATCCAGACCAGAAGCGGGTATTGTATTTGGATCATCATAATGGATATTAGTGTTGCTGCCCAGATGGAAATATTTATTTCCTACCGATGAATTATACAAATTAGGATCTGATGACATATAACCATACTGAACGGAATCTTTATCAGAATTTTCGTCATCATTATAGAGCATATAGTGCATATCTGTAACACCCAGTTGTGTACCGTTTATTTCCGGAGTTTTCAACATCATTATTCCGAAAAATCCCGTTTTACCATCAGGCCACTCTGCAGAAACACCGTCATCAAAAAAGTAAACAAGATTTTGTTCCTTTATAAAATTAATTCTATCATCGGAGTATTCTGGCGTTCCTCCGCTTATATTTCCAACATCAATATCATTATGAAGACTAAAATAAACTCCGGCCAGATCGTTAGGTCCATGATTTGTCAGTTCATATTTAAAGAACAAAATATTTTTTGCAAAGTTAGACCCATAAGCATATCCTGTTTGTGCTAATTGTATTCCTAAAATGTTAGCTGTATTGTTGCTATCATTATAAACACAATAACTATCCTGATCGGATAGAATTAAATTATTACCATCTTTATCTTTTACAGGCCAACCAAGATGTGAAGGCCACGAATCAGGATTATCACTAAACGCAATTCTAGCCGTCTGGGTGTTATTATATCCAAATGCGGCTTCCCACTCTTCATTGGTTGTAAATCTGGCTTGAACAACATTACCCGGTATCCCAACCAATTGATTAATTCTATAGATATAGTGTTTACCGCTATTTATTGGAAATTCACCGGAAGGACCCTGTGTTATTCTTCTTGGATAAAGTTTACCACGGTTCTCAAAAAATAATCCGATATTACTTGCATTATGAGTACCGCCTGCACGATCCTGTATGCGCATAATTATTTCTGACGGATCTTTATCTTCAAAATCCTTATTACTGTTTTGCGCATAAGCCGGGTTAGTTATTAAGAGTAATATCAGGATGCTTTGTATATAAAAAACTTTTCTCATTTTTTCAGCCTTAATCTATAATGATTAATTAAATCTCATTGTAAAACCTAAACGAACAGAACGGGGCGGACCATAGTTTGATGGATCACGCATGTACTCAATAGACTGACCACCTACGTATGTAAAATCAGGTTCACCTGTATCTCCATATACATACAAAATATTTCTATGATCTGTAAGATTTAAAATTTCTGCAAACACACGAAATCTTAAATTGTTTGCAAGCATAAACTCTTTGCCGATCATTAAATCGATATTATAAAGACCCGGCTGTCTTAAAGAATTTCTTTCCACAAAACCGATGTCCCTGCCTGAAGGAGTATAAGGCGCACCTGAACTAGCTTTAAGTATTAAACTAAAATCCATATTTTCAAAAACCGGGGATCCGAATATCATCGGTCCTTCATCCTGTGGAATTGTGTAAGTTCCGCTTGCATTAAAAACGTGCGGCCTATCAAAATCAAGAAAATAAAGTTGTGTGGATTCTTCTGTGCCCGGATATTGTTCTGTTTCGGATGAAGCACTTCCTTTGGCAACAGAATAAGTATAGGTCAAACCGCCTGAGAAATATTTATTCGGTCTTATATCAATTGTTACTTCAAATCCTTTAATGTTGGCATAATCTTCATTTACGTACAGTGTATAACCGGTATAACGTCCATCAACAAACGGAAAGAAATAACGTGTTCCTATCAACCCAGTTATATCTCTATAATATGCCGTCAAATTCATAGCAATATTATCAGAAAATTGATGAGAGATTCCGACCTCGTAGGATATAGTTCTCTGGGCATCAAGATTTGGCTGACCAAATAAAGGTTCTCTTACATTTAAATCATACTGATTATTCTCGAACAGATATTCAAAATCCGGATTTTGGAAAAAGTGTCCATAAGAAAAATGTAATTTTGTTCTGTCCGATATCGGATGTGCGATTCCAAACCTTGGTGAAATTTGTGATCTTGATTTTACTTTTACCATTGAATTTGGATTAAGCGGATCAGCACGGAACTCAACATTAGAGTTTAAGTAATCAAAACGTAAACCTAGATTTATAACAAGGTAAGATAATTCAATTTTATCCTGCAGATACACTGCCCCTTCAAATGGTTCTGTATGATAATCATTTATATATGGAAAATTTCTTTTAGGATCATAAATGTAATATAACTTTAGCCAGTGCTTTTTATAGGATAATCCAAATTTAATTTCATTCATAGAGCCCATTTGCCAGACAGCATCTGCCTTAATATCCGCAGTTGCGCTTCTGCTATCGTACAATTCTGGAGGATCAGATAATTTATAGAACTCAAATCCATTCCCTTTATCTTCAAAATATTCAGATTGTGTTGACGCTAAATATTCTGATGTGTCTTTATCTATTCCTGAATAATATCCCTGATTAAAATATGATGCTTTCACATCATAGAAAAAATTATTAAAAACAGTATGTGTAAAATTTAACGAACTCTGCCAGCTGTCTGTTCTTCTTCTAAGATATTGATCGGGAATATATTTGTAAGAATGACTATAATTTTGTCTTTTGCCTGTGCTTCCTCTATTGGATAGCGCAATTTTAATGTATGGAATAGCGGTTGTGGAAACTTTACTAAAAAATGATTTTGTGTTGCTGTAGCCAAACGGAAGATAACTCCCCTGTTTGTCAATTTCACCGGATATAAAAAAGTTGAATTCCGGGGATACGATTGGTCCGCTTATACTTCCGTTAATTCTATTTTGGCGCAATGCAGAATAACGATCGACACCAAACTCACTTGTTCTTGCTTCTATTTTTGCAGAAAATTTATCTGCGCCATCTCTTGTAACAATATTTACAATACCGCTTAAGGCATTACCATACTCAGCATTAAAAGTTCCGCTAAGTAAACTCATTTCCTGTATTGCATCATTATTAATATCGGTTGCAAGCCCGCCAAGCAAAGGATCGACAACGATTGTTCCATCAATCATATAAGCAACTTCGTTGGATCTGCCGCCCCGCACGTGAAGATTATTTCCGCTACCTGTAACTCCAGCCTGCAAAGAAAGTAATTCTGTAAATGTAGAAACAGGTAACGCATCTATTTCTTCTCTTGTAATAACAGATATGCTGCTCGTAACATCTTTTTGAATAAGCGGCGTACGGGCAGTTACTACTATTTCATCAACCATAATCGTTTGCGGATTTAGAGAAATCTGAAGTGTTGTTGTCTGATCAACGGTAATAGATACATCCTGCATTAAAGTAGTTTCATATCCTATAAAACTGAACTTAACATTATATCTTCCTGGTGAAATATTAAGTATTACATACTCTCCGTTAACATTTGTAGCTGCACCAAAATTTGTTCCTTCAATAATTACGTTGGCTCCAACTAACGGCTCACCTGTTTGTGCATCTTTAATAGTACCCGCTAATTTTCCGGTGGTACCTGAATAAATAAAAAATGGCAGGCAAAGAATTAATAGTAAAATTTTTTTCATTGTTAACTCCCGCTTATTACTTGATTCTGGTTAATCATAATTTCCTCTGATTCTTTAAGAACTTTTTTAGCCCGCTGTTTGTTTTTAATTGCACAAGCTGTTGCGATGGCGTTTATAAGAACAGAAATGGCCGCGAATGAATTTGTAAAAAGCATATTTTCACTTTTTACAATAAGATTTGCTTTGGTAAAAAATGTAACCGGAGATGCATGCTTATTTGTTATTGAGATAACATCTATTTTTCTTTTATTTGCAAACTCTGCAGCTTCTATCGTTTCCTTTGAGTAGGGTGGAAATGAAAATACAATCAGTAAATCTTTTGGATTTAGAAAAAGTATATTTTCATTAAATAATGTATGTGAATGCTGCAGCACCGAAGAACTGATTCCAACCTGTGTTAACTGGTATGCTAATATTTCTGAAAGTAAATAGGAGATACCTAATCCTGCAGTAAATACTCTTTCAGATTTAGAGATACGATCAATCACATAATTAAATGTGCTACGCTCAATAAGATTAAGAGTTTCGTTAATATTTTTTATATCAAGATTTGCAACCTCGGTAAGTAAATCTTCTTCAACTCTGCGTTTTTCAAAAAGCGGGAACATTTGTTTGTTAGTCAGTTCTTTTTGCAGTGATCCTGTAATCGCATCACGCAGCTCACTAAATCCTTTAAAGCCTGCACGCTGAGAAAACCTTACAACCGAAGCAACACTTGCACCGGTAGCTAAGGATAAATCATGTACGTTTACAAAAGGAATCTTGTCAAAATTGTTTATACAGTAGTCTGCAATTTTCTTCTGATTCTTTGGAAGAGAATTATACCTGCTTGTAATCTTTTCTTTTATTTCTTTGTAACGATCCATAAAAGTATAAAGCCTGCCTTAAAAGTTATAATTACAAAATTTTCCCGTCGTCGTTTCAATAGTCGAACTTTATTTGTCATTCCCGTTAAAACGGGAATCCAAAACATCTTTGAGAAAATGGATTCCCGCCTGTGCGGGAATGACAAGAAATTTTAAATGTTAAACAAACGCTTTTTCCTTTTACTTTATTAATGTCATCTTTTTAGAAATAACTCCTGCATCTGTTTGGAGTGAGTAGATATAAATTCCGGAAGTAAGATTTGATGCATCAAAGTTATACGAGTAAGTTCCGGCATTAAGTGATTCGTTAACAAGTTCTGCAACCTGCTGACCCAAAGCATTGAATATTTTCAAGACAACATCAGATCTTTGGGGTAATCCAAAAGAAATTTTAGTTGATGGATTAAATGGATTGGGATAATTCTGCTCAAGAGTAAAATCAGATGGAATATTATTTAAATCGGATTCAACTGATACTATCTGATTATACTTTTGTTGAGCTAACTGCATATTTGCAAGCATTTCAGTTTCATCAGATCCAAGAGCAACCGCAAGATATAATGTTCTGAAGCTCTGCGGCTGTAATGTCTGAACATCGCTTCCGAGAAACGCAACTGAACCGTCAGGGTCAGTTACTAAAGTATCAGTATCAAAAGTTCCTTCTGTCAGGAATGCATATGTTGTAGGATCATCACTTGAATAACCATCGTACCATACCAGTACTTGGGCTGAGGCAACTGGTTCTGATAAATATTTAATTCCTGCATAATGTGACTCATATTGTACTAACATTTCATTCGATGCGTCCCAAAAAACATTATCATTTTCCCACGTAAAATCCATGTATTGAACAATATCTAAACCAACTATTGTAGGAAGATCTGCGCTTTCATTATTGGTTACCATCATTTTAATTAAAGCGTATTTGCCATCCTGCCATCCGTAAACATGTTGTTCAACTAACACATTTGGCGGAAGCCCTGAGTAAGCATTATTGTAAGTGCCGGTAATTTCATAATCACTTAATCCCGGACTGCTTACAAGTGTTGTCGGTAATTCAACATCGATATCGTTGTAATAATCTAATACCTGATCCGTATTTCCGGCAACCAAAACGTTAACTCTGTTAAGATGTTGGACCGTATCAGTTCCATCGATTGTCCAGAATCTCATTGCACCATAAGTATCAACACGGACCTGCATGTTACCCGTGTTATAAAGAACTGCCTGGGCAAAAATAGTATCACTCAAAAATCCCAGCAGTACAATAGAAACAAAAAGAGCCAAAGTATAACTCTTCATAACGCACCTCTTATTTAATGATTGAACAAGTATTAATTAAAAAAATCAATGCCATCCCATTAAGTTTGGCGGAATAAGTAAAAGCAATCCTAATAACATTAATATTATTTGCAAAGGTATAACCCACTTTGCCCATTTTTCCCACGGAACTTTTGCCATTGAAAGTGCACCCATTGTTACCGCAGAAGTTGGAATTATAATATTTGTGTACTCACCAAACTGAAAAGCTAAAATTGCCGTTTGTCTTGAGACTCCGGCTAAATCTGCAAGCGGGGCCATTATGGGCATGGTCAGTGCCGCCTGTCCACTTCCTGAATGAACAAAAAAATTAATTATTGCCTGTACAGCAAACATTTTTTGCGATGCAAAAATTGGCGATGAGGATTGAATAAATGGCGCAAGTCCATAAAGAACTGTATCTATTATCTGTCCGTCTCTGGATATAACTAAAGTTGCTCTTGCAAGTGCTATGATAAGAGCTGTACCAACTAAATCTTTTGCACCTTCTATAAAACTTTTAATAAGAACATCGCTCTTTAATCCACCAATAATTCCAACTACAATACCCATTATAAAAAACATACCTGCAATTTCTTCAATGTACCATCCTAACTCAACAACCCCCACAACAAGCATTATAAGAGAAAGAGAAAATGTTAACAAAACAAGTTTGTGTCTTAGTGAAAATGAAGTGTTTCCGTTATAAATGTTATCAAAGTTTTCATTTTTTCTGCGATCGCTATCTTCAGCGAACATTGGACTAATTTCAGGTTTGCGGGAAAGTTTTTTTACGTAGTAGAGTAGAAATAAAATTGCAACGGTGGTTGAAACTGCCCAGCATATAACACGATAACCAATTCCTGAAAATAGCGGTACGTCTGCAATCCCTTGTGCGATACCGACATTAAAAGGGTTTAAAAATGCACTGGCAAATCCAACATGCGCTCCAACAAGCGGGATAGCAACTCCAACAATAGAATCATAACCAAGAGCAAGACAGATTGGAACTATTATTAATACAAAGGGAATAATTTCTTCGTTCATTCCAAATGTTGCTCCACCCAACGAAAACATAAGTATAAGAACAGGAATAAAGAATGTGCGAAGTGTTGCTGAGCTTTTATGAGCCTTGGCTAATTTAGTTATTAGTGAATTAATAGCATCAGTTTTTGCAAGCACGTTAAAGGCCCCGCCTACAATAAGTACAAATCCAATTATTAATCCGGCTTCTACAAATCCTTTTAGTGGTGCAATAAATAATGCAAAAAATCCTTGCGGGTTATTCTGAACATATTTAAATGAATTTTGAACGACAACTTCTTTTCCATTTACTATAGCACGTTCATATTGTCCACCGGGAATAATCCATGTTAGCCCGGCTATTATAACTAATAGTGAAAAAATTAATAAGTAAGTGTTTGGAACACGAAACTTAAATTTCTTTTTTGCTTCATTCATTCAATGACTTCTTTAGTTTTAAGATCAAACTTATCACCGCTTATTAAAATATGTAGTTTCATATCGCTTATTCCAAGATTGCCTTTTTTGTCCTCCCGAATATTTTTTGAATTTGTCGGATCGTAAACTAAAACCTGATTGCTGCCATAAACTTCAAAAGTATCATAAGGATATACTATTATTGCAGTTGATTCATCAATAGCAACGCCTAACAGTTTTGGATGTTCAATTAATGCTGCAATAGTTCTGTTATGTCTTTTACGTTTAAGAAAATGCTGATCAATAATTACTGTTTTTAAGAAACCAAATCCTTGTTTTGTTTCAATATTGTTTTTTTCTATTGTGATAAATGACCCTGTTGAATCATTGTGCAGCAGCTCATTACCTGTAATCATCACTTCGCTCATAACAGCAGCACCTGCACTTGATCCTCCTACCGTTCCCCCATTATTATAAATATCAAAAACCCTTTCTAATAATTTTGTGCCGAGCATATCACGAGTTAAATCACTCTGATCCCCACCTGTAAAAAAGACTGCATTAGCCCAATCCATTTTTTTTAGATTGGCTTCATCATCAGCCGTCTCCCGCGTAAATAAAATATAATCTGCTTTTGCGCCTAAATTAGTAAATGTTTTTTGCTCTATTTCACTATTAAGTATTGGTTCAGAGCCGGCATTTGGAATTATTATAATCCGGGCATCAGGTCCGCCTGAAAGTTCAACAAACTTTTTTTCAATATCATGAGTCTGTGCACCTCCAACAATAAGTAATTTACCTTTTGGCTGAGAATAGTTATTTATACTGAACGCAAAAATTAAAAGAAGCAGAAAGTAGAAAAAATTTTTCATTTCGGTTGATCTTTCTTAACTAATTCAAGTGCTATTTCAGCTGATTTGATTAAATCTTCGATAAAAATAAATTCATCATTTGAGTGCGGATTTTGAGCACCAATACCAAGGTTGATTGATTCAATTCCTCTTCCGTTAAGTGAATTTGCATCACTGCCGCCTAAAGAAATTTTGGGAGTGGGTTCTAATCCAACTTTTTTAATTGCTTTAACAGTTTCCTTAAAAACGAATGAATCTTCTTTAATTGTATAAGGAACAAAATCCCAAAAATAATCTATCTCTATCTTCGCCCCGATTTTTTCAGCCTCACCTTTAAAGATGTTTGCTAAAAGATTAAAATTATCTTCTGCTTTCTTTAGATTGAATGATCTTACTTCACCTTCAAGTTCAGTAAGTTCAGGAATAACATTTACAGCAGAGCCGCTGCTAAGTGTTCCGATATTCATTGTGGTTTCTTCATCAATTCTACCAAGCGGCAACCGGCTAATTGCTTTGGCTGCAACTTGCATTGAGTTGATACCTTTTTCCGGTGCGATTCCGGAATGAGATGCTCTACCAAAAATTTTAATCTTTAATCCAATTGCACCGCAAGCGGAAAAAATAAAATTACCGGGACGATAACCTGAATCAAATATAAATCCGTTTTTTATCTCGCCATTAATTCCCAAATACTTTGAACCAAAGAGAGTTGTTTCTTCGCAAGTTGTAAATGCAACAGTAAAATCTTTAACCGGAATTTTTTCTTTTGCAATCTTTTCAAGAGCATAAAGTAAAACCGAAACTCCTACTCTGTTATCAACGCCAAGTACAGTATCACCCGAAGAGATAATTTTATCTTCAAGAATAATTGGTCTAACATTTTCAGTCGGACGTGCAGTATCCATATGTGAGAGCATCACAAATTTTCCACCGCTGCCAATTCTACATATCAGATTGCCTGTATTACTTTTTGTGAATTCTTTTGCGTTATCCTCGCTAACTGAATAACCCAGGTTTGAAAGAAATGATTTTATAAAATCTGCGATTGGTTTTTCATTGCCGGAGAGTGCGTTAATTTTGGCAACCTCTAAGAAAAGATCTATTAATCTTTGATTGTTCATCTGTAACTCTAATTACAAATTGATTATTTGTTGTAATAACTATTACAGAGTTACGAAAAATATTTACTTAAGTCAAGAATATTTTTAAAAATTATAAAAATTAATCCTCTTCACTATAAGAATCTAAATCTCCTTTTTTGATATATCCATCTTTTATTAAACCTTCCCGGGATCTATAAAGAACAAGTGTTAATTCATTAGTTTCATAGTAGCCAGTGGATTCGATTCTAACACCATTTAGTTCTTTGCTCACTTTTACTTTAGCGATTAATTTATCATTATCAATAAGTGATTGATCAAATTTTGTCTTCTTGCCCTGTAGATTTGCCAATGCCCAATAAACACCCTTTTTAGCATTTACTAATAATGACTCAATATCGTTTTCTGTCTTTGATTGTGCATATATATTGAACGTCAGAAAAATGAATGATAGAACTAACAAATAAACTTTCATAAAACCCTCTCTTTCTTTAATTCCATTATAAATTTCATAAATATTAATATTATCTGCAATAAGTGACTTAAAACATATTGAGACTTTACCCCTTGACATCAGGTTTATTAATTTTTAATTTGGAAACCAGAAAAACGAAATTAGTTTCCGAGAGGACAGATGGAAGAGAAAAATAAAATAATTGAACAAACAGAGGATAAATTTTTCCGGGATGGTTTTTATAAAACCACAATGGATGAAATTGCTGCTGAATTGAGAATGAGCAAAAAGACAATCTATAAATTCTTTCCTTCCAAAGATGATCTGGTAATGGCAATTGCCAATCATTTTATGAAACGCATGAAAAGTAAAATAGTGCCCGCTTTGAGTTCTGATAAAAATGCAATAGAAAAACTGGAGGAATTAATAAAGATTCTTGCTAAAGGCTCTGAAAAGATTACTCTGCAAAGAATGGAAGAAATAAGAAGGTATTATCCAAGTTTGTGGGATGAAATTGACAAGTTTAGAACACAAATGATGTTTGGAAATATTACAAAAGTTATAGATCAGGGTAAAAAAGAAGGATTATTTATTGACTATCCGACCGACATTGTAATGAATGTACTTGTTGCTTCAGTAAGGAATGTTGTAAATCCAGAATTTATTCTCAATAACAATTTCTCAATCATTGAAGCAGCCCGTTATGCATTTAAAATAATTATTGGCGGAATTGTAACTGAAAAAGGAAAGAAAATTTTTAACAAAACAATTAATAAGATTGAATCATGAAAAAACTTTTTGTATTAACTTTAATACTTTTAAGCTTTGATTATGGATATTCTCAGACCCGGATAACATTAGATGAATGTTATTCGAAAGCCTACGCAAACTATCCTCTGATCAAACAAAAAGAGTATGTTATGCAGAGCAAAGACTATAATGTTAGTAATGTCTGGAAAGGATATCTTCCACAGATAACGATAAATGGTCAGGCAACTTATCAGTCAGATGTCACATCGCTTCCGATTTCACTTCCGGGAATAAAAATTGAATCATTAACTAAAGATCAGTACAAAGCGTATGCTGATGTCTCCCAGGTGATTTATGACGGAGGGATGATGAGTTCACAGGCTGATATTCAAAAATCATTAGCAAAGGTTGATGACCAAAAACTGGAAACAGAATTGTTAAAAGTAAAAGAAAGTGTAAATCAAATTTACTTTGGAATTTTGTCGCTCGATCAACAGCTTAAGCAAATTGAATTAATTAAAAATGATTTGAATGAAAGCCTGTCAAAATTAAACGCATCATTTGAAAATGGAATTGCAACTAAAACAAATGTTGATATTTTGAAAGCAGAGGTTTTAAATACTGAGCAAAGATTTATTGAATTGATGTCGTCACGAAAAGCTTACTTAAATATGTTAAGTTTATTTATTAATTCAAGATTGGATGATTCAACAACTTTTGCTATACCGCCAGCGGAAAACATTACATCACAAAGCGAAATAAACAGACCGGAATTAAAAATGTTTTCTTATCAACGTGATATGCTAGAAAATCAGCGCGGTTTGACAATCGCAAAGATTCTGCCAAAAGCCAGTTTATTTTTTCAGGGCGGCTATGGTAAACCGACTCTTGACATGTTAAAAAATGATTTTGACTGGTACTACATTGCAGGCGCAAGGTTAACGTGGTCATTATCAAATCTTTATACTCAAAGCAATGAAAATGAACTTAATGAACTGAATAAATATATTATTGATTCACAAAAAGAAACGTTTCTTCTTAACACTAATATCGCTGTTGAACAGCAGTTAATAGAAATCAACAAACTAAAAGAACTAATTAATGTAGATAAAGAAATAATAGATCTAAGAACATCAATTAAAGAGGCTGTAAGATCACAGCTTGAGAATGGAGTAGTTACTTCAAGCGATTACATACGTGAATTAAATTCAGAAGACCGCGCCAGACAAAACTTAGCAATTCATACAATCCAATTACTGATGGTACAGTATAAATATAAATTAACAATTGGATATTAATAACAATTAAGAGACTAACATGAAAAATAAATTAATACTCATTTCTTATTTAGCTTTATCTATTCTTTTATTCTCCTGCTCAAATGATAATGGAGATTTTGATGCGACAGGAACATTTGAATCAGAAGAAGTAATTGTTTCTGCTGAAGCGATGGGAAAGCTTGTGTTTTTTAATGTTGAAGAAGGAATGAATCTTAAAAAAGATCAAATTGTTGCTGTTGTGGATACTACACAATTATATCTTAAGAAAAAGCAGCTTGAATCGACAATTAAATCAGTCTTGGTAACGCAGCCGGATATTCCAACTCAATTGGCATCTATCAAAGAACAAATAACAACAACTGAAAGAGAAAAAGTCAGAATTGAAAATCTTGTTAAAACTAATGCTGCCACAACCAAGCAACTGGATGATATAAACTCACAGCTTGAAGTTCTAACTAAACAGTATGATGCTGCTAAATCCAGTTTAACAATTACTAAGCAGGGAATTATAAGTCAAACACTTCCATTAAAAACACAGGTTGAACAAATTCAAGATCAAATAAATAAAAGCATAACTAAAAATCCTGTTGACGGAACAGTATTGACCCGTTATGCAATGCAAAACGAAATTACGTCAAATGGAAAAGCACTTTATAAAATTGCTGATTTATCCGAAATGATTTTGCGGGCATATATTAATGGTGATCAGCTTGCTCAGATTAAACTTGGTCAAAAAGTAAAAGTGTTTGTGGATAAGGGTGATGGTCAACAGAAAGAATTAAGCGGAGATATTTATTGGGTATCTTCAAAAGCGGAGTTTACTCCTAAGACAATACAAACTAAGGATGAGCGTGCAAATCTTGTTTATGCAATCAAAGTTAAAGTTATAAACGATGGTTATCTTAAGATAGGTATGTATGGAGAAGTAAAATTCTAATTATCATGAATGCAATCGAATTAAATAATATCACTAAAACTTATACTACAAAAAATAATATTATCAATGCAGTTGATGATATTTCATTTTCGGTTGATGAGGGTGAGCTTTTCGGATTAATAGGGCCGGATGGATCAGGAAAGACTTCAATCTTTAGAATCCTAACTACTGTTTTGCTTGCTGATAAAGGCACCGCAACTGTAATGGGTCTTGATGTTCTAAAAGATTTTAAGGCCATCAGAACTATTGTTGGTTATATGCCGGGCAGATTTTCGCTTTATCAGGATTTAACCGTTGAGGAAAATCTTAATTTCTTCGCAACAATTTTTAATACAACAATTCAAGAAAATTATGATTTAGTCGCTGACATTTATAAACAGCTTGAGCCATTTAAAAACAGACGCGCTGGAAAACTTAGCGGCGGAATGAAACAGAAACTAGCACTTAGTTGTGCATTAATTCACAAACCTAAAGTTCTGTTCCTGGATGAACCCACGACAGGCGTTGATCCGGTTTCAAGAAAAGAATTCTGGGAAATGTTAAAACGATTGAAGACCCAAGGTATTAGTATTCTTGTTTCAACACCATATATGGATGAAGCAAATTTGTGTGACAGAATTGCACTTATTCAAACCGGAAAAATATTAGAAATTGATACACCACAAAATATCGTTAACAGATTTGATAAAAATCTATATGCTGTTAAATCAAAAAGCATGTTCAATCTGTTAAATGATTTACGAGCTTACTCCAAAACAGAATCTTGTTTTGCATTTGGACAATATCATCATCTCGTTTTAAATGAAAAGTATCCTGACATAAATGAATTGAAATCATATTTAAAAAATCACACTGAAATTGAGATTGAACTAGTTAAACCCGGAATCGAAGATCGCTTTATGCAACTGATGAAAAAATAAATGTCCACTTAGTGGTTTTGTATCCTAGTGGCAGAAAAGGTCCATCGCCACAAAGACACCAAGAAAGAAACAATGGCAGAAAAAGAAGTTGTAATAAAAACAAATAAGCTCACAAAAAAATTTGGTGACTTTGTTGCCGTGAGTGAAATTACTTTTGAAGTTTTTAAAGGAGAGATATTTGGTTTTCTTGGTGCAAACGGTGCCGGTAAAACAACTGCAATGAAAATGTTAATCGGAATTTCAAAACCTAGCAGCGGTACCGCAAACATTGCCGGTTTTGATGTATATAAAAACACAGAAAGTATAAAAAAAAGTATTGGATACATGAGTCAAAAGTTTTCCTTATATGAAGATTTAACTATTAAAGAAAATATAATTCTGTTTGGCGGAATATATGGATTGAATGATTATGATATTGAAACCAAATGCAATGGGCTACTGGAAAAATTAAATTTACAAAATGATGCTGATAAGTTAGTGAACTCTTTGCCGCTTGGCTGGAAACAAAAACTGGCATTCAGTACTGCAATTTTTCACATGCCTAAAATTGTTTTTCTTGATGAACCAACCGGCGGAGTTGATCCTATTACAAGAAGACAATTTTGGGATATGATTTATGAAGCTGCCCACAATGGAATAACCGTTTTTGTAACTACACATTATATGGAAGAAGCTGAATACTGTGATCGGGTTTCAATTATGGTTGATGGCAGAATTGAAGCTTTAGATTCACCGGAAAATTTAAAAAAACAATTTAATGCAGCTACAATGGATGATGTTTTTTTAATGCTTGCAAGAAAGGCTAAAAGAGGAGATTGATTTTATTATGAAGCAGTTTTTTTCATTCATAAAAAAAGAATTTCATCACATTCTGCGCGATAAACGCTCGATGCTGGTACTGCTGGGATTACCTGTTGTGCAATTAATTATTTTCGGTTTTGCTATTACAACTGAAACTCGAAATTGTAATATCGCCATACTGGACAATTCTAAAGATGAGGCAACGCAAAACTTAATAACTCGAATCGAAAGCAGCTCATATTTTGATATAGACAAAACTCTTTCATCAGATAACCAGATAGAAAAAGCTTTTAAAACAGGGCGGATAAAATTAGCAATCATCTTTCAGCCAAATTTTCAGAACGAACTTATGCATAACAACAAAGCTCAACTTCAAATTGTTACTGATGCTTCTGACCCTAATCAGGCAAATACTTTAACATATTATGTAAGTGCTATTGTTATGGAATATCAGAAGGAATTAAATCAAAATAAAAATCTGCCCTATACCATTAACTCAGAAATAAGAATGCTGTACAATCCTCAGTTAAAAGGCGAGTATAGTTCAGTGCCGGGTGTGATGGGAATGATTCTTCTCTTAATCTCCGCGATGATGACTTCAATTTCGATAGTAAGAGAAAAAGAAATGGGAACAATGGAAGTCCTGCTTGTTTCCCCTCTTAAACCCTGGATAATTATAGTAAGTAAAGTCATTCCCTATTTTATTATATCATTGATAAACGTTATAACAATTTTGTTAATTAGTGGTTGGGTTTTTGGCATTCCTATAGTAGGAAGCATTTTTCTTTTAAGTCTTGTAACTATTTTTTATATAATCTGCGCATTAGCGCTGGGAATACTTATTTCAACTGTAACAAGTTCTCAACAAGCTGCAATGATAATTTCTTTAATTGGATTAATGCTTCCTGTAGTAATGCTTAGTGGCTATGCTTTTCCGATAGCAAACATGCCGGTAATATTGCAGGTTATATCAAATTTAATTCCTGCAAAGTGGTATATCATAATGGTAAAAAATATTATGATAAAAGGACTTGGTTTTTTGGATATCTGGAAAGAGATATTGATAATATTTGGGATGACAACTTTTTTTCTATTAGTAAGTTTAAAAAGATTTAAAATCAGATTGTAATGAGAATATTAAAATTTTTATTAAGAAAAGAGTTTCTGCAAATTTTCCGCAACAAATTAATGATCCGAATGATTTTTGCGGTGCCGGTTATTCAATTAATATTACTTCCGTTTGCTGCAAATTATGAAATGAAAAATATTAACCTGTGCATTGTTGATCATGATCATTCGGAATATTCAAGAAATCTTACTTACAAATTTACATCCTCCGGTTATTTTCAATTAACAGCAATAGCTGATTCGTATAAAAAAGCATTAAAAGTGATTGAAGAAGACAGAGCAGATCTTATTATCGAAATACCGGAAGGTTTTGAAAGAGAATTGATAAGAGATAATCAGACCAAAGTGATGCTTATCGCAAATGCTATTAATGGACAGACTTCGGGGCTTTCAGTATCATATGCTAATTCAATTATTAATGATTTTAATTCTGATATTAGAGCTAAGTGGATACAAATTCCACGCATTAATCCACAGCCAATGATTGAAATAACCACCAGTAACTGGTTTAATCCTAAAATGAATTACAAATATTTTATGGTGCCCGGGGTGTTGGTTTTATTGGTAACATTAGTCGGATTTCTTTTAACCGCCATAAATGTTGTTAAAGAAAAAGAGGATGGAACAATTGAACAGTTAAATGTTTCGCCTATAAAAAAGTATCAGTTTATACTTGGTAAATTAATTCCATTTTGGATATTAGGAAACATAGTGCTTTCGGTTGGATTTATTATCAGTTATGTTGTTTACGGAATTTATCCAGCCGGTAGTTATTTGTTAATTTACCTATTTGCTGCAATCTATTTAATCGGACTATTAGGCTTTGGACTTTTCGTTTCAACACTTGCAGAAACACAACAGCAGGCAATGTTTATTTCTTATTTTTTTATGACCATTTTTATTTTGTTGGGTGGTTTGTTTGCCCCAATAGATAACATGCCGGATTGGGCAAAGATACTTGCTTACCTAAATCCGGTTAGTTACTTTATAGAAGTAATGAGAATGATAGTTTTAAAGGGAAGCGGATTCATGGATATCCTAAAATATCTTGGAATTATTTCATTATTTGCTGCAGGCTTTAATTTACTTGCAATATTTAATTACAAAAAAACAGTTTAGTAAATTAGAATGTTATAAAAATAATTTTAATTGAAATCAACCAACTCAATGGCTAACGGCAGTACAAAACTTTTTGAAGAATTATTTTCTGAGGAAATAATTTCCAATGAAAGTTTTCGATCAAAAGTTCTTGCTGGTATAGTTGGGTTTTTGATTGTAGTTGTGCTTTTAATTTCTTTAACATTTGAGAAAGAGTTTAAAGAAATTTCGCAATTCCCAATTGCCTTTCAATTAACAATCATCATACTTGTTGTAATATTGGTCAGATCTTTATTTGTAAGTCGTGCAGCCAAACAGTGGACACGATACGGAGTAAAAGCGTTCATATTAATCCGTTATGTAAATGCGTTTATCGAAATCAGTATTCCAACAGTTGCTTTAATTATATATTCATTTAACCTTCCATCAATATTGCCGCTTTTTACGCCTGTTACTCTGCTTTATTTTCTTATAATAATGCTGTCGGCATTGGAACTTGATTTTAAACTTTGTGTATTCTCCGGAAGCGTTGCAGCCATTCAATTTACTTTATTAGCCTGGCATTTAAGTTCAAAGCCTTCCCCTGCACAAGCTGTTGATTCGTTTTCGTTTTTTCCTGTTTATTTAGGTACAGCAGCATTATTATTTATTTCCGGACACACAGCAGGTTTAATTACCAACCAAATAAAAAAAGGTATAATTAAACATTACCGGGCTCAATCAGAAAGAAATGAAATTCACAAATTATTTGGACAGCAAATCTCAAAAGAAATTGTTGATGAACTTGTTGAAAACAGGTATGAGGTTCAAAGTCGTACAAGATTTGCAGCAATAATGTTTTTAGATATCAGAAACTTCTCAATCTTCGCACAAAATAAATCTCCCGAAGAAATTATTGCATATCAGAATAATGTTTTTTCATTTTTGATAGAAATTATAAATAAGAATAAAGGGATTGTGACGCAAATAATGGGTGATGGTTTAATGGCGATATTTGGAGCGCCTATTGAACACGACAATGATTGTCAGCTTGCGGTAAATGCCGCAATGGAAATAAATAAAGAACTTAAAAGAAGAAATGAAGCGGGATTAATTCCACATACAATAATCAGAATAGGTATAAATGCCGGAGAAGTAGTTACAGGAAATGTTGGAACAAGTGAAAGGAAACAATATTCAGTTACAGGTCAGCCTGTTATTATCGCAGCCAGACTTGAACAGATTAATAAAGAGCTGAGTTCTGCAATTTTAATTTCAGAAGAGGTTTACAAACGCATCAGTCTGGAAAATGAACCTATTAATCATAAGAATATTTCAATTAAAGGTATTCCTGAACCCGTAACTGTTTACCAGCTGGTTTAATTAAATCGGAATTGTCTAAAGAGAATTTATTCCTTTTATTTATTTTATCATATATAATTTAACAGAGAATTAAAGTGCAGAGAATAAAAATCGATCTTCCACAAAAATTTTTTTTTACAACAGAAATTTCTGTTAGAGTTTATGATGTAAATTTTGCCGGACATTTAAGCAATGATTCAATTCTTTCGATGGTGCATGAAGCAAGAATAAGATTTTTAAAAAACTGGGAATTTTCGGAAGTCGACACGGCTGGTGCAGGGATTATTATGTTTGATGCAGCACTGCAATATAAATCTCAGGGTTATCACGGGGATGTTTTGATATTTGATGTTGTTGTGGAAAACCTTTTACGAAGCGGCTGTGATTTTATATTTAGAATAACAAATAAGGCTACCGGAAAAGAAATCGCACGGGCTAAAACTGGTATTGCTTTCTTTGATTATGAAAAAAGCAAGATAGTACCGGTTCCGGATGCATTTAAAAAATTAATTGAAGAACTAAGTATTTTATAAATTTATTGTAAAAGATCATCTTGTTAGAAAATATTTTTTTTACTGCAAACATTGTTGCTCCGGTATTTTTAATAATTGCTGTTGGATATTTTGCAAGAAAATTAAAAATAATAAATGAGGTATTTGTTGACGTAACTTCCAAAATTGTTTTTCAAATTTCACTTCCCACTTTTATATTTCTAAAAATATCAGAACTTGATTTATCACAGGTTTTAGAACTTGATCAAATTATATACATCTATTCGGGTACAATTATTACTTTTCTATTAATCTGGATAGGATCAATTCCATTTATAAAAAATCAGGCAGATAAAAGTTCATATATACAGGGTGCGTTTAGAGGAAACTATGCAATCGTTGGATTAGCATTAATATCAAACTTATTTGGATATGATGCACTGGGCAAGGCAACAATTATCCTGGCATTTTTACTGCCTCTGTACAATGTGCTGGCGGTAATTGTATTAACAGTTCCTATGCAGGTAGGCAAAGTAAATTATAAAAAAGCATTTCTTGATATTTTACTTAATCCACTTATTCTTGCTGTAATATTCGCGCTGCCGTTTTCATACTTTAAAATAAAACTGCCGGAAATGTTTATAAGTACAGGAGAATTTCTGTCTGATCTTGCATTACCGTTAGCGTTAATTGGTATCGGTGGATCGCTTAATATTAAAAATTTAAAACACGCTTCAAAGCTTGCATTTACTGCTTCATTAATCAAAATCGTAGCCATTCCACTTGTTCTTACACTTGGAGCTTATTTTTTAGGGTATAGAAATGATGATCTTGGAATTTTGTTTATAGTTTTTGCCTGCCCAACAGCAATTGCAAGTTTTGTAATGGCAGATGTTATGGGTGCAAATTCCAAGTTAGCTGGTAATATCATTATGATTACCACACTTGGCTCTGTTTTTACTATTGCAATCGGTATTTTATTATTAAAAAGTTTTGGTTTGATTTAATATTGAAAGAGTTAATGGCTAAGTAAGGGGAATCAAAACGCAAATTATTTTTAAACTTTAAAGTTCAATTAAAACCCGGTTCTCAAATCTATCTCCAATCTTATCTGCAAAAAATTAATTGCTTTTCCACTATAAACTGAAGCAACAAAGTAAAAGTTTTTTTATCTTATAATAAAACTTTTCAAGTACATTCAAGATCATAACTTGATATCAGCTAATTAAAGATAAAGGAATTTTTATGCAAGTAATTGTTGATTTATGCGTGGTTCCTATTGGTGTAGGACTTTCTGTTTCAAAATATATTGCTGAGTGTGAAAAGATTTTTAAAGAAGCCGGACTAAATACAGTTCTGCACGCTTATGGAACAAACATAGAAGGTGAATGGGATGAGGTTTTTGCAGCGGTTAAAAAATGTCACGAGCGTGTTCATGAAATGGGTGCTCCAAGAATATCATCAACACTCAGAGTTGGAACAAGAACTGATCGTGAGCAAACAATGGATGACAAAATAAAAAGTGTGCAAATGAAACTTTCTGAAGATAATATTGTTTAAAATATTTTTATCAACATTTTTAAGAATAAACTCTTCTTTTAAAAAAACTAAATTTAAATTTTAATAATGAATCAAAACGACACTAAAACACCAATTGAAAAATTAACTTATCCCATTCAGGAATTTCTTCATCAGGAAGCATCGGGTGGAATATTATTAATCATTGCAACAATTATTGCTCTTGCCTGGGCAAACTCCCCATTTGCTGATTCTTATCATCATTTATGGCACACTTATTTATCTATCGATATTGGTGGATTAGGTTTAAAATACTCTTTACATCATTGGATTAACGATGGATTGATGGTAATATTTTTCTTTGTTGTAGGATTAGAAATAAAACGAGAACTGCTTGTCGGCGAACTTTCATCTGTAAAAAAAGCTGCTCTGCCTATTGCGGCGGCATTAGGTGGAATGATATTTCCTGCCCTCATCTACACGATTTTTAATATTGGTAGCGAGGGAGCATCAGGCTGGGGAATTCCTATGGCTACTGATATTGCATTTGTTGTTGGCATTCTTGCACTGCTCGGCAAACGGGTACCGCTTGCGTTAAAGATTTTTATACTTGCACTTGCAATTGTTGATGATCTTGGTGCCGTATTGGTTATTGCAATTTTTTATACCTCAAATATTTCTTACACTAGTTTATTTATTGCCGCTGGATTTATAGTCCTATTAATTGCTATGAATAAATTGGGGGTGAGAAACCTATTAATTTACATCCTGGTCGGTGTAGGATTGTGGTTAGCATTTCTTAAATCAGGGGTACACGCCACAGTTGCGGGAGTTTTACTTGCTTTTACAATCCCTGTTTCATCAAGAATAAATACTAAGAAATTTAAAAACGAAACTGAGTCTTTGTTGCAGGATTTTGATAACGCCGGTGAGCATGGTGATAATGTATTAACAAATTCTGAGCGACTAACCATTATCGATCAGATCGAAAATAATTGTGAAAAAATATTAACTCCGCTGCAAAGATTTGAACACGGATTACATCCATGGGTTTCATTTTTTATTATGCCGGTTTTTGCTCTTGCAAATGCAGGTGTTACAATTAGTGCAGGATTAGGCACGTCACTTACTAATCCTGTAAGTATTGGCATAATTCTCGGTTTGTTTCTCGGAAAACAAATCGGGATTTTTTCATTTTCATATTTTGCAGTCAAACTAAAATTTGCATCCGAACCAGAGGGTGTAAGCAAACAAAAAATTTATGCGGCTTCAATACTTTCCGGAATTGGTTTTACGATGTCATTATTTATTGCAAATCTAGCATTTGCCTCACCAGAATTATTGGATACAGCAAAAGTTGGAATATTAACCGGATCATTGATCTCAGGAATTATAGGATTTATCATTCTAAAATCGGCGTTAAACAAAATTTAAATTATAGTTTGAGTGAATTTTCAATGTGGTTCACTGTGTATAAATTGAATAATAATCATTTACACGTACGCTCTTTACATAGAACCACCTGAGTCTATTTTTATTTTTCTGTTCTAGTTATACCTTGTCAATTCTATTT
Organism: Ignavibacteriales bacterium; assembly: GCA_003538625.1. Taxonomy (GTDB): domain Bacteria; phylum Bacteroidota; class Ignavibacteria; order Ignavibacteriales; family Ignavibacteriaceae; genus IGN3. Next base: position 502,619 of record DPRR01000006.1, read on the forward strand.
CTAATAATCATTACCTATTTTTGATGTGTTGTTTTGAATTAATTGTTAAATAGATCTTGGAGAAATAAATGTATAAAGTAGTTTTGTTACGTCATGGAGAGAGTGCCTGGAATCAGGAAAATAGATTTACCGGCTGGACTGATGTTGATGTAACCGAAAAAGGATTGAAGGAAGCAAAAAATGCGGGTAAAGTTTTAAAATCTGAAGGATTTAAGTTTGATATCGCGTATGCATCTGTTCTTAAAAGAGCAATTAGAACATTATGGATTGTTCTTGATGAATTAGACTTAATGTGGATTCCTCTTGTCTATCACTGGAGACTGAATGAAAGACATTACGGTGCACTTCAAGGATTAAACAAGGCAGAAACGGCAAAAAAGTATGGCGAAGAACAAGTTAAAATCTGGAGAAGAAGTTATGACATTCAACCCCCGCAATTAGAAAAAAACGATGAAAGATTTCCGGGTAAAGATCCGCGTTATGCTGATTTAAAAGAGAATGAACTTCCTTTAACAGAATGTTTAAAAGATACAGTTGCCCGTTTCGTTCCTTACTGGGAAAATACAATTGCGCCATTGGTCAAAACCGGTAAACGGGTTTTGATAACTGCGCATGGAAATAGTTTGCGCGCTCTTGTAAAATATCTTGATAATATTCCTGAAAGTGAAATAGTTGAGTTGAACATTCCAACAGGAATTCCTTTAGTTTATGAGTTAGATGCAAATTTAAAACCAATTAAACATTATTATCTCGGGGATCAGGAAGAGATTCAAAAAGCCGCGGCAGCTGTTGCTGCACAAGGCAAAGTAAAATAACTTTTGTACAAGTGGCGGCATTTTGAAGTTTAAATTAGAATTTCATTGTTTCGCCACTTAATATTTAATTTCTAATTAATTTAGCCTTGACTTTCTATCTCTAATTCTCAATTTTCTCTATCAAGTTTATATCCTTTGCTAACAGGAGCTAATATTTATGTTCAAAAAATCGGCTTTTCTTTTAACAACTCTCTTAGTTTTAAGTTCATCACTACATTCACAAACTGTAATTGCAAAATACGCAGGTGAGTTTATGGCTTTGGGTGTTGGTGGTCGTGCTCTTGGAATGGGCGGTGCTTTTGTTGCCGTTGCTAATGATGTTACTTCAGGCTATTACAATCCGGCAGGTCTTGCAAATTTAAATTATCCGCAGCTTGCATTAATGCACTCAGAACAATTTGGTAATTTAGTTAATTACGATTATGGTTCTGTTGCTATTCCATTTCAAAATGATATGAGTTTTGGATTAAGTGTTATGAGATTGGGTGTTGATGGAATTCCTGACACCCGAAATGCACTTTACGATGCAAATGGTGATGGCATTATTGATATAAATGATGATAGACTTGATTACAGCAGGATTACTGAATTCAGTAACCAGGATTGGGCATTTTATTTAACTTTTGCTAAAAGACAAACTGATGATTTTTATTGGGGAGTTAATGCAAAAATTATAAGAAGGGATCTAGCAGAATTTGGTGCAACAGGTATTGGTTTTGATATTGGCGCTTACTACGTTCCAATGGAAAATTTATATCTGGGTGCTAACCTGCAAGATGCAACTACCACCTTAGTAGCATGGAGTACCGGGAGAAACGAACTCGTATCCCCTACTTTAAAAATAGGTGTTGCTTATAAAGTTGTAGAGTTTCTTGGCGGTTATATTATGCCAGCGTTAGATTTTGATGTGCGATTTGAGAACAGACAGTTTGCATCTAACTTTAATCTTGGACCTGTAAGTTTTGATATGCATGCCGGTTTAGAGTACACTTATAAAAACTTAATTTACGTAAGAGGCGGCTATAATGATGTTAAACAATTTACTGTCGGCGCAGGAGTTAAATTGCCAAAGTTAAATATTGATTATTCATTTGCAAGGTTTAACGAATCGGCTGTTGAAAGACTGGACGATTCACACAGAATTTCAATTATGTTAACATTAGAAGAACCAAGATTTTTAAGGGATGGTTTATAATTTTTTTGTAGAACGAAACGAATCAAAAAAAATCCTTATTCATTTTTCTGAATAAGGATTTTTTATTTTAAATAGTTACTTAAAAAAATAATTATATGATTACTTAAGTATCTCTTTAATTTTATTTATATATGTTTCTTTAGGTACAAGTCCTACATGTTTATCAACAACAATCCCTTTTTTATCAATAACAAATGCAGTTGGTATTCCTTCAATGCCGCCATATGCGTTAACCACTTTTTCATCACCGTAAACTATCGGATAATTGATTCCATAATTTTTAATAAAACCCGGAACATCTTTAATGGTCTTTTCTGCGTCTAATGAAATACCTATCACAACAATATCATTTTTAAAATCTTTCTGGAGTGAAATCAAATCAGGAATTCCTTTTCTGCAAGGAGGACACCAGGTTGCCCAAAAATCAATAATTACAATTTTACCTTTGTAATCAGAAAGCTTAATTGTTTTTCCATCCACAGATTTTAATGCAAAATCGGGTGCTTTATCACCTGAAACTTTAAGATTGCCAGAATTGCTTTTTGTACTGGATAATAATTGTTCAGCATTTGTAGTTTTGCTGAATACGTTTAAACTAATTGAAATCAGAATTATTAAAACTAATTTTATCATGCAGATATTTTTCCTTCCTATTTATATTTTATTTTGTTGAGTCACTTTGCACTGGAGTATAATTTGGCGGATATGGCCCTTCTTCGGGTTCGGTTCTAGTGTTGTTGACTATAAAAAATATCAATAGAATAACTACCGTTATAATAGTCCAAATTGTATTTTTTAGTTTAGGATCAATCAACGGTTTTTTTGTAACAACCTGTTTGCCAATTTTTCTTTCACGATTTGTGTTGTTTGTTTTTTTTGCCATAATTCAATTAGTAAGATGCATATATTATTTATTGGTTTCGCTAACTTAAAAATGATTGGGTAAAATTAAAAGAAAATATCAGGCAGAAATTAATCCAGATATCTGTTGTTTTTACTGTTATTCTTCAATTATTATTCATTAAATGAAAAGATATGGCTATTAAAGGATTTAAGTTCAACAAACAATCCTTTATCTGCTATTTCTTTAATTGATCTTTTATAGTTGGTATGATTTAGTAAATCGTTTAACACTACTTCTTCAGATTTTGCTTTAACATTAAATCTTAATCTGCACCGTGATGTAGAATTATTATAATTTACAATTATTACACGCAAATCTTTACCTAATCGCCACTCCCATGCAAGTATATTTTCATAACTATGATCGCTTTCAGCAACAGGACTTGCTTCTAATAATTTCCAATTGCCATTTTTAAAAACATCATCTTTGATTATACTGAAAAGATTACGATAGAATTCTTTAATTTTTTCATCTTGTTTTTCTTCAGGTTCTCTGCCAAGCTGCACCGGTAACTTTATCTTTTTACCATCGCATTGTCCATCAAAGTAAAAAGCAACTCCAGGAATTGTACTTGTGATGACCGCTGCTGCCATTGATCTTTCTCTACCGAGCTTTGTAATTGCACGATCTTCATCATGGTTTTCTAAAAATCTTACTGATTTTGCTTGATATGATAAATCTGCATCCAGGTGATCCTTTATACTTCTTATATCACCCCCGACTAATCTATCCGTTAAACGTTTGTCATAAGTGAAATCAAACCCCAGATTCTGCAATTGCCATTCAAGATCCCAATAAGTTTCAGCGATAAAAATAAAATCATTCCTTTTATTTTTTACAGAACTAATTGCTTCCTCCCAAAATTCCTTTTCTGGTTTTTCAAAACCATATTTCTTAAGAACGCCAATCCACGTATTGTAAAAAATATTATTTAACGGAAGCATTGCCATATCACATCTAACACCATCACAAAGATCTGTAAGCTCAATCAATACCGATGTAAGATAATTTCTTGCCTCCTGGCTGTAAAAATTTATTTGTGCAGTATCTTTCCATGGCGGAAAAAGCGGATCACGACCGTGAGCAAGATATTCTTTATTGTTTGCAGGCGATGGATAAAAAGTATATGGGTCATTTTTAAAAATGTATTCATCCGCGTAAAGAAAAATTTCTTTATTTGTCCAGATTAAAGATGATTTTGCACTGAAGTGATTACAAATAAAATCGAGTATCAGTTTAATCCCTGCATCGTTCAATTTCTTTTTAAAAGATAGAAGATCTTCTTTTGTACCAAGTATCGGATTAATCTGATATTTATTTATCGAATAAGGCGAACCGATAACATCATCTTTGTGCCAGTCTTTTAATGCATTGTTATACGATGAAATTAGTTCAGGTTCAAAACAATATTCACTGATAACATCTTTATTATTATCCCAAACCCCCATTAACCATATCATATCAAAACCAAGATTTTTCCACCTGGTAATCTGATCATCGGGCACTAAAGATAAATTATAATTTTTTCCAAACCGTTTTATCCAAAGCCGTGCATTTATTTCTAATAATCTTGGTTTATTAATAGCGGCAGATTTCATTAAATTAAAGATATTTATAAAATAATTTTTACTTGCTTTAAAGATAAATATAATATTAATGTAAATTGATTGTGAAAATCTGAGATGAATTATTTAAATAATTCAGGTAATTATTACAGAGTTGTAAAGAATTTTTAACCTATCACTAAATAACCAAATGCTCTATGTAAATTTTTATCTGCCATGAAAAAATAATTGTCTGGTAATTCAATATTTTTAGACTTAAAATTAAATGGGTTAATTGAATAGCTTAATTATTACTCAAAATCAAAGGTTATTTAATGCTAAATTACTTCTGTTGATAAAGTTAATTTCTGTTTACAATAAAAATTTAAGGAGTTTTGGTATGATAATTGTCGAAATATGAATTGTTTTGGTTAATTAAAAACTTCGAATCATTCCTATTAGAAAGTTTTATTAAGAAATATTGAGGAGCCTGATGTCAAATACAATTTTAAAATCAAGAGAAAACTCAACAAAAAATCTTTTGAATCCCGATGTGGCAAATAACGAACTCGAACTTGAACTCGAAGAGTATACACGTTCAGCAGTAAGAAGTATTCGTTTTACAGTTATATTAAAACCTGCCATCATTTCTTTTATTGCGTTGTTCATTTCATTTTTTCTGGATCTTTCAAGTGTTCCAATATTAGGAAACGTTACAATTGATTTAGCAAAATCTTTATTTCCAACATGGAAGCCGGTAGAAGAATCTGTAATTCCCTACAGTTTTTGGTGGCTGCCGGTAGTTACTTATGCGTTGTTTTTGTTTTTTGCTTTTATGGCTTACAGCAAATTAAAACTAGAAATTATAAGAACGCCTGCCAGTGCCACAATCGATAGAGTGATTGGATCTTATAACAGCGTAATTGATAGTATTGCAACAGCATTACCCTTAATTGGAGCAGCTATACTTTTAATCAGTATTAAACTTGGCGAAGAAATATTTCTCGGACTCTCTGTTCCATTTGAAGTTAAAGCTTTAATCGTCCTTGCAATCGGAAAATTATTTGAACCGGTTTTAGATCAACTTGGCATGGAATTTCAAGCAGTTGTTAATCACGTTTCGGATATAAGAGATAAATATTTTTCAAGAATTCAAGTTGAAAATTCAAAAAATATTTTAAAGCAATTAAATCAAGGGGGCTCAGGAGTTGGCGGCTCAGAATTATCACTTGCAGATGTCGAAAAATTTAAACTTATAGTTGAGCAATCAGCAAAGCTTAGTGAAATAATGAATAAAAATTTTACTTCAATTAGTGCTCTGGCAGATAAAGTCAATCAGATTGAGGCTGTTAGCTCTCAAAAAATAACCGAGCTTAATAGTTTAGCAAATGCATTAAACCAAGCTTCACAATCTTTGGGTGATGAGAAAACACTTACTGGTTTAAGGCATCTGGAAGCAATTGTATTAAAGAAATAAATAAGATTTTAAAATGATAAATAAAAACAGAGACAGTAAATTTGTTATTTACCAGGTACTGTACATATTTGTGATAACAGTACTTGCTTTAAAAGGAGCTGATCTTGACTTGCGAAGAGTTGCATTAGCAGAAAATACCGTTAACAAATCAGTACGTGATTCTCTAATTGCAGTGTTAGATTCTCTTTATTCTCTCGGAATAGATTTTTCAATTAAAATAGATCCTAATGTTATTGTTGAAAATGAAAAAATGAGGGAACAACTCGCATCGCTCAACAAAAGACTCGAGACCCTTAAAGATTATGTTCCCCCTACACCAGTTGATGAGAAAAAGGTTGAGGTGGTTGAAGAACAAACTCAAATGCAATCGCCAATTTCCGCAAAGCAAACTTACATACAGTACACATGGAATATTGCGAGAAATACCGGAACAGTACCAGCCACTATTTACGATCCAAGAAATATGAATACACCAATTGCTGTAGTTCCCGCCGGACAGGAAAAGAAATTTGATCTTACAGATCAAACAGAAGTAATTATAAAATTTGGATCGCAGGAAGACAGAATAAAAGTTCTGCCCAACAAGCCCCCCGAAATCAAAATTGAACGAGTTACCACAAAAATGAATTCTTCCGATATTTATGTTAAAGATTTGCAGCGTATTACTGCGTTCAAAGTAACAATTGTTGATGTTAGACCGGATCAGTTAAAGATAAGCTGGGCTGGTCCAATATCTGTTAACGGCCCAACTAAGGATAGTAACGGAAATTTAATTTATAATGTATCTTTAAAAATTGCATCAACAGAAAGTGCTTTTGACAGCTGGCTGGATAAGAACGGAAGCCTGAGAGAAGCAGATGGAAGATATAAAGTTAACTTTTTCTTTACAGCCGTTGATGAAAGATCAAAAGACCGAGTTCAGGTTGGTGACTCATTCTTCTTTACAGAGTTTTCTAATTAATTATTCAGGCATATAAAAAAATGAAAGCGTTTAAACTAAATATTGTACTAGTAATTCTTGTATTGATTTCCGGAATTAATTCTATCTATGCGCAGGATGAGGAAGAGCAAATCAGATACTATCAAATGGAACCTTTAGATGATAGTTTATTTATTAATATTCAATCTGCCCTTTTTATTGATCCACCTGATCCAAAAGCAGAGATAGTCGTCGATTTAAGAGATGCAAATAACCAAACTATTTCCATCAAGAGTGTTTTATATCCTTTTCTTGCTGTTCCACCGGAACTAAGAGCAAGAATTATTACTTATCCTTTTAAATTAAATCTTGAAGAAGATATTAATTACGGAAGTGTTTTTACACGAGTGTTTCAAAAAATCAGAATCAGCAAAGTTGCGCAGCCTCCCACTAAAATGCAGATATCCCCTACTCTCGGATATATTAATCCTTTCTTTCAATTGCAAGGTGGCGAGAGACTAGGATTATCACTAAAACAGGATGTTGGTTTATCATTGGGGATCGGTACTCCTTACTCAGGAGCATTAGAAACTAATATGATGGAAGCTAATTTTCATATACTGGGAGTAAAGGCAGGTATTTTTAGCCATATCGATGCTATGATTGAGGCAATGAAAGATCAAAATCATAATAACATAATTGTTAGCGAAGGATTTCAAGTTAATTATGTTATTCCTTTCGGAAACTTTTTTGAATTTGGATACTTAAAGGCAACATCAAAGATAGGTGAAGATAAGAGAAGGAGATATCTTTCTTCGAATGAAGGCACCACTGTGCTAAATACTGATTCAACGATAAAATATCAAGCAAGAATTATTGATAATGAACAATCTTACCTTAACTGGGAATTCAGGTATCCTATCTCTATTCTTGGATCGACAAGAGGAAGAGCTTACGTAGCCCAATACCTTGATGAGTGGCATTTTGGGTTTGCTTTGCGTGAAGCATCCCTGGCCGGAAGCACTTTTGATTTTAGTTTTGATGGAATGCCTGGTAGTAAATATCGTGAACCTCAGTATAACATTAATATATTAGTTCAAAAGATTATGGAAGGATGGGGATTTAGTGCATTTGCAATCGGACCTTCAGCAAGTATATCCCGATTGGATAGCGGAGGAATTGGCTTTACCAAAATTTTTGTGAATTTAAGGTTTAAAATCGGTACATCACTTTAATAAGATTAATAATTACAACCCCGATTTAATCGGGGTTTTTATTTTAATGATTTTTTGCCGGTGATTTTTCTTATTAACTTTGCCCACAATATTTTTCCCCTATTACATGAAAAAAGAAATTATCATACTTTGGTTGGCATCATTCATTATAGTTTTTCTTGCGCTTTACATTTCAAATATTACCGGTAAAGATTATCCCATCACCGCTACAATTGGCATAGAAGGTAAAAAAGTTTCATACAGATTTGAAAAAACTCACTATGGCAAGGATGATTATATAGTTTTAATAAGAACCGATGTTAATGATTTAGATGGGCATTTGTTCTGGAAGGATAAAAACGATACCAGCTGGCAATCATCAAAATTAAGTATATCTGATTTGGTGCTAAGCGGAAACATACCTGCATTAAAACCGGAAAAAAAACTTGACTACTTTGTTGAACTGTTTTATAAAGATAAAAAGTATATACTCCCCCAAAATAAACCAGTGAGTTTAACTTTTTTTGGTAAAATTCCTGCTGCGATAAATGTTCTTGAATTTGTGCTGCTTTATATGGGATTAATCTTAGCAGTAAGAACAGGATTGGAATTTTTTAATGACGGGCAAAAATCAAAAAAATTCGGAGTGTTAACGGTTATTATATTTTTAACTTTAATTGCATTAATAAATCCACTTTATCTTACATATAAATTTGGATTTATCAATTCTTCCATTCCCCCCATCAGTCGATTATTTTTATCAAGCGATTTGATAATATTTGCTTTATGGATAACAACTCTGATTGCAATATTTAGATCTAGTAAATTAAAATATTTACCTTTGCTTACCGCTATACTAACAATATTAATTACTGCTCTGTTTAGATAATTTATTTTACTTACCCAACAAACTTATTACAGTCTTATGTATTTGTTTGTTTGAGGCAATAATGCTATTTCCTTTCAACGGATCATTTCCATTATAATCTGTTATTATCCCTCCCGCTCCATTAATAATCGGGATCAACGCCATCGAATCCCAAACACTCATAATTGGATCTATCATAATATCTGCATATCCGGTTGCCAAAAGATAATAACCATAACAATCACCCCAATTTCTATAAAGCTTAACCATTTTAATTAGTTCATCAAACTTATTTTGATTATGATACTTGCCAATGTTTAAATGATCTGTAGTCAATAAAGTAGCGTTATGTATACTGGAACATTCTCTAAAATTTACCTTTCTTCCATTAAGTGAACAGGTTTTATTATCCCCCATTAAGAACTCATCTAAAATTGGATGGTTAATAACTCCTAAAATTGGTTTACCGTTTTTAAGCAGGGCAATTAAAGTTCCAAAACTAAGAGCACCGGAAATAAAACTTTTTGTTCCGTCAATCGGATCAAGAACCCAAACATATTCTGCATCAGGATTATAACTACCAAACTCTTCTCCAATTATTCCATGCGAAGGAAATTCTTTAGTAATTATATTACGCATTTTTTCTTCCGCCAATTTATCAGCAATGGTAACGGGTGAAAAATCAGCTTTGCTTTCAATATTAAGCGAAGTGCGGAAGTACTTTTTAATTACATCAGCACTTTGGTTTGCGAGAAGATTTAAAAAAGGACTTAAATTTTTCAGATTCATTATAAAATCCTGTAAGTATTAATGTCAAGATAACTAAAATCAGTTTGTAGAAACATCAAGTATGATTATATTTGCGACTCAAATTTGTTCATAAAAAATACAAAAACGGAGAGTTGGCAGAGCGGTTGAATGCGGCGGTCTTGAAAACCGTTAAGGATGCAAGTCCTTCCGGGGTTCGAATCCCTGACTCTCCGCAGCTATTTTTAAATATGCGAAGATTGCGATTTTAAGCAGTTTTCGCATTTTTTATTCTCCCTAATACACCCAAATACACCACAATTTACCCCCGCTTGGAGAGTTTTTGGAGACCTTTTTGTTTTTGTTACTGACTCAGTAATTTATTAAGTCGAGATGCTTGCGGCAATAGATGATCTGAATTGTTGTGGGCATATGCTTCTGTCTGAACAACCGACCAGTGACCAAGTAATTCTTTAATCGATTCTATCGGTATACCACGCTGAATTAAAAATGTTGCATAAGTGTGTCTAAATTTATGTAGAAATGCTCGAGTGTTAACACCAGCTTTTACTGCCACTTGCTTGCAAGTTTCCAACATTCTTCGTCCTTTTAATTGTTTACCTAAAGGTGAGCAGAAAGGATATTTACTAGACTTTTTGTTATCATAAATTACCAAAAGCAATTTTTGGAGATCATCAATCATAGGGATTGCTCTCTCAGAGTTCTGAGTTTTTGTTTTAAAATTCTCTTTTGAACGCACATAGAGGAATCTCTTTTCGAAATCGACATCTTCCCATGTTAAATTTGCAAGCTCACCAAAACGCATACCAGTCAGCAGCAAACCCATAAACGCATTTCTATATGCATCGTGCATTTCCTGCGAAAAGAAATTCTTTAGTTCATCTATAGTATAATACTCCGGTTTTGGTTTTTCTACTCTCAGGCTTTTTATGTGCAGGAATGGATTTTTTTTAATATGGTTCTTTATTACTTCTTGAGTAAAGAAAGATTTTGCGGTTTGTATAAAAAAATTTGTTGTCTTAGGTTTAGGCTTTAGCATCCTTTTAGTATTGCCTGTCGGATCAGGTTTTTCCTTAACTAGTTCATTGTAAAACAAAGTTGCGTGATCAGGTGTAAACTCATCGATGTATGTTATACCAAGAGCATTGAAGAATATACCCAGTTGTTTTACAAAATAAGAATACTTCTTAATACTGGTTGGTCGTAGTTCATTCTTGGTAGATATAAAATCTTCAAGTGCTCTGTCCGTGGGGTACCGGGACTCTCTTAATTTATTTTTTACCAACAATATTTCATATTTCTTACGATAGATGTCTCCTTCAAATGTTTTTGCATCGGATTTTGACTTAAAGGTTCGCTGTATTCTTGTCCCATACTCATCACGGATATCAACGAGATGTTTTCCATTCTTTTTTTGCTTGATTGCCATATTAAACTCCTTCTGTTATTATTCTTGCTAATTCAACGATGTTAATTAAAGGTTTGTCACCAAGATATGTAGCTTTAATTTTCCCCAATTTTATTCTTCGCCTTATAAATTCATCCCCCACAGTCAATTGTTCTGCTGCTTCATTAAGTGAGAATAAAGTTTTATTTGGATTATTTTTAGAAAGTACTTCAAGCGCAATTTTAAAAGCATCATCAACTTCAATAACTCTATTAGCATTATCCAACGCATCAACAAAGGAAGAAACTATGGTAGCTCTCTTCCCTGTTGATTTTGGAACTTTGTAATTATCGAAGTTGATTAGCTGAGACATATACTGTTCTTATACCGTAGAATTATTATCCTTTTTTACACCAGGATAAACATTTGGAGGCAGTTTTATTTGAAAGCCTCTACCTAATATTATCTGTACAAAGCTCTTTGTTTTTTCAATAACTTCAGCGATTCGATACTCAATAGCGTAGTCGATTTCCACAGCGTGCTCAAATAGTTCTCCTATAGTTTTTGTAGTCAACGAAATTGAAAAATTAAATATAACTTCACCACTTGAGTTTACGCTATAATCAATTATTTTGGGATTTAATGAACCTTGTGACATTAAAATCTGATGTTTTAATTCAAAAAAGTACGCAGGGGTAAAATCCATACTCCATAAATCGTTGTATCCTTCGTCCTTAAAGAATATTTCGAAAGAACCCGTGTTTTTATGTTCCAGTATTAAAATTTTTTCGATTGGCCAATCTTCAATGTTGGGAGAACTTGGAACTACATTAGCGAATCTGTTTTTATATACCCGACATTCACGATCAATGGGAAGCTCATCTATCAAAATATTTTCAACATCTTCCAAATCCATTTCAAACACACCATATTTATCAGAATTAAATTTTTTCTTCCCGATTAATAAATATTCCGAACCTGTTTTTTTATTTTTCTTTATTTCACTCATTTTATATTCCTTCTTTCTTTAAGTTAAATTGATGATGGCCGGATTTTCCAGCCATCCTATAGCACTGGGATTTCAGTTAAAGAACTTTTTGATCATTGAGAGTATGGTGGTTTTGGTAGGCTCAACATCCCATCTCTCATAGAATATCGAATGCTCTTTTGCTAACCCTAAAAGATCATTCGAGAACTGAACTATATTATCTAGGGTAAATAGAAATAGTGGTGTATCTATAACAAGCTGGTTACGCCTTCCGTCTTTAACAATTGCTATTTCCCTCTTGCCGATGAACCCGTATCTCGAACAAATTTTTTCAATGTTCTTCCGCAATAATTCAACGTCGAGACCTGTTTTGATATAAAAAAACCATTTTACTTTTTGTCTTCTGTTGATTTTCACGTTGAATGTGTTTGTCATCTTAAATAAACTCAGGTCCTGTGTACGTGGTTTACTTTGATCGTCATTATCAGTTACAATGATGTTCTTTTGTGTGTGGTTAAAGTAGTTTTTTCTTTTATCATTGTTTCTGTCTCTGTTGAAATTATTGGTATTCATTTTATTTTCCTTTCAAGTTTTATATTAAGGCGGAACAGAATTATTCCGCCTTTGTTAGTTAGTGTTCCTATGAGTTTATTTCAGAATTGTTATCTGAAGTATTCTCTTGATCATCCTCTTTCAGCAGGTTGCGAACGTCACCGTAGATTTCAGTCTTTACCTCTGATAAGCCGGAGATGGTTGCGAATGTTTCAGGATCGACATTGCTAAGCAACTTGTCCATTTCTTTCCGGAAAGATCTTCCATCAGTAACGGACTCAGTTAGACTTAAAACACGGTTGTCGTTTTCCTTCAAGAGATTTGAGACTATATCTACTATCTTTTTCTTTCTCTCATCTTTCTCGGTCCTCGCCTTTGATTCCTTCTGCAACTTTGCGCTGAAGTTTCTTGACTGCTGCTGGATGAACTCTCCATTGTGGGTACAAGCTTTAGAGAATTCTATACCAGCATCCTTTTTTTCGTTCTTAGCTTTGCGCAGTTTCAGCTTAGCATTTCTCCTCTTTAACCTGTAACCCCTTACCTGTGCAGCTGTCAGAGGGATTGTTGTTGGTTGTTTCTCTTTCTCTGTCGCAGGAATGGTTATTGCCTTGGAGGAAATTATGTTGTCGTAATTAATGATCTCTCTTTCTAGCTCATTAACTGCTTCAACTGTTTTTCGCACATCGTCCTCAAGCAGTTTAAATCGCTTTTGAGCGATAGGACGAATCTGGTCCGACGAAGGTTTGTGTTTCTTTTGCATTTTGGACTCCTTATTTGGTTTATATATTTTTTTGAACTTAGCGTTCGGACATAAGGAGGCAAAGAAAAGGCCGTTAGGAAATTTTAAAATTTTAAAGAAAAGAAAGTTTACAGATATGCATTATTGAAGAAGTTCAAATATCTAATGAAGAAGTTCAAGATTAATTGATCGATTCATTCTCGCTTTTAGATTTTAAGTATAGTTCGAGAAGTTTTGAGTCATTACCCCTGGTGCCATCAACACCCAGTATTTTACTTGCCATTTTTAATTTTTCAGAACGACTCATATCGGGTCTATAATTATCAATGTATGCTCTTGCAATCATCGGATTTATGAAATCGGAAATATACTTGCCATTCTGTGGGTCCCATTGTTCTAAAAGTGAAAGCAACAATCTTTCTAATTGACTTTTTTCCGAATTAAATGAACTGGGAATTTGAATCGGAGGATTGGATAATATCATATCAATTGAGATAGTAGTACTATTATTTCTGAGGCTTCTATCAACAAGCAGTTCAAGATAACCACTTAAATCACGGAGATTGCCCGGCCAATCATATTTAGAAATAAAATTGAGAGCTTCAGAATCCAGAGCCATCTTAATATTTTTTTCTTTTCTCAAATTCTCCAAATACCAATTCACAAATAATAAGATATCACCCTTACGTTTTCTAAGAGGAGGCAGTTCAAACATTCTAGTTTTTATTCTGTGAAAAAAATCTTTTTCCATTTTATCTTCAGCAACCATATCAGCAGGATGTACATTTGTCCCGAGTATTATTCTTACATTAGCTTCCTGCGTCCCGGAACCACGTCTCTCATATTTTTTATATTCTATTAGATCTAAGAGGTTACCTCTTACTTCAGGAGTTGATCTGTTGATTTCATCTATAAATAGAGTACCACCTTCAGCAGCCTTTACTTTACCCTTTATATCTTTCTTTGAATCAGTATATGAACCCGCTTCAGTACCAAATAATACAACTTCAATATTATTAAGAGTTAAGTTAGCACAGTTTATAAATTCAAAAGGTTTCTCTTTGCGTTTACTCAAATTATGAATTTCTTTTGCTGTCAGACTTTTGCCTGTTCCGGTTTCACCAAAAATCAAGATCGGTTTATCAATCTGGTCGACTTCATACGCCAAGGACTGCAAGGTCTCTATATACTTGGCGTCGCTCGTCTTGGCTAGTGTTTTAAGTCTGTTAAACTTCTCTTCAATGGATAATTCCTCAGTATTCTTTTTGCGTGGAGTAATCGTTATTGTTTCCTCAGATGGCCGAATACCTAGGAATGATGCCTCACCTTTAGCGTACCCGGGTTTTTTACTTTTTATGGCCGACCAAATTTTATAGGAGACATCATCTTTTTGTTTTTGCAGTGCTAAATAAATTTTTCTTTGGCCTGATTTTGATAAATCAAAATATTTATCCAGTTCCTTCTGAATTAAATTAAAAGCATCTATGAGAGATCCCCTTCTTACGAGTTTACTTATTTTTTCATTCATCATTTTCTCTCCTGCAACGCTATTAATTTTCTATGAATTAATTATTATTAGAATATTTATTGTCAAAATCATCAAGCAATCATCTTAAAAATGCTACTTTATCGTCAAAACAAGTATCAAATCAGTAATATATTTACATAATTTTTGATCTATATAGCTAAATTTTTCAATTTTAGTCAGCAAAATTTAGTTTTTTTTCTATAATTAATTCAAAATTTCCCAAAATTAAAAACCACCCATCAGCTAAATCTTTACAATATTTACACTTACGAAATTTTTCAGTTTTATTATATCACTGATAATAATATAAAGTACCTATTAAAGCAGTTGTAAAACCCACAAGCACATGTTCCAGTTTCTCCTGCTCAAATGACATATTGTATGCTACAGCAACTACCCGGTAGTTATTCAACTCCTGAATAATTGATGCAGTCTCAAACTCATCTATCCAGTAAGAAACATTTTCTTTAATAATAACCGAGTACTTATTAAAAAAATCTTCAGCACTGTAAGGATTTTTTGCTTTTTGTTTGACTTCGAAAATATCAACTAAATCAGAGAGATAGAGTCCCCACCAATATTGAAGAGTAAGATTCTTCTGCAGGATTCCAAGATATTTAGATAATCTCGGCATTAGGCTTATCCCATTATTTGATTCGACACTAATTGCCTGAAACTGAAAATATTTGCCCTCATCGTTATACCAGGTGTTCCTGCGGTATAAGTCCTCCCAACTGTATAGTGACAGAATTCCCTTGTTCGATGCTATCGATTCAGAATCGATTATGATATACTTGCTCTTATTAATTCCGCCACAGACAAACCAGTGTCCGCTATCATTAAAAGTCTTACTGTAATTTGCTTTTAAAAGAATTGGTGAGTTTGTCCTTAATTTTTGTTCCATAAATTCCTGAGCTTCCATTTCAGAAAGTGTCTTGAATGGTGTTGGTTTCCATCCAAGCTTCTTTACCGCGCTAATCATTCCTTTTTCTTTGACACCATACCCGCTTAATATTTTTGTTTTTGTCCATTTATAGTTGAATATGGCATCATAAATAGTAAAATGTTTTTTGAAAGAATCTGATTTGGACCGAAAGTTCGTGTAGAGTTCAGCATCATCTATATAGGAGGGGCTTCCAAGAAGGTTCATTAGGTGAGCTAGTGCATATACTCCGCAAGAACCATCATCAGGTTGATCTAAAAATCCAACCGGAATATCATAGTCTTCTATATACAATTTTAATCTCCTCTGATTATTATTTTGACAGTGAAAAAATAATAAAAATTACGTTTACTTAAACAACGGAAAAATCATATAAGAGGCATTCTCACTCTCACTCCTGAATCACAAATCATTTTATCCAATCACAATATCATGCTTTGTCAATAATCCAGGTATTCCTAAAAGAGAAAATTTTGCCTTGGAGATTTTATTATTCTCTGGATCGATTATATAATTATTAGCTTTACGGAAATCACATTTAGATAAATTAGTATTATCAAATACAGCATTGCGTAAATCACAATCATTAAAAGACGAACCAGTTAAATCTGCTCTGCCAAAATCTACTTCGACCATTTCACATTTTGTAAATTTTGTTTTATTCAGTTTCATCCCGAAGAATGAGGACAAATTTAATTTACGCCCTGTAAATTCAAATGATAAAAGTAATTGGTTACAACCACCATAATTTTAAAACAAGCTTTCTTGTTTAATGTCTTTGGGTCTAAAGTCGCCAATAATTACAAATGGATTTGGTGCTGTGTAATGGAATCTTTTTGTTGTACCTAAAAAGAAATAATAATCCTTTGTCTTTGCAAAATCCTCAAAGTACTTTTTCTTTACATCTTCGCAAGCTTTGTATTCGTTACCCTCATTTCGTTCAAGTGAATTCCAAAACAACATACCGGTTTCCCAATCTTCAATCATTAACGTAGATTCTTTACCTGCATCATCTTCAAATTTAAATGAGAACTTATAAGGCAGCTTATCTACTATTTCAAATTCATCAATATCATTTTGTTCGATGTTTTCGAACAAGTTTAATTGCAGTTTTTTGTTTTTAAGGAAATCGATTTTTTCTTTTTTCCATTCTCTATCGGTTTCCTGGTAAATAAAATCAATTATTTTTGTTGGTTTAAATACGGCCAGGGAAGTACAAATATCTTTGTTCTTTGCTTCAGCTATTAACTGTTCAAGATTAGTGTAAATATTTTTAAGAACAAATTTTCTTCTTTCAAACCAGGCATTGCCATCCGCTTTTATAATTCCATAAGATATGAGATCATTAAGCATAAAGTTTTTTGGTCGGTATGATTCAGGTCTGAAATCACTTGTATTTCTTTCAAGATCTAATTCAATCCATTCATATTTTCTAAATTGATTATCATAGTCTAATTGCCTGAAAGGTATAGGGTAGATTCTAATCCATTTACCTTCTTCGGTTATGCCTGCCGTGCAGACTGTTTCGTTATATTTCTTAGAAAGTGCAGGATAGGCTTTTACTGTGATAAGAACTTTGGTACGCATTAACGACCCCTATAAATGTTTTATAAAAAATTCCTTTTCAAATTTCTTTTCAAGTGCTTCTATTGTGCGGCTTCTATGACAGAAATTATGATCAGCTTCAAAGCACATTAAAGCAATTCTTTTATTCTCGATAAACATTTTATACAGTTCTGATATTTCCGCATCTCTCTGAGGAATAGTATTTATCTCATAGTTTCTAAACAAATTATCATAATCTTCTTTTGAGTTTAATTGTTGCCGTTTATCGGAATCAATTCCGAGTGCAGGAATATGAATATATTTTATACCTGCATTTTCAACAACATTTTTTAATTGCTTTTTGGAAAAACCATATTTCATACTGAGTGCATTTTTTCTAACATCACAAAGCACCCTTATGTCTTCCCGGATCAATTCATTCGTAAAATGTTCAACGGTTTTACCTTCATATCCTATCGAATATAAAGTAAACTCGCTTTTACTTGGTTTTGAATTTTCAACAGCTATTAAATGTTCTAAATCAAGTATCGTTTCCTTAATTGTGCTGTTTATAGAGTAGTATGGATAATTTTCATAAACATATTTTATAAGGTTTCGGCCTTTAAGATTGCCAAAACTTGTTTGTAAGTCCTTTATCCGTTTACTGTCTTCTTCTTTAAGATCATTAAAATAATTTATATCACTTTTTAATTGCCAGTTTTTTTCAGATTCTGTTACAAGGCTGTACTTAACCATTGTTGACATATCCTGGTTTGCCTGGAACGAAAAGCAGCCATACTTATAGGGAATAAATTCAAAGAAAGGATTTTGTTTATTTACATTTAAAAGAAACAAATATTTCTGGAAATCAATCTTTGGAAGAACACCACCAAAGGTTTGTAATAAGGCTAATAATATTTTTCTTCTGTAATACATTTATACAAAAATAGTAATTAGTTTAGATCAAAACACCTTCAATTTTGAATCTAATATATTAGCAAAATACTAACGAGGATTTATTAATATAGTATAAATGTTGGTTTATGCTGTTTATTGTGAGTTGAGAAGTATTAGCAAAGATTAATAAAATAATGCCAAAGCAATATTGAGTCCTTTGACTGTTTTCTTGAATGAATAGATTTCAGTTTATTTACATTTTGGAAAACTGTATTTGTTATTAATTTTTCATCAATGCTTTTCCAATCAATCTCCAGGTCAGTGTTATTTTCAGATTCCGCTTTTATCCACACATTTACTTTACTAATCCAGTCTTCTGATTTGCTACTTTGCACATAAGCAAACATCCCACAAATTGAAAGATGAGCAGAATGATAACCACGTTTAAATCTTTCAATTCCTCCTCGTTCACCGCAAACATATTCCTTGTTGTTTGATGTTTCAGAAAATCTTTTCGCTTCAAACTCGATTATAGTTACAGGTTTTTCTGTTTTTGATAATGGAACTACACCAATATCCGTTTCTTTAGTCGAAGATTCCTGTGCTGGGTTTTTTACAAAATTAAATGAACAGAATCCGTCTTTCTCATCCACAAGACAAGCATTTAAATAACATGATAGAAAAAAACTAATTCTGTTTTCTCTATCAGAATCTCTAATTTTAAGGTAATAAAGAACAAAACCTGAAATATTTCGATCTATAAAGTCTAAAATAAATACAATTTCATGGTTCATTGCTACGCTTAGGTCATTTAGTGCAGGTTGGATATTTGTTGGAATATTATCTTTTAACATTCTGATACCGTGCCTTTAGGTATTCGGCAAATGTTTCATCAGCATCTCTCAAAGCAATAGAAGGAAGCCAATAACGTAATTGTTTAGGTTTTGCAAGGATAATCTGATCCTTTCCATACGCTTTAAATATTCTTTGAATGTGTATTATTTTTTCTTTTCCTTTATCCGTGGGCATAATTTCCCCCAAGTATTTTTGTAAGTCTGTGTCTAATTCCTTATCCGGTTCAATTATTGTCTTAGAATATTTAAAATGAAGTGCATAGTACTTCGCCGTATCTAATATTTTAAACAATTGAAACTTTTTTGTGTCAGTCTGATAAATACTATTTAAGGTTTTACAGTAGTTTTCTACGTACTTATTTAATTGTTCATCATTAGAATTCTTTGATAGAGATTTTTGATCATTGTTGATCTGATAAGCTAGAATATCATTTATTACTAAATTGTCAGATTCTGAAATTCTTAAATCTGAAATATTTTCAGAAAAAGGAAGATTCATAAAATCCTCCTTTAAAGGAACAGTTGCTTTACTTATCGACAATTGGCTACTAGTGGTATAGATATAAAAACGTAAAAGCCTGTTATTAATTCTGAAATATTCTTCTAAATATTTAAGCTCATTAATTCCATTTTGAGGGCTATGAATCCCTATTATATTTGCTCTAAATACTAAATATTTATTTGATAGATATACTGACAAATTTTTTCTACCAATATTTTCCTTAATTAGAAGATGAGGGGGGGTATAAATTTTTTTACTTTTAGGTCTGTGAAAATATTTGATTTTGCATTTCTCAACTTGACTCCAGTCGATTTTATTTTCAGAAAAGGCTTTTGAAGGTAAATATTGAGCTCCAGTCAAATAATCACATGGGACCGCTTTATTACCTTTTTCTATAAACCCTTCAGCGATTTCCCAACTATTATTTTCCTCTTTCTGATTAAGATATGAACCCAATGTTTTAAGCTGAATTAATCTATCAAGTAGTGTTCTTATTCTTCCCCCACCAAGCAAATTAGCTTTCCATACAAAAGGTTTACTTAATATTTCTTCTTTAGGAACTATATGAAAATCATAATAATCAAATTCCAGAAATAAACGATTAACATTTGAAAAGGTGCGACTAACTGCTATGTAAATAACATGTTGATCATCAGGCTTTGAGTTTCGCATAAAAACAGCTGCAGTCGAAAAATCTTTTTTCCCCCATATCACATCAGATAGTTTTGTAAAATCAATGATCTGCAAAAGGTTATACTTTGAAAATAGAACTCGTTTAAAATCTAAATCTCTCTGGTAGAGTAAAGGACCAGAAGGTTGAATTAGACAAAGAAGCCCTTCAGGTTTAAGTAATTTCATACCCTGTGTTAGAAAATGTAAAGCGGGGTTTTCATCCGGTATTTGAATATCATTTTTGTAACCTATATCCCCTTTGAGTTTTTTAAAATACTTTTTTCTTTCTTCTTTACCATTTCCTGAATGTAGATTAAATGGTGGATTTCCAATTACTAAATCAAATTTTGTGTTTGAGTTAATAGTAACAAACTCAAAAAAGTCTTTTGTAATAATATTCTCGTATAAATCCGGAAACCTTAGTTTTTGCCAGGTAGGGGGATTTAAGTCAACTTCATCCAACATTGCTAACGACAAACTAAATACAGATAAACGTATAGCATCCTCTTGGATATCTATTCCATGAATCGCAGTAAGAAGTAATTCCTTTAATGTTTTCAATGAAGGTTTTATCAGTTCCCCGGTTTTTTTCCATTGTTCATATCTCCACCATTGAATAATTCTTTTATATGCCTTAACAAGAAAAATTCCGGATCCACAGCTAACATCTATTAACTTAATATCAAGGTTAGGTGCACTAAGTGGCATACACTCATCTACTAGAGTACTTACAATCATTTCAGGAGTATAGACTATGTCTTTACTATTCGTCAACAATTCTTCGTAAACAGAGCTTATTAACTCAACCGGAAGGTGTGAGAAGGAGTATAAACGCCAAATTACAAATTGATTACCCTCACTTTTTGCATCCAAATAATCTGCTAACTTTTGTACTTTCGATTTGCGAATAGCTTTTCGTTCTTCAATCTCATTCTTTACGTTCCATTCAAAAATTTTACCATTAAAATCTTCAGCTAGACGGTCTAGCAAATCAAGTAATTGCCCAGAACGAATTATTTCGAGAAAATTATTACAATCATAGTATGTTTTGAAATATGTCCTTGCAAAATATCCGCTTTCGCTTTCTTCATCTCTTTCTTCCAAATATTTAATCAACAAGCATTGCACTAATAGTTTTAATGCTACATGACTGTTGAGGCCCGATTCTGTTTGAAAACTATTATAAACTTTTTTTAATCCAACAATTAAATCTCGCGTAGCAGATTTTTCAAATTTAAATCTTTTCTCGTTTTCTTTTTCTTCCCAAAATAAACCATCATTAAAATCGTTAGCTTGAAATTGTTTTATAGTTTCAGCTGTCAACTTTATTATTTCTTTAGCATAATTTTCATCATCATCCTTTGGCTTCTCACGTGCATCAAATACCTTTACATCAGATTTTTCAATAATTATATAAACTGCTACTTGACTACCACTCCAAACATTAATATGTATCTCTTTTTTTTCTTTTTTTGTTAATAAAGCATTAGTGTTATCAAAGATGTAAATCTGAGGAATGGTACCTCTTCCATCCTTAAAATGACGAAAGTAAACAGCATCAACATTGAACTTTGTTTTAGCAGTTTCTAAGGCAAAAAGAATATCGGGAGAAGCTAGTTGTGAGTCTAATGATTCGTAGGCCTCTGTCAGTAAAATACCACTTTCTCCTTTCTCGATTAGAAAAGAGAAGTTTAGTTTTAGAATATTTTCTTCAAAAAGGGTCGTTGACATATTTTTAGATAAGAATATAATTTTGAATTAAAATATACTTCACAAGCATTAGAATGTAAATAAAGTTTCCTGATAATCCAGAAACGTTGAAGAAAACAACTGAAGATTTTTATTAAATATAATCAAAACCTCCTTTCAGTACCTTTTTTGCATTTATTTTTCTTAAGCAACATTTTACTACAAAGGATTATAGCGATATCCTATTTTGTCCTATTTTTCTTCTGATTCAATGACTTTGCCATTGTCTACTTGAAATAGTTTTATTCCATTGGAATGGTTAAGTCTCTATATGAAAAATAGATCTATTTCAAAAAATAATGCTTGACCGCTAGGATAATTAAATATTTTCATTCTCATTTCGATTAATCGACTGCCTATTCTGACCCCAGTGATATGCGCCAAATGCTACAGCACCAAGTGAGATAGCCAACTGAATTAAATTAAAAGCAGTATCATCTCTATTATCAACAAACAAGTAGATAGATATACCAAGAATTATCAAAGCAATATAAAAGAAATAATTGACCAGTAATTTATTTTGTTTTGTTGTTTCTTCTAATGCTTTCATTTCAAAATCTAATAGTTGTTTTTGCTGATCAAATTTTGATTTCTGATAAACCTCAATTAATGGTTTTGCTAATTCAACTAAATCATTAATATTTGGCTGCCTAGTTACAGAATGATTCTCTTGTGTATTTTGATTTTTTTCGTTCTCATTTTCCATAAGACATTGCTTTCTTTGATTTATTATTTATGTTTATTACTTTATAAATGATAATTCTTAAACATTAAAGGATTGAAATATATGATAATAAATATTGATATGATGTTGAATGTTCTAAGTAATCTAATTACGATAATTATGTTCTACTTTTGGGTGGGTCAGCAATTATCGAGAAATAATACTGACACTATTATTTTATTAGATAACAGAACTAATACTCTCTTAAATTCTGAGAAAATTAATCAAATAAAATCAATTCAATCATAACTTTCTCCTAAAATCAAAAGATTATCTGAGCCGGGCATAATGCCTGGCTTTTTTTATTTCTAGCTTGTTTAGCCGCAATTTTTCTTTCTCTTTCAAATGCATCAATAATAAAGTGATATACTCGAACTACTGATTTGTCTTAGAAAATTTTTATGCATTTATACTCAAATTATAATTTGCCTTTTTTTTATTTCTATTATTTCTCTATGACCCTTAACAGTTTAATAAATGGATTCCCATAACAGTGTAAACAACACCACGCACCTGGATTTTTATTAATGCTAAATACGACCATATTTGCCACTTGAAAAGCATCACTAACAGATTTACCATTTAATAGAGAATCAAGAAAAACAGGCAACCAAATTGGAGGAACACTTATATGCAAGGACCAAAAAGGAGCAATAATGGTTTTTATTCCTTTCGCTAACAATTTACGCACCAATGAATTCAAATTAGATTTCAAAGTTGCCCTTTCACTAGAACCTGAATAACATACAAATAAAATTAGAATATCAGTTTCTTCAACAATTCTTTCAAAATTTGTAATCGCTTTTTCCGGGAAAGTGTAAAATGATGGAAAACCCGATATTTTTTTATCACCGTGTGCAACCAGTATTGTAACATTACTTTTTATAGGCTTAATTGGTAATGACGAAGTGATTAATTCAATATCATAATTTGTTATTGTATTCTCAAGTTTAGAAGCTAAATAGTTAATGGCAAAATCTCCATCTTCTGTTGGTAGCCACATTGCTATTTTTGGATTTGGAGATATATTGAAATTAAAATTAAATCCCTTAAATAACTCAAATGAAATAGTATCAGTAATACTACCGTATTCTAATACAAATCTATTATCTGAATTTAATAATAAATTATGAGGCAATTCGCTTAATTCAATATCCCGAAAAATACAAACACTTCTATTCTTACTTGATTCAATCTTTGTAAATTGTAAAGAATTAATTAATTCATTCATATCTTTTTCCTGATCTTCTTCCGGATATGAGTAAATCTGATCTGCAATTTTTATAGTATCATTAAAAGCTAGTAGGCTAGTTTTTTCCTGCAACCACTTTTTTTGCTCTCCTAATGTATATTTAGTTATTTGTTCAATTTTTTTAAAATTACCATCATTAAATCTTAAAAAATAAATGCCTTCATTTGTTGAAGCTAACCACAGAAATTCTGTTTCAGGAAACCTTGACAAAATTTCTTTAACCTTTATGTAATAACTATAATATGAAGAAACTTTTTCTTGATCTTTCTGTATGGTGTGAATTTCCCTCAATGGGCTAACAATATCTTTATCTTCAAATACCAAACTATAATCAGATTTTAAGATCATAGCTAATAAAAATGCATTCGCATTATTATTTTTATAGCTATAAGAAATGAGTTTACTTGCAAGTACAAGTGAATTCCTGACTTCACCCTTCAAATCATTTTTATCTCTAGTTCCTTCATGTGCCACTAAAGACTCAATGAAATAATCGACAATCTTTTCACTATCACTAAGCGAATAAATTTTTAATCTTTCAGAATCTTCTTTACCAACAATGCTTTCAAAGATTATTATGTAATGTTTAAGAAGGGATAAATTAGGATGATCTTTGTAAACATAGAAACAAGAATAAAGTAAATTGAGCCAAGGTACTGCACTAATTTTTTCACTATTAATTATAGATTCTCTATGTGCATTTAAAAAATTATAAATTTCTACAATTAATTCTTCTTTTCTAAAAATGATCCGTAAATTAAAATGAGAACAAGTAATAGATTCTAAATCAAATTCTGATAAAGAAGGAAACTCTTTAATTGTTTTATAAATACTTTCTGCATATGGAACTAACTTTGTATTTCTAAAAAAACGATGTACATTGATTAACAAACTAATAAAGAATTCACTACTCAAAGTATATTTGTTCGAATTGATTAGACAACATAAAAGATATAAAGATGCTTCAGTAGGAATAAATTGACTATTAAAAACTCTAAATTGTAAAAAATAACCCCAGTAGAGTAGCTTATCCATCCTACTAATAATAAGTGCTTCCTCAGCCAAATCACGGGCGAGTTGAAATTGTTGTGAATTGGTAAATCTATCAATCATAACGGCAAGGGCGAAATAAAAATGATCTAATCTACCAAGATCAATAGATAATTTTCTTATTAAAGCTGCATTATAATACAGAACTCTAATGTCATTATCATCAATATTTATTTTCTTGGTTACTTCAGTAAATAAATCCAAGGTAAGAAATAGAAGTGATTTTTTTTCAAGTTCTTTTAATTCATATTCTATTTCATAATCAAGCAGTCGAATTTTATTATTTTTTTCAAAACTTTTTTCCATAATTGACATAGATATTGACCTATATATTTCTATATCATAGTTATCAAATTTGAATTTGTAGGATTGACTTATATTTTTTAGTTCAAATGAATTAAGGTATTTGCCAATTAAAATTACCATCATTGCAAAAAAATTGAAGTCATACTTATCACACATATTTAATAGTTCAAGTCTTATTATTTGTTCTTTTTCATCAAAATTATTAGCCATTTCAGTAATCAAATCCTCTAAAATTTTAGTGAGTTCTTTTTCATGTTCATTCTCTTTAAAAAGAATGAATTGATGAAATAGAAAATCAATCCTATTAATTTTATGCTTTATATCCATTAAATCTGATAGTTATTAAATTTCGAATGAATAGCAATAACTTTCGTTTTATTTGTCGTAAAATTATTTAATTCTTCTCACCCAAGAACCTTCTTAACCAATTTATCTATTTCTTTCATTTCTTCTGAAAGATGTTTTTTTATTGCTACTCTTAATCTGCCAAGGTGAATTGCACTTAGTTCTTGTTGTGGTAGATTTGTTTCTAAATATTGTTTTGCTTTTGTATGTGCTTGCTCGCTAAGTTGTGAAAGCTTAATGTGTATTTCGTTTGTCTCATCAAATCTTGGGAAGTAAACATCTAATATTTTTTTATGAACGTCTCTTGCTCCAAATAATCCTTTTGATTGGAATGCTTTCATTCTTTCGTTTGGAATGCTTGAGTTTAATATTGCGGCTAAATAAAAAGACTCTAACTTTGAATTTGTAGTGAGTAAATAGTTTTTGTGATCTACTAAAAACTCAAGATCTATTTCATTTCTATCAACAACAACAGAATTAGCATCTTTGCCCGATGTGTTATATAAGACTATATACTTGGCATTTACGTCTTGATCAGATAAACCTCTTTGAAAATCTATTCGATCATTACTTGTCATTTTTTTAGATTTTTCGGTCTTAAGAATGTCCCAATTATTTTCTGCATTATTAAACCACTTGGAAGCATTCAAATATCCTTCTTGCATTAGATCACTTGCAGATTGAAGCTTAATTATTTTTATGCCTTCATTATCTTTTTCAATCAACACTGGTAATGCAACAAGACCAGGTTTATAAAGTGCAAAAGGTAAAATGCTTTTTGCAAGAGCAGTTCTAAAAATAAATTTACTTTCTATCTTACCAGTAAACCTTAATCCTTTCCACGGTTTCTTTGCATCTGCTTCAATAGCTTCAGAAGTTTTAATATTTATTATTCTATCGTTAAAATCTTTTGGCAATTCCTGGTCAATATCAATAAAGTAAAAACATCTTGGAACTATTGTTGCGCCTTGCTTAAAATGTTTTTTATATGGATTCTCGTTTGTATTGCTCTTTGTTTTTTTATCAGAGAATGCAGAAGATTTACCCTGTTTAACATAATACCACTTTACATTTTCTTCTGTTAGTTTTTCTGCAGCAGTCTGAAGATTACAATTATGTTCCGTTAATCTGCCAGAAAATTTTAGTCCAGGTAAACCATTTATTGGTGCAGCTTTTTTATCATACTTCTCAACAATAAAAACACAACTCGGAACTCTGAACAATGGAGTTACTTCATCCATATCCCAGATTTGTGAAAACTTAAATCCGCTTGCTTTACCGCTTCTTGTATTATCGTGATGATCTGCACTAAAAAAACTTCGAGGTAAAACAAATGCAGTCTTGCCTTTTTCTTTTAGAAAATAATTACTGCAATTAGCAAGAAATATTGCTGCAATTTCTAAATGAGGAAAGTTTGCAACCTTCTCTGGTTTTACATTATAAGTATCAGCGAGTCCATTTAATGTGTTTTGATATTCTTCATTCTTTACAGAACTATATGTAAACCACGGCGGATTACCAATTATATAATCAAACTTACCAGCAAGAAAATAGGGCTTGTATAGATTCTGTACTATAAACTTCCAGATACTATCCCGACCTTTTTCTTTTACGCTTTTTAATCCTTTATATACTTTGTAAAAACTTTCAATTATCTGTTTGTTTAATGAGTGACCTTTTAATTTTTTTCTGAGAATATTTTCAAAAACTTCTTCGCTTTCATTTTTCTTACTCATTGTCTGGTCAGCAAGTTCATCACATATCTCAAGAGCTTCGTCAAACAATTTCACATCATCAAGCACCTGTGTTGTAAGCTTGTAGTTTTCCTTATCAATATTGAGAGTAAAATCTTTGCCAAAAAGATTCTCAACGCCTTCCGGTGCAAGTAAAGTGTTTGCAAGAATTATGTTTAAGTAAACTGGATTTTTTGCATCAATTATTTCTTTTCCAAGTGCAAGCAATAGTGTTGTCTTTGCTATCTGCACACTTAAGGGATGAATATCAATTCCATAAATCTGTTCGTTAATTTCTTCAGCGTTTGTTTTAGGATTTAGTTCTTTTATTCTATGTATTGCAGCTCTTAAAAAAGAACCACTGCCACAAGCCGGATCTAGTATTTTATCAGTTTTCTTAAACTCAAATTCTTTTACTATTCTTTCACACAGCCAATCAGGTGTGTAATACTCACCAAGTGAATGTCTTGTGTCTAAATCAATAAGTTCCTGGTAAACTCCTTTAAGAACATCTTCATCTACTTTATTAAAATCAAAAGAAGATATTTCCTGTGCTATCAAACGGAACACTTTTTTAAGACTCTTGAAATTTCTATCGTTTACTACCCAATGATAAAAATCGTTATCAACAAAGTTCCTGATATTGTATTTATGGAACACACTTCCATCAAGAATTGCTTTAAGTTCTTTATCATCTATGTAATCATCATTAGATACGACACTGTATGCAAGCATTTTTGAAAAAACACTTAGGTAAGTGTGAATGAGAAAAATACTTTCTCTTCCATCAAATGAGCCATAAGCAACACTTAAAAATTTATTCCATTGCTCATAAGAAACCTGAACTTCACCATATTTTTTAGCTTCATTAAACCAATTACTTAAAACCTGGTAACTTTCAATAAAAACATTGCTCTGGTAACCAAAGGCTTCTTCAATTCGTTTTAATGTTGCACGCTGTTTTTCTTCCTTAAAAAGAAAACGATCTATCCAGTAATAAAAATCTTCCGCATTCTTCTCATTTAATACAAATGATGCGCTTTTAACTTCTTCAAGTTTAAGCTCATCTTCTTTAAGTTCATTCAGCTTATCAATACATTCAACTGAAGGGGCATAAACTTTCCAGGTAATAAAATCAGATGCAATTAAAGTAAAATTATATCCTTCGCCCGAATTGAATTGTCCTAACAAGTAACCAGCTAATTGTTCTTTAGCGTGAGTTAAAGTTTGTTTAAGATCATTTTCAAATTCAATAATGATTTTGTTGTAAAGAGTATCGGCACTTCCTTTATGCAGTTTATCTTTTCGTGGAATGTTTAGAATTGTTTTTTCAGAGCCAAGAGAAATTTTATCAATCAATTTTAGAATATCTTTATCATCAGCGTAAAGCCTGTTTAACAGATCCTTAAATGCTTCTTTCTTAGTGTGCTCTTTGTTAGCCTGTTTTACATTATGAAAGTATTCTTTGATAAGTATGGATTTTGTGTCAGTCATTAAGTAATTCTTAGTTATAATTTTTTAATTCTTGATTGAATGTTCCACCAACTCAAAGCCTGAGGAATTACGGAGAGATTGTCATCGTATAGCTGATTCTAAAACAACGAGGTTAAAAATAAAGAAAGTAAAAATCTAATTCTAATAATTTTGATCAAGTTTTTGGAATAAGAAAGATATACTAACAACTAATTAGGAGTTACTATGTCTTTCACTTTAGGAGCGGACCCAGAGTTGATCTGCCACCGCAACGGTCAGTTTGTTCCCGCTCATAATTTTTTCAAATCTAATTCTTCATTCGGCTTAGACGGATGTGAGTCCACCGCCGAGATCCGTCCAGGTTTTTCAGAAAGTCCTGTTGACCTAACATCTAAGATTTACCAGATCTTAGAATACGGTCACGACAAAGCACCTGATCTTGAGTTTATATCAGGTCATTATGTTAATGATTATTCAATTGGAGGCCATACACATTTTTCAATTGATCCACTTCCTGAGATTATAGATGGATTGGATATTGTACTTGGTTCACTTAGCAACTGCATTGATGATAAAATGCAGAGACAAAAAAGAGAACGTTCGGGTTATGGGAAAAAAGGTGCTTACCGTAGAAAGTCTTACGGTTTTGAATATCGCACACCTGGTTCATTTCTTCTATCACCTTCTGTTACACTTGTTCATTTTACTTTATCAAAGCTTACTGTTGTTGGAGTTCTTGAAGACAAGGTTGATTTTAATGGACTTAAGAATAGACAGCATTCCTGCACATTTCTAAAATCACTTAAGCATTCACTTCATACTATTCCGGATGATTGCAAAGAGGGATTAAAAGAACTAGATACTCTTCTTGGTAAAAGATTAAACTGGAGTCAGAATATCTTACCTAACTGGGGTCTGGGATTAAGGAGCGCAGCATAATGCACTGTCATAATTGTGATGAAGAGCTTCGTGATGATCGGGTAAGATGGGCATTTGAGGAGCCTTTTTGTGAAGATTGTTTTGATAATATGTTCAACTATTGCTGCAGATGTGATGGAGTAATTTACCGTGAATCTGCTCACTACAATGATGAAGGAGATCCATACTGTTCAGATTGCTACGAAAGTAATTATGATGATGATGCACCTGACAATCCGGATGTGAGTGATAGTGACAGAGAACTTGTTGTAAAACTTTCAAGAAGCTGGCTTCAAGGAAAAATAGAAACTAGACGACCACTGTTCATCAATGATAAAGATATTCTTCTTAGAACAATCAAAGACAAAGTAGGGTTGGTCGATAATCCAATTTATGTATTTGGTTTAACTGACAGAGATGAATATCAACTATCAGTAAGTGCAGATCTGTTTGATAAGGTTCAGACCTTCGTTCAGCTTAATGATATAAAAGCAATTGTTGTATCCAGTCCAGGATGTAATAGACTTGGTATATCATTAACGCTTCGTAAGAATAATCAGAAAGAAATAATTGAACTGATTAAACAGATTACCACAGTAAGAGAACTGGTTCCCGCCTAAAAACTAAAAAGGAGTAAAATACAATGTGTGGAATAATGGGTTATTATTCCTTTGGGAATACTATACCCGATAAAGATAAAATAACAAATATGTTTTCACTATTAGAATCCCGAGGAAGAGACGCTTCGGGATTTGCTTTTATAAGAGATAACAATCTTATAGTTCATAAAGATGCAATGAAGTCCTCTGAATTTGTTAAGACAGATGATTGGAAAGAGCTTGAACTTCCCTCTTCAATGATTCTTCATACACGAATGAAAACACAAGGGAGCGAAAAGAATAATGCAAACAATCATCCACTGTTCTCAAAGAATGGAATTGCAATCGTACATAATGGGATCATCTATAATGACAAAGAGATCTTTGGTAAGAAAGAAAGAGATGCAGAGGTTGACAGTGAAAGCATACTTCATCTTCTTTCAATGAAAGTTAAAGGAGATAAAATCAAGAAATTATTTGACCGCGTAGAAGGATCCTTTGCTGTAGCAATGCTGGATAAATACTTTCCTGAAAGATTAGTTCTGATCAAGAAGGATAATCCAATTGATCTCTATTACGATGAGCGATCAGATATTCTTTACTTCTGTTCTGAACGAGAAATAATGCAGGAGGCATTGAATATTGAGAAAGTAACTGTTCGTGGATTTAACCTGGGGGAAAAAGATTTTCATTTCTATGAGATGCATAACAACTATGCTCTCTTTATAAACAGTGAAGGAGTGGAATCATATCAGAAATATTATCCATCAAAGAGTAAGTGGTTTGATAGAAGATACCATTATTCAAATACACCGGAAGAAATGATAATTGAATGCCCGTGGTGTTTTTCACAGACAACATATTTTGATGGAAAACTTTTCAATAAGTGTGAAGTATGTGGAATGGGGATTAATGAGGAGGATTTGTACAATGTCATATAGCCCGAAGATAAAACCTGCACTGGTAAGAGAACTTTACCTGCTCAAGCATTCAAAAATCAGAAAGACACCAATGACAAAACTAGTTAATGAAGCTGTTACACAATACTTAGAAAGGAATAAAAGATATGGAAAGCAAGAAATTGATTCGAATCGGAATGAAGCTTACAGAAGCTATAGTTGAGATACTTAAGGAAGAACTCAGTGATGAAAAGAAAGTGAAGGTAAAGAATGCGCGAAAGCAGAAAACAAATGTTAAAAGAAGTGGCTAAAACCGCTGGAAGAATAGCTATTGAGATAATAATTGTAATAATAACTAAAAGATTTAGAGGAGTAAGATTTTGGAAGTAAACTTTTTAGATGAGCTGCTTCAGGAAGCTGAAGTTAAAGAAGAGGAGCAGACTGAGGCTTATTTCGATCTGCTCTTACTTCAGATTAAACAGCTTACAAAACAGATTGAATACAACTTCTCACAGAGTGAGAAAGAATGTTCTATGATTAATAGTTTTGTTCTTCATAAGAACGCACAGTTACAGGAAAAGATTCGATGGCTAGAGATGAAGCTTGAAGCTTTCATTAGAGAAAAGAAAGAGAAAACAATTGCTCTGCCTAACGGTACACTCAAGATGCACAAGAAACCTGACAAGGTAGAGATTGAAAATCTTGATCTTTTCTTAAAGAAAGCAAAGTCTGAGATGCTAACAATTATTCCAGAGCAGGTTAAACCTGATTTGAACAAGATCAAGACATACATCAAATCAAAACCTGTTCCTCCTGGAATTAAAGTAATTGAAGGAAAAGAAGAGTTTACTTATAAACTAAGAGAAGAAAGTGAGGAAGAGAATGGCAGAACGAAAGAAACTGGAACTAGAGCTGAACAAGAAAATGAGCTTAGAGTTGTTGTTTGATGAACCAATCACGGGACAAAGCAGGTACGGACCTTACTGGATGTACACGCTAAAAGAGAAAAGCGGTGAGGAAGTTCTCTACTTTGCACCTGAAGAAGTTAATGAACAAATTAAATCGTTAAGAAAAGGTGATCGGTTTGAGATCACAAAACACGCTGAGCAGAAAGGAACAAAGATCGTTACCAGGTTCGATGTGAAAATCGAAAAGAAAAATCTTGAAAGTCCTGCTAATGAGATAAACAAAAGTAACGGCACGGATTACTTTTATGACTTGATGCTCACATCCTGCAGGGATGCAGTTCGTATACAAAATGAACTTGGTGGTCTTATGGATGCCAAATCACTGGCAGTAACATTGTTCATAGCCAGGAGTAAGATCACTCCCAACGGATACAATTAAGAGGAAAGAATATGCCAGAGGAAATATATGTGTTTATTGAAGACGGCAGGATTACAGAGATCAAAACCGAAGCTAAGAATGTCAAGATCATCATCATCAATCTTGATAGACGAAAGAAAGGTGAAGAACCAATAATCGAGTTCTATGAAACAGAGCAAAAAAAATCGAGTTCTCACTAAACTGAAAAACTTATTCAGAATATTCAAACGATAATGTCAGGCAACTTGTCTGGCATTTTTATTTATTAAACAAAGGAGCTGGAATGAAATATTTATTCGTATTGTTGTTTATACAATTTATAAGCTGCAGTTCATCAAATGAAATAAGCTGGACTGAAGAGAATGATTATGTTATTGTTCAGCTTTCTGAAGTTAACCCGCAAGCTGAAACCTATTACGCAGAGATTACTCTTGAATCAGGAAGAAGAATAGCCGTTGAGCTTGGATTGCCTGATAAAGAAATGAAGTTCAGAGTAAAAAACAACTTTGGAGGGTTTACTGCCATCAAGTTGTACACCAACCTTGATCTTGAATAAGGAGGGTTTTCCTCCTTTAGCTTGAAAATTATTGAACAAAAAAATTTGATTTGAGAATCGATAGCGACTTGATTTTACACCAATAAAGTATTATACAGGAATATCATTTTAATATTGCCGGCTTAACTGATGAATATGACTCTTCTTAAATTCAAAAGATCAATAATCTCTGCTTGAAGTTTTCTAATTGTCATATGCCCAATTTTTGGTTCTTCAATAATTTCATTGTAATCGGTATTTAACAAATCAAGTATAGATTTTATCTTCTTCTTTTTCTTAACGTACACTTTAATGAATTTAGGTAACTTAATCAGAGAAATATCCTTCTTAGCTACATTAAAATATATTTGTGTAGTCGCAAAATTATCTCTGAGCAAAGGAAAGTATTTTCCCACAAAATAACTTTTATCTTTGAATTCCGTCAAATACTCTGCTGGTTCTGTTTCTACCAGACAATCCTTTATCTTATTCAGGTATTCAAGTATAACTCTTCTTGATTTTGCTATCGTGCTCTCCCCAATGTTTCTGCTTCTTACAATTATCTTAGCTTCCGTGTTTAACAGCTCTTCTAAAGTTAAAATATTATGATTGCTCGCATAGCACTTCAATTTGAATGGCAAATCAATTGAGTTAAGGATTGTCTGTTTTAGAAGTGAATTATTTACTACAGACTCTTCATCCTCATTAAAAAAAATTGCTTTTTTAACTAGATGAATTAACTCATCAAAACTTTTTGCAGCGCTATTAATGTTTGTCGAATTCATTTCTAGTGGTTATTTAAAGAATTCTGAATCTTCCATCTATAAAATCATTTTTATTTTTGGGATCGTATGAGCCCTCCTCTTTATCTGAATATTCTGATGGATTTGCATCAAATGTCTTTTTACAAATCTTACAGCAAAAGTAGTATCGAGCATTTTTGTAAAGAGTAAATCCTTTTGCTTCAGAAATTCTTATTCGCTCTCCACAAACCGGATCTCTTTCCCATTCGTCAAAACGAATTACTTTTTTATTCTTAAGGTCATTCTCCATTTTATCATCTCCACTCTCAGGTTCCTTTAGTTACGAAGACTTCCTTACATTAATAATAACTTCAATGTTATCTTTTTTAATTAAAGATAATGGTGGGCAGCAATCCATTATATCATTCTTTAACTTTAATAGTCCATGAACATCCTCATCTGAATATATATTTGCAGTTATTGTTAATTTCTCAACCGGGTTCCTTTCTTCTATACTAAAAAACATATCATAATTTGTTGAAGCAACAGCTTTAACTTTTATGTCCTGTATATGATAATTGTTTAATGCTGCTTTGTTTACTAAGGCACCCACAAAACCTGAGGCTATTCCAAAAAGTATATACTGCATTGGGGAGGGTTGTACTCCGTTACCACCTAAAGATGTTTTGTTGTCAGAGAGCATTATAGCATTTCCAAATTCACTCTTAACATGTGCTTTAAATTGACCCACCTCATTATCAAAATTCCATGAGCCACTAATTGATTCTTCCTTTTCAGAAACGGAAAGATTATTATAAATCTCTTTTTCAAAACCATAAATTGCTTCTGTGTTAACATTATTTCTCATTTCATCATCTCTTTCTATTCTATTTTATAAAATTTACTCAATTATTAGTTTTCCTTTAAGCATACCCATCCCACATTGAAAACCATACTCGCCGGGTTTATCAATATTCAACTCTATTGGAATAGTTTTGAAAGGAGTTAAAGTTGCTTTCTTATTCAAATCTGAAAAAATAACTTCTTCGCTACAGGCAGCAGTTTCTTCACGGATAAAATTTAGCTTAATAGGTTTTCCGGCTTCGAATATCAGAACATCCGGTGTATAACCACCTTTAACTTTTATTACTGCTTCCTGGATTCCTCCTTCAGCAGTTTGAATTTTTACAGCTTCTTTTTCCGAGAACCAGAAGTACCAAGCGACCCAGGTTGATAGGGCGAGTCCTCCAATAATTACTAATATTTGATCAAGTAGCATTTTCGATCTCCTTACTACAGTTTGGCTTTAAATCTTCTTAAACGATTTGCATTAGTTACAACTGTTACTGAACTGAATGCCATAGCAGCACCGGCAATTAACGGTGATAATAATAATCCGAAGAAAGGATAAAGTAATCCGGCTGCAATAGGGATTCCGAGTCCGTTATAAAAGAATGCTCCGAACAGATTTTCTTTTATGTTTTTCATTGTAGCTTTTGAAAGCTGAATTGCAAGAACAACACCTTTAAGACTTCCTTTAATTAATGTAATATCGGAAGCCTCGATTGCCACATCAGTTCCGGTTCCGATTGCGAGGCCAATATCCGCTTGTGCTAATGCTGGAGCATCATTTATCCCATCACCAACCATTGCAACTATCTTTCCTTCATTCTGAAGCTTCTGAACATTAAAAGCTTTGTCTTCAGGCAATACTTCTGCAAGAACTCTGTCTATTCCAACTTGCTTTCCAATAGCATTGGCAGTTCGACTGTTGTCACCAGTTATCATAACAACTTCCAGCCCGAGCTTCTTAAGATGTGCAATTGCTTCTTTTGAATCAGGTTTAATAATATCTGCAACAGCAATAATACCTGCGGCTTTATTATCAATTGCAACAAACATAGGTGTTTTACCTTCATCTGCAAGTTTTCGACTTTGTTCTTCTAAACTTCCAAGTTCAATTGTAAACTTTTTCATCATCTTTAAGTTGCCGAGATAGATTTTCCGATTATTAACTTCAGCCTCAACGCCGTGTCCTGGGACAGCATTAAATTTTTGGGCATCTAGTATTTCTAAAGACCTATCCTTTGCACCATTAACAATAGCTTCGGCTAAAGGATGTTCCGAGGATTTTTCTACACTGGCGCTTAAACTAAGTACATCATTTTCAGAAAACCCATTTGAAGTAATAACATCGGTTAGAGATGGTTTTCCTTCAGTGATTGTTCCTGTTTTATCTAGAACAATTGAATTAAGTTTTTGTGCTGTCTCAAGAGCTTCGCCGCTTCTAATCAGAATACCATTTTCAGCACCCTTACCTACGCCAACCATTAATGAAATTGGAGTTGCTAATCCTAAAGCACACGGACAAGCAATAACCAATACCGTAACAAAAACTATTAAAGCATAAATAAGTTGTGGAACGGGACCGAATACGTACCAGGTAACAAATGATAGTATAGCTATTATGATTACAGCCGGAACGAAATACCCGGATACATTATCCACAATTCTTTGAATGGGAGCTTTTGAACTTTGAGCCTGTTCAACCATCTGAATTATTTGTGCAAGCGCGGTATCTTTTCCAACTTTTGTTGCTTTAAATTTGAATGAACCGGTTTTATTAATTGAGGCGCCGATTACTTCATCACCTTTATGTTTCTCAACGGGAATTGATTCACCAGTAATCATTGACTCATCAACCGTGGATGAACCATCTACAATCTCTCCATCAACCGGAATTTTTTCGCCGGGTCTAACAATTATTATATCATCTAGTACAACTTCTTCTATTGGGATATCAATCTCATTTCCGTTGCGTAAAACTCTCGCAGTCTTAGCCTGAAGACCAATTAATTTTTTTATTGCTTCGGAGCTTTTTCCCTTAGCTCTTATTTCGAGAGCCATGCCCAATACCACCAAAGCGACTACAACAAACACTACATCAAAGAAAACATCTGCCAACTGCTCTGTGGGAAAAATTCCGGGAAACAGAACCGCAACGATTGAATAAAGCCACGCGGCAGAAATACCTGTGGCAATCAGAGTGTGCATATTTGCAGATCGGTTTTTGAATGCAGCCCAGGCGCCGGTATAAAATTGTGAACCTGACCAAAACATAACGGGTAAACTTAAAAGACCCATTCCAATCCAAATGTAATTCAGCAGAGTAGTACCTTTTTGAAATGCCGCAGGTAATCCCCATAAATCAGGATAGCTGAAAAGAATTGCAGGCAAAGAAAGAACAGAAGCAAAAATGAATTTCTTCATCAGAGTCTTATATTCTTTTTCACGGGCAGCCTGGTTCTCATCAACCGGTTCTGCGGTAACCTTTTCCTTTTCTTCTACTTTCTCGAGCTTTACGCTTGTGGTATCAAAAGTTTTATATCCAAGCTTGTCAATTACGTTCTTAATCTCATTAATACTAATTAAACCTGGAACATAGTTTATAATAGCGGATTCAGTTCCGAGATCAACACTTGCAGAAATGACGCCACTGCTTTGTTTTAATTCTTTTTCAATTTTAGTAACACACGACCCGCAATACATTCCTCTTATTCCAAGCTTCAGAGTTGACTGCCCGGTTTGGTATCCGGCTTTTTT
Source organism: Ignavibacteriales bacterium (assembly GCA_003538625.1). Lineage (GTDB taxonomy): Bacteria > Bacteroidota > Ignavibacteria > Ignavibacteriales > Ignavibacteriaceae > IGN3. Next base: position 540,185 of record DPRR01000006.1, read on the forward strand.
AATTGCCCCAATTATTTCTTCTGTATTAGTCTCACCGTTCATAAATTCAACGTGTGCAGTTTCAGTTGCATAGTTTACATGTGCTACTTTTATACCCGGAAGTTGCTTTATTTCTCTTTCTATTGTATTAACGCAAGAAGTGCAGTGCAAACCATTGATTGGCAAGGAAAGTTTTTCAATTCCAGAGCTTGTTGTTTTATATGAGGGTTCAATCTTGTTTATCTTTTCCAAATACTCATTCGGATTGAGAGCAAATTTATTCTGGCAATCTTCCGAGCAGAACTCATATCTTTTACCATCAAGATCGATAAAATATTTTGATGGTGATTTTACTTCCATTCCGCAAACTGGGTCGAGTATGCCCGCAAAACCTGCCTTATCGGCAGGTAAGCGGGATTTCACTTCTTTCAACATTTTATTGTCCTTCTTTCATTTATACTTTTTCAGTGATGAGAATCGTGATCAGATTTATCCATAGATTCATTTGAATCTTCCATCATATTACCATCCTTCTTTCCCATGCAACAACTTTTCTGATTCATCATACCATCTCCCATCATTCCTTCACTATTCATCATATTCATCATCATTTTGTGCATTCCCTGATTTTCCATCATCATACTACACATTTGCATCATACCTTTGTCATCATCCTTAGTATAACTCATCATTTTTCCCATCATTTGCATTCTCATTGTGCTGTCTGCAGCAATTTTATCCATACATTTTTCCATATCATTATGCTGCATAGTCAGTTTTGTTTCATTCTTTTCCTCTGGATTATCTTGAGCAAATGAAGAGGAAGTGAGAGTAAAAAGAAGCCCAATTATAGAAACTGCTAATAAATTTTTCTTTAACATTATATCACCTTTAGTTTTAATTTATATATTGTTGTTTTATAATATGACAATAGAAATGCCAACAAAAACTTTTGTTTTTAATTCAAATAGAGCGTTTTTTAGTGGGAGGATTTAAAAAACTTAAAAATATTTAAGAATTTGAAAGTTTAAATCTTCTAACAGGTATGAAGAACCGTTAGTAGTTCAAATACAAGCCCATTGAACTAAAATATAGATGAATAATTACAATGTTGGCAATAGCAGAAATATCATAATTTATTCTTCTTTCATATTTATGGAAGACTATCTATAACTCCGATTAGCTTATCCTTTATTTCCTCTGCAATTTTAAGAAGATCTTCATTATGAACAGCCTGCATAGATGATATAGGATTGACAGCTGCCACTTCAATTTGGTTAGCAGATTGCTCGATTACTATTACGTTACAGGGAAGCATAGTTCCAATTTTATCTTCTGCCTGCAATGCTTTATATGCGTAAGGAGGATTACAGGCACCAAGTATTTTGTATTTCTTGAAATCAACGTCCAGTTTCTTTTTCAATGTTTCTTTTACATCGATCTCTGTTAAGATACCGAAGCCCTCTTGTTTAAGTGCAACTTCCGTTTTACGCAAAACGTTCTCAAAACTATCATCTATAATTTTACTATAATAATAGCTCATTTAATTCTCCTTTCAATTGTTTCATTAAATTTCAAAGAAAGTTCTTTTGAAAAATTATAAGTCAGTTTTATTTCTTTTTCTAAAATTAGGATTAGCATAATTATCCGTCGGGATCTAATAAGAAATTTATTTTTTATCTCTTCCCATCATTCGTCCCTCCCACATTTGATTCCCCATCATATCACCACTCTTCATATAGTTCTGCATATGGTCCATCATACCAGGATACTGAGCCATCATATCATACATTTCTTTCATCATAAGGGAATCTCGTTGAACATAATCAAACATCTGCTGCATCATATATTGCCGGGTATCAGTCCTTTCCATCATTTGGTCAATATAATCATGTCTCCAGTCTTCATTATCCATCATCTGGGTCATTATTTTATCATGTGCTTCAGGATCGTGAAACATTGAGTCATAATCAGTTTCACTCGTACAGGATAAAATGTAAAATGATATGAGCAATAAAACAGGTACAATGGAAATTATTCTGAGTCTCATAGCGTTGCCTCCTTATGGATTGATTGAACAAGCATATTATTTATTTGTTTTTATAAGTGCTGAATCGAATTTAGAAACACACTATTTACTTGTTTTAGATTAAAAATATCCTTTCAGAATACACTTATTTTTTATCATGGTACTAATAATTTTTACCAAAGAAAAAAACAGTTCCTAAATATTGTTATTGAGCAACTATTAGTTTTCATTATTTTTTATTTTAAGAATCCTTTATTGTATCCAACTAGAATTAATTACTAAATCGATTATCTAAAATAACCTATTCATCAGGATTTTTTTTATAAATAGTAAGAAGCAAAATTCCGAGTAGTGAACCAAATAAGGCTCCGTCCAGAAAAGCGAAAATAAAACCTAAAAGAACTGAGCTAAGATTAATATGTAGCAACCTTGCTATCAGAAAAATAAAATCATCATTAAACATTCTTGTCATACCGTGAAAAATAGAAACAAGCAAATAAATAATTGACCAAACGATGCCGTAAGCAATTGAAGTGGTCAACAATAGTAAGGTGGAAATTTTCATTTTAAAAATCTTATTTATATCAAGATTCAGTCGTGATGCTGACAATTAACATTTTAACTGTTCTTTTCACTTTTCTGCAAATCGTTATTTCTGCATAGACGGACATTCAACAGTTCCATAAGAGCAAAACACACAGCAGTCACCCTCTTTAGGTCTTATAATCTTTTCGCAGTTTGTGCACTTATAGAAAAACTGGCAAGCATCAACCGGCATCGTTTCTTCTTTTTCAAAAGCGCAGAAAGGACATCGAAGTATTGATTGATAAATAATATTACTCATAAAGACATACCGTTGGATTTTCAATTCGCAATTCGAAATCCACAATCCGAAATATCAATGATGATGCTGATTTTCATCTTTTATTTTTTCCCGGCTCTGTGAAGATTCATCTTCATTTTGATCGTGCCCTTTATGCGAACCGTGAGAATGACCACCGCAGCCGCCCATTCCGCCGCCGCCGTGAGCACCGTGCCCTCTGTGCATAAAAAACATTATAGCTGCGAATATGATTATATATATTAATGTTTCAGACATTTTATCATCTCCTTTATCCAACTAACTGAATCCATTATTTTCTTTTCTAACTCACTTTTGATACAAAAATCTGATCTTCTTTTAAACTTACATTGTACTGAGTTAATGGTCTTGGTGGTGGTCCCGCTATATTAATTCCATTTAAATTGTAATGACCATTATGACAGGCACACCAAATATGTTGGAAATCTTCACGATATTGTACAGTGCAATCTAAGTGAGTGCATATAGCCGTGAATGCTCTTAATTCCCCCTGTGGTGTATTAATAAGAATTCCGGGTTTATTTCCGAACTTAAAAATTTTCCCGCTGTTTGATTTTAGTTCGCCGACCATACCGGCCATAACAGAAGTTGGTATGGGTTCAGAAGATTTAGGTGGAATTAAAAACTTTACGACAGGATATATAACCGAAAAAGCAAATGCTGCAAAACTTCCACCAAGAAAATATTTAAGAAAATTTCTTCTCGATCTTTTACTTTTATTAACATTTTTTCCCATTGTATTATCTCCGAATCTAACTAACAGACTTCTGTTGAAGCATGAGCAAGCTTGCCATGCCTGCACCAAACGCAATCGCAATGTTCGTGCATACACTGCTTATCAATTAATCTGGTTTTATACCATCTCCGTGCTAAAGAATAAATTATTTTTTTACTTATTGAAGAGTTATAATGTTTTCTTAATGCCGGAATTACATCATCCATTGATTTCATTTTATTAAGGACAAAAGTATATCCCGGATTATATAAGTGAGCAAATAACCACCGGTTTGCCAGCGAAGTTTGAAGCTTTGGGAAGAGATACCTTTCACACAAAGCATAATAATCTTGTTTATGAATTATACTTTGTGCAGCATAATAACCGGAAAGCATCGCATATTTGATCCCAAATCCCCAAAGTGCATCCTGGAATCCGGCATTTTCACCCGCATATAAAATTTTATCATCCTTAGAGATGATCGGTTCATTAAAAAAATTTACGAATCCGCCAAACTCTTTCGGCTCAAAAACATCAATATCTATAGCAGATTTTAATACTCTTAGTGATCTTTCATAGTATAGCTTTTCATTCTTAAAATCTTCAAACATACAGGTTGCAAAAGTTGCTTTCCCATTGTTCACTAGCAGGTAAGCATAAGCTTTCGGAGCAATCTTATTGTTAACAAAACCTATAAATTGATTTTTAAGTGATGTTTTAAATACCATTCCTTTAGCTATTGCATCTGCAGCTTTGGGTCCTGTGCCAACTATTGTGGTTTTACTATCAACCGAATCTAATTTCTGACCCCAGAGAATATTAACCCCAATTTCCTCAGCTTGTGTTCTCAAACCCTGGTCTAATGAATTATCATTAGAACCTCGTTCGATTAAATAGAAAAGCGGTCGTGATGTATTCACCTGAGTCTTTTGAAGTTTTGGTCCGTAAAACAAACCATCGTTTCCCGAATAAGGATGACACAAGAAATTAATTTTGATGCCGATCCGGCTTAATATCTTCAACGTATCTTCTTCATCAGTCCAATTCTCCAGCCCTTGAAAATCACCGTTAAATCTTAATCCAACATCATTGTTTTGTTCAAATAAATTAACATCGTAGCCATTTTTAGCCAGAGTAATTGCCGCTGTTAAACCAGCCGGACCGGCACCAACCACTGTTACCGCTTTTTCTTTCATATCATTAAATTTTTATTACCGAATCCTCGCTTCCAAAAGGATTAGGTATTTGTCCATCTGCATCAGGATCATTTTCCCAGCGGGAATTATCAATGCAATAACGAAACTTATATTCTGTTCCTGCTTCGAGTTTTACTGTCGTAGTTAGAGTACCTTCTTCATTTTTCTTCATCGGGGTTGATTCCGGATCCCAATCATTGAAATTTCCACATAAGCAAGCGGATTCAGTCTCAATGCTTGCCGGAAGGGTAAATGTAACTTCGCAGCTTTTTTTATCGGCAGAATATTTTTTGTGTATCATAGCATACCTTCTTTTAAAGTTTAACAAGTATTTATTGGAAACAATTCTTTTTTAATGTTGATGATGCTTATCCTCATCTCCATTGTCTTTCTCAACAAATTTTTCAGGATTTTGGATAAATTGGATTTTACAAAGTGTTGTACAGAAATAGTAAGTCTTTCCTTTGTACTCTGTTTTTTCTGCTTTGGAAATATCTTTTATTTCCATTCCGCAAACAGGATCATGTGTCATTTTACACCTCGTTTTTTATTAGATAATCAGTTAATTAGTTTAAATCTTTCTTTAATCAAATTCCGATAGGCTAAAACCAACATTATTAGCTTCAGCAGTTTTCAGCAGCCACTCTTTAGAAGCATCAGTCATAGAATTTGTATGCAGCATTATTTTAGCTACATCACTAACAAAAAATTCTGCAAGAGGTTTGGTTGAAAAGACTGCCGGATGTTCCGGTATATATTTGTTTATCATAAGATGTTCTACTGCATTCTCACAGAATTCTTTTTCAAAACCAAAATACTTCCCTATTGATAGGAACATTATTTTTTCATCCTTATGTCCACAATTATTTTTTTTTATAATTGTTGCAAACCCTCTCAAGAATTCGCTGCGGTCTTTATATGTTATTTCTTTTAATTTCATTTTTCTTCCATTGGTTTTTGATTCAATGATATATTAGAATTCTCAACAAGCTGCTTCCATTTCCCTTTCATTGGAATGAACATTGGCACTTGCCGTTTGTATTCAAGATATGCCTCCCCAAACTTCTCAGTCGTCTTCTGTTCCTCCTTGCGTGCAAGCTTGTAATATGCAAACACAATAATTGGAAATAATCCCACGGAGAACAATGTAGGCCAATGCACAACGCCTTCACCGAATAGTGCAATAAACAATCCGGTATATTGAGGATGTCGTACTATACTGTATAATCCTCCAACTGCCATCCGGTTTTCTTTATGAGCTTTGTAGAGCTCCCGCCACCCCTGAAGAAAAATACCAAAGCCGGCAAAGAGAAGTATGTACCCTGCAATCATCGAAATCATCATACCTGTTTCACCAACACCAGCCAAAGTGGACCAGAGGTTTGCATTAAGGTAAGTGCGATCTAGTCCTAGAAAGCGAACAAGTAAGTAAATTGTAAGCGGGAAGCCGTACATTTCTGCATACAATGCAATTATAAAAGCTTGTATAAGTCCAGCGCTTGTCCATTCCCGCCACGTTTTGGGTGCGAGATACTTGTATAACAGCCAGGATGCTATTACAATAAAGATGAGTGCAAGTGCCCATGCACCTGAATGTTCAATACCTCTTTCCATTTCATATTCCTTTCAGTTTACTGCAGTCTTTATTTGTGTTGTTTTTATCACACATTTGAAAATTACCCACAGCAACCATGTCCGCTTTTATGATCATGGTTATCACTGTGATTATGATTGTAATCAGATTTTAATGGCTGCGGTTTCGGACTTCTTGAATTAAAATAGGCATAAGCTCCAAGCCCAACTATTATTGCTATTATTATCCAAAGCATTTTAAATCTCCTTTCTTGATTAGATTGATTGTTAAAATGCCAAAAGCAAGCCAAAGAAAATGTTTAATTTTTTTGAGAATAATGGAGGATTCCCCCTCGTTGGTTTTTAAAGAATTTAAATTCTATTAAATATTTTAAGAGAGAGAAGTTTTCCTAAAGTTTATAAAGGCGTATCCTAAGTTCGTTGCAGCATCATTTTTTTTGCTGCTAATGTGACTATCAAAATTATATATAAAGAAATTGCAGCATAAAGCACAAAATTATAACCAACAAGTATCGCAATTGAAATTGTAAAGATCGAACTGATAAAACCTGCTATCCCTGAAATACATAAAAGCACTGCAATTCCATTTTTAATTTTATGTTCATTCATCTCAGCTAATAAAAGTGGAAAGGGAATGCCGATAATTATTGCGGGTGCAAAGACAAGAATAAACAAATAAAATTCAGAAACACCTGCTTCTAAATTTGGCAACATTAAAAATGCTTCAACAACAAGAATTAAAATTATTCCAAAGATAGCTAACCATATTACTCTCAAGCGATTTTCTTTTATAAAGTTTGTAAGATAACTGCCAATTCCATTCCCTAGTAGAAATGCAAACAGCAGCAGTGAAAAAGATTTCAAAGGATTATTCAATTGCAGATTCATTGCCTGGAATAGATATGATTCGCTGAGTATGTAAGAGAATCCTAATAGAAAAGCTACAATAGTTAAGGTTCTTAAATTTTTTCTGCTACTATCAGTCTCTTTGTGAATGTTAATGCTCATTCCCCACCGCTTCTTAAACATATAAATGGATAATCCAAATAAAATTATTCCCGCAAAAATTAAAACATTTAGATTATCCGGAAGTCCAAACTCATAATTAAAAAAGAATGGGGAGTTATCTGTAACCGGGTGGAGATTTATTGAAGCTTTATTAGTTACATCGTGAAAGCTGTATTTGTTCTTGGAAATATCGTACAAAACATTATCAAACATACTCCATTCAACATTCAATCCCTGTACAACTGTATCTATTTCTATTTGCTTCGTAAAGGGAAAGAAAGAAACTCCTCTGTCCAATCCTGCCTGATGTGAAATAAAATGTCTTTCCTCAATTTCATCTTTATTGAAAGGTGTTTTCTTAATTACGAGCAAAGGCATCATTCCCTGATCTGCAACGTAAAAGTAATTGGATGCTTCAGGATTAGTTATACCGGATTTATTTTGTAAGTCAAGGTAGTTTGAAACAATCTTGTAAGTTTCTTCCCTGTTGTGCGTTGTAAAAACTATTCTTCCTTCGTCGGTTAGTATTTGCAGATAATCTTTCAACGCTTCTTCTGTGAATAAATAATTCTCGGTAAGATTAACAAAATCGGTTGAGCGACCACCCTTTGTAATAGGAATTGTAAGAAAGATTAAATCATACTTGTTTTTGGTATTCCTTACAAAATTTCTTCCTTCACCAACAATTACATTGATGTTAGGTTTTCCAGCAAAGGTAGATTTGTTGTATTTTTTCATAAATTCAACAAAGGTAGGATTCACTTCTATAGCATCTATCTGCTTTGTTTTACCGAAAAAAGCAGCGGCAATATCAATACCGCCGCCGGGACCAATAATTAAAGCAGAATCTTTTTCAGAATCTCTTAAAAAATTAAATTCAAAAAACATATTTGAGTGCATCAAGGTATGAAACAATTTTTCTTTATCTTTTTCTAATTCAGAAATACTGACAACTTGCGTTCCGGCAGCCCCGTCAATAAACATAGACATTGAAGTCGTAGAATCGGGATAGAAAAATTTTACAAGGTCGGTTCTTCCAAAAGAATTCCATCTGCTTTCAACAGTAGTTGTTTTAACGGATGGATTACTTTTTAATCGAAGTAAATCTTTATCGGACGATTTTGCTATACTTATATCAATGTTTGGAGTTAAAAAAATCAGATAAAGAGACGCGAGTACTATGGAAGCCGTTGTTAGAATAAATCCTTTTCTTTTAACAAGCGGAATGGAAAGAAATGAAGCAATAGAAAAGACAATAAGAATTGTTGCAAGAGATTGAACTATGCTAAATGTGTTTAGTAAAAATAAACCAAGCAAAGAACCTCCGGCAGCACCCATCATATCAAACGCATAAAGTGTCCTGCTTTTTTCTCCGTTAGATTGAAATATAGAAGCGGTAATAATTCCAACTAAAAAGAAAGTAACACTTGCAAGAATAATGTATATAATTAAACCAACCGAACCACTGCCGATGCTTTCAACAGAAGGCAAAATAAAAATTGCAGCAATACTTACCGGGAACAGCAATTGAAGAATTATAAAATATTTGGTGATTGAAAGAGAACCTTTTATCGCAAGACGAGAAGCATAAAGCTGTCCTAATGCAAGTGCAAGTATTGCAAAGGCAATTATTATGAAAACAAAATGATATGCAAGCGCATAAGAAAATATTCTTGCGAGGATTATTTCAAAACTTAAAGTAGAAAGCGAGAGTAGAAAAATTATTGAAAATGGTTTTAGATTTTTAGTCATTTTGGTGATCCTTAAGCATTCGTTTGCTTAGGATTAAACTTCTTATCAAACCAATGGTAGAATACCATAAAGAAGTAACCTAATACCCATCCCCATAAAAACGAAACTGCAATTCCACCAATTATATTCATTACATCTACTGAACTGAAGAAAGGAATAAGGGGTTTAACTAATGTAGAATAATCTTCACCGGAGAAAATCATTTTTATTGCTGCAAGAATAAAAATAGCTGTTGTAAAAATACCTGCTGCAACCCCGAAATATTTTTCATCATATTTTTTACCTCTTAACACTTCAGTCGAAAAATCTACTTGGATAATAGATTTTTTCTCAGATTTTTTTAATTCTGATTTTTCAAAGTAGTTAAGTGTTTTAGAAAAGATAAAAGCTGTATATGCGCTGTAAATAAGAATAACACCAAGCCCAATCAGATAGCTGACAAAATTTAATCCTGTAAAGCCTGGAATAAGCAACTTCCATAAGCCAAGCATTTGATATTCGACGGGAACAATTAAATCATATACTAAGCAAAGGGTGAAGAGTATTGAAACATAGACCACAAATGTTAAAAACAGAGTTTTAAATCTTACAATAACTGGTTTTACTTCTATCTTATGCTCGCTTACTTTTTTTCTTGCCAGAAGATTATGGGCGGGAACAACTATATAACCAATTAAATACGAGCCAAGAGAAACTTCGAGCAGACCAATAACAATGCTTAATGAATCTAATCCGCCGAACCACGGCAGAATTATCTCCCAGATTTTATGCATATGCCAGAAGCCATCAATACCAGTGCTTACAAGAATAAGCTTTACACCAATACACACTACATATAAGATGGTAAAGATGTAAAACAATGCACTTGCAATCGGATATGGTTCCAACTTTTTCATAATAAATAATCTCCGTTATCATTTACTTAAATTGTTAATAAACTTTTTGGGATCTTTCTCAAATTCTGCCTGACAAAGCGGGCAGCAAAGGAAATATGTTTCTTTCCCGTATTTCACTTTAGCATAAGCTTTGTTTGGATTAATCTTTTTGCCGCAAACCGGATCCCTTAAAGAATTGCTTTTGTTATTCACTTTTGCACCGTAATGTTTTATTTTAATAATACTCATTTAAGAAAAAAGCAAGATGTGTGCCCCTAATCAAAGTGGCTAAAAAAATGATAAACTGATATTCGATAGGAAAAAGTTTTAAGAAGTTTAAAAATATTTAAGATTTTTAATAATGATTACAGCAATTAAACAATTAAGCAATTTAACAATTATACTAACCCATTCAATCTTTGATCTTGACTTGACCCAGACTATTTTTCTAACCTCTACTCTTCTCGCTGCTATTGGATTGATAGTAATTATATACTCAAGAAATCGTAACTCTATCAAAAGCCGTTTATTCATTCTTATTCTGCTTTTAGTAATTGGTTATTTAATATCTCATGCTTTCCATTTTTTAATAATGCATTCAGCGAACGTTACTATACTGGATAACTCCTGTCATTCGTTTCTTCTAATGATTATAGTTACTGTAACTTTCTTTACCTGGAATTTTCCCGAACCACATAGAATAGGAATTTTCAAAAGTCTGCTGATAATAATTCCTTCAGTTGTTCTTTTGGGTTTATTGTGGAGTGGTTATTTCATAGAGGAATCACACGCACACGGGTCTTCCTTCACTGTTAAATATTCTACTGCTTATCCAGTATTTCTTCTATGGTATGCATTTTTAATTGCTCTTAACTTTTACTGGCTTATTAGTAAGTATTATAAAGAAGGCGATTCAGCACAACGCAAACAAATACTTATGCTGTTTCTGGGGCTGATAATTACCAATCTTGCTTCTTTTGTATTCGGAATATTCCTTCCCTGGTATCTTGGCTTTTATTACTTAGTAGAAATCAGTCCACTTTCATTTTTTGCAGGAGTTATTCTTTTTACAACGGTAGCTGTAAATAGGTATGATATGTTCAGGGCTTCAATGCAAAGAATTCACAATTTCAGTATAACAAAAAAAATTATACTTAGTGCGCTTGTACTTGTACCTATCATAATTTTATTGGTGCAGGTTCCTTTAATGAGATTTATTTTCCAGCCGGAAAGTAACCGTGAGCTATACAGATTATTTTCTATCAGCGTATTTGGGGGTTTAATTGTCAGCATAATTATAGCTTTTGTAATTGTAAAAATCATTTCTAATCCTTTAAAGATATTAAAGAATAAAGCTCACGAGATAGAGAATGGGAATTATGGTATTAAAATTGACTTCTCTTCTAATGATGAGTTTGGAGAATTAACGGAAGCTTTTAATAATATGTCTGATACGTTAAAAAATAATTCCTTTGAATTGAAAACTAAGGAAGACAGAATTTCTCTTCTGCTTAATGCTTTCGAAGAATCCTCCACAGCTATTGCTATTGTGGCTGAAGATTTCAAGATAATAGAGGCTAATCAGCAGTTTTGCCAAATAGTTAAAATAGAAAGGAGCTCTGTAATAAATGAAAATTTAGCGAATATTCAGTTTAAAGGTGAGTTTAATGAATATTTTAAAACAATAACGGATGAACTTAAATTATATTCCAAATTCAGAGGCGAACTAAATTACGATGATAAAATTCTTTTAATATATGTTACTCCATCTACAGCCGGGAACAAGTTTAACGGCTATCTGTTTATTGAAGTTGATATTACCGAACAAAAAAAGTTAGAAGACCAGTTGTTCAAATCAGAGAAGCTTGCAGCGCTCGGTAAAATGGCTGCCGTTCTCGCCCACGAAATTAAAACTCCCTTAACTTCAATAAAAATGAATGCAGATATAATCGCAGAAGATCTAAAATTAAACCCAGATGAAAAGGAGAATCTTGCAATTATCCAGACTGAAATAAATCGGCTGAATAATTTAGTTAAAGATGTTTTGCAATTTTCCAGACAAATGGAATTGGATATTTCTGTATTTAATTTATTTGATATGGTTGAAACGATTAAGCACCAGTTTCAGAATAAATTAAAGGACAAAAACATTTCGCTATTTAATAATGTGGATAAAGTTAGTCTAACGGCAGATATGGATAAACTAACTCAGGTATTCTTAAATTTAATTGACAATTCGATTGAAGCTATAAACAGCAATGGTAAAATCGAATTGAAGTCATCTTTTGATAAAGAAAGGAATCATATTAAGATTTCAGTTATTGATAGCGGTAATGGAATAAAATCAGAGCTAAAAGTATTCGAGCCATTTTTCACAACTAAATCTTCGGGCACCGGACTTGGTCTGGCAATAGCACAAAAAATCATTGAACAACATCGAGGATCTATTAAACTTGTCAGTTCAGAATCAGGGAAAACTGTTTTTGAAATTATATTACCGTTCAATGGCATACAAAATTTTGATAAAGTAAATTATTTGGATAAATATGAATAAAATACTCGTTATCGATGATGATGAATCTATCCGGAAAACATTAACCAGTTATCTGCGGAAAATGAATTATAAAGTTTTTTCTGCAGAGAATGGCATTGAAGGAATTGAAACAGCAAGAAAGGAAATTCCTGATTTAGTAATAACCGATATTAAAATGCCACATGCAGATGGCTTTGAAGTCTTAAAAAAAATAAAAGAGATTGACAGCCACATTCACGTCATAATGATAACTGCATTTGATGATATGAGCAGCACAGTTAAAGCAATGCAGAAAGGTGCTTACGATTATATTGAAAAACCCTTGGAAATTGATAAGCTTAAAATCACAATAAACCGAGCGCTGGAAAATAAGAAGATGAGTGAACAGCTTGATTCGTTTATTTCTGTTGAAACAGAAGAATATCGATCAGAAAATACTCTGATCGGCAAAGCTTCTGTTATGAAAGATGTTTATAAGAAGATAGGACAAACTACTACAAGCCGTGTAACAGTTCTTATTGAAGGTGAAAGCGGAACAGGTAAAGAGCTTGTCGCAAGAGCAATTCATTACAGCGGTATTACTAAAGAAAAGCCCTTCATCCCTGTTAACTGCACCGCCCTTACTGAATCTCTGCTTGAAAGTGAATTGTTCGGACACGTAAAAGGTGCGTTCACAGGTTCAATACGTGATAAAAAAGGTAAATTTGAACTTGCCGGCGAAGGCACAATTTTTCTTGATGAGATTTCCGAAATATCTCCTAATTTACAAGTGCAACTCTTAAGGGTATTACAGCAAAAAGAATTTGAACGTGTAGGAGGCGAGACTTTAATTCCTATGAAAGCCCGGATCATCGCAGCTACAAATAAAGATTTAAATCAGCTTGTTCGCGACGGTAATTTCAGAGAGGATTTATATTTTAGGTTAAAAGTAGTATCAATTAATCTCCCTCCTCTTCGTGAACGATTAGATGATGTCCCATTATTAGTAAGTCACTTTCTTGCAAAGATCAATAAGGAGCTTCATAAAAATGTTTCTAAAGTGCCTGAAGATGTAATGGAAATGTTAAAAAATCATTACTGGGTCGGTAATGTAAGGGAATTGGAAAACACTTTGATGCAGGCTGTTGTTCTTTCAAGTGATGATATTCTTAATAAAGAAAATATTCTCTTAAGAAGACCTGAACCCGGAGAAATTAAAGAGGATGTTCAGTTTATCTCGCTAGCTGAGAATGAAAAAAAACATATTAAAAATATCCTCGATGCAGTTAAGTGGGACAAAAACAAGGCACACAAAATTCTTGGAATTTCACTTCCGACTCTTTACAGCAAGATTGAGAATTATCAGCTTTCACCATTTGACAAAGAATCTTCTTAGGATTAATTTAATGATCGCATCTATGCACTTCGAGAGTAGTATGAACTATTCCAACTTCCGGCAATAACTCTTTATAATAATTTGGTGATTTGGGATTATCTGTAACAACAGAAATGGCTGCGGAATAAATTCCCGGTCCGATAGACCAGAGATGCAGATCGGCAACTTTATTATCATCTTTCTTTTCAATTGCTTCTTTTATATGATCCTGAATCTCTTTGGAAACTTCTTTATCAAGTAAAGTCCGGCTTGTATCTCTAAGCAAGCCCCAAGACCATTTTGATACTAAGATAGCACCTACGATGCCCATCAAAGGATCCATCCAGATAAAGCCAAAAAACTTTGCAGCAGAAAGCGCAATAATAGCAAGCACCGAAGTCAATGCATCTGCAAGCACGTGAAGATAAGCAGAACGTAAATTGTGATCGTGGTGAGAGTGAGTGTGATGGTGTTCGCCTTCTTCGTGCTTAGATTCTCCAAGGATAAAAACACTTACTGCGTTTACAACTAAACCTATAACCGCAACAGCAATTGCCTGATTAAAAATAATTACAACCGGGTTGAAAAGCCGATCAATACTTTCCCACGCCATTACTAATGCAAAAAATACAAGGAGTATCGCACTGCTGAAACCGGCAAGAGCATTTACTTTTCCGGTTCCAAAAATAAATGTTGTATCGTGAGCGTGCTTACGTGCATACAAATATGCAAAAGCAGTTATTCCCAATGCAGCAGCATGTGAACCCATGTGGAGTCCATCAGCAAGCAAAGCCATAGAACCATATAGAATGCCAGCTCCTATTTCAATAGCCATCATTGTTACGGTAATAGCGATTACAAGCATAGTTTTTCGTTCACCGGTTTTAATTTGATCCTGCCCGAAGACATGATCGTGCTGCCAAATACGGAGTGAATGATTATGCATAAGATTCCTCTTTAATTCAATATATCAATAATAAAAGACCTATCGGCTAATAAAATTTTTAATAAACATTAGATGATGAAGATGCTAACAAAAAAATGATTGGACTACTTAAACTGTAACAGAATACTTTAACAAAAATAAAATTACTGTTCGCTGCACCTTATTTCAGATATACTAACTTAATTGTTTTCACCAACCCATCAACCGTCAGTTTGCCAAAATACGTTCCGCTTGAACAGTTTGATGCATTCCAATTTATGGCATGAGTCCCGGCAGACTGAACTCCATTGAATAATTTTTCAATCAGATTTCCGTTAACATCATAAATTGATAGTACAACTTTCTGATTTTGATTATTGAGCCTGTAAAAAATTTTTGTTGAAGAATTGAACGGATTCGGATAATTCTGATACAGTTCAAAAGTATCTGGTGAGGATTGTTCATCTTCAAATTTTGTTGGTGCGTCAATCTGAATGTTAAGCATCATCCCGTCATCTTCGTGCTCAAGGTTGTGACAATGCAGTAAATAGATTCCTGAATAATCGTTGAACCTAACAAGAGTTTGTACTGTCTCATTCGGATTTACGAGCACAGTATCTTTCCATCCTTTATCATTAGGAGAAAGATTAGTATTTCCGTTTCTAGAATAAACCTGGAACAAAACACCGTGAACGTGCATCGGATGAAAGTTGTTGGTGTTATTTATGAATTTCCACTCTTCAAGTTGATTAAAAGGAATTACTTCATCAATCCTGTTCATATCATAAGTTAACCCATTTATCCTGTGCATACCCGAACCCATACCTGATTGGCTAAGGACGAAATTTCGTGTGCCTGTTATATCATTGATATTATAATAATTAATTATCTGAAGATTCTGAGGAACTATTCCACCTGATGAATTACTTCCAACAATATCAAATCTTAAAAGATCCAATTGTGTTCCCTGGTTTCCTACTCCACTGAAAGCCTGCGATTGCAATGTTACAGAGTTTCCGATACTGTATGGGAAAAAATCAAAAAGAATATCTACTCTTTCGCCGGGAGAAAGAAATAAACCATTCATTTGAACAGCTTCGTCTTTCAAACCTCCATCAGTTGCTACAACCCAGAATGGTGAGTTATCAGAAAAAGCAATTTTGTAAACTCTTGCATTGGATCCGTTTAACAATCTGAATCTGTAAAGTGTTTTTTGGACTTCGAAAAAGGCTTCGGGAGTTCCGTTAATTAAAGGAACATCACCGAGATAACCCATCATTCTGTCCATCATCGTTGGCGAGTACGTGAACTGCGGTTGGTATACAGAATGTCTATCCTGAATTAGTAATGGAATATCGTATGCACCTGTCGGCAAACCGTACTGAAGTTCATCATCGTCCTCAACAATAAAAAATCCTGCATAACCTTTGTAGACATGTTTAGCTGTTAGATGATGAGCATGCGAATGATAAAAGTAAGTTCCTGCTTTTTGAAATACCGGGAATGAATATGTGTAATTGTTTCCAGGTAGAACGGCATCTTTTGGCTGACCATCCATTAATTCCGGTACAAGCAACCCGTGCCAGTGAATTGTTGCTTCTTCTGTGTACTGATTTTCAAACAGCACGGAAAAGTTATCGCCTTTTTGAATTCGAATAGTTGGTGCAGGATAAGAATTATTCAAGCCTAAAATCTGAGTTGTCGTTCCGGGCCAAACCTCAACATTTGCTGAGTTGAATATTAATGATTCTCCAGATTGAAGTTCCGGTGGAAAACGCAAAGGATTTCCAACACCATTTATTTTTTTTATTCCACTAAATGGAAATAATTGATACGTTGATATCGCTGCACCAGCCAGAGCAGATTTGATAATAAAGTCTCGTCTTTTCATTCACTACCCATTATAGATTATGATTTAATTGATAACTTATACTCTATTTCAACTTTCATTAATTGAATGTTTTATTTTTCTTTCTTCCACCCACCAAAATAGAGTTGGCAGGACAACCAAAGTTAATAATGTTGATGTAATTAATCCGCCAATTACTACAGTAGCAAGTGGTCTCTGCACTTCAGCACCTGCTGATGTTGACACCGCCATTGGGATAAATCCGGGCGAAACCATCAATGTAGTTTTAGGCGGAATTATAATTTAGATCTTCATCACTCTCATAGCATTTAATATTGCAATTATCGCAACGCCCATATCGCCAAAGACAGCTTCCCACATCGTTGCAATCCCAAATACGCCGAGAAGAATAAATAATAATTTTACTCCCATTGCAAAGCCAATGTTTTGCCAAACAATCCTTCTTGTTCGCTTCGCTATTTCTATTGCATCAACGACTTTCATCGGCGAATCTGTCATCAGTACAACATCCGCAGTTTCAACCGCTGCATCTGAACCGAGTGCTCCCATTGCAATTCCAACATCGGCACGGGCAATTACCGGTGCATCATTGATTCCATCACCAACGAATGCAACTTTTCCATCTTTGGTTGAACTTAGCAATTTTTCGATATGTTCAACTTTGTTTTCCGGCAGAAGCTCAAAATAAAATTCTTTTATGCCAAGTTTCTTGGCGTAAATTTCTGCTGCGCTTTTGTTATCGCCGGTAAGCATAACGGTATTTACTTTTAATCTATGAAGTTCATTGATTGCTTCAATTGCTTCATCTTTTAATGTATCGGATATTACTATGTAGCCCGCATATATTTTATTTATCGCAACGTGAACTACTGTTCCTGCAATATCACATTTGTCGTGTTCAATATTTTCCAGATGAAGCAGCTTATCATTTCCAACCATAATTTCATCGGCATTTACTTTTGCTTTTATGCCGTGACCTGAAATTTCATTTACCTCGTTTATTTGGCTTTGCCGAATATTGTTTCCATAAGCATCTAAAATTGATTTAGCAATAGGATGACTTGAGTTTGCTTCTGCATAAGCGGCATATTTTAGGATCTCTTCTTCTTTGAATCCATTAGCAGAAATTATTTCAGCAACTTTAAATTCACCTTTAGTCAGCGTTCCGGTTTTATCGAATACAACCGTTTTAATTTTTGTAAGTGCATCGAGATAGTTTGAACCTTTCACTAAAATACCCCGGCGGGAAGCTCCGCCGATCCCGCCAAAGTATCCAAGCGGAATACTGATTACTAATGCACAAGGGCAAGAAATTACCAACACAACAAGTGCCCGATAAATCCAGTCTGTAAAAGTTTGTCCTGCAAAAAACAACGGCGGAATTACCGCAAGAAGCAAAGCGCCGAATACAACAACTGGCGTGTAGTATCGTGCAAATGTGGTTATAAATTTTTCTGTCTCAGCTTTTTTGCTGCTTGCATTCTCTACTAATTCCAAAATTTTTGAGATGGATGATTCACCGAATTCTTTTGTTACTTCAATTGTGAGCATACCGCTTTTATTGAGCATTCCGGCTAAAATTGTTTCGCTAACTTTCACTGCTCTTGGAACTGATTCACCTGTTAAAGCGGAAGTATCAACAAACGAATTTCCTTCTTTAATTATACCGTCCAAAGGAATTTTTTCTCCCGGCTTTACAACAATTATTTGTCCCGGATGAACTTCGGTTGGCGAAACTCTTTTTATATCACCATTAACTTTAAGATTTGCATAATCCGGTCTTATTTCCAATAAAGCTTTAACAGACTTTCTTGAGCGGTTTACTGCAATATCCTGGAATAGTTCGCCAACGACATAAAACAACATCACTGCAACAGCTTCCGGCATTTCGTCAATTGCGAAAGCACCGAGCGTTGCAATTGTCATTAGAAAATGTTCATTGAAAACTTTTCCTTTTGTAATACTTCTGAAAGCACCTTTTAATACGACCCAACCACTGAATAAGTACGCTGTGCCAAACACTAGATATTCAGCCCATCTAAACTGTGTGTGATGAATTAAATCTTCATAAACAATTCCAAGTATTAAAAGGGCAATAACAAAACCGATTCTGAAAAGTTCAAATTTGTTTTCAGCTAATTCATCTTTTAAGGCTGGCTTTTTAATTTTAGGAGGGAGTTCTTCCGTCGGTTCAACTACTTCAACTTCCGGCTCAAGTTCTTTGATTCTTTGCTTTACTTTCTCTATATCCGGGGCATCAATCTGTAAAGTTGAATTAGCAAAATTCACCGATACAAATTTTACTTCCGGCATCTTAGAAAGACCATCTTCTATTTTTGTTGCACAAGAAGCGCAGTCAATATTTTTTAGTTCATATTTTTTCATTTCATTCTCGTTAATAAATCTTAATTTAATTGCTGATAATAGAAATTTTAGCAGCAGTAATACTACTCTCGTGCATATGCCCTAACACTTCAACTACTTCAGCATTAAGAATTTCTGCTGGTATTGGTTCGTGCGAGGTAACTTTCACTTCAACATTATCTTTGTCTCTTGCATAAAAGGAAATAACATTGCCGCTTCCATCTCTTTCAAAATCTTTCGATTTAACTATAGCTACATTTATTGCCTGGTTAATCTCGCTGCCTGTGCTATATTTACTAAAGGAACCAATCTCATCGGTTTGTGCAAAATAGGTAAAGTATATTATTACAATAGCTACGGCAAAGATTGCCGGCAATATTAATTTTGTGGGACTCCATCTCTTTGGGAATATTTTCATTTATTCACCTTGATAATTTTTACTTCAACAACAAAATTTTAGTATACAATTCAAACTGCAGGGCAGAAAATAAAGAAATTAGGATAAAATTAGTTTTATGTTTTATCATAGTAATCTTCATTAATAGGCAAATTAAAATGGATTGACCTGATGCCGTCTTCATTAGTATTAAATTCCACGTCTCCGCCGTGCGATCTTATAATAGATGAAGCGAGTGTAAAGGAATATCCTTTCTCTGGGTCAGCTACTAAATCAAACACTTCTACATTTTTATTCTCCAGAGATTTTTTCTTCCCATTAAGCGTTAAAGATACTTTGACCACCTGATTATTTTTTGCTGCGGATACTACAAGCTTTTTATTACAAGCGTTCTGTTTTATGAAACTATGTGAAATTTGTTTTATTGCAAATTCAATCTGATTTACATCCATATAAACCGGCGGCAGTTTTGTTCCACTCATAAAGGAAACATTATAACCGGGATTGTTCAGTATAATTTCATTCACACATTTCTTAGCAAGATGGAAAAAATTGTATTTAGTTTTCTTTATTGGTTTCGGCGCTGCAAGATTAGATAGATGAGAGATATGTGCACCCAAACGCTCTAATTTTTCAGACAACAATTTTACAGTGAAAGAATTTCCGTCGCCGTTATTATAAATGCTTGTAAGTGATTTTGTTAAACCTGAACAAGCAGAATAATCATTCATTATATCTTTATTGACAACATTTATTACTGCTGATACTTTTTCTAAAGCAGCCAACCGTGCTTTTTCAACTTGAACTTTTTTTAATTTATCTATCAACACGCCGGCTATTATTCCTACTGCCCAGATTAGTATTAATTCGGAAAGATTTTCCGCAACATAAAACTTTGAAAAAATTCCGGTGTTTATAGAGTGAGGTAGATATAATATGGAAACTATAAGCGCCAGCTTTATTGCTCCTTTTTTACCTAAGAATAAGGCAGCTAAAAGTACCGGCAGAAAATACAGTTTTGTTAAAAGCTGGTGCAGAAAGTCGAGATATATTTCTTCCTGGGAGAAAGTTAAGAAGTGAATAAGACTAATCGCTATAGCTAATAGAACGGTTCCACTTAATATTTTTTCCCCTTTACTTCTTGCTATTCTATTCATCAGCGGGAAAGTTATTTTAGACAAATTACTCATAACCACTTTCATTTGTTTATCTTATTTGTGTATTTAAAAAAATATTAATACTTAGTTCTAAATTCGCTTGGGGATTTTGCTGAGTAATCACAGTTGCCTCTTTAAATTCAAACTCTGCTTTATCTTTCTCTCCGCTGATTTCATAAAGAACACCAAGCAGATAATGACCTTCCGGCTGCGATGAGTTTTCAACCTCATCTATTTTTGCATACTCCATTGCTTTCTCATACTCTTTTTTCTTAAAGTAAACATCTGCAATCAGCAGTTCCATACGATTGAACCGCAAATCAAGCTGTTGCATTTCTCTAATTACATTAAGAACTTTATCGTAACTTTTAAGCGACCAGTAAGCTATTGATTTGCCAAGGTAACTTTCTGTGTCCAGATTATCTCTACCCAAAGCATCGTTAAATGATTCAATCGCTTTTTCATACTTTTCATTCTGCAGATAAATAATCCCAAGCTGTCTGATTGAGTTTGGATTATTCAAATCAAGTTCAGCAGCTTTGTTAAGATTTACAACCGCTCCATCAAGATTTCCAATTATGTTATTGAGAATGCCAAGGTTATGATATGCTCTTGCTTTTTGAGGATGAAACTTTACTGCTTTCTCAAAATAGTCAAGAGATATTTTCAAATCTCCTTTTTGCTGATAAATAACTCCAAGATTTGTAAGTGCATCGTAATTCGTGCTGTCGTTTTCAAGGACGCTTGCGTAAAATATTTGCACATCATCCAAGTAACTTTCTACTACTAAGTTTTGCTCATCTTGCTGAGCTATTAAGCTTCTGCCAGAAATTATTATTAGAAGGAAGCTATAGACTACGCTTGATCTGAAATTACTCATTTTCCATAAACCATTAACATTTATAAATCATCCCTACGGGATTTAAATCTTTTAGGTTGTTAGCTTATTTCTATAAATATTTCATCCCTAAAGGGATTTCGCTCCAATCAATCTGTGATTTAACATTTTACATCACCCATCTATCATCTTCCATTATATTGCTTCTTCACCTCTTTCATTCGTTCTAATCTTAACAACGTTACTAACCTCAGTTACAAATATTTTACCATCACCGGGATTTCCGGTGTGCGCTATTCGTTGAATAGTATCTACGACATGATCAACTATATTATTATGAACAACTAATTCAATTTTAACTCTTGGCACAAACTCGTGTAATCCTTCGCTGATTTTATCTTGTTCATCTTTAGCTTTTGATTTACCAAATCCTTTTATTTCCGAAATTGTAATGCCAGGCAGACCTTCTATTTTATTAAGCTCGGTTATTACTGCATCCAGTTTGAAATCTCTAATAATTGCTTTTATTTCTTTCATATTATTCCTCAATGAATGATTATTGAAATCTAATTTCTTCTAATTGCTTTGGTGGACATTTAACACTGCCGTAAGAACAAAATACACAACAATCAACATTCTTAGGCTTTAATATCTTCCCGCACGATTCACATTCATAGAAGTGAACGCAAGCATCTAAAGGCATTTCTTCTTCTTTTTCAAAGTCACAAAAGGGACATTTTACTGTTGATTTTGTTGTTACATTTTCCATCTTCAATTTACCATTTGCCATCTTTATGGCTTTTACATCGCTCCACTTTCGTATTTAATTGAAAACCACTTATATAAAGCCGGCAGAACCAACAATGTAAGTATTGTTGAAGTGAACAATCCTCCAATTACAACTGTTGCAAGAGGTCTTTGAACTTCGCTACCTGTTCCTGCTGCGAACAATAATGGAATTAAACCAAGTGCTGTAGTCAATGCTGTCATCAATACCGGTCTTACTCTTAGTAAAGCTCCTTTTACAGATGCCTCGTCTACCTTTAGACCTTCTTTCATTAACTGATTAAAATAGGTAAC
Organism: Ignavibacteriales bacterium; assembly: GCA_003538625.1. Lineage (GTDB taxonomy): Bacteria > Bacteroidota > Ignavibacteria > Ignavibacteriales > Ignavibacteriaceae > IGN3. The sequence goes on from DPRR01000006.1 coordinate 562,712, forward strand.
CAGTATCATTCCATTTTCAAGTGCAATTCCGAAAAGAGCAATAAAACCTACAGAAGAAGGAACAGAAAGATTTTGACCTGATATCCATAATGCAGCAACACCGCCTACAAGTGCAAGAGGGATATTCAAAAGAATGAGCAGTGAGTTTTTGACAGATCTAAAATTAAAAAAAAGTAATAAAAATATTAGAAGTAACGTAATAGGGATAACTACTGCAAATCTCGCATTTGCTTCCTGCTGAAGTCTGAACTGTCCGCCCCAAGTTACAAGATAACCAGGCGGAAGTTTGACGCTTGATTCAATTAATTGCTGCCCCTCTTCTACAAATGAGCCTATATCTCTGCCGACAACATTTGCCTGTATAGTTATAAACCTCTGGTTGTTTTCGCGGGTAATCTGTCTTGGTCCTATTACTTCTTCTATTTCTGCAAGCTGACTTAATGGAACGTTTGTCCCATCGGGTGCTTTAATAAGTATTTCCCCAATAGCGCTTGCTGTTAATCGTGCTTCCGGCGTGAAGCGGACAAGTATATCGAATCTTCTTATTTCTTCAAATATTTGTCCGGAAGTTTCACCGCCAACCGCTGTTCTAATTACCTGTTGAACATCTTCTACATTTATTCCGTAACGAGCTATGTTATGCCTGTCGACCATAATTTTTAGCTGAGGTGCGCCGGTTACCTGGTCAACCTGAACATCCTCTGCTCCTTTTACAGTTCTGATAACCGATGCAATTTTTTCAGCTTCATTCTTTAAAACTTCAAGATCACCGCCGAATAATTTTATTGCTAATTCTGCTCTTACACCTTCAAGAAGCTCATCAACAGTCATTTGAATCGGTTGAGTAAAGTTTACAAGCGCACCCGGTATTTCTCCGAATTCCTCACGGATAATTTCCTCAAGTTCTGTTTGACTCATATCCTGCCGCCATTGATCTTTCGGCTTTAGAAGAATATACATTTCTGCACTGTTTATTGGATCTGTATGAGCACCTACTTCACCTCTTCCTATTCTTGTAACGGCACCCGCTACCTCCTGTATTTTCATTAATCTTCTTTCTGCAATTAATGTTAATCTGGTGCTTTCAGTTAATGATATTGAGGGTGCCATTGACATCCTCATTACAATTGTACCTTCCTGCAAGGTAGGCGTAAATTCGGAGCCAAGCTGCGGGAAAATTATTATTCCGAATAATAATATTACGGAAGCTAATACTATTGCTGTTATTCTTCTTCTTACAAAAAATCTTACTAAAGGTTCATAAAATTTTTGCAGTTGAACTACAATCCATAATTCTTTTTGTTCCTTACTCTTTTTCAATTCTCTCTTAGTTCTCTTCATCAGATATGAGGATAGAACCGGGGCAATAAGTATCGCAAATATTAATGAACCCAGCATTGCAAGTGCAATAGTGTAAGCGAGGGGACTGAATGTTTTTCCTTCAACTCCCTGAAGTGTGAACAAAGGTATAAAGACAGCAATAATTATTACTATAGCAAAAGTTATTGGTCTGATTACTTCTTTGCTTGCAACCGCTATAATATGAATGAAGTTTTCTTCTTTTGATGATTCTCTTTTTAATCTGTCAACATTCTCAACTAAAACAATAGTGGCATCCACCATCATTCCTATTGCAATAGCCAAACCGCCGAAGGACATAAGATTTATTGAAATATTAAAGTAACTCATCCCTATAAAAGCAAAGAGAATTGCGAATGGTATTGATAATGCAACAACAATACTTGGACGTAGTGATCCCATAAAAACCATCAGAATAATTACAACCAAAATTATTCCCTGCCATAACGCATCGGTCACAGTTGTAACCGCAGATTCTACAAGAGATTTTTGTTCATAATATGGGACTATTCTGATTCCTTCAGGAAGTATTTTATTTAGCTCAGCAAGCTTTTTTTCAACAGCACCAATTACAGTGGAGGAGTTTGTTCCGTATAACTTTACTACCATACCGGAAATTACTTCACCAATACCATTCCTTGTTTGGACGCCACGTCTGATTGCCCCACCTATTTCAACTTCCGCCAATTGAGATAAGTAGATGGGGATCCCATCTTCAGCTTTAATTATAATGTTTTCAATATCTTCAATTTTTTGAGTTAGTCCGACAGACCGGACAACAAATTCTTCAGCATCTTTTTCAATAAACTGCGCTCCAACATTTAAATTATTAGCTTTTATCTTCTCAACAATTTCATTTATAGTAACATCATATCGAAGTAATGCATTCGGATCTACAGCAACCTGAAACTGTTTTTCATATCCTCCAATACCAAGCACTTCTGTAACGCCCGGAACTGTTTGAAGCTGATATTTTATAAGCCAGTCCTGAATTGTTCTTAATTCTTCAAGTGAATATTTGCCGGTAGTATCATCGAGATAATAAAACAAAACCAAACCCATCCCGGTTGATATTGGTCCCATTTGCGGATCACCAAAACCTTCAGGTATTTGTTCTCTTGCTTCTGTCAATCTTTCATTTACTAATTGCCTTGCGAAATAAATATCGGTTCCATCCTCGAAATAAATATTAACTACAGATAACCCGAAATTTGAAACAGACCTTATTGTTTCAAGATTCGGCAGTCCGTTCATCGTTACTTCAATCGGATACGTAACATATTTTTCAACTTCTTCCGGCGCTAATCCTTCTGTAACTGTAAAAACCTGAACAAGTGAAGGTGAGACATCCGGGAATGCATCTATTGGAAGCTGCTTATAACTTAAATAACCGGCAGCCATTATTATTATTCCTAGAACAAGAATCAGAAGTCTGTTCTTAATTGCGAAATCTATTATTCTATTCATTTCATCTCCTCCTAGTGTCCGTGGTCGCCACCGAAGGATTCTTTCAAAATCTCGGCTTTGAGTATGAATGAATTTTTAGATACATATTGATCACCGGCATTTAATCCAGATAATATCTCAATATTGTCATTATTTTCATTACCTGTTTTTACAGCCTGCGGCCTAAATCCGCCATCTTCATCTTTTACAAAAACCACCACCTGCTCTTCCAAAGTTTGCAATGCCGTTTTTTCAACCACAACCGGATACTTTTTTTCGCTTACATAAACATTAGCTGTTATAAACATTCCCGGCAGCCATTTACCGGTTTGATTATTCAATATCACTCTTGCAGTAGCTGTTCTTGTTTTCTCATCTACAATTGGACTCACATAAGAAATAGTTCCCGTCTCTTCAATATCCATTGAACCAACAGAAACGCTTGCCCTCTGCCCAACTTTAATTTTACCAAGGTCTTTTTGATAAATATTAAAGTTAGCCCAAACCTTATTGAGGTCTGCAATAGTAAAAGCGTGTGCTTCATTTCCAATCAATTCACCCTGTGTCATATGCATTTCGATTATTGTTCCATCGATCAAAGACTGAACTTCGTAGGGCGCCAGACTTTCATTGCTTTCTATTATTGCGAGAGTTTCTCCTTTTGAAACTTTATCGCCTACAGTTTTATATACCTCTTTAACTATGCCGTTAAACCGCGGAATTATATGCGAAATCCTTGAAGGTTCGGCAATGATTTCACCCGTTAAATCAATATGTGATTTTATTACTCCTGGTCCTGCTTCTTTAACTTCAATTCCGAATTCTTTCATTACTTCATCGGATATTTTTATTGCTTCAGAATGTTCTTCGGTTTCGTGATGTTCTTCTGTTTCAACAGCATCATTATTCTGATCATCAGAACATCCAACGCTAAAAAAGAATATTGCGCCTATCAGAAATTTTCCAATTAAATTCATTTTTGGTTCTCCAAATTTCTTTTTCATTTTATAAATGTCTTTCCTGTTAAATTTTCTAATTCAATTAATGATTTGTAGTAATCCGCCAACTCAAGCAAGTATTGAGCTTCAGTATCAAACAAAGTTCTTTGTGCATCTAGCAAATCAATAAACGCAAACCTTCCCTGTAAATATCCCTGTCTTGTAATTTCATAAGCTTTTTCCGATTCCGGCAGAATACTTTCTCTCAATTGCACTGAATTGTTATATGCACTAAAGAGATTATTAAAAGACGTATTAAGAGATGAAATGACAGCTAACTTCCGTGCTCTTATAATCTCATCCATTTGCTGAATTCTTACTTCGGCAGATTGGATATTGCCCTGGTTCCTATCAAAAATCGGAATAGGCATTGTAAGACCGGCAATAAAAGCATTTGTTTCAATTTCATTAAGATAACGAGCACCTAAAATGACAGTAATATCAGGGACTGACTGTGCTTCTTCCAATTCAAGCTCAGCTTTCCTAAGATTGGTTTCATTGTTTAGATATTTCAATGTTGGAATACTGTCTAATTCCGCAAAAAGATTTTCTTTATCCGGTGGAATAAGAATTTTATCAAAGATACTGGTGGAAGGAACTATATTTTTTTCAAATGTCCCCAACAGGGAATTTAAAACTGATTGTGCAGATGAATAATTTCTTTCCAGTCGCTGCAATTCTATTTGGCTGTTAATCAAGGCAACCTTTACTTTGGATTCCTCTGCTGGGGAAGTTCTGCCTGCTTTTACACGTTCAGATATTGTCATTAATATTTCCTCATTTATCTGAATAAATTTTCGCTGCAGCAGTATCCGGCTGTGAACTTCAGATAGATTAATAAAAGCCGTCTTAACCCGGGCAATCAAATCAATCTTAATTAATTCGTAGTTTCCAAGTGCTGAATTAATCTCGTTATCCGCAAGGTTTACACGGCTGCCTCTTTTACCGCCAAGTTCAAACAACTGGCTAGCAGCAATAGTGTACTCAGTTCCCTGAAATCCGTTCAACTCTTTTCCACCGAAAAAGTTTTCCATTTCAAATCCAGCTTCAGGATTTGGAATTAACCCGGCTTGAATTTTTATTTTCTCCAAAGATTTAATCTCATATTTAAATGCTGTTAAATTTGGATTGTTATTTAATGTAGTTTCAACTGCTTCTTCAATCGTAATTTTTTTTTGATCAGTTTCTACTGAATCATTTATCTGCTGTGCGATGGTAGACAATACCGAACCACACAACCCTAGAATTAATACACTTCTAAAGAGCATAGTGTCTCCGTTTTGAGCTAATAAATTATTGTTAAAGTTTTATAGGATTATATAGAAAGGCGTAGTGCTAAATAAGTAGCAGAACAGTTTTATGCGAGTCTAAGTGAGGTGAACCTAAATTTTGATTTATAGTCGAATAATTAATTCTGATTTGATCTACAGAGTAATTAGTGTTTGAATTGAAAAACTCAAAACTAGAAATTAGCTGAATTTTATTTTTCGCAATCGAATAATATTCATCGCAATTTTCTGAAATTGAAACATCTTCACAGAATGAACAAGCTTCATTATCATCATTGCCTCCTTCTGCTTCGGTAGGACTGCAGCAATCATCTTTATCTGACACACTTTCGAGAACAATATTTCCATCACTTTCAAAACACAGATAGTAGTTTTGAAGTACAACGTGTGCCAGCATAAGATGAGTTAAGAATAATATCAAAACCAATTTGTTGAGAATGTCAAAGCTGGCAAAATTCTTAATTATTTTTTTGATTTTCGTTTTCACTGGCAACAAATATATAAAAGTCTTACAACACTTTCTAAAGAAATAACTGCCCCTGCTCTTTTAAGAATTTTAAAAATATTTAAACTCCTTAAAAACCTGTTTTAAAAATCCAAACCAAATATTCTTTTTTCTTTCAATAATAAAGCTTTTCTTTTTGGCATTAGAGTTTCATAAGAGATTTCAAATGTTGAAAATTAATGATATAAAAATGTTTGAAAATGGTTTGATATGGATTTTAGGTTACCTGGTTTTAACAACCGGATTAATTGTAACCTTTCTAAAAGCGTTTAAGGATAAAAAAGATAATTAGGAAATTTTTATGGCAAAAACTCTTTTATTGTTTTTTCTGTTTGCAGGAATTATTTCTTCCTATGCACAAACGAAAGACCATTCCCTCGATTCTTTAATAAACCAGGCACTTCAGGTAAGTCCTAAATTAAAAATGTTAAAGGAAAAATATAATGCCTCTGAAAGTAGAATTGAAATTAATTCAAATCTAACAGACCCAATGCTTAGTGTGGGATTGATGAACTTACCAACTAATTCATTTTCCTTCTCGCAAGAACCGATGACAGGCTTAATAGCAGGTTTAAGCCAGGCATTTCCTTTCCCCGGTAAGCTTGGTTCGGTTGCTGATGTTGCTGAAAAGGATGCTGAGATTGTTACAAAAGAGATAGCAGATTCAAGGAATGAAATTAGCAAAATAATTTCTCAAAATTATTGGGAATTGGTTTTTGTTAGAAAAGCAATTGATGTTGCTTATGAAAGTAAAAGATTATTAAAAGATATAGCTGAAGTTGTAAGAGCTAATTATTCTGTCTCAAAAGCAAGCCAGCAGAACCTTTTAAAAGTTGAACTGGAAATAACAAATATTACAGATAGAATTGAAGAGATGAAGAGCAAAGAAAATTCTCTTATTTCAATGATAAATGCACAGCTTTTAAGAGATGCCCAATCATATGTTCATACAAACGACCTTTCTTCATTTGAATATTTAAGAATTACTCAGGCTAAGCTTGATTCTCTTGCCAGATCATACAGACCATTTCTTGAAGGAATTCAACTAGCAAAACAGAAAGCGGTTTTAATGGAAGACCTCGCAAGGTATGATTACTATCCGAATTTCAACTTGTCAGTGGCTTATACTTATCGGGATGAAATTGCAGCAACTAATACACCTCTGAATGATTTTCTTTCTTTCGCTATAGGTATTTCTCTGCCTCTTAATTATGGTGGAAAAGTAAGTTCAAAAGTTGAAGAAGCAGAGGCAATGCAAAATATGTATGAGCAACAATACCAAGCTTCTTTACAGATGTTAAATGGAACCTTTGGTGCATCGGTTGCAAAGCTTAGCACATTACAGGAGCGAATTAAACTTATTGAAGAAGCACAACTTCCACAGGCAGAACAAACTTTTGCAGCATCTCTATCAAGTTACCAGGTAGCACAGATTGATTTTATTAATGTAGTTGACGCACAAAATAAATTGTTTCAGGTAGAAACAAATCTCTATAGATTAAAATCAGAATACTTAAAAGAGATTAATGAACTTGAATTTTTAACAGGGACTGAATTTTAACAGGAGTAATAAAAGTGAAAAAGAAGAGTATAATAATAATTGGACTTACGATAATCATAATATCAGTTGGGTTATATTTTATAATTGGGTTAGGTAGTAGTGATAGTAAAACAGATAATACGGAAAAACAACTATATACCTGCGGAATGCATCCAGATGTAATTTCCGATGAACCGGGTAACTGCCCGATATGCGGAATGAAGTTAGTTCCTAAAAAAGGAACAGGCACAGCATCAAATACCGGTGAAAGAAAAATTCTTTACTGGCGAGCACCAATGGACCCCAATGAAATTTATGACGCACCGGGTAAATCCAAAATGGGAATGGATCTCGTTCCCGTATATGAGGATAATGCAAGTGGTTCCGGCATTGTTTCAATAGATCCAACTGTTGTTCAAAATATGAATGTTAAAACCGCTTTAGTAGAAAAGAAAGCTCTTTCATCAGAAGTTATTACTAACGGTGTTTTAACCACTAATGAAAAAACAGAATATATACTGACAACAAGAGTAAATGGCTGGGTTGAAAACCTCTATATAAATTATACTGGTCAGCCGGTTGCCAAAGGTCAGAAGCTGATGGACATTTACTCACCTGAGCTAGTCGCCGCTCAACAAGAATTGATTACAGCACTTAATTATCAGAAAGCAGTAAATAAGGCAACTTTTGATGAAGTTCGTAAAGGCAGTGATGAGCTCTTGAAGAATGCTATCAGGAAACTCGAGCTTTTGGAAATACCAGAAAGCGATATTGAAAAAATAATGGAGACCAGAGAATTAAAAACCTACGTTTCTCTTTATGCACAAAGTAACGGTACTGTGTTAGAAAAAAATGTTCTGGATGGACAAAAAATAATGGCAGGAATGCCGCTTCTTAAGATTGCCAATCTCTCTAATCTCTGGTTAACTGCGGATGTTTATGAATATGAACTTTCTAAAATACAAGAAGGATCGAAAGCTGAAATCAGATTCAATTACTTCCCTGGTAAAACTTATGAAGGAAAAGTTTCATTCATTTATCCCACACTTGAATCTAAAACAAGGACAGCTAAAATAAGAATTGATATTCCTAATCCTAAAGGTGAACTGAAACCATCAATGTTTGCCAATGTAATTATTGAAGGAAAAGATTTAGGCGTTAAACCGGTTATCCCTGAAAATGCTGTACTGCGAGGCGGTAGAAAAGATATTGTAATAATTGCATTGGCTGAGGGTAAATTTAAACCACAGGAAGTTATACTTGGCGGTTATTCAGATGGATACTATCAAGTATTAAATGGATTATCTGAAGGAACCCGAATAGTAACCTCTGCTCAATTCTTAATTGATTCCGAAAGCAATCTAAGAGCCGCCGTAAGCCAATTCAAAGGGGATGATAAACAAAAAACTCCTGAGAAGGAAGTAATGCCGGAACACAATCACGAGATGACTAGTGATGTTGACAGCGAAACGAAAACAGATACCAAACGTAGTGAAAAAATTATGGGCGATGATTCTAATGCTGGTCGTGAAGAAACCTCTCCATTAATTAGAACAGGCGTAATTGATTTGAAAGCGATTGATAAGAATAAAGATGGAAACGTCTTTCAGGATTTTATGGACTGGAATGTAATATCCGATGAACCGGGACGATGTCCAATATGTAATATGATTCTGCAGCAAGTTTCGCTTGACGAAGCAAAGAAAAATTTAATTGACAATGGATTCAAAGTAAAATAAAGAAAACCGGAGTTTATAAATGGTAACTGGCAGCGGAAATAAAGATAGTTTAATTGCCAAGCTAATTGAATGGTCAATAAATAATAAAGTGATGGTTATAATATTAACCTCTGCCTTAATTTTTGCAGGAATCTGGGCTGTTGTCAATACACCAATTGATGCACTTCCCGATCTTAGTGATGTTCAGGTTATTATTTTAACAGAATATCCTGGACAGGGACCACGCATAGTTGAAGACCAGGTAACATATCCTCTTACTACTAAAATGCTTTCTGTTCCTTACGCTAAAGATGTTCGTGGTTATTCAATGTTTGGCTACTCAATGGTTTATATAATATTTGAAGACGGAACAGATATATACTGGGCACGAAGCAGAGTTCTAGAATATCTTAGCGGCTTAAAAGGTGCTTTGCCGGATGGTGTCAGCCCTCAGCTTGGACCTGATGCTACTGGATTGGGATGGGTTTATCAATATGTGCTTCAATCGGATAAAAGAGATCTTCAGGAGTTGCGTTCAATTCAGGATTTCTTCTTAAAGTATGAACTCACTTCTCTTCCAGGAGTTGCAGAAGTAGCAAGCATTGGTGGTTTCGTAAAGCAATACCAGGTAAATATTGACCCGACTAAACTTGCAGCATATAATATTCCGCTACAAAAAGTTAAGATGGCTATCCAGCGAAGCAACAATGATGTTGGCGGACGCCTAATGGAAATGGGCGAAATGGAATATATGGTTCGCGGGCTAGGTTACATAAAAAGTGAGGACGATCTTAAAAATGTTTCCATTGGAGTTTCGCCGAGTACCGGCTCTCCAGTTTATTTATCCGATGTTGCAAATGTTACAATAGGGCCGGAACTAAGAAGAGGACTTGCTGAATGGAATGGAGAAGGAGAAACTGTTGGTGGTATCATTATTATTCGATTCGGTGAAAATGCTCTTGCTGTTATCGATAGAGTAAAAGAAAGACTTGAGGAGTTAAAAAAATCAATGCCGGAAGACATTAAAATTCTTCCAGCTTATGATCGTTCAACTTTGATTGAGAGTGCAATTGATAATCTAAAAGATAAACTCACCGAAGAAACAATAATTGTAGCTCTTGTAATTATTGCGTTTTTACTTCATGTAAGAAGCTCACTTGTTGCAATCTTTACACTTCCAACTGCAGTGTTGGTATCATTTTTAATTATGAAGCTTCAGGGAATTAATGCAAACATTATGTCTCTTGGAGGAATCGCAATTGCCATAGGGGCCATGGTGGATGCTTCAATAGTTTTAGTGGAGAACGCTGCCTCGCATATGTCTGAAGAACAAGACAAACCCAAAGATAAACAACGGCAGCATTGGCAAATTATTCTTGAATCGGCAAAAGAAGTTGGTCCTTCAATTTTCTATTCACTTCTTGTAATAACGGTATCATTTCTTCCTGTGTTTACACTTGAGCAGCAGGAAGGAAGATTATTCAAACCATTAGCATTCACTAAAACTTATGCAATGGGTGCCGCAGCAATTCTTGCAGTTACTATAGTGCCGGTTCTTTTAGGCTACTTTGTCCGTGGAAGGATGAGAAAAGAAAACGAAAATCCCATAACAAAATTTCTGGTTAAGCTGTATCATCCAGTCGTTGATTTTGTAATGAGGAGACGATATTGGGTGATGGGAGGCGCTCTTGTAATTATTCTTGTAACCGTAATTCCTTTCTCGAAACTCGGTTCTGAATTTATGCCCCCTCTATATGAAGGAGATCTTCTTTATATGCCAACCACTCTTCCGGGTATTTCAATTACTAAAGCCAGAGAAATATTACAACAAACTGATAAGATTATTAAATCCTTTCCGGAAGTTGAAACTGTTTTTGGTAAAATAGGTCGTGCCGAAACCGCAACCGATCCGGCTCCTCTAACAATGATTGAAACAACCATTCAGCTTAAACCACAAGATCAATGGCGGGAAGGAATGACACCGGATAAATTAATTGAAGAATTAAATAATGCAGTTCAAATTTCTGGTTTAACAAATGCCTGGACAATGCCTATCAAAACAAGAATTGATATGCTATCGACAGGGATCAAAACTCCCGTAGGAATTAAAATAGCCGGACCTGATTTAAATGTGCTGCAAGATCTAGGTAAACAAATTGAAGAAGTAGCAAAGACTGTTCCCGGCACCCGCTCGGCTTATGCAGAAAGATCTGTTGGTGGAAACTATGTTGATTTTAGAATTGACAGAGATGCAATTGCCAGATATGGTTTGAATATTCAGGATGTTCAGGATGTATTTATGTCTGCAGTCGGAGGAATGAATATTACAAAAACAGTTGAAGGGCTTGAACGCTATCCTGTTAATTTAAGATATCAAAGAGATTACAGAGAAAATATCGAGTCACTTAAAAGAGTACTGGTTCCTTTAACAACAGGGGGGGATATACCTCTTGAAGAACTTGGGGAAATTGAAATTGTTAAGGGTCCGCCGATGATCAAATCAGAAAATGCGAGACCAAACACCTGGGTGTTTGTTGATCTTGAAACTTCTGATATAGGTTCATACATACAAGCCGCAAAAGATGCCATTAATAAACAAGTTACTTTGCCTCCGGGTTATTCAATCAAATGGAGCGGTCAGTATGAATATATGGAAAGGGCTTCAAAACATCTTTCTATGGTTATTCCGTTAACCCTACTCATCGTAATTGTACTTCTGTATATGAATACCAAATCAATGATTAAAACCGGGATTGTTCTTCTTGCTCTTCCCTTCTCGATGGTCGGCGCTGTTTGGTTTTTGTATCTGGCGGGATTCAATTTAAGTGTTGCGGTTTGGGTTGGTATAATTGCTCTGCTTGGCGTTGATGCCGAAACCGGGGTTGTAATGCTTCTCTATCTTGATATTTCGTACGAGAAGTTCAAGAAAAATGGATTACTAAAAACTATGGCAGATCTGAAAGAATCAATTTTTGAAGGTGCAGTAAAAAGAGTTCGGCCCAAAATGATGACTGTGATGACAACTATGCTCGGTCTTCTGCCAATCTTAATAGGTGCGGGAGTCGGTTCAGATACCATGAAAAGAATTGCTGCTCCAATGGTCGGCGGAATCTTAACAAGTTTTATAATGGAATTAACAGTTTACCCGGCAATCTTCTATACGATTAAGAAACGCGAAGTCAGAAAAATTTGGAAAGAACAGGAACAACTAAATCCTGATATTAATAAAGGAGAATTAACATGAAAGCAATTGCCTTGTTAACAATGGTTTTGATGTTTGCTGGTATAAGCTTATCTCAAACAAAAGATAATATTACAGACTTAAACGAGAAAGTGATTCCAATAAACACTTTGGAAAGAAATGCTCTGAAACCGATTAATGAAAACTGTCCGGTAGAAAATTTAAAAGTAAACGAAGACGTGACTTTCGTAATCTTTAATAACGTGTTGATTGGATTTTGCTGTGAAGGCTGCGATGAAGTCTTTTTAAAAAATCCAAAAAATTTTAAAGATAAATTAAAAGGAAAGGATGTTTAAATGGAATATCTGGTTTTAGCCGGTGTAATAGGTTTATTCATTTTCTTTGGTGTAAGAAAATTTAAAAAAGCCTCTGAAGGCAAAGATTGCTGTAAATAAAAAGAGAAAAACAATGAAAGAAATAAAAGCATATATAAGACCAGGAATGATTGACAGGGTTATATCAGCTCTTGAACGAGCCGGAGTAAAGGGAATGACTGTAATAGATGTTTCAACTCTTGGCGGCTGGGCAGATCCTGAGAATTCGCAATTATCAATCGAATACTGCGAAAAATATTGTAGCAGCGTTAAGATAGAACTTGTTTGCGAGGACAATGAGCTTGAGAAATTTGTAAACATAATTCTGGATAAAGCTCATACCGGTCAGAAAGGTGACGGGAAAATTTTTATTTCCGATATAACTGATTCAATAAGTATCCGTACAAAACAACACGGTGCCAAAGCACTTTAAACAAAGATAACAATAATTCAAAATTGATAATGGAGATAAATAAATGAAAGTAGGTTATCCCGATAAATGGACTCTTTTGATTTTTGTTCTGCTTTCGGGTTTGGTTATTGCACAATCTGCAAACGAACCAAAAGCAGTTGTAAAACCAATGTCTTACGACTTTGGAGATATTGTTCAGGACTCAGTATTTACAACATTTTATGTAATAACAAATGAAGGCGGTGATCTTTTGGAGATTACAAAAGTAAATGCTTCGTGCGGATGTACCGCTGTAATGTCGGAAAAGAATGAACTGAAACCCGGAGAATCAGCAAATATAAAAGTTTCATTCAATTCTAAGGGAAGAACGGGAAAACAAAGCAAAATAATTACAGTAGAAACAAATGATCCACATAATCCTGCCATAAAACTAGCATTAACCGGAAATGTTATAAAAAAGAATTAAATGAAAAAACAATAACTAAATAATAATTAGATGGAGATAAATAATGAAACAACTAACAAAAATCTTTGCAATAACAATCTTTGCATCTTTCATTTCAATGTCCTACGCACAGGAAGCAAGACCTGTGGAAAAAATGGAAGGACATAAAATGGAAATGAAAAAAGAAAATCAAGACCATATGACTATGGACAGCACTAAATCCGGTCATAAACATATGGATATGAAAGATCATAAAAATATGAAAATGGATATGAGTGAAACTAAGAAGGAATCCTGGGTAAGAGAAAATGAAATTGATCTTAAATCAATTGATAAAAACAAAGATGGTAAAGTTTTTCAAGATCAGATGGATTGGAATGTCATTGCCGATGAAGCTGGTGAATGCCCTATTTGCGGAATGAAACTGAAAGAAGTTACACTTGAAAAAGCAAAAGAAAATCTTGTTAAACACAATTTCAAAGTAAAGGAATAATTACAACCCTCACTCTCCCCTCTCCTTAGTAAGGAGAGGGGTCGGGGGTGAGGTTAAAGTGAGATGATAAAATGATTTGTAATACTTGCGGCGTAAATAACAAAGAAGAAAATAAATTCTGCATAAACTGCGGTGAAGAATTAGTAGAAACAGAAAGTACTTCCGGAAATAATTGTCCTAATTGTGGCGCAGAAAATAATGAAGATAATAAGTTTTGCATTTCCTGTGGACATCAATTAAGTCAAAGTACTGAACAAAGGGAAAACTTTACTGTACAAAATAAACCTAATTCCAACACTGGTAAAAAACGAAAAAGCAAAAAACAGTTTCACAGGGAAACAAATAACAGCTTTAAAAGAAAGCAAGCAAGAAAAGCATACAGTATAAAAAATTTGAAATTACTATGGATAACGGTTGGAGTTGTTATTGGTTCTGTCATACTAGCTATCTCATTTGATTTAATATTCCGTCCTCAAACAAAAGATATTCCCGTCGAAACTAAAAGTGCAAATCCCGTAATTGAGGCAAAAGTATTTGAGATAGCCTCCAAATTTGTTTGCTCTTGTGGATCTTGTAATGAAGAACCTCTCGAAACTTGTAAGTGTTCTACTGCTGTTGATGAAAGACAATTTATAAGAGACTATTTACAAGAGAATCAAAAACCTGACGATATAATTCTTGCAGTTGCGAACAAATACGGCTGGCTTGAAGCAGAATTTGCTTCCACATATAATGTTGAAGCTTCAAAAGTTTGGAATCCCAATCCTCTTGAAATAACTAAGGACATTATTTCAACAACTCCGGCTTTAATTAGCACTAAAGCTATGATTTCAGATAGATATACTATCTATTCGGCTTTTAATTGTCCTTGCGGACAATGTAATAAAGATGAACTTCGTGAATGCACCTGCACTCATCCCAACGGTGCTATGGTAATCAAAAGATTTATTGATGAAAAGATTAATGAAAATAAATACACTATCGGTGAGATTATTGAATTAGTTGATAAGAAATACGGTGGAAAGAAAATATAAAATCATAGTTGGAATATTAAATCAAAAGAAATAGGAAATTATTATGATGGGATTTATGGGAATGTGGTGGCTATGGTTATTAGTAATTGCCATAGTTATTATTCTTGTTTATACAGTAAACAACTCCAGAACAGGTTCATCTAATATTCAAAACGTATCAACACTGGATATGTTAAAGAAACGGTACGCTCAGGGGAAAATCGATAAACAAGAGTTTGAAGAAAAGAAAAAAGATTTACTTAACTAAATAGATGCAGGTGAAAAATGATGAATGTTAATTTTTGTACTCAATGCGGACATAAAGTAAATAATGGATCAAAATTTTGTCCATCGTGTGGTAATTCGATAGTGGAAGAAAAAAACATTATAAATCACAACACTAAAAGAGATAAAGTGCTTAATAAAAAGAGAGTTTCAAATAAAAAGGGATTGGTGACCACTGCTATCATAGTTCTGGTTGTTAGTGCATTAATATTTTATTTCAATACTAAGGCTTCCAAAGAGGAAGCAGTAATTGAAAAGCAGCCCAAAATTACAGGAGTAGTAAACTACCCATCTTCCCGATTTGATCATTACTACTCTGTTGCATTTGCACAAAATGGAAAAATTATTTTACCTCTCGATGTTGTTAAAGATAAAAAATTTGTGAAGTTCGATTTCATAAACAATAATAAAACGATCCCGTTACTTGCTTATTTAACTGAGGATGGAAAAGTAATCACGGCTATTAGTTTATGCGAACCTTGCGACTCTAAAGATTTTCATATTCAAGGGAGCGAATTGATTTGTAACTCCTGTGGCACTACCTGGAATTTAAATAATCTTGATGCCATTAGAGGTTCTTGCGGTAAGTATCCACCAGATCCGGTCCCAAGCATAGTTGTTGGAAATGAAATTCAAATAAATGAATATGACGTAACAAGCTGGACAAGAAGAAATATATGAAACTTTATAACATTTCACTACAAAGTTTAAGACGACGAAAATCGAGAACGATTTTTCTGATATTCGGGTTGCTGCTTGCTGTTGCTTCATTTGTAACACTTTATGTTGTTTCAGAAAATGTGAATAAAAATGTAGCAGAAAACCTGGATGAATTTGGTGCAAATATGTTAATTACACCTAAAAGCGACGGCTTAAATTTAAGTTACGGAGGCGTAGCAATAACCGGGGTAACTATTGAAAACAGTTCACTTTCTTATAATGATATTGCTAAAATCAAATCAATAAAAAATAAAGATAATCTCAGAATAATAGCCCCAAAACTTTTTAATTCAATAAAAGTTCAATACTTAGATGGCATAGGGGAAATAAATGTTGTTGCTGCTGGGGTTAATTTTAAGGATGAAGTAAGATTGAAAAAATGGTGGCGCGTAATAGGCAATTATCCATCACAGGAAAATGAAATTTTAATGGGTAGTGAAGCTTCAAAGCTTTTGGAAATGAAGTTAAATCAAAAAACAAGTTTAAATGGAGAAGAATTCTTAGTATCAGGAATTTTAGAAGAAACCGGGTCACAGGATGATGGACTTATCTTTCTTGATTTGAAAAAATCTCAGGAACTTTTTAATAAAAAGAATGAGTTAAGCTTAATTGAAATTGCAGCCCGATGCTATGATTGTCCTATCGAAGAAATTGTAAGACAAACTTCCTCCAAATTACCTGGTGCAAAGGTTACTGCAATTAAGCAAACAATAGAATCCAAGATGACAGCAATACACCGCTTCGAGCATTTTTCTTTAGGCATTTCAGCAGTAATTCTTGTTATCTCTCTGCTAATAGTTTTCACAAATGTTAATGCCTCAGTAAATGAAAGAACAAAAGAGATAGGAATTTTTATGTCGGTTGGATTTAGACGCTGGCACATTATTAAAATCATTTTACTTGAAGTATTAATTGCAAGCTTTTCAGCCGGTGTAATTGGTTTCTTCATTGGTATTGCCGGGGCAAAAATTATTACTCCAATCCTTAGTATGGATGATAGTATTACAATCAACTTTAGTTACTCATTGTTATTGTTGTCAGCCGGGATGGCTGTAACTGCCGGTCTGCTTGCAAGTGTTCTCCCCGCACTTAAGGCAGCCAGGCTCGATCCAACTGTAGCATTTAGAAGTTTATGAGGAAATGATATGAGCTTAATACAAATAAACAATCTTATAAAAGAATATAAAAGCGGTATTGAAAAGGTCACAGCAGTGAACAATATTTCTTTGGAAATAAAACAAGGTGAATTTATTTCTTTAATGGGTGAATCCGGTTCTGGTAAAAGTACATTGTTAACAATGCTTGGTGGATTAAATAAACCTACTAAAGGTAAAGTTATTATTGATGAGATAGATATTTACAATCTCTCTGCAAACAGTCTTGCCGATTTCA
This sequence comes from Ignavibacteriales bacterium, assembly GCA_003538625.1. Classification (GTDB taxonomy): domain Bacteria; phylum Bacteroidota; class Ignavibacteria; order Ignavibacteriales; family Ignavibacteriaceae; genus IGN3. The sequence goes on from DPRR01000006.1 coordinate 579,882, forward strand.
GGAGAGAATATATAGGATTTGTTTTTCAATCATTTCAGTTGATACCATATTTGACAGTAATTGAAAATGTTCAACTTCCTCTGGCAACAAACGGTCATTCAAAAAAGCTGCAAGCTGAACTTGCCTCATCAATTATAAATAAAGTTCATCTTGAGAGTAAAGGAAAAAGATTGATAAATGAATTAAGCGGCGGTGAACAGCAGAGAGTTGCAATTGCACGTGCGCTTATTAATGATCCGCTGATACTTTTAACAGATGAGCCAACGGGAAATCTTGACAGCAAAACAAGCGAAGATATTATGAACATTTTTAGAGAATTAAATCGGTTAGGAAAGAACATAATTATGGTAACTCATAATTCGGATTTTAAAAAATATTCATCCAGAAATATTCATCTATCTGATGGTAAGCTTATTTGCTGAATATGCAAAGAATTATGAAGAATATCTTGTTCGTGATCCTGTTTGCAGAATGCACATTCACCCGGAATACGCTGCTGATTTAGATTTCTACAAAGGTAGGATATTATATTTTTGCTCATTTCCTTGTAAAGAAAAATTTGTGGCTGATCCTGAAAAATATTTTTTGGAAATACCTGTAAAAGGCAATGAGAATAAACAATCAAGTGAATAATACTACATTGAAGAAATTTCATCAATGCTGAGGTTTGATATGAAAACAATTTTAATACTCGTTGCAGTACTTTTATCTTTTATTTTTATAAAAGCACAGAACGTTTCAGAGCTAGCAGCCGAAAAAGAATTTAAGCAATCTTATGATAAGGGTGTTAAATATTTTTTTGAAGGAAACATTCTCAAAGCAGAAGAAAACTTTCAAACATCGTTAGAGACAAAGCCGGATGATTTAAACACATTGAAATATCTTGCTGAAATTTCTATTGCTAATCAAAGCGTATCTAAGATACAATATTATTATGAAAAAGTAATGAAGCTTAATTCTAATGATGAAGACGCACTCGTAAGTCTTGGAGTAATAAACCTTCAAACTGGAAATTTTGAGAAAGCAGAAATCCTTCTTGTTAAAGCAGTCAATAACCAGCCTAAGAATGAACAGGCTCTTTTCAATTTGAGTGTTTTATATGAAATCAAAGGTGAGTTTCCAAAAGCCATAAATACTTTGGAGAAATTAATTTCAATCAATCCCCTTAATAGCGAATACTATCAAACGATAGGATTGTTTTATTTAGCTCAAAGTCATTATTCATCTGCAGAGAAAAACTTTTTAAAAGCGCTGCAATTAAATGATAATCTGATTGAATCGAAAAAAGGATTAATAATTGTTTATCAAAATCAAAATAAGCTTAAGGAATCATTAAAATATATCAATGAACTGGAAGTAATATCTCCAGACATACAATATTTAAATATTTTGAAAGCATATCAGCAGTATTTGGAAGGTAAAATAGAAACTGCTATTAAATATGCACTTCTGGAAATTAAAAAACATCCTGAAGAACCTGATGCATACTACCTGATAAGTGATTTATATAAAATTAATGGTGATGAATTAGAGTCACGCATATATTTTGAAAAAGCAGAAAAATTAAATGAGAATTATCCCGGCAAAATGGTGTATTCTCTTCTTAATATTAAATAAAAACATTATTAAAAAATCAAAGGAGAAATGAAATGAAGTCAATAATCTTAACAGCGGTAATGTTAATAGTAGCTCTTAACACTAACGCACTCGCTCAGCACGATCACGGAATGCACGGCGGGCAGCAGGAAATGAATATGCAAATGCAGAATATGAATAGTATGATGAACAGGATGAATGATATATCCTCTCGTATGAGTGATATGATGCAGAATATGAACCAAATGCATCAGCAGCATCAGAATATGCAAATGAATTTGCAGCAGGAACATATGCAGTCTATGATGCAGGAGAATATGATGCCGATGATGAATTCGATGGATCAAATGTCTGAAAATATGAAGGGAATGACTCAGCATATGCAAAATATAATGGGGAATAAAGAAATGATGAACAATAAAGAATTCCAAAACAGGATGGATGAAATGATGGATAATATGGGTAAAATGATGAACAACTTTGAGGATATGATGAATAATATGGAAGAAACTCAAAAACTTCTGGAAGAGAAATAATCAGGTGAAAGCACTTTTTAATTCTTTTTTAGTAACTACTATGGCTACAGTAATATTTCTTTTCATAATACCAACTGCGGAATTGACCGCGCAAACAAGCTTATCTGAAGTAAACTCCAGGTGGACTTTATCAACATCATTCCAAGTTACAGGTGGAAATTATTTTTATGATGAATACAGCACTCTTTATTTTCTTTACGGAGGAATTCGTTACCAAAACAAAAATTTTTCTTTATATGGTTACATTCCAATGGTAGCTCAAAATCGTCCTGGGTTTACACAATCAGGGATGATGGTTATTCCAACCGGAAGAGAAGATGAAGGTAATAGTGGAATGATGAATGGAGGTTATATGCACGGCGGGAATAATTCTGTTAATCAAAGTTCTATGATGAATTCGCAAATATCTCTTGGAGATTTTTATTTATATGGTTCATACCAGCTTCTAAATGAAATTAATAATCCTATAGACCTTTACTTTACTCCGGGTATAAAATTTCCAACCGCTACTGAAATCTCAGCTATAGGAACTGGAAAATTTGATTATAGTCTTTCCGCAAGTATCAGGCGATCAATTGAATCATTTGTGCTTTTAGCTGAAGCTGGATTTATAAAGCTTGGTGACCCCGATGGAATTGACTATAAAAATCCGTTCACGTATGGGTTTGGTGTGGGAAAATTTTTATCTGAAAATGGAAACTCTGTTTTACTTTATTTTATTTCTTATACAAGCATATTCGATAATTATGAACCTCCGCGCCAAGTTTCACTCGGTTTAAATTTTAAATTAAATCCAACAACAACTTTATCTCTCATAGGTTCAAAAGGATTAAGTAATTACAGTCCGGATTTTAGTTTGAGCACAGGGATGAATTTCAGTTTATAAATTAACTAGGATTTTCAATCATAAACTTATTAAGGAGTTGCTATGCAATTAGTACCCGATTGGGCACCTAACATTCATCCGATTATAGTTCACTTCCCGCTGGTTCTTTTAATAATCGCTGTATTATTTGATCTTGTTGGACTGGCGTTAACAAAATTTGACTGGATTAAAAAATCTGCTTTACTACTGTATTTTTTAGGAACGATTGCTGCTGCCGTAGCATTCATTACAGGTATTGAAGCTTCAAATAATATTGATATTCCTGCTAATGCTTTTTCAACAGTTAATGAGCACGCCGACTGGGCTGAAATTACTTTATGGTTTTTCAGTATTTATACTATTATAAGGTTAACAGTTGGACTCTTTTTCAAGTCATTAAAGAAAGTTTTTGTTGTAGCAATTGTTCTCGCCGGACTTTTAGGAATTTATTTATTATATCAAACAGGCGATCACGGCGCACAATTAGTTTTTGGATATGGTTTTGGGACCGGGAATCTTACTAAACAAGAAAAACAACAAAATGATACTGTAGAAAAAGAAAAAATTTCTGATTCAACTTTTAATATAAATGAAAATGGTTCCTGGAAATTGATTGCGGATAATGGAATAATTAACGTTCTATCCGAAAAATTCAAATGGATAGAAGGCTCACTTGAAGGTCTCAGCCCAATGTTTGATCCCGCTGAATCTGTTTTAATGTTTCATAAGACACCCGAATCAATATTCGTTTATGATAATAAATTAAAAGGAGTTCAGGTTACAGCAAAAATAAATATTGATGATTTTACTGGCGAGCTGGAATTAGTGCATCACTTCATTGATGAAAATAACAATGATTTTCTCGGATTAAAAGATGGAGAAATTTCTCTATCGAGGAAAAGTAATGGCGAGATTAAAATCTTTGAAAAGGAAAAATTTCAAAGTAATGGTTGGCTTGAAATAAAAGTTGTAAGCGAAGGAACTCACTTCAGAGGTTATATTAATAATAAAATGATCGTGCACGGGCACGGAAGCAAACCTGAAGCTGGCAGTGTTGGTATCAGGATTAATGGAAATGGTATTTTGTATTTAAGTTCAATAGCAGTTCAATCTTTACAATAATAGAATTTAAGGTGATTGATATTTCTATTTTAGAAATTACGAGTGAGTCTGTAAAATAATTCTGTGCAAATGGATTTTGTGTTAAAGAACATCCTGTAATCTTTGATTAAAAATAATTGATTAATAGGATAAAGCAACAGTCCAGTTTTGCACAGGTATAACAGTCCACTTTTTAATTAACTAAAACATTCCCAAGCAAAATATTCAATCTATAATTCAGCAACTCAAACTGTTGATTTATTTCATCACGTTCACTGATTGATTCTTCATCAGTCTTGTCTTCCAGAGGTATCCACTTTTCCATCAACTTCATTGAAGTAAATTTTATATCAAAGAATTCTGGATATAGTTGATCAGAAACCTTTGGAAGTTGCGAAAGCTCGTAAGCAAATTTACCAAGTGTTATATCAGTTTGGTCGTAAAGCGAATCTGGTATTTCAAATCCATAAATCAATTCAAGTTCCGATAAAGATTTTATAAAATCTATTTCATCCAGGTTTTCATCGAACAAATTTGAAATTACTATGTCTGCGCTGTAATGTTTTCTTATCTTAGATTTTGAATCAAGCAGCATAGCCAGGGTATATAAATATCTAAGCATAATCTGGTCCTGGTTTGGTTTCTCTCATTGATGGAATAGTAAAAGTTCTTGCTTCATCGAAAGGGTTTTTTGGTTTTTTCTGTAGAGCAAGAAGCTTATTAAAAACTACATCCGCTTTTTCTTTAGGTCTATTCTTTTGCTTTTCAAGCATCTGTTTATCGATATTATTTTTCATTTTATGCCTCCATTAGTTTATTTGTTTAATTCAAGATACTGGTGAAATGCTTTTTTGTTAAACAGTAAATCAAACCCCAAACCATCAGGGCTCATAACGTGCATTTCATCCCTATGCTTGACAGCGATTATCAGACAGCCAAGCGGAATAGAAAATTCTCCATATTTTTTTTCAACCAATCGCAAGACATTCGTATCAGCTACGTGGAAGTAAGATCGATCGTCGTGCCAATAGTAACCATCGAGCCAGTAATCACAGGTGTATGTAAACTTGTAGCTATTTACCAACTCTACCCTACTTTCCTCGTAGGCTTTATCAAATCGTCCGTAATAAAAACCATCAAGAATCACGTTTGGATTTGCTAGAATTGTTTTCTCATAAAATTTAGTATCTAATTTATCTGGATATATTATTGTGTTCATTTTGAGTTTCCTCCTCAAAAATTAAGTGTTTGAAATAGCTGGGATCAACATTCCCTGCTAAATAGCCCTTGTACAGGGGACTTAGTTTGTTAACGCGTCTTCGCCAATTCTTGAGATTAGATAAATATCTCATTGTTGAAAACGAAACGTACTCCTGCAGTTCCATCGATAAGATTTCTGCAGATTTATACATTCCATATTTGACCCAAAGTTCTTTTAATCTGTTTTCACCTATTGTTGCTAGTAGTTTTTGAGTCATTGAGTTTTTTCTAAGTATTGTTTTTTCTATGTTTTTATTATCCCTATCCATTTTCCCCTCCTAATATTTTGTCCTTACCACGGTTTATTCATTCCTCTTATATCATTTTGCACAAGACCTGTATTTCCTAGAGCCACACTTTTTTTCCGAGGGCCATAGATTGAGGCATAGATTATTTTCAAGTATGGCTAATAATCCTTTGATTTTAGCCTGAATTCAAACAAAGGCATACTTTCCATAGAAGGACATAGATTAAACAACAAGGTCAGTAGGATATTTATTTTTAAAAAATATTTTTTTTTCAAACCTAAGTTTAAAATCTATGTCCAAGTATGCCATCTATGCCAACCCCCTTATTTTAAAGAACTTACAGACACGCCCATTAAAAATAAAGTATGCCCGAAAGTATGCCTTTGGGACAGTTTATTCGAACCTTTAATCCCATTCATAGTACCAGTTTTCATCTCCTGTTTTCTTTGACCTTTTTGATCTAATACCGTATAACTTCAGACTTCTGCCGAGCTGTACATTATTAACCTGTTGATTCACGTATATATGGTTGAAAGCCTCGAGAGCACGTTCCTTTATAATTTTTTTCTTCAAATCATTGTTTGTCATTTTAAACAAGCTTTTTCTTTTCAGAAAATCCTGGTCCATTTCATAATTACTGTAAATGATGTTCTCTTCAAACCATTCCAGATCTGCTTTCTTTAAGTGTATTGCAAATTCCTCAAACTTATTTAGTCCGACTGAGACCATTGCCGCTTTTTCATCATTGTCAATACAGGTCTTTGCTGCAATAGGATCATATTTCCAGTTCATCAGGAACTGTGCAAAGTTCGGAACTTCAGATTTTAATGAGTTGATATAAGCTTCTGGATTCTTCTTAAACCAATTAAAGGCAAGTAGGTTGGGTCCTGTAGAGACAACATTTAATCTTCTGTCTTTTTGTTCAATGAACAAAGGAACTTTTTCATTACTGAAGAAAAGACAATTAACATAATTGGTAATGAAGTAGTTTCGAATGTTCTTTTCATTTATCATTACATCAGGATCAGTTATAATTGCTTTTATCCTGGACTTGATATTATTTCTCGTACTGTTATCGTGAGCTACTTCATTGAACGCAACAAGTATTGTATTCTTGAGCCAGGGATTAAAATCACTCTGCAGATCTGAATCTTCTACCTTTACTGTCTGTCTTCTTCCAAATAGTTCCTTGAGTACATAGTCAAGAAATATTCCCTTCCCAGCTCCTTGTTCTCCCTTGAGTACCCAGGCAGTAAGTTGCTTTTGTCTCGTCTGTAGAATACCGGCAAGCCAGTTCAGAAATCTTTTTCTCTCACGGTATTTTGGGATCAGGTTCAT
>DPRR01000023.1 GCA_003538625.1 Ignavibacteriales bacterium
CCGCTTGCGGCGGGGTAGTTCATTTTTTAAAGTAGTCGGCAATCTTATATTTTGATACCAGAAATCAGATTTGGTAAAAAAGGTGCTAAGAAAATCAGGTAAGAATTATACTCAGAGGTCTTTGAACCGAATCGTACATATACAAAATAATTCCTTAATCGATATATCACAATTTATAATGAAACCCTGAAACCGCAGCCTCAGGGTAAACAAAGATATAATTAATTCTCCTGACTAAAATATTCCGGCAACTTTTAAAACAATTAATATTCCACCCAGTACAAGTGAAATCATTAGAGCTTTAAACTCCCACGGAAATCCCGATACTTCTTCCTTCTCATCATCGATAACTGGTTTATTATTTAATTTATTCATTTTTTTCTCCTAAGGTTTTAGATAATAATACACAACAAGAAATAATGATAAATGGAATGAATACAATGTAAATTAACAAAGCAATCAGACTATGTTAGTAAATTATTTCTTTTGGATTCGAAATTGTTCTAGGAGAATCTGGGGGGTGCTCTTACTGTATGGAAATGGTAATATTCTGAAGTATAAAATATTTTAAATTCAATGAATAAAGTTGTAAAAACAATCGGTCTTTCAACTTTATTTTTTGTTAACGTACAAATGAATGAAGAAAAAGTTTTAGAAATGTTATTGTGCCAGCCCGGTTTAGTCCATTCCGTTTTTGATTCTTGTTTATACGGGAAAGGTAAGGATTTTGATAAGGTGGTTTTTTCTTCCTTAAATGGCTTTTCATTAAATAACGAACTGCCTGCAAAGAGGAAAATTATTATAGGCAATATCAATATTTTATTTTTTATAAACATCTGGTTTTAATTTACTTCAAATTTCCCTCTAAAGAAACATTAAAACACATTGCGTCTAAACTATTATATTTTACATTGTGCCTATTCACCATACAACCACTAATCTGAAATATCAAACTAGAATTGTTTTCTTCGTTTTGTTTTTCCAATGCACAGGCTGCAGGTTTTGAATTTCATCAGTTCCTCCCTTTTCAGCCGGAATAATGTAATCAATTAACCAGCCGTTTTCAGATTTAATTCCATAATCATCAAAGAATATTATGGAACCGTAACAATCCTTTTTGTAAAGTTCAAATCGTTTATATGGAATTGCCTTACGCCATACTTCCACTATGGTTAAATCATCATAATCTTTTTGATCTTCAAAATTATTTACCATCCGAATCACATATTTTCATTTGGTTAATCTGAATTTATCTAAGCTTGATTTTCTACCGAGCAATGTAATTACTGCATCTGGTTTGAATTTGTAATCGGGTTCCGGCATAAGAATATATTTATCATTCAGAATTTCGTTTACCCCAATCACCAGCACATCATATTTAGATCTCAATTTCAATTCTCTTAATGTTTTACCCGCAAAGTTATCGGGAGAAGCAACTTCAACTATTGAATAATCTGAATTTAATGGAATCTGATCAAGCAAATTGGGTTCAGTTAATCTATGCGCAACCCATTCGGCAATATCTTTTTCTGGAAAAATAATATCTCTTACGCCCATCACTTTTAATAACTCTGCATGTACTTCATTATTTGCTTTTACAATCAGGTTATTAACATTCATAGCTTTCAGATAGTGCACAGCCAGAATACTATCAACCATATTTGAACCGATACTGATTACAACACCATCAATTTTCTGATCAATAAATTCCTGTAAAAAGGCTTTGTTTTTGATATCACCAATTACGGCATCATTAACAAAGTTTTTTATTTCATCAACTTTTTCTGGATTTATGTCTACCGCAACTACCTTATTACCAATTGAGGCAAGCTTTTTAGCGATATTAAATCCAAAGCTACCTAAACCTATAACTGCGTATTCTTTCATTTTATTTCCTGTTATTATGCTGTAAAAATTTCTTCTTCCGGATAAGCGTAATTATTATTTCCATTTTTGTTTACAAAGAATAAACCTATTGCTAATGGTCCAACCCGACCGATTATCATCAAAGATGTTATCAACAATTTTCCTATCGTGCTCAATCCTGATGTTATCCCTGCAGATAATCCCACTGTTCCAAATGCGGATGTAGCTTCAAAAAGTATTTTTATAAAACTAAATTTTTCTGTAATTGAGAGTATTAGCGTGATTATTATTGTGGAAGTTAGTGCTACAAATATCTGGGCATTTGCTTTATTAATACTAACACGACTGATTGTTCGCTTAAAAATTGTAACTGCATTTTTACCTTTCAGCGATGCTATTGATGAAAGTACACTTGCTGCAAACGAAGTTGTTTTAATTCCCCCGCCAGTACTACCAGGAGATGCACCAATGAACATTAAAATAATCATTACAAATAAACTGGCATTTGACATTATTGTGATATCTACAGTGTTGAATCCAACTGTTGTAGATGCAGAGACGGACTGGAAGAATGCGTTTAATATATTTTGAAATATATTATCTGAAAACTTAGCGGGTTCTGATATTAAGATTACGACTGCACCGAAAACAAAAAGTGAAAAAGTAAATGATAAGACAAGTTTTGAATGAAGTGATAATCGAGCCACATTATTTTTTTTAATCTTTTGCTTAAAGAAATTTATAATATCATATAGAACAAAAAATCCAATTCCACCTGTAATTACAAGAAAGAAAGTATTAATATTAATTATTATGCTTTTGCTATAAGAGCTAAGGCTATCAGGGTATAAGCCAAAACCGGCTGTACAAAAAGCTGATACTGAATGAAAGAAAGATGAATAAAGTGCGTAAACAGCAGGATATTTGTTTACCCAAACTAAATAATATCCTAATGTACCTATGCCTTCAATAACAATAGTATATAATAAAGTAAGTTTAACAAATTTTATTAAATCAACACTTTGATTTCTTGAGACAGCTTCACGCAAGTACTTCTTCCCGCTTATCGAAAGTTTCTCTGTTAAAAGCACAGTAAATACGACGAAGAAAAGCATATACCCCAATCCACCTATTTGAATGAGAATTAAAATTACTATTTCGCCAAATGTGGAGTAATATGTCCCTGTATCAACAACAACTAATCCTGTTGTACTTACAGCAGAAGCTGAAGTGAATAAAGAATCAACAAAGAATTGATATGAACTGTTTGTTGATGATATTGGCAGCATAAGTAAAATTGCTCCCAATAAAATAATTACCACGTACCCAATACTTAACAACTGAATCGGACTTAGTACTTTTTCAATCGATCTTAGCATTTTAGTTTAATATAAATCTAATTATTAATCTAAATGCTTATTAGACAATTACTATTCCAATTAATTTTTAGTAATGGGAAATTGAAATGTTAAGTAATTAAGGATTAAATGCGATCAGATTCTATTTATTAAGTGATTGAGATGTAGCCAATTTTCAGATTGGAAATATGATTTTCAAAACGGAAAGATTAAGCTATCGGGAGTGTAAAATAAAATGTGCTCCCATTTCCGGGTTTACTTTCAACCCCGATTATTCCGCCTTGCACTTCAACAAATTCTTTTGCGATTGCTAATCCAAGTCCGGTACCCTTAGCAGGTTCAGATTTTGATTTTACATATTTTTCAAATATTCTATTTTGTTCTTGTCCCGATATCCCTGGCCCATCATCTTTTACAGAAATACGTATAAATTGTTTTTCTTGTTTTACCTCGATAGAAATCGTTCCTTTTTTTGATGAATATCTTATGGCGTTACTTAATAAATTTACAACTATCCAAACAGTTTTTTCGAGATCGCATTTTACGTTAGATAGAAATTCAGGAATCACCAGTTCAAGATTAATTTCCTTTTCATTTAACATCATAAGAACAGCAAAAGTACCGAGCTCGATAATATCATTAATGCTTGCGGGCTTAATTTTTAGTCTTATATGCCCTGTTTCAACCTGAGCGAAATCCAGAACTTCATTTACCAGATTCAATATTCTGCTGCTGTGTAATTTAATTGATTCCAAAAGTTCCAATTGCTCATTATTTAAATCACCTATTCGATTATCTTCTAAAAGTTTTATAGAAAGATTTATTGATGAAAGAGGTGTTTTTAACTCGTGAGAAATGGTTGCGATTAAATTAGTTTTGGCAATATCACGTTCCTCATATTTTGTAATATTCTGAACAAGAAGAATATAGCCTGAGGATTCGCTCATTATCTCTGTTTTGAATTGTTTCCTGATATCCAGATATAAAATCTGGTAGTATTCAATTTGGTTATCTATTTTTACGCTAATAGGTTTTATTTTCTCTTTTACTAATGCTTTATTTTTTTGCAGATCAATTAAATTAATCTGATTGAATATCCGGTTATCGGTTTTAATTTCATTAATATTCTGACCTAACAACTCGGATTTCATTAAACCTGTAAGGTTACAAAATTTATCATTCGCCAGAAGCACGTTAAAATCCTTATCAAGCAATAAGGTACCATCTTGTAAATTTGTTACTAAAGTCTCCATTCTTCTTTTTTCAATCAGTAGTTCATCTATGTGTTGTGCTTCGTATACTTTTAAACTTAAAGCCATTTTATTAAAAGCTGCTGCCAGCGTCTTCAGTTCATCATTTGATTGAATATCTATTCTTTGATCATACTGCCGGTTAGAAATGTCTTCGATCTTTTTTGTTAGTTCCGAAATTGGATTAGTTACATATGATGGGAAATAAAGTATAAAAATTAATGTAAGGAGAATACTTGAAACTGCTGCGACAGTCATATAGAGAGTAACTTTGTCCGCTGTCTGATTAGCAGTACTATTTTTTCTATAGATAGCAGACATATTTAGATTATAAATCTGGCGGATAGATGCGGAAGTGATAATGTATCTTTCTTTGAGCTGATTCAAAAAGTAGTCACTATAATCATTAGTTGAACTCGATGAATCTATTAATGAAGTAAATCCGGCATACAAATCAATTACTTTTTTTACAATATTGTCTTCATATACTTCCGTAATATTAGATTTCTGTAATTCAAGATATTTTTTAAATACTTTCTCTTTTTCAACTATAGTTTTTTTTAAATAATCAACTTCAGTTGAATCATGAGTTTTATTGAATATCAAGAAAAGTTGATTGTTATAAATATCTTCTAAAGCATTAATCATATTTATTGAGTATTCAACTGAAGCATTATTGTCTTTGATTATTGCTTCTGAATCCTGCGAAAGATAATAGATCGATAAGATGCCTGTGAGACTGAGAAGTAGAATTACGAATAAAAGGAAAAATAATCCGAATAATATTTTAGTTTTTAATTTTTTCATTCACCGGACAAACCATACTCGTTAAGTTTTCGGTACAAAGTAGTTAATCCAATTCCAAGTATTTTTGCAGTTTCTGCTTTATTGTAATCTGTGGATTTTAATACGGCTAATACGTGTTTTTTTTCTACTTCTTGCAAATTTTTTTCAGAATCAATATTGTTCTGATCTAAACTTGCAAAAAATTCTTTTGGCAGATCGCGTTCTGTTATGATTTGTTTATCATTTAAAAGGATGATTCGTTCTATTACGTTTTTGAGTTCGCGTGTATTCCCGGGAAAATTATATTTAGATATTCTTTCATAAAACGATCCATCAATGTTAGGAATATTCTTTTTTAGTTTATCACAAAATATTTTTATAAAAGTGTCAGTTAATATTTTAATATCTTCAATTCGTTTACGTAAAGGCGGAAGGTCAATTTGAATAACGCTTATCCTGAAAAATAAATCACTTCTAAACTTTTCAACTTCAATAAGATGCTTCACATCTTTGTTGGTGGCTGCAATTATTCTAACATCCACTGAAGTTTCTTTTGTATCTCCCTGTTTAATAAAAGTATTTGTCTCAAGCACTCTCAATAATTTTGCCTGAAGTAAAATATCCAGGTCACCGATTTCATCTAAGAACAGCGTACCTCTGTCAGCTTCTTCAAATAGACCTTTTTTATTTTTTACTGCTCCGGTAAATGCACCTGCTTTATATCCAAACATTTCTGATTCCAAGAGATCTTTAGCAAATCCACTGCAATTAATAGCAACAAAGGGTTCATCTTTTCTATTACTTTCAAAATGAATAGATTGAGCGAATACTTCTTTACCAGTTCCTGTTTCTCCGGTTAGCAAAATGGGACTAGTGGAGTTTGCAACTTTTTTTGCAACACTGATAACTTCAATCAGGTTTGGTGAAATACCCGTTATACTATCAAATGAATATTTAGACTGTACATTTTTTTCTAAATGATCGATTCTGTTAAGCATCCTGATCTTTTCGTGAGCATTTTTTATTACTAATAAAAGTTTATTGTCTTCGTCTCCTTTTACTATGTAATCAAAGGCTCCTGCTTTAATTGCTTTAACACCATCTTCAATATTACCATACGCAGTTAAAATTATAATTTCCGTGGAGGGTGAATGTTTTTTTAAAACCGGAATCAAATCCAGACCATTGCCATCGGGTAATCGTACATCGGAAACAACAATATTGATTTCATTATTTTTTAATAACTCTAAAGTCTCTTTTTTATTTCCGGCGGTCACTACGTTATAACCATCGAGTTCCAATAATCTTCTGATAAGATTCCTTAGCTCAGGCTCATCATCGATTATAAGCACCTTACTAAAACGCATTTTCAGTCCATTTATCATTAAATGAATAATTGCACACCATAATTTTACTTAAAATTAAAAGAAAATAATACGGTATAATATCTTTAAAATAAATAACCCCGCCAATGTATAAGCGGGGTTTTGTAAATCAAAAAACTAAAGAGGACTTTAGGATAACTAAATCTCAAGTCCAGAATATTTTTCGTTAAATATAAACTGACAAACAAATTTTATTATTGAACGTTGTAAGTTTCTTTCATCAGATTTATCAAATGTGTTCTTGAATCATCGCTTAAAGTGTTATTAATAATTCCGGTTTCAAACATTACTCCATTAAAATTACTTACATCAGAATTAATTTTCCCACGGCCAATCACTAAACCATTTAGTTCCCCTATTCCAATAATACCGCTGAAAGCTAATTCACCATTAAGATATACTTTTGAATTTTTGATATTAAATTCTACATATACAATATTTATTCCTTTTTTAATTCCTTTTACATACACGTCACCTGCTGTACTTATTTTCAATTGCGTGTCACCAGACTCATTCTTTTCAAGACTTAACAAATGATTTTTTGATCCTCTGTTATCCAGCAAAGCAATTTTATTTGTGATATCATCGCAACTAAATACCATTAATAAGCTCATGGGATGCATTACGCTAAAGTCGGAACTTTCAAAAGAATCATCTATGCCGTCATATTTTACGCCGTAAATATTTCCCATTTCTATTTTTTTTGGTCGTCTATCCAAACTGGTGTTTGTTAAATCATTCCCTCTAAAATCATATTGCTTGGCTATATTGCCTAAATATTCTTTTAATCCCCACTGCGCTGAAGTCCAGAATTTTAAATCATTGATCCAATTATCCTCAACAGTTAATTTTATAAAACCGTTCAGCATCGTTTTATTTAGAATATTACCGTTGTCTAAATTAACCCGTTTTAAATATTGATTAGTTTCAGTCATTATTACTTCATTATCATTTTTAGATGAAGTATTTTGCGCTTGCATAGGATTGAACACGGTTAATGCTAATATCACAAAAAGTATCAATTTTATACTTAAATTTTTCATCTTATAACCTTTAAATTTATTTTTAAAATAATTTGCTGTACAAATATATTTTTAATGACTTTATGAATAATTACCGTACATCACAATTATTGAAAATAATTTTTCATTTTCAATTCAAGTGATTTTTATCTGTAATAAATAATTAAATAATTATTGCTTCAATCATTATCATACAATATTAATTATTAATGATTGGATGACAAGAAAATGCAGTAGAATGTAAATCTTATGGAAATATTTTAATAAAGCGGGAATTAAAATCTGAATAGTTACGTAATAGGATTTTGATTTATTCTAAGTAAATCTAATCTCGATTTTTTCTGCTTCGATTGGTTTATCAATTTTTAAAGGTTCAGAATTATCGTCAAAATGATATTTTAGGTTATGAGGTTCAATAATAATTTCAAAGTTCTTTACAACTTCATCTTTTGTAGAAAAAACAAAAACCTTCGTCATTTCGCCATAGTTAAGCACTTTAATCATATATTCTTTATCATTATCCACAAATGTTTTAGTCGTCATCTTAGGTGTTAATTCTTTGGAATCCGCTGCGTACCGATTAAATTTTTGTTTCGAATCTTTCGGTTCATGTAACGGATAAAGTCGAATCACATTCAAAAGGCTATAAGCTGGAATCTTACTTGATATCATTTTTATTACTGTTTCATCAATCGGATCAGTCGATTGCGCTTTTATTTGTTTGTAAAATTCCAGAATCTCAACAAAACTATTGTTGACTTCAATCTTTAGTTTAATCTCTTTTTGAACTTTTTCAGGAAAAAAGATATAATTGAACAAATCTTCTTCATCTACGCAAATATTTTTATTTTCGTTATCCATATAGATTTATAATACTCTAAATAAGTTTCTTTTTGGAAAATCGACTCTAATATTAATTGTTCAATTGATTTATAATTTCCTTTTTCAGGATTTTAAATAAATATTCAAATATGTTCTGATACCTTTTTTCATAATTCTCAAATGTTAATTCCGGCATCTGTTCCAATAAGTATTTATGTAATCCGGGACTGATTCCACCATCCCGCAGATCAATTATTATATTTCTAAACGCTTCTCTGAATTTATCGGCTTCGTTCTCATCAATTTTATTTTTGCTCAGATAACTCTCGTACATTTTTACAAACGTAATCTCCAGAGCCTTATTAACAACGGATTCAATTTCTATTTCATTACCATTTGTTGCACTTTGAGATAAATTAAAAGATGACATCTTGATTTGTTTAATTTTCATTACCAAAGCATTTAAAGGGATGGCAGGCGTACTATCAGTATTTGCTTTTATATAATTAAATATCTGCTTCAATATTTCGTTATTATTTTCAAACAGTTCAATTGGCAATTCATTAATAAACTTTATGTCGGGAAGTGATCCTATTTTTTTTTCGCTCTCAGATTCTACTATATAAGTCGCACCAATTAAATTTTTCTTTTTATAGTTATGTTTTTCGATTAGATAATTAATGGAATCAAGAATTTTCGAAAAAAAAGGATCTGACTGTCTTAACAGTTCCGCTGCAAACTTTTCAACACTTTTGGCTACGATTCTGTTTATAAAAAAAGCAGCTTGCTGATCTGATTCAATTTTGGGTTGCCACTCATTAAAAGCTTTTGAAAGCTTAATAAAAGTCCCAGTCTCGTCCCTCTCGAACAAAGGTGCAATGGCATCAATTGCAAGTTCTTGCAGATTGACATCTTCAGCTAATAGGACTTTATTTAAATTTTTATAACGGTATTTAAGATAAGTGTATGAATAACTATAAGATAAATCGATAAGATAATTTACTTCAGAACGAGAATAACGATTCTCATAAATTGATGTCAGTACTCCATAGACAGAATAAGTGCTTTTCATACAATTCAAAACTACAAAAAGATTTTCAAAAAAAACTAATAGTATTTTCCGAAAGTCAATCGTTTAAAAGTATACTTAAAATAACCGGAGCGTTTAAGGGGCGTTATGGTAAGAAATTTTTTCTCTTTGCTCTTTACCATTAGCGTGTAAAGATGTTTATTTTTTTCTGCTAAACTGAATTTAAGCTGCTAAAAATTAAAAGGAGTCTGGTGGCTGTCGTAGTCTTGGCTACGGCAGCATCTATTTAAAGTAACTCATTATACTTAACCCTATCCCCTTTTTTCAATGCCAATCTATATTATGTTTTTATAAAATTAATGCCACATTTTTTTCAATGGATAATCAGGAAATGTTGTACTTGATTTTTATCACTTTTTACTAAACAAGATTATGACAGAAATAATTCCTGCGATCAACAATCCTATATCCTGGTAGATCCCAAGTTTTAATGCTGCAGTAAATCCAATAATCGACCACAAAACAGGAATTATGAAAATTATTATTTTTCGTTGTTCAAGAAGAAGAATAAATCCAAATGTAAAAATTGTCGTTGGACAAGGAAGACCAAAAGTCGGAGTACCCGGATATATATGTCCTAATTGGTAGCCAAGTAATGGATAAAATATCAGCGCGTAGATAAAAAACAGTATAGATATTATTACTGTCAGGTCATTTTTGTAATTGAAAATTAGTTTACTTTTTACAACGCCAAAAAAAAGAAACAATCCAGCCTGAATTACAAACAAAGTACCGAATATATACGCTGCATTATTAATCTTTGTAAAAAATTTATAATGATACACTATTCCCATCCATAACCATAAAACTGCCAATCCAAATGAAATCAATTTATCGGAATAACCATTTTTCTTGAATAATGCTAATATCAGAAGTAATGCTAGCAGGACTAAAAATATTTGAGCCGGCCAAACGAAAAGATTATATGTTTTGAAAACATCAAGAAACTGATCTGTGGTAAATGGCAAACTCATCTTTCTCTCCTAAAATATTTTAATCTTAACGTTAGAAATATAAAAAAAGGAAATTCTATTTTTAGAATGATATTAATATATACGGTTATAGTTTACGCACGTATTTAGAATGATGTGAGATTGTGAATATTAATTATTTTAAAGCGGAAAGTCGCATTTTAACCCTTGAACTTTTATCTCCAAAGCACTGAAATCTTATGTTCAACGGGGATTCTATCAAATCGACTTCAACTCATTTAACATTTTGCGTTTCTCTTCTTCCCTCCTACCTCTCACTTCAACAAAAACAGCCTGGTTTTACTTTAATGGATTTACACAGAATAAGTTTATTATTCCAGATGTAAGGCTTGAATAAATCTGTTTAAATGTCAGTATGAACTTTGTAGTATCATTTAAGTTTTGTCCGGTTATAATTTGAGAGGAGATCCAGTGGCTTTGTTCCATTGGAATGACTATGCCGCATCCCTATGGGAGTGATATTCCGGACAAATTTTAGAAAGTGCAATAGCTTGCCTACCGGCAGGCTGGCGTGGTTAAACTATTGCACTTTTTTTGTTTTTAATTAAGTTTATTAAAATATTTTTAGAAACATTTATTAAATATCATATCTTTTTACGTACCAGCATTAAACTGGTGGAAAAGCTATATCCACCTTATTTGATCACCATAGATTCGTGAGCGTAAATAATTCTCCAACCCTCTAACCGCCTCTGCCAAAGTGCTGATATCCCGAACTTTGAATCACTCGGCTCTCCGTTCGCCAATGTGCGGTGTGAAGTAAGAAAGTACGTTACCATAACTAAATCAGGAGCAAACATTCTGAAATCCGGCACACCAATCAATTCATACTTAACATCCGTCTTACCGTTCTGCCACCACTGTAGTTGCTGTGCCAAAAGGGCATCCCAACCCCTGATTTCCCGGTCGTTTATAACAAAGAGTAGGCTTGGTTCCCGAGCGTAGAACGAGACATGCTTTTCAGCATCGTGTGCATTGGCTGCTGTCTGCATCGCCTCGAATAAAGGAAGGATCTCCGCCCGTACCGATGAAAGGGTATCTGACTGTGCTTGGGTTTTAATTGAAAAAGCCATCATAAAAATTAGCACACACATGAGATATTTTTTTATCATTTTGCCTCCTATACCGAACGTTCATTTTAACGAATTCATTTATGCTTCTATATACTCTTGCCTGCCCCTTAGGAGACTTTGTACATACCTGTCCTCCTATTCTAGGCGAATTAAAATATTTCTTAGAATATCTTATTTCAATAATACTTTAATATTGCAAATACAACTTTATAATTACACAAATGCCACACTGAAAAACAGTCTACCCCGACTTGTCGGGGCTGTCCGTGTTGCGCGACGTGTTATGTGCGATTATACTATTATACTATTCTTTGATTGTTTTTCTCTTTTGAATTCTATCATAGTCAAACAACGCTAACTTGATACTTGAAATTATTATTTCCGGTTCATCTTCTTGCATATAATGCCCGGAATTAGAGCAGTAAAAATATTTACCATACTGCAAAGGATTTAGAAGAGCCAGCCATCGTTTCATTTTTAAGTTATTGTCAATTCTAAACAACTTTACTTTATCGTATATCGTTTCTCGTTTTTCTGGATTTTTTGGGTAGCCACCCGCTTGAATAAAATGAACTGGAACATCCGGCAGAGGAATACTATCACATTCTTTAAATTCCGTTTTAGTTAGTTGCCTAAGCATTTTCACTTCCTCCACATAGAAATTTGGCATATCGGCATAAAGATTTTCAACAAAATCTTTGTAAGGTTTTGCAAACATAGAATCAATTTGATGTTGTGTTAAACCAATTTCCAAATATGGAAGATCTCCATCTCCTTTCTTTTTTGTGAAATCTACTGGGTCTACAAAAATAAGTCCGGCAATTTCATCAGGATAATAGGATGCATAACTTCTTATATACGCGCCGCCAAAAGAATGCCCCACTAATAAGTAAGGAGGTTTTAGACCTTTTTCTAAAAGCATCTTTCTTAAGTTGTCCACTATGTGTTTTGTTGTCGGTGGAAGACTATCATTTTCGGATTTTCCAATTCTTGGACGGTTATAAGAAAATACTGTTGATGTTTTGGAAACTTCTTCAATTATTGTTTTCCATTTATCCAACTTAGTAGCCATACCATTTTCGAATACAATTACTGGTTTATCCTTCTTATTGTTCACTAATCCAGCGATAAATATTTCAACCTTCTTACCATTAACATCAACGAATTCTTCTTGTCCAAAACCAAAACTGTTCAATCCCAAAATCATTACAATTGCTAAAATTGTTATTTGTTTCATTTCATTTCTCATTAACAATACTCCCTTGATTAGATTACTTAAATAACGGCGTTGTTTTTAAGCCGCCGCCCATAACAATGAAGCAAAGTCAGACGCAAACACCATTTAATTTATTTGTGAATTAAAATTTTTAAGCAATTTTTTTGGCAATCCGTAACAACGAATTGAACAAAATTTTTATATCCTCTTACCTGTCCCGATTCGTCGGGTACTTTTTACTTACCCGTCCGCCTGTGGCAGATTAAAGATGTTAAACGACTTCACTTTTTAACTTTCATTATTTGTCCAAACGCAATATCGTGACCATCAAGATCTTGAACACCAAACTCTTTAATGCCATAAGGTTTGAATCCCAATTGGTAATCAATTTTGGCACCGCTTTGCTGATATTCAGCATAAAGTGTATCGACATCCTCCACCCAGAAGTACACATTCCACATTTGACTCACAATTTGCCAGTGCGGAAGAAGTTTCGCCTTAGCAGGTGCTTGACTGAGCATGACTGTTTGTCCATCACGTCGCACCATGCAAAAATCCGAAGGTTCACCCCAGAATTGATCGTACGAAAAACCAAGTTTGTCTCGAAAGTAGTTTGCTGATGCTACTACATCTTTAACAAGCAGAATGGGAGCAACATTTAGGATTTTGTTCATAATTGTTCCTTATGTATTTACAGCCGCCTAACGACGTGTTATGATAAAATACAACTTCATAATTAAAGTATTAAAGATTTCCTTTTGGGTTTACTTTTACAAAATTTTTTGCGGTTTGAACAATATTTCTAAATCCTCTTGCCTTTGTACTAATGACTTTAGTCAGTTTAAATTCTAATTTATATTATTGATTTTAATACTTCCTCAGCTTTTAATACCTCCTGAAAAGGAACCATCACTATAATTTCACTCTCTGTGCCTTTAATAACAGCATATGAAAATCCAGAACCACCATAAAGTGAATGACGATATAATAGAACTGGATGAAGTCCATTTTGTTCAAGGCAATTTTTCAAATATAGAACATCTGTTTCATCAACAGTTTCATAAACTTTCGCCGTTCCTTCATAAATTTCATAATTAGAATGTTGATTGCAAACAAAACGATTATTAATTCTTACACAACATTTTTTACAAAAAGCGATTTGGCATATTATACAAACACCGTCTGCTAATATTTCATTATGGTTATCACAAAATATTTCAATAAAAAGGGTACCACAATACGGACAAAAATCGTCATCGTCTTTGACTGAATTATTACATACCTCGCAAGTCAACAGATTATCTTCATCCATTATTTTTCACTTCTTTGAAGTAATAAATTTACTTTATAGCAATAACTGTATAATTAATACTTATAAGGAAACGCTAACACACAACTATTTAACGTTTCCTGACTTATTTTATCCTAATATTATTCATTGGCTTAAACTCAAATAAAGGATATTATCTCAAAAAGTAACAAGTCTTAACTTGTCAAATCTCATTACGCCATAATCGAACAAGCTCCCCCCTCCGGTTATAATGTTAGTCTAATTAGAGTGTATGTACATATGTAATTTATGATATTTTATTATCTATATCCATTAACATTTATGTAATAATTCCTAAGTTCAATATCTGTGAATTTCTCTGCTTCAGTTCCATTCTATAATTTAATTTCAACAATGCTTCAATTTTTTAATTTTTAATTTTTACTTTTGAATTTAATAATCTGGTCCATAGTCTATGCAGAAACACTTTTCAGAATAGATGATCTTGAATTTCGTAATTGTACCTGCTTCAAATGCAGGACTGATCTGCAGAAATACCAGGATTTCCTGTCTCACATAAGATCTGCTTCAATACTTCCGCAGAATAAAGAACCCTGAAACCGAAGCCTCAGGGTCTTGTGTTAACAAAAAGCTTGGGGAGTAACTTTCTGCTAACCACATATCAATAATAAATAAAAATTTATTTCAACAAAATCATTTTTCTCGTCTCAACATAATCTCCTGCCTGCAATCTGTAGATATATGTTCCACTTGTAAGATTGGTAGCATCAAAATTAATTTCATAAATTCCGGATGTCTTTTCTTCATTAATTAGTGTAGCAACTTCTTCACCAAGGATCGAATAAACTTTTAGTGAAGTGAAAGCAGTTTGTGAAATCGCATATCTTATTTTTGTTGAAGGATTAAAAGGATTTGGATAGTTTTGTGAAAGTGAAAATAAATTCGGCAATATTTCATTACTAACAAAAGTGGGGCTCTGAACATGAATAATTTTATTGTCGGCAAAATTCCACTGGTCGCCGCTTGGTTGTTGATTATAATTTACACTGTTTCCGTTGGCATAAATTGTCTGATCTCCGGTTGTGTCGGGAGCGGTGTAAGTGAATTCAAAAGTAACAATTGAATTTATTGGTGCTTTTGGTTCGGTATGCGTCAGTTCTCCACCTACATTTTTTAGTCCATCACCAGGAAAAAGAATGCCCGAAGAGACCGCAATATCAGTTCCACCTCGAACAAGTGGACCACCGCTAATTGTTACGGTGTAGGTTGCAGTTTCGTTGATTGTAAGCGTATCTGGACCATTTATCGATACAACCACACTAGTGGAAGGGGTTTCGCCGTGACAGTAACAGCCGGTGGTGTCAGTTTTCTTAGTCCTTCCAGTTATGCCTGATTGAAAAGCATAAACAAAAATTGAGAAAGCAACAATTAATAACAATACAAACAAGTAAGCATAATTTTTCATCTTTCACTCCATTTATTATTTGATAGATCAATTAAATCGAACAACGAACACTGGATGATAATCTTCTAATTATTTTTTAACTACTATCCATAACTTGCCTCCGATAAATATTTTCTAAATCAATTATCTGCGGAACAACAAGAATTTGAACATTAATCATTTATAAAAATAAGGGTCCAAGCACGCTCACTTCGATAATATTATCAACAGGCAGCTCATTCATTTTAGCTGATTTTCTTATTACCTCTGGTGATGGTGCATCGTAAATACAGAAAGTCTTTTTCTTATCCTTTGTATTATACTAGTGGATCCAGGTTACGTTTTTCTCATCATTATTAGATACGACTGTTAAGCACAAATCCTTTCCCACTCGGTCTAAAGATATGTTAAGTCCATCGGGGAAATTCGCTCAACAAGATAACGGTGTATTTCCACTTTGTCTGGTTTTGGTGCATTATACCGCGATGATAATTGAAGGAATGGGATTAAAAAAAGACCTAACAGCAGAATGGGAGATTTGTTTTTCATAAAGTTGCCTCCTTTAATGAAAATTATTTAGAATAACTTGACAAATTCTATTTATTACTTATTTGGAAACATTTTTTTATAAAACATTGAACTTTTCAGTAATAAATGTATTTATTCACAGTACGAATTTAATTATTCTCAGTAGCCATGGGTTAGATCAATTATTGCAATCTTTTGGATTTTTATTGCATTTGTAATTTAATTGAGCGTTTAGCATCAATCCACTGATACTTTAATTAAGCTGTGCGTTAAGCAAATTTTATTTCACTATCTCATAAAAAACCCTGAAACCGAAGTCAAAAGACCTTGTCTTAGTTTCAGAGTTGTGGAAAACTCTCTCGGTTCGCTGTTGCCAGGTAGAAACGGGCTTTTAAGAGCATATCAAAACATAAGTAATTAATATATAATTGATTTGTATAAGATTATTTACTATAATAATAAAAAATAAGGATTAGCAATGGAAAAAATTAGAGAGATTTTGAAAGTGAAAGGTAACCAAATCTATTCGGTTTCACCGGATACTACCGTTTACGATGCTCTTAAGCTAATGGCCGAGAAAAATATAGGTGCAGTTGTTGTACTTGAAGGAAAAAAATTATTCGGCATTATGAGTGAAAGAGATTATGCGAGGAAAGTAGTCCTCAAGTCTAAATTTTCAAAAGAAGTTTTGGTTAAAGAAATTATGTCAAATGAAATATTTTGTATTGACATTGATGAGTCTATCACTAACACTCAAGCAATTATGATACAGAAGCGAATTAGGCACCTCCCTGTTATTGATAAAAACGAATTGGTCGGTATAGTATCCATTGGTGATATTGTAAAAGCTTCAATAGACAATAAAACATTTTTGATAGATCAGCTGATTACATATATCAGAGGTATTCCTGCCCCTCAAAAAGAGCAAATTTTTGAAATAATTTAGAGATTATAAACATAGAATTACTGTTTCTATTATTAGCTTAAATGTAAATAACATTCAAACAGGTAGTGTAATGAGTACTCAAAAGAATCTTCTATCAGTGATGGAATCTCATAGAGGCGAAAAACACATCATTGTTTTACACGAGTATCCGGATCCTGAGGCAATCGCATCAGGATATGCGCATAAGATAATCAGTAATTCCTTTGATATCAAAATTGATATAATCTACACTGGAACCGTGAGCCATCCTCAAAACAAAGCTTTAATATGTTCTCTTGACTGCAATTTAATCCCTTATGAAAGCGGCTTTTCTATTCCAATTGGGTTTCTTTCGGGGGTGATAACCAGGAAAAATTCAATCAGATAAAATGGGATGTATTTGATAAGCAGATAAAGACAAAAATTTTACAAAAGATTGGGGTAAATTCTGAACAATCTATTCCGGATGAAAAATCTCAATCATTATCCTCATATTTAAAATCGAGCAAATAAAAAACTAATTGAGGTTGT
The DNA here is from genome assembly GCA_003538625.1 of Ignavibacteriales bacterium. Classification (GTDB taxonomy): domain Bacteria; phylum Bacteroidota; class Ignavibacteria; order Ignavibacteriales; family Ignavibacteriaceae; genus IGN3. The sequence continues at coordinate 17,580 of DPRR01000023.1, forward strand.
ACAACTCAAACATTATTATTAATAATTTTGCCCTAAAGAATATTACTACCGTTGTAAGGTTATACAGTTAAAAAACCTGTTCAATTTGATTTTTCATAACATACAAATAATGGATATCGAATAAAATAAACCCTAAAACCGAAGCCTCAGGACATTGTCTTAAAAGCGAAGGTGTGAGGACTTTCTAGTAGCCGCATATTTAAAATAATTAAAAATAATTATACGGTGATCGAGACGATAATTACAGAGGGGCATATAGAAATATTTTTTGAAAGGATGAACAATGATAAATATATTATTACTCGATACACAAATAAATGAACCAATGAGCAAAAAGCATTCTGTCAATTAAAGCAACCCCTCTAAATTTGACAATTAAAAGAAAGATGAATACTTCCAAGAAATAATCGTCATTTTAACAAGATAGAATATATAAATATTGATTATTATTCTTTTATCAATATGTTTCGAAAAAAAATCATTATTTAAAGTTAAAAAAGATTTAACTAAAATTATTATGCTCATTAATTCCATTCAAAATATTATCTAATATCTAGAACATTAGCCGAGCTATTCTCAATAAAGATAGTTTGAAGATTGAATTTGTTTTTATCAGCGCTTATCAAATTTCCTGCTTTATCTTTAATATTAAAAACTGTTATCTGAAAATTAGTCAAATCAATAGTTCTGTAAACTGCAAACAAAAGAGCTATAACAATTAATAACTGTATCAGAATCATAAATTGTCTCTAAATTAGTAGAGTATTAAATAATTGATTTATCATAACTTATTTATAAATAATCAGCATTCCCGCTAGATCTTAGAAAATGCTAAACTTCAATAAATTTAAATGCATCATAATTAATTGTTGATTTATCATTTTCGAGTTGATCACCATTTCTATAAAAAAATTGCAGATGTTTACAAGGTTATCGATTTGCCTAAATGATAAAAAAAAGAATAGGCACAGTTACTTCAATTTTTTTAATTTATTTATGATTGTCTTAAGTAAAAACCACTATTACTTATCAGTGATTCTTAAGTCTGTTACCTTTATTTAAGTGTAGCCTTATTAATTATATGGCATTTTTATAATATTCACTTTGATATGCGTGTTTTGCTATCTGAATGCGAGTATTAAGGGATAATTTTATAAGGATATTATGGACATGACTCTTTACCGTATATGTTGAAACATTTAGTTGCTGTGCTATCTCTTTATTAGTAAAACCATCTGCAACTTTTGAAATGACCTGCTTTTCACGGCTTGTTAAATAATCAGAGCCAGCAGTAGTTAAATTTTCAGGATTATCCAATTGTTGAGTAACGAAAGAAGACTGGTTTTGGTTTTTTAAATTTTCAACCTGTTTTTGATCAGAAGTGTTATTTATTTGAATATTTATATCTCCAAACACCATAACAGTTTTATTTCTTATGGGTTTATTAATATCTTTCTTTTTAATATTAATTTTTCTTTCATTTATTTTTACTATCTCAGGTATTAGTTCAATATCATTATCGTTAGAATGATGGACTATAATTACATTCGCTCCCTCGTAAGAAAAATTAATAGCAACAAATCTTCGTAAATCTACCTCACTTCCGGAAATTATAGCAACTTTATCTTTTAAATCTTCTCTTCCAATTAATTTGTCAACCTGTGCCCCGTTTATTTTTGTTAAATCAAACAACTCTGGCTGAATTGTTGAAGTTTTAATGTTTTTCATATTGCACCTTTTTTTAGTTATTACACATTACCAATAAAGAAGTATTTATCTATTAACATTTGATTAACCATAAATGGTGCCTCCGCTCTTAAATCATTTCGGATTATATTTATCATTTTATCATTCATTGCTAAACAACTAATCGGTCCATTTAACGATTTAAGAGGGAGGACTTTTTATAAATGAATTTTAATTCTATGAAAGATTATTTGTTTGTTATTTCTGATGCCAATATATGCCAAGCATCCAATACTGGGTATAGCTTAATTTGTGTTATTTTTGTAGAGAAGATTGAATTTAAAATGCGATATTTTTGTGTGAAGTTTTGTAGTCTATTAGACCACAAGAAAATTAAAATAATTTAATTTATTTTATTTTAATAAGTATGTACTCGGTTATAAACTTTTTTTTATAGTAGTGAATATTTAAATGATATTTTGTGGGAATGAGAAAAATAGATAGTGAAAATCGAGCTGCTTAAGGAAAACATCGTCTATGATTCTGAAACATATAAATAGATTAAATAAATTAATTCTTCCCTGGTTAATAATATTTTTTTTTGAATATTCTGAAACAACTCTTCCTCTTTACCATCAATATATATTAAATCAGCATCCGATAGTTGAGGGAAATTTTGCATCAGTTTTAGCTTAATATTGCTCCAGTTACTCTTTATTTTTGATTCATGCATTATTGTATTCTTTTAAGATATATCCCTGTACACTTCAACTAAATAATCACAATATCAATAACAATTTCTATTTACATCATTTTGCAGCAAATAAACAATTCAACATAAACGTTAAAAAGTCTATCCAGAGCTTCAACCTTTACTCACTTTACTCTGGATAGAATTTAATAGTTGTTCTAATATGAAACTTTCATTAATGGAATATTCAATAAAATCTATTCATCACTCATATAATAACCGTTAATCATTTTAATAATTTCGGCATCTAACCTACGGTTTTTTTTTTGACGTCTTCCACGAAGTTCTTCCTTTTTTCCTTCAGTATACAATTGATCATCATCAGTTAGATCCGCATATCTTTGTTTTAATTTTCCTTTGAAAACCTTCCAATTACCTTTTATTTGTTTCTTATTCATGACACTCTCCAAAGTTGATTATTATTGTCTGTAAATTAAATATACTTATTTATTGCTATTGGTTAGCTACTTTCTATTCACAATTCGATTACATCAACTTATTTAATTAAGTATTTCAAGTAAGTCTGCGAGTATTTTTACAATGGTTTCCTTCCTTGTATAACTCTTATTAATATAACCCCTATAGCCAGAATTAATAAAACATGAATAAATCCTCCTATAGTATATCCGGATATTAAACCTAAAAGCCATAAAATCACTAATATTACAAATATTGTCCAAAGCATATTAATCTTCTTTTTTAGATAAACTTTTTATTTTATTTACATCGATGTTAGAGTTAATAATATCTGTTTAAGTATTATCAATTCATTCTTCAGTATTAACAATTGCCTTTTTTTGTTTCGACCAAGGATATTTAGTATTGATGATTAAATATTTTATTTAAGAGTATAATACTTTTTTTTCCTGCTGAATTAATATTTCTCTCATTAATGTTAAGTCATCTGATTTAAATAAATAAAAATCAGCTCCAATATTAAGACTTAACGTTCTTAGATTATTTTTATAATGATTTGTATAAACAATTATTAATGCTTTTGGACGCTTATTAGCAGCAAAGGCTAAAAGGTCTAATCCGGTTCCATCACAAAGATCTACATCGGTAATTACTATACTTGGATTGTATTTAAATAATTTGGAGACTGCTTCTAAATTCGATTCAGTTTCCTGGATCTCAGAATCCTTGGATATTTTGCTTACTAAGTTTTTTAGTTGTTCTCTTACTTCACAAGATTTATCTGCAATAAGTACATTCATTTTACATCTCCTTAAATCTGAAATAAACTTAACTGTTAAGGAGTATATAAGGATAGAGCGAGAATCGTGAAATTATTGTAATGATTGTAAAAAATTGAATGAGGTAGATCGTTTCAAAATCTTGTGGTGTTTTTAACCACATTTGAGTATGAAATGTATCATTTGTCTACATATTCATTTTCTTGAATGGAAATTCGTGTTTTTTCCGCAGTTGTAATAATCATTACTATAAAACTTTATGTGATCAATTTCTGCTCAATTGCATAACGTATAATTTCAGCATTAGTCTTCATTTTCATTTTTTCCATAATGCGGGATCTGTATGAAGTAACAGTATTAACGCTTATAAACAGTTTCTCTGCAATATCCCGTGCCGGCATCCCTTCAGCAATAAGTCTCATCACTTCAAATTCTCTGGCGGATAAACTATCATGAATTGGTTTATCATAATTTACATCTAACTCAAATGCAAGTTGTTCCGCTAATTGAGAGCTAATATATTTTCGTCCATCATTTATTTGACGTAATGCATCAATCAAAAACTTTGAAGCATTTTCTTTTGTAATATATCCCGAGACTCCGGCCCTTAATGCACGCACTGCAAATCTATCTTCAGGGTGCATTGTAAGAATTAATATTTTAGTCTTGGGCGATTTAGTCCTTATATCACTAATTATATCAAGTCCGCTTTTATCAGGAAGTGAAATGTCTAATATTACTATATCAATTTCGTGTTTATCAAGCAGTTTGAATAATTCATCGGCATTGCAAGCTTCAGCAATTATCTCAATATCAGATTCTCTTGCAGTAACTTTTTTTAATCCTTCGCGGATTAATTCATGATCATCAACAATTATTATTTTCATTTAATTCCCTTATCAGTTAATTGGTACTTTAAGATGTATCATTGTACCACCCTGCTCAGTATTTTTTATTAAAAATTCACCGCCTATTATAAGTATTCTTTCCTTTATTCCTATTAATCCTATTGATTTTATACTAGCTAAATTTTCTGCTGTAATTCCAATCCCGTTATCAATAACTTTCATCTCAAAAATATCATTTTTACTTGATAAAACTGTTACCACTTTTGTTGCTCGTGAATGTCTTGCTACATTTGTTAAAGCCTCTTGAAAAATGCGGAACAGGGCAATTTTTTTATCATCTTCAATTATTAAACTATTTAATGATTTTTCAAGTATGGTATCGATTTTATAACGTTTTCTAAATTCTATTAATTGCCATTCTATCGTAGAGATTAAATCTAAGTGATCTAAAACATCCAGTCGAAGTTCGGTAGCAATATCTTGAACACACTTAATCGATTTTTTAATAAGATCTTCCATCGATGTAAGATGCGAAAAAAATATTTCTTTATTGTCAATACTACTATTTTCTACTTCGAGCATCATTAAACCAACGTCCATATTTATGGCTGTTAATATTTGTCCAATTTCATCATGAATTTCTCTCGCAAGCTTTGTTCGTTCTGCTTCTCTGGAAGCTTGCAGGCTTGAAGATAATGCTCTTAGATGTTTATGACTGATCAGCAACTCGCGTTCAATCAATTTAGATTCTGTTACATCTAAACAAGAGCCATAATATCCAATTACTTTTCCCAGGTTATTTTTTTGTGGTACACCGCTGCTCGATAATATTCTAACTTCGCCATCGGGTCGAATTATTCTTTCTGTATGTGAAAATGGTTGCCCGGTATTAATTGCAATCTCAGTTTTTTTAATAATCTCAGATCTATCTTCAGGATGCAAATGTTTCTGAAATTCTTCAAAAGTTGGATTAAATTTGTTTTTATCTTCACCATAAATTCTATACAACTCATCAGACCAAAATAACTTTTTAGATTTAATATTATATTTCCAACTTCCTAAATGAGTTAATTGCTCTGCTTGGGCTAGCACAGCGCGTTGTTGGTGTAATATTTTGGCCGCCTTTTTTTTCAAAGTCACATCAGTTACTACTTTGAGATACCCGATAGGTTTATTATCTGCATCTCTTTTAAAATTCCAATCAATTTGAACCTCAATTTTTTTTCCGGTTTTTGTTGTTCGTATGGATGTAACTGATTGCGGGATTGAAGTTTCATCACTTGATACTTTAAAAAATTTTTTTGAATTACTAATAAACTCTTTGTCATTATGTATTTCCCAAACTTTTTTACCAATTATTTCATCAACTTCAAATTCATATATATGAGCATAAGCATCGTTAGCAAGAGTAATAGTACCATCTAATGTAGTTTCAACTATTCCATGCGGATGTGTTTGAAAAATATTACGGTATTGTTCTTCATTATCCTTCAGTTTTCGTTCTATTATTTTTTTATCCGTAACATCTCTAACTATGCATAAGGTTAATTTTTTATCCTGTTGAAAAATAGGGCTTAGCATTATATCTACAGAAAACTCACTGCCGTCTTTTCGCAAACCGTATAAATCTAATCCATCACCCATTCTTCTTTTAACGGGATTAGTTTTATACTTATCTATCTGTTTATCATGTGATTTTCTGTATCGTTGAGGAATTAAAAAGCTAATTTCTTTTTCAAGTATTTCTATTCTAGAATAACCAAATATCTTTTCTGCTTCATGATTCACTCGAAGTATTTTTCCATCTGCATCAACAACAATTATTGCATCCGGCGAGGATTCAAAAAATTGAGAGAAAGTTTTTTCACTTTCAATAAGATTTTGCTCAGCTACTTTACGTAAGGTTATATCAGTTATATAAAACATATAACCTAAATATTTGTTGTTTTGAATTATTCTATTTTTTGTTATTAAAATGTGTCTCTGTTCGTTTCCGAAACTTACTTCTCTTTCTTCTTTCTCATTTTCTTCTAGTTTATTTATCTCAGGCAATGTTTCAGTTATTTGTTTACCCTTTTGAAAGTGAGGAGATAATCTAAATAATTCTTGAGCACTATTATTAGAATGAATTATCTTCATCGATTCATCGGTAACAATAACTGCATCTCTCATCGTACTAAAAAGATTGTAAGATAGATTTTCAATACCAAAATTAAATAGTTTATATTGGGCAATAGCAGCAACAATAAAGACGGTCTGGATAATACTGACTGATTCAGCTAACCTGAATGAGTTTCTGAAATCAAAAATATGTGGGAATATTATGTTTGTAAAAAGAGCTGTTGAAATGGCTAATATTGTTCCTGCAATAATTAACCAGGCAGATTTTTTAACGTGAATGTTTTCTATGCCATAAGTCTTTTTAAATATCAGATATAACCCATAGAGAACAGGTATTATATTTGAAGCCATAATAATAAGTAAAAACAAAGAACCAAATTCTTCACCAGTTCCCCTATTTATTATTTCATACTCTTTAATTAATAATTTGGTATTCAGTGAGACTGTGATGCTTAATATTGTAAGGAAAACAAAAAATATAAATATTCGGTCTCTCTTTTTACCTGTAAAATCATAAGAAAAATTAAGAAACCAAATACCGATTGATAGCCAAAAGATAGATGTAAATTTAAAACTTAAAGTGATATATTCTGATCGAATGTTTTGACTTAATATAGTATCGCACAATATCCAAAAAGAAATATTGATTAAATAATAGATGTAACTATTATATAAAGTATTATTTCTTTTTTTTGCAAAAATATATGCCGTAAAAAATACATTAATTAGAAGCGCAATTGCCGGTATTATCGCATGCTTATTCATTAATACTCATAAGTTTATTTAAGATTAAAATTACAGGATAAAATATGATTTGGCAATATGATAAATAAAATATTTGTAATTGAATTCAGGCAGTTAAATAGAAAAGAGTTTTTACTTTAAACCAGTATTTTGTTTTTTAATAAATTAATTAATTGAAACAAGAATCTATCTATGTGAAAAATAAAGAAGTAGGTACTTACGTAAATGTAAGTAATCATTATAAAAAAAAGTGCACCGCTTACAATCAAGAAGATTTAAAAACTTATAAAATAAAAAACCCCTGAAATCGAAACCTCAGGGCCTTGTGTTAACAAAAGGCTGTGTGTACCCTTCTCTTAATCTAATCATCACTTATTTCAACGATACAGCATAGTCCGTGCCCGCATCCAAGTCCATCTGGTAGATTTATTTCCAGGTTTCTTAAAACGCAGGCTACCTGTGGTCCCATTATATTTGCCCAAAAATGATCTACCGGAAAACGCTGGCTATTTCTGTAAAGCCAGGCGAGCATCTTTAAATCTTCTGCCAGTTCGCCTGTTGTTGATTCAATTAATTCTTTAATAAGTTTATTATTGGTCTCATTAAGGGCAAGACAAAAGCTTACTACAATTTTCCATTTATCGGCAATAGTATTAATTCGGTTCAGCACTTCCGGGTATTTTTCTTTATACGGTTCAAGAAAAGAAAAATCTGGTTGTAGCTCCTCAAGTTTACTTTCATAATCCATATCAAACAATCTGTTAACTTGATAACGAAGTGGCTGCGGTTTTTTATTATAATATCCCGTGTCAATATGTCTGCCAATTAGGATTGATCGATCTCTAAATATGATGTTTATTTTTTTGTTCAAATTTTTTGCAGTATCATTTAACAGCTCAGTTAAAGACTTACTGTCCCAGAATTTCACATAGTATGATTCTACTTCCGTAGAATTAGTCTTTTCAGGTAGATTTAACCAGCCCATATTATATTGCAGCATCTTGTCATCATTGTTTTCCCAATAGCACGGCCACTCCGGTGAAAATTTTCCAAACAGATCTAAGACGAGATATGCTTTATCTGCAGTATGATTAAATACATTATAAACTAAATTTTTTAATTCCTTTTCTGTAAGATGTGAAGGTGATGAATACGTTGATAAATATATATCAAAAGCATTTTCTTTTAAGAATGGATAATCCTTTGATAAATCCGCTTGAATAAATTTCATATTTTTATTTTTAATATAAATAGATTTCCCCATATCTATCATCGCTTCTGAAATATCTAACCCTAAATAAGTTTCCACTTGCTTGGGATTTAATAAAAATTCATTCTTAGTCAGATTTTGAGTTGGTAAAATATGTGTGATAAGTTCAAAACCTTCGCCGCTGCCGCATCCAAAATCAGTAATTCTGATTTTATTTTTTCGCTGTTGTATCTCTGTAATAATAGGCTTCAATAAACTCTTTATCGATACATCCTCCCAATATTTTCTTGCATTATCTTTCTTTCCATATAAACCCCCTTTTTCAGGCCCGTAATAGCCAAGCTTAACGGCAGTTTCAAAAAATTCAGTTTTAATCATTTTTTCCTTTTCGATTTACTGGAAGTCAATTTTTTTATTTAATAAAACCTAATTTATTTTATTTTCTTTAAGATTAAATAGCAAGTCTGTATTAATGGAACTTTTTCGATTGATCAATTTTATGCTGTTAAAAATAATGTGTTGTATCAACAAAATTATTTGGTTTACTTTACAACAAAATTGATTACATTAAAATTCGTAACGCATAAAAAATAAAGCTGTTGTGCAACTAAAAGTATTCGCGGTTATAGCTTGACCATCAATATGGGATAATTTTTATTTTGGCTTGCCTATCTGACCTGAATGCAAGGTATGTAAGTTCAAGAAATTAGTAGTTATAATTACTTTATTCTCTTAAGAAAATCTTTCTAAATTCTTATTATCCCACTTTTAATATCTCTCTCCCCGATCCAATCATAATAAAAGGCATAATAAGGGTGTGTAATTTTTGTGATGTATTAATATTTATGCCGCCAGTTCTGGCTAGTAGATTAACAAAATTGTGATGTAATATTTTCTTTACGTACTATAATTATTACTTGATATTAAAATACTTTCTTTATTAGGGGAAAATTTAGGGGTATAAAAATTGCTGACAACTTATTATTTACAATATGCAATTAAACATTAAAGAAATAAACTATGCTTAAAATACAAAATCAGTTGTATAGGGGATTCTTTATCGTGGTGGTAGCATTATTTCTTTTTCAGTTTCAAGGCTGCAATTCAAACCTAAATAATCCGGATGGAGGCACTGTCTCTTTAAGTTTTGCTGCTAACGGATCTCTTAATAAAGCAAATCTAAATTCTATAGAACTTGATACTATAAAAATTTTGATCCGTGATGTTAAGTTAGAAAATGAATCTGATTCATCGGATGATGAGTTTGATTCTGGAATGCATTCTGGTCCGGGATCCGAGTATCGGTCAGAGGATGTTAAAGTTGGTTCTTTCGTCGTCTATCTTAATCTCAATGGTTTAACTACAGACTTTGCAGTAAACAATATACCTGCAGGGACATATAATGAGATTAAATTTAAGATACATCAGATTAAGGGCTCTGAAGTTCCTACTGATCCTGAATTTAAAGATGGTGATGATGAATATCATCGCTATTCAGTCATAGTTAAAGGTAAATATAATTCAGTTCCATTTATTTATAAATCGCGCAAATCAGCACATCAAAAAGTCAGACTAGATTCTTTACTGATAGTTCAGGAAAACTCAGTCACCAATTTATCGATTTCTGTTGATCCTGCAAGTTGGTTTATGGATGGACAAACAGAACTTGATCCGACTGATTCATCAAATACACAAATTATCGATAATAATATAGCCAGATCTTTTAAGAGTGCATTCAAGGATGATGATCACGATGGTCAGTGCGATGATCATTACGGCGGCGGACATCATCAACGCTGATAACGTTAGTATAATTTACGTATGCCGTACTAATTATAAATGTGCGGCTTTAATTAAATAATTTTCATTTTTTTGGAGTAAAAACTATGTTAAAAAGTTATTCACCCGAAGTAACAAATACAGATGAGATTACCATAATCAGCAATGGTGTAAAAATAGAAGGAAAAATTAATAGCAGCGGCAATATTAGGGTAGATGGTGAAGTACAGGGTGATATCATATCTCAAAGTAATGTTACCGTTGGTCAAAGTGGAAAAGTAAATGGTAAGATCGAAGCGAAGGTAATTACAGTCGGTGGATCTGTATTGGGTACTGCGTCTGCAAAAGAAAAATTGGTACTTGAATCTAAATCAATTTTCACTGGTGATTTATTCACTAAAATTTTAGTAGTTGAAGACGGTGCCAAATTTGATGGTAACAGCAAAATGAGTGGGCAAAAAAATAATTTGGAAATTAAAGAAAACATTGCTGTTAATAATAAAGGCAGCCAGGAATTTTTAAATAAGTAATATTTATTCTTTTGTTTCTTACAACTCTCTATTCAGCAATCTAAATAGATATAAAAGCTGTCCATTGTTCAGCTATGAGCAACTCGCCTTTCACTTTATTAAATTAATTTTCATTTTTTAAAACACCGATATCCTCACCTTTTCTTCTCGATAAGTTCTAATATTGCTTGCTGTTAAACATTCATTCTAATTTTTATGTCTCTACTGTCTAATCGATAAGAATATCTTAATTAATATCTTCCAATTCCTCTAGTATTTACTGGCATGCTTATTGTCAAGGATAATTGACAATAAGTCATATTTAATAATTTTCATTAATAATACTGGAATTCAATTATGAAAAACTTTTTTAAGTTTTTAGGTGTCCTGTTTTTACTTATATCTTTTATCGCCTGTTCTGATGAACCACCTTCATTCAGGGTTAAAAATGAATATACTGCAAAAGTGAATTTTCAAATTAAAACCACCGCCAATACTGAAAATATAAACGATGTACAGTCGGGTACAGTTACTGATTATAAAGAAGTTGCTGAAGGTAGGGTTGAAATCACAGCTGAAATTCAGGGGCTCACTGATGAACCTACTGGTGTGTTTAATGCAGAACGTGATAATAACTATACTTTAGTTGTAACAAACGAGAATCCACCTAAAGTAAGAATAGATGTCTCCAATAAATAACAAAGTAGTCTTAAAATCATAATGTAGTTTGAATCCCGTCCTACGGGATTCGACTATTCAAAATTAAAAGTTAATCAGATACCTTCATTCTTTTTATAATCGTGTGAAGTGAAACCGACTCCTGACTTTCACAGCTAAAGTAAAAATAACGCCTTCGGATATTCTCCGGATAACTTTCATCGAATGTATATTTTTCCAGGCACTTAAACTAACTTAGTATAGCAGATTTTTGTAATTTTAAATCGTGACTAAAATGAGATGAAAAGGGATAAGTTTTATCTTTGAAATGTTTATTCTTTAGTCGGAACGGCGGGATTTGAACCCGCGACCCCTTGAACCCCATTCAAGTACGCTACCGGACTGCGCCACGTTCCGAATATTATAATTTTGAAACTAAAAGTTCTAATAAACTTTTAACTTCTTCAAGATCTTTTTGTAAAGCTGTTTTTTCTCTTTTTGTTTTTTGTGGTTCAAGTTCATCAGTTGTTTCTTTTTCACTCTCAACTGATTGAAATACTTTATCTGGAGCAAAGTTTTCCATTATTTTTTTTGCGCCTTCAATTGTGTATTTGCGTTCTCTTAACAAAGTTTTAATGTGAAGAATTAACTGAATATCTTTGTTAGTATAAATCCTGTTGCCTGCCCTGTTCTTTTGTGGTCTTAACTGCTCGAACTCAGTCTCCCAATATCTAAGAACATATTGCTCTATGTTTGTAATCTTACTTACTTCACTAATAGAATAGTAAAGTTTTTTTATCGATAAATCCTTCATAGGCTTCTTAAAATTGTTTAATCGAAAATAACTAATCTGCTTATTAATATCAACTTTACAGAATTATTTAATTTTAATATTAGTAAATCTAACTAACCTTCATAATTAAGATATTTAACATAGATAAGTACACAAACTGAATAGTAATATTAAAAAACAAATTCGATTCATCTTATTATTTTTTTTAATAGATAAGCAGCTGCAAGATAACTGTTTTCTTTGAATCCCGAAATATAACCATTTGTATTTTTTGCGGTTAATAGGGTTTGCCTATAATCTTCTCTATTGGCAAGATGTGATAAATGCACTTCGATTTTAGGAATTTTGCAGATTTCAAGGGCATCCATCATTGCTATAGAAGTATGGGCATATGCCCCTGGATTAATTATTAGTCCATCAAAATTCTCATCGGCGCTCTGGATTTTTGAAACAAGTTCACCTTCAACATTTGACTGAAACGAAGAAAATTCAAATTCTTTAAATTCATTTCTTAATAATTCGACAATCTGATCCACATTAAAATTCGAGTAAATGGATTCATCTCTTTTAGAAAGTAAGTTTAGGTTTGGACCATTAATAACAAGAATCTTCATTTATTGTCTCCCATTTCTTCAATAAGCTCTCTTATTTTGGGATTAAGATATATTTCATCGACGCCAAGTTCCTTAAGTGCTACAGAAAGTATCATTGCTTTTCTTTGAAGATTAGCATTTTTATTTATAACAATTACTTTGCTTTCTTTTAAAAGGCAATATCCACCTTTAAAATCACCTTTTTCAAATCTTACCGTTGCTCCAAGCTGACCAGCAACTGATCTTAGATCTTGAATAATTTCTTCAAACTCTTTCTCTTTTAATTTCATACAGAATTTTATTTCAATCTTTTTTAGTTAACGGTTGAAATACTATAAAATAGTAAAATGAAAGATAGGTTAAAATTGCTACAATTGAATAACTGCTTAGCTCTTTTATTCTGTCTCTTAGGAGACTAATGATCACATTTGAATCAAATGAGGATGATTGAAGCATTAGGATAACCTTTAAATCTATAGACATAAGATAAACTTCAAAAGGCATTGTGATTATTACTGCTACGAGTATGATGAATAACCATCCGTTATTTCTGAGATTTATTTTTGACGTAACAAAAAACAAAATTGTAGCGACAATCATAAAAATAAATGCCAAAAAGTGGACTACAATTGCTGGCATTATCGCGAATAAAATACCTTCAATATTACTATCATTGATAAAACTTTTAACAACTAAATCCGGACCCTCAAAAATTCGATAGATCAGAAATAATCTTGATAGATAAGAACCAATCCAAATAGAGGCAGACATTAACGATAAAACCGAAAATATTTTTGATAATGTTGAGAGTTTTTGCATAATTTATTCTTAAAGATTATTACGAAAATAATTAAAAATACTGATACATCCTTTTGAATTATATATCAGTTCTTTATTAAGTCATAATAAGTAAAGTGAAAAATAATTTGAAGTAAATAAATTTCTAAAACAACGAGCTAAAAATGGGAGCATACTAAGATAATTATTAATTTTTTATTTCAAACTTTTTCATAAGTCACGTAGCTACTTAGTCTGAGTATGTCTTTATTATGATTTTAAGATGATACAAAGTAAAATATATAATATTATAGTTTATTATTTATAAAATAAAGAGTTAAGTTATATATCTAAATTATTTTATAATAATTATTCTTTAACATTTTTTAAAACTGTATTTTCTATTTTCCCTGAAGAGTATAAATTTGGATAATCGAGTGTGTAATGTAAGCCTCTGCTCTCTTTTCTCATTTTTGCTGATTTAATTATTGTATGGGAGCACGTTATTAAATTTCTTAGCTCAAGAATTTCTTTAAATACCCTGGTTTTCTTGTATAATTCTTCTGTCTCATTATAAATATTGTGGATCCTTTTTGCGGCTCTTTCTAATCTAAGATCCGAACGAACGATTCCAACATAATCCCACATTGTTTGTTTCACCTCATTAAAACTGTGTGTTATCAGTACCTTTTCATCATGTGATAACGTACCTGAGTCATCCCAATCAGATAGTTCTGGAATTTTGATATCACTTCCATTTATGTGCTCTTTAATGGTACCTGCGCATCTGAATGCATAGACAAGTGCTTCCAAAAGTGAGTTACTAGCTAATCTATTAGCACCATGAACACCAGTCATTGTAACTTCCCCGCTTGCATACAAACCATTTAGTGAAGTTTGTCCTCTTAAATTAACTACAATTCCTCCACAAGCATAGTGAGCTGCGGGAACAACAGGAATAAAATCTTTAGTTATATCAATTCCGTGTTTTAAACAAGTTGTGTAAATATTAGGAAAGTGATGAATAATATCTTGTGACTTTTTATGCGTCAAATCCAAATAAACACACTCATCTCCGCGTTTTTTCAATTCACTATCTATTGCTCGCGCAACGATATCCCTTGGGGCTAGTTCCTTTCTAGGATCATAATTCATCATGAAAAGATTACCACCTTTTGTACGGAGTAAACCACCAAATCCTCTCACTGCTTCAGATATCAAAAATGATCTTCCGTCAAAATCTGAATTTGAATTTTTTGTAAAAAACGATGTTGGATGAAATTGTATAAACTCCATATTAGCAATCTCAACTCCAGCCCTGTAAGCCATTGCAAATCCATCACCAGTGGCAATTAGTGGATTAGTTGTATGAAGGTAAACCTGACCAAGTCCGCCTGTAGCCAGAACGGTAGCTTTTGCGGTGATTTTGACCACTACATTATTTGAAGTATCCAAGATGTATGCTCCCCAACAGTTTTTATTTTCACCAATTGATTTTGCTTCATTAAATATATTGTGCTCTGTTAAAAGATCAATAGCAATAGCGTCTTCATAAATTTTAATATTGTTCTTTTCTTCCACAGAATGAATTAATGCCCTCTCAATCTCCTGTCCGGTTAAATCTTTTGAATGCAAAATTCTGGACATTGAGTGTCCTCCTTCTCTTGCAAGATCAAAACTGTCACCAATTTTAGTAAACTTTGTTCCAATCTCAATTAAGTCTTTAATTCTTTCCGGACCCTCTTTTACCATTGATTCCACTGCTTCTTTGTCACATAATCCTGCTCCAGCAATTAGAGTATCTGCAACATGTTTTTCGAAAGAATCTTTTGGATCAATTACAGAAGCAATCCCCCCTTGAGCATAATTTGTGTTTGATTCTGCTTTATTTTTCTTTGTCACAAGAACAACATCAGCATACTCGGAGATTTTAAGAGCTGCAAATAAACCTGCAATTCCACTTCCGATGACAAGTACATCTGTTTTAATAGACATTTTAATTCCGGTATTATTTATAAAGGATGGATTAAAATAATTAAATAACTGAAATAAAAAACAGGATTAAATTATAAATATAAATTTTGTTGAGATTAGAAGTACAGAAAACCAGATAAAACCCAATGCGATCGAAATTAAAATAGAATACAATCGGGCGGAAGTTATAATAAAATTAACTCGATATATCAGGTAAAATGACCAGAGAATACATATAAACTCAAATCCGATTAATATATAAGTTATTAATGGTTTAATCTGAAAAGGGAAAGGATTGTTAGAAAAAATATCCGCTCCAAGTACGACCAGTTCTACCGGAAAAATAAATACAAGAGCAAATAAATACGGAACAAATGAATAAGAGGTTGTTGAATAAATATCCTTAAATCTTAATTGAAACTTTTGTTTTTTGTAAACACTTTTTTGTACTAACGAAAAAATATTTAACAACAAAAAAGTAATAATTAATATTAATCCCAGACTTAACATGAATGAGGATGAAACACCATTTAACCCCAATTGCGGTACTGAAAAAAATCTTGCAATTATTAAATTTTTTACTGCGATCAAAAAAGTTAATATCAGAATAAAATTTTTATGTTCGGCAAATAGTATCAGTCTAAAAGCTTTTGAAGGTTCTTCAATGATCAATTGAATTGTATTCCACAGATCAATATTTACAACTCGTTCTCTTAGATATGATTTACATTCTTCACAGATGCTTTTGTAAACGGGATTTAGATGATTACATTTTTTACATTTTGAATGTTCAAATAGCATATGGATTAGCTCTTAAAAATTTACCCTTACATTTAACATTTTTGTACCTGTTAAATTGTTTTCGCTAACATTAAAATCAAATAGTTGTGCGTCAACATACGCATCAACAAGGTTTAGGAAATATGTTAACACTATATAAATCGCGAACTCATCACGTTGATCTCTATAAAAATTTCTATATTCTAGATTAAGTGATTCGCCATTTTGCACATATAAATCTTTATAATTTAAATAATTATTATTATTGTCTATCCAGGCATATACAAACCAACCCATAATTCCCCAAATTACCGGTGCTTTCCAGTAAGATTCATTATATATCTGACCCCAACCCGGAACTATTAGACTTCTTGCAACGGCTCCCCACGGAGACTTTTGCATAATAAAAATATTAGAATTTACGGAGTTTGTATCTTGAATTGCAGTGGTATCCTGCTGCGAGAATCCACTGTAATTTAGTAGTAATAAGAGGATAAAACTTTTAATTGTATTTACTGTTAATGATTTCAAAAAGTTCAAACAATCTTTCTAGTTCATCGTTTGAGAAAAATTCTATTATTATTTCACCACCACCGTTTTTATTTTGTGTGCATCGCACCTTAGTACCAAATATCTTTCTTAATTTATCTTCTACATCGCTAAGGTTAGAGTCATTTGTTTTTTTAGTCTTTATACTAAAAGATTTTTTACTGGGAATACCTTCGCTAATAAGTTTTTTTGTAAGATATTCTACTTTTCTTACAGACAAATTATCTGCTAATATTCTTTCTAAAGCATACAACTGTAAATCTTCACCTGGTAAATTAATTAATGCTCTTGCATGTCCTGCTGATATACTTTCATCGACCAGGCAAAGCTGAATTTTTTCTGGCAGTTTAAGTAATCTGATAGAGTTAGCTATTGTCGTTCTATCCTTACCGACTTTATCAGCTATTTGTTCTTGAGTAAGATGACATTCATCCATTAATCTTTTGTAAGCTCTGCTAACTTCTATTGGATTTAAAGTTTCTCTTTGAATATTTTCTATCAAAGCAAGGGCTAACATTATTTCGTCAGAATCGACTTTTATTATATAAGCCGGAATCTCTTTATAACCGATCTCAGTATAAGCTCTTAATCTTCGTTCACCTGATACTAGCTGATACTGATTACCTGCGATTCTTCTTACTGTAATTGGCTGGATTAATCCATTTGCAATAATTGATTTTTTTAATTCAGCTAATGTGTCCGGATCGAAATTGACCCTGGGTTGAAAGGGATTTGGCGATATAAAATCTGTAGCAATCTTTGCAAGAACATCAACCTGTTTGCCATCATCAAATTGGATGTTATTATAGTCCTGAGATTTTTGTTCTTCAACTTCATTAAATCTGTTTGGATTGATTAACGCATCCAATCCTCTTCCTAAACTTGATTTCATTTTACTCATATCATTAGTTTTTTAAAATACCTGAATTTTTTTCCAGCAGCTCTGCAGCTAATGCCATGTAGTTTTGTGCACCGCTTGATATTGCATCATAAAGTATTATGGGTTTACCGTAACTGGGTGCCTCCGAAATCCTTACATTTCTATTTATTACGGTATTGTAAACTTTATCACCAAAATATTTTCTAACTTCTTCTGCAACCTGGTGGGATAATCTTAACCGCGTATCGAACATTGTGAGTAGTACACCTTCAATAGCTAAATCTTTGTTAAAATGTTTTTTTACAATATTAATCGTGTTAAGCAGTTGTCCTAAGCCTTCTAAAGCAAAATACTCGCACTGAACAGGTATTAATACAGAGTTAGATGCGGTCAGTGAATTTAGAGTAAGCAATCCTAATGAAGGCGGACAATCAATTAAGATGTAGTCATAAGTGTTGTTAACTTCTGCAAGTGCGTTGCGTAAAAGACTTTCACGATTTTCAATATCAACCATTTCTATTTCTGCTCCAACAAGATTGATATTAGAAGGCAGCATATCAAGATACGGCATAAATGTGTTGATAATAACTTCTTTAATGTTTTTGGATCCGACGAGAACTTCATAAACTGAAGGAGTTTGATTAGTTACACTTAATCCGGAAGATGAATTTGATTGAGGGTCAATATCCACTAATAAAGTTCGTTTTTCAGCAGCGGCAAGCAATGAAGATAAATTTATCGTAGTGGTAGTTTTACCTACTCCGCCTTTCTGATTTGCTATAGAAATTATTTTTGCCATTAAAATAGAATTATAAAAATTGAGTTTAAAGATAATTGAATGTAAGCTATATAGAAACAATTAAAAAACACTTTTAAAAAATTACTTTTACCAAATTAAACAGTAATTCCTGATTCGTATTACCAGGTTTTTGAGGAAATTGAGTCAAAGATAAAAATATTTTCTCCTTATGTTAGTTCAAAAATTAAATTTCTATTTCCTCCCCAAAAGATAATATTTTACAGATTTTCCCTATTCCTTCTACCCTTTTTTTAAATTCATTTGGATCAGTATTTATAACAGGAAAAGTATTATAATGTATTGGAATTGCAGTTTTAGGATTCGCCAATTCAACTGCTTTAACAGCATCCGTAATACCCATCGTATAATTATCACCTATAGGAAGCAGCATATAATCAATAGGATTCATTTCACCAATTAATTTCATATCATAAAAAAGTCCGGTATCACCGGTATGATAAATTGTTTTCCCTTCAATCGTTATCAGCACACCGGAAGCCTCGCCGGTATATTGATTATCGGGGGAGAGTGAACCGTGGTGAGCGATTGTAAATTTTACTCTTCCAAATTCAAAATTATGTGATCCGCCGATATGCATATTATGGGCGTTAAGTCCTTTTGATTTAACCCATTCTGCTAATTCATTAACGCAAATAAAAAGTGAGTTGCATCGCTTGCCAATCTTTAATCCGTCACCAACATGATCTCCATGCCCATGAGTAAATATTATGTACTTTGCATCAACATCTTTAGATTTTACAGGACTTACCGGATTACCATCAAGAAAAGGGTCAATTAAAATTTTTATTCCATTTTTAGTAGTCAGTTGAAAGGCTGAATGGCCAAAATATTTAAGTTTCATTCTTGTGTCTCCTCTGTTAAACTAATTGCTTTAAGAAATCTTTGAGTACTTTGCTCAAAGTAAAACTCATTAATTCCAACTTAAATTTTTCTTCCAAAAGAATTTTCTTATCCACAGCTTTGTTGATGATTTCAGAATCAATTTTAACATTATTTTCACTTACAAGAGCATCAAAATTTTCAATAGTAATGTCAACATCCCGCACGCTGCCAGAAAGATCCTGAAGCAATTGAACTTTGTTGTAAAACTTAATAAATATCTTTTTATCGTAGCATACAATAAACAATTCCATTGAATAGCGGACGCGTCTTAATGCAATTCTAACGTCATGCAAATTTTCAACCGTAAGATTTTTAAAATAAGATTGGGTATAATTCAATAAACTGTCTATACGGTTCCTCAATATCAGGTTAGCTGATTTTTTAAACTGTTTTGAATCCTTTAATTTTTCTATTTCCCATTTGCGTTTCATACTTATCTTATCTAAATAATATTTTTACAAATCCCGAAATCGCTTTAAAAGAATTCATCTTACTTTTTTCATCGCCGTATATTGTTGAGATATTCGTAAAGCCAATCCTAAAACCGGCTCTTGCAGCATATATTATCATTTCACTTTCAGCTTCATATCCAAATGAATGCGATTTTACTTTTTTAATAACCCTTGATCTATAAGCCCGGAAACCGCACTGGCTGTCCAAAATCTTCTGCCCGGTTTTTATCGATAGCAACCTGGAAGTAATTGTATTACTAATAACGCGTTGTATCGGCATAATTTTAATATCGTTAAGTCTATTGCCAATCACAATATCATATTCTGCTGCTTTAGATAAAAAATCCGGAATGAATTCGGGATTATGCTGCTTGTCTGCATCAAGAGTAATTATTATATCAAAGCCTTGAACAATTGCTTCATCAAATCCGGATTGAAGCGCATATCCTTTACCGTAATTCCTATCAAGAGAAATTAGCTGGACCCGATCAAAATAATTAATTTTTTTAGTTGAATTGTCGGTAGAGCCATCATCAACAGCAAAAACTTTATCAACATATTCCAGTGTTTCTGTAACTACATCTGTTAAAAAATCTTCTTCATTATAAAAAGGAATAATTGCACATACTTTAATTTCTTGATTTAAGTTGTTCAACAAAACCTTTCCATCCTTTTTTCTCGGGGCCTTTTAATGATTTATTTAAAATCCGTTTCAGAGCATCTTTGGATAATCCTTTTGTCAAAACACCATTTTCAGCGATAGAAATACTTCCTGTTTCTTCGGATACAATCACACTTATTACATCAGCCTGTTCGGATATTCCTAAACCCGAGCGATGCCGCATACCAAGTCCTTCACCATTATAAGTTGTTTGTTGTGATAAAGGAAGAGTGCATCTGGCAGCTTCTATAAAATTTTTATTTACAATAACAGCTCCATCGTGTAAAGATGATTTAGGATAAAAGATAGATGTTAGGAGTGCAACGCTTAGACGCGCATTTAATATTTCTCCTGTTTCCGCAAAACCCCTTATCCCGGATGATTTAATAAGAACTATAATTGCACCATGCTGATGTTGAGATAACTGGAAAGCAGCATCAACAATTATATCAGAAACTTCGTGTGATTCTGCTTTAGCAAAAACTTTGAAGAATGGATTACGGGCTAATAGAACCAATAGTCTTCTTATTTCCGGCTGGAATAAAATCACAAAAGCAATTACCCAAATATCAGTAATTAATCTTAACAACCAGCTAACTGCTCTAAAGTTAAGAAGTTGAGAAATAAAGCTGACTAAAATTATTACAAGCAATCCAATGAATATTTGAGCAGCAATTGTTCCACGCAGAATCGTATAAAGCTTATAAAAGATAAATGATACAATTACGATATCAAGCACATCTGATAACGTAATTGTAAGAAATCCTATTTTGAAAAGATCAATCATGAATTATTATAGAATATGTGAAACTAATTTAACCATTTGCATACAATATTTAACATTATGTGTTCGAATAATTCTTGCAGATTTTAGGACTGATATGGTTTCCAAAATCACAGTGCCTACTTCCCTTTCATCTGCCTCAATCCCCAAAATCTTACCTATAAATGATTTTTTTGATAATCCAATTAATACTGGATAACCAAGTGATTGGAATTTTTCCAGATTCTTTATCAGCGTAAAATTATCTTCTATCCTTTTTCCAAATCCTATACCCGGATCGACAAATAATTTATTAACATTGTTTTCTTTAGTCTTCGTTATCTGAACGGATAAATAATCATAAACTTCTTTAATAACATCCTTATAAAAAGGATTTTGCTGCATAGTTTTTGGATTACCCTGTATATGCATAATTACAACTCCGGCATCGTACTGCTTAGCTACGTCAATCATACCGTTGTCAAAAGTCAGACCGCTTATATCATTTATTATTTGTGCACCGGAGTTTAACGCTTGTCTTGCAACTTCACTTTTTGTGGTATCGATAGAAATTATAGCATCTTTTCTTAATTGAGTCAGTTTTTTTATTACCGGTATAGTCCGTCTCAATTCTTCATCTTCCAATACAGGATCGGAACCTGGTCTGGTTGATTCACCGCCAATATCTATAATCGAAGCACCTTCATCAATTAATTTTAGTCCATGATCAACAGCATCGTTTACAGAAAAATATTTTCCGCCATCAGAAAAAGAATCAGGTGTAACGTTTACAATTCCCATTATTTTAGGAATGTCAAAACTTAATCTTTGATTTTTAAAGTTGTAATGATTAATCAATTTATTTTGAAAACTATTTTGTACAAAAAATAAACATAAATAAAAAAAGCGGTTTTAAGCCGCTTTATTAAAATTATAAGATTCACTTTTATTACTTTGAAATTAAGTTTTTCAGTTCAGTTGCAGCAGCCGAAATATTATCAGAATTAAATATTGAAGATCCCGCAACAAAAACATCGCAGCCTGCTTTTGAAATTGCACTAATATTTTTTGAACTGATACCGCCATCAACTTCGATCAAAAAATTTGCTTTAAGAGATTTTCTTAATTCAACAGCTTCCTTAATCCTTCTCTCTGAATTAGAGATAAAACTCTGTCCGCCAAATCCCGGATTAACAGTCATAATTAATAGCAGATCTATATACTCAGCAATATCTACCAAAGAAGAAACGGGAGTTGATGGATTTATAACTACACCGGCTTTTGCTCCTATTTCTTTAATCCTATTTATTGTCCTGTTAAGATGAATTACTTCTTCAAAATGAACCGAAATTATATCCGCTCCGGCATTACGAAAATCTTCTAAAAACAGATCCGGATTTTCAATCATCAAATGGACATCTAATGGAAGCTTTGTACATTTTTTTACTGCCTTAACAACTACAGGTCCAAATGTAATATTTGGAACAAAATGTCCATCCATTATATCACAATGAATCCAATCAGCACCGCTCATTTCAACCAATCTAATTTGCTGGGCAAGATTAGATAAATCTGCAGATAATATTGATGGAGCTAATAGTTTCATTTAATTCTCCTGGGGAATTTCCGGTCGTTCCTGAATAGATCCCTCTTTTGTAATGAATAGATCAACTGAATTTCCTGAATTTAATTTATTACCTGGGGCGGGATATTGATCCAGAACTGTATTTGGAAGGAGTGTACTCGAAATCTGATAATTAACTTTTCCGACAACAAGCATGCTATCTTTTAAAATACGAGATGCTTCTGTTAAAGATTTACCTATAAGATCCGGAACCATAATATTACCTGTACCGCTGCCGATACTTACAGATATTCCTACACTTTGTCCTTTTCTCAGTTTAGTGCCTTCTGCAAATTCCTGATCAAACACCATATCCTTCGGTTGTGTGGATGCAACTTCGTCAATCTTTCCAAGTTTTAATCCTATGCGTTCAAGAGATAATCTGGAATCTCTAACTGATTTACCTTTAAGCAACGGAACAGAAATAATCTGATCACCGCCACTTATAAAAAGATATATAGTTCTGCCTTCTTTAACAATTTTACCAGCTTCAGGTTTTTGCAGAAATATTCTGCCGGGTGGAAGTGATACGCCAAATGATGTATCGGCTATTGAAGGATTAAAGTCCTCATCTTTTAACGTCTGAAAAGCTTCACTTTCTGTCATTCCCACTACATTCGGGACATTAACTTCTGAACCGCTTACATAAATAGGAAATAAGATATAATTAAATATTAACACCAGAGTTACTAGTATTCCAAATATTATTAAAGCTTTTTTTACAAGTTTATTTTCGAGTAGTTTTTTCATTGCATCAAATATATCAATAGCGCAAATTTTTAACAAACTATTGTCCTATCTGAGTATCATACTTTTGTTCTTAAAATAATTAGATTATACGTATCTATTAGATTTATTTTATGTACAAAAGTTATTACTACCTTAACAGATTAATTGTCGAATTAAACAATATTCTTGTCGGGAAAAAAATTTTAAACATTTTTTCTCAGGATAAAGATCGTTTAATTATAGAAATTGATGGCAAAGATGAATTATTTATAGAAATGTCAGTGAATCATTCCGATCCTTATATTAACATAAGAGAAAGATTCAGCAGGGCAAAAAAAAATACGATAGGGTTTTTTCAGGATTTAATTAATACAACTATTAAAAATGTATTAATAGCATCAGATGATCGAATTATAAAATTTGAAACTGATTCAGGGGATTTATTTTTTGCTATTCGCGGCAAATTCACAAACGTTTTCTCTAATTCTGTTGAGTTTTTATCTTTTAAAAATGAAAACAATGAAAATTTAATTGATTTCAAAAACGAATTCCTTTCAAAATATTTTCATAATCGATTTGATATTCCTGATTCTGATAGTCTTGCAGGTAAAAGCATTGAAGAAATCAGAAAAACATATCGCTTTATTGGTCGTGAAATAGAAAATGAAGTTAATGCAAGAAAATCTGATAATGATAATGATTCGGAAGTACTGCTTAATGTTTTGCAAGATATTTTTGCAGAAGATCCTGTTGTTTATAGTAATGAAAGGATTGGAGAAATCCACATCGCTTTCAATTCTCTAAGAATATTTTCTGAGTATAAAAAAGAACAATTTGACAGCCTTATTAAAGCATTCAATTATTTTTTAATAAAAAGATATCAGTTTGAAGAAAAAAATAGTAAGCTAAAAAAAATCGTTTCTCACTTAGAGAAGGAGTTAAAAAAAAATGCGTCCAGATTGAATAATCTTCTAACTGTAGTTCAAAATGGTTCACATGAACAAGAATACAATAAAATTGCAAATCTTTTATTAATAAATTTAAATAAGCTGCATCCCGGACAATCGGAGATTGAAATTGAAGATATATATAATCAGGATGAAAAATTATTAATAAAAATCGATCCTAAATTATCTCCGAAGAAAAATATAGATAAATATTTTGAAAAATCACGTGACAGTAAAATCAATTTTGAGAAATCAAATAAGTTATATTTGAATACACAAAAAGAATTTGAAAAGTTAAAACGCTATCAGGATTTGATTACTAAAGATTTAACGATTATGGAAATAAACAAGATAATGCAGGATTTAAAAATTAATACAGAAGAAAAATCAAATTCTTTAGTTGATATTGGAATTAAGTTCAAACATTATGTAATTGAAAAAAAATATCATGTTTATGTTGGAAAAGATTCTCAGAATAATGATTTGTTAACCACCAGGTTTGCAAGACAAAATGATTTCTGGTTTCATGCAAGATCAGTTTCCGGATCACACGTAGTATTAAGGGTCGATAATTCCAAAGAAGCTATCCCAAAAAATATTTTTAAAAAAACCGCTTCACTTGCAGCATATCATAGCAAAGCTAAAAGTGCAGGAATTGTTCCGGTTTCCTATACACTAAAAAAATATGTAATCAAACGTAAAGGAATGCCCGTTGGTCAGGTTTCTTTGCTTAAAGAGGATGTGTTATTAGTCAAACCTGAGATTCCAGGTGATGCAGATTATTTAACAGAGTGAATTATTTCTATTAAATATTTGTGTTTAATGAAAATTATGATATATTTTAATCACATTTCAATCGAATTAGGAATAAATGTAAAAAGTTGTTCTAAATCTAAAAATCACAACTAAATGAGGAAAATATGAAAAAACTAGTTTACTTGCTTGTACTAATTGGTTTGGTTGCTATGAGTCAACCGAATCAAGCACAATTCAAAGATTGGGGAACAAAATTCGGAATCCGTGGAAGTATCTTATTTCCGGAAAATGAATTTGCAAATATGGGATTCGGCGGAAATGATAATTTCTCCTTCGATTGGTTTAAAGCTTCTTATTTGGGTGAAGCATTCTTTGGCTTTGAATTAACAAAAGCTTTAGAAATGTCAATTAACGGTGGTTATGGAAAATATGCAGGTAAAGCATATTTTGATAATGCCGATGTTACTTTTGGAGAATACGAAACCACCATTATTCCGATCTCATTAAGATTCAAAGTTGCTCCATTCGACGTAAGTGGTTGGAATCCATACTTCTATGTTGGCGGCGGAGTAATGAACTTTAGTGTGGATACTAAACCAGAAAGCACTGTTGGCGGAGTTGCCACAGAAGAAGATGGTTGGGTTGCAGTAATACCTGCTGGTATCGGTGCTGAATTCGCTCTTGGAGAAAGAGTTTTATTGGATTTTTCAATCGGCGGCGCAATGACCTCTACTTACGATCTTGATTCTTACAGATCTGGTTCAGATGATATCTGGGATTCATACCTTAACGCTTCTTTAGGTTTAACCTTTACTGGTGAAAATTGTAAAGTTGATAAAGATATGGATGGACTTGGAAAATGCGACGAAAAATTGATTGGTACAGATCCTAATAATCCTGATACCGATGGTGACGGATTAAAAGATGGAGAAGAATATCTAACCTATAGAACCGATCCATTAAATGCTGATACAGATGGTGATGGCTTAACTGATGGTGATGAAGTTATGAAATACAAAACTGATCCATTAAAAGTTGATACGGATGGTGACGGTTTATCGGATGGTGATGAAGTTATGAAGTACAAAACTGATCCATTAGTTGTTGATACTGATAAGGATGGATTAAATGATAATGATGAAGTTATGAAATACAAAACTAATCCATTAAAAGCTGACACTGATGGTGATGGATTAACTGATGGTGATGAAGTTATGAAGTATAAGACTGATCCATTAAAAGCTGATTCTGATGGTGATGGTTTAACCGATTCTCAGGAAGTTCTAACTTATAAAACTGATCCATTAAATAAAGATACTGACGGCGGTACCGTTGATGATGGAACAGAAGTTAAACGAGGAACCGATCCGCTTAACGCTGAAGATGATGTGGTTAAGATTGGTGTTCCTATTGTACTTGAAGGAATTACATTCGATGTGAATAAGACCACAATTAAACCTGAATCTGAAGCTACATTAATGAAAGCTCTTAAAACTTTGAACACTTATCCTGAAATTTTGGTTGAAATAGGCGGACATACTGATAGTGATGGAAGTGAAAAGAGTAATATGAAACTTTCATTGGGCAGAGCTGAATCTGTAAAAGCATGGTTAGTAAGCAAAGGTATTGATCCTAGCAGAATATCCACTAAAGGTTATGGCGAAGATAAACCTATTGCTGATAACAAAACCAAAGAAGGTAAACAGAAAAACAGAAGAATTGAATTCACAAGAACTAAATAATTCTGTTCTACTCTAAATTATTAAAGGGTGTCTTTCGAGACACCCTTTTTATTTTTAAACGATTTTTCTAAAAATGGTTTAGTGTTGGATTACTGAGGTGAATTAAATATTTAAAGCTTTCATCGCTCTTTCCGCATATCTTAAACCTTTTGTAAAATTTTTAGGGGCTATTTGATCAATTCTCTTTAGTTCACTTTCTGAGAGTTTGATTTCAATTGCATTTACATTTTCTTCAAGATATTTAATTCTTTTTGTCCCGGGAATGGGGATAATATAATCTCTTTGATGCAGAACCCAGGCAAGTGCTAATTGGGCAGTTGTACAATTTTTCTCCTTTGCAATTACTTCAAGCTGCTGCACTATTTTATAATTATGTTCAATATTGCCTTTTTGAAATCGCGGATGATCTTTTCTGTAATCGCCTTCCGGAAAATTTTGTTCAGGTTTAAAACGACCTGAGAGAAAACCTCTGCCAAGCGGAGAATATGCTACAAAACTTATCCCAAGTTCTTTACATAAATCCAGCAAT
This sequence comes from Ignavibacteriales bacterium, assembly GCA_003538625.1. GTDB lineage: Bacteria > Bacteroidota > Ignavibacteria > Ignavibacteriales > Ignavibacteriaceae > IGN3. The sequence goes on from DPRR01000023.1 coordinate 45,332, forward strand.
TCATCTTCCGGATCCCTTGTCCATAAAGAATATTCAGTTTGCAATGCAGTAATTTTATGCACTTTATTTGCTCTCCGAATTGTGGCGGGAGCAGCTTCCGAAAGTCCTATAAATTTTACTTTCCCTTCATTAACGAGTTCGGACATTGCCCCAACAGTTTCTTCAATTGGCACATTTGGATCGACCCTGTGTTGATAATAGAGATCAATTACATCAGTATCCAATCGCTTAAGACTTTCTTCACAACATTTTTTAACATATTCAGGTTTACCATTGACACCGAGGAAACTTCCATCCTTTCCTCTTACATTCCCAAATTTAGTTGCCACAACAAACTTATCTCTTTTACCCTTAATTGCTTTTCCAACAAGAATTTCATTCTTACCGACACCGTACATATCAGCAGTATCCAGAAAATTGATACCAAGTTCCTGTGCTCTATGAATCGTACTAATAGATTCCATGTCATCACCTAAACCATAAAACTCAGACATACCCATACACCCCAATCCGATTGCAGATACCTTTAGAGCATCTTTCCCAAGTGTTCTCTGTTCCATTTCCATTCCTTAATTTATTGATTGATCTTTACATCAAATGTATCTTTATTCGATTATAGAAAAAAGTTAATAGCCCGGTTGTGTGACAATTGGCAATTGTATCTTAATTAAAAATAAATGTATGGATAAGTTTATTTTGTGTAAGGCAGACTGATATAAAGCTTACCTAATTCATTCAACTCCCCAGGGTTAGCGTTAAATAAAAAAGTAAACTTATTGTCCGGATAACTCCCTCTTCCGATAAACCATGCATATCTGAAAACGTCGTCACGGGTTTCGCAAATGTTTACCATCTCTACCATTTGAACAGCCTGTTTTTGATATGAATTTATTTGTGGATTCCAGTTTGCCATCTCTGTTATCCAGATTTTCTTTTGATATTTAGCCAAGCGGTCTAATTGAGCGACGAGACCATAATCATACCAATGAAATGCCAGATAATCAATTTTCGGAGGTCTTCCGCCATTAGCAGATTTATATGCGTTATAAAATGCATCAAGCCAAACTACCGGATCAGAATAACCTTGCATAGTTCCCCAATTCATAGCGGGACCGACTAAATAAATCGTACGGTTCTGCGCAGCAAGTTCACTGACGACCTGCTCGTATTTGATCCAATCTTCTGCAGCCTGAACCGGTGTACGATTAGCTTGATCCACAAGGTTGGGTTCATTCATTACAAGTAAATACTTTATTTCCGGATGGGCAAGAATAAAATCTTTAACGGCGATCATATCGATGCTGCTGGTATTACCGCCCCATAACATCGGAATAAACTCCATTTTATAACTGGAATTATAATTTGCCGGTGCCTGTGTGTTATAATGCCAATTGTACCACCACGATACTCCGCTTTTAAGAGTATCTAAATCTGATGCGTTAACCAAGTTATATGCTAATCCCCGTTTGGGACTTTTGGAAATTTGTGGTGTCGGATCAGGTGATTCAGTCGGTGAAGAATTATCTTCGCTGCACGCTGCAGTCATTAAAATCATACCTAATAAGATCATAGCTCTAAATTTATTAATCATTCTAATCTCCGAATAATATCATACCTGATAAATATAAATTGTTCAAATAGTTGAAATAAATAAACCAAATTATCCATTACTAATTGAAAGATGCTTAATGTTAACGTACATTACATTACCATAATATTAAAAAGACTTCAACTTTATAATTAAGTTTATAATCTGATGAAGTAATTTAACGCTATATAAATATATTAGAAATGAATTAATAATTTATTTATAGATACATCTAATACATTTTTATAAAATTGATTAGATATATTTGCACGTACACTAAATAACATTTTAAAGCAAATGAGTCTGATTGAATGGAACGACCAATTAAGATTTCTGGTTGCTATTGCTCTGGGATTTTTAGTTGGACTTGAAAGAGAAAGCAGAGGCAGTTCACTTTCCACTAAGTTAACAGCCGGTGTAAGAACCTATACATTAATAAGTTTGTTTGGATTTGGCTGCGCCTGGCTTTATAGATTGAAAATTGAATTTATTATTCCTGTCGGAATCGTTGTAATTGGGGCAATGATTCTTACCTCTTATCTTGCAAAACAAAAATCAGGAGCTGTTGGCTGGACAAGTGAGGTTGCGGCACTTTTAACGTTTGTTGTTGGTGCACTATCTTTAATTGCTGACATCTGGATTGCAATGGCACTTGGTATTTTTACAACTCTGGTGCTCTCAGAAAAATCAGAACTTGAAAAATACATCGACAAACTTGATAAGACGGAGTTTCTTGCTGTAATCAAGTTCTTAATAATTACCATCATAATTCTACCGGCATTACCCGATAAAGAATATACACGCTTTAATCTTAATCCATATCTTATCTGGCAAATTGTCATTCTGGTTTCTTCAATTGGTTTTGTCGGATACTTTTTGATGAAAAAGTTAGGGAATAAAGTTGGATTATGGCTTTCAGGTATATTGGGTGGAATAGCTTCCAGCACTGCAGTCAGTATTGCTATGGGCAATATCGCAAAAAATAATTTGCCGGTTGCAAAAAGAGCTTTGCAGGCAGCTATATTAGCAAGCAGCGTAATGTATATAAGGATATTAATAATAATCTATTTACTAAATGCGGCAATTGCGTATGAATTATGGTGGAAATTAATTTTGCTTTTCATAGTTGGACTTTCATTAGCATTGTTTGTACAAGATAAAAATTCTGAGGTTCAAACGGGTGCGATCTCATCAATTCAAAATCCTTTTGAAATAAGACCAGCGATTGTGTTTGCTTTTTTATTCGTAGTTCTTTCAATAGTTACGATTTGGGTACAGCAATTCTTTGGCAGTAATGGGCTTCTCGGATTATCTGTGATTGTCGGTGTTACAGATATTGATCCATTTATTCTGTCTGTAATAAATAAAAATATTTTAAGTACAAGCCTGATAAATACAGCTATCATTATCTCTATGATGAGCAATACAATTGTAAAAGGTATTTATTTCGGTTTCCTGGCAAAAAGTTTGAGAATGCAAACAGTTTTATACTTTGCAATCTGGGTTATTGTGCATTTAATCGTAATAATTATTTAGTAATAATATTCGATCAATCTACCACTCTTAATATTTGTTTCACTTAACATAATTCATCGAACAAAAATTATAATTTTTAATTAAATGAAATACAGAAAAAGCTAAGCACCGATTCGATATACAAATTTAAAAGTAAATACTTATATAATGTTATAGAATTACTTGGACACAGAGATGATGCTATTGTTTGGATGTTGGTCATAATATTCCATAGAAATGCAGTCAATCGAAAGAGATGAGTTTTTTTTACTTTAAGTAGATTCCTGATGTTGTTCCAACTTAGTTTAAATAAATAGATTGCGAAAGATTATTCATTAATTTTTATTATGATTTTTCATAATCAATCTTAGTTTTAATAACCACAAAAACATTTGGAAAATTCCTTGCAGATATCAACCAAACAAAAAATATTAATAATAGACGATGATGAAACACTATGCAAAGTTATTGGTGAAGAACTTGAGCAAGAGAATTATTTTGCAACTTGTTCATTCAGTGGTAAAGAAGGCTTAACAAAATTAAAGCTTGAGAAATATAATTTGGTGATTCTCGATTATCAAATGCCGGAAATGGACGGATATGAAGTTCTCCAGGAAATTAGAATAATTTATCCATCATTACCAGTCATGATTATAACCGCCAATACAGAAACTGATACCATTAATAAATTTGCGACTAGCGGTGTAAGTGATATAGTGAACAAGCCTTTTGAATTTGAAGATTTGTTGGCAAGAATTAAAATTTGTTTATTAAAAACTTAAATTATCACGAAAATTTAAACAGCAATTCTATATAAGCCTCATCTGATAACATAAAGCGTATAGAATTAAAGATTGTTATACGGCTTTTTTTTTATTTAATTTAATTTATAATAATTATAGACTCATTATTTATGTTCACAAAAGCCATCGTAAGAATCCCTTGCAAAAATTTAGTAAACGGATTGACAGCTTCTAATCTGGGAAAACCAGATTATGAGTCTGCAATTATTCAACATCAGAAATATGTACAAACTCTTAAAGATTGCGGACTAGATGTAATCATTTTAGACGCAGATGAACACTATCCAGACTCTACCTTTGTTGAAGATACTGCCCTGCTCATCCCAAAATGTGCAATCATAACGAATCCTGGGGCACCCTCTCGTAAAGATGAAATAATTAAAATGAAAAAAGTCTTAATAGGCTTATTCGGAAATCTTGAAGAAATCAAAGATCCTGGAACATTGGAAGCTGGCGATGTTATGATGGTCGGAACTCATTACTACATCGGATTATCGGAAAGAACTAACTCACGTGGAGCAAATCAATTGATAGCAATTCTTAATCAATTTGGTATGACGGGATCAACTGTTTCATTTAAAGAAGGGCTTCATCTTAAATCCGGTGTTTCGTATCTCGAAAATAACAACCTGTTGGTGACAGGTAAGTTTATAGACAAACCTGAATTCCGAAAATTTAACCTGATTACTGTGGATCAGGACGAAAGTTATGCTGCTAATAGTATATGGATTAATGGAAATGTGCTTGTTCCTCAAGGGTTTCCGAAAACAAGGAAAAAGATTGAAAGTGCTGGATACAAAATTATTGAGGTAGATGTTTCTGAATTCAGAAAACTTGATGGTGGTCTAAGCTGCTTGTCGCTTCGTTTTTAACAAGTAGTTTTATTCCTTCCACCAAATTAGTTTGGATTTAATAAGTTAAACCGGACTTGAGCCTACTAACAGAAGACATCATTATTTTTAAATATACTCTAAAATCATTAAGTTCTGCAAAAACTTCTAGCCACATTTTTTACACTTGAATTCATAAATTGACATAACGACATCCTTAAATAAATATGGATTTTTTAATCTTGATGAAATCGATTAAACAACTAAGAAATCAGTATTCATATTAATTACCTTGTGTTTCGATAGATACTGATAAACCTAAAATATAAAGGGAATAAACATCTTGGTTCTTTTCATATATTCATCATACTCTATACCAAAAAAATCTTTATTCTCTTTTTCTTCAATTATAGCAGTGGAAATTAAAAAGATAATTACCAAGACTGCGATTATGATAGTAAAGAAATTAATGCCCTTTAACATTGTTGCAATTGATAAAAATAAAAGAGAACTGTACATTGGATGCCTTATATATTTGTAAATACCTTCCTTCACAAGATTTGCAGTATTTTCAAATTTGAAATTTGCTGATTCCAAATTTCTCTCTGTATGATTCCCGTTTGATTTTAAGTAATAGACACTTGCAATAACTAAGTAAACTGAAGTGATTAAAAATATCCAGGAAATAATCTGTAAAATGGAGAATGGACTATCAAACCAATAAGGAATATTTAAAATGATTAAAATTAATGTGCCCTCAAAAACAAAAAATCTATAAAACCCATGAACTTTAAAATTCAATAACGACTTTTTAGAAATATATAGGAAGAATAGAGTTCCAAAAAATAGTAGAATGATTCTTATAACTGTAAATGAATTCATAGCCGCCAATATATCAGCTTTCAACTAAGAAGTGGTTGGAATTTTAGTTTTCCGGATTTTACTCTTCGAAGCTGAATTTAAATTTTCCATTGTAAGTATTAAAAGCTTGCGTTGGGATGATTTAATCTCATTTAAAATCCTGCTAACTATAACTATACTTTGCTTCTTTAATTTTAGAATAAAAATCCTGCCTTTTCTGGATAGGGTCAAACTTAGAAATCTCCCATCTTTACGATTAAATCCTCTTATCAGATATCCCTTTGCTTCAAGCCCTTCAAGAATCCTGGTTACTCTGCTTCTGGATAGATGCATTCGAATTCCAACGTTCGTATTGCTCAATCCTTTATCAGTCCCTAATGAAAGAAGACACCTTAATTCGGCTTCTGTTAAACCAAGTTTATTAGCTAACCGGGTTTGCTTCTCCTGAATGCTGGTTACTAAGTGGAATGTTAATCTTGCTAGGGCTCTTGCAGTTTTATTATTATTCATTTTCTCACCTCAAACAAAAGTCCGTTAATTTTTTTTGTAGAAGGATATTTCATTGGATTTAATTTGGTTATTTATTTTCTCATAGTCAATAAATCCTATATAGTTAGCAATCAATAAAATGATTGAAACCCTCCAAGTAATAGATAATATTAGTCGTTTACTTAGGGTCACTCAAAACCCTTTACTGAGTGGGAGCTTTTTTATTAAGGATCTTCAGGCGCCTAAACCATTACTGCAGGATAATATTCCGTTTGCTCTCACACTGTAAGTGAAATTTTAATCATGGTGACATTAATAAGTTGATTGAATCGTAACAAAATGAAACGTTGAGTTCTATTTCCGCCTTCAATAAATAATAAGTAATTTTGTACGGCAAATTATTTTGTTAAATAGAAGTGACGATGACTCGGTTCAACTATATGCTATTAGCGTCTGAGGATTGGTCAAATGCTCCTTCACAATACTTGATAGTCACTCAGATAAACTTTATTTTTAGCTTATAAATGCAATATTTTAGTTACGCACCCGTAGCTTAATTGGATAGAGCATCTGACTACGGATCAGAAGGAGTAGCACTCAATTTTACTGTAAAAAGCTCGATTTCGTTTAGAATTCGGGCTTTTTTTGTTTGAGAATCCCGATGACTTTCGCTTTTTTTGTATGGAGTTTGTATGGACTTCAAAGAACACAATCCAATATAGTTTTAACGGAAGTAAAGTTCCGGGAAACCATACCGATAAAACTTCCGTTGTAAATTGTTGCTTCCATTTGGCTTTTGAACTTATACAAAAATATAATTAATTATTGTTAGAGTTAACAACTTCGAGAATAATTTTTTGGCTTTGATAGATTATTCTAAATTCTTTCCCAACTTCAAAACCATATTGAAATAATTTTTTATTCTTAATTTTAATCTGAGGAACTTTTGTAAAATCCCTCTTTGTTGGATGGCTGCTTTCATAAACTTTCATTACAAACCTCTTGGATCATAAGATTCAAAAACCTTTGAACAAATTTTGCACTTTTGCTTACGAGCTATTACAATATTATGAAGTGAATTAATTGATTGAGTTTCTTCAATTGTTTTAAGATGCTGTTTGCAGTTGTGAGGCGGAACAAAATTAAGCTGCTGGCATTGCTCTAACACGTTTTTTACTTCCATCATTTTTAGTTACTCCTTTTGTCATTGGTTAAAACAAACGAGGCACACCGCCCCGAAAAAAACATTTTGCCCGCCTTAAACAACAAAATGCGATTTCATTGGATCGTTTTACTGAGGATGTAAAGTAATATTGATAATGCAAGGCAAGTGCGAAGCGGCGTCAAGAAAAGGGCGAAAATTTATGCCGCTACAATTAAAAAGAATATTAAAAAATGGTGGTATAAATTTTTGTCCCTTTTTAGCCGCTGAGTTTCATATACACTTGCCCGTTTTATGAAAAAGGAATTGTTAAGACTAAGCTTGAATTTATGGCGGGCAAAATATTTTATAATAGTTACGACGTTAGGAGTAACAATCAATATTGGTCTGTCTTCTGGTAGTTATGGAGCGATAGCGACATAGCTACACTCAACTGGCGCTAAAGGTTAAGTTTTATGAGAGCCTTATTGACGAAATGAAGCTGAACGAAATGGAGTTTAGTTTTTCCCGTCAACCGGGAAAAGCTACGCAATGAAGTACAGCGAAATGAAGGAAATAGGGCGAAGTGAATGACAAAAACTATTAATGTTAAGTGATGTTCCCTTTGTAGTTATTGACCGAAGGGAAATAGCTACATTCCATATGATGATAATGTTAGGAGTAACTGAGAGCCTTTTATGAAGAATGAAGCGTTTGACAGTTTACTGTCAAAAAGCGAATTGATGAAATAAAGGGCGAAGGAAATGAAAAAAATGGAAATAAAATGATTAAATGATAATAAAAAGTCCCGAAGGATATCGGGACTTTTGGAAGGATTGTTGTTATTGCTAAGGGTTAGCTGTTCTTAGTATAGGTTGCTGAATACTGAACAATCTTACCTTCAGCATTTTTGGAAGCAACAATAAAGAACAAAATTGAGTTCTGATATTTAGCTGCTACTGCTTGCTGTAATACATTCAATGCAATGACAACAGTGAATGGCTGAGTGAAGTTATAAGCAGGTAATTCAGCATTGAGTGAAGTGATCTGATATGCTGGATCCTCTGGATTGATTGGATTGAAGTAGCATATAACTCCATTTGCTGAAAGATTGACTTCTTCCGGAGTGAATACAGAAGCAGTGTTAAGAGCTAAAAGTTCTACAGAAACATTATCTGCTTCAACTGTGGCTGTTTGCACTGGAAGTGCAAAGCCACCAGGTGTAATAATGTTCTGATCAGTTGGCTTTGCTGCTGAGGAATATGCGAAATTGTTTTTGAAGGTATAGTTATAAACAGTCATACCGGCTGTTTTAACTTTCTTCCAGATTTCGTATAAAGCAGAAAGTGTAAGCAAGACTTTAATGAAGTTACCAGTAACAGAAAATTTCTTTCTTATTTCAATTACTGCAGGGTCTTGGCTTGCGTTAAAGCTTGACGGTCTTGCAGCAAGGATGGTTCTTCCTTCAATTGTACGAGCTGAAAGATTGCCAAGTCTGCCGCTTAAATTACCGAGTACATTACCTTTTACTATAGCCATTGAGTTACCTCTTATGATTAATGAAAATTTATAGTTCAATTCTAAAAAAGAAGGAAAAGTTTTTCACTGTATAGATTTGACAGTGAGACTATTTAGAGACTGGTTAGAGACTTGGAAGAAGCTTTCTGAGGTTTAAGAAAAGACAACCGGAAGTTTTAGCTTCAAAGTTCTTTTTCTGAAGAGAATATTATTCAAGGTAGAATCTGAAAGAGAATACTTCTCGCTCAAGATTTGAGTGGAAATAGAAGCTGAGAATTTATTGCGAAGCTCTTTATATTCGTTTCTGATTTTAAGATTGCGGAGTTCCGTTTCATCAATAAGGTTTAATGCACGGAGTTTCTGGAATACTTCAGATAAAGCAATTTCTTGTAATTCAATATGTTCATCGGTAACAAACAAAATACTTATTCAATATCTTTATTGATTTGACTGTTGTTGCGTGATTTTAATTCGTTAAGAATCAAGAAATAAATTTTTACGACTGTAAAAATGAATGTTGCAATTAAAAGAAAAAGCTTGAAGATTTCTTCTATTAAACCAAAAGAAGGTATTTGAGCATAAGCGCAAATACCAATATTAAAAGTAGGAATTGAAAAATATGAGAAATATTTTTTTATCATTACCATTATCCTTCTACTGACCAGATTCCGAGTTTCTTGCGTATTGCTGTTCTTCTGAGATTGTAAAAAATGTGATAATATCTTTTGTCCTTATTGTAGTAGCTTATTCTTGCATAACCTTTCTTCAATAGTTCAGCTTGAATGAAAAGAGAATCTTTTCCATTCACGTCTGTTAGCCAGGTATAGGCAAGCAATCTTCCAAAAATATCAAATGCTTTTCCATCAAACGTAAGTTTGATGAACTTCCCTTCAATTAAAGACTTGGTAAAATAATAAGCTGAATCAGAGAATAGTTCAGGTGGTTTACCAGTTTTTTCAAGTTCCGGTGTATCAATGCCCAGCATTCTAACGTATTGAGAATCAGAAAGAACGAAAGTATCACCATCAATTACGCGAGATACAAAAGCTTTCCTTGTGTAATTGTAAGGGTATGAAAAATTTGGATTTTGTGCGAGTACTGCTGCAGAAAACAAAACCAAAATTACTATGCTGATAAGGATGTTGTACAATCTCATATTTTATTTTTCCGTTTGAAGAAAAAATAATTGATAAGTAAAATGTGTGCAACGCTCTATATTTATGATTTGTTTTCTTTTGTTTTCATAATGAAGGAAAAGCATACTGAAGTTGCGTTTTACCAATATAAGCTGAATGAAGGCGTGTCGAGGAACGAGCCGCCGTAATGAAGCGATGTTTACTGAGAATGTTATGACAGAATGAACAATGAAAGGTTTAATTGATGTCTTCACTAATGTAAGCGGAACGAAGGCGTGTCGAAGTATGAGCCGCCGAAGTGGAGCGTTGATGAACTGATTAGGTTACGTGCCGAGTTTACATAAGCCAACATTATGCGACTTCGATAGAACTACAAAGTAATGTTGGGACTGCTTTAGTTAGTTGCATAATGTTTCTTATGTAATACTGGCTGATAATGTCAAGATGATCTGAGACCACAAATGAATCGTTGCTTGATAATGTTTATTCTCTTGATTGGTTGTTTTTTGAAATGATAGTTTACTGGCAATAAGTAAAAGGGTTTTTAGAAAAGGAAATTCTTTATTTTATAAGGAGTTATAAGAACACTTTACTTGGGCTTTTCTAAAAAGGGCGATTTCTTTACTGAAGTTTTACTAAACATAGAAAAGGACTGAAAGGATCAGCTTTCGGTGAGCTACGGCAGACAGGCAAAAGGGACGAAATGTTTTACATCTTATTTACATTTTAAAATATGGATTTCACGGTTAATTCATTGGCTAAAATTCGACTAATTATTGGCTAAAAATGTTTTGATTTCTTAATAAAAACGAAACATTTATCGATTTTATTGGCTAAACGATTGGCTAATTATTGGCTAATGATTGACAGACTTAGAATTATTTAATCTTCCATTCAGATGTTTTAGTCTTACCGGTACTGATAATTGTTTTATCCTTATGAGCCATTTCAAAAAGTAAATTTTTTACTTTGGCTTTTTTTTGTTTTTCATTGAGCACATCAGAAATTTTTGTAAGCAATAAATCATACAATTCGCTACGAGTAGCTTTACCATATTTAGAAATGTATTCTATAATCAAATCTTTATAATATTTTTTATCGAATGCTTTGTTTTTAATGTATGCTGACTTTTCACCAGTGATAGAAGCAATCTTGGATGTAACAAAAATATTAGGGTATCTGCCTTCAGCAAGTTTTTGTTTTTTTAGATGCTGTGATTCTTCTTTTGTAAGCTGCTGATTTTTCTGAACTTTGTCCAAAAGAAATGTTGTGTACAAATCTAAGTCTGCTTTTTCAATAAGAAGCTTAGAATAATTTTCATTGATGACACGACCATAAATTTTTAACGTGATTTTATCAGAAGCAGAAAAATCATATTCTGGTAAAGGCAGGTATCTTTTCTTCTGTTCAAGGAACATCTTTTTAATTCCGTGACCAACGGTATCAATCATACCAAGGTTTACCATTGCTTGCGCTAAAAAGCTGTTGCGATATTTTTCCGGTGTTTTATCTTTGAAAAGATATTCTTCAAGATTTCCTTCAAAGAATTTTCCAGCATTAGTAAAAATCAATTCATCAGTTTTTTCGATTACGTTTATACGTGAGTTAAGCGAATAGTCTTGATGAGCTATGCAGTTATTTAATGCTTCTAAAATAATCCACTGTTCATATTTACTAACTTCAATAGGTGTAAGACTATCAACTGGAAGGATTTTATAATTATAGTTACGAATCTTTTGGTAAAGATTATTAATCGTTAAGGAAAGCGGCGGGTCGAAATGTTCGTAGCCGGATTCTTCTGATTCAAGTTTCCAAGTTATTTTTGCAATTGAAGGAGATAAATAATGAGTTGATTCGGATTTGCCAAGTAATATGATTGCAGCATTTGTAATTTTACCATTAATAGTGATTTTAGCTTTATCAAGAAATGCAGCATCATTCCAGTTATCAATGTCATTGAATATTGCTTTGTCCTTGCTTTTTGATTTGTAAACTTCGCGTGCTTTTAAAATAGCAAGCGGATCCAAATCATTGATTGAAGCTTTTGGGATTATCTGAGCAGACCAATCAAATTGATTAGCTTGTTTACGAATCTGTTCAATCTCTTGAAGGTTTAACGCGCCTAAAACTTCTCCATCACGACCATAATAATGACCTTCCCAGGCTACAGGAAAGCCGGGCGGAGCTGCGGGTATTTGAAATAAAACAACACGACCTTGAGAATGGTTTACTTCAAAGATTTCAATAAAAGTTATTCTATTGGTAGTTTTGTTTGCGATTTCAGGTTTAAGAGAATCTAAAGCTGGGCGATGGTTTCGATAATTGGTTCCGACAATATTATGGTTTTTATTTACACCAAAGATTAACCAACTGCAATTTTTGTTTTTAAGATTAGCTTCATTGCATAATGCAGAAAAGTATTTACCAAGTTTTTCAAAAGAGTAATCATTTCTTGCTTCCTTGAATTCTACAAGTTCTGTTTCTCCAGGAAGAGTAAGTAATTCGTTTAGTTTATTTAATAGTTTGGATTGAATCATATTTTGCTTATGCAATTACTCTGATAACATTATTAAATAGCACTTATAAAAATAGGAAAAGAAAAAGTGGATGGAAAGAATTAAATGGAAAGAATTAAAGGAAAGATTATTTAGTTTTCTTTTCAATTTACTTATATTTGCAAAAGTTCCAGTTCGTCCGGTGAGTAGATCAAAGAACAAAAACAACCAAATTGAAAAGTGGAAATTGATTATTCAGAAAAACCAAGTCTTTGTTTTTACTTAATGGTTAAGCCAAAGGCATACAGTAATAAAATTTAAGGGGATATTTATTGGGACATAAACGGTACGGTTATCTCCGAAAAACAAAAGCTTGGCGGTTCATTGTAAATGAATTAGGCGGGTTCGCATTAGGGACTACAGAAGTTTCATCCATCGCGCAAAAGACACTCCAAAATGTACAAGGCAAGTACAGCAATTTACAAAACGATCCTTCCATAGGTGCAGCATTTGAGTTTTTAGTACACGTCTCTTTAGCATTCCAAAAGAACGATCCGTTAAAATATCTTACTGAAAAAAGGATTTTAGATAAAGAAGAACTATCCTTACTAAAATTAGCAAGAGGGGCAACAAAATATAAAAATGATGAGGTTGTTTCACACGAGTATCAAACATTTGCAAGGCAAGCTGCAATAGATGCAATAAATAACTGGTACAAGAAAAATATTGAAAGAGGTCAAACCTTTTTCAGCGAAGGAATTGATAATGAAGCTGTATTTCGTAAAGCTTCAAACGGTTCGGGCTTTTGTGAATTATCCAGATTATACTTTTCAAAACTGACCGAGAGGTATCTCAAATATTTTCTTGAAAGAGAAGCATCAACAAAAATAACTAATGTAAATGAAAGAGAAAGATTCTCAAAAGAACTTGAGGAACAAGTAAATCAAATATCGCAGCACGCTTTTGAGACTGCGAAAATAACAGAATCATTCGCTGCCGGATGGTATAATAAAAATGTTAAAGGGGACTTCCCGGAAGAAAATGAGATAAAACATTTTCTAACTACTTCCTTTGGTAAAATGAAAAGCGAACTCTTAAGGGAAGAGACAAAATGAGAGAGTTCGCTGAACATATTGTTGCTTGCAACGGTGTAAAAATTAAGGATATACTGCCTACAGGAATAATTGAAGGTTCTGGGAAGCCCCGCCTTACGGACGGGCAGGCATCCATACGGGATAAATACCTAGAACTTGAACATAGAGAAGATTGCGGAAAAAAGAATGTAAATATTTACCTTAACAAATTTGTAACAAACATATTTAAGTTAAACAAGAGGCATAAAGATTTATTAGAGATTGCTGCTTATATTTTTGCAGCGGACAGAAGAACTTACAGAGGAAAACCGGATGATGATGAGTATCATAGCTGGAGTAGAGCATTTCATTTTCATATAAACGTAAGGGATTATAATTTCTGGAATAAACAAGAAATAAAAGATTTGCTCGAACAAGCTTTATGCTTTATGACCGGCGACCATAGTTACAAGTTTAAATTTCACAAAGCCGGAAGTGATTTCCCAACAAATATTTTTGACACTGAAACATTTGTGGTAGAAACACCGGATAATCTACGAGTTGCTTTATTTTCCGGTGGAATTGATTCGCTGGCTGGAGCCATTGAATTATTGGAAACAACAAATGCAGAAATATGTTTAGTAAGTCATCAAACAGGGCTTCCGGGGATTCAAAATACTCAAAAGACTTTGTATAATGAAATAAATAAATTATATCCCGGAAGATGCAGTCATTACAAATTCCGCTGCGGATTGAGCGATACACCTTCAAGGGACGAGACTCAAAGAACAAGATCGTTTTTATATACTTCAATTGCTTTTGCTCTTGCAAAAGAATATAAACAGAATTGCATTTATGTTTATGAAAATGGAATTACATCAATAAATTTTGCTGAGACACAAGATTTAATGAATGGAAGAGCAAGCCGAACAACGCATCCGCAGACAATCAGGAGGTTAGAAGAATTGTTTACAGCTATTGCTGAGGAACCATTCACTATACACAATCCTTATTTCTTTAAAACAAAAACCGATGTTGTTGAAGTAATAAAAACGAATAACAGGTTAGACTTATTAGACAGCTCGGTTTCGTGCAGCACTACAAGAAATAAAGAGCCCGGAAATACACATTGTGGAAAATGCTCTCAATGTATTGACAGAAGATTTGCAGTGTATGCTGCTGAAGTAGAAAAATATGATGAAAACGGACTATATCATTTTGATTTTCTGAAAGACGATTTAGAAAGTGATGTTATTAAAAAACTTTTGACTGAATACATAAGATTAGCACAAAATTTTGCAAAGCAAGATATTGATGGATGGTATGAAGAAAGAAGCAGTGAAATCGTAGAGATGATTGATTTTATTGACGGAACAACAGAATATGAAAGACTTGATAAGTTGTACAAACTTTGTCAAAGGCACTCAGAACAAATCGAAAAATCAATAAAAAGAATGCGGGATATATATGATTCACCTTATGCAACTTGTAAACCAAAATCATTTTTCAATTTAATATTAGGACCAAGAAGCTACCAGCAAGAAATAAAAACAACAATAATTGAGAAACCTAAAATTGAAAAAGAAGTTCCTTCAAAGGGGCTAAAGAAACTTGTAAAAGAAACTTGTGAAAGTTTAATTAAGCAAAAGAAAATTACTGAAGTATCAAATGAGACTAAGAAGAAAAGACCAATAAGCAGCTTGATTGTTGAAGAACTTAAGAAGAATAATTATGTAATCACAAAGAAAAATGAAAATACTATCAATGATTATTTCAGAAAATTTGAATTGCGAATTATAAAAGAAAAGTCTGGAAACTTAGTAGTAGAAGATAACCATACCGCAAGATAAATGTAACCTACAAAAAAGGATTATCCCCAAAATCCCCACGAAATCCCCGCTTGTTCCCCTTCATCTTCCCCTTTTTGTTTGTATTAAAAAAAGGAGAAGAAAAGAAAATGAAAAAAGATGCAATCGTTAACCAGTTGGAAGAAATCAAATCACTAATTAAAAAAGGTGATGACAAGCCGCTTAACTTCAAAGGAGCGTGCGCTTATCTTGGATTTGCACCAAGTTATCTTTACAAATTAACCTACCGAAAAATAATACCACATTATAAACCTTCCGGGAAGATGCTGTTCTTTTCTAAGATGGAATTAGATGAGTGGATCTTTAGCAAAGAGCAGAGCGCAAAGAGCAAAGTGACTGAAGAAAATGAGGATGAGGAAGAAGAAGAAGATGCTTCAGACCATTCAAAGTTTGATTATGAATTACTGTAGTTCAAGTTCAAGTTCAGGTTCAAGTGCAAGAAACAACTGGAAGCAAGATGGAAGGATTTAACAACATATTAAAACAATTCTCTGCCGAGGATATAGAAAAGCTGAAGGTGCTGCTTTCTATTATTCCTTCTCAGGACCAGAAAGAAGTAATAACGCTGAGGGTGTTTGCTGAAGAGTATAGCAATTTAATAAAAGAGAATCGGTCAGCAGCTTATCATAAATCTGTTATTGCTTCTTTGAAGCATTTAACTGATTACTTCGGCTGTCAGAAACCTATTCATTCTCTTGGATTGAAAGATGTTGAAAGCTTCATTTCCCACCTACAGCGGAAAGTTGTTAAGGGTTATCGCGTTTATGTGAAGACATTAAAAGCAGCATTTAATAAGGCTATTGATTGGAGATATGTAAAAGAGAATTACTTCCTCAAAGTTAAGCTTCCGAAAAAGCAGCAGGTAAATCCGGCTTACATTAATGAAAAACAACTTACGTTAATTTGTGAATACATTGATGTAGCAACAGCAAGGGATTTTGTAGTTACTGCGTTTTATACCGGAATGCGGTTAAATGAACTCGTGAATTTGACTTGGCGGAATGTAAACCTTAATACCAGGATAATTACTGTCGGTGATGAAGAGTTTACAACTAAGGGAAGGAACCAAAGGTATATTCCGATTTGCGATGAAGTAGCACTCATCCTAACCTTTTACCAAAGGGAGAAGGAAAAAATAATTCCGATTGGGAATAATTATGTCTTTAGCAAACCAAATGGTGAGAAATATACGGGGGATTATTTTTCTAAAGCTTTTAAGAAAGCTTGCAGAGCTGCAGAAACTGATAAGTCAATTCACTTCCATTCTTTGAGACATTCGTTTGCTTCTAACCTTGCACAGAAAGGTGTTTCACTCTATACGATTAAAGAACTGCTTGGTCATTCTTCAATTTCTACAACTGAGATTTATTCTCATTTGAATCTGGATTCGTTGAAAGAAGCGATAAAGGTATTTGATCAACCACACCTAAATCCTCTCCCTATCAAGGAGAAGGCTTCAATTTGAGGAGCTACGAATGAATTTTAGGGAAATAGCGAAAGATTATTATGAGTCGTTTGGATTTAATTTGTTGCCGCTTGAAAATAAAGCACCGAAAATTAATTGGGAAAAATGGCAAGCTGTAGAAATGCTGTCGAGTGATGTTGATGTTTTAGGTTGGAATGTTAATACTAACGGCATCGGTGCAATTTCAGGAATAAAAAAAATAAGGTGTTTGGATTTTGATAAGGTTAATGATTACGAAATAGTACAAAAGTTTGTAACAAAACTTGGACTACCTACTGAGTATCAATGGATTGTAAAAAGCGGGAGCGGGAAAGGTTATCATATATGGTTTTATTGTGATGATGATTCTTATCTCTTTAAGGTTTTAGCTGGAGATAAGTCTTACTTTAAGCTGCAGCTAAAGCAAAAAGATCTATGCGAACATATCGAATTACGATGGAAAAACTGCCAAACAGTTTTGCCACCTTCTTTTCATCCGAGCGGTAATAAATATGAGTTTGTAAATCTACACGGAAATGGTTTGCCTTTACAAGAACCACTTAATATTGGGGTTGGGAAACTGATTGATGCGCTGAAAGAATTTTGTGTTTTGGAAAGTGAGAGTAATAACGGAGAAAAGGACAAAAAAGACGAAAGAGACAAAAAGGAAAAAACAAATAGAACAGTTGATAAGAGATTTGTGAAAGATGCAGCAGAGTTTTTAAAGTGTAAGATTGATAATTATGATGAGTATTTAAGAATTGGTTTTGCTTTGGCTTCTATAGGTGAAGAAGGAAGAGAGTTCTTCTTAATGATTGGGAAGGATAATCCGAAGTATCCAGAGGATACTGAGGCAGTATTGAATAAAAAGTTTGACAGTTTGCTGAAAGATTATCGCGGCGATATTTTTCTGGGAACTTTCTTTGAGATAGCAAAGAAGTATGGTTTTGAATTTCCTAAAAAATCATTCTGGCATATAACAGATGGCAAGGTAAGCATAATAAGAAATCTGTTGATAGAGTTTTTAGAGGAAGAAGGTTTTGGAAAAACTTTTCTTGGGAAAGATTATATCTACGTTCAAATAACAAATAATATTGTTAGAGAAGTAACTACTGTTATCATTAAAGATTTTGTTTTAGAATATGTGAATGAAATTAGCGATACAGGACTGAGAAGATTAGTTAAAGAAAGCATAATTAAATCAGCGAAAAATTTATTTAGCGATGCAACGCTTGAATGTTTGAAAACTTTGGAATTAGATTTTGTTGAAGATAATAAAGAAACAGCTCTGTTCTTTTTCAAAAATGGTTTTATAAGAGTTACGAGTAAAGAGATAACGGTAAAAAATTATAACGACTTAAAAGGATGCATTTGGGAAAGGCAGTTAATTAAAAGAGATTTCGTTAAGACGAGTAACAATTCTGACTTTAAACAGTTCATCAAAAATATTTGCAGCAATGATAGCGAAAGAATAAATGCTTTAAAATCTGCAATAGGTTTTCTTATGCACAGCTTCAAGGATCCGGCTTGCACAAAAGCAATTATCTTTTTAGATGAGAAGCTAAGCGAAAGTGCATTTGGAAGATCGGGTAAAGGATTGGTAGCAAAAGCTATTGCCAGCATAAAAAATGTACTTAGAATTGATGGAAAGAATTTCAGGTTTGATAAGAGTTTTCCTTTCCAGTCTGTAAGCCCGGATACACAAATAATTTTGTTTGACGATGTAACCAAGAAATTTGGTTTTGAGAAACTGTTCTCTATCATCACTGAAGGAATTACTATCGAGAAGAAAAATAAGAATGAATATTCCATTCCATTTGAAAGAACTCCCAAAATTTTAATTACAACAAACCATTCTATTTCCGGCAGTGATGATTCTTCTACTGACCGGCAATTCCTTATTGAGTTTTCAGATTACTATAATGCAAAGCATAAACCGAAAGATGACTTTGGGAAGTTGTTCTTTAGTGAATGGGATAATGAGCAATGGACTGCCTTTGATAATTTTTTGATTGAGTGCTGCCAATATTATCTTAAAAACGGGCTGAAAGAATATGAGTATGTGAATTTGATTAAGAAAAAATTGATTGATGAAACTGCGTCAGAGTTTGAGGAATTCATAAGGGAAATACAAACTGGCAAAGAACACAACAAAAAGGAATTGTTTGAAAGCTTCAAAAGAACTTATGAAGATTTCGGACAAATGAAACAGAATAGTTTTTCAAAGTGGATAAAGGTATATGCTGAATTGTATGAAATGAAAGTTGATGAAAGAAAATCCGGGGCGGATAGGTATATAACCTTCCGAAAGAAAAATGATAAAGCAAATGATAATGGACAGATGGATTTTTTGAGGACAGAAGATTTTTAAAAAATAGAACACGGATTCAACTGATTAGACGGATTTTTGCGGATTTGTTATAGGAATGGACGAAAGGACAAAAGAAAAATGGGAAATGAGACACGAATTACACGAATTTACACGAAGGGGTAAAAGTAATAAGGTAAATAGAATTGGTTTTGGATTTGTCCAATTGCCCTAAGCTGCAGAAAAGACTCGCCTACGTTAAAACTTTGGCGAGCAAGCTTAAATGACATAAAAAGATTTAATAACAAATATGGAGTAAAAATGTTGAACGAAAGACTATCACCAGTAAAAGCAATTAAAGACATTGTTTTGATTGTTCCGGCGGTGCTAAAAAAGAAGTGAGGGAATGTGTCATTCTGGATTGTCCTCTCTATCCATTTAGATTGGGAAAGAATCCTAACCGTAAAGTAAAGAAAAATAGCATCCCAACTGTTAAAAATAAAAAAGTGGAGACAGTTGAACATAAAGCTGTTTATGAAACCAGTTTGTTTTAAAAAGTGAGAGTTGAGACGAAAGTTTTCGAAAATAAAAGAGAATTTCTGTGGTTGTTCAGAGGAAAAATATTGTAATAATTTTTTATTTGAGGTATATTTGAAGAAAGAATATGCGCCCGTAGCTCAATTGGATAGAGCGTTTGGCTACGGACCAAAAGGTTGAGGGTTCGAATCCTTCCGGGCGTACAAATGAAAGCTCATCTCGATTTATTTCGGGATGGGCTTTTTTATTTGAATGAAATTAGAAAAATGCAAATAGGACTTGTTTGCTTTATAATATCGCTTGACAATATCGTATTACAATATTAACTTTAATTTATACAAAAAGAGAATTTATATGGATGACCAATTAACGAGAGATCTTTTTTTAGGATTTATTAAAATTCATATTCTACACCACGCAGTCAAAGAAGATATATTCGGACAGGAATTTCAGAATGAATTGAACAGACACGGTTATAATATTTCGTTTGGAACACTTTATCCAATCTTCCACAGGATGGAAGAACAAGGTTATGTCGAATCATATAAAAAAAATGTGGATGGTAAAGTCAGAAGATATTATAAAGCCACAAAGCAAGGTAAAAAAGTTTTAGAAAAAGCAAAAACACAGGCAAAGGAATTAGTTGAGGAACTTTATGAAGAATGATAGATATTTTGTTGATGACGATGGTGCAATAATAAGTGAGACTAGAACTGAAAAAACAATTCGTGATGGATACAATCTTTTAGATATAGCACTGGTTAGAAAATTAATTAACTGGAAAGGTTTTCCTTATACTTTTCAAGCAATAATGCTTCTGGTATTTGTTGGATTAATTTTTATTGGCTGGCAGGTTTACACACCGGAAGGCGTTAACGATAAACTCTTTGCAAAAACTAATATTGTAACGTTAGTTATCTGGGGAATATGGTGGCCCCTTATGGTTTGGTTCGCTGTTACTATGGGAAGAGTTTGGTGTATGATTTGTCCGCTTGAACTTGTTTCAAATATTACAGAAAGACTCTCCCGAAAACTTGGAGTAAAACAGAAGCCGCTGTCCAAATGGATAAGAAGCGGAGCGATAATTGTTTTTCTTTACGCGTTAATTCAATTATTAGTTGCCGGAATTAATCTTCACAGAATACCGGCGTACACGTCTTTTTTTCTTATCGGTTTATTAACTATTTCAGCATTTGTCGGATTCTTTTTTAAAGACAGAGCTTTCTGCCGGGGTTTTTGCCCCATCGGTATGCTGCTAAATGCTTACGGCAGAGGTGGAATGATAGCTGTTAGAGCAGGTTCGGGAAATACTTGCCAGGGATGCACTGGAAAGGATTGTATTATGGCTTGCAACAGAAACAAACTAGACGCAAGAAGCTGCCCAAGCTTATTGAATCCTATAAAACTGAATTCCAATAAAGATTGTTTGGTTTGCAGGCAATGTATTAAATCTTGTGAACCGGATAATATGCAGTTACTGCTTAGAAAACCATTTGATAAAAATGATGCAAGAGAAGAAAAAGCAAGCTGGGCTTTAACAATTTTTATAATGCTTGTTTCCGGTTTTGTTACATCTGAATTAACAACTGAATGGAATGCAGCAAATAAAATTTTTGTTGCACTTCCCGAATACATAACAAATATAACCGGTTTGCATTCAATTGCCGGATTTATTGAAGGATTATGGATAATTGTAATCTATCCCCTCTTACTATGGACAATTTTTGGCACGATTACAATTTTAACAAAAGGTGCTGAATCATTAACAGACGCGTGGAGAAGATTAGCTCTGCCTTTGGTTGTCATTATTTCTGCAGGGCATTTAACTAAAGCAATTGCAAAATTAAATGCTTGGATTGGATTTTTGCCGAACAGTTTTACTAATGCTACGAATGGAAATACAAATGCAGCTACAGCAGGAATTAATGTGACGCCATTTTTAATAAGCAATCAATTTGTTTCAATAATTGGTTTGACTCTTTTAACAATTGCACTTATCTATTCTTTGAGAGTAGAAAAAATAACAGGTAAACAAAAATCATATCCCCGGTTTATTCCTAAAATAATACTCTACCTTTTCTTTTCATTCATAGCATTTGGAATTGGATTATGAAGAGAATAAGATTTCTTAGTAATAGAATAATCCTTTGTCTCGCTGTTTTATTTATAGTTGGCTGCGAGGATAAAAATGAAAAATTGAGCTGGTTGTCTTCTGATAAAGATAGTGCATACGTGCAGATTGAAAGACAGCTAAGAGGTTTTGATATGGCGATGAAAGAAGTTGGCTACAGGTATAATGAATTATACTTTGCCGGAATTGATGAGAACTGGGGCTATGCACAATATCACCTTGAAAAAATAAAAACTGCAATTGAGAATGGCTTGGAGAGAAGGCCGAAGCGAGCAGCGTCTGCTAAAGGATTTTTAGAATATTCTATTCCTTCTTTGACGAAAACAATTCAGGAAAATAACAAAGAAAAATTCATAAAAGATTTTGAAACATTCAGACAATCTTGCATTGCTTGTCATATAAATGAAAAGGTTGAGTTTGTGAAAGTGGTTATTCCTAAAACAAGATTATCACCGGTTGAAAAAGTAGACTAGAGAATTAATTGATATAAATAGTAAACAAACTTATAAGGAATTTGTTATGAACACATATTATAAAGGTATTTTCATATTAACATTACTTTTTCTTTTAGCTCAATCTGAAGCTACGAAAGCCAATCCTAATTTTTCAAGAAAGTATAAGATTGGCTGCGCTACTTGCCATACCGTACCGCCGCAATTGACTAGAACAGGAATAGAGTTCAGGCGTTTGGGATACCGTTTCCCAAATGAATTAAATGAAGAAACTATTGAACCAGAAAAGACTTATCAGCAAAAAGAATTTCCACAACAAACTACTGCATTAAATACTATGGAAACTGCTGGTTGTATGAATTGCCACGCTGTCGGTTCTAAAGGTGAGGGACTGAATCTTGAGGGAATAGGAACTAAAATGAATTCAGAAAAAATTAAGGTTTATGTTGTAAGCGCGAATCATCCCGGCAGCGATGCAACTTCTGAACTTACCGATGATGATTTACAACTGGTTGCAGATTTTCTTGCATCTCTTACACAAAATACAGCAGAAAAAGATAAATGGAGTTATGACTTTGCTGATTTTGTATCCGTTAGAGGCAGAGCAAGATATGTTTACAATAAAGTGGAAAATGTGAATGCAACAAACCAGTTTAGATTTAACGATATGACATTATTTTATCTTGGTCCGGTTAATAATAATCTTACAGTATTTTTTGAAACCGAGTATGACCAGGGATACGAGCCCAATGTATTAGCGCAAGGCAGCTTAATCTTTGGAAATGCTGATGAATATTTCTTTTTAAAGGTTGGACATATGAGATTTGTAAGACAAGGAGTATCGCTGCTTGACAGACCTAAAACTATTTCTACAGATTTGGTTGTAACTGGAAGATCTCATCTATATGCTCTAAGCACTGATCAAGTTGGAATAGAAACAAGCTACGGTTTTAACCAACGACGCACTTTGATAAGAGGTTTTATAACAAACGGGCTTGATTCACTTGGCAGCGGCAGACCAGTTGGCAAACAGGATTTAAATACACAGAAAGATTTTGGAATTATGATTGAAAATCTTTTTGGTGAAAAAACCGCCACATCGGTTTCAGCAGTATTTTATCACGGTGCTACACCAACATCATCAGGGAATATTTCTTTTGAACGGTATGGATTGTTTGGCACTTATGCAATAAACGATAACGCAAATGATGAGGACATTAGAATTAATGCCGGTGCTTTAGCAGGATATGATGATGTGCCCAACGCAGAAAAAGATGATTTTAATTTTGGTTTTACAGCAGGTATTGATAAACGGCTGGGAGATCAGTTCTATGCAAGTGTACGGTATGATCAATTCAGACCGACTGACAGGATTAGCAGCAACATTACGAAAGCATATACATTAGGAATTATTAAACAACTGTTTACATATTTAAGATTAAGTGCAGAATATCAGTTGTTTCAGAGACCGGGAAATATTAGTGAAAGTTTAGCCGTATTGGAATTTTATATGTTCTTCTAATATTCATTAACAAAAAACGCACTATAAGAATAATATGGATAAGTGCACTGGTGAAAGATGAAAATAAAAAAATGAAATGAATGATTACATTTTAGAAATAATAATTGTTCTTGCAGCCGTATTGTTCTATATCGCTTGTAGTGTACTCATTTATTTAATTATGCACTTTGAGTTCAATTTTATAACTGAATGCAAGAGAGCGATGAATTGGTGTTATAGAATAACAAAATGTTCTCATCATAAAATTTGAATATAAAAAAGGTGTAGTATGAAAATAAATTATTATAATGAAAAAATTCCTTCGTCGGTTGTTTTGATCAGGTTTATTGTCGGTGCTGTTTTTTTATCCGAAGGAATTCAAAAGTTTTTATTCTCAGATGCACTGGGTATAGGTCGGTTTATCAAAATTGGTATCCCGGCACCGGAAATAATGGCACCTTTTGTTGGAATAGTTGAAATCGTTTGTGGAACTTTGGTATTAATCGGGCTTTTCACACGTCTCGCATCAATTCCATTATTGATTAACATTTCTGTAGCAATACTTTCTACTAAAATTCCAATTCTTCTTGGACACAGTTATTTATTTTTTAACCTTCCGAAGCTTGGGCAATATGGTTTTTGGAGTATGCTTCACGATGCACGAACAGATTTTTCAATGTTCTTTGGTTCAATATTTCTGATAATTGTTGGAGGTGGAAAATTGTCTCTCGACTACTTAATTCATAAAAATAAAATTTATCCCAAGGGGGCAAGTAAAGAATGAAAGAATTGATGATAAGATTTGATCCGGCAATTAAAATTACATTTTTGTTTTTTCACTTTGCTGGTTTCAGTGTTTGGATTGGATTGTTAGCCGCAGAACAAACAAGTATTTCAGCTATTGCAGTTACTGTAGTAAGCGGAATTCTTTTAGTCGTTAGAGAATTAGTAAAAGAAGATTTGATTTGGTTTGTTTCTGTGGAAGGTCTGTTAACTATTGGTAAGGTTTTAATACTAACTTTCGCCTTTATATTTTCAGCTAAGTATCAGTCCATTTTATTCCTACTAATATTCCTTGGGATATTAAGTGCGCATCTTCCCAAAAGTATAAAAGACAAAAAATTGTTTAAAAGCCCAGGGGTTAATAAATGAATATTGTTTTAACAGTAGTCTTGTTTGTTGCAGGACTTGGTTTGATAATTTATTTTGCCGAAAAGCTCGTTGAAAGTACGGTTAGGCTATCGCTCAACTTTGGTATTTCTACTTTTATCATTAGTGTAATTTTTATTGGATTCGATCCGGAAAATCTTATGGTTGGCGCTGCGGGTTCTTACGAAAGTGTTGGCGGAATTGCATTAGGTTCAATAATAGGTGCTTCGATGGTTGCTATTGCTCTTGCTTTTGGAATAACCGCAATTGTTAGTCCTATGAAATTTGAAAAGGTGCCCAAACAAATAATAGTTATTCCTATTCTAAGCATTCTCCTATTTGGATTACTTTGCCTTGACAGAGAATTGTCCCGTGTTGACGGTTTTATATTGCTTTTGGGTTTTATTATTTCAGTTTACTACTTAATTCGATTAAACAAAAAAGGAATTGATATTAAAGCTCACGGAGAGGTGGAAGAAAGTCTTGAAGAAGCCAGGGAACTTAGCAAATGGAAATCAATAGGACTTTTTACAATTTCATTGTTAGCAATTATTGTTGGAAGCGAGTTACTTGTAGATAGTTCAAAAACAATTATATCTGCATCAAAGATTTCCGATACACTTTTTGGAATGACTATCTTAGCTTTCCTTGTAAGCATTGAAGAATTAGCACGTGAACTCCCGGCAGCAATGAAAGGTAAATCGGAAATAAGTTATGGGAATGTTGCTGGTTCAATTCTCGCTTTCTTTTTATTTAATGCAGGTATTATCGCTCTTATAAAACCAATAGAAATTTCTCCAATTATATTAAAGTTTTATCTCCCCTTTTGTTTATTTACGACAATTATTATTTCTGCATTACTTTTAAGGAAAGAAATATCAAGATGGGCCGGAGCGCTGCTTGTAGTGCTTTATATAATATTTATTCTTTACGGTTACTTATAACTATCAATGTGTGTGAAATTGAATTTATCAAATGATGGTAATTGAAAAAGTTTTGAGTATTAAATATGGAGAAAAGAATTGGAACGTTTTTTTTCAAACACAATTATACTGCAGAAAGTGATGCCCGGCTTGTAGAACTTATCACAACGGGAAACCAAAAAGCATTTGAGGAATTAATACATCGTTACCAGAGAGCTGTTATTAATTTTGCATTCCGTTTCATTGGCAGTAGAGAAGATGCGAAGGATATAGCACAAGAAACTTTTATCAGATTTTTTCAGGCAGCAAACAGATACGAGCCATCAGCACAATTCAAGACATATCTTTTTAGGATTACTACAAACCTTTGTATTGATTTTAAAGAAAAAAAGAAACCGGAATATATGGATGAGCTGCCGGAAACATATTCTTCTTCAACGCCCTTCAAAGAACTTCACCAAAAAGAGATTTCGGAAACGATTTCAAAAGCTGTTCATTCTCTCCCGGAAAACCAACGGGTTGCTCTTCTACTTCATCATTTTGAAGGAATGAAATATGCTGAGATTGCTGGTGTAATGAACACTTCAGTCTCAGCAGTTGAATCGCTGCTTGTCCGCGCAAAGAAAACACTTAGGGAAAAGCTTAAACTTTTTCAATGAGTACCGCAGGTTTTTTCTTCCTAATCCGTTTATATACAGAAAATCAAATGGTGATACTTTTATCATCTTGGGAAATATTTTCATCTAATTAAAAGGGAATCTTTATGACCAAATTCAGATTAGTAATCTTTCTTGTAATCTTACCATTAAGCTTATCTTTTGCACAAAATATCCTTTTACCAGAGACATCAAATTCATCTCTTAATGCTCAGAGCGGCTTCATAAACGATATTGGTGATGATCTAAGTTCAATGTATAAGGTAGGAATAGGTTTTGTTGAAAGTCCTCTTCATTTCGATTCTGAGGATCTTATTTTAACAGGAATCATAATAGGTGCAACAACAGTTTCAACTTCTATCGATAATCCGGTTCGTAACGTTGTTAGAAATTCTCAAAATCCTACTTTTGATAAAATCACTCCATTAGGAGAAGAGTTTGGGAATCCCAAATATGGTACAGCTTTAAGCGTCATATTATATCTTGGGGGTCATATTCTGCAAGATAAGGAAATAAGAAAAACAGGATTAATGCTTACGGAAGCTATGTTTCTGAATGGTGTAATTACACAAGGACTAAAAATAGTTACGGGTAGAAGCAGACCATACTCTAATGAAGGCAATTTTGATATACATTTTCTAAAGATGGAATTTGTAGATAGAGATTATTCATTCCCTTCCGGTCATACATCAACGGCTTTTACTTTTGCTACCGTCTTATCCGAAAGGATTGGAAATATTTATGCATCAATAGCACTTTATTCATTAGCAGGATTAACGGCTTTTCAAAGAATTTATTCTGATTCTCACTGGATCTCCGATACAATTGTGAGTGCAGCACTTGGAACTGTAATAGGATTAAAAGTGATAAAGCTTAATTCAGAATATGAAAATGAAAATTCAGACACGAGTTTGAATATTGTCCCCCTCATTAACCGAGCTGGATATGGAGTTAGTTTAGCTTTGAGTTTTTAGTTTAGGAATAGTGATGTGTAAAAATTATCAAGGAAGTCACCGCAGGTTTTTTCTTTCTTGTCCGTTTAATATACAGTAAGCAGAAGATGATATTTTTCATCACTGCAAACAATCAGTAACATCCTTAATAATTAAAATGGAGAAATAAAATGGATAAAGAGTTTGCAAAAAGAGTAATGAACTTTGCTCTTCCCGTATTCATATTGAGCTTCATAATTTTCGCTTCTTTAGAAAATTCATTTGCTCAGCAAAATACCTCAAAGGTTCAGACAGTTGTTAAAACTGTAAAAAATGTAGATGCCACAAATAATTTATTAACAATAAAGCTTGAAAAGAAGACTACTAATCTATCAATAACACCACAGACAAAGCTTAGCGATATGGACGGCAAACCACTTTCATTTAATAACATCAAGGCAGGTGATAAAGTAAAAATATCTTTTCAAGAAAATGCCGGTGAATTTACTGCGAGTGATGTTGCTTTAATTCTCCCCGCCCAACTAAAGGGAAAAGGTAAAAAGCAAGATGATGATGAAGGTGAAGGACAAGGTAAAGGTCAGGGCAAAAATAAAGGACAAGGTAAAAACAAAGGCAATGGCAACGAACAAGGCAAAGGGCAGGGTAAGAACAATCAGCAGAAAAATTCATAAGTGAATTTATATAAGTGATGAACAGTCATAGTAATTTTTAAATATATAGAGGTTATAAAAATGAAAAAAATATTCTCATTTATTCTTTTGATTATTTTCGTTGGTTTCGTATTTGGTTTTACTAATACCAGTTTACAGGAGGAGGAACCAGCAGGTAAAAAAATTTTTATCGCTAATAAGTGTGTTACTTGCCATTCAGTTAAAGCTGAAGATTTAATTTCGAATACCAAACTGAAAAATGTTCCCGACTTATCTGACGTAGGAACAAGACGCAATGCAGATTTTATTATGAAATTCATTACTAAAAAAGAGAAGCTAAATAATAAACTGCATATGATAGCATTTAAGGGCTCGGATGAAGATTTGCAAACACTGGCTAAATGGCTTGAGACACTTAAACCAAGCGAAGTAAAATAAAAATTAGAGACATAAAATGAACTGCGAACTTATAATAAATAAACTCATCCCCTACATAGACGGTGAGTTATCCACAGCCGATATGAAAGAAGTTGAGCAACATCTCAGAGAGTGCAATCAATGTGCAGCGGAGTACAAATTACTTCTGGAGTTGAACGATGCACTTGATGTTATTCCGGCAATGTCTGTTCCCAGAAACTTTGCTAAAGAGACTGTAAAAAAAGCTGCTCTGCAAAGAGAAGAAAGATTCGACTTTGCAGATTGGTGGCGAAGTGTCACTTTTGTCTGGAAAGCGGCAGCTTACACTGCAGCACTCGCCGGAATACTTGTTGGGGGAATATTCGCAAAATTTCCTTTCGGCAATCAGATGCCGAATGATAATGAGATTAAACTTTTACTCACAGATGATGAATCTTCTCTATCAAAAAGTTATACAATAGTTCTACAGCAAGGAGTAAACAATGATGAGCAGTAACATCAAAAAGATTCTGGTTCTGTTTTCAATATTTCTGAACATCGGATTTGTCCTTTTAGGTTCTTACTACTTAATGAAAGAACAGGCAGAACACAAACAGCAGCGGGGATTTACCGAAACAGGAAGACATCTTTCCTTCTATAGAGGACTCGGTATTTCGGATGCACAAGAAACAGAAATAGAAAAACTGCTTAATGATTATCTTGTAAAAGAAAATGAGATGAAAGCAGAAAACAGAAAGGTGCGTAATGACCTTGTGAATATGATTGCCGGGAATGAAAAACAAGATGAAGAAAAACTGGATGTTCTCTTTTTAAGGATTGCCTTTTTAAAAGAAAGCCGGGAAAAGACAACTTTTGAGCATCTCTTAAAGGTAAAGGAAATACTTACAGTGGAACAATCACAAAAGATGTTTTCAAAGCTAATGGAAGAAACTAAAAAGGAAAAAGACTGAAGATGA
The DNA here is from genome assembly GCA_003538625.1 of Ignavibacteriales bacterium. Classification (GTDB taxonomy): domain Bacteria; phylum Bacteroidota; class Ignavibacteria; order Ignavibacteriales; family Ignavibacteriaceae; genus IGN3. The sequence continues at coordinate 74,726 of DPRR01000023.1, forward strand.
AAATTCTTTCGAGAAAAGGACGAACATTGATTATAGCACTGCTAATGTTAGCAGTTGTTGTAATATTAGGATTAGTCTTTAACAGCAGCGAAGATGAGGAAGGTTATCTGACAGCCGAAGTTTTAAAGGGTAATATTGAAAACTCTATTACTGCTGTTGGTATTATTCAACCATCGAGCTTTGTTGATGTTGGCGCACAATTGTCCGGTCAATTAAAAAGATTATACTACAAAGTCGGTGACAAAGTAAAAAGCGGAACCTTGTTAGCAGAGATTGATGCTACGGTTTATGCGGCTAAAGTTGATGAGCTTACAGCTTCTTTAGACAATTTAAAAGCACAATTAAAGATGCGGGAAGCACAGCTTTATTTGAACGAGCAGAAAAACGAGCGGAACAAAATAATGTTTAATAAAAGTCTTATCTCACAAGAAGAGATGCAGGTAAGCGAAACGGATTATAAAACCGCTTCAGCACAAGTGGATGCAATTAAAGCCCAAATACAAGAAGCTGAAGGATCATTAAAAACCGCTAAAGCGAATCTTGCATATACAAAAATCTTAGCACCGGTTTCTGGGGAGATTGTATCAATATCGGTAACAGAAGGACAAACATTGAATGCGAACCAGCAGACACCGGTTATTTTAAGAATAGCAAATATGGATACAATGACAGTATGGGCGCAAGTTTCCGAAGCAGATGTTCAACGTTTGAAGGATGGGCAGGAAGCCTATTTTACTACGTTGGGTTCATCAAATCGGTGGTATGGAAAGTTAAAACAAATCCTTCCTACTCCGTTGGTTGTGAATGGCGTAATTTTATACAATGCATTGTTTGACGTTCCCAATCAAAAAGGTGATTTGAAAATTCAGATGACAGCACAAGTCTTCTTTGTTATTGAGAAAGCCGAAAATGTTTTATTCATACCAAAATCCGCTTTGCAGTATTCAAAGAATACCTTCCAAAATAAATCACAAGGTAATCAAAGTGGACAAACGAAAACGAATAGTTCAAATAAGACTTTGGTTTATGTCCTAAATAATAACGGAACCGTGCAAGAAAAAGAAATTGTTACTGGAATATCGAACTCAATTTATGTAGATGTAACATCGGGATTGACAGAAGGTGAAAAAGTAATTACCGGTAAAAATACACAAGCCGACCAGCAATCATCATCGGGATTAGGAAATAATAAGGGCAAGAAGCAATGAGTATTCCGGCACTGATAGAACTTAAAAATATTATCAAAGATTTCAGTCTTGGAAATGAGTCGGTAAGAATTCTTAAAAATATTAATCTTACTATTTATGAAGGAGAATTCTTAGCTCTGATGGGTCCTTCCGGTTCAGGAAAATCTACATTGATGAACATTTTAGGATGTTTGGATAATCCCACCAGCGGCACTTATTTATTAAAAGGTGAAGATGTAACTGCTTTCTCCCGTGAACAGCGTGCGATTGTAAGAAGGAATAGCTTTGGTTTTATCTTTCAAAGATATAATCTAATTAACGGTATGAATGCTGTTGAAAATGTTGAAGTGCCAGCCATCTATGCCGGTCTAAACAAAAGAGAAAGAATTTTAAGAGCAAAAGATTTTTTAAGTTCATTAGGATTAAATGAGCGGCTTGATTATAAACCTTCGCAATTATCCGGCGGGCAACAGCAGCGAGTAAGCATTGCACGAGCATTAATGAACGGCGCAAGGATTGTAGTTGCAGATGAACCTACAGGTGCGCTCGATAGTTCAAGCGGTGAAGAGGTTATGAATATTCTGCACAAGCTTCACCGTGAAGGCAATACAGTAATAATGGTAACACACGATTCGAATATTGCTGCAAACGCAGAAAGAATAATAAGAATTAAAGATGGAGAAATTCAGGAAGATTCTTCAGTGATGCCGGAAAGAAAATCAGAGAAAATCTTATCCGGTCAAGTTCAAGATAAAAGCAGCTTCTTAACAGAAACAATTGAAGCATCAAAAATGGCTTTCCGGTCTTTACGGATTAACAAGTTCAGAAGTATTCTTACAATGCTTGGAATAATAATAGGTGTCGGCTCTGTAGTAGCAATGCTTGCAATAGGAACTGGAGCTAAACAAGAAGTGCTATCCCGTATTGAAGCTATGGGCAGCAATCTGATAATTGTTAAACCAGGCGCACCAAACGTTCGAGCAGGCGGAGATATTGCAACCCTTACATTGGCAGATGCTGAAGCAATTAAACAACTTCCAAATGTAGTTGGTGCTGTTCCCGAAATAATTGGTCCGGCTACAGTGCGTTTTGGCAATACGGATTATCTCACTACTATTGATGCAACTTCTCCTAAATTTTCTGAAGCAAGAAACTGGCAGACAGTCAGCGGCGTTTATTTCGACGGCACTCAAAACAACAGCTATGCACCGGTTGCCGTGATTGGAAAAACAGTTGCAAACATTTTGTTCCCAAATACTGCAGATCCGATAGGACAATATATTCTCATTGGTTCGGTCCCCTTTCAAGTAGTTGGCGTTATGTCTGCTAAAGGCGCAGACTCGCAGGGAAACGATATGGACGATGTTGTTTTCGTACCGATAAATACCGGCAGTATGCGTTTGTTTGGAAGAACATATTTGAAAACAGTAACCGTTCAGGTTTCCGATGCAAATCAGATGGATGCAACGCAAGATGCTATCAATGATTTGCTTTTAAAACGGCACCATAACGTAGAAGATTTTCAGATTCGGAATATGGCTTCAATATTACAAACTGCAACCGAAACACAAAACACGCTTACATACTTGCTCGGAGCGATTGCAACAATATCTTTAATTGTGGGCGGCATTGGTGTTATGAATATTATGCTGGTATCGGTTACCGAAAGAACAAGAGAGATTGGAATTAGAATGGCTGTTGGTGCAAAATCCAAAGATGTAATGGTTCAGTTTATAATCGAGTCATTAGTTGTCAGCTTAATCGGCGGCATAATTGGAATAGCTACCGGAGTAGGCGGAGGAATTTTAACATCAGTAACTATGAACTGGCTGGCAATCTTTTCTGTTGATTCAATTGCAATCGCTTTCTTTTTTTCGTTTTCAATAGGATTAGTATTTGGTTACTTACCGGCAAGAAGAGCTTCATCTCTTGATCCGGTTATTGCTTTAGCTGCTGAATAGTTTTTTAAAAGACATCAAAAAAAGGAAATAGTATGTTAGGTAAAAATATAAAGATATTAATTCGTTCCGTTGTTTTTTTAATTTTGTTATTTGCCGGTTTAACTTCGGCACAGGAAAAATCTGCGGGCTATGACCACGGATTTTATGTTCGCAGTGCAGACGGCAATTTTGTGTGGCATCCTTTCGGGCTGATTCATACAGACCTTCGTTTGTCTCCAAGCGGCTCACAAATAAATAATGACAATACACAGGCATCAACATTTCTTACCAGACGTCTCCGGCTTGGTTTCGAAGGTCAGCTTTATGGAAATATTGACTACGATTTGGAGACAAATGTTGGTTCAGGTGGTGCAGAATTAATTTTTGCGTGGATGAATTTTGGTTTTCTCCGTGAAGCTCAACTACGTGTTGGTCAATTTAAAGAACCTTTTAGTTATGAAGTTTTGCTGCCGGAAAAATATCTAGACTTTATTGAACGCTCTATTGTTGTAACTGTTGTTTCTCCAGCCGAAGATATTGGCGTGATGGTTCACAATTTTGGTTCACCAATAGGTGGAATCCTTGAATATGGAGCCGGAATTTATAACGGACTTGGAGGCGCAGAGAAAACTTCTGAAAAAACTTTTGAATATGTCGGACGATTAGCTCTCTATCCTTTTATAGCTTCAGGTAATGAATTGTTAAAGACTGCACGCATTGCCGGTTACGCATTGTATGAAGATAATCGTCCCGAAGGTGTTGACATTCGACCGCGAACTCCGCTTGGTTTTGAATTCTTTCCACGAATTCCTACAATGGGAAAAAGAATTGCACTTGGAGGAGATGTTCAATGGATTAAAGGTCCTTTCTCTTTCAATGCCGAATATATTAGAAACACCGAACAGCAAACAACAACCAATGCTGATGCAATAGTAGAGGGCTGGCACATTGATGCCACATATCTTTTAACCGGTGAGAACAAAGTGCGCGAAATGGAAAGCGGTGTTGAGCTTGCAGCAAGGATAGAAAAACTTCAAGTAGATGCTGGCTTACCAATTGCCGCTGAAGGTTTTACAGATGAATCAGGCAATCCGGTTTCTCTCCAAAAAAATTCTGTAACGACACTTACTTTCGGACTAAATTATTATCTGAACTACAATATAAAGTTTCAGGTAAATTATCAGAATGATTGGTTTGATAACAATCTTTATACTCCTTCGAGCAGAGAAGGTGATGTATTAAATCCGGCATCAACTTCCCGTTCAAAGATGCTGGCCCGAGTACAATTGTATTTTTAAGAAGTATCGCTCAAAAACAAAATGAAAAGTTCCATTTCAGACATAGTGATTATTCTTCTGGGCTTGATATTAGTAATATTTCTTTATGACGTTATAGGTTTATTGGATTTTAAAAGGATTACGAAATTTTATCTTGCCCGGAATTAAACGACTAATTCAATGGTGTAACAAAGTAACTAAATGTTCTCATCCTAAATATGAATTATGAAATATATAATTGAAGACATAAAGCATTTATTAAGTGATTCGATTTCTTTAACCAAGATTTCTGTAAAGTTAAATTCCAAAACTTTTTTTGTAGGCACTGCATTTTTCATTGCGTATGCCTTCGCCTTCATTTTTGATCAAACTATAAGGGATTTCTTTTCAAAAATTCATACTAATTATTTCGATATTCTTTTTAACATTGGTCATCTCTACGGGAAATTATATTTAACCATAATCTTTTTTCTTACACTTTATTTTACGGGATTGATATTTAGAAACGATACCATAAGGAAAAATGGTTTGAGGATATTTGAAGCATTTATTTTTTCCGGGATAATTGTTACAATATTAAAATCGTTAATTGGCAGATGGAGACCTTACACTGGAAATGGAAACCTTGCATTTACTCCACTGAACTTTGGTTCAAACGATCATCTTTCGCTTCCTTCCGGCGATGTTGCTATTGCATTTGCCTTCAGCACAATTGCAGCAGGTTTTTTTGATAACAGATACTGGAAAGTGTTATGTTATCTTTTTGCAGTTCTAACGCTTTTAGGGCGAATCTATCACGACCAGCATTGGTTGAGCGATGTAATTCTAGGTGCATTTATTCCTACAATAATTGGAATTAAACTGAATCGACTAAGCAAGAATGAAATGAGCGGTGCGTTATCAGTGAAAGAAACAATAAAAATTATAAAAGAGGTGCAATTATGAAAGAAAGTAGTAATGATAGAAGACAATTCTTAAAAAGCAGCGGATTGATACTTGCCGGTGCAACAATTTTTACTGGAAATTTAGTAGCTAAACCAGAATGGGTTTTTCAGGAAATGGAAGAAGAAGTTTCTCCTAATGAAGATTTAATGCGTGAACACGGAGTTCTGAAACGTGTTCTTTTAATCTATCAGGTAGTAATTGATAGAATATACAGCAAGAATGATTTTCCGCCGGATGCTGTAATTGATTCGGCAAATATTATACGAAGTTTTATTGAAGATTATCACGAAAAGCTTGAAGAAGATTATCTGTTCCCTCGTCTTAAAAAAGCTAACACACAAGTTGAACTTGTAAACGTTCTTTTAACACAACATAAAACGGGCAGAATAATTACTGATAAAATATTAAGTCTCTCAAAAAGTAATTTAAAAAATGATGATGATAAGAAGCAGCTAAGAAGTTATTTGTATTCATTTATAAGAATGTATAATCCCCACGAAGCAAGAGAAGACACGATCCTTTTTCCAGCTTTTAAGAAAATAGTCTCGAAGAATGAATATGACTCGCTTGGCGAAGAGTTTGAAGAAAAAGAGCACAAGCTGTTTGGTGAAGATGGATTTGATGTAATGGTAAATAAAGTTGAAGGCATTGAGAAGAAGCTAGACATTTATGATTTATCCAAGTTCACACCAAAAATATGAGTCGTAATGCAGCGAGACAATATACAGGAAAAGATGTTTTAGAAATCGCAAAGTTATTTCTAAAACTTGGATTGATTGCCTTTGGCGGTCCCGCTGCACACATTGCAATGATGGAAGATGAGGTTGTAACAAAAAGGAAATGGTTAGACCGCCAGCATTTTCTTGATTTGATTGGTGCAACTAATTTAATCCCGGGTCCAAACTCAACCGAAATGGCAATACATACCGGGTACCTCAAAGCCGGTTTCCCGGGACTAATTATTGCAGGAGTCTGTTTTATTTTTCCCGCGGTTCTAATCACTGGAGTATTCGCTTATCTTTATGTCCAATATGGAACTTTGCCGGAAGTTGAACCTTTTCTTTATGGAATCAAACCGGCTGTAATCATAATTATATTAAATGCAGTTTATCGTTTAGGCGCAACAGCAATTAGAGAATGGAAATTCATTTCAATTGCTATAACAATTGCAATCATAAATTTTATAGGTCTCAATGAAATCTATTCAATTCTAATTGGCGGAATATTCGGTACACTTTTCATCTATATATCTGAAAAGAAAAATCAATTGAATTCACTAATCCCACTCGGATTTTTATCAGTCATCTCATCATCCTACTTTTTTCAGAGCATTGAAAAAAGCGAAGTATCGCTTACAAAATTATTTTTAATATTCTTAAAGATAGGCGCTGTATTATTTGGCAGCGGATATGTTCTTGTTGCCTATCTTAATGGTGAACTTGTCCAGGGCTTGAACTGGCTAAGCAAACAGGAGTTACTCGATGCAATTGCGATTGGACAATTTACTCCCGGACCAGTTCTTTCAACAGCCACTTTTATAGGTTATCAGATTGATGGAATTCAAGGGGCTTTAATTGCTACTTTAGGAATTTTTCTTCCCTCATTTATTTTTGTTCTTATAATAAATCCTATCGTTCCAAAGATCAGAAACTCTAAATTATTCTCCGTTTTTTTAGATGCAGTAAACGTAAGTGCACTTGCAATTATGTTTGTTGTTGCTGTTAAACTTGGGGTAGAAATTTTAGTTGATACCACAGGCGGAATTAATTGGAAGGCAATTGTAATTGCAGTAATCACCGCTGCAGCATTTCTTAAAATAAAAAAGATAAACTCTGCTTATGTAGTTTTAGGCGGAGCCGTTTTGGGATATTTACTACAGTTATTTTAATTGCAATTTTTTTTGAAGTTAAAAAGGAATGTGAGCTTTTCAATAAGAGATATAATGAAAAGCTCATTAAAATATAAATTAGAACGTAATCACTTTATCGGATTCAATCGTCCATTGAGTTAATTCAGCCATAGTGCTTATTTGTGCCCCTTCTATTAAAGGTAGATTTTTTATTCCACGTGCATCAGCGCAAGTGCCGCAAATTTTTACTTGTCCACCTTTGTTTATTATTGATTTTAACATTCGTTCAATGTTGTAATAACCATTAGGTGTATTCTGATTTGGTAGTGCACAGGTCGCAGCATCAGCCATTAAAAATATTCTTACTTCGTTTTCAGGAAAGACTTTTTGAATTTGCATCGCAAGCCGCAGTGCATTATAAGCTTTTTCTGTTCCGTAAGGTGCGTCATTAATTATGATCAAGTATTTCATATTCATCCTTGTTTTATTTGATTGCTAATATACCATAATGATATGGCGGTAATGAAATTTCTTCATTAATAATTTTAAATTTTGCTGCCTTAATCCAATTTGAACATTGAACCGGTGTTGGACGAATATCCAAAGATGGACCTCTGGGAGTTTCAGAAGAATAAATCCAGTGAATGACGCCCAGTTTGCTGCTTTGTTTAAGTATCCGGTAAGCTTCATTCAAAAGAATATCTGGGTTTTCTGCGTGCAGGATATTGAACAGCATAACATAATCAACTGAATTATCCTTAAGCCCGGTACCTACATTGACAAAATCTTTTTGTAGAATATTAATATTAGTCAAATTATTTTGTTCGCTTCTTTGTTTGAGTCGGTTTATCATTACCGAATCAATATCTAACGCAAAAATATTCCCTTTAATAATTTTGGCTGCTGGAATTGTAAATGTTCCGTAACCGGAACCAAATTCTACAACATCAAAGATTGCATCATCAAGTTTTAGTTTTGATAATATTTCCTCTGCATTGAAGAACGATTCCCAATAAGTTTCTTCCGGCATTCCGCTTTCTCTTATTTTCATAATTGCATTATGCCTATTATTTTTTTGTTGCTGAAAAGACCACAAAAGCCCCACAACCAAAATTATCTAAAACAGCATCAGGTTTAACCATTGATGATGGATCTGAAAAAATTGTCTGGCTAATTTCAATTTCAAGAAATTTACTTTTTTGCATTAATTCTATTACCGATTGAGTAAAATAGAAAGTAGCTGAACTATAAAACTTATTACTGGTTTTCATTGTTTCATATTTTTTACCAAGTTCACTCTCTTTGTCAATAATCCCAATAATTATTTTTCCTTTCGGTTTTAGAATCCTATAAATTTCTTTTATTGCAAGTGAAGGATTGTCAACAAAACAGAGAGTTGTAATCATCAAAGCAAAATCAAAACTTTTGTCATCGAACGGCAATTGTTCAGCAATAGCTTTATATATTTTAATTCCTCTTGCACGTGATATTGCAGCCATACTTTCAGAAGGTTCTACTCCAATTTTTATTCCGAAGCGAACTGAAAAACGACCGGTGCCGGTTCCCACTTCAATTCCAATTCCTTGCGATGGGTTAAATTTCTTTACAGCTTCAAGTTCGGATTGATATGCAAATTTGTATGTATCAAACCACTTGTCATAGTCAACAGCAAATTGATCGAATGCTTCTATATTCATAAGTTTATCGGAATTCTAAGACTCTTACCTCCAGCTTCAAGCAAGGTTTTATAAAATGACTTTTTCAAACCATATGGAGAAAGCCACCATTTTTCAAAAAGAACTTTTCCCCAGTGCCAAAGTTTACCGAGTTGTTTCATCTTAACATCAGGATGAGGTGAAGCATAAAAATCACCGTAAGCAAAGCCGGCTAAATCTTCTCCGGCTTCAAGCATACAAAAACCGTCGGCACAAAAAAGCTCTTTTGATTCTTTGCCTAAAATTCTGGAAGCAATAATTTTTGAAACACTAATTGCTTGAGAATGAGCAAACACACCGGCTTTGGGAAGCTTCATAGGTTTATCGGGCTGCCATCTGCCAGGAACTGTAATTGAAGTTACATCGCCAATTGCAAAAACATTTTCATACTTTGTTTCTAGGGTGTCTTTATTTACAGCTATCCAACCGCTTTCATCAACAAGACCGGAATTAGTAATTACATCCGGTGTTTTGTGCGATGGAATTATAACTAACAAATCATAACTTACAGAATTGCCGGAAGCGAATTCAACTTTCCTTTCAGTGTAATTAATGGAAGTCATTTGTTCAAGCGGATGAAAACCAATTCCTTTTTTATTTAATATTTCTTTAACTGAATTACCAAGTTCAGGTCCAGCAACAGGAAGCGGCTGAGGTTCGGGCGAATACAGATTAACTGTAAAGTTATTTTTTAGTTTTTTGCTTAGGAAATCTTTTATAAGCATTGCCCCTTCATACGGAGCACCGGGACATTTATATGGCAATGAAGAAACTACAATTGAAACATTTCCTCCCTTAAAATTCTGAAGTGCCTTATTTAATTCAATTGAACCTTGAAAAGTAAAAAAAGTATGAATGCCAGATTGATGCTTATCTAAATGTGTTTTGTACAGGGATGCACCGAGAGCAATAACGAGATAATCAAAATTGATATTTGATTTTTCTGTTGTTACAGTTTTGTTTTGTGCGTCAATTAGCTTTATTTCTTCGAATAATATATTTACACGATTACTAACCAGTTCCCTTAACTGCGAAGTAATTTGTTGCATTCTCCTTTTATTTACCATCAACCAAAGGTAGGAAGCTGCAAAAGAATGAATTTTATTTTTTTCAATCAGAATTATTTCTATCTCTTTCGGAAGAATTTCAGCCAGATGATTAGCAGTTACTATACCGCCAACGCCGCCGCCGAGTATCACAACTTTTCTTTTATTCATATAAAGGTTCCTTCCCTAAAATTTTAGCTTATTCGTTGAATTGCATCTTTTAACATTAAAATTGAATCACAGACTTTAGAATTAGTAATTATAAAATATACTTGTCCTTCTTTTTCAACCTTCTTTACTAAATTTAAATCAACAAGTTTTTTGAGATGTATGTTGACGATTTCAGAATCAAGATTTAATAGACTTGCTATTGCGTGCAAGGTTAAATGTTGGTCATAAATGGAACAGATTATATTAGTTATAGTTGGATCAGAGAAAATATTTTTCAATGTTTCATCAACATAATCTTGATTATACATAAAACACCTTTAGGAGTTAATTTTGAACAGGTAGTCCTTCAGCTTTCCACGAATTGACATCTTCCTTAAGAATAACAACATTAAATCCTTTCTTAGTTAAAAGTTTTGCAGCTTCGGCGGCAAGCACACAATACGGACCACGGCAATAAGCAACAACCTCTTTATCCGTTGGGATTTCATTCAATTTTTCCTTAAGCTCTTTTAACGGAATTGAAATTGCACCGGAAATATGTCTGCTTGAAAATTCTTCTTTAGGACGTACATCAATTAAAGTAACTTCATTTTTATGAAGTTTATCTAATAGCTCTATGGATGAAATGGGAATTAAAGCAGATCTTTCTTCAAAAAAGAGTCGAGCAGTTTCTCTGATTTCCGAAGCACTTTTTTCTGCAAGAACTTGTAATGATTTCCAGCATTTTACAACTTCATCATTTGCCAGACTATAAAGAACTCTTACACCTTCCTTCCGGCTTACAACTATTTTTGAACTCTTTAATATTTGCAGATGTCGTGATGTGTTAGCAAAATTCATATTCGTTTCAGTTGAAAGCGTATCAACATCTCTTTCACCTTGGGAAAGAATATCTATGAGTTCAAGGCGCTTCGGGCTTGAAAATGCGGTTGCAATGTTCGCAAATTGCTGAAAAGTTAAGTCTTTAAATTCTCTGCCAGTCATATAACTTCTTTAATAAATTATTCAATTGAGTAATTGAATAATAGCGATTTCCTTTAAATGTTGCAAATTTTAGAAGGATATTTTTTAATAAAATGTAAATGCCTCTTTGTTTACAAAAGATTAACTGCATCCATCAAATTTTGTTTTTGCAGATGTGAATAAATTTGAGTGGTTGCTAAATCTTCGTGACCGAGTAATTCTTTAACAACATATAAAGACACTCCTTTTTGAACCAGCAGTGAAGCGAATGAATGACGCAAAGTGTGGAAATGAATTTTTTCACTAAGGTTTGATTTACGAACAACTTTTTTGAACTGCTTACTTACTAAATCGTGATACAGCATCTTTCCTTTGACATTATAAAAAACAACTTCCCCAGGACTATGTAAGGCAGAATTAAATCTTCTGAATAATATTGCCCTAACCTTTTCACTCATTGGGACAATTCTTTCTTTTTTGCTTTTGGTTAAAAATTCATTTGTGCATTTAACTGTGATTTGATTCTGCAGAAAGTCAATCCAGTTCCACTGCATATTGATTAATTCACTAAGACGTAAGCCGGTATAAAAAGCAACTGTAAAAATATCTTTAAGATGCTGATGCGAAGTGTTAGCAAGAATTATCAGCAGCTCATCTTCAGAGATAAAAACTGGAAATGTTTTTGAAAGCTTTGGAAACTTTACTTTAGTAAAAGGATTTACCAGGATATAATTCCATTCAACAGCTTTGGTAAGAGCTGCTTTGAGCGAACGGTAATAAAGATGAGCTCCTCTTTGTGTACGTGTGAAAGTTGAATTTATAAATTTATCAACTGTTCGAATGTCAACTTCAGTTAATAAAAGATTATCACAAAATGAAATTAGCTGCTTAAAAGAAAATGCAATTGAATCAATATACTTTTTTGATTTAACAGGACGGCAGTATTCAAGATATTCTTCTTTGAATTTTGAGAGAGTAAGGTTATTTTTATCAATAGTTATTTGAGAAATTGAATCAATTGCACCGGAAGGGATTTCAAAAGACTTTTTGAATTCTTCCAGATATTGGACCGCTTCTGATTTGTTTGTTTTTCTTGTTGAATGAGTTGTTCTTTTACCATCAACAAAATAAACGATTTGGTAAAAAGCTGACTTGTAATTTTTTGTTAGGAACATTTTAGAACTCCTTCCATTCCCGCAAAGCGGGATAAATTGTATGGACTGTGTATGGAGTTCCAAACAAACTCTTTGTTTTTAGCGAAAAATTAGCGATTCCCGATGACTACGGATCAGAAGGTTCGGGGTTCGAATCCCTGCGGGTGTACTA
>DPRR01000029.1 GCA_003538625.1 Ignavibacteriales bacterium
ATAAAATAAATATATCCACAAGTTATTAACAGAGTTATCAACATTCGAATTTAGAATATACAATGTAGAATTTAGAATGAAGGACAAATAGAATTGAAAGAAAAAGTTTGTGAATACTGCAATAAGAAGCCGGGTGCTAAACCTGGAAACAAATTTCTATGGAACGGATTACTTGATAAGGATACAAATCAATTAGTCTGTTTTAAATGCAGAGAAAAACACTATAAGAAAAAATCTAAAACTAAATTCAAGTATTTGTACACTGAATTTCCTGTAATGCTGAATGAATAAAGAAAGTGAGTTCTGATAATAAAAAGTTTTCAATTGACTTACACGAAATTCAAAAAGAAATATTTTTTGGGGAAGCGGCTAGATTTAAGATTATTGCGAAAGGCAGGAGATTCGGATTAACAAGAGGTCTGGCAATGTTTGTTGTATTCAGGATGCTTAATCGAAGCGGGATAAATGTTTTGTGGGTCGATACTATTTACTCAAATATAGAACGGTACTTCGACCGTTATTTCAGACCGGAGTTAAAGAAATTAGACAAAAGGATTTGGAGCTACAATAAAAATAAAAGTGAGTTAAAAATAATTACTGAATTTGGCAATAGTGTTCTGGATATGCGTTCTGCGGACAGACCTGAAAACTTAGAAGGCTTTGGATATCATTTGATCATTGTAAATGAAGCAGGTATTGTGTTAAAGAACAGAAATCTCTGGCAGGAATCAATCCTGCCTATGACGCTGGACTATAAAGCAGAAGTGGTAATCGGTGGAACACCTAAGGGTAAGCGCACAAAGAAAAATGAGAAACATTTGTTTTATGAACTGTTTGAAAAAGGATTGACCGACGCTGCCGGCAGATATAAATCATATAACTTCAGTTCATACGATAATCCGCTGTTAGACAAAGAAGAGATTGACGAGCTGGTAAAAGAAACTCCTGCATACCTGCGCAGCCAGGAAATTTACGGTTTATTTATTGACAAGGGCGGAAGCGGAATTATAAAAGGAAGCTGGTGGAAATTCATCCGGGAGGATGAAGTTTATAAGGAACGATGGATTAAGAAGATTCAAATATGGGATACGGCATTCAAAGAAAAACAGGAAAATGATTTTAGTGTATGCGAGACCTGGCTGATAACACCGAACAAATATATTCTGTTGAATGTATTCCGTGACAGGATTGAGTTCCCTGACTTAAAAAAAGCCGCTGTTGATCAGTACAATCTTTACAATCCTAATGAAGTCTGGATTGAAGACAAAGCAAGCGGAATTTCTCTGATTCAGGAATTAAAGAGAGGAACCAGGATACCGATTAAAGGAATTTCAGCCGATAAGGAAAAACTGGAATACATAAATGCAGTTACTCCATTGATTGAGCAGGGGAGAGTTTATTTAGTCGAGGGCAAAGAGTGGTTAAAAGAATTTATGGATGAATGCGAAGACTACCCGAATGTAGAGTTTGATGATCAGATTGATATAATGGCAAAGTTTTTAAATGAAGCTAAAGAAAAAATAACTGAGGGAATTCCACAGTTAAAAACATTAAGAAGAAAAAACATTCCCCGATATAAAGGTTTTAGATAATGAAAAGCAAAAAAACTAAACTTAAAATATTCAATGAATTTGCGACCAGAGAAAAGATAGAGCAGATAAAAAGTTTTATGGATGTTCTGCCTGATCCCGATGAGATTCTGGCAGAAAACAATTATGACTTTAATATCTACAGAAACTTATTAACTGATCCCCAGTTAAGCGCGGCTGTGCAGCAGAGAAAAATGCAGGTGCAGCAGATGGATTATGAAATCGACCACGATCCGAACTATGAAAGGCGCGAAGAAGCTAAAGAATTTTTTAAGCTGCTGCCGGTTAAAAGAATGATCAATGAGATGCTTGACAGTGTGCTTTATGGTTATTCGGTGCTCGAAATATACTGGGAACTGCAGAACGGAAAAATAATTCCCGTTGATGTAAAGAGTAAACCTCAGGAATGGTTTATCTACAACAATAGTAATGAATTGCTGCTGAGAAAAAATGTAAACGGTATTTATTTATTTGAAGAAGGCGATGCTCTTCCTCCATTCAAATTTATAATAAGCAGAAACCAGCCGACTTATAAAAATCCCTACGGGACTAAGATACTTGCAAATTGTTACTGGCCTGTGACATTTAAAAGAAGTACAATTGAATACTGGCAGACAATGGTTGAAAAATACGGAATGCCTTTTCTGATCGGCTATTATCCTTCTGCTGCGACAGAAGCAGAAAAACAGGAACTGTTGGAATCATTAAATGATATGGTTGAGAACAACACGACTGTAATAGATGAGGCTTTTGTTGACAAACTAAAAATATTTGAATCTCCAAAATTTGATATCGGACAGATCTATGAATTCCTGGTAAAGCACCACAATCAGGAAATTTCAAAAGCAGTTTTAAGCGTTACGCTTACAATAGATGCCGGGCAATCCGGCAGCTACAAGCTTGGTGAAGTTCATCAGACAATGCTTGAATACATCGGGCTTACAGATAAAAAAATAGTTGAAGATGGAATGAATCAGCTATTAAAGTACTGGCACTTTCTGAATTATGCAGACTGGACGGGTCCGACATTCCAATTAAAAAAGAAAGAAGCAATCATTGTTGAGACTGCTGAAAGAGATGAGCGCTTAAACAAAATGGGAATCCAGTTCACAAAAAAATATTATCAGAAAAGATATAATCTGGAAGAAGATGATTTTGATATAATAACGAGAGACGAGACAAAGAAAAGAGAAGTGGATAAATGACAACTGAAACATTTCAAATGCTTATAGGGATTGCACAATTATTAATTACACCGATAGGATTGTTATTGGTGGGTATGATAATGAGGCTTTACAGAAAAATAAAATTGATTGATTATAAACAGGAGGCTCTTGTGCATGCTTTTCAGCACGAAACAGGAAACGGATTTAGTGAGCAGTATTATAAAAAACTTGAAGAGTTGATAAAGCAGGATGTGTTTGTGAATACGGGGAAAAAGTGAATGCGCAAAGCGCATAGGGCGTAGAGCATAGAGTAAGGCAAAAAGAAATTTAAGTGATCGCTGGAAGCGGAACTTAATTATAGGAGTAGTTATGAAAAACTACGATTTGATCACAACGGTAATAGGTGTTGTTGTTGCCATTGGTTCTGCGGTAATGCAGTATGTTGATTCTTTAAATGGGAGTCCCTGGAACTGGGGAACTCTCTTTCTCGGGGTTGGCGTGGCTGTGATTGGTTACTTCTCCCACAAAAAAACTAAAGCCTAATGAAATGGCTTTCTATAATAATCTGCTGCATCCTGTTTTTTTCGGGATGCTGTGGATCTGAAGTTGTACTGAGGAAAGTGGAAGTAAAAACTCCAGGTATGATCGATACTCTGGAAGCACAAGAGTTTAGGTTTCCCGAAGGGACGGGCAGGGATTTTGACTCAGATAGTTCGATTGAAGTGATAGGGTATAGAGGTATAAGTTTTAAAAAAGGGAGCACGAAGGATACCGCTGCGATTGCTGAGTTTATTCCTGCTCTTAAGAAGTTCGTCTTAAAGATTCCGGAAAGAGTTGATACTGTTTTTATTCAGGATACTATTCGTGTTAAACCTACCGATTTAATTCTTCGCGGAAACGATAATTCAGAAAGATTAATCTGGATTATATCATTTACACTAACTTCAATATTTATAATGATTTATAGGAGATACTTAAATGTTAGAAAATCTAAAAAATAAACTGGATTACTATAAAATAACTAATTTTACTATCGATGAAATTACGATGGGGCGGATTATACCTGAACAATTATTATGGAATATTCTGCCAACTATACGCGTGCTCCAAGAATTAAGGAGCAAATATGATAAACCAATTTTCATTGAATCATCTTATCGATCACCATCATACAATAAGTTAGTTAAGGGAAAGAAAAAATCTTTACATCTGGATTTTAATGCTTTTGATTTTACTGTCAAGGACAAAGAAGATTTAACAAGTTTATTCCTACAGCTTGATATTTGGGATAAAGAATATCATTTCCAGTTTTTACCTAAGGCTGGAAGTATGGGAATTGGGTTTTATGAAAATAGGTTTATTCATTTGGATACGAGGGCAACTTTGAAGAGGATTAGTCCGGCGAGGTGGTGAAAAATTTCATTTGAATACTAGAAACGAAATCGTGAAATGATAAAAGGCGATTCGAAAGAATCGCCTTTTTTTATCTATAAAACATTTCAAATACTGCACTCCAAATAATCGCAATTCCCAAAAATATTAATAGTTTTTGCCACCATTTAACCACTACTGTATAAATTATTACTGCCGGACTTTCAATTTTCAAAAACGAAGTAGAGGGGATTAATAAAAAAGTAGTGCGTTAACGCATCGATAATAATGTGTTTACACTCATTCATATGCTTCGTCTTGTTGATATTTTTATGACAAGAATTTGCTTGTTTATTAATAAATAATTTATCAATTAAAACCAGGAGAGTGCTATGAAAAAACTATTTATACTCGGATCTTTTCTTACAATATTTCTTTTTCTTTCCGGCTGCCAGTCGGAAGCGCCAATATCCCCTAATGACCAGGATGTTACACTCGAAAGAGTAAAACCCCTTTCCTTCACGGGAGAAAATCTATTGAGTGGTACAGGTCTTGTTAATGTTAAGCTTGATTGGCCCGAAGTTAGAAATATAGCCGGTTATAAAATTATTTACACAAATCTTTTATCTGGCGTACAGGTAACTATTCCTATTGATCCATCTGTATTATCATATACTGCTAACTATGTAATGCTTCAGCAGGAGGGGGCTTCTTGCGATATAACTGTTCAGGCATACAAAATGAGAAAAGATGTTGAAATTTTGGTTGCTTCGGGTACACAAACCTTTACATATACTGGTATCACTCTGGGTAACATTACTTTCACTGGGAATATTTTGGATAATTCTCCAGGTGCTCCTTCAATATATATTGATAATATTTTGCCTTGGGAACCCTATACTATGCGTCCTTATTCGTATATATTATTTCCGTCATGGTCAAGTCAAATCATTAGTGATCCAATTAATATGTTTTATTATGATGATATAAATATTTATTTGACATCACCTGGTCGCTCTTTCACAACAAGTGATTATGTTGTTGTTACTTTCTATAGGTGGGGAGATGATGGAACTGGTACCGTAACCGTAACAGATATCGGAAACAAAAAAATCTTCTACCAGCCGCCTTTATAATAACATATAATCTTTTAGCCCGGATAAAAAAGTCCAGGCTTATAATGATGACGATAATTGCTTGGTTTCAGGATTTAGCTATTAATTAATTATTTATTTATTCGGAGAATTATTATGAAACAGAACAAACATTTTACCACTATTTTCTTTGCGCTGATATTGAGCATAGTATTCTATACCAGCAGTACTGCACAAGTAATTACTTGTAACATCCAGGCATGTATTGATTACTACGGTTCTCAGGGCTACACAAGTGTCACTTCCATTAACATTAATTCCGGCAATTTAAACCTTACTCCACTTAGCAGCATTACATCCGTAACTGGAGACCTTATTATTCATAGTACTACTGGAATGACAAGCCTTAACGGACTGAACAACATTACATCCGTTGGCGGAAACATCGAGATTTGGGGCAATGATGCACTGACAAACCTTGCAGGCCTCGAAAATCTTACATCAGTTGGAGGGTATATTTATATTGCTTACAATACTGAGCTTACAAGCTTTGAGGGACTTGGAAGCCTTACTTCATTTGATAGGCTTATTATTCAGGAAAATCCGGCTTTGACAAACCTATCAGGACTTGAAAACCTTACATCAGTTAGCGGAAGTATTGAGATTTCAGGCAACGCTGCGATTACAAATCTGATTGGACTGGAAAACGTTACTTCTGTTGGCGGTAATCTTTATATTGCAATGAATGATGCGCTGACAGACCTTGAGGGACTGGGAAGTCTTACAACCATTGGTGGTGATCTTTCTATCAACAACAATCATATACAGACGGATCTTTATGGATTGGAAAGCCTTACAACCGTTAATGGAAAGTTTGATATTCAGAACAATGAAAGTATGACAAATGTTGACGGACTGGAAAGCCTTACTACTGTCGGGGGAAACTTTCAGCTTTGGTATAGTAATTCTCTGACAAACCTTGATGGACTGGGAAGCCTTACATCGGTAAGTGGAGAGATGTATATTTCAAACAATCCGCAGTTAGTTAATTTTTGCGGACTGTATCCCTTATTCACCACAGGGGCATACAATTATGTAAATATATATAGTAATGGTATTCTATTTCCTGGTCCGTCCAGTGCAGTTGAACAAATAATAGCATTAGGACCCTGTGTCCCAGATGTTACAGTTGTTTCTTTAGACATTTTCCCGACGACTTGTCCAAATCAGTTAAATGTAAAGGCAAAGGGAGTTATTTCAGTTGCAATATTGGGAACAGATGACTTTGATGTTCAGAATATTGATCCCGCAACTTTGCTGCTTGAGGGTCTGAGTCCTTTCCGTTGGGAAAATGAGGATGTAACAACTCCAATTAGTAATGGTGAGCAATGTGATTGTACTATTGATGGACCCGATGGTTTTGATGACTTAACCTTAAAATTTGATGCTAAATCATTAATAGGTGCTCTCGGAGAAGTTAATAATGGTGATGAATTAGTATTAACGATAACAGGTAATTTAGTAGACGGTACAGCTATCGAGGGAAGTGACTGTGTTATCATTGCAGGTAAAAAACTTAATAAAGACGTAACAGAAAATGTGCCTGAAGAATATGCCCTGTTCGAGAACTATCCTAATCCATTTAATCCGAGCACAACTATTAATTATCAATTAGCTGATCAAGGTTATGTTAGCCTGATTGTTTATGATCTACTTGGCAGGGAAGTAGCCACTTTGGTTAATGAGGTGAAACAAAGCGGTTATTATCAAGTAGAATTTAATGCGGCTGATTTACCAAGCGGTGTATATATGTATAGGATAGAGGCGGGTTCTTATGTTCAGACAAAAAAGATGATGCTCCTTAAGTAGATAATTTATAATGTAACTTTAAGGGCTCTTACGAGCCCTTTTATTTGCACAATTGAATCATCCTCAAATCAATTAGACTTTTCCCTTTTACCTTAAAATCGGTTCATTAGAATCTTTGATCTATATTCTCAGATAAAATTTTTTTTTTATTTGTAAGTACATTTTATAAATTGTTAAATTAACAGTGCAATTATACAGACACATATTATAAAGGTCTTTCGTCTGGTAAATATGCTGACTAGATCTAAATTAAATATTGCATTCTTATTTCCGTTTCTTCCTCTATTATTTGGGTATCAGAGTCCGTCATCGAGTTCAATTCCTCAAGAAAAAATAATTCCTTTAACTAAATGGTACTATCTAGCTGAAACGGGGAGCGACAGCTCAAACATTAAAGATATAACCTCACCTGAAACTCTTGCTTCAGAAAAGTGGAAGCCTCTTTCTTCAACTGCAAGTATTATGGAATTATATAAAGGAAAGATTGTCTGGATAAGGACAAAACTTCCGGTATGGCAGGGTAATTACCCTACGATTTACATCGGGCATGTTTCATATAATATGCAGCTTTTCTTAAATAATAAAATGATTTATCAGGTTAAAGATTTTGATCAGGAAGAAGATAAATATATAAGATGGAGTCAGGTGCTGATAAAAATTCCTGAGTATAAGAATGGGGATGAATTAATTATTAAAATAATACCCGGTGATAAAACTGCGGTTATTTTTGAAAATGCAGTTTTTGGATCTGCAACCGAAATAATCAGAAGCGTTTTTAAAAGTAATTTTATTTATCTAATGATAATTGCTATTATATTTATAACCGGGACAGCAGCAATAATTGCTTACTTTACTTTGATGAAAACAAAAATATTAATTTATTTAATGCTGTTTTTATTATCGGCAGGAGTGCTGATTTCCGTAAACAATTCATTTCTTCAACTGGTTATTAACAAGCCGGCTTTATTTTATAATTTAAACTATATTTTTCTGAATATAGGGTCAATCATTCTTTTTTTAATGATAGAAATAATAGTATTAAAAAAATATAAGATTATTATAAATATAATCTGGAAGTTCAAAGTTGTCTTTCTGATTTTCACAATGACTATACTCAGTCTGACAAATCTAATATTTAATGATATACTTAAATACTTCATTCTGTCGAGTATAGTATTTCTTATTATTGCAACAGTGACTTTATTGTTAAGCACATCTAAAAATAAATACGAAGGCAGAATTTTATATGCAGGAATATCTGCAGTCCTTATTTTTTCATTTATAGAGATTATACTGATGCTTAATCGAGGGATTGGCAGTACTTATGGATATGCGATAAAAACTATGCCTTTTGGTTTTCTGCTATTTGTGGGAACAATCTTCTGGTATGCTATCCACGATTATCTCCAGACAATTAAAGAAAAGGAAAATAGTAAACAATTAGAATTTGAAGCCATAAAGAGGGAGAATGAAAATAGATTTTTATTTGCCAAAAGATTGATTGATTCTCAGGAAAATGAAAGAAACAGAATTGCACTGGAATTGCACGATAGTGTTGGACAAAAATTATTACTGGTAAAAAATCTACTATTATCCCGAAACAAAAAATCATTTGATGATATTGAGAAAAAATTCCTTTATGGAGTTAATGATTTAACTCAAGAAACTATAAACGAAATCAGAAATATTATTTACAATCTTCGGCCTCAGCATTTGGATCAACTCGGATTATCAACCGCAATAGAAACATTAGTTGAAAACTTATCTGTTCCATCAGAAATAAATTTTGTATTAAATATTGATAAGATAGATGATTTTTTTACAAAGCCGGATGAAATTTACTTTTTCAGAATCTTACAGGAGTGTTTAAATAACATTATAAAACATTCTAATGCAAAGGATGCTTTTATCGATATTAAAAAACGTGACGGTTTCATATTTATGCAGGTTAAGGACAATGGAAAATCAGACAAAAAAAATAAAAATTCATTAAACGGAATGGGACTTGCAGGCATTCGTGAACGTTCAAAAATAATCGGAGCCGAGCTTAACTTGGATATAAACGGGGAAGAGGGAACGACTGTAATTCTCAAGTATCCTATAAAACAAGATTTTTTACATAAGGAAGAAAATGGCTGATATAACAATAATAATTGCCGATGATCATCCGCTCTTCAGATTTGGTGTGCGTGCAGAACTTGAAAGTGTTTCTAATTTTAAAATTGTTGCAGAAGCAGAAAATGGTACCGAAGCGCTTAATTTAATTAAAGAAGTTAAACCGGATATAGCAGTTCTTGATAATCAAATGCCAGGGCTAACGGGAATAGAAATATCCTGTGAACTTCAGAAATTACAAAATGATACTAAAGTTATTTTGCTAACAATGCACAATGATAAAAAAACATATCAGAAGGCTTTTGAAGCAGGTGTAAAAGCATTTGTCTTAAAAGATGACGCCGTTCTTGATATTGTTGATGCGATTAATAAAGTGGCATCAGGAAGCGAATTTATCAGCAGTAATCTTACAAAAATCATAGTGAATGGATTTGCAAAAATTCCGAGCGAGGATAAA
The DNA here is from genome assembly GCA_003538625.1 of Ignavibacteriales bacterium. Taxonomy (GTDB): domain Bacteria; phylum Bacteroidota; class Ignavibacteria; order Ignavibacteriales; family Ignavibacteriaceae; genus IGN3. Next base: position 9,662 of record DPRR01000029.1, read on the forward strand.
ATAACAGGACTACTAAATGAACTAACCCCAACGGAGAAAAGACTGCTATTATTAATTTCAGATCTTAAAACAAATGATGAAATAGCCGATATTCTTTTTATTTCCAAGCGAACGATTGAAAACCACAAGGTGAGTTTGACTAGAAAACTTCAACTTAAAAGCTCAAGAGATTTATTAAAGTTTGCCATTCAAAACAAAGAATTATTTAAAGATTTTTAACCTCTCCATCTTTCAATACCAACTATCGTTTTATGAGTGCGAAAAAAATAGTGCGTTCACCCACTGTAAAAAGTGAGTAAGTACCAACGCTTATATTAAATTATTAAATTATGTTTATAACAACTTATCACAAAATAAAGTGAGCAAAGCCTTGAAGTTTTTTCTTTTTTATGAGAATAAATTATTTATGAGTTATTTGAAAGAACTCATAACAAGTAACAGAGATGAATGTGTCGAGTTAAATGACGAAGCAAATTTCTATTCATTGTATAGAGACTATAAGCCAGATTGGATTCTGATTGACATACCCTTGAAAAACAATAATGGATTCAAATTGGCGGAAATACTAAAAAGAGATTTTCCTGAAGTTAATATTGCACTGCTATCTGATTTTAATGATGAGCGGTTAAGGATAAAAAGTGAAGAAATTGGTGCTGTTTTTATCCCAAAAGAAAAAACATTTGAATTTTATCAATTAATTAATTCCAAATAAAAAATGTTCGGCAAAGAATCAAACTTTATTGAAGAATAAGTGATTGATGAGGTATCAATAGATTTTTTACTTTCAAAAAACCACCCTAATCTCTTTGACCCAAGTACGAAGATAAGTTGGCAGTCTCCAGTAGGCAGTTGGCAAACTATAAAAATATTTGACTTACTAGGGCAGGAGATAGCAACTTTAGGTAATGAGGAAAAAGCGATTGGTACTTATGAAGTAAACTGGAATGCAGCTAATCTGCCAAGCGGAGTTTATTTCTACAGATTGCAAGCAGGTTCATTTGTTGAAACTAAGAAGATGATTCTTTTGAAGTTGAGACGGGAAACGTCAAACGCAAAAAGTGAAATGATAAAAGGCGATCCTTTTGAATCGCCTTTTTTTATCTATAAAATATTTCAAATACTGCACGCCACAAAAAAGTGAAGGCAATAAAAATTAAAAGTTATATAAACAGTAAAATCCAATTTGAGAAAAAACTCTAGCCTAAAAGAATTTCAAAGAAGTTTTAATTTGAAAATTCAAAGCGCGGGTTGTAAATAATCCGGGACGGCTCCCCACCGTACCCTTTAGAAAATGAGATAAGATACTAATTAGAATTGTTTGAAAGCTGTGCCTGTTGTTGAAGATTACTTTCAAACGAACTGGATAGCATTTCAAATTTAGAGGTTTTGTATTTAAGCAAGCTGTTTATCATTAAATTTATATTTTCCTCAAGTTCATCCGGATCAGAATCCGCAATGAGATCACAGCTTGCCTCAAGGTTAAGCAGATCTTCATAAACGTGAGCGAATTTTTGTTCTTGCTGGGATACAATATTAATTATATCCGTGTGTTTCATTTGGCCTCCTTTTTATAATGAATGAATTTGAAAATTTCAATTATAATAATTTTTAGAAATGTACATAATCATTTTTTGATAAATGGTAATATGTTATGATAAAAAGTTATATCAATCCTAGAATCCAATTCGATGAAGTTAAGCATTTCCAGATCAGTTTAATTTTTACTTGCTGTTGATTTCTAAAAGTCTATAAGTGCCGTTGGACTGTTTTACTATTTCTTTAATTCGTCTGTCTCTTGATGCTTTTCTCTGCTTCATAACATTCTCAAATGTTTCCTGCATGTCTTCAGTTGTTACATAGTTTTCTACTCTTATTAACAATCCGCATTCCCGCGAGCATAAGAATGAAAGGAATGTATTGAATTCATCAAATGTAAAGTCAATATCTACAGCATACATCCCAAGGTTTAGCGGGTTGGAAATATCGAGCAGGCAGTTATCGCTGGAAGCAATTATGTTTTTTAATGCCCAATATTTTCCTTCACCCGCCCAACCATATTTTGCTCTCAGTAATTTAAACTGAGGTTCGTTGTGAGAATCGCTAAAATGTTGATAGTAAGTAAGGTTGTGTTTCAAAACCTCACCCTAACCCTCTCCTTTTAAAGGAGAGGGAATAAAACAAAGTTTTAAAAGTTTTTATGTAGAGCTTAAACGCCGTTTTAAGAAGGCGATAAATAACTTTATTGTTTTTTTCTGCTACCCGGATTTTGCAGTGTTTATTCCATGCTTCGATTATCAGATAATTTTCTGATGGAATAACATTAAAAAAAGTTTCCAAGTCTGGGGTACCTTTTAAAATTATTAACTGTTTTTAGTGATGTAATCTGTAATTGCTTTTTCAGCGGTCCGACCGAGATCAATATCCAGTGTAGCACAAAAGATTTTGAGTTTTTTGTGTGTCGGTGTACTAATATGAATGATCTTGTCGCGAATGATTTTATTTGTTTTGGATGAGGCTGTGGATGCTTTTGCCTTCATAGTAATCCTGGCTGTTATTAAATGTGTTATTATTTATGAAATCCTGAATTGCTTTACGCGAAATTTTTTTATGTGAGTGACCCGGGGGCAGAACATAGTCCAGATGCCCGAACTCTATTAAGTGAGATATATAGCTGGGCGAGAAGCCGAGCAGCTGCGAGGCTTTTTTGATTGAGAGCAGTTCCCGGTTGTGAGCTGCTGAGTTATTTAAGTTTATTTGTTCTGACATACTTATGAAATAATTTTCTAATGATAAAAAATTAACATAAAAAAGATAAAAAATAAACAAATAAACGTCAAGGGATAAAAACGGTAAAAAAGGTGATTCTTTGAATTGCCTTTTTATTGAGATCTATAAAATTATTTGAGTAATTGTTTGCAATAGTTAGCGCCAAACACTACCTTTCGCAAACAAAAACTCAGGATTTAGATATGGCTAGTGAAAATGTTAGAAATTATTTGGAGGATTATATTGCTGAAATTCAATCCGGTGGAAAGCTTTATTTTACTTTAGATGATATAAAAAATAAGTATAGATCAAATTATGATACCGCAATTAAATTCTCATTAAACAAATTATTTAAAAAGGGGAAAATAGTTTCTGTTTATAAAGGGTTTTATATTATCATTCCGCCTGAATACCAGCAGCGAAAAATCCTACCGGTGGAGTTGTTTATCGATGCATTATTTAAATTTCTGGGAAGACCATATTATCTTGGATTATCATCGGCGGCTATTATGCATGGAGCCTCGCATCAGCAAGTAATGGAATCTTATATAATAATTAACAAGCCGCCAATACGAACTACGAAAGTAGAGGGATTAAAAATAAATTATGCGGTAAAATCCATTATGCCGAAGTATGGTATAGAGAAAAGAAAAACTGATACCGGGTATATTAATATATCAGGTGCGGAATTAACTGCTGTGGATTTAGTAGAATATCAAAACCGGATTGGCGGAGTGAATCGTGCTGCAACTGTTTTATTCGAATTGTCTGATTCAATGAAAAAAGAAAAATTATTGGAATTACTGAATAATGATATTTCATTAAGCGTACTGCAGAGGTTAGGTTATATCTTAGATGTTGTTTTGAATAAAAAAGAATTGTCTGCTATTATAAAAAATTATTTAGATGAGAAAAGAATATTCAGAGTAGCATTAAAACCAGATGCTAAAAAAGAAGGATATAAAGTGCATCCGGGCTGGCAGATTATTGAAAACTATAAAATAGAAACCGACTTTAAATGATACCAAAATCATACATAATTGAATGGAGCAAGAAAGCTCCCTGGATTAATAACTACCAGGTAGAGCAGGATCTGATAATTGAGAGAGCGATTGTTGAAATATTTTCGCACAATGAATTGAAAGAACTGCTGGCGTTCAGGGGAGGAACAGCTTTACATAAATTGTTTTTAAAGCCTCAAGCAAGATATTCAGAAGATATTGATTTAGTTCAAGTGGAGGCAGAGAATATTGGTACGATATTAACTGCATTGAGAAAACAACTTTCATTTTTAGGGCAAGCGAAGTTTGAGTCTTCTGAACATAATAATACTTTAACTTATAGATTCGATTCTGAATTCGAAGAAATTGGTTTAAAACTGAAGATTGAAATAAACACGAGAGAACATTTTAGTGTGCAAGGTTATAATAAAATTAGTCACAATTTAACCAGCGAATATTTTTCGGGAAACTGCACAATTAATACTTATAGTATTGAGGAGTTGTTAGGGACGAAACTCCGGGCGTTGTATCAAAGAAACAAAGGGAGGGATTTATTCGATCTTTGGTATACGTATACGAATTTAGAATTAGATACTTCGAAAATAATTGAATGTTTTAAGAGATATCTTAAAAATGACGATTTATCTATTTCGAGAAGAGAATTTATACTGAACATGGAACAAAAAATCAAAGACAAAGATTTTCATGGTGATGTGGTTGGATTATTAAGAGCAGGGATAGAATATGATACAAATAAAGCATGGGAGGTTATAAAAGAAGTAATTATCGATAAATTGTGAATAAATGTTAAATAATTAAAAGTATATAATTTAATCAGGCGATTCATTGAATCGCCTTTTTCATTTATTTTTATTAAATCACTTGAACAAAAGAAGAAAAGAACATAAATTATAGACAAGAAAAATTAAAATTCACCAAGCCTGGAGTTATTATGAGAGCTAAAATTGAACCGGCAGATCTTAAAGAACTTATTCTTATAAAGTTTGGATCATTGGACAACTTTGCAAAGAAAGCAGGATTGAACAATAGTCAGGTTTCTGTTGGGTTAAAGCAGCAGACAGCAAGATTTATGGCACTTGTAAAAAAACTTGGGATTAAGATTGATCAAAATGGGGATGGGAATAAAAAAGTTGCTAATGAAGATATCAGGAATCAACTTCAGAACTGTATGGACAGATTAGCCAGTCTAGAAACAATTCTAAAAGAAAAAGAGAAGGTGATTGAGCATCAAAATAATATGCTTAAAATGATGACTCAGTTTGTTGAGGAAATGAAAAAGAAAAACAGATAGTATTAATTATTATTTAGTCATAATGGAGGAAGCATGGCAAGCATAAGATTAAAAGGTGGGAAGCTGTTTATTGATTACCGGGTTAATGGAAAGCGGAAAAGAGTTTCCACAAAATTAATAGACAGCAGAGAAAACAGAAAAAAAGCGGAGGTATTAAAAAAACAGATTGAATATGAAGTATCCACCGGGCTCCACGTAGAGAGATTAAAAAGGTTAGATAAAAAAGAAATGAGTTTAAGCAGGGGAATAGATGAATTTCTGAAATCAAAAGACAACCTTAATAAAAAAACCGCGGATGGCTACAGACAGGCAATGAATAAGCTCATCAAATATACCGGTAATATTGCGATTAAAAGAATTACGCTGGATCTGGTAAAAGAAGTAAGATTAAAATTAAGCACAGATAAATACCAGGTTAATATTACCAGCAAAAAAAATCAAGAAAAGAATTCTGAGGAAAAAGTTTATAAGCAAAAATCACTTCAAGAAATAACTATCATAAGTTATTTAAATAAACTCAGAATAATTTTTAATTATTTTGTTAAGGAGAAATATATACCTGAGAATCCTTTCCCTGCACAGCAAATCAAGTTCAAGCCTGTTGTAACTATCACGGATAAAGATTTAAATGATATATTATCCAAACTTAAAAATGCAAACAGAGAACATTATAAAGTTATAATGTTTTTATTACTTACCGGACTGCGGGTTGGGGAATTGATAGGTCTGACGTTTGAAGAAAATATTGATTTTAAAGAAGAGATATTAAAAGTAAAAAACCACAAAAAGAATCGTGAAGATTCTTTGCCTATCTATCCTGAGTTAATGGAATTCATTCGTTATGAGTGGAGTGAATATACTGGACTGCTTTTTAATTATAAGTCAATTCATTCAATGAAATTTTTTGAACGATTTAGAAAGCGTGAAGGATATGAAAAATATTCTTACCATACTTTAAGAAAAACTTTTATCACAAAATTAATTAATAGTGGTATGAGCGTGTATGATGTTATGACATTAGCAAGACATCGAAATATTGAAACAACACTTCGACATTACTCCCGTGCAGACCTGCGACGAATGGGGAATGAGATAAGTAACAAGACAAATATGGGCACTCTTTTGGGCACCGATTTTAAAAAGGGCTTAAAATTAGTTGAAAGCATATAAAATAAGTCAAGCCCAAAGCATTCGTAATGAGTAGGTCGCCGGTTCGATTCCGGCAGTTGGCTCAGAAAAGCCCTAAAATTTATGTTTTTAGGGCTTTTTTGTTTCCCAAATTTCCTAAGCTAATCAGAACTAATTAGAGTATTTACAATTTTGGGCAGTGTTTGGACAGCGTTTTAGTTGCAATTAATTAAAACGAATAAGTGAATTTGAGTGCCTGGAAATGGGCGCTAAATGAAATCCATCTGAAGAATATGCGAAGGCGTTATGTTTGTTTTAGCTGTGGAAGATAGGAGGAAAGCGACCCTGCACACAGCCTCAAAAATAATGATTGAGTAGGATTATCCAACAAGGTTACGCCCCAATTGAGTAGCACCTGATAATAACACGATTGATTAGAAAAATATCTTGTGGAAAGGGATAATATTTTAATGAAAAGACTCAATTGGGCAAGTGCCGAGTCCCGACAAGCCGGGATTTACGCTGGGCTACTAAGATTTTTTAATTTTGTAGGGCTTTAATCGAACCACTCGATTCTGCAAATCTACTGCGCGGCAAGAAAATTCGCACCCCTCATCTCCACCACCTTATAATAATCAGTCTTACCCGGAAATATTTCTTCGTTCTTCTGCTTAGCCAGACTATCCGCAGCTTCCCCTGATAAATCTGTTTTGAAGATCTCCTGTTTTCCAAATTACACCAAACCTGCCTGCCGTCAGGCAGGGCGACCGAGCAAGTGAAAAAACATTTCTGACTTCGGGTGATTATCAGCGAAGGCGGGGCGTTTGAAAGCCGATGTTAGCAGAATTTCTTTTACTTAGTCTTGAATAAGTTAATTGTATAATCAAGTAATTTTTTATTCCCATATTCGCCGTGTCCCGGAACAATAATTTTTACATTTGGATATTCCTTTTTAACTCTTTCAACTGTTTCTGACCAATCTGCAATATTTGCATCGCCTAAATAACCTTTACTTGCATCTAATTCTTTTATTAAACAGCCTCCAAACATTACGTTTTCACTCGGGAAATATCCAACTACATTATCTTTTGTATGTCCTTCTCCGAAAAACTTTACAATAATATTTTCATCCCCTACTTTTAAAATAAGTGAATCCCTGAAGCTATTTTTTGGGACTACAAAATTATTTTCTTTTGCAAATTCAATTGTTTTGGAATATGCATAAGAAGGAATATTATTATCATCAAATGCTTTTAGACCACCTAAACAGTCGTCGTGGAAATGCGTTGGAATAATCGCCTTTATTTTGCAATGAAGTGTTTCATTGATCCAATAGATTAACTCTTCTGAATTTTTGTCGTTGGTTGGTGTATCGAAAACAATTACTTCATTACTATTTCTAACAATCAGGCCGTTGCAAGGAACATTCCCAAAATCATTTGTTTGTTTAAATGAGGTATGTTCAAAAGAATTTTCAGCAATTTGGGTAACAATTAACTCATTGGATTTGTAAACCTCTTTGGGTTTGAATGCGTTTGGTTTTTGAGAACTACAATTTAAAATTGTCATTGAGATTACAATTATCAAGAAAGTATTTATAATTATTTTCATTTTGTATTCTGTTTTTTTAGGATTTCTGCGTTAGTTGTTTTCTCTTGTTCAACCCCATATCGTATTGCCTCTTTAAGGATATCAATGTTTATATCTTTTAGAGTTTTGAACTTAATGCAATATCCGCTCACACTTGACTTGCCTATTTTTTTTCCATACGTTTTCGATAAATATGTCTTATCATTGATACCAAGTATATAGACAGAGATTCCGGTTTTGTTTGCACTCATACCAATTTGATAAAACTCTCTGGTTTTTCCGTCAGAATATTTTATGGTCTGAGATCCATATCCAATATTAGGGTTAGAAACAGTTTTACCTTCATCGTCTTTGCCATCCAGGAACCATAATTTACATTTTGGCATCACCTCCAGAATGATACGGTGCAAATTTTGCATATCGCTGCGTTTTGGTTCAGGTTGGCTATTAATGTACTGTTTGATTTGTTCTTTTACGTTCATATAAAAATATTCGTTACTAAACCTTTGTTAGCGCTTCCTTGTTACTGTCTGTCCACTACATAATTCAGTTCAGTTACCCCGCAAGTAAATGGACGAGTACTTAATAGTTTTAGTTTAGTTCTGTCTTTAATGTTCACGAACAATGGAATGCCTTGTCCAAGAATAATTGGATTAACAAATAGCCAATAGCCGTCAATTAAATTCAGTTGGATAAGTGAATGTGTTGCTGTCGGGCTGCCAAAAAGCAAGATGTCTTTACTCCCGCTATTTGGGGATTGTTTTATTTCATTTATTCTGTCTGAAAGGTTATCGCTGATAATTTGAGTGTTAGTCAATTCCGCATCTTTTAATGTTTTTGATAAAACAACTTTGTGAACTTTTTTGTACCACTTTGAATGTTCTATGTCGTGCCTGGATGCTGTCGGTTTGTCTCCTGCAGTGGGCCAGTAATTTTCCATCATCTGATAAGTTACTCGTCCATATAATGCAGTGTCGCCTTCGCTCATCCGCTTACCGACAAAATCAAAAATCTCTTCATCAACTTTAATCCAGCCCATTTCTCCATTCGGTCCTGCTACAAAACCATCAAGTGATATGTGCATAAAAGAAATTATTTTTCTCATATTGTTATTTGTTTAGATGTTTATACAATTTTATGTGCTGTTTTTATTACCTGAATCAATCTCATAATTTTCATTGTCAAGCCTCCGTTCTAACAAAAACCCTCTTTTAAGAGTTGTCTAAAATATCTGTTGTTGATTTATTTCCGAGTTGTTCGGCTAATCCGATAAGAAGTCCTTCTATTCCGCGAATGTAGCAGAGTCTATAAATGTCTTCATATTGAACAACTTCTCCAACGATTTCAACACCATGCTTCAGAAGTCTGGATAACAATTCATCAAGTTTATCAACCCTGAACATAATGCGAAGATAGCCAAGAGAATTTACGGGAGCCGTTCTATGGTCTGCTATAGTATGTGGGATGAGAAATCGTGAAAGTTCAAGCCGGCTATGTCCGTCGGGCGTAACCATCATAGCAATCTCAACAGACTGATTACCAAGACCCGTAACACGTCCAGCCCATTCACCTTCAACCATCATTCGTCCTTCAAGCTTAAGTCCTATCTCCGTGAAAAAAGCAATCGCGTTATCGAGGGACTCAACAACGATTCCAACATTGTTCATTTCCAATAATTTACTTTTTGCCATAGTCTTATCTCTTTATAAAGTTTCTTTAAAAGTAAGATGGAGCCTCCGGTAATGGCTGGCCGCAACTGCACACACCGGAATTCTTATCATATGAATTCATTTTTCGGCACACTTTGCACCGAACCCACATTGGATTGATGTGATGCGGAACCCAAACGCTTGTAAAAGCTGAATCGCTCAGCTCAGCCCAGAATTTTCGCATTGCTTCCGAATGTGTACCCTCTTTTTTTAACTGCATAATATGTTCTGGTTTTTCCCACGCAGAAATCGTTATTCCGCGCCCGCCAATCCTTATGGTGGTCAATCCAATGAAACCTTCCATAGCCAACATCTCTGTTGCAGTTGCCCTGGTCAAATCGCGAATCTCTTCTGTCTGCGAGTCGGAGTTCCAAATCGTCGTGATCCCAAATGCACCAGGCTTAGTCTTCTTGCCCGATTGAACTGCAACCGAAAAACCAAACGAGAATGGACCCAGCTTATGCGGCTGAACCAATACCTGTAACCCTAACTGCTCCGACAAAGTCTTTGTATCAAAGTAACCTTTTACAGCCTTAATACCATCGGTTCCGATCTCCATCAAATCAACTCCGGCAAGCGAAATGGTTCGTTCAGTTGCCGGCAAACCATGAAATGATCCTGTGTTGGTACCTTTCATTATCCACTCAGCTACAACTCTGCCCGGTGTGGTTTCCACAAGACTAATAATTGCAAATGTTAAATCCGAAAATGCACTCCATAAGCCTCGCGCGTTGGCGCCGATCGCATCGCCTGTAATTTTACCGGTAGATGGATCACTATAGGTGCCGTCCGAGGTGAAACTTTTAATCATCGCATCAGCGTCGTGAGCATTCCAAGCATCCAGGTATTGCTTAGCTATGTCAATGTAAGTCATTTTTGGTCTCTTTTGTTAACGTTGTGTAATTTATTGTTTAAAATGGTTTCTGCAAGAAACACCAGCGTGTCTTTTTATTAAGTTTTTTTATGTCATCCAGGCTTTGTTGATGTGACTTTTTCACACAACATAATTCTTTACGCATTGCGTAATATCTTACATATAATTTGATTTTACGAAACTCATTTTCAATTTGAACAGACACTCAAAATCGGTCAATTATTATACTAAATTTATGGAAAGAAAAATTAGGCTTCAAGAATTTATAAAAGGAATGCTAAAATTTGTAAACGATGTCAGAGTTTTTAATCGAGGCTGTGGCAGATAATTTATCTTAAATTTGGTGATACAAATGAGCTGAACCTGCCTGACAGTAGACGGGTTATTTTTTGTCCTGTCATAAAAAAAATTGTACGCGTATTAACCAGGTGCAGACTTAAAATCGTTAACGATTCTGCAGTTGCTATCATATTCTTCATTTCTAACCGTCCATTTTATTAAATGCACTTATAACTTAAATCGAGAGATATATAATTCAATTATTGAATGTCTTTATTCTTTTAATAATCTATTCGTTTGGTTGCTGACTCTTCGAAAGGATTTTAAAGAAAAATCTGGTAAGCTTTTTTCCCAAGTTTAAATTAATTCATTTCAATTCAGGTATTAAATATTATAGTACAAAATCATTACAGCATTCCATCCTTTTGTAGTTAACAAATTGCGATAGTTGTTGACAATGGTAATAATTAATTGCTAATTACAGCAAGGGAATTAATAGTATACAGCATCTCTCATATATTTATTATTAATTCTCTAAAATAAAAATTTCAAAGTGGGGTTGATAAATCAATTTAGTGAGGTATAAAATGAAAAAGATTATTTTATTTTGTCTTTTTTTTATTACCTCGGGCTGTAGTGTCTTTCAACCCGAAGAAACAAGTATTATCCAGCCAACTTTATTAAAGCAAGCTGAATTACCACCGCTAAGACAATCGATAGAAGGCAATTGGTTTGAGTTCTATTGTGAGATGCAAATTAATGCAAATGGCGATGTTGAGAGAGCAAAAATATTAAACGGAACAGGTGATGAGATTTGGGATTCACTTGCGGTGTTATCTCTAATGGATTGGAAATATTCACCCGCAATTTACGATGGTCATCCAATAAAGCTTTTAATCCGTAGAAAAATTAGAGTCGTATTTGTTGAGCCGAATGTTATTCCACTGGCTGAAATTGAATTACAAAATTATGAGTTGGCTGACTCTGTATATAATGCACTTCTGAGTGGTACTGATTTTACTTCTCTTGTTAAGAAATACTCAATAAGCACTTCAAGAAGTCTACAAGGTTATTTAGGATATGTAAACATTCAACATTATTCTGATAATATAAGTACTGCGCTCTCTAAATTAGAAGAAGGAGAATTTACTAAACCGCTAAAGTACGGTGATTACTATGTCATATTTAAAAGGTTAAGACTTTATAATTAATATCTTATGTCGTTTTATCTAAAATTTTGTAATTCGAGGGATGGATTTAACAATTTCATAAGAGCACTAATGAAAAATAAAGTACGAAAAGTAGATTATTCCCATTGAACAGTTCAAGACCAACCGGGTGAATCTTACAAAATGCTTCCATTATTACTCTGCCTTAATTTTGACTTCTCAATTAAACATAATTGATAAAGTATAACATTAGTTCATTTCAGATATAATTAGTTCACTCATAATACACTACCCAAATAAATAATATTTTTTGGTCAATAATGAGGTATTTAGATAAAATTTTTTAATATTTATTAAGGAGTTATGGGAAAATTAAATTCTTACATTAATAAGCAGCATTTATTATACGATAATTTATATCAATCTAAAGTTGGTGGACTCTATTATTTTTTATTTGATATTACATTCCGCCTCGGAAATTCTATCCACGATTTTTTCCAATTTAAACAATAACGAGATAAGAAATTTATTATTAATTAATTTTTATGAAAGTCATTTTTATCATTAGTTAATTAGTTCTTTCCGAATAACAAAAAACAAATTAGGTGGAGATATGAAAATATTTTGTTTGTTTGTACCCCTCTTCTTTTTTCTTCTTATAAACAGTTACTCACAAGATTTTGGTGAGATCCCAGAGCAATTATTAAAAATGACGAGTCTTGCCGAGGACCCTGAGGAAGATGCTGCAGTTATATTTGATAAAGTTTCGATTAAAATTACTAGAGATTTCTGGCTTGAAATAAAAAGACACGTAAGGATTAAAGTTTTCTCAGAGGAAGGCAAAAAAGAAGCAAATATAGAATTAGTTTTATGGCACGAAGATATTATTGATGACATTGAGGCAGTATCAATTTCACCTGACGGAAAAGAATTTGAATTAGACAGTGATAACATTTTTACTGAAGAAAATGAGATATCTAAAAAAATATCTTTTCCAATCCCTGGTGTGGAAATAGGCTCTGTATTTGATTACGCTTATGAAGTTAGATCAGAATACATTTCGCATTTAGAACCCTGGTCATTTCAGTCAGACATTTTTACGAAATACAGTGAGGTAAAAGTTTATCTGCCAAGAGGCTTTGCCTATCAAAGATTAAGTACAAATTTAGAGTATTACGATGTTCAGGAATATGTTGAAGAAGAAATGGATAGGGATGATACCAGGAAAAAACTTTCTGTGTTTACTTGGTCATGTACCAATCTACCGGGAATAAAAGAAGAACCTTTTACAGATAATGTTTATGATAATTACGCTAAGATGCGGTTTGTTCTTGTTGCCTTTAAAAATGATTACGTAGATCTAAAATTCGCAAAAAGCTGGGATGATGTTTCACAACGTATTTACAAATATTATGATAATTTGATTAATGATGATGAAAGCGAAGAGTTGGTAAAAAGCATCATCGAGTCTGAGACAGATGATTTTAAAAAAGCTAATCTGATATATGATTATGTGCGTTCTAGAATTAGAACAACTGAGCATAAATATTTAATGGGGGAGTCTTTTAAAGAACCATTAGAAGTATTAAATGAAAAATCCGGCAGCACTTCTGAAAAAAGTTTGTTATTAATTAATATGTTAAAAAATGCAGGACTAGATGCAAAACCTGTTTGGATAAGTACCAGAAAGAATGGAAAGATAAGTGTAGATTTTTGTGACGGCAGCCAGTTCAATAGATTAATTTGTTTGTTAAAATTAAAGAATCAAAATTACTTCCTGTACCCATCATCTGCTTCTAGTCCATTTGGATGTTTAACTCCAGATACCCAAATTCCAAGCGGCTTACTAATAGACGGCGAAAAAGGGAGTATTATACCAATAAAACCTGCAGAGCTTATTAACTCAGTAGTAATTAATACAAGTGCAATTATTGATTCAGAAATGACACTACACGCTAATTCAAGAATTCAATATTCAGGTTATGCAGCTACCGATGAGCGTAATGCTATAACGACAGAAGATGAAGAAACTTATATAAAAGATTATTTAAAAGCATCTTTTACTGAAGCAAAACTTGATTCATTTTATTATACAGACTTACACTCGGCGGATAATTCATTGTTTCTCAATCTATCGTTCAGCATAACCAATTATGTAGAAAAAATTGAACAGCTTGGGAATTTTACTATGCCATTTTTTACCAGTTTAAAAGAAAATCCATTTGTTACTCAACGACGATCAAATCCAATAGATTTTGACTACCCTGTATTGAAATCAGAAAATGTAAAAATAGAACTTCCGGAAAATTATTCGGTTTCCCAGGTACCTAAAAAAAGGAAGATATTACTTACTGACATAGGATTTAGCCAGGTATATGGATCCGGGAGCAATTATGTTGAATGTGCGAGAACATTGGATCTTAAAAACAGAAGACTACTTGTTAAAAATTATCTAAGTATAAAATCACTTTATGACGATCTTGTAAGTTCTTCACAGGATCAAATTATTCTGACAAACAAAGTTGATAGTACTAAAATTAACTAAACTAGGTGGGTGATGAATAATCGAATAAAAATTATAATTATACTTTTTCTCTCTATCATTCAGGTTAATATTTGTTTGGCGCAGAAAAATTCTTCAGAAAACTTTGATTCGTTGCTGCAGGAATCAGATGCTGTGATTCTGGAAGATAATTTTGAGATCGAAGTGCCTGATAACTATACTGCTGAATATATTGTAAGTAGAAAAATTTTAATTAAAAATAGTAAAGCAGATAATTTTTGCAGAGTAGTTGTTTTTGAATCAGAGTTTCAAGAAATTGAGGAACTGGAAGCTTCTTTGACGAATAAAAATGGGAAAATAATTAAAGAGTTGGAATCTGATGATATTAAAGAAGCGGATTATTCTGCAGATGCATTTTATTCCGGGACGAGGTATAAATATTTTGAACTTCATCATTTTAATTATCCGTTTATTTTTGAGTATCAATACAAAGTAACACTAAGAACTCTTATGCTTTGGCCTGATTGGCTTCCGCAAAAAAACATTCCAACTATTAATTCAACATACAAATTAATTATAAATCCGAATGTAAAGTTTAAGTATTACATAAGGGGAATAGACATCAAGCCTGTATTAAAATCTGAAAGCTCATTCGATGTGTACGATTGGAAATTAGAAAATATTCCGGCGACACTTGAGGAAGATTATATTTCTCCTGAAGATGAAATTCAAAAGGCTGTGTATTTTGTTGCACAGAAATTTTATACTGACGATTATGAAGGAAGCACCGATAGCTGGGATGACTATTCCGATTGGTACAGAAGTTTAACATTAAATAGATATAATTTATCTTTTGACGCACAGGAAGAAGTCTTTAGATTAATCAAAGATGTACCGGAGCCAAAAGAAAAAATCAGAATTCTATACAAATATCTTCAGAAAAAAAACCGGTACGTAGCAATTGAAATGGGCTTAGCCGGATGGCAGCCTCAATCAGCAGAACAAGTTTATTTAAACCATTATGGTGATTGTAAAGACTTATCAACTTATATGGTAGCTATATTAAAAGTCGCTGGAATAAAATCTTATCCCGCGCTTGCCCTAACTAGAGATAAAGGTATTGTATATTTAGAACAGCCATCAAATCAATTTAACCATGTTATCGTTTTTGTTCCATTAGATAATGATACTGTCTGGCTGGAATGCACTTCTGCATATAATGACATGGGTGATTTACCCTCAAGTATTGAAGAAATTAATACTCTTGTTATTGGCGAGTATAAAGGTGAACTGATTAAAACTCCGCAAAAAAAATCATATCAGAATAAATGGACTTCCACAATTAAAGGTTCTTTTTGGGGTGCGGGTGATTTAAAATTTGAAGCCGTAATTTATACTTCAGGCAATCAGAAAATTTACCTCAGAAATAATCTTGTAAGATCAAATAGCAAAGATGATATTCTATTTATGAATGATGTTTTAAGCAGAAACTATTCGAATCTAAGTATCTCAGATTTTAATTCAGAAGAATCGGAAAAAGTTGAAACTGAGGATTATATTATTCGTCTTACCGGTATGTACAGTAGATTTGTGCCACAAATGAATGATAGAATCTTTGTAAATCCAGGAATCTTTAATCGAAAATCTGAAAGAGATTTGCCAAAGGAAGAAATTTCAAAGAGAAAGTATCCCGTGTATTTTAAGTATCCATTCAAGGATATTGACACTGTAGTTATTGCACTGCCTTTAGGTTATACAATGGAATCTAAGCCGCAAAACCATTCGATAGAAAAAAGTTTTGCCAGTTATTCCACTGAATTTGAATTGAGAGATAAAGATCTGGTTTATGTTAGAACATTTGAACAAATAAAAAACCATATACCACTTAATGAGTATCCGGAGTTTTATAATTTTATGAAACAAGTTATCGAATTTGATAAAGCTAAGTTTGTTTTGAAAAGAAATTAATAATTGCAGTCTATTACTAAATTTCCATCTGGAAAGGATGAAAAAGAAGTATGTTCTATTTGTTTGGGCTAAAATTTTAACAAATCCATATACTCATTATTTTACTATCCATATTTGATGTGTAAGTCATTTTTTACGATTACAAAATGAAATCTGTGCGAGTATAGTTTAATATTTTGTCACTCAATTCAATAAGCTGTTTGGAAGTGATCAAATTTTGAACGAGAGTCTGCCATCTTTAAATAAAGTCTTTACTTAATAGCTTTTATAGCTGCCACACTTATTATTTTAATTCAATCTATTCTAACAACCACCACAACAAAACGTTTGAAATAAATAAAACTACTTGTATAAAAATAAAAACTACACTTTTAAAAATGGGTATACCGATTAATCAAATCATAAAACCCAATCACATTGGGCGGCTTATTTTATAGAGATCATAATTTCCATTCATAAGACAGCTAATCCAAATACAATCATATTAGTATAGTAAATAATTAGTTGCAGATTAAACTATATATCAATTTATTTCAATCAACCGTTGATAAATTAAAAAGTCAATCATATTAAATCTTAATCGAGCGTTATCTAAAAAATCCTGTACGATTATCTCCGCACTAACTGAGTGTATTACATTTATTCAGCAATGCAGGTCAGTAAAAATAAATTAACGAACCAATTTCAAGACGAAAATAGTTATTTAGCTTTCCTGCTTTGACTATGTAAAATCTTATTAGTGAAATATTTTTTAAATTTTTCTTGACTTTAGCTTAAATTTTCCATTATTTTGGGGTGTGGTGGGGAAAAATGTGGAATTATCCCAAATTAGGAGCAAATGTTTAGAGGTCAATTTACATATTCAATAGATTCTAAAGGCCGGATTGCAATTCCGGCAAAGCTTAGAAAGCATATATCTGCTGATGCAAATGATACATTTGTTATGACCCGAGGTCTGTCCAATTGTATCGATTTGTATCCGTTGGATGAATGGCAAAAGATAGAACAATCTCTGCTTAACCTAAATTCTTTTCAACCTGATGACGCAAGATTTATTAGAATGTTTGTTCAGTTTGCTTCAGAAGATGTTATGGATGGTCAGTCCAGAATTTTAGTTCCATCTGCACTAATTGAATATGCCAAAATTGAAAAAGAGGTTTTGATACTTGGTGCTCTTAAAAAGATAGAAGTCTGGAATCCAAAAATTTATGAAGAATACCTGCTTCAATCTCCGCAAACGTATGAAGAGATTGCAGCTAAAGTAATGGCTTCCAAATGAGTGAGCATCATATCCCAGTGATGCTTAATGAAAGCCTGGATCTACTTATTACTGATCGTTCTGGAATTTACTTTGACGCTACTTTAGGATTTGCCGGTCATTCAAGCGAAATCCTGAAAAGATTAAATGATGATGGTCGTCTTGTTGCATCAGATGTTGATAGTGATGCATTTGAATTTTCCAAAAAAAAATTTGCTGAAAAATCCGGAGTTAGTTTATTCAACTTTAATTACTCTTTTATAGACGTGATTGCAAAAATAGAATCGATACAATACTTTGATGGTATCCTGGCAGATTTAGGAGTATCATCATTTCAACTGGATAATCCGGATTCGGGGTTTACTTACCGTAATAACGTGCCTCTTGACTTACGCATGGATAAAACAAGAAAAATAACTGCTGCTGATATTGTTAACACGTTTACTGAAGAAGATCTTGCAAATATTTTTTACGAATTCGGTGAAGAGAAAAATTCAAGAAAGATATCAAGAGCAATTTTAGAAAAACGTGCCGTAAAGAAAATCGCTACTACTGAACAATTAGTTTCCATCATTAATGAATTGGTTCCGCAAAATTTTCAGAGAAAGACTTTATCCAGAATTTTTCAGGCTTTAAGAATTTATGTTAATGATGAGTTAGGCAATCTAAAATCGTTTCTGGAAAACTCGCTTAAGGTTTTAAAAAAAGGCGGACGTATTGTAGTAATATCTTATCATTCGCTTGAAGACAGAATTGTAAAAGATTTTTTTAAAGCCGAAGCTATCGTTAGTTTAAGTCCGAAGGAAGATCCGCTTGGCTTGGTAAAAAAAGATGCAAGATTAAGATTAATTAATCGAAAACCGCTGTTACCAAACGACGAAGAAATTAAAATTAACTATCGCGCAAGAAGTGCAAAACTAAGAGCGGCTGAAAGAATATGAAAAAAAGTTCAAAGCCTACAATCTTTTTACTGATTACACTTTTATTAATAGTAACTGCATTTACACTTGCAAGTATAGGGATTAAACTAAGTTACGAACAGCTTGTTTTACAAAAAGATAAAGCTGAAAAAACTTATAAAGCTGTAAGTCTAAATAAAACGAAACTAACAGCCGAGTATCAGACTGTAACTGCTGAAGAAAGAATCGTATCTGTTGCTGAAACAGCATTAGGCTTGATTAGAAATGTTGAGCCATCGCTTACTATAAAATATGATAATAAAAATTTAGAAGAATTAAATGAGACTTTAAAAGAAAAGTATGAATAATTCTCGAGCATTACTGGTTATAATATCTATTATTCTTTTTTTCATCGCCCTGGTGATAAAGCTGGTTGATATTCAAATCGTGCGTGCTGAAGAATATTCTTATTATGCTCAGCGACAGCAGACTGGTGTTGAAAAGATAGCTGCCGATCGGGGAATGATATATGACCGTAACAATGTTTTGCTTGTTTATAATCGTGCAGATGTTTCTTTTTATGTTGATTTAAGAATGCTGAAACAAAATCATAAAAATGAAATAGCACAAATTTTTGCTAAGAAATTCAGTAAAAGCAGAAACTTTTATTTAAATCTTATGAAAGGTGCAAAAAAAACGATTTGCATCGAAAAGAAAGCACCAGTTGAATTAGCAGCAT
This sequence comes from Ignavibacteriales bacterium, assembly GCA_003538625.1. Taxonomy (GTDB): domain Bacteria; phylum Bacteroidota; class Ignavibacteria; order Ignavibacteriales; family Ignavibacteriaceae; genus IGN3. The sequence continues at coordinate 28,857 of DPRR01000029.1, forward strand.
CGCTTAAAAATATTAAATATCCCGGATTTTTTTATAAAGAAGAACCGACACGCGTATTCCATTATAATAATCTTGCTTCGCATGTTTTAGGTTATGTAAGTAATGAAGATCAAGGTGTAATGGGAATTTCAGAATATTTTGAGGATGCTTTAAATGGTGAAGATGGATCCCGCATGGTACAGAAAAACGCTGTTGGTGAAGTTGTTACTTTAGACGATGAAGAAATAAATCCTGCTGTTAAGGGTGATGATATTTATTTAACAATAGATAAAAGCTACCAATTAATTCTTGAAGAGGAATTAAGAAAAGGCGTTAGTGAATACGGCGGAACCTCAGGCACGGGAATTATTATGAACCCTAACACTGGTGAGATTCTTGCTCTTGCAAATATTGATGATTTTAATCCAAACGAGTACTGGAAGTACAATGACTTCCAGAGAAGAAACCGTGCTATAACTGACACATATGAACCCGGATCTACATTTAAGTCATTTACAATTGCGTCACTTATAGATCAGAAACTTTGCAGACTTAATGAAAAATTAAATCTGGAAAATGGAACGTACAAATTTCAAAATGTCAGAATAAAAGATTCTCATCCGTTTAACAGTTTAGATGTTGTTGGAATTATTGAGCAGTCAAGCAATATCGGTGTAGCAAAACTTGTTCAGCGAATTGATGATGAAAAGTATTTTAAATACTTAAGAGGATTTGGATTTGGAAACTCAACATCACTAACACTACCGGGTGAAACAGCAGGAAAATTGAGAAAACCAACTGAGTGGTCTAAAGTTTCTAAAACATATCTCTCATTCGGTTATGAAATATCGGTTACGCCTTTACAACTTACTGCAGGATATTGTGCTTTGATTAATGGCGGAGTATTGTATGAGCCCCAGCTTGTTCAGAGAGAGATAGCACAAAATAATAAATTGGTTTATGAATTTTCCCCCAAAGAAGTCAGAAGAGTAATCTCACCGGAAACTTCAGACTTAATGAGAGACTTATTAAGCGGTGTTGTAAAAAATGGAACCGGAAAAAAAGCTTACTCAGAATTAATTTCGATCGGCGGTAAAACCGGAACATCACAAAAATTAGTTAATGGAAGTTATTCTAAACAGCAATATAATTCTTCTTTTATTGGATTTTTCCCGGTAGAAAATCCTCAGGTTGTATGTCTTATTTTAATTAATTCACCAGATCTTGGTAGGTACGGCGGATTGGTTGCAGCGCCAATTTTTAAGAATGTTGCTGAACGCATTGTTCAAACTGATAACGAAAAATTTCAGCAATATATAAATCCGGATTTAAAGAAGAATTTAAAATTTGCTGATGATGTTTACTCTGAATCTGATGCGAAGATAAAAAAGATTAAAGAAGTGAAATTAATTTCTAACAATAAAATGCCTGATCTTATAAACTGCCAGATTAATGACGCGATTAATGTATTAACAAAACTTGGTATCAGATATAAAATTAAAGGTACAGGAATTATTACTTCACAAAGTATAATGCCGGGTGTAAAATTAAATGGAAATGATTTTTGTTTGCTGGAATGTTCTGAAGTATATATTAAAGGAGCAGCGCTTTACTAATGGAGTTAACTCAATTACTAAATAGTCTGCGCGTAATTCAGGTTACCGGTGAAGTTCAAAGAAAGGACGTTGCCAGTATTGTTTATGATTCAAGAAAAGTGCAAAAAAATTCTGTCTTTGTTGCAATAAAAGGATTTAAAACGGATGGTCATAGATTCATTCAGGATGCAATAAATAAAGGCGCAATCGCTATTGTTGTTGAAGTTGATAATTCTATTCCGGATGAATTAATTACTCATGCACAGATTGCCAAAATATTGGTTAAAGATTCACGAAAAGCCTTAGCAGAAATTTCAAAAGGATTTTATAATGATCCCACAAGCAAGTTAAAATTGATCGGCATTACCGGAACAAATGGAAAAACCACATCAACTTTTATATTAAAAAATATTTTACAGAAGGCAGGTTATAAAACGGGATTGCTTGGAACAATTGCAAATTATATTGATGATGTTAAAATTGATTCGAACTTAACAACTCCCGAATCCAATGATCTAAATAAGTTTTTTTATCAAATGATTGAATCCGGATGTTCTCACGCTGTGATGGAAGTTTCATCACATTCATTAATTCTAAATAGGGTATATGGTTTGAATTTTTTAGGCGCAATTTTTTCCAATATAACATCAGATCATTTGGATTTTCATCAAACATTTGAAGAATATTTAAAAGCTAAGAAAATTTTATTTGATGGGTTAGGTTATGATTCTTTTGCAATTATTAATTCTGATGATAAAAATAGCAGGGATATCATAAAAGATTCTAAAGCTAAAATAATTACTTATGGAATGTCTGTTGGTTCTGATTATCAAATAAAGGATATCAGATACGATTTAAATGGAACTGAATTTACAATTACACATAACAAAGTGGATTATATAATTAGCACTTCATTAATTGGAACATTTAATGCTTATAACGCAACTTCAGCCTTTGCAACTGCAAAAAGTTTGGGCATTGATGAATTCAAAATTATGAAAGGGATAAAGTCATCGCCCCAGGTTCCGGGAAGATTTGAAGTGCTTGGTAAGGGAAATAAAAAAGTAATAGTTGATTATTCCCATACAGCCGATAGTTTAGAAAAAGCACTGATCGCTGTAAGGGAAATTGTCAACAATAAGAATGAAGTAGTTACAGTTTTTGGATGCGGTGGTGATAGAGATAAAACGAAACGTCCGGTGATGGGTAAAGTTGCAAGTGAGTTAAGCGATAAAGTTTTTGTAACATCAGATAATCCGCGTACTGAAAATCCCTTTTCAATAATAGAAGATATTAAAAAAGGCATTACTAAATATAATTATGTGGTTGAGGAAAACAGAGAAGCTGCAATTGCAAGTGCAATTAAAAACTCGGATGATAATGCGGTTATTTTAATAGCAGGTAAAGGTCATGAAAATTATCAGGAGATAAATGGAATCAGAAATCATTTTTCGGATAGGGAAGTTGCATTAAAGTATTTAGCTGAATGAAAAAAATAAAATTAAATATAGAAGATTTTTTCAATATCCCGACCGCTGTTATTTATAATCCGGATTACTTAAAGTCAATTTACCATGTTTCAATTGACTCCAGAAAAATCCGTAAGAATTCGTTGTTCATTGCTATAAAGGGTGAACGATTAGATGGGCATACTTTTATTGACAGCGCTGTAAAAAATGGCGCCGATGCCGTAATGATTAATGATAAATACTTAAGAAAAATTAATGATTACAACATTACTGTAATCACAGTAAAAGATACCACAGTTGCATTAGGCGAAATCGCAAAAATTTGGAGAGCAAAACTAAAAACAAAAATTATCGGAATAACCGGCAGTGCAGGTAAAACTACTACAAAAGAAATTCTTGCTGATTTACTTTGTGAAAAGTTTAAAGTAAATAAAACTTCTGCAAATCAGAACAATCATATTGGTGTACCTTTAACAGTTTTGAGTACTAATGAAAAAGATGATGTTTTAGTTGCTGAACTTGGAACAAATCATTTTGATGAGATTGCTTATACAGCGGCGATTGTAAAACCGGATCTGGCTCTAATTACAAACATTGGTGATTCTCATTTGGAATTTTTAAGAAATAGAAAAGGTGTTTTTAAAGAAAAATCATCACTGCTTAAAGAAACAATAATTAATCGTGGAAAGATTTTTATAAATAATGACGATCCAATTTTAAGTGCATTTGGAAAGAAAGTAAAAAACAAAACCACTTTTGCTTTGAATCGTCCTGCAGATTATAAGGCGTCAATCAAAGGTTACGATAAACTTGCAAGACCAATGGTCGAAATTAAATCTAAAGAAAAAAAAATCAATGTTCTTTTGCCATTAAGTGGTGAAAAAAATGTTTTAAACTTTACTTCAGCATATGCAATAGCTTCTGAATTAGGCTTATCAGATAACCAACTGACAAAAGCTGTAACAAGATTAAAATCATATAACAAAAGATTAGAGATTAAAAATCATAAAAAGTTTACTTTAATTAATGATACTTATAATGCAAACCCTGATTCGATGAAATCAGCGCTGGATATCCTTTCCAGAATTAATAATAGAAAAAGAAAAATAGCAATACTAGGGGATATGTTTGAGCTGGGTAGTGAATCTAAGAATAAGCATTTGGAATTAGCGGATGTGATAAATGATGCCGATGTCGATGAAGTTTATACTATCGGAAAAATGATGAAATCTCTTGATAAAAAACTTAATGGAGCTGCAAAAATCCATAAACATTTTAATGAAAGAGACTCATTAAAAAAATTATTGGCATCACTTAATATTAATAATTCCGTGCTGCTTGTAAAAGGTTCACGCGGAATGAAAATGGAAGAATTTGTTTCAGTTATTGAATCATCCAATAAATAAATGCTTTACTACCTATTCGAATATATTAATAAAACATTCAATCCACCCGGATTTGATATTTTTAGATTCTTGACATTTCGCTCAGGACTTGCTGCAATAACAGGTTTATTTTTGGCATTTTATTTAGGTCCAAAGATCATAAAAAAATTGCAGGCAAATCAAATCGGTGAAGCGAAAAAAGCTGACGGACCAAAATCTCATTGGTCAAAAGCAGGAACCCCGACCATGGGCGGTTTGATAATAATTTTATCAGTTACAATTCCGGTTTTGCTTTGGGGTGATATTAAAAGCATTTACATCATACTAATTCTTGGGGGAACTCTTTGGTTAGGAGCTGTAGGATTTTTGGATGACTATCTAAAAGTCATTAAAAAATATCCTAATGGATTGATTGCAAGATATAAGTTATTGGGTCAGGTTTTAATCGGACTGGTTGTTGGTTCAGTAATTTATTTTTCCCCTGAGTTTGATGGTTTTAGTACGGTGACGACAGTACCCTTTTTAAAGAATGTAAATCTGGATTTTTCGTTCTTATATATTCCAATGGTGGTCTTTATTATAACGGCAACTTCAAATGCTGTAAATCTAACGGATGGTTTGGATGGTTTAGCTACCGGCGTTATTGTTATCGTAATGATTGCACTTGCATTGTTATCGTACTTTAGCGGAAATGCAATATTTGCAAAATATCTTGATATAATTTATTTGCCGGGATCAGGTGAGCTAACAGTTTTTATTGCTGCTCTTGTGGGTGCAGGATTAGGCTTTCTTTGGTTCAACACGTATCCGGCCCAGGTTTTTATGGGTGATACAGGCTCGCTTGCTTTAGGCGGCGCATTTGGAATAGTTGCTGTGTTAATAAAAAAGGAATTATTCATTCCGATTCTTGGTGGAATATTTTTTATGGAAACCATATCTGTGATAATTCAAAGACTTTATTTCAAGTATACAAAGAAAAAATTTGGAGAGGGTAAACGTATTTTTAAAATGGCTCCAATGCATCACCATTTTGAAATGGTTGGCTGGCCTGAGCCAAAAATAGTTGTGCGGGCATATATAATTGCAATAATACTTGCAATTATCAGTTTAGTTTCATTTAAAATCAGATAAAGAAGTTGGACATTATAAATAAAAAAATATCAGTAATTGGTGCGGTAAAAAGTGGGCTTGGTGCCGCTAAGCTTGCAAAAAAAATGGGCGCAGTTCCATTTGTAAGTGATGCAGGTTCTGAAGAAAAATTAAAACAATCAATCGAAGTTCTAAAAAGCGAAAAAATTGATTATGAAATTAATATGCATACTGAAAAAGTATTTGATTGTGATTTGATGATAGTTAGCCCAGGTGTTCCCTCTGATGCTGATGTAATTAAGACTGCTAAAAACAGAGACATTAAAACAATTAGTGAAATTGAATTTGCTTCATCTTTTTGCAAAGGAAACGTAATTGGAATTACAGGTACAAACGGTAAAACAACAGCAACAAGTTTATGTAGCTACCTTTTTAATGAATGTGGAAAAAAAACTTATTCGGCCGGTAACATTGGGTTGGCATTTTCTGAGATAGCAACAGGCGTTAAAGAAGATGAGTTCGTTTCACTTGAAATATCTAGTTTTCAATTGGACCTGATTGACAAGTTTAAACCAAAAGTTGCAATGATTTTAAATATTACTCCGGACCATTTAAATAGATATGAAAATAGCGTTGAGAAATATGCATTGTCAAAACTTAGGATATTTGAAAATCAGGATGCGGCAGATTATTTAATTTTAAACAAGGACAGCAGTCTGCTTAATCAATATTTCAGGAAAGCAAAAAGCAGCATTTCCTTTTTTTCGACACAAAAAAAAGTATCCAACGGATGTTTTCTGGAAAACAATGTAATAAAATTTGTTAGAAATGATGTAGTGGAGTTTTCCTGTTTGGTTTCCGATATATTTATAAAAGGTGAACATAATATTCAGAATGCTATGTCCGTAATTATTGCAGCCAAGATTTTTAATTTGGATAATGAAAAGATAATTAGTGCATTAAGATCATTTAAAGGAGTTGAACACAGATTAGAACTTGTTAGAAAGATTGACGGAATAAAATTTATAAACGATTCCAAAGCAACAAATATAGATTCAGTTGTAGTTGCATTAAAAAGTTTTAACGAACCAATATTTTTGATTTTAGGCGGGCTGGATAAGGGCAATGATTATTCGATTATTGAGGATCTTATAGTTGAAAAAGTTGTCAAGATTTATGCAATAGGTTCATCTGCAGAAAAAATATTCGGTTATTTTCATAGAAAAATAAAAACTGAAATTAAAAAAGATTTTGAAGAAGTAATTGACTCTGCATTAAGCGAAGCAAGGAATGGCGATATCGTTCTCCTTTCACCAGCATGTGCAAGTTTTGATATGTTTGATAATTACGAACATCGTGGACAAGTATTTAAACAGATAGTAAACAGTAAATGAAAAAATTAGCTGTCACAGTATTTTTTGCATCATTTAGTTTAATCTTAATTGGATTAATAATCGTGATGAGCGCAAGCAGCACTTATAGTGCCGTTAAATTTGATAGTTCATTTCATTTATTCAACTCACATCTGTCCAGAGTGGTGTTTGGATTATTGATGATGGCTGTATTCAGCTTCATCCCATATGAATGGTACAAGAAAATCAGTAAGACTTCAATATTGGTAATCGTTGGTATATTAATCTTCACTCTGATATTTGCACCTCAAGTAAAAGGTGCAGGTAGATGGTTAAATCTTGGATTTATAACTATACAGCCGGCGGATATAGCAAAATTAATTCTTATCGTTCACCTTGCTTATCTGCTGGAAAAAAAGGGAGAAGATATTCTTAATTTTAAAAATGGATTTATGTTCCTTTTTACATGGGTAATGATTATTGCAGGTCTGATATTTATTCAGCCAAATGTAAGTACGGCGGCATTAATAGTTATAATATCTTTAACGATGCTATATGTGGGCGGAGCAAAACTAAAGCATATTTTTCTTTCTTCATTAGGTTTAATAATTGCCGCTGGTTCTTTTGCAATGATCCTTCCTCACTCAAGAAAAAGAATTTTAAGTTTCATCAGTTCTTTTGGTGATGGTGGAGAATTAAATCATCAGTTAAAGCAAGGTATGCTTAGTCTTGGCAGCGGTGGAATTTTAGGAGTTGGAATAGGCAACAGCAGGCAAAGTAATCTTTTTCTGCCGGAAGCTTATGGCGATTTTATCTTTGCTATACTTGGTGAAGAAACCGGATTTTTGGGTGTGGTTGTAGTTCTGATTTTTTATCTGGTTTTATTTGTTGCGGGAATCCTGATTGCAAAAAGAGCCAAAGATAAATTCGGGCAAATGCTTGCGTTTGGAATTTCATTCTCAATTATTATTTACGCTTTTGTAAATGCAGCTGTAGCAACCGGATTGCTGCCAACAACTGGATTAGCTCTTCCATTTATAAGTTATGGAGGAACATCCATAATATTTTTAAGTGCTTCTATAGGAATATTGATTAACATTGCTATTTATAATCATCAGACATTAAAAGAAAAAGAAATTCAAAAACAAAAAAATATAGAGCCGATTAAAAATCCTTCTTTTGTATTTGAAGAAGTTAAGAGATGAAAAATAATAATACTCCATATCGTTTTTTATTTGCAGGCGGCGGAACAGGCGGTCATCTTTATCCCGCAATAGCTGTTGCTGATGAGATTAAAAGATTAAAACCGGAATCGGAAATAATTTTTGTAGGCACTAAATCAAAAATTGAAGGAAGAGTTATTCCAAAGCTGGGCTATGGATTTAAATCAATCTGGATAAAAGGCTTTGCAAGAAAATTTAATTTAGAGAATCTTATTTTTCCCATTAAACTTATCGTCTCTGCTTTTCAATCGCTTTTTATTTCATTCAGATTTAAACCACGGGTTGCGATTGGTTCGGGTGGATATGTTGCCGGTCCGGCAATATGGGGAGCATCAGTAATGGGAGCAAAAATTATATTGATGGAATCTAACAGTTATCCCGGTGTTACAACAAGATTATTAGAACGATTTGCAGATGAAGTTCATGTTTCATTTGAAGATTCAAAAAAATATTTACACAAGATTGATAAAATAAAGCTAACCGGTAATCCGGTTAGAAAAGAGCTTGGTACTACAACAAAATCCGAAGCCAAAAAATATTTCGGGCTTGATGAAAACAAGATTACAATTCTTGTTCTTGGTGGAAGTTTAGGAGCAGCATCAATTAATTCGGTTGTTGCTGAGTGTGTTGTGGAGTTAGAAAAAAAATCTATACAATTTATCTGGCAGACAGGAAAAAATTATTATCATAGCTATAAAAACATTAATTTAGATTCCGTAAAAATTCTGGATTTTATTGAAGACATGAACAAAGCATACTCTGCTTGTGATTTGCTTGTTGCGAGGGCCGGTGCAACCACAATTGCAGAGTTATCTGTACTTGGTATTCCTTCAATATTAATTCCATCACCACACGTCGCGGAGAATCATCAGTATTACAATGCTAAATCGCTTGCGGATAATAATGCTGCAGTGATGATTAAAGATTCTGATCTAAAGATTGTTTTGAAAAATAAAATAATAGAATTAGTGGAAGATCAGGAGTTGTTAAAAAATCTGAGTGAAAATGCCAAACGGTTTTCGAAACCTGATGCGGCTAATGTGGTAGCAAACAGTGCAATAAATTTTGCGTTATCAATATGACAGATGAACAATTAAAAAATAAAAGCAAGTTTAAATACAACATGGCGTTTTATTATCAGTCAACGATTATTTATTTCATTGCATTTACTATCTACTTGCTGATAAGAGGACAATTTGTTGAAAGTTCTTACACGCTAATAACACACGATCCAATAATTTACTTGCTGGCTTTTATTGTTGTTGTTGCATTAGTTGCATTGCTCTTTAATCTTTTTAGAAACAGATACATTGAGTTTAGTAACGAAGGTATAATATTCAGCGATAGGTTTGGTTCTAAAACAATTCATAAAAATGAAATTGCAGATATTAAATTGAGTAAGGATAGAAGATTTGGCAAATCAAATGCATTCAAATTTATCAGAATTAAAATTAAATCAAGAATAAGACCGGTAATTGTTAGACCTACCGATTATGAAAATGAAAATGAGTTAGTTAAGAAGTTTCAACAACTTAAAATTGAAGTAGAAAAAGTATAGATGTTTAAGAATATTAAAAAAGTTCACTTTGTTGGCATCGGCGGAATTGGCATGAGCGGTATTGCCGAAATTCTTGTGAACCAGGGTTTCATTGTGTCAGGTTCTGATAAATCATTAAGTGAAGTTACTGACCGATTAGAAAGTATCGGTATCAAAATTTATGAAGGTCACTCACCTGAAAATCTGAAAGATGCAGACGTTCTTGTTTATTCATCGGCGGTTCAAGTTGATAATCCGGAAGTTAAAGCAGCGATAGATAGAAAAATTCCTATCATTAAAAGAGCTGAGATGCTTGCCGAAACAATGAGAATGAAATATGGAATCGGCATAGCGGGAACACACGGAAAGACTACAACTACTTCTATGGTTGGTTTGACTTTGACTGAAGGCGGCATTGACCCTACAATCATTGTAGGCGGAAAACTTAGCGGACTTGGGGGAACTAATGCAAGATTGGGTAATGGAGAATTTATTGTTGTGGAAGCAGATGAATTTGACAGAACTTTTTTAAAACTTACTCCAACTATTGCTGCTATTACAACTTTAGAGAGTGAGCACCTTGATACCTATAAAGATTTGGATGATATAAAAACAGCATTTATTGAATTTGCAAATAAAGTACCTTTTTATGGTTTTGTTACTTTATGTTTAGATGAACCTGCATTACAGGACATAATGCCGCACATAAATAAAAAAATAATTACATATGGATTTAATGCTCAGGCTGATGTTCGTGCTGTGGATGTTGTACACGATGGATTTACAAGCACATTTAAAATAAAATATTTTAACAAGGAACTGGGTGAAATAACATTAAAGATCCCGGGAAATCACAATATAAATAACTCGCTTGTTGCAGTTGTAATTGCAATAGAACTGGGGATCGACTTTAAAGTAATTAAATCTGCACTTGAATCGTTTACCGGTGTGTATAGAAGATTTGAAGTTAAATACAATAAGGAAATTTTAGTTATAGATGATTATGCTCATCATCCAACAGAAGCGGCTGCAACTTTAAAGGGGATTAGAGATGGATGGGATAGAAGATTAATCGTTGTCTTTCAGCCGCATCTTTTTTCAAGGACAAAAGATTTTTATCAGGAATTTGGGAGAGCATTTCTAAACTCAGATATTTTTATTTGTACAGATATTTATCCGGCAAGAGAACTGCCGATTGATGGTGTTACAGGAGAATTAATTTCAACTGTTACCAAAAAATTCGGTCATAAAAATGTTCACTACGTAGCTGATAAAAAAAATGTACCGGATATGCTAAATGAATTAAAAAAAGATGGTGACATTATTGTTACAATGGGCGCCGGTGATATCTGGAGATATGGAGAACAATTTGTTGAGCTGCTTAAACAGGATTAAAGATGTTTAAAGATTTTGGAAAAATATTTGGTGTTCTTCTTTTATCGGTAATAGTAATCTCAATTATGTATTTATCTCTTTTTAAATACAACGAAAAAGGAAAAGAGGAAATAAAAATGATAAATATCAGCGGTAATAATTTGCTAAGCAAAGAAATATACTTGCGCTTTGCCGATCTTGAGCAGTCATCCGTTTATGACGACTTGAGTTTGAATATAATTAAAAAAAGAATTGAAGAACATCCATACGTTGCTAAAGCAGAAGTGAAATCTGATGGAAGAGGAAATGTTGATGTAAGAATAAGAGAGAAAGAAATTTATGCGGTGTTGTTAAGCCGTACAGAACCGTTTTTTTTAACAAATGATTTTGAACTACTTAAAATTTATGAATACACAACTTATTCAGATATTCCTGTAATAAGTAATTTTAGAATATCGGATAAACTTTCTCCATCAAAAATTTATAAAACAGAAGATATTGTTGAAGCATTTAGAATAATTGATGCAGCCAGGATCACAGATACAGAGATAGCAAAAAAACTTGCAGAGGTTAATCTTAAAAACGGCGGAGATGTTGTCTTAACCTTTTCAGGTATAAATTATCCAATAGTGTTTGGAAGAGGAAATGAATCAAAAAAAATGATTTATCTAAGTTTGGTTTGGGAAAGAATTAATAATTTGAAAGCAAGTTTTGAAAGCACAGAATACATTGATTTAAGATTTACTAATGAAGCATACATAGGCAGTAAAGAAAACACAGGCTTGATTTAATGAAAAAAGAAATTTTAGTCGGATTAGATTTAGGAACAACCAAAGTTTGTGCGGTAATCGCAGAGAAGATTCCCGAACAAAACCGGATTGATGTGCTTGGTTTCGGAGTCGCTCCATCAGATGGATTGCACAAAGGTTTAGTTGCAAATATCGGTAAAACTGCTGAGGCTATAAAAACAGCAATGTCCATTGCCTCTAACAGGGCAGGTATAGAAGTATCCGTTGTTAATGTGGGCGTAGCTGGTGAACATATCACAAGTATTCGTCACAGAAATTATGTGACTATAAATCGTGATGAAAAAGAAATTACAAAAGATGATCTGGATAGATTAGAAGCCGATGTTCGCACAATCAGAATTCCCAGTGATCGACAGATTCTCCACATTATACCTGAAGAATTTTCTATCGATCATCAGAATGGAATTGAAAATCCGATTGGTATGTCGGGTTCAAGGCTTGAAGCAAGTAATCATGTTGTACTTGCATCAATTCCCGCTATGGAAAATATAAGAAAATCTGTTGAACGTGCCGGCTATCAGGTTCAGGATTACATTCTGCAGCCAATTGCTTCCAGTGCATCTGTGTTAGAAGAAAGTGAAAAAGATCTTGGTGTAGCATTGATAGATATCGGCGGTGGCACAACTGATATAGCTATCTATCATAAAAAAGCAATTAAGCACACAAGAGTTATTGGTGTAGCAGGTAACCAGGTTACAAACGATATACGTGAATCGCTGGGAGTTATGACTGATGAAGCTGAAAGATTAAAGAAAGAATATGGTTATGCAAGCGAAAGTGCTATCATAAAAGACGAGGATATTTTAATTAAAGGTGTAGGTGCAAGAGGTAATACTAAAATTCCGATAAGCCTTCTTACACAAATTATAAGTTTAAGAATGAAAGAGCTGTTTACACTTGTTGATAATGAATTAAGAACTGCAGGGTTTAAATCAAAATTAAAAGCAGGTATAGTTTTAACCGGCGGAGGTTCATTATTAAGAGGTGTTACGGAATTAGCCGAAGAAGTTTTTGGTTTGCCAGCCAGGATTGGTGTACCGCAAGAGCTGGGCGAAGGATTATCAAATGAAATTGAAAGTCCTGAATTTGCAACAGTTGCCGGACTGATTAGAGGTATACCTGGTGGAAAATCAAGTGAGTATCAGGTTTTAATCAAAAAACAAAAAGCAAAATCTGAAAACCGGATCGGCAAGCTAATTAAAAAAGTGCAAGATTTTTTCAACGAATTATAAACTCATTATAGGAGGACCTATGTCGCGATTTGCAACCATCGATAAAGAAAAACCGATGTCAGCAGTTTTAAAAGTTGTTGGTGTTGGTGGTGGAGGCTGTAATGCCATCGAAAGCATGATTGCTCGCGGGTTAAGCGGTGTGGAATACATTGCCGTTAATACCGATTCACAAGTTCTAAGAAGCAGTACTGCTACACATAAAGTTCAGTGTGGTGGTGCTATCACTCGCGGCTTAGGTGCCGGAGCCGATCCTAATATCGGAAGAAAATCCGCAGAAGAAGATCGTGACCAGCTTGCTGAAGTTCTTTCAGGAAGTGATATGGTTTTTATTACTGCAGGTATGGGCGGTGGAACCGGAACAGGCGCTGCTCCTGTAATTGCCTCAATAGCAAAAAGCATAGGTGCTTTGGTAGTTGGTATTGTTACTAAGCCTTTCCGTTGGGAAGGAAAACAAAGAATGCTTAACGCTGAAAAAGGTATAATGGAATTACGCCAGCACGTTGATAGTTTAATTGTAATTCCGAATGAAAGACTACTTAACATTTTAGATAAAGCTACAAATGCTTTTGCAGCGTTTGATAAACCAAACGAAGTTCTCTACGAAGCAACTCGAGGTATTGCAGACATCATTACAATTGAAGGATTGATAAATGTAGATTTTGCTGATGTTCGCGCGGTAATGAATTCCAGCGGCGAAGCTTTGATGGGATGCGGAATTGCAAGTGGTGAAAATCGTGCGATTGAAGCTGCGCAAAAAGCAATTTCCAGTCCGCTGCTTGAAGGTGTAAATATCAAAGGTGCAAAAAGTGTACTTGTTAATGTTACCGGATCCAGTAGTATGACAATGCAGGAAATTGATGAAGGCAACAGCATTATCTTTGAAGCTGCGGGCGAAGAAGCAAACGTAATTTTTGGCGTTGTTAAAAAAGATGAAATGAACGACTACATTTCCTATACTGTAATTGCAACCGGTTTTGATAGTGCAAGAGGAAATAATTTCGGTAACAAAAGCCTTGCTGCTAAAAAACATACTCCAACACTAACAGATAATATCCGCGGTGGTTTTACTTTATTTCCACCTGAGAATGTTGATTCTAATAATCTTGAAATCCCGACTATCATAAGGGTCAACAGTCCAAAATCTTCTATTGAAGACGATGAAGAAAAAAATACTCCAAGTGGATTTGCTGTTGAAAATTCAAGATACTCCTGGGCAAAAGAAAGAAACGAGAAAAAGGATGATTCTAATGATGATGATAGCTCATCATTCTTAAGAATGATTATGGATTAAGTCATTAAGAACATCTGAAAAATTACTTTACTTAAGTCATCCTGAAGATTGCTTGTCGGCAGACAGGTTTATTTCAAGATCAAAAAGTCAGATTCCGAAATAAATTCGGAATGACAAAAAATGTCTTACGATTTTTCAGATGTGAATAAAATCTAAATATTTTTCAATAAGTAATTCAGAGAGGATTTATGAGTGACCGTCATTCAAATTCTGAGGGTGAGAATATTCTCTCTGCAAATGAGATTGAAAAAAATCTATTTAACAGTAAAGAACATTTCGATCTGTTAAATTGGATATCAAAATTAATAGATAAACTTTTTGTTTACCTTTCCTTCATCGAAGGCGTTATAATAGTAGTCGGATTGATTTATATTTTTATTAAATAGCTCAATTGATTTCACTCATCAATTAACCGCGATTCTATCATTACATTTTCATCGTAGTCTTGCACTATAATAACACGGTTTGGTCTACAGCAAATCCGGCAATCTTCCACAAAATCCTGTTTTCCTTCAATTGTAAGATCTACCCATACCGAATTTTCTACGCCGCAATATTGGCAAACCCAGTTTAATGTATCATCTGTTTGCATTTTGTCCTCACACAATAAATTTACAACCGTAATAAGGCATTTAAATTGTTTAAAATCAATTCTTGAAAAGGCTATTGCTTTTGAATTTTAAATATTTTATATAGTGCTCAAGTGTTCACTATTTTATTGATTTGTAAAAGGTAGCTATTTCGTTCCTACGGAACTCTCCTTGTGTTAACGTGAACTAAAGGTTAACAATGTATTGTCCCTATGGGACAGAAATAATGGGTAATGGTCAATGTTCCGTTAGGAACAAGATATTGGTAAACATTGAGCAGGATTCAAAAAAAGTCCCATCGGGACGAAATATTTTTTATTGGATAGATGTAATTATAAATGGAAACCGAAGAATTAACATATCAACCACCAAAAGAATGGCGTGAAAGTACAAAAGTGCTTTCGCTTTATCCGCCAATACCAAGAAACACCAATGCGGTTAATTTTGATATTTACGATTTTGAAATGCTCTTTAATGATGAGCAAACAAACCAGCTAATCCGCACAGGACAAACGATTGGATGCTTTTATATTGAGTCTCCGGGAATGCGTTCACTTCTTCGCAAGCTTGATGTTCATGATTTTGAAATGCTTACCGCAGCAAGTTCAATTATTCGTCCCGGTGTTGCAGAAAGCGGAATGATGCAGGAATTTATTGCACGCCATAAAGATCCGGCAAGAAGAATATATCTTATACCTGAAATGAAAGATGTTCTGGGTGAAACTTACGGAGTTATGATTTACCAGGAAGATGTTATAAAAGTTGCGCATCATGTTGCAGGATTATCTCTGGAAGAAGCCGATCTTCTTCGCCGGGCAATGAGCGGTAAAATGCGCTCGCACTCTGCAATGCAAAAAATAATTGAAAAATATTTTTTATCCTGCAAGAATAAAGGGCTTAGCGATACACAAGCAAAAGAGTTGTGGAGGCAAATAGAATCTTTTGCAGGATATTCGTTCTGTAAAGCTCACAGTGCATCATTTGCTTTGCTTTCGTACCAGGTTGCATTTCTTAAATCGCATTATCCTGCAGAGTTTATGGCAAGTGTTTTAAGTAATCGGGGCGGATTTTATTCCGCTGCTGTTTATGTGTGGGAATGTAAACGATTGGGATTGAAGATGCATCTTCCGTGTATCAACAAAAGCAATTACGAGTACTCTGGAAAGAAAGATGAAATTCGGATTGGTTTGATGGCAATAAAAAATCTCTCGCGTAACTCTATTCAAAAAATATTGGATGAAAGAAAAAATGATGGTGAGTATCATTCGCTGGCGGATTTTCTTATCCGCACAAAGTTGGGATTTGAAGAAACATCTATACTTATAAAATGCGGAGCGATGGGGCGCTTTAAAAAAACAAGGCCAGAGCTTTTACGTCTGCTGGATATTTACATCCACAAAAGAAAAATTCTTAATGAAAGTTATAACGATCTTTTCTTGCACGAAACTTTTGTGATGGAAAATGAAGTAAAGACAAACATAAACTTTAGCGTTGAAGAAATTTGTAAAGCAGAGTATGAAACGTTTGATTATATGGTAACACGGCATCCGCTATATTTTTACCGGAGTTTTACCGAGCATTCTGCAATAGTTAAAGCAAGGGATTTGAATAAACATCGCGGCAAAAACGTAAGGTTAATTGGATGGTATATGACATCTAAAAGAATAAAAACACGCAAAGGGGATATAATGAAATTCCTTTCACTTGAAGACACAACGGGAACCTTTGAAGCAGTAATTTTTCCGCGCGAGTATGAGAAATTTGCCGAGCATACAATGTCTATGGGTCCTTATATTATTGAGGGTAAGGTTGATGAGAGCGATGCTACAAATGTTGTTGTAAGTAAGCTTAGTGTTTTGTCTGTTACGTCTGTAAAAGTTGCGGACCAAAAAGACAGCGTGGACAACAAATATTTTGGTGATGTAGAAAAGATAAGTGAAGAAGATTTTATGCTGCTCGAAGGAATCGATAAAGAAAAATTAAGATTGGCTTATGCGAGTTGATTTTGGTTTTGTAACCTCAACCTTCAGGTTGATGAGAATGAAGTAAAAGTTTACAATCTAAAATTTATGAGATTCCTTATCTGTATAGCATATTTCGCAAGCTGAAGCTTGCGGCTACCAATCTCAAAAAAAATATACTAATCCCATTCATTCAAGTTATAAATTGTTGAGCATTTGTAAGGATACTTTTTCCAGTAATCAGTAATACCTGCACGCACAGGATTATTGAGAATGTATCTTAAATGAATCTCAAGATTTTCCTCACTTCGAAGAATATGATCGTAATAATCCTTTTGCCAATAAGTGTTTTTTGAATTCTTGCTCAGATAATATCCTGATTTTTGTTTAAACATTTCCAAGCATTTTTTAACGTTGGAATTAGAGTTGTTTCCACCTAAAACTAAATGCACATGTTCAGGCATAAACAAATAAATAAAAGCAAAACAATCAAAAGATTTCAATTCATCTAATAGCATTTGCTCAAAAACTTGGAAGGAAGAATCATTTGTAAAATATTGTTTTCTATCTTTAATGCATAAGGTAAAAGATATTGGTCTTTCTCCAATATAAATTTCTTCAATAAGCCTATGTCTTTTCTCTCTAATTATTTTCATAGGTAGCCTCAACCTTCAGGTTGAGGAAAAATGAAGTAAAAGTTTACAATCTAAAATTTATGAGATTCCTTATCTGCATAGCATATTTCGCAAGCTGAAGCTTGCGGCTACCAATTTTAAAAAAAATAAATCTACTTCATATTCACAAACTGGGTAGGGAAGTCCAATTCAGCTTCTTTAACGATAGTAATAACAGATTGAAGATCATCAATCTTTGCACCTGTAACCCTAACTTGCTCATCTTGAATTTGTGCACTAACCTTTAGTTTGGATTCTTTAATCAGCTTGGTAATAATCTTGGCGTTTTCTTTTGAGATTCCGCTTTGAAGATTAATAACTTGTTTAAGTCTTCCACCGGAGGCGGCTTCCGGTTCATTATACTTTAAAGCTTTAATGGAGATATTTCTGCGAATGAACTTTGTTTCTAAAATATCCAGGGCTGATTTACGCGAATAATCATCCTTTGTATTCATAGTAATGAGCTTATCTTTTTTGTTAAGCTCAAGTTCGGTGTTAGAATCCTTAAGATCATAACGCTGATGAATTTCTTTTAATGCCTGATTAACGGCATTATCTGCTTCCTGAAAATCAATTTCAGAAACTATATCGAATGAGTGATTTTGTGCCATGACTTCTTGGTATTTATTGTTATCAAATATTACGACAGGAATAATGGAATTTCAAATCTCAAAAAACTTTATTGCGAAATACAAAAGAGTCATTTCGAAGGAGTCTTCGACTGAGAAATCTTCTACAATATTACTGACAGATTTCTCTCCCGATAAATCGGGATCGAAATGACAAAAACAAGAGTTAGACAATAAATCATAAATAACAGATATAAAACTCTACAATTCTAACTCCATTATTTTAATATTTCAACACTCGAGCATTCCATTTTAGGTAGTCGGGGTGATAGGATTCTTCCGAAGGAATCCCTTTGGGAGAACCTACGACCTCTTCTACAATAAAAATAATTCCATTAATTCCAAAAGTCGGGGTGATAGGATTCTTCCGAAGGAATCCCTTTGGGAGAACCAACGACCTCTTCTACAATAAAAGTAATTCCATTAATTCTAAAAGTCGGGGTGATAGGATTCGAACCTACGGCCTCTTCGTCCCGAACGAAGCGCGCTACCGGGCTGCGCTACACCCCGAAAAACAAGTGTAGAAAGAAAATTATTTGAAAGAACCTTCGAACTTCCCGATCCAATCGGGACGCGCTACCGGGCGGAGTTTAACCCGATTCCTGATCGGGGCTACACCCCGAAAAAGGTGTTTATCTGCTCCGCAAATATAAAAATATTTTCAATCAAAGCTGTTTTATTCTTTACTTTAAAAATTAATACCCTTAAGTTTGATTCAAATAAAAATTAACCTTTAACTCTATCCCGCGAGATGGAAAAGGATGAAAGAAATTAAAAGTAAAATAAAAATAAGGTAACCTCTGAGGATAATTAATCCGAAGAGGCTTTTTTGTATATGGATGTAAAATCAAAAATAATAGATGCTGAAGGATTTGACCGAATCCTTACAAGAATGGCGCACGAAATTCTTGAAAAAAATAAAGGCTCACACAATTTAGTTTTGATGGGAATGAGAACTCGCGGTGAGTTTTTAGGTAAACGAATTGCTGAAAAAATTAAGATTATTGACAGCACTGATATACCATTCGGAGTGCTTGATGTGACGCTCTATCGAGATGATTTTAGAACAAGATTAAAACAACCGGAAGTTTCTGTATCAAATATAACTTTTGACATAAATGAAAAAGATATAATTCTGGTTGATGATGTTTTATTTACAGGAAGAACAGTTCGCTCTGCATTAAACGCAATTATGGATATGGGTAGACCGGCTTCGATCCAGCTTTGCATAATGATTGATCGAGGTCATCGTGAACTTCCAATTCGTGCTGATTATGTTGGCAAAAACATTCCTACATCCCAAAACGAAGAAATAAAAGTTAAAATTAAAGAACACGATGGTGAAGATGCCATCTACATTATCGAATCAGAAAAGAAATAAAGAAACATGTCATTATCAAGCCGGCATTTATTGGGTCTGAAGGATGTTCCTAAAGAAGATATCCAATTAATTTTAGACACCGCTACAACTTTCCGTGAAATACTTGAAAGACCAATTAAAAAAGTTCCAACACTGCAAGGCAAAACTGTTGTAAATCTTTTTTATGAAAGCTCAACAAGAACAAGAATTTCTTTTGAACTCGCAGAAAAAAGACTATCTGCAGATTCAGTAAACTTTGCAGTTTCCGGAAGCAGTGTTAGTAAAGGTGAGACATTGAAAGATACAGTGCGAAATATCGAAGCTATGAAGGTTGATATGATTGTCGTCAGGCACGCTTGCGCGGGAGTTCCGTTGATGCTTACCAAGTTATCTGATTCAAATGTTATAAACGCTGGTGATGGAATTCATGAGCATCCTACACAAGGATTACTTGATATGTATTCTATCCGTGAAAAACTTGGCAGGCTTGAAGGATTAAAAGTTTGTATCGTTGGAGATGTTGCTCATAGCCGAGTTGCACTCTCAAACATTTACGGATTAAAAACTATGGGAGCCAAAGTTTCTGTTTGCGGTCCTTCAACTATGATTCCTAAATTCCTGGATGAACTTGGTGTGGATGTAATTCATAATATCGATGAAGCAATTCAGGAAAATGATGTGCTTAATGTTTTGCGAATCCAGTTGGAAAGAAAAGCACGTGAGTATTTTCCTTCAATAAGAGAATACTCCAAGTACTTTGGAATTGATAGAGAGCGATTAGAAAAAAATGGTAAAGATATTTTGATACTCCATCCTGGCCCTATAAACAGGGGCGTTGAGATATCATCAGAAGTTGCAGACGGAAACTCGCAAATAATTTTACAACAGGTTACAAATGGAGTTGCCGTTAGAATGGCAGTGCTGTATTTACTCGGAACACTTAATTAGAAAGTTTTGAAAATGAAAGTAGTATTAAAAAACTTAAATATTTTAAATCCTTACCAAAATGTTAATGAGAAAAATGTTAACGTTTTAATTGAAGATGGCAAATTTAAAAACATCGGCAAACTAACTGAAGCAGAGCTAAAGGATGCTAAAGTTTTTGAGTTGGATGGAAAATATATCGTTCCCGGATTTTTTGATATGCACGTTCATTTACGTGAACCAGGTAGGGAAGATGAAGAAACAGTTGTAACAGGATGCAACAGCGCTGCAAATGGCGGGTTTACTGGAATTGCTTGTATGCCGAATACTGATCCGGCAATTGATTCTGCAGAAGTTGTAGGATTAATAAAAAAACAATCTACAAATCATTTGGTTGATGTTTATCCGGTTGGGGCGGCAACTGTAGGAAGAAAAGGCGAAGTTCTTTCTCCGATGGCTGAGTTAAAGGATGCAGGTGTGGTTGGATTTTCTGATGATGGAATTGCTATCAAAACTGCTTCAATTCTAAAACGCTCACTCGAGTATGCAAAGATGTTTGATCTTCCAATCATCGAACACTGTGAAGATGAATCACTTGCAGGCGGAGCGATGAATGAAAGCATAAACTCAACTTTGCTTGGTCTTCCTCCAATTCCCTCTGTTGCAGAAGATTTAATTGTTATGCGCGATATATTAATGGCGGAATACACAGATTCAAAAATTCATATTGCTCACATAAGTACAAAAAAATCTGTTGAGATGGTTCGTGATGCAAAGAAAAAAGGAATTAAGGTTACCGCTGAAGTTGCTCCACATCATTTTACATTAACTGACGATGCAGTTAAAACCTATGACACAAATGTTAAGATGAATCCGCCGTTAAGAACAAAAGCTGATGTTGATGAAATCATAAAAGGATTAAAAGATGGAACAATTGATTGCATAGCATCAGATCACGCTCCACATTCTTTGGAAGAAAAAGAAATGGAATTTGAGTACGCTCCAAATGGAATAATAGGATTGGAAACTCAAATTGGGTTAGCCTTCACAGAACTTTATCACAAAAAAATATTATCACTGGAGCAGATGGTTGAAAAACTTTCAATCAATCCTAGAAAAATTCTTAATCTACCCGTTCCTGAAATCAAGCTGGGTGAAGTTGTAAACTTAACAATTTTAGATGTTGATGCTGTTTGGACAGTTGATAAGAAAAAATTCTTATCAAAATCATCAAATTCTCCTTTTGATAAGCGGTTACTAACTGGAAGATCATTCGGAGTTATAAATAAAGGTATTATGTTTATTGAAGGAAGTTTTACTAAAATCTAAGCCTCCCAACTTTCGGATTAAATAATTGTTCAACATTGTTCAATTAAATGTACAATTTGTTTAAATATCCTTCGTTTAATTACCAATAACAGCGTTTTTATGTGGCATTTATTTTGGATAATCTTATCTGAAAATGAAAACACAGTAAAGGTGACCAAAATGAAAAAGCTATCAATTTTCGCAACTATAATCCTTGCAACTCTAATTCTGAGTTCTTGTGATGTTAACGATTCATATTATAACGATTATACGCCTCCATCTCCACCTAGTGGAATTCAAGTTCTTAATGGCGATAATAGAGTAGATATTTATTGGAATCAGAACAGAGAAAGCGATGTTGCCGGATACAATGTTTATTACAATTATACATATGAAGGAAAATATACTTTAATTGGCTCAACATCCGGAACTTACTTTGCTGATCTTGGTGCCGAAAATGGAAAAAAGACTTATTATGCTGTTGCAGCTTATGATTACAACGGTAACGAAAGTGAACTTAGTTATGATGTAATCTATTCCACACCAAGACCTGAAGGTTTTAATCAATCAATATTTGATTATATAAGATTCCCAAATAATTCTGGATACACATTTACAACTTATTCAACTGTTCCTTATGATGATCTGGAAACCGATTTTTTCTTTGAACTTTATCAAGGAACGGGTTATATAAGAGTATATGACGATACAGATATACAAGATATGGGATTGACTTCAGATATTTATGATATTCCTTATGCTCCTTTAAATGGATGGAATCCAAATAAAGAAGAGATTGCACAAATTGGGCACACTTATGTAATCTGGACTTATGACAATCACTTTGCTAAAATAAGAGTAAAGAATATAACTGCTGACAGAATAGTATTTGATTGGGCTTTCCAATTAGTTGAAGGTGAACCACAACTAAAGCCAATTGTTAAAAGTACTGATCGTAAGTTAGATAAATTGGAGTTGGTTAGATAATTAAGATTTTATTACTTTTGTCGTGGACTTGTTTTGTTAGTTTGAAAAATGAGTTCACGACACAATCATTTAATATGAAAAAATATACATACATAATTATTCTTCTTCTTCTCACCACATTTTTATATCCTCAAAATGCTAATTTAATTAGGAAAAATGACTCAAATAAAAATACTCAGCAAGGTGAATTAATCTTTAAAGAAATAGAAACAGGCATAAGAGAAGCTGAAGTAACAAAAATTTCAAAATATTTTGGACAACAAACTTATTTTAGTTTTTCTAACGGTATTAATGGATACTACAGTAATAATCAGGCATTTTATGTTATAGATGATTTTTTTAAGCTGTACAGAGTTATTTCTTTCAAATTTGATCATATCAAATACGATACAAATAATTCTTACGCTACCGGGAAATACAACTATGATAATCGAGGTCAGCGGAGTTCTGCTCAAGTATATATTTCTCTAAAAAAAATAGGCAACAATTGGAACATAACTCAATTTACCATTAACTAATGCTTAATAAGATAACTGAAAAGTTTAAAGGCGATAGGAAATATTTCTCTATCGTCTTTTTTATTTTAATTATACTGGCTGTCTCGGGTATTATCACTGAATCATTTTTAAATAATGCAAAAGATAACTGGAGTAATATTTTAACGGGTGAAATTTCAAAGCTTCAAATATCTGTTGAGTCTGACTTTAATAAAAAACAAAATGATCTTGAACAAAAATTAGATATTGTTAGAAAAGATTTAAGAAAATCACTTGCGCCTGAAAATGAATCATATAAAGAAATAGTTAAACTGATAAATGATGATATATTTGACGGGTACTCAATTGAAATATTTGCACCAAACGGTAAACTGATTGCGTGGAACCAGGTAATTGCGATAGATCAAAATGAACTGTTTCCATTAAGTTTTCCGTTAGGCGAAACATACTTTTTATCAAAGGATCTGCTATATTATCTTGCAATTATTGATACAACTCATCTTCAATCAGATATATTTTATATTTCTATCTCCACTCCAATTGAAGAAAAATATAAAATAAATAATCAATACTCAAAAAATATTAGTTTCAAATCTGAATTAATATCCAGATATCATACTGATCTCACGATTGATTATTCTCCATTCGCTGAACATTCAAAAGATGGAAGAATATTTTCTTTTGAATTGTTAAATACAAAGAGTAATAAAATCGGGATGGTATCATTTACAAAACCGTTATTAAGCAGTTATGTCTCACAGATAAAGGATACAGCCTCCAAAATTCAATCTCTGCTTGTTGTATTAGCACTAATATTTGTTGGACTAGGATTAAATAACGATTTCAAAAAACTGGATTCCTATTTATTTAAATTATTTTTACTTATAGTATACTTATCTGCACTTAGAGCTATAATTTTTGCTGTTGGATTTCCGTCTAACTTTATAAATGGTCCATTATCAGATCCATCCTATTTTTCATCTGCATTTGCCTGGGGAATTGTTAAATCACCTATTGAATTTCTAACAACGGTTCTTTTTATAACTTTATTGGCAATTCAGATATTCAGATACACAAAAAAATTTCTGAATTCTTCAAAAGCACTCAATCACAAATTTGTTGGTTACGCAATTTCTGTGGTTTTATCAGTTTTGATTTTTTTGATTCTGCGCGGATTAAGTGCTTCCATCAGAAGCATCATCTTTGATTCAACCATTAGATATTTTAAAGAGCCTAATATTCTTCCGGACCTGCCTTCAGTTGTTATGAACTTTAATATGCTCTTGATTTCGTTTTCATCTGTTCTTGCAATAGTTGGCCTGCTCAACCTGATCATAAAATATGTAAATCTTAATATTCAGAAATTAAGTAAAATTAATTTATCACTTATCCTGCTATCGGTTGCAATAATTATTTTTGCTTCATTCTATAGCAGTAAAGACCCGCTTATAAATCCTGTTGAATTGTTAATCTTTGTCGCACTTTTATTTTTCCTCTATTATCAAATTACATTTAAAAATAAAAACTCAGTTTATAATTATCTATTTGTATTGTTGATTGGATCGGTAATTTCAATATCTCTTTTAAACTATTTTAATACAAAATTAGAACGGGAATCGCTAAAAACTACAGCAATTGAAATAAATAGAGCTGATTCTAATTTGTTATCTTTTATGCTGGATGAAACACTAAGAGATGTAAAAAGCAGAAACGATATTGTAAAGATATTTGGCGATAGGTATGCTAATTTTGATGCCATGGCATTTAAAATCTGGGCGGGCAGTCCAATGCAAAGGGAATCACTTAATTCTGGAATAAGATTTTATGATAGATTTAAAAATGTTATAGGTGAATATTTTGTGGGATTAAATCCTGATAAAAAAATTTTTAATTATTTGAGTAATGAAGACGAAATAAACATTGTTGAACTTGAAAAGAAGGAAGATATTGCTAATAAATATTATGCAGCTCTTATTAAAATTGAAGAAAGGGGAATAACTAAAGGATATGTTTCTGCTTTCGTTTGTTTTGATATTAAATCCATTGGTGCAGTTAATTATCCTGATTTTGTTGAATCAAACCTGTCTATACTAAACAGAGTAATTGATGTAAAGCAGCTGAAAATATTTCAATTCAATGGTACACAATTAAATCAGGTTTATGGCGATATTTATCCATCCCGAGATCAGATAAAAAAAATACTAAATACAAAAGTAGATAGTCTTTATAATGATGCCTGGCTTAAAATTAGATTTGATTCTGAAAATTACGAGACCTATCTGATAAGAATTTTTAATAACGGGTCTAGTATTACAACTACCGTAGCAATCGAAGAAAAAGCCTTTTCATGGAATCTCTTTAACTTCTTTAAAATATTCATAGTACATTCACTGTTCATCATTATAGCTTTCATCATAATTCTTATCAGCAGATTCAGAAAATATAATCCAAGCTTTAAATCTAAATTACTTTTTGCATTTCTGGTAATTTCCATAATTCCGGTTGTAGTGTTAGCATTATATAATACAAAAATAGTCGGTGAAAGAGCTAAAGAGGGTATTAAGAATGAATTAAGTCAGAGAGCAAATTATATTGAAAAACATTTAACAAGTCAGCTCGAAAAAAATAAAAATCGAAATATTGAAACTGCGTCAGAAAATGCCGCACGTGAATTGGGAATTTCATTTGCTCTGTACGAATCTACTGATCAGATTTACAATTCCAAGGATATTTATAATAGAATAGGTTTGTTTGATAGAAAATTAAATCCAAAAGCATATTATCATCTCACTTATTTAAGATATCAGGAGTATGTTGCATCTGAAATGCTTAATAATTATAAGTTTGATTCTTATTACCGGGTAATTAGTGTAAAAGATAAAGATTATATTTTATCTGTTAATGATGCTTTTAACAAAATAAAAGTACTATTTTCAACAACAGAAATTAATGTAATCATATTTGGAATTTATTCTTTTGCTGTAATAATTATTATCATAATAAGTACACTATTTGCCAATCAAATTTCCCAACCGATTCAGAGATTAACCGAAGCAACGGATGCCGTTAGTAAAGGTGATCTTAATATAAAAATTAATCATAAAGAAAAGGGAGAACTAAAAGATTTATTTGATGGATTCAATCAAATGACTTCTGAACTGAAGAAGAATCAGATTGAACTTGCAGAAATGGAAAGGGAAGCAGCATGGAAAGAAATGGCTAAACAAGTTGCCCACGAAATTAAAAACCCATTAACTCCTATGAAATTGGCTTTGCAGCAGCTTATTATCTCTTATAAAGATAAAAGTAAAGACTTTGATAAATTGTTTGAAAAAGTTTCGCATACTGTTTTAAATCAAATTGATAATCTCAATCAAATTGCATCAGAGTTTTCAAGATTTGCAAAAATGCCTAGTTTGAAAATTGAGCCTGTCGATATGTTTTCAGTTTTAAATGATACTGTAAATATGTTTATGCATGAAAAAGCTTCTATTATAATTAATACAAAACTAACTAATGCAATTGTTGATGCAGATCTTAGTCAATTAAGAAGGATGTTTATAAATTTAATAAGAAATGCAATGCAAGCTGAAGCAACATCTATTAGAATTGATTTGAAGTTAGATAATAATAAATATATTGTGTTTTTAAGCGATAATGGTAAAGGTATTAATGAGAATGATAAAGAAAAAATATTTGACGAGCATTTTACTACTAAAAAGCAAGGAATGGGTTTAGGATTAAGCATGGCTAAAAGATTTATGGAAAGTATTAATGGCAAAATATTTTTGAAAGACAGTTCTTCGCAGGGTACAGTATTTGAAATTGAATTTCCTGTAAAAAATAATTCCTAAAAATTTAAATGAATATTTTAACTCCACATCAGGAATCAGCATTACAGACTGCCGGGCATTTGGCTTTAACCGCAAATGCAGGATCCGGCAAGACTTTTGTTCTTGCCAGAAAATATCTTGATGCACTTATAAAAGATAATCTGGAAATTTCTACAGTTGCAGCAATTACATTTACAGAAAAAGCTGCCAGCGAACTTTATCAAAAAATTTCTGTTCTCATAGAAGAAAGAATTAAAGATCCTAATAACATTCAGGATAAAAAGAAACTTGAAAAAATTAGAAGGCAATTAGTATCTGCAAATATATCTACCATCCACTCTTTTTGTATAAGTATTTTGCGCGAGTATCCTGTTGAGGCTGAACTTGATGCGCGTTTCATTCCCATTGATGAAAATTTATCTGAAGAATTGATTGAACTTTCGGTCGAAGAAATGATTCGGACCTCCTTTGAAAATGAATTGATTAATGAAGAATTAAAATACCTGATCAGAATATTTTCTTCCAAAAGTAAACTGCAAAAGCAATTGATAAATTTGATAAAGAATCGTAAGAATGTTTTTACTATAAGGCAGAAAATTTATTCGCTCTCTGAACAAAATATAGCAGATTTATTTTACGAAGAATTTTCGAAAAATTTTTTTAGAATATGGAACAAACTGAAAAATCAATTTATAGAAAATTTAAATATCATTAACTCATTAGTGCTGGAAGAAGATTCTAAAAATCAAAACGCAATCGAAATCAAAGGTAAAGCTAAATTACTTTATACAGAAAGCAATCTTAAAAATGTAGTTAATCTTTTAAATGATATAAGAAATCTTGCATTTACAGATAAATATTTAATTCGAACTCGTGGCTATTTGAAAAATGCACAGGCGGATTCGATTCCGGCTGAACTTAGTAATGTTCAAGTTTTGATGAAGACTCTTCACACTTTTCAAATTCCGGATAATCACAAAGAGATAGAATTGGAATTAGCCCGCCTTGGAAAAACTCTTTTAACATTTTTCGAATTTGCCTTGAATAATTATGCGGATAAAAAAAGAAACGAAGGCTATATCGACTATGAAGATGTACTTCTGCATACAAAACTACTATTGGAAAATAGTGATGTTAAAAAAGCATTAACTGCAAAATATAATTTTATTATGGTGGATGAATTTCAGGACACTAATGAAATTCAGTATCAAATATTTTTGCCAATTCTTGATTATTTAAAAGGTGGTAAATTATTTATCGTTGGCGATGAGAAACAAAGTATTTACAAATTCCGTGATGCTGAAATCGAAATTTTTAATCAGACCAGAA
Source organism: Ignavibacteriales bacterium (assembly GCA_003538625.1). Taxonomy (GTDB): domain Bacteria; phylum Bacteroidota; class Ignavibacteria; order Ignavibacteriales; family Ignavibacteriaceae; genus IGN3. The sequence continues at coordinate 57,284 of DPRR01000029.1, forward strand.
ATGATATAAAAAATTCTGTCGGTGATAAAAATTTATTGGTATTGCCGGACAGTTTCAGAATGACTCCAGCTATTTGCGCTTTTTGCAATCACATTTTTAAAAACCTGTTTAATGAACCGGATGAAACGTTGGGTGAAGTTCCTGCTACTGATCTGGTTTGTGCCCGCGTTGATGATAAGAAGGGACACGTTGAATTCTTGATTTCCCGGGAGGATGAGGATAATTCGACTAATTCCGAATCTGAGTTAGTTGCAAAAAAAATATTATCTATTATTACTAACAATCAATATAATCTTAGAGATATTTCTGTACTGGTTAGAAAAAGAAAATATTTTGCCGATCTTGAAAAAGTATTTACAAAATATCAAATACCTTTTTCAATTGTGGGTGGAACAGGATTTTATCAGAAACAGATTATTTCTGATATATTTAACTACTTATCATTTCTTGCTGATGAAAATAACAGCACTGCATTAGCGGGTTTATTACGTTCACCATTTTTTAATGTATCAGATTCCAGATTGTTTGAAATCTCTCTGAACAAAGGCAGGAGTTTTTGGAAAAAATTAACATTTTTGAAGGATGAAAAAGATCTATCAGAAATTTATAATTTATTAACTGAAAATATTTCAATCAGCAGTTCAATAAGTCTGCCTGACTTAATCTATAAAATTGTTACAGATAGAAATTTCCTGTCGATTCTTTCTACCAGAAATGATAGTTATCAGGAGATTGCCAATCTAAATAAAGTTATTAACATTGCAAGAAATTTTAATGCTGTTGGTTTTAGAAATCTTTATGATTTTTTAACATTCATGAAGGATTCTATAGCTGGATTGACCGATGAAGCTCAGGCTGCAATTACTTCCAATGCAGATGCAGTTCAAATGATGACAATTCATCAGGCAAAAGGATTGGAATTTCCGGTAGTGTTTTTGTACAAAACAGATGAAAGCGGAATTTCAGCTTCAATAAAATCAGGTGAAGTTAAAATAGATAAGAAATTTGGTTTATTGACTAAAGTTCCTATTAATCAAAATTATTTGGAAGATTATCTTAGTGCACCGGTCAATTCTATTTATAATTATTTTGAAGAAAATAAAAACAATGCTGAACTTAAAAGATTGTTATATGTAGCATTAACTCGTGCAAAAGATGAACTTTATATTACAACTGCAATAAAAACAAAATCTGATTTTAAGAAGGATTCATTCATTGATCTTTTAGCGAAGGGATTAAAAAATAATTTTTTATCTGATGAAATTGCATTTACTGAAAATTTAGAAATGTTGTCTATTATAGAAAAAAAGTATATAAATAAGACAGAACAAATAAATCTGAATATACCTCTTACATCAGGGATTGATGAAAAATTCAAAGAAATTGAAAGCTCAATTAGACCTTATAATAATGTTGTAATAAATCCTGCTTCATTACATTCGCATGAAAAAGGAGAAATAATTTCAGCATCTAAAGTTTCTATTTATAGTCAATGTCCTTTGAAATACTTATTAACTTATGAATACGGATTTGGAAAGTTTAATTCAGATTATTTGAATTTTAAATTATCCGGGAAACAAAGCGGCTATAGATTTTTTTCTGATAATTCTGAGGAAGAAAAGTCGGAGTTAACAGATGAAAGATTTGAGACTTTTGAAAATCAGGATATCGATTACGATGCTTCATTATATGGCAGGCTCTTTCATAAAGCGATGGAAAAATCAATAAATACTGATGATTTAGATAATTTTATCGTTTCAGAGATTGGTTCCGGAAATAATAATCAAAACCTCAATCCAAAACTACATTTGAGATTAAAAACTGATATTGAAGCATTTAAAAAATCGAAGATATATTCAGACATTTCTAATGCAGCAAATTATAAAAACGAATTTGAAATATATGTTGCCGATGAAGATTATTTTTTACACGGGATAATAGATAAAATAATTTTTGATGGAGATAAAATTTTAATTTATGACTATAAAACTGACGATATTGAAAAGAAAGAAATTATAAAACATGCAAATTATTACTTAATGCAATTGAAATTTTATTTATATATTGCAAGCAAGTTATTTATAAGGTTTAACAACTTTGAGGGTAATTTAATTTTTGTAAAACATCCTGATGATATTGTGAACCTGCGTTTTGACAGAAATCAAATGAAAAAACTTGAAGAGGAAATAAAAAGTATTATAAACGCAATAAGAATGAGAAATCACGAAAAAAATCCTGAACATTGCAGAGTTTGTCCTTTTTCCGGTTTGACAAATAAATGTATTATTAATTAAGGGGAGATAAAAAACTTAACTTATGAAAAAGCAAATAACCCAGATAAGAGATATAAAAGAAATAGAAAAACAACTCATACTTGCTCCATCAGGTGTGCTTTGTATTCATCTGGATAATGAAAAGTTAATGCAATTGGCTTGTAATTTTATCTACCTTGATAAAAACATTTACACTTTTCTTGATAACACCGATGAAAATTTCGAACATGTTAAATATGGATCTTCAGGTAGTTTCTCTGTTTCATCAAGCAGCAAACTTTCAGAACAAAACTCAGAATTTACTTATAGATTATCTTACATAACTATTAATGGTGAGATAAAAGATGTTGATGATAATAAGCTTAAAGATCAGGTTATTCAGTTGTATCGATTAAAATATTCTCCATCCATTGAATCGGCAGAGTATGAAATAAGTGAAAATCTTAAACCTATTTTATTGGATACAAAAGAAATCAAAGCACAGATCGAAGAAGGCATTTAATCCTCATTTTCTAATTTATTCCTATATAAATAAGGGAGAATTAACTTGTTAAACTATGTTTGGATCTCTCTACTTTTTCTTGGACTTGCTTCCGCACTTTTTATAGATATTTCTGATATCACCCAGAACACATATAATAATAATGTACCTATTGCTGCAACAATAAAATCAATGTCAGTAAAATCCGGAGGTGGTTTTGACTGCGAAGTTGAAATTACAAAGGATAGTTATAATAAATTCTTTGCTGCTAATGAATCAGAAAATGTAAGAATAGATGGGGTTGGCTCATTTTCGGAGGATAAAAAATCAATTCAGCTTTATCTTAAAACAAAAGAAACTTCTCCTGAATTTATTCAAAGAATTGCAAAGGCATCCGGTAAAGACGATGATATATTAGCAACAGCCAATATAACTTCACGGAAAGACAGCATTACCTATCTATCGAAAGTTTACTTTGAAAAAATCAGTTTTCTTAGAATGAAAAGAGTAACAAACGATGCAATTGGAATAGCGGGGACAGCAGTTCAAATTGCATTGGGACTGATTGGCATAATGGCAATGTGGCTTGGTGTGATGAAAGTTGCAGAACAAGCCGGGCTAATAAAAATAATTGCCAACTGGTTAAGACCAATAACAAAAAAACTATTTCCTGAAGTACCGCCAGATCATCCTGCTGTTGGTGCGATGGTGATGAATATATCAGCTAATATGCTCGGGTTAGGAAATGCAGCAACTCCGTTTGGATTAAAAGCAATGGAAGAATTAGATAGTTTAAATCCAAATAAGGGTACTGCAACAAACTCAATGGTTACTTTTTTAGCAATTAATACTGCGGGAATGACAATTATTCCTGCAACTGCAATTGCAGTTCGAGCCGCTGCTGGAAGTGCTGATCCGACAATAATAATTGCAACTTCATTATTCGGCTCAACCTGTGCAACAATTACCGGACTTACAGTTGCAAAACTTTTTGAACGATTTCCTATAGAAAAAAACGGGTATGGCAGCTGGTTTAAAAGCAATCTTAAATTTTTGATTACAGTGTTTTCATTAATTGCAATATTAGTGTTAACCTTTGCTACTGGATTTTCTTCTGTAATTGCATCTGCATTTAGTTTTCTTCCGCCAACTTTCTTTAAAGATATGATTCAAATTATATCAACAGTTGCAATTCCGTTTTTCATTTTTGTTTTTATTGGATACGGAGTTATTAAAAAAGTTAAAGTTTATGAACAATTTGTGGAAGGCGCAAAAGAAGGATTTAATATTGCAATAAGAATCATTCCATATCTTGTAGCGATGCTGGTTGCAATAGCAATTTTTAGAGCCGGTGGTGCTATGGATAATTGGTTAATTCCTGTGTTACGAATTGTTACAGACCCGATTGGAATGCCCGCAGAAGCTCTTCCTATGGCGCTGATGCGGCCATTATCAGGAAGCGGTTCACTTGGTGTGATGGCTGATATTATTGCCGTACACGGACCTGATTCATTTATTGGAATTTTGGTTTCGACATTTTTTGGAAGTTCTGAAACTACATTTTATGTGTTAGCAGTTTACTTTGGCGCTGTAAATATAAAAAACACCCGCCACGCGTTAGCTGCCGGATTAGCCGCTGATGTAGCAGGTATGCTCGGTGCATTGTTTATTGTTAAGCTTTTATTTGGATAATATATTTGAAAATATTTATAACTAGAGAAATACCTGAAGCAGTAATTGATTTGCTCCAGAAAAAAGGATTTGAGGTTTCTGTTTATAAAAAAGATAATCCAATACCTCGTAAAGAATTAATTAGACAAGTTAAAGATTGTGATGCGTTGATTTCATTATTGTCTGATAGGATTGATAAAGAAGTTATCGAAAGTATGAAGAAATGTAAGATCATTGCAAACTATGCTGTAGGATTTAATAATATCGATGTAGAATATGCAAAAAAGAAAGATATCGTCGTAACAAATACTCCTGATGTATTAACAGATTCCACTGCAGATCTTGCAATGGCTTTAGTTCTTGCGTGTGCTAGAAAATTACCCGAAGCAGAAAAATTTGTTCGTGATAAAAAGTTTGTTGGATGGAAGCCAAAATTATTTTTAGGTGTGGAATTACGTGATAAATATTTTGGTATTCTTGGTGCAGGTAGAATCGGTAGCGCAGTAGCAGAACGCGCTTACTCTTTTGGCTGTAAGATTATTTATTACTCCAACACACACAACAAATATCTTGATGAAAAATTAAAAGGTAAAAAAATTCCGCTCAACTCTTTGCTTAAAAAGGCAGACATTCTTTCTATTCATCTTCCTTTAAACGATAAAACAAATAATCTGCTCAACGCTTCAAACCTGCGTTTATTAAAGAAATCAGCAATTTTTATCAATACTGCAAGAGGAGATATTATAGATGAGAATATTTTAATTGAAATGCTTAAAACAAATAAACTCTTTGCCGCAGGATTTGATGTTTATGATAATGAGCCAAATTTAAAAATTGAATTTTATAAGCTTAAAAATGTTATCGTTCTTCCGCACATTGGCAGCGCAACAGTTGAAGCCAGAAATAATATGTCTATACTGGCAGCAAAAAATATAATTGCTGTTCTTGAGGGCAAGAAAGCCTTAACCCCCGTAATTGTTAATTAGTTGATTGATAGTATAGATTTCCATTGGTAATTTTGAAATAAAAAAAAAAGAGAAAATTAAATGAGATTTGGAATACCTAAAGAAACTCTTTATGAAGAAAAAAGAGTTGCATTAGCCCCGGCAGGGGTGGATGCTTTAGTAAGAGCCGGTCATACAGTTTACATTCAAAGCGGAGCAGGTGAGGGGAGTCATTTTAGTGATGAAGAATATCGTAAAACTGGTGCTCAAATTGTGTATTCTGCAGAAGAGGCATTTGCAAGAGCCGAAGTTATTGTAAAGGTCGCCCCGCTTTCAGAAACTGAAGTTGATTTTTTGCAGGATAATCAAACACTTTTTTCTTTCCTGCATCTGGCAATAGGTAAAAGAAAAATAATTGATCAGCTGCTTAAGAAAAAAATAACGGCTATCGGTTATGAATTAATAGAAGAAGAAGAGCGGCTTCCGGTTTTGCATTCAATGAGCGAAATAGCAGGACAGCTTGCAATTCAGGTTGCAGAAAGGTATCTGGAAAGTTTTAGTGAAGGAGGAAGAGGAATTCTGCTTGGTGGTATAACCGGAGTAGCACCGGCTGCAGTAGTGATTTTGGGAGCCGGAGTAGTAGGAGTTACAGCAGCCAGGGCTGCACTCGGAAGAGGCGCCCAGGTTATCGTTATTGACAGGGATTTGAATCGGCTTAGAAATGTTGATATTAATTTCCGAAAAAAAGTTACTACAGTTATGGCTAATCCATATACAATTTCAAGAGGAGTAAGGTTTGCCGATGTTTTGATTGGCGCAGTACTTATTAAGGGTGAAAAAGCTCCGCACATCGTAACTGAGGCAATGATCAAAGATATGAAAAAGGGCTCAGTTGTTGTGGATGTATCTATTGATCAGGGCGGATGCATTGAAACAAGCCATATTACGACTCAATCAGATCCTGTGTACAGAATGCACGATGTAATTCATTACTGTGTGCCTAATATGCCTGCTATTGTGTCAAGGACCGCTAGCTATGGGCTTAATAATGCCTCTCTGGGTTATATTCAGGATATTGCTGAAAACGGATTGTCAAATGCACTTCTCGGAGATTTAGGTCTATCAAAAGGTGTTTGTACTTATAACGGCTATTGTTGTAACGAATCTATTGCTCATACTTTTAATGTGGAATATAGACGACTACATATTTTTTCAAGTAATTAGCTAACGAACGAATTGAATTTTAGAAAAGAGATATCGAAATGACTTCAACTGAAGAAATAACTACAAAAAATCCTGTACCGACAAATTTGTTGCGTATTTATAATCAAAAATTAGTCAGCTCGGATGAAGCTGTAAAACAAATTAAATCAGGTGATAACGTAATCGTCCAACCCGGATGTGCTGTCCCATCAGAATTAATTAGGGCAATGGTAAGAAGAAAAGATGAACTTGAAAACGTTACCATATATCATATTTTGGTCGTTGGTGAGCTGCCGTATTTGCAACCCGGAATGGAAAAACATTTTAAACATAAAGCTTTTTTTATCGGAGCTAATGCACGTAAAGCTATTAATGAAGGAAGATCGGAATTCATTCCAATATTTTTATCGGAAGTACCTTTGCTGTTTAAGCTTGGCAGAATAAACACAGATGTTGCTTTGATTAATGTTTCACCACCCGATGAACATGGTTTTTGCAGCTATGGAGTTGATGTCGGAACAATTAAGACACCGGCTGAAAAATCTAAAATAATTATTGCCCAAGTGAATAAATATATGCCGAGAGCATTGGGTGACTGTTTTATTCATATCAATAAAATTAATTACATTGTTGAGCACGACGAAGAACTAAAAGAACTTCCGCAAGTAGATCCGGATACAACACCGGAAATCTTAGCGGTATTTGATAAAATTGGAAGAAATGTAGCTGATCTAATTGAAGATGGTTCTACATTACAAATGGGTATTGGTGCGATACCGGATTCAGTAATGAAATACTTATTTGATAAAAAAGATTTAGGAATACATACAGAAATGTTTTCAGACGGGATGATTGATCTTGTTGATGCAGGAGTAATAAATGGTGAAAAGAAAACATTGCATCCGGGCAAAATTATTGCCGGATTTGTGCTGGGTACAAAAAAGGTTTACGATTTTATAGATAACAATCCTATTATAGAATTTCATCCTCAGGAATACGTTAATGACCCCTTTATTATATCTAAGAATAATAAAATGGTCGCAATTAATTCAGCACTGGAAGTTGATCTTACAGGACAAGTTTGTGCTGATTCTATAGGCACAAAACTGTATTCCGGTATCGGCGGGCAGGTAGATTTTATACGCGGAGCTTCAAAATCAGAGGGCGGTAAACCGATTATTGCGTTACCGTCAACTACTAAAAATGATTCAATATCAAGAATAGTTCCCACACTTAAATCCGGAGCCGGTGTGGTAACATCCAGAGGTGATGTAGATTATATTGTTACAGAATATGGCGCAGTTAATTTATGGGGAAAAACAATCCAGGAAAGAGCAAAAGCTTTGATCTCAATCTCTCATCCTAAATTTAGGGATGAGTTGACTAAGTATGCCAAAGAAACTTTTTTTATTTAAGAAATGATGGTTGCTGTAATTGGAGATATCCATGGATGTTATTACACGCTAAAGCAATTAGTAGATAAAATAAAAAATAAATATCCTGATTTAAAAATATTTTGTGTTGGTGATCTTGTTGACAGGGGAAACTATAGTTTTGAAGTAATCCAATTTGTTCTATCAGAGCAAATTCCTTTTACACCCGGTAATCATGATCTTATGTTTTACTCTTTCTTTAATGATCCGGATTCGCCAATGGGTAAAGCGTGGACTCATAATGGTTCAGAGTCTACAATCAAATCTTACGAACATAGAATGGATTTACTTGATGAGCATCTTAACGCTATTATAAATGCCCCGCTATTTATCTGCACCGGTGACTGCTTTATTTCACACGCTGGAATTTCAAAAACATTTAAAAATAAATTGAACTCCGAACCGCTTTCTGATTTAGTTCAATTACAAAAAATATTATCTGAAGATTTGTTTGATCGTAACAGCATAGTTTGGTGCAGAGGTCAATTAATGAATATCGGAAAACTTCAGGTTGTCGGACATACGCATAGAAGAGAAGTAAATTATGAAAAATACTCAAATGCGTTGTACATTGATACAACTGCTTTTGGATTGAATAAACTTTCGGCGGTAATCGTTGAAAATGATCGGATAATTGAAATAATAGAACAAAAAACATTAAAGGGTGATTCTGATAAAAGGTGGAATTATTATCTGTAGAAATATTCAGTTGAGTAACAGCATTTTACAAAACGAAATGATAAAAGAGATTAAATGAATGAGTAAGGAAATTGAAAGAAAATTTTTAGTTGATTTTGATGAATGGTTATCTGTTAAGGCTAAAGAAATACTGGTTCGACAGGGTTATTTAACTGACTCCATCAAACCAACTATCAGAGTCAGAGTTGCAGGCAATAAAGGGTATTTAACAATCAAAGGTAAAGTATCGGGAATTACGAGAGATGAATTTGAGTATGAAATACCATATAACGATTCAGATTATATGTTAAAAAATTTTTGTGATAACTCTATTATTGAAAAATTCAGATCTGAAATTGATGTTGATGGTTACTTGTGGCAGGTGGATAGATTTATCGGAGAGAATGAAGGATTAATCGTTGCAGAAATTGAACTGCAATATGAAGAACAACTAATTAAAATTCCAAAATGGATTACTAAAGAAGTAACAGGTGATCAAAGATATTATAATTCTAATCTGGCGAGAATCCCGTTTTCAAAATGGTAATTTCTACAACTCTATAAATTAATTTCAGACGTCCTGTCTGAATGACTTTAATCCCATTTTAATAAAAGTATAGGATACTATTAACGCAAGTACCGCAAGCACTATACTTGTACTTAGTAAATTCCAGATTGATATATTTATTCCATGTACTTTAGCATAAAAATAATTTGAAACAGGAATGAATAGCACGATAATAATTACTAATAGATATAGAAGAGTAAATAAAAAGGTAATTGAGGCACCGGGAGATGAAGCCAATCTTATAGCATTCCTTTCTTTATAATTTGTAAAGATGCCGCCCATACCAAAATTTAAACTAATTAATGTTATAGTAGTTAATGCTGAATTTAATTGTGCAACTAAAGATAGAGCAATCGGAAATTGCAGGTTTGAAAAAAAACTAATTAGTTGTCCGATAAAAAAAATAATTAAGAAATAAATTGTCAATCGCTTTTTAAGAAAAGCATTAAAATTTATCGGCGCACTTCTTATCTTCCATAAAGCTTCACCTTCAAGACTAATCAGTGGGAATACAAATCTTAGTGATAATGAAGCAACAAGAAATATATTAAATAACGATACGATAAGATAAATCAGAGTTTTTAAATATTCATTGTAAGCTTTAGTAATTATAAAATCTATTCCGGATATGCTTGAAATAAAAACTGTAATTAAAAAAAGCATTACTAATAAATGAAGCCATTGACTCGGCTCCCTAAAAAACAGAAAAAATTCTCTTTTCAAGATTGATTCATCAAACCCGTTTAAAAATGATTTTTTATGAAATCCTAAAATAGAAAATCGATTTTTTGTTTTACTCTTTAATTCGGCATTCACTTTTAGGGATGTTAACCAGGTTCTGTAATAGAATTTATTTGCTATTAAAAGAGTTATGCCAAATACAAAAATTGAAATGATAATGTTTGCATAAACAAATGGGATTGCTCTCTCAATTTTATGTTGAGATATCCAGTATAATGATTCTGATATCCAATAATTTGGTAAAAACTTTATTTTACTGTTTTCTAAAAATCCAAAGTACTGATCGATATTAGGATAATAATCGAAGACTCTTTCAACCAGCTGAATCGGATTACTAATAAAGTAAAATGAAATCACGCTAACCAGATAAACCAGACCTATACTGATCATAACTTTTTTTATTCCCCATTTACCGGACATTATCAATACGAGTAATAAGATAATTACTCCAAGCGCTCCGGCTGTAAACATAAAAGGGAGGATAAGAAAAAAAAGAGCGAATGTATAAAACCAAAAGTTTAAATTAAAGTAGTATCCGTAGCCTAAGAGAACTGCTGTTATAATTAGTAAAAGAGTAGCTGAACTATAGAAAAAATTATCTAAAAATTTTATAAGAAATATTTTTGTAAAAGATATTGGTTTTGTAATTAAATAAAACACTTCTTTAGATTTGTACAATGTTGAAAAAGACACGACCATATTGCCGACATTAATGGCTATAAAAAAAATGAATAACACTATAAGCACAAATCTGTGAAGAAGAAACGAACCGATCTTTACAGTTGCAAGCAGATAATCAATCGTATTATAAGTCATAACAAAGCAACCGTATGCAAAAGCGACGTACACGAGACCAGAGCCAAAACTTTTTAATATTGATAAGAAATTAAATGGTGAATTGACTTTTAGGAAAATAAGAATTTTATAAAAAAGTATGTGAAAAACATGTTTCATTATTTAGTTAACTGAAGGAATAGTGACTCCAGATTTTGGTTATCATTACCTTTGATATTTTCTAAAACCTCTTTCGTGTCTGAAAAAATCATATTTCCATCTTTTATAATCCCAATTCTTGTACAAATTTCTTCAGCAACATTTAAACTGTGAGTTGACATAAAAACTGCGGCACCATTTTGTGCTTTTTCCGTTAGAATATTTTTAACGATAAGTGCACTTTGTGGATCCAAACCCACCATCGGTTCATCAACCACTAATAATTTAGGATCATGCAGCAAGGCAGAGGCAATTGTTATTCTTTGTTTCATTCCTTGAGAGTATTCTTCAGTCCGTTTATCCACCCAATCACCAATTTCCAATTTATCAATTATTTCATCGATTTTGTTTTTTAAAATTTGTTTCTCAATTGAATAAAGACCTCCGCTAAAAAAAAGAAATTCACGCCCGGTAAGTTTTTCATAAATAAATGGCTGATCAGGAATATATCCGATCAATGATTTTGCTTTAATTGGTTCTTTATTTATATCAAATCCATTAATAAGTATTTTACCGGAAGTTGGATTATAAAGTCCGGAAATCATTTTAATGGTAGTTGTTTTTCCGGCACCATTCTGACCAAGAAATCCGAAAAAATCTCCAGTTTTAATATGAAGATTTAAGTTATTAACGGCAGTAAATGAACCAAATTTTTTAGTTACGTTTATTATTTCAAGCATTTATTGTTGAGGCTAATGAGAAAATAATGATATAATAAATATAGACAGGATATCACTAATATTAAATTCCTGCGGAACGAAGTGAAGTTAGATCTTCAAAATTTATCATCATCATATCACTTTCAGTCAAATTCTTTTCGGCTAAAATTCTTTCTTCCTGATAAGAAATTGCTTTATTAATTATTTCTTTAATAGTTCTGGAATTGTAAAAGTTTTTATTCGTTTCTTTTTTTAATTCAACTATCCATTCCAACATTTGCTGCCATGCTCCTTCATCGAGCTGATAATTTTTCTTTTGACAGATATTCAATGCTATTTCCAATAATTGTCTGGTCGTATAAGGTTCAAAATTAAAAATGTTAGGAAATTGATTTTGAAGCACTGGAAAATTATTTATTAATAATTCAACTTCCTCCACTGTGCCGGTTAAAATGGCTACAGTAGCATCATTCATCAAGTAAAGTTTTTTAAGGAAATATTGTAATAAAGAATCACTAAAATCACTTGAACATTGCAGTGAGGCAAACGCATCATTGACAAGAATAACATTTCCGGAGAGTTGTTTAAAAATTTCATCTATAGTTAGATACGCATCGATTTTGCTTAATCCAAAAAAAGTAGAACCGTCAATTTCAATTAACTGTCCATGTTTTATTCTGCCTAATTCCTTTAAACTTTTAGTGAATAATCTTGCAACAGTTGTTGTACCTGCGCCCGGATCTGCTATAAATATTGAGTTTAAATTTTTATGGATTGAAGAAATGGATCTTTCCTTTTTTAACTTATCAACTTTTAGGGAAGCAATAATTTTATTAAGAGTAATTTTGACATCTTCAATTCCAACAAGATTATTTATTTCACTTAAATATTTATCCGCTTTTTGATTGAACAACTCTAAATTATTTCCGTTTTCTGTAATTGAAAATGCTAATTGAATATCTTTTTTGGATAAAGTATTTAAGGTTGAATAATCCCTCTGGTTCTCTTCCAGCTGCTGGTAGCGTTTACTTAGCTCCACTTTAGTTTGATTAAAAATATTTCTGACAAATCTTGCATTCCCAAATGTACTATCTCTTTTATTGTTAATTTTTTCAAATTTATCCAATAAGAATTCTTCTGCCCCTTTTGATACAACATATTTTTCTTTACCGGCAAAAATTTTAAAAATCTCTGCAAGCTCTTCAGATGTGTAATCATCAAAAGTAAAATTATGTGTAAACCTGGATTTTAAACCCGGATTTGACTCTAAAAAATCTTGCATTAACAAAGGATAGCCGGCAGCAATAACAAAAAATTTATTTTTATAATCCTCCATCCGTTTAAGAATGATATCAATGGCTTCCTGCCCAAAATCCTGACCGCTATGTTCTCTTTTAAGAGTATAAGCCTCATCAATAAAAAGTATTCCACCTAAAGCTTTGTTAATAATTTTTTCTGTTTTCTGAGCAGTCTCCCCAATAAATTCACCAATAAGATCCGCACGATCCACTTCTATAACATGACCATGTTCCAATAATCCAACAGATTTAAAAAACTTGCCAAGTAATCTTGCGATTGACGTTTTTCCTGTACCGGGATTTCCTAAGAATATACAATTGGCGGAAATGCTTTCTTCAGTTTCAATTCCATTAATTTTTCTTACCTTTACAAAATCAAGATAGGTTATGAAATCCTTTAAAGATTGTTTTAGATTTTTTAATCCAACAAAATTATCGAATTCTTCAAATAGGGATGGAAGAGTGATGTTACCTGAAAATGTTTGATTAAGATGCTCGATTTTTTTAGGCTGACTTGTAATCTGTTTATTTAAAGTTTCATTGCCATTTTTATTATCATTTGCAAAATCAAAAATTTCAGAGCTCCCAAGCTGAAAAGTGTGATTTAAAACCAATTTATTTTCTAATAAAACTTCTACTCTGCCTTCACCTTGTTTCCAAAAACCGGGTATGGGTGTTCCCCAGCTTTGAACAAACTCAACAAGTTCCCAATCTTTTTGCAATTTAAGACTAAAATTATTTCTACCGACTTCTTCATCCTCCAAATACCAAATAGTTACTCCTCTCAATTCGGATTCACTTTTTTTATAGGTCGGGTTTTTGATAATTGATTCTGCAGCTACATAACTTGTTCTGGATTGATCAAATTGAAGTAAATAAGTACGTATTTCTGATTGCAGACTTTCAGTTAGATTAAACATCTTTACTGAAAGTATTTCAATTTTACTTGAATTGAGTAAGTAATTTCCACTTGTTGCAGGCGTTGGATTTGAATTTTGCTTTAAGATCTCTGAAGATTTTACTCCCCTTGTGAGTAATTCTTTAGATTTCAAATCATTCGTCATATTTAGATCCATTTAAATACCACCGATATGAATGATAAAAATCGTTTTGATGGATTTGTTCAAATATCCTGCCATAATAAAACGATTTTTTAAAACAAAAAAGGCGAGGGAAAACCTCGCCTTGTAAATTTAACAGAATGAAGTCTATTAATACATTCCGTCCATACCGCCCATACCTCCAGGAGGCATAGCTGGCATAGCCGGGTCTTTTTCTTTTTTCTCAAAGACTACCGCTTCGGTAGTAATTAATAATGAAGATACCGATGCAGCGTTTTCAAGTGCTGTTCTTGTTACTTTTGTAGGATCAATAACTCCGGATTTAATCAGGTTTTCATATTTTTCAGTAGCTGCATTAAATCCAAAATCATCTTTACCTTCTTTAACTTTCCAAAGAACTACTGAGCCTTCAAGCCCTGCATTTTCCACAATCTGTTTTAATGGTTCTTCAAGTGCTTTTTGAACTATCTTGATCCCTGTTGTCTGATCAAGATTTTCTCCGGTTAGTTTTTCCAAAACATTAGAAGCTCTTACTAAAGCGACACCACCACCTGCTACGATTCCTTCTTCAACAGCAGCACGTGTTGCATGTAAAGCATCTTCCACTCTGGCTTTCTTTTCTTTCATTTCAACTTCTGTAGAAGCACCTATTTTGAGAACGGCAACTCCACCAGAAAGTTTTGCTAATCTTTCCTGTAATTTTTCTTTATCGTAATCAGATGTTGATTTATCGATCTGAGCTTTTATTTCATTTATTCGTTTCTTAATATTTTCAGCTTTTCCTGAACCTTCAACTATGGTAGTATTATCTTTATCAATTACTATTTTCTTCGCTCTACCCAGATACTCCAGCGTTGCATTTTCTAATTTATAACCTTGCTCTTCAGAGATTACAGTTCCGTTGGTAAGAACTGCAATATCTTCTAACATTGCTTTTCTTCTATCACCAAAACCAGGAGCTTTAACCGCAGCAACTTTAAGTGTACCACGAATCTTGTTTACAACTAATGTTGCAAGAGCTTCACCTTCAAGATCTTCAGAAATTATTAACATTGCTTTACCTTGCTGGGCAACTTTCTCAAGTACAGGTAAAAGATCTTTCATTGCTGAGATTTTTTTATCGTGTATAAGAATAAATGGATCTTCTAAAATTGCTTCCATTGATTCTGTATCGGTTACAAAGTAAGGTGAGATATATCCGCGATCAAACTGCATACCTTCAACTACATCCAAAACTGTCTCTGCAGATTTGCTTTCTTCAACCGTTATAACACCATCTTTGCCAACTTTTTCCATTGCATCAGCAATTAAGTCACCAATTGTTTTATCATTATTTGCAGAGATTGAACCAACCTGTGCGATTTCGTTTCTTCCTTCAACTTCTTTACTTACTGATTTTAAGTAATCAATAATTTTAGTAACTGCTAAATCGATACCACGCTTTAAATCCATAGGGTTAGCGCCAGCCGTAACATTCTTTAATCCTTCTCTGTAAATAGCCTGAGCCAGAACAGTAGCAGTGGTTGTACCATCACCGGCGACATCACTGGTTTTAGATGCAACTTCACGAACCATTTGGGCGCCCATATTTTCTATAGGATCATCCAATTCAATTTCTTTTGCAACTGATACGCCATCTTTTGTAACTGTCGGCGCACCGAATTTTTTTTCTAAAATTACATTACGACCTTTTGGTCCCAAAGTAACTTTAACAGCATTTGCCAATTTATCAACTCCGGCTTTCAAACCGGTTCTGGCATCAGAATCATATACAATTAATTTAGCCATTTTTTATTTCCTCTATTTTTTAATAATTATTTATTACTTGCCCAAAATTCCAAAAATGTCGCTCTCGCGCATAATCAAGTACTCTTCACCATTTATAGTAACTTCAGTTCCGCTGTATTTTCCATAAAGAACTTTATCGCCAACTTTAACTTCCATTTTAATAGCTTTGCCATCATCGGCAACTTTGCCCGGTCCCGCAGCAACTACTGTTCCTTCAACTGGTTTTTCTTTTACTGTGTCTGGTAGAATAATTCCACCGGCAGTTTTTTCTTCAGCAGCAGCGGGTTTTACAACAACCCTGTCGCCCAATGGTTTTAATTTAATCTCGCTCATTTAGAACTCCTTTATTTTGTTTTGAATTTAATTAGCACTCTCAAATTGCGAGTGCTAATATACATCCAATATGAAATTTTGTCAAGAAATCATTGTAACGTGCCATCAAAAAACGGAAATATTGCCATCATAAAACGGAAATTTGACCTAAGAGCTACTTAATTTTCCGATTTCTTACCCCCTCAAATCTTAAAATTTTCACACTTTAAAAACAGCTTAATGAATGTTTAATTGAAGATAAAACTGCTTTTAAAGTCAAACAAATTGACTCCCTTATCCTGGCAATTCAAATATTCTAAATCAATTATCCCTGACATTCATTACTATTCAATTATCAAACCTTCAATAGTAGTTTTGCAATCTTTATATTTTAAGGATTTGCCACTACATATAGTTCCTTCTGTAGGTAGTTATTCTTTCCTGAGATAATCTTATGTCACGACCTTTTATATCAGATTTTAAAACTATTGTTTGAATTATAGGAGCATTAAAGTTGCCACTACCATGATAACCACCCGAGACATAACCTGGTGAACTATTTATTGCATTTAAAACAGGGAACCAATTCTTAGTTGACTTTGCATTAACAACAAATTCGCCATCACTTAATCTTGCAAGATTTTTATCAATACCAGGTACACCACGAACCAAACCACCGTCTGCATATGCTTTTGAAGCAAATACCCCTCCCTCATTAAAACCTAACAATCCACCCAAAAAGCCTAAGCCACTCATTATTATCTTTAGAATAATTGCTTTGATAGCTGCTTCGGCCAAACCATTAATAAATATCTGCAGTACACTGTTCGCCTGTCTAAATGGAATTAAGCTTGAGGACATTGCGCTTGCAACAGCGTTTGCAGCATTGTTAAATGAATCCGTTAGCATATCAGACAGAAACAACATTCTTTCTAACTCTGCATTTGTTTCTTTAAATACTTCCGGCTTTGGTACTTTTTCTATCGGTTGAATACTAAAGGGACCTTTAAGAGATTTTTTTGTGTCCTTACCAATTGATTCCTGATCGAGATGACCGAGTTTTATGTAAGCTTTAATTAAATCTTTAGTAACGACAACAAGTTCATTTACTTTGGCCTTTCTTAAATCCAGCAAACGTATAAACTCCGCACCGCTTAAACTCTTATCTTTAAGCAGCAAATTTATTTTAGAGATTTCATCTCTTATGGCAGAATCTCTTGTGAATATTTCTTTTGTTTCTTTTGATGTACCGTTAAGCTTATCCAGTTCCTTCTGTAACTTTTTTATAGACTTATTATATGCATCAAAAGAAGCTTGAGGAGCTGAATCCGGTAATCTTCTTTTAAGTTCTTGCATATATTTTATTGTGGCTTCCAACTGTGGAATTCTGCCTTTATCATTTAGCGCTTTATTCATAGCTTCTTCTTCAATCCTTAGTTTTCTAAAGTTTTCGATTTCCTTATCACTCAAATTATCTAGACCAAGCAACCCCAAAAGTCCTCCGTTAAGATCAATAATAGAACCAATTTTTTGCCAAAAGGATAATCTTTCTTTTATCGCTTTAGTTTGTTCTTCATATTTTTCGGTCCATTCACTTAATTTTTGTTTAATCTGGATGCGCATCAAATTTTCATATTCGGAAACAAGACTCTTAACTTCATCCTTTAAGCTTTTTGTAGATTCGCCAGCCTTATCGGTGCTTTTCATCCAGGTAGTGATCGCAGTTGTTAAAAGACCAATGCCAATGAGTATACCTGCGGGTCCCATAATCTGACTACCAGCAGCTCCCAGCATTGCAGTAAATCCTTTACCGCGTGCTGCACTTGTATTAAAACCGGATATTAACGGTGTAAGAGAAGAGGCTACATTGCCGAGCATTGGATTTATTTGTCCCAGGGCATAAGTTGATTGGGTAAGTGCTGTACGAAAAGCACCCACCTGTATGCTTGATGTTTTTACACTTGGTGTGGTTGAATTAAATTCATCTTTTACTTTTCGTAACTGATCCCCTATAACCTTGGATTCATCTTTCCATCTATGCCAGGCTTCGCTTCCAACAGGTGCGTTTTGAAATTTTTCTTTTATATCATCAAGGCGCTCAAGCAAATCTTTTACAGTAACATTTATACCGTCAAAATCTTTACCAAGATTTTTACCAAACTCTACCGCTTCATCTTCGGCTAAACCTAAAGAATTTACAAAGGGTTTAATATCCAATGCCATTTTTACTTGAAAATCATCTGCCATTTTAATCTCCGGTTTTCTATTCTTTAAATACCAATTAAATTATAATTAACTCCCCTGTGAGTCGTAACATTATTCTTTACTATACCGTTAGTTTAATAAATCATCAATCAAATCATTTCTATTTGTTTTTGATTTTTGCTTGCCATTAAATTCCCGCAACCAGCTGTATACAGTCGCTTCATCAACACTTATTTCCCTTGCAATTTTTGCAACTGGTTTTTGTGAATTTTGAAATACATAAATTTTCTTCAATCCATTAAGCGGCTTCTCCGGAAACCGAATAGATGTTTTAAGAAAATGTTCAAACACTTTTACAAATCCTGCGCTGCCACTATTCTTGTTTATTATTTCATTCAACGAAAAAAGATCATCATAATCTTTTAATACAATTGCAAAGTGCTTCTCATAATCTCTTATCTCTAAGATCCAACTTAAATCCATTTTGTTACTCTCCTGGTTTTGATTACCTGTACATCATATTTTTTTAATTAACTCCCCTGTAGTACAAAAATGGACTAATCTAAGAATCTAAATTTTGAGTCGACCGTTTGAACAAAATCAGAATCGATTTTATCTGTTCCCATATACTCAAGACACCTTAAATAATTATAAATCATTGTAAGATTATCAAACGGAAAATTGTATTTAAAAGTTAATGTTGATTGAGGAGACGAGTTTTTCTTTTGCTTTAACACGTCATGCAAAATTTTGATTGCTTCCTTTATCTGTTTTATCGGTTCCTGAAGCTCTACTCTCTGAGTTTCAATAAATTCATCCATCTCACTCATTAATTTGTCTTTTGCCAAATCTTCAGCTGCTAGTAATTCAGCTTCAAGATTTGATAAAGCTTGTTTCTTGGCTGCCATAAAACCCGGATTATTTGTGCCGTCGAATTTGTGCAATCTATTCTGTGATTCTCTCATAGCAACTTCAATGGATGCAATACCTTGTTTGTCACCTTTTCCTAAACCGTGTTGTGTTAAGGCATCCTGGTAGCTTTGGCTTGTTTCGTTTACCTTATCAGATAAAGTTTTTCGTTCGTGTTCTAGCGAAGCAATGGAATGCTTTAATTCTTTAATTGAATTTTTCACGCTTACTACTTCTGGGTTTTGATCGACTGTTTTTAGTTCAAACGTCTTCATTGTGCGGGCCTTTCTTGTTTTGTGATTTTTTTTTGTTGTTTAAGTTTTTTATTTAACTTTTCACTTTTCTTTAGCATATCGTTCAACCGTCTGATAAGACCATTGATCTCTAACAATATTATTTTTTCTTCACCTGGCAAAACGTTGTAAATAAAATTATTGAATGCGCGTTCCGCTTCAAGCTTTTTGTGATGAACTCGCAATAGTTCGTTTTGTGTTATTTGTTTTTGATCGCACAATTCTTTTGCACGGTCTAACTCTTCTCCTGCTTTAACTACAATTCTTTTTAATTCAAACCCTCTGTTATAAAGAACTCGAATCTGTCTCTCCTTGTCTTCCATTAACAAAAAGACTGTGGCAGTCCACGCTATTACCAAGGATGAATAACTCATTTTTTACCCTTTATTTTGTTGAGAGCTGCTTGATATGTAATTCCATCCTTCTCCTTTACTGATAAAATCAATTTGTGTAATTCGTTGCGATCTTCAGACAGTTTATTAGGGATAATAGGATCTGACTCACTTAAAAGAATTTCAACTTCATCCACGCTTATGCCTGCGAGACCATATACGTCTTTATAGTTTCCTTTAAATGCAAAACTTGAACCTGTCAGTTTGTTAAATAATTTATTAATCTGAATAACCGGAGCATTTGGATCATTTCTATATTGCTTCAGGTCTTCACCAAATGATTTGAGGGATGCAACCAAATTGATTAATAACTTTGTGTGATCAATTGCAGAGTTTTCTTTACTTTCCTTTTGCATTTTCAATTCAAGCGCATCGATTAAACGACCTAACATAGGAACTTTAGAACCAATTTGATTCCTTACACTTCCATTTTTGCCATAGTTAATTTGGGTTTCTGCCAGCAACCAGGTGGTTTCATCTTTATAAATTTTAACTTCGCTATTTACAATCTTCATAGATGATTCTATTTTTTTTAGGAGCAAAGAATAATCTTTATCAATTAATTGTTGTGTTTCTTTTGCAATCATCTTTAGAAGAAACGATGAAATGCTTTTTAATTGTTTGGCAACAGTTACAACACCCTCCCTAATCTGTAGATTTATAATTGCTTTATCATTTTGCTCAGCAAAGGAATATTCGGGTGAATATTCATTAATAAGATTTTGTAGTTTTTTTGTTTTAGATATTATTTCATCTAGCAGATCAAAATCCTTTTTATAATCCCGTTTAATTTTATGTTTGGTATCAAACTGTATTTGCTCCTTTATAGAGGAAGAAAGGAATTCACCACGTTTGATCAATCTATCTGATAATGCAATAGCATTATTTAGATCTTGGTTATTCATAATAATCCAGTATTTGTTTATGATTAATAAAATGTGCTGATATGATTTGAGATAGGATTTGTAGAAAGGCCGGAAACTTAAACAGCCTTAACTCGTATCTATCAGCACAATATTTAATGAACAATTAGCTTTTATTTTTATACTGCTTAAATGCAGTTCAAAAAAACTATTATAGTTTTTCAAGATGATATTCCCTGTAATTTATTATTAATTTTATTTTTAGTTTACCGTTATCCCTGGGCCAAAAACTTGTTTATTCTCCTATGTTGTTATAAAATATATTTACTAAATATTTCCCTGTAAAGTTTTATTGATTGATTGCCAGCATACTTTTTTCGCGGTCGGACACTGACAATCAATTTTCTACTAGTTCTAACTCTTCTACAAATGAATCTTTTAATCTATTAAAATCCATATATAATGATTCTGAGATTTTTTCGTTTAACATATTTACTATCATATTTGCCGTCTTAATGATTGATTCAATTGCAGAAATACATTCTAGTTTGTTGTCAATATTTACCCCTTCTTTTAACCATAACAAATCTGACTTTAATGAATTTTGAATCACAATTAAGATAGCCATTGCCCCATCCAATGGATGCAAGATATTTTTTCTGTACTGTTCAATTATAGAAACTTTATTGCTCCTGCCGTTTACACTTGCTGAAAAACTTAAACATCCGTTAATACAAACATTCAATTTTTCTTCAGCAATTTCAATTATCTCCGAAGTGCTTAAATCAAGATCGACTGCCTTTTGTAGTTCAATCTGAGAAAATCTAAGAGTAACAATCAAAGGCTTCATCGTTAAAATGTTATTGGAAACTTTTGTAAGATTATTGCTAATCTCACAGAGTGAAATATTTTGTTTTGTTTCGTTCATAATTTTCTCCTGGTAAGTTAATTTAATTTATTAATTATTTGTATCAATTAGTTCTAATTTTTCAGCCTCATTTTTATGGCATTCAGCTTCAGCATCGATAAGTTCAACCTTAAATATTTTTTTTAGTCTATCATTTAGATCGTAAAATAATTCCCAATTAAGTAAACCATTTATTTCCTCTGTTGCTTCAAATATAGCTTCAGGAGTGTGAAAATTTTCTTTCCAGTCATCATTTTGTTCATATAGATTTTTTTTATGACTAATAAAAATCTCGCATAGTACGCTAATTTCGCAAACTCTATCAACAACATCATTTAATATTTTTTCTTCAAAAACAAAATCTTTAGAATCTATTCTGCCTAAGAATAAATCGACTTTTGAATAAATATCATTAACTTCTCTAAATATTAAATCAAAGATTCTCGAATCATCTTTATAATCTGATAATTGATCAAATAAGTTATGTTCTGCAAGCCTTGCAACCTTTGCTAAAACAATAATACGCTTGAAAGTTTTAAGCGATTCCGTTAAAACTTCTTTTGAGTGTGTCATATCTTTCTCCTGTTATTAATAAATAAATGTTAATTAATTAATCCGTTCGAATTACTACTATCTAAAATCTGCTTATAATAATTTTGAAGACTTATATTGTTATTACTTACATCAGATAATTTTGTTCTGTCACGCTCAGCTATCATTTCAACAAACGCAAATAACTCTTCTTTTTTTCTCTTCTCATCCGCCCTTAACCAGGATATTGCTACTTTGCCTGTTTCCAGTTCTGGTGAAGCAAAAGAAACCAGTTCCTGATTGCAATGGCTGCAATTTGCATAAGCAATATTGTATCCCTTTAACATTGCCTTTGAAGGTTCAATAAAAAAGTATCTATAACATTTAGGACAAAACGTTTTAAATAATTTTTCCTTTGGCGGGTTGTTCTTATTCCCTCTTGCAATACTGGCAGCAAGGCTTACTGAAGGATAGACGATTGAGTAAATCTGCTCTTCAATTTTTAATAACGCTTTTTGCAATTTCAATTTTCTTATTTCAAGAAATTTTATTGTGAACAAGGAATATTTTATTTTCCAGTCTATAAAAAATTTTCTCATCGGATTACCTTTCTAAATAATTAATAGCTACAGAGAGTTGAGGGAGTGCGGGTTGAAAGTACCCGTCTATCGCTTGCGCAAATAGAATTCTCTGTAGCTTAAGGATGAATAAATGAATCGTACTGTTTTTATGAAAGAACATAGTCTTTAAATACTTTTTAAATTCATCTTTTTTCGAGGTTAAAATTGCCTTCTTACCAAATACAAAAAGTTTGATTTTATTCAATTTTCGCATAGTGTAATTCCATAAGCACTCTGTAGAGTCGAGTGATAAGTCCCTACCCCGTTTAAATCGCTTAAAATCGCGTTTAAATTCAAATGAAAACCCCATTAAGGTATCATAAGACGGCAAATTCAACACAGCGCATCTATGTGCGAAATTTGACAAAATTAGACTAGTAAACTTGATCAACTTTAACTTATAAACGGTATGTAGAGCAATTTGCATCATAGATTTTAATATTATTAAACGCTTTTTACAGATTGATTTTGTTTCTTCTTTTCAATACTAATCTGCCATGCAGAAAGTGCCTTCAAAACTTTGGAACAATCAGATTGTCTCAACCATTCTAGCCTGTCTATTTTAGTAATTCTCTTTACAAATTTTGCTAAACCGTTTTCAGGATCCAGGCCGGTAATTTGTTTGTATATCGATTCAATCATTCTTAAAGTTTGTGGAGCTGCATACTCTTCATTTCGTCCACGTAAATTTTCATAATTCTTTTTACCCCAATTATTTTCTTTACCCTTCTTTGCTGCCACTGGTTTCCATCCGGCAAGCTTAAGATTGTTTAACAACTCATCGGCTTGATCAAATGATAAATCCTTTGCGCTGCTAACACCAAAAGTTAAAGACAACATTTCCCGATACGAATCATCAGAAATATTAAGTTGCTTTTTTGCAATATGAATTTTTTGTATTTGAACTTTTACAATTTTCATATTTTATTTTTCGTCTTGGCCTTTTGATTTTGGCAAAAGTCCGGCTGCCATTCTAATATGATCAACAGTTAATTCGATTCCTAAATTTTCTTCGTTAAAAAGTTCTTGTCTGCAATGGAAAATTAAATGCGATAATAATCTGTATGTTTTTCTGGAGTACTTAAAAAATTCTTTTTTAATTTCATCGGATAAACCAGGCCAGTTTTTATTCAACACCAAAACTAAATCGTTGAATGTTGGCGGCTCTAATTCAACTGACAATCTAATTTTATCCAAAAGTTGTTTTACTTCAGGATTATCTTTGTTTAATTTATTATGCAAGTTTGGTAAACCAAGTAAGCATAATCCAACGTTTGCGTTCTCTGCAAGTGTTCGTAATATGTCAATTCCCTCAGCTGTCAAATAGTCAGCTTGATCACAAACAATTATTTTATTGTAAAGTTTCAAATAGTGTGCAATCTCATTTAACATTGCTGAATTACTTATAGCATAATAATTACCTTTAAACGTCCGGTAAAGTTTCTTTAGTAGTGGCGTAATTCTCTTAACCGTTGTATCAATACTAATGTACATATCTTCATTATTATCAGCTTCAAATTTTGCAGTAGAAGATTTGCCTAATCCTGGATAACCGATTATCATCACTCCCATTTTATTTATTCTGCTAAGTTTAAGTCCTCTTGTTATAAGTTTGGCCGCTGTTGTTTGATCACTATAGACAAGTTCATTTTGATTCAAATCCATCAAATGATTTAAGATTTTAATAATTTCGTATGTTTCTCTTTCAAAAATTTCATTCCGCACTTTTGATTTGCCGTTGAGGAATGCTAAGTAATCCTGTCTTCTATATTCCGTAGCTAATGTAAATTGATTTATTATGTTGTCAACACTTCTTTTAGATTTTTGAATGTATGATTTAAATTCATCAAGAACATTAATATTTAATAACTCATCAACTTCTGATATATCTTCAGCACAACTACCGTCCATCCAGCTCCTATTTTCTAATAACTTTAGAGCACTCATAAAACTGGATTCTCCTCTGAATAAGTTTTTACAATATCATCAAACTCTTTTTTCAATTCATCTTGTAAATATTTTATTTCATTAATTCGTTCTTTCGGTCGTCTTAGTATCCAATTTATTTTCGTTATCCAGTCGCCACCTTCAAATAATTTGGATTCAAATTCATTTGGTGAAAACCAAAACTCTAAACCATTCTTACCATAAAACCAAAGTCGCTCTCTTCGTGCCGTCTCAACCAGTGCAGAATAGTAACCCGAAATTCCTATGTTGATTGAAGCTCTGTTGTTCATTCTCAAACTCCGTGATAATTATTTTTTAATTATATCTCTGTAGAAGTAACTATTCTTTTTGTTTACTTCAATTGGTTTTTCTTCTAAACTTTCAAGCGCAATGTTATCCGTGCCGGTCTTAAGTAAAAATTTATTTTCTACTTCATTAACTATTTCAGCATCAATAAGATTTTTATCAATCATAATTTTAGAAACATTATTTTGCTTTGCATTTCTAGTAATACCCATCTTATGCAAAAGAAAATTATTGTTAGGTTTTATCTCTTGTTCAAAAAGCATTTCAAGTGAATCATAAGTTATCTTGTCAAAACTTTTTTGAAGTTGTATCCCTTTGAATACTTCCGAGGCTTCTTTTTCCGTACCAAAAACACCAACTTGAGGATGCACCAAATTTCTCTTGTAAGCTTCAAAAAGAAATTCACCCGACTCAGCATCTGAGCAATAAATTGAATCGTTGTAAACCAAATCATATCGAACGATATAAGATTTTTTCCTCCCAAACATTGCATTATTAAAATAGTAGTCCTTGCCAATCTTGATTCCGTTTTTGTTAGGCTTCTTTACCAGTTTTTTCATCATTAAATAACTTAGTTCTTGCTTGCTTACACCCGGACCGCGTCCTGCATTAAACAAATCAATTCTCTTTTTCCCTTTGTTTCTGCCACTCTTTATAATCTGATCATTGTACATTGTAATTATTTTCATAATTGTCTCATTAGCAACTTCAGGTGTAAAATCTATTCCTGCATCTAAATCTTTTTTCATTCTCTTTGCTTCAAACTCGCCCTGGTTATAGTGTGCGGGTTTACTAGCAATTGAACTTCCTGAAAAAGTTGGAACCATTTTAAAGAGTTGTTCTAAAATTTGTATAAACCTTTCAGCATATTTTGCAGCTGCATTTCTAACAGCGGGTGGATAACATCCAATATTTAGAAGTTCTAAAAACTGTTGTACATCATGGGACATAAAAGCAGCGCCATGATCTGGTTGAATAACAATCGGTTTTTTTCCGAGGAAAAGAATGATACGATAGATTAAAATTAATGTTGCTTCTTTGTCTTCGTTTTTTGATAAAACGAATCCACAACATGCAGAACTTGCAACATCAAAGGCCACTAATAAAGTCCAGCGTTCACCATTAATAAAAAATGGTAATCGAACTCCATCAATACTAACTTGATCCCCAACGCTAAACACAGTATTGTCTCTCAATTGATCTGGACGATGAGTTTCTTTATATTGTTTTTTCCCATATCGTCCAGCATCTATAACAGCTTGATAAAGCGAGTAAAATTTCTTAAAGTCTCTTCTAAGTTGAGTTCTAGATTTGGAAATTTCTATCCCTTCAAATTTGCATCTTTCAATAAGCAGATCAATAGATTCTTCCATTTTAAATTGACGTTGATCTGCATATATACCGGCCCATTTAAGACATAATTTTTTATTTAGTGATTTATGTAAAGCTTTCTTTTTGCGTAATAAAACTCTTGAATCATATTTTGCATTTTTAAGTTTAGCTAACTTTAGATCAAGTGTCTCAAATTTCTTTGGCAGACGTATTAATTGTAGTTCATCTTTTAATAATATACCTGCATCACAAAGCTGTCTAAATTTAATTTGCCTGGTTAATTTTTCACCATGCCTTGCATCGGCAATATATTTTTCATAAGTGGTTAGAATAGTAAACCAAAATTTTTCTTTTTTCTCTTCTATTTCCCCTACAGCTTCTCTTAATATTTTATTGCTGTTTGAACTCTGAATTAAAAATTGATCTTGGTTTTGTGTTGGAAATATTTCATCAGTCGTTTGTAAAAAGTTTGATGGTGTTTTTTCTTGATGATATTTTTTTTGTGCTTCAATAGGCAGTGATGACAAATAAATTAAGTAAGAATCTTTTTGCCCTTTTACTTTTCCAATTTCAGTTTTATAAATTCCATTAGCCGCTTTCCTTCTTACGGTTCGTACATTTTCACCTGTTAAAATGGAAACTTCTTTAACCGAAAGTTTTACGGAAATTAATTCATTAGATAAATCTTTTTCTACCCTGACCATGTCCCTGTTGTTTTCAGCTTTGGTCGACATCGATCTAATTCCAATTATTTTTTATAGTTTTGAACAAAAAAAATTCTTAAGTTTCGTATAGTAAAAATTAAGCGGCTCTTAATTCTTCAGCTGCTTTTTTGATTAAGTTATTTATTCTTGGTTCATATTTTTTTGAATGTCTCTTACCAGATAGGATTAGAGAAACATAGCTCTGAGAGATGCCTAATCGTTTTGATATTATTACTTGGTTAGGTATCAAGACATCAAATCTCTTAAGGTTTGAATGAATAAATATTTTATTTTTTTTTTGCTTCATTATTGATTTTCCAGAAATTAATTTAGTTTCTGAGAAGAATTTAGAATAATATTCCATAATTGTCAAGGATTGTTACAAATAAATGCTTTTTATTATATTAGTTTTAATGAAATACGTACTATGAATGAAAATATCAAAAAAGAAGTGGCTGAACGGCTTAGCGAATTTATCAAAAAAGAATTTGGAAGTGTTGCTGAAGCATCTAGGCGACTTCAAATTCCTGAAGGTACTTTAAGATATGCATATCTAAATGCCAAAAGTCTTCCTGGTTTCGAAGTTATGTATCAGCTGCTTAATAAAGGATGTGATTTGAAATGGTTAATCACGGGGAAAAAAAATTACATCAACTTCAATAATGAACAATTAAAAGATAGAATTGATTATTATATAAAAATACTTAGAAAAAAATATGAAATTACAGAAGAAGATCTCGATGAAGATATAATGACAAAAGAATCCGAGAGAGGTTTGTTCACTGAAAGATTAGATGTTCGTTATTTATTAAATAGTTGGTATAAAAAACAAAGCTTGCATCCTGCATCATTTATTGACTTAGCAAGATTGACAAATGTTTCCTTGACTTTGTTACTTTGTGGGCATGATGGACCTGAAAAAGAATATATTGACGGATTCTTATTATCTTATCCTGAAATTGAACTAGTTCATAAACTGAAAAACAATCCAGCTTTATTTAAAAAAGTAAAAGCATATATCGATTCTAAATTAAATGAAGATGAAATAGATAACATTGAAACAAAAAAATAATACAAACTTTTAACCATAAAAAAATGACAGATAATTTTGAGGAATCATTCGAAGTAAATGAGGATGGAAATCTTCAAAGATTTGTTACACGTATTGCTGCCATTCCGGTAAACGATATTAATGGTCTACCAATTGGCAAAGTGGAAGTTGCGGAATGTGCCACTTACAAAGATATTCACTTTAAAGTTTTCGATTTTCTTTGGGATTATCATTTAGAAAAAAAATATACTACAGATCAAATCTCAACTTATCTAAAAACATTATTCCCTGGTTATCCAGGTGAAGCTGAAGATTTTATAAAATCAAAACTAGATAAATCATAACACACCAAGTTTTTTAAAGTCCAGTTTCCAATTTCATCAATAAAATTCTTAATCTTCAACAGCCTACTTACGATTTTAGAAGTGCGACAATGAATCTTAATTATTGATCTGCCAATTTTAGGAATGCCACTCAGAATTTTCAAAGCACCATTCTGGATTTTACGAATACATCCTAAAGTATTTTGGCCTATTTCTGATTTTGAGGGTAATACTATAATATAATGTCCGACCTTTTCTTAAGTTAAAACCCATTTTAAAAATATGAATCTTTCTAATCGTTTATATTTTAATCACTTACAGAAAGGTCGGACACGAATGACAGAATATACAAAAGGTCGGACAAAGGTCGGACATTCACATATTTAGAATTTGGCCAATAAATGCACTCCACCAAAAAACATCAAAATTTATATGCTTAAAATTTAAATTTCATAAAATGCTTTTTTAACGTATATTCAAAATAAACTTATAAATTATCTAAGTTTTAAACGCGGTTTTAAGAAGCTTTAGGGTATATTTAATCACCCTTTAAAAACACGCCAAAAATGGAAGCAACTGTCAGTAACTGGAAGTATTTCCGAAAAATCAACTTCAAGACAATAAACGTGCAACTCTTTTAATATTAAAGACTTACATCAATATTCAAAGCGTTTCAAATTTCTGATTCTTCCAGATAATCATCAATCATTATTCCGATGTGATGGAAAATGCTTAATTTTGATTTGAAAATTAACTTTATTGAAAATTGACACAATTAAAACTTAAATCGGAAATAAAAGAACTTTTTAACCGGATTAAAGAACTCGATCGGCGAGTTGTAATAGTTTTTTTAGCTGTAGCAATGCTTCAAACAATTTCTTTTTACTTTACCCAAAGACGATTTTTTAGAGAAAACCTTTTTGAGCAATTTCAAGATTTTTCTAACCCATATTTATTAGAATATCTTTATTGGTTTGTTGGAGATTTTTTCACCTTCTTTATACTCGGTATAATAATTATCAAGTTTGGGTTTAGGGAAAAACTATCTGATTTTGGGTTACAGATTGGTGATGCAAAAACTGGATTATCAATTTCAGTAATATTTATTTCAGTAATGATTGTTCTTATATGGTTTGTTTCCGCAACTCCTGATTTTGCTGAAAAGTATCCGCATTTATCCGGCGCAAAACCTGATTGGAATACATTACTTATTTATGAAGCCGGAATGTTATTGTATATGTTTGCGTGGGAATTTATCTGGCGTGGATTTATGCTGTTTGGATTAGAAAAAAAGTTTGGAAACTATGCAGTTTTAATGCAGATGATTCCTTTTGTTATCCTCCACAACGGTAAACCTTTTTTGGAAACATTCGGCGCAATCTTTGGGGGAATTGCTCTTGGTATTCTTGCATTAAGAACTCGTTCGATTTATTATTGCGTTGTAACTCACATTGGTGTAATGTTCTCAATCGATTTAATTTCTACTTTAAGATTTAGAGCTAACGATTATGGAATCGGATTATCATCCGTAATAAATTTATTAAAGCAAATATTCTGAGGTATATCATGAGATTATCATTAAATATTGATCACATAGCAACTCTAAGAAATGCTCGCGGTGAAACGCAGCCCGATCCTATTACAGCGGCACTATTAGCCGAGCAGGCTGGTGTGGATGGAATTGTTGTGCATCTTCGTGAAGACAGAAGACACGTTAACGAACGAGA
Source organism: Ignavibacteriales bacterium (assembly GCA_003538625.1). GTDB lineage: Bacteria > Bacteroidota > Ignavibacteria > Ignavibacteriales > Ignavibacteriaceae > IGN3. The sequence continues at coordinate 87,497 of DPRR01000029.1, forward strand.
TGTAAGATTACTTCGTGAGCTTATCAATACAAAACTTGATCTTGAAATGGCTGCAACAGAAGAGATAATTAAAATCGCTTGTGATATTGGTCCTGAGCTTGCGACTATCGTTCCTGAAAAACGACAGGAACTTACAACTGAAGGTGGAGTAAATGTTATCGATAATATCACTTTAATGAAAAACACAATAGAAGAACTTCATAAATATGATATTGAAGTTTCACTTTTCATCGAACCCGATATTAAACAAATAGATGCTGCTGCCGAAATAAAAAGTGATTACATAGAAATTCACACAGGAGTTTTTGCTAATGCACTTTCGGAAGAAGAACAATTTGATGAGTTAGATAAAATCAGGGTGGCTGTAAAGCATGCAAAGAAATTGGGATTAGGTGTAAATGCAGGCCATGGATTGGATTATCAAAACATAAAAATTTTTAGAGAACTGACCGATATAGATGAAGTTAGTATCGGACATTCAATTATTGCCCGCGCAGTGTTCGTTGGAATAAAACAAGCGATTCAGGAAATGTTTGATTTGATAAAGAAAGGTTAGTGACAATCATCTTCGCAGGAACAGGAAAGTTTTGAACTATTAGATTTTTCAATCGATTCTTTTCCTTCTTTAAAAGCAAAGTAGGCAATTCCTAATGAGCCGATGGTATCAAGATATCCGATTTTAAGTAATTCATAACTTAAACTTGATGCTAATAGTATAAATGATAAATAAAAACAAGTCTTCGTACAATTAGCGTCAGCTATTATCGCATCAGAGTTTAAAGCTTTTCCAACTTTTAATTTATAATGTAACAATGCATACATTGTAATGATTGAGATAACTGAAATTATTATTCCAACCATTGTAGTCTCGGGTTTCACATCATTGATAACTATTAAAAATGAAGCTATTATAAGTCCTGCGCATAACAGATAAAAACTAAATCCGGTAATCTTTAGGGCGGTTCTTTCAAATGTATCTCTTTCCGCAACCGGATTTCTTTTCATTCTAATTATCATGTGAAGAATTCCAATTCCGGAAATAACTTCAACAAAACTATCCAATCCAAATCCAAAGAGAGCTAAAGTTTCATCATTTAATCCGAAGAAAACAGAAAATAAGCCCTCGGCAATATTGTATACGATTGTGATTATACTTAAAATCAACGCAAAAGTAACTAAATAAGTGAAGGATTTTGGATTGTTTACTGTATTTAACTTTTTTTGTTCTATCAGCATCGTACTAAAGATTTATTGAATTTTTCAAATTAAAAATTAATTTCTATAACCGGTTCTTAAACTATTAAAAAATATTTAATTACTAACTTAAAATCGCTTGATTAATTAAAAATTCTGATTTAAGTTTCGGTTGTCGCTAGCAGAAGGTTAACCCCCAGACCTTTTGTTAGGACAAGCCCGGTAGCTTCGGTTGCCGGGTTCTTTTTTTTAAAACAATCAAATCAAAAAATACTTAACCAAACAATACCTAAAATTAAAGTTAAAAGTGTAATTGGGATTCCTGCCTTTAAATATTCTATAAATTCAAGTTTAATTCCTTGCCGTTTTGCAGATTCCGCAACAATTAAATTGGCAACCGAACCAAGCAGAGTAAGATTTCCGGCAAAAGTTGATGACATCGCAAGTGCAAGCCAAAGATTATCTGCATTATTTAATTTTAACAGTGCCGGACTGATTAACAAAACAGCCGGAACATTAGAAACCAGGTTACTCAATACAGCAGAAACAATTGAAAGATCAAAAATCATATTCCCACTAATCAAACCCTGATCTAACTGAAAATATTTTGAAATAAAAAATTCATTTAAAGTATGTGTAATAATAAATAGACCTGAAAAGAAAACTAACAGTGACCAATCCAGTTCAATAAAAACCCTCTCAGGTTTTATTCTTCTCGTTATAAGAAGTAATGCAGCACCACCAAGCGCCGAGAGTGCAATTGGAAATCCGAGATTAAATGCAAGAAGCATTATTACCAACACAATAGAACTTTTAATGAGCAATGGACGGAAGACTTTATAATCTTCTTCAATTTTTGTTGAAAGTTTTTCGTTTCGAAATTCTGATTTATAAATAATAACGATCACTATCCAAATAATTGAAAGACCAATTAATGCTATTGGTGTAAGTTTAAAAGCAAATTCAGTAAAAGATATTTTAGAAAAAATTCCGATAATCATGTTCTGTGGATTACCAACGATAGTAGCAACGGAACCCACATTTGCTGAGGTTGCAAGAGCTACGAGATAGGGAATAGGATTTCGCTTTAAAGATAAAACTACACTCAATATCAGTGGCGTAAACATAATTACGATTGTGTCATTTAGAAAAAGTGCGGATAACAAGCCAGAAGAAAATATAATAAGCGCTAAAAGCTGTCTTGGCGTTCTTGCAAACGCTATTATTTTTGATGTGATGATTTTAAAAAATCCAGATAGTCTCAGATTAATATTCAAAACCATCATAGAAAAAAGTAAAATGATTGTGTTTATATCAATCGCCCGGTATGCCTCATCAATAGTTAAAGCGCCAATTAGTATTAATGCCGTAGCACCAACTAAAGCTATTGTTGAACGATTCATCCGGAGAGTTGGATAACTGCCTAATGCAATTCCAAATATGGATAGGGTTATTATTCCAAGTATTAATAATTCGTAGAAACTCATAAAATTTATAGTTAAAAATCTATTGAAAATATAGTTATTTAATTTTAATAACCTAAATATTCTTGAGAGTCAGAGGTATTATGGTTCAATATTTTTAATCACTTAACAATTACATAATTACTTTTTCTCGTACTTAAATAATATTTTTCATATGTATAATAATTAAAATAAAGTATAGTTAACCTTTGGAGTTTTGATGCATTATAATCTCATAAAAAAATCAGAGTTTGATAAAGTAAAATTATTCAACGGTAATTGGGCGACTAAAATGGAGTTGTTTGCAGATATGTGCAGATACAACACTCTCGTTGCGGTAAAGAAAGCCGGGTCAGGTCATCTTGGTTCAAGCTTAAGTGCAATGGATATTACAACTTATCTTTATTTAAACGAAATGAATGTCTTTGATGTTGGATTCGACTCACCTGATCGTGATATTTACTTTTCATCAAAAGGTCATGATGTTCCGGGATTATATTCTTTGTTTTATGCTCTTGGAATTATTCCAGCAGAAAAATTATTAATGTTAAGAAGATTACACGGACTTGACGGTCATCCTGAAGTTAGACAAAATGGAATTGAAGCTAGCACAGGTTCACTTGGAATGGGAATTTCAAAAGGTAAAGGATTTGCCTGGGCAAAATCATATCAAAAAAATAAAGGTCATGTTTATGTTCTGACAGGAGATGGAGAATTTCAGGAAGGACAAATTTATGAATCACTTCAAGCAACTGCTCACCAAAAAGTAAACAATGTTATTGCAATTATGGATCACAATAAATATCAAACAGATATGCTGGTTGCTGATGTAAATAATATTGAAGATGTTGTAAAGAAGGTTGAAGCTTTTGGATGGCATGTTGTAAGAATTAACGGGCACGATTACAATATTTTAAAAAAGACTTTTGAGGATTTGAAAAAAGTTACAGATAAACCAAAAATGATTATAGCGGATACGATTAAGGGAAGGGGAGTTTCCTTCATGGAAAAACCTCTTACCGAAACTTTTCAAGGCAAAACCCTTTACAAATGGCATTCCGGCGCACCTGATGATGAAAGCTACGAAAAAGGACTTGCAGATTTAACTGAAACCATCAACAAACTTTCTGATAAACTTGGGATTGGAAAAATCCAAATTCCTGAAAATAAATCTGAAGGTAAAGCAATAACTAAACTCGATAAAGAATTTGTAACTGAAGCTTATGGGGAAGCATTAGTTGAAATCGCAAAGTCAAATAAAAAATTAGTTGTTCTTGATGGTGATCTTTCTGCTGATTGCAAACTTCGCAATTTTGAAAAAACATATCCGGACAGATTTATTGAAAACGGAATTGCTGAGCAGGATATGGTTTCCATGGCTGGCGGATTAGCAAGAATGGGATTGATTCCTGTTGTTAATACATTTGCAAGTTTTCTTGCAGCACGAGCGAATGAACAGATTTACAATAATGCTGGAGAAAAAACAAAAATAATTTACACCTGTCACTTTTCAGGGATGATTCCTGCGGGACCGGGGAAATCTCATCAAAGTGTTAGAGATATTTCTTTATTCGGTGCGCTTCCAAATATTACAATCATTCAACCTTGCAATGCTGAAGAAACAAAATGGGCAACTGAATATTGTGTAAATAAAGCTGGAGAAAATTGTATGCTAAGATTGGTGATTGGTCCTTCGCCAGAAAAAATTGAACTACCTAAAGATTATAAATTTCAAGTTGGTGTTGGCGCAGAACTAACAGAAGGAAATGATGCTATACTTTTTGGTTACGGTCCTGTTATGCTGCACGAAGCTTTGGTTGCTTCAGATTATTTAAAGAAAATAGGTTTCGGATTAAAAGTTGTAAATATGCCCTGGCTGAATAAGATTGATAATACTTGGCTGAAAGAGTTAGTTCAAAATCAAAAACGAATTTTTGTTTTAGAAGATCATTCTGCTGTTGGCGGACTTGGGGATAGAATCTTAAATGCATTAGTTGATACAAATTCAATTGCTGGAAAAGAGTTTACGAACTTTGGATTGAAAGAATATCCAGAGTGTGGAACCCCACTTGAAGTTTTAGAATTTCATCAACTTGATGGAAAATCTTTAGCACAAAGAATTTCTGGTGTAAAAGATATTGAAACTGCAGACGCAGTAAAGTTAAAATACACTGCTGATGCTCCGCAGTAGTGAAAGTATCAAACCCAATAATTTGGTTTTCTGTGCTGGTGAGCAATGGCAAGTATAACAATATGATCTTTTTCGATCGAGTATAAAATCTTATAAGGAAATCGATGAAGCAAAGCTTTTCGAACATCACCTTTTTCAATTGACCAAGCTTCCGGATGTTCTTTAATTCTTGAGACAGAGGATTTTATTTCCTCTTTGAATAAACGTCCAAGTCCGGCTAATTCTGTTTCATAAAAAGTGACTGCATCTTCCAATTCAAGTAAAGCAAGCTTAGAAAAAACCATTTTCATATTCTATTTGAAAATATCATCAACTGGTATTGTTTCAAGTTTACCTTCTCGATATGCTTTTAACCTTTTCTCCGCTTCTTCCGCCCATATTTCATCAATAGTCTTGTCAGGTTCATCGAGGCTTTTAATTAAACCTTCGATAATCAAAAATCTTTCTGCCGGTTTTAATTTCATTGCCATTTCTAGAATATCTTTATTACTCATAATATCACCTTAACTTTTTTGAATGTCTTACAACCTTAAAATAATCAATAATTTTTATGAAAATCAATTCTTATTTATTCAATAAGTTTTTTATTTGAAACTCATGCCTTATCGGATGCATAACAGCGTGCTCTAACATAGCATCAATACAATACTCCACACTCCAATTGGATTTATACGCTTTATCTTCAAATAATTCCGGTTCTACATTCGCAAGTGGAAGTTTCCATCGTTCAAATAAATGCGCAAGTTGTTCAACTGCTTTTTCTTCAATTATTTCAGCGGGCGGAGTTTCATTTATCTGAGGATCTTCTAATCCTAACTTTTCACACATCCAGATCATATAACCTCTTGCAGAACGGAGTAGATGGTACAGCAATGTGTCTAATGATTTATAATATGGATCATCTGAATTAGGAAGCTTAATGTTAAGTCGTTTTGCTTCTTTCCACGTTTCGTAAAATGATTGCAAGTGCATTTCGTGAAGTTTTACTAAAGCTAGTGCACCTTTGTAGCGGTATTCGGAAAAATCACTCATATTACTTACTCCTTTATAATTGCCGGTAAATTCATATTAAAACATTTATCGCAGAACTCTGGATTCTTTTCATCAAACCAATCTTGTCTAAACTCCTGATAATCTTTTGTGTTCAGTATTTCAATCAATGGTTGTTCAAATACATTTCCAAAATGTTTTTCTTTTGGAAAAGGTTTAGCACAACAGGGTGGAACAAACCCATCCCACGTTATATAAAAATAATTCCACATAAAGCGGCACTTCTTAAATCTTGCAGGTGATTCAAAATCATAAAAAGTTAATTCTAAATTTGGATACTTTGCTGCCAATTCCTTTGTCTTGAAATACTCATCTTTAAATTCTTTGGTGAGATAAAAATCATAATAAGAATTATCAAGATCAGTTCTTGCAACTATGTTCATTGGATTGATGTTTAAATACTTAACTCCAATTTCATCACACAACTTTAGCATTTCAGACATCTGATGATAATTTTCTTTTAGCACCACCATATTGAACATTATATCAGTATTGCTTCCTTTTGCTTTTGCAAGAATTCCCAAAGTGTTTTTAAGAAAGAAATTATAATCTGCAGTCTTTCTAACTTCATTATAAACTTCACCGATTCCATCAATTGAAATTTGAATTGTATCAATCTTGTTAATCAGCTTTTCTGCTATCTCTATGCTTTTAGGAAGATGTGCATTTATAGAACAAGAAATTATTATTCCTTTACTTTTGCTTTTAATGTAATCAACAGCTTCTTCAATTCTTTTATAAAGGAATGTTTCGCCGAGTCCCGTTAATCCAATTGCATCAACATAAGGATGAATTTCATCAATAATGTTTTTAAACTTTTCGAAATCCAAAAATCCTTTTGCCATTGCATCGCCATATGCATACTCCCGTGCGCAGGTAATACATTTTATGTTACAATGATTTGTAAGTTCAATCATTATGGATGATGGGTAAGCAACTTTAAGACTTTTTGATTTATCGAGCAGAAGAGCTTGAATTTTGTTGTTGGAATATCTTAATAGATTAATTCCTTTTGGTAAGTGCTGAATGCGCTTTAATGCTTTTAGTAATTTTCTTTTAGTCATAACTTAAAATAAGGTTTAACGCCAAAAACAAAAAGCAATTAAACCTTAACTTTAATTACAACTTTCTTAACATAAGATTTTTCATTTACTTTAATCCCGGGTAAATGAACATCGGTAGGGAAGAAGATAGCAAACATTCCTTCATCAACTTGTGTGAAAGATTTTTCTCCTGTGAAGAATGTTATGTCATTTTGTTCGTTGTATTCATCGATAACTATTTGGTTTTCTAACGGCGCGTAGCCCATTTTCTCACTTCCTTTTGCAACAAACTGAACATCAATATATTTTTTGTGAGCTTCAAGTTTTCCTTCGCTTTCATCTTTTGTGGTGTACTCATTTACGAGTGCAAAGATGTTGTCTCCATCAATTTCATACTTGCCTAATTCCATTTTAGAGAAATCAGTTTGTTTTAGATAGGTAAAGGCTTTGTTAATTCTTTCGCCAAGTCCGGAATAGAGATTTGAGTTTGAAAGTTTGTCTATTATCATTTTAATCCTTTTACTTGTTCGTCATTGCGAACGAGTCTTCGAGTGAAGCAATCTGTATTATAGATTGCTTCGTTCGCAAAGCCTCACTCGCAATGACTATTTTTAATTACTTAAAATAAAGAATTTAAATTATGAACATACAATGCAAGCCCAGTCATTTTTGTTTCTCGCCAGTCACCCGAAAAGTAATTTGTGTTATAATATCTGATGTCAATATGATCGCGCAGGAAATCTGTAAAAGACTCTTTTGCCCACAATGCCCAAAGTTTGAATAATCCTTTTGCTCTTAGTTCAAATCCGCTGGTTTCAGGTACCTTATCTGTAAAACCACGACCGGAAAAATGACCTGTACTTAATGAAAGCGTTTCGAACAGATCCAGCTTTAACCCGATGTGGGAAACGATTTTGTCCGTTCCCTCAATATTAATTAAGTTTTTCCAGGGTTTAAGATCACTTAGAGTTGATTGATAATCCCAGTCAATTGTATCTCTATCAATTAAAATATCCTCAGCTTCAACTGTGAGTGCTACATTCAAAACGTTCAATTTAAAATCAGCGTCGAGTACATCAGCTCCAGTTGAGATCCCATAACCAATTCTATCCATTCTTGGAAGTGGATCAGCTTGATTTTTATCAATATAATAGACTTCATCACCTAGATTAGATTTAGAATAACCAACAGAGAAATTAAAATCAGGCTTCAATAACATATCGTTTTCGAATTCTATTTGCATTTGCTCATGGATGAGCTTTAAAACTGGAACGTTTATTAGTAAACCGAAATCAAATGCTGTTCCTTTCCAACTTCCATATGCTTCTTCTTCACCAGCAGGCCGATCTGAGAGAATGGATGTTATGTCTTTGTACGTTATGCCTGCATTTAGTTGTACATAATAATCTATACCTATACCCAATGAGTATGCATTATAATAGTCTAATGAATAAAAACTTCCTAAGGCTGAAGGAGCATCTTCATCAACTCTTAAAAATTCACCAAAATTTAATTCAAAATATGAGTAACCAAATCCAACACTTATTGGAAAATCTATAATATCTTTGAAGTTGTAGCCGAAATTAAAAGCTAAACTTTTAACCTCTAAATCCAGATTGAATTTTGGCAGCCATTCAAGTTTTGATGGATAGAAAATAAATGAAAGATTATTGTTCTGGCTCGTGTAACCTAGTTGTGCGGGATTCCATAAAAAACCAAATGGGTCTTCTGTTGGAAGGGCAGTACCAGTTTGTCCCATTGCAGCAAGTGATGGTGAAGGCTGCAGTAATAAAAATGGAACAGCGGCTTCTCCCTGAGAGAATGTTTCATTTGCAAATATTATAAGAGTTAAAAAACTAAGAATTAAAACTTTAGCTTTCATAAGTTTCTCTCCCTGAATGATGATAGCAAAATTATATAAACTATACTAAAACTAAACAGATAAAAATGTTTGCACTAATTTTTGATAATGACAATCTGCAGGTAGCCGCAACTTTCAAGTTGCGAAATGCCTTAAGACTCGCAAGCTGAAGCTTGCGGCTACCATCAATTATTTAGTTCTCTAACAAACTCCTGCAGAGTGAATCCTGCAAATTTATAATTGAACCCCAATTGCCAGTTTACCAATTGTTTGTTTTCTAAAATCACCGGAGAAAAGATGTGAATCTGCAATTGCTAAATCGGCTGAGAATATATCATAATTAAATCTTAAGCCACCAATCAGGTATAAGGCATTCATCTTTTCGTTGATATCAAAAAAGTCTTCATCAAAATTTTTATCTGTGTAGTAAAATCCAAATGATGGTGCAAACATTTCATTAATTCTGTAAATACCACTTGCAGAAAATTCTAGTTGGTTTTTTATGTAATCATTATCTGGTTCCCACATTACTCCTGTTATCATAGCATTAAGTCTGAACGACTCTGTTAGGTCAGCAGAAACATCTAAATTAAATTTATCAGGAACACTTCCTACTAAATTAAATTTTGAGTTTATATATGCTGGTATACGGCCCGTAGAATCCGGATCATAAACATAAATTAAGTCATTAGTGTATTCATATATTTTTTCAAAATCCGGCTCGATTTCATAAGAAAAACCGATTATAAAAATTCTACTGTTTGAGATTTGATTAGAGTACTGCAATCCAATAGCATAGCTTCCTATGTTGTCTGATTCATCAATCTGTATTCCTAACAATTTTTCATAAAATTTTAAATGATTGTATGAATATCTAAATCCGATTTCTAATGAGGATGATTCGTTAAATACTTCAGGAAATGAATAAGATGCTGAAAGTGAATATGATTGAACACGAGTCTTGTATTCAACTTGAAAATATTCTCCTGTTCCATCCGGATCTTGAGTAGTTGTAATTTGTATTGAATCAAAATCGAGTGAGCCGTTATACTTTTGTCCAAATCCCAATCCAAAAGAAAAATCATCAAACTTAAAAACTGCACCAGCAGATTGAGGCATCCAATCATTTTTACGAGATGTACCGATATCAGCAATCCAAGCTTCATCGATACTGGAACTAAGTTGATACGACAATCCAAATGAGTAATTATCAAAATTTGAAATTGCTGCAGGATTCATAAATCCGATGTTGGAGATGTCATTATCAATAGAGGAGTTTCCTTTTGAATTAAGAAGGTTTATTCCAAAACCTTGAGGCGTTATGATTGCTTGTGTATCACTTCTTTGTGGTAGTGTAAGGGTAGAATAAATAAGAACTAAAAACATAACTAACTTTTTCATTGAGCCCCTGAATAGAATGCTTTTGAAAATGTCATCACGAGCGAAGCGACGTGATCTGAATAATAAACAGATTGCCACGTCGCTTCGCTCCTCGCAATGACTTACTTGATTATTTTTTTCTCTCTTAAAACAGTTTCAATCGTTATAGCACCAATTTCCTGTAAATCATATTTAACACGTGTGCTTGGTTTTTTAATCTTAATATATCTGCTAAGATCAATCGGAGTTCCGATAACTACAGCATCACATTTTGTGTTATTGATAGTTGTTTCAAGATCTTTTAATTGAGCATCGCCATATCCCATTGCAGGAAGTAGTACACCAATGTTTGGATATTTTTCAAATGTTGCAGTTATAGATTTTACAGTATAAGGTCTTGGATCAACTAATTCTTTTGCACCGAGTTTTAATGCTGCTACAACACCTGCGCCGTATTTCATTTCACCGTGTGTAAGTGTTGGTCCATCTTCAACAACAAGAACGCGTTTGCCTCTAATCATTTCCGGATGTTCAACTGTAACAGGAGAAGCTGCTTCAATTATTGTTGCATTAGGATTTACTTTTCTGATATTATCTCTTACTGTATTTATTCCTGCATTATCGGCAGAGTCAATTTTATTAATAACAACCGCATCTGCTAATCTTAAAGAAGTGTTGCCGGGATAATATTTCATTTCGTGTCCCGGTCTGTGTGGATCAACAACTGTGAAAGTAACATCAGCTTTGTAAAATGAAAAATCATTATTACCGCCATCCCACAAAATAACATCAGCTTCTTTTTCTGCTTCGCGTAAAATTGCTTCGTAGTCAACTCCGGCGTAAATAACTCCGCCTCTTGCAACGTGTGGTTCGTACTCTTCAATTTCTTCGATTGTACATTTATGTTTTTTAAGATCAGCATAAGTTGCAAAGCGCTGTACTTTTTGTTTTACAAGATCACCGTAAGGCATTGGATGACGAATAGCTACAACTTTTTTACCAGCCGCAGTTAACACTTCTACAATTTTGCGTGATGTTTGAGATTTACCGCAGCCTGTTCTTACAGCTAAAACAGCAATAACAGGTTTTGTACTTTTAACTTCAGTTTCTGCAGCTCCGAGTAAACGAAATGAAACTCCGCAAGCATTAACGATTGAAGCTTTAGTCATAACATATTCAAATGGTACATCTGAGTATGAGAAAACTACTTCATCAACTTTTAATTTTTTGATAAGGGTTTCTAATTCTTTTTCTTCGTAGATCTTTATTCCGTTTGGATAAAGTGTACCGGCAAGTTGTTTAGGGTAAGTGCGGCCTTCAATATTTGGGATTTGTGTTGCGGTAAATGCTACAACATTGTAGTCTTTGTTGTCTCTGAAGAAGACGTTAAAGTTGTGGAAATCGCGTCCAGCAGCGCCCATTATCAACACGTTCTTACGAGCCATAGAAATACTCTCCTTTGTGCTTTTAGATTTTGTTGTTGTATAAAAATATTTTGATTCATTTTTATTAGTATTTAAAAATTTATTGATCCAAATTTAAGGGATTTTGTCCAAGTTTCCTCGAAAAATCGGTCGTTTTGATTAGCTTTTGATCAGAAGAATTTAAAAAGTGCGTTTAAGTTAAATAGGGCAAGAAAATGATTCACTTATTAAATAAAATTATTTAAAATAAATTAATACTAATGGATTATTTTTAATTTTACATCTGTTTTTAAGTAACCTCTATAAAAAGGAACAACTATGAAAAATAAAGTTGACCATTCGGGAAGCATTTTAAAACTTCATTCAAGAAAGCATTTTTTCAAAAATCTTACAAAAAGTTTTATAACAGGATTTGTAATGATTTTGATTTCATTAGGGATTGGGGGATTAGGTTACCACATTTATGGTAATCTTGATTGGCTTTCTGCGTTTCTGAACGCTTCAATGATTTTAACAGGTATGGGTCCGGTTGATCCAATGATATCTCCGGCCGGAAAACTCTTTGCTATATTTTATTCCTTGTTTAGCGGAGTTACATTTTTAATTATAGCAGGAATTATTTTCGCCCCAATCTACCAGAGATTTCTTCACAAATTCCATTTAGATATTTATTCCTCGCCTGAAGAAGATGAAAGGAAAAATTAATGTCCAGCTTAATACATGTTGAAAAACACTTTAATGCAAGTGATAGTGTTCGTGATGTTGTGATTGGAATGAGTGATGGTCTAACAGTTCCATTTGCATTAGCTGCAGGATTGACAGGTGCAATAGCTGCTTCCTCAATTGTTATTACTGCAGGATTTGCAGAAATAGCTGCGGGTTCCATTGCAATGGGCCTGGGCGGTTATCTGGCTGCTAAAAGCGATAATGACCATTACAAAAGTGAAAAGCATCGCGAGTATCTGGAAGTAAAGGACGTAGAGCAGCTTGAACTTGATGAGGTCTCAGATATTTTTAAGGATTATGGATTAACTGAAACAGAAATTGAATCCATTCTAAAAAATTTTAAATCTAAACCTGATAAATGGGTAGACTTTATGATGAAGTTTGAATTGGGACTTGAAGAACCCGATCCAAAAAGAGCATATAAAAGTGCTGCAACAATTGCATTTTCTTATATAGCAGGCGGTATGATTCCTTTATCTCCGTACTTTTTCTTTTCGAATGCACAAAGAGGGCTGCTATTTTCTGCAACTGTAACAATGATCGCTTTACTCTGTTTCGGTTTTGTAAAAGGAAAATTTACAGGAGCTAAACCGATACGAAGCGCATTTCAAACGGTTTTAATCGGAGGACTGGCAGCAGGTATTGCTTTTTTATTAGCAAAAATTATTTCATAAAAAATTTTTTCAGGCGATATTGCAGTTGTGGAAATATTCCTGAGGAAAAAATAAATCGTAATTAACTTAGCCGTGTTCAATCTAATATTCATAAAAAGATTATTAAATTTCATTAACTAAAAATAAAATTCGTTTCAAAATCCCGCGAGGAAAAAATGAAAACACTATTCTTATTCGTTCTTCTCTCAATTTCAATTCTATCTCAGAGCAATTTAAAGTTCGATGATTATTTTGTTGATGAAACATTACGCATAGATTATTTTCATATCGGTGATGCAAAAACAGAAATGGTTACCATTGATAAACTATTTCGTTATGGAATTTGGGCGGGTAGTATAAATCATCTGATTGATAATTTTAATAATGGTAAGTACTATCTTAAAATATATGATTATAGTTCAGGTAATTTAATTTATTCAAAAGGGTTCGATACTTTTTTTGGCGAGTATGCAACAGGAGAGGACGGAATGAACGGTATAGTAAAAAGTTTTCACGAATCAGCAATTATTCCAGTGCCCAAAAACAAAATTGCATTTGCTCTTGAAAAAAGAAATGATAAAAATGAGTTAGTTGAATTTTTTAGAACCCTTATTGATCCCGCAAGTATTTATATAATTAAAGATAAAATTGCTGATGCCTCAGTAGAAATTTTCAAACCTGTGTATAACGGTGATCCCCATAAGAAAGTTGATATAGTTGTTTTAGCTGAAGGTTATACAAAATCTGAAAAAGAAAAATTTGTAAGTGACCTAAATAAATTTGTAGGATATTTCTTTGAGCAGGAGCCGTATAAATCTCAAAAAAATAATTTTAACATTTATGGTGTCTTTAAACCTTCAGAAGAATCCGGAACAGATTTACCGGGTGCTGATATTTTTGTTAACACCATTCTTAATACAACATTCTGGTCGCTGGGTTCTGAAAGATATTTAATGACAGAAGATAATTTATCAATGCGTAATCTTGCGGCTCACGTTCCTTATGATGCAATTTATATCCAGGTAAATCATCCACGCTATGGCGGTGGTGGAATTTATAATCAATATTGCACTTACACTACAGACAATCAGTTTGCAAAGTATTTATTCACACACGAGTTTGGTCATTCATTTACCGGATTAGCTGACGAATATTACACTTCGGATGTTGCTTACAATGATTTCTTCAAACCAACCGTTGAACCAGTTGAACCAAACATTACAGCTTTGATGGATCCGAAAAATATTAAATGGAAAAAATATTTAAGTGATGGAATTGAAATCCCAACTCCATGGGAGAAAGAAGAGTTTGATAAATTTAGCTATGAATGGTTGAAGGAAAGAAATAGATTAAACAGTTTTGTATCCGAGTTAAAAAGAAACCGCGCTCCAGAAAATGAAATAAAAGCTGCTGAAGAAGAATATGCAATGAAAGATAAAAAGCAATCAGAAAAAGTAGATAAATATTTAATGAGCAGTAAATACTGGAACAAAGTCGGCGCATTTGAAGGTGCCGGTTATCAGCCGACAGGAATTTACAGACCTATGATTGATTGCATAATGTTTTCTAAAGGTGATAAACCATTCTGTAAAGTTTGTGAAGAAGCAATTAAAGAAGTTATTGGAAGTTATACTAAATAATTCTTCTCTGTGTCTTCGTGCCTCTGTGGTTAATGTTTTTTCTTTACCACAGAGTCACGGAGTTGATTTAAGAAGATTAACAACAGATGAAATATACCTGGCATCTGTTCCGCAGCAGCCGCCAAGAATTTTAAGATTGTATTTTTTATTCAAATCAAACATTCCACGTGCCCAGTTAGAGGGCGAATCAGCATCGAGATTTTCAAGTGTATCAAGTTCTTCAGGACTTTTATCCGAAGCATTAGCCTGAATACCAAATAATCTTTTCTTTAAAATAGCATCTTCATCATTAAGATTAATAAATGATTTATGAAGCACATCCGGATGGATACAATTTGTTAAATAAAATAATGGTGGAGTTGAAGCTGAATCATCAATAATTTTAATCGCATCAGTTAGCAGAGTGCCATCAAGTAATTTGCCATTATCTCTTATTACGAAACTTATTACATAATCTTTTTTCGTTTCACTCATTGCCTTTGCAATTCCAATAGCTTCTGTTAAAGCGGGAAGGGTTGAAGCAAAAAGAAAGTCAACTCCTGCATCAGCAAGAACCTGAATTTGTTCTTTATGAAAATGATAAGAATCGTTTTCACTTAACGCTTCTTCAGGTTTGTATGCATCGCCTTTACAGCCTGTTAATCCGCCGATGTAAATCTTTTCAGAAAAATTGCTGTAGGATTTTCTAATAGTATCAACAAATAAAAAAGCATCAGAGTTGATTGTTTTCATATCAACATTAGCATTTATTGTTCTTTCTTTATTTGTCCGCCAGGTTGGAGTTAATAACATTATTGGTAAGTCTGATGACTCGGCAATATCTATATATTCACGATAGATTTTTTCTAATAAAGCTTCTCCCGTTTCATTATAGATCATAAGAGCATTTGATAAAGTATCATCAAGCGGATAATTGAACTCACGTTTCAATCTTTCAATTATTGAACCTTCAGTTATGATGTGCGGATAGAAATTAACTGCTTTTTTAAATGTCATTTTAACAGGATCATCTTTCTAGTTTGAACAAATTCTTCGGCTGTAATTTTATAATAGTATATTCCTGAAGAAAGATTTGAAGCATTAAATTCTGCTTCAAATTTTCCTGCCATTCTGTATTCATTTACAAGAATTGCAACTTCATTACCAAGAACGTCATATATTTTTAAGGTTTGATGACTGTTGACTGGCGACTGCCAACTGATTTTTGTAGTTGGATTAAACGGATTTGGATAATTCTGTGCTAAAGAAAACTTTGCTGGTGGATTTATCTCTACTTCAATTGTCATTGAGTATTCAAACGTTCCATCAAAATCTATTTGCTTTAATCTGTATTGATATGTTCCAGATGATAAGTTTTCATCTATATAAAAATAAGTTTGTGGTTCTGTTGTTGTTCCATTTCCATTTACAAAACTAATTGTATTCCATTCCTGATTGCCGACTGTTGACTGAAGACTGTGGACTTGTTTTCTTTCAATATTAAATCCTGAGTTATTAGTTTCTGTCGCAGTTGTCCAGTTTAAAGTAACACCATTATCATCAACTGAAGAAGCGAAGGAAAGAAGTTCTACAGGAACAACAGCAGGAACATAAGCTGTGGCTTCATTACTCCAATTGCTTCTAAAACTTCCTCCCGGACCTTCACGAACCTGAATTCGATAAGTATATATATTATCCAACTGTATTGTAGAATCTTCAAAGTAAAGTACATTTGGTCCGACCCAAGCAATTTGATAGTAATTTGTAGAACTATTTGGAAGTCCATTCTTTCTTTGAATAACATATCCCCAACTTGGATTTATAGTACTTCCTGGATCCCAACTCAAAAATACTTTTTGTGATTCACTATCAGAATTGGCACAAATTTGTGCTGGGGGTGAAGGAGTTGAGAGAGGAGAGTTTAATAAAAAATTATCTATGTACCAATATCCTGCGGAATTAGGAATTGTATCTATACAATACAAAGCTAGTTTTACGTAGTTTTCATTAGGAACTATAACAAATGTTTGGTTGGCCGGAACATCCTCTGTTATATCTTGTTGCCATATTGGTTGCCAGGTTAATCCTTCATCAAGTGTGTAAGATAGACCGATTGTATATTGTCCAGATTGCCAGTCCAAACTATAGTTTAAATCGATAGCATTAAGGGAAGAACTCAAATCAAAAAAACTATTAAGAATTAAATATGAAGTATCACTAACAAGCGTTGAATTATAAAAACTCAATTCAGGTGCTTGACCACCAGCAAAATTTGTATTTGAAATATTCCAAACGGCACCTTGCATTTGTAAAATTGTATAGTTGGATAAATCTCCATAAAAATAATCTTCCCAGTAGCTGAAAAATGGTCCCTGTGAAATAAAGTACCAAACAGGTCCAGCTGTTTGTCCAAATGAATTATATTCGACAACTCGCCAATAATATTTTGTATGTACATCAATTACTCCTAAAACTTCTAACGAAAGCGAACTGAATACCTTTGAGGAATCTATTCCACTTAGTACTTTTACAGAAGGATCAAGATTTATTACTAGATTGGAATCCTGGCTAATATAAACGTCATTGTATATAAGATTAGTGGGATTTTGCCAATATAAAATATGTGCCCATTGACCATTGTAATAAGATATATGTCTTGCACCGTTCGCAGTCATTGGATTAAATGGTGGGTCAGGAGCCTGTGCATATAATTGCATCGTTATTAAAAATGAAAAAAGAAAAACTAACTTTTTCATAAACTGAACCTCCCTTAAAAATGATCACTTCAAAAGAAACAAATTCTAAATTCAATTACAAGTGTTTGCAGGATTTTATTTAATTTCGTTTAGTCAAAATCAAACAATAAAAAATTTTAGGATTATGAAAACAAAACTTGATATTGCAAAAAACTGGCTGCCGCGTTATACTGGAACCAACATAGATGATTTTGGAGATTATCTTCTGCTTACAAACTTTCAAAACTATGTTGATAAATTTGCTGAAAGATTTGATTGCGAGGTTAAAGGAATCGGAAGACCAATGCAGACTGCAACCAATTCGAATGGATTATCAATTATAAATTTTGGTATCGGTTCAGCAAACGCGGCAACAATAATGGATTTACTTGTTGCACGCAAACCAAAGGGAGTATTGTTTCTTGGTAAATGCGGAGGATTAAAACATTCAACAGAGATTGGGCATTTTATTCTACCAACTGCTGCAATAAGAGGTGAGGGAACAAGTGATGATTACAAACCAAAAGAAGTTCCTGCTTTACCCTCATTCAAACTTCATAAATTTGTTTCGGATAAAATTATTGAGCATGGAATGGAATATAGAACAGGTGTTGTTTATACAACCAACAGAAGAGTTTGGGAGTGGGATGAAGAGTTTAAACGATATCTAAAAAAACTTTCTACAATTGCTATCGATATGGAAACTGCCACATTGTTTATTGTTGGGTTGGTTAATGAAATTCCACGTGGTGCGTTGCTGCTTGTTTCTGATATACCAATGATTCCCGAAGGAGTAAAAACCGAAAAATCCGATAAAGAAGTAACAGAAAAATTTGCTGATCTCCATCTTGAAATTGGAATTGAAGCAATGACAGAACTTGGAGTAAAAGGAGAACAAATAAAACATTTTACATATTAAAAATTATCTGCCATACTGAACAATTTTCAGTATATCTGTATAAAGTTTATTCCTGACCGATCTGCACAATAAAATCTGCTTATTACTGCAATTGCAATAATCATTATCACTTAACCCGGTACACAACACAATAGGATTGTACTATTCTTAAATTAAATTCCAATTTATAATAAAAGTTTATGAGTAAGATCAAAGTTTCTTCTTTGAAATTATAAATAACTTGATATTCATCGAAATAATCTTATCTTGTTTAAAAATATTCTGCTTTTATAAAGGCTAATTGAACGGCGTTTTTTGACTTTTCAGTTATCATTTAACTTTACTCCATTTTTTTCAAGCCGTTCATATCCGGTAAATAATGAATGAGGTGAGATTCATGTCAGACAATAATCGTAAAGGGCTATATATTCAATTATATAGTATACACGGATTGATTCGCGGACACAATCTTGAACTTGGTCGTGATGCAGATACAGGCGGGCAAACCAAGTACGTTTTTGAACTTGCAAATACATTAAGCATGCATCCGGAAGTAGAAAAGATTGAACTTGTAACCAGGCGAATTGATGATAAAAATCTTTCAAAAGATTATTCAGTGCCCGTGGAAAAGGTTAATGATAAGTTTGATATCATTAGAATAAGAGCAGGTGGAGGCAAATATATTCGTAAAGAGTTGTTATGGAATCATCTTGAAGAATTTATAGATAAAAGTATAAAATATTTAAAAGATAAGAAAAGATTACCCGATTTTATTCATAGTCATTATGCTGATGCTGGTCATGTTTGTATTGAGTTGACAAAGTTTTTTGGCATACCTTTCATTCATACTTCTCATTCAATAGGAAAAGATAAACTAAAGAAATTGTTGGAAGATGGTGCATCACAGGAGATGATAGAAAAACGATATAAAATGAGTCAGCGTATCCAAAGTGAAGAAAAGATATTTTACTTTGCAGATATGATAGTGACAAGCACCAGTCAGGAAATCGAAAATCATATTATTAATTATCAGAATGCGGCCAGATCAAAATTTAAAGTTATTCCCCCCGGATTAAATCTGGAGAAATTTATTCCTTATAATGAAATAGGACAACAAGATAAACAAACAGCTTTGTTGATTGATCACATTAATAACGAATACAATAAATTTTTTGTAAACATCGATAAACCTCTAATCCTGTCTCTATGCCGCCCGGATCGAAGAAAAAATATTTCAGGTTTAATAACCGCATACGGAGAGGATAAGGCTTTACAGAAAAAAGCTAATCTGGCAATTTATGCCGGGATACGTAAAGATATTTTAACTATGGAAGACAATGAACGAGAGGTACTTACCGAAATTTTATTGTTAATGGATAAATATAATCTTTATGGCAAGATGGCAATTCCCAAAACACATGATACTAATATAGAAGTCCCGGAGTTATATAGAATGGCAGCAAGATCAGGAGGTGTTTTTGTTAATGCCGCCCTTTCGGAAACATTTGGTTTGACACTAATTGAATCAGCTGCTTCCGGATTACCCGTTGTAACAACCAAGGACGGCGGTCCATTTGATATAATTGAAAATTGCAAGCACGGAATTAAAGTAGATGTCTCTGATTCCAAAAACATTTCTGATGCACTAAACAGAATATTAGATAATAAAAGTTTATGGAAAGAGTTTTCAGAAAATGGAATTAATAATGTTAAAAAGTTTTACACCTGGCAAAATCATACTTTAAAATATTTAGATGAAGTTAAGAAAATTCTTAGCACTCAAACAAAAGTGCAGAATACTTTTGCGGAAACCGGAAGGAAATTATTAGATATGGAAAAACTTATTGTTTCAGATATTGATTATACTCTAATTGGTGATGAGCCGGCATTAAATGATTTTATTAAAATATTAAATGGTATGTCATCTAAAATTGGATTTGGTGTAGCTACAGGTCGTGCTGTTGAATCAGCAATTGAAGTTATAAAAGAAAATAAAATTCCAATGCCTGATTTTTTTATAACTTCAGTTGGTTCAGAGATTTATTACAACTATAAAGGTGAATTAGTTTATTCAAATGGCTGGGACGCACATATTTCGCATCTATGGCAAAGAAATAAAATTGTTGATCTGCTTTCAAAATTTGAATTTCTTAAATACCAGGAAAAGCAAAATCAACGAACTTTTAAAATTAGTTATTACACCAGCAATGATCCTCAAAATCTGGATAAGGTAAGAGAACTTTTGATTAAGAATAAAATTAAATGCAACCTGATTTTTAGCCATGATCAATTTCTGGATATACTTCCATATCGTGCATCAAAAGGAAAAGCAATAAGATATCTTGCTTACAGATGGAATATTCCATTTGAAAATATTTTAGTTGCCGGAGATTCCGGTAATGATATGGAAATGCTTAAAGGAGATCTTCTTGGAGTAGTTGTTGCAAATTACAGCCCGGAACTTGAGGAACTTAAAGGATCAAGGAGGATATATTTTTCCAATAAAAAATTTGCCGCCGGCATTAACGACGGTATAAATCACTATAATTTTATGAATTAAGAAAGGTTAAACGATGCAGCTTAAATCGATAATTGAATTAATTGAAGAAAACAAAACAGATTTTTTTAGCTACTTAAATAGAGTGGTAACTGCAAATGAAAAACTTTGCGTAAAAGGAAATCATATAAAAATTTTAGAGGCATTCAAAAAAAACGGTAAGAATAATAATTACGAAGCGTTATCGTTTATTATCAAACATATCTCAGAATCAGTTACGCTTAATAACATAGTTTATTTAGAAATCCGTGAAGTTATTGGTAAATCTGATAATTACTTATTCAATGTTGAAGAATATATTTATGAAAAAATATCAGCTAAAGAATATTTAATTGCAAAAGAAAAATTTGTAAAACCTGATTCAGACAACAATCAGTTAACATTAAACTTTGAAACCTTTTATAGAAAATTTCCCAGTGTAAGTGATCACAAAAGCATTGGTAAAGGATTTGAATATCTTAATAGATATTTATCAAGTAAAATGTTTACCGAACCGGAAAACCTTAGAAAAGCTTTATTTAATTTTTTATTTGTTCATAAGTACAAATCACAGCAATTAATTCTAAATGATAGAATTAATAGCCATGATGAACTTATAAAAAGAATTGACAAAGCTTTATCAGTCTTAAAAAATAAAAAAGAAAACGAACCATATTCAAAATTTAAGAACCGATTGCAGGAAATTGGTTTTGAACCGGGATTGGGAAATACTGCCGGATTAATAACTGAAACTCTTGAACAATTAAGAGAACTAATGCAGGCACCGGATCATGAATTGCTCAAAGGATTTCTGTCAAAAATTCCAATGATATTTAACATCGTTACGGTTTCACCCCACGGATATTTTGGACAGCAGGGTGTTTTAGGTAAACCCGATACCGGCGGACAGGTTGTATATATTCTAGATCAGGTTAAAGCCCTGGAACAGGCAGTTACTGATTCAATTAAGAATTCAGGTGTTAATGCAGTTCCAAAAATTTTGATACTTACAAGATTAATTCCTAATGCAGAAGGAACTACCTGCAATAAGAGACTTGAAAAAGTTTTTGATACTAAGAACACTTACATTTTAAGAGTTCCTTTCAGAGCCGGAAATAAAAAGGTTACTGATAACTGGATTTCGCGTTTTGAGATTTGGCCGTATTTAGAAAATTTTGCAGAAGACTCATATCGGGAACTGCTTGCTGAACTTGGTGAAAAACCCGATCTGGTTATCGGGAATTATTCTGATGGCAATATGGTGGCAACAATACTTTCAAGAAAATTTAAAGTTACTCAATGCAATATTGCGCACGCTCTCGAAAAATGTAAATATCTGTTCAGCGGATTATACTGGGATAAGATGGATAATGATTATCATTTTTCAGTTCAGTTTACAGCTGATCTTATTGCAATGAATTCAGCTAATTTTATTCTCACATCTTCATATCAGGAAATTGCAGGTACAGACGAAGTGATAGGACAGTACGAATCTTACTTAAATTTTTCTATGCCTGGTTTATATCGCGTAACAGGAGGAATAAATTTATTTCATCCAAAATTTAATATTGTCTCACCCGGAGTCAATAAAAAAATATTTTTCCCTTATACTGAAAATGAATCACGAGTAAAGGAAATACAAAAAGAACTTAACGCACTTCTTTTTGAAAATATTGACGATCCTGATACAGTTGGTAATCTTGAACATCCTGAAAGAATTCCCATCTTTACAATGGGCAGATTAGATAAGATAAAAAATATTACAGCACTTGTTAAATGGTTTGGAGAAAATTCAAAAATAAATGAGCAGGCAAATCTGATTGTGATAGCCGGAAAAATTAATGCTAACGATTCAACAGATCTGGAAGAAAAAGATCAGATTAATGTTATGCATAATTTGATAGACAAATATAAAATAAAAAATAAAATCAGATGGATAGGAAAACTACTGCGTAAAGATAAATCCGGTGAAGTGTACAGAGTGGTTGCAGACAGAAAAGGAATTTTTGTTCAGTGCGGTTTGTTTGAGGGTTTTGGTTTAACCGTTATTGAATCTATGCGTTCTGGTCTTCCTACTTTTGCTACGTTATACGGCGGACCACTTGAAATTATTGAAAATAAAAAATCAGGATTTTTGATCGATCCTATTGCAGAGAAAGAAAGTCAAAAAATAATTCTGTCATTTTTAGAACAATGCAAAAAAAATCCAAAATATTGGAATGAAATTTCTGAAAACGGAATAAAGCGAGTGGACACTACTTATAATTGGGAACTTCACGCAAATAAACTCTTATCACTTTCAAAGATCTTTGGATTCTGGAATTACACTTCAAACATAGAAATGAGTGAGATGAACGCTTACTTAGATCTTTTATATCATACTATTTACAAACCTGGAGCAAATAAGATTAAAGAAATACACGATGCCCGGTGAATCAAAATCTTAAACAGAATTGTTCTACGTGACTAAAAAATAATTTTGATCCCTATTTATGATGCTGTGTAAATATTCATTTTGTAACTTCGACCGAAGGGGAAAGTCTGTTAGAAGAAACAGATTTCTGAGTCGTAAACTAATTTGAAATGACTTTTACAATTATTATGCGATAGAACATGATTACGAGATAAAATCGGGTTAGTAGCTGCATTAAGAATATTTTTTTGATACAATTACTTTTCCTGATTTACTTTGTTTACAAATAAAGTTTGTGAAGGATAAGCAAATTCAATTTCTGCTTTTTCAAATTCTTCAAAAATTGTAAAATTTATTTCCTGTTGAATATCCATATATTTATTGTAATCAGCACCGGTTACATAGTAAACAAATTCAAAATTCAAACTAAAATCTCCATAAGTAGCAAAATGACCACGATCAAAAGTAGCATCTTTCTGCTTATCAATTATATCCTTTACGATTTTAGGGATTAGCTTAAGTTTTTCAGATGAGGTTTGATAAATGACCCCAAGTTTAAAAACTACTCGTCGTCTTTCCATTTTTTTATAGTTATGAATACGGGAACTAGTTAAATCATGATTTGAAAATACAAGCTGCTCTCCACCAAGTGCACGTACTCTGGTAGTTTTTATACCTATATATTCTACCGCCCCAAGTTTATCCCCAACGATTATAAAGTCACCAATCTCAAAAGGTTTATCAAAGAAAATAGCAAAGTAACTAAAGAGATCACCTAAAAAAGCTTGCGCTGCTAAAGCAACGGCAATACCGCCAATTCCAAGTCCGGCTACTACTGCAGAAATTTTAACACCCAGATTATCTAGTAGAAATACCAGCGCAATAGACCATATTATTAAATTGACTAAACCACGAATACCTTTTAATTGTTTTTCCCTCTGTTCGGAATCTTCCGCTTTTTTTAGATATGTGCTTATAAAATAATTTACAATAGATATGATTGTTCTGACAACTAAAAAAGTAGTGATAACTACTATTACAACATTTAATCCCTGCTCAAAAGATTTTGATAGTACTAAGTTTTTTATTGAAAGGTAAAATATTCCAAAGTAAAAAACCGGAATGAATGATTTTTCAATCGCCTTAACAAGGAGATCATCAAAATTTGTTTGAGTAGAAGCAGCCCATTTTTTTAATCTGCTCAAGAATATTTTTTTGAAAATCAATATTAATATTAAACCTACGATAAAAATTGTGAGTGCAATAATGTAATTGTAAACACTATTACCCAGAAAAGAATAATTTAAAATTTGTTGCATATGAAAAATTATCTCCGAATTAGTTAAGGTTGTTTACATGATAAGAAATTATTTTAAAGATGCAATACCAACTGCATACTATAACTTCAATAAGATTTAAATCAGAAGTATTGCAAAAAAATATTGCTCAGTTAAAAATTTGGTTTGATTAAGATTTGTTAATTAATAGTATTTAAATTCTTCTTCTAAAACCCTCACCCATTACTTCGTGCACATTACTTACTGTTACAAATGCTTTCGGATCAACTTTTTTTATAATGCTTAATAATTTTGATAATTCTTTTAAAGTTACAACAGTTGTAAGCATTTCACGGTCAATATTCCTGTAAAGTCCGCGTGCTTTTATGGCAGTTGCACCACGACTTAAATCGTCCATAATCGCTTTTGCAATTTCTTCGTTATGATCGGAAATTATATTTACTGAACGGGCATAATCAAATCCATCCATGATAACATCAACTAATCGACTGGAAATGAAAAGAAGAAACAAGGCATAAAAAGTTAACGTAACTGCAGAGCGTTCACCGGCAAGATCTTTAAAATTAATTATAAAACCGGCTAGCAGAATTACAAAAAAATCTGCGATCATAATTGCCATACCGGGTTTTACCCCGAATCTTTTATGCATTATGGCAGCAACAATATCTGATCCTGCAGTTGTTCCTTTAAATTTAAATACAATTCCTAGTCCTAACCCCAATAATGCTGCACCGATCAGGATTAAGAATAAGAAATCATTTTGCTGCAAATTTTTAATTGTAGCTGTGTCCTGCAATCGAATTGATGAAAATCCCGGAATATCTCCTCTAAAAAAATCTATAAAGAATGAGTTGAGAGTAAAACCATAAAACGTTCTTACTCCAAACTCTTTTCCAAGTTCTTTAACACCCCAGATGTAAAGCGGAATGTTCAAAACCCATATCATTAGTCCGACGGGCAGTCCGGTTAAATAATGTACGCTCATTGAAAGTCCGCTGACACCACCGGGAACAACTTTTGCATCAACAAGAAAAACACCAATTCCAATTGCCATAACAGCCGCACCAAAAGTGATTGCTGAATATTCCAAAAATGTTTGCAGGTTTACATTATTTCTTTTCATAGCGTCGTTCGGATAAATTTTTATTTTACTATAATTAAAGTTAGTGATTGAATGTCAATTGATGAAAGAACATTAAATGTAGATTTATAAAATTTAGAAAATAAATGAGAAACAGATTCATTTAAACTAAAAACACCGTAAATTTGAATAAACAAAAATTAAATTTGAGTTAAGAATGAAAAAATTAATACCACTGTCATTATTACTATTTAGTATTTGCCAATTTACTTTTGCACAATATTCAAACGTTAGAATTGATGGTGCAAACAGTAATCAACCGGAGGAAGTTTCTATTGCAATTAACCCCACAAATCCAAATTACGTTTCCGCCGCAGCTAATATTAATCATTTTTTCAGATCAACTGATGCGGGATTAACATGGTCAACATCATATTTAAGTTCATCTTTCGGAGTTTGGGGAGATCCTTCAGTAGTATATGATGAACTTGGTAATTTATACTTCGGTCATCTTTCTAACCCGCCTTTTCCGGGCTACTGGATTGACAGAATAGTCGTTCAGAGATCAACCAACAACGGATTAAACTGGAACGATGGTGCAGGTGTCGGATTCTTAAGTCCCAAAAATCAGGATAAAGAATGGCTGGGTGTTGATATGCACAGTGCTTCGTTCAAGGGAAATATTTATATGACCTGGACTGAGTTTGATGATTACGGAAGTATCAATCCGAATGATTCTTCCCGTATCAGATTTTCAAAATCAACAGACAGAGGTTTAAACTGGAGTGATGCCATTACAATAAGTGATAGAAGTGGTGATTGCGTAGATGAGGATAACACAGTTGAAGGTGCAGTCCCGTGCGTCGGACCCAATGGTGAAGTTTACGTTAGCTGGGCAGGACCTTTAGGTTTGATGTTTGATAAATCGACCGATGCCGGTAATTCATGGGGAGTTGATAAGTTTGTTGCCGCAATTCCGGGTGGATGGGATTATTCCGTTACCGGAATATACAGAGCAAATGGTTTACCAATTACTGCATGCGATACAAGCAATTCTCCATATCGCGGTAATATTTATATAAACTGGTCTGATCAAAGAAATGGGGCAAATAATACAGATGTATTTTTTGTTAAATCAACCGATGGGGGTAACTCATGGAGTTCTGTAAAAAGAGTTAATGATGATGCTACAACAAGACATCAGTTTTTTACATGGATGACAATCGATCAAACTTCAGGTATCATTTATTTTGTTTTTTATGATAGAAGGAACACTTCAGCTAATTTAACAGATGTTTACGTCGCCCGATCAACAGATGGCGGTGAATCTTTTACAAACTTCAAAGTAAGTCAATCTTCATTTGATCCTAACTCAGGAATTTTCTTTGGTGATTATACAAACATTGCAGCGTTCAATAAAAAAGTTTATCCAATCTGGATGAGATTAGATTCAAATACACTAACGGTTTGGACTGCATTAATTGACGATTCGGCTTATGTTGTGCCGGTTGAACTGACTAATTTTAGTGCAAATGTACTTGATGGAAAAGTCAATCTTTTTTGGCAGACAGCAAGCGAGACCAATAATCAAGGATTTGAAATTCAAAGATTAATAGATTCAAAAACTGAAAATTTGCAAAACTGGATAACGATCGGATTTATCTCTGGAAAAGGAAGTACGACAGAAACATCAACGTATCGGTTTAATGATGAACCTCTTGAATCAGGTTTGTATTCATACAGATTAAAACAGATTGATTATGATGGAACCTTTAAATATTCAGAAGTAGTTGATATTAATTTTATTTATGCTAATGATTTTAGATTATCACAAAACTATCCCAATCCATTTAATCCAAGTACAACAATTGAATATCAAATCCCTAAAGCATCTTTTGTAACAATTAAAGTTTACGATGTACTTGGAAAGGAAATTGTGACTCTAGTTAGTGAAGAAAAACCAGCGGGCATACACGAAGTAAACTTTGAACCAAAAGATTTAACAAGTGGACTCTATCTTTACAAAATTTCTGCCAGTGGATTTGAACAGACAAGAAAGATGTTGTTGCTGAAATAATTAAAAATATTAAGAAAGGGTGACAGATGAAACTTTTCAACATATTCAGCATATTTATTTTATTATCACAAATATTAGTTGCTCAGGATGAATGGAAAATTTTTGATTCAACAAACTCGCCTTTGCAATCAAACCTAATAAGAGTAGTTGAAACTGATAGCCACGGTAATATTTGGTTGGGTACCAATAATGGGTTGTACAAATATGATGGTGTTTTCTGGAAAAATTATACAACCCTCAATTCACAACTACCTTATAATCAGATTGACAATTTTTATATGGATAGAAATGATAATATCTGGTTTATGGTTAATGCTTCGCCTTATCCTTTCTTTGTTAAATTCGATGGTGAAACCTGGGAAACTGTTGATTCTAATCAAACTTGTTTCCCTGATCATTCCAGGTTGACAAGAAACTTTGTAGTTGACGGATATGGAACCAAATGGATAAATACATTTAGCAATATGATTAGATATGATGGTTACAGTTGTATTTATTATGATTTACAGAGTGTTGGTATTCTTACCACTGATTGTAATAAAATTGATGTTGATGTAAATGATAATTTTTTCTTCATATCACAAAACTACTCTCATTACACCGCAGGTATTGCTAGAACTAGTATAAATGGCTGGTTATATAATACATTATCGAGTTATG
The DNA here is from genome assembly GCA_003538625.1 of Ignavibacteriales bacterium. Taxonomy (GTDB): domain Bacteria; phylum Bacteroidota; class Ignavibacteria; order Ignavibacteriales; family Ignavibacteriaceae; genus IGN3. The sequence continues at coordinate 115,799 of DPRR01000029.1, forward strand.
GTTATGCTCTAGATTTTTGTATTGATGAGCCAAATAATTTAGCATGGGTAAGTACTTTTAATACAAGTACAACAAAAGGCAATCTAATAAAATTAGGATATGATAATTTACAGGTTTTAAATTCTTATAATGTTTATAATCCTACAAATCAAGGTTTGAAAATAAGTGGATCTTTAGTTTCCGATTTAAATAAGAATGTTTGGCAAAGTTATACTGAGGCTATGGGGGGAAATATTCAACTTGGCTTACTATGTTTTGTAACTGATGGTGAAGACTGGGTATTTTATGATACAACAAATTCTGCTTTACCTTCAAATAATATTAATAGCATTGTTGTAGACTTAAATAACGATAAATTAATTGCGACAGATAAAGGTTTAGCAGTATTTAATGAACTAGGAATTAATTTTCCTGCTCAGCTAACAGAAAATGATAAAATTGATCTTGGAGAATCCATTATTGATTCATTGTCCATTAAAGAAATTAAATTATATAATACTACAAGTAGTAATCTTGTAATTGATTCCATCAGTTTTAGTAATGAACATTTTTTTTCTGAAAATTCACTTCCCCTCAGTATTATTACAAATGATAGCTCAGATATTCAAATTGAATTTCAATCTTCAACGGTGGGGACATTTATATCAAAATTGACACTTCACACAAATCAGGGTATGTTTATAGTTGTTCTTAAAGCAACTGCAGTAAATCCAGTTAATGTTGATGATAAAGATTTTATGCAACTTGAATTTTTTCTATCTCAAAATTACCCAAACCCTTTTAATCCAAGTACAGAAATAAATTATCATTTACCAGTTGCTGGTAATGTTACATTAAAAGTTTATGATGTTCTTGGAAATGAAGTTACTACTCTCGTTAATGAATATCAACAGGCAGGTTCGCACAATGAACAATTTACAATTAGCAATGTTCAACTGAGTTCCGGAATATATTTCTATCAAATAAAAACTGGTGAGTATTTTGCTACGAGGAAGATGCTATTGCTGAAATAGCATCATTGGTTAGGTAATAGAACAATATCGTGAGTTTAAATTTTTAAAAGGCAAATTAAAATGAAAAAAAGAATTTTAATACTTCTACTTTTTTTAAGTTCAGTATTAATTAATGCACAAAATTTTTTTCCACTACTAAGTGGAAGCAGATACCAATATAATGGATATCTGATTGGATCTAACCATAGTCCAATAACCTCATATCCTAAAATCTATATTACAGATTCTATAATAGTAGATCAGCATACATTTTATAAATTCAACGACCGTTTTTATAATTATGATACACTGTTAAAAAAGTTATATACATACCTGGTAGATCTGGACACAATTGTTTTATCAATAGATTTTACTTTGCCAAAGGATTCTTTTATGGTGATGAGGTTTGATGGTGAAGTTGCCAATTTTAAATCATCTGGTCAATATCTTGGTGAAGTTTTTGGGGAGTCTAAAACAATTTACAAAATTACAGCCGAACAAAGGCAGTACCCACCAGCTGGGCAAATAATAGATTACTGGTCATTTGAGTTTGCCGAAGATATAGGAATGATCCATTCCTATAGAGATCATACAGAAATGTATCCGGGTTTTGAATTCTGGTCAGTTTATACCAGAACGATTAATTCTGCAAGAATTGACTCAATAGATTATAACCCTCACAATATTGAAGTTATGATATTAACCAATTTACAGGATCGTCGTATTAGTAATTTCCCTTTTATATTAAGAGTTGGGTTATCTATCACTGACATTACTTTTCTTGATTCACTCTATGCAGATGTGGAAGTAATCAGAGATGATTCTATTTTAGTTACTAGTAATCATTATAATATCAGTCCTACATTATTTCAAACACAAATTGAATTGGATAGTACTATTTTATTAGTTGGAGACAAGATTAAGATCAGGTGTGTGGCAACGGACAGCACTATTTTTGAAAATATTGCATCCAATCCTGACAACGGCTTTTTTGAATTTACAGTACTTCCTACTACCCCATTAGATGTTTCAAATTACTCCACAGATTATCATTTTGAATTATTTTCGAATTATCCAAATCCGTTTAATCCAAGAACAAGTATTCAGTATGCTATAAGCAATAGTCAATTAGTAACACTTAAAGTTTATGATATTCTTGGAAAGGAAATTGCAACACTTGTTAATGAAGAACAAAATCCCGGAAACTACGCGGTTGAATTTAATCCAGTATTTAGCAATCAAAGCCTCACTTCCGGAGTATATTTCTATCGTTTACAAGCTGGTGATTTTGTTAAAACAAAAAAGATGTTGCTGCTAAAGTAATGATCAACCTGCTTGCAGCAGGCTAGTTTTTAATGTTAATTGCTCAATTTGATTTTAAACATTGAGCATTTTTTATTTACATTTTATTTTATTCCGATTCTACTCCTGCAAAATCCATAATAGATTTTGGAACTTCAGGTTCACCGGCATAAAAACTTTTATCCACTTTGCGTGAGTAACCCCAGCGATGCAGCCAGCTTATTCCACCTCTGCCTGTGAAGGTATCTTCAGATTGGTAGGCTGTATCTGTCAAAGCTTCCTTTAAAGAAATAAAACTATAATTCCTTTGCATCAATGCTTCCGCTAATTCATCAAAGCAATCAGCATTTATCATATTTGCGTGCACAAGGAGTATTTGATTTATTTCTCTTCCAAATAATTTTACTGATTGATTTTCAAAGTAATTGGTTTTATCAATCATATAACCGACATATTCATTGCCAATTTGTTTCATTAACTCTAAATCATTTTTATTGTAAGCATTTTCATAAGCGCGAGCATAAATCCATTCACCGTTATCAATAGTTACTGGAGCTATTGTATAATTATGTTCACTAAGAAAATCTTGTAAAGCTATTTTCTTCTCCAAAGAATTCCCTGTATGCAAAAATGGGTGTCTGAAGTAATGCAATTTTTTATTCTTTTGTGATAATAATTCCTTAATGATTTTTTCACCTTTTATTATATCAGCAAAAAATGTTTCATTCTCTGTATTGTGATAATCAGGATGAGAATATGTGTGATTGCCAAGTTCTAAATCAGCATCAACCCAAAGTTGTAAAGCCTTTAATCTTGAAGAATCCAAAACATCATTTACATAAAGCTTGTACTCATTAACAAATCCAATTGCAGGAATGTTAAACTTTTTTATTGCCGAAATTATCTTTTCAGTTTGTTCAATCCATTGGCTTCCATCTTCAAGATATTTTGTATTCATCGGAAGATCATCAAAAGTAACGGCAATAAATCTTTTGATACTATCTTGCTGCGGGAGTGAATTTACACTAAGAAAAAAAATTAAAACCAATACAATAATTTCTTTGCTAAACATTAAGAATCCTTTATTATTTTTAAGCAAAGTTAAATTAGACTTTCTTTAAATAAAATTCTTAAAATGCACCTCAGACAAAAACTAGAATATCATTACAACGCTTTTGACAGAACTAAACTGGAGCCGGATCCACTCCAGTTTCTTCATATGTTTAATGATGAAAGGGATATCGAGATAATTGGATTGATCACTTCAGTTTTTGCATATGGAAATGTTAAGCAGATTGAAAACACTATTAAAAAATTGTTAGTCATTTTTGATGGTAAGCCTTACAAGTATATAAAAAGTTTTTCGAGTGCACGTGATACCAAAATAGTACCAGGAATTAATCATAGATTTTATACGTATGATGACGTAGCTAAACTTTTAATAATCCTTAGTAAAGAAATAAATAATCATACCTCAATTAAGAATATATTTCTAAAAGGGTACAATATTTCCGATAATAATGTAAAAAACGGAATATCAAATTTCTCAAATTATTTTTTAAACTCATTTAATCATTCTTTTGGCGGAATATCAAATGGCATAAAATTTATGTTCCCTTTGCCTGAAAAGGGAAGCGCGTGCAAGCGGATGAATCTTTTTTTGCGATGGATGGTCCGAAAAGATGAACTTGATTTTGGGTTGTGGAATGAAATTCCTGCCAGTAAACTTGTAATACCGGTTGATACACATATTGCAAGAATCTGTAAACAATTAAATCTTACAAAAAGAAAAATTGCGGATTGGAAGATGGCGGAGGAGATAACGGGTAATCTTAAAAGGTTTGATCCGAATGACCCGATAAAATATGATTTTGCAATTTGTCATATTGGTATAAGAAAATTAGAGTTTTAAGTTTATTACAATTAAGATAAAAGATTTTAAATGAAAAATATTTCAGAGGATACCTTTCCGTTTAAATACTTATTGTATTTTCTTGCTGTTTCAATAATTATATCTGTTGTTGGATATTTATATTATCTGGACAGAAAAAATGCTATTGAAGATGAACTGTACAGACACGTTGCTACAATAAAAGAAATAAAACTAGCGCAGATAGAAAAAGAACAAGCTCAAAGAAAACGAACTATACAGGCATTTCTATTGCTGCCCGCAGTCGAAGATGATTTGAGAAAATTATTTGCCGGTAAAAATTCAGATAAAGTAAAAAAGCGTATTGATATATGGTCGGGTGAACTTAAAAAAGATTTTGAATTTGTTAGCCTGAATATATTTAATACAAATGCGGATTTACTTTTTACAACAGACAGTACGAAAAGCATTTATGATAATTATCTTAAACACGAATTAAAAGTACTGATGCAAACTGAAACTTCACAATTATCAAATCTTTACCTTGGGGAAAATAAAAACCTGCTTCAAGCCATAATTTCCCCTGTAAAAAGTTCTAAAGGTATTCTGGGATATATCTGGACTGAAGTTTCATTTTTCGAATACTTACATCCAATTATTTCATACACGAAACAGGAAACTGAAGACGTTGAGTATATTTTACTAAAGAAGCAAAGTGATTTAGGATTTATTTTAAAAGACGTTAATGAAAATAATCGATTTACTATTCGGACTATTCCGATAAGTAAAAAAGATAAAACTGAACTTGAATCATTTATCAAAGGCAAGGAATTTTTTAAAGATGCAAAATTTAAAGGCTCCAAAATTTTTGCTTCAGTAAATGATATTCCCGGCACTGACTGGATTTTACTGGCTAAGATCGACCAGGAAAAAGTTATTCAGTCAACAAAAAATGCGGCAATGCTGGCATCATTTATTTCAATATTACTTATTGTGCTTTCTGCAAGTATAACTTACGCAATCTGGAAGCGAAGCCGATTACATTTCTTAACCCGCACTTTTAATTTAAGAAAAGAAAAAGATGCTATAAGCGAACGGTATACATCACTAACCAAGTATGCTAATGATATGATACTTAGCACTGATAAGAATGGCAAAATACTAGAGGCTAATCAAAAAGCATTTGATACATATGGTTATCCAAAATCCGAACTGTTAAAAATGGATTTACTTGATCTAAGTTATGACAGGAAAAAAGACATCGGAGTAATATTTTCATCCATTAATAATCCGGATGGTATTCTGTTTGAAACTAATCATAAAAGAAAAAATGGCACGATGATTCCGGTTGAAATAAGTGCTAAGCTTATAAAACATGGTGATGAAGAAACACTATTAGCAATTATCCGTGATAACACAGAAAGAAAAAAACTGGAACTTGATTTAATACTCGCAAAAGATAAAGCGGAAGAGATGGATAGACTGAAGACTACTTTCCTTTCAAATATGAGTCACGAACTTAATACTCCTATGAGCGGTATAATAGGATTTTCAGAATTATTACTTTCAGAAATGGATAATAAAAATCATCGTGAGATGGCAAAGATAATTCATAAAAGTGGAAAAAGATTAAATGAAACTCTTAATTCAATACTGGATCTTTCCAAAATTGAATCTCAGAAACTTGAGTTAAAATTTAGTGCGATTGATCTGGTAACATTAATTCAGGAATGCAAATATGCTTTTTCTGACCAGGTGAATAAAAAAGGATTAAGTATTCATGTTAGTATTGATCAGGATAAGATTTTTGTTAACACCGATCAAGGGATACTTCATAAAGTACTTTGCAACATCATCGATAATTCTGTTAAATACACAGTTGATGGAGAAATTAATATCAGCACAGATGAAGATGAAAAGAACGTAAAGATTAGAGTGACAGACACTGGTATCGGAATACCTGAAGAGAATCTGAATCAGATCTTTGAACCTTTCAGACAGGGAAGTGAAGGACTTAACAGAAAATATGAGGGTATGGGTCTGGGCTTAACAATTACAAAAAAATTTGTAGAGATTCTTGGCGGTAGATTAAATATCAAAAGTGAAAAAGGTAAAGGAACCACAATGGATATTATACTTCCGAAAAAATAGTATGTTTATAAAACTTCAAAGTGTAAATTTATCTTCTTAAAAAGATAAAATAAGTGTTGAGAATGATACACATTCCTGCTTAACTTTATCCCACTATTTTTAGAGAAAATGTGGCTCTAACCACAATTTTAATTGCTCAGTAATAGGAGAAAAAAAATGGCAGAGCAAAAACCATTTGTCCCTTTTGTCTCACCTGAAACCAATATGGCGGAATTTACTATTCGTGCTCTTATAATAGGATTAGTACTTGCCGTTGTACTTGGTGCCGCAAACGCTTACTTAGGATTAAAAGCCGGAATGACAATAGCAGCAACTTACCCAGCTGCAGTTATTGGAATGGCTTTAATCAAAATAATGAAAGGATCTATACTGGAAGAAAATTTTACCAGAACGGTTGGTTCGATAGGTGAATCAATTGCTGCCGGGGCGATTTTCACTCTACCGGCATTCTTTATAGCCGGAATCTGGAATCCATTTTTTACACCAGGTAATTATATGATTTCTGCCGCAATTATGGTTGCGGGTGGTATTCTTGGAATTATGTTTGTTGCATTGCTAAGAAGAGTAATGGTTGAAGATGTTGAACTTCCATTTCCGGAATCTGTTGCTGCTGCAGAAATTCACAAAGCAGGCAGACACGGCGGAGGCGGATCAAAATTTTTGTTTAGTGCAATGGGAATAGGCGCTGTTATTCAATCGTTAGGACAATTTAAATTATTTGCAACTTCGTGGGATAAGTTATTTTCACTTGGTAAAGGAAATTTACTTTTTAAATCACCGGATGTTAGTCCTGCGTATATGGGTGTTGGATATATCATTGGTCCACGTTTAGCTGCACTTAACTTTAGCGGCGGCGTATTAGCCTGGGGATTGTTAACACCAATGATAGCCTATTTTAAATATTATAATCAGGAACTGCCTGCAGATTTTGATTGGGCAGCTACAATGGTAACGGTTTGGAAAGATTACGTTAGACCGATTGCAATAGGCGGAATGTTAGTTGGCGCAGGGTTTACTTTATGGAAAATGAGAAAGAGTCTTGCAACCGGTATAGCTCGTTCTGTTGGCGATGTTAAAAAGGCCGCAACCGGTGAGCACACTGAAATAAGAACTGAAAAAGATATTAATTTTAAATGGATAATGATCGGAATTTTTGGAACCGCAGTTGCAACATTTTTTATTTACAATTATTTCGCACAAAATATTGTTGCAGCATTAGTTGCCACAGTTGTAATGATTGTTGCGGGATTTTTCTTTGCCGCAGTTTCGGGTTACTTAGTTGGTATAATCGGCTCATCAAATAATCCAATTAGCGGATTAACATTATCAACCTTAGTTGTGGCTGCAATTTTAATGGTTGCACTTGGGATGAAGGGAACACAGGGAGTTGCGGCTGTTCTTGGTGTAGCAGCTGTTGTTTGCGTTGCTGCTGCAGTTGCTGGCGAAATGCTGCAGGATCTTAAAGCCGGACATTTTCTCGGAGGTACTCCCTGGAAAATGCAGGTTGGAGATATAATAGGTGTAGTTGTTTCTGCCTCAGTTATGTTTATTCCACTTTTAATTTTACACGAAGGTGATATTAAAATGGGTGGAACAGGATTCGGTGGCGATAAACTTCCTGCACCTCAAGCAAGTTTAATGGCTATTCTTTCAAAAGGAATTGTTGCCGGTGATATGGAATGGATTTTAATTTTTGTTGGAATGTTAATGGGCGTTGCATTTATTTTAATGAATGTTAAAAGTCCTATGCTTGTAAGCGTTGGAATGTATTTACCACTGGGAACTACATTTGCAATTTTCGTAGGCGGTATGATCAAAGGTATAGTCGAAAAAGTTAATGCTAAGAAAAACTTTAATGACGCGCAGAAATCACGCGTTGAGAATAATGGAGTATTGCTTGCTGCAGGATTGATTGCAGGTGAGGCGCTCATTGGGCTTCTGTTTGCAGGACTCGCGTTTGGAGAAATTAAACTTTTTGAATTTACAGCAAACCCATCGTTTATTGTAAGTTTATTTGTATTTGCATTTATCGGCTGGCTATTGATTAAAATACCTGTTAACAATGCTGGTAAACCGGATGATCCGGCACCACCGCAGGTTTCTATGTAATTAACTCACATTACGCAAGTGTTTTTGAACAGTTATTCAAATCGTAGAGCAGACTTAAGTCTGCTTTACGAATTTAGAGTAAAAACTAGTTTTGTGCGTAACGTGAGAAATTAATTAGATTTAAATATTTGTAAAGAATAAATGTTTATTGAAAAGTGAATATTATTAATGTTTATGATAGTATTCCAAAGTCATCTTTAGCGAAGTCGAAGGATGACGGTTGCCCAATTATTTTATTTAAGTGTCACACTTCGACTTCGCTCTGTGTGACATTGATTTTTTTTAAGACAAGTTCTACACTTTTATGGCATTATCATTTAATGAGCGAAAAAAAATATTAAAGAGTATTAATACACTTGATCTTACACCGATAAAACTTTATTCTGAGGTGGCGGATCAGGATGACCTGGTAACTGTAATAGTTCCAAAATTTAAGAACAAGATTGTCGTAAAATTAATCTCACCAAAACTTAAGAGTGATCACTTTAAAATAAAGTTGGATAAATTCGGCTCTGCTGTCTGGTCAAAGATTAATGGTAAGACAAGAGTTGATCAGATAATAAAAGATTTAAAGAAAAAATTTGGTGATGATATTCTGGAAGAACACGAAAGAACTACAAAATTCATTTTTCAACTTTACGAACAGGGATTCATTTCATTTAAAGAAATAAACTAAAAGGAGTATGTTATGGGATCAGTATTAGGTCACTTAAAACCAGAATTGGTCTGGTATCATTTCGAGGAGATTTGTAAATATCCTCGTCCATCAAAAAAAGAAGAAAAAATAGCAGAGTATGTTGTATCTGTTGGAAAACGTTTAGGTCTTCAAACAGAAAAAGATAAATTCGGAAACATTGTTATCCGCAAACCTGCCACCCCCGGTTATGAAAATGGTAAAACGGTAGTTCTTCAGGGACATATTGATATGGTTTGTGAAAAGAACCGGGATGTTGAACACGATTTTGATAAAGATCCTATTTATCCATACATAGATGGTGATTGGGTAAAAGCAAAGGGTACAACTCTTGGTGCAGATAATGGAATTGGTGTTGCATGTGCATTAGCCGTTTTGGAATCAAAAGATATTGAGCACGGACCAATCGAATGTCTGTTCACTCTTGATGAAGAAACAGGATTAACAGGAGCATCGAGCTTAAAGAAAAACTGGCTGAAGGCTGACATACTTATTAATATGGATTCTGAAGACCTTGGTACAATTTTTATCGGCTGTTCCGGTGGAAAAAATACTGCAGCAACATTCAAAGCCAAGTTAGAAAAATCTCCAAGAAATTATTCTTCAATTGAATTGAAAGTCGCAGGATTGAAAGGCGGACACTCCGGTCTTGAAATACATGTTGGAAGAGGAAACGCAGTTAAAATTCTGAACAGAGCAATCTGGAGTTACTCTCAAGAAAACAAAATCAGACTTGCAGAAATTAACGGTGGTAATAAACACAATGCAATACCTCGTGAAGCTTTCGCAGTTGTACTCGTACCTAAAAATGATGAGAAGAACTTCAAAAAATTTGTTGCAAAGTACAATGAAACAGTAAAGGCTGAATATGTTGCTGTTGAACCTGATTTGATTGTGTCTGCAGAGAAACATGCGATACCTGAAAAAGTTATGGATGAAAAAACACAAAAACATTTGGTCAATGCTTTGTACGCCGTTCCTCACGGTGTAATTAAAATGTCAAATGATATCCCGGGATTAGTTGAAACTTCAACCAACCTTGCTGTGGTTGAAACAGTTGGAAAAAATGTAAATATCGTTACAAGCCAGCGTAGCCCTGTTGCGTCGGAAAACGTTGATATTACAAATATGGTTACTGCAGTACTTAAACTTGCAGGTGCAGAAGTTTCTTACGGTGATGGTTATCCGGGTTGGGCACCTGATATTCATTCGGATATACTGAAAGTTTTTAAATCCACATTTACTCAAATGTACGGAAAAGAACCCGAAGTAACTGCAATTCACGCCGGTCTTGAATGCGGAATAATAAAAGAAAAATATCCGGATATGGATATGATCTCATTTGGTCCAACTATGCGTGATGTACATTCTCCGGCTGAAAAATTACAAATTTCTACCGTACCGGAATTTTTTAATCAACTTAAAACTGTATTAAAAAATATTCCGGCTAAATAATTTGTCTGATATTTAATTCCTTCAAAACAGATACTTTTATTAAGTATCTGTTTTTTTTTATATTATTGTAATTACTGGTTGTTAAACAAATACGATGTCACATTGAGCTTGTTTAAATGTGACTTGTAAATCTAATTCAGTCTTCGACAAGCTCAGACTGACAAAAACAAAATATTATGGACACAAAAGAACATTCTCTTAAACCACAGCCTTCAACCTTATTAAGATGGACTGCATTATTGTTAATCAGTTTGGCAATGATGGGTAACTATTATATTTATGATAGCATCAGTCCGCTTGCAGATCTTTTAAAAACACAGCTCGGATTTTCTGATTCAAACATTGGATTGCTTAATGCAATATATTCATTCCCCAATATTATCATGGTTCTAATTGGAGGATTATTGATTGACCGGATCGGCACAAAACGTTCTGTATTAATATTTACTGCATTTATCATGCTCGGATCCATCGTAACCGCGCTGACAGGCAATATTTGGATAATGGCAGCAGGAAGATTACTTTTTGGTTTAGGTGCAGAATCGATGATAGTTGCTATTACTACTATTATTGCAAGATGGTTTAAGGGTAAGGAATTATCTTTTGCTTTTGGTTTAAATCTTACCGTGGCAAGGTTGGGTTCATTTCTTGCACTCAATTCACCAAGCTGGGGAAAAGGTTTATATGAATACTGGCAATCACCATTATGGATAACTGTTGCAGGTGGTGTTTTTGCTTTCGTTTGCGTAGTCGTTTATTTTTTTCTGGATGTGTATGCAACTAAAAATTATGATCTTCCGGTAGAAGGTGAACAGGACGCAATTCTGCTATCGGACATTTTGAGAATTAAAGAGAACAAGCGATGGTTTATTTTAGCAGCAATAGCCACAGTTTTGATTGTCCTCAGTTTTGTTAATTCAGAAAACTGGGCAATCTATCTTATAGTATTAATAGTTGCGGCACTGATTCTGTTTCTTAAATCAAAATCTTTTTCAAAATCATTTTGGTATATAACCGCATTATGCGTTACATTTTATTCCGCAATGTTTCCGTTTCAAACATTCGCGATTAAATTTTTTCAGGAAGCACACGGAACTACAAGAGAAGTAGGAGGGAATCTTTCCAGCATTTTAACACTGGCAGCGATGGTATTTACACCTTTGTTTGGTTTACTTGCAGATAAAATTGGAAAGAGATCATTATTAATGATGTTCGGTTCACTTCTTATAATTCCTGTTTATTTAATGATGGCTTATCAGTTTGGCAAACCTGCTGTTATGTCCGATAGTGATTTTATTCATCTCAGTATCAAATTCTTTGATATCAACGCGGCAATCCCCATTTACCTTATTTTACCAATGGCAATGATGGGTATAGCTTTTTCACTAGTACCTGCCGTAATGTGGCCGTCAGTCGCTATTATAGTTGACTCATCTAAACTGGGAACTGCATACGGATTAATGACAATGATTCAGAATATAGGCTTATTCGGTTTTAATTTAATAATTGGTTACGCAAATGATTTTTCAGGAGCTAGTGCTTCAAATCCGGGAGGTTACAATCTTGGGATGTGGATTTTTTCTACTTTGGGTTTTTTAGGATTGCTGTTTGCATTCTTACTTAGAAAATCAGAAACCGGACCAAATGCTCACGGACTTGAAAAAGGGATGGCAAAGTAAGTTGTTTGTTTGATCTAATGATGAGACTTTAGGTTAAAAATTAAAGTTAATAAAAATGATAAAAATTTTTCGAAATATATTTGTTATCCTTCTGATATTCTCATTCCCGATATTGCCGCAGGCTTTTGGATTCGGATGTTTTGGATTTGTTGGCGGATTTGGAGGGTACAGTTATCAACAGTATAAACCTGCAGGGTTAAATCTTTTTGTGTCAAATTTTAATACCACAAACTCTGAATATATTGATAAAGAGTTAAGTGAATTTAACACGGCAACCGGGTATAGATTCGGAATTAATTTTTTCCGGGGAAAATTTACTTCATTGTTCATTACAGCAAAAGGATATTATCAGCAAATCGACGAAAATCATGTGGCTGATATAATCCCAACTGCTGTTACCATTAATTATGATTATGATCTTAAAATAAAAAATTGGGGTATCGGAGTTGATGTTGGAATTCCAATAACAAATTATTTAAGCTGGAAAATATTAGACGGTAGTATATTAATTAATAGTGCCAAATTAACTGAAACAATAAATTCAAGCCAGGGCACTCAGGTAACCAATTATAATAATGATAAAACGCAACTTGGATACTCCATCGGGTCTGGATTTATTTTAGAATTAGTTAAAGATTATATAAGCCTGGAAGGCGTTGCAAGTTACACGCAATTCAGTATAGACAAAATGAAGAGTGAAGAAGGTGCGGATTTCTTATATAGTCCGGATAAAAATTTAAATAATGAAAAGTTTATTAAATATGGCGGGTTCAACGCAGTCGTTCAATTGAATATTGGTTTTCCACTTTAGTACAGAGGAGTAAAATGAAAAAATTAACTAAACTTGATTCAGCATCAGCAATTGCAATTCGTGATTGTATGGGTACAAAGAAGAATGAAAAAATTCTCGTTATAACAGATGAACAGAAACGCGAAATTGGATTATCATTAAACGAAAATGCAATAAGATTAGGATATGAATCAATACTTGTTGAAATGAAGTCAGGAAAAATAAATGGTGAAGAACCATCCGATGTTATAGCTGAATTAATGCAAAAGTTTGATGTGGTCTTCTGTCCTACTGCCAAATCATTAACTCATACAGATGCAAGAAGAGCTGCATCTTCTAAAGGTGTGCGCATCGCAACTTTTCCGGGAATAACTAAAGATGTTATGATTCGTGGAATGAATGCTGACTATAAAGCAATTTCAAAAAGGACAGTTGAGCTTGCAAATCTTTTAGAGACAGGAAAAGAAATTCGTGTTACTGCACCAGCAGGAACTGATATTACATTTTCAATTGCAGGAAGAAAAGCCTATGCAAGCAAAGGTTTGTTTCATGCAAAAGGTGAAAGCGGCAATCTGCCAACTGGCGAAGCTTTTTTAGCCCCTGTTGAAGGAACATCAAATGGAGTATTTGTTGTTGATGGTTCTATGGCTGGTTTAGGTTTGATTAAAAATGCAAGCATAAAAATAGAAGTTGAAAATGGTTACGCCACAAAAATATCAGGTGGAACTCTTGCTAAAAAATTAAAAGTGATGTTGGATAAAGTCGGAAAAGAAGCCCGCAACATTGCTGAGTTTGGAATCGGTACAAATGACTCTGCAAAACTTAGCGGAGTTTTACTTGAAGATGAAAAAGTAATGGGTACAATTCACATCGCCTTGGGAAACAATGTTTCAATGGGTGGCAGTGTAAACGTACCAATTCATTTAGATGGTGTTGTAAAGAAACCAACCGTTTGGATGGATGGAAAAATGCTCATGAAAAGTGGAATATTATTAACTTAAAATTCTACACATTGTATGACGAATTGTTTTTGGCCGATAATATTAAGCTTAATATTTATTAGTACAGTTAGTTTCACGCAAGATTTTACATCTGATAATCCCATTAAAGTTAATTCAGATATAGAAAAAGGATTTTACTGGCCATACTTTCTTTTCATTCCTGACTCTCCAGACACAGTTAAAAATAATATTAGATTATTTGTCATTCCAAATAACACCGGTAAAACCAACGATACACTTTCAGTTCATGAAAGATCAGCGTTGAAAACTGTTGAACAGGCTAAATTAGTTTCGCAAAAAATGAACTCAATAGTATTAGTACCAATTTTTCCAAGAAGCAGTTCGGAATGGAAAATTTATACACATGCTCTTGATAGAGATGTAATGATCACAAAAAATGATTCACTTAAAAGATTAGATCTGCAGTTGATTACGATGATAGTTGATGCAAAAGAAAAATTAAAAGAAAAAAATATATTGGTAAGAGATAAAATTTTGATGCTCGGTTTTTCTGCATCTGGAATGTTTGTAAACAGATTTACTTTTCTGCATCCGGAATTGGTTTTAGCTGCTGCAATAGGTTCTCCGGGTGGGTGGCCCATAGTTCCGGTTAAAAAGTATAATAATGTAAACTTAAATTATCCTGTAGGCATAAATGATTTTGAGGAAATATCAGGAAAAGATTTTAATGAAGATGAATTGAAGAAGGTAAATATTTATTTCTTTTTAGGTGAACAGGATGAAAATGATTCTGTTGTTTTTGATGATGGATATGATGAACCAGAAAGAAAGGTTATCATTGATAACTTTGGAATGAATCTTCAGGAACGATGGTCAATTTGCAAAAAAATTTATGAAGAGAATCAATTCAATAATTGTGTTTTCAAAATCTACCCTGGAGTTGGTCATAAAATAAATAATCAAATTATTGGTGATTTGATGAATTTTTTTGATAATGTAAACGAAAAATGACACTTCAATAAGACAAAATCTAAATCAAATATTTTAGGTGCTTTGAACCACTTCATTCTTCAATTCAAATTATTTATTTTTAATCCACGTTAAAAACATTTTGAGAAAATTTAATGCCAATATTGCCAATCACAGTTTGTGGTGATAAAATATTAAGAAAAAAAGCAGCAAAAGTTTCTAAGGTTGATAATAAAATTATCAAACTAATTGCTGATATGTTTGAAACCATGCACAATGCAAACGGAATCGGGTTAGCAGCTAATCAGGTTGGCGCTAACAAGCAGATTTTTGTTATTGATATTTCTGCCGCCGAGGGATATGAAGATATAAAACCCCTGGTGCTTATTAATCCTAAAATTATTTCAAAGTCTGAGGAAACTTCAGTTTATGAAGAGGGATGTTTAAGTATTCCTGATCAGCGTGCAGATGTTGTTCGTCCGGCAAAAATTGTAATAGAGTATCAGGACACTGATTTAAAATCTCAAACAATAGAAGCGGATGATTTACTTGCAAGAGTAATGCAGCATGAGTACGATCACCTCCAAGGTGTTTTATTTACTGATCTTGTTGATGAAGAAACTAAAAAGAAATTGAAAAAACCACTTAACAGAATTAAGAATCGTAAAGTTGAAGTTGCCTATCCGATTAGTTCGTCTGCAGATTACCAGATTTTGTAATATCGAAAAAGGTGAGTGATGAAAATTGTTTTTATGGGCACTCCTGATTTTTCAATTCCTTCTCTAAAAATTCTTATTGAAAATAATCATCAGATTCTCGCCGTTGTAACTACTCCGGATAAAGAACGAGGAAGGGGACAGAGGGTTACTTATACTGCAGTTAAACAATTCGCACTTGAGCAAAACATTCCAGTTTATCAGCCGGAAAAATTAAAAGGAAATATTGAGTTTGTCGAGCAGATGAAAGCGCTTACCCCGGATTTATTTGTAGTTGTTGCATTTAGAATTTTACCAAAAGAAGTTTTTGAAATTCCAAAGTTCGGCTCATTCAATCTTCACGGTTCATTCTTACCAAAGTATCGTGGTGCAGCGCCAATACAATGGACTTTAATCAATGGAGATACTGAAACAGGCTTAACTACTTTTAAACTCGCTGAGAAAGTAGATACAGGGAATATCTATCTACAAGAAAAAGTTGCAATAATTCCTGATGACAATTTTGAAACTCTGCATGATAGAATGAGTCTGCTTGGTGCAGACTTAGTTTTAAAAACTGTTGAGCTAATTCAAAACGGAAATTATGAATTAAAGCAACAGAACGATTTACTTGCTTCACCGGCACCTAAGATTACTAAGGAAATTTGTTTAATCGATTTTAATAAATCAGCAGAAGAAATTCATAATCTTGTAAGAGGATTATCTCCCCATCCCGCTGCATATTTTAATTTTAATAATAAAGTTATTAAGATTTATAAATCTGAAATTATTAAAGATGTAAGCCTAAAACCATTCGAGTTTCATCAAACCAAAACTGAATTAATAGTTGGATGTGGAAAAGACTCTCTTAGGATTCTTGAAATCCAGCAGGAAGGGAAGAAGCGAATGGGAATTGAAGAATTTTTACGTGGGTTTAGTTTTTCTCACACAAGTAAATTATAATCTATTTCATCTTTGTAAGATAAATCACTATTGCACCTATCTCACTTTCATCATTCAAATCATTTCTTTAAAATTGTCAGAGCTAATCCAAACAATGAGCAAAAAATTTGAAATATAAAAATAACATACTTGAGCAAATTGGGAATACTCCCTTAATTAAGCTTAACAAAATAAATAAAGGTTTAAAGCCCCAGATATTTGCTAAGCTTGAATCTGCAAATCCGGGCGGAAGTGTTAAAGACCGTATCGGCTATGCAATGATTGCTGATGCAGAGAAACGTGGTACTATAAAACCCGGCGGTACCATCATTGAAGCAACAAGTGGAAATACTGGAATTGGATTGGCTTTGACAGCAGCAGTTAAAGGTTATAAATGTGTTTTTGTTGTTACCTCAAAAGTTAGTGATGAAAAAATAAACTACTTAAAAGCTTTAGGAGCTGAGGTTATTGTTGTTTCTAATTTAGCAGATCCGGATAGTCCTGAATATTATGTTAATGTTGCAAAAAGATTAGCTAAAGAAATTCCAAATTCATTTTTTGCTTATCAATATTCTAATCCGTCAAATCCAGAAATTCATTATCAAACAACCGGACCGGAAATTTGGGAACAGACTGATGGAAAGATAACTCATTTTATTTCCAGCATCGGTACAGGGGGAACTATAAGCGGAACCGGCAGATTTTTAAAGGGAAAAAATCCAGATGTAAAAATCATCGCAGCGGATCCTCTTGGTTCGATATTCAAGCACTATAAAGAAACGGGTGAGTTAATCAGCGGCGCTCCATATCTTGTTGAAGGTATTGGACAAGACTGCTTACCTGAGAATGTTCACTTCCAGTATATTGATAAGATTTACAATATCAGCGATAAGGAATCATTTTCTGCTGCAAGAAGATTAACTAAGGAAGAAGGAATTTTTTGTGGTGGAAGTACAGGAACGATTGTTCACGTTGCATTAGAAGTCGCAAAGAATTGTTCTGAAAATGATGTGATTGTTTTTATAGTTTGTGATACTGGTGAAAGATATTTAACAAAAGTTCACAACATAGAATGGCTGAAGCAGAATAGAATGCTTGAACCAGAAGTTAGAACTTTACGTGATCTATCGGACATCAAAAAACAAAAGGGAGTCGAGGAAATTGTATTCGTGAAGGACACGGATTTTGTAAAAGATGTACTTCAATTGATAAGTAAAACAGGGTACTCACAAATTCCAGTTATGCAGGGAAGACAATCAATCGGTTGTATCAGAGAAAATCGTTTGCTTGCAAAGTTGGTTGATAATCCATTGCTTTATAACTCTCAGATAAAGGATGTTATGGAAGAATCACTTCCGATTCTAGATGCAAAAACAGAAATAGAAGAAGTAAAAAAATATTTAAAAACTAACTCAGCTATTCTTGTAAGTGATTTTAGTTTGATAACTGATATTATTACGAGATATGATTTGATTAATATTCGAGCTTAGAACAATGTGTAGAAGAGAATATCGAATAATGAACAAGGAATTTCGAATGATGAAGTTTTAGATTGATGATCGAATTTTTAACAAGGAATTATGAATTATTAATAATGAATGAAAATAAAAGCAAAAAGTTTGATCTTGAAGATCGATTAATTGATTTTGCGGTATTGATGATTGATATTTCAGAAAATCTTAATAATACAAGAGCAGGAAATCATATTTCTGGCCAAATAATTCGTTCAGGTACTTCGCCAGCATTAAATTATGGTGAGGCACAAAGTGCAGAATCAAGAAATGATTTTATTCATAAGTTAAAAGTCCTTCTGAAAGAACTTAGAGAAACTTTAGTTGCTTTGAAGATAATTAAACGAGGTTCCCTTACCAAGAAGATTGACTTACTTGATAAAGGGACTATTGAGTGTAATGAGCTAATTTCAATTTTTGTAAAAAGCATTGAAACAGCAAGAAAGAATAATGAAAAATGAAAATAAAATATATTTAAGATTTATTCTTTACTTCGATATTCATTATTCCTTGTTCGGTGTTCTATATTCTAAATGACTATTTAATAATTAAAAAAAGAAGAAAAACAGATGGGCTTTTCAACAGACGCAATACACGCAGGACAAATTCCTGATCCAACAACTGGAGCGGTAATAACTCCTATTTATCAAACATCAACATATGCCCAGCACGAGCTTGGCAAAAGTACAGGATTTGAATATGCTCGTACTCATAACTTTACAAGGCAGGCACTTGAAAAAAATATTGCCGTTCTTGAAAAAGGAAAGTATGGGATTGCTTTCGCTTCAGGCTTAGCTGCAACGCACGCACTTATGAACTTAGTAAAAGCGGGCGACCATATTGTTATATCGAATAATGTTTATGGCGGTACTTATAGATTGTACGAGTTGAATATGAAAAATTACGGATTAGATTTTTCCTGGGTTGATAGTACAGATTTAAAAAATGTTGAGAATGCAATTCGCCCAAACACAAAAATGATTTATGTTGAGACGCCTACAAATCCAATGTTAAATCTTACCGATTTAAAAGCTGTTTCCGAACTGGCTAAAAAGAATAATCTTATTTCAGTTTGTGATAACACTTTTATGAGTCCGTATTTTCAGAATCCATTAACGTTTGGAATTGATATTGTTCTTCACAGCACCACAAAATATTTAAATGGACATAGTGATATAATTGGTGGAATGTTAATCACAAGTGATGAAAAAATTCACGAGAGAATCCGTTACATACAAAATGCTGCCGGAGGAGTTCCATCACCATTTGATTGCTGGCTTGTACTTCGTTCTACAAAAACTCTTGCGGTTAGAATGAAACAACACGAAGAAAATGCAAATACTTTTGCAAAATTTTTAAGTGAATCTGGTTATGCAAAAAAAGTAATTTACCCCGGATTAAAAAATCATCCTCAGCATGAGCTTGCCAAAAAACAAATGCGCGGGTTTGGAGGAATGGTTTCCGCTGATTTCGGTTCGCTTGATGCAGCAAAAAAAGTTTTAAATAATGTTAAAATATTTACACTTGCAGAATCACTTGGTGGAGTAGAAAGTTTAATCTCTCATCCTGCATCTATGACTCACGCATCAGTTCCGAAAGAGGAAAGAGATAAAATGGGATTAACAGAAAGTCTTGTGCGTTTTTCTGTCGGTATAGAAGATATCGAAGATCTGATCGCAGATGTTACTCAAGCTTTGAAATAGAGTTTTGATAGCAAGATTAACAAGCTAATTATTTATCAGTCTGCGATGGTAATTTATTTGACCAAGATGATAATTAAAATGCGTTATCAAATGTAAAAGCATATAATCCGTTTTTACAATTTTACCATGCTTTTCCGATGGAAAATCTTTTTCAAAATCTTCTTTAGATAAATTTAGTAAGGAATTACTTATTACATCATTTGTTCTATCAATCTCCATATATAATTCTGTTCTTAAAATATTTTTTGCAGAAAATTCATTTTCCCTGTTTCTTACATATCCTGTATTGCCAAGTAAAGCGCCAATAAAATGATTCAGATTTCCAATCAAATGTAAGCATAAATTACCGGCAGAATTATTAATCTCGTTTTTGATTATCCACAATGAAGTTTCGTCTTTATATAAACTTATTTCATCTTTCAGTTTATTAAGATCCCTAATTAAAATTTCAATAATTGATTCTTTAAGCATATAACCTTCCAATTAGTTCAAAGTTCAGTTAATTAATTTAGTACGGTAATGTCTCGTGCTCAGCACCTTCTTCAACTTGTAAAATTTCTGTAACAATATAATTACTGTTACCGCGCCAGGGAATTGCATTTAAATATTCTTTGTAGCGAAGCTCAACAAACTTGCCGCTGTGCCTTTCTAAAATTCTGGCAAGATTTTCGTTTTCAACACTGAATTCAAATTCATTACTTTGCATTGCATTGGGTAATGGTGTCTTAAACCCTTCTTGAATAATTCTTCCTTCCCAGGTTTTAAAAATATATCCTTTCTTTACGACAAAATTTAAGTTGCCGGCTTTTACACCCTCACCAAAAACGAAATAGTATCTCCACCAAAAAACTAAAGCAAGAATTACAATTAATACAGGTATACTTATCTTTAAAAACTTCTTCATTTGAAAATCTCTGATTTGTTATATCAAATATTAAAACAAAAGGAAACTATTTCAAATCAATATCTAAATAAGTTTAGATACCTGGAGTTTTAATCAAATCATTTTGCTAACTTTATTACAACATTAACAAGAATTTTGAACGATGAAAAAGTTAATCTTAATATTTATTTTACTGATTAGTGCCTGTTTAATAACAAAAGCGCAGGATTCTACCGATTCTGATTCCACAGATATGGAAATATTTTTGATTGATGCTTATGTAAAACCGGAACCACCTTACATATTTATACTAAGTTTTTACACGAGTAAAGTTTGTTTAAGCAGCGTTATTATTGATGGAAAATATGAATATGTTGTTTCAAATGGTTTAAGTGAAGCTCATTCAGCTAAGATTGATATTACATCACTGAAATTTTTAGAAAAAAATGTAAACTTTGTAATTGAAACTACAGACTCTCTTGGTAACAAAACTACTTCTGAGGAATTTGAATTTGATCTTCCATTTGAACCGGTTATTAAGGAAGGCTCCTCCTTATGGACTTTATGTTTATTCGCCGGTTCAGTGTTTCTCCTTCCAATGCCGGGTTATGTTAATGCCAATAGCAATCACTATTATAGTTTAAGTAAGGAAATACCAATTATTTCTGTTCGATCAAGAAGCGGAAACTATCCTTCAAGTTACTTTTCAATTGAATATACTCACATATTTGAAGCGGATAATAAAAATTATGCACGGCTCGGATACAAAAGAATTTTTCCAATCAATTTAATAGAATACATTTCTCCCGGCGTTACTGCTTATACAAACTTTTATGGTCAAAATGGAATTGCTCCTGAAATATCGATTGGCTGGTTTAATTTATTTGATACTTTTACAGTTTACACAAGATATCGTTATAACATTAAACCCGGTGATTCAAATTCAAACTTCCACGAGATAAATTTAGGTCTTTACACTCGCTTACTCTCTCTTTATCTATAGTATAATGATTCCAATCAAATGGAATTATTTTAAAGATTCTTATGTTTAGATAAGAAATCTTAAAACTATTACTATGAAACTCTTAACACTATTATTATTTATATCAATTAATTTCACATTATCAGCACAATCAGGAAATCTTTCCGGCAGAGTTAGTGATGAAAATGGTCCGTTGCCAGCCGTAAATGTTTTTATCATTAATACAAATCTTGGTGCAGCCGCAAATGAATCCGGTAATTATAAGATTACTGGAATTCCTGCAGGCAAGCAAGAAGTAAGATTTAGTAATGTTGGGTACGAATCAAAGATTGTTGATGTAATTATTTATCCAAACAAAACCACTGAATTAAATATTACACTTACTGAAGCAGTTATTGAAATTCAATCTGTTGAAGTAACAGGAATGAAAGTGCAGCAGCAAAATGATACACGTACAAGTTTAATTGATTTAAATCCCAAAAATGCCAAAATATTACCAGGCGCTGTTGAAGATGTTTTACGAACGCTTCAATCACTGCCGGGAATATTAGCCCCGAATGATTTTTCATCACAACTAATTGTTAGAGGCAGTGGTCCGGATCAAAATCTTATTATTATGGATGACGTTGAAATTTTTAATCCTTACAGACTTTATGGCGTTGTAAGTATGTTCAATCCGGATGCAGTCTCTGATGTTAATTTAATGTCCGGTGGTTTTCCTGTAAAGTATGGCGATAGACTTTCTGCAGTTTTAGATGTAACAAATCGTGAAGGAAATAACTCAAAATATTTTAGTGGAAATATTAATACTTCAATAGTTGATGCAAATATAGTTCTTGAAGGAAAAAATCCTTTTAATATCAAAGGCAGCTGGCTGATTAATTCAAGAAGAACTTATTATGATCTTATAATTGAACCATTTGTAAAAAGTGCCGGATTGGTTGATGACAATACTTCATTCCCAAACTTTTATGATTTTCAAACCAAACTTGTCTTCGGTCCATTTAATGGACATAAATTTTTATTAAATGGTATCATTTCCCGTGATGGTGTTGATGTTGTCAGCGGAAAAGCGCGCAACACACCAGATAGCGTTGGAGTATATAATATTACAAGAAATGATATTGTTTCTGCGGCATGGCATTATGCTCCATCCAAAAATTATTTAAACAAAGTAATTGTTTCGTGGTACAAGAATAATGGAACAACCGATTTTAATTCTCAAATACTTGATCCTTCTTTAAATAGAAAAGATTTTGAAGAAACAATTCCGGATACTTTAAAACCATATCTTTTAGGTTTTAAATTCAATGGAGATTTCGATTATCGCAAAGTAACAATAGATGATAAGTTTACTTATTTATGGAATGAAAATATATTTGAAGCAGGTGCCGGAGTTGATTTTATGGAAACGACAATGAATTTTAAATTCGATCTTGATCCGGCACTTGAAGCAATTTTTGCGGCAAATCCCCAGTTCCGTGCTTCACTAAGTGATCTGAAGGATGTTAAAATTTATAATCGATACAGAGCTTATGCACAGAATAATTTTAAAGTAACAAAAAATCTTTTCATCAATCCCGGACTTAGATTTGATTTTTATGATTTGCTTGACAAAGCTTATATCTCACCAAGAATTTCAGTTTCTTATGCGCTGGATGAAATCACCACTTTACGTGGAGTTTGGGGAATATACTATCAATCACCAGGATATGAAAAATTGCGCGATCAAAATGTACTTTTTGATCTGGCAGATGTTTATACAAAACCGCTCGATGCAGAAAAAGCAATACACTATGTTATTGGTATTGAACGCTGGCTCACAAATGAATGGAGCTTACGATTTGAATCTTATTATAAAGATTTTACAGATTTAATCGTGCAAAAAAAAGTTGAGGGAAGTGCATTTGTAACTGAACTGATTCCGGGTGCTGATCCGCATAAACCGGGCAGCTGGACTAATCCAGTTGCAATTCGCGGAGATTCATTAACTCAAATTCCTGTTAACAATTCTTTTGGAGAGGCTTATGGATTTGAATTTTTCTTATCTAAAAGAAATATTATGAATAATAGCAAATTAAGCGGATGGGTTTCTTATGCTTTGGCTTATGCAAATAGATTTGAAGATGGATTTAAATTGCCATTTAGATTTGATCAAAGACATACTGTTAATATTGTTATGAATTATAATTTTAATAATTGGTTTAATGTAGGTTTGCGCTGGCAATACGGTTCAGGTTTTCCATTCAGTGAACCTTCCGGAGTAAAACCAAGAATTATTCTGGCAGATCAGAATGGAGATGGTATAGCAGAAACTCCGGTTATAGCAACGCGAAAAAATTTTAACGATCCAAATTCAGAAGGGCAGGTTGTTTATGATGTCGATTTTGGAGATAATAAATTCAACTCACAAAAGCCTGCCTATCACCGACTTGATGTACGATTTAATTTCATAACAAATTTCTGGAACCTTGACTGGGTTTTCTATCTGGATGTTGTTAATGTTTATAACAGAAAAAATGTTGTTAACTATGATTACTATGTTACAGAAGATCTAAAGCTAGGCAGAGATCAAAATAATATGTTTCCAATCCTGCCAACGTTTGGTGTAAGTGTTAAATTTTAACTTTAACTGAAAATAATGTATATGGTTTAAGAATAAAAATGTGTTTTGTAGGGAACGAACTCCCGTTCGTTCAGTGCGCTTTGCTTTATATGCGGATAGGACAGAAGTACGAATAGGATGAATGATTTTGAAAGACGCTATATAGCATTTTGCAAAAATAAAAAGACTTATTAAAATGAAGCTAAACACATAGCTTAGTTGTTTAATTTAGCGGGTAGTGATGTAGCAGCATCACTACTCGGTTTTATTATTAGGTGGCGCTCTTCTCATATTAAACTCCTTTCTTTGTTTAATTATCTATGACCTACTGTTAAAACCGCCAGGGCTGATTGATAACCCACGGCAACAATCAAATTATTCTTTATATCTACTGATAGGAAAGTGCCATTTGATAAAAAAGTTTCATTTATAAAACTTTTCCAGGTTAAGCCATTGAAGTGTAGTGATTCGCCATAGGCACCAACAATAATTACATCATTAATTTCATTTGCTCTAACTCGATTTTCAAAATAGTTCGTAAGATCAAGGGGATCGCCCTTCCAGATCGGGTTATACAAATTAGTTTTTTCATAAGTGCCTGAACCTACAACATAATATTTTCTATTGGATTTAAACCAAACACTACTAAGAGGTTCATCTATACCATCTTTATTTATAATTTCAATTGAAGCATTTTTTATTTGCAGTATTTCTTTATCAAAGCTACCGTAAATATTTGAAGCAACAGCCAAAATTTCCCATTCCTGTGTTTTATCATTATAATCACCCCAGATATCATTTATGTTAAGTGTTGTTCCACTTTCAATTCGCTGCCAGTTGGTGCCGTAATAATGATAAATAGCACCGTTTCTACCTACACAATAAATATTATTTTTATCTGAACCCCACAATTTTATTACCTGCCCAGTAAAGTTTATACTCGTCATAAACTGCGCTTTAGAAGAAAAAGTATTACCATTATAGTGAACAAGATTTGAGTAACTTGAAAACCAAATATCATTTTCACTAAAGGCAAAAATTGTTTGTAAAGCTCCATATACTAGTACATTTGGATAGTCGTAGTTTGGAATTCTTAGTAGCTCCCACTCACTTCCATCCCAATGCACGGCATTATAAGTTGTGTAACCATTTTGACTTGTATCAGCAATCATTATTTCACCAACTGCCCAGATGTTATTTTCATTTATTATTGCAACATCATATAGTATACTGCTGCCTATGGTACCAAAAGTCCAGCTTTGAAATGTAAAGTTGCGGCTTGTTGTATCCATTGTAGTTACTGGTTGCTTGATACTGGATACTTGATGCTCAATGCTGGATACCTGGAAAGAATAAATTTGGTTTGGTAAAAGAGAATCGATGTAGAGTAGTGAGTCTTTAGTGCTCAGACTGAAGGTCTGAGTTACGGAATCTCCTGAAGGATTGTATTGTTTAAGTTTTAGCTCTGCAGGCAATGTTAAATCTTTAGTAGTTAGTTGCAGCCACGCTTCTGTACAGCTTGCATCATCAATGGCAAGAGTAAGTGTTGGTTTTGTTTCATCTGGTGGGGGAGGTTCTGTAGAATCACAAGAGATTGAGATTATAAAAAGAGTGATGAAGAAAAGAGAACCGGTTAGCACTTTTTTATAGCAATTTTTTAATAACATTTTTCCCGCTGCCTTGTTGTGTGTTTTTGCATCTGTAAATTATGTAAATGGTTTAAGAATAAAAATGTGTTTTGTAGGGAACGAACATCTGTTCGTTTAGTGTTCCAAATTCTGCCAACGTTTGATGTAAGTGTTAAATTTTATCTGAATTTATTCGTAAATTTCTCCACAAAAATTTTCAATAATTCTTAAGAGCTTGGATGAAAAGGTCAATTCTATTGTGGATAATTGCTATTGTACTAACAGTCCTAACTGCTGCATATCAGAGAATGACGGGCCCAACTTATCCGCTTTCCGGTGAAACAACATTAAACGGCAAATCATTAAAATATTCTCTGGATAGAAGTCACGGTGGCGAAGATGATCATCAAATAAAAATAAAAACTGATGATGAAAATATCAGTGGTCTGCTTGAATGGAAGCGATACAAAACCAACGATGACTGGCATCCTGTTAAAATGAAATTCGAAAATGGATTTCTAACAGGATTGTTACCTCATCAACCACCTGCAGGAAAATTAATGTACCGAGTTACATTAGAAAAAAATTCCGAAAAAATATTTCTAAATAATAATCATCCGGTGGTAATACGGTTTAAGGGAGATGTTCCAATCTTTATAATCATTCCACACGTAATTCTAATTTTTATGGCAATGCTTTTTTCCACAAGAACAGGACTTGAATTTTTTAACAGAGAATCGAATTACAAAAAACTTGCATACTGGACTTTTGGATTATTAATTCTTGGCGGAATG
Organism: Ignavibacteriales bacterium; assembly: GCA_003538625.1. Taxonomy (GTDB): domain Bacteria; phylum Bacteroidota; class Ignavibacteria; order Ignavibacteriales; family Ignavibacteriaceae; genus IGN3. The sequence goes on from DPRR01000029.1 coordinate 142,515, forward strand.
ATCTTTGGTCCTATTATGCAGAAATATGCGTTTGATGCTTTCTGGACAGGCGTTCCTTTCGGAATAGATCTTACAGATAACAAAACACTAATAGCAGTCATCGGTTGGATAATAGCATTGATTGCAATAAAAAAATCAACAAATCCTAAAAGATGGGTAATCTTTGCTTCAGTATTAATGTTCATTGTTTATTTAGTTCCACACAGTGTTCTGGGTTCTGAGTTGGATTACAATGAAATGGATAAACAGAAAAATAAAATCGAACAGAGTGCAGAATAATTTTAATGAGTGAAATTAAAGAACAAATATTTTCTGTAAGTGAAATTACTAAATCAATAAAGTTTATTCTTGAATCAACTTTTGAGAAGATTAGTATTGAAGGAGAAATATCTAACTTCAAAGCGCACGTTTCCGGACACTGGTATTTTAATCTTAAAGATGAAGGTGCAGTAATTAACTGTACAATGTGGAAGGGAGTTAACAATTATGTTTTTTTCACTCCTGCAGATGGAATGAAAATAATTGTAACCGGGCGAATAACAGTTTATCCACCGAGAGGAAGTTACCAGCTTGATGTTCGTTCTATGAAACCTGCGGGAGTTGGTGAGCTGCAGGCTGCATTTGAAAGACTAAAACAAAAACTTTCTGAAGAAGGCTTGTTTGACGAGAAGTATAAAAAAGAACTTCCTTCTTTCCCTAAAAAAATTGGTTTGATAACAGCTTCTGACGGTGCTGCGGTTAAAGATATGATTTCAGTTGCTGAAAGACGTTTTCCTTTGGTAGAATTATTAGTTGTGCCTACTAAAGTTCAAGGGGCAGGTGCAGCGGAAAACATTGCTGAAAATATCCACAAATTGAATTTATTAAATGATATTGATGTTATAATCTTAGCTCGTGGTGGAGGATCTATTGAAGATCTTTGGGCATTTAATGAAGAGATTGTTGCAAGAGCAATTTTTAAATCTAAAATTCCTGTAATAAGCGGAGTAGGACACGAAGTCGATTTTACTATTGCGGATTTTGTTGCCGATTTTCGGGCACCTACTCCGTCTGTTGCTATGGAACTTGCAACACCTGATATCGAAGAATTAAAGAGTTTTATTAAAGATTCTTATTCATTAAGTTGTGATATAATTGAAAGGACTTTAGAAAATTATCGGTCTGAATTAGAGGAAGAAATTTCTTCTTATGCATTTCGATATCCGTTGGAAAAGATTCGTAAGTATTCGCAAATGGTTGATTTAAACACTTATAAAATTGTTCAGAAAATTGATAAGAGGATTTTAATTGCTTCAAACAGAATTGCGTATCTCTCAAAATCAATTGAAATGCATGATATTGAAAAATCTTTGCAAAAAGGATTTGCATTAATTAAACAAGATTCAAAATTTATACCGCGAAAAATAAGCTTTAATATTAATAAGCCGGCAACCATAACGTTTTATGATGGAAAGATAGAATTAAAATGAGCAAAAAAAAATTATCTGATAATTTTGAAGATAAACTTGTAAGGCTTCAAGAGATTACAAACGCATTAGAGAATAGTGATATAGGGTTGGAAGACTCGATACAACTTTTTGAAGAAGGAGTAAAATTATCAAAAGAATGTTTATCAATCCTTCAAAAAGCTGAACTAAAAGTAAACGTACTAAAAAAAGATCTGACTGAAATTAATAATTTAGAAGAAGATTAAACTCTGATTAAAAATGGAGACGATTAATGTCTGAAACAGAAAAATATCCTGTACTTTCAAAAGTAAACTATCCATCGGATATAAAGCAGATGGATATTACAGAGTTGAAAGGTCTTTGCAAGGATATTAGAGAATATTTGGTTGATACAATTTCTGAAATCGGTGGACACTTTGGAGGCGGCTTGGGAACCGTTGAACTTACCGTGGCTATCCATAAAGTGTTTAATACTCCGTATGATCTTGTAGTGTGGGATACCGGACATCAGGCGTATCCGCATAAAATTTTAACTGGCAGAAAAGAAGCCTTAAAGAGAATTAGAAGATTAAACGGTATAAGCGGATTTCTTAAGAGGAGTGAAAGCGAATATGATTCTTTCGGTGCCGGACATGCAACTACATCAATTTCTGCTGCTCTGGGAATGGCTGCAGCACGGGATCTAAATGATGAACCTAAAAGAAAAGTTATTGCCGTTATTGGCGATGGTGCAATGACCGGCGGTATGGCCTACGAAGCAATGAATAATTCTGGTGTTCTTAAATCTGATATAATCGTTGTTTTGAATGATAACAATATGTCAATCGCACCAAACGTGTGGCAAATTTCAAATTACTTTACCGAGATGATTTCGCATCCCGAATACAATAAATTTAAAGGTCAGATTTGGGACCTTACAGGTAAGCTGGATAATTTTGGCGACAGATTAAGAAAGATTGCAGCACGACTTGAATCAGGTATCAAAGCAGTTGTTACTCCGGGAATGTTATTTGAGGCTTTGGGATTTAGATATTTTGGACCGGTAAATGGTCACAATCTTCATCAGCTTATAAAAATATTTGAACAGACAAAACAATTCAAAGGACCAATACTCATCCACGCTTTAACCGAAAAAGGTAAAGGTTATAAACCTGCTGAAAATCATATCCAAAGATTACACGCTTCCACTCCTTTTGATAAAGTTACTGGTGAAGCATTAAAAAAATCAGGTGGAGCAGCGTCTTACACTAAAATTTTTGGTGAGGCTTTAGTTGAGATTGTAAAAATGAATCCAAAAGTAATAGGGATTACCGGTGCGATGCCTGATGGAACAGGTTTGGATTATCTTCAGAAAAATTGTCCAAAAAATTATTTTGATGTTGGAATTGCTGAGGAACATGGAGTTACATTTGCTGCAGGAATGGCTACACAGGGAATAATTCCTGTTGTTGCAATTTATTCTACATTTCTTCAAAGGGGATTTGATCAGATTATTCATGACATTGCATTGCAAAAACTTCACGTGGTTTTTGTTATGGATAGAGCAGGTTTAGTTGGTGCAGATGGACCCACACATCATGGGGTTTTTGATTTAAGTTATCTTCGTATGATTCCTGGTATGGTGGTTATGGCTCCTAAAGATGAAGCTGAATTACGTGATATGCTTTTTACAGCTACTGAATATAAGGATGGACCTATCGCTATTAGATATCCAAGAGGTTCTGCACTGGGAGTGGAGTTAAAAGAAGGATTTACGAAGCTTGAAATCGGTAAAGCTGAAAAATTAATCGATGGAGATGATGTTGCATTACTTGCTCTCGGTTCTATGGTAGATTATTCATTAAAAGCTGCTGAAAAGCTGAAAGCATTTGGGATAAGTTCTCAGGTTATAAATATGCGTTTTGCAAAACCCCTTGATATTGAAATGCTGGATAGTGTTGCAAAGAAATTTAACAAAATAGTTACACTGGAAGAAAATAATTTACCGGGTGGATTTGGCAGCGCTGTAGGCGAATATTTTATATCCAAAAATTATAAAAACGATTTACAGTTTATTGCTTTACCGGACAAATTTATTGATCACGGAACACAGGAAGAGCTTCATCATATATTGGGTGTTGATCCTGAAGGAATTGTAGAAAAAGTAAAAGAGTTTGTACAATTAAATAAAATAAAACATAGGATTTCTATCTGATGGATAAAGTAAAACTCGGAGTTATAGGTTTAGGCGGCGTTGCCCAATTAGTTCATCTGCCAAATACAGCAAAAGTTACCGGGGCGGATTTAACTGCGGTTGCGGAGATTAACAAAAACCGACTTTTAACAATTTCTGAAAAATTTAATGTTAAACAAAAATTTACTAATTACCACGATATGCTCGAGAAAAGCGATATAGATGCTGTAATTGTTGCAACACCAACAAGCACACATACAGAAATTGCAATTGACTGTTTAAATGCCGGAAAAGATGTGTTAGTAGAAAAACCTTTAGCCAGGACTTATCTTGAAGCAAAAAAAATAGTTGATGCCGCAAAAAAAAATAAAAGAAAACTGATGGTTGGAATGAACCTGAGATACAGACCTGATACAATGTTATTAAGAAGTTTTATTAATACTAATGAGATAGGCGATCCTTTTTATATTAAATGCGGCTGGATCAGAAAGCAAAGCAGCAGTGAAAAATGGTTTACTAAAAAAGAAGAATCAGGCGGCGGTGTTATCATTGATCTAGGTATTCATATTTTGGATTTAGCTCTTTGGCTATTGGAATATCCTGAAATCTCATCAGTAACATCACAAAATTTTTATCATTACACTAAAAGTGTTGAGGACACTTCAATAGCCTGTGTAAAATGTAAAAACTCCGCCGTGATAAATATGGAAGTAAGCTGGTCACTTCCTGTAGAAAAAGATCATTTTTTTCTTGATGTATATGGAACCAAAGGCAGTTTTTCAATAAATCCATTCAGGTTATACAAAAAAGTTGAAAATGATTACATAAATTTAACACCAACTCAGGTGGATAATCCCACTGTTTTATTTAAAAAATCTTATCTTAATGAATTAAAAAGTTTTATTGGAGCTATAAAAGGCTTGAACCCTATTTTCTCGCCGGGAGAAGAAGCAGTTCAAAGAATGAAAATAATTGAAGGCATTTATGAGTCTGCTGAAAAAAAACAGGAAATAAAAATATAGTCAAATGAAAAAAATTCTTTTAGTTGATGATGAACCGGATATTGTAGAGTTTTTAAAATACAATCTTGAACAGCAAAGTTTTGAAGTAATCGTCGGACGCGACGGTGAAGAAGCACTTCAAAAACTTAATGAGAAACCCGACCTTATTATTCTTGATATTATGATGCCAAAGCTTGATGGATTTGAAACCTGTAAACGCATTAGAGAGAAAAAAGAATTTGATAATGTTCCGATAGTATTTCTTACTGCCAAAGCAGGAGAAAAGGATGAGATTAACGGGTTGGATTTAGGCGCGAGTGATTACATACAAAAACCGGTTTCACCAAATAAATTAATAGCCCGGGTAAAATCCAATCTTAGAAATGCGGAAATTATTAATTTCAGAAAATCTGAACCTATAAGAATAAAATATGGTCCCATCGATATTAATAAAGAAAAGTATGAAGTTTTTATAGACGGCGACAAAAAAATATTTCCAAGAAAAGAATTTGAGATCCTTTACTTCCTGGTTAATAATCCCGGTAAAGTTTTTGGCAGAGATATTTTATTAAAAGAGATTTGGGGTTCTGATGTATATGTTGTTGATAGAACTGTTGATGTACATGTAAGAAAAATCAGAGAAAAATTGGGCGCGTACGCCGATTTAATTGAAACCGTAAAAGGTGTAGGATACAGATTAAAAAGTGTGGAATGAAATAAAATCCAATATCTATTCTGCCTCAGTCTATTTTAGAGAGTTTATACTTTTCCTTGTGTTTGTTGTAGTTATTATCTTTCTTTTGATTGAAAAACTTACCCTGAGTATCCCGCTGATCTTACTTCTGCTTGTTACAGGATTTATTATTCTTAATCTTATTGGCAGAAGAAGAATTAAAGAAATTGACGAAATAAAAAACATCATTGCTTCAATCAGAAAAAGTATTTACAAATCATCTGATGAAATAATTTTATCTGAACATCTCTCAGGTCTTGAAAATGAAATAAAAGAGATGTTTGAAAAAGCAAAAAATGATATCGAGTACCTCGAAAGATTGCAAAGAATGAGAAGTCAATTCCTTGCTAATGTATCACACGAATTACGCACTCCTATTTTTTCTATCCAGGGATTTATAGAAACCCTGTTAAACGGTGCTATTGATGATCCGAAAGTAAACAGGCATTTTTTGCAGAAAGCAAATCAGAATACAGTTAACCTTAGCAACTTGCTTAATGATCTTATTGATATCTCAATGATAGAATCGGGTGAAATGCGAATGAGTTACCGCTACTTTGATATAAATAATTTTATTCAAAACATTCTTAATGAATTCATTCCACTAGCTGAGGAAAAAAGTATCAAGCTAATTTTCAATCCATCTAAAGAAGGGTTACAGGTTTTTGGTGATAAGGATAAACTTAGACAGGTTTTGGTCAATCTTTTACAAAATGCAATTAAGTACACAGATGAGGGAAGTATAGAAATATTGCTGGCTGAGGAGAAGAAATTTGTGAATATTTCTGTTAGAGATACTGGAATTGGAATTCCTGAAGCAGATTTAAATCGAATTTTTGAAAGATTCTATCGTGTAGATAAGGCAAGATCAAGAGCCGTTGGCGGTACGGGATTAGGGCTTGCGATAGCAAAACATATCATTGAGGCGCATAATTCAAAGATAATCGTGCAAAGTACGTTGGGTGAGGGCAGCATTTTTTCATTTATGTTGAAGAAATAGACTAGTTTTTCTTAAAAAATAATATGCCCAAAAGTTTGACATAAAACCTTTGTTTTATTAGATTTACGCCCTCAAATTAGAATTTATGAGGAAAAAATGTTTGCAGTTGTTGATATTTTAGGACAACAGTTTAAAGTATCCGAAAATACAAAATATTACGTACCACGTTTAAATCAGGAACCGGAATCAGAGGTTACATTTGATCAGGTTTTATTATTAAGTGATGGTAAAGAAACAAAAGTCGGTAATCCCGTTATTAAAGATGCAAAAGTAACCGCTAAAATTCTTTCACATCTTAAAGATGAAAAAGTTTTAGTCTTCAAAAAGAAAAGAAGAAAAGGCTATAGAAAACTTAACGGACACAGACAGCAGTTAACAAGAATTGAAGTTACCCAGATAGGATAAAAGGAGATTTAAAAATGGCACATAAAAAAGGTCAGGGTTCGTCACGTAACGGTAGAGACAGTAATGCGCAGCGTCTTGGTGTTAAAAGATTTGGTGGTGAAAATGTTCTTGCCGGTAACATATTAGTTAGGCAAAGAGGAACAAAATTCCATCCAGGAACCAACGTAAAAATTGGCGGTGATGATACGTTGTTTGCTGTTGCTGATGGGATTGTAAAATTTGAAATGAAACGCGGTGACAGACAGTACGTTAGCGTTTATCCTGTAAACTAAATTGTAATTACATAAAAAATTAAAACCCGATTCATTGTGAATCGGGTTTTTTATTTTAAAGAAAACTAATGTTCAAATAATTTTGAGTGAAATCCTTCTACTTTAATAGGGTAATTTTTTTTGTCTGTATAAAATTACCAGCTTTTAATTGATATAGGTAAGTTCCACTTGAAAGAGAGGATGCATTAAACGGTACTTTGTATTCACCCTTCTCTAATTCTTTATTAATCAAAGTTACAATTTCATTACCAAGAATGTCATATATCTTTAATGTAACAAAACTATTCTGTGGTAATTGAAATTTTATCGTTGTAGTTGGGTTAAAGGGATTAGGATATGCTTCTGCAAGATAATAGTTCCCAAATGTGTTACTCTCAGAACCATCGACACTTGTTGGCATATCGTTTTTGTATATCATCAATAATGAAGCATCTCCATCGCTGTTAGGGTTATAATTTGATGCTGCAATTAGCAGACTGTTGTTACCAACAGTTATCATATCGTAAGATCTATCTTCTCCGGCATCGCCATAAGTTTTTGTTTTAAGAGTATTGCCATTCAGATCTGTCCATACAATTAAATAATTGAATTCACCCGCGACTCCGCCATCAGTGTTTGCCATTACAACATAACCCGTATTGCCATTTATTATAACTCTGCGTCCTTCATCATATCCGGCCCCGCCAAATGTTTTTTGCCAATCCACTTTTCCATTAGGATCTGTTTTTACAAGAAATGCATCTAGCTGTCCTGATCCAAATGAAGCAGTGCTTCCACAAATAATATACCCGCCGTCAGAGGTTTCATGCACACTTAATCCCTCTTCATAATCAGCACCGCCTATGACAGATGTCCAAAGTGTATCGCCTTCAGAATCAGTTTTAACCAGCCATAAGTCGCTCCAATTATATTGTCCGGCAATAATGTAACCGCCATCAGAAGTCGGTGATATTCCATATCCACCGTCATTTCCGGTTGTTCCGTAAGTTTTAAACCAAAGAGAGTCACCATCAATCGTGGTTTTCATAATAAATAAATCTTCTTCACCAACACTGAAAGATTTTGTGACACCCGTTATAATAATTCCTCCATCCTGAGCATTAGTTAATGATTGTGCAACTTCTTTTGCAGGACCACCATAATTTTTTTCCCACTGAATTAAACCATCATCATTAATTTTGACTAAAAAAATGTTTTCAAAATCGTTTGGAGTATCGGTTAATCCGGTTGCAACAAACATTGAATCGGGTGTAGTAATTAAATCTGCAAAAACATCCATACCATCTCCGCCAAGGTGCATTGTCCAAACAGAGTCACCATCAGAATTGGTTTTTACAAAAAAAGCGTCACCCCACCTGCCAAGTCCATAAGATTTTGTAAAACCTGCGCCAATAAATCCGCCAAACGGATTTTCAGTAACAGACATAATCTCATCATAGGAGATTCCGCCGTAACTCTTTTCAAAAATTACATCGCCTGCTAGTTGAGAAAATGAAAATTGGGTAAATGATAATACGAATAGTAAAACAACTAATGATTTTGTGTTCACTTAGCCTCCTTAGTGAAAATTGAATTGAAATTAATTAAGTTTATTTTTTGACCGGGCAAATATTAATGTTTGAACAAATATTTACAACAGGATAAATTAATATTTTGCAAATGTTTTAAAAAAATATTATGTGTTTTAATGATCTTGCAGATTTGCAGCGGAAAATTAAAAAAAATAACCCACTGTATTTCAAGTGAGTTATTTTTAATAAAGATGTTATGTAATTGTTAAAATCCCAATCTTTCCATATCTGCGACTAATTCTTTTACGGCTTTTGCTGAGTTATCAAGCAATGCTTTTTCTTCTGCATCCAGTTCAAACTCAATTACTTTTTCAACGCCGTTAGCACCGAGTACAGCCGGAACGCCTACATAGTAACCATTTATGCCAAATTCACCTTTAAGTAAAGCGCATACAGGGAGCACACGTTTTTCATCATAAATAATTGCTTCTGCCATTGCAATTGCTGATGAAGCAGGAGAATAAAATGCTGATCCGGTTTTTAATAATTTTACAACTTCACCGCCCGCAGCTTTTGTTCTTTCAACCATTGCCTTCATAACTTCGGCAGCTTTTGTTTTATCGTTATATTTTCTATCAAGTAATTCCATTGCAGGAATTCCATTAACATTTGCATAACGAACAATCGGAACCATTGTATCGCCGTGTCCGCCAAGTACCATTGCATTAACATCCTTAACGGAAACGCCAAGTTCCCACGCAATAAATGTTGAGAAGCGCGATGAGTCCAAAATTCCGGCTTGTCCCATCACTCTGTTTTCAGGAAATCCGGTAATCTTTTTGAAAAGCGTAACCATTGCATCCAATGGATTTGAAATAATAATTACGATTGAATTTGGTGCAAACTTCTTAACATTTTCCGCAACCGATTGCATAATCTTTGCATTGGTAACAAGCAAATCATCCCGGCTCATTCCGGGTTTACGAGGCAAACCGGCTGTGATGATTACAAGATCAGAACCTTCTATATCTTTATAATCATTTGTTCCTTTTACGGAAGAATCAAATCCATCTACTCTTGATGCTTCTGCGATATCAAGTGTTTTACCCTGAGGTAAATCCTCAACTATATCAAACATCACAACATCGCCTAATTGTCTTAATGCGATAAGCTGAGCAAGTACACCGCCAATTTGTCCGCCGCCGATTAAAGAAATTTTTTTACGTGCCATTTTAGTCTCCTCTGAAAAATTTTAATGAAAGCTTTCTTTTAAAATAGATAAGTATAAAAGTAGATGCAAAAGATAAAGTTCTAAGAAAAGAAATATCAACATTCTGAGGTGAAGAAATACTAACGAACTACAATTTTGGTTATAAATAATTACAATTTGATTGTTAAGATAGTCTCTGTTCCTTCTGGAGTTTGGTTGTATGTTAATCCATCCATATAAACACGCATTAAGTATAAACCACGTCCGGAATCTTTTAGAAGATTTTCGGGATCAGTAGGATCTGGAACGATGGAAGGATCAAATCCTTTCCCTTCGTCTTTAATTTTTACTGTTAGTGTGGAATTATCAACATAAACATAAATACGAACCATTTTAAGTTTATTATTCTTGTTTCCGTGAATAATTGCATTGGTTGTTGCTTCGGTTACAGCTAATAGTAATCCATTGATTTTTTCCGGATCTAAACCTAACTCAATAGAAAAATAATTAACAAATTCTTCTACAGTAATTAAATTATTAGGAGTACTCTCAATTTCTAAAAAATATTTTGGTTCAGTCAATTCGGTTAATTGTTATTATTTGAGTGTTGTGAATATATCAGTTTCAATTAAAATTTCCAATTTATTTGTATTAGTAAACTTGCCTGCTGTTTGTCAGGTAAATTTGTATTTGATATAAACTCATAATAGCCTTTTAAAAGAATATTTAAATTTTTCCAGGCTAGCAGATCTACTAATGCGATGGGTCCAATACTTAAATAATCACTATCGGGAGTTTTTTGATTTTTTTGATAGGAATAAGTACTGAGCAAAAATAATCTTAAACCCACAGAAAAAATGCTTCTATTATAAGCGAATATGAACCTGGGCTCGAGATACAACTCCTCCAAAAATCTTGTTGGTCTTGAGGTGAAATTATCCCATTTAAAATCGCCAATTTCAGAAAGTTTCAAGTATCCGTAAGTAAATAAGGAAACATCGTTAGTCAGATTTAATGTAGTTGAATCCACAGCAGTGAATTGTCTGAACGCATAGCTTTGATTATTTGTAGCGATATCTTCAAAATCATAAACCGTATAATTTGCTGAGACTTCAAAACTATTATATGATTTTAAGATGCTCCCATAATAATCACCGCCAATGCGTAATCTAATAATTTTGTTTTGATTATTATTTGAGCTTCTGCTTGCAAATAAATAAACTGTGTGCCCAAATGTTCCTTCAGCATTTATAAATCCTGAAAAATATGGACTTAAAACTTTCAAATATCTTAATCTAACAATAGAAAGCAATTCATCCCGGTCATCATCATTCATTTTACTTTGGGTATCAAAAATTAACTTGCTCTGATATAAACTAAAGGTCAGAAGATCTGTGAATGATAATTTAAAATTTCCGGAAACAGAGACGGTTGCACGGCTGGAATTATTATTCTTCTGTTCCTCAAGTTCATTTTTTTGTTCAAATATAGATTCCTGCATTCCATCAAATCTTATGGCTAAATGTTTTTCATCTCTTTCATAAAAATTAAATCTTATAGTACCATCAAATAATTTTGATGAATATCGGGTAGCAGCATCAATTTCAAGTTTTAGTTCATCAATTCTGGAATCATACAAAGCATTAGTTAATAGATCAGCAGATTTGTAACGATTTTCCCTTTCGATTTTTCTCCAGTTTATTCCGGCAGCAAGATCCAGAGAAAAGATTTCTAAAAATTGATCGTAAGAAAGTCTATCATAAATCTGATAAGCAGTTTCTATTCTGCTTTGTATATTTTTATTAATTTTAAATTGTGAAGAGGTAATAGAATCAGCTTCAAAGTAAAAATCTTTTCGGTTCTGAGAAAAAACTGTTTGGATATTATTTGCTACACTTCTATCAAAATTATTTTTAACTGATAAGAAATAATATCTGATTAAATTCCTTCGTGGAATAATATCATCATTTCTGAAACGAAGATCAGAATTAATTTCCATATTGGATAAATTCAATCGATTTAAAGTTCCTTCAATTCCATAAACACTCCCATTGTCTGTTACACCTATTTGTCTGTTACTTGAGTAACCGATAAATGGGTTCACTTTTATATTATTAACAGGATTTAATTCGCTGTACATAGTTGCGTAATTAACTGCAGATTCATTAATACCAAGTGATCTATTATCCGAGAGCAGAGAACTGCTCCCTGATAATCCAACAGATATTGTTTTATTAAAAAAATATTTTGAGTTCAGATTAAAATGTTGTTCATCTCTTGTATTTTTGGTTTCATTTCTTATAAATGTTGAACTAAAATTTTCATTCAATCCAATTATTACATCATCAAAATCATTAAAAAGCTGTAATTGGGATGTCAGATGAAATGTATTCAATTGTTTATCAAACCTGGAATTAAAAAAGTTGGCATTCATAAATCTGCCAAGATATTCAAGACTGTCAACTCGTGTTTGGGAAAGAGAAAATGGACTTAAGAAAAATAAAATGGCTATAAAATAAACATTGCTGCAAATGTCGGGAGACTTAAGTTTTAATTTATTAAGTTTCAAAAATTTCATATTTATTTTATTCAAAATCCAGTGGCAATTATAACGTTTATCAAAACAATAAACCACTTTACTATTAGCAGGTAAAAATTAAGTTTGGAACAGAATCCCTAATAATATCCACTGATGTTTAAATTGACAATCAGTCATTTTTTGGATAACTTTGTTAACAATTTTTAGCAAAAAAAAGATGATAGAAAATTACATACCCATATTCATTGTACTTGCGATAGGTGTTATTATTGCGGTTGCAACAGTATTCTCGTCAGTCATATTTGGACCACAAAGACCTAACAGTGAAAAACTTTCAACTTATGAAAGCGGAATGAAACCGGTTGGTACAACACACGAAAGAATTTCTATAAAATATTATCTCGTGGCCATGTTATTTATCATTTTCGATTTGGAAGTAATTTTTGTTTATCCATGGGCAATTCAATTCAAAAAATTATTTAATGAAATAGGAATTTCTATCTTCTATTCGATGTTAATATTTTTAATCGTGCTTGAGCTTGGATATTTATATGTATATAAGAAAGGCGGATTTAAATGGGATTAGAAGCTAAATTAGATTCCGATGGTTTTTTAGTTACACAGTTGGATACGGTTGTTGCCTGGGCAAGAAAAAACTCTGTTTACCCGATGCCAATGGGAATATCCTGTTGTGCAATTGAAATGATGGCTGCTGCAGATCCAAAATATGATATTGCAAGATTTGGTTCTGAGGTTATGCGATTTACGCCCCGCCAGTGTGATTTAATGATTGTTGCAGGAACCGTGACGTATAAAATGTCTCATGTAGTACGGAAAATCTACGAACAAATGCCTGACCCTAAATGGGTAATTGCGATGGGTGCTTGTACATCCACCGGTGGAATGTATCGTTCATATTCCGTTGTACAGGGAATTGACCAGTTTCTACCGGTTGATGTATATCTTGCAGGCTGTCCTCCGCGCCCAGATAATTTATTAAATGCCCTGATACAGATACAAAATAAAATCGGAAGAACGCGTGCAAAGGATTTTCAGAATTTAAAACTACCGGAACTTAACGTAATCCAGAATAATTAGTTATGGAATTGAAAGACTTAATCTCACAAAAACTTGAATCAAACTTTCCGGAAGCAGAACTTGAATATTCCGAATACCGGGGAGAATTAAATATTAAGTTTAATAAAAAGTTTGTTAACTCTATTTGCAAATTTTTAAAACAAGATTCTGAATTAGAATTTTTACTTTGTGAAGATGTAACTGCTGTTGATTGGGCAAAACGTAAAAACAGATTTACAGTTGTTTATCATATTTTTTCTTTAAAACATAATTTCCGTTTAGTGCTTAAAGCAGATGTTGATGAAAGTGATTGTTCAATTGATACTGTGTCATCTGTTTGGAAAACATCTGACTGGCAGGAGCGGGAAACATATGATATGTATGGAATTAAATTTAATAATCATCCTGATCTAAGAAGAATATATATGCCGGAAGAATTTGAGTATTATCCCTTGAGAAAAGATTTTCCGCTGATGGGCATTCCTGGATCATTACCTTTACCAAAGAAATAATAGTCTATGGATAGATTAACAAAAGACGACGTTCATCCAAAAATACTTCAGAAATTATTAGAAGATACCGATCTTAGTATTGAAGATGCTTTGGAAAATGAGATGATCCTTAATATGGGTCCTCAGCATCCGGCAACACATGGTGTTTTAAGATTATTACTTAGACTTGACGGCGAAACGGTTGTCGGTTGCGTTCCTGATGTAGGTTATCTGCATCGTGGTTATGAAAAAATGGCTGAGAATATGAGCTATTACGAATTCATACCGCATACCGATAGATTGGATTACATCTCACCAATGGCCAATAATGTTGCCTGGGTTTTGGCGGTTGAAAAATTAGCTGGAATAGAGGTTCCGGTACGAGCTCAATTTATAAGAATGATTGTTGCCGAACTTGCAAGAATTGCATCGCATCTTGTAGCCATTGGATCTTTTGCCATGGATGTTGGAGCACTTACGGTCTTCTTATGGACATTGCGCGAAAGAGAAAAAATCCTGGATATCTGGGATATTCTTTGCGGAGCCAGATTTACTAACAGTTACACTCGCATTGGCGGAGTAGCTAACGATGCTCAACCTGAAGCACTTGCAAAAGTTAAATGGTTTGTCGATCAGCTTGACGATAATTTGGCTGAGTGTGAAAAGCTTCTTAACACAAACAGAATTTTTATTGAAAGACTTGACGGTATTGGTGTCATCTCTAAAGAAGACGCTTTAAGTTATGGATATACTGGTCCAAATCTTCGCGCTAGCGGTGTGGAGTTTGATTTAAGACGAGCCACGCCTTATTTGCAGTATGATAAAGTAGATTTTAGAATTCCTACTTTTACGGAAGGAGATTCTTTAGCAAGATATTTTGTCCGTGCCGATGAGGTTAGAGAAAGTGCAAAGATTGTCAGACAAGTTCTTCAATTAATGACTCCCGGTGAAATTAAATCAAATCTTCCTAAACAAGTGCTGCCACAAAAAGCAGAAGTTTACTCAAAGATGGAAGAACTAATTCACGATTTTATGATTGTAAACTTTGGTATAAACCCACCCGTTGGAGAAGTATATCATGCAATTGAAGGTTCAAAAGGCGAGCTTGGCTTTTATCTGGTTAGTAAAGGTGAAGGACATCCCTGGAAATGCAAAATAAGATCGCCCTCGTTTATACATATTCAATCATTACCTCATTTGGTTAAAGGCAGAATGATTTCGGATGTAGTTGCAATTATTGGCAGCATTGATCCGATAATGGGAGAAGCGGATAAATAAATGTTTGAAAGCATGAATGTATGTTTGCATGAATGCGTGGTTGCATGGAACTTAACTTTTTTCATGCATTCATTCATTAATGCAGCCATGCTTATTATTTTAGGATTACAAAAAATTTATTAACGATTTTATAGCATTATGGATTTTAAATTTACTCCAGAGAATATCGAACGAATAAATAAAGAGATTGCAAAATATCCTGTAAAAAAACCGGCTGTTATGGCAACGCTTTATATTGCTCAGGAACAGAATGGATTTATATCCAATGAAGTGATTAAAGAAGTTTCTTTATTGTTAAACATGACCGCTGAAGAAGTACTTGGTGTAGTTACTTTTTACACTATGTATTACCAAAAACCGATGGGCAAAAATCATATACAGGTTTGTACAAATGTATCCTGTATGCTGCGTGGAGGTTATGAAATTTGGAATCAGGTGAAAGAAAAATTGGGATTGGAAAACATGGGAGTAACAGAGGATCACAAATTTTCGCTTGAAGAAGTTGAATGTATGGGAAGTTGTGGTACAGCACCAATGTTAGCGGTTAATGAAGATTATTACGAAAATCTTACCAAAGAAAAAGTAGAAGAATTATTAAAAAGCCTCTCCCAACCACTCTCCTAAGGAGAGGGCTTAAACGCTTTTAAATTTAAAGGTAGGATAAATTTTATTATATGGATTAGGAATAAAATAGTAAACAATTAAGTTTTTATAAATTTAAAATTCCTTCTTCCCCCCTTAGGGGGATTGAGGGGGCACTTAATATGGAAAAAATAGTTTTACCCGAAATAGATAATCTTCACGTTCTTGATGTTTATGTTCAGAATGGTGGATTTACTGCTGCAAAAAAAGCATTTTCACAATCCTCTGATGATATAATTGATCAGGTTAAAAAATCCGGTTTACGCGGCAGAGGCGGTGCTGCATTTTCTGCAGGATTGAAGTGGAGCTTTATGCCAAAGACCACCGATAAACCAAAATATCTATGCATTAACGGCGATGAATCTGAACCCGGCTCTTTTAAAGATAGGCAGATTTTTGAATATAATCCTCACCAATTGATTGAAGGTATTTTGATTACCTGCTATGCTATCGGTGCTAAAATTGCGTACATCTACATTCGGGGCGAATATCATAAGTGGGTTAAGCTTATGCAAAAAGCTCTGGATGATGCTTATACCGCTGGTTATGTAGGTGAAGCAATGAAAGAAAAATTTGGGACGGATTTTTTCTGCAACATTTATATACACAAAGGGGCAGGTGCTTATATTTGCGGAGAAGAATCTTCTCTAATGAATTCACTCGAGGGACAGAGAGGATATCCACGAGTAAAACCACCTTTCCCTGCACAGAATGGTTTGTGGGGCTGCCCAACTACAATAAATAATGTAGAAACGATTGCAAACATTCCGCCCATCATTAACAAAGGATGGGAATGGTTTTCAAAAATAGGGGAGCCTAAGCATCCGGGAACAATTTTATTCGGTGTAAGCGGACACGTTAATAAACCCGGAGTTTATGAGTTACCTTCCGGAACATTATTAACTGATATTATTTTTAATTATGCCGGAGGTGTTCCTGGCAATAAAAAAATTCTTTGTGTAATTCCCGGCGGTTCATCCATGCCTCCTTTACGCGGGGATCAGCTTGAAGGCGTTAAGATGGATTCTGAATCTTTAAAAGCTGCAGGTTCTGCAATTGGTACTGGCGGAATTATGGTTATGGACGAGGATACTGATCTTGTGAAAGTACTTGCAAGAATAGCTCATTTTTATCATCACGAAAGCTGCGGGCAATGCACACCTTGCCGTGAAGGTACAGGCTGGCTTGAAAAAATATTAAAAAGAATATTAGCAGGTAATGGCTCTGTAAATGATCTTGACTTGCTGATTACTGTTGCAACTCAGATTGAAGGAAATACAATTTGTGCCCTTGGCGAAGCAGCTGCCTGGCCGGTGAGATTTATGGTTACAAGATTCAGAGATTACTTTGAAGCAAGAGTAAGCAAAGAAATTAATCTTGAAGTTGCTAATAAAGTTCATTCAATGAGACATACCGCAATACCTTTAGCGGAAATTAAAAATTAATTTTAATTAGATAAGGGTATGATTGATTTTTTAGCTGAAATTGTTCTTGTGTTCGTTGGTTACAATGTTGGATATTTTTTTCTAAAGTTCTTCTCAGGTGGAAAATATCCTAAAGAATATATGGAAGAAGGCGGGGATTTGAAGATAGAGTTATTCGGAATATTTATGTTATTAGTTTTATTTGCTGTAGCCTCATATGTTTTTATTTGAATTAAAAGTTTTGAATTAGGTAATTTTAGTTAATTTATTTAGAAGGGGTTTCTATGATTGATGAATTTTTAGCAGGTGCAATTCTTTATAATGTTGGATATTTTTTCTTAAAGATTGTAACATTTGGAAATTATCCTAAAGAGTATTTAGCCGAACAAAAAGTAAAGATTCAGATCGTTGGAGCACTGGTAATCTTCTTAATCGTTGTTCCAATCATTTCTAAAATATTTGGAGTATTTTGATAAACAATCTTCTCAGCCTTGAGAGGATTTTAAGTTAGAAGGTACATTTCTATTGGATTAGTTAAATACAGTATTAAAGATTGCTTCAGGATATCTAGCTGCCACATTCAACAAAACTTTTGCTGGTCCATCAGGTTTTCTTCTGCCTTGTTCCCAATTTTGAAGTGTGGCAGTACTAATTCCTAAAAGTTTAGCAAACTTTACTTGGGATAAACCTAATCGTTCTCTAATAATTTTTGGGTCAGGATTTTCAAAGGAAAACTCTCTTGAAGGCTTCTTTTTTCCTTTTAAAATCTTTGCACCCTCTTTTATACTATTTTCTAACTCAATAAATAATTCATCTTTCATAAAAATTCCTCATCCACAATATTTTTTAATATTTTTGTTTGTGCTGTTGTAAGATTATCCTGTTCATTCTTTTGGTAAATAAGTAACATCAAAATAATTTCATTTGCTTTGAACCAATAGTAAATTGTTCTGATTCCTCCACTTTTACCTTTTCCTTTGATCCCCCATCTTACTTTTCTCAAACCACCGGTTCCTTTCATTACTTTGCCGATCTCCGGATTTTTAATCAAGGCATTTTGCAATAATCTATATTCGTCATCTGATAATAGATTTTTAACATTTTTTGTGAAAATCGAAGTTTCAATAATCTTCATTACTAAATATACGCCAATGGACGACTGTATGCAATTACTTTTTCAAAAAAAATCCTCTCAATTTTGAGAGGATTTTTTAATTTTAATCTAAAATGTTATTCTTACACAACTGCAGGAGCAGCAACCCTAGCCCCCAATTCATTATCAAGCATATACAATCCACTCTTATTATCACCAATCATTTCAATTTTCTGAATAATCTCTTCAACATTTGCTTCTTCTTCAACTTGCTCTGTAACAAACCACTGAAGAAATGTATTAGTAGCATAATCTTTTTCAATCATAGCAACATCCACAAGTTTATTGATTAATCCGGAAATCTTTTGCTCGTGCTTCAAAGTATCCGCAAAAACTTCCTGAATGGATTTCCATTCAATTTTTGGAGCGGCAATATCAGATAATGTAACTTTGCCGCCTTTTTGCAGAATGAAATTAAAAAACTTCATCCCATGCAATTGTTCTTCAGAGGATTGAATTCTAAACCAGTTTGCTAATCCTTTAAGATTTCTTGCTTCAAAGTATGCTGCCATAGAAAGATATAAGTATGATGAATAAAATTCTTCATTCAAATGTGAATTTAAAACTTTTAACATTTTTGCGGATATCATATTAACCTCGTATATATTATTGTATTTGAATATCTAACACAAATATAATTTATTTAGTTCAAAATCGCTTCTTATTGTTTTCTATTTCTAAAAATATTGTGTTAAAGTGCACACGATAAAGGTATAATTGGATTGATAATAAAAAGCTGTTTAACTAATTTTGATTATACTTATTACAAAGATAATATTCAATTAAAGGAGTTATAAAATGGCAGTTAAAGTAGCTATTAACGGGTTTGGAAGAATTGGAAGACTCGTTTTACGTGCAATGGCAGATAAAGGTGTCCTTGGTAAAGAAGTGGATCTTGTTGCTCTTGTTGATATCACAAATGACGCTAAATATTTTGCTTACCAATTAAAATACGATTCAGTTCATGGAATTTTCAAAGGTGAAGTTACATCAAAGAAAAGCAAAGCAGATCTTGAACACGATGATGTTCTTGTAATAAATGGCGAGGAAACTTTATGTGTTCTTGCTACAAAAGATCCTTCGCAACTACCATGGAAAGAACTTGGTGTTGATTATGTAATTGAATCAACCGGACTTTTTACAGATTCTGAAAAAGCAAAGGGGCATATCGCTGCAGGCGCAAAAAAAGTTATCATATCAGCACCGGGCAAAGGTGATGTTAAAACAGTTGTAATGGGTGTTAATGATGATGAACTTAAACCTGAGCATACTATTATATCTAATGCTTCCTGTACAACTAATTGCTTAGCTCCGGTTGTTCATGTTTTATTAAAAGAAGGAATTGGAGTTGAAGTTGGAATTATGACTACAATTCACTCCTACACCGCAACACAGAAAACTGTTGATGGTCCTTCAAAGAAAGATTGGAGAGGTGGAAGGGCTGCTGCAATCAATATCATCCCATCAAGCACGGGTGCCGCAAAAGCAGTTGGTGAAGTGCTACCCGTTGTAAAAGGAAAACTTACCGGAATGTCTTTCAGGGTACCTACAGCTAATGTTTCTGCAGTTGATCTTACATTCCGTTCAACAAAAGATACGTCTATAAAAGAGATTGATGGATTGCTTAAGAAAGCATCGGAAACATATTTAAAGGGCATTCTTGGTTATTGTGATGAAGAATTAGTTTCGACAGATTTTAATCATGATGAACGATCATCTATTTATGATTCGTTAGCAACTCTTCAGAATAATTTTAAAGATGAAAAAAGATTCTTTAAAATAGTTAGCTGGTATGATAATGAATGGGGTTATTCAAACAGATGTGTTGATTTATTAATCAAACTTATAAAGATGTAAATTTGCAATTAGGCGATCTGAATCAGATCGCCTTTTTTATATTAAATAATAATTTTTCAGGGAAGAAAAATGAATAAGTTATCAATTGATGAAGTTGAACTTAAAGGTAAACGCGTTCTTGTTCGCGTTGATTTTAATGTTCCGCTCGATGAAAATCTAAATATTACTGATGATATTAGAATCACGGAATCATTGCCAACAATAAAGAAAATTATTGCTGACGGTGGTAAGGCAATTTTAATGAGCCACTTAGGAAGACCAAAAGGCGGACCAAATCCAAAATATAGTTTAAAACCAACGGCAAAAAGATTAAGTGAGTTGCTTGGCAAAGAAGTTAAACTTGCTCCTGATTGTGTTGGACCAGAGACAAAAGCAATGGTTGATGCAATGAAAGAAGGGGATGTATTAATTCTCGAAAATGTTCGTTTTCACGCTGAAGAAGAAAAAAATGATCCTGCATTTGCAAAACAGTTAGCAGAACTTGGTGATGTTTATATTAATGACGCATTTGGAAGTGCCCATAGAGCTCATGCATCTACAGAAGGTGTTACAAAGTTTATTAAAGTTTCTGCTGCAGGATATTTAATGCGTAAAGAACTTGATTATCTGGGCGGTGCAATTACAAATCCCAAAAGACCTTATGTTGCAATTTTAGGCGGAGCTAAAATATCGGGCAAAATTGATGTAATAAATAATTTGTTAAATAAGGTTGATACACTTATTGTTGGGGGCGGAATGGCTTACACTTTCTATAAAGCTGAGGGAAAAGAAATTGGAACTTCATTGCTTGAAGCTGAAAAAATTGATCTTGCAAAACAAGTTTTGGAAAATGTAAAGAAATCAGGAATTAAATTTTTGCTTCCTGTTGATGTGGTTGTTGCTTCCGAATTTAAAAATGACTCACCTGCAGCAGTTGTAAGTGTTGATAATATGCCAGCCGATAAAATGGGTTTGGATATTGGACCTGAAACGATTAAGTTATTTTCAAACGAATTAAAGGATGCAAAAACAATTGTTTGGAACGGTCCAATGGGTGTTTTTGAGATGGATAATTTTGCAATTGGTACTAATGCCATTGCAAAAGTTTTAGCGGATGTAACAGTTAAAGGTGCAATTACCGTAATCGGTGGAGGTGATTCTGCAGCGGCTATTACAAAAGCCGGGTTAAAAGATAAGGTTTCACATGTTTCAACTGGCGGTGGTGCTTCCCTCGAATTTCTTGAAGGTAAAGCATTACCTGGTGTTCTTGCATTAAATGATGTAAAATAATTTTAGGATTAGTTTGAGTAATTATTATCAGCCAAGAGGATACGGAGGTGGATTCTTTACTTTTCCACCTGTTATTAAAAATTTACTTATCATAAATGGAGTAGTATTTTTTATACAACTGCTATTTGATAACTTTCAATTTAATGGAATGCCAGCGTGGTACATTTTAAACAAATGGTTTGCGCTTAACCCTATATCGGGCAACGATGCTGCCGGTCAACCATTTAATTTCCAGGTTTGGCAGTTGATAACCTACCAATTTATGCATGGCGGTTTTTCTCACATACTTTTTAACATGTTTGCGTTATGGATGTTTGGTTCAAGTATTGAAGATGTTTTCGGATCAAGAAAATTTTTAATCTTTTATTTGTTGGCAGGAGTTAGTGCTGGATTATTTCAACTTTTTATTACACCTCTTTTAGGCGCTTCAGCCGCGGTTACTATTGGTGCCTCAGGCAGTATTTTTGGAGTGTTAATTGCTTATGCACTGTTCTTTCCGGATAATCTTATTTTTCTATACTTTCTGATTCCCATAAAAGCTAAATACTTAATTGGCTTTTTAGTTGTAATCGAGTTTTTTGCGGTGGATAGTGCATCTAGTGGTGTTGCGCATCTGGCACATCTTGGTGGCGCTGTATTTGGATTCTTATACATAATGTTCGATAAAAATTCTTATGTGGCGTTAAAAAATGTTTTTAAACGCTCATATTTTTATAAATCAAATTCTCAATCCAGAAAAAATATTTTTGATAATCTGGCAGGATCATTCAGAAAGGATTCGAAAGTTGAAGACGCAAATTATTATGATATAAATCATAAGGATGAAACAGATGTTACTCAGGAAGAGATAGATAAAATTCTGGATAAAATTAGTCAATCCGGGTATCAGAATCTTACAGATAGAGAAAAGAAAATATTATTTCAGGCAAGCAAGAAGATGAAATGAAAAAACGCGTTTCATCTTCAGCTTTATTTCTGTTAATTATCTCACCAATTCTATTTTTAACTTGTGAACGTGCCGCTCCAATACCGGAGACTAAATTAGTAAAGATTTATTCCGAAATTGTTCTTATGCAGGATACTTCAAAACTTTCGCAGTCTGAAATTAAGCATCGTGTTTTAAAAAAGTTTAGTGTTAATGATAATGATTATGAAGAAACAATTAAATTTTATAATCGCACTCCGGAAAAATGGCAAAGTTTTTTTGACAGCGTAATTGTTTATATCGAAAGATCCAAACCTAAATCTGTTAAGTCTGATGTGAAATCTTTGCCAGAGCAATCCTTAATAAAGGATAACTAAAATCATTTGGTAAAGATTCTTTCAACTCTTTCAATCCTTTAATCCCATTTTCATAATTATTTCTGACCATCTCCAATTTATCCGATGATAAAATTGAGGAAATTTCTGTATCCGGCAAATACTCTATTATAGTTTCAATCTGCATTGAGATTACAGCTTCATTAAGCTTTCTTAACTTAGCGATTTCCTGCAGTGTATATTTTCTTTTGAGAAGATTATAGGTCTCAAGAATATTCGGTGGAATTATATTCTTATCAGTCTTAGCACTTGCATTGCGTGTATCACTATCGTTAAATGATTTTATTATCTCTAAAAAATCATTTCCCACTTTATTGAACATGCGTTCGTTAAAACCCGGTATACCAAACATCTCAGATTTAGTTTGTGGTTTTTGATGTGATAATTTTGCTAAAATTTCATCCGGACAGATAATATTTGCAGATTGCAAAAATTTTTTTGATGCCTTATCTCTTGCTTCCCGCAAACTATGATATAACTCAATATCTTTTTCAAAACCTTTTGAAGGTAATGAATCAAATTCGATAGTATCAATTTTATCCGAATAATTGTTGATTATAAAGTATAATTTATTTCTACCTTCAGATTTTTGCTGAATTATCTTTTCAGTTACCAAACTCCTTATTGCATTCGCAACATCTTCTTTTTTATAATAAAAAAGCGTATTGAAATTTTTATTTTTCCGATCATCAATATTTTTACTGTTCCCGAGTAAAATATCGGAGATCTGTTTTTCTGTCAATTCCATAAAATCTTCGCGCAGTAATTCTTCAATTTTTTCTTTAACGTATGAAAGTGAATTTTGGAAAGTACCAATTTGATTAAGACAGTTATCACATTTTCCGCATCTGTAAGATTGTGCATCTTCACCAAAATATTTTAATATAAAACTGAATCGACAATCGTTAGTGTAGATAAAATCAACCATCTTATCTAATTTTTGTTTTGAACTGATGTAAAGTTCATTTATCAATTTGTAATTAAGTTTTAATTCATCTGCTTTTACTCTTGGCTGCGTTAATGAAATTGATTCTTTTCCATCGGCTTTAGAAAATTCTAGAATACCCAGAAATTCAAGGTTCTCTAAAGTTTCTTCAATCTCCTGCGGGGTCAAACCTGAATCATTTTTTAAAGTGTTAAGATCTATAGATGTTAATTTTAAGAAAATATCCTTACCGTAATTTCTTAAAAAATGCAAAAGAACATCACGCATAAATTCGTTTGAGGTGTTTTTTATAAATGATTTTAATCTGCTTTCATTAAAAAGTATTTTAATTTTATTTACTGATTTGAAAACTGAATTTACATTAATATAGCCTGCGGTTTCCAGGTAAGTTAAAGCCGAATGTAATATTGCTCCGGAAATATCTTCTTTTGCATGAAGTTTAATATAACTCAGATTAATCGGAATTAAATTTTCAGATTTCATCCCTAAGCCAACCTGAGCTGAATCGCAAACTGCATTATATATTTTTTTAATTATTTCTTTTGTCGGGTACGAATTTGAAATAAAATATTCATGTATGTTGATATCACTATCATCATATAAAAGAAAAGTATGAGCATTTTTACCATCCCTGCCCGCTCTTCCGATTTCCTGATAATAATTTTCGATAGATCCCGTAGAATTAAAATGAATAACTAATCGAATATTTTTTTTGTCAATACCCATTCCAAAAGCATTGGTAGCAATTATTAATGGTAGTTTTTCTTCTATAAAATCCTCTTGAATTTTCTTTCGTATTATAGTATCAAGTCCGGCATGATAATAATCGCATTTAATTTTATTTAGCTTTAGATATTCGGCTAATTCCTCTGCTTTCTTACGAGACGAAGTATAAATAATTGCAGGCGTTTTGAACTGATGAAGTAATTCCAAACAACGTTCTTTTTTCTTTTTTGTAATCTCTACATTAATAAAAAGGTTTTCACGCTCAAAACCTTTAATAATAACTTTTGCATTCTTCAAGCCAAGCTGTTTTACAATATCTTTTACAACTTCAGGAGTGGCAGTCGCTGTAAAGGCTGAGATTTTTTTAATTCCTGTGAACTCAACAAAATTTTTAAGTTTGGTATAACTTGGACGAAAATTATGCCCCCATTCACTAATGCAGTGTGCTTCATCAATAAATAAGTATTGCGGATCAAGGTTTTTTAACCGGGTTACAAATTCAATGTTCTCCAATCGTTCAGGAGCCACATAAACAATTTTTATTTTTCCATATTGGATATTCTGCAATACATTTTCGGTTTCATAAAAACTTTGTGAGCTGTTTATAAATGCTGCAACTTCCTGAGTTTTATTTAAAGAATCTACCTGATCTTTCATTAAAGCAATCAGCGGGGAAATTACGATTGAATAATTATCGCTTACCAAAGCAGGAATTTGAAAGCAAATTGATTTTCCGGCACCTGTGGGAAGGACAGCAAGTACATTATTTCCCGATAGAATTTCTTCAACAATCTCAAGCTGACCAAGTCTGAAACTATCATAATTAAAATATTTATTTAGTGCTTCTAAAGGTTTCATATTTAAAAAACATTGCTAATTAATAACCACAATTGATAAGATGTAAAAGTAGCAAAAGGGAAATAATTACACTTGTCTGAACGTAAAAATACAAAAAATGTTCATCCTAATTGATTAAATTAGTGGTGTGATTTCTGATATAAAATTTAGTCCATATTTTTATTTAAAGGAGATAAAGGAAAAATGAATTTACTGCGAATGCTGATCACAACAATGTTTCTTTCTGCCGTATTTACTGCCCAGGCTCAATATACTGATTTGCTTAAACCGCAAAGTATTTTTACAGCTGCACCGGTTGAAGTCAAAGCCCGAAAGTCATTTATGAGAGAATGGTGGTTTTATGAACAGCGGGCGTTTCCTGATGATTATATTCCACAAAATGCATACAAGAATTCATTGGATCAAAGGAACATATTAAGATTTGAAAATGAACAACTCGTTAATACTGATAACAGTTTTAATATCCCGAATTTTAATTGGGTTAGCCTTGGTCCCACTTCCGGAGCATATTTTGGATATGGCAATATCTCAAGCAGAATTGTAAGCGGAGCCTTTGATCCTTCAAATCCAAATATAATTTATATTGGTCCTGCAAACGGTGGCGTTTGGAAATCTACTGATAGCGGAATTTCATGGAACCCGCTTACTGATCAAGAGGCATCGCTGTCCATGGGCGCAATTGAAATTGATCCGACCAATACTAATATTATTTATGCAGGAACCGGTGAAGCTACTTATAGCGGCGCTTCTTATTACGGAAGAGGATTGCTAAAATCCACGGACGGCGGAAATTCCTGGACAAACATTACAGCCGGGTTGCCATCATTAACATATTTTTCCAGAATCAAAATCAGACCCGGGCACACTTCAGAGTTACTTGCCGCTTTAGGTAATAGTGGATTGTACAGAAGTATTAACTCAGGTACAAACTGGACTCAAATACTATCCGGAAGAATTGATGATGTGGTGTTTTCATCAAGCGGTGATACCGTTTTTGCTGTGGGTGGAAGCAGCGGACTTCGAAGATCTACAAATGGCGGCTCATCATTTTCAGCATTTGGATCAGGTTTGGCAACCGGTACCAGAACTCATTTTGATATCGCAAAATCAAATCCTGCATTTATGTATGCTGCAGTTTATAGTTCTACAGTAAATCTTTATAAGTCAACTGATTATGGTGCAAATTGGACCGCTCTCACCACATCCTCCGATTTCCAAAATCAGGGGGGACAGGCATGGTATGATTTATACTTGAGAGTTAATCCTAAAAACCATTTAAAAGTATATGTTGGAACGATAGATGTTTATCGATCAACTGATGGAACTAATTTTACAAATATAACTAATGGATATTCAGGCGGAAGTGTTCACGTAGATCAGCATTTTTTATTTTTCCATCCAACTCTAGAAAACACTTTTATTGTTTGTAATGATGGTGGAATATGGAAAAGTACTGACAATGGGAATTCATTTACTAATCTAAATCAAAACTTAACTCTCACACAATTCTATCGAATCGCAGCAAGTCCATTTACTCCAAGTAGAATTTTAGGTGGAACACAGGATAACGGAACACAGCAAACATACTCCACATTAAACTGGGCTGCAGCTTATGGAGGTGATGGAGGAGAAGTTTGTTTCAATCCTTTTAATTCGAATTATATAATTGGCGAAACACAAAACGGCGGGTTATTTCGTACTACAAATGGCGGCACTAACTGGTCAGGTTCTACTAATGGTATAAATACGAGTGAAAATGTTGCTTGGGTAGCTCCAATAATTGCTCATCCGACAACTTCAGGAACTTTTTATACAGGAAGACAAAGGATATACAAGACAACTGATAATGGCGGTAGTTGGTCTGCAATTTCCGCAAATGTTAATGGAACAAGTGCAATCAGGGAAATGGCAATTAGTAAATCAAATCCCTCAATAATATTTGCAACTTCCGGAAGTTTTGTGTTTAAATCTACTGATGCCGGTGTTAGCTGGAATAATGTTACATCCGGATTACCGAGCAGAACAATAACCTCTGTTAATATTTATCCGACCGATGAGAACCTGATCTTTCTGACTTTTTCCGGATTTGGTGCGGGTAAAGTTTATAAATCTTCAAATGGCGGATCCAGTTGGGTTTCGATAAGTGGAAATTTGCCGGACACACCCGTTAATGACATATTTATTTATCCAAACAATCCTGGAAATCCCAATACATTTTTTGTAGCGACAGATATTGGAATATTTTTAACAGAGAACGATGGTACAAACTGGTTTGAAATTTCGGCCGATCTTCCTAATACGGTTGTAATGCACCTGGATTATTCTCCAAGTAATCAGATGTTAAGAGCAGGTACACACGGCAGGGGCGTATATGAGGCATTTGTTGATTTTACTATACCTGTTGAATTAATTTCTTTTGTTGCGGATCAGCAGGATAAAAAAGTAGTGCTTAACTGGCGAACGGCAACAGAAACAAATAACAGTCATTTTGAAGTTGAACGCAAATTTAAGAATCAGGAATGGGAAAAATTGGGAACAGTTGCAGGTTCGGGTACGATAACAGAATTTAGAAACTATTTTTACGAAGATGACTTTACATCCTTACCTTATAATGGCACTGTTCTTTATCGATTAAAGCAAGTAGATTTTAATGGAACGTTTGAATACTCTAATATTATCGCAGTGGATGTGGAATATATACCGAATAAAATATCTTTATCGCAGAATTATCCTAATCCATTTAATCCTGTAACAACAATTAAATACTGGCTTAATGTTGAAGCAAATGTAAATATTAATATTTATAACTCTATTGGCCAAAAAGTCGAAGATCTGATAAATAAAACTCAAAATGCCGGCAGTTACTCAATAAACTGGAATGCTGAAAATTATGCTTCTGGTATGTATTTCTACTCGTTTGAAGTTACAGATAAAAGTAATAAAGTTTTACACAAAGAAATGAAAAAATTAATTTTACTTAAATAACTTTCTCCCCTTTTATTATGGGACTGTTTAGTGATTGATTGATAATGGTTAAGAAATTTAATTTAACTTCTCTTTCAGTCTTTGGACAGCCCCTTTTTTATTGTTAATTTTGGTTGTGAAAAATTGATTCACAAAAGAATTTAGATGTACAAAGTAAAGAGAATAGTTTATTTCCCGGTAAGGTATAAGTCAGTATTAAACTTAAAATCAGAGGATAATAGTTTAAAGTTTTGTTTGTCTCACCTTAAAAAATTTATAGCTTACTCTGTAATATTCTTCATCCCTTTATTTATTATTTACAAATGCAAAATTTTAATGATAAATTAAATTTGAACTTCAATTAAGGATTTTTATGCAAGAAGAAAAATTAAGATTAGAAGATTTATTAGAATCTTCAAAATCGCCAAATGATGATGACAGGATAAACAATGTTGCAATTATTGGCGCCGGAATAATGGGGCGGGGAATTGCCCAAACTGTAGCTTCTATGGGGCTTGATGTTGTGATAGTTGAGGTCGACTCAGAAAAATTAGAAAGTGCCAAAACTAAATTAACAGATAATATCGATAATGAAATTAAAAGATGGGCAATGACTAAATCCGATAAGAAATCTATTTTTAGTCGTATAAAATGGGAAACAGATTTAGCAACTGTAAAAGGCTGCGAGATCATTATAGAATCAGTTCAAGAAGACTTTAACTTAAAAGTGGATATTTTTAAGCAGCTGGATAGTATAGCTAATCCGGAAGCGATATTTGTTTCAAATACATCCACACTTAGCTTAACAAATATATCTGAATCCATTTCCAGACCAAGCAAAGTTATAGGAATGCATTTTTTAAATCCGGTTCCTAAAATTCCTATGGTTGAATTAGTAAAAAGTCTGCATACCTCCAATGAAACAGTTCTAAAAGTTAAGGAGTTTGCTTCAAGAATCGGAAAAACTCCGGTAGAAGTTTATGAGTATCCCGGATTTATAACAACACGGGCAATTGTACCGCTGATTAATGAGGCAATGCATATTCTTTTGGAAGGAGTAGCAACTGCAAAAGATATTGATACAGCATTAAAACTTGGCTACAATTTTCAATACGGTCCGCTTGAAATGGCGGATATGATGGGATTGGATGAAGTTCTTACCTGGATGGAAACATTATGGAAAACTCTTGGAGAACCTAGATACAGGCCAAATCCCATGATTAGAAAACTTGTTAGAGAAAGAAAACTTGGTAAAAAAACTTTAGAGGGAATATTTAAATATGACGAGCATGGCAATAAACTAAATTAATTTCTTAAGGGGAAAATTTAAATTACTGGAAAAAAAATATGAAAGTATTGGTTCTTAACAGCGGTAGTTCATCAATAAAATATCAATTTATAGATACTGAAAAAAAAGTTGCATTAGCAAAAGGATTAGTTGATAGAATCGGAATGGCTGGTGCAGTTCTTACTCATCAAAGGTATGATGGTGATCAGATAAAAATTGCTGGTGAAATTCTTGATCATCAGATAGCAGTTGAATATGTTCTTGGTGTCATGCTTAGTAAAAACCATGGTGTAATAAGTGATAAGAAAGATATTGAAGCTGTGGGACACAGAGTTGTGCACGGAGGTGAAACATTTTCGGGATCAGTTTATATAAACGATGAAGTAGTGAAAGTACTGCAGGATAATATCGAACTTGCACCGTTGCATAATCCGCCAAATATAAAAGGTATTCAGGCTTGCCAAAGAATTCTTCCCGATGTTCCGCAATGCGGTGTGTTCGATACAGCATTCCATTCCCATATGCCTCCAAAATCTTATTTATACGGTATACCATATGAGTTGTACAAAAAATATAAAATCAGAAGATATGGTTTTCATGGTACGTCTCATCTTTATGTTTCTGAAAGGGCAGCAGCAATATTAAACAAAGATATTAAGGACATTAAAGTAATTACAGCACATCTTGGTAATGGATGCAGTATGGCAGCGGTTAAAAATGGTCAATCTATGGATACTACAATGGGTTTTACACCATTGGAAGGTTTGTTGATGGGAACACGCAGTGGTGATCTTGATCCATCTTTAATATTATATATTATGGCTAAAGAAGGATTAACTGTTGGAGAGGCTAACACTTTGCTTAACAAACATAGTGGTCTAATTGGTATAAGCGGAGAAAGCAGTGACATGCGTGAAATTCTGACAGCCGTTCATGACAATCAGCAAAGAGCTAAATGGGCATTTGAGATTTTTTGTTATAGAATTAAAAAATATATAGGCGCTTACGCTGCTGCTATGGGCGGGATTGATGCGCTTGTATTTACAGGTGGAATAGGTGAAAATTCAAAAGAGGTTAGGGAAGAAGTCTGCAAGGAATTGGAATTCTTAGGTATTGAACTGGATGAATTTAAAAATCAATCCAAAGATGAAATTATTTCTAAAAGTAATTCTAAAGTTGCTATAATGAGGATCCCGACAAATGAGGAGTTGGTAATAGCACTGGATACAGCAAAAATTGTATCAGAAACAAAAAAATAATTTTTAATAATAATTCCAAAGGTTAATTATGGATCTTGGAATCAAAGGAAAATTAGCAATTGTAACCGCTTCCAGTACAGGTATTGGCAAAGCAGTTGCTGAAGCCTTAGCTGAAGAAGGTTGTAATCTGGCAATCTGTGCCAGAAGCAAAAAAGTATTAATTGATACTTCACGTGAAATTAAAAACAAATATAATATAGAACCGTTTTGGGGGATTTGCGACCTGAATAAACAAAAAGATATTGAAAATTTTTACGAGGCTGTCAAAAATTCTTTTGGTAAAGTAGATATACTTATCAATAATTGCGGCGGCCCTGTACCGGGATTTTTTCGTGATTTAACGGAAGACGATTGGGATCAGGCATTTAAACAGGTTCTTTTAAGTGTTGTTAGATTCTCCAATCTGGTAATACCTAATATGGTAGAGCAGGAATGGGGAAGAATTATCAATATCACTTCTATCGCCGTTAAGCAGCCTGTCCACAATTTAATGTTATCCAATTCTTTACGCGCAGGAGTAACGGGCTTTGCAAAATCTTTGAGCAATGAATTTGGAAATAAAAATATAACTGTAAACAATGTTGCCCCTGGTTATACTTTAACACACAGATTATATGAGCTTGCAGTTAATCGTGCAAAGACATCAGGAAAATCCCATGAAGAAATTTTAGTGGAGATGGCAAAAGATGTTCCTATGAATCGACTTGCGGGTCCGGAAGAAATTGCTTCTATGGTGGTCTTTCTGGCTTCTCAAAAAGCAAGTTACATAACCGGAACAACTATCTCTGTTGATGGTGGTTCTACTAAAGCAATATTTTAATTATTTTTTTGTTTAAATCTCCTTCCTCATAGTTAGAGGACAATATGAAACAACAAATAGAATTGGCGATTCCGCCTGAAGAAATAAATCTACCCGAAATCCTTTCTGACAAATGCTCGCAGTATCTTAAAATCGATAGAAAAAAAATCACAGCAGTAATTCCTGTAAAAAAATCCATTGATGCGCGAAGCAGAAATATTGTATTCAGAATTTTAGTCGATGTATATGTCGATCAGGAACCGGAAGAAAAAAGCAATTCAATTATTTACAATCCTATTAATGGTAATAAAAAAATAGTTATAGTAGGATTTGGACCAGGCGGAATGTTTGCCGCGCTAAAACTTATTGAACTGGGAATAAAACCAATTATTGTTGAACGCGGTAAGGATGTACAGTCAAGGCGAAGGGATATTAAAGCGATTCAACAGGAACATATTGTTAATCCGGATTCTAACTATTGTTTTGGTGAAGGCGGGGCAGGTGCTTATAGCGATGGCAAGTTGTATACGCGTGCCACAAAGCGTGGTGATGTAAAAAAAATTATGGATGTTTTAATTCAACACGGTGCTGATCCCGAAATAGCCGTTGAATCACATCCGCATATTGGTTCTAACAGGTTACCAAAAATAGTTACGGCTATTAGACAAACAATTATTGACAATGGAGGAGAAATTTATTTTAATTCTAAGGTTGATGAATTTATCTTAAAGGAAAATAAAATTGTTGGAGTGAGAACTGACTCCGGATTGGAAATTTTTGGGGACGCTGTAATTCTTGCTGCAGGTCATTCAGCAAGAGATATTTTTTATCTTTTACATAAACAAAAAATTAAAATTGATCCAAAACCATTTGCAATGGGAGTTAGAATTGAACATCCGCAAGCATTGATAAATGAGATTCGTTATCATACTAAAAATAAAAATCCAAATCTTCCTTCAGCAGTTTATTCACTTGTTACAGAAGTTCAGGATAGAGGTGTTTACTCATTTTGTATGTGTCCCGGTGGAATAATTGTTCCGGCAGCTACATCCCCGGGTGAGATTGTAGTAAATGGTATGTCAGTATCAAAAAGGAATTCGCCTTTTGCCAATTCCGGTTTTGTTGTAGAAGTAACAAAACAGGAATGGAGTAAGTATGAAAAATATCAACCATTTGCCGCATTAATGCTTCAGGAGGAGTTGGAAAGAAAAGCATTTGAATTAGCAAATCATACTCAAAGAGCACCAGCACAGCGTGTTACAGATTTTGTAACAGGAAAATTGTCCTCATCGTTACCAAAATGTTCTTATATACCAGGATTAACTTCTGCATCATTAGACAAAGAACTTCCGTCTTTTATTTCATCCAGGTTGCGAAAAGCATTATTTAATTTTGATAAAAAGATGCACGGCTACTATACCGAAGATGCAGTATTAGTTGGAGTCGAAACCCGTACGAGTTCACCAATCCGCATACCAAGAGATAAAGAAACACTAATGCACACCGAAATATCCGGACTCTTCCCTTGTGGCGAAGGCGCAGGTTACGCAGGCGGAATAGTGTCGGCTGCTATTGATGGTGAGAATTGTGCGGCAGCCGTGAGTAAGTTTATCCAATAAAAAAGCCTGCATTGGCAGGCTTTTTATTAAATTTAATATCCTGAGGGGACATTTGGCACTATTTAAGAAGTATCATTTTTTTTACTGAACTGAAATCTTTGGAAGCGAGTTTATAGAAATAGATTCCACTTGTAAGTTGAGAGGCATCCATTTCAATACTATAGTTACCTGCTGATTTCTGTTCATCAATCAAAGTCATAACTTCATTCCCAAGGACATCAAAAATTTTAAGTGAAACTAATCCCTCAACAGGTGTTTGAAAACTTATTATAGTTTTGGGATTGAATGGATTGGGATAATTTTGTGCTAATAAAAATTTTTGAGGAATCCCTAAATCAATTGCAACAACTTTTAAATACTCATAAGAACCATCAAAATTAATTTGTTTAAGGCGATAATAATAAACACCGGACTTTACGGTTTCATCAATATAGCTGTATACATTTCTGTTCGTGCTTGTACCATTCCCGCCTATGAAAAATAGTTCTTCATAATTTACCTCATCGCTGCTTCTTTCAATCATAAATCCCGCATTATTTGTTTCTGAAGCAGTGTACCAATCAAGTTTAACTTTCCCATCTATAACTGCTGCATTAAATGAAATTAATTCAACCGGAACTACTGTTGGTATAAATCTGTAAATCTTTCCGTTGAATGAAACCAAATAAAGTTCGTTACTTTCATCAACGCCAAATGAAGTTATTGAGCCGGGCGCTGTAGTTATTTGAGTGTTTACAGCCGGATTGATTCCATCGTATTCAAGAGCCCAGACACGGGCACTGACATAATCACCATAAATGTATTTGCCGGTTAGTTCAGGTACATTTTGACCACGATAAACATATCCACCTGTAATTGAATAACCTCCGGTTGAGGAATGAGGATATTCCCATATAGGAAATTCATATGTGCCATTACAGCCGCTTAAATTGTATGCATGGTTTCCCTCATAGCATCTCCAACCATAATTTTTTCCATTCTGAATTATATCAACCTCTTCCCAATTACCCTGGCCAACGTCTCCAGCCCAGAGCCAGTTTGTAACAGGATCAAAACTAAAGCGCCAGGTGTTACGCAATCCAAATGCATAAATTTCTTTCCTGATATTTACGTTTGTGCTGTCAACAAACGGATTGTCAGCGGGTATTCCATAATTAAGCGGTGCTTCAGGATTATTAACGTCTATACGAATTATTTTACCAAGCAGAGTTGTGATATTTTGTGCATTTCCATCCGGATCGCCTCCCGAACCGCCATCTCCTGCCGCTATGTACAAATAGCCATCGGCGCCAAATGTAACACAGCCGCCATTGTGATTAGAGTAAGGCTGATTGTATGTAAGCAAAATCAGTTCTGAGTTTTTATCTGCAGAATCTGGATTTGTAGATGAAACCTGAAATCGTGAAATTACTGTGTGTAATGGATTTGGCGCAGTATAATTAACATAAAAATATCCATTGCTCTCATAGTCAGGATGAAAAGCCAATCCAAGTAAACCGGTTTCACCGCCTGAAGTAACCCGATCTGTAATATCCAGGAATATTTTTGTTGCGCTTACATTAGTCTGATTAGGGAAAACTTTGATAACTCCATCTCTTTCCACAACAAATAATCTATTCGTTCCATCGCCAGGATTTTGAAGATCAAGTGGATTTGAAAATGTTAAATTTGGGAAAGCTACTTCGAAATTATATTGAGCATTGCTAAAGAACGGAATCAGTATCAAAAGTATGATAAGAAATTTAAAATGTCCCTTCATGATTTTGCCTTCTTTTTAGTTTTAGTTTTCTTTGATTTTTCTTTTTTCTTATTAGTTGACTTTATTTTTGTACTATTCTCCTTTTTTTGGGTAATCTGTTTTGATGAAGAACCATTTTTGACTTTATTCTTTCCCAAGATATTTCTTTTTGAAGATTTAAGCAAACTTTCTACTTTATATTCGCTCTGGTTGACAAGATTCATAATACTTGTATAAACTTCAAACATTAATTTTAATGAGTCCTGAAAATACTTTTTGGAAATCTTATTGTTCTTCGCTTTATTTAATGATTGCTTATAGAATGAGAATAAGAAGTACCATCTGACAAACTCTTCCATTCTTTCTTTGTTAAAATATTTTACTCCATCAAATTCGTTAACCTGGATATAATTTTCAAAATTATCATTGCTAAGCATCTTCTCAATTAGATTATCCAAATCTGTATTATAACTCTGGATTTTGGATTTTGATTTAGTTGAAGATGATTTTGATTCCAATATAGCATTGTCAATATCCGGTCTGGATATTAATTCTGTAATAAAGAGAACCTTGATTAACCCATAACTCTTACCCGGATCAACAAATCTTAAATGTCCAAAAATTTCTATCAATGGTTTCCAGAGCAGGAGATCATCAAAAAGCTTAAAAGGATTTTCAATATTCTCAACAGAATTTAAAATTTTGAATAGTATATAATCCATCAGTAGAAATGCAAGCTCTGTTTTCGCGAAATTTCCATTTTGAATAAACAGTGTTTCTTTTATTTCATTAAACCATTTTGCTGATCGTTTATCTGATATCAATTCGGTATATAATTGGTTGTAACTTTTTATTCGAATAAGATCCGCTTCTATATCTTCATATATCTGCTTAAGATTTAGGCTTGAATTAGTAACCTTGTTTAAATCACGACATATTCTAAAAATCTCCTCATCAATTTCCGGAATTTCAATTTCATCCTCATTATTTATTTCAAGTGATAACAATAATCTGCTGAATTTGATTGAGGTAAACAGATGCACGAGCGAATTATGAAA
The DNA here is from genome assembly GCA_003538625.1 of Ignavibacteriales bacterium. Lineage (GTDB taxonomy): Bacteria > Bacteroidota > Ignavibacteria > Ignavibacteriales > Ignavibacteriaceae > IGN3. The sequence continues at coordinate 178,573 of DPRR01000029.1, forward strand.
TGGTGCAAGATTCATTTCACTTAAAGATCTTTCAATAGAATAAACTCCTCTTCCATTAAGCTGATCATGCAGCACTTTATATATTCCATCAAAATCAAATACTTCTCTGAATTCTAAAAGTACTTTTCTTTGATAGCCCATTAAGTGAAATGAAAATCCTGATGAGCTTAACTCGGCGCCGGATGTAATGTACTCCAATTGCTGGATTTGATCTTTAAAAATATAGTAATGACCGAACTCTGAATTTATACCCAGGGTTTTATCAATACTGGTTGTACTGGTTTTTCCTTCTTCTCCGTATGCCCGTTCACAGCTGGCACTTATTGTTCCGATAGCTTCGCTGTATGAGTTATTATATATGACTAATGAAACTTCATTTCCGCTTCTGTTAGTGAATGCAAAAACGTTTTCATTACAAATTCCATGAGGATCAATAAAATCATACAATTCAAAATTATCAACCTGACTAAATAAATATCTTTTCTTTGTTAATGGGAAAATTTCTTTTTCATGTCTTATCACTAAATTGTCATCAGCAAATTCATCATAATAAGATCTCTTATATTCCATACCATATTTTTCTGAAAGTCCTTCGATTTGTCCGTGAGCAAACATTGGTAACCCGGGTAATGTGATCAGCATCGTAGCTACACCAAAATATTTATCGCCTTTTCCAAACTGATTTAAAGCAGTTTCTTCGTCAGGATTACTCATAAAATTTACATAGCGTTTTAAAATTTCAGGATTAAAGGCAAGAGTATTTTTGATAAGCAATCTGTACTTCTCATTCTCTTCCTTCATAAACATATGCATAAACGCACTGTTGTAAACGCGATGCATTCCAAGGGTGCGCACAAAATAGCCTTCCATTAACCAGAATGCTTCTGCAAGTAAAAGAGTGTTTGGCATTTCTGCATTTATTCTATCAACCACTTCACGCCAGAATTCTTCGGGCATAATTGCATCAAACTGCGATCGCGTCATTGCATAATCAGATCGGGATGGAATGGCTCCGCCCGAACCGGGAATAGGAAACCACAATCTTTGAAAATGTTTTTTAGCAAGAGTCATTGCAGCATCAAATCTTATTATAGGAGTTTTACGTGCAACGTGCATTATTGTTTGGATTAAAGATTCCCGTACTTCAACTTTCATCAAATCTAATTGTGCAGTGTCATTCCAGGGCATATTTGTTCCATCGTTGCCATGATAAATGTAAGTGCGATCTCCGGTATATTTATCAAGTCTTTCAAACACAACTGCCGCATCTGTTTTGGAATAATATTGATCTTCAATTCTTATTTCAACACGATCATCATCAGATAAATTTGGACCTGTAAACTTGTAATTCGGATAGGGAGGAATTCGATTCTGAATAAAATATTCCGGTTTTTCAATAACCCATTTAGAATATATGCCGGTATGATTAGGAACCATATCACTAGATAATCTTATTCCACGCTGCCATGCACGGGATTTTAAATTTTCAAATGCTGATTCACCGCCAAGTTCATTGGCAATAACATAATCATATAATGAGTATGCAGATGAAGCTGCTTCGGGATTTCCCATCATCTGTTTTATTTTTCTTGATGCAGAACTCCTTTCCCAGATTCCGATAAGCCACAATGCAGTAAAATTCCAGCGGGCAAGTGTATCAAGCTCCGCATCAGGAATCTGATCTAAAGTTTTAATTTCTCTTCCGTACTTTTTTGTAAGCTGATGCATCCACACAAAAGCATTCTTTGCAATCATCACAACACGCGGCATCCAATCAATATCAACTGTAAATCGATTCACTTCTAGCTGATAATACTCGTATTCTTCAGGAGAAAGTTTTTGACCTTCTTTAAGTTTTAATTTTAATGATTCAAAATATTTGTAATCAAATTCATAAGAGGGAACAGGTGGTGTTCCTTTTTCTCCGCCTCCGTGCTGTACAAATAATTTGTAATCCTCATGGATAAGATCTTTACCTAATAAAATTTTATTTAAGATGGATGCGTCAATAAAGTCAGCCCATTTTGATCGAATAAAATCAAGTTGCTCTTCAATGTTGTATGGACTACCAATTATCGGCTGCCTTAAAAATGAAAAAAGATTAAATCCACCAATCTTGGGTGCACTTTCAAAAAATAATTCTGATTGCTCGATTACTTCCTTGTACTTTGTTTCTTTAGCCAGTTTTTCATCTGTGTAAAGTTCTTTTAGCTGATATGTTGCAGGATTTATATTTTCAAGATTTAGAATGATGAGTTCTTCGAGAATAATCTCACGGTTATTTTTATCCTCAGTTTTTCCGTCAAGGTAATCGTTAGCTTTAATTTTGTTTTGATAAACCGGAAGCGGCGGAAATTCTTCTATAAATTTCAAAAGTGTTTTATCTAACTCTTCTTCAGTAAGATTATTTTTTAGATAATCAATTCCATCTTGCAATACACCTCTTTTGTTTTCCTCTTCATATTTACGGAAGAGCAAGTGGAAAATTTCGTGAAGTAAACCAAGAGCATTTATTTGTCCTGCTGTTACCTGAAGTTCAAATTTACCTTCATCTCTTCTAACAGCGTTTATTTTTTCTGATAATAATCTTGCAGTACGAAAATCTGAAATTACAAGATTGCCTTTAAGTGAAAAAAGATTTTCTTCAATCTTGTATTTGATTCTTGAATCTTTTGAAACATGGAATTGATAAGTAATCATAAAGTTTAACTATGGATTAAAATTTGAACAGAACTACAATGATTTGATGTGAAATATAATAAATAATGTGAGAAAAAATTCGATACATTTACGGATGATAAGCTATACTTGAACCAATCCACGTTTTGTTTTTGTTAAAATCCACCCCCATCATTTTACCTTTACTGGTACGGATAAGATTATTTACAAGTAACGGTTTCACACTTTTATTATCCCATAAAAACATCATTCGGATTTCCGCTTTTGCATAACCTTCGGGGGTTTCAATCAAAGGTGCGTATTCTACTTTTTGCTGAAGAATGTAATTACTTTTGTTTTGTATTGAATCAAGTTTTTCTTTTGTAACATCAACATCAACTCCTAGTCCTGCAAATGAGAAGAGTGGTTTCAAGACGAACTCATCAAGATTAGCGGGATATTTTTCTAGTTCATGTAAGAAATAACATTCAGGAACATAATCACCTTTTAACATCGGCAAAGAAAATTTACTGATCTTAAAAAACCGATTGGGATGACCAGCCCATTCCGCATCAATCTCATCCTTAAAATCAAAATCAAAGTGTAATTTTTTTCTTTCAAGCTCATCAAAAATTACACGATTATAAATTCTTTTAATCTCAATATCTTTTCCGTCCTTAGAATAGAATAATTTTTTTCCGTGCTTTTTTACGTTGGATATACAAACTGTAGTTATTCCTGTCAGTTCTTCAGTTGCTGCAAAATCAATTCTTGTTTTTTGCTTTTCAGGATCAATTTCAAGAAGTATTACATTTTCAGGATCATGATTGCCCACAATAATATTTGTCAACAAACCGGTATATGCAGCTTTATTCAGCCCGTTAAAATAGCTATGGAATCCTACAGGGATATCAAAATATTTTCTAATTGCATCGTTAAGATAGACCTGGTAGCCATAAAGTGATGGGAATGCCTGAAGCTCAATAAGCTTTGGCCAGAACTTATCTCCGATTTTTGTAATTGCAAAATCGAGTTGTAAAAAAGGCGGATGTTCGTAATCGTTAGGTACTTTTAAATGTGCAGGAATTGCTGCCTCGGATCTTCTTAAAAAATCTTTTTTGCTGATTTGAAGTAGTACGTCATCACATGCTTTTAAGAGTTCACTTGTCAACTCATGTGAAATGAAAAGAGGTGTTTCGCAAACACGAAAATCAGTGGGATATTTTAATACTGAATTTAAATCTTCTAAAAATTCCTGATATACTTTTTCAGAAAAATCATTGTTAAACTTTTTTCTAATTTCTGGAATCATAATTAAACCGTAATAGAAGTCAGCTGTTCGATAGCATTGTTTAAGAATGAAGGCAGTACCGTTTTGCGGGTCAGTTTGATCTTATCGGGATGCTCAAGTAATCCTATCATTTCCCGGTATTTATCTTCATTGTATCGATCAATGATAAACTTTTTTCTTTCATCCTGCTTAAAATGATAAAGCATACTTTCAGGATCAGCTTCAGGATGAAATTGAGTGCCAACTATTTCATCAGAAATTCTTACCGCTGTTATTGCCGGATTGTCTTTATTTTCTGATTCAGGAATTTCCCACGAAAGAATTTTTGCACCGAATTCATCAAGCATATTAAGATTCGGATTAACGACTTGCCAATGCCTGATATCTGCTGCATAAAAAGGATCGGTAAGATTCCTTAATATAGGATCGTTCTTACCAGCTTCGGTTTTTACAAATGGCATAACACCAAATGAATTGATGAATCGTTGGTTAACTTCGCCAAACTGAAAAAATCTTGCCATCATCTGAAAAGAATGACATATAAAGAAAATATATTTTTTCTGTTCTGAGTTTTGATTGTGATTCCAGATTTTATCAATTAAGCTAAAGTAATCTTTATCCCATTGCTGATTTTCACCCTCAAACGGGCTGCCCGGTCCGCCGGAAGAAATAAAAATATCATAATTCAAATCCGGAATATCGCCCTTATAACGTGTGTCAAAAACGTTATACTTTAATTCTATATTTTGATATTTCGAATCTGCATCTTTAACAATTTCACGAATACAACGCAGTCCTTCATTAGGCTCATTATTGTAAAGATCTATTGTCGCAACTTTTATTTGTGGTTTGATCATAATTTTATTTTAGTTCCAATCCGTAATGTGTTTCTTCAATAATATAATCAACCACATTTTTAGTATCGTGTGATTGTTCCCAAACAGCAAGCTGCCTGTCAGCTCCGGTTCCCATTTCAAGAATTTTATTTATGTAGTTTATTTCTTCTCGGGAGCCAAGTTCATCTACAACATCTTCTATAAATTCCAGCAGTTCGCCTGCAAGTAATTTAAAATCAACTTCTTCATTTTTACCAAAGTCAATAAGTTTACCGCTAATGCCATAACGTGCAGCACGCCATTTATTCTCGGCGATTAAAGCACGTCTGTATAATCTAAATCCTAGATTTTGTTTAATCAGTTTATGAAGTTTTGCAACAAGTGCCTGCATAACGGCTGTAAGAGCGATAGTTTCATCTACACGCATTGGAATGTCACAAACACGAAACTCCAGTGTTTTAAATACAGGATGAACACGAATATCCCACCAGATCTTTTTTGCGTTATCAATGCAGCCGGTTTTTATTAATAGGTTTATATATTTATCATACTCGGAAACACCGTTAAAGAAATCCGGAATTCCGGTTCTAGGAAAACGATCAAACACTTTACTTCTGTAGGATTTGAATCCGGTATTTCTTCCAAGCCAAAATGGCGAGTTAGTGGACAAAGCAAAAATGTGAGGTAAAAAATATCTTGCAGCATTCATAATATGTATTGCAACTTCACGATCTTCGACACCAACGTGAACATGTAATCCAAAAATTAAATTAGCTCTGGCAACCTGCTGCATATCATCCACAATTTCTTTATACCGGGGATGCTCAGTAATTTTTTGATCTTTCCAGTGAGAAAAAGGATGAGTTCCTGAAGCTGCGATGCGCAATCCGTTTTTAATGGCAAGTTTTGCCAGATTTGTTCTTAGTTTTGTCACTTGTTCGCGGGCATCCTTTACATCAAGACAAATATCCGTTCCCATTTCCACAACTGACTGGTGCATTTCTGCTTTTACATTCTCAGCCAGAATCATTTTCCCATCTTCAAGAATTTGCTGGATGTGAGACTTCAACTCGCGTGTAACGGGATCAACAATTTGAAATTCCTCTTCAACTCCGAGTGTAAACAAACCTGCTTCAACCATTATGACTCTTCTTTCTTATATCAAAGGTTTATTATTTACAAATGATGTAACAAAAGATCCCCAGGTAAGATTATTTTGATTTTCTTTATGAGATTTTGCTTTTCTGATTGCCATATTAGCAGCCGCTTCAACAATCCATTCAAAATTTTCTTCACCAACAGAATTTACATCAGCATCCGGTGCAGGGTTACAAAAATCTATTGCATAGGGTACGCCATCACGAATTGCAAACTCAACCGTATTAAAATCATAACCAAGTGCTTTGTTAAGTGCAAGCACTCCATTGTGAACATCATCCAATAATTTTTTCTCAAGCGGTTTTGGATTTCTAACATAACGAAACTCATGCGGCTGTCTTGGATCATACTGCATAATGTGAACATCCTGTCTATCCAGACAATAGCATCTAAAATATTCTGTAAAAACAATTTCTTCCTGAAGCATCATTACCAGCTGTCCGGTTTCGTTGTATGCCTTAAAGAATTCATCCATATTATTAAGCTTGTAAACATTTTTCCATCCCCCGCCGGCAAAAGGTTTAAAGTAGGCGGGAAAACCAACGTATGCAAAAATCCCTTCCCAATCCAACGGATAAGCAAGATTACGGAATGAGCGTTCATTTGTGTCTTCTGGATGCTGATTAGAAGGCAATATAACTGTTTTTGGAACCGCAACTCCGATTTTAGTGGCTAACGCATTGTTAAAAAATTTATCATCAGCACTCCACCAAAAAGGATTATTAATAACTGCTGTTCCGGATATCGCGGCATTTTTTAACATTGCACGATAAAAAGGAACATCCTGAGAAATACGGTCAATCAATACGTCGTATCCTATCGGTTCTCCCTGAATGATTTTATTAATGTGTGCAAGTTCTGCTGTAATGCCATTTTCTTTTTTAGCGTTAACACGATCAACAAAAGCTTGAGGAAAAGTGTTTTCCTGTCCAAAGAGTATTCCTATTTTTTTCATTGTTAGCTCTCTAAATTATTGTAATAAATCCGAACCCCTTCTCGTTCCTTCCTTTTCCGAAAGGGGATAAAGGGTGAAGTTAAACTTTAATCTTGTTTAAATACTCAACAAACATTTCTTTCCACCAATTCCAATCGTGTCCTGTATTTTTTCGTACATCCAGCCAGTGTGGAATCTGTTTTTGGGTTAATATTTGTGATAAATTTTTATTTTCATCAAGGCACATATCAGAATCACCTGTACCCAGTATAATACCAATCTTATTTATATTATTTAAAATCTTTTCGTCACTAAGATTAGAAAGGAAATCCGGTGGATTATTAAAGTAACAGTTATCATCATAATATCCGTCTAAAAATCTTTTTATGTTAGAAGCCCCGCCCATTGTGTATAAGTATCCGACTTTTTCCGGATTTCTGAAAGTAATATTCGATGCATGATATCCCCCAAAACTGCAGCCGGTAAGAGCAACTTTATCAAATCCGGTATCTTGAAATGCAAACTCTATAACATCATTTAGTATTACTTCTTCATATGCAATTTGGGTTTTTACTCTATCAGCCGGATGAATGTTTTTATTGTACCAGCTTAAATTATCTATGCTATCAGGACAATAAATTTTTACTTTGCCAGTATCAATTAAGTTCGATGCCGCGTTAATAAGTCCAAAATCTTTGGCCTGATAATATTTTGCCCTTGATGTTGGAAAAACAATAACCGGATATCCGCTTTCCCCAAAAACCAGCATTTCAAACTCCCTGTCTAAAAACTGAGAGTGCCATTTATGATATTCTTCTTTCAAAAAAAGTCCATACGAAATAAAAAGAAATGAGATTAATGATTTACAATAACTATTTCCATCAATCTTTGTGATTATCAGCAAATATATGAAAAATAGATTTTAGATCAATCTTTCTGGATTATAACCTTAAAGAATAATTCAATTAAATAAATTATGAACAAACAATTGATACATATTTAATTATCAAAATCACTATTTTTATAATTCAATTATGAAATCACAAACTCAGCAAACGCCACTAATGGCGCAGTATTACAAGGTAAAACAGGCTCATCCGGATACAATTTTGTTATTCAGAGTCGGGGATTTTTTTGAAACTTTTGAAGACGATGCAAAATTAACTTCAAAGGTTTTGGGAATTACGTTAACAAAACGTTCGAACGGATCTTCAGGTGATACTCCGCTTGCAGGATTTCCTCATCACGCTATTGATAGTTATCTGCCAAAACTTGTTCGTGCAGGCTACAGGGTTGCAATTTGTGAGCAAATGGAAAATCCAAAATTTGCAAAGGGAATTGTTAAACGTGAAGTTGTGGAAGTTGTAACTCCGGGAGTTACTCTTTCTGATAAACTGCTTGATCATAAAAAAAATAATTATCTTCTTGCGATCTCAATCTTAGATCAGATTTGCGGATTATCATTTTGCGATATTTCCACTGGTGAATTTTATGTTTTTGAAGTCCCGCTTACACAGCTTGGTGAACAGATTGAATCCATAAATCCATCAGAGTTTTTGATTCCCAAACGTGATAAAGAATTTTTAGGGAAACTTATTGAAAGAATTAATCCTCAATTACGAATTACAAAACTTGAGGACTGGATTTTTAATTTTGACTTTGCAAATGAGCTTCTAAAAAATCATTTTAAAACTGTTACACTTAAAGGATTTGGAATTGAAAATCTTACAGCAGGAATTATAGCTGCCGGTGCAGTTTTAAATTATCTTAATGAAACACAGAGAGTAAATCTTTCTCATCTCAACCGAATAACTCTGTATAATCCTTCAGATTATATGATTCTTGATCACTCCACCAAAAGAAATCTGGAAATAACATTTTCTATGAATGACGGAGGATTAGAAGGTTCATTGATTTCGATTCTTGATAAAACTCAAACCGCAATGGGTGGAAGGTTATTGAAGAAATGGATTTCAGCACCATTATGTAATTTAGATCCAATAATGAAAAGACACGATTCTGTTGAAGAATTATTTGTTAATAAAAAAATAAGAAAAGAATTAACAGAAAATCTTAATCAAATTGGCGATCTGGAAAGATTAATTTCCAGGATTTGCACTGGTAGAGCTACACCCAGGGAAGTTGTGGCAGTTAAATCCTCATTAATTAAAATACCTTTTCTAAAAGAGTTATTAAATAAGTTGAAAGTTTCAACTCTTCAAAATATATCTGAACAACTTAATCCGTTAGAAAATATTGTCGAAAAAATTTCTGCTGCAATTGTTGATTCACCGCCTGCTGCAGCTAATGAGGGAGGAATAATAAGAAATGGATTTAGCCCCGAACTGGATGAATTGCGTGACATTTCATTACACGGAAAAGAATGGATTGCGACGTTACAGCAAACTGAAAGAGAAAGAACCGGCATTCCTTCGCTTAAAGTAAATTTTAATAATGTCTTTGGTTACTATATTGATATAAGTCATACTCATAAAAATAAAATTCCTGATAATTACATTCGTAAGCAGACACTTGTGAACAGCGAGCGTTATATAACTCCCGAGTTGAAAGAGTACGAGGATAAAATTCTAAATGCACAGGAAAAAATAAACGAACTTGAATCACAATTGTTTAATGAAATTCGTTTAACAGTTGCAAATGAAGCAGAGAACATTCAGAAAAATGCAAGAGTTATTGCAATGCTGGATTGTCTTAACAGTTTTGCTCAATGTGCAGAAGAATATAATTATGTAAAACCAATAATGGATGGATCGACGAAAGTAAATATTGTTCAAGGCCGGCACCCGGTGGTGGAAAGAATACTTGAGCCCGGAAATAAGTTTACTCCAAATGATACTTTGCTTGATAATGAAGATCAGCAAATTATATTGTTAACAGGACCAAATATGGCAGGCAAATCTGTTTATTTAAGACAAGTTGGTTTGATTGTTTTACTTGCCCAGATTGGTTCATTTGTACCGGCAAAAGAAGCCAGTATTGGCGTTGTTGACAGGATTTTTACCCGTGTTGGTGCAAGTGATAATATCACTGCAGGAGAAAGTACATTCCTGGTTGAAATGCAGGAAGCTGCAAATATTTTAAATAATGCAACGTCCAAAAGCTTAATTTTGTTGGATGAAATAGGAAGAGGAACAAGCACGTTTGATGGGATCTCGATTGCGTGGGCGATAACAGAATATCTTCACGAGAATCCCGATGTATCTGCCAAGACTTTGTTTGCAACCCACTATCATGAACTGAATGAAATGGCTGAGCTTTTTCCCAAAATAAAAAATTATAAAGTTGAAGTCCGTGAATATGATGATAAAGTTGTCTTCCTGCATAAAGTAAACTCCGGTAGAGCCGATCACAGTTACGGTATTCAGGTGGCTCAGATGGCTGGACTACCGCTATTCGTAACAAATCGTGCAAAAGAGGTTTTAGATAATCTTGAAAGTAAAGAGTTAACTCCTTATGAAGTGAAAAAAGAAAGATTAAAAAAATTAAAATCTGAAAATGATAATCAAATTAGTTTATTTGAATTTAAAGATGATGAACTTCGCACCGAAATAAATAAAATGGAACTTGATAAAATTACACCGCTGGAAGCATTAAATAAATTAAACGAATTAAAAAAGAAAATGAGAAAAGATGAATAACAGGATCTTATTATTACTCGTTATCGGATTATTGCAATTTTCATGCGGCAATCATGAAAATGTTGTTAAACTTGATGAGCAGTTTATAAGCAAACTTCAGCAGGAAAGAGAGAATAAAGATTGGGAGATGCAGTATGATTCTTATTCTCCTTTTAAAGTTGATTCATCTGCAAAATTTCAACCTCTAAAATATTATGATCCGACAGGTGAGTTTATCTTTAAATCTAAACTCTATCGGAATAGTGCTCAGGACACAATTTCAATTTTTGGCACGCGCGGCGAGGAAAGAAAAGCGATAATTGAAGGGTACGTTTTATTAAACTATAAAGGCAAAGATCATAAATTAAATGTTTATAAAAGTTATGGTCCGCAAGGTCAAAGTTATTATAGTATCTGGTTTACCGACAAAACTACCGGAAAAGAAACTTATCCTGTTGGAAGATATTTAGATTTTAAATTAAACAATGACCCGGAATTTATTTATGAAATTGATTTTAACAGAGCTTACAATCCTTACTGTGCCTACAGCGATCTTTTCACTTGTCCCATTCCAACTAAAGATGATTATATAGATTTTGAAATTAAGGCAGGTGAAAAGAATTTTCATACAGAATTAAATACGGAGACAAAGTGATAGTAGTTCTCGAAAAAAATATAAATGATTTAAAACTTCAAAATGTTGTAAAGCATCTGGAGGATTTTGGTTTTGCGGTTCATAAATCTACAGGTGAAGAACGGACCATTTTAGGTGCGATTGGCGTTCAGCCTAATTTTGATACCCGGAAAATAAGAATCCTTGAAGGTGTTGAAGAAGTCTATAGAATTACTGAACCATTTAAACTCGCAAGCCGCAGTTTTAAAAAAGAAAATACAATCTTTAAAATTAAAGATGTAACAATCGGAGGGAATGAAGTTAGTGTGATAGCAGGTCCATGTTCAGTTGAAAGTGAAGAACAAATAATAATTATTGCTGAACTGGTAAAAAAAAGCGGAGTAAAAATTTTAAGAGGTGGAGCTTTTAAGCCAAGAAGTTCTCCTTATTCCTTTCAGGGTATGGGCGAGGAGGGGTTAAAATTATTACGTAAAGCTGCTGATGAGTTTGGGTTAATCGTAATTACCGAGATCATTGAAAGTTCAATGATCGATCTGGTTTACAAATACACTGATATTTTTCAGGTTGGTGCAAGAAATATGCAGAATTATTCTTTACTTAAAGAATTAGGATCAGTTAAAAAACCTGTTATGTTAAAGCGCGGCTTATCCGCAACGGTTGAAGACTGGCTGATGTCTGCCGAATATATTTTATCAAACGGAAATCCCGATGTACTTTTGTGCGAACGAGGAATTAGAACTTTTGAAACTTACACAAGAAACACCTTTGATATTTCTGCAATACCAGTTGTTCATAAAAGAAGTCATTTACCAGTTTTTGCAGATCCATCTCATGCAACTGGATTAAGAGATAAGGTTATCCCAATGGCTCGGGCTGCTGTTGCAGCAGGCGCAGATGGAATAATGGTTGAAGTCCATCACGATCCGGAAAAAGCACTTTCTGATGGACCACAAGCATTGCTGCCACATCAATTTGAAGAAATGATGCAGCAGTTAAAACTAATCGCTAATGTGATAGGCAGAACGATGTAAGTTTACGTCATATTTTTTTGATCTATAATCTTTAATAATAAAACTTATCTTTGCCTCAAATTTTTCCAGAAATAAATGAACATTAATTCAATCAACTCTAAATACTTAACAATGTCATTTCACAACATCAAGCTTGTAGAACATTATGCAGCTGTAAGAGCGATATTAAAATTAGTTTTACTTTTAAACTTATTATTGTTACTATTTTTCACTTCAATTTCTTTTTCTCAGGAAAATCCCTACAGAAAAGTTAATAAGACTTACTATCCCGACGGAACAATTAAAACCGAAGGCGATTACCTTTATGATCAGCTTGATGGGCATTATAAAGAGTATTATCCTACAGGAAAACTATGGAAAGATTGGAACTATGTTAATGGAAGAGAAGAAGGAATTTCAATCTGGTATTTTCCTGATGGTAAAGTAAGTATTGAATGGAATTATATTTATGGAAAAAAAGAAGGAATATCCAGATGGTATTATGAAACCGGGGAACTTTGGGCTGAACAGCAGTACAGTAACGGCGTTTTACAAGGGGCAACTTTAACTTATTATAAAACAGGTGAGAAACAAGGTGAGTGGAATTATGTGGATGGAGTGCTTCAAGGTATTTCTAAAACTTTCTATACAAATGGAAATGTAGAAGTTGAAAGAAAATTTGTAGACGGCAAACAGCATGGCACAACACGAATCTTTCACGATGATAAAACTCTTTCATTAGAAGCTTTTTTTATTGATGACAAACTTCAGGGTGATGTGCTTATATACGATAAAATGAAAACACTTCGTGTAAGAGATACTTACATTAATAACGAACTAATAAATCGCATTAGAATAGATTATAAAGGTAAAGTTGAATCAAAAGAAGAACTTGTAAAAAACTATTATGCTTCCGGCAGATTATCTGAAGAAACATACATTATAGATGGTTTGAAGGACGGACCGATGAAAACTTACTATGAAAGCGGATTTCTAAAAGAAGAATGGAATTTTAAAAAAAATAATATTGCCGGCAGATCATTCGAGTATTATGAAAACGGTGTACTTAAAGTTTCTTCAGATTATGTTGATGGTGTAAAAAGAGGAAATGAAAAATCTTATTACGAAAACGGAATACTTAAAGCTGAAACTATTTATCAGGATAATCTTAAAAATGGAATTTGCCTTACATATCATCCAAATGGTAATCTTGAAAGCATTGGTAACTATCTGCTTAATCGTTTAGAGGGGAATTACAAAACTTATTTTAAAAACGGTTTGCTTGAATCAGAACAAACAATTGAGAATGGATTAAAATCGGGTAAGAGAAATACTTACTACCGGAATGGCGCTCTCGAAAAAATTGAAAATTATAATAAGGGTAAACTTACAGGCTGGGCAAAAACTTTTTATGATGACGGATCGATGATGAAAGAAGAATATTATCTGGACGGTCGTTTGCAAAAAAGTAAAATGTACGGAGAAAACGGATTGCTGATTTCAACTTACGGTTACAATTAATATAATTTCACATGTTGTCATTAACTAACGAATTAAATATCTTCTCATCCAATAATTCTCAAATAACTAATCACTTAATCATCCTTGAGGTAAGTAATGAATAATTTTTTCAAAGTTCTTACATTAACCTTAGTATTCACCGTTCAGTTTATGTTTGCTCAAACAAGTTCACAAAATCTCTGGCAGGATATTGATCAATCACAGATTGTACCTGTAGGACAGCGATATATTATTCCGGAAATTTATCACACAATTAGTCTTGATATTGAAGGTATGCGAGATTTTTTAACTCAGGCTCAGTTAGAATTCTCAAATGAAGCAAAATCAAAAACCGTAATACTATCACTGCCAATGCCTGATGGATCTTTGCAAAAGTTTTCTATTTTGGAATCCCCAATAATGGCACCCGAACTTGCTGCGAAATATCCTGATATTAAAACTTATCTCGGTAAAGGAATTGATGATCCTTCTGCTTCTTTAAGATTTGATTTGACTATGCATGGTTTTCACGCTATGATACTTTCGGCGGAGGGAAATGTATTTATCGATCCGTATAGTCCTGGTGATGTTCATAATTATATTTCATACTATACAAAAGATTTTAATAAGAGCGGGACTGCTTTCGAATGCGAAGTTATTTCAGATGAAAGCCGTTTAAATGAATTGAAGTACTTGAAGGAATCGATGATACTCACACCAACCGGTCCCCAATTAAGAACATACAGGTTGGCTGTTGCTGCAACAGGTGAATATACTGCATTTTTTGGTGGAACAGTTCATCAAGGATTAGCCGCAGTAGTTACAAGTGTTAATCGGGTAAACGGAGTTTATGAAACTGAAGTTGCAGTACGGATGGTTCTTGTGGCAAATAATGATACCTTAATTTTTACAAATGCTGCCACAGATCCTTACACAAATAACAATGGCAGTACAATGTTAGGACAAAATCAAACTACTATTGATGCATATATCGGGAATACTAATTATGATATCGGACATGTTTTTAGTACAGGCGGCGGCGGAGTTGCTTATCTAGGAGTAATTTGTGTAACTGGACTGAAGGCTCGCGGCGTAACCGGTTCCGGCGCTCCGGTAGGCGACCCGTTTGATATCGACTATGTTGCTCATGAAATGGGTCATCAATTTGCAGGTAATCATTCATTTAACGGAAGTGCCGGATCCTGCAGCGGAGGTAACAGAAATGCTTCAACAGCATACGAACCCGGCAGCGGTTCAACTATCATGGCTTATGCAGGAATATGTTCGCCACAAAATTTACAAAACAACAGCGATCCATATTTTCACTCCGTTAATTTTGATGAGATAGTCACCTATACAAATTTCGGCAGTGGAAACGGATGTGCAGTAATAACTAATACAGGTAATGGTGCTCCAGTTGTTTCTGTTCCTACAGGTGGATTTTACATCCCGATAAGCACACCATTTTCTTTAACCGGATCAGCAAATGATCCTGATGGTGATGCTTTAACATATTGCTGGGAAGAGTTCGATCTTGGTCCGGCAGGTGCCCCCGGTACACCTTCCGGTAATGCTCCCATTTTCAGAAGCTGGAATCCAACTTCTTCACCGACAAGATATTTTCCAAGACTTGTAAATCTGCTTAACAATACGACAGTTATTGGTGAAATTCTTCCGACATATTCAAGAACTTTAACATTCAGATTAACTGCAAGAGATAATAAAGTTGGCGGCGGTGGAGTAAACTATGCACAAATGCAATTTAGTGTGGATGGAAACTCAGGTCCTTTTGTTGTTACATCACCAAATACAAACGTAAGCTGGGCAGGAAATTCAGTACAAACGATTACCTGGAATGTTGCAAATACTAATAACGCACCTGTTAATTGCTCAACTGTAAATATACTTTTATCTACAGACGGAGGACAAACTTTTTCAACTACTCTAATAGCAAACACCCCAAACGATGGAAGTGAAGATGTTACAATCCCAAATACACCATCAACAACAGCAAGAATTAAAGTTGAAGCAGTTGGAAATATTTTCTTTGATGTATCAAATGTTAATTTTACAATTGATCAAGAAGTTCCTGTAGAATTAATATCTTTTACTGCGGAACGAACTGATGGCGGAGTTGAGCTAAATTGGAAAACTGCAACTGAAACTAACAACTCAGGTTTTACCATTGAACGAAGCAGAGATGAAGAAAACTTTGTTCAGATTAGTTTTATCAGCGGCAAAGGAACAACTACTGAAGTAACAAGTTATAATTATTTAGATACCGGAATTGAAACCGGTAAATATTATTACAGACTTAAACAGATTGATTTTGATGGAACTTCTAAATATTTAAATGTTGTACTGGTTGATGTCGGATTACCAAAACAATTTGAATTAAGTCAGAATCATCCTAATCCATTTAATCCTTCGACAACAATTAAGTTCCAATTGCCTGTTGATGCAAATGTTAAAATTGGATTGTACAACTCAATTGGACAAAAAGTATCAGAGTTATTAAACAGTGATTTATCAGGAGGTGTTCACGAAGTAACTTTTGATGGTTCTAATCTTTCAAGTGGAATATATTATTATACTATGAACGCGTTTGGAAAAGATGGAAAGAATTTTTCATCAACAAAGAAAATGATCCTGATAAAATAATGCTACTGTCACCCTGAGCCTGTCGAAGGGTGAACGATTTACAAAGTTAAAGGCACGAGAAACATCGTGCCTTTTTTGTTTGGTGATTGGCAAACATTAAAAACTAAATTTAATTTGACTTTAACAAATATTTTCTTTTCTATTGTAATAGATTTTTGAGGGTTCTATTTAGGGTGTGGGTAAGAAAACCCTTTTATTTTATCTTACAAGTATTTTAGAACTCCAATTTAATGTTTACTGTTATAAGTTCGTGATTTTTTAATAATTGGAAATTTAGTTTACAATGAAAAGCTATTATATAATTATTTCACTTCTTATTTCTACTTTTTGTTTTCCACAAATTGATACTACGAAAAAAGATTTTTACCCATTAAAGATTGGTAATCTATGGCAATACAGGAATGAAAGTAATTATATTATCACAGAAAAAATTATTAGCGATACAATTATAGATGGTTATTTTTATTACAGTTTGGTAAATGTAAATACTCCTACATTTATTTTACCAGTTAGGATTGATTCTATACTAAGAGTAATAATTAGACATGGTGGCCCATTTTGGGGAGATACATGTGGTGGAAATACACCTTATGAATCCAGTGTTTATCATCTGAACGCAGAAGATAGTGCTTTTTGGAAAATCTGTGATGGATTATTTCTAGAACAATTTGTTCGTTTTAATGGTATTAGAACTAGGAATATATTTGGTCAGCCGCATGAGATTATGGAATTTGATTATGGGGGGATTGCCAATGTTGGTGATACAATATGGTTCTATGGTGCGAGACTTGCTAAAGGGATAGGTTTACTTGAAGAACGGCACTATGAATGGAGCTACAACATATTACAGGGTGCAATAATTGATGGAATACAATATGGTGCAATAGTTTCAATTGGTGATCTGGAAGTAAGTTTACCAGTTAGTATTGTTCTTCATCAAAACTTTCCCAATCCCTTCAATCCTTACACAACAATCAAGTATGAAATTCCTGAAAGATCAAATGTTATTCTAAAGGTTTACAATACTTTAGGACAAGAGATTATTACATTAACAGATGATACTCAATCTGCAGGAATTTATGAGAAAGAGTTTAATGGAAATGAATTAAGTAGTGGAGTTTATTTTGCTGTGCTTACAACAAATCAGACAATGTTTGTAAGTAAAATGCTTCTTCTAAAATAACTATCAGCGTGAGGTCCATATGCGTTCTATATTTCTTATCTGTATTTTTTTATTAATTTATTCCAATACGCCAACTTTATTAGCTCAGAATATTGCTAATGGATGCGATATGGTAACTTTACCATTGGAATCTGAAACTCAACAAATAGAGTATAAAGGAAAGTATATTACAAGTACCGGAACATTACGTGTCTTAGTCGTCTTTGTTCGTTTTGCTGATGATAATGAAACCTCAAGTATTTGGCCCGATCCATATGTTAAACCCGCATGGATACAAAATTTTGTTAATACTAACTATATACCAACAGGGACTTATTATCCGGGCACAGTTAGTGATTATTTTTACCAAAATTCCTACGCTAATTTTCATGTTCTTGGTGACGTTTATTATGTGACTCTATCCCAAAACGAATCTTATTACCACGAATATGCTCATACTCATTCATCAAGTGCAGCCAGAGGGTTGGTAGAAATGGAAGCGCTAAATATTATTGACACTGCTCCTTATAATGTTGATTTTAGCTTGTATGATAATTGGAAATTCTTAGATACTTATAATATACAACCTGGACAGGATGGAATACTTGATATGTGTTGGCTCATTACAAGAAATCTTCATGATCAGAGTTATACTCAAAACTCATATAAATTTGGTGCCGGTTGGGCTGGGCTTGATTGTTCAACCCATGTGCGTGATGGAGTAACTATTAAAAGTGGAGGCAGTCCAGCTTCTTGGACATTACCAAATTCTGGTATTACAATATTTAGAGATCTAATTCATTTTGGGATAAATCCATTAACATATCAATACGGCAATTTCACAAATGTTAATATTGTTGCTCATGAAATGACGCACCATTTTTTTGATGGCGGTCATTATGCCGATGGGGGAAAAATATTAAAATCTGGTAGTAGGTATGCTTCCAATATGTTAACTTATGTTGGGGGATGGATGGGAGAATATAGCGGTTATGAAAAATGGAGATTAGGCTGGATGATTCCTGACTTAATTAATGCTGATGGTGACCAGATATTATGGGATCTCTGTTCGACTCCCACTGATCCAAACAAAATAAGACTTTTAAAAATTAATATTCCAGGTACAACTCAGTTTTATCTTATTGAAAATAGAAGTTGGATTAGTACTTTCGAAACACGATACAATATGTACGGCGGTCCTAATGCTTTATTAAAACCAGGCATATTTATCTATCATATTATTGCAGAATTTTCAGATATATTTTATTTAACATCTGTCTATAAATTAGATGCAGATGGAAAATATAAATGGAAGTTTCTCTTTAATGGTACAAATAATGCCAATATGTGGGATGATGTTATAGATAAGGAATACCCTGATAGGTTGAATGGTTACTCAGAAACAGAGTATATTTTTATTGAAAACTATTTAAATCAAAAATGGCTTGCTGAGTGGCATCCCAATACTTTAACTCCATACAATGGTGGTTGCTACAAATCTACTTATAGCAATAATGGACAAACTGAAACTACAGACTGGACTGGTGATAGTTCAGATATATTTGGCGTTGGAGCAGTCATAAGTCCTTGGTCAAACCCTGGTTCATTTAAATGGACTACAACAGGATTCGAACAAACTAATATTGGGATTGAAATTTTCTCTTATAATTCATCAAATAAAACTTATACAATAAGATATAGGCAATCTAACCCATTAGATTTGTCTCCTTCAAAACCTTCACTCGGGTTCTTCCACGCGGGTGAAGGTCCGATTCAGTATGGTTGGGCTTACTTAGCTTGGGGTGCAGATTATTGGGATGGTCAGCCTATAGAACCTGATGTAAATTGGTCAGAATTACAAAGAAAGATTGGAAATAATGGTACTTGGCAAACTGTTTATAGTGGTGCAAATCGTTGGTGGTCTGATAATAGTATTATTTACGATCCACAGAATGGTGATGTTCCTGTATACTTCAGGGTTCGAGTTCGAGATAGCCAGAATAAGTGGTCAATATGGTCAGATTTATATGACACGAGAACTTTTAGCAATCAAAACTCTACTGAAAAAATAAAAATAAATGGTATTAATAATAATATACCAAAAGAATATAATCTTTCATCCAATTATCCCAATCCATTCAATCCCAGTACAATAATAAACTATGCTGTTAAAGAAGCAGGTTTGGTAAGGCTTAAAGTTTATGATATACTCGGTGCAGAAGTAGCAGAACTTATAAACGAAATAAAAGAAGCAGGTAATCACACAATAGAATTTAATGCAACACAGCTGCCAAGCGGAGTTTATATTTATACATTGCAGGTAAATGGTTTTACCGGCAGTAAAAAAATGTTATTGATGAAATAAGTTGGCAAGAAGCAAGAAGTTAGAAGCAAGAATTAAGGCACGATTAACACCGTGCCCTTTTTTGTCTTACCAAATTTATACAACATTCCACTTGCCTTTTAATTGCTAATTAACTTTATTTGCATTAGTTAATAATACACTATTGCGTAAAATAAGGTAAGGCGGTATATCCTTATTTTATATTATCCCCTAAAAGCTTAAAAACCCCCAAAATAAAACAAAAATAGACTCGTACTCTAAGGATACAGGTCAAAAAACAAAAAAAAGCATTCGTAAAATTAAGAATAGGGCAAAATTTCTGTTTAGCCCATTTCTTTAAATTACGAAGCAGCCTCCACAATGGTTGAACCCTATTCTTAAAATCCGGAAAGCGACTGCACAATAGTGGCGGCGTATTCTTAAAATCACGAAAGGCACTCCACAACCATTTAGGCCTATTCTTAAAATTCAGAAAGCGGTTCCACAATGGTTGGGTTATATTCTTAAAATCCGGAAAGCGGCTCCACAATTGTGGCGGCGTATTCTAAAAATTCGGAATGAAATAATAAGAAAATCAATAACCGGGTTGGTTTTGGGGTGGGCAACAAATCCCATCAAAAGCCACCCAAATTAAATAACCATATATACATTAATTACGGGAGTCCAATATGATGGATTTACGCAAGTTCTTTAAGAACCACTTCGACACTAAAGAAATTAGTGACGATAATATGAAAAAATTTGCAGAGGTGCACCTGGAAAGACTATCTGCAAATAACGGAACTGCTCAGTTTACTGCAATGATAACTGACACAACAAATGCCTATACGGCATATTATGGTTCAATAACAAATGAAGACACAAAGTTTGCAATACAACAGGGTCTTACAATAACAATGAACAATATTGTAGAAAACTTTAAGAACTTTGTAAGTAAAAAAGAAGGAACGATACGCGGGCAGTTTGGGGATAAATCAGCCGAGTACCAGGAGTTTTTTCCGCTTGGTGTAACAGAGTACAGGCAGTCAAATCTTGCAAACATAGATAAGTTGATGACGAGATTTGTGGCAGCAGCAGAAAGATACAGCGCAGAGCTTGGTGCAGCACTGCAGACTGATGCAGAAACTTACTTAACCAATTTTAAAGCAGCACGCAAAGCCCAGTTAGAAAAAATTGGAGAAGTATCTGCACAAAAAACAACAACCAGTACCACACGCGATGGAATTGAAAATGAACTGATGAAGAATGTTCACTTAATAGCAAGTATGTTTATTGGTAATGTAGATAGATGTATGGATTTTTTTGATCAGAGTTTTATACGCAGCACACAGGATGATGGTGAAGGTGAAACACCGGAAGAGCCAACTGAATAGTAATGCAATAAAGGCACGATTAACATCGTGCCTTTTTTATTTGGTGATTGGCAAACATTAAAAATTAAATTTAGTTTGACTTTAAAAAATTTAATCTATTTATTTATATAATCAACTTTGAAATTAAATTTCTGGTATCTTTTAAAATCGTAGCTAAATAATGAAACCATTCAAAATAATTCTATTTCTATTAGTTTTCAGTTTATCGTTTATAGAACTGAAAAGTCAACAGCAAGTTAAAATCCCCTGGCCTTCGCTAGCAAATTCACCCTGGCCTGTACTGCGTGGTGATATGCAGGGAACCGGTAGATCAGAGTACATTGGACCAAGAACAAACAATGTAATCTGGCGTAAAGATATGCCGCTTGGTGTAATTTATGGCCCGGTTATAGGATATGATGATAATCTTTATATGGGTGAAAGAGCATTATCATTAGATACAGTAAATTATTTTTATTGCCTTGATAAAGATGGGAACAATAAATGGACATTTGAGACAGAAACTTCTTATGCTAATAATGTTGGACCTTTAATAGGTAGCGATTCGACGATTTATTTTGGTTCCAGAAATAATAATTTATACGCAATGGAATTTAATGGACAAAATAAATGGATATCTCCAAATCTCAGAATAGGGCTTCAATTATTCATATCAATAGCATTAAATGGCGATTTATTTATACCGGCCTGGGATACAATAAATGTTGTAAGTCAATCAGGTATTCTTAAAAAGAAAATTGCAGTACAAGATTTGTGGATTAGAGGTATTGTTTTTTCGCCAAGCGGTGACACAATGTATTACTTTGATGGTGGGGGACAGGGGATAAATGCACCTGGCAATTTACATTCCTCAGATTTGGAAGGAAATAATTATTGGACGATTCATTTGGATTCTCACAATTGGGGTACACCGCTAATCGATAATCAAAATAAAATTTATATTTTCGGCAGAGATACAAGTCTGTCAAAAAGCTTTTTGTATTGTTTTAAACCAAATGGCTCTGTTGATTGGAAATATGAGATATTTTCATATAATCTTTATACAGGCCCGACAATGGACAAAAATGGAAATATAATTTTTCATGCTTTTTTAATAATCAATGGTGTACAGAAGAGTGTAATAATTTCTTTAGATTATTATGGTAATTTAAACTGGATCACAACACTGGATTTAGGTATTAACATATTTGATAACTGGATCAATCACGAACTCGTTTGCGATGCAGAAGGAAAAGTTTATTGTGGCTCAAGTAATGGCCCTTATTTTTATTGTCTTGATTCAGACGGCACAATTCTTTGGACATTGGATATAGGTGATCTTGAATATGATTCTTGTCCAGCAATAGGTTCAGATGGTACACTTTATATCGGCTCGCATATAAGCTCAACATTTCCCTACCACACACAAAATCTTATTGCAGTAAAAGATAAACCAAATTCAATTTCAGAATACACTGTTGTAAATGAATATAATCTCTTTCAAAATTTCCCAAATCCGTTTAACCCAAGCACAGTTATAAACTATGCTGTTAAAGAAGCTGGTTTGGTAAGGCTTAAAGTTTATGATATACTCGGTGCAGAAGTAGCAGAATTAGTAAATGAAACAAAGGAAGCAGGTAATCACACAATAGAATTTAATGCATCACAACTGCCAAGCGGAGTTTATATTTATACATTGCAAGTAAATGGTTTTACCGGCAGTAAAAAAATGTTGTTAATGAAATAATGTATCTGTCACCCTGTCCGCCGCGGCGGATTGTCCAAGGGTGAAAGTATTTTAAAAGTTAAAGGCACGAGTAACATCGTGCCTTTTTTATTTATAATCGTATCAGTTTATATTTGTATACAAACAAATCAGAACAATTATGAAAAAACATCCAAAGAAATTTAAAGTAGGTTTAATTCAATTAGCATTTTCTAAAAATCCGGATGATAATCTTAAGAAAGCAATTTTGTGGATTGAAAAAGCTGCTAAAAAAGGGGCGCAGGTAATTTGTTTACCTGAACTTTTTAGATCACAGTATTTCTGCCAATCTGAAAATATTGATTACTATGATTTAGCAGAAACAATTCCCGGTCCTTCTACCGATGCTGTATCTAAAATAGCAAAGAAATTAAAAGTGGTAGTTGTTGTTCCATTGTTTGAAAAAAGGGCAACGGGACTTTATCACAATTCGCTTGCTGTTGTAAAAACAAAAGGAGAGATTGCAGGAGTTTACCGTAAGATGCACATTCCTGATGATCCATCTTATTATGAAAAATATTATTTCACTCCCGGTGATTTAGGTTTTAAATCTTTTGATACTGAATTTGGAAATATCGGTACATTAATATGCTGGGATCAATGGTATCCTGAGGGTGCAAGATTGACTGCTTTGCAAGGCGCAAGTATTTTATTTTATCCAACTGCAATTGGCTGGCATCCTAATGAAAAGAAAGAGCATGGCAAACCACAATTTGAAAGCTGGCAAACTATTCAGCGTTCACACGCAATTGCAAATGGAGTTTATGTTGCTTCAGTAAACAGAATTGGACTTGAAAAAGAAAACAAAGACTCTGCAGGAATTGAATTTTGGGGAAATAGTTTTATCTGCGATCCTCAGGGAATTATAATTGCACAAGCTTCACACGATAAAGAAGAAGTTCTGATTGCCGAAGTTGATCTTGATAGAATTGAATACATAAGACGTAATTGGCCCTTCTTGCGTGATAGAAGAATTGATGCTTACTCTGATATAACAAAAAGGTTTCTTAAGTAAGTGAAATTCAAAATTCAAAAGTAAAAATTCAAAAATCGTGCAATGAAAATTTCTGAATATAAAAATGATCCTAAGGATATTAAGATTCGCTGCTATAAGTATTCAGTTGAAGTAATTAAGTATGTTGCAAGTGTTGATGTTGGAAGAAAGTTTCAATCGATTGTTGATCAATTTATTAGATCTGCAACTTCTATTGGTGCTAATGTTGTAGAAGGGAAATCTGCTCATTCGAAAAGAGACTTTATTAAATTTTATGAGATTGCATTAAAATCAGCGAATGAAACAAAATACTGGATTTGTTTATTAAGAGATGGATTGGAACTAAACAACATTAATAGCTTATTAAAAGAAGCAGATGAGATATCTAAAGTGTTAGCAACAATTATAATTAAATCAAAAAAAACAAAATAATTTTTGAATTTTGAATTTTTACTTTTGAATTAATTTGCAATCAAAAACGTTATGAAAAAAGAAAAAACTAAATTCCGATTGCCTGCTGAATTTGAGTACCACGAAGCAACCTGGATTGGCTGGCCGAATAACAAGCAGGATTGGCCGGGAAAGTTTCAACCGATTCCATGGGTTTATGGTGAAATTGTCCGTTACATTTCCCGTGCTGAAAAAGTTATAATAATTGTTCAATCTATAACTCATCAGAAAAAAGCTGAACAGGTTTTAAAAGCTGTTGATGCTGTTCTTAACAATGTTGAATTTTTCAAACTTGAAACAGATAGAAACTGGCTGCGAGATGCGGGTCCGCAATTTGTTAAAAATGAAAAGAACGAAACGCTGCTCATAAACTTTAAGTTTAATGGTTGGGCAAAGTATGATAATTACAAACTTGATTCTAAGATCCCAAAAATGATTTCTGACAAACTTAATCTTGATATATTAAAAGCTGAATATAAAAGCAGGGAAGTGGTACTTGAAGGCGGCAGTGTTGATTATAATGGACTTGGAACTATCATTACGACAGAGGAATGTTTAATGGATTCTGAAACCCAGGTTCGCAATAAAAATTTTACTAAAAAGGATTATGAAGAAGTTTTTAGTAAATATCTTGGTGCATCAAATGTGGTTTGGTTAAATAAAGGCATAGCAGGTGATGACACACACGGACACGTTGATGATTTAACGAGATTCGTAAATCATAATACCGTTGTTACAGTTATAGAAACACGTCCTAATGACCTCAATTATCTGCCATTAATGGAGAACAGAGAAATTCTGGAAGGTGCAATGCTGGAAGACGGATCGCGTTTAGATATTATTGAACTGCCAATGCCGGCTCCGGTTATTTTTAAGGGAGAAAGACTGCCCGCGAGTTATGCCAATTTTTATATTTCAAACTACGCGGTGCTTGTTCCAACATTTAATGATCCGAATGATAGAATTGCATTAGGTATTTTATCAGAATTATTTTCAGATAAACCGGTAATTGGTATTCACGCAGTTGATTTAGTCTGGGGATTAGGAACGCTGCATTGTTTAACACACGAACAGATTTTATGATAAGTAATTCTATTCATAATTTATTTTAATCAGGTTGTCATTCCCACGGAAGTGGGAATCTATTTTAACAACATTTGGATTCCAGTTTTCACGGGAATGACTAAACAATTATTCACTTTAAAATAAAATTCTATTAAAATCTTTTTAGCAGAGTTCTCTTATTACTTCCAATCTTAACAAGAACAACTCCAACAATTATAACAACAGCAGCTATTAATGTAAAAACACTTAACTGCTCATTCAAGAAAATCCAACCAAGTACTAATGCGATTATTGG
This sequence comes from Ignavibacteriales bacterium, assembly GCA_003538625.1. Classification (GTDB taxonomy): domain Bacteria; phylum Bacteroidota; class Ignavibacteria; order Ignavibacteriales; family Ignavibacteriaceae; genus IGN3. The sequence goes on from DPRR01000029.1 coordinate 204,320, forward strand.
ATTTACATAAGCATAAGTAGAAACAAGTGAAAGTGGAAGATGTTCTATTGCATAAATATATGAACCGTAACCAAAAATTGATCCTATTATAGTCAGATAAGCGAGTGATATTATTCCTGATTCTGTGAAATGAAGTCCTGTAAATTCACCTAACACTGCACCGAGTATGATCAAAAGCGTTCCAACAATTAACATTTGTACAGAAGCACTCATAAGCGGATGTACACTAACCTTTTTGTATTTAGAATAAACTGAACCTAGTGACCATGTGACAACAGCACCAAGAATACTTAAAACGCCGACCAGATATTTTGTTTCAAAAATATATTTTAGATTTCCACCAAAAATTAGCCCAACACCAACAATACCAATTAACAATCCGGTAATTACCATCCAGTTTAATTTTGGTCCTTTCGGAAGCAATGATTCAACACCTACCATCCAGAATGGAGTAGTTGTAATTAGTAAGGCTGCAATACCGCTTTCAACATATTGTTCACCAACAACAACAAGTCCATTGCCAAAACCAAGTAAAGCAATTCCAATTATTGCAATATGAATTAAATCTTCTTTTTTAGGAAATTGTTTTCCGCTTAAGCGAACAAATGTGATAAGAATTATGCCTGCAATTAACCAGCGAAAACCTGCAAACAATGCCGGCGGAATTGTCTCCACTCCAATGCGGATAAATAGGTACGTTGTTCCCCAAATAATGCAGATTGCAATCCAGGCTAAGTAAGCGCGTATGTTCGGTTTATCCATAAAAAAATCTTCAATTAATTGCGGTGGAAACTTAATAAATAAAAAAACAAAAGCCCTCAGTTTTAATGAAGGCTTTTGGTTGAAGTGATTTGTTTAACAAATTTATTTGAGGAGAATCATTTTTTTAGTTTGAATAAAATCATTAACTCTTATTGAATACAAATAAACACCGCTTGAAAGATTACCATCATTAAATTCAATTTCATATCGATCAGCTTTTTTAAATTCTTTAAGTAACGTTCGAATCTTTTGTCCCAAGATATCAAACACTTCTATAGTAACTATGCCATCTTGTGGAATTTCGTACCGTATTGTTGTTGAAGGGTTAAACGGGTTGGGATAATTCTGGTAAATAGTATAATCTTTTACCGGATTTGTAGCTGAGGGTGAAGTATATGTCATCGAGTTGAAGTTGTTTTGGTATCCTGAAATTGCTTTCTGAACATTATCCCTTGCAACAGTTATTGAATTAAGTTCATCAGATCCTCTGCCTACAACTAAAGCTAAAATAATTTCTGCTGGTTTTGATTTTTCCAGCGTAAACGGGCCGATACTTGCAAATTTTCTATCGTCCAGTGCTATTCGATCAATCCAACCATTAATCTCAACCGGATCTCCTGAGAACCAATAGATGGGATTAACAGAAGTACAATTAACATTTCCATAAACCATTCCCCAAAGAGTATCGCATGGATTAAGTGCATTTCCATATCCATCATTTCCCATTATGTAATTCTTCACATATTGTAAATTATCCGGAAAACTTTGTCCCGGAGAATTTTTACCATATCCTGTAAACGAAAATAATCCAAGGTTTTTATAACCTGGCAGTATTCTCTCACCAACCAAAGTACCATATTTTATAAATGCAGTATCTGTGGCTTCATGAGTATTGATAATTGGTCCCTGAATAACTGTCGTAAAAATTGCAGGGGGATTTATTCCATATTGGCTATCGTCATTAAAATTATAAGTGAAGATAGAATTTAGAGCAGTGTCGCAGCCACTTAAATCATCAGAAGCCCAACCGAGATCGGTATCATCCCAGGGACTAAAAAACACTGAGTCCAAAACGTCATCAACTATCCCCGTGTTTTCAATTTTATACTTTATAAAAATTATATTCTCCAGATCAGGATTATTTTTAGCAAAAAGTGTTTGTTGAATATTTATACCGATCGGAGAGACATCGTATAATCTTTGGTTAGCTGGAACACCATCATTGTAAACACACCAGGCTATTTCATCTCCAAGCAGGGCAGGCATATCCTCATTCAAATCCCAGGTTCCGTTATAATTACGATCAGTTGGATCATAAATACCATCGTCATTTCCATCATAAAAATCTGCACCAAGTAATACTGCATCTTTCCATTTTTGCCAACTTGAACTAAAAGGAGTATCATCTTTTCTAACTACATAAATGATATTTAATGTGTCTTCAGGATTGCTTCCAACTTTTCCTGGTTGATAATCTTCTGAACCCTCGGATACCGTTGTTGAGAAGAACTCTCCATTTGCATACCCTGATAAAAAGAAACCGGATCTAAAAAGAAAGACACTTTCATCAAATTTTCCACCTGCTCCGTTAATGAAAGGATTGGGATCAGGTATATTAACGCTTGCTAAGAGGCCCTTATTATCAATTGGCAAATTTATTTTATTAACAAAAAAACGATGTGCTGTTTGTCCAATTATTTGTGAGTAAAGGAATAGCAAAAAAAACAATATGAGCATTATTAAATTTTTCATTTTAGTAGAATCATTTTTTTAGTTTGAACAAAAGAACCAGCAGTTAATCTGTAGAAATAAATTCCACTAGCTAAATTGTTCATTGTAAATTGTAAATTGTACATTCCCGCTGGCTTGTACTCATTAACAAGTGTTGCAACTTCATTTCCAAGTATATCATAAATTCTAAGTTGTACTCGAGACCCTTCGACTCCGCTCAGGGTGACATTTGGGATTGAGTATCTAATTGTAGTGCTAGGATTAAATGGGTTGGGGTAGTTTTGGAAAAGAGAAAACTTTTCAGGAAGAGTATAATCATTATCGTCTACATCACTTATAGTACCATTTGTGAAATTTGCGTTAAAATAAGTTTGAGCATCTTGTGTGTAGTTTCTGGCAACTGAAATAGAATTAAGTGCATTGCTTCCTTGTCCAACAACGTATGCAACCCAAAGATCAATTGGCTTGTTTACTTCGAGCGTAAATTTTCCAGTGCTTACAATATTCCTTAAATCTCCCGGGAGTGTTTCAATCCAACCAATATTTGAAACCGGATCACCCGAAAACCATAGATAAGGATTAACCGCAGTGCAATTTACTCCACCATTTACAGTGCCGTATGTAAAAATACAGGGATTTAGAATTGCTCCTGTTCTGGTGAGCCCATTTAAATAATTGGCAGCTTCCATAAAATTACTCGGGTCCATTAACGTTGGATCCCCTCCGACCAACATTGTATATGAGGTAATTCCCAAGTTTTTTGCCCCTGGATATGATTGTGTATTAAATAGATTTCCTTTGCGATTATATGCAGTATCTAAAGGTGTATCTATCCCGTTTTCATAATATCCATTTGAATTGTTATCGATAAATGTTTCTCCCGGAATGTACGAAATTGGTCCCTGTAAATATTTCATAAAGAATGCTGGAGGATTTGAACCATATTCACCGTCGGGCCCATCATTATAAACAAAACCGGAATTTAATAAAGTATCACATCCAATAAGATCATCCAAAGCAGATCCTAAATCCGGATCTGTATAAATAGCAAAGATCACAGAATCAAGTTTACTAGCGATAGTTCCTGTATTAATTAACCTGTAACGGATAAAGATTGTATTTCCAAGCGGGGCTTGTGCTGAAGCATAGGCTAAAACTGTTTGCTGTATCTGTATACCCTTAGGTGTTACCGTATTAAATCTTCTTTGATCAGCAGGAACTTCATCATTATAAACACACCAGGTCATTTGATCTCCCATTATAGCAGGTTTATCTTCTGATGAGTCCCAGATATTATTTCCATTTAAATCTGTCGGATTGTAAACCCCGTCATTATTACCATCATAAAAATCAGCACCTAGTTCAACAGCATTTATCCAATCCTGCCAGGATTGCCCAAAAGCAGCATCATTCTTCTTAACTAGATAAATAATATTTTTAGGATCTGTTGGTTCATTATTAACAGTTCCTGGTAAATAATCTTTAATTAAAGACGCAGATGCAACACCATTAGCCCAAAGAGTATCATTCGCATAACCAGCAAGTAGAAATCCGCCGCTGAATAAAAAAATGTGACCACCGAATTTTCCTCCAGCGCCGGAAATAACAGGATTTGGATCCGGAATATTTACTGCTGCTAATATTCCTTTGTTATCCATTGGTAAATTAATATTATTAACATTTAACCTGAATTGTGTCTGCGAAAAGATTGAACCGGCGGTAAGCAGTAATACTATAACTAATTTTTTCATTTTACTCCCTTATTTAATTAACAACATTTTTTTAGTTTGAACAAAAGAACCAGCCTGTAATCGATAAAAATAAATTCCGCTTGCTAAATTGTTCATTGTAAATTGTACATTGTACATCCCCGCTGGCTTGTATTCATTAACAAGTGTCGCAACTTCATTTCCAAGTATATCATAAATTCTAAGTTGTACTCGAGACCCTTCGACTCCGCTCAGGGTGACATTTGGGATTGAGTATCTAATTGTAGTGCTAGGATTAAACGGGTTGGGATAGTTTTGTGATAATTTAAATTCAGTAATAATTCCAGGTTCATTATTAATGCCAGTAGGTATATCTGTGAAATTTGAATTGTAAATCTCAATTGCTTCCGCACTTATATTTTTCATTACTGATATAGAATTTAATGCGTCATTACCCCGGCCGACTATATAACACACAATAATATCTATAGGTTTGTTTTCTTCTAAATTAAACGGACCTGTATTGGTTAATATTCGTTGATCAGCTGATAAAGTGTTTATCCAACCAGTATGATTAACCGGATTACCTGAGTACAAAAACCTTGGATCCACTGTTGCGCAATGGACTCCAGCGAATACATAGCCATAAGCCCACGTGCATGGATCAATTGACTCTCCTGTTTTGGTTCTACCGAGCATATAATTACGAGCTTCTACGCCGACATTTGGATCATTAAGAATTGGGTCCCCGTTGATATAATGTATAAATGAACTTATATTCTGATTTTTTGCCCCGGGTAAAACTTTGATACCGATTACAGGACCATTATTAATATAAGCCGAATCAAGTGGTGTGTCAATTCCATCATCATAAATCTGATTGCCATTATTATCTATAAATGTTTCTCCGGGGATGTAAGTTGCGGGACCTTGCAAAAAAGAAATTCCAACGGCCGGTGGATTTATTCCATATGATGGATCTTGTCCATTATTGTACATATAACCTGACCCTAATAGAGTATCACAACCAACTAAATCATCATTTGATCCTTCGGACCCGCCGATATCAGGATCTGCCCAGGCAGAAAAATATACGCTATCGAATATATTGGATACTGTACCCGCATTTGAAATTCTGTAACGAACAAAAATCATATTATCGATTGGATCGTTAACGTTTTCTCCCCATGCAAAAACCGATTGATGAATTTCTATGCCCATCGGTTGTTGATCATTCCATCTTCGCAATGGACCCGGAACTGCATCGTTATAAACACACCATGCTGTTACATCACCTAAAAAATCCGGTCTATCCTCACCGGGATCCCAAACAGTATTTCCATTTAAATCAATCGGATTATAAACACCGTCATTATCTCCATCATAAAAATCTGCACCTTGTTCAACAGCAGTCTGATATTCTATCCAGGATGGTCCAAATGGTTGATCGGAATTTTTTATAATGTAAAGTTTATTTGCCGGATCAGTTGCGGAACTTCCAATTACTCCGGCTTGATAATCTGTTACTAGAGAAGAAGAAGCTGAAGCATTAACCCAAAGAGATCCGTTGTTATAACCTGAAAGAAAGAAACCACCAGAAAAAAGAGCTACTATCTCATCAAATCTTCCTCCGCTTACACCCTGAACAGATGCATCAGCTAGTACACCTCTGTTATCTAACGGAAATTTAAAATTATTAACTTCTATCAGGTAAGTATCCAATGCATATTCAATAGGTATCGAAAACCCATCACCATTAAAAGTTTTGATGTTTAAACCATCATCGGTGATGCTAAAATTATAGCTTTTAAAGTCTCCATAATTTGGAAGTGATACCTCAATTCCATAAATCTTATCACCTGGTAGTGAATCATTGTGTGCACCATCATCAAACATATTTAATGTTTCATATAAACCGGGTGGATTGGTATATGTATTCAATTCTACTGAAACAAGTTCTCTATCATCATCAACAAATGCTCTTATTAAATATGGCTGGTTTGGATATGGAGGCACTGAAGGATGTGTAAATAAGTACATAAAAGGCGGAACATTTAAATCTATTACAGCATCGCCAAGGGTATAATAAAACTGATAATAGCCGGTGTACGAACTAAAATCCCTTGAGCTTTTTAATGAAATTATTGGTCTGCCAGACCAGGTTGAGATGCTGTTGACGTAATCATACCCAACATATTTCGTAAATTTATCCGGTGCACTCCAGGTGATTCCATCATCTGTACTGGATACAAAATAAATATCGGATTGATAAATGTCAGAGAATGGGGTTGTAACTTCCTGATTATAGTACAGCCATAATTTTCCATTTTGGTCCTTCATTCCTCTTGGTTTTGTTTGTGATAAATTTTCACCAATTAATAAATTTCTGTCACCCCAGGTTATTCCGGCATCAGTGGATCTTCTAATAAAAATATCGTAACTATTTTCTGTAGAATCAGAGTAAACTAAAATATCATTGTTAGTCCCTATATTAATTATTTGTCCGGTCTTACCAAAAAAATCAATTGTATCTGCTGGTGACCAGTTTACTCCATCCGGACTATTAATACTAAAAATGCCTGTTGCATTTTCATTGTTATATGTTTGTGAAACACTATGAACAAAATTAACATTGCCATTTGAAGTAACGGAAAGTGAGGACTGGAAAACTTTTCTACGTGCAAGAATTCCTGATCTGGTTGGCAGAACAACAGGTGCAGACCAATTATAACCATTGTCATCGGAATAAACATAATAATAAAAGCTTGAACGATACGTAACCAGAATTCTTCCCGATGAAAGTACAACTGCATTTATATCAACATAATTTTCGCTTGAAACTATATTAACGAGTGAATCTACATTTGTCCAATTATTTCCACCATCAAAACTTCGAGAATATTTTATTTGGTTGAAGGACAGATCATACCAAAACATTACAAGATTGTTGTTTGGTAATCCAAGTAAAAAAGCTTCCTTATTATTTGTGCTGTATGCTTGATACGGGAATCTCGTCGGCTCAACAATCTGCGCATTGATTAATATCGAAATAACCTGTAGTGAAACAAAAAGTACTAATGAGAATCTCATTTTAATCTCCAGTTATATAAAATTATTTACTATACCGACATTTGTCGCTATTTTATTAAAACCATTTTCTTTGTTTGAATGAATGAACCGGCTTGCAATCGATAAAAATAAATTCCGCTTGATAGCGAAGATGCATTAAAATCAATTTCATAACTTCCAGCAGATTTGTATTCGTTAATTAATGTTGCAACTTCATTTCCAAGAACATCAAATATTTTTAGTGATTGATGACTGCTGACTGGAGACTGCCAACTTATTTTTGTGCTTGGATTAAATGGGTTGGGGTAGTTTTGGAATAGAGAAAAATTTTCAGGTATAAAACTATTTGGTTCTTGAACATCAGTAATTCCGTAATTTATTGAACCATAAGCTAGACTATCATAAGAAAGACTTCTGATTAAATCAGTTTTCTCTCTTAGTAATTCAATGCTGTTTAAACCCGTATTTCCGTGAGCTGGTATCAGAGCAATCATAACCCATTGAGTGTCATTTGCTGCCATATTAAATGGACCGGAGAAAAAAACAAAACCTGCGCCTCCTGAAGTCCAGGAATTATAAATCCAGCCTTCACCCGTAATCGGATCACCGGAAAAAGGAAATGTTGTAGTTTGATTAGTTACCGGATTAATTATTGGATAACCATTTGAGGTTAATCCTCTTGCCTGATTCTGAGCATCCATTATTGACCTGACTCTCCCGGTAAGAGAGTCAATGTGTGAGTCATCAGCAATTCCGCGAAAAGCATTGAGTTTTAAATTTTTGAATCCATTAACTACTTTCCCTTTAAATACCGCATTGCTGTTTGGGTCCTGAACAATTGGTCCGTATAACATTGAGTATCCAATTGCCGGGGGTATGCTGCCATAAAATGTGGTGTCTTCTGCGCTCCAGCAATAACCTAATTGTCTGGATGTATCAATAGCTGGATTATTATTCACAGCATCAAAATCAATATCAGACCAGAAACCGATATATGCAGAATCTACAGGGAAAGAGCTTTTGTTGATAAACTCATATTCCATAAACACTACATTAGAAAATATATCCGTAAAATCATTTTCATTTCCGTTGCGGGAGAATATTGTTTCATGAATTTCTATTGGTGCGGTTTTTAATGGACTCCTCCATGCACCAGTATTTATTGCAGTGCTGTCCAAACTATTAAATATTGTCCAAAGAGTCTGATCACCTTTAATTAATGGATTTCCATTTTGATCAAGTGGTGCTCCGAAGTCGGTAGGCCATTCAGCATAATCCGGATTTGTCTGATCATCACCTTTAGATATTTTGTAAACTCTGTAACGAAGTGAATCTTCCGGATGAATTAACATTGCCGCAGTGTTTTGAATTATTGGTCCCGGGGAATAATTCCAGCCTTTAATCCATTGGATAATTGATAAGATGGGCTCGCCGTTTATTTTTCCAACAAACCATGGACCCTGATCCCAAATAATCTCATTGTAAGTACCTAATGGAAGGCTAACCCAGCGTGATCTGATGCTGCCCTGATTTGAAACTATAGTTTCAAGATTATTTGCATTTAAGGAATCAAAATCAAAAAATGTCAACCAGTTTTCTGAAACCTGTGAATGCAAACTCGATAATGATGTTATCGAGAAGAGAATGACAAGTATAGCTAATTTCATAAGCACCCCTGGTGAATTGAAAAAATAAGCCCAATACTTAAATGAACTGTTCAAAAGTAAAATAATCGGTTGCTAAAGTCAATCATTAAAAACTATTACGAATTAGTGAATCATTTTATTGGATAAGCCTTCAATCATCCTTAATTTTGCACTCAATATTTTATTTTTCTATCAACGGAGGAGATAATTCTGTGATAATTTCTGTTCCAAAAGAAATAATGCCCGGTGAAAATCGCGTTGCCTGTGTGCCGGATGTAGTTTCAAAACTTATAAAAGCCGGATATGTTGTGCAAATTGAAAAAGATGCAGGATTAAACGCAGGTTTTACTAATGAGCAATATCAAAAAGCAGGCGCTAAAATAATTGATAATGTTACTGATCTTTATTCTAATGCAGAAATAGTTTTTAAAGTTCAGCGTCCTGTTGATCATCCGGCAGCAGGTAAAAATGAAATCGATTTAATGATGAAGGGAACGTTGTTAATTTGTTTTACATATGTTCTTCATTATCCTGAGATTGCAAAAAAATGTACTGAAAAAGAAATTGATTTAATTTCGATGGATATGATTCCGCGTACAACACTTGCACAAAAGATGGATGTACTCAGTTCTCAAGCCAATATTGCCGGATACAAATCTGTTATTATGGCTGCAAATGAACTGGGAAAAATCTTTCCGCTTATGATGACTGCCGCCGGAACAATTTCCCCTGCAAAGGTTGTGATAATGGGTGCGGGAGTTGCCGGATTGCAGGCTCTTGGCACAGCAAAAAGATTAGGTGCTGTTGTAGAGGTTTCTGATATCCGCAGTGCTGTAAAAGAAGAAGTTCAAAGTCTTGGCGGAAGATTTATTGAAGTGGAAGGTGCGGAAGATATGCAGGATGCCGGCGGCTATGCTAAGGAAGCCACTCCAGAATTTTTACAAAAGCAGAAAGAAACAATCTTCAAACACGTTACTGAAGCAGATATTGTTATTACCACTGCGCTTGTTCCAGGAAAGAAAGCCCCGATTCTCGTTTCAGAAGAAATGGTTAAACATATGCGCCCCGGCAGTGTTGTGCTTGATATGGCAACTGAGTTTGGTGGAAACTGTGAAATAAGCGAGCGTGGTAAAACAGTTAAAAAGTATGGCGTAACTATAATAGGTGAATCAAATCTTCCATCTTTAGTTCCCACACATTCAAGTGAAATGTATTCGAAGAATATACTTAGTCTTATACAGCATATTGGTAAAGAAGGCAAAGTTACTCTTAAACTTGAAGATGAAATTGTAAAAGGATCTTTAATTACTCACAACGGAGGAGTTATAAGTCAGCGGGTCAAAGATCTAATCAAATAATTGATTAAAAATTTGAAATAAAATAAAGGTTAAAAATGGCAGAATATTTATTCCTTATGCATGTGTATGTTTTTGCACTTGCAATATTTGTAGGATTTGAACTGATCACTAAGGTTCCGCCTACATTACATACACCTCTTATGTCTGGTTCAAATGCAATATCGGGAATTACAATTGTGGGCGCAATTTTAAGTGCAGGCCTGGAGCAATTTACAATCAGTACAATTCTCGGATTAGTTGCAGTTGCATTTGCAATGATTAATGTTGTCGGTGGATTTCTTGTTACCGACCGCATGTTAAAAATGTTTAAAAAGAAGTGAGTTGAAAAATGATTGTAGTAATAGAAATAACTTATTTAATTTCCTCAATTCTCTTCATACTTGGTATCAAGAATCTTGGTTCACCCAAGACCGCGAGAAAAGGAAATCTTCTGGCAGCTATCGGAATGTTTCTTGCAATTGCTGCTACTTTGCTGGATCAGCAAGTGCTTACATATGAATGGATAATTATTGGCGCTTTGATTGGTTCTGTTGCGGGCTTAATTATGGCTTTTAAAACGCCTATGACAGGGATGCCGCAAATGGTTGGAATGCTTAATGGATTTGGCGGTGGAGCATCTATACTTGTTGCACTTTCTGAATACTTTAAGAAAAATCCTAACTATCCTGTTGATACTAGTGCGGTATTTAATCTTCCTATCGATCAGGGGATTGCAATTATACTCAGCATACTAATTGGCGGAGTTACTTTTACGGGCTCAATGATCGCTTTTGGAAAATTGCAGGGATTAGTAACCGGAAAAGTTGTTAAGTATCCTCTTCAACACCCGTTTAATGCGCTTTTAGTTTTAGTAGTACTTGCTGCTGGCGCGTATGTTGTAATATATCCTTCTATGATGAGTCTGGTGATTATGATTACTATTATATCACTTGTACTTGGAGTTTTATTAGTTCTCCCTATCGGTGGTGCAGATATGCCGGTTGCAATTTCTTTATTGAACTCATATTCAGGTATTGCGGGATCAATGACCGGATTTGTACTTGGAAATAATGAACTTATTATTGCCGGGGCGCTGGTTGGTGCATCGGGAATAATACTTACCAATATTATGTGCAAAGCAATGAACCGATCTCTGATGAATGTTGTTCTTGGCGGCTGGGCAAATGCAGGATCAACAAGCGCAGCATCTTCTACAACTTCTCCCAAAGGTGATGTTAAATCGATCGACGCTGAAGAACTTGCAATGTTATTGGATTCTGTAAGCAGTGTAATAATTGTACCCGGTTACGGAATGGCAGTAGGGCAGGCTCAGCACGCAGTACGTGATCTTATGAACATATTAGAGAAGAAGGGAATTAAAGTAAGATTTGCAATTCATCCTGTTGCAGGAAGAATGCCCGGACATATGAATGTACTTCTTGCAGAAGCACAGGTGCCTTATGATAAACTTTATGCAATGGAAGATATAAATGATGATTTTAATAACACGGATGTTGTAATTGTTATCGGCGCAAATGATGTTGTAAATCCTGCCGCTCGTCATGATCAAAGCAGTCCGATTTTTGGAATGCCAATACTTAATGTTGATTATGCAAAAACTGTAATCATAAACAAACGATCTATGAATGCCGGTTATGCAGGAATTGATAATGAATTATTCTTCTATCCAAATGCATTAATGTACTTTGGTGACTCTAAAGATGCGATGACAAAATTGGTTAATGAGATAAAGAATCTTTAGAGATTTATTAAAGTTATTTTTTTTCACAAACCCAATCCCGTTCAGGAATTGGGTTTGTTTTTTACCTGCACCTCAAAACATATTTTCTCAGTTCATCCTTACATAATTCCATTTTACTAATCATCTATTTTTCACTTTCTTGGGGATTTTTATTTCCGCAATCACCTCTGTTTAACATCATTTTTAAGGCATATATTTGTAATGTAGTAAATAATTACTATTGAATATTGATTTATTTAGTAAAGTGTCAGGCTGAGCTTGTCGAAGACTGACAAATAGTAACTTAATCACGCTTCGACAAGCTCAGTGTGACAATAATTTTAGGTAAAACTTTGAAAAAATTATTTGTGCTGTTTTTAATAGTTCAGAGTTCAATCGTATTTCCGCAGGAAATGGTAATTAAAAGTTTAAAAACTTTTACTACAAGTGATGTAAATTCAATTCCCGTTTTGTCTTCTCCACGTGATCTTTTAGTAATTGATTTTGATGTTCAGGCAGAATACGTTCCAAATATTAATATCATTTTTACTTTTTGCGATAGAAACTGGAATCCTACCGATAACATTTTTCTATCGAACAAAGGAAAAAATATAGCATACAGACTGGATTATTTTTCACTTCCAACAACTGTAGAAGACGCAAATTATCATTACACAAATACTTTTCCCGATAAGGATGGATATGTGGCATTCCCTTTTTCGGGTAAATGGAAATATTATATTGTTGATTCCCAGGATCAGTCCAAAATTTTTGCAGAAGGAAAATTTTTTGTAGTCAGAGCTGATGTACCATTAAAAGTGGAAACTAAAAAAGAAACTCTGGATGATAGAACTTATTTTCCGCCGCAGCTTGGACATGTGAACTGGATAATTGTTGAGGCAAATCCAAAAGAAGACTATTTCCCGTTTTTTGTTGATGAGCTGGAGATTGTTCAAAATCATTTGTTGGATAATTCTATAAAAGTTTTAAGAACTTCCACAGATCAGAACAGAGTTTTTGAATGGGACGGCGGATCAAAAGTTAAATTTATTGCAAAAGATGTTCGACCGGGAAATGAATACCGTCAGACGAATCTTATGGATATAAATATCTATAATTCTAAAAACGTAAAGGCACAGTTTGATGGAATGGAGTACAGCAGATTTTTACTTACAGGCAGAAGCGATAATAACGGCGGCTTTGTTTTAAAATCACCAAAAGATTTGTATTCAACTTATATGAATGTAACTTTTCAAATTAAACCACCGGAAGAAGGTTATGGTGATATTTATTTAGTCGGTGCTTTTAATGACTGGGACTTATCACCAAAAAACAAAATGAATTTTGATGGTGATGTGTATAATCTTACAATTCCATTAAAGCGAGGAATCTATGATTACCAGTATGTTGTTGTAAACGGAGATTATTCAAATCCTGCAAATCAGGATTGGTATGTGTTAGAAGGTAATGATTGGCAGACATCAAATGATTATAATATTTTTTTATGGTATCGTGATCAGGAAAATGGCGGTTACGATCGTATAATTGGTTATTCAAAAATTCAAACGAGATAAAAAATATGGAAAAACTTTCTGTCGGAGTTATTGGTGTCGGACATCTCGGCAAACTTCATTCAAAAATGTTGAAGCAAATCGCTAATTGTAACTTAGTGGGTGTTTATGATTCAAATCCGGAACAGTCCAGATTGACTGCTAATGAATTTGTGATACAATCATTCAACTCAATTGATGAATTACTTTCTAATGTAACTGCTGTTTCGATTGCTGCAACTACAAGTGCACATTATGAAATTGCAAAAAAATGTTTTGAAAAGAATATTCATGTATTTGTTGAAAAACCAATAACGGCAAGTATAGAACAAGGGGAAGAATTAGTTAAAATCGCGCAAGAGAAAAAATTAAAATTCCAGGTTGGCCATATTGAGAGATTTAATCCCGGTTTGCTTTCACTTGAATCTTATATTTCAGATCCGATGTTTATTCAATCGGACAGGCTTGCACAATTTAATCCCCGCGGAACTGATGTTGCTGTAGTATTGGATTTAATGATTCATGATATCGATATAATTTTAAGTTTTATTAAGAGTGATGTTAAACAGATTGATGCAAATGGTGTTGCAGTAGTTTCAGATCATATTGATATTGCAAACGCAAGAATACAATTTGAAAATGGCGCAGTGGCAAATGTAACAGCTAGCAGAATATCTCAAAAGAAAATGCGAAAAATGCGAATCTTCCAGAAAGATCATTATATATCTTTAGATTTTGTAACCGGTGTTTCAGAAGTTTATCGCATTCAACCTGTTGATCAGCCTGCAATGGCAAATTCAATCTCCTTTGGCGAGATTGGTGTTGGAGATAAAAAGAAAAGATTAATTTATGAACAGCCTGAATCAAAAGAAGTGAATGCTTTAAATTATGAATTGCAGCTTTTTGTAGATTCAGTTTTGTATGATAAAAAAATTGTGGTATCAGGTGAAGACGGATTACGTGCACTTAAAGTTGCAGAAATAATTATTGAGAAAATCGAATCATCAAAAGGAGTAAAACAATGAGAAAGTTTTTTTTAGCGGCAGTTATATTGTCGCTTGCTATTTCAGGAATTCAATGCAGTGTGTATGAAACAATAACAAATCTTTCCAGGCTTCAATTTAAATTAGGAAATGTAAACGGTTTTGAAATAAATGGTATTTCAATATCCGGTAAATCCAAACTATCGGATTTTAGCGCATTGGATTTATTAAGTTTATCCTCTGCATTTGCAAAAGGATCTTTACCCTCGTCGTTCATATTAAATGTTGAAGCAAAAAATCCAAATGACGGCACAGGCGGATACAAAAAAACGGACGCAACTTTGCAAAATTTTAAGTGGAGACTATTCCTTGATGATAAGGAAACAATTTCCGGTGATTTAAACCAGCCCGTTACTGTACCTGGAACCGGTGATGTTACAACTATTCCTCTGAGAATTAATATTGATCTGATGAAGTTTTTTAAGGACAGAGGATATGACAGTATATTAAATCTTGCATTAGCACTTGGCGGCAATCAGGGTTCTTCATCAAAAATTTCTCTCTATGCAACGCCTACAGTAAGTTCTGTATTTGGAAATATTACGTATCCTGGTGAATTGAAATTAGTGGATTATGAATTTTCAAAATAAAAAATTTATTTAGGGGATATTATGGCTAAAATTGAAAAATATGCTGTTGGTGTAGATTTAGGCGGAACAAATATTAAAATAGGAATTGTGTCTGCTAAAGGTAAACTTGTAAAAAGTACTTCAATAAAAACTGAAGCAGATAGCGGACCTAAAAATGTCATCTCCAACATCATCGATGGAATAGATTCGATTTTATCTAAAAATAAATTTAAAATTCAGGGCATTGGAGTTGGCTGTCCGGGTGTGGTATCAATAAAAAAGGGGATTGTTGAAAATGCTCCAAATCTTCCTGGATGGAAAAATGTTAAACTTGGTCCAATCATAAAAGAAAAATTTGGTTATAAAGTTCATCTTGAAAATGATGCTAATGCCGCAGCTATTGGTGAATTGATTTTCGGAGCCGGCAAAAAATTTGATTCATTCATCATGGTTACTTTAGGTACCGGTGTAGGCGGTGGAATTGTTTTTAATAAAAAAATATTTCGTGGTGAGTTTGGTGCTGCCGGTGAATTAGGACATATCTCCATTGACGTAAATGGTCCTAAATGCAATTGCGGTTCTACAGGATGTATAGAAGCTTATGCCGGTAATTCTTATCTCAAAGAACAAATTAGAAGTGAGTTAAAAAATTATCCGGACTCGAAAGTCTGGGAATTAATCGGAAATGATTTAAGTAAAGTATCTCCGCGTGTTATTCAGGTCGCTTCAGAAAAAAAAGATGAATATGCCAGATTTGTTATTGAAAGAATGGGCAGACAATTAGGCGCTGCATTGGCATCATTAAGCAATTTGCTTGATATAAGTACATTTATAGTTGGAGGAGGTGTGGCAGGTTTTGGTAAACCGCTTTTTGATTCTGTTAGGTTAACTGTAACACAAAGAGTGCTGGCACCATTACGACCAAGGGTATTGGTGATTCCTGCAAAATTACAAAATGAAGCCGGAATAAAAGGTGCCTCATCATTAGTATTTTATAATAATTAAATTTCATTGCACAATTAGAATTTAAATGATTACAGATACCGATTTTTACTTATTATTTAGAACAATTTCTAAAAACAGATTAACTTTAAAAACTAAATAATACTGTTAATGAAAAGTTATTTACACATCTATTTTCTTTTAGCTTTTAACGTCTGCTTTTGGCAGGGTAATATCTTTTCTCAAAATAAAGATTCTGTTTTTGTTCAGGCAGATTCAGTTGTAACTAATATTGATTCAATTCAAGTCAGGAATCCGAAAGGAAAAACTTTTGATGTTGATACAACTGTTTTTGCATCATCAAAGGATTCATTAATCTTTTTTGTAAAAGATAAAAAAATGAATATCTATGGACAGGCTAGTATTTCTTATAAAACGACAGAAATAACAAGCGCTAATATATTTATTGATTTTAATTCAAATAATATTGATGCAATTGGTGTCCAATCAGATTCAGTTTCCGGTAAACTTTCTGGAGCTCCCGTTTTAAAAGAAGGAGCAGAGGTTTATAAAGGAAATACGATGAAATATAATTTTAAATCAGGTCGCGGCCATTTATCACTTGTTAAAACAGAATCTGAAGGTGGTTATTATACCGGGACAAAAATAAATAAAGTGGATAAAGACACTTATTTTATTGAAGATGGTATGTTTACTACTTGTGATGACAGTACATGCCCGCATTATTATTTTACTGCAAATAAAATGAAGGTTATTCATAAGCAACAGCTGGTTGCAGAATGGATATTTATTTATTTCGGTGGAGTTCCGCTTCCGATACCATTACCGTTTGCAGTATTTCCTATAGAATCAGGAAGAAGATCAGGAATAATTCCACCTACTTTTGGAAGTGATGCCACATTCGGAACATACTTTTCGCGCTTTGGATATTTTTGGGCGATTGATGATTATATGGATGTTAACTTAACTGCAGATTACTACACGCGCGGAAGTTTTAAATTTGATTCCAGGTTTCGTTATTCAAAAAGGTATAGTTATTCCGGTAATCTGGAAGGAAGCTATGGTAAATTTATTTTAGGAGAAGAGACAGATCCGGGCAGAGCTGTGAATACTGAGTGGCGAATAAGGTGGAACCATAATCAGAACATTACACCTACTTCAAGGTTTGATGCAAAATTAGAATTTCTGTCGGGAACGAATATAAGACGTGACATAAATAATTTTAACGAGATTTTAAGGAACGAAGCTGTATCAAATGCAACTTATTTTAAACAGTGGGAAGAATCCGGTAATAGTTTGTCATTAAGTTATTCCCGTACTCAGAATTTTGAAAACAATAACATATCTGAAGTTCTTCCAAATTTAACTTTTTCAGTCGCGCAGAGTTATCCGTTCAGAGATAATGCGGGTAAACAGGAATGGTATGAAAGTTTTGGTTATAGTTATTCAGGTCAATTTCAAAACAACAGAAATAAAATTGATGGTAATCTAAATGTTAGAGGTGGAATACAGCATAACATCAACGCTTCACTTTCTCCTAAAATTGGATATTTCAGTTTTTCCCCAAACATCAGATATAATGAAAGCTGGTATAACAAAAGTATAAAAAGATATCCGGCAATTAATGATACCGGAGCGTATTTTATAAAAACCGATGATGTTAAAGAGATTAATGAAGTAAGAACTTTTTCGATGGGAGTTTCTGCATCCACAAAATTCTATGGAATGTTTAATATTAATTCATTTGGAATTAGTGCAATCAGACATACTGTAACTCCGTCAATTAGTTATAATTATTCACCTGATTTTTCAACTCCATTCTGGGGTTATTATGATTCATATGTTGATTCTTCAGGAAAATTAATTAAGTATAATAAATATGAAAGAGAAATATTTGGCAAACCTTCAAATCAGGAACAGCAGAATATCAATTTTTCTGTTGGTAACGTATTTGAAATGAAAACAATTGCAGATCCTACAGATACAACTTCTAAAGGAAATAAGTTACAGCTATTAAATATTAATGCCGGATTTGGATACAACTTTGCCGCTGATAGTCTGAATTTTTCTGATATAAATATTTCTTATCGTACACAGGTGGGAAGTTTCTTTAATCTATCCGGCAGCACTTCTTTTACGCCGTACGATTATCTTAATTCTAGAGTTACAAAAGTAAATCGTTATCTTATAAATGAGGGTAAAGGGCTGTTACGCATGACGAACTTTAGCATTTCAATGTCCTTATCTATTTCCGGTGACAAAATTAAATCTTCACAAACAGATAATCGCACGACTGTACAGCAGGACCAGTATTTACAGGCTTCTGAGAGAAGTATTTATCAGGGATTATATAACGAAAAAGATGCTGATTTTTCAATTCCATGGGATCTGTCACTTAATTATAATTTTAATGAATCAAGACCTACTCCTTTAAATATTTTTACCAACTCCAATGTAAGCGGAAGTTTTAATTTTAATCTCACACCCAAATGGAAATTTTCTGTAACTGGAAGTTACGATCTTAAACAAAACGAATTTTCAGCTCCGCAAATCAGAATATCAAGAGATCTGCATTGCTGGACGATGAATTTTACATGGAATCCGATTGGAACATATCGCGGTTACAATTTTGAAATTAGAGTTAAAGCTCCCCAGCTTCAGGATTTAAAAGTTACCAAGCGGGATCAATTTTACGATGGAAGATAAAATTGCTTAATTATATAATTGACGGAAATAACCTGATAGGGAAGATTCATTCATTAATGAGTCTTCAAAAAAAAGATAAACAAGCCTCCCGGGAAAAACTTGTATTTCTATTAGACCGCTACTTTATAAAAAAAAAAGCAATTATCACATTACATTTTGATGGCTATCCAAATACTGCAATCAATTCATCAAAATTAAAAATCGTATATTCGGAAAAGTTAACTGCTGATGAAAAAATTAAGAAGCAGATATCTCAATCAAAATCTGCCCGAAATATTATTTTAATTACATCAGATGCCAACCTTGCCCAATTTGCAAAAGTTTGTTCCTGCAAAGTAATTTCAAGCGAGGTGTTTGCAGTTGAGGTAAACAAATCAAATTCTGCACTTGATGAAGAAAAAATTATTGACTCAATAAATGATGTAGATGAGTTTAAAAAGCTTTTTGGTGTTAGGGATAAATAAAAAAAAATTATCTTCCTATTATTTTTTTTAGAATTTATCCTTATTATGCAATCGTCAATTCATACAATTAACTAATCAACATACCCGGAGGTACAGTGAGGAATAACTTTACACCATTTTTTACCAATCTTTTTTTGGGAGTATTGGTTTCTTTTTTCATTTGTTCAAAATTATCGGCTCAGATCGATAATCCTTTAACTGATCATGTTCCAATTGAGTATATAAAATATATTCAAAGTTATCAGAGTGATGAATCGGATGCTGTAGTAACAGATGCTGAAGGATTTGATAATTTTAATCTTGGTGTTGCATTTGCAGAACCGCACCTGGTACAAAATCCAAATAATCCGCTGCAGTACTTTACATCATTCAATACTAACACTGCCTATCGTACCAACGATGCATTTAATTGGATAATTAGTTCACCACCTTTTGGGGCTTCTACATTTGGTGATCCTGTAAATGCGTATGACAGTTTAGGTAATCTTTATTATGAAAATATGTCGGGATCCGGCGGAATCCAAAATTGCCGGATAATCAGATCAACGGATAATGGAACGACTTGGAGCCCTTCTGTAATTGGTGTTCTAGGTGTTGATAAAAACTGGATGGCTGCAGATCAAACATCCGGGCCGTATGCAAATTATATCTACACAACAATGACAGGTAACAGCGGTGGTAATTTCAATCGCAGCACAGATAACGGTGCAACATTTACCCAGACACGTAATTTTACAACTCAAGCATTACCCGGGATGATGGTAGCAGTTGGACCCGATACTAATGGTACAACGGATGTTCCTGGTGGCTGCGTTTATGTAGTTACAAATTCCGGAAGTGCATTCGCATCAACTTATACTTTTTATGTTTCAACTGATGGTGGTGCAACTTTTAATTTAAAATCTACACAAAACTTTTCAGGTTATGTAGGTACAAATGTGGCTGGTAGAAATTCAGTTCAAAACATGCGCACCAGACCTTATCCGTTTATTACTGCGGATAACAGTTATGGTCCAAATAGAGGAAGATTATATTTGGTTTATGCTTCCAACACTCCTGCAGGTGATTTTAATAAACCGGATATTTTCTGTAGATATTCTGATGATCAGGGAGCAACATGGTCAAGTGCAGTAGTTGTAAATGATGATGTAAATACAACAGCAAATAATCAGTGGCATCCATCAATCTGGTGTGATAAAACATCTGGCAGATTATTCGTAAAATGGATGGACACACGTGATACACCAACAAGCGACAGTGCACATATTTATGCAAGTTATTCTGATGATGGAGGAGTCACTTTTGCACCAAATCAAAGAATTACAACTTCCAAGATGAGAATCAATTGTTCTACTTGCGGAGGAGGCGGTACACCACGTTATCAGGGTGATTATGATGCAATCACTGCTATTGATAATCAATCTCTTTTGGTTTGGACAGATTTTAGAGCCGGAACATTTGGAAGTTACGTCGGATTTTTTCCTGATTTCGCAATGAAGGTTTCGCCCGCAATTGATACTGTGGCAAATGATGCGGATTCAGTTTTTTATAACATTTTAGTGCCAGGTGTAAAACTTTATTCTGATCAGGTTACATTTTCTGCAACGTTTACTCCTGCTCCGGCTAATGGAAATATAACGATTGATTTTCCTGATGGAGATACGCTTTCAACTTTTCCGGGCAGCGTAATAATGAGAGTTAAAACCTCCGGAGATGTTTCAATTGGCAATTACGTAGTTACTATCACAGGCACAGGACCCAACGGCACACCGGTTCATAAGAGAAATGTTACAGTTACAATTGTAGATGCAATAGTTCCCGTAGAATTAACTGCGTTTAATGCTTCAGTAAACAAGAACGAAGTAGTACTTGATTGGTCTACGGCAACCGAGTTAAACAATCTTGGTTTTGAAATCCAAAGAAAATCAATTAATAGTAATTATGAAACTCTCGGTTTTGTTAACGGAAAAGGTACAACTACAGAATTCAGTAATTATTCATTTACGGATAAAAATGTGGATGCTGGTACTTATACTTATCGATTAATGCAAAAAGATTTTGATGGAACATTTTCCTATTCTCAGGAAGTTGAAGTCAGAGTAAATGTGCCATTGGAATATTCATTAGATCAGAATTATCCTAATCCATTTAATCCCACTACAACAATTCGTTATGCCATTCCTGAAGATAATTTTGTAAGCATAAAATTGTATGATATTCTTGGTAATGAGGTTATCACACTTGTTAATGAACAAAAACAAGCCGGCAGATATGAAATGTTATTCAATGCATCAAACATTGCAAGCGGAGTTTACTATTACCAGATTTCGTCAGGAAACTTTACTCAAACCAGAAAACTTATGTTAATGAAATAAATATTCTAAAAGCCTTCCCTTAGGGAAGGTTTGGATGGGCTTCTTTACGGCACGAGCAATCGTGCCTATTTGTTTTTAAAGAATATAAGATTTATATAAAATCTTCCTAAATTTACATCGATTATAATTTCATTTTATATTTATTAATTCTACATCCTTGCAGGGGCTTTTATGAAGAAGGCATTTTCTGTTATTTTAGTTTTACTGTTATCAACTATAAGCTTTTCCCAAATTATAGATGAACAGTACTTTAAAGAAAACCACGAGGTGTACTTTAAATTTTTAATTTCTGATAAGTTGGAATTAAATTCTTTAACCAGAATTGTTTCAATTGATAATGTGAAGGGTAATGAAGTATACGCATATGCTAATGAATCTGAATTCAATGAATTCAAAAAATTAAATTATTCGTTTACGATTTTAACTGCTCCCGGTAAATTAATCGAACCTGAAATGTCATCAGATATTGATGGAATAAACGCATGGGATGTATACCCAACATACGATGCTTATATATCAATGATGTATTTGTTTCAAACCAACTATCCTGATCTCTGCAGAATTGTTGATGCCGGTAATACTGTTCAGGGAAGAAAAATATTGTTTGCTGTTATCTCAGATAATGTATCCCAGCACGAATCCGAACCACAGTTTATGTTTACATCTTCAATCCATGGTGATGAAATAACGGGTTATGTATTAATGTTAAGATTAATCGATTCATTGCTTACTACTTATGGATCCAATTCAAGAATTACAAATCTTATTAACAATGCTGAAATTTGGATTAATCCGCTTGCCAATCCGGATGGAACTTACAGAAGTGGAAACAGCACAGTTTACGGGGCAACAAGAGGTAATTACTACAACTATGATCTTAACAGGAATTTTCCAGATCCTGTTTATGGTGTAAACTCAAATCAGCAAATCGAGACAACAAGATTCAGATCAATTGCAGAATCAAACAACTTTGCGCTTGTTGCAAACTTTCACGGAGGCACAGAGGTTGTAAATTATCCGTGGGATACATGGACTAATGGGTATCCTGATTACAAGCATCATCCTGATGAAGCCTGGTACCAGTACATATCTCATCTCTATGCAGATACTTGCCAGGCAAATGCCCCATCAAATTACATGAATGGTTATGATGATGGAACAACCAACGGGGGAGCGTGGTACATTATTAACGGCGGCAGACAGGATTATACAAATTATTTCAGATGGGGCAGAGAAGTGACAATCGAAATTTCAGATACAAAACTTATTCCGGCAGCACAACTTCCTGCACATTGGAATTACAACCGAAAATCTTTTATTAAGTATATGGAAACAGTGTTAAAAGGTGTAAATGGAATTATCACAGATACACTCGGCTATCCTGTAAAAGCAAAAGTAACTGTTCTCAATCACGATGCAGATAATTCATTTGTTTACTCTGACTCAACAGGATTTTATCTCAGAATGCTTTCACCCGGTAATTATTCATTAAAGTTTGAAGCACCCGACTATTATTCTCAAACCATAAATAATGTTATAGTTAGTTCTTACAATTCATTGACAACTTTAGACGTTCAGCTCGTTTCAAGCATAATTCCAGTTGAACTACTTTCATTTGCATCTGCGGTAAGTGAGAATAATGTTTCTCTAAATTGGATAACTGCTACTGAAACAAACAATATGGGATTTAATTTAGAAAGAAGACAAACCCACTCTGCTCAGTCTTCACTAAGCAATGAAGAATGGAATACAATTAGTTTTGTAAGTGGGTCCGGAACTTCAACGGAGCCTCATACTTATACCTTTACAGATGCAAATTTATTGTCCGGGTCATATCAGTACCGATTAAAACAATTGGATTTTAATGGGTCGTACAGTTATTCAAATATAATTGAAGCAGCAATAGCATCACCAAATAAGTTTATATTGGAACAAAATTATCCGAATCCTTTTAATCCAAGCACAACAATAAAATACACAATCCCGAATGTCACCCTGAGCGGAGTCGAAGGGTCTCGAGTGCAACTAAAAATTTACGATGTTCTCGGTAATGAAATTGCTACACTTGTTGATGAAGAAAAACCTGCCGGAAATTATGAAATCACTTTTGAAGCTTCAAATCTTTCAAGTGGAATATATTTTTTCAAATTGCAAGCAGGCGCTTTTATTCAAACAAAAAAAATGTTACTTCTGCAGTAAAATTTAAAGGGAGGCAATGCCTCCCGCAATATTTTTAATAATCGCTTATTTTTATATCTTACCAAAGAAAATCCGATAACAAAATTATAGACAATGAAAAATTATTTAATACTTATTCTAATTTTTGTTTCTTTTATTACATTTGCTTACTCAGGATTGTTTGAGCACGATTTGCTTGGAGGCACGCAATTAAACGGAGCCGGATGTGTTTGTCATACAACCGAGAGAGACACAACTGTTTCAGTTTGGATTGAAGGACCGGATACTTTAATAACGGGACAAACAGGCATTTATAAAATGTTTCTTGCAAATGGTCCTGCTGAAGCCGGTGGATATAATGTAGCCGGTCGATTTGGAATAATGTCTCTTGTAGATTCATTCTCTGTCTGGGATAATCGTTCACCAAATGAATTGACTCAATCATTTCCGCTGGTATTTCCGACACCGCAGGATACAATTTATTGGGAGTTCGCATATACTGCACCGGATTCAATCGTAATCGATACATTATACTCTTGTGGATTAAGTATTGTGTATGATTCTATACCGGATTTTCATGACCGCTGGAATTTTGGCCCTAAGTTCCCGGTTGTTGTAATTGATAATGTTGTGCCTGTTGAACTTATTTCATTTAATGCAAAAGTCAGCAAAAGCAATATCATATTAAATTGGATAACATCTACCGAAACAAATAATGAAGGATTTGAGATTGATCGAAAACAAATCTTAAATTCTCGTTCCGCTGCAGATAATAACTGGATGAAAATTAATTTTGTAACTGGACACGGGACATCAACAGAATTACAAAATTACTCGTACACAGATGATAACTTACCGGCTGGCAAATATCAGTATAGATTAAAGCAAATTGATATGGATGGCACATATAAATACTCAAATACAGTTGAAATTGAAATTTTAGTGCCCAATGAATTTGTATTAGAACAAAATTTTCCGAATCCATTTAATCCAAATACAAAAATCAGCTGGCAGTCGCCGGTCGGTGGACATCATACATTAATTGTTTATGATGTAATTGGCAATGAAGTAGCTACACTAGTAAATGAGTATAAGCCTGCAGGCGCTTATGAAGTTATATTTGATCCTTCATCTCTTTCCAGTGGAGTTTATTTTTACAAACTGGTGGTGGACAAGTTCTCATCAGTTAAAAAAATGATTTTAATGAGGTAACGGATGAAACTACTTGATTAATGATTTAGAAGTATTTTTATCTAAAATGATGTTATAAAATTAATATTATAGGATGATGAATTATCAGGATAGTTCTGTACACCTAACGAAACATTCCATCCGAGTTCCCCGCTGCTAATATTATTATTATATCTCGAAACTAATCTTACCGCATTTATTGCGCTTATCACTCTATTCAACAGTAAAGCTCCTACAACAAATCTTACATTATTAAAAGTCTGCTCTGAAGAAACCCACATACTTCTATAATTTTTTCTCTCTTCCGAAGTATTCCATTTCCAAAAATATTTTTCTGTATTGTACATCTCAGAATAATTACGCTCAAATGCCTTCTCATCATTAAATTGATCGATATTTAAATACTCGCCAATAGTTGCATAATAATTTTCATCCTTGCCCTGAGTTGTAACACCGGCATTTGTCTGTGCATAAGAAATGTAACGATCCTTTTGCCAGTTTGCATAAACATTCATCCCAACAAAAGTTCCCCATAGCACACCATCAGCGACAGTAAAGTATATTCCACTGTCATAGGCATCGGCATAAAGTTCACCCATTCCCGGCAATAGTAACGAATATATGATAGCTAATCCGGTATTCTTTTTTTGCTTTATATCATCAAAAACAATTTTACTATCAGTATCCTTAATTTGTGCAATTTCGGTGATTGCTTGTTGTTTAAATGAGTAAAAGGGTTTTACTTCGTTTTGTGAGAAAATTTGTATAGGCAGGAACAACAGTAGTATTAGAGTATTTTTCATTTTTTTTAATGGAATATTAGATTTATGATATTTCTAATTCAACGGAATTTTTTATCTCTTTTATTTCACCATGGATCAATCCCTTAACAATCTCTTTTGCTTCAACTTTGCAGATTGCATTCTCTAATTTATCCTGATAAGCAGTTTCGATTCTGACATAATTTGATGAAAATCCTTTTATCATACCATCTTCATCTTTTGATTCGAATAGCACATTCAGGTTTTTACCGATCATTTGAGTGTAAAAATAGTTTTTCTTTTTATCACTTAAAATCCTTAACATTTTATTCCGTCTTTTTCTTTCGGCCGGAGCAACAGAATCAGGAAGTGCTACGGCTTTTGTATCAGGTCTTTCAGAATATGTAAATACGTGTAAATAGGATACAGGAAGATTTACAAGAAAATTATAAGTCTCCATAAATTCTTTTTCAGTTTCACCTGGATATCCAACAATTACATCTACTCCAATTCCCAGATCAGGAATCTTTTGAATTGCTTTTAGTATAACACTGCTATAATCTTCTGCAGAATATCTTCTTTTCATGGATTTCAGGATAGGTGTACTTCCGCTTTGCAAGGGAATATGAAAATGATTGCATAATTTTTCCGATTCTGCAGTAAGTTCAATAATTTCATCGGTCAGTAAATTAGGTTCTATTGAACTGATTCGAATTCTGAAATCACTTTCAATCAGGATTAGTTTTTTTAACAAATCATAAAAATTCAAGTTAAATGATTTACCATAATCTCCAACATTCACGCCTGTAAGAATTATCTCTTTATATCCTTGTTGAACAAGTTTTGTAAAATCTTGAACAACTAACTCCGGTGACATACTTCTGCTTTTACCGCGCGCAAGTGGGATTGTACAAAAAGTACATTTATAATCGCATCCATCCTGAATTTTAAAGTAAGCTCTTGTTCTGCTGTCAGCATCAGTTGAACTTGCTAATCCAAATTTATTGAGCTCATCATGCGGTGAAACATAAATGCATGACAAATCTTTTTTATTAAAATCTTTTAGGAGAGAAAATATCTCAAACTTTTCATTACTGCCAAGAACAGCATCAACACCTTCTATTGAAGATATTTCATCTGCCCTTAATTGTGCATAACAACCTGTAACTATAACATAAGCTAGCGGATTAGTTCTTAGTGCTCTGCGCACAAGCTGTCTGCATTCTTTCTCTGCATTTTCAGTTACAGTACAAGTGTTAAAAACATAAACATCGGCTTTCTCCTTCAGATCAACGACCGCAAATCCGTTGTTCATAAACTGATTTCCGATAGTTGATGTTTCAGAAAAATTAAGTTTACAGCCTAATGTATGTAATGCAACCGTGTGTGACATTTAAATTTTACTTTTATATATAAAAAGAGCGGGATATTTTCCCGCTCTAAATATAGAATATTTAAGAGAACTTATTCAGTATCTTCTTTTTTTGGGGTTTCTGGTTCAGGAACTTCAAAGATTGGAAACTCTGATGAATCAATTGTTCCCATTTCTGCATTTAGGATATTCTGAACAGTAACGCGTTCTAATTTGTAAGTGTTAATATATTGCTCTATCTCTGCTTCAGATTTTTCTTTAAGCGCTGCAATTGCACTTAAAACAATTTTCTTGCTCTCCTTATCAAACTCGATTACCTTAAGAGGAATGGTTACGTCGATAGGGAAATGATTAGCGATATTCTTGATCTTTGATGTAGAAAGTTGTGTAGTCGGAACAAATCCATCAACATGCGAAGGAAGCTCAGCAATAATTCCTTTTTCAATTATTCTAACTACCTTGCCATCTGTTATTTTTCCAACGGAATAATCTTTTTCGAAAGTATCCCAGGGATTATCCATAATTTGCTTATGTCCTAGTGATATTTTTCTTTGATCAACATCAACACCTAAAACTATTACATCTATTTTTTCATTCTTCTTTACAACTTCGCCGGGATGACGAATTTTCTTTGTCCACGATAAATCAGAAATGTGAACTAATCCATCAACTCCAGGTTCCAGTTCAACAAACACTCCAAAATTTGTAAGGTTTCTTGCAACACCTGAGTGTTTTGATCCAACAGGATATTTAGCCATTAAAGTTTCCCAAGGATCTGGTTCAAGTTGTTTGATACCGAGAGAGATTTTTTTCTCTTCTTTATCAAGACTTAATATTACAGCTTCAATTATTTGACCCATAGCAACAATTTGTGATGGATGTTTGATGTGCTGTGTCCAGCTCATTTCTGAATTGTGAATAAGACCTTCGATTCCTTTTTCAATCTCAATAAAAGCGCCATAATCAGTAAGAGAAACAACTCTACCGGATACTTTATCACCGAGATTATATTTCTCCTGAATCTGATCCCATGGATGCGGAAGAAGTTTTTTGAGCGAAAGTGATATTCTTCGTTTCTCTTCATCAAAATCAGTAACAACAACTTTTATAGTTTCATCAAGTTTTACAACTTCATTTGGATGGTTGATTCTTCCCCAGCTAAGATCTGTAATGTGGATAAGACCATCGACACCGCCAAGATCAACAAACACACCAAAATCTGTGATTGCTTTAACAGTACCTTCAAGTATCTGTCCTTTTTCAAGGCTGGTAAGTATAGCATTTCTTTGATCAGAAATTTCTTCCTCAACAAGTACTTTGTGTGATACTACGACGTTCTCGGTAGGAACATTAACTTTAACAACTTTGAAATCCATTGTTTGACCAACGAATGCGTCAAAATCTCTTATTGGGCGTATATCAATTTGTGAACCGGGTAAGAATGCTTCCATTCCCAAAAGATCAACAACCATTCCGCCTTTAATTCTTTTAACAATTTTACCCTGGATAATTTCGCCGGTATCATGAGCTCTGATAACTTTTTCCCAGATACGTAAAAAGTCTGCACGCTGTTTGCTAAGAACAAGATTACCTTCCTGATCCTCAACACTTTCAAGAACGACCTCAATTTCTTGTCCAACTTTTAAATCTACACCTTCAAAAAATTCGCTGCGTGGAATTGTACCTTCAGACTTGAATCCAACATCAACGATAACATTATCGCCCATAATTCTAACGACTTTCCCCTTAATCATTTCCCCTTCTTTAACATCTCTAAATGAATCTAAGTAGAGTTTTGCCAACGACATAAACTCTTCTTGAGAATATTCTTCATCGTTAAATTTATTCTTGGCTTTTTCATACTCATCGGGAGTCACAGTTTTTAGAGTCGTTTCTTTTTCTTGGGACATTAATCCTCCTAAAAATATTTTTCTGTTTTTCTGAGACTCAGCCGGATAGCTCAGGCAAACAGACTATTTAGTTTAACATTAGTTTAGCCGGCTTAAATTTTAATTCCTTTTTTAAAAGCGATTTTTTTTACTTCATTTAAAATCAAATCAACCTGTTCATCTATTGTAGTGTTTGAAGTATCAATTTCTATTGAGTCCGGAGTTTTTGTAAGAGGGCTTGCTTCACGATGAGAATCGATAAAATCCCGATTCTTTAAATTCTCTTTAACTTTATCAATAGGAATCAGAGTTCCTTTTTCCGAAAATTCTTTAGCTCGCCTTTCAGCTCTTTCATCAATTCCAGCAGTAATAAAAATCTTGGCATCAGCGTTTGGAAACACAACTGTTGTTATATCTCTTCCTTCCATAACAACGCCGCCATTCTTTCCCATTTCCTGCTGCTTCTTGACCAGGATTTTTCTAACACCCTCAATCGCACTTATTTCACTTACATTACTGTTAATTTCAAAGGATCTTATTTCTTTCGATACATCCTCTCCGTTAACCTTAATATTAGTTTCACCATCAATAAAATTCAGAACAATATCCAGTTTATTGGCTAATTGTATTATCTCATCCGTTTTCCCCATTAAATTATTTCTCAAAACGAATAAAGTAACTGCCCTGTACATCGCTCCGGTATCTATATAAAGATAATTTAATCTTTTAGCTACAAGTTTTGCGGATGTACTTTTTCCGGAACCTGCTGGTCCGTCTATGGCAATGATTAGCTTTTTTGACATAGGCTACAAAAATATATATAAGTATTTAATTTTCAAACGTTTACAGCTATGCGGACGTACAAATCCTTCTGAAAACTAATTAATTTCCTGACCACCAAGGTCCTCAATAATTATTTTTTCGTAAGGATCTTTGATTTTGGAAGATTTTGCGGGTTTAATCTCTTTACTAACAGTAGATTTTACTTTTGCAGATTCCATTGGTCCAAATTTTATGCTGACCTTTTTTCCGAAAAAATCGCGTGATTTCTTATCAATATATTCCTGATGTAATTTTAAAGATGATTCGGTTGTTGGGTCAGATGATTGCAGGTGCAAATTTAATCCATCAAAATTTATGGGTTTTACATTGTTAAAAAGGGGAGTTAACAGAAACGATTTTTCTTTACAAACATCGTTTACAAAATTTTGCCACTTTTCTGTAATCATCTCAAAATTTAAATCTGATTGGATTCCGGTAAGTGATTCTTTAATAGGTGGAACAAATGCTTCAGCTTTAGTTAGAGGTTCAGAGCTTATTTTGCTTTTTTTTTCAGGCTCAGTTTGTTTTGAAGTATAAGACGCAGCATTTCTTTCTTTAGAAATTGAATTTGCAGGATTGCTTTTAATTTCAACATTTCCTGATTCCAGACCTGAGATTATTTCAGAAATTGTAGCTGATTTTTCCAATCCAACAAGATTAGTTAGTGCAATTTCAATCTTTAGTTTTTGATTATTTGAATATCTTAGTTCCTGCTGAATTTTGCTTAAATAATTTAAAATTCTTAATAAATCACCTTTAGAAAAAGTTTGAATATAATTTGCATATTTGGTCCGGTAAATTTCAGCAGTTTCAACAAGTTCAGTTCTTTCAGTAAGAATAACTGAAAGAATATTTCTAAAATGTTCTAAGAGTCCATCAATAAAATCTATAAAGTCCCAGCCGTTTTGATAAATTTTTTCTGTAGTCTGAAAAACAACATTAAAATCTTTTTCAAGAATTGCATCGGAAATAGTAAAAAATAAATCGTCATCAATTAAGTTTAACATTTTTGCAACTGTCTCGGAATCTATACTATCTCCGCAGAAAGAAACTACCTGATCAAACAAACTTTGCGCATCGCGGAGTGCGCCATCAGCTTTTTTGGAAATAAGAGTAAGTGTTTTATCATCTATAGAAATATTTTCTTGAGCAGCAATATTACTTAGTGTCTTCTTTATTGTATCAAGTTGAATCCTTCTAAAATCAAATCGCTGGCAACGGGAAATAATTGTAAGCGGTACTTTATGAATATCAGTTGTTGCAAAAATAAAGATGGTGTGTGCAGGCGGTTCTTCTAAAGTTTTTAGAAATGCATTAAATGATTCCTTTGTTAACATGTGAACTTCATCTATTATATAAATTTTATACTTGCCGCGCGTTGGTGCATACTTTACAGATTCCCGTAAAGTTCTTATCTCATCAATGCCTCTGTTTGACGCTCCGTCAATTTCAATTATATCCATTGTCTGAGATTCATTAATCGTTTTGCACATTGCGCACTCATTGCAAGGTTCAGCATCGTGTGGATTTTCGCAATTCAAAGCTTTAGCAAGTATTCTTGCAGTTGTGGTTTTACCAACACCGCGCGGACCAGTAAAAATATATGCGTGGGCAATACGATTGGTTTTGATAGCATTCTTTAAAGTTGCAGTTATATGTTCCTGTCCAACTACATCTTCAAATTTTTGCGGACGCCATTTTCTAGCTGTTACTTGATAAGCCATGTTTTTTATAAGATTTCTTTGCTTAAAAAATTTATTAATTCTTCAAGATATTTTTTATCTGTTTCGTTAAATGAATTATAATCAGTGCTGTCTAAATCTAAAACGCCAAATAACTTATCTGCCTTAAAAATCGGAACAACAATTTCTGATTTTGAATCAGCATCGCAGGCAATGTGTCCCGGAAATTTATCGACATCTTCAACAAAAATTGTTTTTCTTTCCTTTGCCGAGGTTCCGCAAACTCCGCTGCCAATTTGGATTTCAGTGCAGGCAACTTTTCCCTGAAATGGACCAAGATATAATTTAGTACCATCAAAAAGATAGAAACCCACCCAGCTGATTTTTGAAAATGTTTGCTTTAATGCCGCAGTAAAATTAGAAAGATTTGTAATAAGATTATCTTCTTTTATCAGTAAACTTTTGATCTGTTTTATTAAAAGCAGATATTGCTCATCAAGGCTCGTGTCATTATTTATTACTAATGATTCAGACATTATTTCTTTTTCTTAGCCTTAATAATTTTTGGTTTAGTTTCAAGTTTTATCTTTTTCATATCGGGAAAAACATATGGAATAGCTTCTTCTAATTTTGCAATTGGAATTATTTTTAATCCTTCCTTAACTTTTTCCGGCATCTCTTTCAAATCAATTTCATTATCCTTTGGGATAAGAATGGTTTTTATATCATTTCGTTTTGCAGCCAATAATTTTTCATTCAAACCACCGATAGCTAATAACGAACCTGTAAGAGTAATTTCACCAGTCATAGCAATATTATTTGAAGCTGGTATTCCACTAACAGCAGAAAGCATTGCCATCGCCATTGTTATTCCTGCAGAAGGTCCATCCTTTGGAATAGCACCTTCAGGAAGATGAATATGAATTTCTTTTCCTTTAAAGAAATCGGGATTCAATCCTAAATGTTTTGCTTTAGATCTTAAATAACTTAAACCTGCGTGTGCAGATTCTTTCATAACATTTCCAAGCTGTCCTGTTAAAGTCAACTTACCGCCACCGTTCATAATGGTTACATCAACAGTAAGTATTTCTCCGCCAACACTTGTCCAGGCTAAACCGGTAACACTACCAACTTTATTTAACTTGCTGTGCCTGTGCGTTCTGAATCGCGGCGTTTTTAGATAATCCTCAATTTTATTCTCATCAACAATGTGTTTATGCTGTTTAATATTTTTACCATTTGAAGATTCTTTAACAACAATATCTCTTGCTATTTTTCTGCATACTGTAGCTAATTCTCTTTCAAGATTTCTAACGCCTGCTTCCCGAGTATATTCTGTAATTATTTTTCTTATACTCTCATCTGTAAAAGTTACATTTTTATTCTCGATTCCATGCGCAATAAGCTGCTTTGGCAGGATGTGTCTTTTTGCAATTTCAAGTTTATCATATTCAAGATATCCGGGCAGTTCAATAATTTCCATTCTATCCTGCAAAGGAAGTGGAATATTATATCTTACATTTGCGGTAGTGATAAACATAACCTGGCTTAAATCGTAGTCGACTTCAATATAATGATCGTTAAAAGTATTGTTTTGTTCAGGATCTAAAACTTCAAGCATTGCAGATGATGGATCACCGCGAAAATCCATACTCATCTTATCAATTTCATCAAGAAGAATTACAGGATTTACAGTCCCGGCTTTTTTCATAGAATGAATAATTTTACCCGGCATCGATCCAATATAAGTTTTGCGATGACCGCGAATTTCAGCTTCATCCCTAACACCGCCAAGACTTATTCTAATGAAATTTCTTCCAAGTGCACGAGCAATTGATTTGCCCAAAGATGTTTTACCAACTCCGGGAGGTCCAACAAAACATAATATCTGTCCTTTCATATGCTTAACAAGATTTAGTACAGCAATATGTTCGATAATTCTTTCTTTGGGTTTTTCTAATCCAAAATGATCTTCATCCAAAATTTTCTGAACATGCTTAATGCTTAAATTATCTTTTGTCCTTTTGTACCAGGGAATATCAACTAGCCAATCAAGATAATTTCTAATGACGGTTGATTCCGGTGACATTGTGGGAGTTTTTCTTAACTTGTTAAATTCTTCAAGTGCTTTTGCCTCAACATCTTTTGGCATTTTTGCTTTTAAAATCTGATCTTTAATTTTCCCGAACTCTGAAGTTGATTCTTCATCATCACCAAGCTCATCCTGCAGGATTTTTATTTGTTCCTGTATAATAAACTTGCGCTGTGTCTTAGCAATATTTTCCTGAACTTTATTATCGATCTCTTTTTCAATTTTCAGAATATCAATTTCTGAATTAAGAACTTTTATAACTTCGTAATACTGCTCTTTTAAATTGTACTTAGAAAGGATATTCTGTTTTATCTCGATTGATTGATTAATGTTTGCGGCTGCGTAAAAAATCTTTCTGTCCGGTTCTTCAATGTTATCAAATGCGGCAATAGTTTCGTTCGGTACGTTACGACTGATCTTAACATAATCTTTAAACAACTGTGTCATTTGTCTAACAAGCGCGTTCATTTCATGATCAACCAATGTTTCAGGAATTATAACTTCAATCTTTCCCTCAAAAAATTCTTTACGATCTGTAAAGTTTATAATCCTGGCTTGTAATAAGCCATCAACTAAAATTTTTAGTAAACCGTTAGGTAGTTTTAAGATTTGTACGATCTTTGCGACAGTTCCTTCAAGATAAAAATCTGTAGGTTTTGGATCTTCTATGCTTGATTTTTTTTGGGTGGATAGAAAAATGTACTTGGTATTTTCTAAAGCATAATTTGCTGCGTTAATTGATTGCTCACGTCCAACAAGAACAGGAAAAATCATATACGGAAAAATTACAATATCCCTTAATGGAAGAATGGGTAATACAGATGGAATTTCATCAACAAGATTATTTTCTTTGCTAACTTTATTGACTAAATCATTAGTTTGGCTCAATTTCTCTCCTTATTTTCGCTCTAATTTTGTGCGCAAATATACCCAAACGAAAAGGTGCTATCAAGGAACTAAAAATGCACAATTTAGTTGTGTGATGAAGAGTTTTTATATTTGCACCTAATAGTCTGTTTTCAGTTAGATCGTTGATGAACTATTTTTACATTATTTAATTAACATTTTGTCATCCTGAGCGTAGACGAAGGATGACGATTCACAAATAGAAGATCACACTTCGACTTCGCTCAGTGGGACTTGGGAAAAAGAGAGCTATGCTTAATGATATTTTAGAAATTGCCGGAATTGCCGGAGAAATTGTCCACGAAGGATTTGGAAAAAATTTTCAAATCGAATATAAGACCAATGAAAAAAATCTTGTTACGGAAATAGATAAAAAATCCGAAAAAGCAATTATGGATTTTATTTCAAAAAAATATCCCACACACAATATTTTAAGTGAAGAATCAGGTGAACATCAAAAAGACTCCGATTATTTATGGGTTATCGATCCGCTTGATGGAACAACAAACTTTGCTCACGGTTTACCAATATTTGCGGTTTCAATCGGAGTGATGAAGAAAGATGAAATTGTTGCAGGAGTTGTTTACGATGTTATGCAAAATATTTTTTACTCGGCAGAAATGGGAAGTGGTGCTTTTGCAAACGATAAAAAAATAAAAGTTAGTGATAATGATAAAATTGGTTTGGGAGTTTTAGTTACTGGATTTCCATACGATGTTGCCGATAATCCTGATAAAGCATTTGAAAGATTTGAATCATTAACAAAGCAAGCTCGTGCAGTAAGAAGACTGGGTTCTGCAGCAATTGATTTTTGTTATGTTGCTCGCGGAGTTTTTGATGGTTTCTGGGAAGTTTCACTTCATCCGTGGGATATTTGTGCTGGAAAATTAATTGTTGAAGAAGCCGGTGGTTTAGTAACAGATTTTACTGGAAAAGAAATTAATATCTTTACAAAACAAATTTTAGCAAGCAATAAAAAAATTCATCAACAGTTAATTGATGGATTGAGAGTTTAATTATTGAACGTAAATGCTCTTACGTTTATTTGGAGAAAAATGAAGTGGAATTAATTGTGTACCCTTTAAAGCTAAAAGTGCATAAGTTTTTCCAAAGTCATCAGAAAACTCTACTTCAAAAAAATACTTTTTATGAATTTCAACAATAGTCCCAACCTGTCCTTTTAATAGATTATGCTCTGGTAAATCCTTTGTTAGAGCTACTACATCGTTTAATTTAAAATTTAACATATTGATCCTTTACTTTATATAACAGGTTACAAATCTGGGAAAATCTTCATTTGATTTTATTATCCAAATAGATCTAATAGAGGCTTTTTTCTTGTTTACTTCCAACTTAAAATCAACAATATATCTTTTACCAAAATCATCTTCTGAAAGAAATAATGAATCAACCTCTGAAACGATTTCTTTTAATTTTTCTCTTAACAATTTTGCATCATCTGTTGTTAATCCTAAAACACTTTTAAAAACTTTAGCTTTGTGTTTACCTCGAGGGTGTGAAGTGTTTAAACAATAACCCTCAAGTTTTTTAATGTCGACTATTGCACTATTAGCATTTGGTAAAATCACATTAAAAATTACAAATGGGTTATCAAATGTACAAGGAAAATAAAATCATTAACAAGTAATTCTTTGCGACAATACTTCAATTATCTTTCTCTCAAAATCTTTAGTATAAAATTCAGCAGAAAAGAAATCGATATTTTCGATCCGCAAATTTTAGCAAGCAATAAAAAAATCCATCAACAGTTAATTGATGGATTGAAAGTATAAATTCATGGAGTATTTTTCAGGTTCTCACTACGATTTATCGTGGTGAGAACTTAAAGTAATAAAAATGCTAACGGTTTTAACCGTTTACTAGTAGATTATGCTTTTTTAGAAATAACTGATATTCTTCGTTAAAACTTTTACCTCTGTGATGTGCTTCCTGATTCTTTATGTAATCGATAACATTTGGAATTTGCGATTCCGAAACTGAAAAAGCACCATAACCTCTTCCCCAATGAAATTTGTTCTGAGTAAGCCTGTTTTGATTAATAAAATGAGAGGAGGCCCCTTTATATAATTTAATACATTCTTCAACTGAAATATTAGTAGGTAGATCAATAAGTGCATGAACATGGTCACTATTAACAAAGTTTATTTTCATAAACACAGTTTTCTCTTTAGAATAATTAAAGAGAAATTCAGATACTTTTATTCTTGCTTCTTTGTCTAAAATTTTTTGATGGTCGAGTGTTTCCCAGATGAGATGGACCCAGATTTTATTGTGTGAATGTAATGACATCATTGCCTCAGACACTTTAGTTAAACAGTTAAAACGGTTTAGATTATTATTATTGTATAAATTATTTGCGGTATAAATACCGCAGAGAACCTAAATCAATAAAAAAAATCAGTTTATCGGTACAGATCTATCCAAACTTTGATACATCTGTTCGATCAAATCCTGATATCTTTCCTCAACATACTTTCGTTTAATTTTTAAGCTTGGTGTAATTTCTCCCGATTCGATGCTAAAAGGTCTATCCAACAAAACAAATTTTCTAACCTTTTCATAATTTGCAAGTTTTTTCTGAAACTGATCCATCTCCTTATCAAGCATTTTATAAATCTGCTCATCCCGGACTAAATCTTCTACTTTATCATAGGGTATTTTGTGCGCATCAGCATATTCTTTAACAGCTTCAAAATCAGGAACTATAAGCGCAGTTAAAAACATTCTTCTATCACCAATCAAAACAAATTGATCAATATACTTACTTGCAAGGAACATACTTTCAATTGGATTTGGAGCAATATATTTACCTGCAGATGTTTTAAATAAATGTTTCTTTCTATCTGTTATCATCAAGAATCCATCACCATCAAAAACACCGATATCACCGGTATAAAGCCAACCATCTTTAATCGTTGCATCTGTTTCTTTTTTATTTTTATAATAACCCTGCATAATATTTGGTCCTCTGGCAAGAATTTCTCCGTCTGAGGCAATCTTTATCTCTACACCCGGGAATGGTTTACCTACTGTGCCAAATTTAAAATCCTCAACTCGGTTCGCACAAATTACCGGGGATGATTCAGTCAGGCCGTAGCCTTCAACAATGATGATTCCAATCGCTTCAAAAAACTTTCCCAGGTATAATGGAAGTGCAGCACCGCCGGAGATAAAAAATCTCAGATTACCGCCGGTTTTTTCACGCAGTTTACTGAATACAAGTTTATCGGCTAGTTTATGCTTTAATGCAAAAGAAAATGGAATGTTACCAGTCTTTTTATACTCGGCATATCTAACACCAACATCCATTGCCCAGTAAAATATTTTTTGTTTTTTTAATGGCTGACTATCAACATTTTTAATAATCTTGGAATGAATCCTTTCAAAAAGTCTTGGAACACTGGTCATAATCGTAGGCTTTACATCAATCAGATTTTGAGCAACTGTTTCAATACTTTCAGCGTAACAAACTGTACACTTTGCAGAAAATGCTGTGTAGTATCCTGCCATTCTTTCAAAGATGTGACACAAAGGTAAGAAAGATAAGAAGACATCAGTGTTTCCAATCGGAAAGCAATCCAATGCTGCCTGAACGTTTGATAAAATATTATGATGAGTTAACACAACACCTTTTGGTTCACCTGTTGTTCCTGAAGTATAAATAATTGTGCATACTTCATCAGGTTTAATTTTATCCAGATTATCTTTTAACAATGATGGATGTTCATTCTTAAATCCTTTCCCTAACTCCTGAACTTTTTTGAAAGTCATTAAGTCTTTATTCTTATCATCAAAATCTTTCTCATTCAGTAAAATGATAAACTTTAACGATTTACATTTATCTCTAAACTTCATCACTTTGTTAAGCTGAAATTTTGTAGAAACAATTATCGCTTTTGATTCTGAGTTATTTAAAATAAACTCAATCGATTCAGCAGTAAGTGATGGGTAAAGCGGAACATCAATTGCACCAAGACCTAAAATTGCAAAATCACTATAAACCCATTCCGGACGGTTTTCTGCAATTATAGCAATCTTATCATCCTTCTTAATTCCGAGTGAAGCTAACCCAAATGCAAAAGAATCCGTTTCTTCTTTAAGTTGATCGTAGGTTATGCCGACATATTTACCCGCGACTTTATATTTTAGTACAAAATTATTTGTTTCTTTACTGTATTCTTCGGTAAGATGATAATAGAGACGGGGAACTGTGGTTAAGTAATTTAACTGAGCCATATTTTTACCTCTCTCCTTGTTGTGTGCCGGATTTCTTCCCCTGAAAACCATTACTAAGTTTAAGTTAGCTTTATCTTTATATAAGCTGCAGCAGAAGTTTCCTTGACAGCTATTAATAATTGATTAAAAATAGCACCAAAAAGATTAAGAGCAAAAAGGAAAATTCCGGTAAAGTGGATAGTCAGTAATCTTAAATGTATAGGGAGCAAGTTTAAAAGGATAGTTAGCAATCGTAAATGGATAGGAAGCAAGTTTAAAAGGATAGTTAGCAATCTTAAATGGATAGGAAACAAGTTTAAAAGGATAGTTAGCAATCTTAAATGGATAAGGAGCGAGTTTAAAAGGATAGTTAGCAACATTAAATGGATATGAAGCAAGTCTAAAAGGATAGTTAGCAACATCAAATAGATAGGAAGCAAATGTGGACTATTTTAAATATATAAGTTGTCATATTTTAGAAATACTACGTTTATGTGATATTCATAAATATAATGACCGAATCCTAAATTGATAATCCCATCCAAAAACCTTAATTTTTCAACTACAATTTTTAATTTTGAGGATATCAAATGTCAAACGCATATTTTAAGGTACCGCAACCAATAAATGAACCGGTAAAAGCCTACAAACCAGGCTCACCTGAAAGAGAAGAATTAAAGAAAAAATTAGTTGAATTAAAATCAAAACAGATTGAAGTTCCTCTTATTATTGGCGGCGAAGAAGTAAGAACCGGCAATACCGAAAAAATGGTAATGCCGCATAATCACAGCCATGTTCTTGGTGTTTATCATAAAGCTGGAAAAAAAGAAGTTGATATGGCTGTTGAAGCCGCTCTTAAAGCCCGTAAAGAATGGGCAGAAATGCCATGGGAACATAGAGCTTCTGTTTTCTTGAAGATCGCAGATTTATTAGCTGGTCCCTGGCGCTCAACAATAAATGCAGCAACAATGCTCGGACAATCCAAGACAGTATACCAGGCAGAAATAGATTCTGCTGCTGAACTTATCGATTTCTATCGCTTTAATAGTTATTACACGGCTCAATTGATGCAAGATCAACCTTATTCCGGTAGCGGAATGTGGAACCGTGTAGAGTACCGCCCGCTTGAAGGTTATATTTTTGCAATCACTCCTTTTAACTTTACTTCGATTGCTGGTAATCTTCCAACAGCACCGGCAATTGTAGGTAATGTAAGTTTGTGGAAGCCGGCATCGAGCGCAGTTTATTCCGCATATCATTTGATGAAATTGTTTGAAGAAGCCGGCTTACCAAAAGGAGTAATTAATTTTGTTCCCGGTTCCGGTGGACAGGTTGGAACTCCTGCAATGACAAATCCAAACTTGGCTGGCGTTCATTTTACAGGATCAACAGAAGTTTTTCAAAATATGTGGAAGACTATTTCCGATAATCTGAAAAATATGAAATACTATCCTCGTATAGTTGGTGAAACAGGCGGTAAGGATTTTATTTTTGCACATAGCTCCGCAGATGTGGATGCTCTTGTTGTTGCAGCGTTGCGAGGTGCATTTGAGTACCAGGGACAAAAATGTTCTGCTGCGTCAAGAATGTACATTCCAAAATCTTTATGGAAAGAGTTTAAAGAAAAATATGTTGCAGAAGTCGGCAAAATTAAAATGGGCGATATTGAAGACTTCACAAACTTTATGGGTGCTGTAATTGAAAAAGGTGCTTTCAAAACAATAACTGAATATATTAAGTACGCAAAAGAATCTGGTGAAGCGGAGATAATAACAGGCGGAAATTTTGATGACTCAAAAGGTTATTTTATCGAACCAACAACAATTGTAACAACTAATCCAAAATTCAAATCGATGGAAGAAGAAATATTTGGACCGGTTATGACAATTTATGTTTACGATGATAACAAACTGGATGAAACATTAACATTGTGCGATGAAACTTCTCCATATGCTTTAACGGGCGGAATCTTTGCTCAGAATAGAAATGTAATAGTCAAGTTATCAAATAGATTGCGAAACGCTGCAGGCAACTTTTATATAAATGACAAGCCAACCGGAGCAGTAGTTGGTCAGCAGCCTTTTGGCGGAGGAAGAGCATCCGGTACAAATGATAAAGCCGGCAGTGCGATGAACTTAATGAGATGGATGACTGCAAGAACAATTAAAGAAACTTTCGATCCTCCAAAAGATTGGCGTTATCCGTTTATGAGTGAAGAATAATAAAATTCTCTTCGTAGCACAGACTTCAGTCTGTGAATACATATAATTAAAATTTAAATGCTCAGATTGAAATCTGAGCTACGATATTTATAAATCAAAAATCGTAAGGACGTTAAATGAAAATACACGAATATCAGGCAAAAGAAACTTTAAAGAAATTTGGTGTTCCTGTTCAGGATGGAATTGCAATTAAAAGTATGTTAGAGTTTGATGATGCTATATCAAAACTTCAACAGCGTGGAATAAATCAGTATGTGGTTAAATCACAAATCCACGCAGGTGGAAGAGGTAAAGGAATTGTTTATGATGTAAGAAACAGAGACGTTGTGGTTTTAGAAGGTGGTGTCAAGTTTACAACTTCACAGGAAAAAGCAGCTGAATATGCCGAAAAAATTCTTGGCAATGTTTTAGTTACTCATCAATCCGGTGCTGAAGGCAAGGTTGTTAAAACTCTGTTTATTGCAGAAGGACTTGATTACAAAAAAGAATTGTATCTTGGAATTTTATTGGATCGTTCGGTATCGAAAAATGTTATAATGGTTTCTACAGAGGGCGGAGTTGAAATAGAGAAAGTTGCTGAAGAAACTCCTGAAAAAATTATTAAAGAATGGATTGATCCCGCAATTGGATTACAAGCTTATCAGGCGCGTAAATTAGCTTTTGCTTTAGGGTTAGAAGGAAACGCGTTTAAAAGTTTTATTCCTTTTCTAAAAGCTCTGTACAAAGCTTATGAATCAACCGATGCTTCAATGTTGGAAATAAATCCGTTAGTAATCACTAATGATGATAAAGTTGTTGCGCTTGATGCAAAAATGAATTTTGATGATAATGCACTTTACCGTCATCCGGAAATTCTTGAATACAGAGATTTGGATGAAGAAGATCCGCTTGAGATTGAAGCATCTAAATTTAATCTTAATTATATAAAACTTGATGGTAATGTTGGCTGCATGGTTAATGGTGCCGGACTTGCAATGGGAACAATGGATATCATTAAACTTGCCGGCGGTGAACCTGCAAACTTTTTAGATGTTGGCGGCGGAGCAAATAAAGAAACTGTTGCAAATGGATTCAA
This sequence comes from Ignavibacteriales bacterium, assembly GCA_003538625.1. Taxonomy (GTDB): domain Bacteria; phylum Bacteroidota; class Ignavibacteria; order Ignavibacteriales; family Ignavibacteriaceae; genus IGN3. The sequence goes on from DPRR01000029.1 coordinate 246,411, forward strand.
AATTATTTTATCTGACCCGAATGTTAAAGCAATTTTAATAAACATCTTTGGTGGAATAGTAAGATGCGATAGAGTTGCTCAGGGTGTAATAGATGCTGCAAATGAATTGCATGTTCACGTTCCGATAGTTGTAAGATTAGAAGGAACAAATGCAAAAGAAGCTGCGGATTTGCTGGATAAATCAGATCTTCATTTTGAGGTTGCAAAAAGTTTACAGGACGCAGCCCAAAAAGTTACCGCAGTGTTAAGAGTTAATTAATTTGTGTTTCGTAGCTCAGAATTCATTCTGAGATTAACGCAACTCAGAATTTATTCTGAGTAAATATGTTTTAATAGGCTCAGACTAAAGTCTGAGCTACGATTCTATTTCAGTACAAAAAATTTTAGTAACTAACAAATAACACTCTTCTTGATTTTCTTTTTAATTAGTTATACATTTTTCCTGCATTAATTTTTAGTTAGGAGAACTTGATGTCCCTTTTCGATTCTGAATTTTCTAACGATGATGATTTTGATCTTCCGGAAGAAAATATAGAAGAAGAACTCGCTTCGTGTAAAAGAATTCTTGATTCTGGTTATGTTTTTGATTCAGTAGAAAGAATTGAAGAATTAATACAAATGTGTATTGATATTGATCGATATGAAGATGCGTTGTATTTAATAGAAAAATTGTTAGAAATATTTCCTTATAATTCTGAATACTGGTTAAAGAAAGGAATTGTACTTAACGGGTTATTCCGTTTTAGCGAAGCTTTGCTTTCTTATGAGCAGTCATTATCGCTAAACCCGAATGATATTGAAGCCCTAATAGATAAATCAGCTACTGAGGAAAACCTGGGATTGTATGAACATTCAAAAGAATCTTTGGAAAAAGTATTACAACTTGATCCTGAAAACGATGATGCTATGTTCAGTATCGGTTTACTTTACCAGCGCCGTGCAGATTTAAATAAAGCCATCGAATATTTTGAAAAAGTTGTCAAACGTGATGCGGAATATTCAGATGTTTATTATGAACTGGGATTCTGTTATGAAAATTCCGGTCAGCTAGATAAAGCATTAGAATCATACGATAAGTTTTTGGAACTTGATCCATATAACCCCAATGGTTGGTATAACAGGGGAATAGTTTTGGTTAAGATGAATAAACTGGAGCAGGGGATTAACAGTTATGAACTTGCAATATCAATTCGTGAAAATTTTTCTAGTGCCTGGTTTAATAAGGGAAATGCCCTGGCAGATCTTGGAAGATTGCATGAAGCAATAGTATGTTTTAAAAAATCTTTTGAGTTAGATAAAGAAGACGAAGCTTCTGTTTACAATATTGCAAATATTTATGAAGAACTTGATGATTTACCTACCGCGATAAAATATTATACTGAATCCATTAAATTAAATGATGAGTACTATGATGCCTATCTTTCCAGAGGTTTTTGTTACGACTCAATGGGTAAGTATCAACTGGCTTTGAGAGATTTTAATAAGGCAATTTCACTTTCTCAGGATAGCGCTGAAGCATGGTACGCTAAAGCGGATCTGGAGTATTCTCTTGGTCAGGTTAATGACAGCATTTTAAGTTATAAGGAAGCAGCAAGGATTGAACCTGATAATTATGAAGTGTGGTTTAATCTTGCCGAAACTTTTTTTGAATTAGGTGAATGGCTGGATGCTTTGAGGGCATTTGATGAATGTATTAGGATAAATCCAAAAGATGCTACATCTTTTTATGGCAAAGCTAAAGCTAATTTTGTTTTAAGCAGGACTCAGGAAGCAATAGAGTGCCTAAAATCAGCATTTGCCTTTGATCCATCTATTCGAATGGAATTTGAAAAGGAATATCCGGATATAAAATCATCTAAACTTTTTAAAAAGCTTATTGGCGAAATTTAATATTGAATTAATTATTAGATTTATTGTATGCAAAATTCTTTTTATTCAAATACTGAAATTATCGGTTTAATTGGTTATCCTATCAAACAAAGTTTTTCTCCATTTATTCATAACGTTGCTGCTGAATTAACAGGTACCAGATTAATCTATCTGCCTTTTGAAGTTCATTCTACAAATTTAAAGAATGCTGTTAAAGGAATTGTTGCTCTTGGATTAAAAGGCTTTAATGTAACTGTGCCGCATAAGGTAAAGGTTGTGGATTTTATAAATCAACTTTCTGAAGAAGCCTCAGTTACCGGATCTGTTAATACTGTAGTAAATGAAATGGGAAAGCTAATTGGATATAATACTGATGTGCACGGGATCGTTGAAACTCTTTCACCTTTTAAATCAAAAATTAATGGTAACGAAGTTTGTGTACTTGGTGCAGGCGGTTCTGCAAGAGCAGTTATTTATACTTTAATCAGAAATTTTAAACCATCAAAAATATTTTTAATTAACCGAACCGAACAATATGCTGAAACGTTAAAGCAGCATTTCAAATCCAAAATGAAGTTTGATGGAATTGTTATTAAAGAATTAATGCAGCCTGATTTAATCAGTATTTTAAATAATTGTTCTTTAATTGTTAACAGTACATCAGTAGGTATGTATCCCGCTCAGGATGACAGCATTTTAAATACACCGGATATTTTTGTTAAGGATCAGGTTGTTTTTGATCTTGTTTATAACCCGGTTAAAACAAAATTTTTACAAATGGCAGAATCTAAAGGGGCCGTGCCGGTAAACGGATTAAATATGCTTGTACAGCAGGCAGCAAAATCATTTAATCTTTGGACGGGTAAAGAATTTCCATTGGAAAAAGTTTATAAATCCCTTCTTCTTTACGTTACCAAATAATTTATTGAATTTTATTTAAAGCTTTTTTCAACCTGAAAACTGCTTCGTGCAAGTGATCCATTGAAGTTGCATAAGACATTCTTAAATAACCTTCACTTCCAAAAGCACTGCCCGGCACCGTAGCGATGTGAGCTTCATAAAGTAAATGCATTGCAAAATCAAAAGAGTTTTCTACTTTAAGAACTGCGGATTTTGTGTGAAGATAATGGGAAATATTTGGGAAAAGATAAAATGCACCTTCAGGTTTGTAGCAAGTTATTCCTTTCATCGATGTTAATTCATTATAAAAGTATTCACGTCTATTTCTAAACTCCTCAAGCATTTCATGAATAACATACTGCGGACCAGCAACCGCTTCTATTGCAGCATGCTGAGAGATTGAAGAAGCGTGTGATGTTGTATGGCTTTGAATTTTATTTATGGCATTTACGATATTTTCTGCAGCCGCAGTATAACCAATTCTCCAGCCCGTCATAGCATATGTTTTTGAAATCCCATTGACAAGAATTGTCCGTTTTTTGATTTCTGAATTCAATCCGGCAAAACTTGTAAACTGAAAATTATCGTACACTAATTTTTCATAAATCTCATCAGATAAAACATAAAAATTATTTTTTAGTACGATTTCGGCCAGCGCTTCAAGTTCCTCTTTTGAGTATGCCGAACCTGTCGGGTTTGATGGATTACACAATATCATCATTTTTGTTCTTGATGTTACTGCGTTTTGCAGTTGTTCAGCGGTGACTTTAAATCCATTTGATTCATCTGTTTGGATTACAATGCTTTTCCCACCCGCTAACGAAACCATTGCGGGATATGAAACCCAGTATGGTGCAGGAATAATTACTTCATCACCCGGATTTACTGTTGCGAGAATGCTGTTATAGACACTTTGTTTGGCGCCGTTGGAAACAATAATCTCATTTAGATTATAATCTAAATTATTATCACGTTTCAGCTTAGCTGAAATAGCTGTTCGTAGTTCATTTGTACCTTGGTTAAGAGTATAACGCGTTCGATTTTCTTCAATAGCGTTTATCCCTGCGGCTTTGATGCTGTTGGGGGTATGGAAGTCAGGCTCACCCATACTCAAATCGATTACATCAACGCCTTCCGATTTTAATTTTTTCGCTTCGGCAGCTACCATCATAGTTGGGGATGCGCCAATCTCTTTTACTCTATCAGCTAACAAATTATTGCTCCTGTTTCTTTGTATTGTGGGAATTTTTGTAAATCAGACTTAAACAAATATACTGCGGTAATATTTAATTAAAAATTGATATGATAATCTGCAACTGAAAAAATTATTTATTTGCGGGTTTATTTTTATCTGATAACTCTTTAAGAACTCTCGAATGATCAATTATTCTATCAACTTCGGTATCAGCAAAGGGTTTCTGGACTCCCGCAACCAAATATTCTGATTCGAGAATACTTTTATCATCAAGATAAAGTTCAAGATTGATAAGTGTTTTTGATTCTATATTTAAAGAGTCATCCTTCATCAGGATTGTTTTTTCTGAATAGTTGATCAGATTGCCATCTTTAAAAAAGTATTTAATTGAAGAAGTGCCGCGATCTCCAATAGATACGGTTTCATTTATAAAAACCAGTTTGTCGTTTAGATAATATGAGCGTGCCCTTGACCTTCGTTCTCCAATAACTTTAATTATATCAAAACCATCTTCAAATTTTAATTCAGAAGAAATCTTTTGTACATAATCTTTAAGGTTTTGGAGCTTTTCTTCTTTACTTGCGCATGAAATTATAAAAGCAAAACTTAGAAAAATAGAAATAATATATTTTATCATATTCCTTTAAAAGTTTAATTATTGAATAAGTTCAATCTAAATGTAAATTGTTTTTTTTACAATGATTTTGATAAAGGAACTTATTATCTTCATCCATCGTTTTAACTGATAACTTATATTAATAATGGAGTAACTATGCATAATAATTTGTTTGTAATAATGTTTATTATCGTTTTTCAAGTGGTCAACTTTGCTCAGAATAAATCTTGTTGTTCAACGGAGAAGGATGTTTCATTTTCATCTTTTTCGAATCAGAAAGAATTTCGTGATATACACCAGATTCCTGCAGCCTTTACCTTAAAAGATGCAAAAGGTACGATGATTACGTTTAAAACTAAGGATGATAAATCAGCTAATGCTTATTTTGTAAAATCAGAAAAACCATCAGATAAATTTATATTTGTTTTTCATGAATTCTGGGGATTAAATGATTATATCAAAAAAGAATCTGATGAACTGCAGACAAAACTAGGTAATGTAAATATTCTTGCATTAGATTTATATGATGGTAATGTTGCAACTACCAGAGAAGACGCTGTAAAATATATGCAAGCTGTTAAACAGGAACGTGCAGTGGATATTATTTCAGGAGCGATTGAATATGCCGGTAAAGATGCGAAAGTCGGAACGCTTGGCTGGTGCTTTGGCGGAGGCTGGTCTTTACAGGCAAGTATTATGCTTGGCAAACAGGGCAAAGCCTGCGTTATGTACTACGGAATAATTGAGAACACTCCGGAAACTTTTAAGAATTTAAATGCACCGGTGCTTGGTATATTTGCAAAAAAAGATGGCTGGGTTAATCCGGGGGTGGTTGGTAATTTAGAAAAGAATATAAAAGCAGCCGGTAAAAATATAGTGGTCAGTAGTTTTGATGCTGATCATGCATTTGCTAATCCGAGTAATGAAAAATTTGATGAAGCTGCAACCAAAGACGCTAAGGATCTCACAATAAAATTTTTTAAAGATAATTTGATGAAATAATTATATATGCCATCCTATTACGGATGGCTTTTTTTTGATATTAAACTGATTATTGTTTTTTTAATAAATCTCTTATCTCAGTTAAAAGCTGGACATCTGCAGGCACAGGAGGTGGAGCTGCAGGGGCTTCTTCTTTCTTTTTTTTCATTGAATTCATCGCTTTAATAACTAAAAAAATTGCAAATGCAATAATGAGGAAATCAATAGTAGTGTTAATGAAGACCCCGTATTTCAATAGTACAGGCTCAATTCCTTCGGATCCTGGTTTAAGTTCCCACGCATATTTAGAAAAATCCATCCCGCCAAGTAATAACCCAATCGGCGGCATTAAAACATCACTTACGAATGAAGAAATAATTTTGCCGAATGCTACACCAATAATGATACCCACAGCCATATCGACTACATTACCTTTCATTGCAAATTCTTTGAATTCTTTTACTATGCTCATTTTAAGTTCTCCTCTTTATTTGAAATAGTTAATTATTGAATGCGATGGTTAAATATAGAAATATTCACCATAAATAAATAAAAAAACCGCAGTGTCTAACTGCGGTCTTTAATGAGTTTGATTTAATCAAGCTTATTTCATTAACAACATCTTCTTTGTTTCAGAAAAATTATCTGTTTGTAATGAGTAGAAATAAACTCCACTAGGCAGATTTGATGCATTAAAATCTAACTGATGGTATCCTTGTTCCTGAGTTTGATTAACGAGAACAGCAATTTCTTCACCAATTGCATTCATCACAACAACTTTTGCATTTGTTTTTTCTTTTAATACATAACCAATTTTTGTTGTTGGGTTAAATGGATTAGGATAATTTTGTTCAAGTGAATAATTATCAAGACTTCTTACATCAACTTCAACAGCATTGGAGAATTCATATAAGCCATTAAAATCGATTTGTTTTAATCTATAAGAATATAAACCATTACTTAGATTTTTATCTGTGAATGAATATTCCTGACGAAGAGTTGTAGTGCCGGCACCTTTAACAAAACCTACCGTAACAAAATCGTTGCTGGCAACACTTCTTTGAATTTCAAAACCATTGTTATTCAATTCGCTAGCAGTTATCCAATTAAGAGTTACTTGTTGATTCTGAGAAACGGCAGTGAATGATGTTAATTCAACGGGTAATGGAGAACCTGAATACTGAATAATCGTACCAGCGTTTCCAACTGCCCAGGCATAATTTGCAGTGGCATCGACCATGTATAATGTTTGGGTAGTGCCGGTTGTAAGAGGAGTATAAGTCAATCCATCATTAGAATAATAACTTGTACCTGTACTTCCAACTGCCATATATAAATTACTGCCGGGTACATTTGTAACAAATCTAAAAGCTGCACCGGTTAGCGAACTTGTTGTCCATGTCATTCCACCGTCTGTACTTTTAGCAATTGTTCCATCCAGACAAACAACTGTTCCATTATTGGCGTCACTAAATGCTACGTAATTTGAACCTGAGGTTCCACTTACTTGTGGAAAAGAAGAAACTGTCCAGTTTAAACCTTTGTTGGTTGATTTATAAATTCTTGGTTGGGTTCCTGCAACAGCTGAATAAGCTGAAAACCACACATTGTTTCCTACTATATCCATAGAGCATGCTGCTCCGTATTCACCATTCACACTATCTGCTGGTGGAAAATTAGCTCGTGGAACTCGGACCCAGTTTGTTCCGCCATTTGTTGTTGTAAGAATTTCCCAGTTACCTGAAGGGTATGGATCCGGATCTCCATAATAAACTCCATTATTTGAGTCAAACATTTTTAATGCATCTCCAAATCCTGTGGGATTATTATATTGGGAATTCCAGGAAGTTCCGCCATCAGTTGTTTTCCAGATACTTACATCTGCAGATCCACCAACAGTACCAGTAACCCAGGCTGTTGTTCCATCAAATGCTTCTACAGCATAGTTCGTTGCTGCAGCATTTGTAGGTGTCATTGCTGACCAGGTTGTTCCACCATCAGTAGTCTTCAGCACAACACCACTGTTTCCACAAGCCCAAACGATGTTGTCATTAACTGCATGAACATATCGTAAGCGGGTGGTGATACCGCTTGTCTGTGGTACCCATTGTGATAATATTTCTGATGTTGTCAATACCACGAAAGAAAGGACTAAAAGAAAGGAAAGGAGAAATTTTTTCATATACTACTCCTAATATATTTGAGGTTATTAAATAGAAAGACTGTTAGTTAATAAATAAATATTTATTAGCTAAGGTTAACCTAACAAATTGAATTTGATTTGTCAATTAGTAAGAAGCTGTGAAATTATAAATAATGAACTATCAAGATGGTTGGTTAATCCAAAAAAAGGCGGGATATACCCGCCTAAAAAAAATTTATTTGCTAAGCCTTTTTGGTCCTGCTGCCTTCACTTCATCCGAAGTATCTTTCTCAAACAACTTAAAGTTTTCAACAAAACGTGCTGCTAGTGCATCATACTTTTTCCAGTATTCATCTTTGTTGCCCCACGAGTTAGATGGTTCGAGTACATCTTCAGGAACTTCAGGACAAGTTAACGGAACTTCAAATCCAAACAATTTATCTTTTCGATATTTTACCTTTTCAAGTTTACCTTCTAAAGCAGCATTTAAAAGATTTCTTGTATGACGAATGCTAATTCGCTTTCCAACTCCAAATCTTCCGCCGACCCATCCTGTGTTTACAAGCCAGACATTTGCATTATGCTTTAACATTCTTTCCTTTAACATTGCAGCATATTCGTAAGGATGACGAACCATAAACGGCGCACCAAAACAAGCAGAAAAAGTTATCTGCGGTTCTATTCCCAATCCGATTTCTGTTCCCGCAATTTTAGAAGTGTAGCCGCTTATAAAATGATATTGTGCTTGAGCTGGATTTAATTTTGCTATCGGTGGCATTACACCGGAAGCATCGCAAGTTAAGAAGATAATATTTTTGGGATGTGTTCTTACATATCCATCTGGAACAACATTAGGAATAAAACTTAATGGATAAGAACAACGAGTGTTTTCTGTTATGTGGTCATCATCTAAATCAATGTATCTGCTAACAGGATCATAAACAACATTTTCTAATATCGTTCCAAATCTTCTTGTAGTTGCATAAATCTCCGGTTCAGCTTCTGCAGAAAGACGAATTACTTTTGCGTAACATCCGCCTTCAAAATTAAATACACCTTCATTACTCCATCCGTGTTCATCATCTCCGATAAGATTTCTTTTTGGATCAGCAGAAAGTGTAGTCTTACCCGTACCGCTTAATCCAAAGAACAATGCCACATCTTTATCTTTCCCAACGTTTGCAGAACAATGCATTGGAAGAACATCTTCAAATGTTAGTAAGAAGTTTAGAAGCGTAAATACTGATTTTTTTATTTCACCGCCATAAAGAGAGTTTGCAATAATTGCAGTTCGCTGTGCAAAGTTTAAAATGATTCCTGTATCGGATCTCGTTCCATCTATTGCAGGTTCAGTTTTAAAACTTGGTAAGCAGATAACCGTAAAATCAGGTACAAACTTTTTAAGTTCATCTCTGTCTTCAGTAGTTATGAACATATTTCTTGCAAACAAACTATGCCATGCTTTTTCAGTTATTATTCTTATCGGCATTTTATAATCGGGATCAGCACCAACATAACAATCCTGTACGAATAATTCTTCACCCTGGCAAAAAGCCTGAACTCTGCCCATCAACTGATTAAACTTTTCAGAACTGAAAGGACGATTATAAGCTCCCCACCAGATTTTATCATTTGTACTTTGTTCCTGAACGATAAACTTATCTGCTGCGGCTCGTGCTGTGTGTTTACCTGTGTTAACTACAAGCGGACCTTGTTTTGATAGCTTCGCTTCATTTCTAAAAATTGCTTCTTCATACAAGGCTTCATCCGGTAAGTTCCAGAACACTCGATCAAGATCTGTTAAACCCTGACTCTTTAATCTGAAATCAGAAGCAAGTTCCATTGCCTGCTTTGTTGCAGGAGTATTGAATTCTAAATATTTCATGACCAGTCCCTCACTAATTTTCTGTCGCCTATGTAAAGTTCATTTGGTGAATTCGGATCGAGAGCCCATTTCATTCTCTCAATTCCATCCTGAACATCTTTTATTGATCCGCAATAACTTAATCTTAAATGCCCATCCAGACCAAACTCTTTACCCGGAACAGTTAACACTTGAACCTTATCGATTAAAAATTCCGAAAGTTTGTTTGAATCTTTTTCATAAGCGGAAAAATCTGCAAGACAATAAAATGTTCCATCAGGTTTAGAAACTTTTACACCTTCAAACGATCTTAATAAATCAATCATAACATTTCTGTTGTTTTCTAAAGTTGCGCGCAAACTTTCTACACCGGATTGAATTCCGTTTATTGCAGCAACAGCAGCCTTTTGTAAAAGTACAGAAGGACCGGAAGTTTGATGTCCCTGAATATTGCTCATTGCTTCAATTACTTTTTTATTTCCAACAGCCCATCCGATTCTGAATCCCGTCATTGCGTACTGTTTAGAAACTCCGTTTATAACAATAAGTTTAGAATTTTCATCTTTCTTTTTAGCATACTTAAAACAGTTAATCGGTTTCTTTCCATCAAACAGCAAGCGATGATAAATATCATCCATAATTAACCAGATATCTTTCTTCTCGCAGAACTCAACAACCTCTGCAATAAAATCCTCACTGTAAAAAGCACCGGTAGGGTTATTCGGACTGTTGATGATTATTGCTTTTGTGTAAGAACCAACTCTATCTGTGATATCTTTTATGTTCGGATAAAAAGTTCCATCTTCAGGTAATGCTGCAACGGGAATTGCACCGATCATCCGCGCCATATCGGGATAACTTACCCAATACGGAGCAGGGAAGAGAACTTCTTCCTGCGGATTTAATATCGCCTGAAGTGCAACCATAATTGCCTGTTTGGCACCGCTGGATGCAATAATGTTTTCCGGTCGTACTTTTCTTTCATAAAACTCTTCTGTATATCTGATTACCGCCTGTTTAAGTGCAGGAATACCGTCTGCAGGCGCATATCGAACTTCTCCTGTGTTTACGTGCGCAACGGTTGCAAGTATTGCATCCATTGGCACTTTACTTTTTGGTTCGCCGCCGCCTAGATGAATTACAGGATCACCTTTTTCTTTTAAGATTGCAAACTTTTCATTTAGCTTTAAAGTAGGCGAGGCTTTAATAGATTTTGCGATAAGACTGAGACTCATTTAGAACCTCTGATTGTGTGAATAATAATTATTAAAATTTACTATTCTAAATTATTTGTGATGCTTAAGAGAAACAAGATTTTATGAAGGGTTTTGCAAATAAATAGTTTAACAAAAAAGTAAAATTTTATTTGATTTTAACTAATTTATTTCGTTCGTTAGAAGTGAGTTTATTTTATAATTTTTTATTCGGGGAGTTTTATGAGAAAGATAGTTTTAAGTTTTGCTTTATTCATTTCGATCTCATTTCAAATAAGTGCACAGTGGTTTTGGCAAAACCCATTACCACAGGGAAATGGATTTGAGGACCTAAAATTTATTTCACCACTAGTTGGATGGGCAGTCGGTTCGTCTGGAACAATTCTCAAAACTACAGATGGTGGAGAAAGTTGGATTGTCCAGTCAAGTAATACTGATATTCGACTATACAAGGTTTCTTTGATAGATGAAGATCATGCAATTGTTGTTGGAGAAAAGGGTAAAATTTTTCGAACAGCTGATGGAGGACTAAATTGGAGTATTTGGTCAATCGAAAATGAAAATAGCCTTTATGGAGTATCTTTTTCAGATTTGAATAATGGTATTGTTGTGGGCGAATTTGGAACCATGTTAAAAACCACAAATGGTGGCCAAGGCTGGATATCACTTTCTACACCCATTAGTTACGATTTTTATGATGTAAAGATGATTGATTCTAATATAGTATATGTGATTGGACAACTTGGAACAATTCTTAAAACAACTAACGGGGGACTAAATTGGACAGAACTGCTAAGTGGTTCAACGACTACTCTAGTAGATGCCAGTTTTTTAGATGAAAATAATGGAACAGTTATAGGGTTTGGAACAATATTAAAAACATCAGATGGCGGTCAAAATTGGGTTAATCAGCCTAGCAGTGTATCTACACATTTGTTCGGTATATACTTTACAGATTCAAATAATGGGACAATTGTAGGTTGGAACGGAACAATATTAAAAACGACTAATGGAGGTCAAAATTGGATTTCTCAATCAAGTGGCACTAACAAAGCTCTAACTAGTGTTTATTTTAGAGATGAAGAAACGGAATAATTGTTGGAAGTTATGGGATAATACTTATTACAACTGATGCAGGTCAAAATTGGAACAATCGTTTAACCTCTATAACTTCTCAAAGCCTCAATGATGTTTACTTTGTAGATGTAAATAATGGTACTGCGGTTGGATACAATGGCACTATTTTAAACACCACAAACGGAGGCATTACCTGGATCTTACAGGAATGTAGCACTACCAATTCACTTAAAGATGTTGCATTTATTGATATAAATACTGGCTTTATTGTCGGCGAGAATGGATTAATTATTAAGACAAGCGATGGGGGTAAAAACTGGGTTACAAAAATTAGTGGAACAACTAACCACTTATGGGGTGTTTCATTTATAGATAGAAATAATGGGACAGTTGTCGGTGATAATGGAACAATTTTGAGAACAACAGACTGTGGTAATACTTGGCAATTGCAAGAAAGCGGATATTTCCAAAGAATTATAGATATATCTTATATTGATTCAAACTATGGAATTGCTGTATGCGAGCTTGGTGCTATATTAAGAACAACGGATGGTGGAAAGAATTGGATCCATAAATCTTTAGGATCTTATTATATGATTAATGATATAAGTTTTATAAATCCCGACAATGCAACAATTATTGGTTTTACTACTATAAATGTTCATGGACTTATTCTTAGAACAACGGATGGAGGTTTAAATTGGTTTGAAGAAACAAGTGGAACAAATAATCACCTACTTGGAGTTTCATTTGCAGATATAAATAATGGTATTGCAGTTGGATATGGTGGGACAGTCCTTCGGACATATAATGGAGGTACAAACTGGGGAATTCAGTCAAGTGGAACAGTTAATACTCTTGTTTCTGTCTCATTTAAAGATTCAAATACAGCAACAATTGTAGGTGATGGTGGTACAATTTTAAAAACCACAAATGGTGGTTTTACTTTTATTAAAGATGAAGAAAACAACTCCATTCAACCAAATAAATTTTCTCTTTCCCAGAACTACCCAAACCCGTTTAATCCTAGTACCAATATTCAATACGCAATAAGCAGTACGCAATTTGTTACTTTAAAAATTTACGATGTATTAGGTAAAGAAATTGCAGCACTAGTTAACGAAGAAAAAAGTGCGGGAAATTATAATGTTGAATTTAATGCATCTCACCTGGCAAGTGGGATTTATTATTACCAATTAAGAGCAGGGGATTACGTTGAAACTAAGAAGATGATTCTTTTAAAATAAAAAATAGGCTGTCTCAAAAGTAAAAAACACTTGAACGTCATTCCCACGAAATTGGGAATCTATTCTTCGTTTATTTGGGTACCGTAGCTTCCCGTTTTCACGGGAATGACATATGCGACCCAACTTTTGAGAAAGCCTCTTTCTATAAACAAATTTAAAAGTTTTTATTTCAATTTCTTTTTTTCAGGCGGTAAAAAATTATTTGAAGATACAACTGATTTGCCGGTTTTCTTTTCTAGTTCAAGTCTTGCATTTTTAGCAATCTTGCCACCTTTTCTGCTCGCATCTTTATTTTCAATTAGCCCGGTTGCTTTTATAGTTTCAGCGATTTGTCTGGTAGAAAGTTCTGCCAATGCTGTAAATATAAGTTCTGCTTCACTCATATGATCTCTTAAGTTTTGTGTCTTCAGTCCTTTAAGACTTTTATGATCTTTAACACTAATGCCCGTCCACTCTTGATGAATTAGATTTGTTAAGATAGCAAATTCATCTCCTTCTTTAATATCATGATTTCTCCAATAATCAGTAAGCTTATTTCTTGTTTCTTGTCCAAGCATCCTTTGCTGAATCCATTTTTCACTTCTGCCATATTTTTTCCAATAATCTCTTGCACGATTTAATGAAATTTCTGGATCAGCAATTTCTTTTATCCTTTCATATCCAACTTTAGCAAGCCATAATTTAATTGGTTCGGCTTTTGGAGAAGGAACCGATTGGACTAAACGTAAAATCGTTTCAGGATCAGCAACATCCGTTAAATAGTTTTTACCATCTGCTGCTTTCATTTTCAGTCGGTTACATTTTGTAACCGTCTCACTTCCTTCTTTGGAAAGTCTGTTTTTAAGCACTTTCCAGTAATTTCTGGCTCTTTGAAAATTTGGTTGGTCGGTTAAGGCTTGAATTATATCAACAACAGAAAAGTACCATACTTCTTTATCTTCATCGTAATGGCGGCGTATTTTGTACTTTCCAAATATTGCTAAGTTAGGTTCTATGTTTCACCTCCAATACTCATTTAATTTCTAAAAATTAATTCTAAAACTTTTTCTTCAAAGCCTCGTGTACATTTGGAGGAACAAAATCACTTACGTCTGCGTGTAGAGAAGCGAGGTTTCGGATTACAGTGGAATTAAGGTAAGTATACTTTTCGTGAGGCATTAAAAATATTGTAGTAATATCACCTGCAAGTTTTCTATTCATTAACGCCATCTGAAATTCAAATTCAAAATCACTTATCTGGCGCAATCCTCTGATAATTCCAGTTGCACCGACTTGTTTTGCATGTTCTACAACCAATCCATCAAAAGAATCCACACTAACACGTTCATAATTATTAAGACTTTCTTTCAGCATCATCACGCGCTCCGCTGTAGAAAATAATTGGTTCTTAGTAGGATTAACAGCAACCGTTACAATAACTTCATCAAATAAATTAACCGCACGTTTAATAATATCGATGTGTCCGTACGTAACAGGATCAAATGTGCCGGGATAAAGTACTTTTTTCATTTTAAAACTCTGTTTTGATGTAATGAAAAGTAGAAATAATTATTATAAAATGAAACTATTCATAAAGTTCGTACAGACAAGTATCACCAATAATCTTAAAAGGTTCGAATTTAAAGTTTTCAATGTCTGCAGATTTTGTTTCAATTGATCTTTCGATAATCATCAAACCATTTTTTTTCAGGTAATTATTCAGTTTAAAGTTCTCAACAACCTGATAAATATCATCTTTAAAATAGGGTGGGTCTGCCAAAATTAAATTAAATTTTTGTTGGGGAATTCGTTTTGCAAAATCAACTGCTTTTAATTTTTCAATTACACATAAGTTTTCAACTTTAAGCGATTTTATATTCTCTTTTAAATTTTTACAGATTAGAAAATTATTTTCAACAAATGTAACAGCGCCAGCACCACGACTGATGCATTCCAATCCAAGTGAACCGGATCCGGCATAAAGTTCAAGCACATTTATTCCTTCAAAATCAATTTTGTTATTTAATAAATTAAAAAGTGTTTCCTTAACTCTGTCTGCGGTTGGTCGTAATAATTTTGATTGGGGAACATTAATAAATCTTCCTTTAAAAATGCCGGATATAATTCTAATTCTCATAATTATTTATGGAAGACATTACGCAATTCTGAAAGCGATACCTGCAGCTGATGAAAATGAATTATACTTTTCCAGATACAATTTATTTTCATAAAGTTCGGGTATTGGTCTAATCTTATCAAATGGATTGAATAAAATAAAATCCAGACCTAAAGCTTTTTTTAAAGTTTGAACTACGGTTCCTGATATTTCATCCCCTGAAATAAAAGCAGCTTCTATTTGTGATTTATCAATATTTAAGATTGGTGAACGCGATGTTTCTTTAATTAAATGATCAGTAATTTCACTAGCATCGTTCAATGGAATTACTTTGAAGTAGAGCGGTTTACCGTTGAAAGCGAAAAACATTGACAGAAATTTATTATTAAAATAAACACTTAGAGTTAATCCTTTGTACATAATAGCATTACTTACGGATAATGATCTTTCAGCGGCAATGTGAAGGTTATCTACAAATTTAAGTTTTAAATTGTTTTTTTTACAAAATGAATCAAGTATTTGTAAATACCGTCTTTGTACTGCAAATACAAGAGCAGAACCCATTTCATTAAACGGTCCTTTTTCAATTTCGAAGTACTGAAGCACTAAATTTTTTGTTGAGATAAAAGGGTAGAGTATCGAAAGTTCCCATTTAAACTCATCAAGTAAATCCTGATATAATAGAGTTGTATCATAAGGCATTTGCATTGTGTGAAAAAGTTCGAAAGGGAGTGTGAAAGAAGCGGAATTACTATTAAAATTTTTTTTGATCAGCAGTTCATCAAAAGCGCCCTGCAGCAGGGCGCTTATTTTTGTTTCTTTATCAATTTCAAAATCTATCCGATCGTTAAAGTAAGTTTCATCAACATTAACAAGTTTAAACTGATCTTCAATATAATTTACTTCAACAACCTGCAGCTTAGAACCGGATATGTTAAATCCAATATGATTTTCAAATCCAGCCATTACTTATAAAATTATTCCCACGAAGCAGTATTCTTTAATGCATCATTATCAAGACTGCCAATGGTGCCGTAGCCGTTTGGATCTTCAATGTAGTATTTTTTACCAACAACGGTTTTGGTTTCTACCCTTAAGATTTTTCCTCTTGGATTTACAACTGTATCACTTACAACAGAAGTATCAATTTTCATAACAAATCTTTGATTTGTCTTAGGGGAAGTGTAAAGACTATCAGGAGTAAACTTACCGTCTGATAATACTTTAAAAGGATTTGCAGGTTTCATTGTAAGAGAATCAAATGCATTTACTACGCTATCAACAAATTTATCGTTTTTAATAAAATCAATTAATTTATCCAAACTTCCGCAAAATTCTTTGTTCTTCTTCTCATAAAGAATCTGAGCTTCTTTAAGATTAGTCATTCTTAATCTAGTCTCGGTTTTAAAATATTTTTCAGATTGTACTTCCGCTGTTGGATCAATAACGGCTACTTTTATTAAAAGAAATGTTAAAACGGCAATTATAAAATATAAACCTGCGTGTACGTACCAAGGATCTTCATTTTTCGAATTTTTGGAAAACATTTTTCCTCCGGAAAAAATATAATGTTAAACGTTAATCAATAAAAATGTACTTTTTAATTTTAGCTAATTTGCTCTGTCCGATACCTTTGATATTTATCAGTTCATCAATACTCTTAAACTGTTTATGTATATCGCGGTATTCAATAATTTTTTGAGCTGTTTTTTCTCCAATACCCGGTAAATCAATAAGTTCTTCCAGCTTTGCAGTATTTAGATTTATACTTTTTTCAGCCGGTAATTTTTTTTTCTGAATATTACCAAATCTTGATGTGTTAAAATCCAAAACTTCCTGCTTATAGTCAACCTCTTTATCATCACTTTTTTGTACAGATAAAGCGGAAGAATCTTGATTAGCACCATAAAATTTCCGGTCTTCTTCAGAATAATCAAATATCTGATATGGAACTTCTTCTCTATCATTAAAAAAAATTTGATAAGTTAGTCCTGCAACAAAGATAAGAACAACAAAAAGACTAATTTTTAATTCAGTTTGCGTTAAACCAATTTTTTTTGAAAGCTGCTCGAGCATCTTGCCCCCGAGTTTTTCAATGAATTAATTTTTTGTTTAGAAAGTTAACAATTCTTATCCAATTATAAACCAAATCTCCTAAAAAATCCCTTACCGTTTTCCTTATCAGAAGTTTTAAAATTCGGCAGTTCAGCTAATTCCTTTAATAACTCCTTTTCTTTACTGTTAAGTTTTGTTGGGATGTTTACCATAATTCTTACGATTTGATCACCTCGGCCCGAATGATTTAAATGCTTAATTCCTTTATCACGCATCTTTAACAGCTTACCTGGCTGCGTTCCCGGATCAATTTTAAGTCTTGCTTTACCAACAAGAGTAGGCACATCCACTTCGGTTCCCAAAACTGCTTCAGGAAACGTTATGTTCAGATCATACACAATATCATCTTCTTCTCTTAGAAAATATTCGTGTTCCTCTTCTTTAAATACTACAATAATATTACCGGAATGTCCACCGCGTTTTCCTGCATTTCCCTCACCGCGCATTGTCATATAACTTCCTTCATGAACTCCGGCCGGAACATCAATTTTAACCTGCACATCTTCATTTACTCTTCCATCACCCATACATTTTTTACAAGGTGTATCTATAACTTCTCCTTCACCATTACAATTTGCGCAGGCAGTTATATTTACAAACTGCCCAAAAACTGAACGAGAGACAGATCTTATTTCTCCTGTACCATTACAAATAGGGCATTTCTTTTTTGATGTACTTCCTTCCGCACCTGATCCGTTGCATTTATCGCATTTAACCTGCTTCTTTATTTTGATCTTCTTTGAAGTTCCTTCGGCAATTTCTTCAAGTGTAAGTTTTAATGTTACTTTCAGATCAGAACCGGGAACCCCGCGTCCACGTTGTCTACCACGCTGCTGTCCGCCGCCAAAAAAATCATCAAAGATAGATGAGCCGCCTCCAAAAATATCAGAGAAATGTGAGAAGATATCATTTATGTCAGAAAATCCCTGCGAACCATAACCGCTTCCTCTAACACCATCATGCCCAAATCTATCATACTTTGCACGTTTATCATCATTGTTTAAAATTTCATAGGCTTCTGCGGCTTCTTTAAATTTCTCCTCGGATTCCTTATCTCCCGGATTTCTATCAGGATGATATTGCATAGCTAGCTTTCGGTATGCTTTCTTCAGTTCTTCTTTAGATGCAGTCCGTTCAACACCAAGAATTTCGTAATAATCTCTTTTAGTCATTAATTTCTTTTTTTAATTGATATAAAAATTAATCTTCACTTACTATAACTTTTGCATGTCTTATTACCCGGTCTTTGTACATATATCCGGTCTCAAGTTCGTCTATAACTGTATGTGGTGGAACCGAATCATCAGATCTCTGCATTAATGCTTCGTGAAAATCAACATTGAAAGGTTTACCAATTGATTCTATTTTCTTAATACCTTGCTCATCCAGTGTTTTCAGGAATTTGTTATATATAAGTTGAACGCCTTCTTTAATTTTTTGAATGTCGGTCTCTTCATTTATGTGAGACAGCGATCTTTCCAGGTCATCGATTGTAGGAAGCAATTTAATGATTAAAGATTCAGCGGCATATTTAAGCAAATTAAGCTGATCGTTTTCTGTTCTTCTTTTATAGTTTTCGAATTCAGCAGCTTTTCTCAGAGCCAATTCTTTATACTGATTTATTTCCTGTTGAAGAGCACTTATTTTTTCTTCGCCGCTGTCAATCGGATTCGTTTCTTCAGATTCAGTTTTTGCATTCTCATTCGCGTTTTGATTCTCACTGATCTTTTCATTCAGATCATCATTCTTTTCATTATCTGTTTTGTGCTTCGACATTTAAAATATCACTCCTTATTTATTTCCGGTTAAAACTTCTGACAACATATCTCCAAGATATGAAACAATTGCAACAACTTTTGAATAATCCATTCGCTTTGGACCAATAATTCCAACAGTGCCCGATGTTTCTCCAAAAGAATATTCCTTGGTGATCAAACTGTATTCATTAAACTTTTCATCCTCATTTTCACTGCCGATTGAGATCAAAACATTATTAGAGTTCTCAAGTCGTCTTTTATCCATAATATGAATTATAATATCCTTGTCTTCAATTAATTCAATAACACTTTGAAATTTACCAGGATCATCAAACTCAGGTTGATGAATTACATTTGTTGCTCCTGTAATTACAACTTTATCATCTTTTTTGTGGTCTTTAAATATTTTATCAACTGAATCTATAAAGAGCCTGATTATTGGTTTCTCAGTATCAGCTACATCAAAAAATCTTTCCTTAAAAGTCTTACGAATTTCCTGAAACGTAAGTCCATTTAGTCTCTCATTCAATAATAATTCAACCTTTTGAAGTTTTGTATTTTCAATCGCACTTTCGAATTCAAGTGTTAAAGTTTTTACAAGTCCCGATTTTATGCTTACTACAACAAGTAGCCTGGTTGAAGAAAGGATAACCAGCTGAATTTTTTCGAGTATACCATTATCGAGTGTTGGATATGTAACACAAGCGATTTGTTTTGTAATGGTGCTTAATAAACGAGAAGCAATTTTTAAGATCTCATCAGTTTCTAAAATACTTTGATCCAGATTTTTATCAATTATCCCTTTCTCAGAATTTTTTAGTTTCTCAATTTCCATCAGCGTATCAACGTAGTACCGATATCCCTTATCAGTTGGTACTCTGCCTGCAGAAGTGTGAGGATGATTTATAAAACCGGTTTCCTCAAGATCGGACATTATATTGCGAACTGTTGCAGGTGATACACCAACATTAAATCTTTTCGTAATATTTCTTGAACCAACTGGTGAGGCAGTTAAAATAAACTGCTGTACAATTGATCTCAGAATAGTCTTTTCTCTATCATTTAAATCTTCGTGAATCATTTTATAAACATTTTTGCAATTAATTTAACTTTTAATTTGCAAATATATCAATAAATGAAAAAATATCCTGAAGTTTTCTGAAACTAAACAACAAGCAAATCCTAAAATTTATTTTTATTGATTATTCATATACTAAATTTGAAAATATCTGAATTTTTGATTCTTTTGGCATTTATAACTATGACTAATAATTGTTATTAATAAATATCTTGAATAATTCAATACTCGTTTATATTTTAGACTATAAAATAATATACGTTTTGCTGTAATGCCTGATAAGATGGAACCAATTGCCGAGTTGATTTGTGAACTAACTCGTAATTGCAATATAAAAGAAGAATATTTTGCTTCAAGTTTTAATTTATCTCCCACAGAAGTGAGGTTTTTAAAATTATTTGCAGTTTCACCTACTTATACAATTAAGGAACTTCGGGATTTATTAAAATTAACACCTGGCAGAATAACTCATATTTTAACCTCTCTTGAGGATAAAAACCTTCTCTCGCGCGTAAAGGATTCAAATGATAAACGCGTGATTATTGTTAAACTTATGCCTAAAGCAGCTCCGTTAATATCAAATCTTCATCAGAACTACAGCGAACTACATAATAAAATTTTGCAAAATGTAGACAAGAAAGAACTTGAGAATATTTTTTCTTCTCTTGAAATTCTTGTTGATGTATTTAAAAAGTGGGTAAATCAAAAATAGTTTATGCCCTAAACTAATTTCATATTAATCATTTATATTTTCAACATGAAAAAGATAGTCGTAATTCTAGCATTAATTAGTCTGCTTATCGTTCTTGCAATAGGAAATCTATCACAAAAGGATTCTGAACCAACTATCATAATGCAGCTAAAAGAAAAGTACAACCGAAAGGAAACTCCATCGGTTGATCACAGCAAATTTGCAGTACTCCAGCAAAAATTTACATCACCGCAGGAAGTAACCAAAGTTTGCGAGTATTGCCATAACAAAACTGCACATCAGGTAATGAATTCTAATCATTGGAATTGGGAACGTGAAGAATATGTGCAGGGTCGTGGTGTAATTTATTTAGGTAAAGGTAATGCGATAAACAATTTCTGCATCGGTACGCAAGGTAATGAAGAAAGTTGTGCAAAGTGCCATATTGGTTTTGGCATGGATTCAAAGAGAACTGTACTTACGGATTCAACTAATATAGATTGTCTTGTTTGTCACGACAATTCCGAAACTTATGCAAAAGCGCCTGAAAAAGGCGGAGCACCACTTGCAACACTTGACTTCAATAAAATTGCACAGAGCGTAGGTAAACCAAAACGAAGTAACTGCGGCGTTTGCCATTTTTACGGCGGCGGCGGAAATAATGTAAAGCACGGTGATCTTGAAATGTCACAGTTCGAACCAACTAAAGATATAGATATTCATATGGCATCGGACGGAGCAAACCTGCAGTGCGTTGATTGCCATACCACTGAGCAGCATAACATTTCAGGAAAAGTTTACTCACTTTCATCAATGAGTCACAATCGTAATACTTGTGAACAGTGCCATACTGCAACCCCCCACAAAGATGATATTTTAAATGAGCATACATTAAAAGTTGCTTGTCAAACTTGTCATATACCCACTTATGCTAAAGGAAACTCAACTAAAATGTACTGGGATTGGTCAACTGCGGGTAAGTTAAAAAATGGTGAACCGTACGAAGAAGATGATAGTCTTGGCAATCATACTTATCTATCAATAAAAGGAAGTTTTGTATGGGAGAGAAATGTTAAGCCGGATTACATATGGTTTAATGGAACTGCATCACACTACCTTGAAGGTGATAAAATTCAGGATACTACAAAATCAATTGTTCTAAATCAGCTACATGGTTCTTATGCGGATAATGAATCTAAAATTGTTCCTGTTAAAATTCATATCGCAAAACAACCGTTTGATCCAATAAATAAAATTTTAATTCAACCTAAACTTTATGCAGACACAGTTGGTGAAGGTGCTTTCTGGAAAGATTTTAATTGGGTGAAAGCTTCTGAGGTTGGGATGAAAGACGCCGGATTACCATTTAGCGGTAAAGTTTCATTTATCAAAACAGAAATGTACTGGCCTGTAAATCATATGGTAGCAACCAAAGAAAACACACTTCAATGCAATAGCTGCCATACAAGACAAAACAGTCGTCTGGCAAATTTGAATGATTTTTATATGCCGGGAAGAGATTACTCATCTTTTGTTGATGAAGGTGGAAAGTGGCTGATCATTATTTCTCTTTTTGGAATTTTTATTCATGCAGCGATTAGAGTTTTTACCTACAGGAAGTTAAAAAAAGAGGTGTCAAAATGAGTAAAAGACAGATATATATTTATAAAAGCTTCGAAAGATTCTGGCATTGGATGCAAGCCATATTAATATTTTTTCTTGCATTTACCGGATTTGAAATACATGGTACATATTCCTTTTTTGGATACAGGGATGCAGTCCGATATCACAACGTTGCTACATATATGTTTATCGGGCTGATTATTTTTACGATCTTCTGGCACCTGACAACCGGAGAATACAAACAATATTTGCCGACTTTTAAAAACATAAAAGCGCAGTTGGATTATTACATCTTCGGAATTTTCCGAAATGCACCCCATCCGACTAAAAAAACTGTTCTAAGCAAACTTAATCCATTACAAAAACTGACCTACTTTGGTTTAAAAATTTTAGTCATTCCGTTAAGTGTTACTTCCGGTTTGTTATATATGTTTTATCGTTATCCAAGCCGGCAGGGAATTGAAGCAATCAATATTCAATCCCTTGAGTTCATTGCGATATTTCATACTGTTGCGGCAATCTTGTTAGTCATTTTTATAGTTACGCATCTTTATCTAATCACCACGGGTGAAACTGTAACATCAAATTTAAGAGCGATGTTAACAGGTTATGAAGAACTTGAAGATGCTCATAAAGATGAAGAAAAAATATCCGACCCAAAATTAACAACACAAACTTTTGAATAGAGGATTACTAATGCAAGAAACTAAATATATGAATCCATATTTGGCCGGAGTTCTACTTGGCCTATTATTGATTGCAACAATTTATATAACGGGGCGTGGGCTTGGTGCTAGCGGAGCATTTAAAAGTTATGCTGTTACAGTTGTTGAAAAAGTTGCACCAACACATACTGCAAATACAAAATTTTATGATGAATATGGAAAAGAACATCCTGGTTCAAGTCCATTAATGAACTGGTTAGTCTTTGAAGTTACGGGCGTTTTAATAGGAGCATTTTTATCCGGATTAATTTCAAACCGTTTAGATTTTAAATTGGAAAAAGGTCCGCACACTACAAATAATATTAGAATTGCGGGAGCATTAATTGGCGGATTACTTTGGGGAGTCGGCTCACAGCTTGGGCGTGGCTGTACTAGCGGTGCTGCCTTAAGTGGAATGGCTGTAATGTCAACCGGAGGAATTATAACAATGTTTGCCATCTTTGCCGGTGCCTATGCCTTTGCTTACTTTTTTAGAAAATTTTGGATATAATAAGGAGATTTTGAAATGGGACCATTAGTTCCAGATATAATTAGTAATAACTTAAATTTTATTGTTGCACTTGTAATAGGAATTTTATTCGGTGCAATTTTAGAACAAGCCGGATTTTCTACTTCTAAAAAATTAGTAGGATTATTTTACGGTTATGATTTTACAGTGCTTCGCGTTTTTTTTACAGCAGGTATTGTTGCAATGATTGGAGTGATGGGTCTAAATCATTTTGGTTTGCTTGATATGAATCTTGTTTACATTAATCCGACATTTCTTTGGTCGGCAATTATAGGCGGACTAATAATGGGATTAGGATTTGTGGTCGGCGGATTTTGCCCCGGAACAAGTGTATGTGCCGCAGCAATTGGTAAAATAGATGCTATGATTTTTATAGTTGGAGCTTTTTTCGGCGTGATAGTTTTTGCAGAAGGTTATCCGATTTTTGAACCACTTTATAAAGCAACAAACTTGGGGAGTCCAAGATTTTTTGAAACACTTGGAATGTCGCAAAATGTTTTTGCTTTCATAATGGTAGTAATGGCACTATCAGCATTTTGGATTGCTTCCATAGTGGAAAATAAAGTTAACAAAGTTAGTAAATCACCGATTCGCTTTACTCCATATTATATCGGAATTGCTTCAATTGGATTTTTGATGGCTGTCTCTGCTTTTATTTTTCCTGATAGAAAAGCATCATTAACACAATTGGTTGAGGATACAAATTTTGTTAAAACATATAACCTTGAAACAATGAGTGCAGATGAATTTGCCTATCGTTTAATGGATGATCAGGATGATAAATTTCAGATAATAGATTTCAGAACGGAAAAAGAGTACACAAAGGAAAGTATGCCCAAATCAACTTTGTTTACGATTGATAACTTATTTGAAAAAGAACCTAATCAATTGCTCAGACTTAAACATAAAATAAATGTTTTTGTTGCGGATGATGAAATGACAGAAAGAAAAATGGCAATCATTGCATCGGAACTTGGCTATAAGCGTATTAAAATTTTAGAAGGTGGTCTGAAAGCATTCAACGATCAGATATTAAACTTTAACCCAATTGAAAATCCAAAAAATATTGATGAAGTTTATCAAAACCGGTTTAGAGATAAGGCTAAAGAAATTATTCCGATCCTCATTAAAAATAATAAGTCAGCGGGACCAGTTAAGAAAGAACTAAAACGTGTAGTTGGCGGATGTTAAAATATAATAGAACTATATAAATCTAATATCTCAATGTACATAAAGCCTATACAGGATTACTATCCCGATGATGTGGCACACTGCTACGGATGCGGCAGATTAAATGAACATGGTCATCAAATAAAAAGTTTTTGGGATGGTGACGAAACGGTTTCTCACTTTACACCAAAAGAATATCACACTGCAATTCCCGGTTACGTTTATGGTGGATTGATTGCATCATTAATTGACTGCCATGGAACAGGAACGGCTGCATTGGCAGCTTATCGAGCAGAAAACAGAGAACCTAATTCTTTGCCTCCATTTAGATTCGTAACAGCATCTCTTCAGGTTGATTATATTAAACCAACTCCGCTTGGTGTTGAACTTGAGTTGAGAGGAAAATTACTCGAGCTAAAAGGGAAGAAAGTTATTTCAGAAATATCAGTTTCAGCAAATGGCATAGTTACTGCACGCGGCAAAGTTGTGGCAATCCAAATGCCAGAGAAAATGTTGTATGTAGAAAACCGTGGTCAAAAAATAAGACAGCTATAATTATACATCTAATTTTAAATCGAAAATAAGACACAATAATTAAACTAAATTTTTATAAAAATTGTATTGGAGAAAAAATGGAAAGCACAACAATCAATATCGCAGCAGTAACAGATGATGGAACAACTATCAGTCAGCATTTTGGAAGAGCAAAATTTTATGAAGTATTATTTGTTGAAAACGGTAAAGTTGTTAAGCGTGAACGCCGAGAAAAACTTGGTCATAACAATTTTGCAAACGAGGAACATCACCATGATGAACATCACGGATCAGATGGGCATTCGCACAGTAAACATGTAAGTATGGCTGAAGCAATCAAAGATTGTCAGGTTTTACTTGCACGTGGAATGGGAAACGGTGCGTATCAAAGTCTGCTTCAATTAAATATTAGACCGATTCTTACAGATATTAAAAATATTGATGATGCCATTAAATCAGTTATAGACGGATCCATTGTAGATCACATAGAGAAACTGCATTAACCATCATTTATCGTAAATCTGTTTTAAATAATTAAGCAAAATTATTTTCTGCAGATAAGTGAAGAGTAAAAGTATATTTATTTTGGGTGAACAATTAGTTATTCATAAAATTGTAATCATTGTTTTTCACTTTTCCGGTTATTAATTTTGGGTGCGGTGATGGAGTTCACCATCTTCTACAAATATGGAAAACCGTCCAACTTCTTTAGCCGGACTAATAACTCCTACCTATAAAATCTATCAATTGTATAGGAGATTTTAAATTGCAAAATTATTTAATTGTGTTCTTTGGGGCCGGTTTAGGTGGTGTACTGCGTTACTGGGGTTCAGATTTTGTTTATAAATATCTGCCTTCCACTTTTCCATATGGTACTTTAGGTGTCAACATACTTGGCAGTTTTTTCCTTGGCATAATAATGTTCTACCTGGATGCAAATCAATTAATTTCTCAGCAGCTTAGAATTTTTTTAACTATAGGTTTGTGCGGAGGACTTACTACTTTCTCAACATTCTCCTTTGAAACAATTAATTTTTTAAAAGAAAGAGATTATCTCCTTGCGGGAGGTAACATTATCTTCAATGTATTACTAACGCTGGTGGCACTTTTTATCGCATATAAATTTTCTAAATTTTTAACCGGAGTATAAAATGGAATTAAAAGGTGAAGCAAAGTTAGTTCGAATTTTTGTGGGCGAATCCGATAAGCATCAGCATATTCCGGTTTATGAAAAGATTGTAATCGAAGCTCGTAAAGCCGGGCTTGCCGGGGCAACAGTATTTAAAGGCGTAATGGGTTTTGGAAGCAACAGTAGAATTCATACATCCAAAATATTGAGACTTTCAGAGGATTTGCCTGTAATTATTGAAATTGTTGATGAATTTGAAAAGATAGAAAAATTTTTACCAGTACTGCATAATATTTTTGAAGAAGCTGATTGCGGCGGATTGATCACAATGGAAAAAGCTGATATCATAAAATACATAGCAAGTAAACAAAAATAATATCATTAAATTACATCAACATTTGAATATTAATATTCTATTAGTTGTAGACTAATACATGTAATTTGCATCCAAATTATAATAATTATCTTAATTATTGATTTAAAGAACCATCCATATGCGATCAAAAAATTTCTCTATAATATTTATTTCAATTATACTATATATCTCATCAGTAATTACATTTGCTCAAAATAATTTTACTCCGGTGGATTCCACCAAGCAAGTACCATCATTTATTCAGGATTTTGAATCAGGTTATAATACTGGAATAAAAATAGTAACTGCACCGCTTTCATTTGACACAAAGGATTGGGTAATTACAGGTGCAGTATTAACTACTACAACACTTGCCTACTTATTAGATAAAAGTAATCGGGAATTTTGGGCTAGAAATCAGAGCAAGAGTTTGGATAAAATAACAAAAGTTGGTGAGTTCTATGGTGAGATAAAAAATGCAGCTATTTTTTCAGGAACGATTTATCTGGGAGGTAAGATCATCGGTAGTAAAGAGTTTAGCGTAACCGGCAGAATGTTGTTTGAAGGGTTATTTTTTGCGGGATTAACAACAACGCTGATTAAAAGTTTTTCCGGTAGAAGCCGACCGTATACTAATGATGGATATAATCACTTTAAACTTTTTCAAACTAACAATGATTTCACTTCTTTTCCTTCCGGTCACACAACAGTGGCATTTACGTTATCTTCGATATTATCAAACAGAATTAATAATACATATGTATCTATCGGACTATACGCGTTAGCCGCAACCACAGTAATGCAGCGAATGTATAGTGATAATCACTGGCTATCTGATACAATTTTAGGTGCCGGTATTGGATATTTTATCGGTAAGGCTGTTGTAATGTTTGATGATGATGCAGATAATACGGGAATTAAAGTAAATCCATGTTTCCTTCCGAATGGAATCGGTTTAAATTTTGCATACATATTATGATTAAAATTATAGTTTTTAACTCGGATTAATCATTAGTAATTTTACATCAGTATGTCGCACAATCATTCACATAATCACATTTCAGAAACTTCAGAAAAGAATCTATTTATTACGATGGCTCTGAATATATTTATTACAATAGTTCAGATCATAGGTGGTATAATATCGGGTAGTTTATCTCTGATTTCTGATGCAATGCACAATTTTAGTGATGCCGTAGCTATAGTGGTTACATTTATAGCTCTCCGGTTGAGCAAAAAACCAAAAACACCTAAGTATACTTTTGGATTAAAACGTGCAGAAATTATTGCGGCAGTGGTCAACGCCAGCACGTTGATAATAATTAGTTTTTTTCTTATCAGAGAAGCTGTTGAAAGATTTTTTAATCCGAATGAAATTGCAGGTGTATTGATGCTGGTTGTTGCAGTTTTTGGTTTTATTCCGAATGTGATTGGTGCTCTATTACTTAAAAAGGGTTCTGAGAATAATATAAATATCAGAGCGGCTTACTTTCATCTTTTGAGTGATGCTGTTTCGAGTATAGCAATTATTATTGGTGCTGTGTTTATAATTTTTTATAAAGTTTACTGGATTGACCCGATTCTTACAGTTCTGATTGCGCTGTACATTCTTTATCAGACTTATAAAATATTAAAAGAATCTATTGATATTTTAATGATGTCCAATCCGTCAGGAATAAACCTGGACGACATAAAAATTTTAGTTGAGAAAATTCAGGGAGTAAATAATATCCATCATGTTCATCTGTGGAAGCTGAATGATAATGAAACTCATTTTGAAGCCCATATTGATGTTGATGATATTTCTGTAAAGGAAACTTCAGAAATACAAAAGCAGATTGAAAATAAGCTGCACGAAAAGTATGTAATAACTCACACAACTCTTCAGTTTGAATGTGATAAATGTGAGATAAAAAAGTTAGTTTAATCATAAAATACATAGACAAAATATTATCAGAATTTCAGATCTGCTTTAATCAGCAGCAATAAAATTATTTTTATTCACTTTTACTCAAAACAATTTTTGAATCAAATTTATACTTATCACTTAAAGGAATATTATTTTATATTTGTTCCGGATATAGAATATATTTTATTTAAATCATTATAATAAAGACGAGAGCAAATATTGGATCAAACATATAAAGCAGCGGGTGTTGATATTGAGGCGGGTGAGAAGACTGTTGATAAAATAAAATCCTACGCTAAATCAACTTTTAATAAAAGTGTTCTTGCAGATATAGGAATGTTTGGAGCTTTTTATGAGCCTGATTTTTCTGATTATGAAAAACCTGTTTTAGTTTCCAGTGTTGATGGAGTTGGAACAAAGTTGAAAATTGCCATTGAAATGGATAAGCACGATACGATTGGACAGGATCTTGTCAATCATTGTGTTAATGATATCGCTGTTTGCGGAGCAAAACCACTTTTCTTTTTAGATTATTATGCAACAGGAAAATTAAATCCCGATAAAGCTGCAGATGTTATTAAAGGTTTTTCGATTGCATGTCAAGAAAATGATTGTGCTTTAATTGGCGGCGAAACTGCTGAGATGCCGGGATTATATGATGAAAAGGATTATGACGTTTCAGGTACTATTATTGGCGTCGTTGATAAATCAAAAATAATTGATGGAAAAAATATAGTAAAAGGGGATTTATTAATCGGATTTCCATCAACCGGTTTACACACTAATGGTTATTCACTTGCGAGAAAAGTTTTGTTAGAAAAATATAAATTGACAGATCAACCTGATGAAATCAATAATGCACTTGGTAACGAGCTGCTGAAAATTCACAAGTCATATCTGCATCTTATTTCCACATTAAAGAATTCTATTGAGTTAAAAGGACTTTCACATATAACGGGTGGAGGTATAGTTGGAAACACTATGCGCATCATTCCTAAGGGTTTGAGTCTGCTTATTCATTGGGGTAACTGGGAAATGCCCGGAATCTTTAAACTTATTCAGCAAACAGGAAATATTTCCAGCGACGAAATGCATAAAGTATTTAACTGCGGTATTGGTTTGATTGCAGTAGTTTCTAAGGAAAGTAAACTTCAGGCATTCCAGGTTGCTCACGATGCTCACGAACATCCACTATTGATTGGTGAAGTGATTTAAATGTTTATTGATACTCACGCCCATTTATTTTTTGAAAACTATAAAGATGACATCGATGAAGTTATCCTTCGTGCAAAAGAAAATGGAGTTGATTTTATAATTGTTCCTGCAACTGATTTAAAAACCGCGCAGGAAGCAATTTCCCTTGCTGAAAAGTACGAAAATATTTACGCCACAGTTGGTGTTCACCCACACGATACAAAAGAATGGGATGAATCTTTAATTTCCAAAATCGAAGAGTTGACAAAGCATCCAAAAGTTGTTGCAATCGGGGAAATTGGTTTAGATTATTATTATGATTTCTCACCAAAAGATAAACAGATACAAGCATTCAAATCTCAGCTTGATCTGGCAGTTAAACTGAATCTTCCTGTTGTAATTCACAATCGTGATTCTGATAAAGATATGATGGAAATTATTCAGGGCTATTGTGGTTCGGGTTTGAAAGCACAATTCCACTGTTTTAACGGATCACTGGATGATGCGCTGGAATACATGAAGATGAATCATTTCATTTCATTTACGGGAAATATCACTCATAAAAAAAATGATGCTCTGCGTGAGATCATAAAGCAAATTGATTTAAACCATGTAATGCTGGAAACTGATTCTCCGTTTATGACTCCTGTTCCTTATCGCGGAAAAAGAAATGAACCTGCTTATGTTTCATTTGTTGCTAAACAAATTGCTGATATTCATAAAATTTCACTTGAGGATATAGGAAGAATAACATCTTTGAATACATTCAGATTTTTTGGTGTTGGTAAAGTTCCCGATACAAGTTTTACTTATCTGCTTGGCAATTCACTGTACATTAACGTAACTAACCGTTGTAATGCGGACTGTACTTTTTGCAGAAGAAAAGATGATCCGTTTTTGCGCGGGTATAATCTGAAAATGACTAAATCCGAAGAGCCGCAAGCGGAGGTTTATATTAAGGAAATCGGTGATCCAAAAAAATATGAAGAAATTGTCTTCTGCGGTTATGGCGAACCGACAATTCGGTGGGAGGTTGTTAAAGAAGTTGCCAGATATGTAAAAGCAAGGGGAGGTAAAACCAGAATTAATACAGATGGTCATGGAAATTTAATTAACAAAAAAGATATTACGCCTGAAATGGAAGATCTAATAGATGTTGTATCGATAAGCCTGAATTCTTATGATCCTAAACAGTATGCAAAGTTAATGCGTGTAAGTGAAAATCATTTTGAAGAGATGAAACAGTTTGCAATTAAATCAAAACGATATGTAAAGAAAGTTGTGATGTCGGTAGTTTCATTAGATGAAATTGAAATTGAAAAATCCCGCAAAGTTGTTGAAGAAGAAATTGGTGCTGAATTTAGAGTTAGAAACTATTTCTAAATTAACTATAATGTCATTACTGCGAAGAAGGAAATTTAAGGCTTAGAAATGAAAAGAATATTATTCCTGTCAATTATCTTTTTTATTTCTGCTTACCCTCAATCTTTAAAATCTAAATTAGAAAATGTTCTAAAAGATAAATTTTTTGAAAGTTGTTTGATCTCAATGCAGGTTGAAGATTTAACTTCAAACAGAACACTTTACAGTAAGAATGAAAAAATATTACTGCGTCCTGCATCAAATATGAAAGTATTAACATCTGCTGCAGGATTATTATTCCTTGATCCTGATTACGAATTCTCAACCGATCTTTATTATAATGGCGTTGTCTCTAACGACACTTTATTTGGAGATGTTTACGTTGTTGGAGGATGTGACCCGGATTTTGTAACTAAAGATTTTTACTATTTTGCTGATGCGATCAAATCTTTGAATATATCAGTAATATTTGGCAGCATATATGGTGATGTCACATTCAAAGATTCATTGTATTGGGGCAAGGGTTGGATGTGGGATGATGATCCATCTTCAGATGCTCCGTATTTAAGTGCGTTAAACTTAAATGACAATTGTGTTGAAATAAGTTTTGATGGACTTAAAGATTCAATCTTTGTCTCACCAAATACAAAATATGTAAGTGTTATAAGAATTAAGAATCAGGATAAATTAAATATTGATCGTAATTGGTTTAATCGGAAAAATGAAATTATTATTAAAGGGCAGAACGATTACAAAAAATATAATGGAAAAGTAAATGTTTTGGAGCCCGCCAAATATTTTCTAAACGTTTTTTCAGAAGTACTTGATTCAAATAATGTAAAATTGATTGGAGATATTAAGGTCAAGTCACTGACCGGGACTGCAAATCTTTTATACTCGTTTAAAAGAAAATATGGTGATATAATTTCTAATCTGAATAAGACCAGTGATAATCTTAGTGCCGAAATGACTTTGTATGCTTTGTCTGAAAAATATTTTGGCAAACCTGCTAATGCTGATAGTGGTATCAAAATAATAGATAGGTTAGTAGATAGTGTAGGATTAAATCCTGAAGATTATAGATTTGTTGATGGATCAGGAGTTTCACATTACAATGTTGTTAGCGCAGAGTTACTCGTAAATATTCTAAAATACTTTTACGATAAACATCCAGAACTTTATGAAATTCTGTACAATTCATTTCCGATCGCAGGTGTTGATGGAACACTTGAGTACAGAATGCGGAAAACTTCAGCCTGGAATAATGTGCACGCTAAAACCGGTACTCTTACCGGAGTAAGTACATTATCCGGATATCTGACCACAAAGAAAAATCATTTAATAGCATTTTCTATTCTTATGCAGAATTATGTTGGATGGTCATCTAAGGCAAAAGATTTGCAGGATGAAATTTGTAGAATATTAGCGGAAATAAAATAGAAAATTGTCGTGCTATTATTCGATATTCACTGAAATGAGATGTTCATAAAATTAGGATAGTCATTTCGAAGGATTCGTCGCGGCGAATTCGACCTGCATACCGGACAGGCAGGCTGAGAAATCTACTTGATTAAAATAATCAGATTTCTCCCTTTGGTCGAAATGACACATTGCCCTTGTAATTTATATAAATATGTTATACCTAAACTTCGACTGTTATTAAAAAAAATAATTAGTACATCAATGAAAAAATCATACAAAGAATATATCATAACCGCGGAACCATTTAACGTTGAAATACTTTCCTCTATTTTATGGGAGCTGAACATTGACGGGATAAAAGAAGAAGTTAATTGTCTAAAAGTTTTTGCTCAGGATGAATTGGTTACAATTCAAACAATTGAAAATGAGTTACATCATCTTAAAGAAAATAAACTTTTACGGGAATTTGCCGTTCAGGAAAATTTTATTGTTGAGCGGAATTGGAATGAGGAGTGGGAAAAGAGCAGGGAAGTTGTGCGTGTTTCTGATAAAATAATTATCAAGCCAACCTTTAAAGAATATGAAACAAAACCTGGTGAAATTGTTTTAACATTAGACCCAAAAATGTCATTCGGTACAGGTGATCATCAAACGACAAAAATATGTTTAATGTTTATTGAAAAATATTTAAAACCCCGCATGAAAGTTTTGGATGCAGGCTCCGGAACAGCAATACTTGGAATTGCAGCTGCAAAACTTGGAGCAAAAAAAGTAATTGCATTCGATATTGATGAATGGTGTTTTGATAATGGAATTGAAAACACGAAGTTGAATAATGTTGGCGATAAAGTTGAGATTAGAAAATGCGAGCTAAAAGATATTGATGAAAAAGATTTTGACTTAATCATTGCTAACATCCAGAAAAATATTTTGCTGGAGCTTGCAGATGGTTTTAAAGAAAGAATAAAACCGGATAGTATTTTGATCCTTTCCGGATTGCTGGAAATGGATAGGGAATCAATTCAACAAAGGTATTCTGCTTTGGGATTTGTAGAAATTGACTATTTGAAAATGGATGAATGGATTGGAATGGTTTTAAAATCAGTTTAATTTCTATTTAAAATAAAAAACGGATTGAATTATGTTTTAAACTCATGATCAATCCGTTAAAAAATAAGATTTTAATCTTTATCGATTTCAACAGTTCCTGATGCAATCATATCATCATTACAATCATATAACTCAATTGTAAACTCACCGGATTTGTAAAAAGTTATCTGCTTCCAGAACCATGTCCAATTACTTTCGGTATCCATTGAGATGGTATTATCATATTTATCATTTCTATAAATCTCAAATTCTACTGAACTGCAATCGATTTCGTAAGGAAGCTGAACCAGAACATACAAATATCCACCATCTGCAGGAATAGTAAATCTGGTACTCTTGTTTATTGGCTCACCATCATCATCTACTCCCTCACAAAAATAAATTGATTGAGAGTAAGACTGGTTAATAGCTCCTAAGGAAACGAAAAGAACAAAAATTAAAAAGAACATTGATGTATGTTTCATTTAATTACTTTCCAGATTTGTGTTAATAAATTCTAAATAGAAAAACTAATATCTCAAATTTGATTTTAAGAATATTTTACAAGTAAATCGGCTATTTATTATAAATAACTTTTCCATCAAAAATCGTCATTAAAACTTCTACATCTTTTATTTTTACAGGATCTATCTTCAGAATATCTTCACTAAGAACTATCAGATCGGCAAGTTTACCAACTTCTATACTTCCTTTTGTATTCTCTTCAAAGGATGCATAGGCTGAATTGATTGTGTAACATTTAATTGCATCTTCAATAGAAATCTTTTGTTCAGGAATCCAGCCGTTCGGGTTTTTATCATCTAATGTTCTTCTTGTGACTGCGGCGTATAATCCCAGCAGGGGATTTAAAGGAGCGACATACCAGTCAGTTCCAAAACACATTTTAACTCCCGCATCTAAAAAAGATTTGAACGGATATGTATATTTTATGCGGTCAGGTCCTATTCTTTTTTCTGCCCAAACTCCATCATCAATACAATGATAAGGTTGAACAGAAGCAATTACACTTAGTTGTGCAAATCTTGGAATATCCTGAAATCTGACATGTTGTGCATGTTCAATTCTAAATCTTCTATCCCATTTTGGATTCTCTTTACTTATCTTCTCATACAGATCCAGCATAAATGAATTTGCCCTGTCACCAATTGCATGAACGGATAGCTGTAAATGATTTTTATCAGCATCAGTACACCACTTTTCCATGCTGCCATCAGTAATAATATCCATAGGCAAACCATAAGTTGTCGTATCCTGGTTATACTTATCAAAAAACCATGCGGTGCTTGATCCAAGTGATCCATCGGCAAAGGCTTTTAGAGATCCCATCCTGATTAAGTCATCTCCATATCCAACCTGAATATTTTTCTCAACCAGTTTTTTTAATTCAACGATTGGCATCCTGGTATAAATTCTGCAAGTAAGTTTACCCTCAGATTTAAGTTTATTAAAAACATCCAGAGCATCATCGAAAGTGATATCCTGAACACTGGTAATGCCTAGTTTTTTTGCTTCATTTAAACCTGCCAATGCTGCTTCATAATTTTCTTCAGCAGTTGCAGATGGGATAATGTTATATACTAAATTCATTGCATTATCTTTAAGAACACCGGTTGGTTCACCGGTTTTGGAATCTTTAACAATCAATCCGCCATCCGGACTTTTAGTTTCTTTAGTAATTCCTGCAAGCTTTAATGCATAAGAATTTGCAAGCCCCATATGTCCATCTAAACGCTCAACAAAAATCGGGGTCCGTGGAGAAATATCATCAATCATTTCTTTTGTCGGAAGTTCTTTAACTTCCCATTTTTCATGATCCCAATAACCACCGGTAATCCATTTGGATGGATATTTATCTATATAATCCTTTAAAATTTTTCTAAACTCTTTTGTAGAATTTGCAGGTCTAAGATCAATACCGAGCAAATAAAAACCGCCGCTTATAAAATGAACATGATTATCAATAAATCCCGGCAGCATTAATTTTCCGTCTAGGTCGATCAACTTAGTATCCGGATCAATAATTTTTTTTGCATCGTCATTCGATCCTACAAAAATTATTTTATTCCCTTCAACTACCACGGCTTGAGCAGTCGGTTGATTTTCATTTACGGTATATACATTGCCATTAATAAAAGCTGTTTTCATATTTTGTGCTGATATTGATGTGATAAATAGAAATGCAAAAAAAATTGATAAAATCGTTTTCATCTTTTTCCTTAAAGATTGGTACTGGAAAAATAAAGCAGTATGCAATAAAGAAAAAGGATTTAAATCAATAAAGATTTAAATCCTTTTTCACATAAATTTGTAATAGCTATTTCATCAATTGCATTTTCTTAACAGTTGTAAAGCCACCTGCTTCAATTTTATAAAGATAAATTCCGCTTGAAAGATTTGCAGCATTAAATTCGATAGAATGATTTCCGGCAGCAAATCTTGAATTAACAACTTCTGTTACCTTTTGACCAATTAAGTTAAAAATACTAATCTTAACATTACTTTCTGTGGGAAGTGTAAATCCGATTTTTGTAGAAGGATTAAAAGGATTAGGATAATTTTGTTTTAATGAGAACTCAGTCGGTAATGAACCATCAACCTGAACTGAAGCTGAATATTCAAAAGTTCCATCAAAATCTAATTGCTTTAGTCTGTAATATGTCTTCCGTGCCGGTAATTCTGAAACCAAAAAATTATAACTTCTGCTTTCAGTTGTAGTGCCATATCCGGGAACAAATCCGATTTTAGAATAATTTTTGTTATCCATGCTTTGTTCAATATCAAAACCAAAATTATTAAGTTCAGTTGCTGTAGTCCATTTAAGAATTGTTTTCCCATCTACAACCGAGACATTAAACGAAGTAAGCTCAACTGGAATGAAGAATGGAGAATATAATTTATAAAATCCACCTCCTTGAGCGGCGAATTGAGTAACAGAATCAATTGAAACTACCTGGTATCCGGAAGATGGAATACTTATTGGCGTCCAGGTAGTCCCGCCATTTGTAGATCTCCAACTTCCCGGTGATGTTGAATAACTATTGGCTAAAATAATATTTCCATCCGAAGGTTGAACATGAACACCCCACATATTAATTGAACCAAAGTATGAAACCGGTGTCCAGCTCTGTCCATAATTTGTTGATTTTAACATTCCGCCACCGCCACTCCATTTAGTAGCCCATGCAACACCCTGATTTTGAAAATCAACAGCAATAGTTGGGATCTCACCCGAAGTACTGTATGTCTGCGACCAGGTTATTCCATAATCAGTGCTTCTGAATATTCCGGTTCCATTATCACCAACAAGAATTATGGAAGTATCCGGAAAAACTTCTATATCGCAAGGAGCACTGTTTGTTCCTACGCTTGATGAAATGGTTGTCCATGTCGATCCAAAGTCGGTTGATCTTGAAAAATTAATTCCATTCATCATATACAAAGTATCCGGATGACTTGGGTCTTGAGTTATTGGGATTCCAAAATATGAAAATGTCAATCCATCAGCAGTAATAACCCAGCTTGCACCAGAATCCGTTGTCTTAAGCACTTTATCTGATCCACTTTCAATTCCAATCACTAAAGTCGAAGGATTATAATCATCAATAATTATACATTTGATTTCTGAGGCTTGAGGCACACTGATTCCCAATTGATTAAATGTTTCACCTCTATCGGTGCTTTTATAAATAATATTATTTGAGCCATAATAGACATTATTTGAATTAAACTTCTCAACATCTATTGGTCCCCCCAGACTTGATCCTGATCGTTTCAGTTGCCAAGTATAAAATTGTGGAAACATTGATGTTGTAATTAAAACAACCAACAGAAAGGTAAAGACAAATTTCATCCTGTAACCTCGCAAAATATTAATTATTAAATAATTGGATTAGCGTTTTTAAGATAATTATATGTTTAAAAAGAACAAATAATTTTTTTAATTTGAAATATTATTTAACTAAACACGCACAAAAGTTGTTTGTATTCATTAGCAAACATTTAAGAAAATTTTTATGTTCATATCAAGAAATAAAAAAGTTAAGGGCAAATATGAATTTAGATGTTTTAGTGTTTGCTGCTCATCCTGATGACGCAGAACTTGCGATGGGTGGTACCATTGCAAAGCTTACTAAAAGTGAACTGAAAGTGGGAATAATTGATTTGACTCGCGGCGAACTTGGCACGAGAGGAACAACTGAAACACGCCAGCGTGAAGCATTTAACGCCGCCATTGCATTAAAGGTTTCGTTGAGAGAAAATCTTGAAATACCTGATGGTGATATCAGAATTAATAAAGAGAATTTAATGAAAGTTATAATTACGATAAGAAGGTTTAAACCTAAAATATTATTTGCTCCTTATTTTAATGATCGGCACCCGGACCACATTGATGCGAGCCATTTAATTAAAAGAGCAATGTTTTCAACAGGCTTAAGCAAAATTAAAACTTTTGATAAAGAAGTTTCGCAAAATCATTACAGACCCGAAAAACTATTCTATTACATGCAAACCTATACATTCGAACCGACATTTATTGTTGATATTTCAGAGAGCTTTGAGAACAAAATGAAAGCTGTTGAGTGTTACTCAACTCAATTCCATAATCCCAAAAGTAAAGAACCGGAAACTTTTATAAGCAGACCCGGATTTATTGATTACATAAAATCACGCGCTGAGTTTTATGGTTTCTCAATAGGAAGATCTTTTGGTGAAGCATTCTTTTGCGAAGAAAAAATTGAATTGGATCTAATTAGTTCATTAAAAAGAACTTAAAATATTTTTATCTGACTTAAATAAATTAGCATCGTCTTACATTAAAAAAATTGGAGAATTTATGATCAGAAAAGTAAAATTAATTGAAGAACTTGAAGCTATCGGAATTAGAAATACGCGCGAAGTATTTTATAATTATGGAACTCCTGCACTGTATGAACAGGTGATTAGAAGACGTGAAGGATTGCTTGCGCATCTTGGACCGCTTGTAGTTAGAACCGGTTATCACACAGGGCGCAGTCCTAATGATAAATTTATTGTCCGCGAACCGGAAAGTGAAAAAAATATTTGGTGGGGTAAAGTTAATAAAGGCATGTCAGCTGAATGTGCTGAAAGACTTTACTTTAAAATGATGGCATATATACAAGGCAAAGATCTTTATGTTGAGGATTGTTATGTTAGTGCTGACGTAAAGCATAAAATCGGAATTAGAGTTGTGACCGAAAACGCTTGGCATACGCTTTTTGCGCGAAATATGTTCAGACGTTATAATTCGGATGAAGAATTATCTCAGCATAAAACTGATTTTACTATTATCCAAATGCCTAATTTTCATGCTGATAGAGAAGTTGATTGCACCAACTCCGAGGTATTTATACTTTTAAACTTTTCCAAAAGGATCGTGTTGATTGGCGGGACAAGTTATGCCGGCGAAATTAAAAAATCTGTTTTTACTATTATGAACTATTTGATGCCTCTACGGGGTGTAATGTCTATGCATTGTTCGGCTAATATGGGAAAGGATGATGATGTTGCGCTTTTCTTTGGATTGAGTGGTACAGGTAAAACAACTCTTTCCGCTGATCCTAACAGAAAATTAATCGGCGATGATGAACACGGATGGAGTGAAGACGGAGTGTTTAATTACGAAGGCGGATGTTACGCAAAAGTTATCAAATTATCTGAAGAAGCTGAACCGGAGATATACGAATGTACCAGAAAATTTGGTACAGTTTTAGAAAACGTTCAGATTGATGCTCACACACGCAAATTAGATCTTGATGATGAAACCTTTACTGAAAATACCCGTGCAGCATATCCGCTAACGCATCTTTCCAACATTGTTGAAGAAGGGAAGGCCGGGCATCCTAAAAATATAATTATGCTTACTGCGGATGCATTTGGTGTTCTTCCTCCAATATCAAAACTTACAACTGAACAGGCGATGTATCATTTTATTTCAGGCTATACTGCAAAAGTAGCTGGAACAGAAAAAGGTGTTACAGAACCGAAAGCTACATTTAGTACTTGTTTCGGTGCACCATTTATGGCGCTTCATCCAAGTGTGTATGCAAAACTACTTGGCGAAAAAATAAAAAAACACAAAGTAAACTGTTGGCTTGTTAATACCGGCTGGACTGGCGGACCTTACAGCATTGGTACTAGAATGAAGATTAAGCATACCAGAGCAATGCTGACAGCAGCATTAGAGAATAAATTGAATAATGTTAATTTTATAAAAGATCCATTTTTCAATTTGATGGTTCCTCAATCTTGCCCGGATGTACCCGCTGAAGTTTTGAATCCAAAAAACACCTGGGCAGATAAAAATGCTTATGATGAACAAGCGAAGAAACTTGCAAATATGTTTGTTGAGAATTTCAAAGATTATTCTGAAGGAATTTCTGAAGAAATAAAAAATGCAGGTCCGAATAAGTTCTAGTGAGCTTTAAGCGGAATCTATTTTCATTTGTTCCGCTTTTCAAAAATAGCTTAATGCATTTATTGATTCTGATTGAAAGTACTTTTAATTTCATTCTAGATTTTTTAATTCACAACCACAATTGAGGAACATCAGATGGCAGAAAAAAAACTTACAGGAGAAGTTTATTATCCAACTAAGGAAGTTATGGATTATGCTCATGCAAAATGTGAAAGTTTATATAAATCTGCAGAAGATGATCCAATTGCATTTTGGGAAACTGAAGCAAATAAT
The DNA here is from genome assembly GCA_003538625.1 of Ignavibacteriales bacterium. Lineage (GTDB taxonomy): Bacteria > Bacteroidota > Ignavibacteria > Ignavibacteriales > Ignavibacteriaceae > IGN3. The sequence continues at coordinate 287,003 of DPRR01000029.1, forward strand.
CTTCATTGGTTTACAAAATGGGAGAAGGTGCTTGATGATTCAAACAAGCCTTTCTTTAAATGGTTTACGGGCGCAAAAACTAACATAGCTTATAACTGCCTTGATGTACATGTTCAAACCCCAAGAAGAAATAAACTTGCTCTTATCTGGGAAGGAGAAGATGGTGAATTCAGATCTTATTCCTACTTCAAGTTGCACAGAGAGACGTGCCGTTTTGCAAATGTATTAAAGAGTCTTGGAGTTAAAAAAGGTGATCGTGTTACGCTTTATATGGGTAGAGTTCCGGAATTAATGATTGGAATGTTAGCTTGTGCAAGGATAGGTGCAATTCATTCTGTTGTTTATGGCGGCTTTTCTGTGGAAGCTCTTCACGAAAGATTGGAAGACAGTCAATCTAAAGTTTTAATTGTTGCTGATGGCGCTTATCAGCGAGGAAAAATAGTTGAACTTAAAAAAATTGCGGATGAAGCTTTACAGCGTGCCGCTACGGTTGAAAGTGTACTGGTTGTTAAACGAACAGGTCATCAGATAAATATGGAATTCGGAAGGGATATGTGGTATCACGAGTTGGTTAATCTACCAATTGCAAACAGTTCTGAATGCCTTGAGATTCTTGATGCTGAAGACCCGCTTTTTATGCTGTACACATCCGGAACAACCGGAAAGCCAAAAGCGATAGTGCACACACATGGCGGTTATATGGTTGGTACTTATACAAGTTTAAAATATGTTTTTGATATTCATGAAGAAGACAGATTTTGGTGCGCTGCAGATCCAGGCTGGATCACAGGACACAGTTATATTGTATATGGTCCCTTATTAAATGGCGCAACATCATTTATGTATGAAGGTGCCCCTACTTATCCGTATCCGCACCGCTGGTGGCAGATGATTGAAAAGTATGGTATTAATATTTTGTACACTGCTCCAACTGCAATTCGTGGGTTGATGCGATATGGTGATGCGTGGCCCAATCGTTACAACTTATCATCACTTAGGTTATTGGGCAGCGTTGGTGAACCAATTAATCCTGAAGCCTGGAGATGGTATTATAGAGTAATCGGAAAAGAGAAATGCCCCATAATGGATACTTGGTGGCAGACAGAAACCGGAATGTTCATGATTACACCAATGCCGTGCACACCTTTAAAACCCGGATCAGGTACAAAACCATTTCCCGGATTGATTATGGATATTGTTGATGAAGTTGGTAATTCGGTTAAAGCAAATGAAGAAGGTTATCTGGTAATAAAAACTCCCTGGCCATCGATGCTTAGAACAATATGGAATGATCCTGATAAATATATTAATCAATACTGGAGCAAATATCCTGGAATGTATATGACAGGTGATTCAGCACGCAGAGATGAAGACGGATATTTCTGGATTATCGGTCGAGTTGATGACGTAATCAAAGTTTCGGGTTATAGGTTAGGAACAGCTGAAATTGAAAGCGCATTGGTAAGTCACCAGGCAGTTGCAGAAGCAGCCGCAATCGGCTTACCACATGATGTTAAGGGAAACGCAATCCATTGCTATGTTTTATTACGAACCGGTTATGAAAAATCGGATAAACTGATTGAGGAATTAAGACAACATGTTGGACATGAAGTTGGACCGATTGCAAAGCCTGAAACCGTTGAGATTGTAGATTCATTGCCTAAAACGCGCAGTGGAAAAATTATGCGAAGAGTTCTTAAAGCAAGAGCGCTTGGACAGGATCCGGGAAATTTAAGTACACTTGAAGAATAAAAAGAAAGGGGTCTGTTATGACCCCTATTCTATTAAATAAATTTTATTATTAAATAAATTATAACAATAGGGATTACTAAAAATAGTATTCCCTGTACATAATCTTTTATAATAGAGGATTTCTCCTCTTCATTTTTTATCTGTTTCATATCATTCCTTTTTTTCATTATTATTTTTTTGTTACTTTCATAACCTTATAAAAGCAATATGAAGTAAGAGTTATTATTATTCCCCATCCAAATACTAAAAATATCCAGCCGCCTAAATTCATAAATCACCTGTTGAATTTAATTTAAGTTAAAACACTATTATTAACTTATAGTGTCTGAGTAAAGCGAACAGGAAGCAACTGATTAGTGTTTTGGAGGAGCTCTAAGGAGATGATTGGTATTAAATACCAGAAGATAAAATTTAACTGAATACGTCGCATTATTAACAAAATATTCAGTGTAGTTATTATAAAAATTATTAGAAGTTAATGCAGTTTTATCATAATTATTAGCGCTTTTTTCAAAAGACTTAACTCTGTTACTGCGTTCATTTAAATTTAATTCTATACTGTTTTGACTTACAGAAATTAAATATTCGGATTTACAATTTTTGGATTCATAAGAATTTCCGGCAAATACTTCTGAAGTGGTAACATATATCAATGAATAAATTAATAAAATGCGGATAATCCTTTGCAAGGAAGAATTCTTAACTATCCTAAAAATATTTGATTTGCGAATTTTCATATAATATTGCTGGTAAACATAGCTTTAATTTTCATTCTGAACAATAATATTATCTGACGATATTGGAATTAATATATTTGCATACAGATTCATATCTTTTGAAATTTTTAAAATAAACTCGTTTTTAGAATATTATTTTCGGACACTGTATCCTATATTTGCACAACATTTTTAGGTTTAATATTTATATAATGCGGTTACGGGTAAGTACTTTATTTATATTAATTTTTGTTTTGAATTCAGTCTTTCAGCAGCAAACATCCGCACAACAGTTTGGTAAGCTTAGAGGGGTTGTTACCGATTCAAGTAATGGAGAAGCTCTTGTTTATTGCAATGTTTATATTCAGGAATTAAAAACCGGCGCTTCTACCAATGAACGTGGTCTTTTCTTAATTAATTCAATTCCTGCCAATATATTTTACACAGTAATAGTTTCTTACGTTGGATATGAATCCAAAATTCTTTCTATTCAAATTCAACCGGATAAACTAAAAGATATTTCAATCCGCTTAAAACCATTGAATATTGAGTTGCAGCCAATTGAGAAAATTGGTGAAAAGATTATTCAAAAAAATTCTACTGACATTGGTTTAGAACGCATTTCAATTCGACAGGTTGAAAATCTTCCTAAAGGTGTAGAGACCGACATTATGCGTAGTTTACAGTATCTGCCTGGTGTTAAAAGCACAGGTGATATCTCCGGAAGATATTATGTCCGCGGCGGAAGCGGAGATCAAAATCTTGTATTGTTAAATGGAGTCACAATTTATGCTCCATTCCATTCGCTTGGTTTATTCAGTTCAATTGATCCGGATATGATTAATTCTATTGAATTTTTTAAAGGTGGATTTACATCTGAATACTCGGGACGATTATCCTCGGTACTAAATGTTCTAACTAAAAATGGGAATAATAATAAACTTAGTGCAACTGGCAGTTTAAGTTTTTTGACCGGTAAAGGATTAATCGAAGGTCCAATTCCAAATGGCTCTTTTATTGCAACGACCAGGTTCAGTCATTCTGATAAAATTTTAAAAAAGTTTCTTAATGATGAATCAGTGCCGATAGATTTTTATGATGTTTCCGCAAAACTTAATTATTCAAGTCCCGATGTGTTCAACAATGCAAAATTTTCACTCTTCACTTTTTTAAGCAGCGATAATATTAAATATCCGGATAATATTCGTGAAGAATATGGCTGGAAAAATTTTCTTTTGAATTTTGAATGGATCCAAATATACGATGCACCTTTCTTTTCACGTTTGGCGATTTCTGCAAGTAATTTTGAAGGCAAAATCATCCCTAATGAAAGTAACCTTAAACCTATAGATAATGAATTAAAAGATGTATCAATTACTTTTGATTTAAATGCCGTGTTTGATAGTAAAGATGAAATTGATGTGGGACTGCTGATCAAAACTCTTGATACACAACTACTGATGCAAAACAAAACCGGAGTTGAATCCCAATTAGACAGATTTGCTGGTAATATAGGTATCTATGCAAAGTATAAATTATTAAGGTATGATTTTTTTGGATTAGATATTGGCTCCAGATTTAATGTTACAGGTTTAAATGCAAATTCAGCAGGTACTTTTGAACCAAGAGCTAGTTTAACATTAAGAGCAACCGATAAACTTGCTTTAAAGGGATCTGCAGGAATGTATCTTCAGGAGGTAACAGCTGTGTCGGATGAAGATGAAATTATTTCAGTCTTCGATCCATGGATACTGATTCCGGATTATCTTGATCCGGCTAAAGGTATCAGCTATTCCGCAGGTTTGGAATATGATTTAAGTGATGAATCCCGATTACAAATTGAAGGCTATTACAGAGATTCCAAAAATATTCCGATTCTCAATCAGCAAAAAATTTATTCTGACGATCCTGATTTAATCTCAGGTACATTAAATTCTTATGGTTGGGAGTTTGGTTTTTACATGCATAATAACATTTATTCTATTTCTACATCTTACTCATTAAGCTGGGTATACAAAACGGTTAATGATTATGTTTATTATCCAAAATATGATACCAGACATTCGGGTAATATTTTATTAGAATATAATTTTGGCAGCTCCTGGAATTTGAGTGCAATCTGGTCCATTTCATCAGGATTACCATTTACTCAATTGATCTCATATTACGATAAATATAACATTGAGAATCCATTCGAGGTAGGAGCAGGCGGAAATAGTTTTGTTCCGTACCTTGTATTGGCAGATAAAAATTTGGGCAGACTTCCTGCCTACCATCGGCTTGATTTTGGATTATCGAAAAAAATTATGGTTGGTCCAACTGTTTTAAGCTTTAGTTTGAATGTAATTAATGCATACAATAGGAAAAATATATTTTACTACGAGCGTGATTCCGGTAAACGGGTAAATATGTTACCATTTCTTTTTACTGCCACAGTTAAGGTAGAAATATGAAAAAAAATATTTTTATTATAATTTCAATTATTAGCTTTTATTTTACTGCTTGTGAAGAGTCATTTAATCCGTTTACAGATTTTAAACAAGATTATGGAGTTGCATGTATCCTGCGATCAGATACAACATTACAATTACTATCATTAACTAAAAGTTACCCTGATAACCTTGCTGCTGGATCAGTTCCAAATTTTCTATTTGAAGAAGGTGCTGACGTAAGGATTTGGTATCAGGATTCGGTTTATAGATTAAAGGATACAAGTATTTATTCTTCAGAGTATGAGGATACACTTAGATATTATTTTTCGAAGAAATTTAGGATTGATTATTTAAAAGATATTGAATTAGAAATTTTATTAAATACCGGAAGGCGGCTCAAAGCATACAGCAAAACACCTGATGAAATTTTATTTAAAAATACTAGTGAAGTTTTAATTCCACCTGTAAATAAAAGTGTTGTTCAATTATACTGGACCGTCCAGTCACTTCAATATTATTATTTGCCAAGGCTTAGAATAAAATGTGAACGAAACGTAAATGGTATAAAAGAAGTGTTCTATAAAGAATTGCCTATCAGGTATGAAACAATAAATGGCGAATTGAAACCTGTATTTCCAAAACCATCAAAAAATCCCTCCATTGCATTTCAGATGGACGCAATCAATAAATTTTTACTTGACTATTCTAATTCGCTAACTGTTCCGTCAGAAGTTACAATTCACCAGATTCTTGATTTACAGGTAATTACTTTTGATGCAGAAGTCTCACGATATATTTCAGTTTCAAACAGCAATTCAAATAATCTGTCTATTAGATTTGATGAAGGTGATTATAGCAATATCTCCGGTGGACTTGGAATTTTTGGTTCACAAGTTAATACAAAATATACAAAGCTAAGATTTTTGGAAAATTACATTAGAGGTTATAATTTTAAGTTTTTATATGATTTATAAATCATCCAAAAATATTATTACGGGTAAACAACTATACATACTCTTTTTTTCTCTTATAGTTTTTACAACAGGTTGTGATAAACAAATATCCACAAGTCCAATAGATCCGGAACCTCAAAAGGGTAAATTGATAATTGATTCAAATCCAGTGGGATTTTATATTTTTATTAATGGAAGAAATACCGGATCAATTACTCCTGATAGTTTGTTATTTCTTGATGAAGGTTCGTACAATATCTCACTTAAAAAAAGGTATTATAAAGATTCTGTCTTTACTCTTCACTTGCAAAAAGATGAGAGAAAAAATCTCTCAATAGATTTCATAAATAATCCTGCCATGTATGGAAAAATTAATTTATTTACTATGCCAGCGGGTGCTTCAATCAAAATCTTCGATTCGCTTCTTACTTCAACAACTCCTGATACAATAGAAAATTTACTGCCGGGTGAATATTCAATAACGCTTTCTTATCCGCAGCACCGATCAGTAAATTTTAATGCAATTGTCGAAAGCGGGAAGATGAATCTTTATTCTAAAATATTGCAGGACACTTCTGTTTGGGTGGATTATCAGGTTTTTAATTCAGGACTCATCTCCAATAACCTTAAAAACATTGCAGTGGATCAGTACAATTACAAATGGATTGCTACCATCGATAAAGGAATAATGAAATTTGACGGAGCAAATTTTACTTTATTTAATACATCAAATTCCGGAATACCTTCAAACAGAATTAATACAATTAAAGTCGACAGAAGTAACAATATCTGGGTAGGGACAAATAATGGGTTAGGAATTTTTAACGGCAGTAGTTGGACAAATTACAACAAAGATAATTCCGCGTTGGGTTCAAACGATATTTTGTCATTTGATTTTGATAATGAAGGAAATACGTGGGTAGGAACCTTTTTAGGTTTATTTAAATTTGATGGCATAAACTGGACAAGATATAACGATGCTGATTACAATTTATGGACTAATGATTTGAAAATAAGTCCGGATAATTCAATCTGGTTAGCCACTAACAGCGGAATAATTAAATTTAAAAATGAAATTCTTACTTACTATCCTGACTCAATATATTCGTATCCAACAAAAACTGTTTCTGCAATAGATATTGATGTGAATGGAAATATCTGGAGCTGTCATCAGAACTTTAACGGAAAACGAAATGGAGTTTCGGTTTTTGATGGAACAAGTTTCGTGAATAAATTTTATGGTTCTTCAATTAATGTATTAAATGATATTTTTATTGATCAAAGTAATCGTAAATGGATCTGCACGAATGAAGGATTGGTTCTGGTAACGCAAACAGGAAGCACAACAATCTTTAACAAATCAAATTCCCAAATTTCTTCTGATGCAGTTACAGGTTGTTGTATTGATAAGAATGGTATTGTTTGGATTACAACTTTTGGCGGCGGATTAAACAAGTTTAAGTATCAATGAGTTTTTTAATTTAATTTTTTGAGACAATTATGATATACAAAATATTTGCAGCTTTAATTCTCTTCTTTTTTAGCTCAAGTGTAAATTTTGCTCAAACTGTAGATTCAGTAAAAACCGATTTATATAGCTGGCTGCAGTCGATGCCTGATGTTGAAGTACACCAGATTCAGGTGGATAGAATATATTCTGAAGCTTACGAAATATTTGTCACTCAACCTATTGATCATAATAATCCTGATGGACCAAAGTTTAAGCAGCAAATATTTTTATCGCATGTTGATAAAACAAAACCGGTGGTAATTGAACTTGATGGTTATGCTGTAAATAATCATACAACTGAATTATCAAAATTATTAGATTGTAATCAGATAGTGGTTGAACATAGATATTTTGGTGAATCTGTTCCCGCTCCCTTCGATTGGAAATATCTGACCATCAAACAGGCGGCGGATGATCATCACAGAATTATTGAATTATTTAAACAATATTATACCGGCAAATGGATTACAACCGGAATAAGTAAAGGCGGATCCTGTGTAATTTTTCATGGATATTTCTATCCTGATGATGTAGACGCTGCTGTTGCTTATGAGGGTCCATTAAATTTATCGATAGAGGATCAAAGAGTTTATGAATGGATAAAGACTGTTTCAACACCAGAGTGCCGAGAAAAAGTTTATAATTTTCAAAAACTCTGTTTTGAAAAACGTGATCAATTATTTCCGTTATTTAAAAAAAATGCTGAACAGAAAAAATTGCAGTATGATATCGTTGGAATTGATAAAGCTTATGAATATGCAGTCCTTGAATATTCGTTTGCATACTGGCAGTGGGGCGATGGAAATTGTGATGAAATTCCGGATGCGAAATCCTCCATTGATGAAGTTTGGGAACACTTATTGAAAAATGGCGGCGTGTCATATTTTAGTGATGCTGAGATTAAAGAAGGATATCCATTCTATTATCAATGCTATACCGAGTTTGGTTATTACGCTTATGAAACAAAGTATTTTGAAAAATATCTTAAATATGCTGATGGACAGACAGTTTTTTTTAATCCTCCCAATTCCAATCCTACTTATAATCCAAGACTTCTAAAGAAGATAAATGATTGGGCATCAAATGATGCCGCAAATTTTATTTTTATTTATGGCGGAAATGATCCCTGGTCTTCTACCGGAGTATGTTTAACCGGTAAAACAAATTCTCTAAAAATGATTTTACCTAACGGATCTCATGCAAGCAGAATAAAGAATTTTTCTAAACATGACAGGGAATTGATGTATTCCAAACTGGAAAGTTGGTTGGGGATTCAAATCGGTAAATAGAGATTCATAATACAGAAAAAGAGCAAGCAAAATTATTAGTCGGCTTTTAATATTGATTGATTATCAAGCAATTTTTGTAATTGTTTTTTGAGCTCATCTTTAGCAGACTGAGCTTGTTTAAAAATCAAATCAGCTTTTACAAAATCAAATACTCTTACATCATAAATTTCTGGTCGGATATAAATATCTGGTCTTAAAAATTTTAATCGTTCCTTGATTATAGAATTCTGCATTGTTTGATAAGTTGTAAAAACAGAATCGAATGTTGGCGGTATTTCACTTTCATTTTGTGCCTTGAATGCTGTAACATCAATAGCAATAGTGATATCACATTTATCCATTATCAAATCAAAGGGAAGCGGATTAACAGCACCTCCATCGATTAATATTCTATCTTTTATTTTAACTGGAGTAAATAATCCTGGCAAAGAATAACTTGCTTTTATTGGCTGGATCAAATCACCTTTTTCAAAAATAACTGCTTCCTTTTTCCAATAATCAGTTGTAACAATTTTAAGAGGAATTTTTAGTTCTTCAAATCTTGAAACCTTCAAATGATTTTTCATATAGTTCTGAAATTTCTCACCCTTTATAAATCCGGATCTTATAAACTGCGGATCAAACATTGTAAACATTTTTACAATATCAGATTTAAGTAAAAAATCAAATACCGAATCACTTTTTGGATTTATAAGTTGATCAAGAATTTTCCTCATCTCTTTTCCAGAAAAGCCAGCAGCATAAAAAGCACCGACAACAGCTCCAATACTTGAACCAGAAATTATTGTAGGTTTAACACCAAGTTCATCGAGAGCTTCAATCATCAAGAGATGAGCTAACCCACGCGCACCACCAGCACCAAATGCTATACCGATGGACTTGGAGTCCACCTTTGATTTCAAATTAGTAACATTAGTTTGTTTGCTATTCATAAGATTTTACGATCATAAAAATATTGATGGTGGCCTCCAAGTTGCGATCAATGCAAATCATATATAAAGTTATTCTTTTCAACTTTGGATAAAGAAAACAATTTAAAAGCTTCAATGGAAGAAAATCTATTTTCGATAAAGGTTTTATCAATTAAGGATCCATCTCTCAATCCAACATAATCTCGATAACTTGAAAACTGCCATTCCTCTATTAAACTAACTAAGTTTTTCCTTAAAGGATTTTGATGGATATAGGCTATAACAGTGAGCAAATTATTCTCATCCTCAATCAATTTAGTTTTTGTGTGCTGTTGGAAAAGACTTCCAACTCTTGAGTAAGATTTATTAATTGCCTTAGTATATGAACTTAAAAGTAAGCCGATACTTTTCTTAATAAGTATCGAATCCTTCGATTTTACATAAACAGAAAAATGAAAATGATCCGGCATCAAACAATAAGCAATCGTATTAACAAAAGGTGAAATGTTTTTCCGATACTTTTCTAGGAAATATATATAATTACCTCTGTTTCTAAATAACAGTTCGTGATTATTAGAACGGTTGTATACATGATAATATTTATTTGGTTCTAATTCCATGATTTGAAGCCTAAGTGGAGGCCACCTTTGAGGTGGACTCCACGCAGAAAACTGAATCCAAAACAGTTCCATCAACCCATTTTACAATTGCAACAACTTTTTCTTTATTTACTTTTGGTTTTGCTGGAGCGCCGCCGCAAATTTCATCAACTTCTTTTTTTATTTGTTTGATGTCTTTTATTGGAAGTCCAGAACCTTTAACTGCCTTTAACAAATCTTTTCTTCTTGGGTTAATCGCAATTCCTCTTTCTGTAATGATTACATCAATCAGTTCACCAGGTCCACAAATCGTAGTAACATCTTCAACTATAACCGGAATCCGATCTCTAAAAGATGGAATAGCAAGTATTGTGCACTTTGAATATAAACAATTCTGCCAACCGCCGATTCCGTGCAATAAATATCCATCGGAGTGTGTAACAACATTTGCATTAAACTTTACATCAACTTCCGTTGCACCAAGCACAGCAGTATCAACTATTGAAGCAAAATTTCCTTTACCATGAAAATTGTAACTTGTGAATGGGGAAGTGTTTACATGATTTGCATTTTCACGCATGCTTCTTACACCTTCAAGATCAAAAGTTTGTCCATCAAGTATATAATCTGTTAAACCTTCTTCAAGCATCTCAACTAAATATTTTGTGCTTCCGCCGCGCATAAATCTTGCTTTAACACCTTTAGCTTTCATCTTTTCTTTTAGGAAAAGAACGAAAGCAAGATTAGTTCCACCCGCACCAGCTTGAAGTGAAAACCCATCTTTCATAATTCCCGCAGTTTCAATAAAATCTGCAACATATTCGGCAATCAATAGACGATCAGGAGATTTAGTTACTTCAGTTGTGCCGCTAACAATTTTTTTTGGATCACCAAGTGATTCTACTTCTACAACAAAATCAACATTACCTCCTTGAATTTGCCATGGGACACAAGGGAAGGGAATAAGATTATCTGTAACTATTATAACTCTATCTGCGTATTCAGAATCGCCGAGTGCAAAACCAATTAATCCGCAAGCTGATTTACCGCGATCACCAGTAGCATTGCCAAATGGATCAGCAGTTGGAGCAAGTATAACAGCAATATCAACGTGTACTTCACCATCTTGCAATGATTGATATCTTCCGCCGTGAGATCGCAGAACACCAACACCTTTCATTTTTCCTTCAGAAGTAAATTTACCGAGGGGTCCATTCATACTTCCTTCAATGTGGTGAATTGTTCCATCTTCTAAATATTTTACCAAGTGTGAATGAACAGGAAATGAAGCTGAAGGAAACCAGCGAATATTTTTTATTCCCATTTCTTTAATTGCATCAAACAACATATTTGTAACAGCATCACCGTTGCGAAGATGATGATGTGTTGAAATAGTCATTCCATCTTTTAGTCCAGCTTTCTTTAAAGCAGTTTTTAGATCTTTAACAACTTTATTTCCATCAGATGGATAATCAATACAAGATCTGATTGGAGGCTTGGCTTTAACCCCCTTTGGTTTGTATTTATCAACTCCTTTAAAAGGAATTTGAGTTTCCCCGTTTACTTCTGTCGGAACAAATCTTCCTGCTGCATTTTTTACTAGTTTCATTGCTTTCTCCAATCTTTGCTTATCAAATTATTCATCAATGCAAGATTGATTGTATTTAATGCTCGTTTAACCACAGGCGGATCAATCATTTTACTTCCGAGTGAAACAACACCTAATCCTTTTTTCTCAGCTTCTTCAAATGCCTGTACAATTTTTTTTGCCTTTTCAATTTCCTCTGCCGTTGGTGCAAAAGCTTCGTGTACAACTTTTATTTGTCGCGGATGAATGCAGCCTTTACCTTCAAATCCAAGAGACTTAGCCTCAATAACACTTTGCCTTAATGCTTCCATATCAGCAACATCAGAAAATACTGTATCGATAGCCTGAATGCCAGCAGCCTTTGCCGCGTTCACTAACATCTGTCTCGCAAAAAGACTTTCACGCCCTTCGTTTGTGCGCTGAGTTCCAATATCCGCAGTGTAATCTTCAAGTCCAATTGCAAGTGCGCAAATATTTTTTGATGCGGTTGCAATTTCGAAAGCTTTGATAACTCCCAGTGCGCTTTCAATAATCGGCATAAAGTAAATATCAGAGCCCCCCTTTAATTCCCCCCCAAGGGGGGAAGATTGTAAAGCCCCTTCCCTTAGGGAAGGGGTTGGGGATAGGCTCTTTTTCAACCTCTCAACTTCTTTTTCAAGTTGATGAATTTGCTCAGCTGACTCACACTTAGGAACTAAAATAACATTTACATTATTGGGCACAATAAATTTCAAATCATCAATTCCTTTTGGAAGCTGATTGATACGAACCATCCTTTCAGCACCATAAAAATCTACAGAACGCAAAGCATTCCTAACTAGTAATTGTGCAGCATCTTTTTCAGATGGTGCAACACTGTCTTCAAGATCTAAAATTATTCCGTCGGGAGAATGAAGGCCGGCATTAACAAAAAACTTTGGCTCATTTCCAGGTAGATATAATCTGCTTCTACGTAGCTGATCTTTTTTTGTTGAGTATAAATTTTTCTCGTGGAAGGGAAGTAGATATTCTTTTTTTAGATCGGGGAATAATCTTTTTATAGCAAGTTCAAATCTTGCTGCAAGAATAAATGGCAAAGCCCCATTATCCTCCAACAAGATCTTTGCATCTTTCAATCCAAAGAATTTGGACATATCAAGAATCATTTGTTTGATTGATTCTCCATACATCACATTTACTTTACTCTTCAAATCTATTTTTATTCCACCGGAATTTTTAAGTTCGATTTCAAAATAGCAATCGGAGCGAACTGAATCACCGCGTTTACCTGCGGATGATTTATTTAATTTTTTAATCATTGTAATGTCCTAAAATTGAAATGATATGAATATCTCGTTTATGGATTCGATAAACCAGACGATCTTTCTTGTTGATTCTTCTAGACCAACATGGAGGTACTTCATACTTAAGTGGTTCTGGCTTGCCTAACCCTTTGAATGGATTTCGTTTAATGTCTTCAATTAATGAAATCAATTTAGAAAAATATAACTCGCACTGATTCTGAGGTTTGGTATTTTCAATTAATTCTTTTTGAAGTAGTGCCTCAGGCGACCAAATGACTTCGAGGAATTTATCCACGTTTTTTCCCAAGCACCTTATAGATATCTATTCTTTTTCCCTTACCTTCTTCAAGTTCTTTCAATCCTTTATTAATACTCTTTATCCATTTTGGATTACTAAGTATATAAAGATTTTCAACCATGTTGTCGTAATCTTCTTTTGAAATAAGTACAGTATCTTTTCTACCCTTAGTTCCAACGATCAGATAAGGTTCACTGTTTTCATGAACCTTATCTATAATCTTATTTAACTTATTTCTCGCTTCGGTGTATATAATTGCTTGCATTGTAATTCCTGTAAAATGTCATTATTCTGACAGAAAAATTAATCTATCTAAAATTCTAAAACAAGAACTTCCTAAATCAATTAAACAATTAGTTTTTTCATAAACTCTCGTGCAGTCATTAACTCCGCACTAAAGATTGCGTCTTTAATTTCTTTTCTTCTGCCTGCGACAAGCAACTGGGATGAAAGAGCTTCAAACTTGTTATCAAGATCTTCCATTGTCATTGGTTCTCTTGGATCACCTTTGGGATATTCCAAATATTCAGAAAATTCTCTTCCATCTTTTGTTCTAACAATAACTTTACTTGGCTGCTTTGTAGGAAACATTTTTTCAAACTCAACTGATGGCTCACCTTTTATTCTATCAATAACTTCCCAGATTCTCGGATCTTTTAATCTTTCATCTGAGAAAGATTGTGTTGTTACTTTATGATCAACCAAAGCGGCCGCAATGCAATAGGGGAGTGAATGATCAGCAGTTTCTCTGGATTCAGGACGATATTTATGCGGATCAAAAAGAATATCGTAAGCTTGTGCTAATGTTGTTAATATTACGCTTTCAATCTGATCATAACTAATGTTATTTTTTGTTACAACATTTAATGTTGCAGAAAGATGTGTATGCGTAAGTGCTTCTGTTGGAAACGCTTTCATTCCGCATTCAAGAATTTTATATGATTCGCCAAGTCCACCAATAAGTTTATCAATATTCCACTTCCATTCAGAAACTCCATCTCTGCCTTTCATACTTTGTGCTTCAACTTTTTGTTCTTTAGCATTGTAGCCGAGGAAGCAATCCATAAATCCTTCTTTACCTTCAAACACAGCTTCGGTCCCTGTGTAACCTCGTTTTGCCATAAGAGCTGCAAAAACTCCTGCTTGTGTTGCCATTGGATCCACAGTGTTTTTCATCATTGTAAGTTTGCCGGCAGTAGGACAGCCGATTGTATGACTATGACTTCCACTTATTCCTATAGCATTAACCATCTGATCAACAGTTAAACCAAGAATTTTTCCAGCTACAATTGGAGAAACAAATTGTGTTAAAGTTGCGTGATGCCATTTACGTTCACGAATTCCAGGAACAGCAAATTCACAAAGTCTTTGTTCAAATTCATAAGCAAGAACAATTGCTGTTATAACTTCTTCCATAGAAGCGCCAACCATTTCCGCAACGGAAAGTGCAGCAGGAATTATATCTGATGGATGTGAAGGATCTTCTTTCCAGTAAATGTCATTAAAATCTAATGCACGAATCATAAGCGAGTTTACAAGTGTTGCATTAACAGCAGGAATTTTATCTCCAAATCCGATTACTGTTGCTTCATCTGTTCCGCCCATATCGTGGTAGATGTTTCTAATTATTCTAACATCTTTTGTATGATATCCGCCAAATGCACATCCTACAGAATCGTAGAGATATCTTTTAACTTCGTGGATTACATTTTGAGGTAGATCTTTGTATTGCAGATTAACTGCGAATTCCGATATTGTTCTTGAGATAGATTTTTGCATAAATATTTCCTTTGATTTACTTTATTGTCATTACGAGCGAAGCGAAGTAATCTTTAAGACAGATTGCTTCACCGACTAAAGTCGGATTCGCAATGACGGTCTTACTATAAATTCTTCTTTACCCATTCTTCTAATCCACCGGTAACGATAAGTTCTTGCGCTGCTTCACCAACTGGATCGATTGAGTAGGTTTTGTTATCAAATGTTAAAACTGAATTTTCAAAATCTATTTTAATATTCATTCCTGATTTTACCGTGAGCTTATCAATTCCATATTTTGCTTTTAAATCATTTACAAGTTGCGGACACTCAATCAACAAATAACCATTGTTTAATGCATTGCGTTTATAAGTTTCGTTAAATGTTCCGGCAACAACGAGTTGAATTCCTTTATACTTTAATGCAGTTGCAGCTTGTTCACGTGAAGAACCTGTACCGAAATTGAAACCGCCAACAAGAATATCTCCCGATTTAGTTATCTTAACAAATTCAGGATCATAATTTTCCATAACAACTTCTGCTTGCTGCTGCGGAGTCATATCATCATTGTAAGTGTACTTGCCTGGGTAAATACCATCAGTATTCATATTATCCTGATGACAGAAAATTAGCTCTCCTTCAACCACAGGTTTAAATCCATTAATAATTTTTACGGATGATTTAGGTCCTGCTTTTTTCTCATTTAATTTAATTGAGCCTTTAAGCTCTCGATGTTCTTTATTCTTCCAATCGTAATCAATCTTACCGGCAATTGCAGATGCAGCAACAACTGCAGGAGAAGCAAGATAAGCTTGTGCACTTGGTGAACCCATTCTGCCTTTAAAATTTCTGTTAGTTGCAGAGATTCCAACTTCGCCATCTTCAAGCAACCCGGTTCCAAGTCCAATGCAAGGTCCGCAACCCGGAGGAAGCGGGATCGCACCGGCTTCAATCAATGATTGCCAGTAACCATATCGTTCTGCTTCTTTTTGTACTTCGCTCGATGCTGCCGCAATGTAAAATTTTACTTGCTCAGAAATCTTTTTACCCTTTACGACTGCAGCAGCTTCAGCAATATCATCAACTCGACTGTTAACACAGGAAACTAGATAAGCTTTGTTGATTGCAATATTTTTTTCTTTTAGTTCTGAAACAGCAGCATAAGTTTTAACCGTGTTCGGTCCGGATACAAAAGGTTCTACAGTTGATAAATCGATTGTTAATTCTTTCGCATAAAAAGCATCAGCATCTGCTTGAGGAATATTGTGTTCAAGTTCATCTATTCTCTTATGATTTATTCTTGGATGTTGTCCATTTCCATCGGCATCAGAAAAAACTCCTTCAAGTCCGCGATGTTCAATAAATCTTTCACGTTTTTTTAACCAAAGAATTGTTGCAAGATCGATAGGGAAGACACCAGCAAGTGCGCCCCACTCGGTAGTCATATTTGCAATAGCTAATCTTTCATCAATCGTTAAATAACGAATTCCATCACCAACAAATTCTATTGCATGATTCAAAACTTCATCGTGATTAAAATATCCGCACAAAGCAATGATAACATCTTTACCCGTTACACCTTGTCTTAGACTTCCTTTAAGTTCAACTTTTGCAATTGGAGGAACTTGCCACCAAGTTCTTCCGGTTGCCCAAATTGCTGCCGCATCTGTTCGCACGATTGGAGTTCCAAGACAACCTAATCCACCATACATATTTGAATGTGAATCAGATGCAACAACCATTGTTCCGGGAAAAG
The DNA here is from genome assembly GCA_003538625.1 of Ignavibacteriales bacterium. GTDB lineage: Bacteria > Bacteroidota > Ignavibacteria > Ignavibacteriales > Ignavibacteriaceae > IGN3. Next base: position 303,848 of record DPRR01000029.1, read on the forward strand.
CATAACCTTCCTCACACATTATTTGATGCCCGATTCCGCGACCGGCAGGATAGAAATCAATGCCCATAGATTTAGCAAACTCTTCAATCTTTTTGTACTTCTCTAAATTCTTTTCAGTTTTATCCTGAACATTATGATCGAGAGTGTTTACAACTTGTCTAGGATTAAACAGTTTTGTTGCGCCAATTGATTTGAATTTTGGAATAACTGCACCGGTGTTATCGTGTGTCATTACATAAGCAGGTTTTATAGAAAGATAATCACCTGCGTGAACTTCATGATTTACATCCAATCCGAATGCAAATTTTTGAGCGATTTTTTCTATTAATGTTTGAGGCATTTTCTTCTCCAATAAGAATGTCATTGCGATCCCGACGATAGTCGGGAGAAGCAATCTATGAATAAATTATTTCAAAATTGTATAAATCTTTCCATTCAGGATTAATCTTATTAATCAACTCAATTTTCTTTTTTCTTGATCCTGCTTTCAATTGTTTCTCTCCTTTAATTGCATCCTTCGGATTATTAAACGATTCGAAATATAAAAGTTTATCAACGTTATATTTCTTAGTAAATCCTTAAATCAATTTTGACTTATGTTCCCAAATTCTTCTAGTAAGATTATTTGTTACACCAACATATAGAACTGTATTATTTTTATTTGTTAAAATGTATATGCAATAATTTTTCATTTTGTATTACAGATTGCTTCGTTCGAAGACTCACTCGCAATGACAATGAAGAAATCATGTTTTAAATGGATCAAATGAAACAAAATCAGCATGATGAACAATTATTGCTTCAACATTTCGTTTTGCCAGATCACCTTCTTTAGCATGATATGCAATTATGTGCTGCACTTCATAAGGCAAACCAAATCGATCAGCAATTGATACTCCACTGAATGGATGCCGAAGCAAAGTACCGGCTTTACTTGTAACTAGCTTTCCATTTACTTTATCATATTCAATTAGTTTCCCAATATCTATTAAAATTGCGCCGGCAATTAATAAATCCATATCAATTTTTATCTCTTCACCAAAGTTTTGTTTCATACGTTTTGCAATATCAACTGAAAGCTGAACCGCAGTACGTTTGTGATTCATAAAAGATATTTTACAATCTTTAATGAGAAGTGAAAATGGAATTACTTCCAAATCTTCTGGTGATAGAACAGAATTTTCGATTGCATAAATCCAGCAGTTTAAAACTTTTTCTCTTAGTTCCGGATTTTCAATCCAATTTATTTCCGGCCATATTTTTAAAACTTTTTCTTTCATCGTATTCTCCAAATAATATTGGGTTAATAGAACGCTGATCTAACAGATTGAACAGATCATTACGGATTTAAATCTGTTAAAATCTGTTAAATCCGTTCGATCCGTGTTCCATTGTTCTATATAGTTTCTTTAATTAATTCTTTCCCATTAGTTAAAACTCCATAGGCTTTTATTCCAAGCAACACAGCAAGTGTGAAAAGTAAAATCGAAATAATTCCTAAGGAATAATTGTTTGCGATGAAGTTCGTATAGATCAACATACCCAAAGCGGTTAATGTAACAGCGAACATGAAAATCATTGGAATCAAAACAAACAAAAATCCTTTTTTAAGATTAGCCACCCAAACGGTTAATGCAAGCAATGCAAGTGCTGCAAGTAGTTGATTTGCACTTCCAAACACCGGCCATATTGACATTGTTTGGCCACTGAAAGTCAAAGCTGCACCGAATGCAACTGTTATTGTGGTTGAAGTATATCTGTTTGTAACAAAGATAGATTTCTTTTCACTTTCTTTATTTTCAAAATATTCCTGAAACATAAATCTTGCTAATCGAGTTGCAGTATCAAGAGAAGTAAGTGCGAATGCAGAAACAGCAAGTGCAGTAAATGTTTGAGCCATTGGAACAGAAATATTTATGATTGGAATCGCATTAATAAATCTTGCAACTCCCAATGAGAAAGCCGAAACAGGACCTTTTGTTATAAGAATATCAATAAATTCTTTATTGACCATTGAAGCAACTGCAATGAGTGAAAGAACGGCAAGCATTCCTTCAATCAACATTCCTCCATAGCCAACTATTCTTCCATCAGTTTCTTTGTTAAGTTGTTTTGCAGTTGTTCCGCTACCAACTATGGAATGGAATCCGCTTATCGCACCGCAAGCTACAGTAACAAACAAAGCAGGGAATAGGTATCCAACTTTATCTAATGAAAAAGTACTGAATGCAGGAATATTAATTGATGGTGCTGCAAAGAAAACTCCAACCAATCCACCAAACATTAATGCATATAGAAAGAAAGAGTTTAGATAATCACGTGGCTGCAATAAAATCCAAACTGGCGTTACAGATGCAACAAAAATGTAGGCAAATAAAATTAGCTGCCAAGTGGAGGCATCTAGTTGAATTGGAAATAAATTGCCAGCTGGAATTGATAAGAAAAGTAAAACCACTCCAATTGAGGTAGCAATCCACAAAGGGACTTTCAATCGGTAAATGGCTATGCCAAAAAACACAGCGAGTATCATAAATAATATTGATGAAGTCCCCGCACTCGGAATGTGTGTAAATGTATCTGCAACAATAATTGTGAATACAGCAATCACGAGAATTAAAGTTGCCCATGCAAAAATTAAGAAAAGTTTTTTGCCGCTTATTCCAATGTATTGTTGAATAATAAATCCAATGGATTTACTTTGATGACGCACAGAAGCAATTATACTTGCATAATCGTGTACACCGCCAATAAAAATAGAACCGAAGACCACCCAAAGATAAACTGGCATCCAACCAAAACCTGCTGCGATTACTGGACCAACAATTGGACCTGCACCTGCTATCGATGCGAAGTGATGACCAAGTAAAACAGGTGCTTTAGCTGGACAATAATCAACTCCGTCCGACATTGTATGTGCCGGAGTTTCTTTGCTGTTGTTTACATCAAGTCGTTTGGATAAAAAGCCACCATACAACTTGTATGCAGCAACAAACATTATTAGAGCTATGAGGACTAGTTCTATTCCGTTCATTCTTTATCTTTTGATAGTCATTGCGAGTGAGTCATCGAGCGAAGCAATCCATATTTAACAACAGATTGCTTCGTTCCTCGCAATGACTTTTAATTAAAGATTTTTAATTATTTCGTCTGTCATCTGCTGAGTAGTGCAAGCACCTTTACTAAACACATCCGGACCACCACGCAACTTCATCATATCATAAGTTTTAACTTTACCTTCTTCAACAACTTTAGCGATTGCACTTCGGATCTTATCAGCTTTTGCTTTTTCATCAATATGATCAAGCATCATACAAGCGCTTAACATCATTGCAATTGGATTTACGATTGATGGATTTAATTCCTGATATTTTGGAGCACTACCATGAGTTGGCTCGAACACAGCAACTTCTTCGCCGATGTTAGCACTGCAAGCAAAACCAAGTCCGCCAACCAATCCGGCAAAACCATCAGAGATAATATCGCCAAACATATTTTCAGCAACAATAACTCCGTATGTTTCTGGATTTTTAGTAAGCCACATCATTTGTGCATCTATGTTTGTATCCCACAAAGCAATGCCCGGATATTCTTTTGCAATCTCTTTTGCTTCCTTAAACATCATACCGGAAGTTTCGCGAAGAACGTTTGGCTTTTCGCAAAGTGTTAGATTTGTGTAGCCATATTTTTTTGCATATTCAAAACCGGCACGAATAATTCTGCGTGAAGCATTTCTTGTGACGATTCTTGTAGATATTGCCATATCTTCACTAGGAACATCTTTGAAGAATTTCATCTTTGGATGAGTTTCAAGTGCATCACGGACTTGTTTAGGAGGATTAGTCCATTCAACTCCGCCATAAAGTCCTTCGGTATTTTGTCTGAAGATAACTGCATTAACAAGCGGTTCATCAAATCCACCCTGGGCATTTCTGATTATAAAATTTAATGGATTGCCTTTGAATGATTGACAAGGGCGAATACAAATATCAAGATTAAACTTTTGTCGTAATCCAACGATAGGAGAAAAGTAAGTGAATCCCTTTCCTTTAAGTGATGGATCGAGTTCTTTATCAGCAGCGTCTTTAGGTTTAGAAGTGATTGCACCAAACAAACCAATTTTATGTTTCTCAAGAAGATCGATTGTTCGTTGAGGTAGTGCATTACCTTCACTGCACCAAAAATCCCAGCCAATATCTCCGTGAACATATTCGGCATCAAAACCGACTGAATTTAAAACCCTTATTGCTTCTGGAAGTACTGTTTTACCTATGCCATCTCCGGGCATTGCAACTATTGTTCGCTTCATAAAAAATCCCTATAAAATTAGAAATTATTGACAAACGAAACTTAAATATTTGGCAATGTGTAAGCAAGGAAAATGAGGTTACTTTTAGGATTATTGCTCCAAAATTTAATTATATCAAGTAAAAATATTAAATTGATTTACAAAAAGATTTTAATCTAAATAATCAATTGATAACTGAAAATAATTCTGAACAAATTTCTTTAATCCATCAGCTTGAATCTTTAATTGCTTCATCCCTGGATGTGATATTTAGAATCTCACCTACAGGTAAAATAAACTTTATCAGCCAATCAGCATTTAATTTATTAGGATTATATCCGGAAGAGATACTCGGCAAATCTATTGCCGATTTTATACTCCCAGAAAAACTGGATGATTATTTTAAAGAAATTAATATTCTATTTAGAGAAAATTCAGTAATAGCTTTCAGGGCAGATCTGCAGCATAAAAATGGCAATAAGATACCGGTTGAAATAACAGGTAAAGTTGTAGAAATTGATGGCAAATATATGGGGCAGGGAACCATCCGGGATATCAGACAGAGAATAGAAGCACAGCAGAAACTGGTAAGTTCTGAGAATATTTTTAAAGCCATTTGGGAAAATTCCAAAGATGGAATGAGATTGACCGATGAAGATGGTATGATAGTATTGTGTAATGGTGCCTTTGCAAAACTTTTTAATAAAAGTATTAATGAGTTAATAAATAAACCTATAAGCATTCTTTATTTGGAGGATATTAAAGGCAATATAATTAAGGAATATAAGCAGAATTTTATCCAGGGGATGGTGAAGGATTATCTGGAATCAAGTGCTGTTTTGTGGAATGGGCAAAAACTCTATTTAGAAATTTCAAATTCAATTATTGAAGCTTCTGATGATAAAAGATTTTTGCTAAGTATTTTTAGAGATATTAGCGAAAGAAAAGTAAGTGAAGAACTAATTGAAAAGAAAGGGCGCATTTTACAAGGAATTGCTAAGGCTACCAACGCACTGATAACTGATTCTTCTTATTTCGATGGTTTTAATGTAGCGTTGGAAATATTAGGAGAAGCTGCCAATGCTGATCGTGTATATATTTACAAGCACATGGAGGATGAAGAATCAGGTGAATTATATTTTACGCCAATTTATGAATGGAATGCAGATGGTGTAAAATCTCAACTGGAGGAAAATATTTTTGGTAAGTTATCCTATTCCAGATTTGCACCGTTAAAATTTTATGAAGCTTTCTCAAGCGGTGAATCACTAAAATTTTTAATCAAAAATCTTCCAAGAGAAAATCAGGAAGTTTTTATTGATAGAAATATTAAATCAATAATACTTGTTCCTATCTTAATTGATGGCGCTTACTGGGGATTTATTGGCTTTGATGAATGTCATTCCGATAGAATCTGGACAACTGATGAAGAATCTCTTCTTAGTGCAATGGCAGCAACTATTGGCGAGGTTTTGAGAAAAAATAAATTTAAGGAAGAATTGATTCGTAAAAATGCTGAGCTTGATGTAGCCGTTAAAGAAGCTCAAAATGCCGCCAGAGCAAGAAGTGAATTTTTGGCGCTTATGAGTCACGAAATAAGAACTCCTATGAATGGTGTTATTGGCATGACCGGACTTCTTCTTGAATCATTACTTTCTGAATCACAAAAAGATTACGTTAATACCATCCGGTTGAGCGGTGAGCAGCTTCTCGTTATAATAAATGATATTCTGGATCTTTCAAAGATTGAATCTGAAAAACTTGAACTTGAAAATCAACCATTCGATTTGAGAGAGTGTATTGAAGATTCAATGGATCTTATTTCCACAAGAGTTGCTGAACAGGATATCGAATTATTTTATAATATAGATGAAAATACACCTTTCGCAATTCGGGGCGATATTACGAGATTAAGGCAAGTCCTGACAAATTTATTAAGCAATGCGGTCAAGTTTACTAATAAAGGGGAAGTTGAAATATCGGTTACATCTGAGCATTTAGATTTTAAAGATTATATAATCAAGTTTAATGTTAGAGATACTGGATTAGGAATACCAAATGACAAATTAGATAAACTGTTTAAACCATTTAGTCAGGTCGATTCATCAACAACAAGAAATTTTGGCGGAACCGGGTTAGGCTTAGCCATAAGTAAAAAAATTGTTGAGCTTATGGGAGGCGAAATAGGTGTTAGCAGCAAAGAAGGAAAAGGCAGCAATTTTTATTTTTCTATTAAAGCTGAATCAGTAACGTCGGATAAAAAAGTTTATCTGTTTGAAGCAGCACCACAGCTTGTTGGCAAAAGAGTTCTTGTAATTGATCAGAATAAATCTAATGGTATGATGATTACCAATCTGACTAAAAGATGGCGAATGCATTCTGATCTTATCACAGACATTACAAAGCTTAAATCAAAGCTTGAACAAACACCGGATTTTAGTCTTTATATTATTAACGCTTCAAGTATTAATAATAGTATAACGGGTTTGGTGGATAAAATTAAAGATTTATCCGCCAAAAAGAATATTGGTTTTATAATTTTAAAATCCCTTAATAGAGATCTGGAAATCGCAGAATCCGATTTTGCGCCATTCTTTAAATTTCTCACAAAACCTATCAGAAGAAAACAATTGCACGAAACCATCCTTAATTATATTGAATCAGGCTCGGCACCGACTAAGGTAAGATTGGTTGAAAAAGAAATTCATAAAATTCCATCGTTAGAAAAAATTAAAATTCTACTCGTAGAAGATAATAGTGTAAACCAGATGGTTGCAACCAGAATGCTTCAACGAATTGGATACGTAGCTGATATTGCTTCTAATGGAAAAGAAGCTGTAGATGCAGTTGAGTCAATTGGATATGATCTGGTCTTCATGGATATTTCAATGCCCGAAATGGATGGATTAACTGCGTGTTCAATAATCAAATCAAGTAATACACTTAAAAAAATTCCGGTTATTATCGCAATGACCGCAAATGCAATGTCCGGTGATAAAGAGAATTATCTTAAAGCAGGTATGGATGATTATCTTAGCAAACCGGTTAATCTGGATGAGCTTAGAAAAGTTATTTTAAAATGGGCTGACATAATAGTGCAGGAAAAACATTTTGAGTCACGCCAGACAATTGAATCAGAAATTGAATTGCGATTTATTGAAGAAAAAAATATTTCCTTTTTACAGGATCTTAAAACTGATGCAGACCTCGAATTCTTTAAAGAAATGCTTGACATATATGCAAAGGAAATACCTAAAAATATTGAACTTATAAGAAATGCCATATTTCAAAATAATTCTGATCATCTAAGATTTTACGTGCACAAATTAAAAGGTTCATCTTTAACTCTTGGAATAGACTGTGTACTCGAAGACTTCAAAATTCTTGAGAATATGGCTCTTGATAATAATATTACTGAAGAATCATTACGAATATTTAAAAAAGTTGCAGAACAATATGAGATGATTCTGGAAGAAATAGTCCTTCTAAAAAGTAAATATTCAGGAATAAAATTTTTCTAACCAAGAAAATCATTTCCAATGTTTCAAACAGAAAAAAAAAGAGCTCCATTAAATCGCACCATTAATATCAGCAATCAGGAAATTGAATTTTATAAGAAAAGACTTGTAAAACTTAATAGCAAAACAAACCCCGCCGATGTTTTTGGTAAAGTGATTAATCAGGATTTGTTTGAAGCACTAAATTTTTTACCTGATAACTTTGTCGATTTACTTTTCCTTGATCCTCCATATAATATTAACAGAAAATTTTCTTCAATCAGTTTTAAGGAGATGAAAATAGACGAGTATGAAAACTGGATAGAGTCCTGGATTTCTAAATTAATCCGCACTTTAAAACCTGATGCTTCTGTTTATTTTTGCTCCGACTGGAAAACCTCAATTCCTGCTTTCAACGTTTTGAAAAAATATTTTAAAATTCGTAACAGAATAACGTGGGAACGTGAAAAGGGGAGAGGCTCAAAAGATAACTGGAAAAATTCTTATGAAGATATCTGGTATTGCACATTATCAGAAAAGTTTACATTCAATCTAGATGCGGTAAAACTAAAACGAATGGTGAGGGCACCTTACAAATCTGAAGATGGTACTCCGAAAGATTGGAAAAATGAAAACGGAAAAAACTTTAGAATAACTCATCCATCAAATTTGTGGACCGACATTTCAATTCCATTCTGGTCTATGCCGGAAAACACGGATCATCCGACTCAAAAGCCGGAAAAACTGCTTGCAAAAATTATTCTTGCCAGCACAAATGAAAATGATTTAGTGTTTGATCCATTTCTTGGTTCAGGAACCACAGCAGTAACTGCAAAAAAACTTAACCGCAAATTTTGTGGTGTTGAGGTTGATGAAGTTTTTGCTTCGATAGCCTTAAAAAGATTAGAGTTAGCAGATAAAGATAAATCTATACAAGGGTATGAAGACGGAATGTTCTGGGAAAGAAATAGTTTGCAGGAGCAGAAAAAACGTTCTGGCAAATAGAGTTTCAATTCTTGCTTGATAAATTAAAAATCCACATTTTAACAACCCAAGTTTTATTGTTTAGGGCACCGGTTAACAGGTTAATACCCAACCCCGTCAGGTCCGGAAGGAAGCAGCGGTCAGTATATAATTTGTGTAACTGTGTGCCCCTTTTTTATTATTTACTCGTTGCTTTATCATTTCGAAGGAGTCATCGACCTGCCTACCGGACAGGCAGACTGAGAAATCCTTTTCTTAGTCACAATCAGATTTCTCCCTTTGGTTGAAATGACAAAACAATTATCATTTCAGATATGAATAAGCGGGGGGATAAAATAAATCAACTTTCCTTTTGCATACTTAATGCTATTTTCAAATTCAATTTTAGCTAATGCTGCGGGAGGAAAAGCAAGATTAAAATTTCCTGTGCCACAAAAATTATTTATATGGTGTGATAGATCGGGCTGATGACCAACGACAGCAACATTTTTAAAATCTATTCCATTTAAAAGATCAAGCAGATCTGATGTTCTGCTGCCGATACCAAGGTTGTTATCTATTATTACTTTTGGTTTATTCTGAATATTTTCAGCAATTATTTCTGCCGTTTGTACAGCACGGGTCAGGGGTGAACTTAAAACTATATCCAAATTATTAATAAAATTTTTCCAGGCAAGTGAAGCCTTAGTTATGGTTAACTTGCCTTCTTCTGTCAGTTCTCTATCAAAATCTTTTTTATCGATAGAAATATTTTCTGCGATGCTATGTCTGATCAAATATAAATTCATTCTTCAATATCATAATTAATTGAAATTACAGTTATTAGTTTATGGAAATCCATTAAATCCTTAGTAAGCTGCTTCCCGGTTTTAGAATTCATCAGCTCATTCATTTTATCTTTGGAATCAAAAACAATTTCGCAAAAGTAGGAGTATTTCTGATCAAGCAATAAGTTGCTTTCCACTTTAGCAAGATTAATTTTCTTTTCAGATAGTTCAGAAAGATGAGCTATTATATTCTCTTTAAAATGTGAGAGAGCTTTATCATCTTCGGATTTGTGAAGTAAAAATAATTGTTTGTACATCAGCACTTTAATAAAAATGTTTGGATGATTTGATCGTACTGGTCTTTATACTTTTCGTAAGTGGATTTTGGTGTCTCCAGAATCATAAGTATTTTTTTTGCAGGGCATGAATATTCAAATAACTGGTAAATGTTTTTGTTGTCTATCAATTTGTTCGAATATCGTACTACACTGGTATAATTATTTTTATTTGATAAACTTTCATTAAAATAATTTTCTGCGGAGTCGGTTGGTGCTATTTCAGCAATTGAAATTCCAGCTCCCAATTTACCGCTTATAAACTTTATTCCTTTTAACTTTTGTTTAACAAGATTTGAAATAGTAATAAAACCAAGTTTTTTCCAACTACTGTCTAACTTTATTTCAAAAGCATTTTCGTTTATAATTAATTTATGATTTGCATTTTCAGATTGCTCACTAGTAAAGAATCTTAGAATAGATTCTGCATCTATAATTTGAGGATTTTTAGTCACAATCTTCAGAGCACGAATCTCCCTGTAAACCAGGCTATCAAATAAATTTTTATCACTTACATACTTATTCAAGGATACATCAAATCTAAAGATATCTTTTACAGTTTTTAATTTTGATGACGAAGATAAAATACTAGTAATGATAGCAGTATCGGAAATTGTAGAAATTGTTTGCTCCAATTCTTTACTAGGAGTTTTCATATGAGTGAACTGCCGGAAAACTAATCCGGATGAATATTGCTCGAGCGAATAATACGTGATTCGTTTTAAGTTAACAATGTCTTTTGAATTAAATTCTTCAGAAATAACAGCAAATCTTCTTGAACCGGATTTTTTAAAATTTAAATTAAGATAACCGTTTAATGATTCATCTTTAAGAATCAGGTTTAAATCATTATCAACGATTGCAAATAAATTGTAAACAGGATTCTGATTCTCTAAAAGAATTGTATAATAATTTTCATTATTAATTTCTATGCTGTCAATCAAAATTTGGTTGAAAGAACCAAGATTAGTTTCAAAAGTAAACAATCCATTCAGTATTTTTTTGCTATTTAAATCTCCGCTGATCGAATTTTCAATTAACGATTGGATTGATTTACCATTAACTAAAAACGGTGTTTCTTTTTTTTGTTCCTTACAACCTATCAACAGGAAGAAAAAAAGAAGTATAGAAAAATATTTTACCGGAATGTTTTTCATAATTTTAATTTCTTAAATGTAAAGATAAATAAATAATCCCGATAAGTAATCTAAAAAAACCACATCTCAATAACTTACAAATAATAATCAATCAAGAATTTTGCTGAATAATACTTTTAATCCGGAACTACACCTTTAACTTGAGGAAGTTTTTAATAATTAATTATTTTTAAAATGGCTAATTAATAAATCTGTCTTCCTCTTCCCAATAAAATTTTCCAATTCTTCTTTACTCGATTTTTTTATTACTTCAACACTTCCAAATTTATTAAGCAGAGATTTTGCGGTTTCTGGTCCTATACCTTTTATGTCTGTCAGTTCAGATTTTATAGTTCGTTTACTTCTTCTAACACGATGAAAAGTAATTGCAAACCGGTGAGCTTCATCTCTTACTTGCTGCAGCAACTTTAAACCGGAAGAAGTTTTAGGAATAATTTCCGGATCGGAATTATTTGGAAAGAATACTTCTTCCAGTCTTTTTGCCAATCCAATTATATTATAATCTTTAAAGCCAAGTTTGTTTAAAATCTCAACAGCACTTGAAAGCTGTCCTTTGCCGCCATCCACCATAATTAAATCCGGCAAAGTCTGATTTTCTTCTTTTAAACGTGAATATCTTCTCTCAATTACTTCACGCATGCTTGAAAAATCATCCGGACCTTCAACAGTCTTAATTATAAATTTTCTGTACAAACTTTTCTTTGGTTTCCCATCTTCAAAAACAACCATACTAGCTACCGTATCTGTTCCCTGTAAGTTTGAAATATCAAAACACTCAATTTTTTTTGGTAAGGTTTTTAAACGCAAATCTCTTTGCAAAGCTGAAACAGAATAAGAAATATTTCCAAGATTTTTCATCTTTTGTAATTGTATTTCTTTTAGCTGAAGAGTTGCATTTTCTTTACACATTTTAACTAATGATTTCAGATCGCCGCGCTGCGGTACAAAAATTTTAACTTTCCTGTTTGATCTCATCCGAAGCCACTCACAAAGTGCGTCAGCATCCTCGGGAGTAATTTCAACAATTATTTCACGGGGAATTTCAACCTGGTCTCCATAGTAAAATTTTATTGCAGCCGAGTATATGTTTGATAATTCTTCACCTTCTTCAATTGCTAACTTCAGCTGCTTTTTCCCAATAAGTTTTCCTGAGCGAATATTAAAAACAGCGCAGGATGAATCTTTACCCTCATAAGCAATTGCAAAAATATCCCGGTCTTCATCATCATCATTAACAATTTTTTGCTTTGATGAAATCGAATTTAACTGATCAATTTTATCTCTTAGTTCTGCAGCTTTTTCATATTCTAAACTCTCAACCGCAAGCTGCATTTTTGATTTTAAATCTTTTATCAAATCTTCTGTTTTACCTTTAAGAAGTTTTATGACTTCATCTACCATTTCGTTGTAGGCTTTGGCAGATATTAAATTCTCGCAAGGTCCATCACATTTTTTTATATGGTAATCCAGACAAACTTTAAACTTTTTAGCATTAATATTTTCTTCGGTTAAATCGAGCCGGCAGCTTCTTATCTTAAAAATTTTGTTAATCATTCCCAGCGAAGCGCGCATACTTCTAACATCAGTATAAGGACCAAAATATTTTGATCCATCATTGTAAACACTTCTAGTTGGATAGATTCGTGGAAATAATTCATTAGTAACTTTTATAAACGGGAATGATTTATCGTCTTTTAGATTTACATTATATCTCGGTTTAAGCTGCTTGATAAGATTATTTTCAAGAATCAACGCTTCAAGTTCGCTGTCCGTAACAACAAGCTGCAGATCTTCTATCTTGCTTACCATCGCAGCAGTTTTTGCTGATCCCGGATTTTCCAGGAAATAACTTCTAACTCTATTCTTTAAATTCTTAGCTTTACCGACATAAATAACTTTACCATTCTTGTTAAAGAATTGATAAACGCCCGGAGAAGATGGCAGGTTTTTTAAATTTGTTTCTAATTTTGAATTCATAGCATTGGGATGACAAAATTTATTACGCTGATTTTATCACCGCACAAATCAGCAGATATGAAGCCTGATAATAAGAATTGTATCGAAATTTTACTCTGGTAACACACTGTTTTTAGCTATCACTACAATACCTGTTTCAGTAACAGTAAATTTCTTCCTATCTCCTTCAAGATCAAATCCAATTTCATATCCCTCAGGTACAATAACATTTTTATCAATTATTGCGCGGCGGATTCTTGCGTGTCTTCCAATAGTTACATTATTCATAATTATCGAGTCTGTGATGTAAGAATAACTGTTAACCTTTACATTTGATCCAAGTAAAGATCTTTCTACTAATCCACCGGAAACTATTGTTCCATCGCATACCAAAGAATTTAGAGTTCTACCAACTCTTTCGCCTTCGTGCGATACTGTTTTTGCAGGCGGGTATTGATATTGATAAGTTCTTAATGGCCAGTCTGGATCGTATAAGTTAAACTCAGGAATTACGCTTATCAAATCCATATTTGCTGCGTAGTAACTATCAAGTGTTCCAATGTCTTTCCAGTATGGTTGAGTTTTTTTATTCTCATCAAGAAATTTATACGCAATAACTTTTAATTTTGATTGTACCATATAAGGAATTACGTGTTGACCAAAATCATGATTCTTGATTTTCTTTGCATCCATTTCGTGCAAAACTTCCCGCAGCACATTAGCATTAAAAATATATATTCCCATATTAACAAATGAATATCCTGGCTTATCAGGTATTTGCGGCGGGTTAGCTGGTTTTTCCACAAAAGATTGAACATCATATTTATCGTCGACACCAACTATACCGAATCTGCTTGCTTCATCTTTAGAAACTTCAAGGCAGGCTATAGAAAGATCAGCACCGTTATCAATATGATTATCCAGAAATTTAAGGTAATCCATTTTGTAAATGTGATCACCACCAAGAATTAAAACCCACTTAGCTTTTTTATCAGAAAATAAATTTAAGTTTTGATGAATTGCATTTGCAGTTCCAAGATACCATTCGTTATTTAACTTTCTTTGAGGAGGAACCGAATAGATAAACTCTCCAAGCTCAGGATTAAAAATACTCCAGGCTTCGTACAGATGCATGTTTAACGAATCAGATTTGTATTGAGTTAAAACATAAACTCTTCTTAAACCTGAGTTAAGGCAATTTGAAAGTGCAAAATCAATTATCCTGTATTTTCCGCCAAATGGAACTGCAGGTTTGCTTCTTACAGCTGTTAAAGGATGAAGTCTTTCACCTTGACCACCAGCCAAAACCACTGTTACTGTATCTCTTAAAATTGATGAACCGGGCGAGATCATATAGACTCCTTAAATTTGCACTAAAATATATCGAATTATCGTTTGTTTGGCAATTAAACAAATAGTTAAATTATTTTTAACAGATATTAATTATTTTTAATTATAAAGTGTTGCCTCGCTATGAATGTTAAAATTTTAATTGCAGTTGCATTTAATTTTGTTTGTTTTTCAGCTATAAGCTTACCTCAGCAAACAAATTCCAATGCAAAAATTAATGATAAAAAATATTATGTAAGTGATTTGCAAAAGAATGTGGATATTCTGCATTATTATCTTAAACTAAATTTAAAGCCAGATGAAAAATTACTTACTGGAACCGCAACAATTACGGCAATATTTAGTGAGCCGAATCCAGGTAATAAACCTGAATCAAATATTAAACTTCTTCCCGAAATTAATAATCAACATCTATCCGGATTTCAACAAAAAGAAATTGAACTAAATCTTTATGACAATCTAACAGTAAAAAAAGTTTTGCTTAATGATCAACCGGCTGAATACTCAAGAAATAAAAACCGGATATTTATAAAAACTGAAAAAGAAATTAGTGACACTTTTAAAATCAATATTGCATACGAAGGGACTCCGCAAAGAGGCGGATTTGACGGATTTGTTTTTGGGGAAGTAAAGGGAAACTCTTTGATCTATAATATCAGTGAACCAAATTTTGCTTCAACGTGGTTTCCTTGTGATGATGATCCCGCTGATAAAGCTTTTCTTGATATTGAAATTACAAATGATTCTCAGTACGTATCAGTTTCTAATGGATTGCTAAAATCAGTCTCAATATCAGGTGATAAAAAAACTTATCATTATCAAACTCTCTATCCAATTTCCACTTACTTAATTGCAGTTTATTCTGCACTTTACCAGACTTTTGCAGATGTTTACAATGGACTTTACGGAAAAGATTCAATGAAAATTGAATACTATGTTATGCCGGAGCATCTGGAAAAAGCAAGAATAGATTTTGGGAATCATCTTGATATGATGAAAACACTTTCTAAATTATTCGGAGAATATCCCTTTATAAAAGAAAAATATGGTGTAGCAGAGTTTTTATGGAATTATGGTGCGATGGAGAATCAAACGATAACGGGAATTGGATACGTGTTTGTAAGCGGTAATAATTTTTTTGAGGATACTTATGTTCATGAACTTGCACATCATTGGTGGGGCAATTCTGTTGGATTAAAATCCTGGAATGATATCTGGCTGAATGAAGGATTTGCGACTTATTCAGAAGCACTTTATGCAGAAGCGAAGAATGGAAAGGATGCGCTCAAATCAAAAATGCTAAGCAAGTTTAGTGATAATTTTCGAGGTACTTTGTATGCACCAAAAGATTTGTTTGGTGAAACAGTTTATGATAAAGGTGCCTGGGTGCTTCATATGTTAAGGATTGAAATTGGGGATAGCAGCTTCTTTAAATCTCTTCACAAATATTACGATACGTATAAATATTCCAATGCTTCAGTGCAGGATTTTAAGAATGTTTGTGAAAATGTTTCAGGAATCAATCTTGATAAATTTTTTGATCAATGGGTGTTTACAGGAACAGAAAATATTGATTGTTCATATACTCTTGCATTTCCATACGATGGGTCCAATAAAAAATGTACAATAAGTATTAATCAGAATTCCCGGGATTACAAAGAATTTCATTTTCCTTTGGATATAAAATTTAATTTTGTTGATGGATCATCGGCCGTTCAAAAGGTTTATATTGATGAGATAAATAAAAGATTCAATTTCAGTTTTGAAAATAAAATTGAAACTATTGATATTGATCCGGACTTTAAATTGCTTGGCAGGTTTGAAAAAGCTAATTAGCATTAAAAACTTATTATGTTTTATTTCTTTTTGCATATCATTAAATTTCTAAAAACAAAATTGATACTTTGTGAATAAAACTTATCTTTTCATCTCCGACATACATCTTGGTCTTCAATCAAAAGAAATTGAGGATAAAAAAGAAAGACTGCTTGTAAAGTTTTTAGAATTTGCAAAAGATAATTGCGATGAACTCTTTATCGCAGGTGATCTTTTTGATTATTGGTTTGAATACAAAAGAGTTTATCAAAAAGGATTTTTTAGAACGCTAACTGCTTTGCAAAACCTGACTGAAAAAGGTATCAAAGTTCATTACTTTATAGGTAACCATGATTTTTTTCATAAAGATTTTTTTGAAAGTGAAATTGGTGTAAATCTATACCACGACGGTCAAGAGTTTATTTTAAATGATAAAAAATTTTTTATAGGGCACGGAGATGGACTTGTAAAGAACGATCTTGGTTACAATATTTTGAAGAAGCTTTTACGTAATTCTTTTACGCAATGGTTATATGGCTTACTTCATCCTGATCTTGGTGTAGGATTAGCAAGCAGAACCAGCCGGTCAAGCAGAGATTATACCACAAAGAAAGATTATGGCGAAGAAGATGGACTGCTGGATGCAGCAAAATCTAAAATTGATGAAGGTTATGAATTTGTGATGTTCGGGCATTTGCATAAAAGATGCTTCACAAAATATAAAAACGGTTACTATATCAATCTTGGTTCCTGGATTGATAAACCTTGTTATGGAATATTTGACGAAAATTTTGAAATTATAGATTGGAAGTAGGACGACTTCTTTAATTATGGCTAAAAAAAATATCAAACAAAATAAAAATAAAAAAACTAAATGGATCATTTGGGGTTCTGTAGTCTTTATCTTTTTAGTTTTAGCTATTTATACTTTCAGCGGTGTTCCTTCACTTGATGAACTGGAAAATCCTAAACCGGTTTTAGCTAGTCGTGTTTTTTCTTCGGATGGGGAATTGATCGGTCAATTTTTTATTGAAAACAGAATTGAAACAGATATCGACAGCCTTCCGCCTTACATTCTGAAAGCGCTTATTGCAACTGAAGACAGAAACTTTTATGATCACTGGGGTGTGGATTTACCCCGTTTCTTTAAAGCAATGATTAAAAATCTTTTTTCACTTTCTCTTCGTGAAGGTGCAAGTACGATAACCCAACAGCTTGCCAAAAACCTTTATGCACTTAAAGAGGGAAGAGAAAATCCGGTTGATAAAGCTGTAAGAAAAATCCGCGAATGGATTTCTGCAATACAGATTGAAAAGACATTTACAAAAAATGAAATTGCTGAACTGTACCTAAACGTTTCTTATTTTGGAAGAAGTGCATATGGAATTGAATCAGCAGCAAAAGTATATTTTAATAAGCGGGCAAAAGATTTAACACTGCCCGAAGCGGCTTTATTTATTGCTCTGCTAAAATCATCAGTTAATTACGATCCTGTTGCAAGATATGAGATTGCATTGCAAAGAAGAAATCTTGTAATGTATAATATGGTGGATTGCGATATGTTGAGTGAGGATGAGTACAATCGATTAAAACTTCAGCCGATTCAACTTGCTTCTGAAAGATTAAGCCATGTAAAATCTGACGCACCGCATTTTCTTGAATATATAAGACAGCAAATGACTACACTTGCTGATAAATATGGTTATGATTTATACAGGGACGGTTTAAATATTTACACTTCGCTGGATATGAGGATGCAGAGAATTGCAAACCGTTCAGCAAAAAAACACATTGCGGAATATCAGACATTATTTGATAAAAACTGGAACTGGGATAAAAATAAATCCTTGTTAAGTGAACTTATCGATAAAGCTATAAATAATGATACCCGGTATAGAACAGTAACTACTACAAATGAAAAAGCTAAAATTTATAACCAGCTTAAATACGATAAAGATTTTGTTGATTCAGTTAAGAAGGTTGCCACAAAAGTTGAAGTTGGATTTGTTGTTCTTGATCCCAAAACGGGCATGATTAAAGCCCTTGTTGGCGGAGAGAATCAGGATTTTGGAAGAGGACTAAATCATGTTACAGGTATTAGAAGACAACCCGGTTCATCATTTAAACCGTTTGTTTATGCTACTGCAATTGAAAACGGATATTTTCCTGCTACAACAGTTTTAAATCAACAGTTTAACTATAACGGATGGTCGCCCGCAAATGCTGGTAACGATTACAGCGGATATGAAACTTTGCGTTGGGGATTGACAAATTCTGTTAACGTTATCGCCGGCAGATTAACGATAAGCAACATGGCACCGCCTTATCAGGTTGTAAGGTTTGCACAAAGGATGGGGATTAAATCTAAAATGGACTCATACCCGTCTATCGCACTTGGAACCGTTGAGGTTACTCCTTTGGAAATGGTATCAGCTTATGGATCTTTTGTAAATTCAGGTGTGCATGTTGATGCAATATCAATTTTAAAAATTGAAGACAGAAATGGAATTGTGATTGATGAGTTTACTCCGGAATCAGTACAGGCTATCTCACCACAAACTTCATCAATTATGGTAGATATGATGTCAGATGTTGTAAACTTTGGTACCGGCGCAGGAGTAAGAAAATATTTTAGTTATCCGGCGGCTGGTAAAACAGGTACAACACAAAAATTTTCTGATGCCTGGTTTGTAGGATTTACACCTGAACTGACAGCAGGTGTTTGGGTTGGATTTGATGATCATCGTGTTAAGTTTACTAACTGGTATGGGCAGGGAGGTCGTGCAGCTTTGCCAATCTGGGCTATGTTTATGGAAGGCGCGTACAAGGAATTAAAACTTCCTTTAAAATATTTTTCACTGGCAGATGGTGTAGAACTGGCAACATTTTGTAAAGAAACAATGAATCTGGGTGATTCAAAATTGGCCACGGATGCTTGTCCGGAAACCTACACAGATTTAGTCGATGCAAATAAAATGCCCGGCTATTGTGAAATTCATACAGGCAGCGGCGGCAGAATTATTCATGAAAATAAACAAGGCGACAGCCAATGGTAATTTTAATTTATAATATATAATTTACTCAACACTGTTTTAAAAATTATTTAAATTATTTTTGTGTTTAATTGTACATTGTAAATTGTTAATTGAAAAGCCCGGATGGTGAAATTGGTAGACACGCTAGTTTCAGGAGCTAGTGAGAGCAATCTCTTAGGGGTTCAAGTCCCCTTCCGGGCACAAAAATTTTTCTGGTATTCATATTCAAAAATTTCAACTCGCTTCAAATTAAAATCTCAATTTTTAAGATAGTCTCTTTAAATTTTAATTGTTCAGACAAAACCAATTACTTTATTTCTTCGCGTCCATCTGCATATTTTGCAAACCTTCCAATATCACGTGAATGAACGTTATCATATTTTGACCAGGGCCATCCACCAAATTGTGTCTTACGATAATCATTGAATGCCTGTTGTATTTCCGCAGCACTGTTCATTACGAAAGGTCCATGCTGTACTACTTGTTCATCAATCGGTTTTCCCTGCAGCAACAGAAGGAAAGCATCCTTATCTCCATTTTCAATATTTACAGTTTGATCTGCCAATAAATCGACTGAATGATAATTATCTATTGTGATGCCAGTTATCTTTATTTGTGATCCTCTATAAAAATAAAGAGATCTGTTTACTTCAAGAGATGCAGCAGGAATATTCCACTGAGCGTTTGCTTCTATCCTTATCAACCAAATTCCAACTTCATTAGCAGGCTCGTTAGCCCAGGAGTGTGGCGCCGGTTTAGGCGCAGATAGCTCATCAATTTTTCCGGCAATAAGAGTTACCTCAGTTGTCATTCCATTTTTATCTTTTGTAATAAACTTTGGAATATCTTCTGACCACAACATTGCAAAATAAGGTTTTGCAAATTTTTTAGCCTTAGGCAGATTAAGCCATATCTGAAAAAGTTCTAAGGTATTAGGATTATTTTTATCAAGGAGAGGGAACATTTCAGAATGCTGCAAACCTGAACCGGCGGTCATCCATTGTACATCTCCATTTCCATATCTTCCCGAAGCTCCATGTGAATCTGAATGATCTACAAATCCATTAAGTACAACTGTTACAGTTTCAAAACCCCGGTGTGGATGTGCGGGAAATCCCGGGACGATCTCTCCATGGTACATACGCCATTCATCTTTGGTTGTAAAATCCCGACCAAGATTTCTTCCTGATAATGATTCGGCAGGTCCTAACTGATCATTTCCTTTCGGATAATTATCAAGGTGATGAACACAAAACAAAAATGGATCTTTAGTCTCCCACGTAAATCCTAAAGGTTTAATATTATCTATTACTTTGTTATACATTTTTATACCCTGTTTTTAATAAAAATTATTATAAATCTTTCTCTCATCTAATCTTAATATATTCAAAATTAGTAAATAACTAAATGGAATTATCATCGAGATTTCTAACTTATTATTTAACTGGTTTTATAATTAATCTTAATTAAACAAAAATTATTTTATAATAAGGAAGCTGCGGATTGATCCATTAACCAGATAAGTTTTCCGTTGATTGGTCTGATAAAACTTGCAGGATATTTATTTGAATTGCTTTTGTTGCTGATGATCTCGTAAGCCACTTTACTTTTTTTCTCGCCTGTTACAACGAAAACTATATTCTTACTACTATTAATAACTTTACCGGTTAGTGTAATTCTTTTTTGATTACTGGAGGGATGTATTGCTACAGCACAAATTGTGTTCGAATTAATCAAATTAAGCTGATTAGGAAATATTGATGCTATATGTCCATCTTCACCAAGTCCAAGCATAATCATATCAAATACGGGTGTACCATTCTCTAAAGGCACATTATTTTTAATTAGTTCGCTGTATCGATCAGTTTCCACTTCTGGAATAGCCTCACCTACAATTCTATGAATATTTTCAACAGGTATATTTACTTTGCTTAGCAAATTATCAAAAGCCAATTTATAATTACTTTCATCATTATCCGGTGTAACACATCTTTCATCTCCCCAGAAAAAATTTATCATGTTCCAATTAATTTTTGTTTGATAATTAATTGCTAAAAAATTAAAAATATTTTTAGGAGTAGTACCGCCTGATAATACGAGATTAAATAAATGTTTTGCAGAATTAACTTCGTTCATTAATAACTCGGCAAAGTGATACGAAAGATCATCTAATGATTTGAACACTTTCACATCACAACTCACAATAAATCCCATCGTTGGTTAAGTTTTTACAAGGATAACGCCAGGTCATACCTTTTTCCAATATTAGTTCATCGGCATTTTCAGGTCCCCAGGTACCGGCAGGATATCCATACACTGGAATACTTTTATCTTTTTCCCAGGCATCTATAACTGGTTTAAGAAACTTCCACGTTGCCATCACTTCATTAGCTGCTGCAAATAAAGTTTTATCACCACTCATTGTATCAAAAATTAATCTTTCATAAGCAGGTGCTACTCTCTGGTTATTAAGATCAGTATAGTGAAAATCCATATTAACATTCTGCACTTTAAATCCGGAACCCGGAACTTTCATTCCAAACTTAAGAAGTATTCCTTCATCCGGTTGAATACGAAGAATCAACTGATTACAGGATTCAATCGATGACTCCTGAGTAAATAAAAAATGCGGAGTAGGTTTAAAATGTATTACAGCTTCAGTTACACGCGTGGGTAATCGTTTTCCTGTCCTTATGTAAAATGGAACGCCACCCCAGCGCCAGTTATCAATGTAAAATCTTAATGCAGCGTATGTCTCAGTTTTTGAGTCTGGATTAATGTTCTCTTCATCTCTATATCCGGGAACGGATTTACCTTTTACAACTGATGATAGATATTGTCCTCTGATTGCAAATTTAGAAACGTCATTTTCATTAATAGGTTTCAAAGCTCTAAATACTTTTAGAATTTCACTACGGATTTCCATTGCTTCGAGTGAAGCGGGAGGTTCCATAGCAATTAATCCTGCTAATTGAAGCAAATGATTTTGTACCATATCGCGCAGTGCACCTGATGAATCATAGTAGCCGCCGCGTTTTTCAACTCCAATATCTTCTGCCGAAGTTATTTCAACACGATGAATGTAATTTCTATTCCAGAGTGGTTCAAATATTCCGTTGGAGAATCTTGTGACCAAAATATTTTGAACAGTTTCTTTGCCAAGGTAATGATCGATTCTGTAAATCTGTTCCTCATTCCAGTTTTTCATTAGTCCTTCATTCAGTTTTTGGGCGGATTCTAAATCATACCCGAATGGTTTTTCAATAATTAATCTTTTCCATCCATCGGTTTCTTGATTCATCCCGGCATCAGAAATTAGTTCTGGTATTACATAGTATAGTGAAGGCGGCGTGGATAAATAAAAAATTGTATTACTTCCGATACCTTTATTTTTTCTTACTTCCTCTAATTTTTTTTTCACATTTAATAGTGATGAATTTTGTTCAGTATCAGCCGGTATATAAAAAAGCAGTTTTGAAAAATCAGCCAGTTTGTTTTCATCGTTTACATTCTCGTACTGCTTTATTGCTTTGATTATAATATTTCTAAATTCATCGTCCGTCATTTTAGATCTTGCTGTGCCAACAACAGCAAATTTTTCTGGCAACTGATCATATAAATAAAGGTTATAAATTGCAGGCAGTAATTTGCGTTTTGTTAAATCCCCGGAAGCTCCGAAGATTACGAATATGTGATCATTATTATTATTCATATTTGTGTTGAGCTTTAATTATTTTTTAAACTTTAACGACTCTATTCAGAGTTGCGTTAATCTTTAGTCTTAACAGCGTGCCCGCCAAATTGATTTCTTAATGCAGCTAAAACTTTCATCGCAAAAGAATCAGTTTGTCTGGATTGAAATCTATTAAATAGCGATGCAGTTATTACATGCGCGGGCACATCAAAATCCATTGCAGTTTGGACTGTCCATCTTCCTTCACCACTATCCTGGACATAGCCTTCAAGTTTTTCAAGTTTTGGATCTTTCTTAAACGATTTAACAGCCAATTCCAAAAGCCAAGACCGAACGACACTTCCATATTGCCATGCATCGGCTACTTTTGCTATATCTATATTGTAAGGTGATTTTTCCATAATCTCAAATCCTTCTGCCAGGGATTGCATCATTCCATACTCAATTCCATTATGAACCATTTTAACAAGATGACCGGTTCCGGACGGTCCACAATAAACGTATCCATGCTCCGGAGCTAACGCTTTAAATAATGGTTCTGCATAATCAACTGCACTTTTTTCACCACCATACATTAAACAGTATCCATTTTGTAAACCCCAAACGCCTCCGCTTGTACCGCAGTCTACAAAGTCAATCCCTTTTTGCTTTGCTTTAATTCCGCGCTGCTGAGTTTCTTTCCAGTACGAATTGCCGCCATCAATAACGATATCATCTATCTGAAGAAGAGCCAGAAGAGCATCAAGATTTTCATCAACAGGTTTGCCGGAGGGAACCATCAGCCAGATAATTTTTTTACCCGGAAGTTTATTCACTAAATCTTGAATTGATGTAGCTGGTATTGCTCCTTTTTTTTCAGCTTCTTTTATTGGATCAATATCTTTATTCCAAACAACAACTTCGTGTCCATTGTTCATTAATCTCTGTACCATGTTAAAACCCATTTTGCCAAGTCCGATAAATCCAATTTTCATTTGTTCCTCTTAACTTATTTATTTAATAATGAATATAATAAAAAAATATTAGCAGTGTTTTATAGATTAATATGATAGTAATCATTCTTTACTCAGAGTTTTGATAGAATCAATTTTTTATTTACTAAATGGATAAGGGAATTTATTATTGAAGATTTCTGGTTTTTAAATTCTTGGCTTTAAGGTAATAAAATATTAAAATCTGCTTGTATTTAATTTTATTTTCTTACATTCCAAGGAAAATAAAAAAATGATAAATCGAAATACTTTAAATAACTTTTTGGTTGATTTATTAGACTGCTTTTCAACATCCGCTCAAATGTTTATAGACCATAAACGACTATATTATTATAGTAATATTAGAACAATTAAAAATATAATTTAAACAGGATATGAAAAATACTATCAATAATTCATCAACTATAAATCTAAAATTTCTGGTACCGGTTATAATTGCCGTTATTGTATTAGTTTCCAGTGCAATTTTTTACTATAACTATGAAGAACGGAGAATAAAAAATGAAAAGTATGGCGAGCTTAAAGCGATTGCGCAATTAAAAAAAGATCAATTGGTAAAATGGCGGGCGGAACGGCTTTCTGAAGCAGCTTTTTTTCCAGCGCAGAAACAATTTATTGAGTTCACTAAGACGATCATTAATAATCCGAAAGAAAATCTATCTAAAGATTATTTTAATCTTACCCTTAAGCAATTAAAAAACAATCATAATTATCAAAATATTTTTATTACCGGCGGTGATGGGAAAATCTATTTTACTCTTGATTCAAATTTAGTAAGTATAGATTCCGTCGCCCTTACAGAATTCAAAAAAGCTTTTAATCAAAAAAAAATTTTAATAAATGATTTTTATTACTGTAATACACATAATCAAATCCACCTCGATTTTATCTCACCGATTCTTGATGAAGAAAACAATCCGTTAGCTTTACTGGTTTTTAGAATCGATCCTAAAGATTATCTGTTTCCGCTCATAGATAAATGGCCGTTACCAAGTAAAACTGGCGAATCACTTTTGTTGCGAGTTGAAGATCAAAACGTAATTTATTTGAGTCCACTAAATAATAATAAAAATAGAAAGCTTACTATTAAGAATTCTTTGTTTGAAAAAGAATTAATATCAGTTAAAGGCGCTCTTGGTCAAAAAGGTATAATTGAAGGTAAATCTTATAATGGAAAAGAATATTTAGCAGATATAAGTTTTATAGATAACTCGCCCTGGTTTATTATCTCGCAAATTGAACTTAGTGAAGTTTATTCTGAATTGAGGTTCCGTGCAGTTGCAATAGCAGTTGTTGTTTTTCTATCTCTTGTAGCCTTCATAAGCGGAATAATGCTTCTATTCAAGTACAAGCAAAGTAGTTTGTATAAAAAAATGTTTCTCCAAGAAAAAGAACTTTCTGAAGCCAAAGAAGAATTTAAAACTGCTTTATATAGTATAGGCGATGGTGTAATTACAACCGATACACGTGGGTGTATCAAACACATGAATTATGTAGCAGAAAATTTGACTGGTTATAAAGAATCAGAATCGCTGGGGAAAAAAATTGAGGAAGTGTTCAAAATAATCAGTGAGGATACACGGAATAAAATTGAAAATCCGATTCAGAAGGTTTTAAACGAAGGAAAATTAATTGGTCCAACTAAATATTCAATATTAATTTCTAAAAATAGTTTAGAGATTCCAATTGCCAACAGTGGATCACCAATCAGGAATAATTCCGGCGAAACTATCGGAGTAGTATTGGTATTTAGAGATCAAACTTCTGAACGCAAAGTGGAAAAGAAATTAAAGGAAAGTGAAGAACAGTTCAGATTAATTTCTGATCTTACTACAGATTATTTATTCTCAACACGAAGAGATGAAAATGGCTATCAAAAAATGTATTGGGTAGCCGGAGCATTTGAAAAAATTACCGGATATACAGTTGAAGAGTATAACAGTATAGGCGGATGGCGGGCGACTCTTGTTAAAGAAGATCTTGAAAAGGATTTGGAAGATTTTCATAAGTTAGAAAGAAATGAAAAGGTTGTAAGTGAGATAAGAAATTATCATAAAGACGGCAGTATTATCTGGGTTAGATCTTACGCACATCCAATCTGGGATGAAAATGAAAAAAAACTTATGGGAATTATTGGTGCTGTGCAGGATATCACTGAAAGAAAATTAATAGAAATCGCATTACGTAAAAGTGAAGAGAATTATCGTCTGCTCATAGATAATCAAAATGATTTAATTGTTAAAATCGATCGTGATAATAAATTTTTATTTGTAAGTCCAAGCTATTACAAACTCTTTGGCAAAACCGAAGAAGAATTAATTGGTAATTCGTTTTATCCTTTGGTTCATCCTGATGACATAGTGCCAACTCAACAGGCAATGCAAGAATTAAATAGAGAGCCTTATACCTGCTACGTTGAACAGCGAGCCCAAACTATTGATGGATGGACATGGATTGCATGGTCCGATAAAGCTGTGCTGGATGCTGATGGAAATATTGAGTATATAATTGGAGTCGGACGTGATATCAATAAAATAAAATTAGCTGAAGAAAATCTTAAATCATCAGAGGAAAAATTTCATAAAGCGTTTGATACCAGTCCTGATGCAATCAATATTAATAGGTTACATGATGGATTGTATATCTCGATTAATAAAGGTTTCACTAAAGTAACTGGTTACACCGAACAAGAAATAATTGGTAAAACATCAGCAGAAATAGGAATTTGGGCAAATATTAATGATAGAAATAAATTAGTTGAAGGCATTTCAAAAAATGGATACTATGAAAATCTTGAAGCACAATTCCGGACTAAGAATGGTGAATTTATATTCGGGTTAATGTCAGCATCAATAATTGAGCTTAACGGGGAACCTCATATTCTAAGCATAACCCGTGATATCACAACAAGAAAAATTGCAGAAACAAATATTAAAAAACTTTCTATAGGGATGGAGCAGAGCCCTGCAATTACTCTTATAACTAATGTGGATGGAAACATTGAATATGCAAATCCTAAGTTCACAGAAATATCAGGTTATACCTTTGATGAAGTTAAAGGAAAACCTATGAGGATTTTGTTTTCATCGGAAGGAATTTCTAAAAATTATGGAGATCTGTGGGAAACACTTCTGGAAAAGCGTGATTGGAAAGGCGAATTTCTGAATACAAAAAAAAATGGTGAGAAGTACTGGGAATCCGTTTTGATTTCACCAATAGTAAATGATAATGGCGAGATAACAAACTTTATCGGGATAATGGAAGATATTACAGAGAGAAAAAATCTTACCACCGAACTAATGAAAGCAAAAGAAAAAGCTGAAGAGATGAATAAAATAAAATCATTCTTCTTCGCTAATATGAGTCACGAACTGCGAACACCATTTGTAGGAATAATGGGATTTGCAGAAGTATTATCTGAATCTGTGATCGATCCTGAACAAAAAAAATTAGCTGAAGCAATTTTAATTTCTTCCCAGCGTTTAACTGATACATTAAACAAGATTTTAAATGTTACAAGACTTGAATTCAGTAAACTCGATTTAAATTTTAAGAAGTTTGATATTCATAATGTAATTAATCGGATTATAAACTTATACCAAAATACTGCTAAGAAAAATAATGTTGTTATAGAATTTC
Organism: Ignavibacteriales bacterium; assembly: GCA_003538625.1. Classification (GTDB taxonomy): domain Bacteria; phylum Bacteroidota; class Ignavibacteria; order Ignavibacteriales; family Ignavibacteriaceae; genus IGN3. The sequence continues at coordinate 331,354 of DPRR01000029.1, forward strand.
CCAATGATGGTAATCCATTAATGATTATTTCAGATGAAAAAATTATTGAAGATATACTTCAGCATCTGATTAACAATTCAATAAAATTTACAAGTGAAGGCTTTATTAAAGTTAGTGCAGAAGCATTATCCAGAGACGATCAGCAGCTTCTAATTTTAAAAGTAGCTGATTCGGGAATTGGCATCCCGAAAGAAATGAAGGATATTATATTTCTTGAATTCAGACAAGCTAGCGAAGGTTTAAATCGTTCTTTTGAGGGAACAGGTTTGGGACTTACGATTACAAAAAAATATGTCGAGCTACTTGGCGGTAAGATTACTTTAAATAGCGAGGTAGGAAAAGGATCAGAATTTATTATTGAGATTCCGGTTAAAATGGAAAATGGTAAAACCAAAATTCAATCAAAAGATTATGAAAAAAATTACTTAAATAAAAAAGATAATGTAAGATTAAAACAAAAATTACTTTATGTTGAAGATGACTCAATTTCATTGCAATTTATTAAACTGGTACTTTCAAAGAATTATAATGTTGATGCTGCCGGTACCGCTGATGTCGCATTAAAAATGGTAGATCAAAATTTATATGATGCTTTGTTGTTAGATATCAATCTTGGTCGCGGTATGGATGGTGTTGAACTAGCTCAGATAATCAGACAAAAACCGGGTTACAAAAGTGTTCCGATGATCGCTGTAACGGCTTACGCATCCGATGCAGATAGAGAAGAGTTCTTAGCGAAAGGATTTGATTATTATTTATCAAAACCATTTGTATCAAGTGAACTTTTGGATCTAATGAAAAATGTTTTAAAATCCTGATCAACTAAAGACAAATTGTGCTTCAAAGTCGTTATGAATAATGGATAGTCAGGCTGTTTTATTTTAAAAAAATAACTTCTATTACTTTTTAATCCTCAGACTTAAAATTGAAAGATTAATAATGAAAATTATTTTTATTGCGGTTTTAATATTTACCTTTTCGTTAACCGCAATTTCGCAAATCAAAAAAACACCTTACGAATACGTTAATCCATTTATCGGAACAAAAGATATGGGGCACACTTTCCCTGGTGCAAGTGTTCCATTTGGAATGGTGCAGCTTAGTCCTGATACTGATACAACAATGTACAGCTATGGTAAAGGTTATAATTCAGAAGTTTACAGATATTGTTCCGGTTATCAATATGATGACAAAACAATTGTTGGTTTTTCTCATACACATTTTAATGGAACCGGACACTCTGATCTGGGTGATTTTTTGATTATGCCCACGATTGGCAAACTAAAATTAAATCCCGGTACAAGGGATTATCCTGACTCCGGTTATCGTTCCCGTTTCTCTCACCAGAATGAAACAGCTCATCCGGGTTATTACAAAGTTAAATTGGATGATTATAATATTATTGCTGAAATGTCAGCTACTGAGCGCGTAGGAGTTCATAGATACACTTTCCCAAGATCCGATTCAGCACATATAATTTTAGATTTGACTTCGGGTATTTATAATTATGATGAAAAAAATGTTTGGTCCTTTGTTAGAGTGGAAAATGATACTCTTATTACGGGTTACCGGCAAACTAACGGCTGGGCTAGAACCCGTTTTGTATATTTTGCGATGACTTTATCAAAACCAATTCAATCCTATGGTTTAATAAATAATGAGAATTTTATTTATAAGGGATTCTGGAGAAAGTTTAATGAAAATGAAAATTTTCCTGAAAGAGCCGGGCATAAAATAATTTGCCACTTTGACTTTAAGACCAATGAGAATGATACAATCCTCATCAAGTTTGCACTTTCTTCGGTAAGCACACGTAATGCAGTGGAAAATCTTAAAACAGAAACTCCGGATTGGAATTTTCAAAAAATCGTTAATGATGCAAAAAGAAAGTGGAATTCTGAATTATCAAAAATAACAATCGAAGCTGATGAAGAAAGGAAAATAAATTTTTACACTGCAATGTATCATAGTTTTATGAGTCCGGTTGTTTACAATGATGTAAATGGGGAATATCGAGGTATTGACCAGAACATTTACAAAGCAGATGGATTTACGAATTATACTATCTTTTCACTATGGGACACGTACCGGGCGCTTCATCCATTATTTACTATTGTTCAGCAAAAGAGAACAAGTGATATGATTAATTCTTTAATTGCTCACTACGAACAAAGTGTTCACAAGATTTTACCTGTCTGGTCGCACTACTCAAATGAAAATTGGTGCATGATCGGGTACCACGCGGTTCCGGTTATTGTTGACGCGTATATGAAAGGCATAAGAAATTATGATATCAAAAAAGCAATGGACGCTGTAATCTCAAGCTCGAATTATGATTTGTATGATGGGATTGGTTACTATAAACTTTATGGTTATGTGCCAGAAGATTTAAATTCAAATTCAGCATCCAAAACCCTGGAATATGCTTACGATGATTGGACAATTTATAAGTTTGCGGAATCAATGTCTGAAAATAAAATTGCTGACCAATATTTTTTGCGGGCACAGAGTTTTAAAAATCTCTTTGACATCAATACAAAATTTATCCGGGCAAAAAATGTTAATGGTACTTTTAAAGAACCATTTGACCCGCTAAGTACATCGAATCAGGGTTACATAGAGGGTAATGCCTGGAATTATTCACTTTATGTGCCGCACGATATTAAAGGATTAATAAACCTTCTCGGGGGAAAAGATAAACTAATTGCCTGGCTGGATACACTTTTTACAATGAAAATTTCTGAAGAAAGTTTTGCTGAAAGCGAGGATATTGATAAAGCAGGAATTATTGGAAATTATGTGCACGGCAACGAACCGAGTCACCAGGTCGCATACATGTATTGTTTTGCAGGCGCTCCCTGGAAAACTCAAGAAAAAATTCACCAGATTGTAGATGCAATGTATAAGAATAAACCGGATGGATTATCCGGTAATGATGACTGCGGACAAATGTCTGCGTGGTATATTTTTAGTGTCTTAGGTTTCTATCCGGTTGCGCCCGGAAGTAATGAATATGTTATTGGAAGTCCATGCATCAAAGAAGCTGTAATAAATCTTGAAAATGGAAAAATTTTAAAAATAAAAATTGAAAACTATTCGAACAAAAATATTTACATAAATAATGTATATCTGAATGATAAAGAATTAGATCGAAGCTACATTAAGCATGAAGAAATTGTTGAAGGCGGAGAGATTAAATTTGTTATGTCAGAACAGCCAAATAAAGAATGGGGAAAAGACGAGTCATCTTATCCTTATTCATTAACAAAATAATATTGCCTTTTTAAAATAAAAAACCTCTCAATTAAGAGAGGTTCACTAACCAATGAATGACACTTCCCAATTTGACTTTCATTGTTTTAAATTAATAATGGAGCTCCATTGCCAAGATAATAATTCTGGTCACCTTTTATTTCAAAACTTTTTACTGCTTCGTTAACTGATTCATAAATATTAAATACATTCAATGTTCCATTTTTCCCTGTCAAATCTTTTAATGTCTGATCAGGTTTAACAAGACGAATATCGCCGCCGATTTTTGCAATAGATTTTAAAGCAAGTACAAGTACTCCTAAAAATGTCGGATCAATGAATTCGCAATGACTTAAATCAACGATGATTTTTTTCTCATTGTTTTCAATTGATGCATCGAGGTTCTTTTTCAATTGGTCTGCTTCATTGTGTGTTGCTCTGGTAAGATTAACAACTTCAATCACAATATCATTTACAAGAAGCTTCTCAAAATTTTCGATTACAGCCCTCATAATGAGATTAATCCTCTTAAACTTTAAATTTAATTGACCCCAAATGTTTGAAATAGTTTAAACATGCCTCGCGCTTTTTATGACAAAAGATGTTCCATTACTTTTGTTTGGCTTTTTGTTAATTTTAGGCGTGTAAATAAATTATTTGCCTCAGAATGATATAAAATTTTGCGACTTTATTTCATTTTGGAATTATTTGAAGAAACTCAAAATAGAGCTTATCTATTGAAAAATCTTACAAAAACTAAAAAAAAAGGAATAAATGACTTTGCAAAAGATTATTATGAAAATTTTCCTGTAGCTTCTTTTCTGATCCCAAAAGCCTACCGAAAAGATATTGCAGCAATTTATTGGTTTGCTCGTTCCGCTGATGATATTGCAGATGAAGGGAATTTAGAACCTGAAAAAAGACTGGCTTTGCTTGATAAGTTTGAATCAGATTTTAAGGATGCTTTAAATGGATCGGGAGAGAGTGTTTATTTTAAATTTCTTGCTGAAACTATCTTAATAAATAAATTGGATCCTAAAAATTTTACAAATCTAATTTCGGCATTTAAGCAGGATGTAACTAAGAAAAACTACAGTACTTTTTCTGAAATTTTAGGTTATTGTGCAAGGTCTGCAAATCCGGTTGGAAGAATTTTACTTGAGCTCTTTAATATTGCGGATGAAGAAGCCAGGTTAAATTCAGATAAAGTCTGCACAGCACTCCAGTTAACAAATTTTTACCAGGATACAATAATTGATTTAGAAAAAGGCAGGAATTATTATCCGCAGGATGAAATTAATATGTTTGCGGTTACACAAAATATGTTTGAGTTAAAGGAAAATAATCCTAATATTAAAGCGTTGGTTAAACATAATGTTGAAAGAACCCAGCAGCTTTTTGATGAAGGTAAAAATCTGTTAAATTATTTGAATGGCAGATTTAAAATTGAAATCAAATGGACAATTGCCGGTGGTGAGAAAATTTTGGAGAAGATCGGGAAAAATGATTACGATGTTTTTTCAGTAAGGCCAAAATTAAATAAGTTAGATTTTATAATATTATTTGTTAAAAGTATTTTTTAAATGTCTGAAACAGCAAAACAAATATCTAAAAATAGTAAAAGCAGTTTTTACTATGCCTTTAATCTTCTTCCTGAGGATAAACGTGATGCAATGAATACTGTTTACGCTTTTTGCAGAAAGACAGACGATATTGTAGATGAGAATTCAGACTCGACAGATCTGAAATATGAAAAATTGAGAAAGTGGCGCATCGAGTTTGAAAAAAGTTTTACCGGGCATTCAGAATTTATGTTATTAAATAAACTCGGAACTACAATTTCAAAATTCAATATTCCACTTGATCCTTTCTTTGAGCTTATCAAAGGGATGGAAATGGATTTACAGAAGGACCGCTACAAATCTTTTGAAGACCTTCAGCTTTATTGTTATCGGGTTGCTTCAACGGTTGGATTAATGTGCATAGAAATTTTCGGTTATAAACATCCATCAACAAAACAATTTGCTGTTGATCTTGGAATTGCTCTGCAGATGACAAATATTTTGCGTGATATTGGCAAAGATGCAAAGAATGGAAGAATTTATCTTCCGCAGGAAGATTTGATAAAATTTAATTATACAGAACAGGAAATTTTGTCTTTAATCTATAATGATAATTTTAGGGATCTAATGGTTTACGAATCGGGTCGTGCAAAACAATATTTTAATTCGGCTACCGCTAATCTTGATCTAGATGATAAGAAAACAATGTTTGCAGCAAGAGCCATGCAGCATATTTATTATAAAATGCTGGAGAATATTATAGCCGCAGATTACGATGTTTTTAATAATGATATTAAAGTTTCCAAAATTGAAAAAGTTGGAATCGCATTGGGAGTTTGGGCAAAGTATAATCTAGTTTATTAATGAAAAGGTGCATAATTATTGGCGGCGGAATTTCAGGTTTAACTGCAGCCTCAATCCTATCTTCAAACAAAGTACAAGTTACATTACTCGAATCATCTCCCAAACCCGGTGGAAGAACTTATTCATTTGTTGGCAAGGAGAGCGAAAACCAAATAGATAATGGTCAGCATATTCTGATGGGGTGCTACATCGAAACTCTGAGATTTCTGAAATTAGTGGGTGCTGAAAGTAATTTTGATTATCAGAAAAATCTTTACACTAAATTTATTGACAGAAATAAACAACAATTCCAATTAGATGCTTCCGGATATTTTTATCCATTCAATCTGATTTCTGCTGTGATGAAATATAATGTTTTTGATTTGGGTGATAAGATTAGTTTTCTTTCATTTTTATTAAAACTGCCATTCTTAAGTAAAAAAACTATAATAAACTATAATGTTAAAGATTGGCTTTTGAAAGAAAATCAGAATAAAAAACTAATGAAAAGTTTTTGGGAGATACTTTGTGTTGGTGCGTTAAATTCTAGCGTAGAAAAAGCTTCTGCTCTTGTATTTTATGAAATACTGCTAAAAATATTTTTTAGCGGTAACTTTGCTTCCACAATAATTTTACCAAAATACGGTTTAAGTGAAAGTTTTATTATTCCGGCAATATCATTTATAGAAAATAATAACGGGAAAATTGTTTTGTCGCAGACTGTAAAATCTGTAGAATTAAATAATCAAAAAATTGCTGCAGTAAAAACAGAAGACAGCATATATAATGATTTTGATTATGTCATCTCTGCTGTTCCGCTTTATGCTTTAGATAAGATCCTGGATAAACAAAAACTTGATATAAATCTTGATCTCGAATACTCAACTATCTTGAATATTCATTTATGGGTTACGGGAAATAAATTCCAAGAAAAATTTTATGGATTGTTAGATTCACCATTGCACTGGATCTTTGTGAAAGAAAATCATTTAAACATCGTAATAAGTGATGCCAATTATTTAAACGACAAAAGTAAAGAGGAGATTTTTGAATACGTGGTTGATGAACTTGTTCAATACACTTCTATTTCCAGGCAGGACATTCTAAACTATAAGATAATAAAAGAAAAACGCGCGACATTTATCCCGGGTAAAAAAATTCTATTCAACAGACCCGGCAGCAAAACAAATATCAAAAATTTATTTTTAGCCGGTGATTGGATTAATACCGGTCTGCCATCCACAATAGAAAGTGCGGCAAAAAGCGGCCGAATTGCTGCTGAAATGGTTTTAAGCGAAAATTGAACACAAGATATTAGTGTAAAACTATGAACGAGAAAGCAAAATATTACATACAAAAACTCCAGCTAAAGAAGCACCCGGAAGGCGGATATTTTAGAGAGATTTACAGAGCCGGAGAAATTATTTCAATAGATGCACCAAAAAAAAATAATAAAAGAAATGTTTCAACTTCAATTTATTTTTTGCTTGAAGGTTCGCAGATTTCAAAATTTCATAAATTGAAGTCTGATGAACTCTGGCATTTTTATGATGGCACTGCAGTTAGAATTTATATCCTTGATCAAAATGGAAAATTATCGGAAACTATGATTGGGAGAGAGATTAAAAATGGTGAGATGTTTCAAACTGCTATCGAAAAAAATAATTGGTTTGCGGCAGAAGTTATCGATAAAAAGTCATTTTCATTAATTGGATGCACAGTATCACCTGGATTTGATTTTTCCGATTTTGAATTGGCGAAGCGGAAAAATCTGTTAAAAAATTTTCCTGAGCATAAAGAATTGATTTTAAAATTTACCGATCCCGGTTATAACACATAATAATTGCGAAAAAAAAATACCTTCATTTATGTTAGGTATTTGAATAAGTTTAAATTGTAAAATAACTATTGGGTGAATTATTGAATATATAGTTGTTTTTATCTAATTTTTTCCGGCAAATTTTAAAAAATATCTTGGAGCTTTATAGAATATACTCTACGGATTTATTTTGTTTCACTTTACTAGGAATTCTGCATTAAACACAAAATAAAAAAGATCATTATTGAAACTGCCAAATTAATTGTGGTTTCTCTGGTGATATTTTACGCAGGTATAAATCTCGGATTTGGCTCCGGATATAAATCTCAGGTAAACGAAGCTATGCTTCAAGCCGCCTGCTTTGATTTACTAACCGATATCCGGAATATTAATCTGGAAAATCAGTATGATTCCGGTTTGATTAAACCCGGTACTGAACACAGAAATCCGGATGATTTATTAATTATCGATAATGCAGTTCCTCCGGATTCACCATTTGTTGCTGCTGGTGATTCAATTCCTTCAGTTACAGATTCAACTAATCTTAATAAACTTCTCGATTCAACAAATGTGTTGCAAACGGGTAAAGGCAAAGACTCCTTAAAAACTGTAGTTAAAGTAAATCAGGATTCGCTAAGGTTGTATCAGATGTCTTTAGATTCAACAGCTAGATTGGAGTATTTCAGGTATCAACGCGAAGATGTTCCTTATACAACTTTGAAACAAAAGAAAAAATCAAAATTTTTTGTTGAGCCTTCTCCAAATTATAAATCCAGAACTGTTACAATTGATTCGACCGGTAAGTACGTTGAGATAAAAGAATTGATTGCCGGTAAACCTGCCAAAATTGTCCTTAGAATTCCTCTTGATGAATACATTGCTGAAAAATTAAAATTAGAAGAACGTAAAAAGTGGGAATCACTAGGTTATGCTTATGAGTTGAAAGATTCAAAAGTAGGCTTGGGTGATTTAATCAAAAGCTTTACAGATTTTGAGATTCCACTGCCAAGTGTTGGAGTACTTAGTATTTTCGGAACTCCTAAAATCAGTTTAAAGATTGGCGGCTCTGTTCAAATACATGGCGCATGGAGAAATGAAACTACAGAAGGCGTTACAGCATCCCGTCTTGGAAATACACGCAACGAACCTGACTTTAAGCAGCAAGTACAGATAAACGTTAATGGTACAATTGGAGATAAACTAAATATCGTTGCTGATTGGAATACCGAAAGAACTTTTGAATATGAAAATCAGTTGAAGATAAAGTACACCGGCTATGAAGATGAAATAATCCAAAGTATTGAAGCAGGAAACGTTTCTCTTCAAACTTCTCCGCTGGTTGGTGGAAGTGAAGCGCTTTTTGGTATTAAGGCTCAGTTGAAAATGGGACCTTTTAGTTTAACTACTATTGCGAGTCAGAAAAAAGGTGAAACGAAAGAAGTACAGGTTACAGGCGGTACTTCTGAAACTCCATTTCAAAAGCGGGCTTACGAATATTCAACAAACCATTATTTTATTGATACCGTCTATGCATCCAAAACTCAAAAAATATTTTATAATTATTACGGCAAACCTACTCCCGAAGTAAGGGGTGATTTACTTGTTACCGATATTCAGGTTTGGAAATCTCTAAATCAAATAACGACGGATAAATCCAAAGAACGTGATGCAAATGTTTATATAGATTTATATCCGGTCGGAGTGACAGATTCATATCCGCAAAGTTTACGCGATACTCTTTCCAATACTGTTCCGGGAAAATCTGATGCAGGTAGATTTACTTTGTTAACACCTGATGTTGATTATATACTTCATCCCGAAACCGGATTCATAACTTTTAAAACAGCGATAAATGAACAAGATATTATTGCAGTTGCCTTTCGTCAGGAAAATGGACAAGGCGCAAGCGATGATTTTAAATACGGTGAATTTTTAGCTCCCGGCGATACTAATACAACTCAACGATTAGTTTTAAAAATGGTTAAACCCCGTAACCTGCAACCGGGTTATAAAATTGCCTGGAGTTTAATGCTCAAAAATATTTATCCGTTAGGACCAAGAAACATAAAGCAGGAAGGTTTTGAATTTGATATTAAGAGAGAAATTGAAGGACAGGAACCTGCAAGTGAAGTTGGAACAATCAGATTTTTAAACGCGTTTGGTCTTGATCTTCTGAACTCAAGCATGCAACCTCCGCCTGATAATATATTTGATTATCGGGCTGGCATCACAATACTTCCTGAAACAGGTGAAGTAATTTTTCCAAACCTTGAACCATTTAGTGATGATCTACCTGCGGGTTTACCTGCGGATTATAATTTTGATGAAGTTTACGATACTACAAAAACTTTTGCCGCACAGAAAAAAATTAAGGATAAATGGATACTTGTTGGTAAAAGCAAAGGCAGTTCATCATCAATCTATCAGCTTGGATTTAATGTGGTCGAAAACTCAGTTAAAGTTCTTTTAAATGGAAGAGAACTAAGTCCGGGCAGTGATTATAGCGTCGATTATAATATTGGTCAGTTAACAATCAGAAATGATGCTGCTCTTGTTCCCGGTGCCGATCTTAAAATCACATACGAACAAAATGATCTTTTCCAGCTTGCTTCTAAAACTCTTTTGGGTGCAAGAGGTATTTATGAATTTTCAAAAAAAACAAAACTTGGTTTTTCAATCTTAAATCTTAATCAGCAAACGTTAAGTGATAAAGTTAGAATTGGTGAAGAGCCGTTAAGTAACAGTATCTACGGGTTGGATTTTACTACAAGTGCAGATCTTCCTATCGTAACAAAACTTTTGGACAATGTTTTTTCAACACGTGAAATGTCCACATTTACTCTTACAGGAGAATATGCATATATCAATCCGGACCCGAACACGAAGAAAAGTACAATATTATCTGACGGTGGTAAAAGTATTGCTTACATAGATGATTTTGAAGGTGCAAAGAAAACAATTCCTATCGGTGTTTCATATACAGGCTGGAAAGATTTAAGCCCACCCGATTCATTAACCTTCAATCCTGGTTTAACGAAGCAGGAAAGAATGGTTCATAAAGGTAAATCATTCTGGTTTACAGAAACGCCGGCAAATGTTACTGTACAGGATATTTATTATGACCGTAAACAAGTTGCCAAAGCCGATCAGCAGGTGACTGTAATGGACTATGTTTTTCTACCTGATACACCCGGAACATATAATTATGACCCACAGCTGCAGGATAGAACTAAATCTTGGGGTGGTATTCAAAAAATACTTTCATCTACTGCTAATGATCTTGTAGAAGAGAATATAGAGTTTGTTGAATTCTGGGCCCAGATATTAAATGCTCCAACCGATGCAAAGGTGTATATCGATCTTGGAAAAATTAGTGAAGATGTTATACCTAATAATAAACTTGATACTGAAGATCTTGACCGAAATGATGCAATTGATAACGCCGGAAAAGAAGATACAGGATTGGATGGCATGACAGATGATCAGGAAAGAGCATTATATCCCAATAGAGGTTCTGACCCAAGCGGAGATAATTTCTTTTTCCAGAGAGGCAGTGCCCCATATCCATATGATTATTATAACATTAATGGTACTCAAGGCAATGCAATACTAACTGATATTGGTAGAATTCCTGATACAGAAGATTTAAACAGAAACGGAAACCTTGATCTAAATAACAGTTATTATCGATACGAAATATCTCTTGATACTATTGCTGCTACAAATAAATTTATTGCCGGCGGCGGATTAAATCCTAACCTTGCAAAAAAATGGTATTTGTTCAGAGTGCCGCTTAAAGATTTTTCAACAACTGTCGGTGCACCAAGTTTTTCAGACGTTGAAACTATAAGAATGTTTATCCAGGGTGTTGATAGTACGGTTCATTTCAGAATTACTGAATTTAATCTTGTTGGAAATCAATGGCAGAAAAATCTTCCGGATTCCATCGCAAATACAGATACTGTACTTTCGATTTCCGTTGTAAGTCTGGAAGAAAACCCGAATTATCAAAGTCCTCCGGGTGTTTTTCAGGAAAGAGACAGAACAAGACCGGATGAAAATATATTACGAAATGAGCAGTCACTTTCTTTAGTTTTAAGACATTTGGAAGAAGGGGATAAACGCGAGGCGGTTAAATATCTGTTTAGACCTTTAGATGTTTTTAATTACAAACAGATGAAGCTTTTTATTCATGGTGAAGAGAATAATATTCCCGGATCAATTTCTTATGCTGATACGCTGGCAGGTACTTACCAGTATTCCTCTGAAGTTTATTTTAGATTTGGCGGCGATACAAATAACTATTACGAATACAGGCAGCCTGTATTTGCGGGCTGGAATGAAGTTTCAATTAATTTTGATGACCTTACTGCATTAAAACAATCGCGTGGTGATACAACAACAATTCCTTTCAGGCAGTCGGTTGCCGGTGCACCGCCGGGACATTTTTATGTAATAAAAGGAAATCCGACATTAACCACTGTAAAATTCTTATCGGTTGGAGTAGTTAATCTTAATAACAATTTTAATCCCGGCGCACTTTCCGGTGAGGTTTGGGTAAATGAATTAAGAGTTGTTGGCGCAGATGATTCTCCAGGTTGGGCTTACAGTCTGGCTACATCAGTAAAGCTTGCAGATTTTGCAACCGTATCATTTAATCTAAGTCAAAAAAATCCGTACTTCCATCGGCTTGCGGATAGATTTGGCAGTAGAGTTGAACAGCAAAATTGGTCAGTATCTACCGATGTTAATTTATTAAAATTAGTGCCGCTCAATCTCCCTGAAAGTAATTTAAGATTAAATTACTCTCACACTGAAAGCAGTGGTAAACCATTATATTTACCCGGCAGTGATGTTAAGGTTGATAAGGCAATTGAAAATCAAAAATTATTATTTGATTACGATACAACCGGTACCGTTAAATCTCCGGATCAGTTAAAAGAAGAAACTGAAACTCAAACAATTCAGGATTCATGGTCAGCATCAAATATTAAGGTTAAAATTCCAACTAAGCTGTGGTACATTCGCGATTCTTTTAATGCAATTACGTTGGGATTTAATTATAACAAATCCTTCAGCAGAAGCCCTACGGTGCTTTCAAATACAAGCTGGATCTGGAATGCCAATCTGAATTATGGATTATCATTAAGTCCAACATATTTTTTTAATCCCATTGATATTCCTGTTATTGGTGTTCTTTTTGGATTACTAAAAGATTATAGCGGAACAAAAATCTATTTTACTCCGCAAAACTTTTCTTTAGCATTAACCGCAAAAAGAAATGCTTCAACAAATATTACGCGGGCAAGAAACAATTCACCTTCCAATGAAGTTTCCTCCAGAGATTTTACTACATCACGTGGATTTAATTTTACCTGGAAGCTGACAGAAGGCGGATTTTTAAATCTTACTACAACTTATGCATTAAATATCAGCTCATCACTTGCATATCTGGAAACTTATAATGATTCAGCCGCAACACCAAGACTTGAAAGTGAAATCTGGAGCGATATTTTTAACGGTGCTTTTTTTGGAAGAGACAACCGGTACCAGCAAAATTTTGATTTAAGAACAGCGCCAAAACTTCCATCCTTATTTGATTTAAATAAATATTTCACTCTAACCGCTTCCTATGGTGCAAGTTATCAATGGAATTACGATTTTAGACAGGAACTGGTTGGTAGAAGTGCAGGCTTTAGTAATAAATCCACTGTTGGATTAACGATGAGGTGGAAATCTCTTTTTGATCAATACTTTAAGGAGGAAGTCAAAAATGAAAATCCCAATCAGAAGAAATTGATTGGACAGGAAATGCAGCAAAATAAAAAACCCGTTGTTCCTAAATTGGATTCCTTAGGTAATCAGATAACTGTTATCGATTCAACTCAAATTCTGGATTCACTTTTAATTGAATCAAATAAACCTTCAACGATCATCAAAGCTGTTGGTTTTCTTGTTGCCGCGGCAAGATACGTTTTCTTAGATTATGAAATGATATCATTCAGTTTTAATAACGATAACACGCTTTCAAAATCCGGATTAAAAGCACAAGGTACAGGATTCCGTAATTTCTGGGGTTTATCTTATGATGATAATGCCGGACCGACAAGAGGTTTTATGTTTGGATTGAGCAGAGATGCAGGACCAAGAGTATCATCAGGAAGCACAAATCTTAGCGATGTATATTCTCAAAAAAATAGTTTTGATTTTAAAACTTCAAGACCTCTCTGGGAAGGTGCAAAGATTGATTTGACATGGAAAAGCGGATGGACTTTAAATAAAAATTCAACGTTAACAGTTGATCCCGATGGAACGGTGTTTGTTACTAACATTAATGCAACCGGTACTCTCACCCGATCATTTTTAACAGTTCCGCCGGTTTTGTTCTTATCAGTATTTAAAAGCGGAATAAAACAAGTGGCAGAACTTTACAATCCGCAGGATCCTAACGCTAATCTTTCAAAAGCATTTGTTCAGGGATTTGAAAGTTTACCGCTGCTTGCAAATTTTGGATTCTTAAAAGATGTTGCTAACTACATGCCGCGTCCAAACTGGAGAATAACGTGGGATGGATTAGAAAAACTTCCATTGTTAAAATCTTTGGCAGATAGGGTTTCACTGGATCATTCGTATTCATCGACTTATACTGAAGGCTGGAAACTAAGTCGTGATGGAAATGAAGAAATTCAGGTTCAAAAAATAGAATACGGTTTTGCACCTTTGGTTGGTTTGAATCTTACATTTGGACAAGTATGGGGCGGAAATTTTAGCGGGAATCTTAAGTACTCAACACGAACTACCTTTGATTTAGGAATAACAACAAGTAACATAACTGAAAATTTTTCAAAGGATATCGGTTTTACATTACAATTTTCTAAATCAGGATTTGAACTTCCGTTATTTGGTGTTTCACTTAAAAATGATATTGAATTCAGTTTGGCTTATTCAAGTTCAAGAAGTGCTGCCGTAAGGTTTGATATGACAAAGTTTACGGAAGATGGTACACCGCAGGATGGAACAACCAGAGTTACAATTGAACCGCGGATTAAATATACGATAAGTTCAAAAGTTACATTATCCATTTTCTATAAACGGTCTACGGTTGAACCGGAAGGAGCCTCCAGAATTCCGCCGACAACGACAAACGAAGCAGGTTTAGATGTTAACATATCAATCAATTAATATTGATTGAAAATTATTATTATAATAGTGTTTAGATGAATTTAATAAAAAGGTTTTGAAGTAATGGACAGAAAAAAAATTCTCTGGGTTGATGATGAAATAGAATTGCTTAGATCTCATATCATCTTCCTATCCGAAAAAGGATATGAAGTTGATACGGTAACAAATGGTGAAGATGCAATTACTTCAGTTAAGGAAAAAATATATGATATTATTTTTCTTGATGAAATGATGGCAGGGATGGGAGGACTTGAAACTCTATCACAAATAAAAAATATTAATAATTCCATTCCCGTTGTAATGATTACCAAATCAGAAGAAGAAACTTTGATGAATGAAGCAATCGGAGGGAAAATTTCTGATTATCTTACAAAGCCTGTAAATCCAAGTCAGGTTTTACTTGTCTGTAAAAAAATACTTGAAGGGAAAAAAATTTCAGGGCAATATGCTGCAAAGGATTATTTGCAGGATTTTACGCAAATTACACAGGCGTTAAGTTCCAACCTTGATTTTAATGAATGGATTAACATTTATCTTAAATTAGTTAATTGGTCCATTGAACTTGATCAGCATAGGGAAATTGGTTTAGAACAGTCACTGAATGATCAGTATAAAGAAGCAAATAAAGAATTTTCAAAATTTGTTGATAAAAATTACATCTCCTGGCTTAATGACAAACGAAATGATGTACCTAATCTTTCCCCGCAAATCACGGAAAAATATGTTCTCAATCATCTGCGTGATGAAGGTCCGTCAATTTTTTACTTTGTTCTCGATTGCCTAAGACTTGATCAGTGGCTGGTGATGGAAAAGCATCTTTCCGATTTGTTTAAAATTGAAAAAGATTATTATTATTCAATATTACCAACTGCAACGCCTTACTCAAGAAATTCTCTGTTTGCAGGATTGTACCCGTCTGATATTGAAAAACATTATCCTGATTTATGGGTCTCCGGTAATGATGATGATAATAGTATGAACAAATATGAAAAAGAACTGTTGCAGCATCTGTTAGACAGAAAAAGAATAAAACTCCGAAATGAACTTAAATACATAAAAATAATCGATCCTGAAGTGGGAAGAAATTTTGAACAGAATATCCATTCTTATCAGAACACTCATCTAACTGCCGTTGTTGTTAATTTTCTGGATATGATCGCTCATGGCAGATCTGATTCTGATATTTTAAAAGAGATTGCGCCGGATGAATCTGCTTACAGGTCGCTTACTGACAGCTGGTTTAAGCATTCATCCCTTCTCAATATTTTTATAACACTTTCAAAAATGAAAAACATAAAGATTGTTATTACTACGGATCACGGAAGCATAAGAGCTTTACGCGGAGCTAAAGTTTTAGGAGATAGGGAAGCATCAACAAACTTAAGATTTAAGTACGGTAGAAATCTTAAAGTTGAAGATAAGCATGCTGTATATGTAAAAAATTCGAATGATTTTAAACTCCCCAGACGCGGTGTTACAATCAATTATATTTTTGCAAAAGAAGATTATTATTTTGTTTACCCGACTGATTATCATAAGTTTTTAACTCACTATAAAGATACTTTTCAACATGGCGGAATATCTCTTGAAGAAATGATACTTCCAATAATCACATTGGAGCCCAAATAATTTATGTCGTTTCCTTATCTGCGTAAAAGTGCAAGTGAGCAGGATACAGTTTTAATTGCAGAGGAGTTTGCATCCATAATAAAGAAAGGGATGATAATTATATTAAACGGGGATCTTGGTGCAGGTAAAACATTTTTTATAAAACAGGTACTGCAAAAATTTAATGTTACAAATGCTAACAGTCCCACTTTTGCAATTGTAAATGAATACATTGGTGATATAACATTTTATCATTTTGATTTCTATAGGATTAATAAAGAATCTGAGCTGCACGATATCGGTATTGAAGATTATTTTAATGATGAACAATCGATAATTTTTATAGAATGGGGAAATTTATTTCCGGAAGTTCTTCCGAAAAAAAGAATCCAAATTAAAATAGATTATAATGATGAAAATGATCGTGAATTTAGCTTTATCGAGTATGAATAATATGTTTCCGGTACTTGCAATCGAAACTTCGGATAATATTTGCGGGGCGTCTGTATATTTTAATAAGGAAAAATATTTTTCGTCGAAAATTATTCTCAAACATTCTCATTCAGAAAAAATATTTGATGCAATCGATACAGCTATCAGACTCGCTTCGATTGATAAAACTGAAATAAAATCAATTGCTGTTTCAGGTGGTCCGGGCTCTTTTACCGGATTACGTATTGGAATGTCTGCTGCAAAGGGAATCGCACAGTCGTTATCAATTCCGATAATAATAGTCCCGACTTTTGAAGCACTTGCGTATCAATTATGCTCAGTATTTCCGGAAAATACTGAGATAATAATCGCAAATAAAGTAGGACGTGATGAGCTGTATTTTGCGAAGTTTCAATTAATGAGTAATAATTATATATTTAAGGAGGATTTAAAAATTATACCACTTACAGAGTTCAATTCACTTAGCAAAGATGTAATTATCTTTGGTAATGTAGCTGAATTAAATTCTGGTGCTTTGGTTAATTTTAAAAATATCTCTGCACCTGATCCCGAATTTATCGCAATGTGGGCAGAAAATTTTGGTACCGGTAAAGAGATAAATGATATAGATTTTATTGAACCAAATTATATTAAAGATTTTATTGTTAAGGAGAAAAAAACATGATTAGAAACACTTTATTACTCTTTGTTATTAGTTCACTTTATATTTTCCCTCAACTTCTGGGACCAAAAGTTGGTGTTCAACAACTTAGTCATGATTTTGGAAATATAAATCAGGGTGACGTTGTAACGCACACATTTGTGATTACTAATAATGGCGGTGATTTGTTAAAGATAAACGATGTAAGAGCATCTTGCGGCTGTACTGCTGCTAGTCCGGATAAAAAGGAACTTAAACCGGGTGAATCTACTAATATTGTAGTATCATTTAACTCCAAAGGAAGAAAAGGACCACAATTAAAAACTGTTACTGTTTCCACAAATGATCCTGAAAATCAACAGGTTGCATTAACTTTTAAATGTAATGTGATTGTAAAAGAAACTCCGGATAATAAAACCGGTGCTCTAATTTACTTTCCGGAAACACAACATGATTTTGGCAAAGTAAAGGAAGGCAAGAAAGTAGAATACACTTTTAAATTTCAAAATAAGGGTAACGAATCTTTAATTATCAAAGATGTAAAAACTTCTTGCGGCTGCACTGCTGCTGTTGTCAGCAACAGTTCATTAAAACCCGGTGAATTTGGATCAATTAAAGTTGATTTTGATACTAAAAGCAGACAGGGGAGAAACAGCAAATCTATTACAGTTGTGTCTAATGATAATAAGGAACCCAATAAAGTACTAACTATTTATGCAGACGTACAAAAGAATTAATTATGCCCTGGTTTAAAAGATCTAAACAAAATATTGCTGATAATACTCAGCAAAAAGAATTGCCTGCAGGGTTGTGGGACAAATGTCCTTCTTGCGGCGAGATAATTCACAAGAAACAGTTAGAACTAAATCTTTGGACCTGCTTGAAATGTGACCATCATTTTAGGATAAGCAGCCTGGATTATATTTCATTTCTTTTTGATAAAAATAGTTTTAAAGAAATGGATAGAAAAATGCGCTCGGCGGATCCACTGGAATTTTCTGATACGAAAAAGTATACCGATAGAATTTCTTCATCCATAAAAAAACTTGATCTTTTTGATGCAGTTAGAACAGGTACCGGCAAACTTGAGGGAAGAGAAGTGGCTTTTGCATGCATGGATTTTCAGTTTATTGGTGGATCAATGGGCTCTGTTGTTGGTGAAAAAATTGCCAGAGCAGCAGATAAAGCATACAAAAGTAAAATACCATTAGTAATTATTTCATCAAGCGGCGGGGCACGAATGATGGAAGGCGCATACTCGCTTATGCAAATGGCAAAAACAAGCGCACGTTTAGCCAGACTTGCAGAAGCGAAAATACCATATATTTCAATTCTTACCGATCCTACAACCGGAGGTACAACTGCAAGTTATGCCATGCTCGGTGATATTAATATCGCTGAACCCAAAGCTTTAATTGGATTTGCCGGACCTCGAGTGATAAAACAAACTATTGGTAAAGACTTGCCTGCCGGATTTCAGAAATCTGAATTCCTGGTTGAGCATGGTTTTATTGATTTTATATCACACCGTAAAGAACTGAGAGATAATTTGATAAGAGTATTGAATCTGTTAGCATAAATCGGATTGATTTTATTGGAAGTATTCCTTATCCCAAACTAACATCACCGAAGTGAATTTTTTCGATTCCATCTTTTGTTTGCAGGAGTAAAAATCCGTCATCATCGATATCATAAAATATTCCAAATTTTTCTAAATCATTTTCAATAACAGAAATTCTCTCGCCAATCATTTTACATTTTGCTTTCCAGTCATTTAAAACTTCGGTCTTATTATGTTTTATTTTTTCTAATAGAAGTTCAAAATTATTTAGAATTTCTGCAAGAAATTTTTCTCTTTCAACAGTTCGTCCAAGTTCATTTCTTATTGACGTTGGCGGGTAATTAAACAATCCCTGAAATGAATTTTGATTTACATTAACTCCTATTCCGATCACCATTCGCTCAATCTTATTCCCTTGCGAAATTGATTCAATTAATATTCCGGCGGATTTTTTACCGTCCAGTAAAACATCGTTTGGCCATTTAAGTTCAGTTTTTAATTGAAACAAATTTTCAATTGAAACTGCCACTGATAGAGACGCAACAAAATTTATCAGACTGGAATTAGAAAATAAGAATTTATCTTTTGTGATAAGAATTGAAAATGTAAGATTAGATTCGGGTGCACTGTACCACACACGATCTTTTCTTCCTTTTCCGGTTAATTGTTTTTCCGCAAGAACAACAGTTCCACTCTGATTATAGCCACTATTTTTATTCATTAAGAATGTATTTGTGGATGCTAGTTCATCTGCGTACACAAAAACTCTTCCAATAAAATCTGTGTTTAGCTTAATATCAAAATTTTCAATATTGAACAAAGTAACTCCAATAAATGATTTCTAAAATACGTTATTTTTAACAAATTGTCAGTTGATGTGACTATATGCTAATTAAAAAAGTCATATTGGCATACATTTATTTTATAAAATTAATCAATAAAAAACGATCCTTGGTTAACTTATTTTACTACAAAGAGTTACAGAAATTGATACCGCTGGCACTATGGTTGTAATCTTAAAGTTATTAAAATAAATGAATGTGAAATAAATATAATTTAAGGAGAAAATAATGGGTAAAATAATAGGAATAGATTTGGGTACAACGAATTCATGCGTCGCAGTTATGGAAGGCAATGATCCGGTTGTTATACCAAATTCTGAAGGCGGAAGAACTACTCCTTCGGTAGTAGCTTTTGCAAAATCCGGTGAAAGATTAGTAGGGCAGCCGGCAAAAAGGCAGGCAATCACTAATCCGAAAAATACAATCTTTTCAATAAAAAGATTTATGGGCAGACTTATAAATGAAGTTGCAAAAGAAAAAACTGAAATACCTTACGAGGTTGTGGCTGGCGATAATAACAGCGCACGAGTTCAGATCGGGGATAGAATGTACTCGCCGCCAGAAATTAGTGCAATGGTTTTACAAAAAATGAAAAAGACTGCGGAAGATTATTTAGGTCAGGAAGTGACTGAAGCCGTAATAACTGTTCCCGCATACTTCAATGACGCGCAAAGACAGGCTACCAAAGATGCAGGTGAAATTGCCGGTTTGGTGGTTAGAAGAATAATAAATGAGCCAACAGCGGCTGCTTTAGCGTATGGACTTGATAAAAAAACCAGCGACCACACAGTTGCTGTGTATGATCTTGGCGGTGGAACTTTTGATATTTCTATTCTGGCTCTTGGTGATGGTGTTTTCGAAGTCAAATCAACAAATGGAGATACACATTTAGGTGGTGATGATTTTGATCAAAGGTTAATAGATTTTCTTGCTGATGAATTTAAAAAGCAGGAAGGAATTGATCTCAGAAAAGACGCAATGGCTCTTCAGCGATTAAAGGAAGCAGCAGAAAAAGCTAAGATTGAACTGTCAACTTCTCAATCTACAGATGTTAATTTACCATTTATTACAGCAACACAGGATGGACCTAAACATCTAAACCTAAATTTAACGAGAGCAAAATTTGAGCAATTAATTGATGATCTTGTTAAGAACACAAAGCTTCCTTGTGAACAGGCAATGAAAGATGCTGGCGTTACGCCAAAAGATATTGATGAGGTTATACTAGTAGGTGGATCTACAAGAATCCCTATGGTGCAGCAGCTGGTCAAAGATCTTTTCCAAAGAGAGCCGCATAAAGGAGTAAATCCCGATGAAGTTGTGGCAATTGGTGCTGCAATTCAGGGTGGTGTTTTAGCCGGCGATGTTAAAGATGTATTGCTATTGGATGTAACTCCATTAGCATTGGGAATTGAAACGCTTGGCGGTGTGATGACACGCTTAATCGAATCAAATACAACTATTCCAACAAAGAAAAGCGAGGTGTTCTCAACTGCTGCTGACAATCAGCCTTCAGTTGAAATCCATATTCTTCAGGGAGAAAGACCGATGGCTGCAGATAACAGAACTTTAGGAAGATTTCATCTCGATGGAATTCCACCTGCACCAAGAGGAATGCCTCAGATAGAAGTAACTTTTGATATTGATGCGAACGGTATTTTACATGTTGCAGCAAAGGATAAAGCAACCGGTAAAGAGCAGAGTATCAGAATTACATCCTCGAGCGGGTTGGATAAGAGTGAAATTGAAAAAATGAAAAACGCTGCTAAAGAACATGCTGCAGAAGATAAACTTAAGAAGGAATCTGTTGAGATCAGAAATCAGGCTGATAGCTTAGTCTTTCAGACTAAAAAACAGATAGATGAATTAAAGGATAAAATTACGCCCGATGTAAAATCAAGATTAGAATCTGAGATTAAAAAAGTAGAAGATGCTCTGGCTGCAAATAATTCTGAGCAAATTAAATCTGCTTCAGATTCATTAAGTAAAGTATGGAATGAAGTAGCATCACAGTTGTATTCACAGACCGGACCGCAAGGTCAACCTGTTCCTGATCAGCAGCAGACTGGTAACAAACCCAATGATGAAAAAGGTGATGTTCAGGATGCCTCATACGAAGTTGTAGATGACGACAAAAAATAAATTGTCGTAAAATTATTCTTATATAAAATAACCTAATTAGCTCCGGTTTATTCTTAACCGGAGCTTTTTTGTTTAAAGATCATTTGGTTATTTTAGACTTTAAGATAATATTCCATCACTAATGGTTCGAAGCGAAAAGAAACATCGAATAATATTTATTGATCTTATGCGTGCATTTGCTGTCATTCAAATGGTGCAAGGGCATACGGTTGATGCATTACTTTCACCGGATTTTCGCTCCGATCAATTTCCGATTTACTTTTTGTGGAATTTTATGAGAGGAATGACAGCACCGATATTTATGTTCAGTGCGGGAACTGTTTTTACCTACCTTTTTAGACTTGTAGATGAACCGTTCGCAGCTAATCCGAGAGTTAAAAAAGGATTCTTAAGATTTCTACTTCTTGTCAGCATAGGTTATATCTTAAGATATCCTACATATAAAGTAATTGATTTTTCTAACGTAACTACAGATCAATGGAATATATTTTTAGCTGTTGATGTTTTACAACTGATTGGATTTGGGCTTCTGTTTGTCCTTATTTGTGCACTGATTGCTGAGAAACTAAAAATAAGTGATACAGTTGTGTTTACATTTTTTACTTTATTCTTTTTTATCGCAACACCATATTTCTCAAAAATTAACTGGTTAGAGTATTTCCCGCAGCCTATAGCAGGTTATTTTTATGATCGGACGGGATCATTATTTCCATTATTTCCCTGGGCTGGTTATGTAGTATTTGGAGGTGTTTTAGGTAGTTACCTTGCAAAAAATCCTTTAGTATTTAAATCAAATAAATTCAGTTTAAACCTTGCTTTATTTGGTGCGGCATTAATTATTGTTTCTGAAGTATCTATCCTGATTTCTAATAAGTTTTTTGGCTACTTTCCTGTTACATCTTCCTACAATATTGAAACTATTATTTTTAGACTCGGGTTTGTTTTAGTTCTTAATTCTCTGGTTTCATATATCTCCCAGAAAATGGAATCAATTCCAAAAATTATAATTCTTTTTGGAAGGAATACATTGCTTATTTATATCGTCCATTTGATTTTCCTTTATGGCAGTGCATGGAATCCTGGATTAGTGATGCTTTTTGGAAATTCATTGAAAGTACCTGAAACTGTTTTCTTCGCTATTTTGATGTTAGCATTGATGACATTAATGGTAATTTTATTGAGTAAATTTAAATTCAGAAATAAACAACTTGTAACTTAAACATGAGAAAATCGAGCACGACAAACCCAATTTCAACTGATGAAGATAAGAAAATCGATCAATCGCTACGACCCGGATTTATTAAAGATTTTTCAGGGCAAAAACGGATCACTGAAAATTTAAATGTATTTGTTTCTGCTGCAAAAAAAAGGAAAGATGCTTTAGATCATGTTTTATTAACTGGTCCACCCGGACTTGGTAAAACTACTCTGGCACATATCATTGCAAATGAACTTGGAACAAAAATTAAAGTCACTTCAGGTCCTGTTTTAGAAAAACCGGGTGATCTTGCTGGTTTGCTGACTAATCTGGAAGAGCATTCTGTACTTTTTATCGATGAAATTCACAGACTTAGCCCTGTAGTTGAAGAGTACCTCTATTCCGCTATGGAAGATTATAAACTTGATATTATGATTGAAAGCGGACCTAATGCCCGATCAGTTCAAATTAGTTTACCTAAATATACTTTAATTGGTGCAACCACCCGCGCAGGAATGTTGACATCTCCATTACGGGATAGATTTGGAATTAAATTTCGATTGGACTATTACGATAATGAAACGCTTGATAAAATTGTAAATCGATCTGCCGGAATTTTAAATTTACAAATTGATTCGGATGCTTCTCTTGAACTTGCAAAAAGATCCAGGGGTACACCAAGAATAGCAAATAGATTATTAAGACGGACCAGGGATTTTGCAGATTTTGATAATAAAAAATCCATTGATTTAATTGTTGTACAGAAAGCTCTTACTGCTTTGGAAGTAGATGAATTTGGATTAGATGAAATGGATAAAGATATAATTCTTGCAATAATCGATAAATATAATGGTGGTCCTGTTGGATTAAATACTCTTGCAGTTGCAGTAAATGAAGATCCTGGCACAATTGAAGAAGTTTATGAACCATTTTTAATTCAGCAGGGATTTATTCAACGCACACCCAGAGGTCGGGAAGCGACTGCATTAGCTTATAAGCGGTTTGGCCGGAATAAATTTGGAAAGAGTAATCAAACATTATTTGAATGAAGAAAGGGAGATTTGTTGTGAGAAGTATTCAATTTTTTCTCATTGTTCTTTTGTTCGCAAGTACTGCATCTGCACAAAATAGCTCATACATCCCACTAAATATAAAA
The DNA here is from genome assembly GCA_003538625.1 of Ignavibacteriales bacterium. Lineage (GTDB taxonomy): Bacteria > Bacteroidota > Ignavibacteria > Ignavibacteriales > Ignavibacteriaceae > IGN3. The sequence continues at coordinate 355,612 of DPRR01000029.1, forward strand.
CCGGCATTTGAAAAAGGTACACGATCCACTGATGGTTCCCCTGGACCAAACTACTGGCAGAATAAATCGGAGTATGATATCAAAGTAAACATAGATCCCAGAACAAAAATACTTAAGGGCTCTGAAGATATCGTGTACTTCAATAATAGTCCTGATTCCTTAGATCAAATTGTAGTAAGATTGTATCAAAATATTAATAGACCTGAAGCTAGAAGAGATTTTTATATCAACCCGAAAGCAATTAATGAAGGAGTTCAGTTAAAAAGAATATCCATTGGAAATGCAGAGCGGCAAATTGATGATAGATCAACAGTTAACATTACCGGAACAAATCTTACATTAAAGTTGAATGAAAAACTTGCACCACAAAGTAAAATTAATCTGTCGTTCGATTGGGAAATAGAAATTCCACCCGTATCAACCATAAGATTTGGAAGTTATGATTCGACCTCAATGTTTATTGCATATTGGTATCCGCAAATTTCCGTGTATGATGATTTAGATGGATGGGACAGAATGGATTATACTGGTACTTTAGAAATGTATAATGATTTTAACGATTACAATATTGAGTTTACGGTTCCCGCTGGATTTCAGATTTGGGCAACAGGCGTCTGGCAAAATGCTGATGAAATTCTTAATCAAAAATATCTTGATAGATATAACTCAGCCTGGAAATCTGATTCTGTTATAAAAATAATTGAGAAATCAGATCTGTCAGAAAATAATATTTATAAAACAAAGACTGGATTTAATAATCTAAAATTTAAAGCTGTGAATGTTCCGGACTTTGCTTTTGGGATAAGCAATACTTATTTGTGGGATGCTGCAAGTTTTGAAGTTGATAAAAATACCGGAAGAAGAGTTTATTGTGCTGCTGCTTATCGGCAGACAAGTCCCGATTTTGTTGATGTTGCTTTTTATGCAAAGGAAACTCTTAAGTACTTTTCTTTTGAAATGCCGGGGGTTCCTTTTCCATACCCTTCCGCAACTGTATTTAATGGTGCGGGCGGAATGGAGTTTCCAATGATTGTAAATAATGGAAGAGAAGATAATATTGCCGGTATCGTTGGGTTAACGTCTCACGAATTAGCTCATCAGTATATGCCATTTTATATGGGAACAAATGAGCGAAAATATCCGTTTATGGATGAAGGCTGGGCAGTTATGTTTCCGTATGATTTTCAGGAGAGAATGGCTGAGGGAAATACACCAAGAATAAGAACAGTAAACGGTTATGAAAATTTTGCCGGTAACGAACTGGACTTACCATTAATGATTCCTTCACCAACTATAAGCTGGAGATCTTATAGAATTTCTGCTTATAACAAACCGGCAATTGCATATGATATACTTAGAAAAACCTTGGGTGATGAACTTTTCTTGAAAGCTTTGCATACTTATATGCAAAGATGGAATGGCAAACATCCTATTCCAACTGATTTTTTCTTCACCTTTAACAATGTTACCGGACAGGATTTAAGCTGGTATTGGAAACCATGGTTTTACAATTTTAGTTATCCTGATCTTGCAATATCAAATATAAAATCAAAGCAAAATTCTATTGTGGTTGAAGTGAAAAATATCGGAAGTCTTCCATTGCCAGTTAAGCTGCAGGTTATGTTTAAAGATGAAGTAGTTAAAGAAGTTTATAAGAATGCTGATGTCTGGAAATCAGGAAAAGATAAAATTGAAATTAAAATAGATGGAGTGAAAAATTTTGATGCTGTAATACTTGGGAGTGAACTAATTCCTGATGTAAACTCTATAAATAATGTTTACTTTAAGTAAGGATCGAATAAATTATTCTTGAATTAGATTTCAAAAGTCAAAAAAAATAATTGTCATTTCCACTGCCATAGGCATCCCTTCGGGAGAAAGTGGGAATCGACTTACTAATACTAGTTTTAGATTCCCGTTTTCACGTGAATGACAAACTTATAACTATTTAAAGAACGGCCTCGTGAAAAGAATAGCTAGTCTCTACTTTTTTTATCTCTTGAAAAACTACTTTTACGTTTAAAATCTTTTTTATCACCAAAATCTCTTTTCTCTCTTGAGAAACCGGATTTTTTATATCCGCCAGAACTTTTTCTATCTGAATTAAATTTTGGTTTACCTCCTCCGCCTCTTCTTTTTTCAGCTATCTCAAGATTTATATCACGCTTCTTTAATTTCTTTCCTTTAAATCCTTCAATAATTTCATTTTGAAAAGTACTATCAGCTTCAAAGAAAGAAAAGTTTTTTAATATTTCAATCTCACCGATTTCAATATCGCGCATTCCGGTAAAATCATTTATCATTCCAATTAATTGTGCAGGTTTCAAATCATCAGTAACCCCAAGATTAAGAAAATATCTCGTGTAATTCCCTTTGCCGCCTCTGGTTGATCTTTCTCTTTCCTTAAACTTGCTTTCACTTGGAATGTATAAATCGGGAATGTTTTTATAATACTCTAAAAATCTATTAAACTCTATAGAAACAAATCTTTGAATGAGATCATTTCTATCCATCCATTCTAATTTTTCATAAATCTTAGGCAGAAAAGGTTCAACCTGAACTGTATCAACTTCTACTTTTTCAACTTTATCTATTAAATGAAACAATTGTCTTTCACATATTTCTCTGCCTGATGGAACAGGAAGAGTTGTAAATTTTTTGCCTAACTGTTTTTCAATTGTATTTAGTTTATATTTTTCCTTAAGATTTGCTATTACGATCGAAGTACCGCTTTTGCCGGCTCTTCCGGTTCTTCCGCTTCGATGTGTATAAATTTCTAACTCATCCGGAAGATCGTAATTTATAATATGTGTTAAGTCATCTACATCAAGTCCTCTGGCTGCAACATCTGTCGCCACCAACAGTCTTAAATGCCTGGTTCTAAACTTACTTAAAACCGCCTCGCGTTGTGATTGGGATAAATCGCCATGAAGTGCATCAGCATTATATCCATCCTGCATTAGTTTTTCTGAAACATCTTTGGTTTCCTGACGAGTTCTGCAAAAAACAATTCCGTATACATTCGGATGGGAGTCTACAATTCTTTTTAATGCCAGATATTTATCTCTGGCATGAACCAGATAGCTTATATGCTCAACATTTTCAGCACCGGAATTTTTCTTGCCTATTGTAACTTCAACCGGATTTTTCATATAGCGATTGGCTATAGAAAGCAGGGGATTAGGCATTGTGGCAGAAAATAAAAATGTATTTCTGTTTTTGGGTGTTGTTTCTAAAATAGCTTCAAGTTCTTCTTTAAAACCCATGTTTAACATTTCGTCTGCTTCATCAAGAATGACCGCTTTAACTTTATTCAGATTTACTTCTCCGCGGTTTATTAAATCATTTAATCTGCCGGGAGTTGCAGAAATAATCTGCGCACCTTGTTTAATTTTTTGGATTTGTCTATCCATACTTGAACCACCGAAGATAGCAGCAATTTTAATATCTTTATTGAAAGCTGCATAATCTTTTAAATCATCTGCAATTTGAAGACAAAGTTCACGTGTTGGCGCAATAATTAAATATTGTACCTGGCGCAAAGTAGTATCGGTTTTATGAATAATGGGTAAACCGAACGCTGCAGTTTTTCCGGTACCAGTCTGTGCTAATGCAATAATATCCTGAGGATTTTCCTGGAGCATCATCGGAATTATTTTTTCCTGCACCGGCATAGGGTTTTCAAAATTCAATTCTTTGATTGCACTTAAAATATTTTTATCTAAACCTAACTCTTCAAACGAATTCATCTAAAAGCTTTCTATAAATTTTTGTTTATTTGATTATTGATTACTCTTGGTAAGATTTCACTGGCTGGAATATCAACTAAATTATCTGTTAGTATATCGGGCAAGTTCAAATTCTTTTTTGGTGATTTGATTCGGAATTAATTAAATCCACAAACAAGAAGTAAATCGTTGCTGTAAAGATAAGGAAAATAAAATGAATCTTAGTGATATGAATTATCAAAGAAAGTTGAATTAAATGCTAAAACCCTTCTCTTTGGCTAAAGAAAGGGTTTAATGTGGTCGGATATAACTTATAACTCACTCTACGCACAAAACTAGTTTTTACTCTAAATCCGTAAAGCAGACTTAAGTCTGCTCCACGATTTGAATAATTGTTTAATGCCTCTGCGTAAGGCGAGTTATAATATCAATTTACTGGCTTTAGAATTATTGCTGTTCCACCACCCGGTGCGAGTTCCAAATATATCTTCTGATTTTTCTTCACACTCAATTTTTCAATTTCATATTTCATTGGATTCTTTTCCCAATCAGAATCAGGTGCATCTTTATAAATAGTTATTTCATATTTATCAACAGGTAAAAAATCCAGTTTAACTTCAAAATCTCTGGCTAGTTCATCTGTTATCGCACCAATATACCAGTTATCAGAGTCTTTATCTTTACGTGCAATGATGATGTAATCACCGGGTTCTGCTTTTAAGATTTTTGTATCACTCCAATTTACAGGAACCTGTTCTATGAAAGTAAAAGCATCAAGGAATCTTTCATAGTTTTCAGGAAGATCTGCAGCCATTTGAATTGGACTGTAAATCGTTACATACAATGCAAGCTGTTTAGCCAATGTTGTATGAACCTGATACTTACTTTCCGGTTTGTAGTAATCCATCTTAATTTGAAAAATTCCCGGAGTGTAATCCATTGGTCCACCCATAAAACGAGTGAAAGGAAGAATTGTTTCATGCTCTGGTGGATTGCCGATACTCCATGCATTAAATTCATTACCGCGCGCCGCTTCTGCTGCTAACCAATTTGGGTATGTTCGATGTAATCCGGTCGAACGAACTGATTCATGAGAATTTACCATTATCTTATACTTTTCAGCTTTCTCCAAAACACGAGTGTAATGATTCACCATCCATTGTCCGTCATGATGTTCACCGCGTGGAATGATTTTACCGACATAGCCGGTTTTTACAGAATTATATCCATGATCTTTCATAAATGTAAATGCTTCATCTAATCTTCTATCATAATTTGTAACGGATGCTGAAGTTTCATGATGCATAATCAATTCTACGTTTTTGGACTTGGCATATTTTTCTAATTCAACAACATCAAAATCAGGATAGGGAGTTACGAAATCAAAAACTTCTTCTTTCCATTTGCCAAACCAATCTTCCCAGCCTACATCCCAGCCTTCAACAAGAACAGCATCAAAACCATGCTTTGCAGCAAAATCAATATATCGCTTTGTGTTTACTGTTGTTGCACCATGCTTACCATTCGGAGTAAGCGATTTCCAATCAACCGCATCCAGCTTTACATTATTTATATCTGCATAATTCCAGGAGTTTATCCCAACATGTAAATTCCACCAGATGCCAATATACTTTTTAGGTTTTATCCAGCTAACATCTTCAAACTTTGTAGGTTCATTTAAGTTTAGAATCATTTTTGATGAAAGAATTTCTTCAGCTTTATCACTTACAATTATCGTTCGCCACGGAGTAGTGCATGGTGTTTGCATGTAAGCCTTATTGTCGTATGCATCCGGGCATAAATGGGATTTGAGTACAAAATTATTTCTATCTACTTCCAGGTACATTACCGGATAATTTAATAATGCGGCTTCATGAATATTTATATATAAACCATCTTTACTTTTCATCATAAGTGGAGTTTGAACAAAATTATCACCGGGAATTGATTTGACAGAAATTTCATGAACGTTTTTTCCAATATCAGAATGAATTTCTGATAATAGGGAAGTTGAGTATGTATATTCCTGGGAATCATAATCCCCGGGAATCCAGAAAGTTTTATGATCTCCTGTCAAGGCAAATTGTGTATTCTCCTCAAGCACCGTAAAGTATTTTAAACTATCCTGCACAGGAAATTCATATCTGAATCCAAGTCCGTCATTAAATAACCTGAATGTTATAATCATTGTTCTTTTTTCAATCGGCTGAAATAGTGTAACCACCATTTGATGATAATTATTCAATATGCTGTCAACTTCTCCCCAAACAGGTGACCATAATTCTGTAAAATTAGAAGTAACAACAGTATCTATTTTAAAACCATTTAAAAAATCCGGTTGATTCAAAAGATCAATTCCCAGCTTGCTGTCTCTGATTACAAACTTTCCATCTCTGGACATATTGTATAATAATTCATTATCTGCAGAGAGTTTTATTTTCAGAATCAATTTAGAATCAGGAGATGAAATTTGTTGGGTATGTATATCAATATTCAGATTTACAATGATGATGAGCAGAAATATTAATCTCATTTCAGTTTTCTTTCATTCTTCAAATACAAAAATAAGAAAATTTTTTTCAACGGATTTCATTTTGGTAAACTGATTTTATTTCAGTCTCAGGAAAGTAGTGCTTCAAAATTTGTACATAATTTTGCCCGGAAAAAGCGCGCCCCACGGCACCCGACTGGCACATTCCAACTCCATGTCCCCATCCTGCACCATCAAACATATATTTTGTTTTCAGAGAGTCATCAATAATTTTTTTTACAACAAAACACGAACTTCTAAATGGCGGTTTCTTAATTTTTCTTATATCCAATTCAGAATTCAATTCTAACGAATCATTATCACCAATAAATAAAGCTTTGATTATTCTTCCGGAATTTCCTCTTTCAATTATTTTAATCTCTTCTAATTCTCCAATGGATTTTATTTCATTCAAATTATCTGATAATTCAGCATTAGTCATTTCAACTTGCCATCTAAAATTTTTCTTGCTCCATTCCGGTAGTTCTGGATGTAAATTAGGATTACAATAAACATCCGGATTACTTTTTATCCACTCATCCGGCTTATTTTTCGGATCATAATTTAATTTTTCATTTGAATCAAAATGTGAACTCCAATAGGGAACAGGACCTGATCTTTCTGGCCAGACATTTTCTACATCCTCAGAAATTCCACCGCAGTTAGAAGCGTAATAAGCACCAATAACTTCATCACCATAAAACAAACTCAATCCTTTTGTATCCTCAACTGCTTTATCCGTTTCAGAAGTTCTTTTATTATTCCCTGCAAAAACCTGACATTCCACATCGGCACATAAATCAAAATTAATTCCTTTGTATTTTCCTGAAATTAGTGCTGATACAGTTTCAGATCTTGCTGCAATAACCTGCGATTTTAATGCTTCAATCGGCGCATCGTTTCCAATCTCATATGGAACTACCCCGCATAAATATCTTTCAAGAGGAAGCGTAATTATCACATCAAACTTTTCATTTTCATTTATGGATATTTCAATTTCACCTTCATAAACCCTGTCTTCAATTCCCTCCCACCACCAGCCAATTCCATATGGTACATTTTTTATTGTTAATGTCTGATTTTCAAAGTCACTGGTCAAAAAAATATTTTTGTATTTATTAATTCGGGATAAGTTTGATTGCTTTATTAAAATAGAATCTTGATTTATTGTTAAAAAAATAGAATCATTCGAATTGAAGTGGAGTGTCTCTGTTTGAATTGATCCGGTCAGTATCCAATCAGAATTAAAAATAATATTTAACGTGTCCATCGTGTAAATTATTCTGACCCTGATATCCGGTTCCTGACTAAATGATACCTGACCAAAAATAATTTTTGTTTGAAAAAAAATGCAGCAAAACAGAACAGCAGATTTTATTTTCATTTAATCATCTTGCATAAAACTAAATCGATTCGATAATTATCACATATCTTTAATCGCAGTATCGAGTAATTTAATTAATTCTGATTTTGTGAAAGGTTTAGAAAGATAATGTGTCATCCCTTTTGATAAGAACTCTTTTCTTTCTTCTCCCATAGCAAAAGCGGTCAGCGCTATAATTGGAATCGTTTTATAATTTTCATTTTTTCTTATAATACCGGTCAATTCAAGACCGTCCATTCCACGATGCAGATTAATATCCATCAGAATTGCATGATAAGAAGATGAATTAATTTTCTTTAAAGCTTCATCAGAATCTTTTGCGGAATCGATTTTATAGCATCCTTTTGTAATAGTAGATACCAATTTAACCGCTATTTCATCGTCTTCAACATAAAGAATTGATGGCATGTTATCCGGATTAAGCTGAATTGAAAATTCATTATCAGTAATTTGATTCATTTTTTCATTTCCATTTGATTCAGTTTTTGAAATGGGAAATTTAAGTGTAAATGTTGTACCTAAACCAACTTTACTATTAACTATTATGCTGCCTTTCAATAAGTCAGTGTACTTTTTAGCGATTGTTAGACCAAGCCCTGTGCCCTCAAAACTTCTGTTATAACCTTCACTTGCCTGTCTGAATTCATCCCAGATTATATTCAGCTTTTCATCAGAAATTCCTACACCGGTATCGCTTACCTGAATTATTACAAAATCAGGTATCAAATTAATATTTATACTTACACTTCCTTTTTCCGTAAACTTAAGAGCATTATTCAATAAGTTGTTAAATATACTTTGGAAAAGCAGGATATCAAGTTCACAAAGAAGTTCATCATAATCACAACTAAATTTGTAAGTCAATCCCTTTTTATCTGCAACAGGACCAAAGAAACTAAAACATTCCTGGATCAGTGGAATGATATTAACTATTTTTAGTTTAGCTTCTACCTTACCGGCATCAATTTTAGAAAGATTAAGAATTAAATTTAAAGTTTCAAGTAATCTTTGTCCCGATAAATTAATTGACTGAACCATACGGAAAAGTTCGGGATTACTTTCCAGTTCACTCATCAGCACTTCGCTAAATCCCAGAATACCAACCATCGGAGTTCTTAATTCGTGACTCATATTTGCAAAAAAACTTGACTTTATCCTGTTCATCTCTTCGGCATTTTCTTTTGCTTCAATTAATTCCTGAATCATTTTTTTCTTTAGAGTAACATCTTCTTTTACTGCAACAAAGTGAGTTATATTTCCGTTCAAATCTATTATCGGGGATATTAGGGCATTTTCCCAATAGAGTTCCCCGTTCTTTTTCCTGTTTTGAAATTCACCATGCCATATCTTACCAGAAAGAATTGTATTCCAAAGATTGGAATAAAAATCTTTATCGTGAGAACCTGAATTAAGAATTCTTGGATTTTGCCATTTGGCTTCTTCCAGCGTATAACCGGTTACCTCAGTAAATTTTGGATTTACATATTCAATATTTCCATTTGTATCTGTTATAATTACTATCGTAGGACTTTGAATAACTGCGGTTGAAAGTTTTAAAGTCTCCTCTTCTGCTTTTTTATGAGTTATAAAAATACTAAGCTCGTGTGCAATAATTTCTAAAATCTCAATACTTTTCTGATCGTATGCATTTGGATTATCATAACTTTGGACAACTAACACACCGAAAACTTTGCCTGCAATTTTAAAAGGAACGCCAAGCCATACTTCAGGTATAACTCCGATCATTCCTGCTTCACCGCTTTCAATTAAATTAATAATATCATTTTTTTTCAGCAATACAGATTTCTCCTGCTGAATAACATATCCTGTCATAGAATCTTTAGCCGGCCATTCAGCAATTTCTTCTACTTCATCCCGGTCAACGTCAGATCTCAACATTCCGGTCTTTTCATCATAGAGTGCTATAAAAAAATTGTTAACATTTATGAGTGCGGAAAGTTCAACTCTGATATTTTCAAACAATTCTGTTATTGTTTTATAGGTAACAGCAGCATCGGCTATTTTGTATTGTACTTTCTGAATTATTTCGGCTTGCTTTCGTTCAGTAATATCCTGAACAGCACCATATACACCAATCAGCTTATTGGATTCGTCATCCCAGATTGGATGAGCATAAGATCGTACCCAGACAAGTGAGCCATTTTTATGATAAGTCCTGATTTCCCGGTTTACTTTTTGATTTTTTCTCAACAACTCAAGATCAAGATCATCAAGCTCAAGTTCTTCGGGATGTAATCTCGCTCTCCATCCACCGACTTTTCTATATTCCTCAAAGGTATATCCCGTAATTTTTTCAAAAGATCCGGCTATCCAAAAAAGTTTATGAACTCCTTTTTCATCGGCTTTGGTAGAAAAAAGATAATCGGAAGTTATGTTGGAAATTATTCTATACCGCTCTTCGGATTCTTTTAACTTAGCTTCAATTAATTTTTCATTATTTATATCAACCATTACTCCCTGAAATCCGGCTAATTTATTATTCTCGTACAAAGCATTACTAGAACTTCTTATCCAATGCACTTTGCCTGATTTTTCAATTAACCTGAATTCTACAGGTTCCTTTGTATCGCTGAGAATTTTTTTATATTGAGTTGGAAATTTTAAGAGATCTTCTTTAAGAAAAAATTCTGAGAAAGTTTTACCTATCACTTCATCAGGTTCATATCCAAGCATATATTTTATAGCACCGCTTATATAAGATATTACGCCTTTTTTTGTTAATGAGTAAAGTACATCATTTAAATTTTCAGCTAGTGTACGATATTTTTCTTCGCTTTCTTTAATTAATTCTTCTGCTTTTTTCTTTTCCGTTATATCATTTGCTATAGCAATAACTACTTTTTGATTAAAGTAATTTCCAGGATATAAACGAACATCTTTTAAAAACACTTCTCCGTTTTTTCGTTTACCCCAAAAATCAAATTGTTGTTTCTCACCCATAAATGCCTTTTGAGCAAGATCTCTTACTAACTTTAAATTATTTTTTCCCGGTGCACTAACAAAATCAGGTGTTTTTCCAATCAATGATTTCTTGTCATATCCATACATCCTGCAGGCGCCTTCATTCACATCAAGAAAAACACCGCTTTCATCCTGAATGTAAATTGACTCTGAGACACTTTCAAATAAACCCTTATAGCTTAACTCGCTTTGTTTTAGATTTTCTTCAAAAAGAATTCTTTCAGTAATGTCATGAGCAACACCTTGCAAACCAATTACTTTTTTGTCTGCAATTATTGGTCTTTCATAAACTTCAAGCATCACTTTGCTTCCATTTGCATGCAATATTTCCAGATAAACCGCGTCTGTATTTACTTCACCTTTTAAATGTGCGTGTGTTCTGTTTTTAGCCGTCTCATTTATTAGCGAATCAGTAATGAACCAGTGTTTCTGATTCATCCATTCATCAACAGAATAGCCGGTAATGTTTTTAACTGAAGGTGATATATACTGGATCATCGCATCCAGATTTTGTACATAAAAAAATAAATGCGGAGTACCCTCAACCAAAAGCTGCATTCTTTCTTTGCTTCTCTGAATCTCTGTTTCAAATATTTTACGCTCAGAAATATCTCTCCAGATTGTAAAAAGAATTTGTTTCCCGGATATTGGGACAGAAGTTAGAGTTACTTCTACAGGAAATTCCTCACCATTAATTTTTTTATGCACCCATTCAAATCTTGCAACACCATCTCTGTAAGCCTGTTTCATCAGCCTGCCGGCTTTTTTAAATGATAACTCTCCATCAGCTTGAAATTTTGGAGATAGAACTGACGGATGATTTGATAATATCTGCTCTTTGGAAGTACAACCCATCAGTTCAACGGCTGCTTTATTACAATCAAAGAAAACTTTACCATCAAGCAGAAGCATTGCATCTTTTGAATGTTCAAAAAACAGTCTGAATTTATTCTCACTTTCTGCAAGAGCATTTTCAATTTTTCTTCTCTCAGTAATATTTCTAAAAACACCCTGAAGCACTTTTTTCCCGTTCAAGTTCACCACGCTTGCTAAAACTTCAACTGGTATTTCTTTTCCATCGGATGCTAAAACAAAATTTTCAAATGGGATTTTTAATTCACTCTCATTTAAATGTCTTGAAAAGGTGCTCTTTGAATATGACAATAGTCTTTTGGGATGCAATTGGGTCTGGTGCATACCAACTACTTTTGAGTAAGGCATTTTTAGAAGATTTAAAGCTGATTTATTCGCATCAATAATTTTATTTGTTTCCGGGTCCGCTAAAAATATTGCATCAGGGGAACTGTCGAAAAAACTTTTATATCTGTTTTCACTTTCTTTTAGTAATGCTTCTGTATTTCTACGCTCACTTACATCTACAATAAAACCTTCCAGGAATTGCAATTTACCTTCATTTGAATAAACACCTCTGCCGCGTTCCCAAATCCAGTTTAGTTTTCCGCTCCTGGTTATAATTGGGTATTCAAATTCAAAGTACGATTTTTCTTTTATAACCTTCTGCCATTTATCCCGGGCTTGTTTCCGGTAATTATTCGGAATTAAATCAATGAATGAAATCTTTTTATTATTTATAAAATCTGAAGGGGAGTAGCCGGTAATTTTTTTACATCCATCGCTGATTAATTCCATTGTCCGGTAATTGTCAAACTTACACCTGTAAATAAACCCGGGCAGATTACTAACCAGTGTTGAAAAATTTCGTTCTTTTTCCTCGACCACTTTTTGATTTTCTCTTTCTTCGTTCTGCTCTCTTAATACAACTACAAAACCAATTGTAGTACCATTTTTATTTTTAATCGTAGAAGTGCTTTCTGAAATGGGTATTTTTTTACCGTTTTTTGAAATCAATAACTTGTCACTAGCGGGACTTATAGCAATCTTTTTTGCCGTGTAATTTATTGATGGAAATTCTATCTGTTTACCGGAGGCTTTATTTACAATTTTAAAAATATTTTTTAAGGATTTATTTATTGCTCTTGATTCTTTATAGCCGCAAAGTTTTTCTGCCGACGCATTCATCTGTATTATTTTCAATTTTGCATCAGTAACAATAACAGCTTCAACAATACTGTAAAGTGCATTTTTCAGGAATGATTCATATTGTGCGTTGGACTTAACAGAAATACTTTTTATTTCTTTAGAATGTCTTGCTATAGATTTTTTATTTGAGGTTTTGTCGAGTTTCAAATCTTTAAGAACTTTACTAGGTTTATATTTGAATTCATTCAACCTGGATTTTTTCTTATCCGTCACTTTAAACTCCGGTATAGTTAAAGTTTATGAATAAAATATTTATGAATGAATTGTAAAAATCAAAAAATAAAAAACTTATTATTTTATGTGGGAGCAAATTCATAATCATGTTTTCAATAATCTTATCAAATGTCCTTATTAATTAGATATCTATGTACTAATATCGTCATTAGCCCTTAAAATATAAAGATTTATTTTTTATTGTTATCTTTAACAAAATTTGCTTGAAATAAAAAATCAAACTTGCTTAAATAGGGGATATTGGTTCAAAATAAAATAAAGTGTCCGTGTAATGGTAGATGAGCAGCAATACTCATTCCCAAATCAGCGATAAATCCATTTGAATCAACAATATTCAGAGCATATAGTAACCGGGAGAAGTAAAACATCAATCACCATAGTATCAACTTCACCTTCACAATTAAAATTTGTCATAACTTGAACAGGAAAAATATTCCTAAAAAAGTTAACGCCAGACCATAAATGCGTTCCAGTATACTTGCACTTGATCTGATTGCTACCTTTGCGCCTAATAGTGAAAACGGTACAGATCCCAGTGAAAGAACTAACGTAATCATCCAGTCGATATGACCCAGGTAAGCATGTACTATTGTTCCGGGCAAAGCAAGAATAACAGAAACAGCGAGTGAGCATGCAAATGCCTTTTTTATAGGTTGATGTAGGATGCGTGCGTAACTTGGAGCTAATAAAAATCCACCGGAGTTTGCTAAGAGTCCGGAAATTAATCCAATAAAGATTGCAATCAACAGCAATCTGAGATGCCAATAGCTGGGGCGATCGGTACTTACAATTTCCATTATTACTGTTTTATTTTCTCTTTCCTTCGGGAATACTAGAAAACTGATTCCGAATCCCAGAACCATAATACCTGTTACAATTAACAATGGTGCGGATCCTGTAAATTGAGTAAGATATGAACCAAGTATAGTTGCAGGCACACCAAACGCAATACTCCATTTAACAACTTCCCAATCCAGAAGATGAGATTTCCAGTATTCCACCGAAGCAATTAATGTACCCGGAACAGTTGCAGGCAGCGGTGCAGCTACTGCAATAAATCCGGGCACCCCGATTAAACTTAACATCGGCGTAGCGATGGCACTGCCGCCTTTACCGAACAAACCTCCCAGAAATCCGACAATCACTCCGATTAGAAATACCCCGAGATAATGCAAAATCAACGTTCACTCCTTTTTAATATTTCTTTTGCTTTAACCATTATTGATTAACCACTCTATTGCACTGTCTTCCAAATTCAAAAACGAAACACCGACCGATAATGCAAATTAGTTAATCATAATTTATTATTAAAAAAATCGCAGCGGGATTAAATGAAACAAAAATGCGAAAAGAGTATATATGATTTGAGTGCTGAAACAACCGTCTTCATTTCTTAATTTTCGATTTAAAAAATCCCCAGGTAACAAAATTCGCATCCACTATTGTCTGACCGCAAAGCTCAAAGCCAAGGTGAAGATAGAAGTTTACATTCGATTCAATTTCCGTATTCAAACTTATGCCTGTACTTGATGGATGTGAACTTACTAATTCTTCTGCTGCATTAATGAGTTGCCGTGCTAATCCCTTACGCTGATAATCATTTCTGACTCCAATCATATTCAAATGATGATGAGATTCTTTTGGAAGGAGATTGGACGCTGCATTCCCATATTTTTCATAACGGGCTTTTTCATCCGTACCGAGTTCTTGCCAAAGTATATCAAGCTTATTCACAAGTTCTGCCGGATTTGGAATTTCTCCAGGTAGAGTAACGGTTGCTGCTGCAATCAGCTTATTGTCCGGGTTGTATATACCAAGCAAAGGTTCATTTCTTAATGCTCGTGCAGATACAAAAAAAGTAACAGCTTTACGGAGCCGGTTTTCGTAGTTATCTTTCTCTCCCAGAACATATTTCATCACGGGATAATTATAGAAAGCTTCGCATAAAACATCGGCAGCCTCGTAAATATTTTTTTCTAATAGGTTTACAACTTTCATAATTAGTAATTTATAATTAAACCTTGCTTTAAATTAATCAAACACGAGCAGCATGTAAAAAAATTAGATGATTTAAATCTAAGAATCAAAAGGGCATCGCAGTGATGCCTTTAAAATCTTTTTCCAAAAATAGCGATTGATTATCATTGGCTGAAGTTATCATTTCTTGAATTATTAAGTTTGTCCAATATCTCCAAAGTTTTTGTCTCAAATTTCGAGAATGCAAACCACTTCTTACCAAGATCCTTCAATGAAGCTCCGAAGTGATAAACATCCTCATCATCAATTATCATAAATCTGTCATGGGACTGTTTAAATTCAATGATTTCAATTTTGGGATATTGAGAATTAAACTTTTTCAGATCCGTTATTAATGTTTTAACCAGATTTGCTGTATAAATTTTTACAGTAACATCCTTCTTTCTTTTAGAAAACAACTCGAGCACAGTATCGTCCACGTAGTTATCAATAAGCAAAATTGATTTTTTTGCTTTTCGTATTAAATCAGAAACAAATTTGTGAGCATCGAAAATCTGTCCGTCAAAGAAAATTCCTTGTTTTGGATTGGGTTGATCTTTTTGTAAAGCATTAAAAACTTTTTCGAATTTTTCATCGGTTTCCATTTCGTATTTTAGCTGTCTTCTTTCAACTGTATCAATTCTCTGGAAAATCTGTGCATTGCTAATTATGAACCTTCTCATTGCTACAAATGCACTGATAATCTGAATGCTCATTTTGACCGCAGTTTCACTTTTCAATACTCCGGATAGCATTGCAACACCTTGTTCGGTAAATACATTTGGTAGGTATCTTCTACCTCCCCTTATGTTTGAGGTGCCATTTTGGAACCTCAATGTGACCATGTTTGAGGTGCCATTTTGGTACCTTATAGAATTCCATTCATTATCGTTTAACTGAAACATAAATTCTTCAGGAAACCTGTCAATATTACGTTTAACGGCTCTGTTCAATTGTTTAGTTTCAACACCATAAAATTTAGCTAAATCGCTATCAAGCATAACCTGAACACCACGAATTGTAGCTATTCTTTTCTGGATGGCATTATAATCGTAAAGTTTAAGACTGTTTTTTGATTTTGTCATAGGAATGAATTTCTAATAATTAACAATTTGCGTATTTAATATTTTGAATTTCTAGAAGTTGTTATTAAATCCTTAAGCAATTTAAAACCGGCAATACTTATATTCAAGAATCTGCTCTTACCAACAAAAAAGGGCATCGCAGTGATGCCCTTTCTAATGGGTGTCACACTGAGTTTATCGAAGTGTGACGTCATCCTTCAACAGAGTCTGACAGAGTTAGTCGAAAGACACACGATGACAATGACCGATATAATTCTTTACTTCAAATCAAATCTGTCAAGGTTCATTACTTTATCCCACGCAGCAACAAAATCCTTAACAAATTTTTCATTTGCATCATTCTGTGCATAAACTTCTGCAAGTGCCCGCAGCTGTGAGTTTGATCCGAAGATTAAATCAACGCGGGTGCCTGTCCACTTTAGTTCGCCGGACTTGCGGTCACGTCCTTCAAATGTATCTCCTTTTTCTGAAGTTGGTTTCCATACGGTTCCCATATCCAATAGATTGACAAAGAAATCATTCGTTAGTTTACCAACTTGATTTGTAAAAACTCCGTGTTTCAACTGACCATAGTTTGCACCCAGCACTCGCATTCCGCCAACCAGAACTGTCATCTCCGGTGCACTTAACTTTAGCAGTTGTGCCTTGTCAACCAGCATTTCCTCTGCTGTTACAGAGTAAACTTTTTTCTGATAATTACGGAATCCATCTGCTTCGGGTTCCATTTCAGAAAATGATTCAACATCAGTCTGAGCTTGTGAAGCATCCATGCGTCCCGGTTTAAATGGAACTTCAACCTTGTATCCGGCATCTTTAGCCGCAGCCTCAACAGCAGCACATCCACCAAGCACTATAAGATCAGCCAGCGAAACTTTCTTTCCGTCTTTCTGTGAACGGTTGAATTCTTTCTGAATGCCTTTAAATTTTTTTATTACTTTTTCCAGTTGTGCAGGTTGATTTACTTCCCAATCTTTTTGCGGCTCTAATCGAATACGCGCACCATTAGCACCTCCGCGCATATCGGAACCCCGGAAAGTAGATGCAGAAGACCAGGCAGTGTAAACTAGTTCGGAAATTGTCAGTCCTGAACTTAGAATTTTATTTTTGAGTCCGGTGGAATCCTTTTTACTTATAAGCTTATGATTTACTTTAGGAATCGGATCCTGCCATATCAAATCTTCTTTCGGAACTTCCGGTCCCAGGTAACGAACTTTTGGTCCCATATCTCTGTGAGTAAGTTTGAACCATGCTCTTGCAAATGCATCAGCAAAAGCTTTTGGATCTTTATGGAATCTTCTTGAAATAGGTTCGTAAATTGGATCGAAGCGTAAAGACATATCTGCAGTTGTCATAACTGGCGGATGCTTTTTTGATGGATCGTGAGCATCCGGAATCATATCCTCTGGCTTAACATCTTTAGCCTGCCATTGCCAGGCACCTGCCGGACTTTTAACCTTTTCCCACTCATAACCAAAGAGCGTATTAAAATAGCCCATATCCCATTTTGTAGGATTTGGTTTCCATGCACCTTCAAGACCGCTTGTAGTTGTGTGAGCGCCTTTACCGGTTCCAAACTTATTGATCCATCCTAAACCTTGCTGTTCGATTGGAGCCGCTTCCGGTTCCGGGCCAACTAACTTTGGATCACCTGCTCCGTGACTTTTACCAAACGTATGTCCGCCTGCAGTCAGGGCTACAGTTTCTTCATCATTCATCGCCATACGTTTAAATGTTTCCCTAACATCAAGACCTGAAGCTAATGGATCTGGATTCCCATCAGGCCCTTCAGGGTTAACGTAGATCAGACCCATCTGAACAGCAGCAAGAGGATTTTCAAGATCACGATCGCCTGAGTAGCGGCTCAAAAGTACATCACTGGTTGCCAGCCATTCCTTTTCCGCTCCCCAATATATATCCTCTTCGGGTTGATATATGTCTTCACGCCCGCCGCCAAATCCAAATGTTTTAAAGCCCATTGATTCAAGTGCACAGTTACCGGCTAAGATAAAAAGATCAGCCCAGGAAATTTTATTTCCATATTTCTGTTTGATAGGCCAGAGCAATCTTCTTGCTTTATCAAGATTGCCGTTATCCGGCCAGCTATTGATTGGTGCAAATCTCTGGTTTCCTGTACCGCCGCCCCCGCGTCCATCACCGGTTCGATAAGTACCAGCACTGTGCCATGCCATTCTAATAAATAAACCGCCGTAATGACCCCAGTCTGCAGGCCACCAATCCTGTGAGTTAGTCATAAGATCGTAAAGATCTTTCTTAATCGCTTTCAGATCAAGTTTCTTGAATTCTCTTGCATAATCAAAATCCGGATCCATCGGACTTGATGCCGGAGCATGCTGGTGAAGAACACCAAGGTTTAATTGATTGGGCCACCAGTCTGTATTTGATGTACCCCTGCCGAAAGAAGTTCTGCCGGTAACGGGGCATTTGCTTTCATCACTCATATTATTTCTCCTTAAGTTTTTATGGTTAATAGATTTTTCAATTAATTTTTTTGTTATTAAATGTACCGATTATCTGAAGCTTTACATCCCTCACTTTAAAATTGGGAATTTTCCGTTTCTTAAAATATTCTTCCAGCACCTCATTTAACTGATCATCAAAGAAATCTTCAATGCGGTCAGTGTCTTCGCAATAAAGGTGATGATGATTTTCGAGTATTGCATCGTACCTCATTACATCTTTATCAGTCTTTACTTTTTTTACCAATCCTTTTTCAACAAATGTTTCCAGGGTTTTATAGATGGTGCCAACGGCAATGTTAGGATGATTTTTGACAACATATTCTTTAATTTTATCGGCGGTAGGATGATCCTTAAGACTGTTTAAAGCCTCTAAAACAGCTACTCTTTGCGGCGTAACCTTTAAATTGCTGTTCTTTAAGTTGATACCGTGCTTTTCTTTTTTCATAAATAAGTATTATTAGATGAGAATTATTCCTAACTAGTATAAATATATGTTTATAGAATAGCAAGGGAAAAGATTATTCGCTTATCACCTCAGATTACAAAACGATCAGGTATTTCTGAAGAAGTTAAACGACGTAAAAAACCTTATGCTGGATCTGATATTCTTCTCATTGCCCGGAAAGAAAATTACTTTAACACTTCCCGCAGTTTTCATTATTGGTTTGATAACATCTTGCTGCGTGATTAAACACCGTGTGGGTAGATCAATTGTCATTTTTGATATTTGTGCTTTACCTGTTTATACCAGTTGCCAGGTTTTTTGTTTACCTGTCCGCCTGTGGTGGATTAAAGATGTTATATAGCGATTCACGTATTCATTGCTTTTATCATAATTATGATATAATTTTGACACAAACAAAGGAGCAAAAATGCCTATAATAAAACCTATATCTGATTTAAGAAATAAGTCAAATGAGATTTCTGAATTAGCACATAATTCTAATGAACCTATTTTCATTACAAAAAATGGAGAAGGCGATTTAGTTGTTATGTCTATGTCTCATTATTCTAAAATGCAGTTAAAAATTGATTTACTTGGAAAACTATCTGTTGCGCAAAACCAAAAAGCTAACGGCGATAATGGACGAACATTAAAACAAGTTATGGCAAAAATTAGGTCAGCAATTAATGTCAGCAGATAAACTCCATATTCGACTTCTCAAAATTGCTGAAGAAGATTTTATAGAAATTATATCTTTCATTGCAGCAGATAATCCGACTGCTGCAGAAGCAATCGCAACCAAAATTGAAAAGAACTTAGAATTACTTTCGGTTAATCCTTTTCTGGGTAGAGTGCCAGGAGATGAGGAAATCAAAAATCTTGGGTACAGGTACATAATTGTCCAAAATTATATAATCTTTTACACTATAGAGGAAAGAACAATACTCATTCATAGAATATTACACGACGCACGAAATTATAAAACCCTACTTTAAAATTTTTCAAGCAATTTTGCGATGTTGCGCCCAACGTTCTAATCCCGATTTGTCGGGGCCGCCGCCCATAACAAGGAAGCCAAGTAAACCTGCCTGCCGGCAGGCAGGTTCTTTGAAATTTCTTTCTAAACTATATTGCTTTTTAACACAGTACCTTGTTAGCTGCTTTTTAAGATTACTGATTGTAAACCAAAGTGTTTCTCTAAGGGGAAGAAATCTTTATCATTATGAAGAAGAATAAGTTCATTCTCTATGCAAAAAGTGCCTATTATAATATCTATAGTTTTACGAATTGTAATTCCCTTTTTACGTAATGTTCGAAAATTATTTGCACTTTTTATGGCTATTTCTTCTCCACATATATTGAAGCAAGGAAAAGATTTAAGGACGTTCTTTGCAGTTTCATAATCTTTATCATTTCTAAAACCTTGTAAGACCTCTACTAATATATAATCTCCAATGACTACAATTTCACTCCCTAATATTTCATCAAACTTTTCAACTTGCCAATTCTCTTTTCCGTTAAAGTAATCTATCAAAACAGAAGAATCGACAAATATCATTTATCGGTCCTCATTTCATTTAAGTCGCCATCCCACTTTAATTTTCCTCTCAACTTTTTGAGTTTACCTTGTTTTTTAACTTTTACTAATAATTTTAAAGCTTCTTCAACAACTTCTTTTTTGGTATTCAATCCAGAAGTTTTAAGAGCAACCGACATAAGTTTGTCATCAATTACGATATTTGTTCTCATTTTTTATTCCAATTATGTTGTGTATAATTTAGTCCTAATATACACACAATTTATCTTTTTTGCCTACCTAAAATGCTTAACAGCTAACGATGTTGCGTCTAACCCGCCGCCCATAACAAGGAAGCCCAGTAAACCTGCCTGCCGGTAGGCAGGACACAACTGATAAATATTTAGCCGTAGGTTTGTAACTTGTTCATTACAAACCGAAGGCAAGCCTGCCTGCCGGCAGGCAGGTTAATTAATTAGAACGAACACTTAGAACAAAATTTATAACTAAAACACAATTTCAAAAATCTTCAGGACGTGAGATAGTATTTATATATTAATAAAAGTCTCTTTACTCAATTACTCATAAATCATTAACAACTATTATTCTTATCTCACGTCCTAAATCCGCCAAACTAAAATAGCCTGCCCCGAACTTGATTCGGGGGCGGTCGGCGTTGAGGCGCTCGTATGTTTAAAAAGTCAGATAAAAATTATATTTGTCTAATTCATTGGCAAAGCCATAGGAGAGTATTGAGGCGCTAGATATCTCTTAACCGGGAATATCGTTAACCAGGTAATACTCCCTATGACTTTCCGCTTCTAAGAATCTGAACAGTACTTTGGAGATCCATTAATTACTTTAACCAAATGGAATCCCGTATAATTTACGAGCTTAGATCACCGTGAAGCTTTTGCCAACTTTTTTTATCAACTTTTCAATGGACGTTTTTATGAACAACATTCTTAAACAAACCTTTGGTATCGATGTTTCTATGGATACTTTCGTTGTCCGTTTTGGAACTACCGATACAAATCAGGATCAACAAATTTCTAACTCAGAATCATTTAAGAACACAACTGCTGGATTTAAGAAATTTATTCATTGGACAAAAAAACATATCATCTCTAATGACATCCCCTTGTTCTTTGTTATGGAAGCAACAGGCGTTTACTATGAAAATCTTGCACACTTTCTTTACTCAAATAACTATAACGTTTCTGTTGTGCTTCCAGGTAAAATCCGCAACTATGCTAAATCACTTCAAACAAAATCCAAGACAGATCCCATAGATGCTGCTAACATTACAAGCTTTGGACTTGAAAGAAAACTT
The DNA here is from genome assembly GCA_003538625.1 of Ignavibacteriales bacterium. Taxonomy (GTDB): domain Bacteria; phylum Bacteroidota; class Ignavibacteria; order Ignavibacteriales; family Ignavibacteriaceae; genus IGN3. The sequence goes on from DPRR01000029.1 coordinate 377,406, forward strand.
AATCTCTGGAAACCAGCCAATAGCATTATCAAGCCTATAAAAGAGCTTTGTCGTGAATATCACTCAACCAAAATTATGATAACAGAAATTAAAAATCAGCTTCACGCAAAAAATCATTCTTATCAACCAGAGAAGCAAACTATCTTAAGAAAAAAACAACTAATCAAACTGCTTGTGAAGCAAGCCAAAGAAATAGAAAATCAAATCAAGACAATCATAAAAGAAGACAAAGAACTTTCTGAGAAAATAGATAGAGCCGTAAAAATAAAAGGACTTGGCTTTATCTCTGTTGTTACCACAGTTGCCGAGACTAATGGTTTTGAACTTGTAAGCAATCAGAAACAACTTGCCAGCTACGCAGGTCTTGATGTTGTTCTTAACGATTCCGGCATAAGAAAAGGCAAGACAACCATCTCAAAGAAAGGAAACAAGTTTCTTAGAAAAGCTGTCTTTATGCCTGCGCTTTCAGCAAGTAAACACAATCAAAAAATGAAAGAACTATATGTCCGTCTTGTACAAAAAGGTAAGAACAAAAAACTGGCTCTTATTGCTGTAGCAAGAAAATTACTTTTACTTATTTACACTATCTGGAAAAACAATACTGACTATATTCCCAACTACAATCCAAACCAGCAGAAAGCACCTTGCTTGCGCAATTAAAACATACGTTGTGTTTTTGGTTCCTGTTCTTTGAAATTTCTTTCTAAACTATATTGCTTTTTAACACAGTACCTGGTTATATTGCATTATTGAACTTGCACGGATAAAACAAATTATTAAAAATTAATTAATTGTTTTTGAATTAATTATTTAATATCCCTTTGATAAATTTTCTTTTGCTTTTTCTAAGATGCTTTTATATTCAGGATTAAATGGTTCGGAAATTTCTTTCTCGATAAGGCTGCACAAGTTCCATAAAGCTACATTTTCAGCCTGATGTTCAATAGTTACTTTATTTGTTGAAGAAAATCTCGATAAGAAATCGAAAAGAACGATTGCCTCATCTTTTGTAAATGTAATATTTATGTTTTCAGTAATCATATTATTTAGCAATATAACGACGTTGCGCCTAACCCGCCGCCCCAAGCAAGGAAGCCAAGTAAAACACAACTGATAAATATTTAGCCGTAGGTGCTTATCTTTTTCCTTAAGCACCGAAGGCAAGTTAATTAATTAGAATGAACACTTAGAACAACAAACTATAACTAAAACACAATTTCAAAATCTCAAATCCGCCAAACTAAAATAGCGGTCGGCGTTGAGGCGCTTGTTATGTGGTTAATTAAATAATTGTTTGATTTCCTTTTTATTTAAATATCTAATTATAAAAATTATTCCAACTGCTATTGCAATATAAAATATGTAAGAAATTAATAGTGCTACATTCTCAGAAGTATTATCATAAGGCACTGGTTGAGGTCTAAAAACTTCATCACCAGGAATTAAAGGTGCAATTAAGATATAGAATATTGCAACTACTAAAGAAATAATTAAACCTATGCGTCCGATTTTTTTATGGTTAATTAAGAGAATTGAAAAGACTAATACTGAAACTGATAATAGTAATTCTAAAATAATGAGTATGGAATGAGAGGATACGTAAGATGAATTATCTATTCCGAATCTGTTTGATAGATCTTTCATTTCATTAAACTGATTGAAATCCAAAATTGTACTTATGATACCCAGTACTGATAAAACAATTAAAATTATTCCTAATACTTTTATATTGTTTTTTGCAATATCAGCCATTATGACTCCACTTTTTAAAACCACATAACTAATAATTATACAGAATCACTTCTTCATATCACTAAATAATTTTTGCGCGTAATGCCGAATTATTTGCAGTAATACTACAAAAAAATGTTCTGCGTTATTTAATGTGTTTATTTATCTAACGTGCTATAAATAAACTTTTTTAAAAAATATTGCTATTAACTCTTGAACGATATGCAGAATTTAATTCGGCATATCACTCAAATCTAAATTCATAATCTTAATCCAGCGGACTCTTTACTCCCAATCCGCCTTTGTTCAATACATGAGTGTAAATCATTGTTGTCCTAACATCTTTATGTCCTAACAATTCCTGAACCGTTCTTATATCATAACCAGCTTCTAACAAATGCGTTGCAAAACTGTGCCTAAATGTATGCGGACTTCCGGGTTTAGATATTCCGGCCTTTCTTAATGCATCCTTAATTGCTTTCTGAACAGTTGAACTGTGCATATGATAACGATATTCCAGTTTGCTTTCTTCGTCAACAACAAACGAACCAGATGGAAATAGAAATTGCCAGGTAAAATCCTTTGCAGCATTAACATATTTTTTTCTTAATGCATATGGCAGCACAGTTTCACCCTTGTTCTCCTTTAAATCTGCAACATGAATTTTTTTTACTTTCTTTATTTGTTCTTGCAATGCAGGAATTAATTTTTCAGGCAAAGTGGTCCTTCTATCTTTCTCACCTTTACCATCGCGTATAATAATTTGCTTGTAATCAAAATCCACATCCTTAATTCGTAATCTTAAACACTCATTTAATCTTAAGCCGCCTCCGTATAACAAAGAAGTAATAAGTTGTAAAACCCCAGTCATATTTACTAAAACTAATTTTGCTTCTGCTTTTGAAAACACAACAGGTATATGCTTTGTACGTGCAGCTTTTTCAATTTCATTTATCCAGCCAACTTCTTTCTTTAAAACATTTTTATACAAAAATAAAATTGCCTGCAAAGCCTGGTTTTGTGTGGAGGATGATACATGATCTTTTATTGCAAGATGATTAATAAACGCACGAATCTCATCGGCGCCCATTTCGTTTGGATGTCTTTTATTATTGAATAGGATAAATCTTTTTATCCAACTAGTGTAAGATTTTTCAGTCCGTAAGCTATAATGTTTCACCCTTAGCTCATTACGAACCTGGTCAAGGAGTTTTATCTTTTGCACTTTTAACCCAAAAGTGATTTTAACTACCTGCAAACTAACTTAAATGATTAAAGATGTCAATTTATTTTTAGTATAATATTTTTCTTCACGAAGTTATAAGGCATTATACTCTAACCTTGAATAAGACTAATTATTAAAAGAAAATATTGCAGCGTTCGTTTCAAAACTTAGTACTTCATCACTCCTTACTAGGCTGCCACAAATCACTTCCTGGCAATAAACCAGTTTTGTATTTGTTACACAGGGGGATAAATAAAATATTTTGTTTTAATTTGTGATTTGGAGCTTTAGTGGCAAGCTGACAGCCTGTTGGATATGTAAAATCCCGGATTACAATTCTCATACTGCCTGTCTGTCTTAAAATCTTTGAATTCCCTAATCTTAAAAACTTTATAACATATGCAAAAATTAACAAGTGTATATGTTAAAAAATACCTTACAGTTTCCTCAAATTTACCTGCAACCTTCTGCCGCCATAAGCAGTAACACGCGGTATCTTAAAAAAACTGTCTTTTTCCCATTAAAACGCATATTCCACATAAAGAAACGTACGTTCCTTAAGATAAAACGTACGTTCCTTAAAATAAAACGTACGTTCCTTAAGATAAAACGTACGTTCCTTAAAATAAAACGTATGTTCCTTGATATAAAACGTATGTTCCTTGATATGAAACGTACGTTCCTTAGTATAAAACGTATGTTCCTTAAAATAAAACGTATGTTCCTTGATATAAAACGTACGTTCCTTAGTATATAACGTACGTTCCTTAGTATAAAACGTATGTTCCTTGATATACAACGTACGTTACTTAATATGCAATGTACATAACATCAAAGATTTTCAACTAATTTGCTTTAAAATAATTAACGATATAAGAACGGTTCAGAAACAGCAGGATACAAAGAAGTGACAATAAAAATAATTTATACCTGATTAAAAACGTACAACTTGATCTAAAAAGTCCGCAGGATTTTTAATAAATGTTATTATAAAGTCCTTAGCGTTAAGAGGAATCTGCATTGTGCATTGTACATTGTACATTGTGCATTGATTCTACATTTCCTTTTCAGCTTCCAGCATTTTGCCTTCATCAAACAATGCATGCTGTAAATGATGTTTGGTAATATAAACAATGCCTTCTTCATAGTGCGGATCTCCGTAACGGGAGTGGAATGATTTTAATCCGCCAAGCCATTTACGTTTATCAGAAATATAAACCAGGTCACCGGGTTCAGCAGCCATCGTTTCCATATCTTTTTTAGAAAAATGTACAAGATCTTGTTCATCTTCACGTAATTTAAAATGAACATGAACCGTTTCACCTTCACGCTCATTTACTTTGCCGCCTTTAAACATTTCCTTAAGCGATTTAACATCCCAGATTGTTAACCCTGTATTATTTCTTTCCTTGGTGTTAGGCACATAATACGATGCAGTTACAGCAACCAGAACAATTAGAATAAAAGCAAGTATCATCAATACAGCCAAATGCGCAAGATCAAAAGCTATAATTGCAAATATGATTACTGATAGTGAAATAAAAACTGCAATAATATTTTTATGATTTTCTCTGTTTCTTATTTTATTCGCCGCAGCCTCAATCTGTTTTGCAAATACGGTAACAACTACTGCAACTCCAAAACAAACAACCGTATTATAAAGCGCCTCTATATAAATATATGGATGTTCTTTTGCCATCGGTATTCCATGATCCATAATCCAGACTAACGGATAAGGATAATATGCACCAAGAAACATTAATGATACTCCGCCAATTAATGTTGTTATTACACCCATTGGAGAAAATCGCTTCCAGAATATTCCCAAAAAGATTGCAATAACAAGCGGGGGAGTTAATGTTGAGTGAAAATATCCGTGGGCTTCATAAACCGTTTTAAATTGACTGAATGGGATTACTGTAATTGCAGCAAGAACAGTAAATGCAACTGTTGCAATTCTGGCTATCAATAAATTTCTCTTCTCATCCTCAACATCACCTTTTTTAATCTTCTTTAACCAAAGTCTTACCGGTCTGTCAACATCATTAATCCATATTGCCGCAGTAGCATTAATGTATGTACTTACTGTGGACATTAATGCCGCAGCTAAGGATGCGATTATAAATCCAAAAAAGCCGGGATGCATTATTATACTTGATACTAAAACAAATATGCTGTCAGGATCAGAATTGGCAGGTACAAGATTTGGACTGATCAATGAGATAGCTTTACCAATCCATCCGCCGCTGCTTACTACAATTGCAGAAAGCGGAAGCATCATTAAAATATTAAAAGTTGCGGCTTTTCTGCTTTCGTTTACATTTTTGGTAGCCATAAACCTCATAATCAAACCCATGTTCATAAACAAAAATCCGATTGAGCCTGCAACACCATCCTGCCAGAAAATCCCTACAAAATTAAAATCTGCCGGCTTATTAAAATCTGCTAAAGGTAATTTCCATGTAGTGGGTAAAATATTCCAGAAAGAATCCCATCCGCCCACAAAACTAATCCCGATAAAGAAAACTAAAAATCCTGCAAGCAGCAGCATAAATCCCTGAACAAGATCTGTAAAGATAACAGCGGTTTGTCCGCCAAATGTTATATAAGCTCCGGTAATAACAGCAGTAACACTAACAATCCCCATCAGCGTTACATTAAAATGAATTCCAAAAATATCAAACGCCGGTGGCAGCATTGGCTGCAGTGCTTTAGCCATTGTTAAAAGTCCAATAGCGGAGTATCCGATTAAATACATCAGTTGTAACAATGTAACAAGAAATCTTGCACCCGGTGAAAATCTTCTTTCAAAATATTCCGGTATCGATCTTATTTTTGAATAAACAATTATCGGCAGCCATCCGAATATGAAGAAGGGAACAAAGAACCAGTCATTCATATACGTCATTGATGATGAAAAACCGTACTGAAATCCTTTTGCGGAATATTTTACAAAACTGTGGCTGCTTACTCCTGTTGCAAGTATAGACATTGCAATAATCCACCAGGCAAATCTTCTTCCGCCAAAAAAGAAATCATTTGTATCGCTGTTGTACTTACCAAAGTAACTGCCGAATAATAAGATTGCTATAAAATATATTACAATTACAATCCAGTCTAAGCTGGTTCCTAAACTATGTATCTGATTCATATTTTTTTACCAGTATAATGCAGCAATGGTTAGAAAAAAGTGAAGTGCCATGTAATAGAAAAAACCGAATATTAATATTTTAAACCAATACCTGTGCTTCTTTTTCGATAAATCCATCGCACCGGATTTTTTGGTAATGATAAGACCGGTTAAAAAGAAAATTCCCCCGACAGCATAAAGGTAAATGTACGGCAGCCATGTATGTGAGATAGGAGGCATAATAAATTTCCTGAAAATTAAGGCGTTAATATAAGTTCTATTGTTAAAAAAAACCTAATTGTTCAAAAATTAAGTTACTTTTAAAAAATTATTATTTCTGCTTTTTATTTATATACATAAATATTTAACATTAATTTAACATTGGACCCGCTTAACTTATAGTTGTATCATCTATATTTTCTGACACAAATTATACTATTTCGAAATAAATAATAAAAGGATAATAAAATGAAAATGAAAAATTATTTTTCGCTTGCGGTGATGCTATTTGTTGTTGCTTCAGTTGTGTTTTTCGGTTGTAAAAGAAAAACTGATGATGTTCAAAAATCAGTAATAACTGTTAAAGGTTCAGATACAATGGTTAACCTTTCACAAAAATGGGCTGAAGAATATATGAAAATTCATCCTGAAGTATCAATTCAGGTTACCGGCGGAGGATCAGGAACCGGTATTGCTGCCCTGTTAAATAAAACTACAGAAATTGCCAACGCATCCCGTGAAATGAAATCGGATGAATATGATGATGCCAAAACAAAAGGTATTGCACCTTTTACTTACAAAGTTGCTCTTGATGGTATTGCTGTAATTGTTAATCCGAAAAATAAAGTTGATATGCTTACAGTTAAACAGGTTAGCGATATTTTTTCGGGCAAAACTAAAAACTGGAAAGAGCTTGGTGGTGCCGATATGCCGATAACTCTTTATGGTAGAGAAAACAGCAGCGGTACATACGAATTTTTTAAAGATCACGTTCTCGGTAAAGTAGATGGAAGACAGGTTGATTATTCTCCTTCTACCCAGGTTTTACAGGGTACTGCTGCGCTTGGCGAAGCCGTTGCTCGCGATGTTAAAGGAATCGGTTACGGCGGTGTTGGTTACTTTGCTGAAAGAAATGATGTTAAAATATTACATATTAAAAAAGATGAAAATTCTCCTGCATATTCTCCCGCAGAAAATAATAAAGTAAATTATGATTTGATCTGGAGCGGAGATTATTCGATCTCACGTTATCTTTATTGCTTTACAGATGGTGAAGCAACTGGAGCTGTAAAAGACTTTATGGATTTCATAGTTTCAGCAAAAGGTCAGGATATAGTTAAAACAATGGAATATATTCCATTACCTGTAAATAAATAATTATTTGTATTTTTGGAAAGTTTCCTTGGAGAGAGGGAAACTTTCCATATTTTTAAGTCGAAATTAAGAGAGAGAAAAAAATGAAAAAGTTTATACTTTTAGCAATTTTTATTATTGCCTTTAATACCCCTTATTTTGCACAGGACTTATCAATCGGAAAATTTTCCGGTCAGGTGTTTGCAGATTATTTCTACAATATTTCCCGTGATGCAAACTTCTCTAACTTCGATAATATTGCTTTAGAAGGACCAAAAGGTTTTAATGGATTTGTGTTAAGACGTGCCGCTTTAAATTACGATCAGAATATTTCAGAAAAATTTTCAGCAAGATTTAGATTGGAAGCTGATTCAAAGTCTAATACATCAAACAATAAAATCGGCGTTTTTGTAAAAGATGCTTCACTTAAATGGAAAAATATTTTTTCAGGAAGTGATCTGATTTTAGGTATTCAACCTACGCCATCCTTTGAAGTCTCAGAAAAATATTGGGGATACCGTTCTGTTGAAAAAACCATTCAGGATTTACGCGGATTTGTGCCATCACGCGATTTTGGAATTTCGCTTAAAGGCAAATTATCGGAAAGCGGAAATGTTAATTACAGTTTAATGTTCGGTAATAATAGTGCAAATAGTCCGGAAACAGATAAATATAAAAGATATTATGCATCAATCGATTTTCAGCCGGTCAATAAATTTATAATCGCACTAACCGGGGATTTCAAATCACGTGCAGAAGTTGAATATCCAAATAATTCAGGAGAGAAATACTCACATAACACAATCCTTGGCTCATTATTCCTGGGATATAGTGAAAAAAACTTGTATAGTTTTGGTGTTGAAGGTGTTTTCCAGTTGAATCAAAACGATGTTATAGTTGGTGGTAATCTGGATCCGGAAATTAAGGATGTAAATGCACTAGGTATCTCGGCTTTTGGATCATACTGGTTTTCAGAAACTTTTTCTGCTCTTATCAGATATGATTATTTAGACCCTAATATGGATGAAGTATTTAAAGGAGATTCAAGAAACTTTTTTATTGCCGGAGTAGATTTTAAAGTAGATAAAAATATTTCAATCATACCAAATGTTGTGGTTGAAACATATGAGAATCTTGCTGATGGAACTTCCTTAGATGCATCAGTTACCGGAAGAGTAACTTTGTATTATAATTTTTAACTTTTATTTGTCATCCTGAGCGCGTCGAAGGATGACATGTTATATAATTTAATATCACACTTTTATAAGCTAAGTGTGATAATGTCTTAAAGTATTTCTAATGAGCGAACAAGAAAAAGAATTTTATTCAAGATCAAAAGATTCTAAGTACGGTAAAAGAATTAAAAAATTTACACGCACTAAAGAGTCACTGATCAAATTTTTCTTTGCCGTAAATGGAGTTATGGCACTCATTTTTATTATCCTTATTTTCATCTTCCTGTTTAAAGAAGGATTTAAGGCACTTGAACATATTGGTTTACTTGATTTTATTTCAACAAATAGAATCGGCACAGATGGTTCATCACAAACTGTTTATGAATGGTATCCGACTTCAACAGAACCAAGATATTCATTAATTCCATTAATTCTCGGAACACTTTTAACGGCTATCCCGGCAACACTTATTTCAACATTATTCGGCGTAGCTGCAGGTATTTATCTTTCTGAAATTGCAAATCCCAAATGGAAAGAATTTCTTAAACCGATGATCGAATTGTTTGCAGGCATTCCTACTGTTGTGCTTGGATTTATAATGCTTGTAATCGGTGCTTCATTTTTTAATGATCTTCTGCATCCTGATAATAGATTAAACGCTTTTGTTGCATCCATAGGATTATCTTTTGTAATCATCCCGGTAATTGCTTCTTTAACCGAAGATGCACTTCATTCAATTCCAAATGATCTGCGGATGGCATCTTATGGACTCGGTGCAACAAAATGGCAGACAATAAGTAAAGTTATACTTCCTGCCGCATTCAGCGGAGTTTCCGCGAGCATAATTTTAGGTTTTGGCCGCGCTATCGGTGAAACAATGATCGTTCTTATGGCATCAGGTAATGCCGCAAACATTACAACAAATATTTTTCTAAGCGTTAGAACAATGACCGCAACTATTGCAGCAGAAATGGGTGAAGTATCGCAGGGTTCAGATCATTATTACTCATTATTTTTTATCGGAATAGTTTTATTTACAATAACTTTTATTCTTAATCTGATTGCGGAACTGATAATTAATAAGATGAGAAAGAAAAATACATTTTAATGGAAGCAAGATGTTAGCACTAAGAAAAAAGAAAAGAGATTTTATAGGTACCTCAGCAATCTGGCTGGTTAGAATTTTGTTCTTTTCTCTTGTCCTTGCTTTATTCCTTTTACTAGGAAAGATTGTTTCCCAGGGCATCGGTACCATTTCATTTGAATTTATTTTTGATGATCCCAAAAATAATATGACCGAGGGTGGAATTTTTCCTGCAATATTTGGTACGATCGCTGTAACTCTTATTATGATACTTCTTGCCGTACCGCTGGGTGTCTTTTCAGCAATTTATCTGAATGAATATGCTAAGGATTCAATATTTTCAAGAATAATAAGAACTTCTATTAATAATCTTGCCGGCGTACCTTCAATTGTATTCGGGTTATTTGGATTAGGATTTTTTATACTCTTCATAGGACGGGGAATGGATGATGTGTTGAAGACCGGATTGTTATTCGGACAGCCGGCATTAATTTGGGCATCTGCCACTCTGGCTGTGCTTGTACTTCCTATCGTAATCGTTTCCACACTGGAATCTTTGAACTCGGTACCTAAATCGCATCGGGACGCTTCATACGGATTGGGAGCCACTAAATGGCAGACAATTAAAAATGTTGTGCTGCCGCAGGCACGACCCGGAATTTTAACCGGTACTATTTTAGCTATTAGCAGAGGCGCAGGTGAAACAGCTCCGATTTTATTTTTAGGCGCAGCATTCTTTCTGCCAAATCTTCCTGTATCGGATTTGTGCATTGGCGATTATTGCATCCCTATGATAAATCCTGCAAAACAGTTTATGTATCTTGCCTATCATATATTTATACTTGCAACGCAATCATCAAATCCAACAAAGACATTACCAATCCAGTATGGCTCAACTTTAGTATTAATAGTGTTAACATTTTTATTAAACATAACTGCAATAATTTTCAGATACAGATTCAGAAAAGCGTTGGGAAGACTTTAATTTTAAACAGTAAAAAGATAAATGAAAGAAATAAAAATAATTACAAAAAACCTTAGTCTCTTTTATGGAGATAAACAGGCATTAAAAAATATTTCATTGGAAATTCAGGATAAAAAAGTTACAGCCTTCATAGGTCCATCAGGCTGCGGAAAATCAACCTTTCTGCGGGTATTAAATCGAATGAATGATTTGATTGATAACGTAAAAATTGAAGGTGAAGTTTCTGTAGATGGCGTTAATATTTATGATAAAAATATTGATGTTGTAAATCTTAGAAAAAATATCGGAATGGTTTTCCAAAAATCTAACTTGTTTCCCAAAACCATTTATGAAAATATTGTTTACGGACCCAAAATAAACGGAATAAAAGATAAAAAAACTCTTGATGAAATTGTAGAAAAAACTTGTATTCAGTCAGCAATCTGGAATGAAGTTAAAGATAGATTAAATGATAATGCACTAAGTTTATCCGGTGGGCAGCAGCAAAGGTTGTGTATTGCACGGGCGCTTGCAGTTGAACCTGAAATAATATTGATGGATGAACCTGCAAGTGCGCTTGATCCGATCTCTACTGCTAAAATTGAAGAACTAATCCACGATTTAAAACAGAGATATACAATAGTAATTGTTACGCACAATATGCAGCAGGCAGCCCGTGTTAGTGATATGACCGCATTTTTCTATATTGGTGAGTTAATAGAATTTGACCGGACTACTAAAATCTTTACTAATCCTTCTATTAAACAAACAGAGGATTATATCACCGGCAGGTTTGGTTAATAGTATAATGGTGTGATAACGAGTAGTCTGCCTGTCTTCAGACAGTTTTGCGCAACTCGAGTAAGTCATTTCGAAGGAGTCTTCGACTGAGAAATCTTATAAATAATTACAAAAGATTTCTCTCCCGATTAAAATTGGGATCGAAATGACAAGGAAGAAAATTAAACAGCGTTTTGTAACAAAGTTTTAGGAAAGAGAACAGGAGAAAATATGGAACGTTTATTAGATGTGCATCTTGAAAAATTAAAAACACGCGTAATTAAAATGTGCAGTCTTGTTGATGAACAGGTACAGTTTTCTGTCAAAGCATTTTTACAGGAAGATCTTGAGTTAGCAAAAACTGTAATTGAAAGAGATAAAAAAGTTAATAAGTACGATGTAAAAATTGATAAGATTTGTCAAAAGATATTTGCGCTTGCTCAGCCGGTGGCAATGGATTTAAGATTTATCATGTCTGCGCTTACAATTAATAATGATCTGGAGAGGATGGGTGATATTGCTGTTAACATTTCAGAAAATGTTTTGATAATAAAAAAGAAACCTTCTTTTTATGATCAGACTAAACTTGACGAGATGTTTAAACTATCCCAGCAGATGTTAAAAAATGCAATAGACTCATTTATTAATGGAGATGCTGATCTTGCAAAAAAAGTAATATTAGGAGATGAAATTGTTGATCAGCTTAATGCAGAAAATCATGTAATACTGAAAAGTATTATGAAGCAAAATCCCGATAACATAGAAGCTGCCGTTGCATTGCTCGTTATTTCAAGGGAATTGGAAAGACTTGCGGATCACTCAACAAATATTGCGGAGGACGTTTTTTTTGTGTTCCAGGCTCAGTTAATTAAACATAAATATGAAAAGTACATTTTTGCTGATGATGAGGTTGAAGGTGATTCTGATTCCGATAGCGATGATGAAAAGGATGACACTAACAGCTAAGTCAAAAAGTTTTCAAGGGATTCTATAAATAGTTCTGTTGTATTAGCCGGTCTCGTTGGATCAATGATCATATTTAATTTGTTTCCAAACAACATTCCCCAGCTGTTAATTACAATAAAATTCGGAAGTGTTGAACTAATCTTTTTAATTTTCTGAGAGAAGTACTTTGTAAGAAATTGTTTAATCAATTCTGTTTCTTTATTAAATAAATCATTAAGAATTTCTTTTTCTTTATCAAAAAATTTTTCCCGAAAATAGGATAACAAAGCCTCGTATATAAGTTTATTATTTTCTGAAACTGATTCTTTTAACGTGGAATAACTTGCCAGCTTTTTTGTGATCGGATTTGATTCACTTTCAAAAATAATTTTTACCTGTTCTAAAAATAAATCACACTCCCATTTTAACGCTGAAAAATAAAGATCATCTTTTGAAGCAAAGTAATGATAAATCGTTGCCTTCCCGATGCGGATATCTCTTGCAACTTCATCTAATGTAGTTTTGTTTAAACCGTGCCTTGCGAATCTTTTAGCAGCGGCTTTTATTATTTGAATTTTTCTATCGTTTGCCATAATAATAAATCTTGACGATGAAAAAATAATGATAAGACTTTTAACAAGTAAGTAGTGAAATAATATTTAGTGCTTTTTTAGAGCCTTTGTGTTTTTGTGGCAATTGTATTTCTTATCCTTTTTAACTTTAATCGCAATGCCGCAAAATCACTAAAACACGAAACTTTACAAAATATTTTTGTGTGCTATGTTGCTGCTTTTAATTTGCGGTTAGGAATTTGATTAATCCCGGCACTAAGGATAAGCACAATTAAACACCCGATTACATTATACCATAAAAACGGAATGCCGGTAAATAGAAAACAATAAAGCACAACTGCCTCCGCAATTATTGCACTGATAAAAACAGAATTTCCTGAAATCTTTTTAGTATAAAATGCAACAAGAAATATCCCGAGTATTGTACCATACACCAGCGATCCTAAAATATTTACAGCTTCAATAAGTGAACCCAGTTCACTTGCTAAAAGTGCAAATGCAATTGCATAAATTCCCCAGCCTGCAGTTGCATACTTAGAAAATTTAAGATAATGAGTATCTGTTGCATTTTTATTAATTAATCTTTTGTAAATATCAATTAGTGATGTTGAGGCTAAAGAATTCAATTCAGCAGATGTAGATGACATTGAAGCGGCTATTATAGCAGCCAATAACAATCCTATTAATCCTACAGGAAGATAGTTAACGATATACGTGATAAATATATAGTTGGTATCATTCGTATCTGCAGCAGGATTATTTTTTTTAATTATCTCAATTGCATTAGCTCTTATTTCTAGCTCTCTGTCTGAAATCTTTTTCAATTCTTTACTGACATCTGTAATTACACTATGTCCTAAGCCTGAACTAGACTGTAGCTCAGATGTTTCCAAGTAATTGTGATTGTCATTTCGACCGGAGGGAGAAATCTTGAGTATAGTATTTGTTAAAGATTTCTCACTCGAGGACCTGCCTGATGGCAAGGCAGGCTCGTCCGAAATGACACTAACATGCTTTTCGATAATATTGTAAGAAGAACTTGAACTTGAATTCTCATTGAGCATCGCACGCAGTTTCTCTCTTTTATGATTTTGCAATATCTCAAATTCATTTTCCAGTTGTGCATATTCATTTGAGTATGAACCAGATTTGACTTTTTGGGTTTCAACGGGATTAAAAAATAGCGGGGGAGTTACAAATTGGAAAAAGACAAAAACCATTGCACCAATAAATAAAATAATAAACTGCATCGGAATTTTAACAAGACCATTTACAAGTAATCCCATTCTGCTTTGAGTAATATTTTTAGCAGCTATGTATCTTGCAACCTGCGATTGATCAGTACCGAAGTAACTTAACATTAAAAATGTTCCGCCGATTATGCCGGACCAGAAGGTGTAGCGATCGTTAAGATTAAACGAAAAATCAATTGCATTTAATTTGCCCATCTTTCCGGCAATGTATGCTGCATCAATTACAGAAATATCTTTTGGCAGTAAAAGATAAATCATAAAAAAAGCCGCAAACATTCCTGTTGTAATAATTATCATTTGCAGAATATGTGTTTTGTTTACTGCATTCGTTCCGCCAATTGAAGTGTAAATAATTACCATCACGCCAATAATTATTATTGTGATATTTAACTCCCATCCAAGGATTACAGATAAAATTAATGCAGGTGCATAAATTGTAAACCCGGCTGCAAGTCCGCGCTGACTAAGAAATAAAACACTGCCAAGCACTCGGTTTTTAAGATCAAATCTTTTTTCTAAATACTCATAAGCGGTATATACATTAAGTTTGCTGTAAATTGGAACTGCAGTAATTGAGAGGATTATCATCGCTATAGGCAAGCCGAGATAAAACTGCACGAAACGCATCCCATCCACATACGCTTGTCCCGGGGTTGAAAGAAAAGTGATTGCACTTGCCTGAGTAGCCATAATCGATAACGCAACTACCCACCAGGAACTACTTTTACCGGTTCGTAGATAGTCATCCACATCTTTGGTTTTACGGGTTTTCCATGCTCCATAGAATACTATGAATCCCGTAAAACCGCACATGACTATCCAGTCTATCGTGCTCAACTGAATGCCTTTGTGAAGATATAGAATAGTGTAATCAGTACTATTAACTCACTTAGGACAATTAAATATATTTTATTCCACGAACCGAGAAATGGTGGTTCGTCTTCAATTTTATTTTGATGATTATCTTTCAACTACTTACCTGAATAAAGTAAATTAATAAATAATTTTATTGCCCCTTCAACTCCGGCAGGAATTTCTCTAAAGAAAGATAATCCAGTGTACACAAAAGTTCCTTTACCGTATTTTGTAACCAGTAATGAACCCGTTTGAGCATCTTCACCCTTATCATTCATTGAAAGAAGAGCAGTATAATTTTTATCCCATTCATTTGGAAAGTACAATCCACGTTCCTGTATCCAGCCATTAAAATCCTGATCAGTAATCTTAAATGGTTTATTAAAGATCTGATGATCACTCTTTAGAATTTCTACTTTTGAATTTTCATCTGTTACACGATTACGTGATAACTTAAGTGGTAAAACGCCTGGTTCAATAACCAGATCTCCGGTAGTATTGTAAAGCGAAATTAGTGTGCCGCCTTGTTCCACATATTTATTTAACTCTTTTTGAAATGCAGCAAGATTCTCTCTTGTGTTATAAGCACGAATTCCGGTTATAATTACATCAAACTGATCGAGATTATTTGAACTGAAATGCTTGTCATCCATCAAAGTTATATCATATCCAAGATCAGAAAGAAATTCAGGTATTTTATCTCCGGAACCAACAATGTATCCGATTTTCTTTACACCATCTTTGTCAAAATTAAACAACTCAAGCTTCGATTTGGTTTCATAAAAAATAGTCTGAGGCAAAATATGCTTGTATTCTATTCTTGTTAAACTTTGTGAATAAGTTTTATCATCTGCAACAGCTTTTACAGATAATTCCGAACCTGAATTATTTTTTGAAGGTAATACTTTAACATAAAAATCTTTCTTTTGATTTCTTTTTTGAAATTTGAAATCAATAGTATTCGGAGTTACGGTCCATCCATTATTTGCATCAAGAAAAATTTTTCCTGAAGTAGAATCTTTGAAGGATTGAATAGTCACTTTAATTTCTTTTTCGTTATCACTGCTGAAATAATAAATATTCCTTTCAATATTTATTGTAACCGGCGGTGCGATAACAATGGGTTTATATAATTCGCCGTCAACCGGATCTGTTATTCTGTAAAAAACAGGCACAGATAATGTTATTGACTTATCTTTATAACTAACTATAAAATCACAAATTAATTTAGGCTGCTCTTCTGCTAAACCAATTAGTTTCTGATCAGTAATATTAAACATACCGGCAGAGTGTTCATTCTTTAGCCAGTATGGTTGAGAAATGGGTGTGTTTTGAGGAATTAAAAAATTAAATTCAAAAGAATTCAATTCTCCCTTAGTAAGCAAAACATTATTTATTTTTAAATCGTTGTAATTTTTAATACGTACTTTCAGTAGGGATAAATCAATATCACTTCTGTTTACAATTGCTGATTTTACTTTTAAAGTATCACCTATCGAGACAAATTCATTATCTGCAATTGCTTCAATCCAAATACCTGCGCAAGAGCGAATTAATTCAGTGATCTCTTTTAATTTCACCTGCTTCCAGTAATCATCTTTTAAATTGGATATCTTTTCATATATCTTAAATAAATTATCAAGGCTTGCGGAAGGCTTATCATCATTAAAATTTTTAAGAGTATTTTCGATAAGAGCATGAATTTCATTTCCGCCCTCAACTCGGTTCCAACTTAAATCGATACCTTCAAATAAATCATTTTGTACCGGATCACCTTTCTGCAGCAAAAAATAATTAAGTGTGTTATTCCTTATTCCTGATGAACCGAATCCCTGACTTTTATGCATCGATCTACTTAATGCAGAAATTTCTGTATAAGATTTACCGAGCAGTGAGTTAAAGTCGCCCAGATTTAACGAAGGCACTTTTGAAAGTTCAATATTTGAATTTTGAATTGCCGGAAGCCAGGCATTCCAGAATATTCTTTTTGGCTGCCAGGGTTTTACAAATTCTAATTGTTCAGAAAAAGTATTCGGATCATTTGCTAAATCAAAAGCTTCTAAAGCTAAAATTGCAGAAGCCGTATGATGTCCATGCCCGCCTTGACCGGTCGGGGGAAATCTTGTAATAATTATATCGGGTCTGAATTTTCTGATAACCCAGACAACCTCACTTAAAATTTTTTGCTTATCCCAAAATTCAAAAGTTTCTTCCGGAGATTTGGTAAAACCAAAATCAATGGCACTTGTAAAAAATTGTTCACCGCCGTCACGTTTTCTGGCTTCAAGTAATTCCTGTGTCCGCAGTGCTCCGAGTTGTTCTGATTGTTCGGTGCCTATTAAATTCTGACCTCCGTCGCCTCGTGTAATTGATAAATATCCGGTTCTTAAAAGTTTGCCTTTAGCAAAGTACGCTATCGCAGCAGTATTCTCATCATCCGGATGTGCGGCAATGTACAAAACGCTGCCTAATACATCTAACTTTTTTAAAGCTAATTTAATTTCTGATGAGCTAAGGGTAGGTAATGGCTGCGCTGATAAAATAGAAATAAAAAATATGTGAATCAGTAAAATGTTTTTAAGTTTCATTTATTAATTCTTTTGTTATTAATCGGATAAAAAGTTGATTCGATTATAGCACAATAAGGCTAAAAATCCAAGATAAAATGTTTGATCGGCGAAAGGAATGTATGGATTAGAATCTTTAATAAGGTTTCAGATACTTAATGCCATTTCTCTTCTTTAAACGGTAAGAATAAATTCTTATTTTTGTTTGAAAGTAAAAGCATATGATAGTCAAATAAAGAAAATTTCAAATTGCTCTTATTATTTAACAAAGTTGGTTAGAATACTGGATTGATATTGTCTTAATATAGAACTAAATTAAGGCTGTAATTTAGACATTAATACAGGACTTAATAATGAAAAATATTTCCGTCACAAATGATATAATTCCGGTTGGGCAGTTCAAATCTGGATTAGCTAAATATTTAAAAGATATCCAGGTTAGAAAGCACTCTCTGGTTATTACACAAAATGGTAAACCTGCCGGTGTTTTAGTTTCTCCAACTGAATATGATTCTTTGAATGATACTAAAATGTTTATCGAATCAATTTCCAGAGGATTAGCCGATTCTGAGAATGGCGATTTACTAACAACTGCACAATTAAAAAGTAAATTAAAAAAGTACAGAGCCAGTAAATCATAATGAAAATTAGCTGGACAAAAGAAGCAATGATAAATCTTCAACAAATCGAGGATTTTATTTCTGCGGATAATCCGGAAGCAGCAATTCAATTAATCGATAAACTGATTTCATTAACAAAAGATCTTGGTAAGTTTCCAAAGAAGGGAAGAATCGTTCCTGAATTATCCATTGATCGAATTAGAGAAATTATATACAAGAATTTTAGAACTGTTTACGCGATAAAAAAGAATTCTATAACTATCTTAACTGTGTTTGAAAGTCATAAGTTGCTCTCTAAAGAAGATATTGAAAAAGTTTAATTAAATTTAAGAAACAATAATATTTTATGTCAGTAAAAATTAATCAAATAATAATCGGCGATAACAATCCTTTTGTACTAATTGCCGGGCCCTGTGTTGTTGAAAATGAAAAGATGATATTTGAGACTGCTATTGCAATTAAACAAATTGCAACTGAATTGAATATCCCATTTATTTTTAAATCCAGTTTTAAAAAAGCGAACAGGACAAATTTAAAATCTTTTACGGGTTTGGGTGATGAGGAATCAATTAATATTCTTGGAAATGTAAGATCTCAGCTCGGATTAAGCATTGTTACAGATATCCATACTGAATCAGATGTCGAAAGAGTTGGGGACGCCGCAGATATCCTGCAAATACCTGCTTTTCTTTCGCGCCAGACTGATTTATTAATTGCGGCAGGTAAATCCGGCAAAGTTATAAATATAAAAAAGGGACAGTTCCTCGCTCCGGAAGATATGAAGCATGCCGCTGATAAAGTTGCATCAACCGGTAACAACAAAATATTACTTACAGAACGAGGAACTACATTTGGTTATCATAATCTTGTTGTTGATATGCGTTCACTTGTCATTATGAGAGAGTTGGGTTACCCTGTTGTAATGGATGCAACTCACGCAGTACAGCTTCCAAGTAAAGATTTGATTAGTGGCGGACAGCCTGCATTTATAAAACCGCTGGCACGTGCTGCCATAGCTGTTGGTATTGATGCACTTTTTCTTGAAGTTCATCCGGACCCAAAAAATGCATTAAGTGATGCAGCAAGCCAGTTACCACTGTCTGAACTTAAAAAATTATTAATTGAATTAAAAAAAATTGATCAGATTAATAAGAATTATAATTGATCTAAAGGAAATTTATTTTGAATGAAATAATTAATAATGGAAAAGAAGTAATCAGAATTGAAGCTTCAGCAATTGCTGATCTTCAGAATAGCATAAATGAAGATTTTGTAAAAGCGGTCGAGACTATTTTTGCTTCCAAAGGAAGAGTTGTTTTAACCGGAATGGGTAAATCGGGATTGATTGCCCGTAAAATAGTTGCTACCTTAAACTCGACCGGAACAGCCGCTATTTATCTTCATCCAACCGATGCTCTGCACGGTGATCTTGGCATGGTCAGAGGTGAAGATGTTGTAATACTGATTTCTAAAAGCGGAATGACGGAAGAAATTGCAAACCTGCTGCCAATGTTAAAAAGATTAAATGTAAAACTTATAGCAATGAGCGGTAATAAAGAATCCAAACTTTCTCGTGAGTGTGATATTTTCTTAAATATTGGTGTTAAAGAAGAAGCCTGTCCTTACGATCTTGCACCAACCGCCTCAACTACTGCTACATTGGTTCTTGGTGATGCACTGGCAGTTTCGCTTCTGAAGAAACGAAATTTTACAGCCAAAGATTTTGCTTTTCTCCATCCGGGTGGAAGTCTGGGTAAAAGATTATCTTTAAAGATTAAAGAAGTAATGATAACCGGTGATAGGATCCCAAAGGTAAACAAGGATACTTCAATCAAAGATGTAATTTTTGAAATCACCAGTAAAAGACTTGGCACTACCTGCGTTTTAGATGAAGATGAAAAACTCGCTGGAATAATAACAGATGGCGATTTAAGAAGACTGCTTGAAAAAACTTTAAATATAAGCGGTCTCTATGCTAAAGATGTTATGACTTCTAACCCGAAAGTTTTAAAGGAAGATTATCTTGCTTCATTTGCACTGCAGCAAATGGAAAATTTTAAAATTACCAGTCTTGTCATCACTAATGATTCAAACCAGCCTGTTGGTATTATTCATTTGCATGATTTAATTAATCTTGGATTGCAAAGCAGATGAAATTACTTGTTCTTATTTTATCAATACTTTTACTTTTCCCTAACTGCTCAACAAAAAGAGTTAAACCTTCAATTGATGCAAATTTGAGAATCGATGAATTACCCTCACAGGAAAGCTGGAATTCTGTTGTTACTTTTTCAGACTCAGGTAAAACAAAAGCAATGCTTTGGGCCGGTCATTTTCAAAAGTATGATGATAAAAGAGAAACATTTCTCGATCAAAATATCAAAGTGGATTTTTTTAATCCGCAGGAAATTCACACCACAACTTTAACATCAAAAAGAGGCAGAGTTGATGAAACAACAAATAATCTTTATGCTATGGATAGTGTAGTTGTTTTCAGCGATAGCATCACAATAAGAACCGATGAAATGATGTGGAGAAATAAAGATAAAAAAATTGTTTCTGATAAATTTGTTACTGTAATATCACCTCAGGAAAAAATTGAGGGATATGGATTTGAGTCCGACCAGAGCCTTACTAACTACGTAATCTATAATATAACTTATGTATCAAGAGCGGATACTATAAAATGAAAATAAGTTATGTTGTATTAATATTATTATCTGCTGCTTCGCTGTTGCTGTCTCAGGAAAACAAACTGATAACTGTCATTGGCGATTCTCTTGTCGGTAAAATGGTTAACGGCGAATCTACACGTGAAGTTTTTGGAAATGTAAGAATAATGCAAGGTGATGTAATAATTAATTGTGATAAGGCTATCCATTATATTTCCAGAAATGAAGCTGAATTAATCGGGAATGTGATTGCCAGGAAAGATACTTTAACAATTAAAACTCCCCATGGATTTTATTATGGAAACCTTAGTAAAACCCGCAGTAATGCAGGTGTTTACCTTGATGATAAAAAAGTTATTTTAACTGCCGATAGCGGCGAATATTATTTTGATGAAGATCGTGCTTTTTTTGAATCCAAAGTAAAATTATATGATACCACAACAACATTAACATCAAATGAACTTACATATTTTCAAAAGCAGAACAGGGCAGTGGCAACCGGTGATGTTTTTATAATGGATTCTGATAATCAGATTATTGCTGATTCGCTTGAACATTTTCGTAACTCAAAAATAACTTTTGCTTTCAGCAATGTACGGTTGTTAAATCTTAAAAATAATTCGGAGATTTACGGCGAACATCTTGAGGATTACCGGGAACGCGGTTACTCATTAATTGATGTCAATCCTTTGTTTATTCAGGTCGATACATCTTACGTGACTAACGAGGACAGTACGAAAGAAATTAAACTTGATACCTTATTTATCAGATCAAGAATTATGGAAGCGTTTCGGGATTCCTCACAAAGGTTCTTTGCCATTGATTCAGTAGAGATATTAAAAGATGAGTTCGCATCTAAAAACGATCTTACAGCATTTTATCGGGATGAAGATAAAATTATTATGAAGAAAGTAAGTGAAACCGCAAAACAGCCCGTGCTTTGGCATGAAACTTCACAGCTAACCGGTGATTCAATTACTATCTACCTGGATAAAAATAAATTAAAACAGCTTGATGTTGATGGCACTTCTTTTATGTTGTCACAAAATAAAAATTATCAGGAAAGATTTGATCAGACATCCAGTGCGCAAATCAAAATATTTTTTAAGGATAATAAAATTTCCAGTGCACAGTTTTACGGAAATGTTTACTCTATATATTTTATGTATGATAGAGAAACTAAAAATGGTCTGACCAAATCCAACTCAGCGGAAACAGTCGTTTACTTTGAGAATAACGAGGTAACTGAGGTTAAACTTTATAATAATCCCGCAAGCGAATATTACCCTGAGAAGCAGGTAAATGGAAATGAAAAATCGTATCTTTTACCGAGGTTTGTTGTTTTTCAAAATAAACCGGTAAAAGAAGAAATGTATAAACTTTTGAATGAACTTAGATAATAATTATGAGCATAACTTTAAGAAGTGAAAATCTTGTAAAGATTTATAAAAAACGGACAGTAGTAAACAAGGCTACGGTTCAGGTTTCTAAAGGTGAAATTGTTGGTTTGCTCGGACCAAACGGTGCTGGCAAAACCACAACTTTTTATATGATTACCGGAATGATAAAACCTGAATCAGGTAAAGTTTTTCTTGATGATAAAGACATAACAAAAATCCCAATGTACAAAAGAGCAAGGATGGGTATAGGTTATCTGCCGCAGGAAGCCTCAATTTTTAGAACCTTATCTGTTGAGAATAACCTTTTGGCAGTTTTGGAAATGACGAATCTGAATGCAAAGCAGCGAAAGGAAAAATGTGAATCATTGCTTGAGGAACTTTCAATTGCACGCATTAGAAAAAGTCTGGGATTTCAATTGAGCGGTGGCGAACGGAGAAGAACCGAAATTGCACGTGCACTTGCTACCGATCCGAGTTTTATTTTACTGGATGAACCTTTTGCAGGAGTCGATCCGATTGCTGTGGAAGATATCATGACAATTGTTTCCAACCTCAAAAACCGTGGTATTGGAGTTTTAGTTACAGATCATAATGTACACGAAACTTTAAGCATCGTTGATAAGGGATACATCCTTATCAATGGTGTAATATTTAAACAGGGCACCGCTGATCAGTTAGCTAATGATGAGGAAGTTAGAAAACTTTATTTGGGCGAGAAGTTTAAACTTGATAGATATAATTGATAGAATCTAATCGATGTTTAATTATTTTTTTGGCGATAGAATAATTAAATCTGAAAAGATTTTAAGATCAATAAAATAATAATTTCCAAAAAAAATCTAGAGTATTGCTTTAACCAGCCGTTCAGCCTTTTCAAAGCTGTCTGCTTTGCCAACATCAACCCATTTAATATCATCACTTATGTATGCGTGAATGTCTTCACTCGCAGCTATTTTTAGATATGCTTTTATAATTGAAAAAACTTTTTCATCAGGAAATAAATTAATTAAACCGGGATTTAGAATGTGTATTCCGTTAAATGCCAGCTGATTTAATTTAAAATCATCTCTTACAACTATTTTTTCATCTTTCTTGATATCCTGCCAGCCGCAAAGAATATTTTCATCGTTAAATAAAAGATATCGGTTGCTTATCCGGTTACTTACAACAAGTGATGCAGCTGAATCATCCGAAAGATGGTACTGGTAGAATTCTTTAAGATCTAAGTTAGAGATTATATCAACATTGTGAATCAGAACAGGGGACTCATCAAAATAAGATTTAGCATGTTTAATTCCGCCTCCGGTCTCTAGCAGCAGTTCACTTTCATCTGAAATAAAAATATCCGCCGCAAATGTATTCTGATCCAGAAATTTTTTTACCTTATCTGCAAAGTGATGAACATTAATTACAATTCTTCTGAAATCATTCTCGATAAGTTTTCTTATAGCAATTTCCAGAAGTGTTTTTCCATTTACTTCCACAAGTGCTTTGGGAATTTCATTAGTAATTGGTTTTAAACGCGTTCCCAATCCTGCTGCAAGAATCATTGCTTGCATTATCTGATTACCTCTTCTTTTATTCCTTGTTCAATATGAGAGAGAAATATATTTATATCATATTTGTTTTTGATATGATTAAATAATTTGTCTGCACAATAAACTGATCTGTGTTGACCGCCGGTACATCCGAAATTAATCATTAGATCTTTGAATCCGCGTTCAAGATAAGTTTCAATTGTTGAATCAACAAGCAGAAAAGTATGGGACAAGAAGTTTTCAACATCGGAATTTTCTTCAAGATACTTTATAACTTCCGTATCACGTCCGTTAAGAAGTTTAAACTCCAAATGTCTACCGGGGTTGTTCAAACCCCTGCAGTCAAAAACAAATCCGCCGCCATTATCTGCAAGATCTATTGGAATCTCCCGTTTGTATGAAAAACTTGTGATTGTGACTGAAAGTTTATTGTTTGGTAAATCTCTGTCTTCGTAAATATTAAATTCTTCTGAGGTAATAATATTTTCAAAAACAGTATGCAGATGTGGAATATTAAAATCTAACTTTCCGTTATCTAAAAGATATTTAAGATTTTTTCTGGCTGGTAAAATACTTTTTACAAGATGTACTTTCTTCTCAAATAATCCTCTAAAACCATAAGCGCCCATTGCCTGCATAATTCTTATCAAAACAAATGCGTAGTAGGATTTTAAAAAGTCAGTGCGATCGAAATTGTAATCGGATTCGAGTTTATCAAGATAATGAGTTAATAGAGTTTCTCTTAATGGATTGGGAATTTCTGCTTTTGCATCATATAATAGTGATGCAACATCGTATTGAAGCGCACCTTTTCTGCCGCCTTGGTAATCAATAAAATAAATTTCATTATCTTTAATCATAATATTTCTTGATTGGAAATCACGGTAGAGAAAGTAATCGGTATTAACAGAAGCCACGAATTCAGAAAATTTTTGAAAATCATTTTCCAATAATTGTTCATCAAATCCGATTCGTCCTAACTTTAGGAAATCATATTTGAAATAATTTAAATCCCATAAAATTGATTGTCTGTCAAACTTAGCACGAGGATAACAATAATTGTAGTCTATTTTTTTATTTGCCGTTATTTGAAACTTTAATAACTGCTCAAGTGATTTTTTATAATATTCAATTAATTTTGGTGTGGATTTATAATCATGCTTATTGGCATGAATAAGTGAGTAAAGTGTCATATCACCCAGATCATCTAACAGATAGACATTGTTTTCTAAATCTGTTTGAAGAACTTTTGGTACCTTAAAATTTAGTTCACTAAAAGTTTTTGAGAATGATAAAAAGGCTTCATTCTCTTTTAGATCCTCATTAAAGACCCCTATTACTGTATTCTTATCAAATGAAATTCTGTAATACTCACGGTAAGAAGCAGTCTGCGGCAGTTTTTGAATGAAGTCAGCTTTTTTACCATGCCATTGTAAAAATATATTTCTTATAAGATCCAGTTTTATATGGTTTGCGATCATCTTTTAAAATCTTCCTTTAATAATCCATAAATATATTGATCCAAAAACTTATTATTCTTAAAAATATTTTTTCTTAAAGTACCTTCTAAAATAAATCCGGTATTAAGTAGTACTTTTTTGGATGCCTCATTACCTTCAAATACATTTGCACAGAGTTTATTATAATTATAAGAATTAAATAAATAATTGCAGAATACTTTAACTGCTTTAGTCATTATTCCTTTATTCCAGAAAGGCTCACCCAACCAGAAACCAATTTCAGCATTTAAACGATGAACATCATTATTTGGCATTGCCCCGATTCCGCCTATCAATTCATGTTCATCAGCAATAGCAAACGCTAAATTTGTGTTATTCTGTCCAATAAAATAAATCCACTCCAAAGCATTTTGCTTTGAATATGGATATGGGAATGAGTCCCTTAAATATTGAGAGACATTTATATTATTAGCGTACTTAAATAATGAATCCACATCATCATCATTAAAATTTCTGATAATATAATTTTCAAAACTGAGATTCATATTAAAAATTAATCTTTGGGTTCATCTACTTTATTTGAATTGATAAAAATTAGAATAGTCTGAAAAACTTATATCCTAAAAATTCTTTATCCCAATTTACTATATTTACGTAAAGAAATTAACTGTAATTATATAATGAAAAAATATTTTCTAATTATTTGGTTCGTATTAATTGCGCAGACTGGATTACTGGCACAGGCTAAAATTAGTTTTAAAGTTATAACCGGTACATTGACCGGAAACCAGAACATTTTTATTGCCGGAAGCAATCAGGAGTTAGGAAATTGGAATGCAGATAAAGTAAAACTCGATAAAATAAATGATACGACATGGTCAAAAACATTTTATTTTGAAATCGGGGAAACAATTGAATTTAAATTCACTCTTGGTAGCTGGGAAAATGAAGCGCTTAATGAAAATGATAAAATTCCTGCTAACTCAGTAGTTAAAATTCTTAAAGATACTTCAATTGTCTTCAGAGTACTTAAATGGGGTAGCTCAAAAACTAAAATATCAGGCAAAGTAACCGGCAATGTCCGTTATCATAAAAATTTTAAAGGAAGAAATTTACTATCCCGTGATATAATCGTTTGGCTGCCTCCTGATTATGATTCTTCGGCTGAAAGATATTATCCTGTCCTGTACTTGCAGGATGGTCAAAATATTTTTGATCCTGCCACTTCTGCTTTTGGTATTGACTGGCAAATGGATGAAACGGCTGACAGTTTAATAAAATCTAAATCAATACAAAGTATTATTATAGTTGGAATTTATAACACTCAGAATCGGTCAATGGAATATGATAATACTGAATTAGGACATACTTATCTTAAGTTTATAATAGAGGAGCTAAAGCCTTTTATAGACAGGAATTATAATACTTTACCTGACAAACAAAATACTGCTATAGCTGGCTCTTCAAGCGGAGGACTAATTTCATTTATTATGACCTGGGAAAATCCTGATGTATTTTCAAAAGCTGCCTGCCTGTCAACTCCTTTCAAAATTAGTAATATAGACTATGTTGCTCCCGTTAAAACATATTCCGGAGCAAGAAAAAATATTAAACTGTATATTGATAACGGCGGAATTGGTTTAGAACAACAGTTGCAGCCCGGGATAGATGAAATTATTGCAGCATTAAAACATAAAGGTTATATCGAAAATAAAGATTTTCTATGGATTAATGAACAAGCCGCAGAACATAATGAGTCGGCTTGGGCTAAACGGGTTTATAAATTTTTGGAGTTTCTTTTTCCGGTTCAGGAATAATTCTTAATTCTTTTTTTCGAAATGCTGATAATCTTTTGAACTTCTCCATCTTCCGCCCCATTGCCAGCCACGCTTCACAAATTCCTGTACAAGTTTTGAGTCTCTTAAAATTGTTCCTTTCTTTTTAATATCATATTTACCATTTGCAGGTTCAATTATATTTCTTTTTATGTGTGGATTTTGGACCGGGTTTATGTCTATAGCCATACCATAGGAATGGGCAGAAAGTACTCTGTATCCTTTTACATTTCTATAATTAAATGATGTGGTATTGTTCTCTCTCATTGAAACTGTGTCTGACCATTTATACTTTACAACAGGTATTACTTTTTCTATCGGAAATTTTGAAGATTTAATAAAGCTAAAAATCTCCCTAAGATCATTTGCGGCTTTTTTATTTACAACTAATTGTCCTTTATGGATTTTATCATCAAAGGAATAATATTCAACTTCAATTATTGTAAGTTGTTTAAGTATTGATTTCGGTATTTCAATTCCGGTTATAGCTTCTTCAAATGTATAATTACAGTCTACAATTATTTCCGGCTCATTCTTAATTTGCTGAGTGTAGCTTGAGTTGTATAGAGATACTAGAATTAAAACAATTTTAATATACGTTTGTAATTTCATACTCATAATTATCTATGTTTTTTTGGAATAAATAGATATATTCGATCCTCAATTTAAAGGAAAATTCATGAAAAGTATTCTTATTGCACTCTTTAGTGTCATTTTAATTTTTGGTTGTTCCAAAAGTCCTGATGTCGTTACTCTTAAATCCGGTGTAAAATATAATGAATTAAAAGTTGGAACCGGTACAGAAGCAAAAAATGGTGATCTTGTTGAAATTCATTTTAAAGGATGGATCATAAAAGACTCATCAGATTTATTCAGCGATTGGGCCGCTGATTCTACAAAAAAACTTGAGTTGATTGCAGACTCTTATTCAATGAATAAACCAATGAAATTTGTTCTTGGAACAGAAGCTTTTATTAAAGGTTCGGAAGAAGGTATAATTGGCATGAAAGCCGGAGGTAAAAGAACTATTATTATTCCATCCAATCAAGCATACGGTCCTCAGGGTATGGGACCGGTTCCACCGAATACAAGTATCAAAGTTGTGGTCGAATTAGTCAGCACAAAAGAAGCAATCGTTGCAAAGATGTGGGATGTTGATTCTACACTTTTCAAAACCACTGCTTCAGGATTAAAATATGCCATTATCCAAAAGGGTGAGGGTCCTGTTATTGCCAAAGATAAACAGGTTACTGTACATTATACCGGTTATTTATCTGATGGAACAAGATTCGATAGTTCTGTTGAACGTGATGAACCATTTACCTTTGTAGCTGGCATTGGTCAGGTCATTCCAGGTTGGGATGAAGGAGTTCTGCTTTTGCAGAAAGGTAGTAAAGCAAGATTTATTATTCCTGCTAAACTTGGATATGGAGAACGTGATCTTGGAAAGATTCCACCTAACTCAACATTAGTGTTTGATGTTGAAGTGCTGGATGTAAAATAAGCCGTATTTAGATTAATTTTTAATGTCAGGCAGGGTTAAATCCGGGCCTGACATTTTTTATTTTAAAGATAATATTTAATTAAACCGATTGCCTGCTTAAGGTACCCGCGCCCGAATAAGTTTAAATGATTAAAAACATGATAAAGTTTATAAATGTTTTCACGATACTCAAATTCCTCTTCTAATCCATATTCTTCATTATAAGCTGAATAAAATCTGTCATCAAAACCACCGAATAATTTTGTCATCGCAAGATCCGCCTCCCGATGACCGTAATAAACTGCAGGATCAATCAGACATGCCTGCCCGGTTTCATCGCAAATAAAATTGCCGTTCCAAAGATCGCCATGGAGTAAACTTGCCTCAGCTTTACAATTCCCTAGTATTCTATCAAGTTTTTTTTCAAGTAAGGTAAAGCATTTTCTTAATTCAGCATCCGCATATCCGTTTAGCTCGGTTAATTTATATTGATAAAGCAATCGTTTGTTAAAATAAAATTCAGTCCAGTTATCTTTTTCAACTGATGATGGAATATTTAATTGTGGAGTTGATCCGATATAGTTGTCTTCGTAAAAACCAAAATTCCCGCTTACATAACGATGAAGTTTTGCAAAGTTTCTTCCAAAATTTTCCCAGAATAATTTATCTTTTTTCTCATGTAAAATGTTTTCAATCAGTAAAAAATCCTCTGACGTATAAATAACTTCGGGCACCCGAATCGTATTCGATTTAGCTAATTCATACAGTCCGTCTGCTTCTTTAAAAAACATATCCTTTACTGAGTTGTTATTAGTTTTAACAAAATATGATTTACCCGATTCTGTAATTAAAATTTTAGATTCATTAATACAGCCTCCCGAAACAGGATTAATTGAAATTATCCTTTCATTTAAAAATGATTCTATTTTATTTTTAATTTTTTCGGTCAAGCCTGTTTTTAATTTTAGTTAATAAATTTTTCGTTCCGTCTTCCAATAATTTAATCACAAAATCGAAATCATCTTTGCCGCCGTAATATGGATCAGGTACTTCCTTAATATTTTTATCCGGTATAAAATCAGCCATCTTAAATATTTTTTCATCGTACAAATGCTTCTTATCCAAATTTTTAATTTCTGAATAGTTATCATTATCCATCGTGATAATATAATCGAACTCTTCAAAATCTTTATTCGGATTAAATTGTCTGGCCCGGCTGTCCAGATCATATCCGTAAATAGCTGCTTGTTTTCTCATTCTCGGATCAGGTAATTCACCTGAATGATATCCGATTGTTCCTGCAGAATCTACAAGAATTTCTTCTTCCAGCTTTGCTTCAGTTACCAGTTTTTTAAATATACCTTCAGCAGCAGGGGAGCGGCAGATGTTCCCCATGCATACAAATAATACTTTAACCATTATCACCTTTTATGTTTTAATAACGTAAAGATAGCATCGTTTAGATTGATTTTAAATTTTATAATTTTTCATCCGAAAGATGATTTGATAAAATTCCATTTTTTACTACAACTGTATGTTTCTTTTTTAATACATCCGCGTTTTAATACGCATTAATGTTTCAAATAAAAAAGATTTTGCATGGCATTAAACTTGGCAAAACATAAAGTCAAATAAAGGTGATCTTATGAAAAAGATAATTATAATTTTTGCGTTACTATCAATAAATTCTTTCCCTCAATGGAATACCGGTGCTGTAAAGCTGGGTTACTTTAATCCTTCTGCTGCAGATGGAGGATTCATCATAGGGTTTGAAGGCGGCAGACATTTTGATAAATATATGAGCTGGAACTGGAGTGTCGATTGGTTTCATAGTAATTACGTTGATAAAAGATTGGTTAGTGAATTAAATGAATTCTATCCGGGTACAGTGGGTGAAATAAATGAATTAAGAGCTTCCACTAACATTCACGATTTTCCCGTAATGCTTGGAATTACAGCAAGATTCCCGCTAAGTAATCGTGCACAGTTTTATGCAACTGGTTCTATCGGTGCAGAAATGCTGATAATTAATTATCGTAATTTTCAAAATCCTGCTCAGGATGAATTTGAAACTGCCTTTGATTTTAACTGGCGCGTAGGCGTTGGAGCAGCTTTTGCAGTCAGTCCCCGCTCAGAATTTTTTGGAGAAATTACATATCACGAATCTCACCCAAGCTGGACTTATGAAGATAATCAATATTACTATCCTAACAGCGTGCTGGAAAGATCTTATAACATGAGCGGATTTATGACCAGGGCTGGGATTAGATTTTTTTATTAAATCTATTTAAAACTGAGGAGGCAGTCCCAAAAGTACTTCTTACTGTCACATTGAGCCTGTCGAAGTGTGATTTAGCAATATAATGTAAGTCTTCGACAACCTGCCTGCCGGACAGGCAGGGCTCAGACTGACAAATTGTGTCTTTTGAGACAGCCTCCTCAAATATTCTTTTGATAAATACTTTATCTTGATCCGAGTTCGATTTCAAAAGATAATTCTTCTTCACCTCTTTTTACTATAGCTGTTACTTTATCACCCGGTACGTAATTTCCTAATGCATAAGTAAAATCATATATGTTTGATATCTTTTTGTCTCCGAATTTTGTAATTATATCTCCGGCTTGTAGACCTGCTTTTGCTGCAGGACTACCGTCTGTTACTCCTCCAAGTTTATAGCCGTCAACTTCACCGGCAAAATCCGGAACTGTGCCTACGTAAACCCTGGTACCCATCATCTTTCCGGTATCTTTTCTTTCAACGGAAATATAATCGGGCCTCGTATCCGAATTTGCAATTGTAAGTGCAACATCAAAAACATATTTCAGCACTTTCTCTTCACCTGCTGAATTAATTTTATCTGCATCATCCGATGGTTTATGATAGTCTGAATGTGTTCCGGTAAAGAAAAACAAAACTGGTACTTTCTTTCCGTAAAAAGATGAATGATCGCTTGGACCAAATCCTTCATCATTAAAGGTAAGATTTAAGTCGTACTCATTTTTATCATCCAGAATGTTTTTCCATTTAGATGAAGTTCCGGTTCCATAAACTATCAGATCATTTTTATCATTCAATCTTCCGATCATATCCATATTTATCATCGTTATATCATTTTCAATAGGAAGAGGAAAATTATTTGCAACATAACTTGAACCCAGTAAACCAAGCTCCTCGCCGGAAAATGCTATGAACACAATTTTTCTGTCAAGCTGATTTTTTATCGATGCAAATTTCTCTGCTAATTCCAGTAATCCCGATGTACCTGAAGCATTATCATCAGCACCGTTGTGAATAGCAGGAGCACCCATATAAAGTGAATTTTGTCCGCCCCAGCCAAGATGATCAAAATGTGCACCTAATACTAAATATTCATCTTTAAATTTTGAATTATCCGGCTCAAGATATGCACCAACATTTACACTCTTTCCTTTAATTTCATTAACCTCGGTCGAAAGATTAAATATTATATTTTCATTCAGTGCATACGAAGCCGGAGTAAGAGTGGAATCAATTTTATTTTGCAGATCTGCAAAAGGAATAAAACCTAAATTATCTTTTTTTATCTGCATCGCAGATATACCACTTATCCTGGATGCATTATCATATTTTAATTCAATTAGTGCATCATCTTTATTATCCATTGTGTTCACAAAAATTATTCCGGTTGCACCTTTATCTCGGGCTGTTGTTGTTTTATAACGCAGACTTGCATACTGCTCGAATTTTGAATGCGGACTTTTAACATCCGGATGGTTTCTAAAAACTATTACTATTTTATCTTTTACATCCAGGTCAGCATAATCATCGTAGTTAAGTTCTTTAGCAGAGATGCCATATCCCGCAAATACTGCATTACCTTTAACTTTTAAATTATCAGTAAATGAAAGCGGAATAAAATTATTAGACTGCTCCGGGTTTATTTCTTTCCCATCTGTTAAAATACTAACAGAATTATTTCCCGATTCCAATCTCTCCATAAAAGGAAATTCCTGAAAATAACTTCCGTCGAATAGAGGTTTCAAACCGTAACTTTCAAATTCCTTTTTAAGAAACTCCGCCGCTTTGTATAACTGTGGTGTGCCCGTCATCCTGCCTTCAAGTTCATCGGATGCCAGGTAATTTATATGATCTTTTATTTCACCCGCAGTAATATCAGGATTATTTTGGGCTGATATTATTCCCGTAAGCACAGCAGCAATCAAAATTAGTTTTTTCATTTGATACTTTCTTCTCCCTTAATAAATCTAAAGTTTTGTTTTATAATTTATGATCATTATCGGATACTCAATACATAAATTTTAATTTCAGTCTATTCCACCCATTCCGCAATAAAGATATTAGTATCCGTTTCTTTCTTATTAAACCTGTTCGATCCGAATACAAAATATTTTCCATCGGGTGAAAACATCGGGAAACCATCAAATGATGGATTAAATGTTATTCGCTCTAATCCTGTTCCGTCAATATTAATCATAAATAAATTAAAATCTCTTGGATTATCTCCCTGGTAATTAGATGAAAAGATTATTTTTTTTCCGCCCGGATGAAAAAATGGTGCAAAACTGGCTTTACCCAGATGCGTTATCTGCTTCATATTCTTTCCATCGGAATCCATTACAAAAATTTCAAGAGCAGTTGGTCTTACATATCCGTTTTCAACAAGATCAGCGTAATCAGCCATCTCTTCATCAGTTGCTGGTCTGCTTGCCCGGAAAACTATTTTGCTTCCGTCCGGTGAAAAGAAAGGACCGCCGTCATATCCTTTTTCAAAAGTCAATCGTGTCTGACCGCTGCCGTCTAAATTCATAGTATAAATTTCCGGATCACCATTCCTAAGAGATGTAAATACTATCTTATCTCCTTTAGGTGATATTGTGGCTTCAGCATCATAACCGGGTGTATCTGTTAATTGTTTTAACTCCGAACCATCCTTTAAAAATATATCAAATGTCTCGTATAATTTCCAAACATATCCTTTAGATCGGTCAGGCGGGGGAGGGCATTTGGGATCACTTAAATGTGTGGATGCATAAAGAATTTTTTTGCCGTCAGGATAGTAATATGAACAGGTTGTTCTCCCTTTACCTGTTGAGACTAATTGCCGGTCAGTGCCGTCTATATTCATTGTAAATATCTGATCGCATTCCATCGAATCAAATGTTGCCTGATAAACCAGTTTCTTACCGTCAAATGAAAAATATGCTTCAGCGTTTTCCCCGTCATTAGTAAGCATCTTTATATTTTTAAAATGCTTCTCACCTTCAAATAAATAATCCTTAGTCTGTGAAAAAATTGTTATAGTGTTAATAAGAATAATCATCAGATTAAAAATTATAATTGATCGCATTTGTAATCTTTCTAAGTTATTAATTGTGAATTCTTAATTTTTACTTTTCAACAGTAAGTTCATTACTACTCAGGTACGTGAACAAGATAGTATTCTTTTGCAGATTTGCCGATTGATTTGGCTTCGCTTAGTGTCATATGCATATCATCGGGAGTGTCATCGTCATGTCCGGCTTCAAGTATTGCCAGATCAGAATTTTTGGCATGCTTTACCAGATCATCACAATAAGCGGTGTCACCGCCGTAGCAGATTTTTATATTATCATATATAAATTTGTAACCAAGTGCCGGTACTTGTCGTGTAGTTTTTTTATCGGATAAGTATTCTTTGTGTACTACAGGAAATGGTATGATTGTAACTTTTTTGCTGTTGAATTGCCGGTCACCGTCAATCTCTTTTAAAATTATATCGTAAGTTATATTACCGCTGTAAACTCTGTTAAACGCATTATGTATATGAACTATCTCAAGACATCCTTTAGGATAATGAACCACAAGTGGAGTCTCTTTATTCATTACTCTTAAATATGTAAGTAAAGACCACACACCGCCTACATGATCATGATGCCCGTGTGTAATAAAAACATCTGAAATATTAAGTATATCATTTATCTTTAATTCTTTATTCAGATCGCGCAGTATTCCATCACCGGGATCAACAACAAAATGTGCTTTATCTGCTTTTACCAGAATTCCGGTTGCAATATTGGGTATGGAGCAGAATATTTTAATTGAAAAGTTTTTTTTAGACCAGACTATCGGGTATTTATTTTTCTTCATTATCTCTGTAAATATTTATTGATAATAAATTATTTTCTTTTTTTGCATTCTTTCTCATTCTTACATCTTGCAAAAATATTGAATGAATAACTGTTCATATCAAACCCTAACTTTTCGCTAATCTCTTTTGGAATATCACTGATTCGTGCATCGGAAAATTCAACAATCTTTCCGCATTCCACACATATAAGATGATCGTGTGTTTGTCTTTTATAATTACTTTCGTATCTGTTTAAGTTATCTCCAAAATTCCGTTTGCTTATAAGATCACATTGTGCCAGCAGTTCCAATGTGTTATAAACAGTAGCACGCGAAACTTTTGATTTTGAATTTTTAAGCTGAACATATAAATCATCAGCTCCAAAATGACCATGATGCTCAAGTGCCGCATCAAGAACTTCAAACCGTTCCGGAGTAATTCTGTTCTTTACTTGTTTTAAAAATGTCCTGAATACTTCTGCTGCTTTTTCGTTTCTCACTTTTAACTCGCTTCTTACTGCGTTAAAATAATTTCATAGTTATCTATTATCAAGGATAATCTCTAACTAAACCCGATAAATTTTAAAACATTTACCGTCACAAGTGTTAAGATATATGCTGTTGAAGTAAATATTACTAATTGTAACATCGGAATTCTCCAGCCTCCTGTTTCTTTTTTAGAAACTGCTAATGTTGATAGGCATTGCATCGCAAAAATAAAAAATACAATTAATCCTATTATTGTGGATACCGTAAATAATGGTTTACCCGTATCTTCATTAACCGCGTTCTTCATTGCTAATAAGATTGAGGATTGCAGGTCGCTGCTGTCCGTTACTTTAAATATCATTGCAAGAGAACTTACAAATACCTCCCGCGCGGCAAACGCTGCGATTAGAGAAACCCCGATCCTCCAGTCCATTCCTAATGGACTCATAACAGGCTGAATAAATTTTCCAAGATCTGCTGCATAAGATGTGGATAATCTCTCCGCCTTTACCATCTGTACAATTTCTTCATGTGATAATCCGTTTGTATTTATTTCAGGACTATGATTCGGGAAGTACGTTAAAAACCAGATTACCATAGACAAAACCAGAATTATTGGTCCTGCTCTGTAGATATATTGCTTCGCATTTTCAAATGAGTTTCGTATTACGTTTTTTATTTTCGGAGCTCTGTATGCCGGCAGCTCAAGTATAAATGAGGAAGTGTCTGAAGCATTAATTATTCTTTTATTAAACTTATTGATAAATGCTGCCACTATTAATGACCCCAGAATACTGGAAATATATATTAACGCTAACGCAATTCCGCCTAACCAGAGTTTATCAGCCGGAGTAAGAAATGCAATTAGCAAAGCATAAACCGGCAGCCTGGCACTGCAGCTCATAAGAGGAATTATAAAAATTGTAAGCAGTCTTTCGCGTCTGTTTGATATTGTTCTGGCAGCAAGCATTGCAGGTATGGCACACGCAAAGCCCGATAGCATCGGTACAAATGATTTACCATTTAAACCGATTTTTGAAAGCGGCTTGTCAATTAGCATCGCACCGCGGGCTAAATATCCTGTATCTTCAAGCAATCCAAGTATTAAAAAAAGTATTAATATCTGCGGAAGAAAAACTAATACAGCTCCGGTCCCGCTTATTATTCCGTCTGAAATTAAATCACCGTACCATGTTTGCCCTAAAATTGATGAAGCATTTGTGGATAAGTATCCGAACAGTTCATCAACAAGCTTCATAAATGGATCTGCAATCCAGAAGATTGAGGTAAAAGTAAAAGCCATAATCAGAAAAAAGAATATTAATCCCCAGCGTCTGCTCAGAAGTAACTTATCTATGTTTAATGTTCGCTCATCGGGTCTGTTGCTTCCGTATTTAAGAGTGGGATTTAATATTTTTAATTTTTCATTTGCCTTTTTAAGATTTGGCTCCGTTATGTTTTTTACCGGAACTATTACAATTTTTTCTATTCGCTCAATTTCACGGTATAAATCTAAAAGCTTTTCTTTATCAATGTTCTCAAAAACTTTATGGGGATTCTTTAACTCATCTTTTTCATCAGGATTAAGTTTTGGTTTTACGCAGCTTATTAATTTATCAATTCCAGTTCCGGTTCTTCCATCAACCTTTATTACGCCGCATCCCAGTTCTTCAGCCAGTTTGTTTTCGTCAACTTCATAACCTCTTTTTGCAAGTATATCATTCATAGTTATGGCAACTATTACATTAAAATCCGATTCGATTAACTGCTTGGCTAAAAGTAAATGACGCGATATCTGGCTTGCATCCGCTGTGGCTATTACTAAATGCGGTGATCCGAATTCGGGATGGTTATAAAGTGAGTTGACTGATACTTCTTCATCGGGGGAGTTTGGGTTTAAACTGATTATGCCTGGTGAATCTAATACGTCCGCCTCTATTCCAAATTTGCTTTGAATTTTGCAGGTAGAGTATTCTACTGTAGATCCCGGATAGTTTACGGTTTTATAATTTTTTCCGCTTAACTTATTAAATAAAGTTGTTTTACCGGAGTTTGGCGGACCTACTAATGTTATAAGATTTAACTTCTCTAGGGAAGCAGTATTCATAATAATATTATGCAGTCAGCTTCATGCTTTCTTATTGCAATCAATGTTCCGCGTAAAGAAAATGCAAGCGGATCCTTAAAAGCTGATGAATTTACTAACTCAATTTCCTGGCCGGGTGTAAAGCCTATCTCTAAAATTCTTCTGAAAGATGGATGTGTATTATCTACATCACTTATAATTGCTCGTTCACCAAAATTTAATTCTGAAGCTGTTTTCATAGTTTTACTTATTATTTAGATTTAGTCTATATAAAATTAGCTTAAGTTTTCATTACTGTCAAGATATTTTTTTGCATTTATTTCTGTCAATAACTAATCTTAAGCCACAGTCTAAATAGTAAACTTCAATATTTCTTAAATGCTTTACTTTTCTTTCATTACTCTAACAGCTTCCAATTTCACATTATATGATTTCAACTAATCACCCTCCGGTAATTCTTGCAGTAGTTGTAAAATAATTTACACTTGTAAACTTTTACCTGCATTTTTCATCTATTATTCAATAAGTAGATTTAGCAGGAAATATTTAGTCATTTGTCAAATTTCTTACTCATATCTGTAATAGATCAGAAAACAAAGCCAATTAACACTTTTACGCGTCATTATTGTCAGCTTTGAAATTTCATCAATTTACCTTTTTACTTCTAATCCTGATATTTTATTCATCGATATTCCCGCCAAACTATGGCACTAATATTGAAAAACTCTGCTTGCAAATAATTTTTTAACATTTTGAAATAATCGGAGAGATAAGATGGAACTCGCAAAAATCGCATTCCTTGAAACCTATACACTTAGTGAAAACGGTGGTGTAATGGGAGCAATTTTAGTTACTGATGCTGAAACCAAACCCCTGGAATTTAGAGTTACGGCACCTATTCGTCCGACAAGTTTTCAGAAAACTTTGTATGGTGATGTTTTGCTGGAACATATTCTTGTTGAACTGATCTCGGTTCCGCTTTTAAACGCTGTTAATGAACAGATTGATCTTATTGTAGTTAAAGATCCTCTTTTTCTTGGTGCTAATAATAAACAGGGAATAAGAGTCGTCCGGCTTTTAAGCGATGAAAAGGAAAAATCACGCAGCAATACTGCTGTTGAAATTTTAAATACACCTCTAAACGGTTCACCTAAAGGTTATGTTGAAACATCCAAAAAATTTGAGGAAGAACTAAAGGGAATTAAAGAACGTCTGGAAAAAATTGCAGAAGGTCGTAATCTTTCAGAACCGTTCGAAAGATTAAAAGCTGCTTGTGAACAGGTTCAGCTTCAAAGAACTAACGAATAATAATTGTTCATTTAAATGATTCGTACAGCCAGAGAAAAAATAGCCGCAAAGGTTTCTAAATTTGAAACCATTGAAGATTTCCATTACGCAAAATGGCTTCGTGTTCCCAAAATTGATATCGGGGAAGTGGCTGAAATTTCGTATTCTGAAGAGGTTGAGGATTTTCCTGTTGAAAAATTAATTGCGCCAAATTCTATTAAACTTAAATTCCGACTGCCCCTTTATAAAGTACCAGATATAAAACACAATTATATCATCATCGGTCCAAAAGCTTACCTTATTTTCTTCGGTATCTCGCGTCCGCAGCTTTTTACAATGAAGGAGAAAATACTTTCTGTACCGGAAATAAAAAATCTTGATTCTACTTTTCCTAAAGTTCCTAAAGTTATAGATAAATCGCCTCTTTATATTGCTAAACCTGCAAAAGTTATTGATCATTCAACGGATTTTATACCTGAGCCTTCTGCTGTTTATGATCAATCATCTGAATTTATTGTAACTAATGTCCCGACTTTTGATAAAAGCGAAAATTTTTCTGATTCTTCAGTGATAGATATTCCCTTGATGATTTCGCCGCCCGTCGTTACTGATGAACTTGCTAATCTTACTCCTGAAATCTATAACATCGAATTATTAAATGTTGAAAAATTTGATAACACTGTTGTTGATTCAAAGAATTATAAAATAGATGAAATTACTGTTCCAGAATTAAATAAAATTGATGTGCCCGGTATTGATAATATCCTTAACAGCATTGCTGATTCTTACTCGGTGCCGTTTGAAGATATGACTCAGGCTGATGTTCAGTTTTATTCACCTTCTTTTGATATTCCGCATCCTGTATTTAAAGTAAAAATTGAGATACCTAAAACTGTTGTTAAAAAAGTAGTCATCAAACACAAGAATCTTGAACCTGCTGTCTTTGATGCTTTAAATGATCCTTCAATTTCTGAATCAGCAAGAGCTGATATCAGTTCATTATTATCTGCGTTCCGGGAACTTAACTGGGAAGAGTATTACCGGATGCTAAACGTACTTTCGGAACATCAGTTTCAGTCCGCACAGTTTCTTGCAGCAAATAATTATGCTGTTCTTAACGATGAGCTTGGTTATGATAAGTTCGATCAGTCTTCTGCCGCAATCGGCTTTATTGCAAAAAAGGGTACAATCAAATCGGCTTTATTAATAAGTGATAATACAAGATTTAATGAATACTGGTCTGCTTCTCTAAAATCTTATGCTAAAGAACTTAAAGTTAAAAAAATCGAACCCGGAATAACTAAAAAAGTAAAGGGCTCTTCGGTTATCTGGGTTCTTGATATAAATGATATTGGTAAAATAGATCTTAAAGATTTTGACAAACTTGATCTTATTGTTTTTGATGAACTTGTTAATCTTAAATCGGCTTCAACCCAGGTTGATCAGCTTGTAACAAAAATACAGCCTGATTATATCTGGTTATTATCAGCAGTTATAAATGAAAAAGCCATTAAAAAATATTTAAATGAATTTGAATTTTCGGAAAAGGTATCATTTAATATTTTCGGCAGCTCGCTAAAGGATATTCAGGCAGATGAACCAGCCGTTATCACTAAAGATATCTGGCTGGATCTCGATGAAATGCAGGCATTCGAATATTCTGAATCGCTTACTCAATCTAAAAAAGAACTTAATTTATTATTTGAAAATCCGAACCCTCTTCGTTTTCAATCAAATATTTTTTCAATAATTCATAAGCTTAAACAGATACTTAATTTTTCTTCTTTCAGAAATATCAGTCCTAAAGCAAATCTGCTTATCGAACAGGTTGAAACAATTGCCCTTAATAAAAAGAAAGCTATAGTTTTTACCCAGTATGATGGAAACGGATTAAAGAAAATTGAAAAAGCATTTGAACTTAATAATATTAAACATGTCGTCGGCAGAAATGGAATGTCTTCAGATGAATTAAAGCAATCGCTTAATTCTTTTTACGACCGTAGTGATATGACTGTATTTCTTACAAACCTTAAACCGTCACGAATGAATATTAAGCTTAACAAAGTTCCTTACATTATTAATTTTGATCAGTGGTGGAACCCGGTTACGCAATGGCAGAACGATGATGAAATCGGCATCTCACAACCGGTTCAGACTCCCGTTGTAATTTATAATTTTAGTATCAAAAATACTTTTGAAGAAGAACTGAAAAATCTTATTCATCTTAAAGGATTGGATAACAGGTATTTGTTTGATAATATTAAGAGTGAAACAGTTTCCGAACTTATCTCAATGAATGATTGGCTGTATGTTTTCG
Source organism: Ignavibacteriales bacterium (assembly GCA_003538625.1). Taxonomy (GTDB): domain Bacteria; phylum Bacteroidota; class Ignavibacteria; order Ignavibacteriales; family Ignavibacteriaceae; genus IGN3. Next base: position 418,333 of record DPRR01000029.1, read on the forward strand.
GGTTAAATGATCAGACTGTTAAATCTCTTAACAGTGAACGTACAAGGTTAGTAAATAAACTGCAGTCTATCGAACTTAATTCTTATAAATTATTGATAAAAAGTTTATTTAGTTTTCTCGGTTACCGCGATATAAGTATTATGGATATTGCTGATGAACCAATGTTCTATATAATTGGCTCGGGCAGAAAGGGAAGTAAACCCGTTAATCTGCACGGTAAATGTTTATTAACAACCGATCTTAAAAAAGATGACTATGAAGAAATAATACACTTTAAGCCAGCCGAAAACGAAATCAAAAGAAAATTTGTAATAACCACGGGTAATTTTGCTGAAAGAGTTACAAACGGAACTATGTACATCGATGGCAAAGATCTTGCAAACTTTATCATTACAGCAGGATTAAAATCCCAGGTCTCAAACAAAAAATAATTTTTTTTCGTTTCCCATTCTATCTCCTGTCATTTCAACTCCGACTCGTCGCATAAGCGTCAACATAGTAACTATGTTTTCCATTGGAAATTAGATCAGTTGTTCTGATTATAGAATAAATTAAAGCATTATATATCATCCCTAAAGGGATTTTATTTACTGTTTTTAGCAACATATCTATAAAGATTTTATCCCTATCGGGATTTATTTTTCTTCATCCCAGAGGGATGAAATACCTGCCTGGCTGCCGGCAGGTTTGTAGAAACAGAAAGAAAAAATAGAACAAAATGCCGTTGGCATGACATATTAATAATTCTAAATTAAATCAGAATTCAAACAACTAGCCTGTATTTAATTAAAAATTGATTCCCTTCAGTTGACGTCTATGCGACTCGTCGGGTGAGCCTGCCTGCCGTGTAGGCAGGAAATCTTTTAGATCTCTTGCTTCTTACTTCTCACGTCTCTAGCCTCTAACCTCTCTCCTTTCACTTCCTCCCAATCTTCTCCTTCGTCTTATTAGCCTCATCAATGGAATTAAAATAACCAACCCTTACGCGGTACCAGGTGCCGTCAAGATCAGGTAGATCTGCAATAACTATAAATGAATTATATCCCATTGCAGAAAGTTTTTTAGACTCTGACTCCGCTTTTTCTCTTGAGCGCCACGATGATACCTGAAAACAGTAAAGATATCCGTCGCTGAAAATCATATTGCCTACATTTCTTTCAACAGAAGGATTATAAACCCGCTTTGTAACATTTTTCGTTTCACTTTTTGTTTCAATTGACCCATTTTGTTTTTCACCATCTGCTAAAATTATAGCAACTCTTCTATTTAAAGCTTTTCCTGTTTCAGTACTGTTATCGGCAATCGGGTAATCCGGTCCGTAACCATTTACATACAGCCTTGCGGGTTCAATTCCATTAGCTGTAAAATAATTATAAACCGACAGTGCGCGCTTCAACGATAATTCCTTGTTTAATTTAAACGATCCCGTATTGTCAGTGTGTCCTTCAATCTTCCATTTGGTATCCGGGTAATCTTTCATCACCTTAAGTACCTGCTGGAGTTCGGGATAAGCCGCCGGGAGTAAATCTGCTTTATTAATTTCAAAGTTTACTGCACCATTTAAAATAATTTCTGTCTTCTTTATCGGTTCATAAATTTCCTGGTCAATAGGACAGCCCCATTTATTTACTTCAATACCTACTTCGGTATTTGGGCATAAATCTTTATAATCAGGCACCCCGTCATCATCGGAATCTATCGGACAGCCGCGTGCATCAACCTTTACTCCAACCGGAGTGTCATTACACAGATCCATATAATCTGCTACACCGTCGCCATCAATATCTAAAGGACAGCCATCCAGATCTACGGGAATATTTTTCGGTGTATTGGCGCATCTGTCTATATAATCCGGTACGCCGTCTTTATCAGTATCAACCGGACAACCATACTCATCAACACTTACATTTGGCGGAGTATCATGGCACAAATCTTCTTCATCCCTTACACCATCATTATCGTTATCTGAAATTCCGCCAAAATAAAATGATAAACCTGCCCGTCCCGTAAAAAATATATCTTTATCAGAACCATTGGTCGTTGGATTATCAATATCATCTAAATTATCCATTGGAACATAATCCATATTTACCGCAAGATTTAAACTGACAGATTCCGAAATAAAAAATCTGCTGCCCATCTCTGCAATAATCGACCAGGAATTTTTACTGTATTCCTTTGCACCATTTCTCGGTAACCTGCTGCCGTCTTTGTCTGTGGGATTAAAATACAAATACCCGCCGCCTGCAAACACGTAAGGATAAAATATTTTTGATGCTTTTAATGTATAAGTAATACCGGCACCTCCGGAAGCAATCACACTAAAATATTCCGGTATTGTGGGAAAGGTTGAAATATTATTATAAGTGCCATCACCGGTAATCTGACCGTAATAAGTATAAGCTCTCAACCCAAATACACCCATCGTATGGCTTGGAAAAAAATAATCCATCGAAAACTGACCTACATAACTTATTTTATCATTTGTAAAATCAGTTCTGGGATATGTAACACCGCCTTCCAGGTTAACCGCAATTTTGTTTGATAGAGGATTAAAAGTTTTTCGGCTCACCGTTTGCGATAAAATAATTTCTGTAAATAATAAGGCAGCAATAGTAACCGTAATCGTAAATAACCGCATAGCCTGTCCTTAATAAATGAATAAATTAAAAACTCTAAGAAACAATAAAAACTATATTTTCAAAGGTAGCCGCAACCTTCAGGTTGCGATACACAAATAAATTTCGTTAAAAAATTGCCACGACTTTTAAGTCGTGGATTAAATACTAACCCGACTTCACCAACTTCCCCTTCTATTTCCAAGAGAAGGGGGCAGGGGGATGAGTTCGAACTTCAAACAAATCAAAAACTTTAAGAAACAATAAAAACTATATTATCAAAGGTAGCCGCAACCTTCAGGTTGCGATGCACAACTAAATTTCATTCAAAAATTGCCACGACTTTTAAGTCGTGGATTAAATACTAACCTGCCTTCTTCAAACTTCCCCTTCTATTTCTAAGAGAAGGGGACAGGGAGCCCGCCCGCTAGCAGGCAGGATAGGCAGGATGAGTTAAACCCACCAACAAATTAAAAACCATAAGAAACATTAATTCCAAAATAATTATTACTTGAAAGCTTAAATCCCGGCGTCCTTCCGGCAAGCTCATCCGTTATGCGCATAAAAGTATAATTTGCTTCTGCAAGTACCGGGTGCCAAGGTCTGTATTTTAACCTTACATCAACTCCAAACTCATATCTTTTCTCACCATATAAAAATTCGGGGTATGGTGATGTGTACTGCTCGGCAGGAAGTTCTTTCTTGCCTTTTCTGAAATACCATGTGCTTAATGAAAACTGAAGTGGACGAATTATATTTTGCCTGTACTTAATCGAAATCAGATCTCCGTTGCTTCCTGTCCAGTGACCCATTATGTAATCATCATTTGCATACGTCTGCGCATTCACGGAATTCATATACACAAATGGATTTATCCTGCTGTACTCAATATTAAAAGACGAATTGCTTATCAGCAGATCTGCGCATTCAGCTCCTATTGTATATCCTATTGCAGATAAATTTCCGCCTTCAAATAAACTGTTGAATGAAAGCTCGTCTATAAAAAGTGAACCATAAAAATTTGTTCTTAAATTATAATTCTTGTAAGAAACGTCTGCAAACATTTGTGCATTACCCGTTGATGATGAATTTCCTCTGCTCAAAAAATGATCAGCTACTCTAAAAAACATAACGGGAATAAAGTATACAGGCTGAATATTATCACTGTAAACTATCGATTCACCCACGCTTAATGACACATTATCCGAAGGATAAAATGATAATGAATGAAATGCTATAAACTTCGGCACATCCGAAATAGAATTTCTTCCGCGTACGCTGCCGTATCTGAAAGTAGATGAATCCGGTACATTCGAAATCAGAAATCCATGGAAGTAAAAAAATCTGAGCCAGTCAACAGGTTTAAAATCAAACCGGATAAATGGAAAGGAAGGTGCCTTATCACTTAATATAATACTTCCGTTTCTTCCGCTCCCGATATCAAAATAATCTTTGCCTATTGAAAGCGCACCTGTTTTCCAGTAATAACCAACAGAAGCATTTACAAAATCATATTCAAAGGCATTGTGTTTTAACTTTGTTACAGATGTGCCGCGTTCAGAAGTAAGAACTTTATCAATATCCAGGTTATTACCGGATTCTTCATTGTCATAAAAATTTAAACCGTAAGCCCAGCTTCCCAATGCATAACCGTAAAAAGAAAAACCGTTCCTCCGTACAAAAAGTCTTTCACCTGCAATGGATTGTACTGAAACGCTTAACATAGGATCTGCAAAAAAAGAAAAATCTTTTCCCGCATATTCAAAAAATCTTATCCGCTTATCTGCATTGGTAATTAAAAACTCGGGATTTGCTTCAGCAGTAAAATTATTGCTGATAAGTTTTATCTCATGCTCAAAATCCTGCCGGTAAAAATCTAAAAGCAATCTTTCTGTTTCTGTTAACTCCGGTGTTTTAACTTCCGCTTCTAAAATTTTTCCCGCAATTTCAATTCGTGTTAAAGGTTTTATCTCATCATTAAAATTAATAATTCCTTTAATCGACAGCGTCTCCAGAAAACTATAAATATCTGAATTTACAGGCTCAAACGTACTCTGACTGTGCAGCGCTGAAGTAAAGATCAATATTATTATAAAACATTTCATAGATTAAAATACAGATTTCAATACAGCTATAACAGCAATCAAAAACGAAATGTAATAAAGAGTAAAGTGAGTCTTTGGGAAAACAGTAATCATAATTTTATAGAATAGAAATACAAGAAAACTTCTTAGTATAGTATCGCTTATTTTATATGCATCAGGAAGATCTAAAAACTGAACCGCAATAAATATAAATGTATTTAACACAGCTAAAGTAAGATCGGTGCCCGTTAAAAATTGCTGCCTTAAATTTATTATCCGTTCCTTAAACAATACAAAAAACATTACCATCCCTGATAGTGTTATAACCAGTATCTGGTTTAAGTTAATCTGTGTAATTAAAGGTACGGGATACAGTTTATAGAAAAAACCGTTCAATCCGGTTATTATAAAAAACAGTAGCAAATTTACCAGTACAAGCAGTTCAGCATAATAATTTTTTTTACGCAGTTCGATGCCTGAGTATAATAATGAGGGTAAAAGGAATAAAAGAAAATATGAATAAATTTTTCTCGGAATTGTAATTTCTTTATAGATCAAAAGGATTATCAGCACTCCAAGGCAAAATGATATAAAGGGCAGTAGAAATTTTTTATAAATCCTTGGAAGAAGATCCGGTATTCTTTTTAACATCCTTCCGTATGCAAGCAGGTGTTCTTTGCGTATTATAAATTCAATTATTGGATGTATCGAAAAAAACACTGCAAGAAAAATAAAATAAATTATTAATCCGGTTACCTTGTCAAATCTTGCATAATACATTGATAATAGTACAAAACAAATCGAAATCAGGTGTATCAGCATTACTACGGTTTTGTGTCTTATCTTTTTACTGTAAAGTAAGTGATGCAGGTGACTGCTGTCTGCTAAAAAAGGATGCTTGTTACTTCTCAGACGTATAAACATCACTCTTAATGTATCTGCTAACGGCACTGCAAGAATAATTATAACAAATGCAACATCTATCGTCCGGATTACATCTTGTATTTTATTCACTGCATCATTTGTCACCTCACCGGATATTCCGATTACAGTAAAAGCCGCTATATATCCTAAAGTTAATGAACCGCTGTCACCTAAAAATATTCTTGCCGGATTTCCATTAAATTTTAAAAATCCCAAAACAGTTCCTATTGTTGCCGCAGATAAATATGGGATAAATGGAAAATTCCTGCCTATGCTTAATAAAAAAATTGCTGATAATATTATTAATGAAAAACCCGCAACCAATCCATCCAGTCCATCCATCAAATTAAATGAATTTAATATTCCAAGTATCAGTACAAATAAAATAATATAATCTAATACAAACGGAATTCTGTACACGGCAAAATTAATTGAACTGTAATTATTAATATTAAAAGATAAAATTAATAGTACCGCCGCTATTGACTGCACAAAGAATTTAATATGCCATTTAACACCTTTCAGATCATCAATTATACCCAGACCTAAAATGATAAGCGCACCGGCAATAAAATATATTTTAGAACTTACGTCCTGGTAAAAAGCAAAAGTGATAATAAATATAACCGAAAAGATTATTATACCGCCTAATCTGGGTACCGGCTCTAAATGTAAATGCCGTTCTTCACCATTTGGACTGTCTAAAATATCTTTTCTGATCAGATAGTTTATGAAATATGGAGTTACTATGATGGTAATTAGAAATGTAAGAAACGCTACTATTAAATATATCACAACTAATGTCCCCCTTTTAGTTTATAATAATATTTGGTTCTGTAACCTGCAGATGATGATTGGTTGAAAATACATAAATGTCCTTTATAATTGCTCTAAAATTAACACACTCCCGTCTAAAAACAAAAAATTTCTATTCAGTTATCAGTAATCGGTAATCAGTTATCAGTGATGAGTGATCAGTAATCAGTAATCGGTGATCAGTAATCAGTAAATAGTAATGAGTAATCAGTTATCAGTTTTTTTTCTATATTATTTATTAAACCGTGAATCATTTTTCTGATTTGTATTAATTCATTTAAGAAATTATCGAATTCTGATGGAATTATATATTCTAGATTTAAAGCTATAAGTAATTGTGTCTCTAATTCTGCCGCACTACCCAAAGCAATAGATAAAAAATTTCTAAATTCTTTTTTTGAATGTCTTGCAGCACCCTCAGCTATATTGGATGGTATGGAAACAGCTGCACGGCGTAATTGGGAACTTAAACCATAATTTTCATCTTTCGGAAATTTACTTGTCAATTGATAAATCTTAGTTACAAAGTCTATTGATTTGCGCCAAATTATTAAATCTCTATGGGTTTTCATTTTATTTCTATTTTTTTTCGCTCTATGTCTAAAATAACTATCTACTGATCTCTGTGTACTGATCACAGATCACTGTTCACAGATCACTTAGTAATCAGCGCCATACGCAGTATATCCTTAGGCTCGCCTTTATAAAAATTTTCCGATTTAAATACACCCTCAAGATTAAAACCAAGCTCTCTGTTTATCCTTATGTTTCTAAGATTAGTATCATAAGTGTAAATAAATATTTTTCTAAGTTTAAGTTTATTTAACCCGTATGAGATCCATGCTTTTGTAGCCTTTTTCCCGAATCCTTTACCGGAAAAAGTTCTGTCACCAATAAGCTTTCTCAATTCAGCTTTGTTATTTGACTGATCATAATGCAAATAACCCATAACCCCGATAGGTATCTTTTCCTTAGTCTCAATTATCCCGAAGATATTAGACTCGTCTTTGGTAAGATCCTCTAAATTTTTCTCAACATTATCAATCCGTGAAAGCAGAAACTCTTTACCGAACTCATTACCCGTCCATTCCTCTAAAAGCTTTTTGTGTTTTTTATAATTAAACTTACTGATAATTATATCTTCATAACTTATAGGAAAATCAATTTTGGCATCAATCTGGTAATTTATTTCTTCATCCTCCTGGGTACGGTATCCGTTTATCGCAATATCCAGCAGGGAATTAGCCAGGTTAATATAGTCCTTGGATTCCAGTTTTAATTTTTTTAATTCGCTTATAGTGTTCTCCAGAACAGTCTGTGTCAGAAAGGAATGCTCGAGGCGTATTGATTCGTCCATAATATTTTTCCATAAAAAAATTTAATAAAAAATATTTAGTTTGTACCCTCAGGAAAGTAAATGCTCACTAAATATAACAAAAGAAATCGAATAACCGTTTGATATCTTTAACATAAGTTTTACTTATAAAAAAGGGACTAATAACTATCACAACATTTCCCACACCCTCACCTAAGCGAAGTGGTGAATTCATCCTGTCATTTCTTCTGTTTTTGTTATTCCTGCTGTCCTGTCATTTCGAATCCCCGCAGGGGTGAGAAATCTTGTAATCATTCATTAATAATTATAACGACAAAGTACAATGGAAGAAAGATTTCTCAGTCGTACCTCCTTCGAAATGACATTTGTTGTCCTATCGTTTTTTCCGCTCTGTCATTTCCTCTGTCTTGTCATTTCGAACGAAGAGAGAAAACTTAATCCTCAAATTTTAACCCGAGATCATTCCATTCAGGATTCATAGTTTCAACCAGTATGTTTTTTTTCTCTCTTCTCCACTTTTTTAATTCTTTTTCTCTTCTTATTGCATCATTGATATTCGTAAAACACTCGTAGTATACAAGTTTATTCAAATTATATTTCTTAGTGAATCCATCGATAAGTTTATTTTTATGTTCATAAAGTCTCCTTTGAAGATTATTTGTTACTCCAATATATATTACTTTGTTTGACCAGTTGGTGAGTATATAAAGGTAATAGATATGATTTTTCAACTTCATAAATTTAAAATAAAGATTTCTAACCCCGATTAAAATCGGGGATTCGAAATGACATATGTTGTCCTATCGTTTCTTCCGCTCTGTCATTTCGTCTGTTCTGTCATTTCGAATCTCTACGGGAGGAGCCTGCCTCCCGAAGGGATGGCCTGCCTCCCGAAGGGATGGCTTGCCCGCCGACGCGGCGGAAAGTCGGATCGATTCAAAACAAAACAGACATCAAATGATTATTGAAAAAAGATAAACGCATGAAGTGTCAGCCTGTTTCCCGACGCTATAAGAGGTAAGCAGTATCCAGTATCTAATATAATATCTAGCATCCAGCAACTAGTATCCGGTGTCCAGTCTAAATTTATTTCTCAGTCATTTGTCATCAGTATCAAACTTTTCCAGCTCATCCAGATCTGCCTGATCTTTTTTTCTAGTGCTCGATTTTTTATTTTTAATCAAATCTGACCTGGAAATAAAATTTGCCATTACATTGCCAAATTGAAAAACTTTTTTACGGCTGAATGCTTCTGAAAAATCTATTCCATCAATTTCATTAAGGATATCGATCCTTATGGGTGAAACCCCGAGCTGAACAATTCTTCCCTTAGTCGTAAAATCATCTTCCTCAATCCCGGTATTCTCAAATCCAAATTCTCTAATTACATTTAATAGCAATTTAACGTTGGTATCACTACTATTTATAAAAATATCTATATCACCGGTATTTCGTGGGCGGGAATAAAGTGCAAGTGCATAAGCCCCGACTATCAAGTATTCCACGTTAGACTTATTTAAGAACTCTATAAACTCTTCGAAGTCTTTTTCTGCTCTCAGCATATTCTGCCTCCTTATTAAACAACGCTATGTACTGTTCTCTTAATATCTGTATAGTAGATAATTTCTCTTCAAAAGATTTGTTATTCCAGAATCTGACTTCATCTTCTTCAGATTTAACTCTGTAAGTTATCTTTGCTTCTTTGATCATTTTTTATCACTTGTTTTTACAAAAATATGTATTTATTTCATTAGATATTATAGTGTGATTTATAGTTCTTAGTAATCGGTTATCAGTTGATAGTTGTCAGTACTTTGGCTCATTATTCAGCATTCATCATTCCTTTTTCAATATTCGTCATTCCCAATCCATTATAAGGAAATCTTCCGCATTAAATAATTAGTCAAATCCACCGGTACCACAATTTAAGATCTCTCTGTCATACTGAGCCTGTCGAAGTATGACATTTCTCGATGATCATAAGTCTGTCATTTCTTCTGTTCTGTCATTTCGAATCTCCGCGGCAGGCGGCCTGTCCAATTATCATCCCGAGCCGTCATCCCGAGCCGTCATCCCGAGCCCTCATCCCGAGCCCTCATCCCGAGCCGTCATCCCGAGCCGTCATCTCGAGCCGTCATCCCGAGCCGTCATCTCGAGCCGTCATCCCGAACCGTCATCTCGAGCGGAGACGAGAGACGAGAGACGAAATTCAACAAACAAGACAAAAGTCTCCGTTCAATCTGTATTTTCCTAGTATGTTACATTAAGCGGATCCTGCCTCCCGAAGGGATGGCCTGCCTCCCCGAAGGGACGGGCCTGCATCCTTAAACAACATTCTGAATCCCAATGCACCCCAAAATAAACTCCTTTAAAAATAAAAATCCGGTACTATAATCAGTAAACATTTTTAATTAATAAAAAAGACCGCCCTAAAGACGGTCTCATCAAAAATCTAAAACTAAAAAAATTACTAAGTAGTCTTTGTCTTACTAGATTTATTAAACATATTATAAATCCATGCAACAAGAAATCCGCAGACAAATCCATCAACAAATCCCCAGATCAAACCGATTATTCCCCCGATAAAACTATAAGAATATCCATAATAAAATGCACCGAGTTTAGAAATTGTTCCGCCCGGTGAACCCATGTACAAAAGCCACCAGGTCCCGAGCATTACAGCAACACCCCAAACCAACCCGAATGAAAATCCCAATGCACCTTTGCGAAGTTCCATACTTAACTCCTTAACTGATAATTAAAAAAGTTAATTATAATTATGTACTTCCCACTTTCTTTTCAAAATCTGTATATAAACTTCAAACAATAATTTATCAAAAACAAGAAAATGTCTTTTACTTTTTATCCTTTATCCTTTAATCTTTCAATCTTTATCTCTTCTCATCCACACTGTTCACTAATCACTGTTCACTGATCACTTTAAAAAAAACTGCGGCAGTTTCCTCAAATTCTTCATCAAAAGCGTTTTAACCACAAAAGGAATACCGTGCAGCTTCAAAGCTCTGTAATCCTCACTGCTCTTAATAAAAATATTCTTTAACGATTTATTACTTGCCCCTCCGATTGTCATACAATAGGTGGTAAGCGGCAGGTAGTTGGTGGTTATTTTGTGCTTATAAAACAATCTTAAAATCATTTCATAATCCGCGGCAATTTTCATATCGGTTCTGTATAAACCATACTTATCAAAAATTTCTTTGCGAACAAACAATGTAGGGTGGGGAGGCATCCAGCCTTTTAGTATCAATTTGGTCATCCTGCGTGTGTCACACTGAGCGGAGTCGAAGTGTGAAGAATGTGTTTTCCAATTTCTTAAAACAGAATGTTCAATGTTCAATGCTGAATGATCAATGGATTTTAAATCCTCATTCTCACTTCTTGCCTCTCGCTTCTTACTCCTCACATATACCAAATCACTATAAACCGCATCAATAGTGGGTTTTTGGTGGTCGGTAGCGGGCGGTTCATTGTCATTTCGACCGGAGGGAGAAATCTTAAGATCTCTCACCCCTGCGGGGATTCGAGATGACGGAATACTTTTCTCTTTATCCTTTAATCTTTTATCTTGAATAAAACTTTCATCTTTTTCCTTTAATCTTTTATCTTGATTAAAACTTTTCTCTTTTTCCTTTATACTTTTATCTTGAAACGCTTCCGCCACTCTTTCCAGCACAAACTCATCCGCATAAAAATCATCCGAATGCAAAAGTCCAATCACATCTCCCGTTGCTAATTTTATTCCCTTATTTATCGCATCATAAATCCCATTATCCGCTTCACTGATAGTGATTAGTGAATAGTGATTAGTGATTAGTGTTTTGTTCCCTTGGGCCTCGTCATACTGAGCCTGTCGAAGTATGACATTCGCATTGTCACCCTGATCCTTGTCATTTCGACCCCGATCTATCGGGAGAGAAATCTTAAGATCTCTCGACTCCCCCGATAAATCGGGGCAAGCTGCTCGAGATGACGTATCATTGTTAATTGTAAATTGTACACCTGCCTGCCGGTAGGCAAGGTTCTTAATTACTTCCCCAGTACCATCCGTCGATCCTCCATCTACAATAATATGCTCAACATTCTTATAAGTCTGACTGCGCACTGATTCAATCGCACGGAGTAATCCTGCTTTGTTATTCTTTGTCGCAGTTATAATTGAAATTTTCATTTTTAAATATTGATTTTAGAACAATGGAACGCTGATCTAACTGATTAAACAGATTTTAACTGATCTGCGAAAATCAGTCATATCCGCGTCATCAGCGTGCTATTGTTTTTCAATTATTCTCCTCTTACAATCTGACCAACTTCTTATCCTCATATTATCCATCATTCGTCTTTTAACATTCTATTAATCCAGTATTCCGGGGCCCTATTTTGATGTGCAACAGCAATTATATAAAGCTTATCATTTAGAATTGAATAAATAAGATTATAAGGGAACTTTCTTAATACCGCTTTTCTTGTATGTTCTGAATTCTGTGACCATAATTGAGGGAATTGAGAAATGAGTTCTATTGTTTCAAATACTTCACTAAAAAATTTTTTCCCCAAACCGGGTAATTGTAATTCATAATATTCAAAAGCATCATCAAACTCAATAGAGGCAGGTTCTGCAAAGTAAACCTTCATCTATTTGTATCGCTCAATAATTTCATTAATGGCGATTGTTTTTACTTTACCTTCCTTTAAAGCTCGATATCTTTTTTCTGCTTCCTCAGCCCAGATTTTTTCGATATTTTCATCTGGTTGATTTAAACTTCTGGAAAGCATTTCAATCAATTGCAGTCTCTCAGCCGGGCGTAATTGCAAAGCATCTTTAAAGACAGATTTAGTATCCATAATATTCTCCGTTTGTATCTCTATTGTAATATTAAAAAAATCTATAATAAAAAACAGATCTTGAATAGTATCCTAAGCTATCTTTTAATCTTTATACTTTTTTCTTTATCCTTTAATCTTGATTCATCCTCTCTTCACAACTTCACATCATCCATCCCGCCTCGGCGGGCAATCTCCCATTTCCCATCTCCCATCTCCCATCAACCATTATCCATTTCCCATCATTCTTCTTCCATCTTCCTCTCTTTCCAGCATCTAAATAAACATCGGAAAAACTGTTCGCTCTGTTTCACTAAAATTTTTGCTTATAAGATGATATTGCTCTAATCCCAGCTCTGTACTATTCTTTTCCAGCTTCTTCAAATCACTTACTGAAGATTTTAATTTTACTTCAAACGCAATTTCTTTATTTAGTATAAAATCTATCTCTGAAATGCTTCTCTTATTATAGTAAAAAAGTTCACCATAAAAACTTAACTGATTTGCTGCTGCATTCTCAAATAACTGACCGTCATTTACTTTACCTATAATATTTAATAAACCCGTGTCTGCAAAATATACTTTCCTTCCTCCTGCAACAGTCCTATCAATACTCTTAGAATATTTAGGAATAAGCTTTATAAAAAATACTCCCTGCAATAATTCCAGGTAACCGTAAACCTTAACCCTGTTTATTTCAAGCTCATTGGATAGCTTTGTAACATCCAGAATATTACCCGTCCTGGGCACAAGCATTAAAATTAAATCCCGCAGCTCACGAATATCTTTAATATCCGAAAGTACTTTTATATCTTTTTCGAAAAATGATGCAAATATATTTTTTAAAATTAATTTCTTTGTGCTGCTATCCTTTGTTGTTACAACTTCCGGAAAGCCGCCGTATTCCAGGTATATCTGATAATCAGCTTCGTACTTTTTATATTCCAAAAGGGAGTAGGATGATTTTAATTTCAATATCTTATTTTGTTCAGTCGCTTCAATCTTATCATTAAAAAACAGATATTCACTAAAGCTTAATGGCTGCAATACAAACAAAAATTTTCTGCCGCTTAACGATTCCGGAAAAAGATTTTTCAAATAATAATTGGATGATCCCGTAACAACAAACTTTACATTGTACTTATCAATCAGATATTTAATAATTTTGGTAATCTCAGGAAAGTTCTGAATCTCATCAATAAAAACATACATCCGCACATTACCCGCACCCGCTTCATTTCTAAGCACCTCATAAATCGCATCATAATTAATGTTTTCAAAATGCAGTAAATCTAATGGATTTTCAAAATCATACCATAATTTCGGTCCGTCAACCTGATCAAACAATTGTTTCATTAAAGTTGTTTTTCCAACCTGCCTCATACCGGTTATTATTAAAGCATTCTTATGATCCAGATACTTTAATAAATCATTATAAATAAATCTTTTTTTCATTTTTATTTAATATTAAGTTGTTGGTTGATATGACTTTATTTGAATGATATGATATATTTTAAAGTGTCAACATCTGTAAATTTATTTTTACAAATATACGCTTTTTTGTAAAGCAATCAAGTCCTTATAAAAACTTCCAAACTGCTCAACTTTCTCTCTTGATTGTCACCCTGAGCTGAGTTTATCCTAAGCTGAGTTTATCCTAAGCTTGTCGAAGTATCACACTGAGCTCCGTGTCATCCCGAGCGGAGACGAGGGACGAAGTGCGGGGGACATCATCCATCATCCATTTTCCATCTCCCATTTTCCATTTTCCATCTTCCACTCTTTCCATCTCCCTAAAAATCATTCTATTATTATAAATTACTTACAAATTGACCTATGGATAAAATTTTTGAACTGTTTCTTCTCTCAAATAATAAGTGCTCAAAATCTTTGGATTTATGTATTAAATCTACTTTACTTAAAGCTGCGGATATTGCTTTTTTTAACTCCGCCTGATTTGAAATGCCATGCTTAGCTTTAAGAAAATCATAATCCGGCGCAGTAATATTTAACAAAAACATAACATCATAAAAATCACGACCCTTTGAACGTGATATTAATGCTGATATTTTCATAGCACACATTACTTTGATATCAGGTGCCGGAAAACTAAAATAAAAACCGCACCCTTTTATATTTACAGATACGGGTGAATAATTAAAAAGTTGATCCTGACATTCGATCTTGATTAAAAAACGTTCTTCTTTATGCGCTGATAAACCCAATTCGAACAGTAAACCGGGAAAATAAATGCTTCTTCTGAATGCTTTTAATCTGCTGTCTGATGTCTTAGGAGTCTCAACATTAAAACCGAATCCTTTAATGTAATGTAAAACATCATCTGTCATTTGATTAAATTCTTCTTCAGAAAAATCCTTGCAATCAAAATCAATATCCTCTGAAAAACGATCTATACCTTTTACCAGCCTTAGATAAGTGCCTCCTATAAAAGAAAGATTTGTTACCCATTTTGTTGAGGAGAGGTAATCAAGAATCAGTAATTGAATATATTCTTTAATCATGTACTTCTGAAACGAAGGACTTTCTTTGATATAAGGCGGAAAATATTCTTTTATTTGTTCAAGTTGTATCATAAAAAATAAGTTTCTATCATTATTTTAACCCGCCTGGCAAGAGCTTTACTTTTAATCCTATCAGTGTAGTCATTTAGCCTTTTAAGATTAATAAGTTCGTGCATTATATCTTCATCAAAACGCAATGCCTTCATTTCACTTTCTGAATTATAAAATGGGTAAAGGTATAATAAATCCAGCAGTGCCTTTTCCGGTTGTGCCACAAGCATAGTCATTGCCTTAATAAATGGTTTGTGATCATAGCCAAACATAAACGCCGGCTTTACACTCTTGTATGAAAAAGTTCCAAATCTGTTTTTAAATTCGATAGTCTTTAACGAAGTTATGCTTGTTGTTTGAACAACTGCTTCGGGTATTAAACCATAAAAAGCTAAAGCCGAATGAAGACTGATGTATGAAGGTCGGTAAATCCTGTTTGCAATGTATAATGGTGAAGCCGGTTCCTCAAGATATTCCGGAAAAGCATAATGACCATTTCTTAGTTTTACAAGTAATCCCTTTTTTATCCAGCGGGTTAGATTATTACTATTAAACTCAGGATACCTGCCATTTATTTGATGAGATGAAAAACATACCTTATCAAAAAATGCGTTTTTAAATCCTATATAATCCATTTCTTTTCTGTTTTTCTACAAAAATAGTGATATATAGAAATAAAACAAATATTCAACCAGTACTTTATCCTTTTTTCTTTTATCTTGATTTATCCCATCATCCATCACGTCATCTCGAGCAGCTTGCCCCGATTTATCGGGGGAGACGAGAGACATCTTTAATCTTTTAATTTTTCAATTTTTCTATCTTTTTACTTTTATCTTTTTTCTTAAAATCATCTTTTATCTTGATTAAAACTTTAATCTTTTATCTTAAATTTTATCATTTTCAATTGCATAATTCCAGATTTGTTCATCCGACATAAAAGGATCAATATCTACTATGTGTGTAAATAGAGGTGAGTTAAAGAAATTAAATCTTTTAGGCAGATTTACATCAACAAGGAATTGAAATTCCTTAAGAGGCTTTGATGTCATAAGTTAGTATACTTTTATCCGAGAGCATTTTTGCGTAGGCAAGGCAGGCTTTAATATCTTCCGGTTCAAGAATTGGATATGCCTCCAGAATTTTCTCAACACTTTCACCCGCCGCTAAATATTCAAGAACTGTAGAGACTGTGATTCTCATCCCTCTTATAACGGGTTTACCATTACAAATATTGGGATTTGTTGTTATTCTATCTTCCATTTTAGTCCTGATTTAAATTTGTTCAAAAATAAATTATTAACTGCTTCGTTTCAAGCTCTAAATTTAAGTTGTTCACCCTGCTCAGCTAACTGATTGAGAATCGCTACACATTAATCAAGAAGCTAAGAAGATATGAACTTATGAAGATAAGCTTAACAAATCTTCCTAACTTCTTCTCTTCACAACTTCACATCCCGCCTCGGCGGGCAGGCTCCCATCTCCCGTCATCCCGAGCGGAGACGAGGGACATTTTCCATTTCCCATCTTCATATCTTCTGCTCTTCACATTTTCCATCATCCATCTTCCTAACTTCCTCTGTTCCCATCTTCCATTTTCCATCAACCATCAACCATTTCCCATCTTCTACTCTTCACTGATTTCTGATCACTGATCACTACTCACTAACTTTTATCCTTTATTCCTTTACACT
This sequence comes from Ignavibacteriales bacterium, assembly GCA_003538625.1. Classification (GTDB taxonomy): domain Bacteria; phylum Bacteroidota; class Ignavibacteria; order Ignavibacteriales; family Ignavibacteriaceae; genus IGN3. The sequence goes on from DPRR01000029.1 coordinate 435,220, forward strand.
TTATCCTTTTATCTTAATAAAACCTTTTACCACAGAGTCACTGAGAAAATCTCCTTCAATCTGAATCTGTAAAATTTCTTTTACATATATACGTCTTTTTGTAAAATAAACTAGGGGATATAAGAACTCATAGATAACTTCATAACGTCTTATCTTCACTTTTTTTCATCCCGCCACTAAGGTTCAAGCTGCTTCTTTATTGCTTATAAATAATGGAACCGTATAAGAAATGATCCTGTAGAATGAATTATAACCTTTGATTTTTTTAACGTTTGGAAGATCCACGAGTGAATTAGAATTTTCTAATTCAATGATAAGCTTTTTTAGATTTCGAAGTAATTTTTTGTCTGTAATTTTATCAACATCCTTTGCAAAGGATTTATCAATAAAAATTTTCATTTAATTCGTTTTATTTTTGAAGTAAGATTTTCCTTGAATTCCGTGGTATCAATGTATTGACCCGTTTTACCTGTTTCCATTGCCTTTGCCAGACCTATATCTTCCATAGCTTCAAGTACGGCTTCACTTATTAAGTCTTTACTATCACTTAGTACATCTTCAAATGTTTCCCGAATTATTTTTTTCAATTCTTTACGGTTAATTGTTATCGTTTCCATAATAATACTCGATTATAATTTTATCTTTAGAAAGTTAATTACAAAACCTTTGAAATAAAATACAATATCTCAAATGATTAAATGCCTTTTTTACTTTATTCTTTAGACTTTACTTCTTTATCCTTTATCCTTTTTTCTTTTATTTTGATTTATCCCATCATCCATCCCGCCTCGGCGGGCAGGCTCCCATCTCCCGTCATCCCGAGCGGAGACGAGGGACATTTCCCATTTTCCATTTTCCATTTTCCATCTTCCTATCTTCTACTCTTCACTAATTTCTGATCACTGATCACACCGCCGCGGCGGATAACTAGTCTCAATTAACTAATTCTGTATTTTTTACTTTTACAGCGTAGATAACATTATTTTCTAACCAAACAGATAGAAACATTATTATTGATTTTTTCAGAAAACTCTTTCCAATTTAATTTTAAATAATTGGAATCTAGATTAGAATAAATATAACCTGGCCAGTCAACTAATACATTTATACCTTGATTATCAATGTATTTATGTAATGACTTATTTTTTATTGCAATAAGTGAATTCTTGTCAATCTTTCCATCGAGATTAATTACATTATGATTAAAGTATCCTATAACACCACTTTGTAATACACCAACTTTATAAGTATCTGAAAAATTTTGACGGATGTATCCTGCTGAAACAGAATGTGTATTCCCAATAACACCAGTATGAAGACTGTAATATGCTTGTGCAAAGAAAAGAATAATGATAATCATACTAAATAAATATTTAAATGATTTACTTTTGTTTTCAAAAAATCTTGATAGTGCGCTGCCAAAAACTGGTATTATAAATATTGATAGCGGAGAAGAATATCGATAATAAAAATGCGTTGCCCAAAAGAATAAGATATAAATTAGTATTAGAATTATAATGCTAATTACCCAAGGATAATATTCCTTTAATGTTTTTATATTTTTAGAATATTTAACAACATCGATTAAATAATTTCTAAAAAAGAATATGAATATTACTAGTGAAAATAAACCTACAATGACAATTAGATTTCTAGCACCCGTATACAACCATGGAGTCAAATTTTCAATAATCGCACTCAACATTGCCGAAAATCTTGGACCTATACTATTTATTGTAGCCAAATCGGATTGAGCAGACCCCGAAGAAGGAATAAACGATCCAGTGATGGAATAAACATATATAAACCAAGGCAAGGTCGCTAATGAGCTTAGGAGACCAATAATAAATAAATTTTTAATGCAAATATTTTTTTGAATAAATTGAATTAAAAAGAAAAATATTACTATAACAATAAAATCAATTCGCGCTAAAACTGTAAGCCCAATAAGAGCTGACAAAGTTACTAACCGTCTCTTGTGCATCTTCTTGAAATTTATACTGCGGGAATAATTAATTGTTATTGCAAGGAGTAGTAAATATAAACCAGTTTCTAAACCATACGTAAAAGTTCTAAAAAGACCAAAATTAAAAAGAGTTAGCAGTGGTACTACCCAGTATAAATTTATTGACTGATTGCCGAGTAATGAGGATGTTTTTAAGAGCGTAAAGGTAAAAAGGATTAATAATATTGCGTTCATAACTATTATTAATCTTAATGATGCCCAATCTGATAAACCAAGAAAATTTGAAATTACAAATACGGATGAATATAATACAGTAGCCAACGGTTGTATACCCGTAGTTTCCTTATTAAAATTATAAGTAAAACCATTTCCTGAAGCTAAATTCTTTGCGATCGTAAGCATATAATATGCATCTTCACCAATTGGTTTATCGACTAAATATGGCATCTTTGAATTTGTCTGAACATCATCCGGAAAGCTTTCTTTTGAGCCAAAAGCAACTATCAGTACATAAATGATGAAGAAAAGATATGGAATAAATTTAATTACGGCATTATTTTTCAAAATAAATCTCATAAATGCTAAAACAGCATTAATTAATACTACTTCTCCTAATCAATTTTCTAATTTTAATTTTGCCTGTAGTAGCGGCAAAACGAATTTACCAGTATTAGTTTTAAAGATAAATGTACCACTATCTCAACTGGAATTCTAAAATCAATTTTTGAAATGTTTATCATATCTAAATTCACCAGCTTAATTGCTATTAATACCTAGTAGATGAATGCCCGTGGATGCTGAGCACTATTACAGTTCAGTACACACTATTTTACCGCGAACAATTTGAACAGGATATTTATTGCTGTAACTCAACAATTTTAGTTCTTATTTGAAAAAAATAATATGCTTTATACTTTGCCAAATAATAACCTGTCTTACCATCCAGAAATCCAAGTTTGACTAAATACGCGCTAATAAAGTAAATAAAAGGTAGTAAGCCGGTATTCATTAATTTATATTTAATTTTTTGACGTGTGGTAAAGTTTTTAAATCCTGTCTTTTTCAACTGCATATATCTTTTAGCTTCCCAGGAAGAGTAAGAGTTGTGGCGGGCAATGTAATGTTCCAGCCCTTTGTAATCGTTATGAATTATCTGACTGAAAATTTTTCCGACATTCCCTTCAATTATCGGATGTTCGTGCACTTCGATATCAAGACTGCTCCAGGAATCCTCATCAATTTTTTCGTATTCACCTTTACCTTTTCTGAATAAAGGTAATTTGGTCATTACATCACCGTGTTTAAGTGTTTTACCCATAAACTGGTTTTTATAATTAACCCAATAACCATCGATATCAGGATTTTTAATTTTTTCTTTTAACTCATCTATAAATTCTTGCGTAAGGTATTCATCAGCATCAAGAAATAGGACCCAATCGTTTTTTATCGCAATATTTCTAAGCGCCCAGTTACGTTTCTTAGGAAACTTGCCATCCCAATCAAAATTATAATACTCAGCGTTATTATCTATTGCAATAGCAGGTGAGGTGTCATCACTATTTGAATCAACTACAATTATCTGTGAAAATTCCGCTAGTTTTGAAAGGCAAATAGGGAGGTTTAGTTCTTCGTTTTTAACAGGCAAGATTATTGTAACGGGAATTTTATACATTTAAATAATGATTATATAGTGTTATTGTTTTTAATTTCAATTAATTTGAACTTTATTGGTTTAATGATAACTATGAGATATTATGATTTTTATATATTGTTTTATCATTTGATCAGCAACTTTATTTATATCATAATACTTTTTGACCATTTCTTTGCCTTTAAGCGCTGTCTTCTTCCTCAGTTCTGTATTATTCAACAACTTACTGATCCCTTCTGTAACACTCTGTTCAGTAGTTTGAACAACAATCCCTGCATTATATTCATCTACTTCTTTATAAATCCCTACCTTGTTCGAGATGACAACAGGACAATCACAAGCCATAGCCTCAATAACTACATTCCCGAAATTTTCCGAATACGAAGGAAGTACAAATAATTCAGCGTGCTTAAGAAAACATATTTTTTCCTCAAAGTTTAACATACCCGTAAAAAGTACTCTTTCTTTTAAATTATTTTCACTTATGATTTTTTTTAAAAAATAACTATAATCTTCATTATCAGGTCCTGCAATTATTAAATTAATTTCTTTGAATTCAGCAGGTAAATTTGAAAACGCTCTGATTAAAATATCCAGCCCCTTAATAAAGTTTATTCTCCCAAGGAATAATATATATTTATTATTAGTAAAGAGATCAAACTTTGTTGCTTCAGCGCTAAATTTAACAACCGAAAATATTCTATCTAATTCTAAACCATTTGGTACAATAAAATAATTTTTGCTAATCTTTGTGTATTCAAAAAATCTATCCCTATCTAACTCAGAAGTAAAATGAATTGAATTCGATTTTTTTATTAATGGCTTTAGTAAGGCATTAAAATATATTTTTTTAATTGTACTTTTTCTCGCTTTTACTGTTTCCGAATATAGAGCACCTCTTGGGGAAATAATAAATGGTTTATTATATAAAACTCCCATTAGCATGCCAATAAGAACGGGGAAATTCCAAATAGCAGTAATATGTACCAGATCATAGTTTTTTATAATATTTTTCAATTCCCGCACATATGTTAGAGAGAAATTAAAATGTTCATAACCAATAAAACTAACATACTTTACTCTCACACCATCAACGTCATTCCACCTCTCCTTGTCATCCTGAGCTTGTCGAAGGATCTGTTCTCTTTGCTCTTGTGACAATCCCGCATTCGTCGTCAACACATCAACTTCCACCCCTTTTTTTATTAACGTTTTATTAAGAAGATGCACCGACTGTATCGGGCCGCCAAACCTGAAGGCAGGCATATAAGAGGGGATTATGTGCAGAATTTTCATTTAAGTGATGTTAATTTTATTATATAATACACTCATCAGATTAGCTGCCCCTATCTCAGGTGTAATACTTTGAGCTAGCTTGCGGCTATTTAGTGAAAAATTAATCAATTCATTACTTTCTAAGTTTATTACATTTTCGATCGCATTACCCAATTGTTTAACATCGCCGGCATTTATTCTGTAACCATTAAATCCATTTATTAAAAAATGATTTGTTGCACCACAAACATCAGAAGCAATTATTGGCAAGCCTGCAGCCGCAGCTTCGTGTAGAACTAATGCCCATTGCTCAAAAAGCGAAGGTAGAATTAGACACCCGGCATTTTGCATTTCTAAAACCAAATCAGTTTGATTCATAAAATCCATAATAACAATATCATCTCTGTCACAATAATTTTGGGTTAATTTACCATCTCCAATAAGTTTCAGCGTCCAGCCTTTTTTTTCAACAATTTTATTCCACGCTTCAATTAAATATTCTATACCTTTTATCTTTATAAATCTTCCAATAAATAAAAAAGTTTTAGGATACTTTTTCTTTTTACTTTCGATATCAACTTTATTGAATAATTCAAAATCGCAGCTTAATGCATTGAAAATTATTTCATTCTTCTTAAAACCTAATTTACGTGCGTACTCGTATTGATAAATACCGGCAACCCAAATATTGGTAAAAGCTTTTTTTAGATGGAAAGGACTTGCAATACAATTAATCCTTTGCCTTAATGAACCACGCCACTGTGTGTCAGAACTTGCTATCGTAGGAATATTTAGCTCTTTACTAATTTTTTTTGAAACCCGTACATATTCTTGTACAAACCAACCCGCGACGACAATCATCGCGGGATTAATATCAGCAATTTTCTTAAATAATTCACTATCATTAAAATCTTTTAATCGATATGTAATTAGTCCACTAATATCAGTTGGAATGGTATCATCATCTTTATAATTAAATGAATGTACCTCAGCATCATAAAAATTAATTAGTGATTTAATGGAAACTAATTGGTGGGGCATATAATTAATTACTAAAAATACTAATCTCATTTCTTCACTTTAACTTATTCAGATAATTTTCTTATTCAATATTCTAGCTGCAGTCCGGGTTTATTTTGCCGGAAATTAATTAGCATAATTACTAATTCGTAACCTTTATTTAAATGAATAGTTATTCAAATTTAGTGATAAATTTTATACTTGAAAGATTCATATATAGAGCGAATTGAAGCATATGGTGATAAAATAAATTTTTCCAATTTAGCTAAATAACGGTTATAAAATATCGGTATTTCATATTTAGCTATAATTTCTTTTTTAATTGCTTCAACTTCTAAAATGTACTTTTCATTTAATCTAGCACTTCCTGTTATTGAATCTTTATGTATTCTAAATGCACCTAAAAATTCATTTAAATAAAAGAAGTTTGCCTGAGCTAATCCAAATCTTGCCCATAATTCTCTGTCCCAGCATGTATGATTGTTGTGATTAAATCCATGAACCTTTTTAAAAATATTTTTTGTAAAGTAAGCAGATTGCTGAATAATATTAGATTCACCGAAAGTAAATCTCCTAAAATTCCATTTATTACTGTATAGTTTACGTGTAACTTTCCCAGTATCGTCAATTTGTAAACAATTTCCATAAAGTATATCAATATCTTTATTTTTTTGAAATTGATTTATTACTTTACTGAAAGTGCCAGCAAGAATGACATCATCAGAATTCAAAAAAGTATAAATTCCACCAGTGGCGATGGAAAAACCTTTATTAAGTGCATCAGCTGGTCCATTGTCTGGTTCTGAAGACCAATATATAATTTTTTCTTCATATTTTTTGATGATTTCTACACTATTGTCAGTTGAACCACCATCAATTATAATATATTCATAATTTAGATAATCCTGATTTAATACAGATAATATAGTTTTTTCTAAAAATGCAGCTTGGTTGAAGGAAATAGTTACTACACTAATCTTGGGTTCCATTAACATATATTTTTTTCTTTATTAGAATTTAATTCAAAAGTTTTCCAAAGTGTGCCATATGTAATGCCAGCTAAGAAAGCACCTTGCCCTAAATAAGAAGCACTCATCCAGAACTGTATCCAATCATTAAATGTCAAAGCGATAGCTGTAACTAGAAATATTGCTAAATAATATTCTTGATTTTTTTGTTTAATTAGTTTTAAATAGTTTTTAATGCTTTTTACCGGGATTAATACTGAGTAAATAATAAAACCAAATATTCCTAATGTTGACAAATAAGCTATATGTCCAATGTGGCCCCAGGATATATATTTATATCCTTCATAAACGAAATAATTATAACCTAATCCATTTCCAAATAGTATATTACTTTGCAGAAAATACTTCCATTCAAGAAATAGTGAATCAAGTCTAGTATAAGCAGTAGGATCATTCATTCCTTGCTCTCTTAATGAAATCATTCTTCCCAAAAAAAGTTCTTTAAGATCAAATGCAGGAAAAAATATTAAAAGTGTCAAGTAAATAAATATGGATATTATAGCAAAATAGAATGTCTTTCTTAATCTAATATGAAGTTTGAATACTAGAGCTAAGATTATTACTGTTATCGCCAATGAAATAAAAACTGATCTTGTTTGGCTAAAAATTATATTCAGCCAAAAAAGTGATAACCCGAAAATAAAAATAAAAACTTCCTTTTTATTCAAATTTTTAAGACTAATGAAGAAAGATGTTATTATCAGGATAGGTGTAAAAGATATAAAACCAACAGATCTAATTATGCTTATCTCTGTATAGTTAATGATTTCTACTTGTCTTGAAAGGATATATAGTAGATATTGTATGGAAGCAACAATCGAACCTAAAAATAATACCTTTAGATAAATTTCAAATTTTTCATTATTATCTATAAAATTATAAGCAATAAAAATTGCCAATGGGAAATAAAGTGCTGCTTTATGTACTCTTTGTACCTCATATGTTAAGGCATTTGAAACACTCATTATTACAATGCTAATAATTATACTAACTAATATACCTACAATTATTAATGGCAATTTGATTTTATTTAATTTCCTATATCGAATTAGTGATACTAAAAAAAAGACAATAATTGCATCATCAAGATTTAGATAAGGACCTAAGCCACCAATACGTGTAAACACTGATTTTTGAAACTCTCTTCCGGCGAAATAAAATAATCCAAACCAGAACATATATTTTGGTTTGAAAATAATTAGTATGACACTAATCATAAATATCGGATATAGTATAATATCTGAATAACCTTGAATCATATTTAGATATTGAAGTTTTTATTAATTACATTTAACCAGGCATTCATCCAGTTATGTTTATTAAAAATATTACGGGTTATTCCAGCCTGATATTTGGTTATTTCACCTACATTATCCAATACTTTTAACATACCCATACTCATTTCTACGGGATCTAATGATACTTTTTCAGTAGGCAAATCTTTTAATCCAGCTACATCAGTTGATATTGTTGCAGTTCCACAAGCCATGCTTTCAAGTGCGCTTAGTGAAGTTCCTTCTCTCCTTATAGTTGGGATTAGACACAATTTTGCACTTGAATAATAATTAGGTAATATTTCTCTAGCTATTCTACCTAAAAATATTACTTTATCTTTCAAAGAAAACTTGTTAACAAGGTCTAAACAAAAGTTATAATATTTTCCGTTTAGTGGCGCACCTGCAATGTAAAGAAAATAATCTTTATGTGTTTTATGAAAATGATAAAAAGACTCTATTGCTAAATGTATTCCTCTATCAGGTACTATTTGGCGTGGAACAAAAATAAAATTCTTATCATTTAACTCTTTAATACCTTCTGTTTTTTGAAAATATTCTGTATCGACGCAATTAGGTATAAACCATTTTCCAGGTGATATCTCTTCGAAGTATTTTTTCCCAGGTTCAACATCAATTCCAAAGTGCCTGAAGTAATCAGTATCGTTAGCCACTGTAACAAAACGATATAGTGCTTTTTTATAAACATTTTCTTTAATAAAAGTATTTAAACTTTTTTGTTCAGGATACCATTCAATTCCATGCGATAAAACAATAACTTTTTTTTTCAGTTTCCATACTGGTAATGAGTGAATTGCATAGTGACAAATTACCAAGTCTTCAGCATTTAGTTCCTTCTTGAAAATTAAATAAAGAAATAAATTAAAAACATGTTGATCCACACCGGGTAATAACCTGTGTAAAAATGGTATTCTTGGTACCATCTGCGTATGCTCATAATTTCCTTTTCTTTTCGTTTGATAAACTTGACTTTCAATTCCTGCAGCACGGAAAATTTTTATTAGTTCGTTAATGTATACTTCCTGTCCTCCATTTATCGGTTGGTATGCGAGACTAATTTGTCCAATTCTCATTTTTTGAATTATTATTTAATCATAAAATTTGAATAATATTCCTTTTCATTACCAATAACAGACTTAAATAAATCTTCATCTTCAATATGGAAAATGCAAATATCAAAATATATTATTCTTGAATTATTCAGCGAGATATAGGCTATTAAATTTTCAATTATTTCGATTTCACTTACTGATATTGTCAATAAAAAATTTCCAAAATTATCATAGAAAATAATTCTATAATAACCAATTTGACGCAATTCATTTATCGTTTCAATCAAATTATCTGTTGTTAATCTTCTATCAAATTCAAAAAAAATGATTGGGTGAATTTCGTTTATAAAAATGTTGGCGCCACTAATAATCTTTAAATCGAAGCCATCAGTATCAATTTTTAGTAATTTTACTTTTTTATACTCATTGTAGTTCTTTATAAACGTATCTAGTTTCGAAAAAATTATTCTTTTCGAATCTCGTTTTTTAATTGTACTAAATAAATTTGAGGTCCCATTTTTTTCAATTATTTCATAACTCGATTCACAATCCTTATCGCCAAGATAAATATTGAATAAATCTATATTATTCATTTTTTGAATATTTAATTTCAATAGCTTAAAAAATTCAGGATTACCTTCAAAACATACTATTTTTGAATCAATTTGATTTCTAATAAAAGCTGCAGTATCTCCTACATTTGAGCCTACATCAAAGATTACTATATCTTTATACTTCTCTGAAATATATTTTGCTACTCTACCAATGTTGCTTGAATAGTTCGGGAACTTATTAATAAATTGTGGCAACAAATGATCTTTGTTTAATTTCAAAACATAATTACCAATTTTAATCTTCTTTTTAGAAAATCTAAATGTCTTACGAATTATATTAATTATTTTTGATGGATTAATCATTTTTAACTTATTTTATTTTTTTTATTAACAAGAATTGGTATTGCAAATGACAGCGTTAATATTAATAATAACATGTATGCGATTAAACGAGACATAGCAATTCCGGCAGCCCCAAAATTACTATATGAATAAGTGAACGATATGAAAACAAGCCCCCATAACAAATTAAATCCAAATCCAACCCACATTTTACCACTGGCTGCAATTAAATTACCAACAGGATTCTGAATTGCAAACAACCCAGCAGCTATCAAGGTATAAATAAGGACAAACTCATTGCCTCCAAACCCTTTCCCATAGAGGTTCATTATAAAGGTACTAAAAAGAATAAAAAATAATATAACAGGTAAAACTAAAATTCCATTAAGGAAAATAGAATACTTCAAAATTCTTGATGTCCTTTCCTTTTCATTAAGTGCAACTTTTTCAGTCAATATTGGTAATATAGTATTACTTATAATGCCGGGGAAAAAAAGTAGTATACTAAACCATTGATTGGCTGCATTGTATACACCCATCTCAGCATATCCATTATTTTGATTAACTAAAATTGAATTACAAATCCAATTAACAGGTCCGACCAGTGTGCCAGCGAGGAATGCAGGAATACTGAATTTCCAAATAACATTTTTCTCAGTCCAGCAGTTAGAATAATCTAATGTAATATTAAATTTCTTTAACTCTCTTCTTACCAATAATTGAGATAACAAAAATGTAATTACTATCGAAATACTTAAAGCCCAAACAGCACCCATCAATAAGAAAAAGTATGAGCCAGTAATCAATAGTAAAAAATTAAGTGCACCATTAAGAATATTTATTTTGGAAATCTCTTTGAATTTTTCTAAACCTGTTAAAATTCCAATCTGTACACCATTAATGGTGCTAAAAAATAGTAAGATTGATGATATTCTTAAGTAAATACTTAATTCTGGTGCAGCTAAAGTATCTTTAGCAATAATGGGCGCAAAAATAAAAAGTAAGATGCTTACAAACCCACTTCCAACTAATGCAATTATATTTGTTAAAGAAATAATTCTTCCAGCTTTAGCAGCATCAGTTAGTTTAAATTCAGCAAGATATTTTGTAGAAGTTATTCCTAGACCTAGCCCTGCAAAAACTCCAAACATACCTATGGTACTTTGGATTATACCCAATTTGCCATAAGTCTCTTTTCCCAAAACTCTTGCTACAATAATTGAGGCAATAACCAATAAAAATCTTGAAAGAAATATCCCTACAGTATTCCAAATAACCCCGCGCTGAAATCTTAATCCTAATTCAGATTTTCTTAAATTGTTAAAATATACTAATTTCTTTCTAATCATTATAATCTAATAATTTCAAATACTTTTTGAATTATTTTTATAATCCTATTACTTGCTTTCCCATCGCCATAAGGATTAATAATCATTTGCATTATTTTGTAATGCTCATCACTGGTTAAAAGTATTTTTACTGCATCAATAATCTTAATTTTATCAGTTCCGACTAATTTAACACATCCGGTTTCGACAGCTTCCGGTCTTTCAGTAACATCACGCATAACCAAAACGGGTTTGCCTAAGCTTGGTGCTTCTTCCTGTATTCCACCGGAATCTGTGAGTATTATTTTTGCTTTTGTCATTAAATAAACAAAAGGTAAATAACTTAAAGGCTCAATCAATAAAATATTTTTTTTGTTTCCTAATATTTCATTAACTGGTTTTCTTACATTTGGATTAAGATGCACAGGATAAATGTAATAATGATCTTTAAATTCATCAGCAAGTTCAGCAATAGCTGCACAAATATTTTCAAATCCTTTTCCAAAATTTTCTCTTCTGTGTCCCGTTATTAAAACAATTGGTTTATTAGTATCTAAAATTTCCTTGTTAACTCCCATAACTTCAGGCGGATTTTTACTAACAATATCTTTTACATGAAAAAGTGCATCAATTACGGTGTTACCAGTTACAAAGATTTTTTCTTCAGTAATGCCTTCTTTAATTAAATTATTTTTTGCAGTCTCAGTTGGTGCAAAATGCAAATCTGCAATATGGCTTGTTAAAACTCTATTAATTTCTTCTGGAAAGGGCGCAGATTTATTAAATGTTCTTAATCCTGCTTCAACGTGGGCAATTCTAATATTGTTATAAAAAGCTGCAATTGAAGCTGCTAAAACTGAAGTCGTATCCCCCTGTACAAATACTAAATCTGGTTTATAAGTTTTGAAATAATTATCTAGTTTAACGATCGCTTCAGCTGTCAGATTAGCAAGCGTTTGGTCAGGTGTCATTAAGTTAAGATCAAAATCAGGTTTAATATTAAATACCTCTAAAACCTGATCCAGCATTTCTCTATGCTGTGCAGTAACGCAAACATTCACTTCAAACTCAGGATGTTTCTTCATTTCAATTATAACTGGGGCAAGTTTAATTGCTTCGGGTCTGGTGCCAAATACGAAAGAGATTTTTTTCATAAATTTTTATTTAGTGTTTAAATGTTACAAGCCCTAACAATGCACTTTGTATAATTAAATAATTTGTATACTCCTGCCAGTAATTAAAAAAGCTAATTGCAAGTATAAACAACATTAAAAACCCAAATAAAATGTAATTATAATTTGCACGGTTTTCTTTATTCAATATCTTCTTAAACAATTTATATAAAAAGTAAATTACTGTTAGTACAGAGATTATTCCAAACTCAAAGTAAAAACTTAGCACGCTGCTTTTCCAGTCATAAACACTGCTTATCTTGCTCATACCTTTTAAGTCCGCAAAGTTATATTTTTTTTCAAGGCGTGTATCAGCAGGTGCAAATAATTTATGTAAAGTGTTGCTGCCAACGGAATCTTTGGCTCCGTATAAATTATAACTATGTCCGTCAGCCATATATTTTTTAAGCAGGGTAGTGCGGCTTAGAAAAGTTCCTGGTCCGCTTCCAATAATAAATGTAAGAGGTTCATCAAAAGGTAAAGACGCGGCATCTTTAATTATCTGCATTTTTTCAGAACCCTTAAATGTATTTACAATATTCGTAAGACTTATATCCGCATTCTTAAATGACAAAATAGAAATAGGAAGATTCATTTGCGGCATCAATAAAAAAGCAGCCGCTATAGATAACACAACTGCTGCCGCAGTTATTCTGTAAACTTTCTTTCTTAACATTAAAAAGAATGCAATAACAATTATCAAACCCACAATACCCAGCGATAATTTAGCATCCATCAGAAAAAGCAGAGGCAGAGTAATAATTAAAATAAGTTTTTCATAAATAGTTAATTTCTTAAACGGGTTATTATTATAAAGTAACTTGCTTAAGCATAAAATAAAAGCTAAGGACAATAAAACTCCAGCAAAATGCACGTGCGTTGTACCTCCGTTGCGTGCATCGGGATGCTCATTCCAGAAAACAATTGTCTGGATAATAATTATTAAACTCATTATCAAAACAAGTTTCAAATAAAACTCAATTAACCCTGCGCGGTTGTTAGCGTTTGTGTATTTACAAAACAGACTGAAAAAAGCACAAGGCAAAAAGAACAAAATAAAAAATATTGGAAAGGAGAGGGGATTAAATTCAATAAACTGGTTTATGGTATAAGAAGTAAGCCCCAGAAAAAATAAAATATAAATTGGTTTTAACGGCGACTTAAACGGTAATAAAACTTCCTTCCGGAACAATACCACAGTAAAAACTAAAAAAATAATATGCAGCATATAATCATTAGTAAAAGGCACAAAAAGACTAAGCAGTAAGTACGCGGTAGGAGGTATTTTATTGGCTCTGGCCTTATACCACGTCCATACCCCTATACCCAACACCCCAAGTATTATCCCATACCTTACAACATAAAACCACAAAGAGTCCGTTGGTAATTTTACAAGCCCGCTACCCATCAGCATAACAAAAAACGCCGCTAAGTACGGATAAGATTTGCGTAAAAAACCCAACTAAAATCCTTTTTTAATTAATAAATGTAGGAGGCAGAAAAATCTGTCCCCCGTGAACAGCAATCCGCCATAGCGGAAAAATATGTTAAATCGTGGATTAAATATAAAGATTGTTCAGAATATATAGTAATTAGTAAATAGTAATTAGTAATTAGTAAGTAGTAAGTAGTGAGTGGTGAATGGTGAGTAGTGATCAGTCATCAGTAAATAGTTTTTTTACTTTTTCCTTTAATCTTTATACTTGTCTTGTTTCTCATTTGTCATCACGCTCTTAGCCTGTACTTAGCCCTGCATACTGCAGGCAGGTTGTCGAAGTGTCATCTCGAACACGTCATCTCGAGCGGAGACGAGAGACGACAGACGTAGGAAGAGAGCAGCAGTGTTGTGCCTCGAACCGTGATAAGTAATTCAAAATTATTTGTTCGATATTCAAAATTCAAAAACTTTTCTATCGCTAAGGCAACATATCACCCCTACGGGGTTTTGAATTTTATCTTAAACCTATTTCTATAATCATTCCACCCCTACGGGGTTAATTACCCGGCATCCTGTATCCAGTATCTAGAATCAAATTTCATCATTCGAAATTTTGGCATAGCCATCCCTTCGGGGCTTGTTCAATATTCGTCATTCTTCTGCTCTGTCATTTCTGGCATAGCCATCCCAATGGGAGACCGAAGGGGTGAGCCTGCCTACCGAAAAGGTAGGCCTGCCTGCCGTGTAGGCAGGAAATCTTAAAGATCTCTCTGTCATACTGAGCCTGTCGAAGTATGACATTTTCCCTGGCTGTCACCAACCACTTGGTGACATTCCTCGGAACTTCAAAATTCTGGATATCCATCCCTTCGGCACTTGTTCAATATTCGTCATATCAACCGGTGCGGATTTAAGATCTCTCTGTCATACTGAGCCTGTCGAAGTATGACATTTGTAGTATCATCTTCTCAAGTCTAGCTAACAACTAATCACATAGTCTCACGTCTTTCGTTTCACATCTCACGTATATTCACTCTCCCACAAAAGCGTAAGCACCGCATTGTAATTCGGCATTGCAACATTCTGCTCATACAGATAAGTACTTTCTTTACACTTATAATCCGATGGAAACCATGATTTTGCAGGCACAAGATCGCTGCACGTCTGCATAGTATTTCCTTTAAAAAAATCAGAAGCAGCACTTTCTTTTGGTACCGCAAAACCCTTTAGTAAAAATTTAAAAGGAAAGTAATCGTGGAAAGCACTCCATTTAACAAAACCGTCTTTGCTGTAAATAACAGCCGCGGGATATTTACCGATATTAATATAACGCATTGCCGCCGCACTTAGCGATACACTAAAATAACCTGCCGCTTCTTTTATTAATTCAAAATTAATATCCCGTTTGCTTGTAAAATCATTAAACCATGGTCTGTGCATCAACAGTTCCGCCGCAAATACATTCGCATTATCCTCATTTCGTTTAGCAGATTTAAAACTGCTTAGATCATCAACTTTGCACCCTCTTAGCCACTCCGGTTTGTTCCGCTCATTAAAAAAATGCCCCATCTCATGCGTAATTGTAAAAATTCTCTGCCCCTTGTCAGTAATATTCGTGTTTAATGTAATAATACCATGACTCTCTTTATAATTGATCATCCCAAGAAAATTATTTAAAGGCGCATCCTTTATAAATAAATTTTCTGCATAAGCAATCTCCTCAACATTAAGCTCCTTTGGATTGCTGATGCAGTATTCATCAATTAATCTAGCTGCGTGTTCTTCCGGCTTCATCCTTTTTACCGTCGATTATTTTTTCCATTTCGTCCAGCAGAGCCGCATCTTTTTTAATTGTTGCGATATCATCTTCACTTAATTCTGTAAGATTTCTTGCCGCTATTGCCAGTCGTTTTTCACTCTCTGCTTCAATCGGCAAGTCATTCCTTTTTTGCATCAATTCTTCAACTCTTGCTTTTAACCTCTTGCCTCTCTCTATTTTAAGTTCAGCTTTTTTCTCTTTTATCAAGTACAGTATTTTCATTTGTGTTTCTTCGGGATCAATTCCCGCGCTTTTCAGTTCTTCAACCACTTCATCAATATTTTCATCGATCGCTTCAAAATAGAGATCAAGAAAATTTTGTGTCTTTTGGTTCATAACTGTTTTAACCTCCTGGTAATTTATCATTTCACTTAGCCTTAAGCTTAAGTGCTTTTCTTTTTATTCGCTTCCGGGCATTTTCAACATCTTTCACCTCAATGCCCAGCTTCTCTGCTATATCTATATTGGATTTATTTCCTTCAAGTATTTCAATTAAAACAAAAAATGCATTTTCATCTTCTTCCAGTTCGCTCTCCAGTTGCTCTATCAATTCTTCCTTATCATAACTCTCAAAATCAAATTCATCTTCAAATTTTTTCTTATCAGCTTTGTACAATTCCGTATCAATTATTGTGTCTTCACTTGCTTTGCCTTCTCTGTCTGCGTAGTTAAGGGGGATAATTCTTCTTTTCTTTGATCCGTTTTTATTTTTTTTCTGTTCTGTTTCTCCCGCTTCTAAAAAGTTGTATAATGGATTTTCAATGTCCAATATTTTATCTGCTTCTATTCTGATTAAACTCACTATTACCATCATTATCAGTTGCTCAATTTTCGGGATTCTATTTTTTTTCCACTTTCGTTTTCCCTCTAATATCCTTTCAACAGCCTCTCCCAATACATCTTCCGGCATCAATCTGCCGTCATTTTTCCCGCCCATTATCATTGGTATTTTGCGCTCTGCATACTTAATTAATTTAACAGATAAATTTTTATCCCCCTTAAATGCAGCCTCCAGTGCATCTGTAGTCTCTTCAATAGATGCAATCACATCCCCCGCAAGCCGGGGAAAGACTTCATCATCGCTTTCATTTACTTCCTCCACAGAAGAAGATTTTTCAGATTTCCTGATTGAAACCTGTTCATTCGGTTCTGATGGCTGTACAAAACCATCGGGATTCAGAAACATATTCATCAATAATCCTTTTATTGTTAATATTTATAAAACTCTAAATGTAAATACTCATTATTCTTTTCACTGTTGCCACCCTTCACCTGTCTGCCTTCAGGCAAGTTTTATTTCCGCAATTGTCATCCTGAATTTATTTCAGGATCTGTATCAAGTTTCATTTCAGGCTCTGTCCACGTTGCCTCATAAGTTCTAAATTGTCAAGCTGAGCTGAGCCTGCCGAAGTATCGAAGGGTGCTCGAAGTATCATCCCGCTTGCCACTATATGGCGCTGAGCCATGCCTACCGGTAGTAGATCCTTTTGGTGCAGGCAGGTATCCATCCCTCTGGGGTCAAGAAAGATTAAATCCCGATAGGGATGAAATGTTTATAGATACATTGTTAAGAACAACAAATAAAATCCCTTTAGGGATGATATAGAATGATTAGATTTATTCTAAAATCAAACAAATAAGCCAATTTCCAATGGAAAATACAGTTGTTAAGTTGATGCCTATGCATTTCCACGGGTACATCATTTTAAATTTTTCAGAAGTCTCATACACATATACTTTAAAAACTCCCATTTTGCCGTCCGTGCTAAGAAAAAAAATAATGGAAAAATTTCTTTTTTTAAAGTATTTGCTGATAAGAAAGGAAAAAAAATTAAAACAATGATCGAACTGATTAAAATATTTGAGCTTGGTTCTCGGTTATCTTGCGGTATACTTTCGGTTATATTTCGGTTGATTCTCGCTCTCTTCTCGGTCAATAGCCGTTCAAAAAGAAAAAGCTGCGATCAGGTAATTCTGCCTGATTTAATTAAAATCGAAATCCTCTTCCCCCGCGCCCCTCCTATCTAACTCCCTCCATTTTAGAAAGGGAGGGAAGGGGTGGGTTAATCCTTCTATTCTATATGTCATCCTGTGCAATGTCACCCTGAGCTGAGCCTGCCTCCCGGAGGGACGGCCTGTACTGTGCAATGTCACCCTGAGCTCAGCCTGTACTGAGCCTGTCGAAGTATCGAAGGGTCGGGAGGAGAAAAGAAGAGGGGTTCTCCTGTCTCGATATATCAGGCGGAACATTCCGTTACAGTAATAAAATTTATTCAATCATAAAAAAAAAGGAAAAACTAAAATGGCTGATTTAAGAAAAAAAGTGCTCGGCACTGTAAGTGGCGCGGTAGGTGATATACTCTTCCGCGCAAAAAATGGTAAAAACTATGTGGGTACCCGTCCCTTATCTTTTATGCCGGGTACGGATGAAAGGTCCGTTGCAAGACGTGCACGATTTGCTATGGCAACACGCCTCGCAAAACCAATTAATTCAATCTATCATTTAAAATCACTTTGGAAAACTATTACACCTGTCGGTTTATCTCCTTACAACCAGATAGTCAAAGCCAACTACTCAAACGTGCAATCCGATTCAGTCGGTGATCTCGTAAGATTAGTTCCCGATATTGGCTTTTCCGTTCAGGTCACATCAATCACAGTTGATGCAGCTCATCTTGCAGTTACTTTAGATAGTCTCACCTCAAGCTCCGGTATAGATCCCGCCTCCGAACTCTTTTTTCAGTTGGTTGGTGTAATTCATTTAACCAATCCCGTTGCAGAAGGTCCTGATATTCATTCTTTCTTTCGCATTATTTCAGATGAACAGGCACTGGCACTCAACACTGAAATAAACTTTGATGTCACATTCTACGATCAGACATCACAGTTAATCGAACTATATCAGGATAGAAAAGTGTTCCTCACACTCCTCACACTGGATGTAGACAAGAATGTTATCAACTACTCCAACACATTCTTCAACACATAAAAAAAATAGGCACAGTACAACGCTGTGCCTTTCCTATTGCTGGCTGTCACCAACCACTTGGTGACGTTCCTCAGAACTTCAAAATCCTAGGCTTACATCCATTCAAGCCTTGTTCGATATTCATTATTCAAAATACAAGCTACCGCATTGTCTATACCGTAAAGACGACTCGGTGAGTCGTCTCAAAACCAAATACAGTAAAGACGCAGCATGCTACGTCTCTACGAAACTTCATTATTCAAAATTCAGTATTCAAAATTCGATATTCAAAAAATATTTCCCTGGCTGTCACCAACCACCTGGTGACATTCCTCAGAACTTCAAAATTCCGGGCATCCATTCCTTAGTGACTTGTTCAATATTCGTTAGTCAAAATACAAAACGCCGCAGCGCAGCGTCTATACAGTAAAGACGTAGCACATGCTACGTCTCTACGAAACTTCATTATTCATAATTCATTATTCAAAATTCGGTATTCAAAAAAGATTTCCCTGGTTGTCACCAACCACTTGGTGACATTCCCTTTTCAGTAGTGATCGATCTCCCAATCAATCCGTTGTATTTAAGCTGGGTGATTTCTTATGCAAACTCGAATTGCAATTTTTTAAGTTCCGGTAAAGGAATTCTTTTACTCATCCCTAAAATTTCAATCCCTACTACTTGATCATTAGCATTAAAATCTAAGATAATACCTTCTTTAACTTCTTCAGATTCAACGATGGTTGATTCATCAAATCGAAGATATAGAGCATCTACTTGCTCGTCATACTGTAATTTCATAATAATTTGCCTTTCATTCGTCTGTCAAAAAATACTGTTATAACAAGACTGGATTAATTGTTTTATTACAAACAATTCTAAGTATTTTTAATATTTAGCAATGCTTAAAATTACAAATTGCAAAATAGAAATGAAAAGAGTAAAGTTTTACTCCCCGATTGAGAAGTGCCCCGCCAAAGATGGAGCGCAACCAGAAGTTAAGTGCGAAAGAGATTGTCATTTCTGGCACAGCCATCCCAATGGGAGACCATCGGGGGCCTGCCTGCCGTTAGGCAGGAAATCTTAAAGATCTCTCACCCCTACGGGGATTCTTCCTTAGGAATGGCTATGCCAGAGATGACATTTGTAGTGTTATCTTTGAAGGTATTACTAATAACTACTCACTCCGCCATAAACGGTAAGTCCGCTCCAACATAATTTTATAAACTACGCGAATAGATTTCTAATCCTTCACTAACAATGGTTGCGCTAAAAGGATCTGCATCATTAAATTCTGAAGATAAAAAGGGATGTGGCTCGATAACTTCATCAAATTGTCTGCAGTACTTCATCAACTCTAACCTTGTTGTAAATCTATCTTTAGAATAATTCCTCAACACAATTGCAATATCTATATCACTTTCAGAATTCACTTCATTTTTTACTTGTGATCCAAATAAAAAAACTTTCTCTACAGGATAGCCATCCTTTAGCAGCAATTCATAAAACTTGTGAACGATATCTTTTATTTGTTCAATTGATCTATAAGCCATTTTCTTAATTCAATAATTTTAGTTTTATAATAAAGTGTAAACTCATCATCAGCTTTTATGTAAAATTCTTTTTTATAATCGGGATATCGCGCCTCAATATTAAAAGCGGTTATAATATCTAAAAGGTCTGCTAGTGCACTATCTATTTCCAATCCTGCAGCAATCGCTAATTTATTTAAGTCGTGAATTTTGGGAATAGATTGAGCGTTGTTTTTGATAGTAATTGCTTTTAATAATTTCTCAATAACCAGATGCCCAAGAAACAGACACCAAACATAATCTTTGCTTAGATAAAGATTTTACATAGCTCTAAAATCGAAATCAGATGCATCAATCCAATATTTTATAATTTCATCTTTTGTCATAACATAAAAATATAAAGAAATACTACTTAATCACAACGGGTGTCTTTCACTGTAAGCTTCACTCCTGGCATTCTACAATTTGATGTACTCTCATATCTGGTATTTATCCTCCAGCATTCAGTATCTCCCGAAGGGACAAGCAGCATCTCCCGAAGGGACAAGCAGCATCCATTTCCGATTCAATCGCATAGGAGTCAACTTAGCGATATTTACCTTTTTATAGCCCCGTCACCTGCCTACCGCAGGCAGGTTTATGGCGGGGTAAGTAAAATTAGAACAGAAACCTGGACTTTAGTCCAAATAAAGAATCAACTTTGGACTAAAGCCCCATAATTAATCGGATAATTGTTTTCCCCACCTTAAAAGGGTCTGTTGCAGAAGTCAAATGAATGTCATTTCGACCGAAGGGAGAAATCTTTTTCGTAGTATAATCGAAAGATTTCTCAGTCGAAGACTCCTTCGAAATGACCCTTTCGGAGTTATGCAACACACCTTAAAAGGTGGGGCTATTTAATTGCAAAATTTATATATACATATATGGCTGTCACCAACCACTTGGTGCCATTCCTCAGAACTTCAAAATTCCGGGTATCAACCCCTTCGGGATTTGTTCAATATTCATCATTCTTCTGCATTGTCATTTCGGCCCCGACGAGTCGGGGGAGCCTGCCTGCCGGTAGGCAGGAAATCTATTGCATTAAATAATTAGTCATATCAACTATTATAAGGTTTAATATCTCCTACCTCTGGCAGGCAAGTTCCTCATTTCAATCGTCTAGATAAGATCCCCTAAAAAATGCTAATATACTTCTTCGTGGCTGCCTATATTAATTAGCAGAATTTCTGTTTCATTATTATCCGGATTTTTAACAAACGAATAAACAATGCGTACATCATACTCTACTGTACAAGCCCAGTTACCATCCAAAATCCCTTTCAGTTTATGGGATTTCAATTCGGAATAGAAAGGATCTTTTTGAAGTAATCGCAGCACTCCAATAATTTTATTGTTAAGCTCAGGGTTATTTTTTGTTATTTTTTTGAAGGCTCTCTTGAAGGAAGAAGACCAATTTAAAATCATTATTTATTTTCCAGGTCTTTTAAAAAATCATCAACATTCCCTTTTCCGGTTTTGTTAGAAAGATATTCTTCGTTGCTTTCTTTTACTGTATTAGCCAGAGCTTTTCTTTTAGCTTCAATAACTCTTTTGTGAATAATCTCTGAGATCATCAGCTGATCGTCTAATGGGAGTTTGGATACATTTTCCAAAAAATCCTCTATAAAATTTGAAGGTTGCATTGTATATCTTTCAATATGAATATAACTTAAAAATAAGGTTTATGTATACCTATTTCAATAAAAAAAACATTAAACTTTTTATTTCTATAATGTTAAAAGTAAACGGCGACTTTTTCCTCAGAACTTCAAAATTCAGGGTATCCATCCATTCGTGCCTTGTTCAATATTCATTATTCAAAATACAAAACGCCGCAGCGTCTATACCGTAAAGGCGACTCGGTGAGTCGTCTCAAAACCAAATACAGTAAAGACGTAGCATGCTACGTCTCTACAAACTTCATTATTCAAAATTCAGTATTCAAAATTCGATATTCAAAAAAGATTTCCCTGGCTGTCACCAACCACTTGGTGACATTCTTCAGAACTTCAAAATTCAAGGCATCCATCCCTTCGGAACTTGTTCAGTATTCGTCATTCTGCTGTCTTGTCATTTCTGGCACAGCCATCCCAATGGGAGACCATCGGGGGCCTGCCTGCCGTTAGGCAGGAAATCTATTGCGTTAAATGATTAGTAACGCATTTAAAAATGTGAATAAGATCTCCAACCTCCGGCAGGCAAGCTCCTCATTTCAATCGTCGAGATGACATTTGTAGTGTTATCTTTGAAGGTATTACTAATCACTGATCACACTTTTGTTTTGTCATTTCGACCGAAGGGAGAAATCTTAAAGATCTCTCACCCCTACGGGGATTCTTCCTTAGGAATGGCTATGCCAGAGATGACATTTGTAGTGTTATCTTTGAAGGTATTACTAATCACTATTTACTACTTACAGTTCACTCCGCCTCGGTGGATCTCACTCCGTGGCAAATTGTAAATTACAAGAGTGTTATGGCTGGAATAGGTTTGCTACAAAAATTTAGCAAACTCCGTTTCGAAATGTTTTTTAATTTCCGTTAAAGAGATTTGATATTTAGGATAAAGATGATTTATGTTCTCATCTTCAATGTCTTTTATGTATGTCAGCTCCATCCCAAAAACTTTCTTATTCATACCGGGTATATAAAAAGAAGCAAAATTATATATGTCTTTTAGACTGTACTTTTCTTTATTTATAACATACAAGTCATAATAATCCCTGTACTTTGCTCTTAATGAGAGTGTATTAATTTTCATAGCACATAAAAGTTTAAGATCTGCAATAAAAATATTTTTAATGATATTAGTTCGATTTTCCTTTAAAACTTCCCAATCATTCGCAAAAAAAGTGATTTTTGCATCATCAATAATAAAATCAGCGTACACTGAACTAATATTAGCGATATCAACTTTATGCCGTCTGGAAAGCTTTTTCGGAAGTTCATTAAGAATCGCAGGTAATTCATTTTGCCACGTAAAGAAATCCAGGTCCTCAGATAAACGATGCTTAAGGTAATATGATATTGCACTGCCTCCGACAAAGGTAAAATCTTTTAATAAAATTTCTTCCGCTAATTCATTAAAAATAACCTGTGTTTTTTCAGTCAGGAATTTCATTAATGTAATCCCTTCTGGTTTTATCATGTTGTCTTAAATAATCAGTTATTTCATCATCAATAAAAGATATTTTGAAGATGAACTTTGCAAGGAAATAATTTAATTTGATTAACCTTTTATCAGGTAAAAGAAATCTTTCCCAAACATCCTTACATCTGCTCAAGCCGTATTTATCGATTATTGCTTTGATAGAATCAATATCCGCATATTTAAGTGTGTGCTCAATAATCAGGACTTCCGATTGAGGTTCTTCTGAATAACTCCAATATTTTAATGGTTTATCCATAATTAAAAATGATATTAGGTAATAATATTTTAAGTATTAATATAATCTATACTGAAACACGGTTTTATAACTTTAGTAACTTACAAAAAATTTCAGATAATAGTTAATGGCATCAATATTTTGAAAGCATTGTAAATTCTATAACTAAGAACATTCGTGTTTTAATTGATTTTACTTTAAGAAAGCGATTGATTGTAAGTTGTTAGGAATTAGATGTTAGTTATTAGTTGTTAGTCGATTAGTCATATCAACTGGTATTAAGTTTAAGATCTACTACCTTCGGTAGTCAAGCTCACCCCTACGGGGATTCTTCCTTAGGAATGGCTATGCCAGAGATGACATATGGAGTGTTAACTTTTTCAGGTATTACTAATCACTATTTACTACTTACTACTCACTACTTACAGTTCACTCCGCCTCGGCTGATCACTGTTCTCTGATAACTTTTCCGCTGCTGCCCATTCTGCAGTTAAACTTCTTTCGTTGATTAGCTTCTTCAGCAAATTATAATCGATCAAGTCACTGGAATTATTTAGTATCGATTTAATATCCGATAGATGTTTTTCAGCGTTGCCTTCTTTATAAAATTCCAGTTTCATAATAATCACATACTCTGGCGGTGCTATATTAATTTTACTACCTGCAAAATCAATGTGTCTGCTGTTCTGCATTGCCCAAAAATGCAGCTCTGAGCTTCCAATAAGATAAATATCAGCTTTTCCCATAGGGATGGCTATGCCAAAATCCGGTTTCGTGGTGTATCAGATTAAAATGACCCCTTGCACTTCTGTTCATTTCAGTTCTTATAACCTCTTCCGGCGGACAGTAAAATTGATCAGATGGAAATGCTTTTAAGAAAATATCTACATTTATATTATTAAGATTTATTACAAGATCAATATCGTGTGTAAGTCTGGGGTCACCATAAACTATCGATGCAACAGAACCGGTAACAAAATAGGGTATCTGATACCTTCCGAGTATATCAATATAGAGTGCAAAAAGGTTAAGATCTTGCATATAAAAATATCTTTTTAACTTTTTCTTTTATTTCTGTAGCAGTTAATTCAGGATGGAATTTTTTAAGTGATTCTGTTTTTAGTTCTTTTGCGGCATAATAAAGATTGAGTGACAGGAATAATTTTTTTTCCGGTGTTAATTCTTTTATATAATTTTTCATAAATAATTTAAGGTCTTGTTACGTTATAAAATATCATAAGTCTTTTAAATTTCAAATTATACTGATTGGGTATTATTTCAGTATAACTGCAAAACAATGTTCATTATTGAACTCACATCATCTGCCCATACCGCTTTGCCCTCTGCCCATTAAATCAAGTATCCAGTCCCGATAGAATCGGGATGTCGCAAAGCCTACACATCCAGAATCATTTTTTATCAATCAATATTTTTTCCTTAAAGTATTCCATCGTACGGCGCAGTCCGTCTAGCCGATTAATTTTTGGTTCCCAGCCCAATATTGTTTTTGCCTTGGTAATATCCGGTTGTCTTACCTTAGGATCATCAACGGGCAAGACTTCATAAATTATTTTACTGCCTGACTCAGATATTTTAATAATTTCTTCCGCAATTTGTTTGATTGTAATCTCCTCTGGGTTTCCGATGTTAACCGGCTCGTTCTCATTGGAAAAAAGTAATTTTAATATTCCGTCAATTTCATCATCAACATAAATAAAACTTCTCGTCTGACTTCCATCTCCAAAAACTGTTATAGGTTTATTCTTTAAAGCCTGATCAAAGAATGCAGGTATAGCCCGTCCGTCGTTCAATCGCATACGCGGACCGAAAGTGTTAAAGATCCTTACTATTCTTGTACTAACACCATGGTACCGCTGATAAGCCATCGTAAGCGCTTCTGCAAATCGTTTTGCTTCATCATAAACTCCTCTTGGACCAATAGGATTTACATTGCCCCAGTAATTCTCTTTTTGCGGATGCTCAAGCGGATCACCATATACTTCCGAAGTTGAAGCAAGAAGAAATCTTGCTTTTTTTTCTTTTGCAAGACCAAGTGCTTTATGTGTGCCCATCGATCCTACTTTTAAAGTTTCTATAGGTAATTGATGATAATCCAGCGGACTGGCAGGGGAAGCGAAGTGCAGTACAAAATCGACTCTGCCCGGTACATGTATAAAATTTGTTATATCGTGTTTTATATATCTGAACAGCGGGTTACCGAACAGATGCTGTATGTTATCAAGACTTCCTGTTAACAGGTTATCAATGCAGATAACGGAAATGTTATTGCTTATTAATTTATCACACAAATGCGATCCTAAAAAACCGGACCCGCCGGTTACCACTGCAGTTTGCATATTACTCCTTTATTTTAATATTAAAAATATATGGATTAATATTAAAAGAATAGATAAAATCTAATTAATATTTCATCCTTGCTTAAAAGGGATATCAACCAGCAGCGGAGTGAAGATCTACTACCTTCGGTAGTCAGGCTCGCTGCCGCCTGCCTCTCGTAAGGATGGCTTGCCCCGCTGTCACCCTGCGCTCAGTATCATCCCGAGCAGCTTGCCCCGATTTATCGGGGGAGTCGAGGGACGGAGGGTGGGAGAGGGCAGGGCCTGCCCCGGATTCATTTCGGAGGTGGGTTCAGATTGTCATACTGAATATATGTTCCATCAAAAAAAAATTCATCATTCAAAATTCTGGCATAGCCATCCCTTCGGGACTTGTTCGATATTCGTCATTCTTCTGCATTGTCATTTCTGGCATAGCCATCCCAATGGGAGCCCGAAGGGGTGAGCCTGCCTGCCGTTAGGCAGGAAATCTTATGTGCTCAATAATCAAGCCTTTCAACCAGTAGCGGATTTAAGATCTCTCGCTGTCGCTCGAGATGACATTAGTGGTGTTGTCAATTAAATTTATTTGTCATTTCGACGATCGGCCGGTGGGAGCAGAAGTGGGATTAGATTATTGGCAGTAAAAAAGTTATAATAATTTTCTGTGCTTATTTAATATAATTTGAAGAGTAACTATCCAGTATTATTCTTATGATTTTTTGATATTGACTGCCGTGTTTATCTGCCAGCTCTTTAAAAAATTTAACACTTGATTTGCTAAGATTTAGTGTAACCTTAATAGTGGTGTCTTTCAAAATTAGTTCATCCGGTGAGGGTAGAAAATCTTTAACTATTTCAATTTTACCAATTTCCCCATCTGTATATATTGGTGATTTAACATTTTTTTTATCAGTTTGATAAGCAACCTTGTTTTCCTTAACTACCTTTAAATCAACACTTTTGATTTTTTGGCTTGCCATCCCTCCGGGAGGTTTTTGACTCTTGACTTTTTTACTTGTTTTCTTTTTCATAAATCTGCTTTCCTTTTCTCCAATATCCGGCTCCAATGATTCTTATTTTATTATCCCGGTACGTAAATCTTACAGTTAAAATCCCCTTGTCTGTTTTACCGAAACAATAGTAGCGCTTTTCTGTTTTGCTATGTTCAATATCTTTGGCAATAATTCTATTCTTATCTAAAAATGCAAATTGTGCTTCTTCAAACAGTACGTTGTGTTTCTTAAGATTTGCAAGATTTTTATTTTCATCCCAATCAAAGCTGGTTTTGGTCATAGAATTAATAAATTTTATACAAAAAAATATACATATTTATATATGGCTGTTCAATGAAGAAAATCTTATGCGTTCAATAATTAGTCATATCAACTAGTATTAAGTTTAAGATCTCCTACCACGGTAGGAAAGCTCCTCATTTCAATCATCGAGATGACATAAAGCGTTTTGTCAATTCCTTGGTTGTTCTAGTTCCCTCCCTTAGCGAAAGAGCTTGTCCCGAACTCGATTCGGGAGAGGGCAGGGCCTGCCCCGGATTCATTTCGGGGGTGGGTTCAGTTAGTTCACAATCAATACACAACACCTTAGTATTAAAAAGAAATGCCACAGCATGAGTCTGTGGCATCTTAAAAAATCATTATCAGAAAATATGAACTTTACTTCTTTGAAGCATAATAATAATAATACTTGTATTTATAGTACGTGCCGTAGGCACTTCGCGTATCAAAGTTATTAAGCACTGTACCTATAAGCGTTGTATTATCATGTTTAATTAATTGATAAGCACGTTCCATCATCTGGTATTCAGTAATCTCTGATGAAACCACAAGTACAGCCCCATCAACTTTCTTTGAAAGAATCTCGGCATCAGTGACTGCTATTATCGGCGGTGAATCGATGATTATATAATCATACATTCCTCTTACAAGCGCAAGAAATTCATCCATCTGTCTGGAATCCAGCATCTCGGCGGGGTTTGGAGGAATAGTTCCTGATGAGATGAAACTCAGGTTAGGCATTTCACCCGTGTGCGTTATTTCCTCAAGAGTCTTATCTCCCACAAGGTAATCTATTAATCCGGGCTCTTTTGCAATGTCAAACACCCTGTGCACTCTTGGTTTTCTTAAATCACAATCCACCAGCAGTACTTTTTTATTAGCCTGCGCAAAACTGCCTGCCAGGTTTATTGTAACAAAAGTTTTACCCTCCTGCGGAGCGGGAGATGTAACTACAATTGTTTTAAGTGTTTCTTTATCAGGTCTGGAAAATTGTATTCTCGTCCGGAGTGCCCTGAAAGATTCGCTTGTAACAGAGTCCGGTTTATTAAGAATTATAAAATCAACTTTACTCGATTCTTTAAGCAGAAGCTCATCTACCCTGGGCAGCCATGCCAATACATTAATATTTCTTTTCTGCAGGTCTTCCGGAGTTTTAACAGTATTATCAAAATAATTTTTCAGAAATACATAAGCAAAAGCCAAACCGGCACCAATCAGTAATCCCACAATTATTATAAGCGCTCTGTTTGGTTTTGCAGGTGAGTATGGTACTCTTGCATCATCTATTATAAGAACATTACCCGGCTGGGATTGCTCATTAATTACTGCTTCCTGGTATTTTTCTTCAACAAGTGTGTAAAGTTTTTCTAACGATTCTCTGTTTCTTTCAAACCTTGCAAGTTCAATAGATGTTTTTGGAAGCTTGTTAAATCTTTCATCATACTTCTTTACTACAAGATTCAATTCGTTAAGCGTGGTTTTAAGTGATCCGTTTTTAATCTCTTCTTCAATAATTTTCTGACTTAGATTTTTAACTTCTTCCGGACTGCTGGCAAAGATTCCTGCTTTAAGTACTTTTATTTTTTCGGCAAGTTTACCTTTAAGATCTTTTATTTTATTATCATAATCTCTTAACTGATCACTGAAATCTGTTTTAGTATCAGTCTTAGCTAACGCAAGATCTCTGCGTATCTGTAACTCGGCAATCTGATCCTGCAAGGCTTTTATATAAGTTTCTGATGTAGCGGAAGCAAGATAATCTGCAAGTTTAGGATCCTGTTTTGATAACTCATCGCGGTACTGCTTTAACACTTCACTTGATGCTTCAATTTCGATCTGGGTAGCATTTTTCTGTGCTTCAAATTGTGCAAGCTGCTGTATTAAAGTCTGAGCCTGCTGATCCAGTGCAATTATTCCTCCGCGTTCCTGGTAAGATCTTAATATTTCTTCAGCATCATTAAGCTGTTCTTTTTTTTCTAACCGCTGATTTGCCAGAAACTCTCTAACAAACGTAAGCTGATCTCTGCTTATTTCTAAGTTGTAGGTAAGATATTCCTTTGCATAAACATTAGCGATAAGAGCAGCTTCTTTAGGTGCCTGTGATTCCACACTGATATCAATAATATCCAATCCGCGTTTCTGCTCTATCTGAACTGCACTGCCAAGCACACCGGCAATTTCCGGAACAGTTTTAGGTCTGCTGTCTTCTCCAAACTCATCAGTTAATAATAAATGAAATGATTTCGGATCATTACTCTTTAATAATGTATCAAGCAGTATTTTGGCAATTCTTTCGCGTATGTTATTACTCTTTAATATTTCAATTTCGTTTGCTATAAACCTGTCGTTACCATAATCACTTATCTCAGGCATAAGAGGGGATTGAAGTATGCTGCCGCCCGGCTTAGTAATTTTTAATGCTGTTGATGTTTTGAAAATATCCCTGGCAGATATTGCATAAATGATTGATATAATAAGACTGGCTATTAATATTGCCGATACAGGTTTGATGTTTGCACTGAATAAGATCAGATAGTCTTTTAACGTACTGCTTTGACTTTCATCAACGTCAGTATCATTCAAATTTGGATTGCTCATATATTGATTTCTGAATTTTAATATTTAATAATTTTTCACCCATAGAACCCGGTCAGATTAAGCCGGTATAAAATTGTAAGTTTCAGCCTATAAAATAATGAGGGTATTTGATATAAGAAACACAATCACTTTATAAATTTATAGTTGGATGATTGCAAAATTGTATTTGATAATTGTTCCGGTTGGATATTATGAAAGAAACAATCCACCAAAATTTTCACGTTAATTAAAACAGCTGTAAATTATAAAAATATTTTTTATTCATTTACTTTTATAACTGCTGTAATTACAATTAATAAACTAAATCAAAGTTATGTTTTTTTGATCAATTATTAATGATTCAAATATAGAAATCTTTTTGTTAATTAGTAGTAAGTGATCAGTTATCAGTGATCAGTGATTGGAGAATAGTTTTCAGTGATCGTAGATTTGCGAATGAAAAATATACAACTTCGCTAATGTTATCCGGAATTAATTTGCGGGATCTTAAAGATTTCTCTCCCGATGAATCGCATAAGCGTCAACATAGTAACTATGTTTTCCATTGGAAATTGGATCAGTTGTTCTGATTATAGAATAAATTAAGGCATTATATATCATCCCTAAAGGGATTTTATATACTGTTTTTAGCAACATATCTATAAAGATTTCATCCCTATCGGGATTTATTTTTCTTCATCCCAGAGGGATAGAATACCTGCCTGCCGGCAGGCAGGTTTGTAGAAACAGAAAGAAAAAATAGAACAAAATGCCGTAGGCATGACATATTAATAATTCTAAATTAAATCAGAATTCAAACAATTAGCCTGTATTTAATTAAAAATTGATTCCCTTAAGTTGACGCCTATGCGATGAATCGGAATCGAAATGACAAAAAGATTTAATTAACATCACCACCAATGTCATCTCTGGCATAGCCATTCCTAAGGAAGAATCCCAGAAGGGGTGAGCCTGACGACCGAAGGTAGTAGATCTTAATTCTTATACTTGTTGATTTGAAGTATTGTTCGAAATATAAGTATGCCGGCAATTATAGCATGGCACAAATATTAAAGCGAGCTGCCAACCTTTACTCTTATATTCACAAAGATGGAAGTCAACCCTATGCCTCCACCTTTTAATTTACTCACTATAACACTGGGTCCTATGGCTATTGCACTGTATGCCCAGTAATCAAATATCTTTTGGACACTTATATCCATCACAAACTGGTTATTTCTAACAGGGCTATTAAACATGTAATCCATTCTCAGATCAAATACACTTCCGGCAAGTGTCAGTTCTCTTCCCATAAAACCTGCATGAAATTCATCTATAAAGTTTGCAAAGTAAAACTTGCTCCTGGTTGCTCCCAGTACTTTTACAGGGTACCGGAATTCGTAAGTTAAAAATCCGCCCTGCAGCAAGTACGGCTGATATTTGATTGTTCCATCAGGATTAAGGATTATGTTCTCTTTATTTACTGTTTGTTTTGTGTACTTAAGTATCTGGGATTCTGCAAACTTGCTTGATGATGAGAGATATCCTATTTCAAAAAAATTACCAAAGGGAATCGTATAAGCCAGCTGATAACCATTAGTAACAAACAAATTATTATGATTCTCAGATCCTTTAAGTTCGACCATTGCATCAACTGCCGTAAATACACCGCCCCGGAATCCAAGTATGTGAAAACTTACATCGGTGTAGTTAGTTTCTAGCGGACCTGAGTATGGTGTTCCAAATCCTATTGAAATACCAATGTCTTTTTTGAGAGGTATCCCAAATCTTTCGCCGCCCATTATCTGAAAGTAAGGATTTATATATCCCAAAGTGGGGGATATCTGAAATACCGTCGGAGGATTTAGTATGTTATTAAATCTTAATTTATCAAGAACGCGGGTAAATAAACTTCCATAATTTATTGTCTCTTCTAAATTAAGTTTAAAGGGATAAGTTATTATTCTTGCACGGGTTTCGGGTTTTAACGCAAGCAAAGGATATAAGCTTCCTTTGACAGATATCGTCTGATCGGTAGCATTGCGTATATCGACTACAATCTCCGCTTTTGGATCCGGCGGATCAATAAACAATTCTTCCTGTATCTTTATAAATAGACTATCATCAAGCGGTTCCATCTGATAATATAATATCGGCTCTTCTTCTTCCTGAGCAAAAAGTAAAGGTGAGTTGGAGATTGTAATAAATAACGAAAATAATATAAGAAGTATAAATTTTAATCTGTCCGCTGCCATTACATTCAAAGTTTTAAAATAGAATATTATAAAGTAACAATAATCAAACCGAAATCATAAATAATTAAGAGGCAAAATAAATACACAAATAAATCTAGCTGCTACATTATCCATTCTAAAATTAACCGATTAAAAGTAAAAAATTACCGTTTGAATTAATTTATATACAACAAATTATGCAATGGTTTTCTGATTATTTCGATTAGAGTCACCGTTAAGTTTCAACCAGAATCAATAAATAATTTTCATTTCTGGTTTTATTTGTATACGATAATAGTATTGTGACTCATCAATTTTATTATCAAAATTATCAGAACTACATATCCGCGCAACCACATACAGTTTCTGCTGATGAATTCTGAACAATAGAAGAGGTAGATATTCGGCGATGAAAATTTCCAATTAGCTATTAAATAACCGGATAATTAAGTGAAGAAATTAAGATTTTGATGGGAGCAAATCTGTGTAATGAAATTTAATTACCGCTTCTGGAATGGCGATCATTTAGATTAGCAAATTAGTGTATTTTATTTTGCAGCAGCCGGTGCAGCGCGTTCAAATTTTTTAAATATGGTTTTAAATGTTTATTCTTGCGGGTATTGACTTACATAAAGGGGATATGGTATAGAAGGAATATGAGCAAACAAATACTTAATCAGATATTCAATAAAACTTATAACTAATTATAATATATCTAATTAAGCTACTGAGTTAATCACTTATAACTACATTGTCTTTAAGTAAATAATTTTTACCTGATTTTTCGCAAAAAGCTTTACCTTCAGCATCAAACTTTAATTTTTTGCCAGCTTCAGAAACCCATCCTACAACGCGGCCGGGATTTCCAACAACAAGCGCATAATCGGGTACATCCTTTGTAACCACAGCGCCTGCTCCGATCATACAATGTTTTCCTAAAGTGTGTCCGCAAACGATAGTTGCATTTGCACCTATGGATGCTCCTTCTTTAACCAGAGTTTTAACGTAAAACTGGGCACCAACCTGCGGGTACTTGCATTTTGGATCTAGTATGTTTGTAAAAACCATTGAGGGTCCGCAGAAAACATAATCCTCTAAAGTTACACCCTCATAAATTGAAACATTATTTTGCACTTTACAATAATCACCGATAGTAACATTGTTTCCCACATTTACATTCTGACCGAATACACATTTCTTACCGATTTTACTTCCGCTCTGGATATGTGAGAAATGCCATACTTTAGTTCCTTCGCCTATTTCCACGTTATCATCGACAACTGCATATTCATTAACATAAAATTTATTTTTATCGCTCATTCAATTCTCCGTTTAATAATATTGTTAGTGCCTGAAAGCCCAATGGCTATACACAAATTCTTACTGTTCAAATTCTAAATCATAAAAGGATGCATCAATTCATTTATTTTTGTAACTGGTAGATGTCTGATATTATAGGCTGCTTCTATTGAAGGTCTTGCAGTCTCGATACCGAATCCCTTGCCTGTCATCATTTCTTCATAAATCCTTGTATGAAGATCTGTAAATCCTTCGGTAAATTCAAGCTCAGTTCCATCGATTGTGATTGATCTATGAGTTGATTTATTTTTTTCAATTGCTTCTTTTGGTAAATCTTTTGAATCAATTGATAAATACCACCTAACGTTTGCATTCTTTAGTTCCATAAAGCCGGAAGCCTTATTAAATTCTCTTAAAAATAAATGGTTCGTCTCAACCTTTCCAAAAAGCCAGAGTAATAAATCAAAGAAATGAATACCGATGTTTGTTGCAACACCTCCGGATATATCTTCTCTTCCTTTCCAGGAATACTGATACCAGGGTCCGCGTGATGTAATGTAAGTGAGAATTACTTCATGCTTTTTATTTTCGGACTTTCGTTTCTCAATTTGTTCCTTAACAGCAATTAGTGCCGGATGCACCCGAAGCTGCAGCACTGAATAAACTTTTTTATCGGTTTCTTTTTCTAACTCCTGAAGCTGATCAAGATTCCAGGGATTTAATACTAAAGGCTTTTCGCAAATAGCATCAGCTCCCACACGTAATGCTAATCGTATATGCGCATCGTGCAGATTGTTTGGTGAGCAGATTGAAAGGTAATCAACTTTCTCGTACGATTTGGTTCTTCTGATTAATTCAAGATGCCTGTCAAATCTTTCAAACTCCGTAAAGTAACTAGTGCCCGGAAAATAACGATCAAGTATTCCAACGGAATCATGCGGATCCATTGCTGCAACAAGATTGTTGCCTGTGTCTTTGATTGCCTGTAAATGTCTTGGGGCTATATAGCCTGCTACACCTGTTATTGCAAAATTTTTCATGTTTTTTTAATCGCCAAATTGTTCTGTTTTTACTGATCATTAAAATCAATTTTATTTTTACATTCTCTGTTTATGCTTTAAACACTTTCTCCGATTTTATGCCCGCTCTTTCAAATGCATTTCTTGTATCAAGCACAAGTTTAGAACTTGCAGAAATAAATTTATAATTGTATTCAGAGTGATCGGTGCTTAATAGAATAAGATCATATTTAGATAGATTCTTTTTATTTAATTCCACTGATTCCATATCATACTGATATCTTCTTGTTTTTGGCAATTTTGGAATATAGGGATCATTATAATCCACTTTTGCACCTTTCTCTCTAAGAATTTCAATTAGTTTTAGTGAAGGTGATTCGCGCATATCGTCGATATCTTTTTTGTAAGAAGCACCAAGTATTAATATCTTAGATCCATTAAGAGATTTTTTGAATTTGTTAAGAACCTCTCCGGCTTTTTCAATCACATAATACGGCATAAAAGTATTTATCTCTCCGGCTAATTCAATAAACTTTGTACTGATTTCAAATTCTCTTGCTTTCCATGTAAGATAAAAGGGATCGATGGGGATACAGTGACCTCCTAAACCCGGACCCGGGTAGAATGCCTGGAATCCAAAAGGTTTAGTTGCAGCAGCATCAATAACTTCCCAAACGTCTATATTCATTCTTTCAAATACCATCTTAAGTTCATTAACCAGGGCAATGTTAATTGATCGATAAATATTCTCAAGCAGTTTTGTAGCTTCGGCAGCACGAGGTGATGATACCGGAACAGTATTTACTATCACCTGATTATAAATTGCCAGCGCTATCTTTAAGCAGTTTGCAGTAACTCCGCCTACAACTTTTGGTATTGTAGCAGTAGAGTACTTTGGATTATTCGGATCTTCGCGCTCCGGTGAGAATGCTAAAAAGAAATCCTTACCAACTATAAATGGTTTTGCTTTTCTTTTTGAATTTTGGAGTAACGGTGCATTTTCAAACATTGGTAAGAGTATTTCTTCTGTAGTACCGGGATAAGTGGATGATTCAAGAGATACAAATTGTCCTTCTCTTAAATACTGTGCTATAATTTTACCGGAATTTTCTATATAAGTCATATCCGGCTCGCGGTGCTCATTAAGTGGAGTAGGAACACATATTATTATTATATCTGCTTCGGGTAATCTTGAAAAATCTGCAGTTGCAAAAAACTTTTTACTGTTTACAGTCTTTTTGATTTTATCTTCTTTAATATGCTTTATATAACTTTTACCTGCATTTAATATCGGAATTTTTCTTACATCGATATCAAACCCGATAGTTTTAAATCCTTTTAAGGCATACTCTAGTGCTAATGGCAGACCCACATAACCGAGTCCGATTATACCAACAACCGCTGATTTATTTTGAATTTTTTTTAGAAGCAAATTATGCATTTAATTCCTCTTAATATTTGATTTGATGATTCAGTACTAAATATTTTATAAATCGATCTATTTTGAGCATAAATTGAGCCAATTCATTTTTGATAAATCATAAATATTTTTATGATATTGTTCAAAATAATAAAAATGTTGAGACAATACACTTTGTAATTGACACATATTGATGTAACAATGAGAATAAGTGATTGTAAAAATTACTTTTAATTTTTAACAAGTAAAAAATTAATGAGATGCTTACTCAATCTATTTTTTGAAATTCTATTATTGCAACAGCTACTAAAATATTTGCTTCCACAAAATATGGTGCTTAATTTTAAATAAAGATTAATTTTCAATTTTAATACTGACATATCAATGAATACACAAACCAAAATTACTCCGATTGATTTTCAAATTGTCACTCAAAAAATTAAAGACAGTAAATTAGAAAGCATAGGCGGAGCAACCATCCGCGAGATAAAAAAACTTGTGGATGAGATTGAAAAATCCACAGGGGAAAGATTTGTTAGAATGGAAATGGGGATTCCCGGTCTGCCGCCAACAAAAGTGGGTGTTGAAGCAGAGATAGAAGCTTTAAAGAAAGGCGTTGCTGCGATCTATCCTGATATTTATGGTATTCAATCTCTTAAAGTGGAAACAGCCAGGTTTGTAAAATTATTTATGAATATTGAAGTCAGTCCTGAAAGCTGCGTACCCACTGGCGGATCTATGATGGGAAGTTTTGCAGCATTTATGACTTTAAATAGATGTAATCCTGACAAAGATACTTCGCTGCTTATCGATCCCGGATTTCCTGTACACCGTCAGCAGTTAAAAGTACTGGGACAAAAAATTGCATCGTTTGATGTTTACAATTACCGCGGTGATAAATTAAAAGATAAACTTGAATCGATTTTAAGCGAGGGAAATATTTCCTGCATGCTCTATTCAAATCCGAATAACCCTTCCTGGATTTGTTTTACAGAAAAAGAATTAAAGATTATAGGTGATATGTGCAACAAGTATGATGTAATTGCAATCGAAGATCTTGCTTACTTTGCAATGGATTTCAGACGAGATATGTCAAAACCGGGTGTTCCTCCTTATCAACCGTCTGTTGCAAATTACACTGATAATTATATTCTTACCATTTCCAGCTCCAAAGCATTTAGTTATGCGGGTCAGAGGATCGGAATGATGGTCATCTCGGATGAATTATACGACAGAAGTTATCCTAACTTAAAAAAGTATTACGCTAAAGATTTATTCGGGCATTCGATGATTTACGGAAGTATTTATGCTATGAGTGCAGGCATATCTCATTCAGCACAATATGCTCTTGCAGCAATATTTAAAGCAGCCAACGACGGCACACTGGATTTTGTTGAGGAAGTTAAAGAGTACGGTGAGAAGGCTAAAATTATGAAAGAGCTTTTTACAGATAACGGTTTTAAAATTGTTTATGATAAAGATGACGGCGAACCAATTGCTGATGGTTTTTACTTTACTTTTGCTTATCCCGGTTTTTCCGGTGATGAATTACTGCACGAACTTTTATATTATGGTATAAGTGCAATTTCATTAGCCATTACCGGAAGTGAAAGATTAGAGGGGATTCGTGCCTGTGTATCGCTTGTTAAACGGGATCAATTTAAAGATTTAGAATTTAGATTGAAAAAGTTTAACCAAGATCATCCTTTAACATAAAAGGTTTAATGCATGGTTGCATGGCTGCATGCATTCATGCAGCCATGCAACCATGCATTCTTACTTCCATTCGTTAATTTTTTTATCCCATAAAAAAGCTTAACAAAATACCTGCAGCTACCGCACTTCCTATAACACCTGCAACGTTTGGAGCCATTGCATGCATAAGCAAGTGATTTGTTTTGTCATACTCCAGACCAATTATCTGAGAAACGCGTGCACTATCGGGTACAGCAGAAACTCCGGCGTTTCCGATTAATGGATTAATTTTATTTCCATCTTTAAGAAATAAATTCATAAACTTTACAAAGAGTATTCCGCCCGTTGTTGCAATAACAAATGAACCAGCACCAAGAATAAAAATTCCGACTGATTGCGAAGTTAAAAATGTTGTTGCCTGTGTAGATGCACCAACTGTTAATCCGATTAATATTGTAACGATATCTATCAGTGAACCTTTTGCAGTATCTGCCAGTCTTTTTGTAACTCCGCTTTCTTTTAGCATATTTCCAAAAAACAACATACCTAGTAAAGGCATTGCACTGGGAACAATTAATGTTGTAAGAATTAATCCTACGATAGGGAAGAGTATCTTTTCTGTTTTTGAAACTGAACGGGGAGGCTTCATCCTGATAACACGCTCTTTATCAGTTGTCAGCAGTCTCATTATCGGCGGCTGAATAACGGGCACAAGAGCCATATATGAATAAGCAGAAATTGCAATTGCACCCACAAGTTCCGGAGCTAATTTAGATGAAAGGAAAATTGCAGTTGGTCCATCCGCCCCGCCAATTATTCCAATAGCTGCAGCTTGTTCCGGTAAAAATCCAAGAAACAATGCAATCATATAAGCACCAAAAATACCGAGCTGTGCTGCCGCACCAAGTAACATTAATTTAGGATTTGAAAGCAGAGCTGAGAAATCTGTCATGGCACCAATTCCTAA
This sequence comes from Ignavibacteriales bacterium, assembly GCA_003538625.1. Classification (GTDB taxonomy): domain Bacteria; phylum Bacteroidota; class Ignavibacteria; order Ignavibacteriales; family Ignavibacteriaceae; genus IGN3. The sequence continues at coordinate 473,929 of DPRR01000029.1, forward strand.
AAATATCAGAGGCGGATAAATTCCTTTAAGCACACCAAAGTATAAATAGCCCATTACACTTCCGGGCTCGTAGATACCAATCTGGAGATTAGCTCCTTGTAAAAAAGGTATATTACCAATTAAAATTCCGAATCCGATTGGAACTAAAAGAAGCGGTTCATACTCCTTTGCAATTGCAAGATAGATGAACAGAAGCCCAACAATCAGCATAACAACATGCCCTATTGTAAAATTCGGAAACGCGGTATACCTGAAGAACTGATCGAAACCATGAACCATAAATTGAAAAAACTGTTCCATGGTTAAACTCCGATTTCAATAAGTACATCGCCTTCGAGAACAGAATCGCCGGTTTTAACTTTAACGGATTTAATAATACCATCTTTATCGGCATTGATATTATTCTCCATCTTCATTGCTTCGAGCATAAGAAGTTTTGTTCCAACTTTTACATGGTCACCTTCTTTTACATATACCTGAAGAATGACACCGGGAAGAGGTGATTTTACAAAACCTACTCCCTTTGGTGCAGTGGGTGCGCTTGTTCGCTGTTCGGATTTTACTGATTCGGTACTTGGTACAGCAACTGATCTTACCAGTTTTGGTGTTTTGCTTTGAGCAATTACTTTATCTACCTCAACCTGATATACTGCGCCATTCACTTCGACTTCGGCAATATTATCTTCGACGTTTAAAATATTGACATCGTACTTATTGCCCTGTATTGTAAATTTAAATTTTTTCATAATTTTTTTTCTCAGTTATCTTTGAAATTGTTTTATTCCGTAAATTTTTGAACTCCAGGGTGAGTAAACTCTTGAAACTTTATTTATTGTTAATACTGCATCTTCCTTATCATGAATTTCTGAATAATAAAGATGTATTGCCATTGCAATTGCTGCATTAACTTCACCGGAGACTGATAAATCCTCCACTACAGTTACACTTTTACCTTCCCGCATTAGCAATCTTTTTACATTTATATTCAGCACTTTAGTTACGTTTGCGAAGATAAGGTACAAGAAAAGCAGTGCTAAAAACACAACTACATAACCGATTACTGTCATACCTATTCCCCAGGGATCAATCTTTAAAAACAGATCCGAATTTTTATGTATAGTAACTGATGATGTGTCTTTTGCTATTTGTTGAATTAATCCTAAAAACATTTTTATGCCTTTCTTATAGTGGAAGATTAGAATGTTTTTTAGGCGGATTTACATCCTTTTTTGTTGCAAGAGACTGTAGTGCGCGAATTACTCTGAATCGTGTATTTCTCGGTTCAATAACATCATCAATGTAACCGTATTTTGCGGCAACATAGGGAGTTGCAAATTTCATACGGTAATCTTCTTCACGTTCTTTTACAAATTTAATTCTTTCCTCAGGATCAGTTATTAATTGCAATTCTTTTTGATGAAGAACTTCAATTGCACCTTTAGGACCCATAACTGCAATCTCAGCACCGGGCCATGCATAATTAATATCACCGCGTAAATGTTTGGAGCTCATTACATCATAAGCACCGCCGTAAGCTTTGCGAAGCACAACTGTTACTTTTGGAACCGTTGCCTCTCCGTATGCAAATAAAAGCTTTGCACCGTGAATAATAATGCCTCCATATTCCTGAGCTGTTCCGGGTAAAAATCCCGGTACATCAACAAATGTTACAATAGGAATATTGAATGCATCGCAGAATCTGACAAAACGTGCAGCTTTTCGTGATGAGTTTATATCAAGCACACCGGCTAAATAACTTGGTTGATTTGCAACAATACCAACCGGCATTCCGTTAAACCTTGCAAATCCTGTAACTATGTTTGGGGCATAGTGTCTTTGGATTTCTAAAAATTCGTGCTGATCTACAACTGCATGAATAACATCTTTAACGTCGTAAGGTTTATTTGTCGCCTCGGGAATTAATGAGTTAAGCATATCTTCTAATCTATCTATCGGATCATCACAGGGCAGTATTGGTGGATCTTCCAAATTATTCTGAGGTAAATAGCTAAGTAATTTTCTAATTAATGATATTCCTTCTTCTTCATCATCAGATACTAAATGTGCAACACCTGATTTTGCAGCGTGAACCATTGCGCCACCCAGCTCATCGTCAGTTACAGTTTCACCAGTTACAGTTTTTACAACTTTTGGTCCGGTAACAAACATGTAGCTTGCACTTTTATTCATAATGATAAAATCAGTAAGAGCAGGCGAGTAAACAGCACCACCCGCACAAGGTCCAAATACTGCGGAGATCTGTGGAATAACACCTGATGCCAAGATATTCCTTTGAAAAATATCTGCATATCCTCCAAGAGATTTTACGCCCTCCTGAATTCTAGCGCCGCCGCTGTCATTTATGCCGATAACCGGTGCGCCGACTTTCATCGCTTTATCCATTACTTTACAAATTTTCTGAGCATACATTTCGGATAATGATCCGCCAAAAACCGTAAAGTCCTGAGAGAACACATAAACCAGCCTGCCATCGATAGTACCGTATCCTGTAACTACTCCATCTGATAGATAAGTTTCTTTATCCAAACCAAAATCAATGCTGCGATGACAGACGAACATGTCAAATTCTTCAAAGCTGCCTTCATCAAGTAAAAGCTGCAGCCTTTCTCTTGCTGTAAGTTTTCCTTTTTTATGTTGAGATTCGATGCGCTTTTCTCCGCCGCCAAGTTTAGCTTGCTGACGCAGTGCCATCAATTCTTTAATTTTATCTTCCATGGCCATAATGTTTACCTGTATATTTTTATTTTATTTATTGTCATGCTGAACTCGTTTCAGCATCTCTATTTGTTAGTAGCGATACAGAAATTATAATAGCATGACTTTTTAATAACTTATTAGGGTTTCTCACAAAGTTCAGTTAGCACTCCGAATGTTGATTTGGGATGCAGAAAAGCAATATTTAATCCTTCGGCACCTTTGCGTCCTTTTTCATCTATAAGCATTATATTTTTTGATTTAACTTCATCCAGTGAATTCTGTAACCCTGTTACCGCAAATGCAAGATGATGAATTCCTTCACCTTTCTTCTCAATAAATTTTGCAACAGGTCCCTCCGGCGAAGTTGATTCAAGTAGTTCAATTTTGGTTTGTCCAACCATAAAAAAAGCAGTTTTAACTTTTTGATCTGCTACTTCTTCTGTGGCATAGCATTTTAAGCCAAGCACATTTTGATAGTATTTAATTGCCTCATCAATATTTTTTACAGCAATACCGATATGTTCTATGTGTGAAATATTCATTTTTGATTCACGTTATTGTTAATAAATATAAAGCAAAGTTAATCATTGCACTTCGACAAAGTTAATGCCATCACTAATAATTTTGTAGAAAGTGTTTTTAATGTTAATAGAGTAAATTGACAATTGTTAATCAATTCTTATTAAGGATAATAGAAATTGGTATTTCTTAGTTGTGAGAAATAAACAACTTCGTTTAAAGTTAATCATTCTTTGCAGACAGTTAAAAGTATAGAAAAATAGTTATTAACAATTTCTTGCAACAAAATATCATTTTATCTATTTTTACACGCTAAAATTAGAAATAATCATTCTACCATTGATTTTTTTCAACGTATTTGCCGGGATGGCGGAACCTGCCTGCCGGCAGGCAGGTTGGTAGACGCAGAGGACTTAAAAATTATGTTCTTTGTTTATGCAATAAAAAGTCTCAAGCGTAATTATATTTATGTTGGACTATCAAGTAATCTTGAAAGAAGGTTAGCTGAACATAATGGAGGCAGAAACAAAACAACTGAACCTTACAGACCTTTTAAGCTAATCTATTCTGAAGAATTTGATACAAGAATAAAGGCTCGAATTAGAGAAAAGTATTTCAAAAGTGGTTCTGGAAAAGAGTTTCTTAAAAATATTGAAGCTATTTAATTAAGCCGGGATGGCGGAACCTGCCTGCCGGCAGGCAGGTTGGTAGACGCAGAGGACTTAATAATTATGTTCTTTGTTTATGCAATAAAAAGTCTCAAGCGTAATTATATTTATGTTGGACTATCAAATAATCTTGAAAGAAGGTTAGCTGAACATAATGGAGGCAGAAACAAAACAACTGAACCTTACAGACCTTTTAAGTTAATCTATTCTGAAGAATTTGATACAAGAATAAAGGCTCGAACGAGAGAAAAGTATTTCAAAAGTGGTTCGGGAAAAGAGTTTCTTAAAAATATTGAAGCTATTTAATTAAGCCGGGATGGCGGAATTGGTAGACGCACAGGACTTAAAATCCTGTGTCCCGATTGGGACGTGCCGGTTCGACTCCGGCTCTCGGTACTAAAAACTAATTAACAATTGAGAATGTACAATTAACAATTTCGTAATTGTAAATTTTTAATTCTAAATTTTTAATTTAATTGGGCTCTTAGCTCAGTTGGTTAGAGCGTCTGCTTGACGTGCAGAAGGTCAAAGGTTCGACTCCTTTAGAGCCCACAATATATTGTTGATGATCTTTAGTCGAGTAAAGGTTAAAGGTTCTCCCAAAGGGATTCCTTCGGAAGACTCCTTTAGAGCCCACTGATTGATTAACACATCGGAGTTTGCTCCGATTTTTTTTATGAAAAGATATTATGAGTAAAATAAAAATTACATTTCCTGATGGTGCCGTTAAAGAATTTGAAAGCGGTATTTCAGGTTATCAGATTGCACAATCAATTTCAAACCGTTTGGCTGATGAAGTTTTAGCGGTAAAGTTTAATGATACTATCAGAGATTTAAATAGATCATTAACTGAAGACGGTACCGTTAAATTTTTAACATTTGATGATCCGGAAGGAAAAGAAGTTTACTGGCATTCATCGTCTCACCTGATGGCACATGCTGTACAGGATATTTTTCCTGAGGCAAAGTTTGGTGTTGGACCCGCTATAGATGCCGGATTTTATTATGATATAGATATTAATACCCAGCTTTCTGAAGATCATTTAAAACTGATCGAAGATAAAATGATTGAACTTTCAAAATCTGATACCAGATTTGAAAGGGAAGAACTATCACAGAAAGAAGCAATTGAATTCTTTAAGAAGAAAGGAGATCAATATAAAGTTGAACTGCTTTCTGAAATGGATGAGAATAAAGAAAAGATAAGTATATATAAAGAAGGTTCATTTACTGACCTTTGCCGCGGACCTCATCTGCCGAATCCCGGTAAGATAAAATTTGTAAAGCTTCTCAATATATCCGGCTCTTACTGGCGCGGTGATGAAAAGAACAAACAGCTTCAAAGAATTTATGGTATTACTTTTCCCAAAAAGAAAATGCTCGATGAATATCTTTTCATGCTTGAAGAAGCAAAGAAAAGAGATCATCGAAAGCTTGGTAAATCTTTAGATCTTTTCAGCGTGCACGAAGAAGCAGGCGCTGGTCTTATCTACTGGCATCCAAAAGGCGCAAGGATAAGATTAGAAGTAGAAGACTTTTGGCGCAAAGCACATTTAGAAAATGGATATGAATTACTCTACTCCCCGCATATGGGCAAAAGCTGGCTGTGGGAAACGAGCGGGCATCTGGGATTTTATAAAGATAGCATGTACAGCGGTATGAAAGTAGATGAACAGGATTACTACATCAAACCAATGAATTGTCCTTTTCATATAATGATTTACCAGACTCATTTAAGAAGTTACAGAGATTTACCTTTGCGCTGGGCAGAACTAGGTACGGTTTATCGCTATGAAAAAAGCGGCGTGCTGCATGGTTTATTACGCGTAAGAGGATTTACACAGGATGATGCACATATTTTTTGTACACTCGATCAGATGGAATCTGAAATAATTGAAGTTATAAGATTTGCAAAATATGTTCTTGGTGCTTTTGGATTTACAGAAATGAATTATTATTTATCAACAAAACCTGATAAATCAGTTGGTGACAATGATTTGTGGCATAAGGCTGAAGAGTCATTAAGAAAAGCTCTGGACAGCCAGGGATTGACTTACGAAATTGACGAAGGCGGCGGTGCATTTTATGGACCAAAGATAGATATAAAAATTAAAGACGCACTCGGGCGTGAATGGCAATTAAGTACTATACAGTTTGATTTTAATATGCCCGAACGATTTGGCATGACTTATATAGGTGAAGATGGTAAAGAACACAGACCATTTATGATTCATCGTGCATTACTTGGATCCATTGAAAGATTTTTCGGTATCCTGATTGAACATTACGCCGGAGAATTTCCTCTCTGGTTATCTCCGACTCAAACTGCAATTATTCCGGTTTCGCAAAACTTTATGGAATATGCAAATCAGGTTGCAAATGAGCTGAAGAAGAATGGAATAAGATGTGAGATAGATGAGAGAAATGAGAAGATCGGTTACAAAATACGTGATTGGGAAATGCGCAAAGTGCCTTATATGCTAATAGTCGGTGAAAAGGAAAAAGAGGCAGCTACGGTTTCCGTAAGAAAACATAAGGAAGGCGACCAGGGTTCTTTGGCTTTATCAGAATTTATTGATAAAATTGCATCCGAAATTAAAAATAAAATTTAACAATAATCAGAGAGGTTTCGCATCGCCGGTAAACAAACAGTTCGAATAAATGAAGAAATTAGAACTACTAAAGTTAGAGTAATTGATGTTGATGGAACACAATTAGGTGTTTATACTGTTAGAGATGCAATCAGATTAGCTGAAGAAAGGGGACAGGATCTTGTAGAAATTGCCCCGCAAGCAGATCCGCCAGTTTGTAAAATAATTGATTTTGGAAAATATAAATACGAACAGCAAAAACGTGATAAGATTCAGAAAAAAAATCAGGTTGTATCGATACTGAAAGAAATTAGAATGCATCCAAGTACGGATGTTCATGATTTTGAATTTAAAGCCAAGCATGCTATAAATTTTCTTGAAGAAGGAAATAAAGTTAAAGTTAGTGTTATGTTTAAGGGTCGTGAAATGGCTTACACCGATAAAGGTGAAGAGTTACTAAAAAAGTTTATTGAAAAAGTTGAGGATGTATCAAAAGTTGAGTCTCCTATAAAACTTGAAGGAAGAAATATGAATATGATATTAGTTCCTCAATCAAAGAAAACGAAAAAAACAAATAAGCAGGAATAAAAATGCCAAAAATGAAAAGCAATCGTGGTGCTTCCAAATCATTTAAGAAGACAGCATCAGGTAGTTTTAAAAGAAAGAAGGCTTACAAAAGTCACATTTTAACTTCTAAAACTACAAAAAGAAAAAGAAGCTTAAGAAAAGGCACATTAGTAAGTGATGCCGAACAAAAACGTGTACGGATAATGGTTCAAAAATAGAGAAGGATAAAAAATGCCAAGATCAAAAAATAAAGTTGCTTCGCATAGAAGAAGAAGAAACCAGTTAAAGCGTGCAAAAGGTTATTGGGGTAATCAGGGAAATGTTCTGACAGCTGCAAAAAATGCTATTGATAAAGGACTGGGACACGCTTACAGAGATAGAAAACTTAAAAAAAGAGTTTACAGATCACTTTGGATTGTTAGAATAAATGCTGCTGCAAGAATGAACGGAACAACTTATTCCAGATTGATTGATGCACTTAATAAAAAAGGTGTAGACATCAACAGAAAAGTTTTAGCAAGTTTGGCTGCTGAAAACCCGACAGCATTTTCTGAAGTTGTTAAATTTTCTATCAACTAATTTTATACCCTCTTCGGATTTGTTTGCATTTTCATCCGTCGAGGGTATTTTCTATTTAAATAAAACTTATGCTTGATAAAAACATTACTGAGATAAAAGAAAGTTTTTATTCTGATATAAAATCTGTTTCTTCAATTAAAGATGTTGAAGATATACGGATAAAATATTTTAGTAGAAACGGACTTGTTTCACAGCTATTTGAAGAGCTTAAAGATGTTGTGAAAGAAGAAAAACCAATACTTGGAAAGAAATTAAATCTACTCCGGAATGAAGTTACTGCGTACTTTGAAGAAGTTAAAGATAGAATCTCTTCCAGTGGTTTAAATAAAGAAAATAAATTAGATCTTACTTTACCCGGCAGTGAATATATTGTAGGAAGTAAACATATTCTTACTCAAACTCTGGATGAAATAAAATCAATATTTAAAGGTTTAGGATTTTCAGTTGCTAATGGTCCCGAGTTAGAATCTGATTATTATAATTTTGAATCATTAAACTTTCCGGCAGATCATCCCGCAAGAGATATGCAGGATACGTTTTTTGTAAGCAAGGATTTTCTGTTGCGAACTCACACTACTCCTGTTCAAATAAGAATTATGGAAAAGCAAACCCCACCCGTTCGGGCAATTATGCCGGGCAGAGTTTATAGAAATGAAGCCGTTAGTGCGAGGAGCTATTGTATGTTCCATCAGGTGGATGGAATTTATGTGGATACTGATGTTACGTTTGCTGAGTTGAAAGGAACATTGGTTTCCTTTGCAAAACAATTTTATGGTTCTGATTTAAAGTATCGGTTCCGTCCAAGTTTCTTTCCGTTTACAGAACCAAGTGCTGAAATGGATATCACATGTTATTTGTGTCATGGTAAAGGTTGTAAGATTTGTAAAAACTCCGGCTGGTTAGAAATTCTTGGCTGTGGAATGGTTGATCCAAATGTTTTCAAGTTTGTTAATTATGATTCCGAGAGGTACACCGGTTATGCATTTGGAATGGGAATAGAACGAATTGCACTGCTTAAATATGGAATTACAGATATAAGAATTTTCTTTGATAATGATTTGAGATTCTTAAAACAGTTTTAATGCGGAATACAGAAAATGAAAATTTCTCTAAATTGGATAAAAGAATTTGTTGATCTGTCTGACATCAGCACACAAAATATTATTTCTAAACTTACAATGTCCGGTTTGGAAGTTGAAGATGTGATTGATCAAACTAATCTTTATAAAAATTTTATAGTTGGATTTGTAAAGGAAATTGAAAAACATCCTAATGCTGATAAGCTTACTATCTGTAAAGTGTTTGATGGTAAGGATGATTTACAGGTTATTTGCGGAGCTGCGAATGTTAAAGCTGGACAGAAAGTTGTTTTTGCGCCCATCGGAACAGAAATTCCAAACGGAAAATTTTTAATTAAGAAAGCTAAAATTCGTGGTGTCGAATCTTACGGAATGATTTGCGCAGAAGATGAGTTATTGTTAAGTAATGATCATTCAGGGATTATGGTTTTAGATGAGAAACTGGATTCCGGAAAATCAATAACAGAAGCTTTAAATCTTAATGATGTAATTTTGGATATTGCAATTACACCCAATCGTCCCGATGCGCTTTCTCACATTGGTGTAGCACGGGATCTTGCAGCACTTTTTGACAGGGATTTAAAAATTCCTAAAATAAAATTAACTGAATCAGAAGAAATAATTCAAAATCTTGCTGCTGTAGAGATATCAGACCCGGTTAATTGTCCGCGTTACATTGCAAAAGTTGTAAAAGATGTTCGGATAAAGGAATCACCAAAGTGGTTAAAAGATAAATTAGAAAAAATTGGATTGAGACCGAGGAATAATATTGTTGATATTACAAACCTTATTCTACACGAATGCGGACAACCATTACACGCTTTTGATCTTGATAAACTTAATAATCAAAAAATTGTGGTCAAGAGTACAAAATCAGAAACTACTTTTGCAACTCTTGATTCTAAAGAACGAAAACTTCCGTTAAATACTTTGATGATTTGCGATGGAAAAAGAGAAGTTGCAATTGCCGGAGTTATGGGCGGAGAAAATTCTGAAATCACAGAGTCCACAAAAAATATTTTGATTGAAAGTGCATACTTCCATCCATCAAGCATCAGAAAAACTTCAAAAGCTTTGGGATTAAGTACTGATGCATCATACAGATTTGAAAGAGGAACTGATCCTAACATAACAAAATATGCCGCTGAAAGATGTGCACAATTAATATCAGAACTAGCCGATGGTAAAGTTGCAAAAGGCATTATTGATGTATATCCAAAAGTTATCAATCCAAAAGAAATAGAATTAAGATTTTCCCGCACTACGCAAATATTAGGTTATGAAGTTATTCCGGAAAAAATTAAAAATATCCTTTCAAGATTAGGACTTGCAATTAAAGTTCTGGAAGATGATAAACTTTTAGTTTCAATTCCAACATTTCGTCCAGATATTGAACGTGAAATTGATTTGATTGAAGAGATTGCACGAATTAATGGATACGATAATATTCCCACAGTTTCGAAAATCAATATTACGCTGGAACAAAAAACGGATGAAACGGAAGTTGATGAAAAGATAAGACAGACGGCAACCGCACTAGGGTTTTACGAAATGATCAATAATCCGTTACAATCTGAAGAAGATGCTGCATTAACAGGAAATCCGATTAAAATTCAGAATCCGCTTAGTGCTGATATGGAATGTTTACGAACTTCATTGTTATCCGGTGCTTTAATTACAATCTCAAAGAATATCAGACAGGGAGTAAAAGATTTAAAGCTTTTTGAAATTGGTGATTCATTTACTAAAACTGCGGATGGAGAAATAGAATCATTTAATGATTTTAATGAAAAACAAAATTTGCTGTTCGTAATTACAGGAAATACAACCAGCAAGACATGGAACAGCGAAGAAAATAAGTCGGATTTCTATGATCTAAAGGGTTTGGTCGATTCATTTTTAAGCAAAATATCGCTTGACAATGTTTTAATTGATTCATATTATTCGGCCGCAAATGTAATTTACGACTATTACTTAACAAAAAACTTTAAAGAAGTAGTGTTAGGCAGCGGAGGTAAATTACAAAATGAAGTTCTTAAACAATTTGATATCAATCAGGATGTATACGGTTTTGAGTTTGATCTTACAGCTCTTAAATCAATAGAATCAAAACCAAAATCTTATAAAGAACCGTTAAAATATCCTAAAATTATAAGAGATTTTGCTTTTGTTTTAGATAAATCTGTTAAATATCTTGATGTTAAAGAATTTATAAAAAAGAAAAGTTCGGCACTTCTTAAAGTGATTTCTGTTTTTGATGTGTTTGAAAGTGAATCGCTGGGAGTTGACAAGAAGAGTTTAGCGTTTACTCTTGAGTATTTTGATGAAAACAGAACACTTACAGAAGATGAAGTAGAAAGAGATTTTAATAATTTAATTATACTTATAACCAAAGAGTTCAACGCTCAATTAAGAGGAAAATAATTGGTTGATTTAGCAAAATATGATTCAATAATTCATGATCTTTCAGCGATCGAAGCAGAAATAGCAACTTTAGGGCATCAACTTAAAGATACTGAAGAAAGAAAAACAGAATTAGAAATTCAAATTGCAAAACTTCGTCAGGATAATTCCTTTTTACAAAAAAAAATTATAGAGTTAGAGCAGGAAATTTTGCTTACAAAGCAGGATGAAGAGGGAAATATATTTAATACATTAAATTCCAAGGAGAAGGAAAATTTAAAGTTAAAATTACAGGATATAATTTCTAAAATTGATTTTCACTTAAGTTCATAAAATAGTTCTTAATAATAAAATGAATGTTTGATGGTGTAGATAATTCAATGACCGATAAAAAGAAGCTAAAAATAAAAATCTTTGATAAAGAGTATTCTCTGCTAGTAGAAAATGAAGAGATAGCAAAAGAGCTGGCTATTTACGTTAATAAAGTAATGGAAGAAACAAAAGACGAATTACCCGATCAGCCTTCCCAAACTATTGCTATTATCGCTTGTTTAAATATTGCATACGATTTATTTATAGAAAAAAATAAAAACCGTGAATTTCTAATTCAGGCCACGGATAAAATAAAGAGGATTAAGCTTCTTCTTAAAGAACCTGAAATGTCTGACCCATCTTAAAGTTTACCGCACTGCCGTTTTTTAATGAAAAACTAACAGTTGAATTAATTAGGGAGTGTGACCTTCGGAGCGTATTACAGGCCTCAGCTCAACTTGTTTGAGACTCTGACTTTTTTGTTGGAGCAGTGGAAGTAAAAAGCTTTCGAGCGCGTTCCCACTGTGCTTTATAGGGTTTTTCCTATTAGCCGCGGCAGTGTCGGTATTTAATTCCAAATACAGTACGGAGAAAAAATGATGGATTTGATAATAATAATACCAATGGTTGTTGTTCTGATAGTTTTGTTCTTTTATTTAGGATGGATGTTCAATTCAAAAGTTGGAAAAAAAAGCATCGTTGCTGCTGAGGAAAAGGCAGAACAGGTTATTCAGGATGCAAAGAAGGAAGCCGCGAACTTAAAGCGTGAAAAACTTCTTGAGGTAAAAGATGAATGGTACAAGAAAAAAATTGAATTCGACACTGAAATAAATCAGAAGAAACAAAAGCTGTCTAATCTCGAAAAACAGATTCAACAAAGAGAAGAGAACAGCGAAAAGAAATTTGATCTAGTTCTTCAAAAAGAAAAAGATTTAAGAAAACTTGAAAAGCAGCTTCAGGATTTAAAAGTCAGTCTTGATGATAAATCAGTTGAAATTAAAAAACTTGAAGTGGAACAAAACGATAAACTGGAAAAAATTTCCGGTCTTACCTCCGAAGAAGCAAAAAAAATGCTTGCAGAAAATATGGTTAACCAGGCAAAAGTTGATGCTGCACAAACCATAAAAGAGATTCATGACAGAGCTAAACTGGATGCAAAAAAAGAAGCTCAAAAAATTATTGTTCAGGCTATTCAAAGAACTGCGGCTGACTATTCAATTGAAACAACAGTTTCAGTTGTACAAATTCAAAATGATGAAATGAAAGGTAGAATAATTGGTAAGGAAGGACGTAACATTCGTGCCTTTGAATCTGCTACCGGTGTTGATGTAATTGTTGATGATACTCCTGAAGCTGTAATACTATCTTCTTTTGATCAATTCAGAAGAGAAATTGCAAGAATTTCTTTAGAGAGATTAATTTCTGACGGAAGAATTCATCCGGCAAGAATTGAAGAAGTTGTGGAAAAAGTTACGACTGAACTGGAAGAAGAAATCCAGCGTGAAGGTGAAAATACAATTTTACAACTAGGTCTGCATAATATGCATGCTGAATTAATTAAGCATATTGGTAAGATGAAATACCGTTCCAGTTATGGACAAAATCTTTTACAGCACAGTGTAGAAGTTGCATATCTAACGGGAATAATGGCGTCTGAATTAGGGTTAGATCCCGTAATGGCAAAAAGAGCAGGTTTGCTGCACGATGTTGGCAAAACAGTTGACAAGAGTATCGAAGGTCCTCACGCATTGCTTGGTTATGATTTGACGAAGAAGTATAAAGAGCATGCAATCGTTGTTAATGCCGTTGGATCGCATCACGAAGATATCGAAATGGAACATCCGATTGCTGCATTGGTGCAGTCTGCAGATGCTATAAGCGGCGCAAGACCCGGTGCAAGACGTGAACCGCTGGAAAGTTATGTAAAACGTCTTGAGAATTTAGAGCAACTTGCAAAATCTTTTGAGGGTGTAGCAAAAACATATGCAATTCAAGCTGGCAGAGAAATACGAGTTGTAGTTGAACACGATAAAGTGGATGATGCAAGTGCAGATAGATTAGCAAGAGAAATTGCGCAAAAAATTGAAGAGGAAATGGATTACCCGGGACAAATAAAAGTTGTTGTGATTAGAGAAGTTAGAAAAATAGGTTACGCAAAATAATTTTTATTACGACTTTGTTCTTTTAATAAATGTCACACTGAATTCGTCGAGGTGTGACATTTTTATTTATAGTCATCCTTCGAAGGATTACTTTCCGAGTTGGATTAAATTAGAAAGTTTACTATGAAAATTGCAATAACCGGAAACATTGGCTCGGGTAAAAGTACGTTTACAAAATTTGCTGAAGATGCACATTTCCCCGTACTGAGAGCTGATGATATTTCTAAAGAAATATTGGCGGGCGATGAAAAAGTTCATCAGTTAGTGATTAAAGAATTTGGAAACGATGCATTTGTAAATGGTAAGCCTGATAAAAACTTTTTAGCTGATGAAGTTTTTAACAATCCGGATAAGCTTCAAAAATTAGAAAAAATTTTACACCCAAGAGTGATAAAATCATTAGAAAAATCTTCCACTGATCTGTTAAAAAATAACAAAGTGATTTTCATTGAAGCTGCATTGATATACGAAGCAGATATGGAAGATATGTTCGATTATGTTGTGTTAATTACTTCAGAAAGAAATTTAAGGCTTACAAGAAAAATTAAATCAGGAATCACAGAAGAAGATTTTATCAAAAGAGAATTAAATCAAATTTCTGAGGAAGAAAAAAAGAAACGCGCAGATTTTATTTTTTCTAATGATACTTCCATACAAGATTTGAAAATGAAATTTAAACTGCTCTTATTAACATTAGGAATTAAATAGTGTTTCTGTCATTGCGAATCCCCGATTCATCGGGGTGAAGCAATCTGCTAAGCTTTTATGAAATAAATTAAAGATTGCTTTGCTCGAAGACTTACTCGCAATGATCTCAGTAATAAAAATCTTTTTTTTATTCCATCAATAAAATACACTAAATTTGGAAAGCAATTTTAAAGGAGTTTGTTGTGGACGCTTTCAATAATCTTATCGTTCGTGTTGTTCAATTATTGCCTAAGCCGGTAGTTGGATTCTTTTCAAAAAAATATATAGCAGGGGAAACACTTCAGGATGCAGTTGATTTTGTAAAAAAATTAAACTCAAAAGGTATCTATGCAACAATGGATGTGCTTGGTGAATCTGTTGCAAATAAAGAGGAATCAATAAAGTGTAAGAATGAGGCGCTGGAAGTTTTAGAAGCAATCGAAAAAAATAAATTGATGGCAAACCTTTCCATCAAACCAACACAAATGGGTTTAGCAATTGATGAACAATTTGCTTTTGAACAAATTCTTGAGCTGGTAAAGAAAGCTGCAGAATACAAAAATTTTGTGCGTATTGATATGGAAGATTCGCCGTTTACCGATAAAACAATAAATCTTTATAAAAAAATTTATGAAAAGTACAAAAATGTTGGTATTGTAATTCAGGCATATATGCGCAGATCTATTGATGATGTTGTAACTCTAAATAAAATTGGTACAAACTATAGATTATGTAAAGGAATTTATGTTGAACCTGCTTCCATAGCTTACAAGGATAAACAGGAAGTCCGTGAAAATTATTTAAAGCTGCTTGATGTAATGTTTAAAGATGGGAATTATGTTGGAATTGCTACTCACGATAAACCATTAATTGATGCCGCATATTCCCGTATTAAAAATCAAAATATTCCAAAAGATAAATTTGAATTTCAGATGCTGCTTGGCGTTCGGGAAGACTTGCGTGATAAAATAAATGCCGACGGTTACAAGATCAGAATCTACGTGCCATTTGGTAAGGATTGGTACGCCTATTCGGTTAGAAGATTAAAAGAAAATCCTTCTGTTGCAGGAACAATTGCTAAAAGCTTTTTAACTTTTGGAAGAAGATGATTGTTTTAGGAATTGAAAGTTCTTGTGATGAAACTTCTGTTGCGGTGTTGAAAAAAGAAGAGTTAACTGCCAATCTAATTGCTTCACAGGATTTCCATACAAAATATGGCGGAGTTGTACCTGAATTATCAAGTCGTGCGCATCTGCAAATAATTAATCCTTTAGTTAAAGATGCATTAAAAAAATCTAACATAGAATTGAACGACGTCGATTTGATTGCCGCTACTGCTGGTCCGGGATTAATTGGTGCTTTGCTTGTTGGATTAACTTATGCAAAAGGTTTAGCGTTTGGAATGGGTAAACCATTCATCGGAGTTAACCATATAGAAGGACATATTTTTTCAGGATTTTTAATGCCGCAAAAACCTGAGTTTCCATTTTTATGTTTGGTTGTTTCCGGTGGACATACACTATTACTATTAGTAAAAAGTTTTACAGAAATTTATAAACTCGGCAGCACAGTTGATGATGCGGCAGGTGAAGCATTTGATAAAGTTGCAAAGCTGCTTGGTTTAGGTTATCCGGGCGGACCAAAAATACAAAATGCTGCTTTACAAGGTGATGGAAACAAAATTGATTTTCCTGTTTCTGATTTAAAACAAATATTAAATTTTTCTTTTAGCGGATTAAAAACGGCTGTGCTTCGTTATGTTCAATCGCAGGGCGGAGTTGATAAATTATCATTACAGAATAAAAATGATATTGCAGCCTCGTTTCAGGTTGCTGCTGTTAAAGCTTTAACACGAAATGTAAAACGCGCTTTAGAATTATACGATGTTAAAACAATTTCTGTAGTTGGCGGAGTTGCCGCTAATGCTCATCTAAAATCAGAAATAACGAGGCTTGCAGAAAAATATAAAAAGAGTATTGTTATTCCTGATCTTCAATTCTGTGGTGATAATGCTGCTATGATTGCATTCAGAGCAAAATCGCTTTACGAAAATGGAGTTAGAGATACTCTTTCCTGTAAACCTTTTCCTGCGTTGAGTGAGAATCATTTTTTGGAGATTAGTGAGTTAGCAAGTATTTAAACCTCACCCTTAATCCCTCTCCTTGTTAAGGAGAGGGAAATTTGGAACCCTTCTCCTTAATAAGTCGAAGATCCCGATTCCGGGATATAAAGCGCGGATGAGTTCGGTTCTGGATATTAAGAATACGCGTCAATGACTGTAGAGCCCTATTCTGAATTTCACGAATGCCACCCTGAAGCTTCAAAGTCCTATTCTTGATTTCACGAATGCCATTTAAACGCTTCAAAGCCCTTTTCTGGAATTTACGAATACGTGCCTGAATGTTCAGTGGCCTATTCCGGATTTTACGAATGCAATTTTGAAGATTTTAAGCATTTCTGGTAATGTTAAAATCGCTTATTGTTTTTGTTCTTCAGATGATGATATCAAATTTTTGCTCGCTTAATCTCACTCAATTCCTTTATATTGCAACCACTAAATAAGCAAAGAACATACAATGAAAACAAAAAACACAAACTGGAAAAAAGGTGCAGGCAAATTAGGAGTATTAACTCCGCTGTTAGGTTCGTGGCAGGCAAAAACAGATTCACCTATGGGTAAAGTTAGTTGTACACGCACATTTACAAAAATTCTTGGAGGCAAATATATTCATCTTGTTGCAAAATGGGAGTTTGGTAAAAAAATCTACGAAGAGTTTGCTGTTTACGGAGTAAAGGATAATAAACTTTCATTCTGGTCATTCACTTCAGATGGAAAGAGATCTGAAGGTGTTATCGCAGATGGCAAAGATGTACATCCAAATGCTATTGCCTTTGAAGCACAAATGCCCACAGGTCTCGCACGAATGATTTACTGGCCTAATGAAGACGGCAGCATTAGCTGGGCAGTAGAAGCAAAAAATAAAAAAGGATGGAAGCGGTTTACACAACATAAATATCTTCCGCAATAAATTAATCCGCTAATTTTAGAAACATACTAGGTAACACAATTTGAGTAACGATTATTTTAAACTAAAAGCAGAAAGCTATGATAACGATGCAAAGCGGGTTTCTAATGTAGATAATATTGCTAATTCTATTTTAAGCAGCATCCCGTTTAATAAAAATATGCACATTATGGATTTCGGCAGCGGTACAGGTTTACTGTTAGAGAGAGTGGCGCCGTTTGTAAAAAAAATAACTGCGGTTGATGTTTCGGATGCAATGTGTAAACAGTTAAATGAAAAAATAAAAAACCTGGATTGTGAAGTTGAAATTCTTCAACTGGATTTAACAAAAACAAAATTGGATATTAAGTTTGATGGAATAATTTCATCATTAACAATGCATCATATAGAAGATACTCAATCAATGTTTAATGATTTTTATGCAATGTTAAATGATAACGGCGTAATTGCAATTGCTGATCTTGATACTGAAGATGGAAGTTTCCATACTGATGATACAAGAGTTTTTCATTTTGGATTTGATAGGAAAGCATTCGAGGATAAGGCTATTGCCGCCGGATTTAAGAATATTAAAATTATAACTGCAAGTATTGATGAAAAACCACACGGTAATTATCCGGTGTTTTTGCTAATTGGAAATAAGTAATGACTGATTACTTAAAATTATCTGCACAAAACTTTGGATGAATAATTCCGTTCAACTGCTTTATATTTCAAACTGAAATTAAAAAACACTCTCACAATGCAATCTTTAAAAATATTTGTCATTAAAAGTATCTAACATATTCAGTAAACTTCAGTGGGCTGTAGTTACATCAGTATTTGTTGCGATAGTAGTAATTGGGTATATAACCTTTTTTACATCCAACCATTTTGATAAACCAACACCGTTTACATTTGAAATTAAAGATGGCGAATCATTTACCAGCGTAACAGAAAGACTTTACGAGCAATCCATTATTCCAAGCAAGTTTAACTTTAAGGTTGCAGGATTTATTTATGGAGCACAGTCTAAAATAAAAGCCGCAAGGTATAAAATTCCTAATGACATAAGCTATTTAGATTTAATTGATTTATTTGTTAACGGTCCCGCAGATTATTTAAGGGCTATCAGAATAAATGATGGACAAACATTAAAATGGCTTGGTGCAAAAGTTAGAAGAGATCTTAAAATAGATTCATCTGCATTTGTAAATCTTGCAACAGATAAAGAGTTTATAAAATCATTAGGATTAAATGAACCATCGATGGAAGGATATTTATTTTCAAAAACATATAAGCTTTATGAAAATTCTTCTCCCGAAGAAGCTATAAAAATATTTTACAATAGCTTTAAAGAATTTTTTAATGATTCATTAAAACAGAGAGCAAAAAAAATTGGCTTTACAGTGGACCAGGTTATAACCTTGGCTTCAATAATAAAAGGTGAAACAGATCTTGTTGAAGAAATGCCGACTATATCAGGAGTTTATCATAACAGGTTAAGAATTGGTATGCGTTTACAGGCTGATCCAACAATACAATATTTATTGCCGGGTGGATGGAGAAGATTAACCTACGATGATCTTAGAATTGAATCTCCATACAATACATATAAATATTCCGGTTTACCTCCCGGTCCAATTAACAATCCGGGAAAAGCTGCAATAATGGCAGCACTTTATCCGGAAAAGAATAATTATTTGTATTTTGTAGCCAACGGAAAAGGGGGACATAGATTTTCCAAAACATATTCAGAACATTTAAAGAATATAACACTTTACAGAAAATGGTTAAACGAACAGAACAAGTGATTTCTAAAGTAACAGTTGAAAAATTCAAAAGTCATCCTGAGCTTGTAGAAGGATGTGACTATTTTAGTCCATTCACACTTCGACAGGCTCAGTGTGACAATATGATTTTAGAAAATAATTTGTGTCATTTCGACCAGAGGGAGAAATCTGTTTTTCATAAATGCAAAAGATTTCTCAGTCGAAGACTCCTTCGAAATGACAGACTGTTTTATTTCAAACGACCATTGTTTGCAATTAAACTTTGTTTATTTGTTTTTCTTTATTCACTTACATTCTTTTTCTTAGCCGGATGTGCAAACCAACTGCCGCCGGGTGGGGGAGAAGTTGATAAAATTCCGCCGGAAATTATTTATTCATATCCTGAAACCGGAACGATCAACTTTAAAGATGATCATATAGAATTTGAATTTTCTGAATATGTTGATAAGCGTTCATTTAAAGAAGCACTTTTTATCTCGCCTGCAATCGATGAACAACCGGAAATAAACTGGAGCGGCACTTCTGTCGAGATCGTTTTTCCTAAAGGGTTGAAAGATAATGTAACATACGTTATAACAATCGGTACTGATGTAGTAGATGTAAACAATAAAAATCGTATGGCTAATTCTTATTCATTTACTTTTTCCACCGGTGATAAAATAGATAAAAGGATTATCGATGGTAAAGTTTATGGAAAAGACATTGATGGAACATTAATTTTTGCTTATAAATTTTTAGATGATACTACTAAATATCTTTCCAAAAAACCTGATTATATATCACAGGTTGGCAAAGACGGAAACTATCAACTTAAAGGATTAGCAGAATCTGTGTATCGCGTTTTTGCGGTTAAAGATCAGATGCGGGATTTATTGTATCAGGCTGATCAGGATTTGATCGGGATGCCAAATACAAATATTTCATTACTCGGATCTGATTCATCATACTCACATCTTGATTTCTTTCTTATGAAAGTTGATACATTAAAGCCAAGATTACTCAGTACAGTAATGACAGATAATTATCATCTGGTTGTTACATTAAGTGAGGAATGTGATTCATTGACTTATCTGGCTGATAACTTTGAGATAATTGACTCAACAACAAACAAATATTTACCGATAGAATATTCGTATCAAAGCAAATCAAAAAAAGAAGAATTTGTTTTGGTACAAAATAATAAATTATCAAAGGATAACATTTATTATCTGCACGCTAAGCAGTTGAAAGATTTAGACGGGAATATTTATTTAAACGAGCTTAGCGGATTTGTTGTAACTGATAAACCGGACACAACCACCCCAAAACTTATCCGAACTAATCCGAGTCGGAACGGTCAGACTGATTTTAAAAATCCGGAAATATTTTTGTACTTTGATGATGCTATCACTAATGAAAATTTGAAAAATGCAATTCTGTTTACAGATACTTTAAAAAATAGAATAGATTATGATCTTAATTTTATCGATAACGCAGTACTTTTGCTAAAACCTAAATCAGATTTAAAGCCTGATAAAAGTTACGAGATCAAAATTGATCTTTCAAAATTTAAGGATGCCGCCGGCAATAAAGTTGATTCAGTTTATACTTTTAAATTTGCAACAATTAATGGAGTTGAGTTTACAGGGATTTCCGGAAAAATAATTACTACAAAAACAAATGTTATTGCTGTTTTGCAGGATATTAAAGACGATCAAAAGTTTGTTACTGTTAAACCCGATAAAACAATGGCATATTCTTTTGATAGAATGATGGCAGGCACTTATTCAATGTGGGTTTTTTCTGATACCGACAGCAGTGGTACATTTAACAAAGGCTATCCCGATCCATTTAAATATTCCGAAGATTTTTATTTTGTACCTGATACATTAAAACTTCGTCCCCGTTGGATTGTTACAGATTTTAATATTGTTTTTGAAAAGTAGGTAAAATTTTAAATTCCTAGTTAATAGACAATTGTGGTCAGTTGAGCAAATAAATTAATGACTGCTCAGCAAGTTGCGTAGGATGGCAAACTTTATTTTCGAAAAATTATCTCACCATATTTTATTGTGTGAGATATCAAATTTCTTCCAACATTGTAAATTATTTCCGAATAATCAGGAATATTAAAAACGGCAAAATCTGCTTGCTTACCTATTTCAATACTTCCAATATTTTTTTCAAGATTTAATGATTTGGCGGCATTGATCGTAACTGTATTTATCACTTCTTCAATTTTCATTTTCATTTTAATTGCGGCAAGACTCATAATTAACTGCAAATTTAAAATGTGTGATGAACCGGGATTATAATCAGTAGCTAATGAAACAATCGCATCATTCTCAATTAATTTTCTTGCAGGAGCAAATTGATAATCAAGAAAAAATGAAACTCCAGGCAGTAACACAGCAACGGTTTCGCTGCCAGAAAATTTCTTCAAATCCATTTCACTTAAAACTTCCAGATGATCTACGCTTGATGATTTATATTTTAACGCCACATCTAATCCGCCAATATTATTAAATTGTTCTGTGTGCAGTTTAAGTTTTAATCCGGCGTTTGAAGCTGATGAAAAAATAATATCTATTTCTGACGCTGTAAATGCAGTCGCTTCACAAAATCCATCACAAAATGCTGCCAGATTATTTTTAGCAATATGCGGAATCATCTTTTGGATAATTAAATCAACATATGCAGCATGATCATTTTTATATTCATTTGGAAAAGTGTGAGCTCCGAGAAAAGTTGATACAATATCAATAGGAAAAATTTCATTTATAATTTTTACTGCATGCAGCAGTTTTATTTCATTCTCAAAATCTAAACCATATCCGCTTTTTATTTCTAAAGTAGTTACACCTTGTGAAATAAATTCTTTTATCCTCGGCTTCATTAAATCTACTAATTCAGTCAATGATGAATTTCGCACAGCGGTGACTGTTGTGTTAATTCCACCTCCTCTTTTTGCAATCTCCTCATAAGAAATTCCTGAAATTTTTTCCCTGAATTCGTTTGCGCGTGAGCCGGCAAATGCAGTATGAGTATGGCAATCGATTAATCCTGGTAATACTACTTTGCCTTTCAAATCTACTTTTTCATCAACAATAAGTTTATTTGCTGATTGATTCGGGATGATATCTTTTATAATTCCGTTTTCGCAGAGAATAGCATGCTCTTCCAAAATCTCAAGGTCAGATAATTCTTTACCGCGTTTATAGTTTTTATTTTTGGCGCTGCTGGTAACAATTTGGGATGAATCGAGAAATAACTTTTTCATTATTTATAAATATTTATAGTATCCTTAATCACTTTTGCTTCTTTATATCCCAGCTGATTTAATTTAAATCTTAATTCATCAGCATATTTTTGTCCGGCAAAATCACCGACTTTAACTTTATAGAATGGAGGTTCAAAATCTATATACACTTCGTAGGAATTCTGGCTAAAGTAAACATCAGCTTTAATTTGATTAGCTTCTTCCAGATTATCGGTTGTTAAAACCAAAACTCTAAATCCAGCGTCAGTTCCTACCAGCGTTTTGGATTTTGTTTCAGCTGACGGAGAACCATATTCAAACCACACGCTTTGATTTTTTGTTGAAGAATTAATTTTCGTTTCAGGGATAACAATTTTTGTTTTATATGGAGTGATATCAAAATCTTCTTTTAAAGTAACTTCTTTGATATTGTCATTTTTGGCTGGAGGTGTCTCAATAGTTTTTATTTTCTCCTCTTTTTCATATCTGCTTCCTGTACTTGATGCACAAGAATAAAAAAGCCAAAATAAGGTTAAGACAACTATTGAGCTTTTTTGTACAAATAATGATCTTTTCATAACTACTCTTCGTATAATTTAATTCAAATATAACGTTTTTTAAACAAGCTAAGAAATGAAGAAATTTTAAGAGCACAGTTTTCATTCTAAATATTAAATCAATCATTTTTTGAGAACCACTGCTTTTTTTAGTATTTTTGCAACATCATTAAAAAAAGAATCGCTAAAAATGGCTGCAAAAAAACTTAAAATATTGTTTGTAACATCTGAAGTAGTACCTTTTGTTAAAACCGGAGGACTTGCCGATGTTTCTTCTGCCTTACCACAAATGTTATCAGAACTTGGACACGAAGTTAGAATTGTTGTACCAAAATATGGTGCTGTAGATGATAGAAAATTTAAGATTCATGAAATTGTAAGATTAAAAGATTTAACTGTTAAAATAGGTGATAAAGATGTGATCTTTTCTTTGAAATCCTGTTTCTTGCCAGGACCAAGAATAAGAGTACAGATTTATTTTTTGGATAATCAGGAATATTTTGGAAGCCGTAATAGTCTTTATACAGATTTAAAAACCGGTAAAGATTTTCCCGATAACGATGAAAGATTTATTCTGCTAAGCAGAGCAGTAATGGAACTGATTATTAAGCTTGGATGGATACCGGATGTAATTCATTTAAATGATTGGCAATGTGGTCTTGTACCTGCATATCTTAAGACAGTTTATAAAAATCAAGAGGGATTTGATCAATTTAAAACTTTGTTTACAATACATAATCTTGCTTATCAGGGAGAATTTCCAACATCCACATTTAAGAAAACTGAATTACCAAAGGAACTCGAATCCGTTTCTAAAGGAATAATACACAATGGTAAAGTAAACTTTATGAAAAGTGGATTGATGTTTGCAGACGTGATTAATACTGTAAGCCAAACCTACGCTAATGAAATCAGAACAAAAGAAGAATATGGTGAAGGATTAAAAGATGTTCTGGCTAAAAGAAAAGATTCATTATACGGAATCGTAAATGGAATTGATAGAAATGTTTGGAATCCTGAAAAAGATAAATTGATTCCAGCAAACTATTCAACTAAAAATATTGAAGAAAAATTAGTTAACAAAAAAGAACTCGCTGAAAGATTTGGATTAGTTTACGACGAATCAGTACCGATTATAGGTTTGATCTCAAGACTATTTGACTCAAAAGGATTAGACCTTATTCAAAAAGCATTTAATGATCTGATGAAATTAAATGTGCAGATTATATTACTCGGTACCGGTGACCAGAAATATCATTCATTCTTTGATAAGATGTCATCAAAAAATCCTAAGAAATTTGCCAGCTATCTTGGTTTTAATGATGAACTTGCACATTTAATTGAAGCTGGTGCTGATATGTTTTTAATGCCATCTAAATATGAACCTTGCGGTTTGAACCAGATGTACAGTCTTGTGTATGGAACAGTTCCAATTGTAAGAGAAACCGGCGGACTGGCTGATACTGTAATAAAATATAATGATAAAACCGAAGAGGGCACCGGTTTTGTATTTAAGAAATATGACGCCGTTGAAATGATAAAAGAGATTAAAAGAGCTATAAAAGTATTTGAAGATAAAAAAACCTGGCAAAAAATTATGCGTGCAGGTATGAAATTAGATTTCAGTTGGGATGTTTCTGCAAAAAAGTACATCGAACTTTATAAGACAATGTTATCTTCAGATTAGTTGATGCTTAATAAAGCTGTTTTTTTAGATCGAGACGGTACTCTGAATTATGATCCAGGTTATTTAGGAGATGTAAAGGATCTTAAATTATTTCCTGATACCGGGATAGTTCTAT
Organism: Ignavibacteriales bacterium; assembly: GCA_003538625.1. Classification (GTDB taxonomy): domain Bacteria; phylum Bacteroidota; class Ignavibacteria; order Ignavibacteriales; family Ignavibacteriaceae; genus IGN3. The sequence goes on from DPRR01000029.1 coordinate 498,609, forward strand.
CTGCTCTCAAGAATAAATTTCAATTCAAACTTATAGTTATTTCAAACCAATCAGGAATTGCAAGGGGATTGATAACTGATGAACAGGTGATTTCTGTAAATAATGAATTGAATAAAAAACTATTAGATTTTAATGTACAAATTGATGCATTTTATTATTGCCCATTTCATCCCGATTTTAACAGTGAAGAAGATTGCCTTTGCAGAAAACCTTCGCCCAAAATGATTTTAGATTCGGCTAAAGATTTTAATATAGATTTGACCAGATCATATTTTATAGGGGATACTGTTGCCGATATTAAAGCAGGTTTAAGTGCTGAATTAAAGACGGTTTTAGTAAAAACAGGTCATGGCAAAGAAAGCATTTCTATCTTGCAAAATGAAAATAATTTTCCAAGCTTTGTAGCTGAAAATTTAACTGAAGCGTATAAGTTCATAATTTATGATTCTACCGGAGTAACCCTTAGTGAATAAAAAAATATTTCTTTCTTTCATTTCTGCAATTACTATTTTTTTATTAATTGGATGTAATGATTCTCCATCAGATTTAGGTATAGGTTTTCTTCCACAAGATGGAATTGAAGTTTTAAAGTTGGATTCCTCTGTTGACTCAATCCCTCAGCAATCTAACTACTTTAAAAAAGTGGTTAATCTCGGTAATTCAGATCAGCTTCTGCTTGGAAAAGCACAAAACGTATCAGCTAATGTTTTGATGCGATTTGCATTCGTTATTCCTGATTCTATTAAGTCAGAAATCGAAGCAAACACATTAACCGTACTCGATTCCTATGTGGAAATGACAAAAAATTATATTTTCGGAGATTCAGCAGCGGCATTTGATTATCAAGCGTATAAAATTAATAGCGGATGGTCTTCTTCAACTTTTACAGCCGATAGTTTTGCAAATCTATCTTATGATAATGTTGATTTAAGCACTAACAGATCAACTTCAAATGATACACTTTATTCATTTCATCTTGAAAATGCATTGGCTTCATCATGGTTAAAAAATTATGTTGATACGTCATTAGCCTCTAATAATGGAATCTTATTAACTCCCACAGCAAATACTAATAAAGTTTTAGGTTTCACAGCATTTAATGTAAGCGGTATAAATGATCCCAGAATGCGCGTTGTAGTTCAAAAACCAGGTGCCTATATCGATACATTGGTTGGTTACATTGCGGTTGATGTTAGTGTAGTGCTTGGAGATGCGCCTAATACGGGTAACGAAAATCTATCTATTCAATCAAGTCTTACATCTGAAGCAAAACTCTGGTTTGATTTATCTGTTTTACCCGAAGGTGCAACAATAAGTTCTGCAAAACTTACTTTGACACTGGACACTCTGCAGACAAAAACGGGAAGTGATTTTACAAATTCATTAAGCGTTTATCTATTAAGCGATTCAGCAAAAAGAGAAATTAATACTAATTATCTTTATGCTTTAAACAGAAGTGGTTCAACATTTACAGGTACAATCACAAATATAGTACGAGCCTGGAATAATAATGTTGAAAATCAAGGTATGTTAATTAAAGCCACAAGTGAACTTAGAGGAATAGAAATCTTTGCCATAAAAGGTAGTAATGCCGTTAATGTTTCTGAAAGACCCAAATTAGAAATAGTTTATTCAAGAAAGAAATAAATATTGATGAGAAAAATTATTTTTATAACCACGGTTTTACTTTTTGGGATTGTTACTCTGAATGCCCAGAGTAGTTCTGTTTATACAAGATATGGAATTGGCGATCTTGAATATGGATATTCTCCTAGAATGATTGGAATTGGTGATCTGGGAGTTTCAATTTTAGATCCTGATCATATAATTGTTACTAACCCGGCAAGCTGGTCAGTATTAAATCGCACCAGAGTTGAATTTTCATTTGGTTACAGAGGTGATTTGATATCAGATGCAAATCGATCAAACTTTACAAGCGAAACAGAATTTAAAGGATTTACAATTGGTTTTCCTATCAGCAAGGATTATGGTATTGGTGCGGTGTTAGGTTTGGTTCCGTATTCTAGAGTAAGTTATAAAGCGGTACAAAATTTAACCTATGAAGATGAATCTCTAAAATCCTATAAAATTTTATATGAAGGAAAAGGGGGTCTTTCAAAAATATTTTTAGGATCTTCTGTGGGTCTGCCTTTCGGTTTTTCTGCCGGTGCTACAATAGATTATTATTTTGGTAATCAAAGTTATCTTTCCACTATAGAATTTGAAGACAATAATTCAAATATCAATACAATCTATGAAAATAACAGAAGAACAACAGGATTTGGAACCACGGCTGGTATTATCTCATCAAACTTAGCCAGGGATTTAAATATTAATCTTTTTAGTGATTTAAGACTTGGATTTTCATTTAATTATATTGCAAATCTTAATACTGATACACTATATACCTCAACATCGCTCTATCTGGTAGACACTCTTGCTATAGCAAAGACTGAAATGCAGGTTCCTACAAGATTTAATAGCGGCATAAGTTTTGTTTTAGGAGAAGCGTACAATATTAGTTTAGATTATATGTTTCAGCCAATGAGTAAATTTAGTTTTGATAATAAGCCCGAAGTTAATTTAAGAGATGCAAATAAATTAAGTGCAGCTTTTGAATACAAACCTAAACGGACAATTGGGATGACTACCTGGGAACAAATAGTCTGGAGAGCGGGTTTAAGTTATGAACAAACTCAGTACACATTTAATGGAACGGGAATTAATCAGTTTTCAACTTATGCAGGTTTTTCTTATCCGCTTGGAGTTGAAAACACTTTAGATCTAGCATTTGAGTATTCCAAAAGAGGAACAACGGAAAATAATTTATTGAGTGAAAATTCTTTTAAAATTTTTCTTGGCGTCAGTTTTGGTGAACTCTGGTTTTTAAGGTTTGATAAATAGATAACGTTTAATCATAAAGGTTATAAAAGTGAAAACATTAATACAAACAATCGCAATAACTTTAGTTCTGTTTGCTTCTTCAAACATTGCACAAACAACCGATTCGATGAAGGTACTAACAGATTACAGTTTGTTTTCAGAATATCACAAAAATAAGGACTGTGTAAGTGCTTTACCATATGGATGGAGCGTTATTGAAGCTAATCCTACGAAATTTAGTAAATGGATTTACTATAAGATGGAAGAATGCTTGTGGGCTCTTCATGATTCATCAGGCACAGCACCAGAATTAGTTCAATCGATTAAGGATACTATTTTAGCTTTTTATGATTTGGCAATTAAATACAGACCGGAAGACAAAGGATACTTTGAAGCACGTAAAGCTTTGGTTTCTGAACTTTGGCTATCCTTACCTGCCAGCGTTACTATTCCGGAATATGAACAAGCCATTGCGTCTCAGCCGGCTCTTTCCTCGTTTTATTATAATAAGTTAGGACAACTGTATGTTGCCAACGATGACGGTTCAAACGGATATAAAGAAAAGGCAATCGATTTATATACTATTTTAGTTGATCGCGAACCGGAAAATCCTGTTTGGGGAAACATCATAACAGATTTATTTGGTAACATTGATGATAGATTGAAATTCCAGAAAGAAGCCTGGGAAAAAGATCCGCAAAATGTTAAAAAGGCAAAAGCTTTTGCTGCAACTGCAATTCAGGCAAGCGAATGGGCTGAAGCCGTTACTCCTCTGGAATTTTTAGTAAGTCAGGAACCGGATAATGTTGGATATCTGACACAATTGGGTAATACTTATACCAAACTTGATAATGCTCCAAAATCAGAAGAAGTTTTTTCAAAGCTGATAAAACTGGATCCTAATAATAAGGACAATTACTTTTACTTTGGCAAAGCTTTAATGGATGCCGGAAAATTATCTCAGGCGCGTACACAGTTTCTAAAAGCAAGTGAAGTTGGAAACGGCTGGGCATTACCAATATTCTATGAAGGATTTTTGTACGAGCAAGCTGCAAGCGGCTGTACAGATTTTGACAGGAAATTAGTTTATCTACTTGCTCAAAATACATACAGAAGAGCATTAAGTATGGATTCTAATTTATCAGAAGCCAGAGATAGAATTAATGCTTTGTCTGGTGCGGTTCCTACAAAAGAGGATTATTTCTTTAGGAATATAAAATCCGGTGCAGTGTTGCCGATTACATGTGTTGGCTGGATAGGTAAAAGTGTTACAGCACCATAGTTCATTTTTATAATTTTTAATTAGGAAAGGTTTCTTGAGATTTCAGGAAACCTTTTCTAATTTTACCTCAATCATTCATCAAAATAAGCGGTTAATATGGAATCATTTCTTAAAAAAGATGCAGAAATTTATAAAGTACTTCAATCTGAAATTGGCAGACAAACCAATAAGTTAGAATTAATTGCCTCAGAAAATTTTGTTAGCCCTGCTGTATTAGAAGCAGCCGGTTCAGTTTTAACAAATAAGTATGCCGAGGGTTATCCCGGTAAAAGATATTATGGCGGATGTGAATTTGTTGATCAGGCTGAAAATATTGCACGTGACAGATTAAAAAAATTATTTGGCGCTGAATATGTAAACGTGCAGCCGCACAGCGGTTCACAAGCTAATATGGCTGTACTTATGACATTACTTAAGCCGGGTGATAAATTTTTAGGATTAAGTCTGGCACACGGTGGACATTTGACACATGGTTCGCCCGTAAATTTTTCTGGAAAGTTATATGAAGCAGTGGGTTATGAACTAGATGAGAGTACCGGGTTACTTGATTATGACAAAATTGCTGAGCTGGCAAAAAAGGAAAAACCAAAATTAATTATTACCGGTGCCAGTGCATATTCAAGAGACTGGGATTATAAAAAATTTAGAGAAATTGCTGATTCAGTCGGTGCCTTTTTAATGTGCGATATGGCTCACCCGGCAGGATTAATTGCAAAAGGTTTACTCAATAATCCGCTGGATCATTGCGATGTAGTGACTTCAACAACTCATAAAACTTTGCGCGGCCCGCGTGGAGGAATTATTTTAATCGGTAAAGACAGAGAAAATCCGTGGGGTTTAACAACTCCAAAAGGTGATAGAGTTAAAATGATGTCTGAACTTATCGATAGTATGGTGATGCCGGGAATCCAAGGTGGACCATTGATGCACATCATAATGGCAAAAGCAGTTGCGTTTGGAGAAGCACTTACAGATTCATTTAAAGAGTACGTAATTCAGGTTAGCAAAAACGCTAAAACATTATCTAACAAACTAACCGAGCATGGATTTAATATTGTATCAGGTGGAACTGACAATCATTTAATGTTAATTGATCTGACAAATAAAAACATTACAGGTAAACAAGCTGAAATAGCTCTTGAACATGCAGGAATCACAGTAAATAAAAATATGGTTCCATTCGATAAACGAAGTCCATTTGTAACAAGCGGCATTAGAATTGGAACTCCTGCCCTTACTACACGAGGCATGAATGAAAAAGAGATGAACACGATCGCATCTATAATTGACAAAGCGGTTTCAAATTTTGAAAATGAAAAAATATTAAATAGCCTGCAGGAAGATGTTAAAAAATTTACTGCATCATTTCCATTATTTGCAGAAGTAAAATAATAGAAGAATATTTTGGCAGAAGAAGTATTAAAACAAGATTTGCAGAATGGGGTAGCTGAGACTGAAAAGGAAATGACATTTCTGGAACATCTTGAGGAATTAAGATGGCGTATTATTTTTTCTATAATAGGAATTGTTGTTGGAACTATCGTAGCCTGGATATTTATAGATTTTCTTGTCGATGTTGTACTGCTAAAACCTGCTAAAGATTCTGGTGCGCATTTACAAAACCTTAGACCGTTTGGACAGCTTTTTCTTTATATGCAGATTGCGATAATGGTGGGTATAATCATAAGTATTCCCAATATCTTTTATCAATTCTGGCAATTTATATCTCCCGCATTAAGAAAACACGAACGACGTTACATTTTCTGGATAGTTGCATTTTCATCAATATGCTTTTTGTTGGGGATTGCGTTTGCATATTTTGTAATGTTGCCTCTTACATTAAAATTTGCCGCACAGTTTGGATCTGAATCGATAAAGAACGAGTTTTCAATTGAAGAGTACATGTCTATTATAATCAGCGTAATGCTTGCGGCAGGGTTGATCTTTGAACTTCCGATGGTTTCATTTTTCTTATCTAAATTGGGAATACTAAAACCATCCTTCATGAAAAAATTTCGCAAACATGCTATTGTTATAATAATGATTGCAGCAGCTTTTTTAACTCCGGGAACAGATCCAGTTTCTCAGATTGTACTTGCAGTTCCATTGGTGGTGCTATATGAAATAAGTATTTTTATTTCGAAAATTTCCCAGAAAAAATCGTGAACAAACTTTCACTAAAAGAAATCAGCAATCCAATTAAGTCGGAGCTTGATCGCTTTGATGATATATTTAAAGCATCATTACGCTCTAATGTTGGATTGGTTGACCTGGTTGCAAGATATATCATCCGCCAAAAAGGGAAAAAGATTCGTCCGTTATTGGTTTTGTTATCTGCAAAAATTTCAGGTGGTGTTACGGAACGGACTTATCGCGGAGCAACGCTGGTTGAGCTATTACACACTGCTACACTAATTCACGATGATGTTGTTGATGATGCAAATAAGAGAAGAGGAATGTGGTCGATCAATGCCTTATTTAAAAATAAAGTTGCTGTATTGATGGGTGATTATTTACTTTCCCGCGGATTAATGATTTCCGTTGATGGAAAAGATTATGATTTTTTAGGTGTAACAACCAATGCCGTAAAAAGAATGTCTGAAGGTGAACTGCTTCAAATACAGAAGACACGAAAATTAGATATTGATGAAGAAACTTATTTTAAAGTTATTTCTGATAAAACCGCTTCACTATTAGAAACATGCTGTTCAATCGGTGCAATGAGTACAACAGACAATAAAGATTATATTGAAGCGATGAGAAATTTTGGTCATTCACTTGGAATGTCATTTCAAATCCGTGATGATATATTAGACTATGAAGGCAAATCAAATCTAATCGGTAAACCTGTTGGCGGAGATATTAAGGAAAAGAAAATAACTCTGCCTTTGATATATTCACTTAACAATGTTGCAAAGGAAGAAGCTGCCAGAATCAGAAAAATTTTAAAAAATGGAAATGATAAAATTAAAGTTAAGGAAGTGATGCAATTTGTTAATGAGAATAATGGAATCGATTATGCACTTAAAATTGCAAAGCAATATTCTGATACGGCGAAAGCATCATTAGACATTTTTCCGGATTCTCAAATCAAAATTTCTATGCAGGCTCTTGTTGATTTTGTAACTGAAAGAAAAAATTAGAGCACTATCTGTACTACTTATCCAACCTCTCGGCATAGTTAAATCCTTTTATTTGATCAAAAAAGCAAAGAACAAACAGCGACCTTTTGAACAAATTTTTCTGCATAGCTTCAATTAGAATATACTCAGTTCCTGTGTGTCTGCAATATAAATTGTTTTAGCAGGGGCCGATTACAACTTGTCCTTATTATTCCAATTTATTATTCAATCGATATTTTCTCTTTAATCAATTTTTACTTTTATTATTTTTATAATTGTCTTAAGTTTATAATAGTTTAAATAATTAGGTGTTGATATGAAAAAAATATTTCTTTCTTTCGTTGTCTTATTATCTTCAACCGTCAACTATTCCCAGCAAAAAGAAAATTCTTTTATGGATATTTCTCCTGATGGTAATAGCATCTCAACATACAGTAAAGGAGAATATTCTGGGCTTGAAAAGGTTGTTGCTATATCGGATAATATTCCGTTTGGATTTACTCCCGATTGGAGTTCAACTCTCGATAGACAAATCGGGGGAATGGCATGGGGTGATTATGATAATGACGGAGACCTTGATCTTGCAACAGGATGTTACTTCAGCAACTCCTATCCACCAATACCTGAATACGAAGTTTTAATATATAGAAATGATAATGGAATTCTTACTTCAACTCCGGCTTGGATTTCTACTGATATGAGATCTACTACAGATGTAAAGTTTGCTGATCTGAATGCTGACGGAAAACCGGAATTAGTTGCTGCTAACGGTGATAACTCATTTGTGCCTTCGGTTATTTATTTCAATAGTGAAACAGGATTAAATAACACACCCGGTTGGATTTCACAGGATAATAACTGGACAGTTGGTGAAGCTTTATGTGACATTGATGATGATGGTGATCTTGATCTTGCATTTGGTAATCAGGGTAATAGTGTTATCCCCACAAAACCAATTTGCATTTTTAATAACAATAACGGAACGCTACCGACAGTTCCCAACTGGCTTTCTGCTGATGAAATGATAACTAACTCGGTTGCTTTCGGCGATCTCGGTAATCAGCAAATCAAATACAAATATCTTGAATACACTGGTGACGGAATAAAGAGCGCTTTTCCAATTCCGTTATTTCCGATCTATTCAGTTGATACCGTTCTTGTAGATGATCAGCCATTTAATGAGTACTGCTACGATCCTATCAGTGGTTGGTTATCATTGGGCACCGTTCCGCAGGTGGGAATGACAGTAAAAATTTCTTATCGTTATGTTGCAAAAGGTGATCTCGCAGCATCAAAATGGGTTAACTATCAAAGTGGAGTTTATTTTAACAACAGTGGTGTAATTAATAATCTTCCCGGATGGACAGTTGGTAATACCCAAAGTCAAAAAGGAATTGCCTGGGCTGATTTTGATCATGATGGTTATCAGGATCTCGCAATATCAGGGAGTGGTGTTCAGACTGTTATCTATAAAAATATTAATGGAAGTTTATCAGGACCCGTCTGGACGTCAAATTCAACAACTACTTCCGCGCAGGAGTTGATTACTGGCGATCTTGATAGAGACGGGTATCCCGAACTTGCTGTTGTTCATTTTGGTGGTGGAAGGGTAGAGGTATTCAAAAACCGTTCAGGCATTCTGGATACGACTCCAACCTGGTTGTATATTGCAGGTTCATCTGCAACATCAATTGCTTTTGGAGATGTTAATGGTGACGGTGCTTTGGATTTAGCTGTTGGAACTGCCCGCGCTCCGGTCGTGGTCTTTCTAAATCAAAATCCTGTTCCTGTTGAATTGACTTCATTCACTTCATCAGTAAATGATGATGATGTTCAACTCAATTGGGCAACTTCTACCGAGTTAAATAATTCAGGCTTTGAGATTCTTCGCCGTGTCCAGAATGAAATAGAGTGGAAATCAATCGGATTTGTTCCTGGTCATGGAACATCAACAGAAAAGCATACTTATTCTTTCAATGATGAAAATCTGATTGGAGGAAAGTACCAGTATAGATTAAAGCAAATCGATTTCGATGGCACAAGCAGTTACTCTGAATTTGTAGAAGTTGATATAAATTTACCGGCTCAGTTTGTTCTGGAACAGAACTATCCGAATCCTTTTAATCCGGTAACAACAATAGGATATGTTCTAAAAGAAAAGTCAAATGCAAAACTAATATTGCTAAATGCAATTGGTGAAGAGGTTACTGTTCTTCTAAACGAAGAACAGGATAAAGGATACCATAAAGTTGAATTCAATGCGGTAAATCTAACGAGCGGAGTTTATTTTTATCAATTATCCGCCACAGGCGGAGCGGGAGAATTTATGAGCACAAAAAAAATGTTATTGCTCAAATAAAAAACAACCGCACCCTTCAATTCCCTCTCCTTAGCAAGGAGAGGGGTAGGGGTGAGGTAGAGTATTCAATCATAGTCTTAACACAGCTAACGACAAAATTAAATAACTATTACTTTTTATTTCCTGCTTTATAATCAAAACCTTTTATTGGTTCACGCAATGTTAAAACAGGACAGGGAGCTTTTCTTACAACTTTTTCTGCTGTACTTCCAAATAAAATATGCTCAACTCCGCTGTGTCCGTGAGTTGCTATGATTATTAAATCAACATCTTCTTCTTTTGCTGTTTCAATAATCTCAAAAAATGGTTTACCCGTTTTGATTATTGTTTTAACATTTTTAATTCCTGTTACTTCTGACTTTGCAAGTTTTTGCAATTCATCTTTTGCACGATCATCCCACTCGCTATTTATGGATGGCATTGCGATTTGTCCCATACTAAAATCCGGTGGATAAATAACCGGTTCAACAACATAGATCAATATCATATCAGCATTAAACGATTTTGCAAAATTCACCGCATACTTAAGTGCACTTTTTGAATAATCAGAAAAGTCGATTGGCACAAGAACTTTTTTAATTGTTGTTTCCATCTTATTTCCCTTTCTCATCTTGTAAATTATATTGAAGATCAAAATAATCTTCATTTAGTTTTCTAAGTCTTAAAGCTATCATACTTGAGATTCCGGTTAAAATTTTAATTCCTTTTCTAGGGTATTTTTCTATAAATTCATCAAGGTCAGGTTTAAAAATAACAGATACTTTACATGCTGTTTTTGCAATAGCAGATGCTGATCTTTTTTCTCCATCAACTAAAGCAAGTTCACCAAAAAAATCTCCTTTATTGAATGTTGCCAAAGTGTTTTTAACATTATTATGACTTGTTCTCTCAATTTCAACTTCGCCTTCCCGAATTAAATATAATCCAATTCCGGGATCGCCCTGCTGGAAAATAAACTCACCCGCCACATATGTTCTGTTATGAAGAATTTTTATAAGTGACATCAGATCACTTTTTGTCAGATCATTAAATAGAGGAATAGTTTTTAATGAATTCTTTAAATCAGTTTCCTCAGTAGGGGAATTGAAAAAATTTGTCCAAAAACTGCTGTGTACTACTTTTTCTTTTTCCATGTAATCCTCTAATTAAATAAACCTGATTCAGCGACCCGCCAAAGTTTTTGACAGGGAAATCTGTTTTCATAAAATGCCCTGCCTATAATAACTGAATCAACTCCAAATGGCAGAAGCTCCTGCAAGTCTAGCAGTTCATCTTTATTTCTTAATCCTCCGGAGTGAGTAACCTTAATTTTACTATACCCAGCTATCTCTTTTGATAGGGCAATATTTGGTCCCTGCATAACACCATTTTTGTTTACATCAGTAACAATAACTCTATCTATACCAATAGCGGCCATTTCTTTTGTAAAAGTCAGATAATTAAGACCCGATATTTTCTTTCTTCCCCGCGTTACCAAATCGCCATTAATTATATCTATTGAAAGCACAATTTTAGTCGGACCAAATTTTTCAAATAGTTTTATAAATTCAGTACGGTTTTCCAGTGCCATTGTGTTGATTGCTAAGCGATATACACCTAAATCGAATGCTGCTTCTGCATCCTCAATGCTTCGAATGCCGCCTGCAAATTCAATCGGGATAATGACAGAGTTGCAAATATTTTTAACAATATCGTGATTTACTTTTGTGCGATCAAAAGCACCGTTAAAATCTACAACGTGAAGCATCTTTGCATTTTCTGCACGCCAGATCATTGCCATTTCAACCGGATCATCCCCGTATTCTTTGCAATCGAGTTCAGGAATTCCCTGAACAACTCTTACAGTTTTGCGGTTGTGAATATCAATAGAAGGAATTACTAAAAGATGTTTTTTTATTGGATTCATTGCATTAAGAAATAATGATGTTTATTCCTGTTAAAAAATAACTAAATGAACTGAGAAAGTAAAAGAAGAATAATCCCCAATAGATTTTGAGTTTAAAGGATATCAATCATTCCTTATCTTAATCTTCAGATAATTCTTAAGTAAAAAATGGATACTAAGTTAATTTATCTTTCCTTTTTGACCTTAGTTGTTGATTCATTTTTGCGATTTTAATTTTAATCAAAATTTCCCTAGATAAGGCAAAAGGAGTGATATTTAATCAAAAACAATCATAAAAGTTAAGAAAACAGCCATTTTAGCCCTCAATATTATATTTGCTCAAAATCTTTAAAAATATTGACTTTTCATACTTAATTGTTCATATTTCAAACCGATGAACAAAGAATTTAGGCTAAAAACGAAAGAAGAGGATTTTCTTAATATCAGTTCATTCGGTTTAGAAAATATAAAATCATCACTATGCATAATTTTTGTTCACGGTTTCAAAGGATTTAAAGATTGGGGATTCTTTCCACACGCTGCAAAGCATTTTGCAGACAAAGGTTTTTTTGTTCTTTCTTTTAATTTTTCGCATAACGGAGTTGATGATGAAGGAATTGATTTTAATCGTTTAGATAAATTTGCGAAAAACACAGTATCACTCGAAGTTTCAGAACTTGTTCAAGTAATAAATGCTTACAAAAATGGATTTTTTAGTAATGAAGTTAATGGTAAGATTGGTTTAGTAGGACATAGTCGTGGTGGTGCAGTTACTCTTTTGAGCGGATTGATTGAGAAAGTTGATGCTTACGTTGTTTGGGCATCTGCAGCAAAGCTGGATAGATACACTGATAGGCAAAAGAAGGAATGGAAAAAACAAGGATTTGTTGAAGTACTAAACTCAAGAACAAATCAGATGATGCGAATGAATGTTGAAGCGTTGGAAGATGTTGAGGCAAATAAAGATAGTTCATTAAGTATTGAAAAAGCAGTTAAAAGTTTGGATAAACCTTTATTGATTCTTCACGGCACTGAAGATTTAACTGTTCCAATTACAGAAGGTGAGCAGATTTATAATTGGAGTGATAAATCAATTACACAATTTGAAAAACTTGCAACTTGCGGTCATACGTTTGATATTGTTCATCCGTTCGAAGGAAGCAATACAAAGTTTGATTTAGTGATTTCAAAAACAGAAGAGTTTTTATCTAAAGTATTTAAAGTTTAAAAAAAGTCGAATTTGTCATTTCGAAGGAGTCTTCTGCCATAGGCATCCCTTTGGGAGACTGAGAAATCTTCAACAATAAAATAAACAGATTTCTCCCTATGGTCGAAATGACAATTAAATTCATTTTACTAATAAGAAAGAAATACTTAAAGTTTATTAAATAGTTTTGTATGGATTTAAAGAACATCATTTTTATCATAGTTTTTTTAGCTGTAATTGGATTTTTTGCATACAGTGTAAATAATCTGATAAAATATCTTAAAGTTGCTAAAAAGAATGATGATAGATTTGATAATATTCCAGCAAGACTAAAGCGTGTTTGGAATATTGCATTTGCACAAACAAAACTTTTACGAGATCCTGTCGCAGGTACATTACATCTTTTAATTTTCTGGGGATTTGTTCTTTTTATTTTTGCTGTGATTGAAACGATATTTCAAGGATTTTATTCCGGATTTTCACTTTCGTTTCTTGGTCCTATTTACACAGTAATAACTTTGGTTCAGGATTTATTTGGATTACTTGTTATACTGTCAATCATTTTTTCGCTTTACAGAAGATTTGTAATAAAAGTACCAAGATTAGTTGTTGATAAACATGGCATGCTGGATGCAGCTTTTATTCTTTTGTTGATAATGTTTATCGTGATTTCGATGTATGGGCAGAACGCAGCTGGTTTTGCAAATAATGGAATGGTATATCACGAATCGGAGTTAAGACCAGTATCTGCTTTTATAAGTGGAGTTTTATTCTCGGGAGAAACATCAACAACAGTTTTTCTTTATGAGTTTTTCTGGTGGATGCACATTTTATTGATTTTTGGTTTCTTAAATTATTTACCTTATTCAAAGCATCTTCACGTTTTAAGTTCTATTCCAAATGTGTTCTTTGCAAATTTAGATCCGGTTAGAAATACAATTAAGAAGTTAAATCTTGATGATGAAAATGCAGATACATTCGGCGTTGCAGATATTGATCAATTTAGCTGGAAGCAAATTTTAGATGGATATTCCTGTACTGAATGCGGAAGATGTACTTCTGTTTGTCCGGCAAATACTGTTGGAAAATCATTATCACCAAGAGATATAATTGTTGATATCAGAAAGCGAACTTTAGATAAAGCTCCTTTACTTGTTGAAGGAAAAACTGAAGGCGAATTATTTGAAAAAACACTTGTTCATAATTATATAACTGATACTGCACTGTGGGAATGCACAACTTGTATGGCTTGCGTTCAGGAGTGTCCGGTTATGATTGAGCACGTTGATTCTATTGTTGATATGAGAAGAAACCTGGTTTTAACTGAATCAGAATTTCCATCAAACCTGAACAATGTGTTTAAGAGTTTAGAAACTAATTTTACTCCGTGGGTTTTCAATCCGGCCGACAGAGCGAATTGGGCTGATGGAATGAATATCAAATCAATGGCAGAAGATAAAGATGGCGAGATATTATTCTGGGTTGGCTGTGCAGGTTCATTTGATGATAGATACAAAAAAGTTTCTAAAGCTTTTGCAACTATAATGCAAAAGGCTGGAGTTGATTTTCGAATTCTTGGCACAGAGGAAAAATGTAACGGTGATACCGCAAGAAGACTTGGTAATGAATATCTTGCCCAGATGATGATGCAGGAAAATGTTGAAACATTAAACAATTATGGTGTTAAAAAAATAGTTACTGCTTGTCCACATTGTTTTCATTCATTAAAGAATGAGTATCCACAATTTGGCGGTAACTTTGAAGTTAAACATCATACTCAGTTTATAGAAGAGTTATTAGCTGGTGGGAATATCCAGCTAAAGAAAGATACCGAAAAACATAAAGTAACTTATCACGATTCCTGTTATCTTGGTAGGTACAATGGAGTTTATGATTCACCAAGAAATTCTTTAGACCTGGTAACAGGAATAGATTTAGTTGAAATGGAGCGAAGCAAAAGTAAAGGATTTTGCTGCGGTGCAGGTGGCGGCAGGATGTTCCTGGAAGATGAAGAAGGCGGAAGAATAAACGAAGAGCGCACTAAAGAAGCATTAAGTACCAATGCTGATACAATAGCATCAGCCTGTCCGTTCTGTATGACGATGATGACAGACGGAGTAAAACATTTTGAAAAGACTGAAGAAGTTGCAGTAAAAGATATTGCAGAAATAATACTGGAAAACATAAATTAATTCATTCACAAACACTTAGGAGGTTCTCATGGAAAAATTCAATCAACTCGTTCAATTCGTTCAAAGTCTGGAAGGTGATTTCCAAAAATTTTATGTGAAAGAACAAGCTGCTGCAGGTACACGCGTACGCAAAGGCTTAAGCGATCTCAGAAAATTATGTCAGGAAATCAGAAACGACGTTCAAGACGTTAAAGCTGCAAGAAAAGCTCCAAAACCATAAGAGCATTCTTTAGCAAATTGATTAAAGGCTATCTCAATTAAGTCATTCCGAACTTGTTTCGGAATCTCTGATTCATTAAATATCATGAGAACCTGAAATAAATTCAGGTTGACAAAAAGTTTTTGAGATAGCCTTATTTTGTATGAAAGAAACTTAGGAAAATATATTCTGTCACTTCGACCGAAGGGAGAAGTCTAATTATCCGTAAAGATTTCTCAGTCGCTTCACTCCTTCGAAATGACTTTTAAGTTTTGTAATGAATAACATTAAATGAAAATTGTAATAATTACAATATCGATTTTATCATTCTTTATTTTCAATTTTCCATCAACTTTTAGATTTGAGGAAAGTAAAAGAATTATTAATCCAGATAGTTCTGTTACCATCAGCATTTCTGTTGTTGGTGATTTAATGTGTCATTCTCCGCAGTTTGAATATGCAAAGGTTGGCAAAGATAGTTTTGATTTTAGTCCTGTTTACAGAAACGTAAAAAAATATTTAGAGGCATCAGATTTTACTTTTGGTAATTTAGAAACTGTAACTGCTGGAAAAGAAAATGGCGGCTACACCGGATATCCAAAGTTCAATACTCCTGCTTCTTACATCTCAGCATTAAAAGAAATTGGATTTGATTTGCTTGTAACGGCAAATAATCATTCTCTGGATAGAAATGAAAAGGGAATTCTAAAAACGATAGATGAAATCAATTCACGAAATTTAAATTATGTAGGAACTTTTAAATCACAACAAGACAGAGATTCAATCCGTATTTTTGATATCAAAGGAATTAAGATTGCTTTACTAGCATATTCTTATGGAACGAATGGCAACCCTATTCCAATAGGAAAAAATTATCTGATCAACTTGATTGATTACAATTTAATTGAAAAAGATATTCAATCTGCAAAAACAAATGGAGCAGAATTAGTTCTGGTACATTTTCATTTTGGTGAAGAGTATAAACGTGAACCAGTTCAGTTTCAAAAAGATGTTGTAAATAAAACGATTGAACTTGGTGCTGATATAATTATTGGCGGACATCCTCATGTTTTGCAGCCTGTTAATTTTTATAAAACCAATAATGCAAAACTTGATTCGGGTTTTGTTGCTTATTCAATGGGAAATTTCTTTTCAAATCAACAAGCCCGTTATAAGGATGCAGGAATGATTTTAACATTAAATATCAAAAAAGATTTTATAAAAAATAGAATTGATATTAATAAAGTTAACTATCTGCCAACGTGGGTATTTAAAGGCAGCACAACAAACGGTAACGAATACTTGATCATGCCATCAACAAATATTTCTGAAACAACAATCAGTTTATCAAAATCAGAATATGAGAAAATGAACCAGGCATTTGATGATACACGATATATTATACATAAGTATACTAATAATTCTAAACTAAAAGAGTTAAAAGATTAATTTTGAAAAATAGATCCGCACTTACATTAATATTTATCACCGTGTTTATAGATTTACTTGGATTCGGTATTTTAATTCCGATTCTTCCTTCCTTTGCGGTTAATAAACTTGGAGTAGATGAGGCTGCGATCGGTATCGCAATAGCAAGTTATTCATTTGTGCAGTTTTTATTTAATCCCATTCTGGGTAAGATTTCCGATAAATACGGGCGAAGACCTGTAATTATTGGATGCTTATTTTTAAACGCTTTAGGCTACGTTGTATTCGCTTTTACAAATTCTTTTTTACTTCTGCTGATTTCAAGAGTAATTGCCGGTATTGGCGGAAGCAGTATAGGAGTTGCCCAGGCTTATATTGCTGATGTAACAACCCGTGAAAATCGCTCAAAAGGTATGGGTTTAATAGGTGCTGCATTCGGTTTAGGCTTCGTATTTGGTCCACTCGTCGGTGGATTATTATCGGGATTCGGTTATCCTGTTACAGGATTTGCAGCTGCAGCTTTTTCATTTAGTGCTTTTATGCTTACTATTTTTTACCTGCCTGAATCATTAAAATTAGATGAGCTTAATTCGAATAAGCTTAACACTTCAAAAAGGAAACTAATTGATTTTGCGGCAATGAAAAAAGTTCTTCATAATCCGGGACTTGCAATACTAATATTTTTATTTTTTGTTTTAACATTTTCATTTGCAAATATTTATGGAACTTTTGCATTGCTCGGATTAAAAGTTTATGGATTTACCGATATGCAAAACGGTTATATGTTTGGTATAGTCGGATTATCATCTGCAATTGTGCAAGGCGGTTTAATAGGCAAAATTAATAAGATAATGTCGAAAAAATATATTTTAATTATTGCTTTATTTTTAATAATGGTAACACTTACACTTATCCCTTATGCCGGATCATTTTTAGGATTAGCAATTGTATCGATCATTTTATCCTATGGAACTGGAACATTTCAACCAACGGTACTAAGTCTAATTTCGGAAGTGACCTCTGATGCTGAGCAAGGAATTACTTTAGGACTTAATCAATCGCTGGCATCATTTGCAAGAGTTTTGGGTCCTCTTTGGGGCGGTTTTACATTTGAATATCTTGGTTACGCTTTTCCATTTTTAACCGGTGGAGCGTTTACACTGCTCATATTTTTATTAACAGTTTTTTATTTACCAAAAAAGATTAAGTTAGATTAGAAAACTTTGCCACTAATTATTATGAATTTTTGAACATAATTAAAAATTGCTTTTAGTGTGAATTCGTGGCTGTATTTAAAAAAATAAATATTGAAGTAAAAAATATTTGAATTACACCAAGTTAAAATTAAAAAGAAAACCAACTCACGCTGGTGAAATTCTTAATGAAGAGCTTCTTAAACCCTTAGAAATATCGCAATCACAATTAGCCGAAGCAATTGGAGTTTCATTTAGAAGTATAAATGAACTGGTAAACGAAAAAAGAAATTTAAGCTCAGAAATGGCTATAAAACTATCTAAGTATTTTGGTACTTCACCAGAGTTATGGCTTAATCTACAAACACAATACGACGTTTATCATGTTTCAAAATATCTCAGTAAAGAATTAAGTCAGATAAAACCTTATTCAAGATAAAATTTATAAATGTTTAAAGTAGGAAAAGTTGAAATAGATAAAGCGATATTACTCGCACCAATGGAAGATGTTACTGACATTTCTTTCCGCCTGGTGTGCAGGGAATTAGGTGCGGATGTTGTTTATACAGAATTTGTAAACTCAGAAGGTTTAGTACGTTCAAATGCAAAGACACACAACAAATTGAAGATTATTGAAGAAGAACGCCCAGTTGGTATCCAGATATATGGCAGCAGCATTGAATCAATGGTTGGTGCAGCTAGAATTGCAGAGGCAGAAAATCCAGATATGATTGATATAAATGCCGGATGCTGGGTTAAAAATGTTGTTGGGTGCGGAGCAGGTTCAGCTCTGTTAAAGGACATTCCATATTTGGTTCAACTTGTAAAAGCAGTTGTTGATTCCGTTTCACTCCCTGTAACAGTCAAAACGAGAATTGGCTGGGATAACAGTTCAATACAGATTGTCGAAGTTGCAAAGCGACTTGAAGATGCTGGAATAAAAGCCTTAACTGTTCATTGCAGAACTCGCGTAATGGGTCATAAAGGTGATGCTGATTGGAGCTGGATTCCAAAAGTTAAAGAAGCTGTTTCAATGCCAATTGCATTAAACGGAAATGTTCTCGATGCAAGCGATGTTAAACAGGCTTTCAACGAAACCAATGCTGATGCTGTGATGATTGCCCGTGGTGCGATTGGGAATCCCTGGATATTTCTTGAAGCAAAAGAAATTCTGGAAAAAGGATATATCCACACCAAGATTGATGATGAAATGAAAATCAATACTTGTCTTCGTCATCTGGATTTAGCAATTGGTGTTAAAGGTGAACGCAGAGCAGTTATCGAGCATCGAAAATTTTACTCGGGTTACCTAAAAGGCATGCATCATGCTTCCAAAATCAGAAATGAATTGATGCAGTTTTTAGATTACGTACCTGTTAAAGATACTTTGTTAAGATATTTGGATGAATTAAAAAAGACAGAATTATCTTTTTGATTATTTTTGTCATCCTGAGCGGAGTCGAAGGATGACGGTTACTCTATCTTTAAAGATGACTCACACTTCGATGGCAATGCCACTCAATGTTACAATTTAGAATATTTAGTTTTATTAACGTGTAATTATATACCATAATATTGAAATTATTCTCTTCACATAAATTTGCAAGAATCATCTCGACCATTTTTGTTCCACCTTCATTCACAATAATAATATTTACTCTATTTGCTTTTACATTGGAAACTGAGCCGCAAAAAATAATTGTCACAATTTTAATTGCAATCGTTTTCGGTTTCATCGCTCCAATAGCTCTTTTTTTGTTTCTCAGGAAAAAGGGAAAACTTGCTGATCAGGATGCTTCCAAAAAAGAGGAAAGAACAATTCCATTTCTTATTGCAATTGTGTTTTATCTTATTGGTTTATTGCTGATGATAAAATATCAGTTAAACATTATTTCAATCGCATTTTGGTTTTGCTATATTTCAAATACTATTATTACAATTATTATTAATAAATTCTGGAAGATTAGCGCACATGCAATGGGAGCAGCGGGTCCATTTTCCGCAATGGTTTTTACGTTTGGATGGATTGGAATACTAATGTTACCAATTGTAATTTTAGTCGGATGGACGAGAATCGAATTAAAATGTCATTCGATTTCACAAGTTGTTGCTGGAGTTTTATTAGCATTCATTTCAGTTTATTTGCAGATGTATTTAATAACGAAATATTTTTAAAATGTCATTTCGATCCCGATCCATCGGGAGAGAAATCTGAGAAATATATTAGACAGATTTCTCAGTCTCCCAAAAGGATGCCTATGGCAGAAGACTCCTTTGAAATGACAGAATGATTTTTGTTCTAAATGAAAAACATATAAAATTAGTATCAACACATGATAAAATCAGAAATTAAAAATAATACCGGAATTATATTATTAGCCAGACCGGAAAAGCATAATGCTCTTAATCCTGAACTTGTAAATTCTTTAAAAAACAAACTGAATGAATTTGAATTGATTGAAGAGGTACATTCAATCATCATTAGCGGAGAAGGTGATTCATTCTGTGCAGGTGCTGATCTTGAATACTTAAAATTAATATCGGGTAATTCTGCTATTGATAATTATAATGATTCAAAATCATTAGCCGAAATGTTTTTAATGATTTATAATTTTAAGAAACCGACAATAGCTGCGGTAAACGGTCCCGCAATTGCCGGCGGAAGCGGCTTAGCATCTGTATGTGATTTTATTATTGCACACCCTGAAAAAAGTAAATTCGGTTACAGTGAAGTAAAAATTGGTTTTCTTCCTGCAATCGTATCCATCTTTTTAATTAAAAAAATTGGTGAAGGATTATCGAAGCAGTTAATGCTGGAGGGTGAATTAATTTCGGGTAAAAGGGCATATGAGATCGGACTTGTTAACTATCTTTCAGAAAATGTTATAGCTGAATCAATAAATCTTGCAAATAGATTGAACAAGAATTCTAAAGATAGTTTAATATTTACAAAACAAATGATTAACAATATTTCCAATCTTAAAGCAGAAGAAGCGGTTGCACATTGTATTTATTTGAATACCATTAGCCGATCAACTAATGATTTTAAAACTGGTATAGAGAAATTTCTTAATAAGGATAAATAGATGGATCTAAAATCACAAATCAGAAATGTAAAAGATTTTCCTAAACAAGGAATTATGTTCAGGGATATTACCACTCTCTTAAAGAATCCTGAAGCATTTAATTATACACTAAGTCTACTTTTAGATTTTACAAAAGATAAAAAGATCAATAAAGTTGTGGGCATTGAATCCCGAGGATTTATTTTAGGATCAGTGCTTGCTTATAAACTTAACTGTGGATTTGTTCCTGTAAGAAAGCCAGGAAAACTTCCTGCAGAAAAAGTTTCGATAGCATATTCACTTGAATATGGCGAAGATAGACTTGAGATGCATAAAGATGCTATCGCACCTGGTGACAAAGTTTTAGTCCATGATGATTTACTTGCGACTGGTGGGACAATGAATGCAGTGTGCCAATTGATCGAACAACTTGGTGGTGAAATTGTTCAGGTTTCATTTATTGTTGAGTTATCATTTCTTAATGGAAGGGAAAAACTAAAAAAATATGATGTACGTTCTATAGTGGATTATGAAAACGAAGAATAATAATCTTTAACTTTCACTCCAAAACTTTGGCAACTTCTCATTAGTATCTTTAAAACCATTTTGTATGGTTGTTATATCATTAAATTTGAAAAAATAAAATTATGGAAAAGTCCATTGCTAAAATAAATCAATTATTAATTGATCATTTTGGCATTCCTCCAAAGGCAAAAAAGCTGCCTGATCCTTTAGATACTATTATCGGCACAATACTTTCACAAAACACAAATGATCAGAATTCCTATAAAGCTTACAAAAATTTAAAAGAAAATTTTAAGAATTGGGGGGAAGTTGCTTTATTAAAAGCCGCTCAGATTGAAAAATATATTAGGGTTGCAGGTTTAGGAAAGCAAAAATCAAAAGCTATTTATGAACTGCTGCAATCGTTAAAGAAAAAACAAAAAAGGTTATCCTTAAATTATATCAAAGCAAATTCTGATGAACAAATAATAGAAGAGTTGACTTTATATAATGGAGTTGGAGTTAAAACCGCAAGTTGTGTTTTATTATTTTCTTTGGGAAGAAATATTTGTCCCGTTGATACACATGTACATAGAACATTAAATAGAATAGGTCTGGTTAAAACAGTAAATCCTGAAAAAACATTTTATGCAATTCTTCATCATATTCCCGAAGGAATTGCACACTCTTTCCATACAAATTTAATCAAGCTTGGAAGACAAATTTGTAAACCCTCTAATCCGCAATGTGCACTTTGCCCTCTGAAAAAAATATGTAATTATGAACAGAAAAATCTCACAAATATTAAAGAATCAAAAAAACGTGATTTTATGCTTCTTGATAATCTTTGAGTAAAAAAATAATTACACTTTTTTCTAAAATCTATTTCTTTTAACTTTGAAATATATATTCATACCAATAACTAATCGGAGTTTTTTAAATGTCTAACAATCTAGGATTGATCGGTTATGATTTTGTTGAATTCTATGTCGGTTCTGCAAAAATGTGGGCATACTGGCATGCTAAGGCAATGGGATTACAAGTTAAAGCATATTTAGGTCCGGAAACCGGAAACAGAGATCGTGTTTCTTATTACCTTGAAAAAAATAATGTAAGATTAGTACTTACTTCAGCAGTTAAACCTTCAACATATGACGTTGCTTCATTTGTTGAAAAGCATGGTGATGGCGTAAAGCGATGGTCAGTTCGTGTGAAAGATGTAGCTAAATCGTTTGAAACTTCATTGCAAAACGGCGGGATTCCGGTCAGATATCCAATAAAGTTTGAAGATGAAAATGGATTTATTGAAGAGGCAGCTATAAAACTTTATGACGAAAACGAAATTGTGTTTATTAATCGTGAAAATTATAAAGGACTTTTCAAACCCGGATATGGAAATCCTGTACAAAATATTACTGTTACCAATGAAGATACAGGATTAGAAACTGTAGATCATATCGTTGGAAATGTCAGAACTAATGAGATGAATCTTTGGGCAAATTATTTAAATAAAAGTTTAAACTTTGAAACTTTTATAGAATTTGGTGAAGGCGATATTTCAACTCAATATTCTGCTTTACTTTCTAAAGTTGTAAGATCCCGGGAAGGAGCACCGATTAAAAACCCAATTAATGAACCATTTGAAGGATTAAAAAAATCGCAGATAGAAGAATATATTGATGAATATTTTGGTTCTGGAATTCAGCACGTCGCAATCACAACGAAAGATATAATAACAACTATAAAAGCTATGCGTGCAAATGGAGTTGAATTCTTGAGTACTCCTCCTGATACTTATTACAAAATGTTGAAGGAAAAAGGTTGGAACATAAAAGAAAATATTGATGAACTTCAAAAACTTGGAATACTTTGTGACCTGGAAGGTAAAGGATATTTATTGCAGTTATTTACAAAGCCGATTGGTGACAGACCAACTTTTTTTTACGAGATAATACAAAGATGCGACGGCGCAGAAGGTTTTGGACAGGGTAATTTTCAGGCATTGTTTGAATCAATTGAAAGAGATCAGGCGGTGAGAGGAAATCTAGACAGGTAATATTAGTTTGATTAAAATTAATCATGCAGACATGCATCCACGCGAATTAAATAATTAGCATGATTGCATGTTAAATAATTTAAATTTTTAATTATTTATGTGAGGTTTTAAATGCCATTTTATGTTAGAGTTGGAAAAGTTCCACCGAAAAGACACACCACTTTTTATAAAGAGGATGGGAAATCACTTTATCGTGAAGAACTATTTAGTACAAAAGGATTTTCGGGAATTTATTCCAACAAGTATCATCTTTATATGCCAACCGAAGTTGAAAAGATTGATGAAGTTAGAATTGATTCATCAGCAAATGATTGGAAAGACGCTCCATTAGAATATTATCATTTTATAACTGATAAGAAGCGAACGGACGGAAATATCATAACAGCACGAAATGAATTTCTTAAGAATGAACATTGCGTTATGTCCACTGCTCATCTTACTGAGGATACTGAATATTTTTATCGTAACAGCCAGATGCATGAAATGTTATTTGTCCATCATGGTAAAGGTGTCTTATTATCAGAGTATGGTAAAATAGATTTTAAAGAATGGGATTATCTGATTGTACCAAAAGGAACAACGTATCAAATTAAATTTGATGACTACAAAAACAACAAACTGTTTATAATTGAATCGGATACTCCTTTTGATATTCCAAAACATTTTAGAAATGAATACGGACAATTAACTGAAGACGCACCATATTACGAAAGAGATTTTCGTGTTCCGGAGTTCACTAAGCCGATTGATAAGCTTGGTGATTTTAGATTACGGTTAAAAGTTCGTAACAGAATGTTTGAGTACAAATTGCCGCATCATCCATTTGATGTTGTTGGCTGGGATGGATTTCTTCATCCATATGCTTTTAATATTAAAGAGTATGCTCCAAAGGTGGGTAAGATTCATCTTCCGCCGCCGATACATTTAGTATTTGTTACACAGCATTTTGTTATATGTAATTTTGTTCCTCGTTTATATGATTTTCATCCGGATGCAATTCCGGCTCCATATTATCATTCAAATGTAGATAGTGATGAAGTTTTGTATTATGTGCACGGTGATTTTATGTCAAGAACGGGAGTACAGGAAGGTTCGATTACTTTGCATCCAATGGGAATTCCGCACGGACCACAACCCGGAAAAACTGAAGCATCAATTGGGAAAAAAGAAACTGATGAATATGCAGTAATGATTGATACTTTTACTCCTCTTCAACTGACAAAAAATGTTAAAGAAACTATGGTGAATGATTACAGTCAATCCTGGTTAAAAAAATAATTTCGAATAAAGGAATCGTAAATGAAATTGATATCATATTTATATAAAAAAGAAGAACGTGTCGGGATATTCTATAATGAAAAGATTTTCGATCTTCAAAAAGCGGCATCTTCTATCAATTTAAAATTACCCTCAACAATGAAAAAGTTTTTGGAGGGTGAAAATGGATCTATGAAACTTGCAAAAAAAACTTTTGAGGCAATCAAAAAAGGTAAGATAAAATTCTCGTTGAAATACAAATCTGTTAATCTTCTTTCACCGGTTCCACATCCAACTTCACTGCGCGATGGTTATGCTTTTAGACAACATGTATTTACTGCAAGAAGAAACAGGGGAGTAGAAATGATTACCGAATTTGATCAGTATCCGGTTTTTTATTTTGGAAATCATAATGCAGTGTTTGGACCAGGAAATGTAAAGGTTGAAGATGATCATTTAAAAGGTTGTGATTTTGAACTTGAGTGTGCAATAGTCATTGGAAAGAAAGGAAAAAATATTCCTTCTTCTAAGGCAGACGAATATATAGCCGGATATATGATAATGAATGATTTATCCGCAAGAGTTTTACAAATGGAAGAAATGAAATTAAATCTTGGTCCTGCAAAGGGAAAGGATTTTGCAACTACACTTGGTCCCTGGCTCGTTACTCCGGATGAATTAGAACAATTTAAAGTTGAAACTAAATTTGGTAATAAATATAATTTACAGATGACAGCCAAACATAATGGAAAACAAATCTCTAGTGGTAATGTAAATCAAATGGATTGGACTTTTGCCGAGATAATTGAACGCGCCGGTTATGGTGTTACGTTATTTCCCGGTGATATCATTGGTTCAGGTACTGTTGGCACTGGATGCTATCTTGAGCTGAATGGAACCTGGGCAATTGAAGCCAAAGAAAAAGGGAAAGAACACAAACCAATATGGTTAAATGATGGTGATGAAATTGAATTGGAAATTACAGGATTGGGTGTACTTAAAAATAGAATTAAAAAATCCAAAACAAACCGTTCAATTTTGGCAAAGAAAAAAATCTGATGAAGCATATCATTCCTGCTGAAATAACTGTTCCGGAAGTTCAAAGATTATTACAGGGTGGAATTGGCCCAAGACCTATCGCACTTGTATCCACGATTTCTAAAGAAGGGAAGAATAACCTAACTCCATTTTCATTTTATAATGTCTTTGGAGCAAATCCTCCCGTTATTGCTTTTTCACCATCAAGAAGAGGAAGAGACGGTTCATTAAAGGACACATATCTTAATCTAATGGATAATAAGGAATGCGTGGTTCAAGCTGTTACTTATTCTATGATTGAACAAGTTAGCCTTGCTTCTACTGAATATGAGTATGGTATTGATGAGTTTGTTAAGAGCGGATTAACTCCAATTGAATCTGATATGGTAAAACCCAGGAGAGTAAAAGAATCGCCTTTTCAAATGGAATGCAGAATGCTCGAGATGAGAAGTTTCGGTAATAGTGGAACTTCAGCTAACATTGCAATTTGTGAAGTAATGAAATTTCATGTAGAAGAAGATCTTTTTGTTGACGGTGTATTACATCCAAACAAAATTGATCTGGTTGCAAGAATGTCAGCAAATTTTTATTGCCGTGCTTTCGGAGAAAATATATTTGAGGTAGAGAAACCCATCGCAAAAAAAGGCATTGGTTATGATCAGATTCCCGAATTCATAAAGAACTCATATGTGTACTCGGCAAATAACTTAGGAAAGTTTGGAAATATTGAATCTTTACCTTCTGATAATGCTGTAACTGACTATATTAAAGAAGTTAAGGATCTTATCGTAAATGATTTCGAACTATCACTTCCTGCATTCTATCGTTATGGAAGAGACAAAAATTTTACTTATATGCTAAAATTTCTTTTGCTTGACACGGAATTAGATTCTAACTATAAAAAACAGTTATTGGAAGAGACAGCAAAGATTGCATTGGAAACTAATAAGACTGAAACTGCCTGGAAGATTGCACTTTATGCTGGAAGAGAAAAATGAATGAAAATAAATTTCCAATATGGTTTCCATCTGGCGAAAGAATAAAAGGAAGTAATCTCCAACAGTACCTTACTTTTCTAAAATCACATTTCAGTAAAGATTTTAATAACTATAACGAACTATATAATTGGTCCATAACTCAAATAGAAGAATTCTGGAGATCAATCTGGGAGTTTTCTGAAATCATCCACTCTAAACCCTACGATACCATTATAAGTGAAAGAACACAGCCGGGTGCTAAATGGTTTACAGGATCAGAATTAAACTTTGCAGAAAATCTTTTAAAGTTCAGAGATGATAACATTGCAATAATTTCTATCCGCGAAAAGCATTCAACAGTTAAATTAACTTATTGTCAGCTTTATGATTTGGTTGCACGCTGTGTTGAAGGATTAAGAAATCTTGGAGTTAAAAAAGGCGATCGGGTTGCAGGCTTTTTAACCAATTATCCTGAATCTGTAATTGCAATGCTAGCTGCAACAAGTTTGGGAGCAATCTGGAGTTCCACATCTCCGGATTTTGGAATTGAAGGAGTTTGTGATCGTTTTGGACAAATTGAACCAAAAATTTTATTTGCTATTGAATCATATAATTATGCGGGTAAAAAGATTGATTGTAGAGAAAAAATAGAGCGGATAAAAAACAGAATTCCGTCAATAGAAAAAATTATAGTAATCAAAGAGTATGATGAATTGTCCGAGGTTCAATATCAAAATACAAATTCAAGTTATTCTGCTAACTATATTTATTTTAATGATTTATTAAACAATACCTCAACAGAAATTATGTTTATGCAGCTTCCTTTTGATCATCCAACTTACATAATGTATTCATCCGGAACTACAGGAAAACCAAAGTGTATTGTGCACGGAGCAGGGGGAACATTACTTCAGCATTTTAAAGAACTGCATCTTCACACCGATCTGAAAAGAGACGATAAAATTGCATACTATACAACTTGCGGCTGGATGATGTGGAATTGGTTGGTAAGTTCTCTGATGTTGGGAGCAAGCATTGTTTTAATCGATGGAAGTCCCGCATTTCCAAGTAATGAAATTCTATGGCAAAAAATAGAAGAAGAGAACGTATCAATATTCGGGACTAGCCCAAAGTATTTATCGGGTATTGAAAAATCCGGTTTAGTGCCTAAAGAAAAATTTAATCTTCAATCACTTAGAACAATTCTATCGACCGGGTCACCATTAAGTGAAGAAAATTTTAACTGGGTTTATAAAAATGTTAAAACAGATTTGCAGCTATCTTCAATTTCAGGTGGAACAGATATAATTTCCTGTTTTATACTTGGTTGTCCTATACTTCCTGTTTATGCCGGGGAGATTCAATGTAGAGGATTAGGAATGAAGGTAGAAGCATATGATGATAACGGAAATTCTGTAATTGACGAAAAAGGTGAGCTTGTCTGTACCGCTCCGTTTCCTTCTCGTCCAATATATTTTTGGAATGACCCTGATGGATCTAAATATCACACAGCATATTTTGATTTTTTTCCCGGCATCTGGAGACACGGAGATTATATAAAAATTACCTCAAGCGGCGGAGTAGTAGTTTATGGCAGATCTGATGCTACATTAAATCCGGGCGGAGTGCGAATTGGAACTGCGGAAATATATAAAGTTGTGGAATCGATGGAGGAGATTTCTGATAGCCTGGTTGTTGGAAAAAATATTAATGATGATGTAAAGATTATTTTATTTGTAGTGTTAAGAAAAGATATAAATTTAAATAATGAACTGATACAGAAATTAAAAAACAAAATAAGAAATGAAACCACTCCTCGTCATGTCCCATCTCAAATAATCCAAATAAAAGAAGTGCCTTACACAATAAGCGGAAAGAAAGTTGAGATTGCTGTTACAAGGATATTAAATGGTGAAAAGGTTGATAATAAGGAAGCGCTGGCTAATCCAAATTCGCTTGATCAGTTCTACGATTTTCTAAAGTACTCAACGTAATTGCTATCAACAAAAATATTTATTAGAAATCCAACCTATATTGATTTAATATTACGAAAACTAAATAAAAGAATAATAATAGGAGAATTAAAATGCACTAAAAAAGTGTTGAGCTTTTAAATAAAGCAATAGCAGATGAACTTTTAGCAGTTCATCAATATATGTATTTTCATTTTTTATGCGATGATATGGGATATGATTTATTAGCCGGGTTATTCAAACGAGCTGCAATAGATGAAATGATGCATGTAGAAAAATTAGCGCAAAGAATTTTGTTCCTGAAAGGTGAAGTCAAGATGAAAGTTGGAGGCAATGTTCAACAAATTAAAGACGTTTCAAAAATGTCAGAACTCACTTCTAAAATGGAACAGGAAAGTGCGCAGGAATATAATGTTTGGGCTAATGTATGTGCTGCAAATGCGGATTCAGCAACTAAACAAATTTTTGAAGATCTAGTAGCTGAAGAAGAAAGACATTATGATCAGTATGATACTGAACATGATAATCTGAAAAAGTTTGGTACCAGATATCTTGCACTGCTATCAATCGAGCGTAGTAAAAATCTTTCTGCAACAGGTCGTCCGGTAGAATAAATAATAATTATGTTAACAAAGGCTGATTTTTTAATCAGCCTTTTTTTATTTTAAACATATGAAAAAAGATATTACCGGAATAATTCTTTGCGGTGGAAAAAGTTCCAGAATGCAAACGAACAAAGCACTTCTTAAAATTAGTGGTAAACCAGTAATTGAAATAATAGCCGAGAGGTTAAAAAGTATTTTTAATGTAGTTTTAATTTCTACTAATGATTCTAAAAAATATAACTTCTTAAATCTGCCTTTAGTTAATGATATTATTAATGATAAAGGTCCCTTAGGCGGAATTTATTCTGCTCTTAAATTATCAACAACCGAAAAGAATTTTATAATAAGTTGTGATATGCCTTTGATTAATGTGGAGCTAATTAAATATCTCATCAATTTAAATTCTGATAAAGCGATACTACTTCCAAAATCGAAAGGAAGAATTCATCAACTATGCGGAGTCTATTCTAAATCAGTAATTAGTATAATTGAAGATGTTTTTAATTTATCTCAAGTAAATAAAAGTATTAAAGGCAGTGTTTACGAACTGATCGAAATTGTTCCAACAAATCTAATTGATGTTGAGCATCTTCCTTTCTATGATGAAAATCAATTTTTAAATATGAATTCGCCGGAAGATTATGAGTTGATAAAAAATATTTATGAGAATCAGTGAAACCGATTTATAGAAATTCTTATTTGATTCTTATCTTATTTGTTGTTGTTTATTTTACTGCTAACCATTTAAGTAGTAGATATTTTATAAACAGAACTTTTAATGGCTGTGTTGATTGCCATAATGAGATGATAGGATTTGAAGAATCACATTCACCAGAAAAAGTTGGATGCAATGCTTGCCATTTGGGAAATCCAAATACCACAAACAAAGCTTTTGCCCACAAAGGAATGATATTGATTCCGGGTAATCTTTCGAATTCTGCCAAAACGTGTGGCACTACCGGTTGTCATCCAGGAATTCCGGAGCGAATAAATAATTCTATTATGAATACTATGAGTGGAGTAATTTCTGTAAACCGTTTCGCATTCGATGAAATTGAAAAACCAGAGAGCTTATTTAAAGTTAAAGAATTAACTCAATCCAATGCTGATAATCATAACAGAAATCTTTGTGCATCCTGCCATCTTGGAAATGAAAAAACAGAGTGGGGTGCAATTAATGAATTATCCCGGGGTGGTGGATGTAATGCGTGTCATTTGAATTACAGCAATGAAGCAACTGAGCAATTGAACAATTACTTAACGTCAAATGTCAAAGGTGAAATGTCAAATGAAATTGAAAAACGATCTGATAATTTTCCCAAAGTTCATCCGCAGTTAAGCTTGAATGTAACAAATGATCATTGTTTTGGTTGTCATAGTCGTTCGGGTAGAATTTCAACTAATTATGAAGGCTGGTCTGAAACATTATTGAGTGAAAATGATATTAAAGGAAAAAAAAATTACAGACTTTTAATGGACGGACGCGTCTTTCAAAAAGCCAGGGATGATGTTCATCATGAGGCAGGGATGGGATGCATTGACTGCCATGTTTCAATGGAAATTATGGGAGATGGGAATTTATACCAGCATATGGAAGAAGCGACAAAAGTAAAGTGCATGGATTGTCATTCTGCTAAAGGTCGTTCAGTTAGTTACTATCAACTTGATTTTGAATCAAAAAAAATTGTTGATTTGAAAAAATCAAAAAGAGAAAAAGAGAAATTTTTAGTTACAAGTAAATCAAATATAGCGATAGTAAATACTTTTGTTAATTCTGATGATGAAAAATACCTGATCACAAAATCATCAGGTATTAAGTTAATGCTGAATCCACCGAAACCAATTTGTATCGAAGGACAAGCTCATCAAAGATTAAGTTGTAATAGTTGTCATACAGAGTGGGTTACGCACTGCGTTGGATGCCACACGGAATATGATCCAAATTTGGAGGGTTACGATTTACTTGATAACAAAGATATTGTTGGAAGCTGGAAGGAAACTCCAAGTGATTTTTGTGTTGATTATCCAGTGCTTGGCGTGAAAAAAGAAAATTCAGGTAAAGAAACAATCGATACTTTTCTTCCAGGGATGGTAATAACGATTGACAAATTTAAGAATCTAGGAAAGAAAATCTTTAAAAGATTATTTGCTCCAACTTTTTCACATACGATTAATAAATCTGGTAGAAATTGTAAATCTTGCCATAATAATCCACTTGCAATTGGATATGGAAAAGGGGAATTGATATTTTCTGGTAATGCTAATTGGAGTTTTAAACCTTTTTATGCAAATCATATTGGAGATAATATACCCAAAGATGCCTGGATCGGTTTTATGAAAACGAGAAATGAAACATCAACTACTAGAACTAATACAAGACCTTTTACGGTTGAAGAACAGAAAAGAATTTTATTTGTTGGTGCTTGTTTAACTTGTCATGGAGAAGATTCAGAAATTATGAAGAGGAGTTTGATAAATTTTGAAAATGTGTTGAAGAGAATTAGTAAAAAATGTTTACTGCCTGAATATTAGTTGTTACGACAAAACTATTAAATAAATTTAAGAATTATTTCTGTTCATAATTTAAGCCTCGCTGCCTTTCTAATTTCTTAGAAACAAATCAATACTTCTCTTAGAATTGAAAAACGATTTATTATAATTCATCCAAAATCAATTAAAATTAAATAAAATGATGTGGCAATAAAGTTGGTATTTATAAATATCAACTTTTATCGTGTTGTTAATGTTCTACGAATCAACAAAAGAAGAACCGGTTTATCCCATAAGAACTGCTGCTAAGATTTTAAATATTTCTGTTCATACCATCCGTATGTATGAAAAAGAAAATCTTATTATCCCGTTTAAAAAATCAACTAACCATAGACTTTTTTCTAAGTCTGATATTGATAGAATTAATTGTATCCGCTCAGCTATTAATAATTCAAAGATCAGTATCAATGGAATTAAAACTATTTATGCAATGATGCCTTGTTGGGAACTTATGAATTGCGCCAAGATTGATCAAAATAATTGCAGTGCATATTTAGATCACCACGGTCCATGCTGGGCTAATAAAGGGGAGAATACCAAATGTGCATCTAAAAATTGCAGAGACTGTTCTGTTTATAAAGATTACTGGGATTGTGGCAGTATAAAAAAATTTATTAAAACTAAATTAAAGAGCATTTGATGAATTCTTTATCCAGAAGAAAATTTTTAAAAATATCAGGAGCAACAATCGCTACAGCAGCGGTTCTTGCAAGTTCAGCAAAGTCAATTGTAAATGCAGCAGAAAATGTTACAAAGAAAAATGGTCTGCAAATTATTCCCAGCTATTGCGATCTCTGTTTTTGGAAATGTGGATTGCTGGCATATGTTAAAGACGGCAAATTGTGGAAAGTTGAAGGCAATCCTAAAGATCCTTTAAGTAATGGAAGACTTTGCCCAAGAGGTACAGGTGGAGTCGGTGCTCACTATGACACTGAAAGATTAAAATCTCCGCTAATAAGAAAAAATTTACGTGGTGAAGAAAAATGGGTAGAGGTTACATGGAACGAAGCCTTTGATTACATTGCTGATAAGATGAACAAGATGAAAGCCACTTATGGACCGGAAGCGATGGCACTGTTTTCACACGGTATTGGCGGCAATTTCATCAAACATCTTTTACGTGCATTTGGAAGTCCGAATGAAACCGCTCCATCTTTTGCACAATGTCGTGGACCCAGAGAGGTCGGTTTTGAACTGACTTTTGGAGATGTGGTTGGTTCACCAGAAAGAACTGATATTGAAAATGCAAAATGTATAGTGCTCATCGGTTCTCATCTAGGAGAAAATATGCACAATACTCAGGTTCAGGAGTTTTCACACGCAGTTGAAAAAGGTGCATCCATTATAGTTGTTGATCCTAGATTTTCGGTTGCGGCAAGTAAAGCTAAATATTACCTGCCCATTAAACCGGGAACAGATATGGCTCTGCTGTTAGCCTGGATGTCCGTAATCGTAAATGAAAAACTTTACGATGCCGATTACATTTCAAAATACGGAAATGGATTTGAACAATTTGCGGCAGAGGTTTCCCAGTACACTCCTGAATGGGCTTACATAGAAACGGGAATTGATCCGGAATTAATAAGAGAAACAGCAAGAGAGATGGTTCGCTATAAACCTGCAACATTAATTCATCCTGGAAGACACGCAACCTGGTACGGTGATGATGCACAGAGAAGCCGTGCTATTGCACTTTTAAATGCTTTAATGGGAAGTTGGGGAAGGAAAGGTGGATTTTATGTTCCGTACTCATATTCAATTCCAAAATATCCTTATCCATCGTATCCTGAATTAATGAAAGAACCTCTTGATAATCCAAATGGCAAATATCCGTTTGCAACGGGCGAACAAATATCAACAGGAATACGTGAAGCTACAATTACAGGGCAGCCATATCCAATTAAAGGTTGGTTTATTTATGGAACGAATTTAATGCAGGCATTACCTAATCGGGATGAAACAATTAAAGCTTTACAAAATCTGGACTTAATGGTTGTAGTTGATGTTATTCCAAGTGAGATAGCTGGATGGGCTGATGTGGTACTCCCCGAATCTGTTTACCTTGAAAGATATGATGATTTAAATGCTTCTCCATTTAGAGAAGGGTTTGTTGGAATTCGCCAACCTGCTGTTGAAGAGCCAAATGATCAGAAACCAAATTGGTGGATGGCAAAAAAACTTGGTGAAAAACTTGGGTTGGGAGCATACTTTCCATGGAAAGATATTGAGGAATATTTAGATATAAGATTAAAACTTGCCGGACACTCGCTTACTGAAATTAAAAAAGAAGGAATAATTAAAGGTCCGAAAAAACCAATATATTATGATAATGGTGTGGAACCGGAATTCTTAACACCTTCTGGTAAAATAGAATTTTATTCAACTCAACTAGCGAAGGCAGGGTTTGATCCTGTACCTCGTTATACTAAACATCCCGAACCGCCGGTTGGATACTTTAGATTACTCTATGGTCGTGCACCAGTCCACACATTTAGTAAAACTCAATCAAATCCTATACTTGCTGATTTGATGAGTGAAAATGAGATATGGGTTAATGCTGATCTTGCTGAAAAATATGGAATGAAAACGGGTGATCGGATTAAATTAAAAAATCAGGATGGTGTAATAAGTGATCCAATTAAAGTTAGAGCAACAGAAAGAATAAGACAAGATTGTGTTTACATGGTTCACGGTTTCGGACAAAAATCAAGACAACTTAGAAGCACATATAAAAAAGGTGCAAGTGATGCCGAACTTGTTACTAAATATAATACTGATCCTTTGATGGGTGGTACAGCAATGAATGTGAACTTTGTAACTTTTGAGATGGAGGTATAAAATGCCAAGATATGGAATGGTTATAGATACACGTAAATGTGTTGGCTGTCAAGATTGTGTTATAGCTTGCAAAACAGAAAATAATGTTCCGGTTGGTTATAACAGAGATTGGATTGTAACGGAGTCTCACGGAAAATATCCTAATATCCAGATGGAAATAAGAACTGAAAGATGCAACCACTGCTCTGAAACTCCTTGTGTAAGTTGTTGTCCGACAGGTGCAAGTCATATTCACGATGTTGGCGGAGTAGTTCTTATTACACACGAAGTATGTATCGGATGTAAGGCGTGCGTTCAAGCGTGTCCTTATGACGCAAGATTTATTCATCCGGATGGTTATGCAGATAAATGTACATTCTGTATTCACAGAGTAGAAGAAGGATTGAAACCTGCTTGTGTAGAAGTCTGCCCAACTTATTGTATGTACTTTGGAGATCTTGATGATCCAAACAGTGAAGTAAGTATACTTCTTCAATCACGCAAATGGCATGTTAATTTACCCGACGCAGGGACACAACCAAATATCTTTTATTTAACATGAAGAATTAAAATGATGAATGATTTATTAGAATTAACAACAACAAGACATAATCCTCATGTCGATCCAATAATGGCTATGTGGGAATGGCAAATTCCTGTTTATTTATTTCTTGGAGGCATGGTAGCAGGAATGATGATTATTGCCGGTTATTTTTTATTTAGTGGCAGACACAAAGAATCAAACTGCGCTTGTTTTTCAATTCCAACAATAAGCATTGTTTTATTAAGTCTCGGAATGTTTGCATTATTCCTGGATTTATCTCACAAACTATACGTGTGGAGATTGTACACGACATTTCAGTTTAAATCTCCAATGTCCTGGGGTGCCTGGATTTTGATTTTGGTTTATCCGGCACTCATTGCAAATATTTTAATTCGTCCATCAGCATGGATGCTAAAGATTTATCCCAAGTTAACGGAATATGCAGGTAGATTAAATCAACATCCATTTCTTATCAAGAACATAGGCATACTAAACATGATATTAGGTTTGATGCTCGGTGCCTATACTGGTGTTTTATTAAGTTCAATGGGTTCACGTCCATTATGGAATACATCATTACTCTGGGTGTTATTTCTCGTATCTGGATTATCAGCAGCAGCTGCATTTGTTCATCTTTTTGCTAAAAACAAAGCTGAAAGTGAATTACTTGCAAAGGCTGATAATGGATTTTTGGTGATTGAACTTTTTGTTCTTGTTATGATCTTCCTCGGTTTTTTATCTTCTGCAAGACCGCACATTGAGGCTGCGCAACTTTTATTAACAGGAGCATATGCGCCTGTCTTCTGGGTTTTTGTCATAGGTTTGGGAATTGTAATTCCACTCATTATACAGTTGTTGGCTGTCAATCATAAAATTAGACATACGGCAATTGCCCCAATTATGGTAATAGTTGGCGGATTGATTTTAAGATTTGTAATTGTCTCGGCTGGTCAATACAGTCATTGGTTTAACGCGCATTTTCATTAATGGAGAATAATTTTATGACATCGATAACTAAAACGATCACAAAAGCTCTTGAAAAAGAGGATGGTCATGTGCACGAGCATCATGAACCCAAATCTTATTCAAATCCATACTTAGTAGGTATTGGATTAGGATTAGTCCTGCTTGCTGCATTTGTAATTATGGGCAGAGGACTGGGTGCTTCAGGTGCACTTTCAACCATTGTTGCTGTTGCGGTCAATACAATTGCACCGGAACACTCGACTGGTAATAATTTTTATTCTGAGTATATCGGAGATGGTTCTACAAATCCGCTGATGGATTGGCTGATCTTTCAGACACTTGGAGTTTTAGCTGGGGGATTTTTATCAGGAACAATTTCTCATCGCGTATTTAAGGGTGTTGAAAAAGGGCCACGAATCTCAACTAGGATGAGATTTGTTTATGCGTTTATTGGCGGCGGTTTACTCGGTTATGGTGCTAAACTTGCTCGCGGCTGTATGAGCGGACAAGCACTTTCCGGCGGTGCTGTATTAAATCTTGGCAGTTGGGTATTTATGATGATGGTATTTGCTGGCGGTTATGCCGCTGCATATTTTATGAGGAGGCAATGGACATGAACGCACCATTTTTCAAATTTGATTACTTTAACTCAGATGTTAGTTTAATAATAGCATTTGTAATAGGTATCGCTTTTGGTATAGCATTAGAAAAAGGTGGATTTGGCAGAGCAACTATTCTTGCTTCTCAATTTTACTTTACAAATATGCGTGTACTAAAAGTTATGTTTACTGCAATTGTAACTGCAATGCTGGGGTTATACTTTTTATCAGTTATTGGTTTTGTTGATCTATCGCTTGTTTATCTTACACAAACTAATCTTTTACCAATGGCGGTTGGTGGATTTATAGCCGGGCTTGGATTTATTATCGGCGGTTATTGCCCGGGCACATCAATGGTAGCGCTTGCAACAGGTAAATTGGATGCTATGATTTTTGTAGGCGGAATGATTTTTGGAATACTTGTTTTTGGTGAAATGTTTCCCGGAATTGAAGAATTTTTTAACTCAGGTTTTATGGGTACTGTAACTCTTCCATCTTACTTTAATCTTTCTTACGGGCTGGTAGTATTTCTTGTTGTGTTAATGGCTATTGGTGCTTTTACTGCTGCCGAATGGGGTGAAAAGAAAATGGCTGCAAAGACAGGTAAGGAAGTACTATGAAAAAGTTTTGGTTAAATTTATCGATGAACCGAAAGCTGGCTTTAATTGCAATTGTTTTTGGAGTTATAGCATTATTTGGTGGTGATCCTTACGGTGGAACAACAATTAAAATTAATGAGAAAGACATAGCTCTCTCTACTGTTGGCAATTCGGATAAAGTTTCTGTTACAGAATTAGCGGATTGGATAATTAAAGATAAATCAGATTTTGAACTCATTGACCTGAGAAGCGATGAAAAATTTAGTGAATATACCATTCCTGGTTCGCAATCTATTCCACTTCCACAAATCACATCATCAGATCTTATGCGAAATCAAAAAATAGTTTTATTCTCTGATGATGATGTGGCCGCATCTCAAGCATGGTTTATTCTTAAATCAAAAAAATATAAAGGTGTTTATATTCTAGACGGTGGATTAAACGCCTGGAAAGAAAAAGTTCTTTTTCCTAAAGCTCCGCTTAATGCTGGTAAAGACGAACTAGCCGAATTTGATAAAATGAAAGAAGTGGCAAATTATTTTGGTGGCCAGGCACAAACCGATTCTTCAGTTGCAGAAACAAAGCAGCAGATTAAACTTCCTACACCAAATCTTAGTACTACTAAAACAGTTGCTCCAACCGGTAAGAAGAAAAAACGTGAGGGTTGTTAATTAAGTTTGAATTTTGTCATCAGTTTGCGTCATCTCGAGCGTAGTCGAGAGATAAAATAATTAAGTATCTTTTTATTGTCATACTTCGATTCCGCTCAGTATGACAATTAAATAAAAACCATTCATATTCAGGAGAGAAAATGAAAAAATTGTTACTGGTTCTTTTGGTGTTTGGATTTATTTTTCAAACATCATTTGCAACAGACGGTTATTATCGTCATGGTTATGGAATAAAATACTCAGCCCTTGCTGGTTCAGGTGTTGCTGTATCTTTAAGTTCACTCGGTGCAATTACTAATCCGGCATCTATATCAAATCTTAACAACGGATTTGAAATTAATGTTTCCTATTTCAGTCCGGAACGATATTACAATGTAACAGGAAATCCGAGTGGTTTTCCCGGTACATTTGGTTTAATGCCCGGCAAAGTAGAAAGTGAACAAACCTCATTCTACTTTCCAACTCTGGGAGGAAATTTAAAACTTACAGATAAGGTTACAGTTGCATTATCACTCTATGGTAATGGTGGAATGAATTCTGATTATCCGGTTATGACATTCGGAGATCCAACTTCTCCTGGTACAGGCGTTAACATTGAACAAATGTTTGGCAATCTATCTATTGCTTATAAATTTGCTAATAATCATTCAATCGGTATTGCCGGAATCGTTGGCTGGCAGAGATTTGCTGCTAAAGGTTTAATAGCATTCAGCAATTTCTCAAGTGATCCAGCAAATTTAACTGGCAATGCATGGTCAACTGCATTGGGATTCGGATTTAAAGTTGGATATCAAGGTAAATGGATGGATGATTTGAGTTTTGGTGCATCATATCAATCAAAAATATATATGAGTGAATTTGATCGATATGCCGGTTTATTTGCACAAGCGGGAGATTTTGATGTTCCTGCTAATTGGCAAGCAGGTTTTGCTTTTACTCCGGGCGATTGGAAATTTTTAGTTGATGTAAAACAAATTCTTTACGGTGATGTAAAATCAATTGCAAATCAAATGCTTCCAAAGCTTCAGACGGCATTATTAGGAAATGAAGAAGGTGCCGGCTTTGGCTGGAAAAATATTTTGATATTCAAATATGGAATAATGTTTTCCGGATTCTGCGGATGGGATTTAATGGCAGGATATTCATTTAATCAAAATCCTGTTACAGAAGAAAATGTAATGTTTAATATTCTTGCCCCGGCTGTAATTCAGAATCACTTAACATTTGGTGTTACAAAAAAATTGGCTAGAAGCAGTGAACTAACAGTCGCATTTATGTACGCATTTGAGCAGTCACTCAAAGGTGCAAATCAATTAGAAGTACCACGCCAGCAAAGCATTGAAATTGGCATGAAACAGTGGCAGGTTGAAGTTGGCTATGCGTTTAGTAGTTTTTAAGTAGTTTCGTTTGGGCTAAAACCCGTTTGGTACAACTCTTTTTTCTGTAACCCCGGTCGAAGGATCGGGGTTATTTTTTTAACAATTATCAAAAGATTCTATAACCCGAGTTTTAATTCGGTGAAAAAATTATTGTTTCTCCAGAATATCGTCAACCCAGCTCATAGCAGCCATTGTTGATGGTAAACCAATTGTAGGTAATGCTAGTAAAACTACCTGTCTTAATTCCTCTTTTGTTAATCCAACTTCAATAGCTTTTCTTGTATGTGAGTGAACCGCACCTTCCAATCCCGCACCTGTTGATATTGCAAGTTTTATAAGTGCTCTTGTTTTTTCATCAAGCGGACCAGAAGTATGAACAGCTTTCCCAAGTTCTTCATAAGCTTTTGCAATTTCAGGATAATCCCGATGAAGTTTTTCAAATCTTTTTGGCAGTTGAGACATATATATATCCTTAAAAAAATAATTGAGTTAATTTTATTGAGAAATATATCCAGTGTCAAGCACGTAGTAAGAATAAGCTATTTGCTTAACAATAGATAGTAAAATGTAGTTGATAAAAAATATTTTATCCTGCTTAATCCTTTTAAACTTTGAGATTGCTTCCAGGTTAATCTAACAATCTTTTTAAAATGTGGAAATAGATTTAATACTTCATCAATCTCCGCAGCATAAAGAGATTTTTTCCCTGAAATAAATTTTTGAAACATCCTCCTTACAAGAGGTGCAATAAGAGCATACCATAACACTGTCAACACAATCGATCGGATGAGCATTATAATAATTTCAACAGAAGCAATATCCGATTTGTAAGGATTAAAATAACTAAAAATTAAAACTGCTAATAAAATTGTTATAATTATTATTCCAGTTGGGTGAAATAACCAACTCTTCTTTTTTCTTTCTTTATCTTTCTTTGGACTTTCAAAATAAGATTCATCAAACTTTATGGTTTTAATTTTTTCAGAATATTCTTCCAACTTCTTTGGTAATGAACCGGCAAATAATCCAACAATAACTCCTGCGACTATATGTACAATAACATAAATGCTTATTAATAAAAAACCATAATTAATATCGGGATGTAAACCTAAACTTAAAAATTCATTTGCAATCTGTTTTAAAAATATATCTATAGATTTCCATAGATTGTTTCCAAAAAGTATTGTGAGTACAATAATTTTCTGAATACCTGAAAAAGTTAAAGTAATTATTCCAAGCAATAAAGCAGAAAGCCTGAAAAAGTTTTTGTTGTAAAATAATAAATACCCGGTTAAACCTTGAATTGAAACTGCTAAGTAAGCTGTTAGTGGAGAGTGAGGACTTACCAACGCTTTTATGAGAATTACAATTAATGTTGATTTTAAAATTTCTTTACTGCTTTTTGAAAATAAACCGATGAGTGATATAAAAAGAACTGCAGCAGCATTTATAAAAATTCCTCTTAATGGAATTGTAAGCGCATGTAAGATTCCGCCCAACGCAGATTCGCTGAAGGCCCAAAGGGCAGTGATCTTAAAAACAGATATACTATAATTTTCATTGT
The DNA here is from genome assembly GCA_003538625.1 of Ignavibacteriales bacterium. Lineage (GTDB taxonomy): Bacteria > Bacteroidota > Ignavibacteria > Ignavibacteriales > Ignavibacteriaceae > IGN3. The sequence continues at coordinate 539,523 of DPRR01000029.1, forward strand.
AATCTTCTGAAAAAATATCAGCAGTTTTGTTTAAAGTCACTTTTACTTTTCTAATTTTTCATTCCAGGATAATATTCCTTCCTCCAGATGGTAAACATTTAAGAAACCAACCTGGCGCATATAATTACCTGCGTGATAATTTCTGCTGCCGCTTCTGCAATAGATGTAGTAACTTTTATCTTTTTCCAATTCCATAATTTTGTTTTGAAAGTTTGGATTGTATATATCAATTAATATTGAGCTTGGGATATGACCATCGTTAAACTCGTTTGGCGTCCGGACATCAAGAATTACAGCAGATTTATCTTCAATTATTTTTTTTGAAAATTCTGACGCATTAAGATTAATTACAAAATCCATCTTATCTCTTTGTTTACATTAAAATTTTGATGGCAAATATAGTTTAATTTTGTTTTATAGAAATAAGACCAAAAAAATGCCCTTTAAATCAAGTAAATTTTATAATTAAATATTTATTGACTAGCTGGTCAAGATTGTATGATGTGGCATTTTATTTTTAAAGCGGGCTTCCTATATTTCAAACCAAAAATCAACTAGTCAGGATTACTTGATATGTCAAATAAGTACCAAATAGCAATACTTGGCGGAGGACCAGGCGGCTATGTTGCTGCAATCAGAGCCGCACAATTAGGATTCAAGACAATTATCATCGATAAAGATAATCTAGGCGGTATTTGTTTGAATTGGGGCTGTATTCCAACAAAATCACTTCTAAAAAATGCTGAGATGTTTGATAATTTAAGCAATCATGGCAAAGACTTTGGAATCTATGCAAAAGATATTTCCTTTAATTTCCAGGAGATAATTAAAAGAAGCAGGGATATTGCAGATCGTATTAGTAAGAATGTGGAGATACTTATAAAAAAAAATAAGATCGACAGGGTTAGAGGTTTTGGTAAACTGATAAGTCAAAATGAGATTCAAATATTTGATAATGATGGTAAAAACGTTGATGCAATCACCACAGATAATATTATAATCGCCACAGGTGCCCGTCCAAAGGTTTTTCCAAATATTCCGGTTGATAAAAAAAACATCATCACCAGCACAGAAGCAATGTCTCTTTCCGAACGACCAAAGGAATTAATTGTTATTGGAGCCGGTGCGATTGGAATTGAGTTTGCATATTTCTATTCTGTGCTTGGAACAAAAGTAACTGTAATAGAAATGCTCGATAATATACTTCCGGTTGAAGATATGGAAGTTTCTACAACATTGGAGAAAAGTTTTAAGAAACGCGGGATTGAAATCTACACTAAAACAATGGTTGAAAAAGCTGAGTTAAATGGAATTAAAGTTTTAGTTACTATAAATCAAAACGGACAAAAAAAAGAATTAAGTGCTGATAAAGTTTTAAGTGCGATTGGCGTTACAGGAAATGTTGAAGGATTTGGACTAGAAGAATTAGGAATTGAATTATTTAAGAATCATATAAAAGTTGATAAGAAAACTTATCAGACAAATATCAAAAATGTTTTTGCAATTGGTGATGTGATTGGTCCCCCATGGCTTGCACACGTTGCATCTGCAGAAGGAATACATTGTGTTGAAGGTATAAAAGGGATTAAGAATCCTGATCTTGATTATGAAAACATTCCTGGTTGTACATATTGCCAACCTCAAGTTGCAAGTGTTGGATTGACTGAAACAAAAGCAAAAGAGCTTGGTTATGAAATAAAAATTGGCAAGTTTCCTTTTATGGCAAGCGGAAAAGCTTTTGCTGTCGGTGAGAGGGAAGGATTTGTTAAATTGATCTTCGATGCAAAATACGGTGAACTTTTAGGCGGACATATAATCGGAAGTGAAGCAACTGAGCTTATTGCAGAAGTTGCATTAGCAAGAGCGATGGAGGCGACTGCACATTCAATAATTAAAACTGTGCACGCTCATCCAACTTTGTCAGAATCAGTTATGGAAGCTGCCGCGAATGCTTACGGTGAAGCGATACATATATAATGTTGGCATAAAACGTCATTGCGAGTGAGTCTTAGAACAAAGCAATCTAAATTTATTTGGCTGATTGCTTCATCCCTTTGGGATTCGCAATGATAGACTTAAAATATAATGAATAAAGAAACAAGAAAATTAGTTTATTGTGATTTAGGATTGATCGATTATAAAGAGGCGTGGGATATACAAAAATTTGTTCATCAGTATAGAGTAGAAAATAAAATAGACGATGTATTTTTTTTGTTAGAGCACCCGCATACTTATACACTTGGTAAAACAGGAGATAAAGAAAATCTTGTTGGTGATGAAAAGTACTTAAGAGATAATAAAATTTCTGTTTATGATATTGATCGCGGCGGAGATATTACTTATCACGGTCCGGGACAAATTGTTGGTTATCCAATAATCAATCTTACAAACTGGCAGCAGGATACACATAAGTATTTAAGAGCACTAGAAGAAATAATAATAAGAGTTTGTTCTGAGTACCGTTTGAACGGCAGCAGAGTAGAAAAATACACCGGGGTTTGGATAGAAAATAGAAAAATTTGCGCAATAGGTATTAAAGTAAGCAGATGGATAACAATGCACGGTTTTGCATTTAATGTTAATACTGATCTGAAATTATTTAATGGGATAATCCCTTGTGGAATTTCTGATAAAGATGTTACTTCATTAAATCGTGAATTAAAAAAAGAAATAAATTTAAGTGAAGTAAAAGAACGAATTCTTCATCATTTTAGTGAATTATTTATTTACGATCAGATAGAATTCAAATCTAAAAGTGAAATATTGAATCTAATTTCTAACCCGTAAAAGGTTTTTATGTCAAAGAAAAACACATCAACACAAAATAAGTCGAAGGAGAAAACTTCGATGAAACCAACTAACGGAAAAAATATTTCCATTAAAGCAGGTAAGAAAGATTTTTCAAAAGATGAATTGCTTGATGTTCTGAAGATGATGCTTCGTGCACGAAATGTTGATAACAAAGCAATGAACTTATTACGACAAGGCAAAACATTTTTTCATATTGCGGCAGCGGGGCATGAGGCAGTTCAGCTTGCAATAGGTTTATCTTTAGATCCGAAAAAGGATTGGCTTTTTCCGTACTACAGAGATTTAGGCACCGTATTAGCTTCCGGCATAACTCCCGAAGAAGTTTTCCTTGGAACATTTGGCAAAGCAACTGATCCCGCAAGCGGCGGAAGACAACTGCCAGTTCATTGGGGCTCAAAAAGAATTAATATCCCTTCGCAATCTTCACCAACAGGTACACAATTTCTTCAGGCTGTTGGAACGGCTTTAGCATTAGTAAAACGCGGCGAGAAAAATATTTCCTATGTCAGCAGCGGTGAAGGTACAACCTCACAGGGAGAATTTCACGAAGCAGTAAACTGGGCAAGCAGAGAAAAACTTCCGGTATTGTTTCTAATACAAAATAATAAGTACGCTATTTCAGTTCCCGTATCATCTCAAAGCGGCGGTAAAAATCATTCAATCGCAGAAATGATGACCGGATACAGTACACTTTACAGATTAAGAATTGATGGGACAGATTTTTTTCAATCCTATGAAAAAATTCAGGAAGCAATTGAATATATAAAGTCAGGTAAAGGTCCTGCTTTAATTGAAGCCGATGTTGTAAGATTAGAATCGCATTCATCTTCAGATGATCAGAAAAAATATCGGGATAAAAAAGAACTTGAAGAAGATTTTAAAAAAGACCCGATTGAAAAATTTGCTCAGATATTAATTGCAAAAGAATTTCTCGAACAAAATGATTTTGATGAATTGAAGAAATCTATAGTTGATGAGATCAACCAGGCTGCTGATAAAGCATTTAATTCATCTGATCCCAAAAGAGATGAAGCTGCAAAATTTGTTTTTGATGAAAGCGGTTTTAAAGAAAGTCTGGAATACGAATCTTCAACTCCATCCGGTAATAAAATTGTAATGGTTGATGCAATTAATCATGCTTTGCACGAAGAGATGGAAAAGAATCCCGACATGTACATTTTTGGTGAAGACATTGAAGATGCAAAAGGCGGAGTATTTACTGCAACCAAAGGGTTGTCGACCCGATTTACAAAGAAAAGAGTTTTCAATTCGCCACTTGCAGAAGCAAGCATTATGGGTGTTGCGGTTGGAATGTCTCTTACAGGAATGAAACCTGTTGTTGAAATTCAATTCGGAGATTATATCTGGCCGGCATTTCAACAAATGAAAAATGAAATGGCAACGATGCGTTATCGTTCAAATAATGACTGGGCAGCACCGGTCGTTACTCGTGTTGCAGTCGGTGGATATATTCACGGTGGTCTTTGCCACAGTCAGAATATTGAAGCAATCTTTTCTCATATTCCGGGAATTTTTATTGCATATCCCAGTAATGCAACTGACGCAAAAGGATTATTAAAAACAGCGTGTCGTATAAAAGATCCGGTATTATTTTTAGAGCACAAAGGACTTTATCGACAAAGTTTTGCAATCTCACCGGAGCCTGATGAAAATTATTTGTTGCCATTCGGTAAAGCTAAAGTAGTAAAAGAAGGATCGGATATTACAGTAGTATCGTGGGGAGTTTCGCTTTGGGATTCTACCATTGCCGCAAAGAAATTGGAAGAGGAAGATTTTTCTGTTGAAGTAATTGATATCAGAACAATAGTACCATTAGATGAAGAAACTATTTATAACTCAGTTAAGAAAACAAATAAAGTGATTATTATCCATGAAGATACGCTGTTTGGTGGATTTGGTGCCGAGATTGCAGCAAGGATCGCTGATAATTGTTTTCAATTTCTCGATGCGCCCGTAAAAAGGATAGCGGCAAAAGATGCGCATATTCCTTACGCACCAATTTTAGAAAATGAAGTTCTGCCGAGTCGTGATGGAATTTATAAAGGGATAAAAGATTTACTCAAGTACTAAAAAGTCGTACTATCGATTTGTGAGGAGAATTTTAATCTGTATTAAGATTCAGATATCTCGCTTCGCCAGATATGACACAATAATTGAAAATTGATAATTTAGAATTTAATATTTGTGAACAGGAGTTTTATATGGATATCATAATGCCAAAAATGGGTGAAAGTGTTAACGAAGGCACAATAATAAAGTGGCATAAAAAAGCTGGCGATCCGGTTAAGCTGGATGAAATAATTTTTGAAATCAGCACTGATAAAGTTGATACAGAAATACCTGCTTCAACTGCCGGTGTTCTGACTGAAATTTTAATACAGGAAGGCGAAACCGTTGAAGTTGGAACTGTTGTTGCGAGAATACAATCCAATGATACTTCCAACAATGGAGATGTCATTTCGAAGGAGTCCGCGACTGAGAAATCTGCACCAACCGAAGCGACTAAGATTTCTCTCCCGATAAATCGGGATCGAAATGACAATGATCAATCATCAACTTCAGATGTATTATTAAAACCAGTTGTTTCTGGAAATGTAATTGAAATTGCAATGCCCAAAATGGGTGAATCTGTTATGGAAGGAACGATAATTAAATGGAATAAAAAAGTCGGTGATGCTGTAAAGAAAGATGAAATGATTTTTGAGATTAGTACGGATAAAGTTGATACTGAAATTCCTTCACCCGAATCCGGTACTTTGGCGGAAATACTTGTTGGTGAACAGGAGACAGTGGAAGTCGGAACCATCGTTGCAAAGCTAGCTGTAAATGGAAGTGCAACTGTATCTGATTATTCCGAAAAAGAAAGAAAAATTATCGAACCAGTTCAAAAAGAAATTTCTATGCATGATAACTTTTCAAAAAATATTGTTACCTCACCAAAAGAGCAGGGAACAGGTTCAGGTTTTTATTCACCTTTAGTTTTAAGTATTGCACAAAAAGAAAATGTCAGTTTTGAAGAACTCCAATCAATTGAAGGTACTGGATTAGAGGGAAGAGTTTCTAAAAAAGATATTTTATCATATTTAGAAAAAAGAAAAACAGGCAAAGTTTCCCGAAGTACCTCGCAAGTTCAGAATCAAACTCAGGTTAAACAAGAAATTAAAACTGCTTCTCCGGCTCCTTCTTTTGTTCCTTCAACTTCACAGGTTGTATATAATGAAGCAGATGTTGAAAGAATTCCAATGGATAATATCCGTCAGAGAATTATGGATCATATGGTGCTTAGTCGTGATACTTCGGTTCACGTTACAGAACTGATTGAGGTTGATATGACAAGAATACATAATTTTATTTCTGCAAAGAAAGATGAAATTATGAAAAATGAAAATGCCAAGATTACTTACATGGCTTTCATTGCTGATGCAGTTGTGAAAGCATTAAAAAAATATCCATTAGTAAATTCAAGTATAGATGGGAATACAATTCTTCAAAAGAAATTTATTAATCTCGGTATTGCTGTTGCAATAGAACCAACCGGATTAATTGTTCCAAACATTAAAGGTGCCGGAGATAGAAATGTAATCGGACTGGCAAAAGCTATTGCAGATCTTGCAAATCGTTCAAGAACTAAAAAATTAACTCCTGATGATATTTCAAACGGAACATTTACAATTACAAATTATGGAGTGTTTGGAACTATATTTGGAACTCCAATTATTAATCAACCGGAAGTTGCAATTCTTGGAGTTGGAGCAGTACAAAAAAAACCTGTTGTAATTGAAGTAGATGGCTCTGATACTTTTGCAGTAAGACATATTATGGCTCTTACGCTTTCACACGATCATCGATTGGTTGATGGTATGTTAGGCGGATTGTTCCTGAAATTTTTAAAAGAGACATTAGAAAATTTTGAAGGAATATAGAGTAAAAATTGTAGAACAGACTTTAGTCTGTTTATTGCTCAGATTAAATTCTGAGCTACGTGAATATTAAAAAATGTTTAGAAAGATTTATGATAAACCAGCATCAACGAGCATTTAAAGAAGAAGCCGAAAAAGCAAACAAAGATTTAGGCAAAAGACCTGATTGGCTTAAAGTAAGGTTACCAATCGGAGAAAATTACTCCGATGTAAAAAACCTTATGCGCAGACAAAAACTAAACACTGTTTGCGAGGAAGCTAAATGTCCAAACATTTCTGAATGCTGGAATCATCGTACCGCAACATTTATGATTCTGGGTGATACCTGCACACGCAGCTGTGGTTTTTGTAATATTAAAGTTGGTATTCCAAATGAACTTGATGTAGAAGAGCCAAAACGTGTTGTTGAATCTGTTGTAGAATTGAATTTACGGCATGTTGTAATTACATCCGTTAACAGAGATGAACTGAAAGATGGCGGCTCAACTATCTTTAAAGAATGTGTTCGGTTAATTAGAGAGCAAAAACCTGATTGCACAGTTGAAATTCTTATTCCCGATTTTAAAGGTGATGAAGAAGCATTTAAAATTATTATGCAGAATCCGCCGGATATTTTAAATCATAATTTAGAAACTGTACCAAGACTTTATCATGCTGTTCGTCCCCAGGCAAAATATGAAAGAAGTCTTGAATTGATTAGATGGTTTAAATCGAAAGGACTTAAAACTAAAAGCGGAATTATGGTTGGCATTGGAGAAAAACCCGATGAAGTTTTAGAATTGATGAAAAATTTAGTTGCACACGGTTGTGATATTTTAACAATCGGTCAATATCTGCAGCCGACTAAAGAGCATTTACCTGTCGATCGCTTTGTTACTCCTGATGAATTTAAAATGTACAAAGAAGAAGGTTTAAAGATAGGATTTAAGATTGTGGAATCCTCACCGTTGGTTCGTAGTTCCTATCATGCAGATGAGCATGCAAGAGCAATTTTTAAAAGTAATTAATAACAATTTATTTATAATAAAATTCATTTCTTATTAGCAATAATCTGCTTATTTTGAGTCCGCAAAAAAATAAACTAAGTATTATCGAAAAAATTTTTACATAATGAAATTAAAATCCGCATTCTTTCTTCTGCTTTCGCAAATATTATTTTCAATTAATATATCTGCTCAAGAAAATCAAACAATCCTGCAAAAACCGATGGATGATGATAATTCAAAATACACCACTGTTGGAAATATTGGATTAACTCTTACAAACTTTGGCACTTATGGCAACGGTTTTTCATTATGGCCGGATCAACCCAGTTGTGAGTACCCGAGAGGTTCCGGCATAGAGCATATTTTTGATGGAGGTTTATGGATTGGTGGAATAATTCGTGGTAATACAGAACCATTTGTTACTACCGGCGCAGTTGATGCTGCATCTGTATCTACAAGAGGCGGAGGATTTGAATTTACAAACAGAATAGGCGAAAAAACTTTTGAAAGATCCTCATTGTATGATTCTCCTAATTATCAGCCTGATGCAATCTCCCATCAGGATTTTGTTATGGATTATACAGACACAAATTTAGTTTATCTGAATGGAGAACCAATTACAGATCATCATCCGTTAGGTCTTGTTATCCATCATGAAAGTTATGCCTGGAATTTTCCTTTTGCAGATTTTTTTGTGATAATGAATTACACAATTAAAAACACATCAAGTAAAATTATTGACAGCGTTTATGTTGGATTATGGACAGATGCAGTTGTTCGCAATACAAGAATTACGGGAAGACCAAGCGGCAGCGCATTCTTTAACAAGGGAGGCGATGGATACAACGATTCAATAAAAATAGCTTATGAGTTCGATTCAAACGGCGACCCCGGTTTTACTGATAGTTATATTGGTGTGCAATATCTTGGATCAGAGCCAAGATTAGCGGATAAAATTTTTGTTCAGGGAGATTCAATATCAACTGTAAATTTTGTTAGCTGGCAATTCAGAAATACAGACGATCCAAACTTTTTTGCACCTCAGGATGATATTTCCAGATTTTCAAAAATGCAGGGATATTTTGGCGGAACTAACAGATGGTTAGACGGAATTAATCCTTCTTCATTAAAAACTCCAACTAACAGATCTATTTTTATATCGAACGGTCCGTTTTCTTCTATCGCACCGGGTGATTCAATTAATGTTGTATTTGCAATTGTGTGTGCAAAGAAATTCGGCAATGATCCGGCATCAATTGATAATGAAGAACAAAAAGCAAATCTTTATATAAATGCCGATTGGGCATTAAGAGCTTATTACGGCGAGGATCGAAATCGTAATGGTGTGCTGGATAGTGGTGAAGATCTAGATGGAAACGGCAGGATAACCCGTTACATACTTCCAACCCCACCAACACCACCAAAAGTAAAGGTTGTCCCTGATAATCAGAAAGCAACAATATATTGGGATAATAGAGCTGAAAATTCCATCGATCCGATTTCCGGCAAAAAAGATTTTGAAGGATACAAGCTTTACAGAACACAAGCAGGATTTGATTTATCACAAGCTCAAAATTTACAAAACTCATTAGTGCTTCTTGCGCAGTATGATAGTACCGGAAATTCGATAGGATTTAATACAGGATTTGATGCAGTTAGATTAGAATCCCCAATTAGTTTTCCAAATGACACAACAAAGTATTATTACAGGTTCGAGATACCCACATTACTTAACGGCTGGCAATATGTTTTTTCTGTAACTGCATTTGATGAAGGTGATCCTGAAAATGACCTGGATGTTTTAGAGTCAAGTTCAATTGCAAATTATCAAAGAATTGTTCCTGGAACACAGGCAATTGAAGATCCCAATGTTGAAGTCGGTGTTTATCCGAATCCGTACTATGGCAATGCTGTTTGGGATGGAACATCAGAGAGATTGAGAAAAATTTATTTCTATAATCTTCCGGCTTCGTGCGAAATAACAGTTTATACTTTAGCAGGAGACATAGTTAAAAAAATTATTCATGATGCATCAAGCAATGGTTCTGATACCAGATGGTTCCAGAATTTTGCAAGCGATGGAAAACAGCAATTTGCAGGTGGTGAACACGCATGGGATCTGGTAACAGATAATGATCAGGCAGTTGCAACAGGATTATACTTGTTTACTGTTAAGAACAGCAATACAGGTGATATTAAAACCGGAAAATTTTTAATTGTTAAATAAATAGGAGAATCATATGAAAGTGAAATTATATTTGATGATGATTGTAATGTTCATCTTATCAATGAACATTATTGCACAGAATTATCCGCTCGTAACATTGCAGGATATTCAAATGGTTCCTGATTCATTATTAGGAACTGATCCGCCTTCACCATATAACGGTGATACAGTTAGAGTAAGGGGACTTGCTCTTGTAAGTACTGTAATCGATCCGGATACTAACAGAGGTGTAATCATTTCTGCAGGCAATAGATGGGCGAGTTATATTCAGGATCCTGAAAGTAATTTATGGGGCGGATTAAATATTATTCAGAATGATACTAGCGCTGCAGCTCAAGGTACTTTTTTTGATTTAGTTGATAGTGCAGATATTGTTGAATTTACCGGAATAGTTACTGAATACAATACAACTACAGAGTTAATTTTGATTACGGCTCCGCAGCCAATCCCGGTTGAAATATTAGAATCACGTCCAAACAGACCTGCTCCAATCGAGTTGGAACTTTCTGATTTATATACGTCAACTGGTGGTTACAATTTTGATATCGAAAAGTATGAAGGAATGCTTGTCATTTTTAGAAATGTTATAACTTCTGACAGAGTTACAGGTACAGGTACGTCATCTGGAAATTTTAAGATTAACGATTTTAATGGACACTCAGCATTCGTGTACAATCAATCCCGATATTTTAAATCAAATTCCTCTGGAATTATTCCGGGTTATCAACCACCACTTAATGGTTCAATCTTAGATTATTTAATAGGAATTGTTACTACCAGAACTGACGGATATTATATTGTTCCGGTTTATCCTGGTGATATCGGCCCGGTTTTACAAAGTCCTCCAATTGTTTCTTCAATCAGAAGAGATATAGTTGAAGTTAATTCAAATCAACCGGTTGAAGTATCAGCAAAAATAACTGATCTTGATGGAACAGTTCAGGAAGCAAGAGTTTACTACGCAGTTAATGAAGGCGCTAGAATTCCGGTACAAATGACTTTCTCAGTTTCAGACTCTACTTACAAAGCTACAATTCCTGGTGTTAGTGCTGATTCAGCTTTGGTTAATTTTTACATATGGGCAAAAGATAATCAGGATTTGGTGAGCTTAACTCCGGTTGATACCACCAAACAAAATTATTTTTACCTTGTGCTCAATCGTCCGTTAACAATTAAGGATGCACAATACAGTCCATTTGGCGGTGGTTATAGTGCATACAATAATTACCGTATTAGTTTAACCGGAGTAGTAACCGCTGATTCATCCGATATACCGGGTTTTGGATCTACACCTTTAAGAATTTATATGCAGGACGGACGAGGTCCCTGGAGTGGAATTCAGATTGGTACAAGCGGCGCAATGGGAACGCAGGTATTAAATTTAGTAAGAGGCGATAAAGTAACAGTTAACGGTGTTATCAGAGAATCTTTTGATGTGACAAGAATTGATAGTTTAACTTCAATAACTCCAATTTCATCAGGTAATACTTTACCTGATCCTGAAGTACTTGCAACATCAGTCATCGGTACGTCAGGAAATAATGCAATTGGAAAAGAACAATGGGAAAGTGTTTTAGTTCAATATAATAATGTAACTATAACAAGTTTAAGTGCTGATGGCACATCAAACTTTGGTGAAATTTATGTGAGTGATGGCTCCGGAAATACAAGAGTGGAACTTGAAGATGGACATCATTCCTATCAAAACGGAACTATTCCCGCAAGACCAATACTTGTTCAACTTAATGCAACCTTTGATGCTATTAAAGGAGTTTTATATTATTCTTTCAGCAATTACAAATTGGTTCCAAGAAAGAATGATGACTTTGTAAATTATGCCACAGATGTTGCTTACGAAAATAATTTGCCGAAAGATTTTTCCATTTCACAAAATTATCCGAACCCATTTAATCCTTCTACGACAATTCAGTATGCATTACCGAAGGAAGATATGGTTACTTTAAGAATATATAACATTTTGGGTCAGGCAGTAAAAACACTTGTAAACCAAAATCAGGCAGCTGGTACTTATACCGTTACCTTTGATGCAAGCGACTTAACCTCAGGTATATATTTCTATAGCATACAAGCAGGTAATTATAACCAGGTAAAAAAGATGGTGTTAATAAAGTAAATTAAAATAACTCCTCCTCAATGTTTGAGGAGGAGTTAGTATTTTGTTTTAAAATAATCTACAGTCTTTAGAAAATAATTTGTTACGTTTTTAGATAAATGAAAAAATTTTTACTCAGTACAACCATATTAGTTTTTACAATCTTACTTATTTCTTGCAGCGAAGAAATTGTAGATAATCCGGCAGGCAATCAACCACCTGAAACAAGTTTAACATTATTTCCTGATTCAGTCATTTCTCCACAACCGAGCAGGTTAAAAGTATCCTGGTGGGGTGATGATTCTGATGGTTTAATAGTTGGATTTTATTATAGCTGGGACGGAACATCCTGGATATTTACAAATGAGAATGCAATACTATTCTCACTTAAAATAGGCGCTGCTGATACAATTTATACATTTAAAGTTTCTGCGGTTGATAATGGTGGTAACGGAATTTATGATAATAAAGTATTTCAAAATGGAATAGATTTTGGACCTGAACCATTTGTTGATTCAAATAATGATGGCGTTTATAACAAGGGTGAAAAGTTTTATGATATTGGGCTGATCGATCCAACACCTGCAACTCTAGATTTTCCTCTTAAAAATACAGCACCTACAATTGAATGGAATGCTTTAAGTACGCTTCCGCAAATTTCATTTCCGGTTATGTCATTTGGCTGGAATGTTGAAGATCTTGATGGTATTGAGACAATCGATAAAATTAATATTGCATTGAATGATACAACAAATCCGGATAATATAATTTCACTAGATGGCAGTGTTAGAACTATTACATTAAGAACAAATGAGTTTAATTCCTCTAATCCATTAATGGAAATTTTAATTGAGGGGATTGAAAGTAATATCTTTACAAAAAAATTACCCGGATTAAAATTTGATGATTACAACACTTTTTATGTTCAGGCTGTAGATATTGGCGGTGCCTCATCCAGATTTATCGAGCTGCCTGGAACCGGAAACTCCTGGTTTGTAAAAAAACCTAAAGGTGAATTATTAGTTATGGATGATTACATAACTTCCGATGGAGCTGGGGCGTTTTATGATGCGATGATGGATAGTTTAGGATTAAGTAATAAATATGATGTGTATAATTTTTTAAATCAGAAACCGCCTTATACTAATGTTACTTTTTTACAAACGCTTAAATTATTTAAATATGTTTTATGGTATAGCGATAATAATCCCTCTTTAGATTTAGCAGCGGCTTCAGTGCAAAAATTTATTGATGCCGGAGGTAAGATTGCCTTTTCAATTCAATTTCCTCAAACTGTAGATCCTGAGTTACTGCAAAGTTTTCTGCCGATTAATTCAGATAGTTTGTACACAAGAACTTCGATACTGCCAGGTACAATTATTAAAGCTGATTCAATGAATTCATCTTATCCAACACTAACTACTTCAAGCAGCTTATTCAGGATAAAATCATTTTATTTAAATCCGAATGGTGCAATTCCTATTTATTATTTCCCTAATAAAGAACTCAGGGGTTTTATAGGATTTTTTAATAACACTAAAACTTTATTCTTTTATGGTTTGCCACTCAGTAAATCAAATGGCGGTGCAGCAAATGTTAAACCCTTACTTAGTAAAATCTTTTTTGAAGATTTTGGAGTGACTCCATGAAAAAGATTTTTACGATATTTTTAATAGTTGTTAGCTCAATTGCAATATTTTCACAAAGCACCGGAAATCTTTCAGGAGTAGTAAAAGATGCCAAAACCGGAGATGCTTTACCGGGTGTTAATGTAATTATTAAAGGTACTTATTATGGAGCTGCTACCGATATCAATGGAAAATTCAGAATTAACAACATATCTGTTGGAAGTTATAATGTTGATATTTCTTTGATCGGATATAAAACAGTTCAATACACAGGTATCCAGATTGAAGCTGATAGGACTAAAGAACTTGATGTAAAACTTGAAGAAACAGTTCTTACACTTGATCAGGATGTAGTTGTTATTGGTGAGAAACCTTTATTGGATGTTGAGGAAACACAAAGTAAAAAAACAATTACTAAAGAAGATTTAGATGTTGCCGTTATCGAAAATATTTCTGATATAGTTTCGCAGCAATCAGGTGTTGTAAAGTCTGATAACTCTATACACATCCGCGGCGGCAGATCTTATGAAAATGCATTTCTTTTGGATGGAGTTTCTGTGCAGGATCCTCTGGCGGGTACAGGATTTGGATTACAGCTTTCGGCAAATGCAATTGAAGAAGTTGAAGTTATTACAGGTGGTTTTAATGCTGAATTCGGACAGGCAACCTCAGGTATTGTAAATGTAAAAACCAGAGAAGGTGGTGAAAATTATTCAGGTTCAATTACGTACAAGCGTGATAATCTTGGTGATAGGTCATCTTACCATGTTTTTAATACTGATATTGTTGAGGGAAACTTTAGCGGTCCCGAACCATTAACTACTTTTATATTACCAGCGCTTGGAATTAATATTCCGGGAGAAGTTATATTCTTTGGCAGTTTTTATACCGGATTAACTGATGGTATTACTCAAGGCTATTTTAAACCAACAGCAACTCAATTAGTATCCTCAACTTTTTATGGAACCAGGTTTGCACCGAAATCTGAAAACAGCTGGTTTTGGCTCGGCAAAATTACATACAAATATTCTCCGACATTAAAATTTTATTATTCCTTCAATCAGTCAGTTAACATAAATCAAAATTCACAATCACTGCAGTCAAATCTTGAGTATGTGGAACCCAGCCCGGGATACCAGTATAATTTTCAGAATATTTTAGATGAAGCAAATACTTTTACACATAATAATAAATATCATTCTTTAGGCGTAACTCATACACTAAGTTCAAAAACATTTTATGAACTGAAGTTTAATAGCTTCTATACAAATCTTAGAGCTGATGCAAATGGAAAAGATTGGTATTTGTATAATGAACCTAAGGATATTGTTACGTTTCCGATTGAGTATTATAATATAAATAGAGATACAATTGGTGTTATTCCCGGTGACGGATTTTGGGATGTTGGAAATCCATTTACGTGGCGTGATCATTACGTTCAGGAATTTTCCGTTCGCGGTGATCTTACAAACTTTTTTGATGAAAAGAATAAATTTAAAGCCGGATTCAATTTCCAATTTCAGGAGATGCAGGTTATCGATATTTATAAACCCTGGGTTGGCGAGCTTGGTTTGAATAATGATATTTATAAAGTATATCCTGCACTCGGCTCATTATACGCCCAGGATAATATAAATTTTAGCGGCATGATTTTGAATTTTGGTTTACGAATGGATTACTGGTTTCCGGGTAAATATGTAGATGATGCGGTAGATAATCCTGATGTTATAACCATTCCGGATGAAATAAGAAAAAACTACAAGGATGACACGTTTGCATGGTTTGGAGGAAGAAGATTTAAAGCAAGATTAAGTCCACGACTTGGTATATCACACCCGGTTTCAGATAATCAAACTTTATTTTTCTCATACGGACATTTTAGTAAATGGCCTAAACCGCAATTTGTTTATGCAAAACTTGATCCTTTAAATGCACAATCTTCTTTTCAAAAATTCGGTAACCCTAACCTAAATCCTGAAACAACTGTCGCATATGAACTGGGCGTAAAAACACAATTTTCAAATGATGACGTACTGACAATTACAGCCTACTACAAAGACATATTTGATTATGTGAACACACGTACTGCAAAAATAGTATCGGCAAGATTTTCAACGCAGAGTTTTATAACGTATGTAAATTCTGATTACGCACGTTCCCGTGGTATTGAACTTGAATATCGCAAACGAATTGGTAAATGGTTTAATGGAAATGCGTCTTTTACTTATGCAATTGTAACAGGTAAAAGTTCTTCAGCAGATGAAGGAGTTTTAGTTTTGCAGGGAGATCTTAAAGAATCTATTAAGGAAGAATTTGTTCCCTGGGATAGACCTCTTACAGCGTCAGTTTCAACCAGTTTTTATGTAGAAAAAGATAAACCCGTGTTTGGATTTGCACCTGGAATATTAGATGATTATAATCTTTACTTGAGATTCTTTTTCCAGTCCGGTAAAAGATATACACCTGCAGTATACACAGGTTCAGTTGATCAGCAGGGCAGAGCGGAATATGAGTTTGTGACAGATACCAGGTATAATAAAATTGGAGATGACTGGTTTTGGGTAGATTTAAATTTCGAAAAATATTTTCAGTTGTTCGATGTTAAGGTTTCGTTATTTGTAGAAGTAAATAATCTTTTGGATACAAAAAATTCTGCTATTATAAATCCTGTAACAGGAAAAGCCTATGAGTATGGCGATGATGTTCCTGCAAGCTGGAATGATCCAAGATATCCCGATCTACAGGCACCAATTTCACCTTATCCTTTTAATCCGGCGAGATACTTGACTCGCAGAAATATAAAATTTGGAATGAGCATAAGATTTTAATATGAAATACTTAATTACATTTTTATTGATAGTAATAACTTACTCAGAAATTAGACCACAGCTATTTCCTGTACTTGGCGGACAGCGGGCAGGTATATCCACAGCTCAATTTTTAAAAATTGGTGTAGGCGGAAGAGCTACAGCAATGGGCGATGCATTTGTTGCAGTTGCTAATGATGTTTCTGCATTATACTGGAATCCTGCAGGCCTGACTCAATTTTCTGAAAATCAGATTATGTTTTCTCATAATCAATGGGTTGTGGATATTAATCATGATTTTATCGGTGCCGTTTATCATCTTGACGATGCCAACACATTTGGAGTTTCACTGACTTCGCTTTCTATGGATCAAATGAAGGTAACAACAGAGTATGCTCCTTTTGGAACAGGAGAATATTTTGGTTTTAGTGATCTTGGAATTTCAATTTCATATTCCAGAAGGATGACAGATCAATTTAGTTTTGGTGGAACAGTAAGATACATTGAAGAGTCGTTGGATAAATTAAAGATGCGCGGAGTAATGATTGATTTGGGTACTTATTATTGGACAGGTTTGGGAAGTACACGATTTGCGGTTGTAGTTTCAAATTTTGGAAATGATCTGGCACCCGATGGCGAAGTAGTTTTAGTCGGCAACAGAACAAAATCTGATTGGCAATCATTCTCGCCGCCCACAATGTTCCGTATTGGTTTTGCTTTTGAACCTTATGAAGATGAAGAAAACAAAGTAACAACTTCAATACAACTGAATCATCCCAACGACAATAGTGAAAATCTTTCCCTGGGATTTGAGTACACCTGGAATAAAATGTTTTTTGCCCGCGGCGGTTATAAAATTAATGTTGATGAACAAAATTATTCTTTTGGTGCGGGAATTAATGTACCAATTAGCATTGCTAATTTTAGTTTAGATTATGCTTATGCTAATTTTACAAGATTAGGATCAGCACATAGATTTTCAATTATACTAGGCTTATGATAAAATTTAAAAACATAAAATACTTCGCCATAATTATCATTATTGTTAATATCATTTCCTGTAATGATAAATTTGACATAACACAATTTCAAACTGAAAATCCGGGTAATATTGCCGGTGATACGGTTTATGTAAAACTAAATCCAGACTGGTCAGGATTTAATAATCCGCAGGATATTATCATTGGAAGGGAACCACTAATTTATGTTGCTGATACAGATAACGATCAGATAGTGATGTTAAATCTGGATGGACAAAGATTAAGTTCCCGCTCAATAAAACATCCGATTGCCATTGCACAGGATTATGAATTAAACCTGATAGTATGTGCTCAGTTTGATACTTTAGGTCAGACTTTCAGCGCTGTTTATAAAATAGATCTGGTTGCATCTCATCATCAATTAGAAAATGCACCTATCAGAAGATTAATTCCAAAACTTGATGATTTAAACAAACCATTAAGAAAATACACTGCTGTTTGCACTTTTTATGATAATTCCTTTTATGTCGCCAGAACCGGACCGAATAATTCAAGTATTTACGATCCTGATAATTCAATACTTTTGTTTAGACCAATAAGTAATAATTTTAGTGCCGGAGATACATTAATAGGAAGAGTACCAAATATATCGCCAACAAGTACCGGAATGGTTTCAGCAAATCAGTTAAGTTCAATTGCATCATTTAATAAAAGAAATATTGATATTGTTGTTACGATGACAGGATCTAATAGTTTTAAAGCTCAGTGGTGGAACTATGTAATAACTCCCATTGATGAAAGATATCGCAGCGCTTTTTCACCAAGCGATGGTGTTGCTTTTGCTTCACCCAATGCTTTTATCAGACCTGAAGGATGTACTGTTGATGTTAACGGAAATATTTTTGTTGCTGATGCAGGCAAAGACAGTGTTTATAAATTTAATGCCTTCGGGGATAAATTAATTGGATTTGGCGGGCCATCAATTTTTAACGAACCTTACGCTGTGGCATATTTTGATAAAGTGCTTTATGTCGCTGACAAAGCTAATAACAGGATTCTAAGATTTATATTATCAACGGACATACAATGAAATTATTACATTTTTTTTTCTTCGCAATACTTTTTACGATTTATATTCACCCTCAATCAATAATAATCAATGAAATATACAATTCCAGCGCATCCGATGAATGGGTTGAATTATTAGTTGTACAGGATAGTTTAGATATAAGGGGTTGGGATATAAGAGATTTTAGCAGCAGTGGATCAGCCCAGCAGCCTCTTGTTTTTTCCAATAATATGTTATGGAGTAATTTAAGGAAAGGTACAATTATTATTGTTGCCAGGTCTGAAAATGCTTTTACGGAAGATCTGGACGCAAGTGATTATTTATTAATCGTAAAATCTAATAACGCACTTTATCTAACCGGTAATCCCTTCTTAATTGCAGGTACATCAGAAGCAATTCAGATTAGAAATAATTCACAAGTACATATTTTTGGTGTTTCCTGGGGCACCGCAAATGCTAATAGTCTGCCTAATCCCAAAGTGCATCTAGCGGGTCCAGCTATAAGCAGTACTTCAGTGTTCTTTAAAGAAGACGACGTCTCAAAATTAACTAACACTGCAAACTGGACTATGAGCGGCGCGTCTTCCATGGGAATTGGAAATACTGCCGCAAATATTAATTGGATACTTTCATTAAGAGCAAGAGTAGATGGTTCCGGAACCGTTAGCATGACACCGCAGATTGTTTCCGGAGATTCCATAATAACCATCAGTTTTAATTATATAAGAGAACCATCATATAACATAAATACATTAAGAATTATTTTTCCTCAAGGTTTCACCTGGTCTCAAAATACAGCACAGGTTTCAATAAGTAATTTTACCGCGTCAACTTCAGTTTCCGGTGATACAATTTTATTTTCAAATATAGTTTTCTTAGATGATTCCGTAATTATTAATGTTGCAGATATAACCACACCTTACTTTACTGGAAAGTACAAGATCACATTCCAATCCGGTGTTAATTCGCAACTTGGAGATGTTAGTCCTTTACCTGTACTTACAGTTTTCGGAGCTTCAATCCCAATTGCTCAGGCAAAGGAAAATAATTCAAACGGTATCGGAATTCATTTGGGTGATCTGGTTACAATAATAGGAGTAGTAACAGTAAGTGATCAATTTGGTAGTCCCAGTTATGTTCAGGACAACAGTGGCGGTATATCAATTTTCGGATCAAGCTTTTCAAATGCTGTTCAGATTGGTGATGAAGTTTTGGTTTCAGGAATCATTACTCAGTTTAATGGATTAAATCAACTTGAATCTCCAATCCTGCATTCTATTATCAGCAGTGGAAATAATATTGAACCACTGCTTGTTACCCCAACTCTTCTAAGCAATGATGGCGCAGGTGGTATTGAAAACTACGAAGGCAGATTAGTTCGTGTAAATGGAGTTTTAGTTAAAGATTTAAATGGTAACAGCGTAAGTAACTGGGCATATCAAAATTATATGCTAACGGGTTCAAGTGCCTCAGATACTGTTCAGGTTAGAATAGACAATAATACAGTTCTAATTGGTATGGTTGCTCCTGCAGGCAGATTTGATATGGTTGGTGTTCTAAGTCAATATAAAACCACAGTACCATATATTGGAGGTTACCAGCTTATGCCCCGCATACCAGCGGATATTATTGCTGACGGACCAATCATTGAAAAATTTCCTGAGGAATCTGAGTTGACTGCTAATTCAATCACATTGGATTGGACAACAATTAATCCGGGGACATCAAGAATACGTTATGGTCTTACCACTAATTATGAACTGGGCGTAATAGAACCTGATGATAGCCTAAAAATTAATCACAATGTTACAGTTAGCGGATTGAATACAGCAACAATTTATAATCTGCAGGCTTTTTCAGTTGCTAATTCCGATACCAGTTTTTCTGGTAATATTATTTCAAGCACTACATCGGCGTTCCCAACTACCGGTGAAATTAGTGTATACTTTAATAAAAATGTTAATACAAGCGTATCATCTGGCGTTAATGCAAATGGTAATGCAGATTTTACAAGTATTGTTATTCAGAAAATTAATAATGCCAAACGTTCCATCGATGTAGCTTTATATAGTTTAAGCGGTACCGTTGGGGCCAATATTGCCACTGCACTTGTTAACGCAAAAAACCGCGGAGTTAAAGTAAGAGTAATAGGCGAATATGATAACAGAACTACTGCTCCCTGGAACACATTGATTAGCAATGGGATACCATATATAAATGATGTGTTTGGAATTAATGATGGGAGTGGGTTACATCATAATAAATTTTTTATTATAGATTATCGCGGCGGTGCAGCCGATAGCATCTGGGTAATTTCTGGTTCGTGGAATCCGACCGACCCCGGTACAAACGATGATAGTCAAAATCTGATATTATTTCAGGACGTTGCATTAGCAGGTGCTTATACAGCTGAATTTCAGGAAGAATGGGGAAGCAGCACTGATACTCCAAATGCACAGAATTCAAGATTCGGTTCAAGGAAATTGAACAATACTCCTCATAATTTCGTAATAGGCGGCTCAAAAGTTCAAAGTTATTTTAGTCCAAGTGATGGAACAAATAACAGAATCGGTAAAACTTTAAGTAATGCCGAAAAGTCAATAAATGGTTGTGTTATGACTTTTACGCGAAGAGATTTAGCTGATACTGTAATCGCCGCTAAAAACCGGGGAAGTAAAACACGATTAATTCTTAGTAATAATACCGATAGCGGATCGCAATATTTCTATTTGCAATCAAACGGTGTTGATATACGCTTGAAAGGCTTTACCAATGGATTACTGCATCATAAATATGCGGTAGTTGATGCTGAACCATTTGGTTATACTGCAAGTGTAATCACAGGATCACATAATTGGTCGTCATCCGCAGAAAATAGTAATGATGAAAATACTTTAATAGTTCAGAATGATCAGGTTGGAAATTTTTATTTACAAGAATTTGCAGCTAGATATTACGAAGCTGGTGGAACTGATTCAATAAATGTTGTAACTAGCGTTGAAAGTGAAAATCAAATTCCAACACAATTTACATTAATGCAGAACTATCCTAATCCTTTTAATCCTGTTACGTTGATTAGATTTGAAGTACCTTTTTCTCAAAGAGTAGAGCTTATAGTTTATGATGTTCTTGGAAGAAAAGTTAAAGAACTTTATAATGATATTGCGCCTGTGGGAATTATATCTGTACAATTTAAAGCAGATGAACTGGCAAGCGGAATGTATATTTATCAGTTAAAAACAAAGGATTTCTCAATTTCTAAAAAAATGGTTCTCTTAAAGTAATTTCATAAAAATTTGTAAAAAAAAGGCAGTAATGTTAATTTTACGCCTTAATTTTAATAACAAAGGTAATATAAATGAGTGAATTAAAAGGTAAAATTATTCAGATAATTGGTCCGGTTGTGGATATTGAATTTGAGAGCGGACATCTGCCAAAAATCTATAATGCTATCAAAATTCCAAGAACATCAACCGAAGGGAAGAAAGAGGATTTGATTGTAGAAGTTCAGCAGCATCTTGGTGAAAACAGAGTTAGAGCAGTTGCAATGGACTCAACTGATGGATTAGTAAGAGGTATGGATGTTTTTGATACTGGTAGCCCTATTTCAGTACCGGTAGGACCTGCAACATTAGGCAGATTGATAAATGTAATTGGTGATGGAATTGATGGTCTTGGAGAAATAAAATCTGAAAAGAGATACCCTATTCATCGTGCCGCCCCTTTATTCAAAAATCTTTCTACCCAATCTCAAATGTTTGAAACTGGAGTTAAAGTTATCGATTTGATGGAACCATACAGTAAAGGCGGCAAGACCGGTTTATTCGGTGGGGCTGGAGTTGGCAAAACTGTTATTATCCAGGAATTGATAAACAATATCGCCAAGCAGCATGGCGGGTACTCTGTATTTGCTGGTGTCGGTGAAAGAACTCGTGAGGGAAATGATCTTTGGTTAGAAATGAAGGAATCCGGTGTTATTGACAAAACAGCGCTAGTATTTGGACAAATGAATGAACCACCGGGAGCAAGATTACGTGTAGCTCTTACAGGATTAACTATTGCAGAATATTTTAGAGATGAAGAAGGTAGAGATGTTCTCCTTTTCATAGACAATATTTTCCGATTTACTCAAGCTGGCTCTGAAGTATCAGCATTGTTAGGAAGAATGCCGTCAGCAGTTGGTTATCAGCCTAATCTTGCAACCGAAATGGGTGCGCTACAAGAGAGAATTACCTCTACGGATAAAGGCTCAATTACTTCTGTACAAGCCATTTACGTTCCTGCAGATGATTTAACAGATCCTGCACCTGCAGCTGCTTTTGCACATCTTGATGCTACAACAGTATTGAGCAGACAAATATCTGAACTTGGTATTTATCCCGCAGTTGATCCGCTTGATTCAACTTCAAGAATTCTTGAACCCGGAATACTTGGACAGGAGCACTACGATGTTGCAAAGAATTGTAAAGAAATACTTCAACATTACAAAGATCTTCAGGACATAATTAACATTTTAGGTATGGATGAATTGTCTGATGAAGATAAGATTGTTGTTAGACGGGCAAGAAGAATCCAAAGATTTTTCAGTCAACCATTCCACGTTGCAGAAGCTTTTACAGGTAAAGCAGGTAAGTATGTTAAACTGGAAGATACGATTCGTGGATTTAAAGGAATTATTGATGGCAAATACGATGATCTTCCTGAATCAGCTTTTATGTACGTAGGCACGATTGAAGAAGCAGTAGCAAACGCAAAACAGATGGCTTAGTAATGGGAGAATTAAAACTGGAAATAATCACACCATCCAAAACTGCATTTAGCGGTGATATAAAATCTATTACTGTTCCTGGAACGATAGGAAGATTCCAGGTTCTAAAAAATCACGCACCTATTATAAGTACATTAGAAGTTGGAATGATTAAAGTAGAATTACCTGATGCTAAAATAAATTATTATGCAACCGCTGGTGGAACAATTGAAGTAAAAGATAATCAAGTTTTAGTTCTTGCAGATTCAATAGAATTAGTTAGCGAGATTGATGATGAAAGAGCTTTAAATGCTAAATTACGTGCAGAAGAAAGATTAGCTGAAAAAAGAAGTGAGATTAATATTTCGCGGGCAGAAGCAGCACTTGCAAGAGCAATAAACAGATTAAATGTTAAAGAAAAGTATCGATAGCAATTAAAAATTATTGGATGAAAAAAGCGAGTTGATACTCGCTTTTTTTTATATCATTAGTTTAAATAACCATCATTCATTATTATCTTTTTAATGGATTCAGCACTACTAACTTTATTTTTTATGGAAATGAAATAATTGATGAGAAAACTCAATCGTTCATTTTCATTTTTAAGCATAAGTAATTCTTGCTGTTTATCCAAAGCTAAACCAGATTTTTCTGCAAATTTGAATGATTTAAGTTCAGCATTTTTTAAGTTCTGCCAAAAAGTATCCTCCAATTTATAACTGGCTAACTCGATAATTTCCTCAAATTCAGTTTGTAATTCATCTTTTAATCTTGGATCAACTATTACGTTTTCATCATCGTACTTTTCTATATCTGATAAATAATATCCATCCGGATGTAGCGACGTTGAGTTAATAAAAAATCTTTCTATCCCTTTTACTAAAATATCCATTTCACCATTTAAATAAGTTTTAAGGACATCAGTTATTTTAACGTAAACACCAACATCCGATAACTTTTTATCAATAGATGCTACAATTCCAAATCCGGAATTTGCAAGAAGACATTTCTGAATTAATATTTTATAACTTTCCTCAAAAATATGTAAAGGATATTTTGAATCAGGAAAGACTACTAAATTTAATGGGAATATAGGGATTGTGAATTTCATAAATATAAAAAAGGGAAGTGGCTTTATTCACTTCCCTAATTGAATCAATCGAATTAATTAAGCTTTAGAAAATAATTCGCTTACTTTATCCCAATTAACAACGTTCCACCAATTTTCAATGTAATCGGGTCTCTTATTTTGATATTTTAGATAATATGCGTGTTCCCATACATCAAGTCCTAGTACCGGTGTGCCTTTAACTTCTGCCACATCCATTAATGGATTATCCTGATTAGGTGTAGAAGAAACAACCAGTTTGCCATCTTGAACAACTAGCCAGGCCCAACCGGATCCAAATCTTGTTGCTGCAGCAGTGCTAAATACTTTTTTAAATTCATCAAACGATCCAAAAGTTGAATTAATTGCATCAGCTAATTTACCGGAAGGTTGTCCACCGCCATTTTGCTTCATGAGTGTCCAAAATAATGAGTGATTCCAGTGACCGCCGCCATTATTTCTTATAGCTGCCGGAAGTTTTGAAATCATTGCAAACATATCATAAAGTGATTTCCCTTCATTTTCTGTACCTTCAATCGCTTTGTTTAGATTTGTTACATAAGCATTATGATGTTTAGTGTAATGAATCTCCATTGTCAATTTATCAATGTATGGTTCCAATGCATCATATGCATATGGTAATTGGGGCAATTCAAATTTTGCCATAGTATTTGTACTCCTTATATGATTTTTAATATTATTTAATTTATTATCAATCTGACCCAGAACTGAAACTGCAGGGATAGCACCCAGTGCAAAGAGAAATTTTCTTCGTTGCATAATTTTATCCTTTCAAATTAAACACTAAATGATTCACCGCATCCGCAGCTTTTTGTAGCATTGGGATTATTAAAAATAAATCCTTTTCCGTTTAACCCGTCAGAAAAATCCAGTTGAGTACCGGATAGATAAAAAAGGCTTTTGCCATCTACGAATAATTTTACACCCTCCTGTTCGATAACAGAGTCACCTTCACGGGTTTCAGGATCAAAACCTAAAGTGTAAGTAAGACCTGAACATCCTCCGCCTTTAACTCCAATTCTTAACCCAAAATCCTGTGTGATTTTATTTTCATCCATTATTCTTTTAATTTCTCTTACAGCTTTATCTGTTATAGTTATATCGGAATCGATTTGTGTGTTGCTCATTGGATCACCTCAATAAATTGTGTTTGTTGATTAATTCTATTTGTATACTCACAGACTAAAGTCTGTTTGAAATCCATCATTGTTACAAAAAATTATATCGTAACGCAGAATTTATTCTGCGGATTTGATAACTCATAAAAAATCTATTTTATTAATAGTATAAAATCTCAGACTAAAGTCTGAGCTACGTTAATATTTCTTTAAAAAGAAAATGGATCACCTGGTTTTGTTGTTACAAACTCAGGATAATTTAATTTCCATCCCTGATTACTTGTTCTTAAAAAAATACCCTGGGTCTCATAAAACCCTGATAATTCCTTTGCTAATTTTATCAGTATTGGATCATTTAAGATTATGCCTTTTTTCTCAAGAAAACTTTTCAGTCCATATTGAAAATCCCTTGAAAATAAATTTGAGTTATGAAAAACGGGAAATTTTGCTCTCAGATAACTTAAAAAAATCTGATTTTCATTTTTCAATTCATTAAAAAGTCCATCAATGTTCTTGTGTGTCATATTTGTTCAATATTTTGTTTATGAAATTGTAATTTATCTTTACTTAAAGTTCTTAATTTATTTACTGCTTCAATAACTCTCTGTGAAGCATAATCGATTTCAGCAATTGTATTAAATCTACCAAATCCGAATCTAACCGAACCTAACGCCTGCTCATCGGTTAATCCAAGCGCTTTTAAAATACGGCTGGGTTTTGTTGAGCCGGAAGCACAGGCAGATGAATTTGAAAATGCTAAATCCCTCAACTCAAGCATTAGTTTATCGGCACGAACTCCCTCAACAAAAAAGTTTAAGTTGTTTGGCAGCCTGTCTTTCATAGTTCCATTAATCGAAACACCATCAAGATTTGATACAATATTTTTATAAAACTTATCTCTTAAGGTTACTGTATGTTCATAATCTTTTGTCATTTCTTCACTACAAATTTCAATTGCTTTCCCAAATCCAACAATGGCAGGAACATTTAAAGTTCCCGGTTTTATTGAGCCTTCCTGGCTTCCGCCAAATAATCTTCTTGCAAGTTTTGCTTTTGGATTATTATTGTTAATATATAAAGTTCCGATACCTTTTGGTCCGTAAAGTTTGTGCGCCGTAAATGAAAGAAAATCAATATTCATTTCAGAGACATCAAACTTAATTTTTCCCACTGCCTGAGTAGCATCGACATGGAAAAGAATATCTTGTTCTTTACAAAATTGTCCGATAGTTTTTACATCGTTAATTGTTCCTATTTCATTATTTGCAAAGATGATTGAAATCAATTTTGTATTTGTCTTAATTGCTGATGTGATTCTATCCGGATCAACGGTTCCCGTTTTATCAACATTAATAATAGTTACATCAAACCCTTTTGTTGCTAAATGATTTAATGATTCTGCAGTTGCGCTATGCTCTATGTTTGATGTGATGATATGAAAAGATTTGGGATTAACATTTTCAGTCAAGCCTAAATGCACAAGATTGATTGATTCAGTTGCACCGCTTGTAAAATAAATATTTTTAGAACTAACTTTTAGAAAATCAGAAATTATGTCTCTTGCATTTTCAACAGCACTTTTTGCCATCCAACCAAAACTGTGATTGCTGGATGCATTTCCGAATCGATCATTAAAATAAGGAAGCATTGCTTCCAAAACTCTTGGATCAACCTGAGTTGTGGAGTTATTATCCAAATATATTGGTGTTTTTATCCTCATCAGATAATACTTGCTAACTTTGTTTCATAAAATACTTTATCAATTTTTTTCTGAACTTCCGCTAACGGGTCACGAATTTTACAACAATCGGCATAAGAACATTCATTCCGGGGTGATTCAGATCTTAAACAGTCTGTTATCTGGTATTCAGGTTCGACAGCTTGAATTAATTCTATTAGTGAGATTTCCAAAGGATGTTTCTTTAAAGAATACCCACCATTAACACCTTGAAATGAAACAGCTATATTATTTTTAGCAAGATTTTGTAATACCTTTGAAACCAACCCGAAAGAAATCTTATAATTTTCAGCAATTTCTTTGGCAGTAACAGCTGATCCATGGTTTTTTATTGCCATATATCTTGCTGCCATTAAAGCGTATTCTGATTTTTTTGAAAGTTTTAGCATAAATAGGACTAAATTAGTCTGGTATAAACTTATAAGAAAATGATTTTAATTGCAACACTGATGTGATTAAAATCCCAAAAGCTGTATTGATTCTTTTGCGAGGTTTATCAATGGGGTAAAATATATTCCAAGGATTAGCACCGGAGCTATTAGTAAAAACAGAACAGTATAATTTAACGGACTTAATTTAACAACAATATGTTTTTCTGATTTTGTTAAAAACATTGCTTTCAAAACTCTGATATAATAATAAAGAGCCACTACTGTATTTAATAATGCAATAATTGCTACAGTAATCATATTCGCGTCAACCAAAGCAATGAAGAGATAGAGTTTACCAATAAAACCTGCTGTCGGCGGCAATCCCGTAAGTGAAATCAGAAAAATGCCTAGAGCAGTTCCGAGCAATGGGAGCGAATAACCCAAACCTTTATAATCATCAATCTCTTCAGAATCAATTTTATTTGCGATTAACATGACAACATAAAAAGCTCCAAGATTCATAAAAAGATAAACACTAAAGTAAACCAGAACTGCCATCAATCCCTGATCCGAAAGTACGGCAACGCCAAGCATTAAATAACCGGCATGAGCAATACTTGAATATGCTAACATTCTTTTTAGGTTATCCTGCCAGAGGGCTGCAAAGTTTCCGAAAGTCATAGTTATAATTGAAAATACAATCAACAACAACTGCCAGTCAATATAAGGAAGCATTTGCCAATAACCGGATTTATCAAGCCCCTGCGTAAATGTTATTTTTAAAAATCTAATGAGTATAACAAATCCTGCGGCTTTACTGGCAACAGATAAAAACGCTGTGATTGAAATCGGTGCACCCTCATAAACATCGGGAGTCCAGAAATGGAATGGCACTATTGATATTTTAAAACCTATACCAGCAAAGATCATTAATACAGCCATAACAAACGTTAATTGACTTGCAGCTGTAAAATGTAACAGGGAATTTATTTCGTGCAGATTTGTGCTTCCGGTAATTCCGTATAATATAGAAATTCCGAAAAGCATTATTCCTGATGAAGCTGAACCGTAAATAATATACTTAAGAGATGCTTCGCTGTTTCTAACGGATGTTTTTACAAATCCGGCAAGCACATAAGATGATAATGAAAGTAATTCTAAAGAGAGATAAATTAAAATTAGATCATTTGCGGAAACCATAAAGAACATTCCAATTACCATTCCAAAAATCAAAGCGTAGTATTCGCCATGTCTATCGGGACAAGAATTAACTTCCTGAGAGGACATTGAAAATAAGACAATAAATGCAGTTGTAATAAGAATTAATATCTTGAAGAAAGATGAAAAATTATCTAAAGAAAGAAATGAATTATTTCCTGTAACTGAAAAAGCAGATTTTGGATCACCAAACTGAAGAACTACAAAAGCAAAAGTAATTACTATTCCTACAAGTGAAATGAACGGTAGAAATCTTTTGCTTTTACTAAATATCAAATCAAAGACGACAATAGCAACTAATGTTAAAGCTAAAGATATCTCAGGCAAAATTGCCAGAAGGTCTGAAGATAAGTTTGGTAAAATCAATGTTATCACTTTATTAAAAATTAAAATGCGTTTAATGAACCATAAATTACTTGTGCATCACTAATAAATTTAACCATAGCATTTGCAGATGCATTCATAAGATTAAGCATTGGTGATGGATTAACTCCGAGATAAATAACAATAATTGTAAGGGGAACCAGCATAAAATACTCTCTTGTGGTAAGATCGGTTAAATCTTTCCATTTTTCATTAAGCGTTCCAAGATAAACTCTTTGTAATGTCCACAACATATAAGCAGCGCCTAATAAAATACCCAGAGTTGAAATAACTGTTAAAATTCTTGTTGTTGCATTTCCAAATCCACCGAGAAAAACTAATGCTTCCGAAATAAATCCGCTTAAACCAGGTAAACCAATAGCGGCGAAGAATGCTACAGTTACAAATCCAGTATAGATAGGCATTTGTTTTCCTAATCCACCGAAAGAATCCAGATCTCTTGTATGTGCGCGATCATAAACAACTCCCACTATAAGGAAGAGCATTGCTGTAATTGTTCCGTGATTAAACATTTGAAGGATTGCACCGGATATACCCATAGTGTTTAGTGCAGACATACCAAGCATTACAAATCCCATGTGAGAAACAGATGAATACGCTATAAGTTTTTTAAAATCCTTTTGTGCCATAGCTGCTAAGGCACCATAGATGATATTTATCATTCCAAAAAGTGCTATATACCAGCTTAGTTGATAAGTTAATTCAGGAAATATAGGGTATGAAACTCTTAATATTCCGTAAGTTCCCATCTTTAATAATACACCGGCAAGTATAACGCTTATTGCAGTTGGTGCTTCAACGTGTGCATCCGGTAGCCAGGTGTGGAAAGGAAACATTGGTATCTTGATTGCAAATCCTATAAACAATGCTATGTAAGCAATGAATCTTAAATTGTTAGGATTTAGAGGTGATAGAATTCCCGTCTGAGTGTAGTTAGCATGATTCATTAATTCTAATAAATTAAATGTAAACACTCTTGTTCCGTCTGCAAGCGTCTCCATTGAACTAAAGTATAATCCAATCATAACTAATAAAATAAAAATACTACCGAGCAAAGTGTAGAGGAAGAATTTGATAGCAGCATATTCACGTCTGGGACCGCCCCAAATACCAATTAAGAAGTACATTGGAAGTAACATCAATTCCCAGAAAATGTAAAACAAAAAGAAATCAAGCGCAACGAACACGCCCATCATTCCTGTATTCAATAACAGAAACATTGCAAAATATCCTTTAACTGATTTATCAATTGACCAGGAAGATATAGTTGCAATAAAAGTAACAATTGCGGTTAGAAGAACAAGTGGAGTGCTTAATCCATCAACACCCATAAAATAATCTATTTTAATTTTTCCTATCCAGGCAAAACCAGGAATCTCAATCCATCTAAACTTTTCTATGAATTGAAATGAACTTGCATCGTTTATTCCACCGGCAGCGTAGTTAAAGTTCATCAATAAAATAATTGATAGAACAATTTGTATTGCCGTTACGATTAATGTGGTAACCTTGATTGATAGTTCTTGCTTTTTGGGAAGAAGCAGAACGATTCCCATTCCCACAATAGGAAGGAATGTTAATAATGATAGTATAGGAAAATTATTCATGGTTATGTTACCTGTTTTTCAAACTTTATACTTAGAATAAAAAGAGTAAAATTATTATCGAAAAAATTACGAGCACAAGATATGTTTGAACTTTTCCTGTTTGTACTCTTCGGAAAATCAAACCAATAAAACCGCTGATGTATGCCATTAAGTTTACAAGACCATCAACTACATATTTATCAAATCCACCTGTAAAGAAAGCTAATCTTCGTGTTACTTCTGCTGAACCGTTTACAATTCCATCAACTACTTTAGCATCAAACCAGGCAATGATTTTACTTAAACCAAGCAAACCTGCAACAAATGTTTTATGATAAAATTCATCGAAGTACCATTTGTTTAATGAGAAATTATAAAGCGGTTTGATGGAATTTGCTAGCTTATCAACATTAACTTTCTTCCATTGATAGAAAACGAATGCTGTTAAGATTCCCGCAAGTGCAACAAATAACGATAAGTACATAGCTGGATAATGTGCTGAGTGCATTGCTTCGGTATATTTTTCAGAGTAAGTAATTTCACCGTGAGATGAATTATGTTCAGCAGTCTGCTCAGTTTCAGTTGCTACTTCTGATTGCATAAAATCAAATCGAGTAGCATTTGGTGCATGCAGTTCTGCAGAATTTATCCACTTATTAAAAAACCATCCCTGATCTGCGCTGAAAGGGTTTGGTGTATAAAAAATAAAAATTGATAGCATTGCTAAAACAGCAAGAGGCATTGCCATTACAAAAGGTGATTCATGTGCATGTTCAAATTTGTGATGATCCCTTGGTTCACCGTGGAATGTTATAATGATTAATCTGAACATATAAAACGCTGTCATCAATGCAACTAAAAATCCAACGATTGCAAAAATCCAGTAACCTGTAAGTGATCCGAATGCAAAAGTGCTTGCAAGTATTCCATCTTTACTTAAAAATCCTGATGTAAGCGGAATACCCGAAATAGCAAGGGAAGCAATTAAAAATGTTGCATAAGTAAGTGGAAGCTTCTTTCTCAATCCACCCATATTTCTAATATCTTGTTCATGGTGCATCGCGTGAATAACCGAACCGGAACCAAGAAACAAACAAGCTTTAAAGAAAGCGTGCGTAACAAGGTAGAAGAAAGCAAATTTATATGCGCCAACTCCAAGAGCCATAACCATATAACCCAACTGAGACACAGTTGAATACGCTAAAACTTTTTTAATATCGTTTTGTGTAAGTGCAATAGTAGCTGGAATGAATGCTGATAGCATTCCAATTACTGCAATGAACATCATCGCATCTGCAGTTAGCAATCCAAAAATTCTAATTGTAAGATATACGCCTGCGGCAACCATTGTAGCAGCATGAATTAATGCGCTAACGGGAGTAGGACCTTCCATTGCATCGGGTAACCACACGTGAAGAGGGAACTGAGCAGATTTTCCTATCGCACCCATAAACAATAAAATGCCAGTTACGGATAACCAGAAATCAGAATTGAATGGAAGTTTACCAGCGCCAATTGCCTGAAAGATTGCATCGAAAGAAAATGTATTGTATGTAAGAAATAAAATTAATATTCCAGCAAACATACCAATATCACCAATCCTGTTTACCAAGAATGCTTTCTTACCGGCATCAGATGCTAATTTTTTCTCAAACCAAAATCCAATTAAAAGATAAGATGATAAACCAACTAACTCCCAGAAAATGTACATCATTAAAATGTTGTTGGTAAGTACAATTCCGTTCATTGAGAAAGTGAAAATACCGAGGTAAGCGAAGTATCGATTATATCTTTCATCGCCTTTCATATAAGCGATTGAGAAGTAATGAACAAGTGCACTGATCAATGCAACAACAAAAAGCATAAGCACTGTAATGTTGTCTAAAAGAAATCCCAGATTAAAAACTAAAGTATCACTAAGTCTAAACCATTCTAATTCGGCGACTATTTTATCATCTATAAAATACGAGAGTTTACTAAATGCAAGAAAAATAGAAGCGATAAGTACTACAGTAATAAGAAAGACTTCAAAAAGATAAATTGATTTTACTTTTTTGCCGAGCAATAAAGTAACAACAAAACCAAGCAGCGGTAAAAATAAAATTGCGAGCGAAATATTTATTATACTGTTTTCTGTCATTTACTAATCTTTCAGACTATCAACTTCGTCAATATTTACTGTTGATAAAGTTTTATAAATATTCAATACAATTGCTAAGGCGATTGCAGCTTCTGCGGCGGCAAGTACAATTACAAACAATGCTATCAAATGTCCCTGCAAACCAAAATTGCCAAAGCGTGTAAATGCAATAAAGTTAATGTTAGCGGAGTTAAGAATTAATTCAACGCCCATCAAAACCATAATAGCATTTTTTCTTGTAACGATGGCGTAAATTCCCATCGAGAATAATAATGTACTAACAACTAAAAAGTGATTTAATCCAACTTCAATCATGCTTCTCTTCTCGCAATCGATGCTGCACCAATAAGTGCAATCAAAAGAATAATTCCTAATAGTTCAAATACAAGAGCGTATTCCTGCAAAAGCATTGTTCCAAGAGCTGCTGTGGTTGGAAGTGGTGCTTCAGTTGGAAATGTTTTCCAGGTTGAAGTAATTAATGCAGCCAATAAAGCACCTGATAACAGACCAACACCAATAACTGCGGGATAAATATTTATTGTTCCTGTTTTGATTTCAACATTTGTAATCTTGTTTGTTAACATCACACCAAAGAGTAATAAAATTAATATTCCACCTACATAAACTATAAGCTGCACTATAGCTACAAAATCAGCACCGAGCAGAACGTAAATACCAGCTACACCAAAAAAAGTAAACAATAAGAAGAACGCTGAATAAACGATATTCCTGTTTGTTACAACAAAGAATGCTGATAAAACAGTTATCGCAGCGAACAAGTAAAATATAAAATCGTAAACGTTCACTTTATTTTTCCTCTGGCTGATCTTTTTTTATGTCAGGTTTTGGCTCAGATGCCGCTTTTAATTTTTCAGCTTCTTTTTCAGCATTAAACTTTGCAAGATTATCTCTTTTCTGTTGTCGTTCTTCCGGAGTAAGAGTTGCAAAATCATAAATTAATTTCTTTCTATCCCATTCAGAAAATTCATAAACATCCGTCATATAAATACACTCAGTAGGGCATGGGAAAACACACAACTGGCAATAGCAGCACTTTGCAAAATCGATTGTGAAGTTTGTAACCCAAAGAGCTTTCTTTTTTCCGTTTGATGTTTTGCCAAGATCTTCGCCCGGAATTGATTTTGTAGTTTCAATTTCAATACAATTCACAGGACATGCTCTTGCGCATTGATCACATCCAATACAATCATCCATATTAACATAAAGCCTGTTGCGTTCTCTTTCGGGAAGCTGCGGTTTAACTTCCGGGTATTGTATTGTAACTGATGGAACGAACATATGCTTAAAAGTAATCTTCATTCCAATAAAGATTGTTGCAAGAGCCGAGTATATATTTCCGAAATATTCTTTCATATCAAACTTTTATAAAAGCGTAATCAATCCGATTATTATAAGATTAACAAATGCAATTGGAATTAGATACTTCCAACTTACTGCCATTAACTGATCAACGCGTAATCTTGGTAAAGTCCATCTTAACCACATCTGAACAAAAACAAAAAACACACCTTTAATGGTAAACCAAGAAAATTGTTCAATTGGTATCATCCATTTTGCTCCGATCAAATCACCGAGATATCCAATGGGGGATTGATATCCACCTAAGAAAAGCGCAACTACAATTGCTGATACTGCAAACATATTTGCGTACTCAGCTAAGAAGAACATTGCGAATTTCATTCCTGAATATTCAGTGTGATATCCTGACACAAGTTCCGATTCTGCCTCTGGAATATCAAAAGGAGTTCTGTTTACTTCTGCAAGTGTGCTAATATAAATGATGAGGAAACCAACAAGCATAGAGGGAATTAATAGAAACTTAGATAATTCTGATCCAGGTCCGCCGAAGATGTACCAGTTCCAGGCATATCCTGTCTGCTGTTCGCTTAGTGTATGTAAGTTCATCGATCCGCTGATCATAACTAAACTTAATGCAACAAGTATGGTTGGAATTTCATAACTGATTATCTGCGCAACTGATCGCATTGAGCCGAGTAAAGAGTATTTATTATTTGATGCCCAACCTGCCATTAAAATTCCTGCTACAACAATTCCTGTTACAGCAATTATATAAAATATTCCAAGATCAACTTCGGTTCCAATAAAAATACTTGTAAACGGTATAGCAGCAAATGCCGCATAACTACCGGCAAAAACTATTATCGGTGCAAGATTGAATAATAACCTATCGTTATCTTTTGCAACAATATCTTCTTTCTGGATCAGCTTTAAAATATCGGCGATAGTTTGTTTCCATCCGTGCCAGCCGGTTCTCATTGGTCCAAGTCTATCCTGCATATGTGCAGAAACTTTTCTTTCAAGATAAACGGCAAACAAAGCAAATGGCAAAATGAATACAAACAAAGGAAGTAAACTTTGTATAGTTCCTGCAATAATATTTGCGAGAGCTGAATTGCCAAAAAGATCAACTAAAAAATCGTACATCATCTGTCAATCTCTCCTAAAACTATATCTATACTTCCAAGAATTGTAACAACATCAGCAACCATATATCCTTTACACAATTCATTCATAATCTGCATACTTACAAACGATGGTGCTCTAACTTTAACTCGATAAGGACTTGTTGAGCCATCACTAATTATAAAGTATCCTAAATCGCCGCGTGGATTTTCAACTCTAGAATAAACATGTCCAATCGGTGGTTTAATTCTTTTTGGTATGGCGGATTGAACATCACCTTCAGGTAATTGATCTAAAGCCTGTTCTACTATTTTACAGCTTTCTTCCATCTCTAAAACACGAACGTAATATCTGTCCCAGCTATCACCAACGGTTCCGTATTTACCTTCGCCGACGGGAATATCATAATCAAATTTATGATAAACAGAATACGGATCTTCTTTTCTCACATCCCATTTGATTCCTGAGCCGCGTAAGTTTGGACCTGATACACCATAATTAATTGCTGTATCAACAGGTAAAATTCCAACATTAGCTGTACGATCAATAAAAATTCTGTTGTGGCTAAGAAGATCATTTACTTCTTTTAGATTTGGTCTGAACTCTTTAATAAATTCGCGGGTCTTTCTTACAAAATCAGGATGAAGATCGTGTGATAAGCCGCCAACCCAGATGTAGTTATAAAGTAGTCTTGCGCCGCAAGTCATTTCAAATAAACTAAGTATCTTTTCGCGATCTCTAAAGCAATAAAGAAAAGGAGTGAATGCACCTATGTCAGCACCGTAAGTTCCAAGTGCAACAAGATGTGAAGATATTCGCTGCAGCTCAGCCATTATCACTCTAATGTAATCAACTCTTTCAGGAACCTGAATTCCTAAAAGTTTTTCCATTGCGATAGCATAGCCAAATTCATTTCCCATTGGTGCCAGATAATCCATACGATCTGTATATGGAACTATTTGGGGATAAGTCATTGCTTCACAATGCTTTTCGAAGCATCTGTGCAAGTATCCAATATGCGGAATTACATTAGTAATTATTTCACCTTCTAAAGCAAGTTCTAACCTTAGCACTCCGTGAGTTGATGGATGCTGAGGACCCATATTTAAAACCATTTCTTCGGTTCGAATAGCAGAGCTTTTAGTATTTAGTGATGATTCTTGAGACATCTTAATAAGGTACTTTCATTCCCTGATAGAACTCAGGATTTTCATAATCTTTTCTTAGTGGATAACCTGCATCCCAATCATATGGCATAAGAATTCTTCTTAAGTCAGGATGATTTAGGAATATTATACCAAATAAATCGTAAGCCTCACGCTCGTGCCAATCAGCACCTTTCCAAACTTCTGTAACTGTTGATACTTCTGGTTTATTTCTATCTGTAGAAACTTTTAAAGTGATCTTATGTTTTAGTTTTGTGGATTCTAGATGATAATAGACACTTAATAAATTTGCTTTTATTTCATCAACGCCGGATAAGTTCATCAAAGAATCAAATAATAGTTCAGATGAGTCACGAAGGAACATACTTAATTTATCTATCTCTAAAGGAGAAGCAACTAAAATTGGTTCAGTCGGCTGATCAGTTTTTAATTCCAGATTAGAATCAGGAAAATTTGCCTTTAAGATTTGTAAAATTTCTTCAGCTTGTTTCATGCGGTTTTCTTAATCATACTTTCATTACGAATTTTTTCCTGAAGCTTTAATAATCCCTCAAGTAAAGCTTCCGGTCTTGGCGGACAGCCGGGAACGTAAACATCAACTGGAATAACTCTATCCACACCTTTTAATACGTGATAACCGTGCTCCCAATAAGGACCACCGCAATTAGAGCAGCTTCCCATAGAAATTATATATTTAGGATCGGGCATTTGTTCGTAAAGTCGTTTAATTCTTGTTGCCATCTTTAAAGTAACTGTGCCGGATATAATAATAATATCAGCCTGTCTGGGAGAAGGACGGGGAATAACACCGAATCTATCAAAATCATAATGCGATGCAGATGTTGCCATCATTTCGATTGCGCAGCAGGCTAATCCAAAACTTACCTGCCATAGTGAAGATAATCTTGCCCAGTTTAACAAATCTTCGGCTTTAGTAATAACTATATTGCCGTCTGTAAATTCGCTGTCTAAAAAACCCATAAAATCATACCTCTACCAATTCTTTTTCAACTTTTGGGGCAGCTTTAGTTTTATTAAAAGATGGAGGAAGCACTTTTGGTTTTTCCCACTCAAGATCACCTTTGCGCCATTCGTAAGCCATTCCCAAACCTAAAAGCACTAAAAATATTCCACCGATTAAAAATCCAGTTAATCCAAAGTCTTTGTAAACCAAAGCCCAAGGAATTAGAAGAACTACTTCAACATCAAAAATTAAAAAGATAAGAGCAACAACGTAAAATCTGATATTAAATTTTATCCAAGGAGAACCTTCGGGATTTTCACCACATTCATAAGTTTTAAGTTTCTCGTGGGTTGGTCTTGCGGGCCGAATGAGTTTTGCGAAATAGACAATACCAACAACAAATATGATTGCCATTAGTATAAAAATGAAAGCTTTTCCGAATTCTGTCAGCATATATTTAAAAAATTTTGAAGCAAAATTACCATTGCATTTGTGGAATGTCAAGAATTCTTAAATAAAAACATTTGAGATAGTAAACTCAGAACAATTATTAAGTCGTAAATAATAAAACAAATATATAAGGAGGTAAAAGAATTATTTTTTTAAGATGAGATTCGATCAGAATTTCAAGTTCTGTATTTTATAGTAATATTTTTGATAATTATTTAACTTTCCACAAGAGTTTTATCTATTTATTAAAGTTCTTCAAATCAGTTTCAAATTTATGCGTCTTACAAAAGCAATTATCCATACTAATAATCTCAAAAAAAACTTTCTAAACATCAGAAAGCAAGTTGGCAAAGCTAAGGTTATGGCTGTGGTTAAAGCTGATGCATACGGACACGGAGTTAAAATCGTTTTAAATGCTCTTAATTCTCTGGGGAAACAAAAACCCGAATACTACGCGGTTGCAACTCCGGATGAAGGTGTTGAATTAAGAATATTAAAAATTAAGCAGCCAATTTTAATTTTTGATCCGGTCGATAAATTTCAGGTCAGTAAGTTCTTTAAATTTAATTTGATACCCTCAGTCTTTACACAAGAACATCTTAACCTGCTC
Source organism: Ignavibacteriales bacterium (assembly GCA_003538625.1). Classification (GTDB taxonomy): domain Bacteria; phylum Bacteroidota; class Ignavibacteria; order Ignavibacteriales; family Ignavibacteriaceae; genus IGN3. Next base: position 578,151 of record DPRR01000029.1, read on the forward strand.
ATCAAGGAAAAGAAAAATCTAAAATCAAATAAAAAAATTTTTGTGCATGTTAAGGTTGATACCGGAATGAACAGACTGGGTGTTGATTTTATAGATGCTTTTAAATTCATCCACAAATTATCCTTAAATAAAAATTTTGTTATAGATGGAATATTTACACACTTTGCAACTGCAGATGAAGCCGGAAGTGAGTATACGCTGCTTCAGATTAAAAGGTTTAATAATGTAATTCAATCTTTAAGCGAAAAAAATATTAATTTTGGATTAGCGCACGCAGCAAACAGCGGAGCAATAATTGATTTTCCTGAGAGTTATTATGATATGGTTCGTCCGGGAATTTCATTATATGGATATTATCCTTCGCTTCAAACCTCAGAAACTATTAAATTGTATCCGGTAATGTCATTAGTTTCTAAAGTTTCTACCGTAAAAAGAATTCAGCCCGGCGAATCAGTAAGTTATAGCAGACGATTTTTTGCAAATAAAGAAACTAAAGTAATTTCCGTGCCAATTGGTTACGCTGATGGTTTCTCCCGATCACTTACTAATAAAGCTCTGGCAATAATTAAAGGCAGATTTTATAAGCAAATTGGAACAGTAACAATGGACAGAATTATGTTTGATGTAGGTAATGATAATATTAAAATAAATGATGATGTAATTCTGATCGGCGAACAAGGTAAAATAAAAATAGATGCATGGGATTGGTCAGAAAAAATTAATACGATTCCATATGAGATAACGTGTGGAATAAGTAAACGTGTTCCAAGAGTAATTAAATAATAATGGATTTAATAAAGCATTACATAAATCAAAGCATAACTATTGCAGCAAATAATTTGCGATTGAACAATCAGCAAATAGAAGTTGTTGCATTGCTAAAACAAACTATATCAAAATCAGAAAATCTTAGCGATGATCTGATTAATATGAAAAAGCTTACCGAATTATCAATGCTTGCAATAAGATTGAATGAGATTTACAATTCATTATCTCAAAATCAGATTGACTTCTTAAAAATATCCGACCAATTCAAGGAACACAGCAGATATCTGATAAAAGATCTTGGTCATATGCTTGATATTACTACTCCGGCATCATATAAAAATGCAATTGAAAAACTGAACAATACAATTGTATTTCCCAAAGAGGAGATTAAGGTTGATTTATCAAAACGAATTTCGATGGAAGATCCATTTATCAAATCAGAAACTGAAGAAATAAAAGAAAAAATTATCTTTAGTGAAGATGTTGAGAATGATGATGATGATATTATCCAAAAGTTTGAACCTACGATTTTAGGACCAATCAAACCGTTAGACAATCTGCTTAAAAGAATATCTAACAATGAAATCGATTATGAGGAATTAATTAAATTCGCTCATATTATGGACGAGAATGCCTCACTCTCACGCAAAGTAGGTTTTGAAATTTTATCTGAGATGCACAGAATAATTTCTAAAGCATTGACATTAATTAAGAACAGAGAATTAATGCCGGGTAAAGAGGTTATTGAAAATCTAAGAGCCTGCTTGATAGTTATAGTTGCAGTTGTGCGTGGCAAAGACGTTGATATAAATAATTATCTAAACAAGGCCGAGGATTTTGGAAATAAAATTGCTACAATAATTAGTAAGGAATCTATTTAATGAAGTTATTTGCGGTAATAATGGCGGGTGGAGTTGGATCACGTTTTTGGCCTAGAAGCAAGAAAAAAACACCGAAACAATTATTAAAGATCTTTGGCGATCAGACAATGATTCAGGCTACTGTTAACAGGTTGACCGGTTTAGTTGATAAAGAAAATATTTATGTGATTACAAATGAGTTACAAAGACCCGAAGTTGTAAACCAATTGCCCGAAGTGCCATTAGAAAATATTATAGAAGAACCGTTTGGAAGAAATACTGCTGCCTGTATTGGTCTGGCCTCTGTTATAATCAAAGCAAAAGAACCTGATGCTATAACAATTGTACTCCCTGCAGATCATATTATAAAAGATGAAGAAAAATTTAAACATACTTTACTAAATGCAGCCAGGTATGCAAATGACTCCCGTGGATTAGTTACAATCGGAATAACACCTACCAGACCCGAAACCGGTTACGGTTATATACAAATAAATGATAAGCAAGTGGCAGAAAATATTTTTCCTGTGTACACTTTTGCTGAGAAACCCAATTATGCTACCGCTGTTAGATTTGTAGAAAGCGGGGACTTTTTGTGGAATAGCGGAATGTTTATCTGGCGGACTGATGTTATTCTTGACGAAATAAAAAATCTGATGCCGGATTTGTATGAAGGTTTGGTAAGTATCGAAAAAAGTTTGACAAGTTCAAATTTTAAAGAGGAATTGAAATCTGTTTATGCTCAACTAAAAAAGATATCTATCGATTATGGTATAATGGAAAAATCTTCTAAAGTTTTTTTAACAAAAGGATCGTTTAACTGGAGTGATGTTGGAAGCTGGGAAGAGGTTTATCAGTTATCAGAAAAAAATGAAAATGGAAATGCGACTGTGGGAAAAGTCTATACGAATATGGTTAATGATTCATATGTGTATTCGCCTGACAAAATCACTGCGGTAATTGGTGTTGATAATCTGATTGTGATTCATCATGAAGATACAGTTTTAATATGCAGACGTGATAAAGCCCAGAATGTAAAGGAGATTGTCGACTATCTAAAAATGAACAAAATGGATGAATATTTATAGTCCATTCGGAATTTAAGTAAGAAGATAATAATTTTGATGTACGAAATTTAAATTCATTTTACTTTAACCATCTTTTGTAAATGTATCCAAATCCTTTGTAATCGATTTTAAGAGGAAACGATTGTTTATCATTAATTCTTCCGTTATAGAAACAAAACAAGTTCACGAAAATATTTTTATCCAAAAAATTCATTCTCCGGAAATTGCCGAAATTATAAAACCCGGACAGTTTTTAAACATTCGGGTTTCAGAAGCTACTTTCCCGCTGCTCAGACGACCATTCAGCATTTGTGATGTAGAAGGTGAGAATATCTACCTGATGTTTAATATTCTTGGAGAAGGTACAAGGATTTTAGCTCGTAAAAATCCAGGTGAATTAATTGATATTCTTGGTCCTCTTGGAAATGGTTTTAAACTTGATGATGATTTTAAAAGTGCAATAATAGTTGCAGGCGGATTGGGAGCTGCACCTTTTCCGTTTGTCACAAGAAGTCTTAAGAATAAAAAAGAAATATTAACCTTCGTCGGCGGAAGAACAAAACAAGATGTAATTACTTATGGTATGGAAAATTATATCCTATCTTCGGATGATGGCTCTATTGGGTTTAATGGAAATGTTGTTCAATCCTTAGAAAGAAATCTTGATAAAATTGATATAGCCTCATCAAAAGTTTTTGGATGCGGTCCTAATGCGATGCTTAGAGTTTTGAAAGATTATTGTATTAATAATAATCTTGATTGTGAAGTTTCAACCGAGTGTGCAATGGCGTGCGGTTTTGGAATTTGTCAAGGGTGTCCAATTGAATCAACATCCAACACGGATAAATATCTTTTGGTTTGTAAAGATGGTCCGGTTTTTAATGTAAAGGATGTTGTGATATGAGCAAAGTGGATTTAGCTGTTAAGATCGGTTCATTGAAATTGCGCAATCCTATAATGTTAGCTTCCGGAACAGTTGGTTACGGAAATGAAATTTCAGAATTTTCTGATTTAAATAAACTTGGCGCAATTGTCACAAAGTCATTAAGCTTAAAGCCAAGAAAAGGCAATCCACCCCAGCGAATAGTTGAAACTCCTGCAGGTATGTTAAATGCAATCGGTTTGGCAAATGTTGGAGTTGAAGAATTTTTAAAAGATAAAATCCCATTTTTAAAAAAATTTGATGTTCCATTAATTTGCAATATTGCAGCAAGCACCATTGAAGAATATGTTGAATGTACAAGACTGCTGGATGGTGAAGAAACTATCAAAGCTTTTGAGATAAACGTATCGTGTCCCAATGTTAAAGATGGCGGATTGCAATTTGGAAATGATAAAAATGCAGTTGGACTAGTTACATCAAAAGTCCGTGCTGCAACAAATAAACCTTTAATAATTAAATTATCACCAAACGTTTCGTACATATCAGAATTTGCTCAGGTTGTAAAGGATGAAGGAGGAGACGCTGTTTCTGCGATAAATACATTAGTTGGCACAGCTTTTAATATCTTTACAAGAAAACCAAAAATATTTAATGTTAATGGTGGACTTTCAGGTCCTGCGATAAAACCTGTAGCTCTTGCAAAAGTTTTAGAGATATCACAAAAAGTAGATATTCCAATAATAGGTATTGGCGGAATTATGAATTGGAAAGATGTAATAGAATTTATGATAGTTGGTTCTGTCGCAGTACAGATCGGTACTTTAAATTTTATTGATCCAACGGCACCGGAAAAAATGATAAAAGAATTGGAAGATTATTGCATAAATAACAAGATCTCAAAATTATCTGAATTAACAGCATCTTACGTTATTTAAATGAATATAGAAGAATCATTAAATAAATTATTTGCGCTTCATACTTTTGGAGTAAAATTAGGTTTAGAAAATATTCAGAAATTTTTGGGTAAGATTGGAAATCCACAAAAAAAATTAAAAACCATTCACGTTGCCGGTTCAAACGGAAAAGGGAGTACATCCTCATTTATTGCAAGTATACTTATGCAAAAAGGTTATAAAGTAGGATTATATACTTCACCTCATTTTGTTGTATTCAATGAGCGAATTTCTATAAATGGCAAATATATTTCTGATGATTATATAGCAAACTTCATTGATAAGCATCAGCTTTTAATTGATAAATATGAGTTAACATTCTTTGAAGTTACTACAGCACTGGCTTTTGATTACTTTGCCTTTTTTCATGTTGATTATGCAATTATTGAGACAGGACTGGGCGGAAGACTTGATGCAACAAATGTTTTAAATCCTCTTGCATGCGTAATAACTTCAATAAGTTTAGAGCACACCGCAATTCTTGGTGATAAATTAGAACAAATAGCATTTGAAAAAAGTGAAATAATTAAAAGTAATTCTAAAACTTTTATTGGTTTACTTCCTGAAGAGGCCATAAAAGTTATTGAAAAAAAATGTTTATCTGTAAAATCACCGTTGTTCTGCCTGGAAGAATACATAATTGAAAAAGGTGACAAGATTGAGCTTTACACTGAGGAACTGGAATTTGATGATTGGAAGGTACCCATTATAGGTAAACATCAAAAGTATAATGCTGCTCTGGCATCTCTGTGTGTTTCAAAAACATTCGATATAGATGATCTTTCGATTATTACAGATGGAATTAAAAATGTAGTTAAGAATACGAGACTACAAGGCAGATATGAAATAATTTCTGAAAGACCCAAAATAATTTTGGATTCAGCGCATAATCCCGAGGGGATAGGATGCTTAATTAATCAATTCAAAAAAGAGAAAAATAATTATAAAACCAGCTCGTTATTATTTGGCGCTATGCGGGATAAAAATATTGATGAGATGCTGGAACTGGTAAAAGATAGTTTTACGAATATTTACTTTTATGAGATCAATTATGAAAGAGCTGCAAGTGCAGCATTGTTAGCGGAACGAGCAAAAAAACGAGGTGTAAAATTTTTAACCGTTAGCAACTTAAAGGAATTTATTAAAGAACAATTAAATGGGGATAAAGATAGCTGTCTGGTAGTAGCTGGAAGTATGTATTTATTGGGTGAAGTAAAGTCTATTTTACCTGAAATAATTTCTTGACAATATAAATCTTAGTATGTATGTTTGACTAAGACCTCGAGATCCTTTCAGATATTTTAAGAAATACCACGAGAGCTTATCAGGATTTAACCAATTTGAAAACAATTTTAATCTAAAAAAATCATTTAAAAAACAATATATAGGTACAACAAATGCCGATGGATATTTCTGAACTCAAATCGAAGAAGATTGTTGAGTTAAACGAACTTGCTAAAGATTTAAATATTGCCGGTTACAGCGATCTTAGAAAGCAAGAATTAATCTTCAAGATATTAGAAGCTCAGAGCGTTAAAGATGGGTTAACCTTTTCTAAGGGAGTTTTGGAAGTACTTCCTGACGGATATGGTTTTTTGAGATCTTCAGATTATAATTATTTACCTTCACCTGATGATATTTATGTTTCTCCATCGCAAATTAAAAAGTTTAGCTTAAGAACAGGTGATTTTGTAAGCGGACAGGTTAGACCACCAAAAGAAGGCGAGCGATTCTTTGCGCTTCTTAGAGTTGAGGCTGTAAACGGTCTTTCCCCCGAACATATTAGAAATAGAACATTATTTGATAATCTTACTCCTGTTTATCCAACTAAAAAAATACTTCTTGAAACTGTCCCCGGTGAATATTCCACTCGTATTATGGATATGCTTTCTCCAATTGGAAAAGGGCAGAGAGGCTTGATTGTATCTCCACCAAAAAGTGGTAAAACAGTTTTACTGCAAAAGATTGCAAACTCAATTACGCGTAATCATCCTGAAGTGAAACTAATAATTTTACTTATTGATGAAAGACCTGAAGAAGTAACTGATATGGAAAGATCAGTTAAAGCGGAAGTAATCAGCTCTACTTTTGATGAGCCTGCTGACAGACACGTACAAGTTGCTGATATGGTTATTGAAAAAGCTAAAAGACTTGTTGAGGCAAAAGAAGATGTTGTGATTCTTCTGGATAGTATAACAAGATTAGCCCGTGCCCATAACATTGTTGTTCCTCATAGTGGTAGAATTCTTTCCGGTGGTGTTGATTCTAATGCATTACATAAGCCAAAACGATTTTTTGGTGCTGCAAGAAACACTGAAGACGGAGGAAGCTTAACAATTATTGCAACAGCTTTGATTGATACCGGAAGCCGTATGGATGACGTAATCTTTGAAGAGTTTAAAGGTACAGGAAATATGGAATTAGTATTGAACAGGGATTTAAGTGATAGAAGAATTTTCCCTGCTATAGATGTTAATCGTTCAGGTACCAGAAGAGAAGACCTGCTTATGAAAGAAGATGATCTTGCAAAAGCCTGGATACTCCGAAAAATTCTTAGTGATTTTAATCCGGTTGAAGCAATGGAATTTTTACTTGACAAAGTAAGAGGCACAAAGAATAACAAAGAATTTCTAAATAATATGAACAGCTAATAATTGCAGTTCATTCTCTCGTAAATCAGGGTAATTCTTTAGCCGGTTAATCTTAACCAGTTGAATATTATAAAAACAATAACAAAGTTTGAGCTAAAAATTGATGAAGATATTTTTTTTAATATTCATTTTTGTCACTCAACTATTCGCTCAACATGATTTTAAGCCTGATATAGATTTAATTCAATCGGGGAAATTTTATAATTCTGAGCTGCATTTTTTCCCGGGTAAACAGGACTATTCAGTTTATTACTCTTTTAAAATATCTTACTCCCAGCTATTTTTTCAAAAAAAGGATGACAATTTTTTAGCGGGAATAAAAGTAAATATAGAAGTTAGAGATTCCTCTGGCAGTATTATTAACAGGGTGTCTAAAGAAAATTCTGTTGCAGTAAATGATTTTGAATTAACAAATTCCGAAACTCATTTTTTGCAGGGCCTCCTGGCTTTTAAACTCCCATCCGGTAAATATAAAGTATTGACTTCAATCTCTGATGAAACATCAAAACGGGAACGGCGTATTCCTCCCTTTGATTTAGTGATAAATGAAAGAGAGTCAATACTAAATCCAATTGTTGTTGAATCAGAAAAAATTAATTGTGAAAATTCCGCTTCATTCATCCTATCTAATAACTCATCTTCAATTCCATTTAACAGACCGGCGGATAATTTATTTATTCCCGTTACTGATTCTTTAATAAAGTTTTTAAATATCATTATAAAACGTGGTGATACTTTATTTATCGAAAATAAAAAAATCGAAAAATATTTTATAGCTTCTTCAGAATTAATAAACTGTTCGGATAAAATAATTATTGTATCTAATTCAATTGAAAGTGGAATTAAATATTTTAGTATAGATAGTGTTTCATCAAAGCTAACGGAAGGGCCTGTTACCATAGAAATTATACCGGATAATGATATTAACAAGAAAACGGTTTTTAATCTAAATGTAATCTGGATAGGGAAACCACAATCGCTTATGGATCCTGAGGCTGCAATAAAACTACTTGAAATCATTGAACCAAAAAAAGTTGTTTCGGAGGTTTTAAATTCTGGCGATAATTATTCGGCAAACTTATTTAATTACTGGAAAAAGCAAGATCCCACGCCTAATACAAACTTTAATGAACTGATGAATGAATTTTATACCAGAGTTGATTATTGCGAGATGAATTTTAAAAATTTAGCTGGTAATGGCGGTGCTAAATCCGATCGGGGTAAAGTTTATATCAAGTACGGACCACCGGATTTAATTAATCGCGACACTAACAATAAGGATAAAGTTGCAGAAAGCTGGACGTACGATAAATTAAAGAAGAAGTTTGTTTTTGTTGATATAGATGGGACAGGAAATTTTACTTTAGCGAACGGGCAATGACACGGACAGTTTTTACATGCGGGGATATAAATGGTATCGGTCCTGAGATTGTTGTTAAAACTATTTCAAGAATATTTAAAGCCGGTAGTAAGGCTGAATTAATTTTTGTATGTCCGCAAAACGTATTTGAGCTCTACTATAAAATTACGAAAGCGACTTTCCGATTTAGGATTGTTGATAAAAACTCTTTATCCGATTCACATCTTAATTTAATCCGCTTACCAAACGCCAAACTTAAAATTGGATATCCTACTAAAACTTCTGGTCAAGTATCATTTCAATCGATTAAAAAATCTTTAAGTCTGATTGATCAGAATTATGTAGATGTTTTGGTGACGGCGCCTATTTCTAAAGAAGCATTTAACATCGGAAAAATTGAATTTCCCGGACATACTGAATTGCTGGCAAAGCATGAAGAAAGCAGTAATTATATGATGCTTTTTCTTTCGGGAAAAATTAAAATTGGATTACTTACAATTCATTTACCGATATCTGAAATCTCAAATCAGATTAAAGTTGAAAAAATTATTAAAGCTATTGAGCTTATCAATATTACTTCAAAAAGAGATCTTGGAATTAAAATTCCCAAAATAGCAGTCCTTGCTCTTAATCCTCACGCAGGTGAAAACGGTTTAATTGGTGATGAAGAAAATAAAATTATTATTCCCGCTATAAAATCTTTACAAAAAAAGATAGATGTATCAGGTCCATTTGTTCCTGATGCATTCTGGGGAAATAAGGATTTTAAAAAATTTGATATTATACTGGCAATGTATCACGATCAGGCGCTGATACCATTTAAACTTCTGAATTTTAATAGCGGAGTAAATTTTACTGCAGGATTAAAATTAATCCGAACTTCACCCGATCATGGAACAGCATATAATATTGCAGGATTGAATAAGGCGGATGAATCAAGCATCTATCAATCTTATAAATATGCAATCAAGATATTTCAAAACAGGAATCATTTCATTGCACAATCAGAATCATACTGATCCATATCTGCATGTAGCTAATATCTATCCGCATCTTATGAACTTTGTTAGCTATAAGTGGTGGGCGAGGTATATTTACACAATTACTAAACCCAAGGCAGTAAAAAATCCAAGTGTACTTGAATTAGCTGCAGGTAATTGTTCTTTGGCTGGGCATCTTTCAAAACTTTATAAAAATTATATCGTAACAGATATTTCCCAAAGTATGCTTAAACATTCTGATATAAAATTAGTCAGAGTCTGTTGTGATATGACTTCTATTCCGTTTAACAAATTATTTGATTTAATTCTTATTTCATTCGATAGTGTTAACTATTTGCTTAGTAAGAAACGATTACTGGAATTATTTACGGAAGTAAATAATCATCTTACTGATAAAGGCATATTCACTTTTGATGCGGCGCTGGAGAGTAATAGTTATAAGCACCAAAAAACCGCAGCAACAAAAGGAAGAGCAAAGGGATTTATTTATCATAGGAAAAGTATTTTTATGCCGTTGAGTAAAATCCACAAAAATATTTTTACAATTGAATATCCAAATGGAGAAATATTTTCAGAAATTCATAAGCAAAAAATTTATTCTTACGAAACTTTTTTTGAAATTGCGGAAAAATCAGGTTTATATGTTGTAAATTGTTTCAAAGCTTTTTCCTATCAAAAAGGAAAAGCAACTTCTGATCGTGTACAATTTATTATGAAGAGGAAAGTATAATGCTGTCTATTCAGAATATCAGTTTTAATTATGAAAATCAAAAATTATTTGATGATGCAAATCTTGAATTAGGAGCAGGTGAATTTGCATTTCTTATCGGTAAAAGCGGATCAGGAAAGACAACGCTTCTTCAAATGATTTATATGAATGTACTGCCGCAAAGTGGTAACGTTACTGTAGAAAATTTCAACTCCAAGATAATTAAAAAAAGTGAACTGCCACTTCTTAGACGAAAAATTGGAATTGTATTTCAGGATTTTAAACTGCTGACTGATAGAAATGTTTTTGAAAATTTATCTTTTGTGCTTGAAGTGACCGCCACACCCAAAAAGGAAATAAAGAAAAAAGTTAACGATGCATTAAATGAAGTTGGTTTATCTCATAAAAGATTAAATTATCCTGATAAACTTTCAGGAGGAGAAAAACAACGCGTTGCAATAGCCAGAGCAATATTAAATGATCCAATAATTATTCTTGCCGATGAACCTACCGGAAATCTTGATCCTGAAACTTCGAATGAAATTCTGGATCTGCTTCAAAAGATTAATAAGAGGGGAACAGCAGTATTATTTGCGACTCACAATTATGATATGGTTAGAAAAGGGAATACAAGAATATTTAAAATTGAATCAGGAAAAATTCTTAAAGGATTTTTAAAGCAAAAAGATCAATCATAAAGATTTTTTACTTTTAAAGATTCAACAATTTTTTTGTTTACATTTTCGATTGTATCAAATCCATTAACTTCTATAACTCTTCCCTTATTCTTGTAATACCCAAGCACCGGGAGTGTGGAAGAATTGAATATGTCCAATCTATTTTTAATAACATCTTCTTTATCATCATTTCTTAAGTAAAAACTATTTTTAGCCCCGCAATTTGGGCATGTATCCATACCTTCAATTTCTTGCAGGATAAATATATGTCCGCATTCCTTACAAGCCCGTCGATTGTTTAGTCGTTTAATAATTTCTTTTTCATCTGCTGTAATATTTATAAGAATTGAATTATTAATTCCAATCTGATTGAATACTTTATCTAACGCTTCTGCCTGCACAGTTGTTCTTGGAAAACCATCAAGAATAAATCCATTTTTACATTCGTCGGATGTCAATACTTCTTTAATTAGTTCGATCATTAAATCATCGGGAACAAGTTCACCCATTGCCATTATTTCCCCCGCTTTTTTACCAAGTTCTGTCTGATCTTTTACGGCTTTCCGCAAAATATCACCGGTTGAGATATGAGGTATGTTTAAATTTTTGGAAATAATTTTTGCTTGAGTGCCCTTGCCAACTCCTGGCGATCCGAATAGAATTAAACGCATAAACTCTTCATTTTTTTTATTGCAAATTAGACGTAATTCGATTCTTAAACAAGAAATTAAGGTTTTATGGGATTTATTTTTTTTGACTTGAGATGCTTTTTTGCAAAGAATGATTTTAACAGTTCTTCGCTCTCTTTAGCAAGAATGCCTGAAAAGACTTTTATTGTATGATTAGTCCTGGAATTCTCAGCTAAATTATGAACACTTCCGCAAGCACCAAACTTTATATCACTTGCACCAAAATATAGATTCTCAATTCTTGATGATAAAAGTGCACCGGTGCACATTATACATGGTTCTAAAGTAACATAAATAGAGCATTCATTTAATCGCCAGCTTGTAAGATGATTAGATGCAGAAGTCAGTGCAATCATTTCTGCGTGAGCGGTTGCATCATTTAGTTTTTCAATCTGATTATGTCCGCGTCCAATAATTTTATTATTATGTACAACAACTGCACCGACAGGAATCTCATCCTCTTCGAAAGCATGCTCAGCTTCCTGAAGTGCTGCGTACATAAAACGATATGAATCTTCTGAAAAAAGCATTTGTTAAGTTATAAGGTATAGGTTAATACAAAATAAATTAATTACAGTTGTTTTTAGTTGGTGAGATTTTGTGTATTTGAGATTTAGTGGCAAAGAATAAATCCGCCACAAAAACACTAAGACACAAAGTTCCACTATGAAAAAAGAAAAAATAATCTAAAATTAAACTGTTTAAGACTATTAAATAAAAATGTACAATCCAAATTTGCTCCAAATTGTACATTCTACATTCTTAATTCTAAATTAAAAGAAGTACGCCGGAAGGATTCTTCCGAAGGAATGCCTATGGCAGAACCCTCAACCCTTTGATTAAAAAATAAAAAAAAGTACGCCCGGAAGGATTCTTCCGAAGGAATACCTATGGCAGAACCCTCAACCCTTTGAGTAAAAAATAAAAAGTACGCCCGGAAGGATTTGAACCCTCAACCCTTTGATCCGAAGTCAAATGCTCTATCCAGTTGAGCTACGGGCGCAAATAGTTAACAAAATTTCTACGACAAATATAATATTTTGTTTTTAAGAAAGTACAGAAAAGTTTTATCAATATTTCTCTCTCGCATCTGCAAAAAAACTTTGTTAAGTTATAACCAACAAATAAATGTCCAATGGGAAAAAGACTTAAATGAAATTGTTATTAAAATTACTTTCACTTGTTTCTGTTACACTCTGGATTTTATCCTGTGATTCTAATGAACCAACCGATGAACTTAAACCCGGAAGAAGAGATTATGTTTGGACCATCGATACAATAGATCATCAAAGTGCAGAGTTAATCAGAATGTGGGGTAGTTCTCCAACCGATGTTTGGGCAACTAGTGACGGTGACAATGACAAGTCAATCGCACATTTTCTTGGACAGCAATGGTCATTTTATGGAGTGAATGGTCTCTGGAGTGTACATTCAATATTTGGCTTTACTCCTAATGATGTATATATAGCAGGAGCTGGAAATGAGGTCTGGAGATATGATGGTTCCAACTGGACAAAATTTGCCGAGATCATTAAGGATGGGCATACTGATTTGGCATTTAACGACATATGGGGAAAAAGTCCCAATGATTTTTATGTTTTTGGTGGTTACCCGGATAGTTCCGGAGCTTTTAATAATACGGTTATTGCGCATTATAACCATAATAAATGGACAGTGCTTGAATCAGAAGGGATTAGCGGAGTGGGATCTAATCTATACGGCAGTTCAAAAGAGAATGTTGTGTATGTGCTTACTTATAAATTGGGTGGTTGGGTAACAGTTGACAGTTCTATTATTTATGAATACTTAAACGGAGTATTTAATAAGATATACAGCAGTGTATGGACTGGGGGAAAACAAGCAGACATTAGCTTGATAAATGATGAAGTATATTTTATTCTTGGGCAAAGAATAGCAAAAAGAGTAAATGGGCAATTTCAAACAGTTTTGCAGGTAGATAATTTAGAATTTTATCAAAGTATATGGGGTAGAAATTCTAAAGATATTTTTTTAATGATGAAAGATGGCCTAGTTCATTATAATGGAAGCGATATGGTATATATGCAACACTTTAATAAACGTCCGACACATATTTTAGGAGCAGCATTATTTGAAAAAGAAGTTTTCTTTTTAGTACTTGAAGCTTCTACACACTTAAATTTTATTTATCACGGCATTCTTAACTTGGAATAAAACTACCAATAGATTATATACAAATTATTATGTAACAATCTAAGTCTTTTTCACATTATATTTCTTCATTATCTTACATTAATCACGTCTTGATTGCCAATCAAAATAAACCGATATTCGACACCGAAAATATCATTTTAATTAAAGAAAGTGTGATGAAAGAAATACGAGAAAAAATTAATTCTATTGATGATAAAATGCTTCAACTTCTTGCTGAAAGAAGAGAATTAAGTGTCGAGATTATCAAATTAAAAAATGAAGAGAAATCGGAAATAAGGGATCGTGACAGAGAAAAACAACTATTAACACGATTAATTGAAGCAGGAAGAAATTATGGATTAGATACATACTATGTCTCAAAAATCTTTCAGGAAATAATTAGTGATTCAATTCGGATTCAAAATAGATTTGTACTTGATTCTTCAAATAATCCGGATAAAACCGATTTGCTTAAAGTTGCAATACAGGGAATTGAAGGTTCTTACAGCTATCTTGCAACTAACCAGTTCTTTAGTGACTCTGGAAAAGAAATACATTTTAAAAAATTTAATACATTTGATGAAGTAGTAGAATCTGTTGAGGATTCAACTTGTGATTATGCAATACTGCCGATTGAAAATACCACAAGCGGAAGCATAAATGATGTTTATGATGCATTGCAAAGCAGCAATCTTCAAATTATCGGTGAAGAAATATTTCCTGTAAAGCATTGTCTGCTAACAATTGAAGATGTGCCGTTAAATAGCATCAAAAAAATATTTACTCATTATCAGGCGGCAAGACAATGCAGTAAGTTTATAAAATCAATTCCTAATGCAGAAGTTGAACTATTACCCGATACCGCAAAATCTGTAGAATTTATAAAAGAAAAAGGGAATAAAACTTTTGCAGCAATAGCTAGTAAAGAAGCCGCAGAGATTTTTGATGTTGTTGTACTTAAAGAAGATATTGCAAATCAGCAAGGCAACTTTACAAGATTTTTAATTTGTTCACGCGATTCAATAAAAGTTGATGAAAGAATTCCGGCAAAAACCTCTTTAATACTTGCTACTTCGCATAAACCGGGATCGCTGGTTGAAACATTATCTGTTTTTAGAGATTACCAGATTAATATGACAAAACTTGAATCACGTCCGATTATAGGAAATCCCTGGGAAGAAATGTTTTATCTTGATTTTCAAGGTAACATCCAGAATCAAAAGGTTAAAGAATTATTAGATGAAGTTGGAAAGCATACACGCTATTTAAAAGTGCTGGGTTGTTATCCGGCTAAAGATATTGAAAAGACTAAAGTTGATAGAGTTACAACAGATCAACAGAAATTAAAAGAAACAATTGTTGCTCCTCAAGTTATAACACAGAAAAAATCAGTTTCAAAAGTTTCTTATAAACTGGCAAGCAGAGAATATAAAAATGATGATACTGTCATTTCTGTTAGAGATGTAAAAATTGGAGGCGGTAGTTTTATAATAATGGCTGGACCATGTTCTGTTGAATCTTATAATCAAATACTTGAGTGTGCAAAAGAAGTAAAAGATAACTTTGCACATATACTGCGCGGAGGTTGTTTTAAACCACGTACTTCTCCATATGCCTTTCAGGGTTTGGGATTTGAAGGACTTGATTATTTAAAATCTGCTGCCGATGATTATGATCTTCCAATCATTACTGAAGTATTATCTGTAGAACAGGTTGAAAAAGTAGCAGAGAAATCTGATATCCTCCAGATAGGTGCGAGAAATATGCAGAACTTTTCCTTGCTTTCTGAAGTTGGAAAATCATTTCGTCCTGTAATGTTAAAACGCGGATTGATGGCTTCTATTGATGAATTACTTAACGCCGCAGAGTATATTCTTGCTCGTGGAAACAGGCAGGTAATTTTATGCGAACGTGGAATAAGAACTTTTGAAACCGCTACAAGAAACACACTTGATTTAAGTGCAATTCCAATTTTAAAAGAATTAACTCACTTACCCATAATTGTTGATCCATCACACGCAGTTGGTAAGCGCGATAAAGTTCTGCCTTTGGCTAAAGCTGCAAAAGCTGTAGGTGCGGATGGAATTATGGTGGAAATTCATCCTGATCCAACTAAAGCTTTAAGTGATGGCGAACAATCAATGCGATTTGATCAATTCAGGTTAATGACACAAGAACTTGAGAAAATGAATTGATCATAAATAAAATCTCAATTCTTGGTTTAGGATTAATTGGTGGATCATTTGCAAAAGCTATTAAGCACGCACGGAGTGATATATTCATATCAGCATTTGATATTCCCGAAACATTAAACAAAGCGTTAAATGAAAAAGTTATTGATGAAGCTTTATCTGCTTTTGATGATTCATTAAACAGCGATCTAATTATTCTTGCACTGCCTATTGAACAAAGTTTAAAAGTATTCAAAGAACTTTCACCAGGATTAAATTCAAATCAAATCATCTCCGATCTTTGCAGTGTTAAAGGAGTATTTGCCGATGAATGGAAGTCAATATCCAGTTCCGGTAAATATATTGGAGCACATCCAATGACAGGTAAAGAAAAAAGCGGTTATGAAAATTCTGATTTATTACTTTTTGAAAATTCAGTTTTTATCATTTGTTCGGAAAATCAAGACGATCAATCATTAAAACCATATATTGATTTAATCAAGCAGATTGGTGCAAGAATAGCTTTATTAAATGCCCATTTGCACGATCGGATTACCGCACACGTTTCGCACCTTCCACAGCTTCTTTCTGTTCTGCTGATGAATCAGACCGATATAAAGGAAGATAACATTTCACTGCTTGATTTTGCTGCAGGCGGTTTTCGTGATATGACTAGAATTGCTTCCAGCGATTTTAAAATTTGGGAATCAATTTTACGTTTTAATAATTCTGAAATTCTCAACTGCCTTAACTTATTTCAAAATCAAATTTCATCAATAATAAAATTGATTGATGACGATGAATATAAATTGATCGGCAAACAGTTTGAACTAGCAAGGCTTGCACGAAATGAAATTCCGATTAACACAAAAGGTTTTATTGATCCTCTTTTTGATATCACTATTTTTGTAAAAGATGAACCAGGAATGATTAGTAAAATCTCCACAATTCTTTTTGCTAATAATATTAACATCAAAGACATAGAACTATTAAAGATCCGAGAAGGTACAGGAGGCAATTTCAAATTTTATTTTGAATCTGAAAAAGAGGCTGCCTCTGCAAAACAATTAATTATTGAAGCAGGGTTCCGGATAAAGTAATCTTTTTTATAAATAATGCATTAAATCACATCAAAAATTATTCACTTTGGGCATAAATTGCTCATCATTAAATTAGAGTATGAAAAATTTACTTTTACTCTTACTCTTTGCAGTTACTATTCAACTTTTTCCACAATATAATCCTAATAATCAGGAAAGTGGCAAAATCACCGGAAAAGTTTTCGATAATGATTCAAAACATTCTATAGAATATGCCAATATCGTTTTACTTTCAACAATAGATTCATCATTAATAAATGGAACAATTACAGATGCAAACGGAATATTTACTTTGTCAGGTGTAAAACCAGGTAAATATCTGGTTGATGTAAGATTTATTGGTTATAAAAGTGTGAGTTTTAATGTTGATATAAATGCAAGTAATAAGTTTATAGATCTCGGAGAAATATTTATTAAACCCGATGCCCTGGAATTGAATGACGTTGTGGTGCAGGGTGAGCGGTCACCTGTTTCTTACCAGATTGATAAAAAAGTTATTGATGTTGATAAAATACAAACTGTAATTTCCGGTAATGCCGCCGATGTTCTGCAGAATGTTCCCTCAGTAACAGTTGATATCGAAGGTAATGTTAGTTTACGCGGCAGTTCAAATTTTACTGTTCTAATAGATGGTAAGCCATCTATTATTAGTGCGCAGGATGCTTTGCAGCAAATTCCGGCAAGTTCAATCCAAAATATTGAGATAATTACAAACCCATCTGCTAAGTATGATCCTGAAGGAACCGCAGGAATTATAAATATCATTCTAAAGAAAAATGAAAATCTTGGACTGAGTGGCATAATAAATGGAAATGCCGGATTGAATCAAAAGTACGGCGGCGATTTTTTATTCCAGTATCGTACAAGTGCTCTAAATTATATTTTTGGTTTGGATTACAATAAAAGAATTTTTCCCGGTTCCAGTAACGCGGAGAACAGGTACATATCCACAAATTCAACTTCTTATCTGAATTCTAATGGCAATTCTGAGTGGGGCAGAATTGGTTTTGGTATTAGAGGTGGACTGGAGTATAACTTTAGTGAAAGTGATTTTATTAATCTTAATGCACGATTTGGAACAAGAGAAGGAACACAAAATTCTACATTAAACTATAACAGCTGGTCCAGTAATGCTGCAGAAGTTTTATACTATAAAAACATCAGCAAAAGAAGCAGAGACGGAAAATTCGGCGGAACAAATCTTACTTACATTCATAATTTTGGAAGTAAGGGGCACGAAATCAAAACCGAGCTTAACTTTAGATACAGTGATGGTGATGAATCAACCTTAACTGAATCGTTGAATGATAACAGAACTTTTGATGGTAAAAAAACAACTGAGCTGGGTCCTTCAAGAGATTTTGAAACTAAAATTGATTACACTTTGCCATTTTCAGATACTAGAAAATTTGAAGCAGGGTATCAGAATGAAATTGAAAATTCTGATGACATAAGCGAATTATACTTGCTTGATACCTTATCCAACAATTATCAATTTCAAAGTCTGTTTAGTAATTCCGTAAAATATAAAAATAACGATCAGGGATTCTACGCAACATATTCGGATGAGTTTGGAAAATTTGGATTGCAGGGTGGATTCAGAACTGAATATACTTTTAGAACAATATCCTTGTTGAATCTTAACAAAGAATTCACAATAGATAGATGGGATTATTTTCCGACACTACATACATCTTACAAGTTTTCTGAAGGTACACAAGCAATGGCAAGTTATACCCGCCGAATTCAAAGACCTAACGGCTGGCAACTTGAACCATTTCTAACATGGACTGACGCAAATAATGTCCGTGTTGGTAATCCGGATCTTTTACCTGAATTGATTGATTCTTATGAAGCAGGCATACAAACTTATATTGGAAAAGTTTCTCTATCAGCGGAATTGTACCACCGGGTTACAAATAACAAAATTGATAGAGTACGTTCCTTGTATTCAGAAGCTGAAAATGTTAATCTTAATTCTGTTTTTAATATCGGGAAAGATTTTGCTACAGGTTCAGAAGTGATGTTAATTTTTGATCCCTTAGATGTATGGAATGTTAATCTTATGGCTAATCTTTATAATTACAGAATTAAAGGCGTGATGTTTAATGAAGCTTTTGAAAGAGAAAGTTTTAACTGGAACACAAGATTTAATAATATGTTTAGAATCACTTCTAGTACTCAATTACAATTTAATGTTAATTATAACAGCCCGGGAGTTTCTTCACAGGGTACTTGGGAAGGTTTTTTTACAACAGATGTTTCAGTGAAACAGGATCTATTTGAAAAATTACTTTCGCTTACTTTACAGGTTAGAGATTTGTTTGGAACTGCGAAACACGAGTTCACATCAACAGGGCAGGATTTTTATACTTACAATTATTTTAAACGCGAATCACCAATGGTTATTTTAAATATGAGGGTAAACTTTAATAACTTTAAACCCAAACGAAATCCAGATGATATGGAAAATATAAATAGCGGCGGGGAAGAGTTTTAAATAATTATTAAATTTTTGAAAATTTAAATTATTTCTTAAGCCAGATTACACATTCATTAACCTAATCTGAATGACTAAACGTTTTTCAGAAAATTATTCAGGAAAATTATGTCATTCGAAAAATTAAAACTTATTGAACCAATCCAAAAAGCTATAACTGCAGAAGGTTATAAAATCCCAACGCCTATTCAGCGACAGGCAATACCAATTATACTGGAAAGAAAAGATGTTCTTGGATGTGCACAAACCGGCACAGGCAAAACAGCTGCATTCGCAATTCCAATACTACAATTACTTTATGAAGCAAAAGATGAGATAAGATCTAAAAAGATTATCAATTCCTTGATCGTAACTCCTACAAGAGAATTAGCAATTCAGATTGGAGAGAGTTTTAACGCTTACGGAAAATATACCGGATTAACGAATGCGGTAATATTCGGAGGTGTTTCTCAAAAAGCCCAGACTGACAAACTTGCACATGGTATTGATATTTTAATTGCTACACCCGGAAGATTACTGGATTTGATTCAACAAAGATTTATTGATTTGCGTAATATTAAATTATTTGTACTTGATGAAGCTGACAGAATGCTGGATATGGGATTTATTCATGACGTACAGAAAATAATCTCAAAACTGCCGGTAAAAAGACAATCACTTTTTTTCTCAGCGACAATGCCCCCGGAAATAATAAAACTTGCTAATACGATTTTAACACATCCAATAAAAATTGATATTACTCCTGAGTTTAAAACAGTAGAAGCGATCAGGCAAGCTGTTTATTTTGTATCAAAACCAGATAAGAAAAAATTACTTCTTCACATTCTTAAAACTGAAAATATTTCATCTGCTCTTGTTTTTACAAGGACAAAACATGGTGCAAATTTAGTTGCAAAATATTTAATTGCTTCTAAAATATCTGCTGATGTAATACATAGTGGTAAATCCCAAAACGCAAGACAACGCGCATTAAATAATTTTAAAACTTTACACACAAAAATTCTTGTTGCTACTGATATAGCTGCAAGAGGAATTGATGTTGAAAGATTATCTCACGTAATTAATTTTGATATTCCAAATATTCCTGAAACTTATGTGCATCGGATTGGAAGGACTGGGCGAGCCGGATTGGGAGGAATTGCACTATCATTCTGTGACGATGAAGAGAGAGCATATTTAAAAGATATTAGCAAGTTAATTAACATTTCTATCCCAATTATTCACGATCATCCATACAGAATCAGTAATAACGGTGTACCAAGATCTGAACAACTAAAAGCGAAGATTCCTGTTCCCAATTCAAAATCGGGAGTTCCCAAAAAATCCGGATCATTTAGATTTTCTAAGAATAAAAAAAGATGGGGTCGCAAGACTAACGCAAATAAAACTAAAACTTAATTTGCCTCACTGTTATCTGCATAGAAACAAGAATCTAAACCTTAATGTGATATCGATTTCCACTTTAGCAGTGATGATTTGATTAGAAACTCAGGTATGTTTTAATCGATTTTAAAAAAAATTACATCCTGGTCATTCAAAAAAAACTAGTCTCTTAGAATTAAAATTGCTCCAACTAAAATTAATACTGCTGCTATGCTTCTCTTTAAAAGATCTTTATCGTTAAATAATTTTCCGCCAATAACTGTAGCCCAAAAAACCGATGTTCTTTTAACTGCAAGTACTAATGCAACCGACGCAAGACTTACCGCGACAATTTGAGTATAACGATAACCGATTGTTAACACAGAAATTAATGCTATCCAGCCGAGATTTTCCTTTTTAATAATGGTAGTTGTTTTCTGTTCTTTGTGTCTAAATAATAAAAAGATTAATGAAAATAATATCGCAAAATAAACATGCTGAAGAGCAGTAAGCGAGATTGGTGAAAGATTTAACTTAATCAGAAGAAGTTTATCCAGAATAGAAGAAGCGGTAAAGAGTAACAAAGCTAAAACTACAAAACGATGGTAATTGGATTTGATAAAAACGTTAATGGGAAGAATAAATTTTCTCAGGTTTTTACTTTCCAGAATGAAAGTACCCGAGATAAGAAATAATAGACCGATTACCTCTGAACTTTTTAATGATTCACCGAGCAGCAAAAAAGCAAAAACTGCTACAAACCCGGGTGTAAGTGCAAGTAAAGGTAATGCGTTGCTAATCTCCAGATTTTTAAGTGAAATCATTACGCAAAGAAATGCTGCAACACCTATAATAGATTTAATAAATAATATCGTAAGATTTAATATGTTTAAAGTTGAGTAATCGATAAAGAAGAAAAAAGGAATTGAGAAGATCAGATTTACGATGGATAACAAGAATGAAAATTCCAACGCTCCAAGATTAAATAAAACTTTTTTTTGTGTTATTGCCGCAAATGCAGAAAGTAAAGCTGAAATAAATGCAACAATAAACCATGTCATAGTATCTTTCCAGTAAAAATGATATAAAATTAAAATTGAATATTAGCTCTTAAAAAAAAGTTTCTGCCCGGTTCTGAAAGAATAAATCCTCTGTTTGTTGAAAGATGATTTCGATATTCTTTATTTAAAATATTTTCTATACCTGTACTGAAACTTGTTGTAATATTTCCTAAAATCAAATTTTTGAAAATCAGTCGAAGATTAAAAATTGAATAACCCGGTGTTGATATTTCACCCTGTGCTACTTTATTCTGTTCATCAAAAACATTTACAGAAAAATCTGCAGTTAACCAATTAAATGGATAATACTCAAATCCCAGTGTTCCATTTAACGGGGGTATTTGCGGAAGATTCTCATCATCCTGCTTATCAAAACCTCTGGTATAGGATAAAGTATTATAACTTCTAAGTTGCTCAATGATGTTGAAATTAAATGAATATTCAAAACCATACAACAATGCTTTGCCAATATTAGATTTTATTAAGGCAATTCTCTCCTCATAAATCCCGGGTATTTCTGTTACTAAATCTGTCAATGAGTTTAAATAGATACTTGCATTCAGATTTATTTTATCAGAAAATAATCTGTACCCAAGATCGAAGAAATAGCCTTGTTCCGGTTTAAGATTCGGATCACCTACTCTAAGAATACTGCCAAGATCAATGTATTGATATCTTTCTTCTAATGAAGGAGAACGGAATGAACGTGACATATTAAAAGCAATATTTGAAACCGGGTTTAGTGAATAAATAATTCCAAGATTAAAAACATAAGATTTATTTTGTGCTGATTCAGAATTCCATATAATTTTTTGTACCGCCGGATTATTATTAATTACACCATCATTTATTTCATATAATGGATTCAAGGTTTCGGAATTGTCTAACCAGATAAAATCATATCTACCACCCAATGTAAGATCTAAATTGTCAAATAGATTTATCTCATCCTGAACATAAATTCCTGCACTGTTAAAATTGGCATCAGGCAAAGGTTTCTCATAGATAGTTTTGAATACCGTTCGTACTACAGTTGAATCATTGGCATTTAATATTTCAATTATTTGATCCCGGGTTCTTAATCCTACATAATTTCGTTTCCAAAAATCAAATCCGGTAATCAAATAATGATTGTTGAATTTAAAATCTGTCTGAGTTTGAAATCCATTAACATTATGATCTGCACCGGGACTAATTTTTAATACACTTACTCGTCTTGGCGGTTGACCATTAGTACCAGGAATAAATTGAACAGTTCCCGGAATGTTCTCAACATCTCTTGAAATAAACTGATAAAAATATTTTGCAGTTAATTTAATAAGCGAACTACTAAGATTATTTATTTTGTATTCAACACTAAGTAGTCTTCTAAGCTCCGTTGGATATGTAACAATTGCATTTGTTGGAAATAATGGTGCGGCTCCGGGAATACCAACATCAAAAGCATTAAACTGCTGATAATCAAACTTAATTTCATGGTTCTCTACAGGTCTAAAACGAAACAAAGCGTTAAAACTTTCATCTCTGAACTGGCTGTTTTTTAATTCGCCAGAGGGAGTTTTAGTATTCTCAGCGTTTCTAAAAGTTCCGCCTAACTTTGCTATCCATTCATTACCAGCAGCGATTAAATTTATTCCGTTTGAGAAGAAATTATTTACTGAATTAAAACCTCCCGAGTAATTAATTCTTAAATTTAATTTATCGGAATAACTTCCTGATTTTGAAATTATATTAATGATACCACCTGTTGCTCCTGAACCATAAAGAGAAGAGGCGGCTCCTTTTATAACTTCAATTCTTTCAACATCATTAATATCAAACATAGATAATCGTGCACTAATATCTGTTGATGTTTCGATTCTGTTTCCATCAATCATTGTTACAATGTTTGCACGATTCAATCCTCTAATACTTATTTCTGTTCCCCAAATTCCATCCCTCATAAGTGAAATGCCAGACTCAAATTTTAACAAATCTGGAATTGTAAAGGCAGGACTCGTTTGAATTTCTTTTACACTAATAGTTGAGACAGAATACGGCAGTAAATTAATATTTTGCTCGTATTTACCGGAAGTAACAATAACTTCTTTCAAATTTATTTTACGAGGTTTAAGTTTAATTGTCAATAAAGTATCCGACAGGATATCAATTTTACTCTCAAATATGTTGAAACTGATGTGAGATATTTTAATTGAATATCCCGCTGTTTTTATACCTGCAAAAATAGCTTCCCCCATATTATTAGTTGTTGTAAAATAAATATCGGATAAGGAAATGTTTGCGTCAGAGATATAATTATTAGTTTCCAGATCAAACAATTTGATCTTTAGCTGAACAGTTTGAGCATTATTAGATAATGGTAAAAAAAGGACTAAAAGAAATATTAAATTCTGAAACAGATTTTTCATGATGAATATTTAATAATTGAAAAGTGTATCAAAAAAAATAATTTTTGTCTTACAAATATACTTATTGCGTTACTTCAACTGAATTATTTTAATATTATTGATCCTAAACACCTAAAAATTGATTAAAATTTATTTGAGAAAGTTCGATATTAATTTGATTTATCCGTTATTAGTATATATTTGAACCGATTACTTGTATTACTTTTCAAAAAAAACTTTCACCGAACGAATTTATTAATGAAGATATTCTGCTGCATAATTTACTTAACGGTTATTTTACCTCTAACGGTTTATCCACAGGGTGAGATATTCAAATCACTTACTGCGGATAACGGATTATCGAGCAGTGATATTAATTGTTTATTGCAGGATAAGATAGGATATATTTGGATTGGTACGGATAATGGCTTAAACAGGTACGATGGTTCCGATATAAAAGTTTACCGAAATAAGCAGAAAGGTTTAAATAGCATTTCGGATAACAGTATCTGGTCAATGTTTGAAGACAGAATTGGAAATATTTGGATCGGAACAAAAGGAGGAATATTAAATAAATATTCTCCTGAATTTGAAAAGTTTGAGCACTATAAGCTTGACGCACCAGGAAATAATGAAAACAGTATAACATCTATAATTGAAGATAGAAACGGAAATATTTGGGTTGGAACTTATTCGCAGGGTCTTTATAGATTTGATCCCAAGTCAAAAAAAATCCAAAATTGGAAGTACAACTCCAAAGATCACAAAGGTATTAGTAATAATTATATTACTTCACTTTTACAGGATAATGATGGCTTTATCTGGGTAGGTACATATAATGGATTAATTAGATTAAATCCCGATAATCTTTCCGATGGATTTAAACTCTTTTTTAATGATCTCGCGGATCAAAATTCACTTAGTAATAATCTTGTCTGGGATTTGACTCAATCTCAGTCTGATAGGGATTTAATTTGGGTTGGAACAGCAGGTGGCTTGTGTTCTTACAGCTTAACAAAAGGAAACTTTAATAGAATAAATATTAAAGCATCGGTTCCATCACAGTTCAGTAATAGTTTTGCATATGTTGCTGAACAGAATATTGCCGGAAGACAAATTCTTTGGGCAGCCACTTATGGCGGATTATTTCGTATCGATTTGACAAACAAGACCTCAGAACAATTTGTAAGTGACAAAAATAAACCAAACAGTTTGCTCGGTAACCAGATCGATCAGATTTTAATTGATAGGTCCGGGGTATTATGGATAGCTACCGATAAGGGATTAAACTATCATTCATTAAAATCACATAATTTTAATAATAAATTTTCAAAAAATTTTAACGAGCCGATTTATCAGGAGTTACTTAATTCGGATGTAAAAGGAATTGCTAAAGATGCAGATGATAATTTTTATATAGCTTCATCTGAAGCGTTGTTTTTTCTTAAAATAATAAATGATAAAACGGAATTAAAAAAAATTAGCTCTTTTAACAATCTTAACTTGTGGTCGATTGAAAAAGGAAATAATAACGATTTATGGATTGGCAGTTACGGCAATGGACTGATTCATTTCAATTTGCTCAACTCTAAATTAAATTTTATTAAAATTGAAAGTCCCACATTTAAGACCTCTGCTTTTAAATATGTCAAATCCCTGCATTTAAGTGCGGATGGAACATTATGGATTGGATTCTGGGGCGGTGGTTTAGCAATGTATAATACCAAAACAGATTCATATAAGTTATGGATTAACAACAACACGGATGAATCAAGTTTAAGTTTTAATGATGTATGGAAAATCTATGAGGATAAATCAGGTCGAGTGTGGATCGGGACAAATGGCGGCGGATTAAATTTATTTATTCCTGAGAATGGTGGAAAATTTAAACATTGGGTATATGAGGAAGGCGATACTAATTCTATAGTTAATAATTCTATACATTCAATTTATGAACTGCCTGCAGAAAAAGATTCTGAAACAGTTCTGATTATCGGAACTGAAAATGGACTAAGTAAAGTAACAGTAACAAATAAACGTGATAACATTTATGATGTTGCTTTGAAGTTTAACAATTTTGATAATGTTGAGGAAATATCTGATAGATCCATTAATGGAATAGTGGCAGATCAAAATGGCGTTTACTGGATTAGTACAAATACCGGATTAGTAAGATTTAATCCGGCTTCAGGATCAACAGTCAATTTTAAAAATTCCGACGGACTGAACAGTAATCTATTTAATTCAGGTGCATATCGTAAATCCTCAAAAGGTATTATGATATTCGGAACTTCGAAAGGTCCGGTGATATTTAATCCAGATGATATTACGCTTTCAAAATATAATCCCAAAATAGTAATTACGGATTTTCAGTTATTTAATGAATCTGTTATTCCGGGTGAAAATTCACCATTAAAGAAAAGTGTAGACATAGCTAAAGAGATAGATCTTTCTTACAATCAAAATGTATTCACAGTTAAATTTGCTTCTCTGGATTACAATGCCTCAGAACAGGTTCAATTTTTATATAAGCTGGATGGGTTTGATAAAGCTTGGATAGAAAGTGGTTCTCATCGATCTGTTACTTACACCAATATAGAGCCCGGTAAATATACGCTGCGAATTAAGGGTACTAACAGTGATGGAAACTGGAGTGATCAGGAAGCGGCACTTATTATTAACATTTCACCGCCTATATGGAAAACTATCTGGGCTTATGCTGTTTATGTTTCAATGATTGCATTTGTACTTTTTGCTATCAGAAAGTTTGAATTGAGCAGAGCCAAGTTAAGGAATGAACTGAGGTTAAAAGACATGGAAGCAAAGAAAATTCGTGAAATAGAAAATATGAAATCCAGATTTTTTGCAAATCTTTCACACGAATTCAGGACACCGTTAATGCTAATTAAGGGACCCGCCGAACAACTAATATCAAATAAGGATGCAGATAAGGTTGTAAATTATGATCTTATTTACCGTAATAGTGAAAAACTACAAAACTTGATTGATCAATTACTGGAATTATCGCAATTGGAATCATCAGCTATCCCTTTAAAAGCAACTAAGCAGAACATCATCATAACTTTGCGGGGTTTATTTTATTCATTTCAAAGTTATGCAGATTCAAAAAATATTAAATTAAATTTTATTACTTCTGAGGAATCAATTTTCGTTTGGTTTGATCAGGATAAACTGGATAAAATTATTAATAATTTATTATCTAATGCTTTCAAATTTACCTCGGCAAATGGTATAATTTCTATGGATGTTAAATCGGTTGAAAATGATCGATCAAAATTTCTTCAAATAATTTTAAAGGATTCGGGAATCGGAATCCCCAAAGATAAAATTCCGAAAATATTTGACAGATTTTTTCAAGTTGATGACTCTTCGAGAAGAGCCTATGGCGGATCTGGTATTGGTCTGGCATTGGTAAGGGAATTGATCGATCTTCATAAATGGAAGATAAGTGTTGATAGTGAAATTGGGATTGGAACCGAATTTAATATTGAAATTCCGATGGATGATAATTACCTGAATGAAAGTGAAAAATTAATAAAGATTGCTGTTTCTGATATTCAAAAAAATACACAGGAACCAATAATTATTAATGACAATCAGAAAAAAAATAATAATGTTAGAAATCAGAACAACAAACTTAATAAACTACAACAAAATGAAACTGGAACATTAAAAACCGTTATGATCGTTGAAGATTCTGAAGATGTACGGACTTATTTGAATGAATTATTAAAAGACAATTACGATATACTGCTTGCGGATAATGGTAAGAATGGTTTAAATGCAGCACTTGAATTTCTACCTGATATTATTCTTAGCGATGTGATGATGCCTGAAATGGATGGAATAGAATTTTGCAAAAGAATAAAAACTGATTGGCGTACTTCACATATACCGGTTATTTTACTCACTGCAAAAGCTTCTAATGCTAATAAAATTGAGGGCTTAGAAACCGGTGCCGACGATTATATTACTAAACCATTCAGTTCGCGGGAACTTTCTGTAAGGATAAAAAACATTTTAGATCAACGGAAAATGCTTCGCGATAAATTTGGTAAAGATAGTAAAATTAAACCGGAAAATTTTACACCAAATAAAGCTGACCATGAGTTTTTGAAAAACGCAATTAATATTGTTGAAAAAAATATTTCAGATCCTGAGTTCGATTCTGAGAAATTTGCAAAAGAAATATTTTTGAGCCGAAGCCAGTTACATAGAAAAATTCAAAACATTTCCGGCCATTCGACAGGGGAATTTATCAGAACCATAAGATTAAAAAGAGCCGCTGCGCTCATCTTAGAAAAAAAATTATCAATTACACAGATAGCTTTTGAAATTGGATTTAGCAGCCCATCTCACTTCTCAAAAGCATTCAAGCAGATGTTTGATTGTTTGCCATCCGAATTTATAAGCAATAGCAATAGTTAGGTTATAGAAAATTACAAAATAACTTTTAGTTATTATTTTGCAACAAATCCGCTAAAGATTGACACAACTACGACAGCAAAGCCTATCAGTTTAAAATAAGTTTGCGTTGGTGAATAACTATTTTAATCCAATTTATTAATCTGAGAACAAACACAAAGGAGCAAAAATGAATAGAGGGCTATCATTTCTTTTTCTAATTCTTCTCTTTAGTAGTGGAATTATGAAAGCACAATCAGTGGGTAACGACTCGCCGAACGGAATTCAGGTATCCTTTCCATTTTCTGATGACGTTGAAAATCCTGGAACATCATCAACATATTGGCAAAGAGACACTACAATCTGGAAAATACAACAAGCTACTGCACACAGCGGCACACGTGTTTGGGCAATGCTTCCAGCCACAGGATCCTATCAGTATTTAACTCTTTCATCTGCTATTGATTTATCTTCAACTTCAAATCCCTACATATCACTTTGGGTAAGAAAAGCTGATGGCGGCGGCGGGTATGTAAGAATGGAAGTTTCCACTGATGGAGGTACAAACTGGACTTCATTACTTGAGCCGTTTTTTAATGGTGCATCATATTCAAGATTTCAGGCATCACTTTTAAATTACAGGCAGGCTAATGTTCTAATAAGAATAGGAGGGTATGCGCCTTCAGGAGGAACATATTATGTAGATGATATTTCGATCGATAATGCTCCTGTACCACAGCCAATTTTACTTTCAAGTCCTACCGACAACGGAATGAATATTACATGGATTCAATCAACTGCGCTTGATTTTTACAGATACAGAGTTATTATTTCGACCAGCACAAATGATGTTAATAATTTTTATGTAGTTCCGTCAGTAAATGGAAGAGCAGAAACAAAGGTTTTAGATTTCTTTACTAAAACTAAACTTGATACTTTGTTAACAGATCTGACTTTTACTAATACCTTATATTATGCTAAAATATATGAAGAAGATACACAGGGATTTGTAAATCAGGGATCAGATAGATCAGATCTCTCAACAGCATTTAATCTTACTCCGCAAACAGCACCCTTTGTGCAAAATTTTGAAGGTTCTTATAACTGGGTTGCAGATTTACCCTGGCTGGTTACAACGGATGATGCCGGGGACCCTGGCCATAGTACAACTCATGCTTATGAAGATAGTCCGCAGGGAAACTATCCAATTAATGCAGATAGACGATTAACAATGCAAGTTAATTTATCTGGAGTGGCGCGACCGGTATTGAAATTTAATCATAAATATTCTTTTGAAACCGGTGTTGATTTTGGTTCAGTTGAGATTTCAGCTGATAATATTAATTGGATTACCCTAAATGGATTTTCAGGAAATACCGGAGGGGAATGGGAAAGCAGAAAATATGATGTTGGTGTGCTTAAACTACAATCTTCGGGATACATCAGATTTAGAACTACTTCAAATGGAGCTAACCAGCAGAATGGCTGGAGTGTTGATGACGTTGAGATATTTAACAATACAAGAAGTCAAGCCTTTCCATTCTTTGACGATGTAGAAACAGATACTACTTCTCTAAATGCCTGGGTGCCCGGCAGTTTTGATTTGAAGTTGACAAATGCGCACAGTGGCGCACAGGTTTGGTCTTTGAAACCATCCGGCGGAGGATACAATTATCTAACTCTGTCAGGTAAAATGAATTTATCCGGTGCACCAAATCCTTACATCTCTCTCTGGGTAAAAAAAGCTGATGGCGGCGGAGGGTATATCAGATTTGAAGCATCCGGAGATGGTGGCCAAACGTGGACAAGTTTATCTGAACCATTCTTTAATGGAACGCAGTATAACTGGTTCCAGGCATCATTGGCAAACTTTAGACAGAACAATGTTGTGATAAGAATCGGATGTTACGGCCCTTCGGGAGGAACTTATTATATTGATGATATCCTGATAGATAATGCTCCGACACCAAAAGCATTAACGCTTTTAACTCCGACCAATAATGGAATGAAAGTTAGATGGGGAATTTCTTCTGCTACAGATTTTGGAAATTACAGAGTTGTTCTCTCAACCGATCAAAATCAGGTAAATAATTATTTTTCGGAAAATAATCTTCAGAACAGAACTGAAACCAGAGTTTTTGATATTTTCAATCAGGCAACAATAGAAACAACTCTAACAGATCTGGCGTTTATGAATACAATGTATTACGCAAAGATATATGAGCGGGATACTCAATTGTTCATTAATCAAGGTTCTGAAAGAGCAGATCTCTCGACATCTTTTAATGTTGTCTCTGAAACAGCCCCATTTATTCAGACATTCGAGAATACATTCGGATGGGCTTCAGATTTGCCCTGGGGTGTTACCACCGATGATGCCGGAGATCCGGGTCACAGTGCAACTCATGCTTTGGAGGATAGTCCCGGAACAAATTATCCTTCCAATGCAGATCGAAGAATCGTATTCCAGGTCAATACTCTGGCTGTACCAAGACCGGTTCTGAGATTTAATCACAGATATGCATTTGAGTTAGGTGTCGATTTTGGAGCAGTTGAATATTCAGTTGATAATTTCAACTGGGTTACTGTTACAGGATTTACCGGAAATACTAATACTTTATGGGAATCTAGAGAATTTGATCTGACACCGATCAAACAATTAAATGCTGCTTACGTTAGATTTAAAACTTTATCAAACAGTGCAACACATCTGGATGGATGGCATTTGGATGATGTGGAGATATACAATAATACAAAAGGACTTGGCATCCCATTGTTTGATGATGCAGAAGTAGATTCAATTTCACATAATTATTGGATAGCAGGACAAATGGAGATCATACCTGCAAATGCTTACAGCGGAGCCCAGGTTTGGGCATTAGCCCCAGCAGGTGGAAGCTACAACTATCTTACTTTATCAGGAACAATGAATCTCTCAAATGC
This sequence comes from Ignavibacteriales bacterium, assembly GCA_003538625.1. Lineage (GTDB taxonomy): Bacteria > Bacteroidota > Ignavibacteria > Ignavibacteriales > Ignavibacteriaceae > IGN3. The sequence goes on from DPRR01000029.1 coordinate 609,890, forward strand.
ACCAAATCCATTTGTTTCTTTGTGGGTAAAAAAAGCCAATAGCGGCGGCGGTTATGTTGCAGTTGAAGCATCAAATGATGCTGGGTTGACATGGACAAGACTAAAAGAACCTTTTATAAATGGTGCAAATTACACTCAGATAGTTGCATCTCTTACCAACTACAGACAAGCAAATGTTCTCGTCAGGATCGGTGGTTATTCTCCTTCAGGTGATACTTATTATTTTGATGATATTACAATTGCAGATTCTATGGGTTGGACCGGGATAGAAGATTTTGCAGGTATGATACCCACAAAATTCGAATTGAGTCAAAATTATCCAAATCCTTTCAATCCAAGTACAACTATCAGATATGCGGTTCCGGTTGAAAGTAAAGTATCAATTTCCATTTTCAATTTATTGGGTCAGGAAATTACTACACTGGTAAATGATATAGAGTCAGCCGGTTATCATGAAATACAATTTAACGGAATAAATTTATCATCCGGAGTATATCTATATAGGATTAATGCAATATCAACTGCCGGATCTAAAGAATTCAGCAGTACCAGGAAATTAATTTTATTGAAATAAATTAATTTCAAAAAGGAGGCAATGTTGAAGGCCGTCAAATGGCGGCCTTCTTAGTATTTATGTAAAATTTATAAAACATCTTGTGTAATCGGCTGGATTAATGAAATGAATTTTTTGATTAAAGTTAATTTATATAATAATATATTTTTTACGAGGGCACTGATATGAAATACATATATACTTTTGTTTTTATTTTACTGTGTTCGATTAGTTTTTTAAATGCTCAAATCCCAAATGGAGGATTTGAAAACTGGATAGCAGGTGAACCAGATGCGTGGACAACTAATAATTCTGATCCATACTTTACAATAACTCAATCGAACAGCGCTCGCAGCGGTTCCTCGGCATTAAAAGGGGAGGCGATTGCTTTTGTTCCTCCTTTTTTACCAGTACTCGCACCAGTTGCTATATGTGCCGGAGATAATGATGAAGGTTTTCCAATCGAACTTAGATTTAATTCTTTAAAAGGATTTTATAAGTCAAATCCGCAAGGTGGCGATCAGGTTATTGTTACTGTTGTTGTTTCTCAAGATACAGTTGCTATTGGTGGTGGCTCAGTACTATTAGATGCTGCTGCATCATATACTGAATTTGGAATTCCAATCACATATATAGATAGTGGAAACCCGAACAGATGCTGGATATCTATACAGATCGCAAATTTGAGTTCTGGGAATGCAACGATTGGATCAGAAATGTATATTGATGATCTTCAACTTTCCATGGATATCGTATCAGATGTAACAGAAGATTACCATCCAATAAATTTTCAACTTGATCAGAATTATCCTAATCCTTTCAATCCAGGTACTAAAATTAAGTTTACAGTAGGCACTGATCAATTTGTTTCAATTAAAGTTTACGACATCCTCGGCAATGAAGTAGCTTCACTTGTAAACGAAGAAAAACCAGCCGGTGTGTATGAATTAGAATTCGATGGTTCAATGTTATCATCAGGAGTTTACTTCTATAAACTAATTGCCGGTAATTTTACCCAGACGAAAAAAATGCAGCTCATCAAATAAAGAAGAGAGCATTTAATGATTGACAATTATGAAAAAAGTAAAAGAAGAGAAAAAATTCTTACTATTTTTATTAATATTACAATATTTTTAGTAGCAGTTTCTATAGTTGCAATTATAATTAGTCTGATTTAAATAAAAGAAATATTTTATTCAAAATATTAGTAGAATTCAGTTCAAAAAAATATTTAATAATTCATATAAATAGTTAAGGAGATAGAATGCAAATAGTCAACAATTTAAAAATTGTTATTACGTTCATTATCATTATGGTTTTAACATATTCCTGTTCAAAAGATTCAAATAATCCGGTAGATCCAAATAATATAGTAAACGCCGAAGCTAAGCTTACATTAAACGGTGCAGGTTACACAAATAAATCTGTAACACTTGGTAATGGAATTTGTTCATATTCAACTAATGATACTTTAACCGCAGCATTATTTTCCGGCAAAGTTGATAGCGATTCACTTTATTTATATGTGATATTCCGAGGCAACCAAACGGGCACATTCACTTGGAGTACTGAAAATGGTGTTCTAATTTATAAGTCTTCGACAAATGGTAATTTAAGTTACATTGGAATTACACAAGGAACCACCACAATTAGTGCATATGGTTCTGTAACAGGAAAAGTTGAAGGAAGTGTAAATGGAAAATTGATCGAGTCAGGTAGTCTGGCTGAGTTAAATATAACAGGAACTTTTTCTGCAACAAGGATTCCGGATACTAATTAGTTAATCAAATCTTTTATTTGGCTGTTCAATTGATTATTGGTTATGAAATATAAATTTGAACAGCCAAAATATTGCTGTACAAATAAACAAAAAATTTATAATCGACCATTCATTATTTAAATTCCGCAATATTTAACTATAATTCAGCTATAATTCCAACCAGACCGTACATATATTTGTCGTTGATATAATAATAAATTAATTCTTATTGAAAATATGTACGACTATCAAAAAAATAATATTTACTTTGCCCAGGTTCCAGGTATGATGGAAGAATTATGCGAACAGGAATTAATTGAACTTGGTGCAAAAAATACTAAAGTATCATATCGCGGAATTTATTTTGAAGCTGATCATTCCATAATCTACAAAATAAATTATACTGCAAGAACAATATCCAGAGTACTTGCGCCTTTAAAATCTTTTTACTGCAATAATGCAAATGCAATAATGAAAACTGCCGAACAAATTGAATGGGAGAAAATATTTTCGCTTGATCAAACTTTTTCAATCACATCATCAGTTACAAAAAGTACAATCAATAATTCTCTTTACGCTTCTCAAGTTTTAAAAGATGGAATTGCAGATTACTTTAGAACAAAGACTGGTAAAAGACCAGATGTTAATACTGTTAATCCTGATGTTAGATTTAATTTATTCATCGAAAAAGACAAAGCAATTTTAAGTCTTGATACTTCAGGAGAATCGTTGCACAAAAGGGGATACAGACTTTTAGCAGGAGAGGCTCCAATGCAGGAAACTCTAGCTGCAGCAATAATAAGACTAAGCAAGTGGGATGGTGAAAAACCATTGCTTGATTGTATGTGTGGTTCGGGAACCATTATTTGTGAAGCTTTAATGCATTACTGCAGAATTCCTGCACAGAATCTGAGAAAGAATTTTGGATTTTTTCATCTGCCGAATTTTGATGAATCAATCTGGATAAAAGTAAAAGCAGAAGCTGATAGTAAAATAAGACCATTACCAAAAGAATTAATTTATGGAAGTGATAAATCCCAAATAACAATTAAAGTTGCACAAGAAAATTTATCACGACTTCCATTTTCGGAAAACGTTGAATTAGCCGGGCAGCCATTCCAGCATATTAAGCAATTTGAAAATGGAGTCCTGATCACAAACCCGCCATACGGAATTAGACTAGGACAAAGAAGTGATGTTGAAGTTCTTTACAAAGAACTCGGTGATTTTATAAAAACAAAATGTAAAGGAACAACAGCTTTTATTTACACAGGCGAACCAACACTTAGAAAACACATCGGATTAAAAACTTCAAAAAGAATTCCATTAGTGAATGGTAAACTTGAAGGGGTTCTTTTACAAATTGATAGTTATGAAGGAAGCAAGAAAGCAAAATATCAGAAGAAAGGGGAATAACCTTTATACGACACTTCCCGATCCCGATATTTGGAAAGGAAAAAATATAAAAAATATTTTAACGTGTTATTAAAATCTGTTGTGTTTATTAATGCACAAAAGATTTTTTATTGTATACAGTAAAAATAATTGACCTTTAATAATTGGGATGAGAAAGCAATTTTAATGGTGGTACTATTATTGCTTTGTTAATAGTCAAAACAATTCCACATATTAACTAATTTTCAGGGTGCGTACATGTTAATATCAGATCTTTTCTACCTTTCGAAAATACCTTTACTCTATTTTATCAAAATATTTATCCAACAAATCTCAAAGGGATTTTAATGAAAACCATACTTTTAGTTTTACTGCCGCTTCTTGTTTTTGCACAAAACCAATTACCGGATACTCTTTATTTGATTGATGGAAGAACAGCTCCCTGTTTAATAACCGCATTAGACGATGATAGAATATATTTTAATTATGATAATAATCGAAGTGAATCGTTAATCATTCCGGCATTACAGAAAGTATCTGTTGAAAGTTTCGGAACCGTATTTCTGGATGGGATATGGCAAAATACTGATGCTAAAAAAGTGAGAACGTTTGTGGGAGACAGATTAAACAAAATCAATGATCAGCGTGCAATCGATCAGGAATTACAACGAGTGAAATTGCGATTAAAACATATTGATAAATCATCTGGACAAACATATGAATTTCCAGAAGCTATTATTTCACCTGTTGATCAAAGTCAGAATAATAAATGGTCTTTTGGTGTACTTTACGTTCCTTACTATTCTGGCAACATCTATAAGGTTTATAGGAATGGTTATAATCCTGATGATCCTGAAATTTATACATTTATTGAAAACTTGATAAACCTTGAAGTGCAACTTGCTTATGGCATCACACCTGCATTACGAGCAACTTTCGAAGCCGGATACAGTTCTTCATTATCTGAATCTAGATTAGAATCCCACCAAAGCAATTCAGGTAATTCATATGATCAAGGAACAATATCTACAGTAGGTTTAAAGCTGTTTGATTTTAATCTGGGATTAAAATATTATATCAAAAACATCATGATAGAAAAAGTTAGCGTTTATGCGGCTTTATCTTTCGGTAAGCAGATAGCTTTTGCTCAAAATGAATATCAGGAATTATTCAGGGAACCGATACCCGGAGTAGTGGATGAAGATAATATTGAGGAATTTACGGAAGACCTTAATTCTCCCTGGCACTTTAATTTTGGTTTCGGCGCGGAGTACTTCTTTAACGAGTCACTATCCTTAAACTCTAACATCAGAGTGTTGTACTCATCTTCAAGCGGTGAATATAATTCTAGATACGTAAATAACACAGAATCGAGCTCAAGAGTTGAGGAAAGAAGTTTTAAAAACTTTTCCACAAAAATAGGCTTAGGATTAAATTTTTACTTCTAATTAAATCAAGCAGCGGCTAAAAAATGGAAATATTTAATATTAGTTTTAAGCTTTCTTTATCAGTACTGATGATAAATTTTTTCTGTTCATCTTTAGCTCAGGAATACGAAAACGATGGTGTTATATATAAAAACTTTATCCTTAATTCTGATTCTTTACAAAATGTAATAGGCATTCAGTATAAATCAGATAAAAGTAAATCTGTTTCGGTATTACCGTATATAAAAGAAGACTTCCTCGTGAATACACTTGATGGTGAGTATGGCTGTGATCAGGACAGAATAAGTACAGCTGTTGATGGGAATGGTAATCGTGCTTGCGTATGGTTAGATGAGAGAAATGAAAGACCTGAAATGTTTGCACAATTTTATGATGCAAATGGAAATAAAAGAGGTGCAAATTTTAAGATTAATTTTTTTGAACTGTTCGGCAACAATTCACCTTTTGTTACCGCAAATGAAAATGGTGATTTTATAATTACATATCTAATAAACTTCAGTAGCGTGGTAGCACAAAAATTTTCTAGTAGTGGTCAGCAGATTGGCGGGAGTCTTATAGTCAACACAACAACTGGTTATAATACTAAGGAACCTTGCGCAGCCGTAAATGATGACGGTTCTTATATGATTATGTGGGCTTCTGAACAGGGAAACAGCAAGTACAAAGTTTATGCAAGGCTGGTTGATAACTTTGGAAATTTTGCTGGTCCTGAAATTACGGTGAGTGATGAAAATAAGTATTCGTCAAGCATCGGTCGCGGTAAAAACATCGCAGTTGATCAGTATGGTAATTATTGCTTGACTTGGAGTGCATATGATGAAGGTTCACGATCAAAAGTGTTCCTTCAGTTAATCGATAGTTATGGTAATATGATCGGAGGTAACATACTGGTAAGTGAGGATTCAAGTACTGCACATAATTTTTTTCCTCAAGTTGCATCCGTTAAAGACGGTACATTTTTATTCGCCTGGCGCGTCGATAACAATTGGCCATCTTATGATGAAACAGGCATAAGAATTTATAATATAAATAACGGTTTTATTACAGACGTTATCTACAGAATTGATTCAACCAACGGATATGGATTATCCGGTCTGTCATCGGATAAACAGCATACCTTTTATTGGTTGACTAGCGGATACACGAATCCGAGCATAATTAAGTTAAACTCAAATGGTACCTCTATAAGTGAGACTTCTTTAGGTGACTTTCGTACTCCGGATCTAAACTATAGCTACCTTAATGGTATAACTGATGCAGTGACGAACCGGCTTTATATCTCAATGATTGCATATCGGAAAACTGATCTCGATGTATTTTGTAAAGGATATGATACTACAATTACAGCATTAACGGAGCTTGAGCGTGTTAATGATGATACAGCAAGCTCAATACAAAAGTACCCTACAGTTGCATATAATAAATTTGGTCATTCAATAGTACTTTGGGAGGATAGAAGAAACGGATGGAGAGATTTATATGCGCAGGTTTATGATGAAAACTATAATCCAATTAATAGTAATTTAAAAATAAATGACGGTAACAGTGAACAATGGTTTTTAAATAATAAGATTGTTAAGTCTCAATCAGATGGAGCATTTGTAATAGCATTCGCTGGTGCAGAATCATCTAGTGATGATGAAGTATATCTGCAAAAAATCAGTTCGGATGGAGCAAAATTAGGCACTAATTTACTTATAAAAAGCATTGCATATAACACTAACTATCAGCTTGCGATGGAAATTGATAGTACTGATGAATCATTAATAGTCTTTTATACAAGGTACGGTGCTAGCATAAAGAGATTTGACAAAAATCTTAATCAAACTTTCGCTGAAAAATTTTTAATGAAAAACAGATATCCGCTAAGTTTCTCGCCATTCACAATTTCTATTGATCCTCAATTAAATATACTTGCAGTCTGGCAGGAATATGATCACAACAATCAAAGCTCTGATCATAAAATATTCGGCCAATTTTTTGACAGGAATGCCAATCCTGCTTCGACACAATTGACAATTGACAGTACTGTAAATTATATCCTGGATGTTAAATGTCAGAATTATGGATTAAAAGATTACGTGCTTGTGTTCAAGGATCAAAATCGGTTTAATTTTATAAGAAGTTATTATGTAGACGGACAGCAGACTAAATTTGTTGATTATGATGAGGAATATAGTTATAGACAGACTAATATAAATATTGTTCGTTTCGAAAACCAAAAAGTGTTTCTAACTTATAATCTTTATGATAATGTTTGCGGATTTTATGCAAATGATAACAAGCGTAAATCTAAGAAATATGAATTGTTCAAATATCCGTATATCAATTATTTCTATGATGATTACAATGGAATAAATGGAGTCGATATATTTGATGGCAGACTAATCTTTGTCTATGAAAGTAATCGTTTTGGAAATACAAATAGTGATATATGGTCGTTTGTTAAGGAAGCTGATGAATTAAATTTTGATGAAGAATTATTTTTTGAACCAGTCATTAGTGATTATCTTTATAATAATTTTCCAAATCCGTTTAGTTCTAAAACGAAAATAATTTATGAATTATTGGCTTATCATAAAGTAAAATTAGCCGTTTACAACTTGCTGGGCGAAGAAGTTAAGGTTCTTGTGGATCAGAATCAGGAGAAAGGAATTTATGAAATTCAATTTGATGCATCTTCACTGTCTTCAGGTGTTTACTTCTATAGATTAGAAGCTTTTGATACAACAATCAAGAAAATGCTGATTCTTAAATAACTTTGTGATAAAAATTTATTTGCGCTGAAATGCGCTCAAAAAAGAACTCCCGCTTTTTAGAGTTCAGTTTTGGAAAAGCATATTTAAATGTCAGCTTATTATGTAATATAATCTAAATTATTCATCAATTTAGCTCTTATCCTATATATTATTCTAAATCTCTTTAAACTGAAAAATATTTATAATTATTTGGTCTAATGACAGTTGAAGCAATGCGAGGGTGAATAGGAATTATTCTTTCTTTTTACCTTTGGTTGTGAAGTCAGCGGAATTTTTACGAGTATGATATTTAGTTGAGATTGTATGCGGGAAGATTTTATATTTAGAGTTTCTACTAAACGCATACCCTTGAACAAAGCAACTTTAAAAATGTTTTTCGTTCTCATTCATCTGATAGGCGTTCTTCAATTCTCATAAATTTGAGTGTTTTTGATTTGAACAATGAATAATAGGTTATGGGGTGAATTTCAATTTTTCATTTATAGAAAATCGGATATTAATTGTTCCTTTTCTTCAAGTGTTATCAACCCCATATCTTATTGCGTTTAACATTTATTTCGTTAGCGAGTTTATAGAATTGTAAACGTCAGGTTTTTATTAAGAACATAAGATTGACTTCTTCTTAACACTAAGGAGTAGTTGAACACTAAGTGTCGACTTGGTGTCGACTGTATCAGGGGGAGTAGAAAAAGAAAAAAGCCCGAATACAAATTGTATTAAGGCTTTCTTAGTACACCCGCAGGGATTCGAACC
>DPRR01000025.1 GCA_003538625.1 Ignavibacteriales bacterium
AAGATTTATTTTAATCCCGATCTTTTGATCGGGATTTTTTTTGTCTTTACTTGCTGAATCTTCCCAAGTCTGGGAATCCGGTTAACTTTTTTATTTCATTTAAAATAATTTGCTAATTTGAATTAAAGTTTTTGTTTATTTATAAACTAATTACTTATAAACAAATTGGCACATTATTTTATTAATGTTTATCCTGTATAATCCGTTTAATTTTTAAAAACCCTTTTTATGTCATCAGAACAAATAATAAAATCTGAAACACTCTGCTATCATTGCGGCGATCTCTGCAAAGATAAATCTGTCTTTTTAGATAAAAAATTTTTTTGCTGTTCTGGATGTAAAACAGTTTATGAAATATTAAATCAAGGGGAATTATGTAATTATTACAGTTTTAAAGAAAATCCTGGCATCTCACCAAAAAATTTTGAGTCCAAAAAATTTGACTATCTTGATGACCCTTCTACCATAGGCAGGCTTTTAGATTTTCAGGACAATACCATTTCAAAAATTACTTTTTTTATTCTTCAAATGCATTGCAGCTCCTGTATCTGGCTTCTGGAAAATCTATTTAAACTAAATCCCGGTATTATTAGTTCAACCGTAAATTTTGTACGTAAAGAATTGAATGTGAAATTTCTTCATGAAAAAATTTCATTAAAAGAAGTTGTCGTTTTAATTTCCTCAATTGGGTATGAACCGCAAATAAACCTTGATACAACTGAAAAAAAACTTTCAACAAAATCAAATAAAAATCTTTACTATAAAATTGGAGTTGCCGGATTTTGTTTCGGAAATATAATGTTGTTCAGCTTTCCTGAATATTTTTCAATTACTACTTCCGATAGTTTATTAAAAAGTTTTTTTGGTTATCTAAATTTTATTTTATCACTTCCGGTATTTTTTTACTCAGCGTCGGATTATTTTATATCTGCATACAAAGGACTTAGAAAAAAAATAATTAACATAGATGTTCCGCTTTCATTGGGAATACTAGTTTTATTTTTGAGAAGTACCTTTGAATTGCTGTTTCTTAATCAAGCAGGGTACTTTGATTCTTTGGCCGGATTGGTTTTCTTTTTGCTTATCGGAAAAATCTTACAAGAGAAAACTTATGATGCCATGAATTTTGAGCGTGATTATAAAGCTTATTTCCCGCTTTCTGTGACTATCAAACAAAATGAAATAGAAAAATCAATTCCTGTTTCCAATCTTATGATTGGGAACAGAATTATCATAAGACAAAATGAAATTGTTCCGGCGGATTCAATTTTAATGAATGGAGACGGTTTAATTGATTACAGCTTTGTTACAGGTGAATCTCATCCTGTAAATAAGGTAAGTGGAGAAATGATTTTTGCCGGCGGAAGACAGAAATCTGGTTTAATTGAATTAGAAGTTATTAAAGAAGTATCACGAAGCTATTTAACCCAACTCTGGAATAATGATACGTTTAATAAAAAATCCGAAAGCCAGTTTACAAATTTTTCAAATACAGTAAGTAAATATTTTACTATAGTTGTTTTGTTGATCGCTGTAATTGCTGCTGCTTTTTGGTATCCGATAAATTCAAATGTAGCAATAAATGTCTTCACTTCCGTATTAATTGTCGCCTGCCCTTGTGCATTAGCTTTATCTACACCTTTTACACTGGGTAATGCAATGAGAATTTTTGGAAGGAATAGATTCTATCTTAAAAATTCTTCAATTGTTGAAATGTTAGCTAAGATAAATTTTATTGTATTTGATAAAACAGGAACTATTACAGAATCCGGTAAATCTGATATTATATACTCCGGTAAAGTTTTAAATCAGGTTGAACAAAAATCTATTAAATCTCTGGTAAGAAATTCCACACATCCCTTAAGTAAAAAAATTTTTGATTCTATAGACGGAACAGATTTTTATCCTGTTACAAAGTTTACCGAACCTGCGGGAAAGGGAATTGAAGGGGTTGTTTACGGATATCATATCAGGATTGGATCTGCTGAGTTTGTTAATCTTAGCAAAACGGAACCCGATGAAGAAAATATCAAAACCAGAGTTTTTGTTTCCATTAATTCCGAAGTTATCGGCAATTTTACAATTGCCAACTCTTATCGCGATGGAATAGTAAATTTAGTTTCAGATTTGTCATCTAAATATAAAATAGCTTTATTATCCGGTGATAATGAAGGTGAAAAAAATAAATTACTAAAAATATTTGGTAAGGAATCTCATCTCTATTTCAATCAATCTCCGATGGATAAACTTAATTTTATAAAAGAATTACAAACTCAAACTAATAAAGTTTTAATGATTGGTGATGGTTTAAATGATGCCGGCGCATTAAGCCAAAGTGATGTTGGGATTTCAGTTACTGATGATATTAGTAATTTTACGCCGGCTTGTGATGCGATACTGGATTCATCACAGCTAAAAAATATTTCCGGTTATTTAAAGTTTTCCAAATCAGCTTTAAAGATCATTCATTTGAATTTTTTAATATCATTTTTTTATAATTTTGTCGGGCTAAGTTTTGCAGTTCAGGGTATGTTGTCTCCACTTGTAGCTGCGGTGCTTATGCCGATAAGTTCTATTAGTGTCGTACTTGTTGCAACTTTAGCAACAAATTTAATAGCTAAAAAAAGAGGTTTGCTATCTCTGTAATAGTCGTGTTAATAGGGTTTAGTTTGTTTGTGGCAGTTGGATTTTTAATTGCGTTTTTGTGGAGTGTCAAAAGTGGACAATACTCAGATACTTATACGCCGTCTGTTCGCATACTTTTCGAAGATAAAAAATCTACAAAAGAAAAAGAAACAACAAAAGAAATAGAACTAAAAGAAAAAAAACTTGATAATTAATTTACAACTTCAATTAAAGGAGCTCTTATGCAGTTAGAGAAGTTCAGTTACGATAATAAAATCGTAAGAGACTTTACTATAGCTTCATTGGTTTTTGGTGTTGTGGGAATGCTGGTTGGTGTTCTTATTGCCAGTCAGCTTTTTGCACCTGAACTTAATTTTAGTATTCCCTTTTTAACATTCGGAAGAATTCGTCCATTACATACAAATGCTGTAATATTTGCTTTTGTGGGTAATGCCATTTTTGCGGGTATATACTATTCACTTCCGCGTTTGTTAAAAGCAAGTATGTTTAGTCCTCTTCTCAGCCGCATTCATTTTTGGGGATGGCAATTAATTATCGTTGCTGCAGCGATAACTCTTCCGCTTGGAATTACAACAAGTAAAGAATATGCTGAACTAGAATGGCCCATTGATATTGCAATAACAATTATCTGGGTTGTTTTTGGTATCAATATGATAGGAACAATTTTAAAGCGAAGAGAAAAACATATGTACGTTGCAATCTGGTTTTATCTTGCAACGTGGGTAACCGTGGCTGTACTGCATATTGTCAATTCATTCGAGCTGCCTGTAAGTTTTTTAAAAAGTTATTCTTTATATGCAGGTGTGCAGGATGCATTGGTACAATGGTGGTATGGTCATAACGCTGTAGCTTTTTTTCTTACTACACCTTATTTGGGATTGATGTATTATTACTTACCCAAAGCGGCAAATAGACCTATTTACTCGTATAAACTTTCAATCATCCATTTCTGGGCATTAATATTTTTATATATCTGGGCTGGTCCGCATCATTTACTTTATTCTGCATTGCCTGATTGGGCTCAGTCTTTGGGAACGGTTTTTTCTATAATGTTAATAGCTCCTTCCTGGGGCGGAATGATAAACGGACTTTTAACATTACGCGGTGCATGGGATAGGGTAAGGGAAGATCCAATTTTAAAGTTTATGGTTGTTGCTGTAACAGCTTATGGTATGTCTACATTCGAAGGTCCGATGTTATCATTAAAAAATGTAAATGCTATAGCGCATTTTACAGATTGGATTATAGCTCACGTTCATATTGGCGCACTTGGCTGGAATGGTTTTTTAACGGCAGGTGTATTCTATTGGCTGATTCCTAAAATATTTAAGACAAATCTTTATTCTAAAAAAATGGCTAATGTACATTTCTGGATTGGAACCCTTGGAATTGTATTTTATGCTTCAGCAATGTACTGGTCCGGAGTTGCACAATCATTAATGTGGAAGCAATTTAATGATATGGGAATGCTTCAGTATCCAAACTTTTTGGAAACAACACTTCAGATTATTCCAATGTACATAATCAGAGCTTTTGGCGGCACCCTCTATTTAATTGGTATGCTGCTGATGGTTTATAATCTTGCCAAAACCATGCTGCAGGGAAAATTAGTTGCAAATGAAGAAGCTGAGGCTGCACCATTACATAAAGACGAAAAAGAAAAAATATCTCATCGCTGGTTGGAAGGTAAACCAATTTATTTTCTAATTGCATCTTTGATTGTAATTTTAATTGGCGGTATAGTTGAGTTTGTACCGACTTTTTTAATCAAATCAAATATTCCAACTATTTCATCTGTTAAACCTTATACACCATTGGAATTACAGGGAAGAGATATCTATATAAGGGAGGGCTGCAATAACTGTCATTCACAATTGGTACGTCCTTTCAGATCTGAGACTGAAAGATATGGTGAGTATTCCAAAGCGGGTGAATATGTTTATGATCATCCATTTTTATGGGGATCAAAACGTACCGGCCCGGATCTGCATCGGGAAGGTGGAAAATATCCAAACCTCTGGCATTATTTGCACATGGAAAATCCTAGATCAATGTCTCCCGGATCAATAATGCCGCCATATCCATGGCTTTTAGAAAATTCATTAGATGCATCATTAACAGTCAATAAAATTAATGCGATGAGAAGTCTTGGAGTTCCTTATCCCGAAGGATATGAAAATCAGGCAATGGATGATTTGATGAAACAAGCTGAAGCAATTGCACTTGATCTGCAAAAGAATGGTGTACCCGCTGAACCTGATAAAGAGATAATTGCGTTGATTGCCTATTTGCAAAGATTAGGGACTGACATAAAAGCAAAACCAGTTGCAGAAATTAATAGGTGAACTAATGTACAAAGAATTGTTACAATCAATTGAGGGAATTGCGGTGTACCCAATTATATCTTTGATTGTTTTTGTTTTGTTCTTTGCCATCATCCTTCTCTGGATGTTTAAGGTAGATAAAAATTACATCAAAAAAATGGAAAATCTTCCTCTCGATAATGATGAAGAAATTAATTTTAACAATACAGGTGATTTATATGAGAAAAAAGTTTAATTATTTTTTCATGATCATAAGTTTAATTTTGATATCAAACGGTTTTGCACAAACAACAACTGCAGCACCTAAACCTGATTTTCCGCCATCATACTATGATATAGTTGCACTGTTTCTAATTGCAATTATTATCATCGGGTTTATTACAATTGTATATTTTGAAGGAAGAAAAGTTGTTGTTAACGACGAAAGGGTTTTACAAAAACAGCCTTCTGCATTTGCAAAGTTTAGAAGAGCAATTACTAAAACAACTCCTGTTGAAACTGAAAATGAATTGTTATTAAATCACGACTATGACGGAATCAGAGAACTCGATAGCCAAATACCACCCTGGTTTTTGTGGTTGTTTTATTTAACGATTGCTTTTGCAGTCTTTTATATGCTGGATTATCATGTGTTTAATTCAAGTCCGCTTCAGGATGAAGAATATCAAATGCAGGTTAAGCAGGCAGAGGCTGAACGAACTGCATTAGTAAAATCCGGTGCATTTCTAAATGAAGAATCGGTTACATTATTGACTGATCCGGCGGCTGTTGATGCTGGCAAACAAATATTTGAAGCAAACTGTGTTGCCTGTCATGCTGCGGATGGCGGAGGATTAGTGGGACCCAATCTTACTGATGATTATTGGATACATGGGGGAGGAATTAAAAATATATTTAAAACTATTAAATACGGTGTAACTGCAAAAGGTATGATTAGCTGGCAAAGTCAACTCAATCCGAAACAGATTCAGGACGTAGCAAGTTATATAATATCAATACACGGTACAAAACCGGCAAATCCAAAACAGCCGGAAGGCACTATCTGGAAAGAATCTGATTCAACAATGGTTGTTTCTAAATAATCTTGTTGAAATAATTATTATGAGTAAATGATGGATAAAAATGAAGAACTGATTGAAGAGGAAAATCAAGATTATAGAAATCAACTTGCAACTGTAACTAAAGAAGGAAAGAGGATCTGGATTTACCCGAAAAAACCTTCAGGTAAATTTTATAATGCAAGAACGATTGTTAGTCTAATCCTATTAGCTTTCCTGATAATTGTGCCATTCATTAAAGTTAATGGTCATCAATTTCTTTTGTTTGATTTTCTCAACAGAAATTTTATTCTGTTTGGAATTCCATTCGGACCGCATGATTTTCATTTATTTGTTCTTGCCATGATTTCGATTATAGTTTTTATAATTCTTTTTACCGTTGTGTTTGGCAGGATATTTTGCGGCTGGGCATGCCCGCAAACAATTTTTATGGAAATGGTTTTTCGAAAGATTGAGTACTGGATTGAGGGTGACGCAAGAGATCAGCGTAAATTGGATGCTGAAGCCTGGAACGGAAGAAAACTTTTTAAGAAGGCTTTGAAAAATATTATTTTCTTCATCATCGCATTTATAATCTCTCATATCTTTTTATCCTACATTATCAGTATGGATAAAGTAATATCAATCATTTCACAGCCTCCGGCAGCCCACTTAAGTGGATTCATTGCACTTATAGCTTTCTCATTAATTTTCTATTGGGTATTCACATTCTTCCGCGAGCAGGCTTGTACAATTGTCTGTCCTTACGGCAGGCTTCAGGGCGTGCTTCTTGATCAGGATTCCATAGTAATTGCGTATGATCATAAGCGGGGCGAACCGAGAAGTAAAATTAAAAAAGATAAAGACCAAACTGATAAAGGCGATTGTATTGATTGCCACTTATGCGTTGATGTTTGTCCGACAGGAATTGATATAAGAAATGGAATTCAGCTTGAATGTGTAAACTGTACAGCCTGCATCGATGCATGTGACGCTGTGATGGAAAAAGTAAATCGTCCAAAGAAGTTGATTAAATATGCTTCATTAAATGGAATTGAAAATAAATCCAAATTTAAAGTTACTCCCAGAATTATGTTATACTCCGTAATTCTTGTTGTGTTGGTCGGAATACTCGGATACTTGCTCTCTGTGAGAACTGAGTATGCAGTAAATGTTTTAAGAACTCCCGGAATGCTATTCCAGGAGCAGCCAAATGGAAAAGTAAGCAACGTCTACGATTTGAATATTGTAAATAAAACTTTCCATGAAACACCTGTCCGGATTAAACTCGAAAGTCCCGCAAATGGCGAGTTAAAATTAGTCGGTAAGGATATTGTACTTAAATCCCAGCAAATTGTTGAAACCAAGTTTTTAGTATTGCTCGATAAAACAAGTCTTAAAAGGATGAATACTCCGATTGAAATTGGCGTTTATGATGGAAATAAATTAATTAAAAAAGTAAAAACTTCATTTTTAGGACCGGTGGAAATCAATGAACAAAAGTAAATTCAATTGGGGAACCGGGATTCTGATTTCCATAATTATTTTTATGGTGATTACCATCAGCACCGTAGTATTTTTAATGAACCAGGATGTAGATTTGGTTGCCAGCGATTATTACGATAGAGGGATTCATCATCAGGAACAGATTGATAAGGTGAACAGAACTAATGCGTTGGGTAAAGAAGTTCAGATAATTCCTGAAAATGGTTTTGTCAGGTTTAGTTTCCCAAAATCAATAGTTCAAAAAGTATTGAGTGGCAAGATTCAATTCTATCGTCCATCTGATTCTAAAAAAGATTTTTCGTTTGCACTTTCAATTGATACAAGTGCACAACAAATTATTTCTACTGATAAGATCGATAAAGGATATTGGAAAGTTGAGCTTAGTTGGAAACAGGATTCTATAGAGTATTATAAAGAAAGTTCATTTGTAATAAATTAAATTAAGTCATTGCGAGGAGTCCTCGACGAAGCAATCTTTAATTCCATTTATGATAATTATTTTTACAGATTGCTTCATCCCGATAAACCTGTCTGCCGACAGGCAAGATTGTGATTCGCAATGACATTAAGTTAAACTATGTCACCAGAAATTTTAACAGCATTCTTTGTTGGGTTATTTGGAAGTTTCCATTGCATTGGTATGTGCGGACCAATAGCTATTGCACTTCCTATTCCAAACTCGAACAATCTTTCTTTTGTTACGGGAAGACTACTATACAATCTTGGAAGGATTACTACTTATTCTTTCCTTGGTGCGGTTTTTGGGCTGCTTGGTTCCCGACTTGTTATTTCCGGTTTTCAACAAAGTTTATCTATTGCTCTGGGAGTTGCAATAGTGATTGCTGTTTTAATTCCACGCGGATACAAAACAAAAATATCCCAGCATAAACTTGTGCAAAAAATAACACTGCCGTTAAAATCAGGAATAAGCGATTTGTTTAAGCGAGGAACTTTTTCTTCAATGTTTTTAATTGGATTACTTAATGGCTTTCTTCCGTGCGGATTGGTTTATGTTGCCCTGGCAGGAGCAATTGCCAGCGGGGATGCAATTTCCGGTACCACAGTTATGATTTTATTCGGACTTGGAACTGTACCAACCATGTTTGCCGCAACAATCTTTGGAAAGTTTATAAATATTAATATCAGAAGAAAAATTACTAAAGCGGTTCCAGTTTTTGCTTTAGTGCTTGGGCTGCTTTTTATTTTACGCGGAATGGGATTAGGGATTCCGTATATCTCACCAAAGATTTCTGCGCAAGTTGTTAATCAATCAAATCTAGATTGCCACTAAGGCGCAGTTTGCAAAGAGCATGGCGCCAGGAGCAATCTAAATATCATACATTTATCTCCGTGTATCTTGGTGTCTTCTCTGTGGAACTCAGTGTAAGCATTTTTTTAGTCTTTTTCACGGAGAAAAGCAGAGAAGGCAATATACACGACAGAGATAATCTATAAATATAATTTCAATCGAAAAATTCTGTGAAACTTCAGTTCGCAATAATTCCTATATTTGCTAATAACATTTCAACCATACTTTATGCGTAAGTGGAAAAAAATATTACTCGGTTTAACAGTTACATTTGTAATTACTTTTATAATTGCCGGCGGCATATTTTATCATATGCTCTCTTCTTCTTTACCGCAATATACCGGAGAAATAAAATCATCAAAAATTATTAATGATATTGAAGTCTATCGTGATAGTTTTGCTGTCCCTTACATCATTGCTCAATCAGATGAAGATGCTGCGTTTGCATTAGGCTATCTGCATGCACAGGAAAGATTATTCACTATGGATATGATACGCAGAGCTGGTGAGGGACGTTTAGCTGAAATCCTTGGTGAAAAAGCAATTCCGTTTGATAAAATGTTTCGTACTGTAGGGATAAAAAGAAATATCGAAAAAAATCTTAATAAGTATGATCCGGCGGTTATGAAAATCCTGCAATCTTACTCTGATGGTATAAATGAATATCTTAAAGAGCGAAAAGGAAATTATGCTATAGAATTTGATGTGCTTGGTTATCAACCTGAACAATGGAAACCAATCCACAGTTTGATTGTTATAAAAATGATGGCGTGGGAATTAAATATTAGCTGGTGGACTGATCTTTCTTTCGCTGAACTGATTCAAAAACTCGGCAAAGAAAAAGTTCTTGAGATCTTGCCAGACTATCCGGAAAATGCTCCGACAATTATTGCAGATAACTTTAAATATCTCCCATCTATAAATTCAACGCTGGCTGAAACAGATAAAGCATTCAGACAAATGATGGGTTGGACAGGAACTCATATCGGATCAAACAATTGGGTGGTTAATAAAAATAAATCTGTTACCGGTAAACCAATAATTGCAAATGATCCGCACCTTGCTTTTAGTGCGCCGGGCAAATGGTATGCTGCCGTTATAAAAAGTCCCGGCTGGAATGCCGCTGGTGTAACTTTGCCGGGCGTTCCAGGAGTTGTAATTGGTAAAGGAGCAAATATTTCCTGGGTACTTACAAATGTTATGAATGATGATGCAGATTTTTATGTCGAAAAAATAGATTCATCCAAAACAAAATATTTTATTGATGGACAGTGGCAAAATCTTACGTTGATAAAAGACACAATAAAAGTTAAAGATGCTAAAGATGAGGTATTTATAATTAAAGAAACCCATCGCGGTCCTATCATTTCTGATATTCATCCATTTAAATTTATTTATAACAAAGCCGATGAAAATATCCCGCCGATAAGCATGAAATGGTCCGGGAATGAATTCAGTGACGAGATGCTGGCGTTTTATAAAATCAATAAAGCAAAAAACTGGAATGAATTTCATGATGGCGTAAAATATTTTGGAATTCCGGGACAAAATTTTGTTTATGCAGATTCTCAGGGAAACATCGGGTATATTATGGGGGCAAGAATTCCGATTCGTAAAAGCAATAATCCAACTTTAGTTTTTGATGGTACAACATCCGAAAATGATTGGAAAGGATTTGTGCCCACGGAAGAAATTCCTTCTATCCTGAATCCGGCAGAAGATTTTATTGCATCTGCAAATAATAAAGCTTTAAAAAATTTCAAATATCACATTTCAAATTTATGGGAACCGTCATCCCGCATAGATAGAATAAGGGAATTATTAACATCAAAACAAAAACTATCTGTAAGTGATTTTAAGAAGTATCAAATGGATCAGGTATCGCCTTATGCGAAAACGATCACACAATATATCTTAAAAGCATTTGAAGGAATAAAAGTAAAAGATAAAAATCTTAATACCTCACTCGGGTTATTAAATAAGTGGAATTTTGAACTGGATAAATACAGTCAGACGCCGGCAATTTATTCAGTGTTTCTGAAATATCTTTTAAAAAACATTTATTATGATGAAATGGGTGACGATCTTTTTAATCGGTTTGTGTTTTTAGCAAATGTACCCTATAGAAGTTTACTTCAAATACTTGAAAGACCGGATTCCGGGTGGTTTGATGATTTAAAAACAAATAGGATAGAAACGCGTGATGAAATAATCAGAAAAAGTTTAGCGGATGCATTGACTTATCTTGAAAAAAAATTCGGGAAGGATTTGACATCCTGGCAATGGGGTAGAATGCATAAAGTAACTTTTAAACATGCATTCAGCGGTAATTTTTCTTTGCTCGATGAGTATATAAACATTGGTCCTTTTGAAATTGGCGGTGATGGGACTACGATCGATAATACTGAATATCCATTTGCCGAAAGTATAGAAGAGTATTCAATGTTCCGGCACAATGAATTTGACAATGTACTCGGTCCATCAATGAGGTTTATTTATGATTTTGCTAATCCGGATGAATTTTATTTGATCCTTACAACCGGACAATCAGGAAATGTTATGAGCGATAACTACAAAGATCAAACCCAATTTTGGCTTAGCGGCAGGTATATGAAAATTAGAACGGATGAAGCATCAATAAGAAAAAATAAAAATACACTAAAAATTTTTCGTAAATAATTTTATGAAAGTCATTTCGACCTACGGGAGAAATCTGAATTGTATCTTACTACAGATTTCTCACCAACTGAGTTTGGATTCGAAATGATAATTGTAAGATAAGTTCATCAAGTTTTCAGTAAGTATTATTATATTTGATTTGTATTCAAAAATTAATGAGAATGTATGAAGGTTATTGAGCACTTAGAGAAAGCTAAAAATCCGCTGATAAGTTTTGAACTGATTCCACCTAAAAGAGGCGGTGATATTAAAGGTTTATTATCCGTACTTGATGATATTACAAAATATAATCCTCCGTTTATTGATATCACTTCACACGCCGCTGAAGTTATTTATGAAGAAACAGCAACCGGAATTAAGAAAAAAATCAAAAGGAAAAGACCGGGCACACTTGGAATTTGTGCACTTATCCAGAATAAATATAACATAGACGCTGTTCCGCACGTTTTAACAAAAGGATTTACCAGGGAAGAAACAGAAGACTTTTTAATTGAACTCAACTATTTACAAATTCAAAACGTACTTGCAATCCGTGGTGATGATTCAGGATACGAAAAACCAATTCCTGAAGGTAAAAGTAAAAATCCTTACGCATCCGATCTTGTTAAACAAATTATTAATATGAATCATGGAAAATATCTGGAAGATAGTTTACTCGATGCCCGTCCAACAGATTTTTGTGTAGGTGTAAGCGGTTATCCTGAAAAACATTTTGAAGCTCCGAATTTGAAGACGGATATAAAATTCGTAAAAGAAAAAGTTGATGCCGGCGCTGATTATGTAGTTACGCAGATGTTCTACGATAATAAATATTACTTTAAGTTTGTTGAACAATGCAAAGAGATGGGGATAAAAGCTCCAATAATACCGGGATTAAAAATATTGACTTCCAAAAGTCACCTTTCCGCAGTTCCTAAAAATTTCTACATCAGCATTCCGGATGAATTAGCCGACGAAGTTATGGCGGCAAAATCAGAACACGTTCTTGATATTGGAGTTGAATGGGCAGCAAAGCAGGTAGAAGAGTTATTAAATAATGATGTCAGAAGTGTTCATTTTTATATTATGCAAAACTCCAAACCAATTATAAAATTGATGGAAAGATTAAAGCTTTAATAATATGGTCGAAAAAATTTATAAAGGTAAAAAAATTAAATGGGGAATTGCCGGATGCGGAAGATTTGCTGAAAATTCTTTCTTGCCTGCGATAAGATTAACAAGAAAAAGTACGGTAGCCTCAGTTTACAGCAGAGATGGAAACAGGGCAAAATTTCTGTCAGAAAAATTTGGTATCTCAAAAGCGTTTAGCAATTATGATGAGTTTTTAAAATCTGATATAGATGCTGTTTTTGTTTCCAGTGCAAATGTGCACCATTATGAGCAGGTTATTAAGGCAGCAAAGGCAGGTAAAAATATTCTTTGTGAAAAACCGCTCGCATTAACATCAGCCCAGGCGGAAGAAATGGTGAAAGTGTGTAAAGAAAATAATGTTTTGCTGGCTGTAAATTATGTGCATCGCTATCATCCATTGGTGATTAAGGCTAAAGAATTAATTGTGGATCAGAAACTGGGCAAACTTGTCTCAATTGACGTGCATTTCAATATTGATTTTCCACCAGATAATAATTTTAGATTTAAAAAAGATTTAAGCGGCGGCGGAGCTTTGCGTGATATCGGTACCCATATGATTGATCTGCTTAGATTTTTTGGAGGTGAAATAGAAAGCATTGATGGAGTTATGGGTAATTTGATTTATCAGAGCGAAGTGGATGATTTTGCATTGGCAACTGTTAAATTTGTAAAAAGCGGTTACGGAACTTTTAATGTTTCATTTAATAATAAAAAAGCTTTTAACAGGATTGAGATTTTATGTCACAAAGGTGCATTAGCTATTGATAATCTTATTGGCAGAAAATTGGCAGCGCCTAAACTAACAATTCTTCTGGAAGATGAAACAAGAAAAAGTTTTCGCAAGCGAGGCAATAAAATGTCGTTTGTAATAAAATCAGTTCAAAAATCATTTCTAAAAAATCAAAGTCCCCACGCTACCGGTGAAGATGGATTAATTAATCTTAAATTGATGGAATCGCTCGAAGAAAAATGTCTCAAAAGAAAAAGCTAGTTGCTATTTGCCATAAAGTTTACGCTAAGGGATTTGTTGCCGCGTATGATGGAAATATTTCTGCACGAACCGATGATAACACGATTTTAATTACCCGTTCCGGGATTTGTAAAGGAGATGTTACCGAAAAAGACGTTGTTGAAATTGATATAAATCGGAGAGCATTATCTCAAAAGATTAAAATCTCAACTGAGCATAAAATACATCTTCTGGCTTATCAAAAAAGAAAAGAAGTTAATGCTGTAGTTCATTGCCATCCAACTTATGCAACGGCTTTTGCATTGATTGGAAAGGGTTTGGATGAACATTATTTGCCTGAAGTATTTTTAACCCTTGGCAAAATTCCGCTTTGTAAATATGCAACACCATCAACTGATAAGGTGCCTGAAAGTCTGGAACCGTACATAAATTATTCATGGGCAATGCTACTTCAAAACCATGGTGCGATAACTTTAGGTAAAAACTTAGATGATGCTTATTTCAAAATGGAAAAACTTGAACATGCGGCTAAAATAATTCTATTGGCAAAATTAATAGGAAACCCGAGAGTGCTTTCAAAAAAAAACATTGTTGATATTCTTAAGATAGCCGAAAGTACTTACGGAATTATTCCTGACAAAAGAAATATTTAAAAGTAGCACAGACCTGCCTGACGGTAGGCAGGCTTCAGTCTGTGATTTGTATAAAATTATTGATTTGTAAACAGACTAAAGTCTGTTCTACGAAAGAAAATATTTAAATGAACAAAAAATTAAAAATACTATTACTACTCGGCGGCACTTCACCGGAAAGGGAAGTTTCCAAATCGACTGGAAAATCAGTTTACCAGGCATTACAAAATCTTGATTACGATATTATTGTAATGGATCCTGCGTACGGTATTAATCAGCCTTTTGAGGTAGAAGATTATTTTAACGAAAACGACTACGCTGAAATTTCGAATGAAAATTATCTGGATGCTATCAATCTGATTTCTTCTGAACAAATAAACGTTGCTTTTCTTGCATTGCACGGAAAATTCGGCGAGGATGGAACCATACAATCTTTGTTGGAATTAAAAGGGATTAAATATACCGGCTCAAAAGTGCTTTCCAGTGCACTGGCAATGGATAAAATAATGTCCAAAATTTTATTTGAAGAATACAATGTTCCGACTCCAAAATCATTTCATTTTAGAAAAGGAGACCATACTACTGCCGAAGTAAACAGATTAATTGAGCAGCAATTTGGTTATCCGGCCGTAGTAAAACCAAATGATCAGGGTTCCACAGTTGGATTAACAATCTGTAAAAGCACCGAGCAGCTTGAACAGGCAGTTCATGATGCATTTGAGTTTTCAGACAGAATTTTAGTTGAAGAATATATACCAGGAAGAGAATTGACTGTGGCAGTTATTGATAATACTGCTCTGCCTGTGCTGGAAATTAAACCAAAGCACGGAATTTATGATTACGAGTGCAAGTATACTTCCGGAATGAGTGAGTACATTGTGCCTGCAGAAATTCCTGACGAAGTTTCAATATTAATGAAGGAAATTGCAGTGCAGGCGTGCAATTCTTTACGTTGTGAAGTTTATGCCAGAGTTGATTTCCGTTTAAGCCCTGATAATAAAATTTATGCTCTGGAGGTAAATACATTACCCGGTATGACATCGCTTAGTTTAGTCCCTAAAATGGCAAAAGCAAATGGAATATCTTTTGAAGAACTAATTGAAAAAATTATTAATCTTAGTTTGAAATGAAATTTTTAGAAAAGAAAAAGACACGATTTTATATCATTGCATCCGTTATTGTTATTGGAACATTATATCTTTTATTTAACAATTTTGGAGTAGTAAAATACGCCAAAGTTAAAAGTGATCTTGAAGATTTGAATACCAGAATTACCCAGCTCGAGGAAGAGAACAGAAGATTGGAAGCGGAGATTGATTCACTTAAACGGAATGTGCCCGCAAAGATTGAAAAGATTGCACGTGAAAAATATAATATGATTAGACCTAATGAGAAAAAAATTGAATTTAAAGCAGAGGAATGATTTTTTGTGTCTTAGTGAACGACTCCTCTGCCAAAGGCATCCCTTTGGGAGAGTGAAGCAATCTCATTTGACTCTATAGATTGCTTCGGGCTAATGCCCTCGCAATTACTGAATGCAATATGAATAAAAAAATTAAAATCCCATCCACACCACTTGCCGAAAGAATCCGCCCTCAATCCATAATTGATTTTTTTGGCCAGCAGCATTTACTTGATAAAGGTAAGCCAATCAGATTAATGATAGAGAACGATACTCCTTCATCTTTTATTTTATGGGGTCCACCGGGCACAGGCAAAACTACAATTGCACGAATTATTGCAAATCAAACTGAAGCTGAGTTTTTTCAGATTAATGCTGTCTCCAGCGGAGTAAAAGATATTCGTTCTGTTATTGAAATAGGAACCAACAATAAGACTCTTGGTAAAAGAACAATACTTTTTATAGATGAAATTCATCGTTTTAATAAAGCACAACAGGATGCACTTTTAAATTCGATTGAATCCGGTGTTCTGATTCTGATAGGTGCCACAACTGAAAATCCCTCGTTTGAAGTGATACCTGCTCTTCGATCACGGGCAAGAGTTTTTGTTCTTGAAGAGCTCACAAAGAATGATCTGGTTGCTATTCTAAAATCAGCAATTATAAAAGATGAATTTTTAAAACAAATAAATCTAAAATCTATTGATGAAGATTTCTTAATATATCTTTCAGGTGGTGATGCAAGAATAATGCTTACAATTCTTGAAGCAGCAGTTATTCAGGAACTTGACAAAGATGAAATAATATTGACAAAAGAAATTCTTGAAAATATTGTACAGCGGAAAAATATTTTTTACGATAAAGGTGGTGAAGAACATTATAATATAATTTCAGCATTCATAAAAAGTGTTCGCGGCAGTGATCCGGATGCTGCATTGTACTGGATGGCAAGAATGCTGGAAGGCGGTGAAGATCCTTTATTTATTGCAAGAAGATTAATTATACTTGCTTCAGAAGATATTGGAAATGCCTCTCCAAATGCTCTGGTATTAGCTGAAGCCGCTTTTAGTGCCGTAGATAAAATTGGAATGCCTGAAGCAAGAATTATTCTCGCTCAATGTGTCACGTATCTTTCGTCATCACCCAAAAGTAATGCTTCTTATATGGGAATTGAAAACGCTTTAACCGAAGTAAGAAATAATCCGTTAGCTCCTGTGCCGTTACATCTAAGAAATGCACCTACCAAACTTATGAAAGATATTGGTTATCATAAAAACTACAAGTATGCTCATGATTTTGAAAATCATTTTGTTGAAGAAAATTATTTACCTGATAATTTAAAAACTAAACAATTTTATTTTCCAACTGAAATAGGACAGGAGAAAAGATTGAAAGATTGGCTTAAGTTTTTGTGGAAGACAAAAAAGAATTACAAATAACGGACTCAAATCAGCATAAACATTTTTCCGGGAAGTTGTTTTACCATCCCTTTAAATTCTAACGACAGCAGATTGACCAAACAATCAGAAGTTGATTGATTGGTAAGTTCAGCAATCTTATCAATTTGTAATGGTTCATTTAACAAACAATTATAAATCTTCTCTTCAAAGATGGTAAGATCCTTTTGTGCTTTGGGAATATTTTTTCCGAGTACCGGTTTTAATTTAAGTTCAAGCTCTGTTAAAATATCTTCGGCATTTTTAATCAATTTTGCTTCACCTCTTTGGATAAGCAGGTTTGTTCCTTCAGATTGTTTTACTCCAAGATTTCCCGGTATCGCAAACACTTCTCTGTTTTGATCAAGAGCTAATCTTGCGGTCTGCATTGCCCCGCCGGTAATTGCAGTTTCTATTACCAGTGTACCCAATGTTAATCCTGAAATAATTCTATTTCGCTTGGGAAAATTTTCTGCATTTGGAATTGTACCAAGATTAAATTCAGAAATTATAACACCTTTATCACGAATATCGTTAAACAGCTTTTTATTCTCAGCAGGATAAATTACATCTAAACCCGAGCCAATAACGGCTATAGTTCTTCCGTTTCTTTTTAATGCCGACGAATGCGCCACAGAATCAATACCGCGGGCTAAACCACTTACAATAGTTATATTCTGATCTGTTAAATCATTCACAATTTTTTCAGTTTGTATCTTTCCGTAATTAGTGGGCTGCCGGGTACCAACAACTGCAATCGAATATTTATCTCTTTCATCAAATTCACCAAGCACATAAAGAACCAAGGGAGGATCATATATTTTTTTTAAAAGCGGAGGATAATCTTCATCCCAAACAGTAATTATTCTGCCGTTTAGCTTTTCTAATGCCTTTAATTCTTTTTCAAGAAAATTTTGTATCGCTTCTTTTTGGGTGGAGACTTTACGAATTCTGGATGCGAGTTCTTTACTGATGCCTTCTGTTTCCGTTAACTCTAAAGCTGAAGCAGAAAGAATGTTTGATAATTTTTTAAATCTGGCAAGTAGATTTCTAATCTTGGCTGGTCCAATCCTCTCAACAGAAAGCAGTAAAAACAGATCGGTTAATTGTTCAAAATTTAGTTTGCCCAATTTTTAATTGTTGAATGATTAATATTATATACTAAAAATGTAAAAAATTTATCTGTTTGTCACTTCGACCGAAGCGAGAAATCTTAATATTTAGTTGTAGAAGATTTCTCACCAACTAAAGTCGGATTCGAAATGACATAAAATGATTTCCACAATCTGGAAAAATAAATTGCAGAATAAAAAACTAATTTTCCGTTCTGACGGACTCTGTTTCCTGGACTGCTTTTTTACGATATAAAATAGAAGCAGGCATCACAACAACAAATCCCAAAAATAATAAAATTGGTGAAACGACCAGAGACGTAGAACTGTCCCACGTACCCTGTCCCAAAAAATAAAAACCAAGAATAATTAATGCGATGCCTGCTGCAAATAAAATATAATTAGTTTTTTCCCAATAGATATTAAAAGGAGAAGGAAGAGATTTAGCACTTGTTTTTACATTTTTCTTTTTTGTCTTTACTGCCATAGCTGCTCCATATTTAAAATAAAAACCCGGTGAGGGGGGATTTCACCGGGCCTGACTCGTTCACTTCAAAGGGCAGGGGAGAACCCTTTGAAAGAGTCGATTGAAAAATAATTTGATAAATGTTATTTGTCAAGTATTATTTGATATTAATTATTTACTTATCTGGTATACTATTTTTCTGATAGTATCAAACTGTAAGTATGGATATTCAGCGCGTATTGCATCAATCGCATCGCCGGCGCTTAGTTTACCGGATCTTAACTGTTTAAATTTTTTCCTGATCTGATAATCTCTTACGGCTTTGTCATCTATTAAACCGTGTGAATCAAGTAGATCAAATATGTCATCACTTATCAATTCAGATAAAGGATTATCGATTTTTGCTTTTATTTCTCTCATCACGTGTTCCTCCTAATATGTTTATGTTTGCGGTTGTCTAGTAAAACGTATCAAATCGTATAATTAAATCTCCTTTATGTGTTTAGTAATTAAAACAAAAAACCGACCAGAGAAATTCCCTAAATCGGTACATTTGCAACTCTGGTTAATTTTCCAACAATTTAATATTTAGACGAACGAAAATTAAAACAGTAGCAAATCGGTTATATTTTTTTCCTTTGTTTATTACTGATGCAAATATTGACACAAAAAAGTAAAATGTCAAGTATTTTTTTAGCTGATAATACTCCAGAAAAATTTAACCTGTCATTCCCGTGAAAACGGGAATCCATAGATTATTATGATCCTTCAAGATCAGTTATGATCAAAATAAAGTTAGTTTAATCAGTGTCCCAATTCTTAAAATTGAATTTGCTGATTACCATATCTTAAAAAGATGTTGTAAATTTGATAAGATTTAATTCAATTCATACAGATTAATAAGAAAAATATTAATGAAAACAGCACTTATCACAGGTATAACAGGGCAGGACGGGGCATACTTAAGTAAGTATCTTTTAGAAAAAAAATATAAAGTAGTTGGAATAACCAGAAACCTGCAGTCCGGTAATTTGAACGGTTTAAGTTTTCTTGGCGTTGAAAACGATGTTGAACTAGTTGAAGCAAACGTTTTTGATCTTTCAAACATTATTCGTTTGTTGGAAAAATTTAAACCCGATGAATTCTACAATCTTGCAGCGCAAAGTTCTGTTGGATTATCATTCGAGCAGCCAATCGGTACACTTGAGTATAACATTATTTCTGTTGCAAATATCTTAGAAGCTATTCGCATTGTTGATAAGAAAATAAAAATCTATCAATCTTCCAGCAGCGAAATGTACGGCAATGTTGCACAAAGTAAACTGCCGATTGATGAAGATTTTATAATACATCCTGCAAGTCCATACGCAATTTCTAAAGCTGCCGCACACTGGACCTGTGTAAACTACCGCGAAGCTTACAATTTATTTATCTCAAGCGGAATTTTATTTAATCACGAATCAGTTTTACGCCGACAAAATTTTGTTACAAAAAAAATTATTTCATCCGCAATAAAAATTAAAAACAAAAAACTTAATTCTCTTAAAGTCGGAAACACATCTATACAAAGAGATTGGGGTTATGCACCCGAGTACATAAAAGTAATGTGGAAAATGCTGAATGTACCCAAACCCAATGATTATATTATCTGCACAGGCGAAGCACATACATTGCAGGAGTTTATTGAAAAAGTATTCACAAAACTCGGACTTGATCCTGAAAAGTTTGTAAAGTTTGATAAAGCACTTTACCGTCCTGTTGAACTTGAAGTAATTTACGGCAATCCCAAAAGAGCAAAAACAGAACTGGACTGGAAGTACTCCTTATCATTTGATGAGCTTATTGACAAACTTATTGAAGACGAAATAAAATTCCAGGAATGGTGGATGAGTAAGACAAATAAATAATCCCAGTTGCCTGATCTGCTTTAAATGTTAATTATATATTGCGCTAGGATACATAATATTTCTTGGAATTTTTCGAGATGGTAACTAATAGAATAAAAAATATCAGTTGGTTTTAAAGTTTACCTTTACTTGGCAATCCTTGAAATGTAAGTTTAAGACGATTAGGTATAAGGAACAAAATATTTCAATTTTCTATCAGTTATTGTAAAAAATAATTTCTTTTTTTTGTTGACAAATGATCAAGAACAAAGTTTTTTATTTAAATATTTTTTCATTTTTTTTGATATTGTTTGCCTGCGTATGCGCGCAGACTACACCGATGCCAACAACTACCCCTGGAACGAATTCAATAACATATAATAGTTCTGAACAAAAATTTTACTTCTATTATAACGGAATTCAAATTTACTCATACTTTGTTGGTAATGGATCAACTTGGGATAATTGTGGTGCGACCTTTAATGCGATAAAAGCTAAAGCTATAAATGGTAATTGGTTTTGGCCAAGCTATGTAGGTGGGTTAAAAGTAATCTTAGATAATCAGCATAAATTTCCTTGGGAATCAGGGGTTCAATTCGAAAGGCTTAATTATTATTTTACGAATGAGACAGTTACTTCAGAGTGGCGCATGAAACTAAATAATGATTTTATTGACTATGAATTAAAATTCAAGATAGTTAACCGTACATTGGTATTAAATATTGAAGTAAAAAATAATTCTACAAAAGCAACAGGTTTGCACTTTGACAGAAGTGAAAATTCAAATAAGAAAAGCATAGTACATATACCTTATTTAAATTTGTTAAATGTTTTATGTTCAGACAACAGTTTTACATCCTTTTTCGTTGATTGGGAACAAACAAATTGTTCATCAATTTATCCGGTTGATCCTTCAGAGTATACCGTCCCAGATGATGTCTCCAAAAAATCAATCAGGTATTCACAACATATTAATTATTATCCAAAGACAAATGGATTAACTAATCAATTAAAGGAAACATTATATTTAACTGTTGCCGCTAGTCTGGATGAGGTATTACCAAATATTGTTGCCCCTTATGCACCTAGAAGAGAACAAGCTATTTCCAAAACTATTGTTTCATATGGACCACCGTATACATGGATGTTTAGCCCTCCGAAATGTAGTCAGTATAATTATGATTATTTTCAGGAAATCAAAAATCGAGGAGTAAATGATTTAGGAGTTATAATAAAAAATTATCAAAAATATGGATATGACAGCGGCTATCCTGAAATATTACCGGCTAATGACTGGGATAAAAATAATGACCCAAGAAGCCCAGAGTGTAGTAATTATTTACATCCATGCAAAAATACTAATAACAGTAAGAATCAGTTATTAATTGACGAAACAGATTTATTACATAACTTAGGATATACTTTTGCACTTCATGAAAATTATGTTGAGGTATATGAAAACGGAAGTAACTCATACTCTAAGGATGATATTTCAGTGAATAGTGAAGGACGCCCAGTGAGAGGTTGGGCTGAGGGGGGCTGCACTAAACAAGATACTTCCTATAAAATAAATACCGATAAAGCTAAAAATTATCTAGCAACCTGGAGTGAAAAGATTAGGAAATCTATTAATCCGGATTTTGGTTACTTAGATGTGTCCAGTGGAATAAATCCTTCTGAACTAGTTGATTACGATGTATCTGAGATTGATGCTGGTAAGTTTAAAAGAGTATTGACCAATGTAAGAAGTTTTGCCGATAGTTTAAGAACAAAATATCCTGGCCCAATACAGGGTGAAGGTCAAAATCATTTTCTGTACACGGGATACTTTGATGATTTGGAGGCACCTTTGTTTACAGGCAATTATTTTATATACGGCTACAAAGCACCCATGTTAGTTGACTTTGATCTCAGAAAATTACATTCTAAGTCTGCTTTTCACGGTGTAGGATATCAGTATTTATTTTTTGCACCCGATTTAGTTAAGAACCAGCTATTGAAAAGAGCTTTAACTTGGGATGAGATATTGACAAATACTGCAACAGAGATTGCGTTTGCACACGCAGGGATTTTAGCGAAGGCATATGTAGCAGAATTAACAATTGATCAAACCGTATTAGAGTATAACCATACCACACCTATTGCTGCTGCATTAATTAATGCAACACCTATAAGTATCCAATACGGATATGATACTTCCTCTACAAATTTACAAACTGCCTCGGAATATATAATAGCTCATCCGAATTATGCTGATATTACCAACCCAGAGTTTATGGGAAAAGTAAAAGTAATATATGATAATGGAATAATAGTATACGTGAATCGGCATCCTGATCAAACTTGGAATGTTACTGTTGGCAGCCCAGACAAATGGTTCAGTTATCACGCATTTGTAAATGGACAAGAACAACTATATGCAGGTCAATCAAATAATACTAGCTTTGTATTACCAGCAAAAAATGGTTGGGTAGTATATATTCCTGAATTTTGAACTTAAAAACTAATTTTGATGAATTAAAATACCGGGAATAGTGGATGAGTAAAACAAAATAATATTTGCTTAAACGCAATTTCTTTTTTGTCAAATTTTTTTATTCTTAGAAGAATAAGTTTATTTTAAAAGTAGTTATTTTCGATTTTTATTATCTATTTTTTCGAAGATACTCTATATGAAAAAGTTAGTTTTATTTTTTTTATTTTGGATACCGATTTACAATTCAATCTACTGCCAATCAGAATCACTACATGATGTTTTTCCTTTAGAGGTGGGCAAGCAGTATTACTATGACTTTAATCTTAATTACGTTTACATAGGATTTAGTTCAAGAAGAGATACAGGTTTAGTTAATTATCAAATAATTGATAAATCAGAATTTGTGGATTCAACGATATGGCAGTTTAAACAAAAAAGAGGCTTTACTCGATATGCCTATTCATACGGACAAACTACCATATCATGGATTGAAGATTCATCATATTTCGAGGTAGTCGAAAAACATCAAGGCTTACATGAACTTTACACACCAGTATTTGACGGGTATAGCTTATTTCCCTTTTTTAAAAATGCACCCGACTCTGATAAGTTTTATAGATATATTGATACAATTAATAATGGAAGAATTAGTTTTTCTTCGTTCTTTAAACCTGATCCGGTTATGATTTACTTTACCTACAATGTGAATTATTCATTGGCTCAAGACACTGGAATTGTTACTTCTAAAGCACGGTTACAAGGAGAAATTGTGTTTTATTATACTACGGCATTTTATCTAAGACAGGTATTTACTGATATTGATAGTGAAATTAATCATACTCCAAAAGGATTTTATTTATCCCAAAACTACCCAAACCCATTTAACCCAAGCACAAAAATAAGCTGGCAAACTCCAATAGGCAGTTGGCAAACATTAAAAGTTTATGATGTTTTGGGAAATGAAGTTGCAACTTTAGTTAATGAATATAGACCAGCTGGTTCTTACGAAATAGAATTTAATCCATCTTCCATCAATCATCATCCATCTTCCAGTGTTTATTTCTATCGTTTGCAAGCTGGTGATTATGCAGAAACTAAAAAAATGATTTTGTTAAAGTAATTTTAGGGATATTTATGAAAAAAATACTTATGATTTTAATTTTGTTAGTTACCAGCATAAAAGCTCAACAACCTGAATTACTTTGGTATAAATTATATGGTGGAAACAATGAGGAAAGTGGAAGGGTTGTTAGAGAAGTATCTGATGGATATGTAATATTTGGGCATACACGATCATACGGAGCTGGTTATGCAGATTTTTATTTAATTAAAACTGATAAAGATGGAGTCCAACAATGGACTAAAACATATGGAGGTCCATACGATGATGTTTGTACTTCTGGAGATTTAGCAAGCGATAGTGGTTTTATTTTAGTGGGTCGCACAGATCTAGATGGTTCGGGCAACACTAAAATCTTATTAATCAGAACGGATAACTCAGGTAATATTATTTGGGAAAAGATCCTGGGTTCTGAACTGTGGAACAATATTAACTGTATTAAGAAAGACTATGATAACGGATACATAATGATTGGGACACAAATGGATTTTAGGGGTTCGTTATATTCGCGAAGAATTATTATTAAAACAGATGTTAATGGGGAAGTGTTATGGAATAGTGTCAGCTCTTTTATTGGCAAAAGTGGTTCTTATATAAACCCAGTTCTAAATATTGGTTATATTGTAACTGGAAACATTAAATCATATGGGTTATACCAGGACAGGTATCTAGATTTAGTTGATCTTAATGGGAACACAATTTGGTCGAAAGGGGGGAATGGCGATGGTGAAGGTTTAACTGCAAATGTTCTGTCCGATTCATCATATATTTGGTCCTATGGTAATACACCCTATCACCAACCAACCCAATATTTTATTACAAAATATGATAAAAATGGGGGTGAGATTTTTAGTAAACTTACAACAAGGATACAGGCTATAGTTGAAAGTTTTGACAATCGAATACTATTAACTGGTGGCATTGGAGGTGCAAACTCTGTAGGAGATATTAGCATTTTAAAAGTTGATTCAGGGGGAAATAAAATTTGGGATACAACTTTCTCAGGAGCCAATTATAATGGGAATGAAGCAGCAAACCATGTAATTCTATCTTCTGATTCTAGCTATGTTCTGGTTGGAACAACAACTTCTTATCAAAATAATTGGGATTCAAAAATTATATTACTTAAGTACAAAGAAACTGGAATCTCTGCTGTACCTCCAGAAGAAATTAGTCTAAATGATTTTAAATTAAATCAAAACTACCCCAACCCTTTTAACCCAAGCACAAAAATAAGTTGGCAATCTCCGGTTAGTGGTTGGCAAACATTAAAAATTTATGATGTTTTAGGAAATGAAATTGCTACTTTAGTAAATGAGTTCAGATCGGCTGGAAGTTACGAAGTAGAATTCAAGTCCACAGTCGGCAATCGTCAGCCTGCCTACCGGACAGGCAGGTTGGCAAACGGAGTTTATTTTTACCAGTTACAGATCGGAGATTATGTTGAAACTAAAAAAATGATTTTGTTGAAATGATTTTGGAGTCTAATATGAAAAAGATATTGCTATACTTAATCTTTCTCTTAAATACCATTCTTACAATTTATCCACAAAATCCAGAATGGAAAGTATATAAAACTGCACTGGTTAGTAATTTAATTCTGGGTTTAGCTGAAGATGAAGATGGCAGTAAATGGATTTGTACTTCAGGAGGTGGTGTATCTAGATTTGATGGAGCTGATTGGGTTTTATACAATAATATTCCAAACCAATTATATAATAATGATGTTAGAGCCGTTGTTGTTGATCATAGTGGTAATAAATGGTTTGGTACATTATATGGATTAACTAAATTTGATGGATCGAACTGGACAACTTATACCACAGGTAACTCAGGATTACCTTCTAACACTGTTATATCTTTAGAGATTGATAGGAATGGTGATCTTTGGGTTGGTACAAGATATGGAGGTGTAGCAAAATTTGATGGAATTTATTGGACGGTATATAATAGTTCTAATTCAAGTTTGCCAAATAATATTATTTGGTCTATAGCAATTGATAGCTCCGGTAATAAATGGATAGGTACCGATGCTAATGGAGGGATTGTAAAGTTTGATGATAATAACTGGACTGTATATAATTCGACAAATTCAGGATTGCCTCCAAACTCAATTAGCGCTATTGAAATAGATTATAATGGAAATAAGTGGATTGGAACTTCCGGTGGTGGTTTAGTTAAGTTTGACGATGTGAATTGGACCTGGACATTTTACAATAGTTCAAATTCTGGGTTACCGCATAATGGAATCTGGTCTCTTGCTATAGATATTGATAATAATAAATGGATAGGTACATCAGCAGGCGGTTTAGCAAAATTTGATGATACAAATTGGACAGTTTTTAATACTTCAAATTCTGATTTACCCCGAAATGATATTAGATCACTATTAATAGACAAGGATGGGAAAAAATGGATTGGAACATTCTATGGAGGAGTTGCAAGTTTCAATGATTCAAATTGGACAGTGTATAATACTACAAATACTGGTTTACCCAGTAATCATGTAAGATCAATTAAAATTGAAAACAATGGAGCAAAGTGGATTGGTACATGGGGTGGTGGACTTGCAAAATTTGATAGTAGAAATTGGAAGATATTCAATTCAACAAACGGGGGTATGGATAATATTGTTTATTCAATTGATATTGATTCTACTGGAACAAAATGGATAGGAACAAGAGATAAAGGAGTATTTGCATATTCTGAAAATGTGTGGCCATGGACTAATTTTGGATTTTGGAACTCTGGGTTACCTTCTGGTGAGGTTAATGCAATAGTAATTGATAATATGCAATATAAATGGTTTGGTACCTACGGGGGTGGAGTCGCAAATTTCAAGGATACAACTTGGACAGTATATAATTCATCAAATTCTATGTTGCCAGATAACTATATAATATCTTTGGAATGCGAGACTGGAATAATATGGATAGGTACTGAAAATGGGCTGGCAAAATTTGATAGCAATAATTGGAGTGTTTATAATTCTTCCAATTCAGGTTTACCTGGTAATAGAATACTTTCTTTTGCAATAGATAGTATAGGAAATAAATGGATTGGAACAGCATATGGTCTTGTAAAATTTAATGATATTAATTGGACTGTATATAATACTTCAAATTCTGAATTACCAGAAAATGGAATCTCTAAATTATTAGTAGATTCGGAAAATAATAAATGGATTGGTACATCCTCGAGTGGTCTCGTAAAATTTGATGATCTTAATTGGACAGTATATAATACATCCAATTCTAATTTGCCTAATAATCATATAACCGCATTGGCTTGTGACGGAAATAATAAGTGGGTTGGTACCGAGGATGGACTAGCTCTATTTAATGAAAATGGAATTAATTCTATTGAACCTAATACAAAGATTGAGCTGAACTATTTACTTTTCCAAAACTACCCAAACCCATTTAACCCAAGCACAAAAATAAGTTGGCAGTCACCAGTAGGCAGTTGGCAAACATTAAAAGTTTATGATGTTTTAGGAAATGAAGTTGCTACTTTAGTTAATGAATATAGATCAGCCGGAAGTTACGAAGTAGAATTCAAGTCCACAGTAGGTAGTAATCGGTTGGCAAACGGAGTTTATTTTTACCGGTTACAAGCTGGTGATTATGTTGAGACAAAAAAGATGATTTTGCTGAAATAGGTTTCGGATCTAAGCTGTAACTTATAAGTCCTATCCAATATAATTGGCATTGTCATATCTTAACTAAAAATATTAACTTTGTATCAAAATTTTCAAAACAAACAAAAAACTCAAATGCCAGAAACCGTAAATACCACCAAATCTTTTAGCGACTACGTCTATGTTCTCTTTAAATGGAAAAAACTGATAATTATTACATTATTGATATTAGGTCCTTTAACGCTGGGCTTATTATTTCTAATCCCAAATAATTATAAAGCTACTGCAGTTGTAATGATTCCCCCGGAAAGCAATATGGGATTGGGCGGATTAACAGGTTTATTGTCTGGTAAAAATTCAGCCACATCATTGGGATCAAAATTGCTTGGCGGTAACTCTGCAAATCTGGATCCCTTAATGGCAATTTTAAATAGTAGAACGGTTCAAACAGACATTATAAAACAATTTGGATTAATTAAATATTATGACGTGGGAGATGATAATTTAGACAAAACTTTAAAAGCTTTTCGTGGCGATATTTCATTTGAACCGACAGAATATGGCATGATAGAAATTAGTGTAATCAACGAAGATCCTAAAGTGAGTGCAGAAATTGCAAACTATTTCTCAGAGATATTAGATAGTCTTAATATTGTACTTAACTCCCAATCTGCAATGAACAATAGAATATTTATTGAAAAAAGATATTTAAAAAATCTTGTAGATCTAAAATCTGCCGAAGATTCATTGTCTAAGCTTCAAAAAAAATATGGAATATTTGCAATCCCTCAACAGTTGGAGGTCGCGGTAAAATCAGCAGCAGAAATTGAGGCACAGCTTGCGGAAAGAGAATTAATGGCAGAATTAATTAAAACTCAGTATGGAGAAGATTCACCTAGTTATCTCCCAATTAAAGAACAGGTTGATTTTCTAAAAAGAAAAATTAGCGATATAAAAAATTCGACAAAGCTATCTAACAATTCAAACGTATTATTACCATTTAAGAACTTACCTGAATTATCAATGCAATACCTCAGAGATTTTCGAGAGCTAGAAATTCAGCAAAAAATTCTGGAAGTAACTCTTCCGCTTTATGAACAAGCGAAAGTCGAAGAACAAAAAAGTATACCTACGATTATGGTATTGGATAAAGCGGTTCCTCCACAAATAAAAAATGCACCAAAACGCGCCACCACAACTATTGTCATATTATTGCTGATTTTCTTTGTTTTACTGCCGGTTATTTTCCGGGGAGAAAAAGCATTGACTCGATCTGTACATAGTAATTCACTTGAAGTATCAGAATTCAAGTTTTTTAATAAAGTAAAAAAGATTTATAGACTAAAGTTTTAAAAATGACAAGTGTCGTCACAATTATCATTTTTACTTTTTCATTAATTCTGGGGAAAACCTTATTCGGCAAATGGTTTAATCATCTAAGCCTATATGTTGGCGTCTGGGCACCAATGATTCTGCTATATGAAATGAAACTAATCAGATATAATGATCTAACTCCATCCACCTTAACTATTATTTTTTTAAGTTATTTTTGTTTTTTACTTGGTATCCTGACCTATGTTGCAGCAAAAGAAAAAGTGACCTTTAAAAACAACACAATTAATAGTAACAATATTGACTGGTTGCTCATTAACAATGGAAAGAATTTGCGATTAATTGCCTGGGTCACTTCGCTGATTGCTTTAGCTGCAGTGATCCAAAACTGGATGGTACTAATAAAAATGTTTGGTGATGTTACCACCGTTCTCATCAATGCCAGCGTAGTGTATAGGCTAAGGATTGAAAGAAAAATTGAAGGTCAAATACCCTATCTGTTTTTATTCGGATATGTATCTGTTTTTTTTGCCGCAATGTATACGGCATTAAAAAACAAGTTTAGTGTAATTTCTTTTTTCCCGTTTATTCCTGTAATATTAAAAGAAATATCGCAAGTTAGTCGTGCTGGTATT
This sequence comes from Ignavibacteriales bacterium, assembly GCA_003538625.1. Taxonomy (GTDB): domain Bacteria; phylum Bacteroidota; class Ignavibacteria; order Ignavibacteriales; family Ignavibacteriaceae; genus IGN3. The sequence continues at coordinate 29,740 of DPRR01000025.1, forward strand.
TTTTTGGCAATGTTTGAATACCTAATAACTTTTTTATTGTTTAAAGTTTATTTGAGAAAACATAATCCAGAACTAGTTGTCAAGTCGAACAAGAAACTACTAATCGGAGTTGCTTTCGTATTGACTATTATTATTTTCAGTGCATCTTTAGTTCGAATTTCTCGCGGCTCGATAGAAAGCATAGAAGGCGCTACTTCTCAATTAAAAAGTCAGGAAGATAATCTCTTTTTAAGTCCGACCTTGTATCTTTATTTTAGCGGCCACGTAGGAGGTTTGAATAAATTTCTTCAAGCAAAAGAAGAGAAAACCCTGTTCGCAGAACATACATTATTTAGTGTTTACAGCATAATTTCAAAATATGATCTGGTGAAAAGACCTACGGACTATAATAAGGGATATTTCATTCCCACCTGGATAAATACTACTACTTTCATTAAGGAATTAAATCAAGATTATGGATACGCCGGATCATTAATCTTTATTTTTTTATTAGGAATATCAGTGACTTTTTTCTATTTCAAATTTATGGAGTATGGAAATCTTTACAACTTTATAGCCTTAGTCTTTTTGAATCTAATAATCTCATTTTCAAATATTGTATTAGCAACAAGGCTATCTTACTGGTACTTGCCGCTGGTATTTCTTTTAACAATAACATTTTTGTTAAATTTTTGGATCAAAATCCATAATAATGTTCCTATTACTGAATCTAGTAAATGATTTCACATTAGCCTTTAAATGACGGAAAATAAAAACAACACTTCCAAAATTATTAAAAACACATTCTATAATCTGCTTGGATTTTTCTTCCCTGTTATTGCAGCGTTAGTTTTTATACCTACATTACTCGAAAAACTGGGAGATGAAAAGTTTGGATTATTAAATATTATCTGGATAGTAGTAGGTTATTTTAGTTTATTTGATTTTGGCGTAAGCCGTACATTGACAAAAGTTATTTCGGAAAAATTATCACTTCAAGAAAAAAACGAGATCCCTGAGATATTCTGGACGTCATTTTATCTAATCCTCATTTTTAGTGTAGTCGGTTCGATTGTTCTGTTATTATTGACTCCGACTTTAGTGAACGATGTTTTAGGGTTAAGTGATTCTATAAAACAGGAATCTAAAATATCATTTTATATTATGGCATTCTCTATCCCTGTTATAACCACCACTGCAGCATTCAGAGGTTTTTTAGAAGCGTATCAAAATTTTAAAATAATTAATTTATTAAGGATAATATGGGGAGTGTCGACATTCCTTGTGCCTATTATTGTATTACTTTACACTAGTTATCTGAGTTATATTGTTCTTGCGTTAGTCTTTCTTAGATTGATTATGTGGCTAGCACATTTATTTGTTTGCATAAGAACTGAGAATAGATTAAAAGTTTTCACTAAAGTTAATTCTCAGGCAATCAAACCAATATTTATTTTGAGTGGTTGGATAACCGTAACTAATATCATAGCTCCTGCTATTGTGTATATAGATAGATTTTTAATTGGTGCTTTAATATCAGCAGCTGCAATAACTTATTTCGCCACACCTTTTGAAATCGTCAGTAAGTTATTATTAATTCCAAGTGCAATAGTTGGAGTTTTATACCCTGTAATAGCATATAACTACCGTTTGGATTTTGAATTAGTACGACGAATATTTTTTAAAGGAGCGAAATATATATTTCTCATCGTGGTACCACTGATTGTTTTAATGATGGTTTTTGCTAAAACCGGATTATCTATATGGGTGGGGCAGAGAATTGCAGATCAAAGTTGGCTGGTGCTGCAATTGTTAGCCCTTGGTATTTTTTTTAATAGTTTAGCTCAAATTCCTTTTACTTATTTGCAGGCAATTGGCAAACCTAATATCACGGGCAAACTGCATATGATAGAGTTACCATTTTATTTTATAGCGATGTGGTTCTCTATTAAATTATTCGGGATCAATGGTGCGGCAGCAATCTGGCTTTTGCGATCATTCTTAGATTGTCTTCTTCTTTTTATTTTGAGCAAAGAAATTTTTTCAGGACAATTCTCTTTGATCAGTAAACCTAAATTTGCATACGGATTGTTTACGCTTCTAGTGGTAGTTACCTTATTCTTTGTCCCCTTGATAATTAAAATATTACTGAGTGTCTTTTTTTTAATTATTTATTTTACGATTACATGGTCAACTTTTTTGGATACAGAAGAAAAATCGTATTTAATTGCGTTGATAAAATCTAGATCTTTAAGCTGAATTATGGAAATTGAAAAAACTATAAAGCGTCCTTTTTGCTCTGTTTGTAATTCAAAAGGAGTGGAATTATACAAAGATCTAAAGGATAAATTATTTGGCTCGGACGGGAAATGGAATTTATTCGTCTGTACAGATAAGAACTGTAATACAATTTGGTTAAATCCTGCACCGGCGGAAGAAGAAATTTATAAAGCTTATCAAAAATATTATACTCATATAGATTCAAATCCCCAAAAGAGAAATTCACTAAGAAAAATTTTCATTCAGATTCAGGAAAGTTATTTAGCTAATAAATATGGTTATCCATCTACGGTTCCAAGGTTTTTAAGATTTATTTTATTTTTAGCTCCGCTCAGAAGATCGGCAACAGATTTTAATGTGATGTATCTACCATCAACAAAAGGCAAACTTCTTGATGTTGGATGTGGAAGTGGAGAGTTTTTGTTCTCGATGCAGTTTAGAGGCTGGGAAGTGACAGGTATTGATTCTGATTTAAAAGCGGTTCAAGTAGCACAGAGTAAAGGTTTAGATGTAAAATACGGTAATCTATTTGACCAGAATTTTAATGATGAAAGTTTTGATGCCATTGTTCTTTCACATTTTATAGAGCACGTATATGATCCTAAGAAAATTCTAATAGAATGTAAGAGATTATTAAAAAAAGGAGGCAAACTTGTTATTGCAACTCCTAACAATAAAAGCTTAGGTCATTATGTATTTAAACGTAACTGGAGAGGATTAGAACCTCCCAGACACATAAATATTTTTTCTATATCTTCACTGAAAAGTTTAGCTATCTTATCCGGATTTGTAGAAACAAATATTTTTACAATTCCAAGAATATCAAGAGACATATTTATTAAAAGTTATCAGATTAAATCGGCACAAGAGATTTCAAATAAGAATAATATTTCGATGATATTAAAATTCTTTGCAACTGTATTTACATCTGTTGAATCACTCTTTAGTATTTTCTATAAACACATCGGTGAAGAAATAATTTTAATAACAAAAAAAAGTAATTAGAAAAGCTTTAATTCTGTTAATTACAACAAAAGCATCTAAAATCAACTTAATTTTTAGTTTCTTGATATTATCTATTTCTTTTATGAGAAAGAAGTTTTAGTAAATGATAGACGTTTCTATAATAATAGTAAATTATAATGGTTTTGATCTTTTAAAGAATTGTCTTCTAACATTCTATAAATATGCTAGAGACTTTACATATGAGGTCATTCTTATTGATAATAATTCTATTGAAGGTGATATAAAAGAAATAATTAAAGATTTTAAAGAAATCATCTTAATAGAAAATAAAACCAATTTAGGCTATTCCAGAGCAAATAACTTGGGATTAAAGACTGCTAATGGGAAGTACATGTTGTTTCTAAATAACGACGTTCTTTTTACTGAGAATTCGATTAAAGTGATTTATGATTTTGCTGAAAAACTTGATGATAAAACTTTTATTGGTTGTAAACTTCTTAATCCTGATAAAAGTTGGCAACCCTCTACAGCTAAATTTCCTTCAGCTTTGAATTTTATTACTTCTAACTTTTTTCTTTATTTGATTAACCCTTCTTCAAAATATTTTAATAAATATTACCTACAAAGAAAAAGTATTAATGTCCCTGTAGAAGTTGATTACGTTCTTGGAGCTTTTTTATTTGGCAGCAGATCAGTACTGTTGAACTTACAGGGATTTGATGAAAGATTTTTCTTTTATGCAGAAGATATTGATCTTTGTTACAGGCTAAAATTAATGGGTGGCAAAACAATATTTATCCCAACTACTTCTATCATACATATTGGTGGAGCTTCAGTAAAAAGTAATCAATGGTTTAAATTTAAAAACAAAGCAATTTCTGAATTACAGTTTTTTCAAAAACATAAAAGTGGAATTGAGTTTTTGATTGGAATATTTACTCATTACACAGGTAACTTAATTCGAATACCAATTTTCTTTGTAATCGGTATTATAATGCTTGATCGACAATTATTAATTCGAAGCTATTTCCATTTAAAATTATTATTTATCTACCCGAAAAATTTATTTAAATGATAGTTATATCAAATCTATTTTTTAAAGATTAGATTTTACTTTTAAAGTACTTTTTTAATTTTTTCAATCACTCTATTAGGTTGTATATTTTTCATAGATTCGTGAGGACAAATAGGTTTGTAATAACAATCACAGTTAGGATCTGGTTCTAATATTTCCCCTCTTCCATACAAGTAAAATTCATTTTTATTGAAAATACTATTAAAAATTATTACCTTTTTTTGTAAGCCCATCGCAATATGCATGGCCATTGTTACCGAGGTTACAACAAGATCACATTCATTTACCAGGGAAATAAATTTTCTAAGCGGAAAATATCCAAAATATTTGGCTCCACTTTCCTTAGAAAGCATTAAATTCTTTTCATGTTCCTGTTCACCGCCGAGAAGAATCACTTCAAATTCATTTTGAAGCAAAGTTTTTGCTAATTCAATCCAATATTCATTAGGCCAAAGCCTGGAGGACCATCTCCCGCCGCAGCCTGTATTCAAACCAATTATTTTCTTTGTATGATTTATTTTCCAATTATTTTTTTCTGTTATATCAAGGATGTACTCCTCTCCATTAAAATTATAATCTAAAATCTCAAACATTTCCTGAACATAATGTTTATTATTTTGTTTGCTCAAATCATCAAAAATACCTGTTAGCCACTTATGTTCTTCAGCCCTGGATGAGATTGGTTTTGCTCTTCCAAATTCATCAATTGTAAATCCACTTTTCTTTTTAGCATTGATTTGATTCGTCAATGCTATCGCTATTGGATCTTTATCTAAAACAATTAACCAATCAAAATCAATCTGTTTTAACAATTCTATACTCTCAACATTAACGTTTAAGATTCTGTCAACCCAGTTTTTACTTAATATTTCAGGAGAATAAGTTAACCAAGTAATGAACGAATCTGGATAAACATCTTTTATTTTTCTAAGAATGGGTGTGGTTCTTATGACGTCACCAATAGCCCCAAGTTTTATGATCAAAATATTTTGTTCTATTTTTTTGTAGACTGGGCAATTTTGGCAATGATAGCGGTATTCTTTATGCGGTTGACAAGGAATATCACCAAGAAAGTGTAAACAATCAGTATTTATTAGCATAAGCTTTTCTTTGATATGATTAAAATAATATGTTAATCTTCTTTGATAAAGTTTTTATATTTACAAAGTTAATGAAAATAATAAATTATTCGAATTAAACAGAAAAGTTGTTAGTTTATAAATTTTATAGTGGCCTCTAAACGATTATGAAAATTCTCCAAATCAGCCCACAGATTTCATTTCCACCAGATAGTGGAGGTAGATTAAGTATTTATGGCATTACAAAATCTTTAGCTGAGAGAGGGCATAAGGTTACCTTCGTTTGTTATACAAACAAACCAATCAGTGAAAGCACAATAAATGAACTGAAAAAAATTTGTAATCCTGTGTTTATAGAATGGAAAATTAATAATAGTATTAAAACCGCAGTTCAAAATTTATTTTCAAAAGTTCCCTACAACATATCCAAATATTACTCAAAAAAACTAAAGATTTTTCTTATTGACTACTTAAAACATAATGCAGTTGATGTTGTTCATGTAGATCACCTTCACATGGCTTGGATAATTGATATTATAAGAAAGGTTAGCAATGTTCCTGTCATTTTACGCGAGCATAATCTTGAAATGAAAATTATGGAAAGGTATTCTGAAGATCAATCAAATATTTTATTCAAGTACTATTCTAAATTACAGTTTAAGAAATTTTTATTATACGAACCAGATCAATGTAGAAAATTTAATCGTTGTTTGATGGTAAGTAAGGAAGATGAAAAATCACTACTTAACTTAAATCCAAACATCAAGACTAAAGTTATTCCAATTGGTGTCGACAAAAAAATATTCAGTTGGCATAAATCAGAAGATATTCCTTTTTCGATATTTCATTTAGGAGCGTTAGACTGGCAACCTAATTATGATGGTTTATCATGGATACTGAATGAAGTCTTCCCTAAAGTTGTCGATGTGCATCCAAATTCAAAACTATATGTTTATGGCAGAGGTGGTGACAGATTAAATATTTCAAATAATATTAAAAATAATGTTATTATTAAAGGATATGTTGAAAATATTTGGGATGAAGTTAAAGACAAACAGATTTTACTAGTTCCTTTAAGAGTAGGGAGCGGGATGCGAGTGAAGATAATAGAAATGTTAGGCGCTGGATACTTAATAATTTCAACTTCTATTGGTAAAGAGGGAATCGATGTTACAGACGGAAAGCATATTTTTATTGCCGATAACAGTGAAACATTTGTAAAAAAAATAATGGATATATTTGAAAAAAGAATAGATGCCGAAAGTGTTACGAAAAGTGCACGAAATATTATTAAACAAAAGTATGATTGGGAAAACATCGCTGCTGATTTAGAGACCGAGTATTTGAATTCAATCAATGAAATAAACATAAAAGCATAATTTGAAAATATTAATCATCACACCTAGAATTCCTTATCCGCCCTATAGAGGTGATAAATTAAAAATATTTAACATCTCTAAAATCCTTTTAAAAAATAATGATATTCATATAATTACATTTTACAGGAATGGTAAAGATAAAGAGTTTGTTAAACCATTAGAGGAAATGGGGATAAAAGTTACTTTGATTAAACTTACATTAATAATTTCCTTTATTAATGTCCTGATTGCGATTTTTCAGAAGAGCCCGTTTCAGGTTGCCTGGTATAGATCTATAAAGATGCAAAAGTCCGTTGATACATTAATAAAGGATAATAACTTTGATATCGTGTATCATCATCTCATTCGTACGGCACAATATTACTCCCAAAGTACGACTAATTTTCATCTAAATGTAATCGATTTTACCGATGCGGTGTCGCTTTATCTCAGCAGGATGGTAAAGCAAGAGAGGAATTTCTTTAAAAAACTATTTATTAGATCGGAATTAAAAAGAATAAACAATTATGAAAAAATTGCTGAAAAATTTGATGTTCTGTTTATTTGTTCAGAAATAGATAAAAATTTTTTAATAGATAAGGGAATTAAGCAGGATATACAAATATTAAATAATGGAATAGATACAGATTATTTTTTTAGTGAGCAAAAAGATTATGACCGTAAGAGAATTATTTTTACGGGAAATATGCCTTATTATGCAAATGCAGATGCAGCACTTTATTTTGCTAAAGAAATTTTTCCGTTAATAATTAAAAAAGATCCTGAAATAAAATTTTATATTGTAGGGCAGCAGCCTTCAGTATCGATAAAACAACTTGCATCAGATAATATTTTTATAACGGGCTATGTTAAGGATATAAAAGCGGAATATCTAAAAAGTGCCGTTAATATTGCACCCATGCGGTTTGGTGCAGGTACTTTAAATAAAGTTCTGGAATCAATTGCACTTGGTGTTCCTGTTGTTGCAACTTCAATATCTATGCTTGGGCTTCCTAAAGAATTGATGAAATTTGTTTTTATTGCAGATTCACCAGAACAATTTGCTAACACTGTTTTACAAATTATCAATAATACTTCAATAAGATCTGAATTAATGAATGAGGGAAAAGAAATTATAAGCCGAATGTTAAGTTGGAATAACTTAGTAAGAGATTTTGAATTATTTTTAGAGAAAAAATTGAATCAGAAAACGATAAAGTTATAATGTCCAAATCCGTAGAAAAAATATTACTGCTTCTTATAGATTTTCTGATGATAAATCTTGCCTGGTTTGTTTACAGCTATATCCGTTTACAGACAGGCTGGTTTAATTTAATTATCGCTCCTGAGTTCTTTATCCCGATGCTTGTAATTTATTTTTACTGGCTTCTTATTTTTACTTTTGTTGGAATGTACCGAACCTGGTTTGCATCTTCCCGGTTCGATGAAATCTCAACTTTATTTAAAGCTACATTCTTTGGTGTCTTTCTTCTTTTCTTTTTGATCTTTGTCGATGACTATATGCACAATGTAGCAACAGCAACCCGCATATTAATATTTATCTATTGGGGATTGTTCCTGTTATTTGTTGGTTCAGGCAGAATTTTTATAAGAAGTGTGCAGCGTAATTTATTAATTAAAGGAATTGGCAGAAGAAATGGATTGGTAATCGGATATAATATTAGAGGCAGAGAAGTTGTTGACTCAATATCTAATGCTCCTGCACTTGGAATTGATATCAGAGCTTTCGTCGCTGTAAGAAATGAAAACATCGGCAAAGATTATAATGGAATTAAAGTTGAAGGAACCACAAATCATCTAATAGAGTTAATTGAAAAGCACAACGCCAAAGAAATTATAATAGCACTCGAAAAAGAAGATCACGATGTGCTAGTTGATGTTATATCCAGAACTGAAGGAAAAAATCTCAACTTAAAAATTGTACCCGATCTTTATGAAATATTAAGCGGTCAGGCTCGCACCAGCCAGATTTATGGAATTCCGCTTATTGATATAATGCCGGAATTAATGCCTGAGTGGGAAAAAAAACTTAAACGTCTAATGGATATTTCAATTTCTTTTTTAATCTTGATTGTAAGTTCACCAATAATAATATTAACAGCAATTGCAATTAAGATTGACAGCGAGGGACCGGTATTATTTAAACAGGAAAGACTAGGACAGAATGGTAAACCGTTTAATGTTTACAAATTTCGTTCAATGATTAAAGATGCAGAAAAATATACGGGTCCGGTATGGTCACAAAAAGATGATCCGCGTGTTACAAGAATGGGCAGGTTTGTTAGAAGAGTCAGGATAGATGAGATTCCGCAAATGTTTAACGTTCTTAAAGGTGAAATGAGTTTAGTAGGTCCCAGACCTGAACGTGCTTTTTTTGTAGAGAAACTTTCACAGGAAATTCCATATTACAAAAGAAGATTAAAAGTTCGTCCCGGTGTAACAGGCTGGGCACAAATAAAACACAAGTATGATGAATCCATTGAGGATGTCAAAATTAAATTACGATATGATTTATTCTATATAGAAAATATGTCGATAAGAATGGATTTTAAAATCCTGCTGCGTACCGTGTTTGTAGTTTTATTTGGCAAAGGACATTATGATTAGCGCGGAGAGCATAGCGCAAAGCGCATGGCGTGAAGATCAAATGTCAGAACGCTTTGCGCAGAGAGTAATTAAATTTAGCCGTTTTATTAAAAGATTAAGGAAAGTTTTATGAAATCGAAATTTAGATTTCAGGACTTAGAAATTTGGAAGCTTGCTATTGAAATTGCTGATGAGTTATTTGATATTGCAGATGGGCTTGAACAAAAACATTTATTCCGTTTTGCTGAACAACTAAGAGCTGCAGGAATGAGTATGTCAAATAATATTGCTGAAGGTTCGGGTTCTGAATGGAAAAAAGAATTTAAGAATTTCTTAAACATCGCAAGAAGATCAGCATTCGAAAACGCAAATATTTTAATCATACTAAATAGAAGAAAATTATTGGCTGAGGATGTTGTTGAGAGACTTCTTGATAAACTTGATAAAGAATGCAGAATGATAACTAATTTTAAAAAAACATTATAAATTATTTTAATTTGCTATGCGCCCTGCGCTATGCTCTGTGCAAAAATTATGATTAGTCAAAAAAGTCTGGTTATAATCCCCACATACAACGAGCTGGAAAATCTTCCGAGGCTTATTCCAATTGTTTTGTCGCAGGATGAAGGCATTCATATTCTAATTGTTGATGATGGTTCTCCTGACGGGACGGGCGAGTTTGTTAAAGAGGAAATGAAAAAAAATGATCGTATTCATCTTTTAGAACGTGAAAAGAAAATGGGATTGGGCACCGCATATATTGCAGGGTTTAAATATGCTTTGCAAAATAATTATGATTGTGTTTTTGAAATGGATGCTGATTTTTCTCATGATCCAAATGAGCTTAAAAATTTTTTAATTGCAATTAAAGATAATGACCTGGTTTTAGGAAGCAGGTATATAAATGGCGTGCGAGTACTTAACTGGCCAATGGCAAGACTATTGTTAAGCTTCTTTGCAAGCGTGTATACCAGACTTATTACCGGTTTACCTGTTCGCGATGCTACCGGCGGATTTAAATGTTTTCGCAGAAAAGTATTGGAATCAATTGATCTGGATAAGATTAAATCTAACGGTTATTCTTTTCAGATTGAAATGACATTTAAAGCATTTGCCAAAGGATTTAAGATTAAAGAGATACCAATAATCTTTATAGATCGAGTTAAAGGTAAATCAAAAATGTCTAAAAAAATTGTGCGAGAGGCTGTAACTATGGTTTGGAAACTAAGGCTGCAGCATATGTTTGGTAAATTGTAAGGATCATATATTTGGATCTTTCAATAATCATAGTAAACTACAACGTAAAAGAATTCCTCCAGAATTTAATTCACTCCGTAGAAAAAGCCACTCTTAATCTTACCAAAGAAATTATAATTGTTGATAATGCTTCTGACGACGGCAGTGTTGATTTTATCAAAGAAAAATTTCCAAACGTAAAACTGATAGCTAATCAAAAAAATCTGGGTTTTGGTAAAGCAAATAATATTGGTTTAAAACTTGCGACGGGAGAATATATATTACTCATAAATCCCGATACGTTAGTTGCTGAGGATACATTCGAAAAAATGATTCAGTTCTTTAAGGATACTCCAGCCGCGGGATTAGCCGGATGTAAAATATTAAATCCTGATGGAACCCTTCAACTTGCATGCAGAAGAAGTTTCCCCGGTCCCTGGACATCTTTTACAAAAGTTACCGGTTTAAGTACACTCTTTCCGAAAAGTAAAATTTTTGCACGTTACAATCTTACCTACCTTGATGAAAATAAAAGTTATGAAGTTGATGCAATATCAGGTTCATTTATGATGATGCGAAGATCTGTTTATGAAAAAGTTGGTGGATTTGATGAACAGTTTTTTATGTATGGTGAGGATCTGGATTTATGTTATAGAATTCAAAAATCAGGTTTTAAAGTTTATTATGTTCACTCAACTCAGATTATACATTACAAGGGGGAAAGCACCAAAAGAAGCAGTCTGGATGAGACAAAAGTTTTTTATAATGCTATGCACTTATTTGTAAAAAAACATTTGTCAAGTTCTTTTCTTGTCGGATTGATATTGCGAAGCGCTATTGTTATTAGAAGTTTATTCGCATTTATTGGAGTTCGTAAGCTCATATTCATATCACTTATTCTGGATTTTATTTTCTTTGATCTATGCTTATTTGCTGCTGAAAAGATTTATCATAATTTAAGTGATTGGAAGGGATTTCCCTTATATGCAATCCCAATTGTTTACTCAGTGCCGGCATTACTTCAGATATTTGTTTCATTAGCAATAGGCAATCACAAAAAAGATAAGTTATCAGTTTCAAAAACATTATTATCAATACTTATTAGTCTGCCCATACTAACATCATTAACTTTTTTCTTTAAAGATTTTGCATTCAGTCGCGCCATTGTATTAATAACTTACTCCTTTTTATTCATAGCCCTTTCTGCGTGGCGAATAGCTTTTAAAATTATATTTAAAGCCGGTTTGGTTGATGATGAACTTAAACAGAAAAGAACACTTATTGTTGGATTGGACGAAAGTGCATTGCAAATCGGCAAGAAAATACGGAAGAAAAAAACAGATAGAAGAATCGTTATAGGACTTATTGGTTTTTCTAATAAAAATATTGGAGATAAATTAGAATCATTTGAGGTAATAGGAACAGATCAGAATATAAAAAGAGTTATAAGAGAAAATAAAATTAATGAGATTATTTTTTCTTCAGGTGAGTTATCATACAATAAAATGATGGAAATAGTTGGCAAATGCCGTGAAGAAAATGTCGAGTTTAAAGTTGTAGGAAACAATCTTGATTTTATAGTCGGCAAAACAGCCGTTACTTTACTTGATGATATGCCGGTAATTGAATTAAACTATAATATCACACAGCCACAGCAGAGATTTATTAAGGGATTATTTGATTATTCAATTGTTTTACCTTCTCTGATATTGTTGTATCCATTCATATTTTTTAAAAGCAAACTGTTAAATAAGCAATCGGATTTTACTAAATTTGTTTTAGGTTTTACAAAAGTTGTCAGCGGTAAAGCAAGCCTGGTCGGTCCGGAATCATATGATCAATCGGAGGATAATTTTTTAGGTAAAACAGGTTTAACCGGATATTGGTATATTGAAAATGGAAATCCGGAAGAATTAGATAAATTAAATTTTTATTACGCAAAAAATCAGAACATTTGGCTGGATTTAGAGATACTTGTTAAATCGTTAAATAAAATGTGGAGCAATAAGTAAATATGGCAAAGACAATTTTAGATTTTGAAAAACCAATTTATGAATTGGAATCTAAATTAGATGAGATGAAAAAATTCTCCGATAACCTGGACATTGAGAAAGATGTTTTAAGGCTCGAAGAGAAAGTAAGACAATTGAAAGAAGAATTATACAGAGATCTTTCAAGATGGCAGCGTGTTCAATTGGCACGACATCCTGATAGACCCTTTACACTCGATTATATTTATGCTATGACTGAATCTTTTGTTGAGCTTCACGGGGATAGATCATTTAAGGATGATAAAGCAATTGTCGGTGGACTTGCACAAATAGGTCAGCATAAAGTTGTAATCATGGGGCAGCAGAAGGGAAGGGATACTAAATCCAATGTTTACAGAAATTTTGGTATGATGAATCCTGAAGGCTACAGAAAAGCTTTACGCCTGATGAAACTTGCAGAAAAATTTAATCATCCTGTAATTACTTTGATTGATACTCCGGGTGCTTTCCCCGGTCTTGAAGCTGAAGAACGCGGTCAGGCAGAAGCGATTGCAAAAAATCTGTTTGAAATGAGCAAGCTTAAAGTTCCTATTGTTGTTGTGATAATTGGCGAAGGTGCAAGCGGTGGAGCATTGGGAATTGGTGTGGGTGATAGAATTTTAATGCTGGAAAATTGCTGGTACTCTGTAATTAGTCCGGAATCATGTTCTTCAATTTTATGGAGAAGCTGGGAATATAAAGAAACTGCTGCTGAAGCGCTTAAACTAACTGCTCCTGATTTGTTGGAACAGGGAATTATTGACAGAATTATTAAAGAGCCGTTCGGCGGTGCTCATAAAAATCATCAGGAAGCTGCGGATAATTTAAAAGCAGCATTGATTGAGGAGCTGAATGATCTGATAAAAATAAAACCTGAAAAGTTAGTTGATAATCGAATAGAAAAGTTTGGCAAAATGGGCGTTTATACTGAGTAGTATTTTAACAAATTATTTGTCAGTCTGAGCTTGTCGAAGACTGACCTTTCCAGAAATCTTTTATAACTTTTATAAAATCACACTTCGACAGGCTCAGTGTGACAATATTTAGATATGTGTACAATCCTTTTTTCTCCTGAAATCATTTTTATTTAATATGCAAAAACATTTTACAGAAATTCGTGTCAGATATGCAGATACAGATCAAATGAAATTTGCATACAACGGTAAATATTTTGAGTACTTTGAAGTCGGCAGAACTGAGATGATGCGGGAAGTTGGATTGCCGTACGAGATGATTGAAAAAAGCGGATTCTTTATGCCTGTGATCGAAACAAAAATTCATTTTTACAATCCCGCTTTTTATGATGAGTTGTTAGTGATTGAAACCAGAGTTGAAAAACTACCGACTGTAAAAGTTCATATAGATCATATCATAAAAGCAAAGGAAAGAGATATTGTTATTTGTGAAGGATATGTTGAGCTTGCTTTTCTGGATGCTAAAACTAACAGACCAACCCGTGCACCAAAATTATTTATTGATGCAGTAAAAAAATATTATGAGTAATATTTGTAGCAGATATACTTTAAAATAATGTAGTTGTTACAAGTAGTGTCATCCCGAGCGAAGTCGAGGGAGGAAGAGTGAGTTTGTAATTAATTGTCAGTCTTCGACTCCGCTCAGACTGACGTGATTTGAATTATCAGGATGGTAAATTCTAATGATAAACATTAACTTCTCTATTTTAGGAATATGAATAAAATTGATAGAAATATTTCCAAAATAATTTTATCAGCGCTTAAAGAAGATGTAAAGACCGGAGACATCACAACTAAAGCTACGATTTCAAAATCCAAAAAAGCTATTGGAAAATTTCTTGTAAAAGCCGATGGAATTATTGCCGGATTAGAAATTGTAAAAGCAGTTTTTAAAACTGTCGATCCCAAAATAAAATTTGAAATTAAAATTAATGATGGTACAAAAGTAAAAATTGGCGATGTTGCCGCGATAGTTACCGGCAAAGCACAATCATTACTTACCGCAGAACGCACAGCTTTGAATTTTTTACAGCGAATGAGTGGTATTGCAACATCTGCAAATTTGTTTGCAGAAAAAGTTAATCACACAAAAGCAAAAGTTATTGATACTAGAAAAACTGTTCCCGGTTTGCGCACACTTGATAAAATTGCTGTTAAACTTGGAGGATGCGCAAATCATCGTATAGGTTTGTACGATATGTTTTTAATAAAAGATAATCATATTGAAGTAGCAGGGTCCATCACAAAAGCAGTTGAAGCTTGCGTGAATTACAATAAAAAACATCGAACAAAATTTAAGATTGAAGTTGAAACAAAAAATTTAATTGAAGTTGAAGAAGCGCTTAAAACCAAAGCGGATATTATTATGCTCGATAATTTTGAAGTTGATGAAATGAAAAAAGCCGTAAATCTTATTAATGGTAAATGTAAAGTTGAAGCATCAGGCGGTGTAAATCCGGATACTATTAAATCAATCGCTGAAACAGGAGTAGATTATATTTCTGTGGGTGCATTAACCCACAGTGTAAAAGCATTAGACATTTCTCTTGAGATTGTACTCTTAAAATAAAATGAAAGAAAAAATAAAAGAACTTACCAGGGATACCGCAATTTATGGTATCAGCACAATGCTGGGCAGGTTTCTAAACTTTTTACTCGTTCCGTTTTATACAAATGTGTTTTTACCTTCAGAATACGGTGTTGTAAATATTCTCTATTCTTATATCGCAATCTTTAATATTATTTTTTTGTATGGAATGGATTCCGCATTTTTAAAGTATGCAGCGTTTAAAGATATTGGCGATGATAAAGAAAACTTTTCTACTCCTTACATAAGCGTTTTTATCACATCAATATTTTTGGTCGCAATTATTTTACTTTTTAAAAGTCCAATTGCTGCTTTTCTGGAAGTTGAAACGGGGCAGACTTATTTAATTGTGCTCTCGGCACTTATTCTGTTTTTTGATTCTAATGTTGTAATTCCATTTTTAAAGCTGCGGCTTGAACGCAAAGCAAAATTTTTTTCCATTTTGCGGGTTGCAAATATATTAATCAATATCTCTCTAAATATTTTTTTGATTGTAAAATTAAAATGGGGGATCGAAGCAATTTTTATCAGTAACCTTGCTGCATCTGTTTTTACATTATTTTTTATACTTCCAACAATCATCAGGAATTTCAGATTTACTTTTCATAAAGTGCTTTTTAAAAGATTATTAAAGTTTGGATTGCCATATCTTCCGGCAGGAATCGGTGTAATGCTTGTCCAGGTTATTGATGTACCGATACTTCAAAAACTTACCGATCTGAAAACAGTTGGTGTTTATAAAGCAAATTATAAATTAGGAATATTTATGATGTTGTTTGTAAATATGTTTCAGTTTGCCTGGCAGCCTTTTTTTCTAAATAATGCAAAAGAAGAAAATGCAAAGGAAATTTTTTCAAAAGTTTTAACTTATTTTACAATCGTTGGAAGTATAATGCTTGTACTGCTTTCACTCTTTATCTCTGATATCGTAAAAATAAATTTCTGGGGATTTTCAATTATTGGTGCTAATTACTGGAGTGGTTTGTATATAGTTCCGGTGATTCTTTTGGGCTATTTATTTAACGGATTATACGTAGTTTTCTCAGCAGGAATTTATATTGAAGAAAAAAGTATTTATGCACCAATAGTTGCCGGAGCAGGAGCAGTCACTAATGTTGCTGCAAATTATTTGCTTATTCCATACTTAAATATTATGGGTGCTGCATTTGCAACACTTGCAAGTTATGTTGTGATGGCATCAGGTTATTATCTTGTTACGCAAAAATTTTATAAAATTAATTATGATTATAGTAAACTTGTTAAGATAGCTTTAGCAGTAATCTTAACCGGAATAATTTATTATTCGTTAATGTTTGGTGGAGTCTTAAATATCTACTACAAATTAGTTCTGGCAATAATTTTTATTACTTTTATATTGTTAAATGTATTTGAAAAAAATGAAATGAATTTTATAAAAACAAAACTTTTACGGAGATAAATGGCTGAAATAATAAAAATAAAAGTAAAAAGATTAAGTGATAATTTTCTGGATGTAGCTCTCCCTTACTACGCAACATCCGGCAGCGCAGGTATGGATATTCGTGCTGCAATAAAGGATGATGTTTTTGTTCAACCCGGAAAAGTTGAGCTGATTCCGACTGATATTTCTTTGGAAATTCCTCTTGGTTATGAAATTCAGGTTAGACCAAGAAGTGGATTAGCTGCTAATCATAGCATCGGGATTTTAAATTCTCCGGGTACAATTGATTCTGATTATAGAGGCGAAGTCAAAATAATTATTATGAATTTTGGAAAAGAAGATTTTAAAATTTCAAAAGGTGATAGAATAGCTCAATTAATAGTTTCAAAAGTTTATACGGCTAAAATGGTAGAAGTTAAAGATTTAAATATATCTCACCGTGGTGATGGCGGATTTGGGCATACAGGGAAGAAGTGAGGGTATAAATTAGAGGGCAGAGAGGATAGCGTATTTTTGAATGTTGGTGGTGGAATATTTGAGTAAAATTTCTTATCAAGAGTTTACAAAATAAAATTAATTTTTCTGTTTTAGATTTTCACTCCTGTTTTCATTAACTTCGATCAGCACTTACAAAAATTCTTTAAAATTTTTCCAGTTGTTCTGATATTTTCTAAGAGTGAAATTTTCAGTTTCATCCTTCGACAACCTGCCTGCCGGACAGGCAGGGCTAAGGATGACATTGTGTAATTAAATATTTTAATAATGATAATTTAACTCGATATACGATGTCCGATTTTATTCATCTTCATAATCACACACATTACAGCTTACAAGACGGAGCCTGCACAGTTGATGGATTAATTAACGCTGCAATAAAACACAATATGAAATCTGTAGCAATTACGGATCATGGTGTTATGTATGGTGCTGCAGAGTTTTACAACAAAGCAAAAAAAGCCGGCATCAAACCTATCATTGGAATGGAAGCCTACATTGTTGTTGATGGAAGTCGATTTGATAGGGCAAAAGCTGAAGATGCAAACAACAAGAAAAAATCCAAACACTACAACCACTTAATCCTCCTTGCAAAAAACAAACAAGGTTATGATAATCTTTCCCGTCTTTCTACTCTGGGACACACCGAAGGTTTTTACTACAAACCACGAATTGATATGGAACTGCTGGAGAAGTATAAAGAAGGATTGATCTGTACAACTGCTTGCGCTGGTGGAGTTGTATCAACTCATTTAGTAAATGGTAATTATGAGAAAGCAAGAGAAGTTGCAAAAAAGTTTAAAGATATTTTTGAGGATGATTTTTATTTGGAAATTCAGGATCACGGAATGAATGCTGATAAACCGATTCTTGAAGGAATGCCAAGAATTTCTAAAGAATTAGGAATTAAGCTTGTTGCAACAAATGATTGTCATTACATTGAACCTGATCACGCTATTGCACATAATATCCTTTTGCTTTTATCAGATAAAAACGGCGCAGATTATACACAACTAAGATACGGCACAGACCAGATTTACTTTAAATCTTCAGATGAGATGACAAAACTTTTTAAAAAGTTTAAAGGTGCATCCGAACATACCCTTGAGATTGATGAGAAAATAAATTTAAAACTTGATTTTGAAGGTCATCACTTTCCAAACTTTCCAATCCCAAAAGAATCCAAAGCAAAAAATCTTGATGAATATATGGAACTACTTGCTCGACAAGGATTGGAAAAGAAGTTTAAAAATATCACTCCGGAAATTGAAGACCGTTTTAATTTTGAAATCAAGACTATAAATGAAATGGGTTTTCCTGGTTATTTTTTGGTGGTTGCTGATTTTATTAATGCGGCTAAAGATCGTAACATTCCTGTTGGACCCGGAAGAGGAAGTGCAGCAGGCAGTATTGTCGCTTATGCTTTAGGGATTACAAATATTAATCCGCTTGAGTACGATTTATTGTTTGAAAGATTTTTAAATCCTGCAAGAAGATCAATGCCCGATATCGATGTTGATTTTGCAGATGATCAGCGTGGTGATGTTATTGATTATGTGCGGGAAAAATATGGTGCAGAGTGCGTTAGCCAGATTATTACTTTTAACAGATTATCTTCCAAAGCTGTATTACGTGATGTTGCACGTGTTTTAAAAATTCCTATTCCTACTGTAAACAAGATTACAAAATTTATTCCCTCAAAGTTTGGTAAAGTTTATTCGATTGATCAGGCGCTTGCAGAAGTACCTGACCTGAAATGGGTAAAAGAATCAAACGAAACTGATATACAAAATCTTATCAAATATGCCAGAGTTTTGGAAGGAATGAATCGTAACGCTTCCAAGCATGCTGCGGGAGTTGTTATTACACCCGATGAAGTCAGCAAATATGTTCCGCTTGCAAATGCAGTGTCTCAGCAGGATATCGTTACACAATACACGATGAAGGATATAGAAAATGCCGGCTTGTTAAAAATGGATTTTCTTGGATTGCGCACACTTACGATTATTCGTGATGCAATTGGTATGATAAAGAAAAATCATAATGTAGAAATTGATATTGATGCCGTGCTGCTTGACGACGAAAAAACATTTTCACTTTTTGCTAAAGGACAAACAACCGGCGTGTTTCAGTTTGAGTCCGGACCTATGCGTGAATATTTAAAACAGCTTCATCCAACAAGTTTAAATGATCTTGCTGCTATGAATGCATTGTACCGACCGGGTCCTATGGAATTTATTGATGATTTTATTGACAGAAAGTTTGGAAGAAAAGAAGTTAAATATTCGCACAAAATTCTTGAACCAATCTTAAAAGAAACTTACGGAATTATAGTTTACCAGGAACAAGTTATTCAGCTTGCAAACAAAGTTGGCGGAATGAGTCTGGCTGATGCTGATCTTTTACGAAGAGCGATGGGTAAAAAAGATCTGAAAGTAATGGAAGATCAAAAAATTGTTTTTGTAGATGGCGCAATCAAAAACGGCGTTGATAAAAAAACAGCGCTGGAGATTTTTGAAACAATATTCAAATTTGCCAATTATGGATTTAATAAAAGTCACGCTGTAGCATATAGTTTTATTGCATATCAAACTGCTTATCTAAAAGCGCACTATCCTGCGGAATTTTTAGCAGCCAACCTAAGGAACGAATTTGAAAACACAGATAAAGTAACAAAGTTTCTTGATGACTGCAGAAAATTAAAAATAGAAGTTCTTCCTCCTGATGTTAACAATCCGTCATTACATTTTGAAGCTGAAAACGGTAAAATAAAATTTGGAATGTCTGCAATAAAAAATGTTGGAGTTCCTGCAGTTAAAGAAATAATCAATGCAAGAAATAATCTTGGCAGAGATTTTAAGACTATTTATGATTTTTGTGCAAACACTGATAACAGAATCGTATCAAAGCGGGCTTTAGAAGGATTGGTTCTTGCCGGCGCATTTTATACGATGAATAAAAATCGTGCTCAGTTATTTGAAGCCGTGGAATCTGCTTTGGATTATGCACATAAAATTCAAAACTCAAAAATGCTTTCAAGCGACTCTTTATTTGGAGAAGCTGAAGAAGTACAGCTTAAAGAACCTGTATTGCCAGATGTAAAACCATGGACCGAAAAAGAATTTTTGGCACAGGAAAGAAAAGTAATTGGATTTTATTTAACAGATCATCCGCTGCGCAGGTATGAATTAGAGTTTAATTCGTTTGCAACAATTCATCTTGGTGAAACGGAAGAAATAATTGAAAAAAGTGATGTGAGAGTTTGCGGTGTTGTTACTGAGCTTAAAACGAAGTTTGATAAAGCAGGCAGATCAATGGCATTTTTTAAACTTGATGACCTGACCGGAAGCTGTGAATGTCTGATGTTCTCAAAAGCCTATGATGAATTTGGAAAATTTGTTGAAGATGAAGAACCAATATTTGCGGTTGGAAATTTAGAAAGCAGCGGTGATGCTGTTAAGATGCAGGTTAATAAAGTTATTCCAATAAAAAAAGTTGCATCAGAACTTACAGAAAGTTTAAAACTTATTATCAGCAAGGAAAAAATAACGACCGAAAAATTATATGAACTGAAAAATATTTTTGCAGGAAGCGAGGGAAACACACCTGTATTTATTCATCTTTTGGAAAATGGATCTGATAAAGGAAAATTATTTACGCTTAAAGAAATCCGAATAAAAATTACATCTGAATTTCTAAAAGCACTTGCAAATCTGTTAGGTGATGAATCAGTTATACTAAAATCCAAATAATTTCCAAATGATTCATTGTTGTTTCACTTTGTTCGATTTTGTATTATTGCCTTCCGTTATAAACATTAAAGTCATAGGAAAACATTCAAATGAAACGTAACGATAAACAAGAATTCTGGGCACTAATTTTAGGAGCCTCTTCTGGTTTTGGTGAAGCTACTGCAATTAAACTAGCCAAAGACGGATTTAATATTCTTGGCGTTCACTTAGACCGTCAGGCAACTATGCACAATGTTGAAAGAATTACAAACGAAATAAAGTCCTGTGGTGTTGATGTGGTTTTTTATAATGCAAACGCTGCGGATGAGTTTAAACGAAATGAAATTGTATCAGATATAAAATCATTACTAAATGAAAAACCTCTGGTTAAAGTAATAATGCACTCACTTGCATTTGGAACTTTAAAACCATTTGTGCCGGATGGAAATGAACAGGCAATAACAAAAGCACAGATGGAAATGACTCTTGATGTAATGGCACACTCTTTAGTTTATTGGGTTCAGGATATTGTTACTAATAATTTGCTTGCTGACAGTGCAAGAATATTTGCAATGACCAGTTCAGGTGGTCATTCGGCAATTCCGTTTTATGGTGCTGTATCAGCAGCTAAATCTGCATTAGAATCTCACGTAAGACAACTGTCAGTTGAATTAGGTAAATATGGCACATCTGTAAATTCTATTATGGCTGGAGTAACAGACACTCCGGCGCTGCGTAAAATACCGGGTAATGTTGATATGCTTGATATTGCTCAAAGAAAAAATCCGCATAACAGATTAACTACTCCTGAAGATATTGCCAAAGTGATTTCACTTCTATGTAAAGAAGGCGGCGAATGGGTCTCCGGCGGATTGATTCATGCAGACGGCGGTGAAGATGTGGTTAACTTTGTGGGACAACGAAAAAAATCATAATCATTTAATATTGTTATAAATAATTTTTAAGGAAAAGAAATGAAACCAATTACTTTTACTGACGATAATTTTGAAACAGAAGTTTTGCAATCGGATAAACCTGTACTTGTAGATTTTTGGGCAGTCTGGTGCGGTCCATGCAAACTAATTGCACCATTTGTAGAAGAACTTGCAGCTGAGCTGGAAGGCAAAGCAAAAGTTGGTAAACTGGATGTTGATAATAATCAGGAGAGTGCAATTAAATATGGAGTGCGAAGTATACCGACAATATTAATTTTCAAAAACGGAAAAGTTCACGATACAATAATCGGAGCTGTTCCGAAAGTACAACTCAAACAGAAATTAGAATCGGCTTTATAATTACAATATTTGATTGTTAATTACATTGATATATTAAGACCACTGTAAATTTGAAGCTTTATTTATATCTAAATTATAAACGGCAAAATTTTGAATTGAATGGCTCAGATCAAATTTTAGCGGAAAATAGAATCTCTTGACATTATATGCAAAAAATATTAATTCATAATCGCAAATAAAAAAAACTTAATTTCTTGACTAAAATCACAAACAATGTTAATTTGACGAAGAAATTAAAGATTATTAAAAGAAAACGCTTTTTTATTCATTAAATAACTAACTAATAAAACACTTAACTACAAAAGGAGATCGTTATGATCAAAAAACTTTCCGTATTGTTTGTAGCATTGGCTTTTCTTTCTACCGCCTTTGCACAGGAAATTGTAAAACAAAAAGCACCTTTAAAATTTGATAGTGCTTCAGATCATTCAGTTGTTACTACTTTATCAGGAAATGCTCCTGTTACCGCAGCAAATTATGTTGCTGTTGATACAATGGCTAACTCATTCGGACCGGCAAGTAATACCTTAAACCCACTTGCTTACGATCCGGCTTCAGGCGTAATGGCTGTTGTTCACAGAGGTGCCGCACCTTATGGTACCAGCGGAGAAATGTGGTGGAATTGGTCAACAGATTATGGTACAAGCTGGACAAGAAGTCTTACTTCAGTTCAAGCTGGAACTCTTCCTCAGAATGTTGGTCGTTATCCAAGTATGACAATTGCAAATTATACTAACTCAACTGTTATGGCAGATTTATTGGGTGCATTTTCATGGCCAGAATTAAATCCAGCAGCTTTTGGCTGGGTAGGTTATGGCGTTTCTGAAGGTTTGATGGAATCAGCTTTTGCTGCTATCGATCAAGGTCCTCCTACATATGGCTCAAACGTTCCTACTTTTTCTGATGATCAGTACATTTATTGGTATTCAGATAATCAAACAGATAACGCTTTAAGATTATGGAGAACCCAGGATTATTCTACTGTTGAAGTTATTAATCCAGCAACCTGGGGAACAACCAGATGGACAAATGGTAATATTTTATTAGGCGGAGTTGCTTATAATGGTGTCGTATATGCTGGCGCTATTGGTTCTTATACAGAAGAAATTGGTGCAGGCGGATGGGAAATTGGCTACTCAAAATCAACAGATAATGGTGCTACCTGGAGCGATTGGTTCGTGCCTGATTGGAGAACCATTACTGCAACAGCTACTTATACTGAACTTTGGGACTGGAAACTAGGCGATGCATTTGTTAGTTATTCTGGTGATATCCAGGTTGACAAAGATGGACTTGTACATTTAGTTACAGCGTTAACTGATACAAATGCACATGTAAATTCATTTGTAGAATTTTTTGAGACAGCAGAAGGTGTGTGGGATGCAAAGATTATTGCTCCGGCACACGATTTATCAAAATATGGTTATGAAGCAAATACACCTGGATTAGGACAAACCGGTCCTTCAATTATGATTGCTTCTAATGATGCTCGTGATTTCTTCGCAGTTCAGTACACAATAGGTTCACCGGAAACTGCTGATACCTTATGTGATTTGTACATGCAGACGAGAGCATTAGGTGATGCCGAATGGTCACATGCTACAAATTTGACAGAAACAGATAATATGAATGAAGACGGATGTCATCTGGCTCCATTTATGGCAACAACTTCAACTGCGACCACAACTACCGATTGGATATTCTCTATGTTCTGGTATGAAGCTGGAAATACAACACCTATAATTAGTCAAACTAATCCTTCAGTTGTTTATGTAGCTGCAGTACCAACAAGAGTTGTAACCGGTGTTGAAGATGGAACTGTTGTAAATTCATTTAATTTGGAACAAAATTATCCAAATCCATTTAACCCAAGTACAAGCATTAAATACTCAGTTGCTGAAAGAAGCAATGTAAGTATTAAAGTTTATGATATGCTTGGAAAAGAAGTAGCTAATTTGGTTAACACAGTAAAAGAAGCTGGTTCACACGAAGTAACATTCAATGCATCAAGCTTAGCTTCCGGAATGTATGTCTATACAATTACCGCAGGTAACTTTACTTCTTCTAAAAAAATGATGTTAATGAAGTAATATGATTCTTTAAGTAAAAAGCGGGTGGTATTCTGTAAGGGAATTACAGTCCATCCGCTTTTTTTTTTATGATTTAATCAATGAGATAAAAAGATAAAATCTCTAAAATTATTTTTAGCGGAGATGAGATGAAAAATTCGATTACAAAATTTTTGATTCTTTTTTTGTTCGCTCTGGTTCCTGCTCTTCTTGCGCAGACCGGAGTAGGTAAGCTGAGTGGGAAAATAGTTGATGCAGCTACGGGAGAAGCACTTATCGGTGCAAACGTTATTTTGGTAGGTACACAAACGGGAGCTGCCACTGATGTTGATGGAAATTATTTTATACTCAATATTACCCCGGGTACTTATGAGGTAAAAGTAACTTATGTTGGGTATGCTCCCAAAATATTAG
This sequence comes from Ignavibacteriales bacterium, assembly GCA_003538625.1. GTDB lineage: Bacteria > Bacteroidota > Ignavibacteria > Ignavibacteriales > Ignavibacteriaceae > IGN3. The sequence continues at coordinate 54,336 of DPRR01000025.1, forward strand.
AAAACATTCGTGTTGTAGCAGGTATCACATATGAATTGAATATACAACTTACAACAGATTTTACTCTGGATGAAGTTGTTGTTGTTGATAGAAAGTTTTTTGAAGAAAAAGCTACAAATACTGTAAAAGTTATAGACTCCGATCAAATATCCAGATTGCCGGTAAGAGGTGTTACAAACATCGCTTCACTTCAATCAGGTGTTGTTATTCAGGAGGGCAGCGGCGGTCAGGAAGGTAACGCAACTATAAATGTAAGAGGCGGACGTGGAAGCGAAGTTTTATACATTGTAGATGGCGTACCTCAAAATAACCTGTACAACAGATCTTCTGCTGCTTCAGTAAGTAATGTTGCTATTGAACAGATTTCATTCCAGGTTGGCGGTTATGAAGCTAAATATGGTCAGGCACAATCTGGTATAATAAACGTTACAACAAAATCAGGTCAGCCAACTTATAACATTCTTTCAGATATTGTTTCCTCATCTTATACAGATGATTATGGTTATAATTTATACGCCGGTACTATCAGCGGACCAATCATTCCTGGTATCGCTAATCATACTATATTTTTGTCTGCAGAAAGAGGATGGTATCAGGATGCTGACCCTAGTGCTATCGATATAAATTTCCCTTCTGTTGGTACAACATATAAAGGATATCAAAATAATCCGGCAGGTGTCTGGAGATTTTCTGCAAAAACTAATCACCGCTTAGGCGATTTTACGGTTAATTTAAGCGGTCTATATAATGATAGAACTGCAAAAGTTATAGATTATCGTTATCAAAAAAATAACTCGCGGTTTAATCATGAATTTTTTGAGCAGAATACTTCTTTAAATGCCCGATTATCACAAACCTTAAGCAACACTACATTTTGGAACCTTAATTTAGGTTATAAAATGTTTGACTTTAAAAGATACAACCCATTCTTAAAAGATAATCTTGCACTATATGGTAATGCTGCATACTGGGAAAGTAACCTGGGTGTTTATCTTGCCGGTAACGGTTTAAATCCAGCCAGGTTAGACGCCAATGGATTACCTGTGGTAAATTCTCAAGGTGATAGAATTCAGATGTCTGTTGATGACAATGGTGTTTTTAGACCTTATGGTTATACAGGCGGTGGATTATATCAGAAAAGAGAAGATGACGCGCTATTTATAGATTTAGATATTACTTCACAGATTGATAATCATTTATTGGAATTTGGGGCTGGATTTTCTCAGCATACGGTTAGAGGTTACGGTGTATATGCAAGTGGATATGCACAGCAGCCGGATAATCTAACTGAAGCAGAAAAATATGAAGCATTGCAGCCTTTTGTTTATGGCTATGATGTAAGCGGACAGACCAGAACAACAACAGATGATCCAAATCAATTTTTAAGACCATATAAACCGGATATCGGTTACGCTTATTTACAGGATAGATTTGAATTACAGGATATAGTTTTGAATGTTGGATTAAGGATGGATTATTTCAATTTAAAATCTTACGTTCTTAAAAACCCCGCACTTCCATATGCAGGAGGAACCGATCCTGAAGCATTTGATCCGGGCGATTTCCAGGTTAGAGATGCTGAAGTAGAACTATCTCCAAGAATCGGTATTGGATTCCCGGTAACATCTGGAACTGTATTTCATGCTCAGTATGGAAGATTTATTCAGTTACCTGAATTGAATGATGTTTACTTTGGACCTTACAGCTATAATGATTATTTAGTTATGGCACCTCAAAATGGTTTTAATGGTGCGCTCAGAGCTGAAGAAACAATTCAATACGAAGTAGGATTTCGTCAATTGCTAAGTGATAATTCTGCCTTGAATATAACAGCTTTTTACAAGAATATCAGAGATCTTGTAAATGTTCAAAACCATAAATTCAGACGTGTTGATGGTGGCGAATTAATTGATGCGATATATCCTGAAAATTCAGATTTTGGTACTACCAAAGGTATTGCACTTTCTCTTGATATAACTCATTTAAGTTATTTTAGTGTCTCAACACAGTATACTTTTTCAATTGCTGAAGGAACTGGTTCTTCAACATCTTCAAGTTCAACAGCAGTTTTCAGAAATACTGATAATGCGGCACCTAAAGTTATCGCACCGCTTAATTTTGATCAAAGACATACCGGAATCGTGAACATTGACTTTTATGTTCCTAAAGGAAATATGGGCTGGTTAGAAATGCTGAATGTAAACATGCTGTTTTCATATAGCAGCGGTCGCCCATATACTCCAATGGATCAATGGAATCTTTTAGGAGATAATGGTATCCTTTCACAAACCAAAGGTTACATTAACTCTGCTTTCGGACCAGGAGCTTTTAGAATTGATTTAAAAATCGAGAAGAGCTTCCAGATTGGTGATATTTTTATTTCACCATATGCAGTAGTAGAAAACCTTTTGGATGCAGACAATATAACTTCTGTTTACAGATCAACGGGCAGTGCCACTACTACCGGATTTTTAACTACTCCTAATGGAATCGCAGCATCGCAGCTGAACGGTGAAGGATATGTTCAGGATTATAAGAGTCTGGAAAATAATCCGGCTAATTTTGGTATTCCAAGATTAATTAAACTTGGTTTTAAATTGAACTTTTCAAATATAAGCTTATAAATACGTAGAATTTTTTACAGTTAAGAGGACGTTAAAAATGAAAAACAATAAGAGTTTGTACCAATTTCGATTCCTGATTTTACTTTTGATAGTGGCCCCATTATCATTAGGATTTTTAGGAGATGATAAAACAGGTACTAAACCCAAAACCGAATCTTTAAATAAAATAGTTTCGACCACCGATGAAGGTGGAAAAAAAGGTGACGCGTACAGATTAAACATTAATAATATTAACCTGCCTTTAAATAGAAAAGGTATCATTGCTGCTGTAAATATTCCGGATAAAAATCCAACTATCAGTGGTGCAGGCGGAAAATTTGGCGGTCACGTATTCCTGTTTTCCGGTGGATTTTTTCTTAGCGGATATGCCAATGGAACTCTATTTTCAAATGCGGTTGCTTCTGCTTCTTTAGTTGAAGATTATGTTCCCGGGTTGGCAGGTACTAATGGTGATTCAAGAGCGCAACTATATGTTGTTAAAGCCACTGATCCGCCTTTTGGCACTGCCTGGCAGGATTGGAAAGACGCTGTTGCTTTAGGTGCAGATTATTATAACGGTGATGGTATTGATGGATACGATCCTGTTGATAGAAATGGAAACGGAGAGTGGGATCTTGATGAAGACAAACCGGACATCCTTGGTGATGAAACTGTATGGACAGTTTACTGGGATGGAGTTGCTGCACCAACAAGAAGATATAGTAATGTTCCGCCACTTGGTATAGAGGTAAGACAATCAGTTTTTGCTTTTGCATCAGGCGGTGCAATTGGTAATTTAATATTTGTTCGTTATCGGTTTAAATATGTAGGATTAGGTCAGGCAAATGAACCCGCACAATTAGATAGCGTATTATTCGGTGTGTGGGCAGATGTTGACCTTGGAACTGCAACTGATGATTTGGTAGGTAGTGACATTGACAGAAATTCTGGTTATACGTATAATAATGGTCCGGATGGAGAATATGGTGCAAATCCGCCTTGTTACATGATAGACTTTTTCTCAGGTCCTATCGATTACATCCCCGGAGTTACTTATATAGATAATGATGGTAATTCTGTTTATGACGATGGAATCGATACTCCATTGGATACTGCATATAGTTACAGAGGTCAGACAATTGGAGTAAAGACATATCCGGGAGCTCAGAACTTACCGATAGCTTCTTTTATACAATATATAAACGGTGATCCAACTTTAAATGATCCTGATAACCGTGAAGCAGCCAGAAACTATATGCTGGGTAAAACCAGACAAGGTGATGATATTGATCCGTGCACATTCTCTTATGGTTCTGTACAGGGCGGTGTTAATTGTAATAGCGTTGACCCAAGATTTTGGTATTCCGGCGATCCTGTTACATCAACAGGCTGGATAAATACTTTAGCCGCTGATTCCAGACAGATGACCAATACCGGTCCTTTCACTTTAAAGAAGAATGAAGAAAAAGAAATAGTTGTTGCATATGTAGTTGGACAGGGAGCAAATGCAAAAAATTCAATTACAGTTGCCCGCAGTATAGATGATGGAGCTCAGACTATATTTAACCTTAACTTTTTAGCTCCTTCACCTCCTCCGGCACCTGATGTAACTGCTCAAAGCAATGAGAATTTTATTGAACTTTCCTGGCCAACAGAAAAACAGTTCAATTATTCCAATACTACAGGTTCATGGGATGTTCAGTACGGTGGTTATAATGTTTATGCTTTCCAAACATTTAACACCTCAGAAACAGTTAATGGACAACCAAACGTGAAACTGATCGGAAGATACCAGGTAAGTGATTCAGTAAATAATCTTTACTATAAAGATGGAAATAATGGTGGAATTTTTATGCTGTACCCCGCTGCTCCACCTGAAAATGTTCTGGATTCTAATATTTATAAAGATCCAACTACAGGAAGAATCAGATATAGGATAACACAAGATCCTTTTACTGAAGGACCCCTTGTAAAAGGAAAACCATATTACTTTGCTGTAACTTCTTATGGTGTTAACCATGATGCACTTATTAATAAATCCGGTGGTGCACCCGGCAGATATGGCGACTATTATTTAACAGATCAAACATTTGTTCAGGCAGTTGAAAATAATAAAAACATTCAGACAGTTGTAATGGGTGAGGATCTTTATCTGCCGCCTGTTGAACTAATTCCTGCAAATAAAGTTTCAGGTGCCGCTAATGGCGTTGTTACTTATGACGTAGTTGATCAGGCTGCTTTAAAAAACAATGAGTATCAGGTTTCATTTTTCAAAAATGATGCTACTGTTAGTTATAATATGTTTTGGCAGTTAAAGAATCTGACCACAGGAGAAGTGCTGGTGGATTCAGGCGATTATTATCTATATAATCAACCGAATAATGTTACTCAGCAATTAACAGAAGGATTTATTACTAAGATTGAAGCAGATACAGCAAAACTTGGAACTCCCATTTATTCGCCTTCTTCATCAGTTTGGTATGATGCATTTAGCACTGCAGATGCTACGGGAGTTTACTATGTAGGAAATGATATTCCTGACGGTAAAGCTGTGTTTGGTTTTAGAAACAGAACCTCCGATTATATAAGTGCTGACAGATTGAGAAAAGTTGAATTACGTTTTGGTACAACTGGCAAAGCATACCGATATCTTAATAACTATATTGGTAACACAAACTTACAACGTGTAAATGCCTACTCATTTGCAGGCGCAGTAACAGCTGCGGATACTGTTGGTAAAGGTACAGTTGGTAACTGGAATACTGTTGATGATAGAGCAAACGGATTTGTTGATGTACCATTTACAGCCTGGGTTGTTGATGAGAAATTCCCGGGAGATCAGCGACAATTAGCTGTTGGATTTGTTGAAAGAAGAAAAGTTGCAACTTTCCCAAATGGCAATCCTGATGGAAATTGGGATCCAACAGATTCATTAAATCTTTCAGGAGAAGTTATCATAATTTTTGATGCCGCTTATGATCCAAATGGTAATCAGATAGAATATACCGGCGGTGTATTTGATACACCCGGCGGACCTGTAACCGTATGGTCAGACCTTTTAAGATCTACATCCGGATTGCAGCCGATTCCTGCTGATGCAATTGATATAACAGATCAGCAAAAAGAAATATTCCTTTCTCCATGGTTCAATGCACTCTATGTAGTGGGATTACAAAGAAAAGATGCAGGTTCATTTTATTCAAATGGAGATAAACTAACCATTCCTGTAAGTGTATATCCTTACACTTCAGATGATGTTTATAAATTTACTGTTAATAAAGATATACTCTCAGAGGATCAGGCAAAGGGATTATTCTCAAAAGTAAATGTATTCCCAAATCCGTTGTATGGTTATAATCCATATACTGCATATAATAACCTTGCAGCCGATGATCCGTTTGTTACGTTCTCAAATCTTCCTAACGAAGAAATAACTATTAAAATCTATTCATTATCAGGTATATTGTTAAGAACACTTGTTAAGGATCCAAATTCAACTTCACCTTTCTTAAACTGGAATCTCCAGAATGAATCAGGTTTAAGAGTTGCATCAGGATTATATCTTGCGATTGTATCATCACCTACATTCGGAGATAAAGTGTTAAAGTTTTCGTTAATTATGCCACAGAAACAATTGCCCAGATTTTAATGATGTGTTTGGGCAGGTTTAGTTTGCCTGCCCACGTTTATAAAATTTATAACATATGTGGAGTTTCGAAATGAAAAAAATAATACTAATAATTTTTACTATTTTCTTTGCCGTATCCCTTTATGCTGGTGATAAATCTCGCCGGGGTACAACTGGAGCAGATCAACTTCTTGTTCCGGTTGGCGCGCGTAGTATTTCTACAGCCGGCTCTTTTGTTGCAACCGTAAACGGATTGGAAGCAATTTACTATAATCCTGCCGGTTTGGATGTGGCTCAGCGATCTGAGGCAATGTTTAGTTATATGAATTATATTGCCGATATCAATATGTCATATATCGCAATTGGTACAAATTTAAGTGACTTTGGTTCTATAGGGCTAAGTTTAAAATCTTTTGATGTGGGAGATATACCCATAACAACAAATGAACTGCCTGATGGAACGGGAAGTACTTATTCTCCAACATTTTTAACGTTGGGATTAACTTATTCTAAAATTCTTACCGATCGTGTTTCAATAGGTACAACAGTTAAGTTTATAAATGAAACAATCGGTAATACATCTGCAACCGGTTTTGGAATTGATGCCGGTGTACAATATCAGTTTAGTAATAAGCTGGCTATCGGTGCTACAATAAATAATATCGGACCTAATATGACTTATTCAGGTCAGGATCTTAGAGTGCAGACCGGTGTACCCGGTACAGTTATTGGAGCTCCAAATGGAACATATGAAGTAGTAGCTGAATCTTTTCAGATCCCAAGTTATTTTCAACTTAGTTTAGCGTATAAAGAAAATTTTGATGAACAAAATCAAATTATGCTTGCTACTACTTTTGTAGCAAATAATGCGCTTGATGATGTTTTTAACTTTGGGTTGGAATACAGTTATATTAATACCTTTTTCCTAAGAGGCGGATATCATCTATATACGGAAAATGTTGATGAATCCATTTTTAGTTTTACTGCAGGAGCTGGTATTAATTATGAAATCGGATCCGGCATCGGTGTAAGTTTTGATTATGCTTACAGAGATGTAAAGGAATTCCCGACTTCAAATCATGTATTCACTGTAAAATTGGCTTTTCAATAAGTAATAGTATAATTATGTTTTAAGCGTCTATTGTTTTCAATAGGCGCTTTTTTATTAATGATGAAGAAATTAACAATGAAAAAAATCATTTCTATTTTATCAGTCCTTTTAAGTATATCCATTTTCCCGCAGTCAGATTTTGATTTTGAATTTGACTATGCTCAATTTGCCTATGATTCAACATCCAATTATGTTGAGATTTATTACTCATTTAACCAGGCATCATTAGCAATAGGAGTGGAAAACTCAAATGCTAATCTGGAAGGGCTACTTAAAATTTTTATAGCAGATACTGCAACCGGAGATACAATAGTATACAATCAATGGGGATTACATTACGACATACAGGATACATCTTTGGTTAGTGGTCAGATTTTAGTAGGATCTTTAGGTTTTATAATTCCTAAGGGTAATTTTGCTTTTGAAGTTTCGGGTACCGATGTTCATAATCCGGCAAAAAGCAGAGTGATAAAAGAAAATGTTAAAGTGGAACCTTTTTTGCAAAACTCTATGAGCATTAGCGATATAGAACTTGCTTCTAAAATGATTCAGGGAAGTGAAAATACAAATTCAGTTTTTTATAAGAACACATATGAAGTTGTTCCAATTCCAAATGTTGTTTTTGGTAAAACACAGCCGGCATTGTTTTTTTATACTGAACTTTACAATCTCCAATCCCCACTGCTAAAAAGTGATGTTATTAAAATGAACCAGATGATTTATAATAGTAAGGGCAAACTCATCAAAGAAAAATCAAAGAACCTCTCCAGAAATTCAGATTCGCGGGTAGAAGTTGGTTCTTATATTTTATCAGATTATCCTACTGATTCTTATACTCTTGTTATTGTTTTGGTTGACAGTTCTTCTAATACAGGTATAACAACTGCTAAAAAGTTTTTTGTGTATAATCCGGATATTCAGGTAACCGATACTTTTGAGGTTTCAACAACTGCTGTATTAAGTTCTACGTTTGGATCAATGTCTGAAGAAGAACTTGATGATCTTTTTGATAAATCAGAATATCTGGCATCAAAGTCTGAAATTGAAAAATATGAAAGACTTTCAAACGTAGATGGTAAAAGAGAATTTATGTTTGAGTTTTGGAAAACCAAAGATGAAACTTTAGGATCAACTCAAAATAAAAACGAATTTTACCGGACTTATCTTCAACGAATTGAGTTAGCTAATCAGAGATTTACTTCTATGGGTAAACAAGGCTGGAAAACTGATAGAGGAAGAATTTATCTTATTTACGGTGAACCCACAGAAATAGAAAGATATCCTAATGAACTGGAAACCCGGCCTTACGAAATTTGGCACTATAACGAAATTGAAGGCGGAGTCTTTTTTATTTTTGCAGATTTAACGGGTTTTTCTGATTATACATTAATCAACTCAACCAAACGTGGTGAGCTTCGGGATGACAATTGGTCCCGTAGAATTATTATTAGATAAGAAGTTTTTAAGCCTCGAAATATTCGAGGCTTTTTCTTTGATATTTAACAATAATAAATCCGTGCATTTCACTATTTTTGCATATCTAATTTTAATATCATTTGAAAAACATTTTTGAATACATAATTTTTCTTTCCTTAAGTTATTTCTGTCGATTCCTGGGATTAAATTTATCAAGAAAATTTTCATCTTTTATAGCATTTTTCTTTTTCTATTTTTTACCTATTCGTAAAGATGTTGTATTTGATAATCTTAAACATGCGTTCCCGGAATTTTCTGCTGAAAAAATTAAAAGAATAGCCTACGGCAGCTATAAAAATTTTACTATTACTTTAGTTGAGATTTTGTACCTTCCCTGGATGACTGATGCGCAGATAAAACAGGTAGTTCACTTTAATAATGTTGATTTGATAACTAAAAGAGAACAGGAAAAAAATGGAGTGATATTGTTATCAGGACATTTTGGAAACTGGGAATATTGTGCCATATCCGTGGGAGTTCAACTGAATAAAAAATTATCAGTTATTGTAAAACCACAACGTAATACTTACGTAAACAATTGGATGAACAAAGTTAGAACACGTTGGACGAATGAAGTGGTACCGTTAGGAGCATCAATTAGAAATGTATATTCAGTTTTACTTAACAAAGGTATTGTTGCAATGGTTGCTGATCAAAGAGGGCCGGAGGAAAGTATAAAACTGGAATTCTTTGGCAGAAAAACCTCGGTTTATACCGGACCGGCAATTTTATCTCTTAAAATGAATGCACCAATAATTTATGGAATTACAGTAAGACAACCTGATTTTTCTTATGATTCTGATATTGTAGAAATTAACAGAGAAAATTTGCCGGAAAATTTTGATGATAAAGTTAAAGAACTTAGTGAAAGAATGTTAAAATATTTAGAAGATATTATCAGGAAAAATCCTGAGCAGTGGTTTTGGATGCATAAAAGATGGAAACATTAAGATGAATGACGAAAGGATATTATTTATTCAAACTGCTTTTCCCGGCGATGCAATTTTAACTTTGCCTGCGATACAAGTATTCAAAAGTAAATTTCCAAATAGTGTTATTGATGTTCTATGTATCCCATCTACAGAAGAGATTTTTAATGCTTCCCCTTATGTAGATAACACTGTTGTCATTGATAAAAAGGGTAAACACAAATCTTTAATTAACTCTTACAAATTTGTTAAGGAATTAAAAAAAAATAATTATACAAAGTTATACTCTTTGCACAGATCTTTAAGAACATCTTTAATTGTTCTTTTATTAGAAATTAGGGAATCGTTTGGATTTGATAACTCTGCATTGATGCATGTTTACAAAAATTTAATAGTTTATAATCCATTAAAACATGAAGTGCAGAGAAATCTTGATTTGATAGGTTTTACATATAATGAAGATAGTTGGAAAATACTACCTGAAGTTAATATTGAAAATCAATCAGTTGAAAAAGTAAATAATTTTATAAAAAGGAATGATCTACACGATGGATTTATTGCAGTAGCTCCGGGAAGTATATGGAATACCAAAAAATATCCTGCAGAATATTTTGAAAATATTATTAATCATTTTGCCGATAGAAAAAATAAAATTGTATTAATCGGTGGTGAAAATGATAAACAATTATGTGAAAAGATAACGTCCCGATTTTTTAGCAATGTGTTAAATGCAGCGGATGAATTTTCAATTGTTGAAAGCATACAACTATTAAAAAATGCAAAAATATTATTATCAAATGATAGCGCACCAACCCATATGGGCATGTGTGCAGATATAAAAGTTTTGACAATTTATTGTTCAACTGTTCCTGAGTTTGGATTTTATCCTTATAATAAAAAAAGTTCTTTTATGAGTTTTAACGATTTAAAATGTAAACCTTGCGGAATTCATGGTTATGATATTTGTCCGATCAAAACATTTGAATGTGGAAAAAATTTATTACCAGAACAAATAATTTCTAAAATGGAGGAAATGTTAAGTGATTGACATGAAAAAACACCTGTTAATAAATATTGATGAAAAATTTGAAGAAAGTGTTAAGATTGCCGCCGAATTATTTTTGACCGGGTCTGTTTTTATTTATCCAACAGATACTATCTATGGATTTGGTGGTAACCCCTTTAATGAAACTGCCATTAAAAAGATTAGTGAAATTAAAGGCAAGATTAATTGGAGACGTTATATATTTCTTATTTCTGATCTTGAAATTTTAAAAAGTTATGCAGATATAACTTCTGAAAGATATCTGGATTTTCTTTTATCAATCTGGCCAAATCCGGTTTCAGTCATTCTAAAACTTAACAATAAATATCAGGAATTGCTCAAATCTGAAACAGGTGCTTTTAGAATTCCGAACCATAGGTTTTGTTTAAAATTAATTAATGAATTAAAGATGCCTTTAGTATCAACCAGCGTTAACAGAACAGGAAATGAGCCAATGAATGATCCATCGCAGATTATTCAGGAGTTTGCCAGCGAAGTAGATGCGATATTTTATTCTGATAAGAAATCATTTTTTGAGGCATCAACACTTATAGATTTAAGTAAAGACGAGCCTGTTCTAGTCCGGGAGGGCAGAATTAAATTTGTAGAATTAATGAAAAAGCTAAATTAGATTAAAGATTATACTTAGAATAAAATGATGAAGATTAAAAAATTAAAAAAATTTTCGGTTGTTGTAGTTCCGGAAGAAACAGCTAATGCTCCGCGCTCAATAAAGATTTCATTTGCTAAGTTGATGACGTACATTGGAATATACAGTCTTTTAATTTTCTTACTTGGATTTTATGTTATCAGTTTTACGCCGCTTAGCGAAATGCTGTTTCCTTATTCATTACGTTTAACTGATTCAGATAAAAAGAAAGTAGAAATTTTAAATAACAAAGTAATATTTCTTGCAAAAGAAATTGAATCATTAAAATCTGTTAACCATCGGTTAAAATTTGCTATTATGTTGGGTGATTCAACTCTACTTGATAAACCGGTTGAAAAGAAAGATACATTGGCTGGCAAACTGCCGATGGATGGAAATATTTTAAGTGCTTTCTTAAAGTTTTTTGATAAATTATTGCAGAATCAAAACGAAGAAATTTCCTTTGTACCTCCTGCTGAAGGATTCATAAGTAAATCTTTTGAACCTAAACGTGGACATTTTGGTAACGATTATGCAATGAAAGAAAACAGTCCTATATTTGCATCAGCCGGCGGATATGTGGTGTTTTCTGATTACACTGCAGGTTATGGATATACAATTATAATTAATCATACAGAAAATTATATTACAAAGTATATGCATTGTGCATCACTAATTAAAAAAGAAGGAGACTTTGTAAAGCAGGGTGAGTTGATTGCATTAAGCGGAAACTCAGGGACTGAATCTACTGGTCCACATCTTCATTTTGAAATTTGGAAAGATGGAAAACCAATTGATCCGGCAAAAGTTTTAATTAAATTTTAGGAGTCTTATTTTGAAAACTAAATCAAACGGGAGCTCTATGGAAGAAGTAACAATTATTAGCAGTGGTGTTGTTATCGAAGGAAAAGTTTCAAGTAATGGTAATGTCCGTGTGGACGGAAATATCAAAGGAGATATAACTGCTCAGGGAAATCTTACAGTGGGAGAGCACGGAAGTATACAGGGACAACTGACAGGCGAAACTGTTTCAATCGGTGGTAAAGTTGAAGGGACAGTTAATGCCAAAGAAAAACTTGTGTTGGAATCAAAAGCAATTTTGAAAGGTGATTTGTTAACAAAAATTCTGGTTGTTGAAGCAGGTGCTATTTTTGAAGGGAAAAGTTCTATGAGCGGCCAGCCTTCATTCAAGCCTGTTAACAAAGGAGAGTAGAATGGAGCATAAACCGGAAGATGATTCCGGGTTTGCTAAATCAATGCGGGATGTAGGTCCTTATCTTGGGTTAGGGCTGCAGCTTGCGGTAACAATTGTCGCTTCAGTTTTAATAGGCAGCTGGCTTGATGATAAATTTCGTCAGAATTACATATTTACTTTGATACTTGGATTTTTAGGAATTGGAATAGGACTTTATAATTTAATTAAGACTGTTAGCTACTTGGAAAAACGAAGTAAAACTAAGGATGAAAAAAAATAGAATATTTTACTTTTTTAGCATCATCCCAATTGTTTTTTTCTTTGGAATTTTATTTTTATACGTCTCAAAAAATATAGATCCGGATAATTTCTTTAGTCTCTTTTATGGCTTCATCTTTTCTTCAATTAATTTCTTTACAGGTGTTTTAGCGATCCAATTCGGGTTTGAAAAAACCGATAAAATGTTCTTAATTATAGTGTTTGGAGGACTTGTAGCCAGATTTGTGTTGATGTTTGTACTGATTGTTATAGCACTAAAATTCTTGTTTGTTAGACCCAATTCTTTTATCTTTACAACCTTTATTTTCTATTTCTACTATCTCATAGTAGAGATTTACATACTAACGCAAAAAAAGAATATAATAATCAAGACAAACAATGATTGATTCGACTTCAACACAAATAATTGTTGATAGCCTCAAAACTACCAAGGCCGCATCCGGAAGTGATTGGATTCTCCATCATGTAATGGACGGAAATTATCTTGATTTTTCACCTTTTTTCAAGTTATATCTTCCGCATTTTGAACTTTTTGGTTTGGATCTATCCATAACACGGCATGTTATTTTTATGTGGCTTGGATCGCTCTTACTTTTTATTGTAATGACAAGAGTTGCTAAAGCATACAAATCATCAATGGTTCCAAAGGGATTTACAAATTTTTGGGAAATATTTATAGTTTTTGTGCGCGATGAAATTGCCAAACCAACTATTGGAAAAGGATTTGAGAAGTTTTTACCATATCTGTTAACTGCCTTTTTCTTTATTCTTTTTGGAAACTTTTTAGGATTGGTGCCATTCTCAGCTACATTTACAAGTAATATAGCCGTAACCGCTGTAATGGCTATCTTTTCATTTATTGTAACTCAGTATGGTGGAATGCGCAGCAATGGTGCTTTTGGTTACTTCAAAGGATTAATTCCACACGGTGTACCAATTTTATTATTGCCAATTATGATCGTGGTTGAGTTTTTAGGATTACTGACAAAACCGTTTGCCTTGGCTATTCGTCTTTTTGCAAACATGACAGCAGGACATATAGTTGTGTATGCTTTAATAAGTTTAATATTTGTTATGCAAAATGTTGCCTGGGCAGGTTTAGCGATTCCAATGGCGTTATTTATTTATTCACTTGAGATATTAGTTGCCTTATTACAGGCATATATTTTTACAATTCTGTCCGGATTATTTATAGGCATGGCAGTTCATCAAGAACATTAAGAAAACAATAAAAATAATGAATCTAACAAAAGGAGAAAATTAATGGAATTTGCAAGTTTAGCTGCTGGTATTGGCGCTGGATTAACAATCATCGGAGGTGCTTTAGGTATTGGTAAGTTAGCTGCTTCTGCAATGGATGCGAGTGGAAGACAACCAGAAGCTGCCGGAACAATAAGAACCTCTATGATTATCGCTGCTGCGTTAATTGAAGGTATCTCACTTTTCGCATTGGTTATCTGCTTTATATTAGCCGGTAAGTAATTAGTTAAACGGAGTGTAAAGTGCACTCCTTTTTAATAACAATTTTAACAATAAGATTATGATTGCAAATAGTACATTTGCTTTTCTTGCTCTGGTTGTATCTGAATCAGAAAGCGGCGGCGGTGGATTACTTTCCGTTAATGGCGGTTTAGCATTCTGGACTTCGCTGACCTTTATTTTGCTTTTGATTCTTCTTACAAGATTTGCCTGGAAACCGATTTTATCTGCATTAAAACAAAGAGAAGATGCAATAAAAGATTCACTCGAGCAGGCAGAAAAAGCTAAAGATGAAGCAAAACAAATTTTGGCCCAAAATCAAAATAGCTTATCGAAAGCTGAAGATGAATCTAAAAAGATTATTGAGCAAAGCAGATTATTTGCCCAAAATCTTAAAGATCAGATGATTAAGGATAGTAAGGAAGAGGCTAAAAAATTGATTGAAGAAGCTGCTGCAGAAATCGATCGAAAAAAGAATGCTGCGTTTGATGAATTAAAAAATCAAATTGCAGAAATTTCTGTTCAGGCTGCTGAAAAGATTTTAAAAGAAAATCTTGATGCTGAAAAGAACAGGAAAATAGTTGATAAGTATATAAACGAGATATCAAAAAATTAATCATGGCTTCATCAAAAGTTGCAAATAGATATGCTCAATCTTTTATTGATACCTCTGTTGAGAAAAATATTCTTGCTAGGGTAACCAATGATTTTGATTTGGTATATCAAAGTCTGATCAAAAGTCGTGAACTGTTAAGAGCATTTAAAAGTCCTATAATCAAAAAAGAAACCAAGCAATCAATACTTGCAGAAGTTTTTGGAAAATTAATTAGCAAAGACAGCCTGGACTTTTTGAATTTTGTTATTGAAAAGGGTAGAGAAGAACTGTTTGTTGAAATATTAGAAAAGTTTGAAAGTTTAAAAGATGAACACATTGGTGCTGTAAAGGTTAATGTTATTACTGCATTTGATTTTAGTGATGACCAAAAAATTAAACTACAGCAAAAATTTGAATCTCATTTAAAAAAGAGTGCTCGCTTAACTTTTAAAGTTGATCAAAATATTATAGGCGGATTTATAGCTAAAGTTGGTGATACAGTATATAACGCCTCGATGCTTCATCAACTGGGATTATTAAGAAAACAATTATTGCAACACGGCATTACATTAAATTAATTCAAAGGAATTTAATAAAGGAAATTACAAATGGCAGAAGTTAGACCTGATGAAATATCTGCAATATTAAGAAAGCAGCTTTCCGGATTTGAAAGTGAAGTTGATATTTATGATGTAGGAACAGTGCTGCAGGTTGGCGATGGTATAGCACGTGTTTACGGATTGTCTCAAGTGATGGCAAGTGAATTAGTTGAATTTCCAAACGATGTTTTTGGAATGGTATTAAATCTTGAAGAAGACAGCGTGGGATGCGTTTTATTTGGCGATACTACTCTGGTAAAAGAAGGAGATACCGTTAAACGTACTAAACGTGTTGCCTCTATGCCGGTTGGCAATGAAATGCTCGGTCGTGTTATAACACCTCTTGGATTTCCGATTGATGGGAAAGGACCAATAAATACTTCTCAGTTTTTACCGATTGAAAGAAAGGCATTAGGTGTTGTTCAAAGACAACCCGTAAAAGAACCGCTGCAAACTGGCATCGTTGCAGTTGACTCAATGATCCCAATTGGAAGAGGACAAAGAGAATTAATTATTGGTGATAGACAAACAGGTAAAACTGCAGTTGCAATTGATGCAATAATCAGCCAAAAATATACTCACACCGAAGAGGCAAAATCTCTTGGTATAAATCCGGTTTACTGTGTTTATGTTGCAATTGGTCAAAAGGAATCTACAGTAGCTCAGGTTGTTGCTAAACTGCAGGAAAACGGTGCAATGGATTACACAACAGTTATTTCTGCAGCTGCTTCTGAACCCGCACCGCTTCAGTTTATCGCTCCTTACTCTGGAGCTACTTTAGGTGAATTTTTTAGAGATAACGGTAAACATGCTCTGTGTATTTACGATGATCTTTCAAAACAAGCACAAGCATATAGAGAATTATCTTTGCTATTAAGAAGACCGCCGGGACGTGAAGCTTATCCTGGTGATGTTTTTTATCTTCATTCAAGATTACTTGAGAGAGCATCAAAGCTTAGTGATGCTGAAGGCGGTGGAAGTTTGACAGCGCTTCCGATTATTGAAACACAGCAGGGAGATGTTTCGGCTTACATCCCTACAAACGTTATTTCTATTACCGATGGACAAATTTATCTTGAATCAAACTTGTTTAATGCAGGAATAAGACCAGCAATTAACGTTGGTATTTCAGTTTCAAGAGTGGGTGGTAATGCTCAGATAAAAGCGATGAAAAAAGTAGCCGGAAGTTTGAAGCTTGATCTTGCCCAGTACAGGGAGTTAGAGGCATTTGCAAAATTCGGTTCTGATCTTGATAAATCTACACAAAGAACTTTGGCTAAAGGCGCAAGATTAGTAGAGTTATTAAAACAAGGGCAGTATGAACCAGTACCTATCGAAAAGCAGGTAGTAAGTATTTATTACGGTACCAAAGGTTTTATGGATGAAATTCCAGTTAAAGATGTTAAGCGTTTTGAAAAAGAAATATTGGAATTTATTGAAATTAAGTACAAACAAATTTTTGATTCAATAAAAAAAGACAAAGATGTTAGCAAAGAAACCGAAGAGTTGATTAAAAAAGCGGGACAAGAATTTTTATCTACGTTCAAATAAAAAAAGTTTTTTTAGATAATAATGGCAACTTTAAGAGATATAAAACTTAGAATAAAAGGTGTAAAAAGCACACAGCAGATTACTAAAGCTATGAAAATGGTGGCTGCTGCAAAATTACGCCGTGCCACGGAATCTATATTGAATGCCAGACCATATGCTAAAAGAATATCTGTTTTACTTTCACATCTTGTAAATGAAGATGAAAAATCAACACATCCATTAATTGCAGAGAGAGACATAAAAAATATTGCAGTAGTTGTAGTAACTGCTGACAGAGGGCTTTGCGGCGCATTTAATACCAATATTTTAAAAGAAGCTACCCGATATATTGATGAGGAAGTTAAACAAAAAGGTTTAGATTATACACTTTATTGCCTGGGTAAAAAAGGATCAGATTATTTTACAAGAAGAGATTATAAAGTAAGTGCTGCATATCCCGGAGTATTTGCCCAGTTAAACTATAGCACAGCGCAAAATTTAGTGAATGAATTAATTCCAAAATATATTGATGGCAGTATCGATAAAGTAATTATTATCTTCAATGAATTTAAATCTATCATTCAGCAGAAAATAGTTGTTGAACAGTTTTTACCAATTCCAATTAATAATGAAATGGAAAGTGATAAGATCGAATCAACAAATTATATTTATGAACCGGATCAAAAATTTATTTTTAATTATTTGATCCCAAAACACTTGAAGGGTCAGATCTGGAAAGTTTTACTGGAATCCAATGCATCTGAGTTTGCTGCACGTATGACAGCTATGGATAATGCTACAACGAATGCAAAAGAACTGATCAGAACCCTAAGTCTTACTTACAATAGTAAACGACAAGCTGCAATTACTACAGAGATACTTGAAATTGTATCCGGTGCAAATGCCTTGAGAGAAAGTTAGTATATTTAATTGAAGTTGATTTGATAAAGTTATGTTTGAAGAATTATCTCTAAAGTTAGAATCAGCACTAAAGAAAGTTACCGGACAGGGTAAATTAACAGAGAGTAATATCTCTGATAGTCTTCGTGAAATTAGAAGAATCCTTCTTGATGCTGATGTAAATTATAAAGTTGCAAAAGACTTTATCGAAAACGTTAAGATCAAAGCTCTTGGCAAAGAAGTAATCGCCTCTATTTCACCCGGTCAGCTTATTACAAAGATTATTTATGATGAATTAACTCAATTACTCGGCGGTGATAATCAGCAGTTACAGATCAATCCTTCTGGTATTACAACTATTCTGATTGTCGGGCTGCAAGGATCCGGTAAAACTACATTTTGCGGTAAACTAGCAAAAAAATTAACCGAGCAAAAAAGAAAAGTATTATTAGTAGCCGCTGATGTTTACAGACCTGCTGCTATAGAGCAATTAAAATTACTCGGTAGTCAAATTGGGGTGGAAGTATTTTCACTTGAAGAAAAAGATGCAAGAAAAGTTGCAACTGAAGCTTTAGCATACGCAAAGGTAAATAATTATAATACAATAATTTTTGATACCGCAGGCAGACTTCATGTTGACGAGCAAATGATGCTTGAAGTATCAGATATAAAACGTATTATTAATCCCAACGAAAATTTGTTTGTTGTGGATTCTATGACAGGACAGGATGCTGTAAATTCCGCAAAAGCTTTTAATGAAACTGTAAATTTTGATGGGATAGTACTCACAAAGCTTGATGGTGATTCACGCGGTGGAGCAGCGCTTTCTATCAGATCAGTGGTGGGTAAACCGATCAAGTTTATCAGCAATGGCGAAAAACTTGAAAATTTGGAAATATTTTATCCTGACCGTCTTGCGTCAAGAATTCTTGGTAAAGGTGATGTGATCTCCCTTGTTGAGAAGGCACAGGCTTCTTTTGATGACTTTGAAACAGAAAAATTAGAAGAAAAATTAAGAAAAAATAAATTTGATTTTGATGATTTTCTTAAGCAAATTAAAGTCATCAAGAAAATGGGTTCTTTAACATCATTGCTTGGAATGATTCCCGGTCTTAGCGCTCAAATGAAAAACGCACCTGTTGATGATAAAGCGCTGGTTAAAGTTGAGGCGATAATCAACTCGATGACGAAGGAAGAAAGAAGCACTCCCAAACTATTAAACGGTAATCGCCGTAAAAGAATTGCCAGGGGGAGTGGAACTTCTATCCAAGATGTTAATCGTTTAGTTAAGCAGTTTAGTGAAATGCAAAGAATGATGAGCAGCCTGAGCAAAAAAGGAATGCCAAGTTCAATGCGAAATTTTAAATTTAATTGATATAGAGATATAATATCCGGAGGATAATAATTTGGCTGTTAAGTTAAGATTGAGAAGAATGGGAAAAAAGAAACAACCCATCTATAAAGTTGTTGCTGCAGATGCCAGGTCACCAAGAGATGGTAAATTTCTTGAAGCGGTAGGCATCTATAATCCACTTACAAATCCACATACAATAGATTTGAAAGAAGATAGAGTAAATTACTGGTTGGATAACGGTGCACAGCCAACCGACACGGTAAAAAGTTTACTAAGCCAGACAGGAATAAATCTTAAAAGAGATATTGCAAGACGTAAACTTTCTGATGAAAAATCTGAAGCAATGTTAAAAAACTGGCAAAGCCTTAAAGAGGCTTCTGCTCAAAAAAAATCTGGCAAGAAGAAGAAAAAAGCTGATTCACAAGAAGCTAAAACAGAAGAGCAAACTGCAAGTTAATTTGCTTGTAGCTTAAAATTATTGACTGGAGGTACAGCAGAAGTTACGGGTGTCGCTTCTGAGTTACACACATAATAAGAGTAAATCCTTATTAAAACTGTACATAACTACTTATTCACCCGGGTTCATTTTAGGAGGCTTCTATTATGAAAGAGTTCATTGAGTACATTGCGAAACAACTGGTAGATAATCCAGATGGCGTTGTTGTTGAAGAAAAATTAACCGAAGAAAAAAAGGTGGTTTTGTCTTTAAAAGTCCAGGCAGATGACATAGGTAAAGTGATTGGCAAGCAGGGGAAAACAGCCCAGGCAATGCGTACACTTTTAACTGCTGTTTCGGCAAAAGAAGGTAAAAGAGCTATATTAGAAATTGAAGATTAAGCATTCAAGTACTTTAATTGAATGATTTTTATCCTATAGCTAAAATTCTTTCTGCCGGTAAGGACGGTTTTCTTAAAGTTCAAATGGTGCCAGGATTTAGTGTAAATCCTGATTCCATAAGATTTTTATATCTGGATTTCTGGAATCAGAAAAAAAAGATAGAAATTGAAGAAACATTGAATGTAAAAAATTCAGTCTTTTTTAAATTCAAAAATTTTGAAGATGAAAGAGAAACTTCAGTTTTTATAGGCAGAGATGTTTTTATTGATAGTTCAGATTATAAGAAACTCGAAGGCGATGTTCATCTAAATCCCGAGTTAAATGGATTTAAAGTATTTAAAGGGGATGAGCTAATTGGAGTAGTTACCGATTATTTTGAAACTCCTGCAAATCCGGTTATTGAAATTTGCAGGGAAGATGGAAGAGAAATTCTTATTCCATATGTTCCTTCTATTTTTGAAAAAATTGAAACTGAAACGAAGATTCTTAGGTTAAAATCTGACTTTGAGCTTGATGATGATGAGGATTGATATTATCTCTGCAGTACCGGAACTTCTTTCAAGTCCGCTTAACACAAGTATTTTAAAAAGAGCTCAGAATAAAAAGAAGGTTAAGATAGAAGTTCATAATCTTAGAGATTATGCATTTGATAAGCACAAGCAAATAGATGATAAACCTTTTGGCGGTGGCGCCGGAATGATACTTAAACCTGAACCGTTCTTTGAGTGTATTGAAAAATTAAAAAGTTCTGTTAAGTACGATCATATAATCTTTACTACACCCAAAGGTAAATTGTTTGATCAGAAATATGCAAACAAGTTATCACTAGCAAAAAATATTTTGATTATTGCAGGGCATTATAAAGAAATTGATGACAGAGTTAGAGAATATTTTGCAACTGACGAAATATCTATTGGAAATTATGTTTTGACCGGCGGTGAGTTGCCTGCATTGATTATTGCAGATGCTGTGATCAGATTGATTCCGGGGGTACTTAACGATAGTGAAGCAGCTCTTGATGATTCATTCCAGGATGGTGAGGTGGTTGAAGCACCATTTTTTACAAGACCGGCTGAGTACAGAGGAATGAAAGTTCCGGAAGTTTTACTTTCGGGTAACGATAAAGAAATTAAAAAGTGGAAACAAGAACAATCCAAAATCTTAACTGAAAAGTGGAGAAAATATAATAATTAGCGGAGTATGAAATGATCGATATAAATAAAATAGCACCGGACCAGATTAAAACTGATATGCCTGATTTTAATCCAGGCGATCACATTCGTGTTCAGGTTAGAGTTATTGAGGGTGACAAAGAGAGATTACAATCATTTGAAGGTGATGTAATTAGCGTAAGAGGTTCTGGCTTAAATAAAACTTTTACGGTTAGAAAAATGTCTAGTGGTGTTGGCGTTGAGAGAATT
Organism: Ignavibacteriales bacterium; assembly: GCA_003538625.1. Taxonomy (GTDB): domain Bacteria; phylum Bacteroidota; class Ignavibacteria; order Ignavibacteriales; family Ignavibacteriaceae; genus IGN3. Next base: position 75,966 of record DPRR01000025.1, read on the forward strand.
TTCCCTTTTAATTCACCCAAAATTGCAAAAGTTGAAGTACTTAAACAGGGAGATGTTAGAAGAGCAAAATTATTTTATCTCAGAAATCTTTCAGGTAAAGCAGCAAGAATTAAAAGTAAAAAAAACTAGTACAAAATTTTATTTGGAAGCCGCTAAAAGAAGCGGCTTTTTTATTCTATGAATACAAAAATATTTCTACCTCAAAATGTTTTTTCAAAAATATTCCTTTCAGAGTTAACTCTTGATGACAATTACAAAATTGAGTTTCATCCTGCTTCAGTTATAGCCAAAAAATTATTAAATGAAGAAACAGCAGTAGGTCTTATTCCCACATTGGATCTGTTTACTTTTAAGGATCTTTTTGTGTCTTCAAAAATCGGCTTATCATTCAATGCATTATTATCAAATTCATATATTCACTTTAAAGAAGGGCAGGAATCACTTGAAGAAATTTTTCTTTTGGGTGATGTGACCACAAATGAAATTATACTTAGTAAAATTTTATTTAAAGAATTCTATGATGTTGATGTTACAACAACTTTAGTAAAAGATAAAAACTCTCATCTTAATGATAACACACTAATCGTCGGTGATGAGAATTATGAAAAAGAATTGTTTTTAAATGGATTAAGTTTTTCAGAAGAGATAATTGAATTGTTAAATGCACCGTATGTTAATTTTGTGCTTGCAGGTGTTTCAGAATCAGTTTTAAAATCTTTTGCCGATAAATACAGAGATCATTTTTTAAATGGTCATACAGAAGATTACTCTAATTTATTAAAAGGCTTTACACAGACTTCATTAGATTTTATTTCAGTCAACGTCCAGCATATTGTTTTCGATCTTGAAGATCAGGATCTTGAAGGGATAAAAGCACTAATACAGTTGCCTTACTTCCACGGAATAATTAAGGATATGATAGATATTAAGTTTGTATAATTTAATTGTACTAGTTGATTAATATTTTTATTAGTAAATGGATTTCAGGTAATTTATTTTTTATAACGTCCCACATTATTTCAAAATCCACTCTGAAATATTCATGAATCAGTTTGTCTCGCATTCCAGCAATTTTCTTCCACTCTATTTCATTATGTGACTCCTTAAAATCTGATGATAAATTTTTTACAGCTTCACCAATAATTTCTAAACTTCTAGAAAAAGCACGAGTATATATTTCGCTTTCTATAAACTTATCATAGTCAAGTTTTTTAGTCTCGTTGAGAATGAAATCAATCTCATCAAAAATATGTTGAAGATAAACTTTATCTTGTTTCATACCATCTGATTTCGTTTTTAATAAAAGGAAGGATATAAGGACTAGTACCTTTTTCAGTTAACAAATCAACTTTTCTTCCAAATAACTCTTCAAGTTCAAAAGCTAGTTCAATGAAATTATCAAAAGTTTTTTCCTCAAAATCTACAAGAAAGTCAATGTCGCTGCTATCATTGGATTGATTTCTGGAGTGAGAACCGAACAAACCAATTCGGTTTACTTTATACTTTTTAAGCACTGATTTGTGATCTCTCAATATTTCAAATATTTCGTTAGCAGTATATTCTTTCATAAACACTTTATTCTTTTCAAGTAAAATACCAAAGTAAATATTTAGAATAAACTGTATTAATTAATTTTCAATTAACGATAGTTTACTTGTTTTTAAATAATTTTTGAGTTGATTCTTGCCAGAAATGACCTGATTATGACTTAAACCCGTATGAATAAATATCAATCTATTATTTTTTAAATCATTAATCTTTAATTGTGATTCTTCAGATTTAAAATATGGAATTTGCCAGGCATCCAGATCATCCATTAAATTTTCAGTTTCTTCTTTTGTTCCGCCATTATCCGTATAAATATCAATAAATCTGCCGTTAAAATTATTAATCCAGTAAGAAAATTTTTCTGTCTGTCCATAAAGTGCATCAAACAAAACCACATCAGAAATATTTGCTGTTAAACCTCCCCGCATTACACAAAATGAAATAACCCGATAAGCCCCGCTGTGTCCTGCTAAAAAGATGTCTCCAACTTTGTTAGAATTCAATTTTGCATTTTCATTTAAATATTTTAAAACATCATCAATCAGGTTTTTCAAGCCGTCTTTTTCTTCTAACTTTCCTCCAAAAGAATCAGGTGAATTTTTTGGACCTTCTGGGAAAACAAATATTGCATTCTTATTGCTTTCAGAAAATTGTTCGATAAGATTAAACTGAGCACATGCACTATCAATGTTATTATTCCATCCGTGAAAGTAAATCACAAAATTTATTTTTTCTGTCGGTTTAAATCCTTTGGGAATAAATATCGCAACACTGCTGTCACTATAATGCTCTTTGGCAGAATATGTATTACCATCATAATTGTGTCCATTTTTTCTTTCAGGATGCGGAAAAGGTGCAGATGAGAACTTTGGGACAAACATCTCTCCAAAACTCTTGTATCTTTCGGTGAGAGGTTGTGAAAATGATAGTTCTGCTGAGATCACAACTAATATTAAAATTACAAAAATATTTAACTTCAAAATTGTCTCGCAATAAAATATTATTGAATACTAAATTTTATTTCAATTCCACCATAGCCACTCTTTTTTTTGAATTTTTCCGGAACTCTCTTGTGTTTATTTATATAAACTTCTCTTGAGAGTTTTTGATATTTTGGTTCTAAAAGATTTAACCAATCTACAAATGTTTTGTTTCCTTTCTTCCTATTACATGCAGTACAACAATAAACAGTATTACTTCTATTGTCTTTACCACCTAAAGAGCGGGGATCCATATGATCAAGATTAACATATGTAAAAATCGACTTCCCAGTACGTTCCCATTCGTACATTTTATCAATTTTTTTTCCACAGTATAAACAGAAATCTCTACCCTCTAAAAAAGTTACTACCGTTTCTTTTTCCATCTGATTATGACACTCATTACAATATTTACCTTTTTGACTTCTATAACCATAAATGGTCACAAAATCATTTACTGATTTTATTTTTTTACACTTTGGGCATTCTTTTTGAATCAACAAGATGTCCTCTTAATAAAGAAATTTTTTTTTGTTTTAATACAGGTGATTCTTAGAATCGCCATTGCATAAATCTAAATCTCTACGTGGCTAACACTAATTACATTAGCATTTTCACTTATCTGTTTTAGCATATCTGCAGTTGCGGCAGATTGTAATTTCATTGTACAGCAAGCGGCAATTCCACCTTCAAAAATAATGTTTTCAATTTCCTCAATATTAATTTGTCCGCTTCTTATTACATCAAGCACACTTGCAAGTACTCCGGGTTTGTCATAATGCTTTACAACTAATTGATAATGAGCGTCGGTTATTTTAGCCCTGTTAACCCAATGTTCAATAACTCCGCTGTGAACAAATTTTTTGATTATGTTTATTGTTTCTTCAGCAACTGCATCCTGAGCTTGTTCTGTAGAAGCACCGATATGATGCGTTACATAAATATTAGGATTGTTTTGCAGTTTGGATGAAACTTCTCCGGATTTACCTTCAGGCTCGCCTTTAAAAACATCGCAGGCATAACGAATATTTTTTTCTTTAATTGCTTCAAGAAGATCATCCTCAACAACTACATCATGCCGTGATGTATTAACTAAATAAGCTCCATCTTTCATATAACTAAACATCTGTTTGTTAAACAATCCTTTTGTCTGCGGAGTAGCAGGGAGGTGGATTGTAACAATATCACATAAAGGCAAAAGCTGATCCATTTCACTAAAATCTTTTATCTGTACACCTTCAATCCGGGTAATATCTTTTCCATAAACATTCATCTCAAAAGCATTTGCACGCTTTGCAACTTCCTTACCAATGTTTCCAACTCCAATTAAACCAAGCGTTTTACCTTTTAATCCTTTACCTTTAGAATATTTGTCTTTATTCCAAACGCCTTTGTTAAAATCAGAAACGTTATCAGGAATAAAACGATCCAAAGAAATCATCAACCCAATTGCCAGTTCAGCTACGGCAACCGCATTCATTCCGGGGCAGTTGGTTACATAAATTCCTTTTTTATTTGCCGCAGCAATGTTGATATTATTAACTCCCGATCCAGCGCGGATTATTAAATTAAGTTTCTTACTATAGTTAATTGCTTCTTCATTAACGATAGTAGAACGGACAACTACGATATCAACATCTTTCGCTGCTTCGGGAAGATCTTTTTCTCCAAGTTTTGGATTGTAGATTACTTCAAGATCAAGGTCTTTCATTTGCTGGATATATTTATCCGGAAATTTATCCGCTACTAATACTTTGAGTTTCATTTTAACCTCTTTGTTATTATTTATTTTCAATTGTCATCCTGAGCGAAGACGAAGGATGGCTAGCTTCCTCCCTCGACTACGCTCGGGATGACGGTTCAGTGTTATAAAAGATTTTTTAATTATGGTTTACCCGGAAACGATTCCACAAATTTTATTTTTATATCCGGAAATGAATCCACTATTTTAATTTTAACGTCCGGAAATGACTCAACTATCTGCCACTCACCGCAATCATCCGGAAATGAATTCACAAGTTTAACTTTCAGATCAGGAAATGCATCCACTATTTGAACTTTTATATCCGGAAATGATTCTACAAATTTCACTTTGCCGTTAAGCAGAAAACCGTTGAATGTACAATTTTCAAAATCTATTTTGCTTTTGTCTTGAGCAATTACAAAAGAATTTAATGTCGCAATAAAAACAATTAAATAAATATTTTTCAAATGTGTTTTCATTTTTTTGTCATTCCCGCGAAAGCGGGAATCTATAACCTCTGATTCAAAATGGATTCCCACCTGCCTTGCCGATAGGCAGGCTTACGTGGGAATGACATAACTCAATTTACTATATGTAAAACAGATTGCTTCGCTCGAAGACTTACTCGCAATGACTTCTACTTTAACATTGGAATTTTAACATTCCATTTTTTTGCGTTATCAATTGCCTGCTGATAACCAGCATCAGCGTGACGCATTATACCCATACCAGGATCATAAGTTAGAACTCTTTCTAATCTTGCTTCGGCTTCTTTTGACCCATCCGCAACTATAACCATTCCTGCATGAATTGATTTTCCAATTCCCACTCCACCGCCATGATGAACTGAAACCCAGCTTGCACCGCCGATGGCATTTAGCAATGCATTAAGTATAGGCCAATCTGCAATTGCATCACTGCCGTCAATCATACCTTCTGTCTCGCGATTTGGTGATGCAACAGATCCGCAATCAAGATGATCTCTTCCAATTACAATTGGAGCTTTAACTTTTCCATCTGCAACAAGCTGATTAAATATTTTTCCCATCTTAGCACGCTCGCCATAACCAAGCCAGCAAATACGCGCTGGCAATCCCTGAAAGTGAACATTCTTTTGAGCCATATCAATCCAATTGATAAGCTGTTTGTTCTCAGGAAAAGCATCACGAATTGCCTGATCAGTTACATAAATATCATTTGGATCACCACTAAGTGCTGCCCAACGGAATGGACCTTTGCCATCACAGAAAAGCGGACGAATAAATTCGGGTACAAATCCCGGAATATCAAAAGCATTTGTTAATCCATTTTCTTTTGCTTCACCGCGGATATTATTTCCATAATCAAAAACAATCGAACCGCGCTTTTGAAACTCCAGCATTGCTTCAACATGCTTTATAACAGTTTTACGAGCAAGTGAAATATATTTATCAGGATTTGATTTTCTTAAATCAAGTGCTTCTTCAAAACTCATATCCATTGGAACGTAACCATTTAACATATCGTGAGCTGATGTCTGATCAGTAACGATATCAGGAATGATTCCACGTTTTAATATTTCGTGATGAACTTCACCTGCATTGCCAACTAATCCAACAGAAATTGCTTCTCCTTTTGATTTTGCATCAAGAACAATTTTTAATGCTTCATCCAAATTATCAGTAATAACATCTGTGTAGCCGGTATCAATTCTTTTTTGTATTCTGGAGCGATCAACATCAACACCAAGGAATGCAGCTCCGTTAAAAGTTGCCGCGAGAGGTTGAGCGCCGCCCATTCCGCCTAAACCTGCAGTTAAAACAAATCTTCCTTTAAGCGATCCGCCAAAATATTTTTTTGCTGCTTCTGCAAAAGTTTCGTAAGTGCCTTGCAGAATTCCCTGAGTGCCGATATAAATCCAGCTTCCCGCGGTCATTTGACCATACATCGTTAAGCCAAGCTGTTCAAGTCTTCGGAATTCATCCCAGGTTGCCCAATCGGGCACAAGCATTGAGTTTGAAATTATAACTCGTGGTGCATTTATATGTGTTTTGAAAATGCCAACAGGTTTACCGGACTGAACTAAAAGTGTTTCATCATTTTCTAAATCTTTTAATGATTTAATAATTGCTTCATACGCTTCCCAGTTTCTGGCTGCTTTTCCTCTTCCGCCATAGACAATTAATTCTGCAGGATTTTCTGCAACATCAGGATGAAGATTATTCATCAACATTCTCATCGCGGCTTCTTGTATCCAACCCTTGCAGGAAATTTCTGTTCCGGTAGGAGCTATTATATCTTTAAATTCTGCGATCATTTTTAATCCTTAAAATGCTTTTCTAATAGATTATCATATTGTTTGTAAAGTGATTTGTAAATCCATTTTTTTAGAAACCAGCTTTTCTTCATTTCTTTTTTCATAAAATCAGAGTTTTGTTTCAGTTGATGAGTAATTCTAATTTTTTCATCTTTTGTGAATTTAACAGTTTCATCATCTAGTTTTAATTTTTCTATGATGGAATTAAATGCTTTCTCTTCAGCAAAAAATCTATTATCACCGCTTACTTGTTTTAGTGCCTGTTTGCAAAAATTACTTAATAATTTTTTCTCGTTTTTATCGAATTCAAAATTATAGTTTGTGAATAGTTTTTTCATTTTCTCCTTTTACATTATTAAACGATAATATTTTTTCTCTCATTTTCTGATATCCCGGTTTGATTACGTCATATATATAGTGTAATCTTTCTTTATATGGAATAAATGCTGATTTCATTGAGTTGATAGTTATTTTTTCAAAATCCTCAAAGTTCAAATTAAAATATTGAATTGCCGTTAAAAACTCTTTTGTCATAGTAGTGTTACTCATTAATCTGTCATCAGTGTTTAATGTAACACGGAATTTTTCTTTATATAAAATTCCAAATGGATGGTTCTCAATTTTATCAACGGCACCAGTATGAACATTTGATAAAAGACATATCTCTAATGGAATTCTTTTATCTAAAACATATTGAGCAAGTTCACCAAAACTTATAACATTTCCATTAGAATCAAGTACAATATCTTCGAGCAATCTTGTTGCATGTCCAATGCGATGTGCACCGCACCATTGTATTGCCTGCCAGATAGAATCTTTACCAAAGGCTTCTCCCGCGTGAATAGTAATATTAAAATTTGCTCTTTGGATGTACTGAAATGCTTCGATATGTTTCTTGGGTGGATAGCCGCCTTCTTCACCGGCAAGATCAAAACCAACCACTCCGTCGTTTCTAAAATTTACTGCAAGTTCCGCAATATCAACTGTGTCTTTCATATTTCTCATTCCGCAAAGTATCAAACCATAACCAACGCCAAAATCTTTTTTACCGCGTTCTAATCCTGCAAGTACTGCGTTTACGGAGTCTTCATAATATAAACCTTTCATTCGATGATATACGGGAGCGAATCTTGTTTCAACATATACAACACCATCATTGTACATGTCTTCCATCATTTCGTAGGCAATTCTTTCAAGTCCATCTTTTGTTTGCATAACTGCAGTTGTGTGTTCAAATCCCTGAAGATATTCGACGAGATTTCCTTTGTTTGCACCGCGATGGAACCATTCTGCAAGGTCAGCAGAATTTTTTGTCGGAAGTTTATCGTAATTAAGTTCTTCAGCAAGATCAATAATAGTTTGGGCTCTAAGACCTCCATCAAGATGATCATGAAGCAGAACTTTAGGAATAGTTTTAACAATTTGCTCTGTTGTCACAATAAACCTCTTTTTTGTTACCAAAAAATATCCTTTTAAGCAGGTAAAATCAATTTAAATAGCCTATAAACACCTAAGAAATAGCTATATATTTTAAAAAATGTTTGTATCTTTGAAACATAGAAATTGCTTACTGTGGCAAAAAAAACTAAGTTTTAAGTATTAATCGGAGAAAAAATGAAACATTCAAAATTGTTCGTTCTTGCATTTCTAATGCTAAGCATGGTTTTTGTCGGATATCAATGCGGCTCAACCGAAATAACCAGTGCTAAATTGTACATTCAGCAAAAAAATTATGATAAAGCTATCGATGTTTTACAGAAGGAAATAACAAAAAATCCAAACAGTGATGAAGGATATTATTTGTTAGGATATGTTCAGGGAGAACAAGGAAAATTTGAAAGTATGGTTGAGAGTTATGATAAATCCCTGGCAATCAGCAAAAATTTTGAAAAAAATATTAACGACTCAAGAAAATATTTTTGGGCACAGGCATTTAACAGAGGCGTTAGCTTGTATCAACGGGGTGTAAAATCTTCTGATGCAGATAGTGCTAAAGTTTATTATGATAAATCAATTGCTGATTTTAAATCAGCTCTTAGAATTGAGCCGGATTCAGGAGATACATATAAAAATTTAGCTTTTGTATATTTAAGCAAAGGTGATAATGAGTCCGCTATAGAACCGCTTCAGCAATTAATCGATCGTGAAAAAGCTTTAGATGGTTATAAATTTTTGGGTGAGATCTATTTTGTGAACGGAACAAACTTAAAAACTCAAGGTAAAGACACTGAGGCTAAAGAACAATTTAATAAGAGCATTACAGTTTTAGAAGAAGGATTAAAAGTACATCCAAATAACTCTGATTTATTACTTACACTTTCAAATTCATATATTGGTGCTGATCGTACAAATGAAGCAATTGAACCTTTCAAAAAAGGTGTTGCAGCTGAACCTGAGAACAAATATTACAGATATAACTATGGAGTACTTCTCTTAGGAATTAATGATTTTGAAGGCGCAGAAACACAATTCAAAAAAGCGATTGAAATAGATCCTAATTATGATAATGCAATTTATAACTTAGGTGTTACTTATGTTAAGTGGGGAACATATATAAACAAAAAAGCTGATGAAGAAGGAAAAGTTACTGATGATTACAAATTGAAATATCAGGCAGCTTTACCTTATTTAGAAAAAGCAGTGCAAATGAAAGATGCTAACGCACAAACATGGGAACTTTTAGGAAAAGTTTATTCAGTATTAGGAATGCAGGATGATGCAACTAATGCTTTCAAAAAAGCAGATGAAATGAGATAATAATTAATTATGGATCCAAATAAACAACCACAAGGACAGCAGCTTAATATTGAGCTTGGTGATAAAGAAGCCGAAGGCATTTATTCCAATCTTGCTATCATCTCGCACTCACCGGCAGAATTTATTATTGATTTCACGCGGATTGTTCCCGGTGTTCCTAAAGCAAAAGTTTACAGCAGAATTATAACAACACCACAACACGCTAAAATGTTAATGAAGGCTTTAAAGGATAATATAGATAAGTTCGAATCTAAGTTTGGTGAAATTAAAATTGATTCTGCTCCAAATCAGATGTTTGGATTTGTTCCTCCAAAACCTGATGAAAAAGTAAATTAAAAATTAATTTTCTTTAAAAAATTAAAGCCGGTTTTTAGCCGGCTTTTTTAATAAGAATTTTTTTGTAACAATTTATAATTTCTGCTTCTCACGTCTGATAAATTATTGCCTTGCCCGCCACAGATTTACTGCTGCCGCAGCCATGAACAAAAAATTTGCAAACCATGCTGTAAGAATTGGATTTAATGCTCCGTTTTTTCCAAAAGCCTGACTTACCTTCATAAAAACTAAATAGAGAAAAGTTACAAGAATATTTAAACCGACCTGTGAAGCAACTCCGCCTTTTCTTTTATTAGCAGAAATCGGTAATCCAAATAAAACAACAATAACGCTCGTCATAGCAAATGCAATTCTGGAGTGGTACTCTATTAAAGTTGAGGTGGGATCATTACCCGCGTTTTCCTGAGATTTAATAAGATCGGTGAGTTCTGAAAGGTTCATTTCTGATGGTCTTGTTTGTTTTTTAAGAAGATCAGCCGGAGAAAAATTTAAGTTTGGTATTTCTAAATTTGTAAAGTATTCTGCTTTTTGCTGTTTACCGGAAAATTCTCTTTTAATACCATTATTAGCTATCCAAATGTGTTTTAAACTATCATACGATAAACTTATAGCATCTATTCTGGATAACATTTGTATTGGGTTTGCAGGATTAAAATCCTGAATGCTTACTCTATTGGCTCTATTGGAATTATTATCAAAAAAAGAAATACTTACAATTCTTTGTTTAGAATCCTGGAAATAAATATTGCTGCCTGAAAAACTAATATTTTTTTTTAGATACTCCTGCTCAATATTTAGTTTGGTTTTATTTGCCATCGGCACAACATACCCGCTAAAGTAAACTGAGAACATGCTTATAAAAAAAGTTGTGATAAGAAATGGAAGCATAAATCTGAATAGACTTACTCCGCTAGCTTTAATTGCAGTCAATTCACTGGAGCTTGCTGCTTTGCCGGCAGTAAAAAGTGCCGCAAATAAAACTCCAACAGGAGTCATTAATCTTATAATATCAGGAGAAAAAACGATGTAATAATGAATAATCTTTAATGCAGGAACATTTTGATCTATAAAATCATCCAGGTTTTCCATTGCATCTATCACTATAAAAATTATAGTAAAACCAAGTAAACCAAATGCAATGGTTTGTAAAAACTGTTTGATTAAATATTTATCAATTATTTTCATTTTCAACATCAATATTTCTTTGCCGGAATTTTTTAGGAACTAATTTTTTAAAGAATGTAAACGTTAATGTCTTTACTTCTTTATTGGTTTTTATAGTTAGAATAATTCCTGCTATACCTAAAACAATATTTGCAGCCCACATTCCTATAAATGGAGAAAAGAATCCTCTTTCAGATAATTTTTCACCTCCAATTAAAAATGCCCAATAGATAAGAAAAAAAAACAGACTAATTCCGGCGGCTACACCAAATCCTCCTTTGCGTACCATTATACCAAGTGGAGCGCCAATCAGCATAAAGATTATACATGCAACCGGTAAAGAATATTTCTTATAAATTTCAACTTCATATTTTTCAAGTTCACGTTTTGTCCATTCAAGCCTGTTAAAGTTAGCCATAACTATATTTTTTGCAGATCTAACTTTTTCTAACGAGCGCAAATACATTAATTCAGGATTATTGCCCATTTTGGTTGAGGCAACATTAGGATTTTTTAAAGTATCAATTAACAGGAATTTATTTACCTCTTTGTTAAAACTTTTTGTGTTTTCATTTAAAATTATTTTTAGGCTGTCAGTAATCACCTGCATATCGTAAACGCTTAACTCTCTTTCACCGCGGGATGTAGGACCTGATTGCTGAAATGAAAACTGATCTCCATTCATAGCTATAATATTTTTTTCGAACTCAAGCTTTCTATACATGGTTGTATTTTGTACATCAGATTCATGAATTTCTCCGTGATAAAGATCCATAATTAATTTTGACTGATCTCTTGAAAAAAATATTCTTCCGCTGTCCGCGGTTACAACATTAACCTTTGCACCATTGGAATAATCGTAGATTGTGATTTGATATAACCAGTTTGATTTTTGATCGATTGAACGAACTAAAATTGCGTAATTATTTACTTCCTGAGAAAAAAATCCGGGTTCGAGTGAAAGTGTTGGTTTTGTACGGGAAATATCGCTCATCAAAATTTTTGCTTGATGATTTGCATCAGGGAGTACATCATTATTAAACTGAAACAAAAGAATTGCAACAATAATGCTTGCTAGAAAAGGAGAAAACATCATTTTGTAAAGACTAATTCCAGAAGATTTCATAATCGTTATTTCATTATTCTGACTTAAACTGCCAAATGCCATCAATGTAGCAACCAATGATGCCATCGGTACAACAAGAACAACCATCCATGAAAGATTGTAGGCAATTAGTTTGGTAATTACCCAGGTATCTAATCCTTTACCTACCAATCTGTCTGCAAATTTCATCAGAAACTGAAGCAGAAAAATGCACATCAATGTAATTATTGAAAACACAAACGGAATGAAGTGCGCTTTTAATATGTATCGGAATAAAATCATTGCTCAAAGATAGTTAACGCATAAAAGTTTAACAAGAAACGCAATTTTATTTGATGTAAATGAAATATGTTTATATTTGAAACAGATTATTTATTTCTCTTAATTTTTGATGAATACAAAGTACACAGCAATATTAATCCTATTATCATTAAGCTTTGTGCTGCATGCACAAAATGAAAATCTTAATCTCCTACCCGATGATAATTTTCCACTTTGGTTAAAAACTAATCAATCAAGAACTGATCAAACATCCGGAATTGCATTTATAAAAAGCGAATGTAATAAAAAATATTTTTTACTGGCTGATGATATAGGTTTTATCCATCTTTTAACCCTTCATAATGATTCCATTTATAGTATTGAAGATGTTTCGTTTGTGGATAGTGCAGCAAACTATTTTTCAAATTTTCCAAAACAGGATTTTGAAGAGATTGCTTTTGATAAAAATAACGGTAGTGTTTTTTTATCGGTTGAAGGTAATGGAATTAATTTTAATGATTATGTTGGAATTTATAAGTTAATTTTTAAAGATAATGATGTGTTTTCCAAACAGATTGTTTCAATTGAAAAATTGGTTTACAAGCCAGCAAGTTTATTTTACAAATATACCAAGCCAAATATAGGGTACGAAGGATTTGCCATTGATGAAAATTATTTTTACCTGGGCTTAGAGGGATTTTTAAATAATTATATTTTTGCTGATAGTACGCTTATATTTGTTTGCGATAAATCAAACTTGAACATTATTAAAACTATCAGCACAAAAAAATTTGGTATACAGACAGTATGCGGATTATTTTCCGATAATAATAATTCACTTTGGGGTATTGACAGAAACAACCGGAAAATATTTCATCTGGACTTAGATGATGAATTAAATATTAAGTCATTCTCAAAATATGATGCACTTACTTATATTCCGTCTTATCACAATCTGAACTTTTTACCTTCATACGAAAGTATTACAATTGATGATGATAACAACCTGTATATTGTAGATGACCCATGGAAAGAAGTATTTATTCCCAATCCGGATATTCTTGATAAACTTGATGAGAAAACAATTAGTAATTTTAAAATGTACGTTCCAACTATTTTAAAATATAAAATAACCAAAAAGGAGTTGAGCAATTGAAAGAAGTAATTGATTATATAGAAAATAACAGGGGCAGATATGTTGATGAACTTAAAGAGTTTTTAAGAATTCCCAGCATTAGTACGTTAGGGGAAAATAAACCGGATATGCAAAAAGCTGCTCAGTTTGTAGCTGATAAGTTAAAAGAAGCAGGACTAAATAAAACCGAGATTTTCCAGACAGAAGGTCATCCATTAATTTATGGTGAATGGCTTGGCGCTCCGGGCAAACCAACAGTTTTAATTTATGGTCATTATGATGTTCAGCCGGTTGATCCTGTTGAGCTTTGGTCATCACCACCGTTTGAACCCACAATTGTAGGGGATAATATTTTTGCGCGCGGTGCCACTGATGATAAAGGTCAGATGTATATGCACATCAAAAGTGTTGAAGCATATTTCAATACTCATGGTAGCCTTCCGCTAAACGTAAAATTTTTGATTGAGGGTGAGGAAGAGATTGGCAGTACAAATTTATCAGTGTTTCTAAAAAACAATTCAGAAATGTTGAAATGTGATTCAGTTTTAATATCTGACACAGCCTTATTTGCACCCGGTGTACCTACTATAACTTATGGTTTGCGAGGACTTTGCTACATGGAGGTCGAGGTTACGGGTCCATCACGCGATCTTCATTCCGGTACATTTGGAGGCGGAGTTCCTAATCCAATAAATGTACTTACAAAAATTATTTCGCAGCTTATTGATAAAGATGGTAAAATTAAAATCACCGGATTTTATGATGATGTTTTAAAACTATCTAAAAAAGAGAGAGAAAATTTTAAAGCACTAAAATTTTCTGAGAAAGAATGGGGTAAAGCAATAGGATTAAAACATCTTTCTGGTGAAAAAGGTTACACAACACTAGAACGCATCTGGGCAAGGCCAACTTTGGATTGCAATGGAATTTGGGGTGGATTTACAGGACAAGGTGCCAAAACGGTTATACCTTCAAAAGCTACTGCTAAAATAAGTATGAGACTTGTACCTCATCAGGATCCTAAAAAGATTGAGAAACTTTTTGAAAAGTACATTAAAAAAATTGCACCTAAAGAAGTAAGTGTTAAAGTTACAAGTTTACACGGAGGTTATCCTGTAATAACACCATTAGATGATAAAGCAGCTTTAGCAGGTTCCAAAGCAATGCAGTTAGCTTTTGGAAAGAAAACAGTTTTTATGCGCGAAGGCGGGTCCATACCTATTGTTGTTGAATTTGCAAATCGATTGAATGCTTCACCAGTACTTATGGGATTGGGATTGAATTCGGAAAACCTTCATTCTCCAAACGAACATTTTAATCTTAATCATTATCAACTGGGTATAAAAAGCTCGGCTTATTTTTTAGATGAGTTTTCCAAATAGTTGTTTTATTCTAAGATTGGTAAGATTTTATTCAGCCTCAGGGTTTGTTTTTAATTAAATTCTGAGGCATTTATTTTTGAGCTCTAGGGCACAAATATTGCACTAAACACAAATCTATGTTGAAAAAATTTAAATTATCATCGCTTATCTATCCACTAACTCTTCTTATTTTATTGTTGCTTCTAAGCTGTGAGCAGAAACCAAAAAAAGAAGCTAAACCGATAAATTACAATGAGCAAGCAGCATTAGATCAAAATAAAGATGCTGAAATTCAACGATACAATCTTGAGTTAAAAAAAAAAGAATCTAAAAACCGATTTCCTTGTGATACTATTGAAGTAATTGAATATATCTTTAATAATTATCCTGCCGGAACATATTTACTTGAATTTGACCGGACTACGACTTACAATCTTC
Source organism: Ignavibacteriales bacterium (assembly GCA_003538625.1). Classification (GTDB taxonomy): domain Bacteria; phylum Bacteroidota; class Ignavibacteria; order Ignavibacteriales; family Ignavibacteriaceae; genus IGN3. The sequence continues at coordinate 91,091 of DPRR01000025.1, forward strand.
CTAATCCTGCTTTAATTTACTTTACAGACCAGGATGGAAGTAAATTTGTGTTTTCTTTAATTGCAACTTCAAGAGCCGGTGAAAGATTAATTGAACCTTCAAATGTAATTGGCTACGACCAGAGTTTTATTGATCTTGATAGTGCTAAATTGGGTACTCCATTTTTATACCTGGTTCTTTTTGAATGCAGCGGTGATAGATTGATCAAACAATGGGAATCCCCGATTCCATCCCACGGTGGTTTTAACAGCATATCACTTAAACGGTGGGATTATAACAGAGATTATTATATTGAAATCAATTTCCACTATGCTCAAGGCGTTGGTCATATTAACTATAATTATTTTTTAATCGATAATATCAGAAAATATCCGCATCTGCTAATGACATACTCAGGCACAAGTTTTAAACGGACATTAGCAAATGTAAACAATGATAAGTTTCCGGACTATTATGAGCATATATTCTACAATCTAAATGATAAAGTGTTTTCTAAAGATTCCGTTGCGTTTATCTGGAGTGAAAAGGATACACTTTACTACAACACAAAGAACCCAAAACAAACTCGTCGTTATTAATTTTTTCCTTATCTTTGCGATAGAAAATTTTCCACTTTTTTATCCGAAAAAAAATAGAATACAATGGAGTGATAATGTTCGAATCGGTTAACATAAATTCAGATATGATATCATTTTTTGTTTCGCTTGGCGCAAAAACCGAGCTAAAAAACGACGTAAACTATATTAAAGGGTTTAATTCTGTTGAGGATGAAGTTTATAGTCTTAATAATGGCGTTTCGCTTAAATACATGAATAATTTATCCATTATAGAATTAAAAGGTTCGGATTCATTAGATTTTCTGCATAGAATTTCTACAAATTCGATGAAGGGATTAAATAAAGAAGAAGTTAAAAAAACTATTTTTACATCAGAAAAAGGCAGAATTATTGGCGTTTCTACTGTGATGAATTTTGAGAGCTATATTCTTTTGGTTACGGGAATAAACAGTAAACTTAAAGTTATGAGCTGGATTAACAAATATATTATTGGTGATGATGTAAAATTAAGCGATGCAAGTCATAGGTTTAATCTTTTCCAGATTATTGGCCCTCAATCAGAATCATTTTTATCGTTATTTATTGGTGAAGCCATTAACACTATCGCTGATAACTCATTTAAAGTTGTAAGTGCTGACGGCATCTTGTTCTTTCTTGCCAAAATAAAAGATGCAAACGGATTAAAAAAATATTGGATACTCGCTGAGCAGGAAAATGGCAAAAAATTAGTCAAACATATGATTGAAAATAGAGGTCCGTTTGACTTTAACCTGATTGGTGAGGAAGCATATACAGTATTTAAAATTGAAAATGGGATACCATCTGATCCAAATGAATTGAATGATTTATATAATCCGCATGAAGCAAAAATCATTAATCTGGTAGATTTTAAAAAAGGATGTTATATAGGTCAGGAAGTAATAGCGCGATTAGATACTTATGATAAGGTTCAGAAGCAGTTGGTTGGTTTTTGTTTTCCCGAAACGATTGAAACCGATGAAAAATTTTCGCTCTTAGATGATCAGAAAAATGAAGTAGGAGTTATTACATCCATAGCATATTCACCAAGGATTAAAAAAAATATTGCATTAGGATATATAAAAAGAGCTCTTGCTTTACAGGGAACAAAAGTAACTGCCCAAAACGAAACCAAAAAGATGGAAGTTCAGGTTCACGAGCTTCCATTTAAAAAATAAGATGATGAAAATTTACACTAAGACAGGTGATAAAGGTGAAACAGGATTATTCGGTGGTGAAAGAGTATCCAAAAGTAATTTAAGATTAAATGCTTACGGCAGCATAGATGAATTAAATTCTTTTTTAGGATTAGCGATTGTGGAAGTGACTAACACTGAAATAAAAGACATTCTAATTAATCTTCAAAATAAATTATTTGTTCTTGGTTCCGATCTTGCAACACCTGAAACAGAAAAAAATAATAAGCTTAATATTATCAGGTTACCCGATTCTTTCATTAAAGATATTGAACAGATTATAGACAAATATGATGCTCAGTTAATTGAGCTTAAGAATTTTATTCTGCCCGGTGGAAGCAAAGGCTCAGCACTTTTGCATATTTGCCGTACGATTTCGCGTCGTGCCGAAAGAGAAGTTGTGGCATTAAAAAATACCGAACATATAGGCGAAAACATTGTTATATTTTTAAACAGATTATCTGATCTGTTTTTTGTTCTTTCACGTTTTGAAAATAAGTGCTCAAATATTCCAGACACTAAATGGATTCCGTAATATCTTAATTGGAGATTCTTCTTCTGAATTTATTGCTGACTGAAGACTGTTGACTGAAAACTGATTACGGGGGTGAAATTTGGTTTCGACGGGATTAAAGAGACTTAGAACTGCGTACCGTGTTCCCCGAATACACGTAAATGAATTGGGAAAAAACAATAACTGGCGAATCTAATTACGCCTTAGCTGCTTAATTAATAGTTAACAGCCGTTCAACTTATCCTCTTGTATCGGGCTAGGATTGAACGTCGATTAGATACAATAGCTGATTCTGTCTCTTGCGCAGGAAAGGCGAAATAACAGCAAGTAGGCTTTAAGTGATCTTTGTCTGTTTGGCAGCTTAAAGTCAAAAATGAAACAGACTATGTATGTAGACGTTCTTTGGATCATAATTTCGGACCGGGGTTCGACTCCCCGCACCTCCACTCAGATAACTACAATTGGTAGTAATCTATTCATAACATAGGTTCCCTTAGATCAAACCCACAGCGGTTTTTCTCGAAGGGACCCCTACGTAGGACTCCCGAGCCTCCACTTTTACTTCGTGTTGAGCAGCCGAATACCATACTTTATTATGAATATAAGGATTGAAGGTTAAACTTTGTGTAAATTAATCAATTCAATTTAAGCCACACAAGTAATTTCTCGAATGACATTGCCGATAAGCGGCGCCCCAGAACAAGAGCGCCAAACAATACCAACAACTTTTTATTTATTAAAAATTTTATTTAACAGAACAACTTTACAAAGCAACTATACACGGAAGAACAAAGCCAATAATTACAAAAATGCCGAATGCGAATAAGGCGTCCGCTTGATTGGCTTGGTTATATTGCATCCTACATATTCACAGTTGACTTTTTTATAAGATCTCTTTTTTCCTCAGATAGTTCAGATATATCTTCTTCATTCAAATATCCTTCGCTTAGTAGTCTGCCAAAAACAATAATAAGTTGTGAATATCTGTAATCATATTTCGAATCAATAATTTTTCTTTTTTCAAATAAGAAATCCTCAATAGCCCAAATATCTGCATTGGTTTTGATCTGCGAAACTTTATTCATCAATAAAGATTTTATATCATCCATTTCACGTTGATAGGCATTATCAAACGCTTTCCGAGCGACTTTTTTTTCTTCATTCGTCCATTTCATTTCATAAATATTCATAATAATACTTCACAACTTATTGGAAGATACTTGTCATATTATGGTCAAATAAAATTTGACTTTATTTTATTATAGTAATACTAGTTACATTTAAGTATTTCGGACCACCATCAACAGGATAACCATCAATTAGATTTCCGAAAATTTTAACTTCTTTGTTTTCATAGGCATTTAAATCAACTGATGAACTTGTTAATGCATACAATGGTTTACCGTTAGAGTCATCAAGAGTGTGTGTTCCATACATCCACGAAGACATTTCTATTTTATGAACTAATCCAATTGAGTTGAGAGAATTATTTGAATCTACACTTGAATCACAAGCAAAGAAGAAAAGTGAAAATGCAAATAAAAATAATATTGATTTCATTTCTATCACCTTTAAAATATTTCAATATAACTAATGAATAAGGGCTAACAGCCATCCACGACAACAAAATTTAAACTTCAAGAGATTGTAACTGAATAAGAATTTGTGATGTACAAATAACAATCTCACTCCCTAAACTTATATAGATCATGATACAATTTCAGGACAAGGTACGGGACAGATCTAATCCTTCACCTGTCCGGGCTAAGAGTTTTTTTCTTTTCCTTTACATCCATCAATTAAATGTTAATACCGCAAACATGACAATTGCGATACCAAGTAAAAATGTGATAATACCCAGCGGCTTTATCTTAGCCAGTAAAGCAGGGTTACCTTGTTTAGTTGCTTTACTTGCTATCAAAGAAATCATTATAACCACAATTACTAGAATTGAAACTAATACAAGTTTGGAAATAAAAAGCGGCATTGAACCAAGCACACTCCAGAAAGGAGTGGCAAGATAAAAACCGGACAGAAGAAGTAATCCCAATCCTATTTGTCCCATTCTTCCAAGTATAAGTGTTTTAGACATAAAGCTTCCTTTTTCAGCAGGTTCAAGTTTAGAAGCAGCAATACCCAGAAAAAGATTAGCGAATCCGGTTCCAAGTGCCATCGCCAAACCGATAAAATGAATAATCAACATTAATTCACGCATAAGATAACCTCCTTTATTAATTTTTTATCAACTTCCTAGATTTGTAAAAATTCCAACTGCAAGTTCAGCCCAAACATAAGCCAGTGCTGTTAAAAATAAGATACCCAATGCTACACGGTACTTTTTTATTTTTCTTGCTGTAACAACAAACAGTGAACCAGTACCAAACAATAGAATTCCTGCAACAATAAAATCAAAAGGAGTCCAAATAACCTGATCGCTGAATTGCATTGCAATAAGGGGCAAAAGTAAAATAAATACTGCTGCAGCTGCTATCCAAATAAAAATTTTGTTTTGTGAAAAAATATCTTTCTTTTTATCACTCATAAAATTGTAAGCCTTATATTTTTTAGTATCTGAATATTGTTTAATTCTTTTCATTAAAATGCTGGTAAAAAAATTATTTAGCAAGTCGGAATATTTGCTTTGCTGATATTGAAAAGCGCATCAGTATAATGATTGTGTGATAATTCAATTTATATTTTTATGAAGGCGTTTATAACCTGCATACTGGTAAAACAGATTGAGAAATAAGATTAATTTTTAAGACTTCTCTACACGTTCGAAGCGACAAAATAAATTTTCATACGATGAATAAATGTAAGTTGTAATTACATGTAATCTAACTAGAAGATCAATATTCAACGGTTATAGTATTGTATTCAGATTTGAATTTAATTTCCTATTAAAAGAATATCTACAATAAACTCCCAATTGGCGGCAGTTACATAAGAACTAATAATAATTTTTAATTAATTTTGGTGAGCATAAATTATTGAGGATCAAAAAGATGGACAATACAAGAGTATTCAGGATGTCTTTTGCAAACGTATATCCGATGTACATCCAAAAAGCAGAAAAGAAGGGTCGAACAAAGGAGGATGTGGATAATATTATTTTCTGGCTTACAGGTTATGATAAAAAAACACTGAAGCAGCAAATCGATAAAAAGAATGACTTTGAAACTTTCTTTACTCAGGCACCAAATTTTAACCCGAATGCTTCAAAGATAATGGGGTTAATTTGCGGATACCGTGTGGAGGAAATCGAAGACAAGCTAATGCAGAAGATCCGTTATTTGGATAAGCTTGTGGATGAATTAGCCAAAGGTAAAAAGATGGAAAAGATTTTAAGAGATTAGTAAAATTAATATATAAATTTTCAAAACAATGAAGTTAGCTTAATAACAAATGAGAATGCAAATACAAGCAAATATCTTTTCAGTAAAAAATTTTTCTTCAGTGAATGCAATTCTAATCTATCTGGCGCTATTTAAATTAGCTGTGTTGATAATTTTCGCCGGTAACTACGGACTGTTCAGAGATGAATATTATTACGTTGAAATATCTAAACATCTGGATTGGGGTTATGTTGATGTGCAGCCATTAACAGCTATCATTCTTGCTGTTTCAAGAGCCATGTTTGGTGAATCGATATTTGGTATTAGAATTTTTTCATATTTAGCGGGATCGGCAATAATTATTGTCGCGGGATTAATTGCGAGGGAAATGCACGGCGGCAAGTTTGCACAAATCTTTACTGGTTTTACTGTAATCTTTTCGGGAGTAATATTGGGTACGAGCAGCTTCTACTCAATGAATGCATTTGATATACTTCTTTCTTCCTTAATGTTTTATTTTATTATTCGATTGGTAAATACAGAAAATTCAAAACTATGGATTATAATTGGATTAATTTTCGGGCTCGGACTTCAGAACAAACTTACTTTTTTGTTTCTTGGCTTTGGTCTGCTTATCGGATTGATACTCACAAAAAACAGACAGTACCTAAAATCAAAAGAGCTATGGTTTGGAATTCTAATAGCACTAATTATTTTTCTGCCAAATATAATCTGGCAGGTTGCAAATAATTATCCTACATTGGATTTTATGCGTAATGCCGCAGCTTTCAAAAACAAACCAATGGGTATTATCAAATTTACAATTAGCTCTTTATTGGAATTAAATCCTGTTTTTACTCCATTTATTTTAACAGCATTTTATTTTTTGTTCTTCAGTAAGCCGGGAAAAATTTTTAGAATTATTGGATGGATTTATGTTTCTGTTTTTCTTGTTTTTGTTTTTAACAACGGCAAACCTTATTACATGGGAGTATTATATCCTACAATATTAGCTGCCGGAGTAGTTGGTGCCGATTACCTTATTGAAAACTATTTAAAAAAATATGTCCGACTCATTTTGGTTATTGTGACCGTACCATTAGTATTGATTCCATTACCGTTTTCAATTCCCGTACTTGATGTTGAAACTTTTATTAAATATTCTGAAACATTAGGGATTAAACCTGAGAGCGGTGAAAGATCAGAATTAGGATTGCTTCCTGCATTTTACGCTGATAGGTTTGGCTGGGAGGAAATGGTTCAAAAAACTGCTTTGGCATTTAACAAGCTTACAGACAGCGAAAAAAATGAAGCTTTAATTTTCGGACAAAATTACGGTGAAGCAGGGGCTATTAATTTTTACAGGCAAAAATACAGTTTGCCACAGGCTATTTCATCACATAATAATTTTTGGATTTGGGGTTACCCGGAAAATTACAAGGGTAATATTTTGATAGTAATTGGTTCAAACTCAAAAGAATTAATGGGGTTTTTTGAAGATGTAAAACAAGTTGAAAGCCATTGGAATAAGTATGGAATGCCTTATGAGAATGTCGATATTTTTATTTGTAAAAAACCACGACTGCCTATTAGTGAAATCTGGGAGCGAATTAAGTTTTATATATAATTTGTGGTGCTGCAAAGATTAGCTAACACTAAAAGGTATAAAAGAATTTCCTTTTTTTTGATGCCGGATTATATCAGTTTTTAATCAAGACGTTGCGATTTTATGCGAAGTTATTATTGTAACAATTTAAATAGTTATAATTATTAAACACCAATCGTTCATCACTCACCGATAAAAACATACCATTCATCAACCTTTAATTGATTTGATTTTAATTATTAAGTAAGTTTTAATCAGCAATTCCAATAAATTGATGAATAATATTAGTACTCATATAAAATTACAAAAACAGGCTAGTGTTTCTTATAGAATCTTTAGATTTATTAGTTTGATAGGTCTTGAAGGGTCCATCTGGATTGCAGCTATAATTTATTTGGCTTTCTTTGTTAATCCATACGAAACTCATTTTACAATCTGTCCATTATCCAATGCAGGATTTGAGCATTGCCCGGGCTGTGGATTAGGAAATTCCATCTCGCTATTGTTTCACGGATATTTCAAGGAATCTTTTAACACACACGTTTTAGGTATACCGGCACTCTTGATTATTCTTCATAGAATTTATTCAATCATCAGATTTAATCTTAAAAAAGTAAAAACCACAATACAATAAGGAGTAGTTATGCCAAATATTTTTCAATTATTACCAAGTCTTGAAGGCGAAGAAATGTCTTATGTTCAAAGCATTATTAATGATATGACTGACGCACAAGCGCAGCAATTTGCAATGGCTTATAGTGCCCGCAGAAAGGATCCGACAACAATTTTAATTTTAGCTCTCGTTGGATTTGTTGGTTTTGCCGGATTACATCGTTTTATGTTAAACCAGATCGGAATGGGAATATTATATTTTCTTACCGGCGGATTGTGTGTAATTGGTACAATAATAGATTTAGTTAATCATCGAAAACTGGCATTTGAATATAATTCAATTGTTGCACAACAAGTTGCTTTGATGGTTAAACAAATTCATTAAACTGCATATCATTTTATTTCCTGCAGATTAAATACATCTGCAGGAATTCTTTCTGCCTGATCTATTCCTAACTTTTATAAATATCTGAGATTAATCAATAATTTTTATTGAAAAGCATAAAGCATTAAACTAAATTAGCAGTTGAATGCAAAAGATTTTTTTTAAAAAGATGAGCGGTGCAGGAAATGATTTTATCTTATTTGATAAAAGTCAAAATCCTGAACTTAAATTGACTCCTGAAAAAATTAAAAATATTTGCAACCGAAAAAACGGTATTGGGGCAGATGGCGTAATAACTATTGAGGATATTGAGAATTATAACTACAAAATGATGTACTACAATGCTGATGGCTCAACCGGAAGTTTGTGTGGTAACGGGGCAAGATGTTCAATCTGGTTTGCAGAAAAAACTTCAAGATTAAAAAACGGATTAGCAAAGTTTATTTCTAATGATACTGAATATTTTGGTGAAGTTTTGGATGATGAGTTAATTAAGTTTAACCTTAATCCTCCTAAGAAAATAAAGTATAATTTTAAAGTTAAAGCGTCCGGACAATTAATTACATCGAACTTTGCAGATACCGGTTCACCTCACGTTGTAATTAAAATCTCTGACGTTCTTAAAAATGTGAATAACCCCAAATCAGCTTTTACGAATATATTGGAATTTCCGGTTAATGCACTGGGTAAAGAAATTAGGTACAGCGCAGATTTCAGACCTGATGGTACAAATGTAAATTTTGTTGATGTTATTGACAATGTGATTCACATTAGAACGTATGAACGTGGAGTTGAAGATGAAACTCTTGCTTGCGGCACAGGATCGGTTGCGGCAGCTATAATTTGTTATATTACAGATAATTTAAAACCACCTGTAACGTTAAAAACTTATGGGGGAGATTATCTTACGGTTGATTTTGAAATTGAAAATCAAAAGGTTAAAAACCTTTCTTTAACAGGACCTGCAAAAATTATTTTTGAAGGTTCATTAGATGAGAAATTATTTATTTAATTATTGGAGTAAAAATGTCTAAAGTTCTTTTCACAATTCAGTATGAAATTGTTCCTGATAAGCGAGATGATTATTTAAAAGTAGTTAAAGAATTAAAAAATCTTCTTAAAGCAGATGGATTAGAATCTTATGAAGTTTATGAAGTAAAAGGTAAAACAGTTAGTTTTCAAGAACTGTACACATTTTCTAGTCCGGAGGCTTATGAAGCTTTTGATGATATGAACGATGAACGTATTAATATTCTCGTTGATAAAATAAACAGTATGTCGGTTGAAAAATCCACCAGGTACAACACACTAGTGCAACTTTCTAATGAATAAATTTAAGGGTCTCTATAGGGACCCGTTTTTTTTCAATGTCACTTATCCGTTTTTTAATTCAATAAGATTATATAATATTCAATAATTTAATTATATGAATAAAAAATTACATCTGATTTACATTGGAAGTTTTTTTGCTGCAGGTATTGCTGTATTAATTTTATTAGGTATTAATGGATATCAGTATTATTCGACACCAATAGAAGAAAGATTTTTTAACCCCTCTCATGCGTCACTTAAACCAAGCGGTAACTGGGGACATGGATTTGGAATTATCGGAACATTGATGATGATTATAGGTGTTTCTGTTTATATGATAAGAAAGAGATCAAGGAAACTATTTAATCTTGGATATCTTAAACACTGGCTGGAGTTCCATATTTTTTTGTGCACCGTCGGTCCGATTTTAGTTTTGTATCATACAGCGTTTAAATTCGGAGGAATAGTTTCTGTCAGTTTCTGGAGCATGGTACTGGTAGTGCTTAGCGGAGTTGTGGGCAGATTTATTTACATTCAAATCCCACGAACAATTCAGGGTAAAGAAATTGACATTAAAGATCTTGTATCAATGAGGGATGAACTAGTAGATAAAATGAAATTGGAAATGTTATTTGATGTAAGATTAATTAATGAACTTGATGAATTGGCTTCTCCGGATAGATATAAGTCGTTAAGTTTATTAAATACATTACTTGTTTATTTTAAGGATTTTTTTCGGATACGTTCGTTTTTAAATAAGTTAAAAAAAAATATGGCTATCTCAGGATTTTCAAAAATCAGAAAAAATGAAATTACAAATAAAGCTCAGGCAGAAATTATTTTATCAAGAAGATTGGGAATGTTAAGGACGATGCAGAACTTATTTAAGTACTGGCATATTGCACATTTGCCTTTTGCAATTGCTATGTTTGTAATAATGATAATTCACGTAATTGTAACAATTGCCTTTGGCTATAAATGGATATTTTAGGAGATAATAAATGAAATTTAAACCGATATATTTGTATGGAATTGTTGCAGCTGCAGTAGTTATAATCCTTTTAATTGTTTCTCAAACCGGCAGTAAAGAAAAATTGAATGCGGATATAACTAATAAGGAAATGCCTAAGGATGATGTTCATAAAAATTTGATGGGCGATCCCAATGGAGCCAACGTTTCCGAAGAGATAAAAAAAAGAATTGCAGATCTGAAAAAATCTGTTGAAGCAAATCCAACGGATACTTTAAAGATGAGAGAGTATGCCGATTTTTTGGCAGCTCATAAACCGGATGAAGCACTTTTATATTATCAGAAAATTTTAGACGTCGATAAAAATAGAAAAGATATCTATTTCGGAATCACTTTTGTTTACTACAATCAGGGTAACCTGGCAAAAGCTGAAGAAGTAACCCGTAAAATGTTAGTAATGTTTCCGAATGATCCGATGGTTAAATATAATGTAGGTGCAATTGAGGCAACTAAAGGCAATAAAGATAAAGCTCGTGAGATCTGGACAAAACTGATTAAAGATTTTCCAAATGATAAAACATCGGAATTAGCAAAAAATTCATTAAATAAACTGTAGTATTAACTGTTGCCTTTACAAAGGTACAATTGTTGTTATTAAAGAGTATTTCTAATCATCAATTAATAATATTTTAGCAAATTGGAACAACTTCTCGAAAACATTATTGCGTACCTGCTGATATTTTTTCTTATAGCGGGAATTTTTTACTTCTATACACGAAAAAATAAGCGAACCTCAATTCAGACGATTACCAAACAACATAAGGCAAAGGAATCCGGTTTTTATGAACCGATGTCCTTGCATCCTGTAGTTGATCCAAACATTTGTATTGGAAGCGGTGCTTGTATAGCGGCGTGCCCTGAGCATGATATTTTAGGGTTAAACAACGGGCAAGCTCAAACAATAAATGCTTCAAGATGCGTTGGTCATGGCGCTTGTTTTCATGCCTGTCCGGTTGAAGCTATAACTTTGTGCATAGGCACCGAAAAAAGAGGAGTTGAGTTACCTCATATCTCTAAGGAATTTGAAACTAATATTTCCGGAATTTTTGTAGCCGGTGAACTTGGCGGAATGGGTTTAATTAAAAATGCTGTTGAACAGGGAAGACAAGCCGTAGAATATTTTATCAAAAAATCCAATCTAAAATCCGAAGCTAAATATGATTTAATAATTGTTGGTGCTGGTCCGGCAGGAATTTCAGCCTCTCTGACAGCAGCTAAAAATAATCTTAAGTATTTAACCCTTGAGCAGGATTCATTAGGTGGAACAGTTTTTAGTTTTCCGAGAGCTAAAATTGTTATGACGGCTCCGATGGATCTGCCGCTGTGGGGAAAAGTAAAACTGGTTGAAACAAGTAAATCAGAATTATTGGATTTATGGAAAAATGTTCTGTCAAAAAATAATATTACAATTAATGAGCAGGAAAAAGTTGTCGAGATCGTAAAGCAGGAAAACATGTTTATGGTTAAAACTGATCAGGAGCATTACACCAGTCGTGGTGTACTGCTTGCAATAGGCAGAAGAGGTTCTCCAAGAAAACTTGGTGTGCCGGGTGAAGATTCTGAAAAAGTTTTTTACAGACTGCTTGAACCTGAGCTGATTCATGATAAAGATATTCTTGTTGTTGGAGGTGGAGATTCTGCTGTTGAATCTGCAATGCTTCTTGCTGATGAAGGTAACCGGGTTACTATTTCTTACCGCAATGAAACTTTTTCACGATTAAAACCAAAAAATCTTGAACGTATTAACGAATACATTAAAAAAAGAAAAATCAAGCCTCTATTCAACTCCAATGTTCAGGAGATTTTGAGCAGCAAAGTAATTATAAAAATTAATGAACGACCAGAAGCATTGGAAATTAAAAACGACCTTGCATATATATTTGCGGGAGGAATATTGCCCACTGGTTTTTTGGAATCCATAGGTGTAAAGATTACTAAAAAGTTTGGCGACGCAATCCTTAAACATTAAAAATTTTATTGAAGTATTTAATTTTCATATTATTTTTTTCAATCAGGATTATTGCACAAATATCTCCCGGTGATCTTACCACTGCCCATTCGGATTTAGAGGGAATTAGTAATTGTACAAAGTGCCATGAAATTGGAGAAAAAGTACTTAACTCAAAATGCCTGGATTGTCATAAAGAGATTAAGAATCTGATCAATGCAAACAGGGGTTATCACTCAAGTTCCGATGTTAAGAATAAGCAATGTGCATCTTGCCATAACGAACATCATGGAAGAAATTTCAGAATAATTAATTTTAAAGAAGATGGATTCGATCACAGCAAAACAGGATTTAAACTTACGGGTGCTCATGCAAAAAAGGATTGTAAAGATTGTCATCAGTCCAAATTTATTTATGATAGTAAGTTTAAAAAGAAAAGTAAAACACACTTAGGGCTGGATCAAAAATGCGAAACATGCCACGAAGATTTTCATCAGGGAACACTTGGAAAAGATTGCGCCGGATGTCATTCGACTGAAAAATTTAATCCTGCAAATAGTTTTGATCATAACAAAGCGGCTTTTAAATTAACAGGTGCACATGAAAAAGTTGAATGTACAAAATGTCATCCAAGTGAAAAAAGGAATGGAAAAGAATTTGTAAAACTTAAAGGAATAAATTTTAGTAATTGTTCGTCCTGTCACGCAGATGTTCACAAAGGGGCTTTTGGTGCTGATTGTAAATCCTGCCATTCGGTCAATGGATTTAACATTATCAATCAGCAAAATTTTGATCACAATAAAACAAAATTTCCATTAGTCGGTAAGCATAAAAATGTAAAATGTAATGATTGTCATAAAGGTGCTTATAAGAATAAGCCGTTATTTGCTAAGTGTATAGATTGTCATTCCGATTATCATAAAGGCGATTTTACAAAAAATAATGTAGCCAAAGATTGCAAAGTTTGTCATTCTGAACAGGGATTTTCACCGGCTGACTTTACGATAGAAGAACATAATAAATCAAAATTTATTATTGATGGAAGCCATTTAGCTGTTGCCTGCAGACAATGCCATTATAAAGTTGAGCAGTGGAAATTTAGAGATATCGGAATTAAGTGTCAGGATTGTCATAAAAATGTTCACGGTAATGAGATAAGTGAGAAATTTTTGCCGGAAAATAAGTGCGGGTCGTGTCATCAAACATCAAATTGGAGAACTATTACTTTTAATCATGATAGCACGGATTTTGTTTTATCAGGAAAACACAAATCGGTTAATTGCGGCAACTGTCATTACCGTGAAGTAAATAATAAAAAGGAATTTAAATTTTCCTCATTAAATTTGAACTGTGAACAGTGTCATAAAGATATTCATTTTGGTCAGTTTAGATTTGATAATGTTACAGACTGTTCTCGTTGCCACGGATTTAATAGTTGGAAAGCAGATAAATTTGATCACACAAAAGCGAAGTTTAAAAATGATGGTGCACATCAAAAACTGGAATGTTCAAAGTGTCATAAATCAATAACGGAAAATGTAGCTCCCTTTGTATTATATAAAATAAAAGATTTTAAATGCATAGACTGTCATTCCAAATAATATTTTTAATACTTAGCATTAGTCTTTTTGCGCAATCACCACATGGTGATAATTTTGACATAGATTGTTCAAACTGCCACGTTTCAGATAGCTGGAAAGTTGATCTTACAAAAGTTACTTTTGATCACTCCAAAACAAAATTTAGTTTAGTTGGTCAGCATCAAAGTGTGGATTGCAGATCATGTCACACTTCACTCGACTTTTCGAAAACACAAACAGATTGTATTTCCTGTCATAAAGATATTCATCAAGGTTCAGTCGGATTTGATTGTGCTAACTGTCATACTCCAACAACCTGGATTGTAAAAGATATTATTGGTTTACATCAAAATGGAAGATTTCCATTAGTTGGGGCACATAAATTTGCTGATTGCTCTCAATGTCATGCCGGTTACTCAGAATTAAGATTTGATGTGCTTAATGTTGATTGTTTTGCTTGTCATCAGAGTGATTACAATTCGACACAATCACCAAACCATATTGCTGCAAGTTTTTCAATTGATTGTCAGGAATGTCATAATGTTAGTGCAATATCGTGGAATACAACGAATGTAAATCATAGTTTCTTTCCTTTAACAGGCGGGCACGCTTTACCAAGTTGTTTCTCATGTCATCAACAAGATACTTTTTCAGGTTTATCACCTGAGTGTTATTCATGCCATCAACAAAATTATGAAGCAACTCAGAACCCGAATCATATTGCTGCAGGTTTGCCAACTACGTGTAACGTTTGCCACTCAATTAATGGATGGATTCCTGCTTCATTTAATCATGATATAACTCAGTTTCCTCTAACCGGAAGACATATAAATGTGGATTGTGCCAATTGTCATACTTCAGGATATACGGGCACACCCACAGATTGTTATTCATGCCATCAACAAGATTATCAGAATGCAAATGATCCTAATCATGTTGCATCCCAGTATCCAACAGATTGTACTTTATGCCATACTACCACTGGTTGGAATGATGCTAACTTCGATCATAATACATCCCAATTTCCGTTAACAGGTGCTCATATTCAAACGGCTTGTGCAAGTTGTCATACAAGTGGTTATACAGGTACTCCAACTGATTGTTATTCATGTCATCAACAAGATTATCAATCAACCACGGATCCGAATCACGTTTTAGAAAATTATCCACACGATTGTTCGTTATGCCATAACACAACTAATTGGAATGATGCTAACTTCGATCATNNCAAGTGGTTATACAGGTACTCCAACCGATTGTGCAGCCTGCCATCAAACAGATTATAATAATACTACTAACCCAAATCATCAGGCAGCAGGATTTCCAACAACATGCGTTGACTGTCATTCTACAACTGCATGGGCACCGGCTACTTTTGAGCACGACACCCAGTATTTTCCAATTTATTCAGGAAAACATGAAGGAAAATGGAGCCAATGTTCTGAGTGCCATACTTTACCAAATAATTTTTCAAGTTTCTCTTGTATTGATTGTCATGAGCACAACAGAACGGATACAGATAATGAACATCAGGGCGTTCAGGGTTATGTGTATAACAGCGAAGATTGTTATGCCTGTCATCCACAGGGCAGGTCGGAAGGTGCTTTTAATCATGCTACTTCGAACTTTGTCTTAGTCGGTGAGCATCTCAACGTTGAATGCGCGCAATGTCATCAAAGTGGATATACAAATACTTCAACTTTATGTGTTGATTGCCATATTACACGGTACAATAATTCGGTGAATCCGAATCATCAAACATTAGCGTTGTCAACGGATTGTTCTACCTGTCATACGCCATCTGCTAATTGGCAACCGGCATTATTTCCACAGCACGACCAGGTTTATCAGTTACTCGGAAGACACGCTGAGATAGCAAGCAATTGTGAAGGATGTCATAATGGAAATTATTCTAACACACCAAATCAATGCGTTGGATGTCATCAAAGTGCGTACAATGCCGCTGTAAATCCAAATCACTCTGCTGCAGGTATTCCGACGGAATGTGCAAGCTGTCATAATTCAACAGCCTGGATTCCATCAAGTTTTAATCATACAACAACCGGATTTGAATTACTTGGAGCACATCTGCCGATTCAATGTTCGTCTTGCCACGTAGGAACGCTTTCGGGATTAAATAATGAATGTATAAGCTGTCATCAGGCACAGTTTAATTCAGCACCGAATCACCTTGCACAATCGTATCCAACAACCTGCGAACTTTGTCACAATTCAGTCGCATGGAATCAGACAAGCTTTGATCATCAGACTACAAATTTTCCATTGACCGGTGCGCACACATCGGCTAGTTGCCAGCAATGTCATTCGTCTGGATATGTGGGTACTTCATCTGAATGTTATGCTTGTCATCAGACTAATTATCAGCAGTCCACAAATCCAAATCATACAGCACTTGCTTTGTCCACTGCTTGCCAGGATTGTCACACAACTAATCCAGATTGGCAGCCGGCAACATTTCCTGTACATAATAATTTTTATCAGTTACTTGGAGCGCATTTACAGATAAATAATTGTACAACTTGTCATCAGGGCGGCAACTATAATAATACACCAAATACTTGTATAGGGTGCCACAATAATGATTATAATGGAACAACGGATCCGCCTCATCAAACGTTAAACTTTTCAGAAGATTGTTTAAGCTGCCATACAATGAATGGATGGACACCAGCAAATTTTAATCACAGCTTTTTCCCTACAGGCAGCCATCATACAAATGTGAACTGCAATCAGTGTCACAGTGAAACCAATTATCAACCGCAGTGTTTATCCTGCCATATGAATGATTTTCTTGAAGAACATCATTTAGGTGATAGAACTGATTGTTGGAATTGTCATGGAGCAAACGATTGGGATCATAATCTAATTGCACCCCGGATGCAGAGGTTGGACTGATGGATAAATTTATTTTAATATTATTGCTTCTGGTGATGAGTGTAAATTTGTTTGCTCAGGAAAATTTAAAAGAAGGTAAAGTCGGTTATATATCAGCGCAGTTGGTTTATGTTAACTTTGATAATACAGAAGGAATGGCTGAAAAAGATACGCTTTTTATTAAAATAAAAAACGAGTTAAAACCAGCTCTAACTGTAAAGTACTTATCATCATCATCGGCAGCTTGTGAAAAAATTATAAATGATGAATTTAATTCCGGTATAACAATTTATGCTGTTATTAAAATTACTCTACAAACTATTGCTCAGAATGATACTTTAAATTTTAAAATTTCTGGTATTCCGGTTCAGACTCCTGAAGAAGTTAAGCCCATTGAAGATATTGATTCTAAAAAAGTGTCAGCACAATTCTCCGGAAGATATTCATTACAATCATACTCAAATCTTAGTAATGTAAATAAAACGGGTGATTATCAACGATGGAGACACTCATTAAGATTAGGTGCATTAAATATTGGAGGATCAGATTTATCCTTTTCTATGTATGCAATGTTCGCTTACAAGGCTGATGAGTGGAATTCAATTACTTCTAATTTTGGTAAGGCTGCAAAGGTCTATGATTTAAATCTTAATTACCGGTTTAGTCAATCAGCTCAAATATGGGTTGGCAGATACCTTAATAGAAAAATATCCAACATAAGTATTGTGGATGGAGTGCAATTTGAAAATTCATTTTCGTTTTTAACTTTCGGATTAGTTGCAGGTTCACGACCCAACTTTTCGGATTTTGGTTTTAATACTAAATTATTTGAGTATGGTGCATACTTAAACAGGCGGGATACGGTTGCTAATGGTTTAATGGAAAACACATTATCTCTTTTTGAACAAACAAATGATTTTAAAACGGATAGAAGATTTGCATATTTTCAGCATTCAAATAATATTTTAACAAACACTTATCTCTTTACTTCTGCAGAAATTGATTTGTATAAAAGAGATTCATACAACATTGGCAAAACAGATTTAAATTTAACTTCTATCTTCGTATCTACAAGATATACACCTGTACGTGAATTTTCATTCAGTTTATCTTATGATGCAAGAAAAAATGTTTACTACTATGAAACATTTAAATCTGTTTCTGACAGCGTTTTGGAAAACGAATTAAGGCAGGGATTTAGAGCACGCGCTGTTGTTAGACCGTTAAACAATGTTATAATAGGATTACAATACGGTTATCGCAGCAGTAAGACCGATGTTAAACCAAGCAGGAATTACGGCGGAAACATATCTTATACTATGATCCCGCTTATTGAATCGTCACTAGGATTTAACTACAATCGTCTTTTAAGCAATTATGTTGATGGCAGTGTTTATTCTGTAAATTTGCAAAAATCACTAACCTCTTTACTTTCAGACATCTCAATTGGATTTAGAAAAACAGATTATACATTTCCTACTAACTCACCAAAGTTTGATGAAAAAGCTATCTTATTGGATTTTTCAACCAGTGCATTTTATCCATTTTCATTTTCTTTCAGCTACGAGGGCGTCTTCGAATCCATTCGTACTTACGGAAGAATTTTGTTTGATATTTCAACAAGATTTTAGATTACCCAGGTAAATCATCCTTTCCAAATAATCTATTTATATCTATTTTTGTTTCAACTAAGAGATAAAGAAAATGTTTGAATATGTTGGCGCTGTACATATGCACTCCACTTTTTCGGATGGAACCGGAGAGGTACCTGATATTGCAAAGTTTGCCGATGAAGTTGGATTGGATTTTATTTTGCTTACCGATCATAACACGCTACGTGCTCTGCAGGAAGGTTATGAAAAATGGTACGGCAATACTTTGCTGCTTGTGGGTTGTGAGATTAACGATAAAGAAAACAAAAATCATTATCTGGCATTTGGTATTGATGAAGCATTTACTACCCGAACTCCCGCAAAAAAATACGTAGCTAAAGTAAAAGAACTTGGTGGCATAGGTTTTTTGGCTCATCCTCATGAAAAACGTAAACATATAGAACATCCTGCATATCCTTGGACAGAATGGGATACAGAAGATTTTAATGGAATTGAAATCTGGAATCATATGTCAGAGTGGGTAGAAAATCTGACTGAAGAAAATAAATATCGATCGTTTCTTCATCCACTGAGAACAATTATTGCTCCCCCGAAAGAAACATTAAAAGTTTGGGATGATTTAAGTCAAAAGAGAAAAGTTGTTGGTATTGGCGGTATTGATGCTCATGCGCATAAATATAATTTAGTCGGATTTTTAGAAGTAGAAATATTTCCGTACAAAGTTTTATTTAAATCTATACGAACACACATCTTAATAGATAATTCAATCAAAAAAGGTAAGTCAGCAAAGGATATTGAAACGGCAAAATGGCAGATTTATGATGCGTTAAAAGAGGGAAGATGTTTTGTTGCCAACGATTATATTTCTGAATCTAAAGGCTTTAGGTATTTTGCTGAGTATCAAAATAAAAAGTATCAAATGGGTGAAACAATTCCTGATCATAAAAATGTTAAGTTAAAAGTATTTTTACCCGGTGTTAATGCTGAGATCAGACTCATTCGTAATGGTCATCTTGTTGAAGCGAATGAAGGAATAGATGCTGAATTTATTGTTAATAAAAAAGGCGTTTATAGAATTGAAGTTTATAATAATAAACGTGCCTGGATTTTTTCAAACCATATAAGAGTGAATGTTTAATTAAATAAATACTTAATCCATTTCCATCTTACCAACTGCCATAAATTGATCTAATCCATGCAAATTGGCCCGCAACGCGTGAATCTTTCTTCTCAAAGATGAATCATACCTTTACAAAAAATATTAATAATTTATATGATATCAGCACAAGCAAAAGTAATTGTTTTCTCAACCCCTGCCTGTACATTTTGTAATCAGGCAAAAAGATACTTTAAAGAAAAGAACATAAGATTTACCGATGTTGACGTCTCAAAAGATCAATCAGCTGCAAGAGACATGATGCGTAGAACGGGACAGATGGGCGTGCCTGTAATTCTTATTAATAATAAAGCAATAATAGGGTTTGATAGAAATAAGATAGATCAAATGTTAAATATTAAAAATTGATGGAGTTATAATGAAAATTAAACCGTTAGACGATCGCATATTATTATTACCAGAACCTGCTGAAGAAAAAACTTCATCAGGTTTAATCATTCCTGATACAGCAAAAGAGAAACCGCGTGTGGGGACTGTTATTGCTGTCGGTACAGATGAAGATCTGAAAGAAAAAATTAAAGAAGGAAATAAAGTTCTATTCGCTAAATATGGCGGAGATGAAGTAGAAATGGACGGCCAGGAATATAGAATTTTACAACGTTCTGATATTCTTGGAATTATTGAAGATTAAATAATTATAATAAAAAGGATAAAATAATGTTAAAAACAAATCTTACTCACGTGCTTTCAGAAAAAGATCATGCAGAATTATTACAGAATAATGAAAATGTAATGATATGCTGCGGCCGAATGGGACCAATGTGTATACCGGTTTATGAAGTTATGGAAGAACTTGAAGGAGAATATAAAAATATAAAGTTTGCTGATATGGAGTTTGATTCACCGGACGCAAAAATTATAAGAAATCTTCCGGAAGCAAAAAGTTTTCAAGGGTTACCTTTTACAGTATATTATAAAAACGGAAAAGTTGTAAAAGCCACTAGCAGTATTCAATCAAGAGATCAGGTTACTGCAATTCTTGATGAACATTTTAAGCAGCCTGTTAATGAAACAACTCAAAATTAGATTTCGCTAATCAATATAGTTTATAACTGAGGTGAGGCTGTAACAAAAGTTTATATGTGTCAGGCTGTCGAAGACTGATTTTTTGGACAGCCTCATTTGTTTTATGAAATATTATTGATTTAACAATTGTAGAAATTTTGGAGAAACATGGATAATCATTTTGATGTAATTGTAATTGGTGCAGGTGCCGCGGGATTAACTGCCGGCATTTATCTTTCACGTGCAAAAGTTAAAACTTTAATTTTAAATGAAGGTACGGTCGGCGGACAGATGGTACTTACACACGAAATTGCAAACTATCCCGGTGTAGAAAATATAAGCGGATACGAACTTGCAAGAACCATGAAAACGCAGGCACAAAAATTTGGGTGCATTATCAAATCAAATCTCAAAATCACTTCACTTGATCTTAAAGGTGAAATAAAAAGAGTAGTTGTAAACAATAAAGATATTTATACATCAGATACTATTATAATTTCTACGGGCGGAAGATCAAGAATGATTGGTGCGATTGGTGAAGAGAATTTTAAAGGTAAAGGTATTTCATATTGCGCAACTTGTGATGGCGATTTTTTTCAGGACAAAGAAATTATTGTTGTCGGAGGCGGAAACTCTGCTTTAGAAGAAGCGGTATCGCTTACTAAATATGCATCAAAAGTAACCATCATTCATCAATTCGATCACTTTCAGGCATTGGAGCATTATGTTGATGAAGCAAAGGAGAATGAAAAGATTAGCTTTATAATGGAATCCAAAATCATTGAGTTTATTGGTGATGAAAAACTTGACGCTGTTAAAATCCAGAACCAATCGACACAAGAAATTACTGAAATAAAAATTGATGGTGTTTTTATTTTCATTGGTTACGTTCCAAATACCGAAACATTACAAGGTATTATTGAATTGAATCAATGGAAAGAAATAGTTGTTGATAAAGATATGAAAACTAACTTACCGGGTGTATTTGCAGCAGGTGATTCAATTCAAAAAAAATATCGTCAGGTTACTACAGCAGTTGCTGATGGGACTATTGCAGCATTAAGTGCAGCAGAGTATTGCAACAATCTAAAAAAGGAATTAAGCGAACACGAGCTTGTTCATTAATCAAAGTATATAATGACGCACAATAAAGATCATTGGTATGATGGTTGGTTTTATGATAAGCTGATTGCACCAAATCAGGATAGGATATTTAGAGAAATTAAAAATGTTATCAAACCTGATTCAACAATAATTGATGTTGGCTGTGGTACAGGTAGATTTTCATTTTCTGTTGCCGATAAAGTTCAGAAAGTAGTTGCAATAGATTTATCAAAAAAAAATATTGATAAAGCAAATAAAACTCTTTCAAAAAAATTAAATCCTAAAGTTTCTTTTCTCCACTCAAATCTCTCTGAATTAGTTAAAAAAAAACAACAGTTTGATTGTGCAGTTATGACTTACGTTATTCACGAAGTTAATCCGGAAGAAAGAGTAGCGCTTTTAAAAGAAATGTCACAAATTGCAGATCAAATTATTATTGGTGATTATCTCGTACCTGTAAAAAAAGGGTTCTGGAATATTCTTAATAAAGTTGTTGAATATCTTGCCGGTAAAGAACACTACACAAACTTTAAACACTTTGTTGCTAATAATGGTTTGGCCGGACTTACTGAAAAAGCTAATCTCAACATTGTTGGTGAAATAAAAAATAAGCCGGCAACGAGTCAAATATTGATTTTGCAAAAGTCAAAAAAAATTTAGCTGCGTAACTTTTATGTATTAATTTTAAATTATCATTTTCAGCGTGCGTAATTTATTTGAGGAAATAATTTTATGAATGATAGAGTATATAATAACGGAGTTGATCGGCTTCGCTCACCCGAACGTGTTGAACGATTGGAAGTTGATAGAGTTGTTGATTTGTGTTTAGATCATAATCAAATTAAATCTGTTTTAGATGTTGGAACAGGAAGCGGATTATTTGCCGGGGCGTTTGCAAAAAGGAATATTAAAATTGCCGGTGCCGATTTGAATCCTGATATGCTTGAAACAGCAAAAAAATATTTACCCGATACTGAATTTAAAGTAGCTGTCGCCGAGGATTTGCCATTTGAAGATAATTCTTTTGATTTAGTTTTTATGGGTGTGTTGTTGCATGAGGTTAATGATTTTACAAAGGCTTTGCAGGAAGCAAAAAGAGTAGCTGTTAAACAAGTTTCAGTTTTAGAATGGAAATATGCTGTTGAAGATTTTGGTCCACCACTTGAGCACAGATTAAGTGAAGAATTTCTAAGTCAGTTATCTGATAAAGTTGGATTTTCAAAAATGGAGGTTGTTCCTTTAAAGAATCTTATGCTTTATCATTTCAAAAATTAATTCAACAGAGTATAATTTAATATATATAAGTAACGGGTCGTTATAATCAGATCAGGACAGAATTTTTAATTGCCAATTAATCAACAATTTTTCTTTGTATTTTTGAGCTAAAATATTTTGATTCCGGATCAAATCGTCTGAGCCCGTAGTTCAGTTGGATAGAATGTTGGATTCCGGTTCCAAAGGTTGCAAGTTCTGGCATAGCCATCCCTATGGGAAAATCCTGCCGGGCGTACCATTCATCTCTTTAAAATAAATTTGATTTTATCTTTATCCTCTTTCACGCCATTTTATCAAAAACCCTCATATTACTGGTAGTTACATGTGGATATTTGTAAGTAAAATCCCGATAAACCTTTGTTTTGATCGGATAATAGATTTTAGAAATCTTTGGAAGATTGGACTATTTGGTGTTAAATTTGCGGCATAAATTAGATTATTAAGAATAGGACAAAGAATGCTAACAAAAAAGAAAAAGCTTTCCAGAAAAGAGATTAAAGAAGATAAGCTTGTTGAGTTTTACTATAAATCTCAGTCGTACTTTCAGGAAAATAAGAACAAAATATTTACTTACCTTGGTGTGGTTGCAATAGTGGTTATAGCAGTAATTCTTTATATGAATTACAGAAGTGGTCAAAACCAGGAAGCCGGGGAACATTTGACTAAGGTTATGAACTTGTATGATACGGGTGATTTTCTTGGTGCTATTGAGGGTAAAAAAGATGTTAAAATGTTAGGGCTAAAAGAAATAGTTGCACAATACGGAAGTACAGAAAATGGAGAGACAGCAAAAATTTATTTAGCAAACAGTTATGCAAGTCTGGGAAAACCGGACGAAGCCTTAAAATATTATGAAGATTATAGTGGCAATATAGATATTTACAAAGCAGCATCTCTGGCCGGTCAGGCCGGATATTATGCGTTCAAAAGCGAATATGAAAAAGCTGCAGATCTTTATATGAAAGCATCTAAAGTATCAAAAACAGATGTTATGAATTCTGATTATATGTTTCGTGCGGCAGTAAATTATTTTGATGCAGGAGATAAAGATCAGGCTAAAAGTCTTCTAAAGACAATCAAAGATGAGTACAAAACATCTGCGGTTTACTCGCAGGTGGATAAATATCTAACTCAACTAAATTAGGTGATTTTGATAGATTTTCTTTAAAAACCGTGAAGAAATTCACGGTTTTTTGTCAATAATCGTTAAAAACCTTTTCTTGACATTACAGACTTCTATCTCTATTTTTTTCAAGTCAATTATTAACAATTAATTCAAAGTATTATGGCAGACACTTCAGATTTTAGAAATGGTCTAATCATTCGATTTAAAAATGACCCTTATGTAATTACAGAATTTCAACATGTAAAACCGGGTAAAGGCGGAGCTTTTGTGCGCAGTACACTCAAAAATCTAAAAACAGGTAAAGTGCTGGATAACACTTTTAGATCAGGTGAGTCCGTTGAAATTATTAGAGTTGAACGCAAAAAATTCCAATATCTTTTTCGCGAAGGTGAATTTTTAGTTCTTATGGATAATGAAACATATGAACAAATAAATGTTCCTGTTGTGTTATTTGGTGATTCAGTAGATTACCTTAAAGGAAGTGAAGAGATTGAAATCCTTTTTAATGGTGATGATATTATAACTGTTGAACCTCCGATTTTTGCTTATTTAAAAGTAGCGGAAACGGAACCCGGATTTAGAGGTAATACAGCAACTAATGCTTTTAAACCCGCCAAGCTGGAATCAGGCGCTACAGTTAATGTTCCATTGTTCGTTAATGTTGATGATCTGTTAAAAGTGGATACACGTACAGGGGAATATGTTGAAAGAGTAAAATCCTAAATAAAGGTATAACAAATGGATATAAATCTTATAAAAAAACTCATCAAGATTCTTGAAGCAAGTGAAGTGACCGATCTTGAAATAGAAGAGAGCGGAACACGCGTTAAACTTGCTAAGAAAATTCGTGTTAATCAAACTGTTTCATATGCACACACACCGGTATCAAATCCTTTAAACCAACAAAACTCTGCAGTTGAGTCAACGACTGAAGTTAAAAAATCTGTTGATGAGAATGCCGGATTACACGAAATCAAATCTCCGATTGTTGGTACCTTTTACAGAGCGCCTGCACCTGATGCTGACGCTTATATTCAAGTTGGTGATGTTGTTTCTGCAGGTACAGTTTTATGCATTGTTGAAGCAATGAAACTGATGAATGAAATTGAGTCTGATGCTAGCGGCAAAATTGTAAAAATATTGGTGGAAAACGGAAAACCGGTTGAGTATAATCAACCATTATTCTTATTACAGAAAAGTTAATCCAATAAAACCTGAGATGTTGTGTTTAATAAAATTTTAATCGCCAATCGAGGCGAAATTGCTTTACGGATAATTAGAACCTGTAAAGAACTTGGTGTTAAAACCGTTGCGGTTTTTTCTGAAGCAGACCGTGAATCTTTACACGTTACTTTTGCAGATGAAGCTGTTTGTATCGGACCCCCTTCCGGAAAAGAAAGTTACCTTAAAATTCCCTCAATTATTTCTGCGGCACAAATTACAGGTGCAGATGCAATTCACCCTGGTTATGGATTTTTAGCTGAGAATGCTGATTTTTCTGAAATATGTAATGAAGCAGGAATAACTTTTATAGGCCCTTCTCCGGAAATGATAAGAGCAATGGGAGATAAATCTTTTGCCAAAGATACAATGCGAAAAAATGGAGTACCTGTTATTCCCGGCAGCGCCGGTGTTGTAAAAGAAATTTCAGATGCAATTAAAATTGCACACGAGGTTGGCTTTCCGGTTATAGTTAAAGCTTCTGCGGGTGGCGGTGGAAAGGGTATGCGTATTGTTTGGGAAGAAAAAGATTTTGAGAAAGCTTTTCAAAATGCACAATCCGAGGCTGAAGCTGCATTCGGAAATTCTGATGTTTATATTGAAAAATATTTAGAGAATCCCAGACACATAGAATTCCAAATAATGGGTGATAGTTATGGAAATGTTTACCACTATGGTGAACGTGATTGTTCGGTACAACGAAGACATCAAAAATTAATAGAGGAATCACCTTCGCCGGCATTAGATGAACAGCTTAGAACAAGTATGGGCGATGCCGCTGTATTGGGTGCAAAATCAGTAAACTACCTGGGTGCCGGCACAATAGAATTCTTATTGGATAAGCATAAGAATTTTTACTTTATGGAAATGAATACAAGAATTCAGGTTGAACATCCGGTTACCGAAACTATATATAGTGTTGATCTTGTAAGACTGCAGATTTTAGTTGCCGCAGGTCAAAAGGTTGATGTACCACCCCAAAAACCATTTGGACATAGTATTGAGTTTAGAATTAATGCAGAAGATCCTGAACATGATTTTAGACCATCACCGGGAAAGATAACTTCTTTAAATTTTCCGGGAGGATTTGGAGTAAGAGTTGATTCACATATATATCAATCTTATACTGTTCCGCCTTACTATGATTCTTTAGTAGCAAAATTAATTGTTTGGGGAAGAACGAGAGAAAGAGCAATTGCCAGAGCCAGAAGAGCTTTAGATGAATTTATAATTGAGGGAATAAAAACAACAATTCCTTTTCATCTTAAAGTACTTGATGATCCTCGTTTTATTAGCGGACATTTTGATACTGGTTTTCTTGATAAGTTTAATACAGATAAATAATTCTATTTTCAGATAATTTTTTAGAGGATAAAATGAGCGTTCCAAATAATTTAAAGTATACAAAAGAACACGAATGGGTTCTTGTTGAAGGAAACATTGGCACAATCGGAGTTACCGATTATGCGCAGGGTGAATTGGGAGACGTTGTTTATGTTGATATTGATCCGTCACTTACTGAAATTAAAAAAGGTGAATCAGTCGGTACAATTGAAGCTGTAAAAACTGTCAGCGATATTTTTGCTCCATTCAGCGGAAAAATAATTGAACTTAATCAGGTTATTAAAGACAGTCCGGAAGTCGTAAACTCCGATCCGTATGGAAATGGCTGGATGCTAAAAGTTGAAATAAACGATGCTGCAGAACTTAATGATTTACTTGACGCTCCTTCTTATCAGGCATTAATTGGTCAGTAAATAATTTTCTTTGAAAACTTTAAAACAAAATTCGGGAAACCGGATTTTGTTTTTTTATTTTAAACTACAAGTATTTTTATGGAAAATAAAGAAAAAATATTAATTATTGATTTTGGTTCCCAGTACACTCAGCTAATAACCAGACGAGTTAGGGAAGCGAACGTTTATTCAGAAATTCATTCACATAAAATTTCGTACGATGAAGTCATTCAGTTTGATCCAATAGGAATTATATTATCTGGCGGACCAATGAGCGTGTACGATTCAGGAGCACCGGATTTAGATAAGCGAATTTTAAAGATTAAAGTTCCTATACTTGGCATTTGTTATGGGCTTCAACTTATAAGTAAAACACTCGGAGGCAAAGTTGAACCTGCAAAAGACAGAGAATACGGCAGAGCAATTTTAACTGTTATCGATTCATCTTTATTATTTAAAGATGTAAAGAAAGAATCCAAAGTCTGGATGAGTCATGGAGATTATTTGACAGAGTTACCAACCGGATTTAAAGTAATTGCAAAATCTGATCATTCACCAATAGGTGCTGTCTCCAATGAAAATGAAAAAATTTACGGAGTTCAATTTCATCCTGAAGTAGTACACACGGATGAAGGGAAAAAAATAATTGATAATTATTTATTTGGTATTTGCAAATGTACCGGCAATTGGAATCCGCATAATTTTATAGAAAACAGTATAGCTGAAATAAAAAATAAAGCAGGGAATGCAAAAGTAATTTGTGCATTAAGTGGCGGTGTGGATTCAACAGTAGCAGCAGTTCTTGTTAAAGCTGCTGTGGAAGAAAACCTAATTTGCATTCACATTGATACAGGATTGATGAGAAAAAATGAAAGTTATGAAATTGGTAAAATTTTTAAGGAAAAGATAAAGCTTAATTATATCCATATAGATGCTTCTGAAAAATTTATTAATAAATTAAAAAATATCTCCGATCCGGAACATAAAAGAAAAATAATAGGTAATACTTTTATTGAAGTATTTGAAGAAGAAGCGAAAAAAATTAAAGATGCACAATTTCTTGTTCAAGGCACTTTATATCCTGATGTGATTGAATCGGTTTCAGTTAAAGGTAGTTCGGTGACAATTAAAACTCACCACAACGTTGGCGGATTACCGGATAAAATGAATCTTAAATTAATAGAGCCTTTTAGATCCCTGTTTAAAGATGAAGTAAGAAAAGTTGGAAGAGAATTAAAAATTCCTGAAGAATTTATTGAGCGGCATCCCTTTCCAGGACCGGGATTAGCTGTTAGAATTTTGGGGGCTGTGGATAAAACAAAACTTGATATTTTAAAAGAAGCCGATGATATTTATATTACAGCTATTAAGAATGCAGGAATCTATAATGAAATTTGGCAGGCTTTTGCTGTACTTTTACCGGTACAATCTGTTGGTGTAATGGGTGATGCAAGAACGTATGAATTTGTTCTCGCTTTACGCGCCGTAACTTCTGTAGATGGAATGACAGCAGACTGGTACAATTTTGAACATAATTTTTTATCTGAAGTGTCCAATAAAATTATAAATAAAGTACACGGAATTAATAGAGTGGTTTACGATATAAGTTCTAAACCTCCAGCAACTATAGAATGGGAATAATTGGACGAAGAACGCATAAAATTTAAACTGAAACTTGCTTCAGCTTTTATTTCTGAAGGTAAGAATCTGCATGCGATTCAAATCTATAAATATCTTATTGAAGAAACCGGCAAAGAAGAAATTTATTTCCAGCTTGCAGAACTTTATGAAGATATGGGATTTATAGAGGCAGGTAAAAACATATTAGATGATCTTTTGAGATTAAAAAATGGAAACGATGATGCAACTCTGTTTTTTGGTCAGTACCTCTTAAGAAATTCCAGGTGGTTTGAATCAATAGAAATATTAAGCGGTATTTCTGAATCAACACCAGCAGCTTTATTTCTAATAGCTTATTCATATATGATGCTTAGTGAGTTTGAACTATCAAAGGAATTTTTTACTAATTACATTAATTCAAATGAAAATAGCGAATTAAAGCAGGAAGCTAATTTATATCTTGCCAAAATAGAATATGAGCTGCGTAATTATGATTCTGCTTTAAATTATGCTACAAATGCTCAATATCTGTATTCAGATTTTTGGGAATTAAATTTAATTCTTGCAAAAGTATATTATAATCTTAATATGTTTTCACACGCGATAAATCCGATACAAAAAGCGCTTAAACTTAATCCTAAAGATGCTGCTGTGCAGGAATTTGCAGGAAAGATCTATTTTAATCTGCAGGATTACAGAAAAGCTGAAAAGTTTTTTTCTGAATCTATTGAATTGAATCCTGAAGTATCAGCAGAAATTTACACGCTGCTTGCTAAATCTTTTGTTAAACAAAGAAAGATTGATGAAGCCGGTTTATTTTTTGAACTGGCATTACAAATTGATCCTGCTTATCAACCGGCAATAGCAGGGAAAGGTGATCTTATAAAGAATAAAAAGCTATGAAAAATATATTTCTTATTCTGATATTCAGTGTCTCGGTTTTGTACCCGCAAAATATTACTGTTGATAACAATAAGGATTTTGAAAAAGCTCTCAGTTATTATAAATCCAATAAATTTGATGATGCTTTAAATTTGTTTAGTCGAATATCAAAGAGAAAAGATAATAATACAAAACAATCGGCGTCAGTATTTTTTGTTTCCAAAATTTTAGCGGAACAGAAAAAATATTCTGAAGCTGAAAAATCTATTACTAATTTTTTATCTGAATTTAAGCAAAGCAAATATACTGATGAAATTAGAAATCTGTTGATCAAAATATATATTGATACACAGGAGTACAATAATGCCTTTGATTCATGTTTAAGTTTTATAGGATCTTCAAAATCGATAGTCTTTAAAAAAGAAACAAAGTCTCTTGCTGAAAAAATTGCATTAAATTATCTGAAGAGCTCAGAGCTCGAAAAAAATATTGATAAGTATTTTTCTTTAAAGCCGTTTTTATTACTCTTAACCGGGAAAATTTTAATCGCAGAAGGTGATAGCCGGGAAGGAATAGCAAAACTTGATGAGATAATAAAAGATTATGCAAAAACTGAAGAGTACATTGAAGCAGTTAATTTAAAAGAAACCTACAAAGTTCAACAAACCGGCTCCGAATATCCTATAGTCGGGGCACTACTTTCATTAACCGATGATAATGGAAGAGAAATTCAATCAACAAAGGAAATATTAGAAGGTATAAAATTTGCTTTTCACGAATACAATATTGATCATAGTGAAAAAGTAGGAATAATAATTAATGATATTCAAAGGGATAAAAAAATATTAGCTGAAATTGCAAATAGTTTTGCCCAAAACAGTGATGTAAGATGTATTATTGGACCTGTTTTTAGCGATGATGTAAGAGATGTTCTTAAAGAACTTGAAAGATCAAACATTTGTCTTATCTCGCCAACTGCAACGGATGATGATTTAGTTTCGTTGAGTACAAATTTTTTTCAGGCAAATCCTTCTTTAACGGATCGTGGAAAAATCTTTGCTCAGTATCTCTTTTATGTTGAGAATAAAAGAAAATTAGCTGTACTTAATTCAATAGATGGATATTCACCTTTGCTTGCTGCCAGTTTTACGCAGGAGTTTGAAAGACTGGGAGGAAAAATTGTTGTTAAGGAAACTTATAAAAGTCAGAGTTTTTCGCTAACAGAGCAAGTATCCAGGATTGCATTAGTTTCACAATCAATAGAAGGAATTTATGCTCCATTAACTGATGGGAGTGACGCAAATGCTATTTTATCACAAATGGTTCAAAGCGGATTAAATCTTGACATATATGGCAATCAGGATTGGTTTTTAGGAAAGGGATTTGAATCTTCACCCGAACTAAGTAATAAACTTACTTTTGATTCAGATTACTTTATTGATTTTAATGATCCGGATTTCAAGCAGTTTTCCTCATCTTTTAAAAAAACTACGGGGATGGAAATAAATAGAAATATTTTATATGGTTATGATACTGCAAAGTATATTTTAACTATAATGCGAAATATTGATCCTACAAGAAAAAATATAAAATATAAAATAGAATCGGGAATAAGCGTAACGGGTTTTCATAACAATATCTCATTTGATTATGAGCATACCAATAAGTTTGTAAATATTGTGAGATATAAAGATGGCGTTTTTGAATTAGTAGATAAATTTCGTGCAGGTAAGTAGAAGGATAATAAATTGTCAAAAGTAAAAGATTTACCTATAGATGACAGACCACGTGAAAAGTTGCTTTTGCGAGGTCCACAAAACTTAACTGATGCTGAATTGCTGGCGATTCTACTAAGAACCGGTACAAAAGGGCATTCAGTTTTGGCAATGGCCCAGGATATGATCTCAAAAGAAAATAATCTTGCACAGCTTGCTTCAAAATCATCTGCTGACTTGATTAAAACATCCGGTATAGGTAAAGATAAAGCCGCAACCTTATTAGCAGCATTTGAGATAAGCAGAAGAATATTATCGCAGACAAAATGGTTTTCTCAGAAAAAAATAACGTCCCCGGCAGATGTTGCAGAAATCTTTATTCCATTGTTGCGTGACGAATTAAAGGAGCAGTTTATTGTGGTTTGCTTAAGTTCGGCAAATAAAATAATCAGACATTCTACAATATCTTTGGGAAATCTTAATTCAAGTGTGGTTCACCCGAGAGAAATATTTAAAACTGCAATTGAAAATAATTCTGCAAGCATAATTTTAGTGCATAATCATCCCAGTGAAAATCCGGAACCGAGCAATGAGGATATATCTATTACAAAAAAAATCGTTGAAGCAGGCAAAATTATGGATATCCCTGTTTTTGATCACATTATAATAGCCGGAAATTCTTATACTAGTTTTGTAGAAAAACGGCTTATTTGATCGAAAGATAAGGATGATATTATCTCCTCCCAAAGAAGTAGTTCTATTTTCATCCTATTGTATGATTGAATTGACTTGAATATTTACATAACTTAACATTAATTATGATTCTAAATGTTGTACTTTGTTTTTAAAAATTCATGATAGTTGATTTATCGTTGTAAAAGCATAATATTTACTTATTAAAAAGTATTTCTTTTAATAGAATTTTTTATATATTTTGTAAAGAGGTAATCGTAAATTTTGACATTATTTGTGCTTATTTCTATTATTTAATCACTAACCAATATATTCGGAGGTATCGAATGAACATATCAAAATCATTGAGAACTGCCGTTTTCTTCGGCGGTATGGCACTTACTACTGCCTTCTTCAGTGGATGCGGCGGATTAAGTGACGCTCAGTTAAAAGAATTGAGTGATCTTAAAAGCGCTACAGCTTCTTTAGAAGCAGAAGCAAATTCGTTAAGGGACGAAAGAGCTAAACTTGAAGCTCAAATGGAAGAAACAAACAGAAAGCTTGCTGAATGTGAGAAGCAAAAAGAGGAAGCCAGGGCTAACTTAGAGAAGTTGCCAAAGTAATTAACTAATTAATGATTTTTAAAATTTATCAGAGGAAATAATAATGAATCTCAAAATAAAATTATTAGGAATACTTTCCCTGCTTCTTGTATTTACCGCAGTTAACTTTGCGCAAGAAATGACTGAAGAGCAGTGGGAAGCTGAAATGCAATCTTATAAAAATAAGAAAGCAGCTTTAGAAACTGAAATCAATGCACTTAGAACTGACATTGATAATCTAAAAGCTATGGATCTGCAGGATCCTGAAGAATGTATCGACGAATTATACCAGATTGTTGGTGCAACAAGAAATGATGTTAACAATTTTAGAAAAGCAGTTAACGAATTAGATGGTAAAATTAAAAGAAAAGAAGGACCTAAAGCAGACAGACAAACTGATCTGAATACACTTAAAATGAATAAAATTTCTGCTTTGCCAGAATTTTATAACAAAGTTCACAATCAAATGCAAAAAGACTTAGACAACTGGGTTGAAGCTCCAACTGAGATCAACTATACTGTAGTTAGAGGCGATTGTCTCTGGAATATTGCTAAGAAAAGTGAACACTACGGTAATGGATTTGCTTGGCCGGTAATTTATCAGGCTAACAGAGATCAAATTAAGAATCCTGATTTAATCTATCCTGCACAAACATTCAAGATTCCTAATCTTACTGAAGAAGAAAAATCAAAATATGAGAAACTAAGAGTAAATTATAAACCAGCTCCTGTTCAATAATTGATTTATTTTTCTGTTAAAATTATTGTAAGCCCTTATCTTTGTTGATGAGGGCTTTTTATATTTAAAATGATATGACTACAGCTGAGAAGAAAATAACACTTAACGGCGTCGATATGCTTGCTCTGCTTGGAGCTAATGATACCAATCTTCAGTTGCTTGAAGACAGGTTTAACTCTGTAATAAGCGTGCGCGGAGATATAGTTAATATAAAAGGTGTACTTGAAGAGGTTGAGCTAGTTGAAAAAGTTATCAAAGAAATGGGATATGTACTTAACACTAGTGGCAGATTGAGCAGAAATGATGTGGAAACTATTCTAAACCTTACAGTTGAGGGGAAAGAAATTATAAATGATGAGGAATTGGATTCTATTGTACTTTATACAAAAAATGATGTTGTTAAAGCTAAAACCTCAGGACAAAAAAAGTACTTTCAAATAGCTAATAAAAATGATATATGTTTTGCAATTGGACCTGCGGGAACAGGTAAAACTTATCTTGCTGTTGCACTTGCTGTTTCAGCTCTAAAAAGAGGTATAGTAAAGAGAATAGTTCTTGCTCGCCCCGCTGTAGAAGCAGGTGAAAGTTTAGGTTTCTTGCCCGGTGATTTTCAGGAAAAGATAGATCCATATCTGCGTCCTTTGTATGATGCACTTGATGATATGATGCCATCAGAAAAATTAAAAGGGTATATCGAAAAAAGTATAATTGAAATTGTTCCATTAGCTTATATGCGCGGCAGAACCCTAAATAATGCTTTCGTTATTCTTGATGAAGCTCAGAATGCAACTGATGTACAAATGAAAATGTTTCTGACTCGATTGGGAGCCAATTCAAAAGCAATAATAACAGGCGACATAACGCAGATCGACTTACCATCCAAGACAAAAAGTGGTTTAATTCAGGCTAAAGAAATCTTAAATGGAATTACAGGAGTTGGTTTCGTCTATTTTGATAGAGAAGACGTTGTTAGACATAAATTAGTAAAAGACATTATAGATGCTTATGATAAATTTAATGGTAACGGCAAAAGCTAATCAAATCCTTTAAGTTTTTTACTTTCATTCCAGTATTTATCCATTTCTTCTAAGGTTGATTCGTTTATTGCCTTACCGGTCTCTTTAACTTTTTGCTGCACATAGTTAAATCTTTTTATAAATTTTTCATTTGTCAGTCGTAACGCATCTTCTGGATTAATACCTAGAAATCTTGAATAGTTTACAATCGCAAAAAAAACATCGCCTACTTCTTTTTCTAATTTTATATTTAATTCTTTTATAGCACTACTATCTAAGGCAATTGATTTAATATTTTCAATTTCATGCATCTCTTCAATTTCTTCTATCACCTTTTTCCAAACATCTTCTTTCTTTTCCCAGTCAAAACCGACTTTGGCTGCTTTTTCCTGAAGCCTGTGAGCACGCTGTAGAGCAGGCAGTTGCTTCGGAACTCCATCAAGCACAGATTCTCTTCCCTCACTAAGTTTAATTTCTTCCCAATTCTTTTTAACTTCATTCGAATTTGAAACTTTCACATCTCCGAATACATGTGGATGCCTGCGGATTAACTTTTCCTGAATTGAATCTATGACATCATCAATATTAAAATGGTTGTCTTCTTCAGCTATTTGCGTATGAAAAACTACGTGTAGTAAAAGATCACCAAGCTCCTTTTTTAATTCATCAGAATCTTTATTATCAATAGCTTCAACAACTTCGTAAGCTTCCTCAATGGTATTAGCCTTAATTGAATCATTAGTTTGTTCTCTATCCCATGGACATTCTTTTCTTAATCTTTTAACAATCTGTACAAAATCCGTAAATTTACTATCAGTCATTAGTTTTCCTTTTTTATAATTTTATTTAACAAATTTACAGAAAAAACATTTACAGATTTGGAGTTAATATGATAGAAGAAAAAATTAAAGAATTGGGTTTTGAAATTCCGGAAGTAGCAAAACCTTTAGCTTCCTATATCCCAGCTAAAAGGGTGGGTGATCTTGTTATGACCTCCGGACAGGTTCCTTTAGTAAAAGGATTGATTAACTATGCCGGAATTATTGGTAAAGATCTGTCAGAAGAAGAGGGACAAAAAGCTGCTCAAATTTGTACATTAAATTGCCTGGCAGCTATTAAAGCGGTAATTGGTAATCTTGATCTGATTAAAGAAGTAGTTAAGCTGACCGTTTTTGTAGCTAGTAGTGAAACCTTTACATCCCAACCCAAAGTTGCCAATGGAGCATCTGATTTGATCGGAAAAATTTTTGGTGAGGTTGGTAAACACGTTCGCAGTGCTGTTGGTGTTTCATCGCTTCCGTTAAATGCATCAGTTGAAATTGAAATGATCGTTAGGATCTAAAATAAAATTAGTAATTCGAAATTTTATTTTTAATTCTTTTTACAAAATCTAAAGTTTCTTTGTAAGTGCCGTTTGAATTTAATATTGATTTAATGACGGCACTGCCAATTATAACCCCATCACTCACACCAGAGAATTTGTATGCGGTTTGTTCATCCGAAATACCGAATCCAACTAAAATATTTTTATTCTTTAAGATATGTCTTAAGCCTCGAACATATTCAATTGAGTTCTTTTGTTCTATGTGCTGTTTACCTGTAATTCCTTTAACGCTAACGCAATAAACAAATCCCGAACTTTTATTTCCAATTTCTATTACTCTTTCTGTTGGTGTAGTCGGACTGACAAGCAGTATTGTATCAACTTCATTAAAATTATCTTCAAAGAAATCATCGTACTCTTCAATAGGTACATCGGGAACTATAATCCCATCTATTCCAATTTCTTTTATAGATTTTGCAAGTTCAGATACTCCATATGATAAAAACGGATTTGCATATCCCATTAATATAATCGGCTTATCTGATTGACTTTTTATTTTTTCTGCGATCAGTAAAGTTCTTTCTAAATTTATTCCCTGCGAAAGAGCTTGCTGAGAAGAAAATTGAATAACAGAACCATCAGCAATCGGATCACTAAATGGAACTCCCAGTTCGATCATATCAGCTCCGGCATCAAACAATGATAAAACTAATTCTTCAAATCCATCAGGGGAGGGAAATCCGCAAGTAATAAATACTGAAAGTACTTTACCTTCATGCAGCTTTATTTCATTTATGTAATTTTCTAAACGACTTTTTTTCATTTTGGATTAAAATAATTAATGATTGTGTTTAAATCTTTATCACCTCTTCCGCTAATATTTACGATAACAATTTCATCTTTTGAGGTTTTTGGTAAGAGATAGTTTAAATACGCAAGAGCATGTGCAGTTTCCAGTGCGGGAATGATACCTTCTAATTCAGATACTAATTTAACAGCATACAAAGCTTCTTCGTCAGTTATAGAATAATATTCAACCAAACCATTATCTTTTAACAAGCTGTGCTCCGGTCCAACTCCGGGATAATCTAATCCGGCTGAAATTGAATGTACTTCATTTACCTGTCCATCAGTATTCTGCAGTAAATAAGTTTTCATCCCCTGAAAAATTCCTTCCCGACCTAAAGTAAGAGTAGCGCAATGTTTATTAATATTCAATCCATATCCGGCGGCTTCAATCCCAATTTTTTTTGTTTTATCATCCATAAAAGGATAAAAGAATCCAATAGCGTTACTTCCGCCGCCAACACATGCAACCAGATAATCCGGCAATCTTTGTTCTTCCAAAAAAATTTGTTCTTTAGTTTCTCTGCCAATTATCGATTGGAAATCTCTTACAATCATCGGATAGGGATGTGGACCAACAACTGAACCAATTATATAATGGGTATCTTCAACATTTGTAACCCAATCTCGAATTGCTTCATTTGTAGCATCCTTTAAAGTTTTACTGCCGGATGATACTGGTACGACTTCAGCACCAAGTAATTTCATTCTAAAAACATTTGGCTTTTGACGTTCAATATCAGATTCTCCCATATAAACAACACACTGTAATCCAAATTTTGCACAGGCTGTTGCAGTTGCAACCCCGTGTTGGCCAGCTCCAGTCTCAGCTATTATTCTTTTTTTTCCGATTCTTTTAGCAAGGAGAATCTGACCAAGTACATTATTTATTTTGTGAGCACCGGTATGACAAAGATCTTCACGCTTAAAGTAAACCTTTGCTTTACTAAAATGATTAGTAACTCTTTCTGCATAAGTAAGTGGGGTTGGTCTGCCGGTATAATTTTTATTCAGGTTTGCCAACTGAAAATTAAAATCTTCATCATCTTTAATTGAGTTGTAAGCCTTCTCAAGTTCCAGAAGAGGAGTAATTAAAGTTTCCGGTACATATTTACCACCGTACTTCCCAAACTTTCCTGCGGAATCAGGTTGTCGATATGTTTTTTGTGTGATCATAAATCTAATTTCTTGTCTACTATTGGTGCTAACTGTTTAATTTTTTCTACAAGAGATTTAAAGTTTTTAGGTGTTAACGATTGAAACCCGTCAGATAATGCAGATTCAGGATGATTATGAACTTCAATTATCAAACCATCTGCGCCACAAGCAACTCCTGCTAGAGCCATTGGTTGTACTTTATCCCAGATTCCTATTCCATGGGATGGATCAACAAAAATCGGTAGATGCGAATGTTTCTTGATTACCGGAACAGAATTTAAATCTAATGTGTTTCGTGTGTGAGTTTCAAAAGTTCTAATACCGCGTTCACATAGAATTACATTATAATTTCCTTTTGATAAAATATATTCAGCACTCATTAAGAGATCTTCAATAGTTGCTGCAAGCCCGCGTTTGAGAAGGATGGGTTTATTAATCTTTCCTACTTCTTCAAGCAGAGAAAAATTTTGCATATTACGTGCGCCTATTTGTAATATATCAGCAGTCTTTAGTATTAATGGAAGAGTTTGTGTGTCTTTAACTTCCGTTACTATTTTCATCCCTAATTTATCCTTAACTTCAGCAAGGTACTCCAATCCTTCTTCTTTAAGTCCTTGAAAAGCATACGGACTTGAGCGGGGTTTAAACGCACCGGCTCTTAGAAACACGATTCCCATTTCTTTAAGTTCACCGGCGATATCAAATATCTGGTTACGGCTTTCAACCGAACATGGACCGGCAATAATTGTAAGATTACTTCCGCCTATTTCCTGATTGCCGATTTTTATAATTGTATCTTCTGATTTCATTTCCCGGCTAACCAGTTTATAGGGCTTTGTAACCCGTACTACATCATCAACAGAATCCATACTTATAAAATCATCTATCTGTAAAGATGATGAAGCGCCGGTTACACCTATCGCCAGTTTTAATGAACCGGGAATTTCATGCGGTGTACATCCGAAAGAAATTATTTTGGTCTTTACTTTTTCGATATGTTCGCGCGGCGCATCCAACTTAAGCATTATAAGCATGGTTATTTTGTTCCTTTTAGATTATAAAAAAAATCTATTACTTTGATTGCACTCTTTTTACCCGGATATTCTTCTAACGATGAAGAAACATCAACAGCGTAAGGTTTTATTTTTGAAATTATCTCCTGTATATTCGATGATGATACTCCTCCGGATAAAATAATTTTATTTCTATAATGTTCCGGAATGAGGTTCCAATCAAAAGTTTTGCCGGTTCCTCCAAAAATGGAATCGGAATAAGTATCCAATAAAAAACTGCAATTTGTAAATTGATTAAAAATATTAAATTCGAAATCTTGTTTGATTCTGAAAGCTTTTATCACAGGTAAATCAATTTCTGATAAAACATTTTGTGGTTCATCTCCATGAAGCTGCACGATATTTAATCCGATTGATTTTGATATCGAATTTATTTTTTCAGTACTTACATTAACGAACACGCCAACTTTTATTGTAAATGGTAATAGTCTTTTGATAATATCTTTAGCCAATTGCGGATCAATATATCTTTCACTCTTATCATAAAAAATAAATCCTAGTGCATCAGCACCAAGTTCTTCGCAAAGCAAGGCGTCTTCAAAATTGGTTATACCGCAAATCTTAACCTTCACCAGCGCACCATTTTTTAAGTTTGTTTAATTCATGTTCGACATTCCCGCTTTTCATTAAATGTTCGCCTACTAAAATGCCGTTTATGTTGTTTGATTTTAGAATTTCAATATCATTTTGAGTGCTTATTCCACTTTCTGAAATCACAAAAATTTCTGAGGGAAGAAGTTTTTTTAAGTTGACGGTCGTTTTTATATCAACATTAAATGTTTTAAGATCACGATTATTTATTCCCACTATTTTATTTAAATCAAAATCTATCTTTTCAATTTCTTCTGAAGAATGAATTTCTAAAAGCACGTCCAGACCAATAGCTCTAGCTGATAGCGTTAATTCTTTTATCTCAGTTTTGGATAATACCTCAGCAATTAATAAAATATAATCAGCACCAAATGCTTTTGACTCAAATATCTGAAATTCATCAACGATAAAATCTTTGCGCAGCAGAGGTAGATTTTTTATTTGCGCAATTTGTTCAAGATAGCCAATATTGCCTGAAAAGTATTTTTCGTCAGTCAGGATGGAAATTGCTTCAACAGCGCAATTCATATAGGATTCTGCAATCTGCAGATGATTAAAATCATTTCGTATAATTCCTTTTGAAGGACTTGCTTTTTTAATCTCTGCGATAATGGAAATGTTATTATTATGATTATCCAGATTTCTAATTCTGATAACTTCTTTATTAAAGAATTCCATTTCCCTAAATGATGAGATGGAATATTTCTTTTTTAAAAACTGAATCTCGTCATGTTTCGTTTCTAATATTTGCTTTAGAATATTCATTTTATTTATTTGAAAATTCTATAAGTTCGTTCAATTTTTTTAATGCTGCACCGCTTCGTATAGATTCCTCAGCAGCAGAGACACATTCTTCAAGAGAATCCGAGTAACCCGCACATTTTAACGCGGCGGCAGAGTTTGCAGCAACAGTGTGAAAAGTTCCATTTGTTGAGATATTGTGAAACAATTCCAAAATCATTTTAGCACTCTGCTTTATGTTTAAACTGGTTAAATGGTTTGTATCTACAACGGGATAATTAAAATCAAAGTTTGTCAACTCATATTCAGTCTGTCCATTAGATCTTTGGTACTCAAATACCTTGGTCTCATTACACAATAATATTTCATCATATCTGTTTGCATTGCAGATAATATTTATTTTATCATATTCAAGATTTTTAGAAGCATCACAAAGCAGCTTTGCGGTATTGTTGTTAAATGTTCCCACAAGCTGGCGTTTTACTGATGCTGGATTTGTAAGCGGACCAATAATATTAAATACGGTACGCATCGCGAGTTCTTTCCTTGTTTCGGCAGCGTATTTCATTGCAGGATGATATAATGGTGCGAAAAGAAATGTGATGTTAAGTTTATCCAATGCCTTCTGTGCAAGATCGGGAGACATTTCAATATTCACTCCGAGTTCTTTTAAAACATCTGCACTTCCGGAATTACTAGAGACCGATCTGTTGCCATGTTTTGCTACTTTTATTCCGGCACCGGCAACAACAAACGACACTGCTGTGGAAATGTTAAAAGTGCCTGAACTATCTCCACCCGTTCCGCAAACGTCTATAGCATCATCAACAGCGATCTTTACTGATTTTTCTCTCATCGCAGTAACAAACCCTGCAATTTCATCCGCAGTTTCTTTTTTAGATTTTAATGCTGTTAAAAATGAAGACAGCAAAATGCTGCTGACATCACCCGACATGATATTCAACATAACTTCGTAAGATTCTTTCAGGGTAAGATCTTCTTTTGCGATAATTTTATCTAAATAACTCCTTATCATAAATCCAACCAATTTTTTATAATATTGTTTCCTTCACTTGTTAAAATAGATTCCGGATGAAATTGAATTCCCTCCACCGGAAAGTTTTTATGTCGTACTCCCATAATTGTTCCATCATCAGAAACTGCTGTAATCTCTAATTCATCCGGCAGGCTTTCTTTTTCAATTATCAATGAGTGATACCTGGTTGCATAAAATTCTTGTGATACATTTTTAAATATTGATTTTTCATTATGAATAATTTTTGAAACTTTACCATGCATTAATTGTTTAGCATTAATAACTTTGCCTCCATAACAGATCCCGATTGCCTGATGACCAAGACAGACACCTAAAACCGGTACACGATTTCCAAGCTGCTTAATAATATTGAGAGAAATTTTTGATTGTTCCGGTTTGCCGGGACCAGGTGAAATTAATATTTTATCAGGTTTCAACTCATTTATTTCATTCAGACTGATTTCGTCATTACGTCTTACTTCAAGCTTGCATCCATTCATTCCGATCATTTGGACAAGATTGTATGTGAATGAATCATAATTGTCGATCACAAGCACTTTCATAACTCCTCCGCATATTTAAGTGCGTTAACCATTACTGCTGATTTATTAATTATCTCTTTCGCTTCCAGTTCAGGATTACTATCCGCTACAATTCCAGCACCGGATTGCCAGTAAATTAAATTTTCTTTTGAAAATAGTGTTCTGATTGCGATGCACATATCAAGATCACCGGAAAAAT
This sequence comes from Ignavibacteriales bacterium, assembly GCA_003538625.1. Lineage (GTDB taxonomy): Bacteria > Bacteroidota > Ignavibacteria > Ignavibacteriales > Ignavibacteriaceae > IGN3. The sequence goes on from DPRR01000025.1 coordinate 133,091, forward strand.
CCAGGTAACCCACAGCACCGGCATAAACGTTTCTTTCTTCTTTCTCAAAATTGCTGATTAACTGCATCGCTCTGATTTTTGGAGCTCCGGTTACAGTGCCGGCAGGGAAGCAGGACTTAAGTGCATCAATGGAATCCTTTCCGTCTACAATTTCTCCTTCTACTTTTGAAACTATATGCATAACGTGAGAGTACTTTTGGATTTTCATCAACTCCGAAACCTTGACTGATCCGTATTTGCATACTCTTCCAAGATCATTTCTACCAAGATCTACGAGCATTGTATGCTCTGCTAATTCTTTAGGATCATTTAAAAGATCTGCTTCAAGTTCGATATCCTCCTTTTCATTTTTTCCTCTTCTTCTCGTTCCGGCTATTGGCAGAACGCGGGCATTTAGATTTTTTACCTGCAATAAATCTTCCGGCGAGGTTCCTATTATTTTTGAATTATCTTCAAATTCTAAAAAGTACATATAAGGTGATGGATTGATTATACGCAGTGCTCTGTATACATTAAATAAATCGCCTTCAAATTTTGCAGAAAATTTTTTGGATAAAACAATTTGAATAATTTCTCCTTTAGTGATTTCATCTTTTGCGTTAATGATTAATGAATTAAATGATACCTTATCAAAATCATTTTTGAGCCATTCGGATATTTTAAAAATATTGGTCGAAATTGATGATTGTAGTAAAATAATTTTTAGATCATTTAAGATTTTTTTTGCCTTTTCAAAATCCTTCTCCAATTCATTAGTGTCATTAACTAAGACATTTGTAATTATAATTATTTGATGTTTGTAATGATCGAACGCAAGGATCGTTTTATAAATTCCGAGCATTGAATCAAATTTGTTTAATTCTTCGAATTGATTTGTGGCCAGAATATCTTCTATGAGCGATATGTTTTCATAACCAAGAAAACCAACAATGCCGCCTGTAAACGAAGGGAGTTCCGGCAGCTTAGCTTGTTTAATTCCATTAATCTCTTCACGTAATTGATCAAAAATTGATTTTTCTTCAATAATCTCCTGGTGATTTCTACTTATAAATAATTTTTTCTTTTTATTCTTCAATGTTTTTTCAGGATCAACGCCAATAAATGAATATCTTGCAAGACTAAGCGAACCTTCAACTGATTCTAAAAGAAAACTTGCTTTACCCGATTGCCGTATTTTTAGATAAGCAGCTACAGGAGTCAGCAAATCAGCAGTAATAACTTCATAAACCGGAATCAGGTTATGATTTTTTGCCAGTTCATTAAATTGTTCAAAAGTCATTTTATTCCTAAACGATAAATCAAAAAAAAACCCTTCTCAGTTAAAGAAGGGTTTACATAAAAATATTTAGCTTCAATTTACTGAGTCATATCATGTTATAAAAATCCACCACCAGCTATTCTGGTTAATTGAAGTGATTTGATATGTTTCAGTAAAGTGTTTCATAAATGTTGTGCAAATATAAAAATTTGATTTCCATTGTCAAGCGATAATTAAAGATTTATTAAAATTATTTTAATAGAAGAAGCAGCAAACTCATAATTAGTCTTGTTTCTAAGTATATTTACAAAGCTAAATAGAAAATTTATCAGCTATAGAAAAAGTATTCTCTGATTCATTGACATTAAGCTGATATTTCTATAAAATCGTTAAGAAAATTTTAAGAAAATTATGAAAAAGTATTTATTAGCACTGACAATTTTATTTTCGGTTTCCGTAAATGCACAGTTTAAAGATCCTGTGTTTGAAACTGAAAAGCCAAAAGATGGAATACTAAATAATTCATCAAATTCACTATTTGGATTTATCAATCCGGATAATTTTAGTATGCATCATTCAATAGGATTATCATATTCCTCTTTTGGAGGATATGGAACAAGTCTTGCAACATATACAAATAGTATGATGTACAAATTTTCAGATAAAATGAACGTCCAGTTAGATGCAAGCTTTATTACGAGTCCGTACAGTTCACTTGGCAAGGATTTTCAAAATTCTTTACAGGGTATATATATAAGCCGTGCTGCATTCAATTATCGTCCTTCTGAAGATTTTTCTATATCTATTCTTTACAGAAACATGCCGAACTATTATTATGATCCATTTAACAGGTTTAATGGGTTCTATGGTAATTCATTCAATGATGGATTTTTTGGTTCAGGTTACAATTCCTTTATGTACTAATTATCAGGGACGATGTTGAAGGAAAAAGGAAATCCTGAAGATTACGCCTTATCAAGTCCTGACACAGAAAAAAATACAAACCTTTTCTTTATTATTGCATCGGTGATATTAGCTGTTTTTGCAGTGTTTTTGATTTATTCAACTTTAAACAAAATTGGAATAATCAATTCTGGTGATACTAATAAAGAAAAACCTCAAAACGTTCAACAATTAATCCAGGTAGAAGTTTTAAATGGATGTGGTGTTGCCGGTGTTGGGGATGGATTGACTGATATTCTAAGATCAAAAGGAATAGACGTTGTTAAAACCGGTAATTATCGTTCGTTTGATATAGAGAACACTTTTTTAATCGATAGACTTGGAAAGATTGAAACAGCTAACCGTGTTGCCGATTCACTAAATCTGGATAAGAGATTCATAATTTCAGAAAAAAACAAAAGCTACTATCTGGATCTAACTATTGTTATTGGTAAAGACTATAAAAATTATTTTCAAAAAAGCGGGAGTTAATATTGGATTCAAAAATATTTGCAGAAAAAATTGCTGATCTTATTTTTAATAAAAAAGGATACGATGTTAGAATACTAGATTTAAGAGAACTTGCTACATTTTCCGATTTTTTTGTGATTTGTTCTGCGGACTCTGATACACAGGTTAAAGCTATTGCCGATGAAATTGATAGGAGCTTAAAAGATGAGGGAATAAAATGCTGGCATAAAGAAGGTTATATGGCATTAAGCTGGGTTCTGTTAGATTACATTGATGTTGTGGTTCACGTTTTTAAAAAAGAAGCGAGAGAATTTTATAATATTGAAAAACTTTGGGGCGATGCTCCAACTATTGAAGTCGAAGATCCTGAATTAAGAAAAAAAGCTGTTAAGGTAAAAAGCAAAACAACAGCTAAAGTTAAAACAATTAAAAAAAAGACGACAAAATAAATTTTCACTAAACTTAAACTGATATCATTTGAAAGAATACCTCTACTCCGCATTTAAAGAAGCAGAAAATAAAATTCCTCAACTAAAAGAAATTCCAATTTCCTTTGATATTCCTAAATCGATTGAGCATGGGGACTTATCCAGCAATGCTGCAATGCTTCTCACTAAAAGCTTAAAAAAAAATCCAAAAGCAATTGCACAAGAAATTATTGATTCACTAAATCTTGATCATTCAGTTATTTCAAAAGCAGAAATAGCAGGACCGGGATTTATTAATTTTTTCTTTACTCCAACATATACTACACAAATAATAAAAAAAATTCTTGATAAAAAAGATAACTTTGGAAAATCTGAAAAGTATAAAGGTAAAAAAGCAAACGTTGAATTTGTTTCAGCAAACCCAACCGGACCATTGACAGTTGGACACGGAAGAAATGCTGTTGTTGGTGATACAGTTGCTAATCTTCTGGAATGGATTGGATATGAGGTTGACCGGGAATATTATTTTAATAACGCCGGAAGACAGATGAGAGTTCTGGGTGATTCAGTTAAGCTCAGATATCTCGAGGCATTAGGTGAAGATGTTAATTTTCCGGAAGATTATTATCAGGGAGAATACATAAAGCAAATTGCAAAGCAATTGTATCTTAAATATGGAAATAAACTTCGTAATGAGGATCCCGAATCAATATTTAAAGATACTGCAGAGCAGGAAATATTTGTTGATATAAAAAAATCCCTACAGAATCTTGGCATTAACCATAAAATATTTTTTAATGAAAATACGCTTTATGAGGATGGAAAGATTGAAAAACTTCTGTTGGTATTTAAAGAGAAAAATCTTTCCTATGAAAAAGATGGAGCAGTTTGGTTGAAATTTTCCGAACTCGGACAAACTGAAGATAAAGTAATAGTTAAGAACACAGGCGAACCTACTTATCGTCTTCCTGATATTGCGTATCATGCTGTCAAAATGGATCGTGGTTATGATTTACTGATTGATCTTTTCGGATCTGATCACAATGCAACTTATCCTGATGTGATGGCTGGATTGAAAGCAATCGGTTACGATACTTCAAAAGTAAAAGTTTTGATACATCAATTTGTTACAATTATGGATGGCGGAGAAGTTGTTAAGATGTCCACAAGAAAAGCTAATTATATTACTTTGGATGAACTTAATGATGAAGTTGGAAAAGATGTTGTAAGATACTTTTTTAATATGCGCAATGTTAACTCGCATATGATATTTGACCTTGCTGTTGCAAAAAAACAATCTGATGAAAATCCGGTCTTTTATCTTCAATATGCACATGCCCGGATTAGTTCAATTCTTAGGAGAGTGAAAGAAGAACACTTAGAGGTTTCCATTGAACATCTGAATTTATTAATTCATGAAGACGAACAGGCACTTTTAAAAGTACTTCACAACTTTAAAGAAGAATTATTTAATAGTGCTGAAAATTTAGAACCACATAAACTTTGCACTTACCTTTACGATTTAGCCGGTGCATATCATAAGTTTAACCGATCATGCAGAATTTTAGGTACCGAAAAAAATCTTGCTGAAGCAAGATTGGCCCTTGCATATGCGACAATGATTGTCATTAAAAATGGGTTAAGTATTCTAGGAGTATCCGCACCTGAGCAAATGTAAATCAATCAGCAATTGCTATTGATGAAGCATATATTTTATTAGCTCCGGCTTCTAAAAGGATTTTTCCGCACTCTGAAATTGTAGCGCCTGTCGTAATAACATCATCTAACAATAAAATATTTTTGCCGCTTACCTTATCCGATGCCTTAACTTGAAATGCTCCTGAAATATTTTCTTCACGTTCATTCAAATTCATTTTTGTTTGGGATTCAGTATACTTTATTCTTTTTACAATCCTATCTGATACTTTCATATTTAATATTTTACTTACTCCTTTCGCAATATAGAAGGATTGATTGTAACCTCGTTCAGCTTTTTTCAAATGATGCAACGGAATAGGGACAATTAAATCAAATTTCCAATCAACTCCGGAAAATTTTATTTCTGACGCGAGAACTTTCCCAAGAAAGATTCCAACAGAAAACTTCTTATCGTACTTTAATAAATGGATAGCGTTTTGAAGTTCTTTATCCTTCTCAAAAACAAATGGTGAATAATAATCAGAAATGATTTTTTTGTTTGAAAATTTTCTATCAAATTCCCGCTGCAATCTTGAAGGAGTTGATCTTTGAACTTTTGATAAACAAGTCTCACACATGGTTTCCTGATCAGGAGATAGTTTAATTTTGCAGGAACAGCAGAACCGGGGAAGCATAAAATCGAAAAAAGCATTCGCAAAATATTTTGATTCCCCCAAGAACATCATAACATTCCTGCGCGCTTTCGTATAAACCACTCGGTTGCAAAAAGAAGGATAACGATAATCAATAACCATTCATCGGACCAAAGTCGAATCTCGGAAGTGATTAATTTTTCCTTTGAAGCATCAGCATTTAATTTATTCAATTTACCTAGAAGATCCTGGTATTGATCAGGATTATAATATTTTCCATTAGTTTGACTTGCTAATAAATTTAAAAATTCATAATTCATTCTGGAGTCAATCATTTCAATTTCCAAATCTCCAATGTTAAATGAACCTTTATCTTCTCCCAATAATTTTCCACTTATTGATGCACTACCGGTAAAAATAAAATCTCCGTTGCTTTTTGAAGAAAAACTTCCTTCATATAATCCTCCGCCAACACTTGCAAGGTCTAATCCTTCTGTAACATCCTTACCTTTAATTTGAATTTTAACATCAGCATCGCTAACCGGATTATAAGAATCATCATAAACCTGAGCAGAAAACTCAACTAATTCACTGGAAGAATATATTTTCTTGGAGGTTTTTATTTTAACTTTTTTCTGATCATCCGGGGCATTTAGCCATCTTGTTATTCCAAAAATAAAATTATCAAATAGAGTAAGATTTTTTGTTGCAGTCTGCAGTTTCCATTTCCATATATCTTTACCAATTACTGCTATTGATCTTTTTGAACCAAAACTTCTGCTTACGATTAGCGGATTGCTTCTTGGTTGATTATTAATTCTTACTTTGGCTAACACTTTACTTTCAGGTTTTATTGTTATCGAGGTGACCGGCTGAGAAATGGGCGGAAGGTTATTCCATTCATTTACTAAATTATTTTTTAGGATAGGATTTGTTGATTCGCTCAATTGCAGATCGGGCTGCACCTGTAAATAGTTTTTATCCATCATTTGAACTGAGAAAGGCAGCAGATTAGCAATGCGATTTAATTTTTTCAGATCAACAGCTTCCGAAAGTAAAATGAAAAATGGAGTATTTTGATTTTCTAATTTGCTATATAATCGATTTAAAAAATCTTCACCTGTAAAATTATTAGGGAATTCAATCATGAAAATAATATCTGCACTATCAAGTTTTGTTTGCGGATTTTGTTCGAGAAAATTTCCGGCAGCAATTTGTGTTAGTGTATTTACTTTTAGATTTTTATCAAGAGAAAGTGAATTCTGAATAAAAGTTAAATCTGCTGACGGACTGCCGGCAAGAAGTAAAACATTTATTTTATTGCTAAGTACATTTACGTAAAAAACCTTTTGGTTATTCACGTAATTTGATTCATCTGCTTGATTACTTGCTTTTATTGATAGTTTCTTCTCACCGCTCTGTTTCGGTGTATAATCAAATGATACAGAGTTAACCCCGCCGGCATTTAAAACTAAATTTTTCTGTTCAATTAATTGTGGGCCTTCAAACAGAGACACCTGCGATGTTTTTCCGGAATATCCTTTATTTAAAATTGTAGCAAGAATGGTAGTGGGAGTTTCTGCGTAAATAAATTCGTTATTTATAATATTTTTTATTTCAACATCATTTTTTTTAGTGCTGTCTCCAATCCCGACCGTGAATACGGGAATTCCAATCTTTTCTGCTGAGTAAATAGGCGTAAAACCTTCTGTTATTACGCCATCAGAAATAATTGTAATTGATGTTATGTTGGCTTCATTATCATTTATACTCGAAAATATTTTTGCAAAATCAGTATTAGATTCTGAGAAGTTTAAATTATTCAAACTATCTTCGTTTATTGGATTAACTTCTGAACCAAAAGAAAATATCTCTTTACTACCGGTTAGTGAAAAATTTTTTGTCTGTTCAATTAAATTCTTAATCATATTAATTCTATTACTTCCGTCATTTATCGTAATAGATTTGCTGTTATCAAAGAAGAACAAATTTAATGGAGTTAAAAAATTTTTCTTAGTCAAAGTTAAAACGGGTTCAAAAAAAATAAATAACAAAAGAACAAGTGCCAGCGATCTGATTAGAGTAAGTAAAAATCTTTTAAGTTTTAGAACAGGTGGAAGTGTAAATCTATAAACATAGTATGAGTATGCCCCTAATAATATAAGCCCAATAAAAAAGTAGATTGAATTAAACGAAAAACTTAAATCTATTTTATCAAAACCAAACATTAAAATCTAAGCCATCCTTTAAAAACAGTAACCGCATTTCCCGCAATATAGAGTTCGTTAGTATTTGAATTATATTTTACATCAACTCTTCCTTTACGATTGATAATGTCTCCCTGTTCAATTTTTATAAACGTGTTATTCATATAATTATTTAGTAACCCTAATTTAATAAGTACCAGAATTAACGGACCACAGGCAGAACCAGTTACAGGATCTTCATCAATACCATGATATGGCGCAAAAAACCTTATGTGAGCAGCAGAATCACTTTCAATAGTTTCTTTAGTTAAAATTGATAAATCGAAAAATTCTTTTTTACTTTCACTTAGATATTTTAATTTTTTAAAATCCGGTTTGATCCTCCAAAGAGAATCCAGAGAATTAACACAAATGAAAAGATATCCGTTATTAAGAATAATAAAAGGTAAATCGCTGACATCCGATCTATCTATATCCAGTGCATCCAAAATTTCTTCTTTACAACCATCGAATTCTGATAATCGGGGAATCGGTATTTGCATTAAATATTTCCGATCTGCAATGGAACAATTAATTATACCGGAACGTGTTTCAAAAGTAATATTCTGATTTTCTGAAACCTTACCCTTTTCAAAAAGATAATGCAAAGATGCGATAGTTGCATGACCGCATAAATCAACTTCTTTAGTCGGAGTAAACCAGCGAAGTTTAAAATCCGCAGATTGTGATTGGCTTATAAAAGCAGTTTCAGAAAGATTCATTTCTTTTGCAATCAATTGCATTTCATTTTCATTAAGATTATTTGAAAATGTTACCCCAGCAGGATTACCCATAAATGCTTCAGTAGTAAAAGCATCTATTTGAAAAATTTCAATCTCTTTTGCCATTAAGGAGATTCTCAATTTTCCATTCTTTCATTTTATCAAATGTTTGATAATCAGAAAGATCAAAATGAATTGGTGAAACTGAAACATAATTATTTTTTATTGCAGCCTGATCAATATCCAGCGATTGATCTACATCCATTAAATTTCCGGTAAGCCAATAATAATTTCTTCCGTAAGGATCTATTCTCATTTCATAAATATCATCCCACTTAGATTTACCCTGTTTGGTTACAACAACTCCTGCAATTTGATCTTCAGGTAAATTGGGTACATTTACATTCAGCATAGTTCCGATAGGTAAACCGCGCTTATGAACTTCAAGCGAAAGCAGCCTGGCTATTTTTGATGCAAAAGTAAAATCTAAAACCTGATGACTTGCCACTGAAATTGCGATTGAGGGGACATCCATTATTGCTGCTTCTCTTGCTGCTGATACGGTTCCCGAATAAATTATATTTATTGCTGTATTTGAACCGTGATTTATTCCTGATACAACTAAATCTGGTGGTGAAGTCATGAGATTTCTCATTCCAATTTTTACACAATCAGCAGGTGTGCCGTCAATAGCATATCCAAAGAACTTACCATTTTTTTGATATTCAAAAACTCTTAATGGTGTTTGCATTGTTATTGCATGCCCTACAGCACTCTGTTCTTTATGCGGTGCAACGACGGTCACCTCTGCAATTTCCTTCAAAGCCTCAACCAAAGAAAAAATTCCTACCGAATCTATTCCATCATCGTTTGATATTAAAATTCTCAATTTTATTCCTAATTATTTATTTTACCTAAGCAATATAGTATTAAGCTTAAATAGACTCAATTTACTGGTAGTTCCACTTAAAAATGATAACCAAACTTTTCTTAAATTTGATCTCAAAAAATGTACATTATAAAGCCTCACATATTTAGCAGAAATCCGGAAATTATATTCGGGTTCAGTACAAAGGTTTCGTCCGAAAATAAATCACCATATTTTTTTAATCTTTCCTATTCTGTGGGAGATAAAAAAGAACTTGTTGATAAAAACAGAAAGCAATTTTTTGAATCGATTGGACTTACTGTTGAAAATGTCGGATATCAGAGACAAATTCATTCAGATATTGTGCAAATTATTGGCTGCGGCGGAGATAACGGAGCCAGCGACGCTTTGATTACCAGTAAAAAAAATCTTGGTTTGGCAATAGCTGTTGCTGATTGTGTTCCGGTTTTTATTTATGACAGACAAAATAAAATTATTGCTGCTGTTCATTCAGGTTGGCGGGGGACTGAACAAAAAATACTTTTGAAGACTCTTAACACGCTTAAGGGAAATTATAATTCAAATCCTAAAAATATAATTGCCTACATCGGTCCCTCAATTTCACAAGCTAATTATGAAGTTGGAAAAGAAGTTGCAGAAAAATTTGATGGTACTTTTATCAAACCCAAAGGTGATAAATATTTATTGGATGTAAGTGGAATTAATTATCAAATGCTTATAGATTTTGGTGTACCTAAAAATCAAATTCAAAAATCAGAATTATGCACATATGAATACAACACTCTCCTGCATTCTTATCGGCGGGATGAAAATTTATCCGGAAGATCACTTGGTGTAATTGCAATAAAAAGTTGATATGAGATCTACTCCAATTAGAATATTTTTAATCTACGTTCTGCTCTGTTTGGTTTGGGGTTCAACCTGGCTGGCAATAAGAGCAAGTTTAGAATCACTTACCCCTTTTATTTCAGGCGGAATAAGATTTTTATTGGCTGCCTTTTTTATTTTAATTCTAATGAACGTAAGAGGAGTATCGCTTCAAAAAGATAAAGAATCAGTACGGTTATATTTTTTAATGGCATTCTTTTCTTTTGTGATTCCTTATGGATTGGTTTATTGGGCTGAGCAATTTGTTCCATCAGGTTTAGCTTCTGTTTTATTCGGAGTTTATCCGTTCTTTGTAGCAATATTTTCTTATTTCAGATTGGCGGATGAATCAATCGGCAAACTAAAAATTATTGGAATGAGTTTAGGATTTTTAGGAATAATTGTAATCTTTTCTGATTCATTTGCAGCAGATTTTTCCACCTTACTTTTAGGAATGATCGCTGTTGCACTTAGCGGAATTATTCAGGCATGGATTGCTGTAACTCTTAAAAAGTCCGGAAAACATCTCAACCCTCTTTCAATGAACTTTATTCCGATGTTAATTGCAGGAATCGTTGGACTGATAATCGGCTTTTTAATGGAAGATTTATCAAAATTAAAAATAGATAACACAGCAGTAATTTCAGTTACTTATCTAGCCTTATTTGGAAGCGTAGTTACTTTTACATCTTTTTATTGGTTAATGAAAAGAATTAATGTCATTCTGCTTTCGCTGGTTGCATTTATAACACCCATTGTTGCCTTAATTTTAGGATGGATTTTTTACAATGAAATTTTAACCACAGAACATATAATTGGCAGCATTTTGGTTTTAGCTGGATTGTTGTTGGCTAATCTTGGATCCATCTTCAAGCAAAAAACCGTCTTAAAAGGCACGGTATGATTAAATATATTACTTAAATTTGTACAGTTTAAAAAAGGTTATAAGCATGCAAAGTATAATTAGAATTAAGAAGGCAACATTTTATGGTTATCACGGAGTTATGAGTGAAGAGCAAAGTGTAGGTGGAAAATTTGAAGCTGATGTGGACATCTATACTGATTTTGCTGAAGCCGCTAAAAAAGATTCTTTAAATCAAACAATAGATTACCATAAGGTTTATAAAGTATTATACAAACTTGCGCTTGAACAAAAATATTATCTTATTGAAGCTGTTGCTTCAAAAATTGCGGATGAACTTTTAACTAAATTTTCTGCTATAGAAAAAATTGCTGTAAGAGTAAGAAAAAATAATCCTCCGTTAGGAGGCGTAGTGGATTGTGTAGAAGTGGAAGTGATCAAAGAAAGAAAAGATCTTAAAATTGAATGAAGAAAAATTAAATACTGCTTTTATTGGTATCGGTTCTAATGAAGGTGATAAGTTGGAAAATATTAAAGCAGCGATTCACTTAATTTCAAAATTACCCCATTGCAGGATTGAAAAGGTTTCATCTTTTTATGAAACTCTTCCGTTTGGCGAAATTGTCCAGAATAATTTTTTAAATGCTGTAATCAAAATTTCAACTGAATCAGAACCTCATCAGTTATTTACTGAATTAAAAAATATTGAGAGTAATCTTGGAAGAATTATCCGTCAAAAGTGGGGACCAAGAGAAATAGACCTTGATATTCTGCTATTTAACGATTTAATTTTTTCAGATGAAATTATTACTTTACCACACAAAGGTATAATTTATAGAGATTTTGTTCTTGTGCCTTTAGTTGAAATTGAACCTGAAATAATTCATCCGGTTTTTAATAAAAAACTTTGTGATTTTATTCCGGAATTAAAAACTAAAAATATCATAAATAAATTATCTAAACCATTATTCATAGAAGAGAATTATCTTGGCATCAAATGAAGATATAAAGTTTATAGCGGTTGAAGGAGTAATAGGAGCTGGTAAAACTGCTCTTGCAAAAAAACTAAAATCAAGATTAGAATCAAAACTTATTCTTGAACAATTTGAGAGCAATCCTTTTTTGGAAAATTTTTATAATGATAGAAAAAGATTTGCATTTCAAACGCAAATGTTTTTTTTAATCAACAGATTCAAACAGCAGGAAGAACTTAATCAGGAAGATCTTTTTACAAATTATATCGTTTGTGATTATATCTTTGATAAAGATAAAATATTTGCATACTTAAATCTTTCAGCCGAAGAACTTAAGCTTTACGAAAACATTTTTCCTTTGCTTTCCAGAAATTTAAGAAAACCGGATTTAGTTGTTTACCTTCAGTCAAGTCTGGATAGATTGATGTATAATATTAAGAAGCGCAGCAGATCTATAGAAAGAAATCTTACCAGAGGTTATATAGAGGAATTGAGTGATGCTTATAATCATTTCTTCTTTAGATATAATTCGACTCCGCTTTTAATAGTTAATTCCACTGATATCGATTTTGTTAATAATGACCAGGATTTTGATGAACTGTTCCGGCAGATATTTAGAGAAGACCGTGGTGTTATTGAATATTTTAAACCAGAGACAAGGAGTTTGAGTTAATAAATATGTTAAGGTTCATTTTATATTTTATATTATTTTATATTCTTTTCCGTGTACTAAAATCTGTTTTATCTATATTCTTTAAAAACACTGCTAACCAAAAAATTAATGATGAATCCCCGAAGAAAAAATCTAAGTTTGAAGATGTTGAAGATGCCAAGTACATTGAAATCAAACCGGATGACGAAAAAAAGAATTGATTAGCAATGGCCGGTAAATCATTCCCATCCAATCTAGTAATTTCTCTTTTTAAAAAAATATATGCTTTAAACGAAAATCCGGATACAAATCTCGGTGATATTAAAAATATATTAATTATAAGACAGCACAATCAACTCGGTGATATGCTGGCAGGTGTATCATTATTTCGGGCTGTAAAAGAAAAATATCCGCAATCACATTTAACTTTATTATCAAGTGTTAATAATTATTACGGTGTTATTAAAAATAGATTTATTGATGAACTAATTGTTTTCGACAAAAGAAAAATGTTTAACCCTTTCGAACTAGTTAAATTTTATGAAAGAATAAGAAGAAAATTTGATTTAACAATTGTTCCTGCAACTGTTTCCATATCATTTACAAGCGGACTGATTGCAAGATTATCAGATAGCAAAATTAGAATCGGACCAAAATCTTTGGATGGGAAACCAAATGAAAGTGATTTCTTTTTTGATAGAAGGGTTGATATCGATTGGAGAAAATATCCTGATTCAAATGTATCAGAACACATTCTCGAAATTGTAAGACCATTTGGAATTGATACTAAAGATTTGAGTTCCCAGATTTCTTTTGATGATGCAGATTTAAAAGTTGCAAAATCATTTATATCAGACATAATGCATAATTCTAAAGCAAAAATTATCGGGTTGCATGTAGGTGCAGGTAAACCGGCTAACAGATGGTCTCTGATTAAGTATGTTGAGTTGATCAAAAAGTTAAATGAAAATTATAATTGTATATTTTATTTAACCGGTTCAGATTCTGATAAGGAGGAAGTTGAATTTGTTATCCGCAATTTGAAAATAAATCTCAATAAATTTTTAAATAGAGAAATTCCTCAGGTTGCAGCGCTCATCTCAATCTCTGATCTTTTTATTACAAATGATACAGGAATTATGCACGTTGCCGGCACAACATCCACGCCTCAAATATCATTGTTTGGTCCGACAAATCCTTTTAACTGGGCACCCTGCGGAAAAAATAAAATATTTTTGCGTAAATCAGATCTGATTGATGATATTCAGGTTCAAGAGGTTTTTGATGCTTCCAAAGTCCTTTTGGAGAGCAATAGTTGAAAGATATAAGAAAAAGAATTGCCGCAATTGATATCGGAACTAATTCATTTCATTTGATAATTGTTGAAGTTAAGGTAGATGGAAGTTTAAAACTTTTAGACAGGGAAAGAGAATTTTTAAGATTAGGTTCCGAGTTTGGTGAGGGTTTAAGCTTGATTTCTAAAAATGAAATGAATAAAGCAGTGTTGGTTTTAAGAAAATTTTCAGAAATTGCAAATCATCATAAAGCTGTTATCAGAGCTGTTGCAACAAGCGCTGTTCGGGAAGCAAAAAATAAAAATGAATTTATTAAAAAAGCTTTTGAAGAATCCGGAATAAAAGTTGAACCAATAGATGGAAAAGAAGAAGCAAAATTAATTTTTCTTGGAATGCAGAATGCATTACCGATTGATGATAATTCTGTTTTAGGAATTGATATCGGCGGCGGCAGCACAGAATTAATTTATGCTGTAAATGGGTTACCTGTTTTTGTTGAAAGCGTAAAAGTTGGAGCTGTTAGGTTATCTAAGAAATTTTTTCCGGATTTTATCTTAACTGATAAGCGCATAGAAGAATGCAGTCAGTACGTTGAAGATCAGATAAAAGCTAACTATAAAATTAAATTTAATTCTAAAATTGATTTTGCAATTGGTTCATCAGGTACAATTGATACTGTTTGTATGATTGATCAATTTCAAAAAAAAGGTAAGATCAAACAAAAATTGAACGGATATGCTTTTAACAAATTAGAGTTTGATGAGATTTATGATAAAGTGATGAAATTGAAAAATCCATCTGAACGGGCTAATGTTCCCGGAATTGAAGAAAAAAGGGCTGATATAATTCCAGCCGGACTAATTATATTAAAAAAAATCCTTGAACTATTTAAAATAAATAAAATGGTCTTATCCGATTACGCATTGAGAGAAGGTGTTGTATACGATTTAATCAATAGTAAAATTTAGTCGTCCAGTCTTTGTTTTATCCTTATAAACCCTATCTTTTTTAATACTTAACGCCTGAGTATATTTGGACACAAATTATTAAGAGAATATGAATAACATCCGAAATTTTTGCATAATTGCACACATTGATCATGGTAAATCAACTATTGCCGATTGTCTTTTAGAAACCACAGGAGTTGTCTCTGCCCGGGAAGCTAAAGACCAGATATTGGACGATCTTGAACTTGAACGTGAACGCGGTATTACTATTAAATCTCATGCTATTCAAATGCATTACCGTGCTAAGGATAAACAGGAATATGTACTAAATTTAATTGATACACCCGGTCACGTTGATTTTACTTATGAAGTTTCCCGCTCGCTTGCTGCCTGCGAGGGCGCAGTACTTGTTGTTGATGCGGCACAGGGAGTTGAAGCTCAAACAATCAGCAATCTTTATCTTGCTGCCGATGCAGGACTGGAAATAATTCCCGTTATTAATAAGATAGATCTGCCGAGTGCCGAAATTGATAAAGTATCAAACCAAATTATAGATCTTATAGGCTGCAATAAGGAAGATATTATTTTAGTTAG
Organism: Ignavibacteriales bacterium; assembly: GCA_003538625.1. GTDB lineage: Bacteria > Bacteroidota > Ignavibacteria > Ignavibacteriales > Ignavibacteriaceae > IGN3. The sequence continues at coordinate 148,529 of DPRR01000025.1, forward strand.
CGCAAAAACTAAAATAGGAATTATAGATTTGCTGGAAACAGTTGTAAAAAGAGTTCCTGCTCCAACCGGTGATCCGAAAGCTCCGCTGCAAGCTTTAATATTTGATTCGGTCTTCGACTCCTATCGCGGTGCAATTGCGTATGTAAGGATATTTCAAGGAACTTTAAAGACCAACGATAAAATAAAATTATTTAAAGTTCATAAAGAATCAGAGGCAGAAGAAGTTGGGACACTTGGATTAAAAAAAATTAAATCTGATGAGTTATCAGCCGGTGATGTTGGATATCTTATAGCAGGAATTAAAGATGTGAGAGATACTAAAGTCGGTGATACAATTACTCACGTAAGAAATGGTGCAACTGAACCTTTGCCCGGTTATAAAGATGTTAAGCCAATGGTTTACAGTGGTCTTTATCCAACTGATTCCGATGATTTTGAAGATTTGAGGGATGCCCTGGAAAAATTTTGTCTGAATGACTCAGCATTAATATATCAACCTGAAACTTCTGCTGCACTTGGCTTTGGTTTTAGATGCGGATTTCTTGGATTGCTTCACATGGAAATTGTACAGGAAAGATTGCTGCGCGAGCATGGGCAATCCATCATCACAACACTGCCAAATGTGGAATATATTGTTCATACTAAAAAAGGTGAACAGATAACGGTAGATAACCCTGCAGAAATGCCGCCGGTTGGAAATATCGACAGAGTTGAAGAGCCATATATGAAGGCACAGATTGTTACTCCGAGCGAGTACGTTGGGAATATAATGAAAATTGCAATGGATAAACGCGGCACATATATCAACACTACATATTTAGATCCCACACGTGCTGATTTACAATTTGAATTTCCGCTTTCAGAAATAATTTTTGATTTTTATGATAAATTAAAATCATCAACCCGCGGTTATGCTTCATTTGATTATGAATATATAGGATATCGGGAATCTGATTTAGTTAAACTGGATATACTTCTTAACAGTGAACCTGTAGATGCATTATCTATGATAGTACACAGAAGTAAATCATTTGAGTGGGGAAGAAAAGTAAGTTCAAAGCTTAAAGATTTAATTCCACGACAGATGTTTGAAATAAATATTCAGGCAGCAATTGGAACAAAGGTGATTTCAAAATCTGTAGTTAAAGCGTTAAGAAAAAATGTGCTTGCAAAATGTTATGGCGGTGATATTTCCAGAAAAAGAAAACTGCTTGAAAAACAAAAAGAAGGCAAGAAGCGGATGAAGCAGGTTGGAAACGTGGAAATTCCGCAGGAAGCATTTTTAGCTGTATTACAAATAGATGATTAAAAGATTCTTTGAGGGAATTTAAAAATGAAACGCATATTAAAGATTCTGGTATTGGTTTTGTTTTTAGCTTTAATTCTAAAATTATTTATAGTTGATGCTTTTAAAATTCCTACCGGTTCTATGAAAAATACTTTGCTGGAAGGCGATTTTATACTTGTAAACAAAGCGGCGTATTCAATTTCAACTCCATTGCAAATCCCTTTTGTTGGAACAAGATTATCAAGATCTGAATTAATCTCGACGGGTAAGCCAAAGTTTAACGATGTAATTGCGTTTGAGGTACCGGCAAATTATTACGATCCGGCATCTGAAGAATATTCGGTTTTGGTTAAAAGAATAATTGGTTTACCCGGTGACACGATCCAGATTAAGGATCAGGAATTATATATTAATAATATAAAATACCGCACACCGTCTTTTATTAAAATAAATTTGAATGAATCACCAGTTGAAAATCTCAACAAGGATCTTTTCCCTTATAACAACAAATGGTCATTAGAAAACTACGGTCCGATTGTCATACCCCAAAAGGGAATGAAGGTGGAACTCGATCCAAAAAACATTCTTATGTGGCAAAATGCAATTAATACAGATTATGGAAAAAAAGTAATAAGTGTTGAAGGCACAGTCATAAATCTGAACAATCAGCCAATAAGAGATTATATTTTTGAAAAAGATTATTATTTTGTTTTGGGTGATAATAGAAAAAACAGTATCGATAGCCGTTATTTTGGATACATACCGGAAGAATGGATTATCGGCAAGGCGTTTATGATTTATTGGTCACAATTACCGGCGCAAACATCAGGCATTTCTGATTATTTTAGTTCAATCAGATTCAGCAGATTAATGCAATCAATAGAGTAAAAATAAACAGTTAAATTTTTAAACTTGAAATTTTTTCTCCATTTCGTACTTTTACTTAAAAAAATTAAATGAAATACATTCTTATTGTCCTAATAACATTATCATCGCAATTATTTTCTCAGGAAAAGTGCTTTATCTATTTTATCGATAAGGGATATGATAATTCAGAGACGTTAAATAAAAACAGTTCCGGGTATTTACAAGCAGTTCAGGAGCTTTCGCCTAAGGCAATTGAACGCAGAGTAAAGAATATGGGAACCGAATTTATTACTTACGAAGATTTACCAATAAATAATAATTATCTAATTGAGCTTGAATCTCTTAACATTCAAATTATCCGTAAACTTAAATGGTTTAATTCGGTTTCAGCATATTTAACTGCAGATCAGATTCAAATTCTTAGGTCACTTCCGTTTGTAAAAAGTATCGAACCTGTAAAAAAACTTTACTTCAAAAATGATCCGGTTATAAATACTTCAAGATCATTATATATGCCGACTGATACGAGTTACAGTTATGGAACATCGTTTAATCAGGTCAATCTTTCAGATATTCCTTTTGTACACTCAAAAAATATTAATGGAAAAAATGTTTTAATAGGAATACTTGATTCCGGATTTGATTGGAAGAGACATAATTCACTTAAAGATAGAGATGTTATAGCAGAATATGATTTTATATTTGATGACTCTGTTACTGCAAACCAAAAAGGAGATGTGCCGGGTCAAGATTCTCATGGAACTTATGTCTTTTCTATTCTGGCAGGTTTTGCAGATAGCATATTAATTGGACCGGCATTTAACGCATCTTTTATTCTTGCCAAGACAGAAGACATAAGAGGTGAAACTCATATTGAAGAAGATAATTACGCTGAGGCTCTTATTTGGATGGAATCCTATGGAGTGGATATTACAACAAGTTCACTAGGGTATAATATTTTTGATTCCGGATATTCTTATACTTATTCGGATATGAATGGAAGAACGACAATTGTTGCCAAAGCAGCAGATTTAGCTTTTCAACGAGGTGTTTCTACTTTTACTGCGGCAGGCAATGAAGGAAACAATGCGTCGTGGGGAGGCTACATCATCTCACCAGCGGACGCATTTCACATAATTTCAGTAGGTGCTGTAAATAATGCCGGTAATTTAGCAAGCTTTAGCAGTCACGGTCCAACCTCGGATAACAGGATTAAACCAGAAGTAGTTGCGCAAGGTGTTGATGTTTACGGTGCAGCAGCCGGTACAATCAATGGTTATGGATTCAACAGCGGTACATCGGCGGCAACACCAATAGCCAGCGGGGTGGCAGCCTTACTTCTTTCTGCCCATCCGTATTTAAAGAATACTCAGGTTAGAAGCATAATACTTGAGACTTCTTCTAATACCGGGAATCCTAATAATCAAATTGGATATGGGATTATCTCAGCAAAAAATGCAATTGAATTTCCTAATCTGAAATCGGTAAATAATAATTTTATTCTTCACAAAACAACTTTTAAAGAAAATATAATTCCTGAATCCGTTAAAACTACCTTTATAGTTTCAAATAATTCGGTAGAAGAATATCCAATGACAAAAGTTGGGGAATATGATTTTGAGCTTACAGTACCGCAAAAATTTAATGGAGAAATTTTAAAATTTTATATCACTTATTCTGATAGTCAAAATAACAGTTTCAGATTGCCCGCTTCAAATGAATATAAATTTATTTATGGTTCAGAAATAATCTCATTAAATTTGGAAGTGCAGTCACCGGAAACAGATTATCAGGTAAGTGATTTTTTCCCTAATCCTTTTATTCCCGCAAAACATAAATTTACCCGAATAAATTATAAATCATCAGGTAAAGAATTATTTAAATTAATGCTGATAGACGGTGCCGGTCAAAAAGTTACAGAAATTTCAACATTAACTTTATCCGGTCCAAATTATTTTGAATGGGATGGTTTTGCAGATCGGGGTTATCTTTGTGCAAGCGGTGTCTATTATGCATTAATTCAGCTTGGCGGTAAAGAGTTCGGAAAAAAACTGGTTTTGATAAAGTAAAATTGAAAAATTTATAATCTTAAAAAAAGAGTTAATAATGACGCAAATATTTTTTCCGGTTCAAAGAAAGTATTTAGATTCTTTCCGAAAAAAGGAAGATGAACTTATAATCGAAATGGAACTTTATGCAATTGAGCATAAGGTTCCAATATTAAATTGGCATGCTGCAGAACTGATTGAAAAATTAATCTTAATAAACAAACCGGAAAGAGTTCTGGAAATAGGTACTGCAATTGCTTATACAACAATTAGAATAGCAAAATGTTTACACAAAGATTCTGTAATTCATTCAATTGAAAAAAGTGAAGATAATTTGAAAATAGCTTTATTAAATGTTGAAAAATCCGGTGTGAGCAAAAAAATTAAATTAATACAAGGGGATGCTCTTAGCATTATGCCGCAGTTAAATAAAAAATATGATTTTATTTTTCTTGATGCAGATAAAGAAGATTATAAAAGATTATTTGATTATTCAATGATACTGCTGCGTAAAGGTGGAGTAATTGTGGTTGATAATCTTTTGTGGCACGGTTATGCCGCTTCCAACAGAGTGCCTGCAAAATACAATAAATCAACAAAGCATATAAAAGATTTCAATAAATTATTTATACTTCAGCAAAATCTTGATTCGATGATAATTCCAATCGGCGATGGATTAGGTTTGGGAATAAAGAAATAGTATGGATAATCTGCCACCGGATTTTCTTAGTGAAGTTGAAAAGTATTGCGGTAATGTGTTAAACAGAAAAGATGATCTGCTGATCATTATTGAAGCTTATAGAAATAATAATAAGTTTAATGATTTTGAGAAATTATCTTTTACCGGAAAATATGTTAATGGTTTGTTGAGGGTTCTAAAAAGCAGTGTTAATATTCCTGAAGTTGAAAGTGTTGAGCATATAAAAAGAGATTTATCCGAAAATATGGAGAATATAGTTTCTCAGTTAACAGAAGTAACTTCTAATATTAATGAAAAGGATAAAAATTGTATCGAAGATAATTATATAAAATTATCTCACATCTCACTTCAAAATCTACAGCAACTTGCAGAAGATCTTGATAAGATAAAAAAATATTTAAATCATATTAAAAGAGATGATTCAAATAAAACTTCTTAGCTCTTAGCAATCCATTTTTCTAATGCTGATAACAAATGAGTCATCGCAGTAATTAATGGCTGATGCTGGTCTTCTTCGATATCCTCAAGAATTTCTTTGTGAATTTCTATATAAGCCTTATTCAATTGTTGAACTAAAAGCTGACCCTTTTTTGATAATGAAACTTTCATGTTTCTTCTATCATTTGGATCAATTTCTCTTAGTATATATTCTTTTTGAACAAGTCCGTCAATTATTCGCGTTAATCGGCTTGGACTAAGATTCATTCTTTCAGCAATTGCTTTATTATTTATGCTCTCATCAGAACCAAATAATCTTAAGCATCTGAATTCTGCCTGAGTTAAACTGTGTACCTCTGCCAAACGAACTTCTTTTTCCTGACAATTAGCCAATAAGCTAAAAGTAAGATTGGCTAGCATCTCTGCGTTGTGATTTAATTCCATGATAAGTCCTGGTTTAATTTAAGATGAATTATTGTCTATGACAAATATCGATATTAAAAATAATTAAATCAAGTGCAGATTAAAAAAATTTTATTAGAAATACTTAAAATTAGGTAAGATTTTTATTAAGACTTGTCCATTGGTAAGATTTGTCAACTCAATATTTATTTTCTCATAATCATTGGGCTTTATAAAACAATTAAACTTCGCAACAGACGAAAATTCAGTGTTATCTATTATTGCTGAATAATAATTAATTACACGATGAACATGATTAATAAAATTAAAATCAACTTCTATTGAACACGCTTGATAAAATGTTTTAATAACAGTTTCATTAGCTTCTAAAACTTTCATAGATGCGTTATAATAAGCTTTTCCCAGAGGACCTACACCAAGCTTAGTTCCGCCAAAATAGCGCACCACAATCACCAACAAATCGTTTAGTTCAAAATGATCAATAGCATTTAGTATTCGTATACCGGCTGTACCTTTCGGCTCACCATCATCAGAGTATTTTTCTTCACCGCTTTTGATTCTGTATGCATAGCAGTGATGAGATGCATCAAAATATTTTTTACGTATTTCAATTAAATGATTTAATGCAGTTTCCTCATTATCAACAGGATAAACAATTGCTATAAATTCTGAACCTTTTTCTTTAAGTGAAATTGTCAGGAAATTTTTTATCGTTTTTATTTGTTGGGGTAACAATTTGTGCGCTTTAATATTACATGCTAAAATTATTTGTTTATCAATATCACTATTCCTAAAATAAGTGTTTGAAAATTTATTTCTATTATTGGGTTTGGTAAAATACATTGGAAAAAGAAACTATAATTGTTAAAGGTGCACGCGAGCACAATCTAAAAAATATTGATGTTGAAATACCGCGCGATTCGTTAACTGTAATTACAGGATTATCCGGATCAGGAAAATCTTCCCTCGCGTTTGATACAATTTACGCGGAAGGACAGAGAAGATATATCGAATCACTTTCCGCTTATGCCAGACAGTTTTTGGATATGCTGGAAAAACCCGACGTCGATTTGATTGAAGGATTGAGTCCGGCAATTTCAATAGAACAAAAATCAACATCCGGAAATCCGAGATCGACAGTAGGAACAGTTACCGAGATCTATGATTATTTAAGATTACTATTTGCAAGAGTTGGAACTCCTCATTGCTACAATTGCGGTAAACCTGTAACCAAACAAACTTCAGCCCAAATCATTGATACAATTATTCAAAACCAATCCGGAAAAAAAGTAAATGTACTTGCACCTGTCATTCGGGGAAGAAAAGGACATTACCGGGAACTTTTTGAAGAGATTATTTCTGATGGCTTTCTAAAGGTTAGAGTTGATGGTGTGTACCATGAAATCGAAAAAGGTTTCCACCTTGATCGTTATAAAATTCACAATATAGAAATTGCTATTGATAAAGTTAATGCAAGTGAAAGATCACGCGGAAGATTAACTGAATCTGTAGAAGTTGCCATTAACTATGGAAATGGAATTGTAATTATTGAAGAAGATGGAAACGATAAAATTTACAGTCGCAATCTTGCTTGTTTGGATTGCGGAATTTCATATCGTGAGCTTGCACCAAATTCTTTTTCATTCAACTCACCTTATGGATCGTGCAGCGATTGCGAGGGTCTTGGAGAAATAAAACAGCTTGATATTGATTTGATAATTCCTGATTGGGATAAATCAATTAATGAAGAGGGGATTGCAGCACTTGGTAAACCAAGATCAATCTGGTTCTTCAATCAATTAGAAGCAGTTGGACAAAAATTTGGTTTTGATTTTGATACTCCGCTTAAAGATTTGAATGATGAACAAAAAGATTTACTACTAAATGGAAGCAGTGAAAAAATTTCTTTCACATACAATTACGGCAAAGGTAAACCTGTAACTTATCTTCACCGGTTTGCGGGAGTTATGAGTTATCTTAAAAATTTCTATTCAACAACAACTTCAAATCATATACGCGAATGGGTTGAGGCTTATATGAATTCTGCAACCTGCCAAACCTGCGGTGGTGGAAGATTGAAGAAAGAATCTTTATCTGTAAAGTTCCAGGGAAAAAATATTAGTGAAGTAACAAAACTTTCTATTTCGCGCGGTGCAGAATTTTTTACTAAACTAAAGCTTACCGGAAAAGATGCAATTATTGCAAAGCCAATTTTAAAAGAAATAAATGAACGATTAAGTTTCTTATTAAATGTTGGATTGGATTATTTAACACTTGATAGATCAGCCAGAACTTTATCCGGTGGAGAAACACAGAGAATAAGATTGGCAACACAAATTGGTTCTCAGCTTGCTGGCGTTCTCTATGTTTTGGATGAACCATCAATCGGTTTGCATCAGAGTGATAATATCAAACTTATAAACTCATTAAAAAATCTTCGCGATCTTGGAAACACTGTTATTGTTGTTGAGCACGATAGAGAAACAATTGAAAGTTCAGATTACATTATTGATCTTGGTCCCGCGGCAGGAGTTCACGGTGGAGAAGTTTGTATCGCCGGTGAAACATCTGAATTACTTAATTCTAAAAATGGATTTGAATCACTAACTCTTTCTTACTTAAATGATAAAAAGCGAATTGAAATTCCTGAAAAACTTAGAGCAGGAATTGGTAAATCGTTAATCTTAAAAGGGGCAACAGGTAATAATCTAAAGAGTGTAGATTTAGAAATTCCACTTGGAACATTTACAGTTATCACTGGAGTAAGCGGTTCAGGAAAATCAACGCTGATCAACGAAACACTGGTAAAGATTTTGATGAAGAAAATTTATTCTTCTAAACTCGTTCCGCTTCCATTTAAATCTGTTGAAGGTTTAGAGCACATTGATAAAGTAATTGAAATTGATCAATCGCCAATTGGTAGAACACCAAGATCAAATCCTGCCACGTATACAGGATTGTTCACTCACATTCGTGATTTGTTTGCACAGCTACCTGAATCTAAAATGCGTGGATATGCAACTGGAAGATTTAGTTTTAATGTTGAAGGCGGAAGATGCGAAGAGTGCGGCGGTGATGGTTTGAAAAAAATTGAAATGAATTTTTTACCTGATGTTTATGTGCTTTGCGATGTTTGCCAGGGAAAAAGATATAATAGAGAAACACTGCAAGTTCTTTATAAAACTAAATCAATTTCAGATGTTCTTGAAATGCGGGTTGATGAAGCGTTAGAATTTTTTGAAGACTTGCCAAGAATAAACAGAAAAATCAAAGCAATTCACGATGTTGGACTTGGTTATATAAAACTTGGTCAGCAAGCAACAACACTCTCCGGCGGTGAAGCACAGCGTGTCAAACTTGCAACCGAACTTAGCAAAGTAAGTACTGGCAAAACTATTTACATTCTTGATGAACCAACAACAGGATTACATTTTGAAGATGTCAGAATTCTTTTGGGAGTTTTAAATAAACTTGTTGAAAAAGGAAATACTGTTGTTGTAGTTGAGCATAATCTTGATGTAATCAAAACCGCAGATTGGATTATCGATCTTGGTCCTGGTGGTGGAGAATTTGGTGGAAAAATTATTGCCGAAGGAACTCCCGAACAAATAGTTAAAAGCAAAAAAAGTTTAACTGGTAAGTATTTGGTTAAGGAATTTAGTAAGAAATAGTCATCACGAGCGAAGCGAAGTATCTGTTTTATAGCAGATTGCTTCTCCCGATTTTCATCGGAATCGCAATGACGAAGAGAATGTCAATCAATCTTTGTCGGATCCCATGAACATCTAAAACCTTCATCCAATCCATCCAAAATTTTCATATCGGATTCATCAAGTTCAAAATCAAATACATTTGCATTTTCTATTATGCGTTCTTTACGTGCAGATTTTGGTATAACAACTAAGTCGTGTTCTATTGCCCAGCGAATTAAAACTTGTGCATTAGTTTTATTATACTTTTCTGCGATGGGTAAAACTCTTGGGTCATTAAGTCTTTTCATTCTTGTTAGAGGAGAATAAGCTTCAAGAATAATTTTGTTTTTATTGCAAACATCAAGCAAATCTTTTTGGTAATTGTATGGACTGAATTCAACCTGGTTCATAACAGGAATTATGTTTGCATAAGTAAACAACTCTTCAAGATGAATGATCATATAATTACTAACGCCAATAGATTTGCAGTAACCGGATTCATAAATCTTTTCTAATGCTTTCCAGCTATCTTTTCTTTTTTCTTTAACCGGCCAGTGAATTAAATAACAATCTATGTAATCAACATTTAAAGTCATTAAACTTTTATCAAACGCTTTAAGTGCAGATTCATAACCGTGGTCATCATTCCAAAGTTTCGTGGTGATAAAAACTTCTTCACGTTTAATTCCAAAATTTCTAACTGCTTCACCGACTTCTTTTTCGTTACCGTAAATTCTTGCAGTATCAATATGCCTGTAACCAGCCTCTAAAGCCCAGGTAACAGCGTTAATGCATTCTGTCCCGGATTTGGTAAGATAAACTCCAAGTCCAAATTGTGGAATTTCTACTCCGTTATTCATTTTAATTTTGTAATTGATATCTCTTGTCATAATCCCTCTTTACTATTTGTTTTAGTTTTTAATGACCCATGATTTTAGAAATTGTTTGTTAATTTCAGAGCATAGAGAACTCACCCTAAATCCCTCTCTTAAAAAGAGAGGGACTTTTAAAAAAGAATTAAATTGCCCCTTCTCTTTGCAAGAGAAGGGGTTGGGGATGAGTTCCTCTAATATTCAACTGCATTTAAATCGTTGATTACATTTAATAAACATTTAAAAGTTTAAGTGCCATAATTAATATTGCAACAATCAAAACTACCTTAATAAGTTTTTCACCTTTCTTTACAGAAAGTTTTGCACCCCACCATCCGCCAAATGCATTTCCTGCTGAAAGAGTTAATCCATAATACCAGTTAATATTGTCTGTTAAAATAAAAATAATCAAAGCGGGAATTGTAAAAACAAACACAACAAAAACTTTGTGCATATTTACTCTTATCAAATCTAAATTCATCAAATACTGAAAAGCTGCCATTAGTAAGAATCCAACTCCAACTTGCAAGAAGGCTCCATAAAATCCAACCACAATCATCGCAATTACAATCTTCCAATCGATTGTAAAATCGCTAGTAGTTTTATCAGATTTCTTTTTTGGTAAAAGCATTGTAATGATGATGAAAATCATTATCACGCCAAGAATCTTTTCGAATAGATCATCACTTATCCGGACAGCAGTTATTGCCCCTATAATAGCTCCCGGTAAAGTGAGTGCAGAAAGTATTAAACTGTTTTTAAGTTCGTAGAATTTTTCTTTCTTGAATGAATAAACTGCAGAAATATTTTGAAATAGGATGGCAACGCGGTTAGTTCCATTTGCCACTGATGGGTCTAATCCAAGGAAAATTAAAACAGGCAAGGTAAGTGAAGATCCACCGCCGGCATTAACATTTATAAATGCAGCAACCGCACCTACAACAAATAAAATTATAATTCCAAAAAGATCCGGCACGCCATTCCTGTAAATTCTTTTTTAACTAAAGCAAAAATAAAGTATTTTATTTGTAGAAAGAATTAGAAATAATATTTAATAATTAGTGATGCAACTAAAAAATTTTCGTGACATTTAGAGCTTTTGTGTTTTAGTGACAAAATATTTCTGCCACAAAAGCTCTAAGACACAAAATAAAAATGATATACACAAACATTAACTTTTATTAGGTTAAATATGAAATCTAAAATGCAAGAGATATTGACAGCAATAATGTTCATTGTATTATTTAATCAATGCACTCAATCCCAACAATCTTACATTAGAGAAAATTATGAGAAGAAAGAATATTTAATTGAAATGCGGGATGGTGTGAAACTTTTTACTGCAGTGTATTCTCCAAAAGATAAATCAAAAGAATATCCGATTTTATTAATAAGAACTCCTTATTCATCTGCACCATATGGGGAAAATAATTTTGCTGGATTTTTAGGGGCTTCAAAAGAATTTGTGCAGGAGGGATTCATATTTGTGATTCAAGATGTTCGCGGAAGATATATGTCTGAAGGTGTATTTGATGATATGCGCGCTTATATTCCGAATAAAATTAATAAAAATCAGGTTGATGAAAGCAGTGATACTTACGATACGATTGAATGGTTGATAAAGAATATTGATAACAATAATAAAAAAGTTGGGCTTTGGGGCAGTTCTTATCCAGGTTTTTATACCTTAATGGGATGTATAGACGCACATCCAAATCTTGTTTGCGCTTCTCCGCAGGCACCAATTTCAGATTGGTTTGTTGGTGATGATATGCATCATAACGGTGCTTTTTCTGTTTTAATGTCTTTTAATTTCTTTAAGGGATTTGGAATTCCCAGACAAGCACCATTAACTAAATATCCACCTGCAGCGGAGTATGATTCTCCTGATGCTTATAACTTTTTTTTAAATCATACTCCAATAAAAAAACTAAATGAAGAAATTCTTAAAAATGAAATTCCTTTTTGGGATACAATGATGGCACACGGAACTTACGATTACTATTGGAAATCAAGAAGTAACTTGCAGCATTTAAAAAATATGAAACCGGCAATTCTTCTTGTTGGCGGCTGGTATGATGCAGAAGATATGTATGGTCCTTTGCACATTTATAAAACAATTGAGCAAAAGGATAAACCAAATAATACAAGATTAGTTATGGGTCCATGGACTCACGGTTCGTGGATTTGGGCAAAAGGAGATTCGCTTGGTGATTTTTATTTTGGCGGCAACACCGCTGATTATTATCGCAAAGAAATTCTACTACCTTTCTTCAAATATCATTTAAAGGGTGAAGGGAATTTAAATCTAAATGATGCTTATGTTTTTGATACCGGGAAAAATCAATGGAGTAATTATCCAACCTGGCCGCCGGAAAATGTTAGTGAAGTAAAATATTATTTTCAACCAAATGAGAGATTAAATAGTAAAACAACAAATGATGAAAAATCTTTTACGGAATATATTTGTGATCCGTTCAATCCTGTGCCGTACACTGCAAAGTTTGAGGACTCCAAATCATTTTATAATGAAGTTCATTTAATTGAAGATCAAAGATATGTTTCAACTCGACCCGATGTTCTCACATTTGAATCTGAAGTTTTAACTCAGGATGTTACAATTGCAGGGCCAATAACGGCAGATTTATTTGTATCCACAACCGGTACTGATGCAGATTTTGTTGTTAAAGCAATTGATGTTTATCCTGATGATGAAAAAGATCCAGACCCAAATCCAGCAAAAGTTGAAATGGGAGGATATGAAAGATTAGTTAGAACAGAAATTTTTAGAGGTAAATTCAGAAACAGTTATGAAAATCCTGAACCATTTGTACCGAATAAGGTAACTGAGGTTAAAATAAATTTGAATGATGCATTTCATACATTTAAAGCAGGACACAAAATTATGATTCAGGTTTCATCATCATACTTTCCATTCTTTGATGTAAATCCAAATACTTTTTGTGATATTTACTCAGCAGATAAAGATAAGTTTGTGAAAGCGATGATTAAGATTTATCATTCAAAAGAATTTTCGAGCTGTGTTTCATTTAAAGTTATAGAGTAATAGTTTTTAAAAAAAATATTTATGTTCGTTTTGGTCACACTTCGACTTCGCTCAGTGTGACTTGAGTTTTTGAATCACATATAATGTCATCCTGAGCGGAGTCGAAGGATGAACTTGATTTAAAGTTGAAAGGTTTTAAAATGAAAAAGATAACTATACTAATATATTTGTATTGTGCGTTTGTTTCTAATGAAATTTCAGCACAAAGTATTTTTGGAAGCGAACCACTCGCGCACACTTTTTCAATAGTTGCACGGGATCCTCAAACCGGAGAAATGGGCGTAGCAGTTCAATCACATTGGTTTTCTGTTGGGTCATTAGTTGCTTGGGGAGAAGCGGGAGTTGGGGTCGTGGCAACTCAGTCATTCGTAAATCCATCCTTTGGGCAGCGTGGTCTTGAACTTCTTAAAACAGGAAAGACAGCACAAGAAGTTGTTGATGAGTTAATCGCTTCAGATGAAGGAAGAGATGTGAGACAACTTGCTATTGTTGATTCAAAAGGAAACTCAGCTTCTTACACAGGCTCAAAATGTATTGATGCTGCGGGAAATATTGCTGGTGATGGTTATTCGGTGCAAGCAAATATGATGTTGAACAATACGGTTTGGGGTGCGATGTCTAAAGCATTTGAAAATTCAAAAGGACCGCTGGCTGAACGGTTAATTACTGCACTTGAAGCAGCTCAAAAAGAAGGCGGCGATATTCGCGGCAAACAATCTGCTTGTTTGCTTGTTGTAAAAGGCAAAGCCACAGGGAATCTTTGGGAAGACAGATTAATCGATTTAAGAGTCGAAGATGATCCAGATCCTATTGTTGAGATTAAAAGATTATTAAAAGTCTATCGCGCTTATGAGCATATGAATAAAGGCGATCTTGCAACTGAAAAAGGCGATATGAAACTTGCAATGGATGAATACAATGCTGCAATGAAAATGTTTCCGGAAAATCTTGAAATGAAATACTGGACAGCAATATCTCTCGCAAATACAGGCGAAGTTGAAAAATCCTTACCAATGTTTAAAGAAATATTTGCTGCAGATGTTAACTGGAAAGAATTAACTAAAAGATTACCTCCAGTAGGATTGTTGATTGTCACTGATGAAATTCTAAACGAAATTCTTGCTCAATAATTTCAAAAATTACTTTTAATCAGTTGGATTAGCCGTTCATCAATTAAAAATATTATTGATTAAATATCACTCTATTTTCTGACATTCATTTTTCAAAAAAGAGAGGTATGTCATGTTAAAACTTTCCGCAATGTTCAGTTTTATGTTTTTGTTCTTTGTAATCTCAATTACTGCACAGCAAAATCTAACTACTCCACAAGCAAGCCAAAAAGCTTCAGTTTCACAAAGAATAGGACTTACAGATATTGAGGTCGAATATCATCGCCCTGCTGTTAATACCAGAGTTGTTTGGGGTGGAATCGTTCCTTATGATCAAGTGTGGCGTGCAGGTGCAAACGAAAATACAACAATTTCTTTTTCAACGGATGTAACAGTTGAAAATAAAAAGGTTGCTGCCGGGACTTATGGATTGCACATGATTCCAACAAAAAATTCCTGGGCTATTATTTTTAGTAAAGATAATGCAGCCTGGGGCAGTTTTTTCTATGATGAAAAAAATGATGCAGTAAGATTCACGGTTAATCCTGTGCAAAGTGATTTCCAGGAATGGCTATCCTATTCTTTCGATCAGATCAGTGCAAAATCAACTACTCTTAATTTAAAATGGGAAAAACTTTCTATTCCAATTAAGATAGAAGTTGATGTAAACGAAACTGTGATTGCAAATATGGAAAAAGAACTTACTGGCATTCCGGGATTTTTCTGGCAGGGCTGGAATCAGATTGCACTTTATGCATTAACAAATAAATACAATCTTGATAAAGCTTCAGCCTGGGTTGATAGATCAATTGGCATAAATAAAAATCTTACAAACATGATGACAAAGTCTTTAATTCTGGAGAGTATGGGAAAATCACAAGAAGCAGAAAATATTAATAAAGAAGCTTTTGCATTACCAGGAATTGATGAGACACAAGTTAACGCACTGGGATATCAATTAATGGGGATTGGAAAAACCGAAGAAGCACTAAAAGTATTTGAAAAGAATACCATCGATCATCCAGACTCATGGAATGTTTGGGATAGCCTTGCTGAAGGATTATTGGCTAAAGGTGACAAAGTAAAATCAAAACAGCTTTATGAGAAGGCTTTGGGAATGGCACCTGATAATCAGAAAGATAGAATTAAGGGGATATTAGCTAATATTAAATAATATTTTTTTGTGTTTTTTTAATGGATTAGTAAGTCATTGCGAGGAGTTTGCGACGAAGCAATCTACTTGTTAGATCACTTCGTTGCACTCGTGATGACAATTCTTCTTTTTGCAAAGCATCACATTATATCCTCAAATAACTTTCTTAAGTGCATTTATAATTTTATTTTTACACATCAATTGAACTTCTGAAATATTTTAATTGCAAAACACAAAAGATTTTTTTCGTAAACTCATAATTCCTTTAACGTTTCCAACTGTGATGTGGGTAATTTATTTGATCTCTTATCTGTTTGATTTTTATCCTTATAAGCTTGGTATTCTTCCAAGAAATATGATTGGAGTCATAGGGATTTTTACTTCTCCACTCATCCACTCCGGATTTTCACATCTTATCTCAAATACAGCCCCATTAATTTTTATGGGTCTTGGTATTTTTTATTTCTATCCTAAAGTAGCGTATAAAGTTTTTGTTATTATTTATTTGGGCACCGGAATTTTAGTCTGGATTTTTGCGCGAGAAGTTTATCACATTGGTGCAAGCGGAATTATTTACGGATTTGTTTCGTTCTTATTTTTCAGCGGTATTTTTAGAAAGGATAATCGCTCAATTGCATTAGCGTTGGTTGTTATTTTTCTTTACGGCGGACTAATTTGGGGCGTCTTGCCGGTTCAGGAAGGTGTTTCTTGGGAATCTCATTTATTTGGGGCAATAGTCGGAATTATTCCAGCCTTTATTTATCGAAAAATCGATCCGCCCAAAAAATATGATTGGGAAGATGAAGAATCTGACACGCCAGTTAATAAACTAGAAGTATCTTACGATGCTGATAAAAATAAATTTTTAGATGAGTTATAAGAATTCTCAATATTAATGATAAGAATGCTCATTGTCATTTCGACCGAAGGGAGAAATCTGAATGTTACGTTTTTACAGATTTCTCGGTCGAAGACTCCCTCGAAATGACTTAGAGAGGGACTGTAAATAATTAAAGATTCTATCAATTTTTATAAATGAAATTTTCAGAGAATAAAAAATGAAAAAAACTACAACTGAAACTCGTGCATATCGTACAGAAATGAACGATAAAATTCTAAACTCAGGGTTTAGAGATTTTAATAAATTCTTTGCGCTTGATAATAAAGCATACATTGATGGTGCTCTTAATGCAAAAACAAAAGAGCTAATGGGATTATCAGCTTCAATGGTTTTGCGATGCAATGATTGCATTTTTTATCATATAGATCGCTCAATCCAGGAAGGTGCAACCCGTGAAGAATTAATGGAAACATTTAATGTAGCATTAATTATTGGCGGTTCTATAGTTATCCCTCACTTAAGATATGCCTTTGAAGTAATGGATAATATATTTGAAGAAATAGGGAAAACAGATTCATGATTATCATACCTAAAAATATTGTCACCGTTGATGGTAAGGATAGAATTCTCAAAAATCAATTTGTGGAAATAGAGAACGGAAAGATTATCCGGATTGCAAAAAATGATGAGAAGTATTTTAAAAAATATGCAAGTGGTGTTTACAGATTTGAAAATCTAACTTTAATTCCAGGATTTGTACAAACACATATTCATCTTTGCCAGACATTGTTTCGTGGATTAGCTGATGATCTTGAACTGCTTGATTGGTTACAATTAAGAATATTTCCGTATGAAAATGCACATAACAAAAATTCAGTGCTCACTGCCGTAAGACTTGGAATTAATGAATTACTATTAAGCGGCACAACAACTTTACTCGATATGGGAACGCTTCGTTATCAGGAAGTTATTTTTGAGGAGTTGCAAAATTCCGGTATGTGTGCGATCGCTGGTAAATGTTTAATTGATGAGAACGATTTATTTCCAGAGTTCAAATCGAATACAAAATCAGAACTTGATGAAATTTATCAATTAGCAAAAACATATCACAACACATCAAAGGGAAAAATTAAATATGGGTTTGCACCGCGATTTGTTTTATCCTGTTCAGAGAAACTTCTTAAAGAATCTTTTGAAATGAAAAATGATTTTGTGGGAAGTTTGTATCACACCCATTCATCAGAAAATAAAAATGAAATAGCTGAAGTAAAGCGAAGACATAATAAAGAAAACATAGAGTACTTTGATTCGATTGGTGTAATTGATGATCATTCTGTGCTGGCTCACTGCATTCACGTTAATGATAAAGAAACTGATTTGCTTAAAAAGAATGATGTAAGAGTATCTCATTGTCCTTCATCAAATCTAAAACTTGGATCGGGAATTGCGAACATTCCAAAATATTTGAGTAAAGGAATATCAGTTTCACTCGGTGCTGATGGTGCTCCTTGTAATAATAACTTAAGTGTTTTCAATGAAATGAGATTGGCAGCATTGATTCAAAAACCAATTCATGGTCCAACAAAAATGGATGCAAAAACACTGTTTAAACTTGCAACAATTGAGGGTGCAAAGGCTCTGCATTTGAAAAATGAAATTGGAAGTATTGAAGTTGGTAAAAAAGCGGATTTGGCTTTGTTGGATTTATCAACAAACGCACATTCAATCTCAGATAGCGATGAATCAGTTTATTCGGATATTGTTTATTCATCTTCGAGTGATTCAGTCCATTCGGTAATGATTGAAGGAGAGTGGAAAGTGTTGAATAAAAAATCACTACTATATGATCAGCAGGAACTAAATCAAAAATCTAAAGAAGAGTTAAAAAAACTTTTGAAGAGAGTTAAAATTTAATTAGTGGACTTTGGTGGTTTGGAGTTCCTGCCTACCGCAGGCAGGTTAGTGGCAGAAAGTCTTTTGCCACTAAAGCACAAAGACACCAAATAACACAAAAAGGAATAAATGATTTGAAAAAAATTTTATTAGCAACTACAAATAAAGGTAAGCTGCACGATGTTAAAGAAATTCTGAAAGATATCGATGTAGAAATTTTATCCTTTCTGAACTTTAAAGATTATCCGGATGTTGAGGAAACAGGCTTAACATTTTTAGAAAATGCAGAATTAAAAGTTAAAGCTGCTTTTGAAAAGTATAAAATTCCAAGTATTGGAGATGATTCAGGTTTGGAAGCCTTTCAGTTGAATGGCGAACCTGGAATTTATTCTGCAAGATATGCTGGTGAAGATGCTAATGATGAAAAAAATAATTTAAAGTTGATTAAAAAACTTTCTGAATATTCCGAACCTCACACGGGTAGATTTGTTTGTGCAGCGGTTTATTTTGATGGAAAGGAATTTAAATCGGCAGTTGGAGAAGTGAAAGGAAATATTATTAAATCTCCACGCGGTAAAAATGGATTTGGTTATGATCCATTATTTATTCCAAATGGATACGATAAAACTATGGCAGAATTGAGTCATGAAGAAAAAAATAGAATCAGCCATAGGTTAAACGCGTTTAAGGAACTCAAAAAGTATATAGCATAAATGAAAAAGATATTGTCCTTTTTAGTAATTATTTTGATTACGGTCATATTTCAATCATGTAAAGATAGCATCGTAGAACCGCCATTGTTGTACCCGTCCGACAATTTTTTCCCGAATACAAATGGATCGCAGTATAGCTATTCAGTTCAAGTCAACGATAGTTCGGGTATAATCTTAGCAGGGTCACGATCTCAATATTTTAGCAGCCATATTCTTTTAGAAGGCACAACTTATCAAACTGAAAAGGATACTTTTACACTTGACCGTTCCAGTGAAATTAATGAATCCTACTTTAGAAAAAGTGATTCCGGTGTGTTTTATTATGCAGATGCTTCGGGTTTATCATTTACCGTTCCGGATTCATTAAAAGAATATTTAAATGTGGACAAGGAATATCGAATACTTTTTACACCACTCTCAATTAATCAAACCTGGCCAGTATATAGAGTTGAATTTAATTATAACGGTTTTGGATTCTATGTTATCAACTCATTTGCAAGTGTTATTTCAGAGGACACATTATCTCTGGATTTGAATTTGATAAATCAAAAACATCTTTCTCTGAAAATAAAATTTAATTTAGAATTACGATTAAGTCCTACGAGTAAGCCAATCAGTTATGAAGCGTTTGGTTGGACAGTAAATAATATTGGTTTTGTTAAGTGGGCAGGGGATTCTGAACTGTTTAATTTTATATTTAATACTAATATTTTCCCGATGGAATCAAATGTTAAAATGGATCTTAATCATTATATCATCCCGTAGTTACCTGACCGCAATTAAAACCTGCACTGTTTGAAAAGTAAAATTATATTTTTTTATTTCTTTAAACCCTGAATTTGCCAATAACTTTTCAAGATTAACTTTCTCATCGAACTCTTCAACAGAATCCGGCAAGTAAGTATAAGCTGCTTTATCTCCGGAAATTATTCCGCCTAGAACAGGTAAAATGTTTTTGAAATAAAATCTATAAATGCTCTTAATAATTTTGTTGGAAGGCATTCTGAATTCGATGACAGTTGCTTTTCCATTTGGTTTTAAGATTCGATAAAAAGAATTAAATCCTTCCTGAATGTCATAAAAATTTCTTACTCCAAATGCTACAGTGATGTTAGTAAATGATTCGTTTTTAAAAGGAATATTTTCAGCAACCATTTGCACAAGTTTTCCGTCAATCCATTCTGATTTTTTATCAAACAACTTTAACATATTATGTGAAAAATCTGCACCGTAAATTTTTTGTACACGCATTTTCTTAGCCTGAATTGCAACATCACCTGTACCGCAGGCAACATCCAGTAAAATTGATTGTGAATTTAATCCAGTAAGCTTTAATGCTTTTTTCCTCCAGTAAAAATCCAAACCAAAGCTTAAAAAATGATTTAGAAAATCATATCTGCCGGCAATGTTATCAAACATTAATTTTACTTGTTTCTTTTTCTCACTCATTTCAATCAATGCTTTTCATATTCAAAAATCTCTTTACCAATTTTTCTTTGCCACCAATTAAAAAATATTTTTCCACTCCACAAAGAAAAGATCATAAATGCCAATCCGCCAATTAAATCAATTACATAATGATACCATAGATATACTGTGGAAAATATTAATAGTGATCCGATCGGGATGAAGAAATATCTGCTGCGGCTTCTTAATCTTACAGAAAGATACATTACAATTAAAGTTATCATCGTGTGTCCGCTTGGAAACACATCACGTTGAACAACTGCTGCAGGATTTAACGTACCGGAAGGAATTCCTTCGCCCGTATTTGTCATCTCTCTTAAATAATTTGTAAAATGTAATCCTGGTAAAGCTTGATTGATTGTGCTGAAATCGTGCAAAGTAAATCTTGGACCGATGCCCGGTAAGGAAAAATATCCAAGGTAAGAAAGAAAAAATCCATAGATGATAGAGAAAAGTGCAAAATCCAATGCAACAAACCGGTCTTTCTTTAACAATGATAAGCAAAGAATTATAGGGAGTAGATAAAACATTCCATAAACTATTTGAAGAATCTCTGTTAAAAGGGGACTGGAAAATTGATGAAGAAAATGTGTTGGATCGGTGCCGAACATCCATCTGTCAATTGCAATAAACCAATCGTCATAATCATAAACACGAATTGGTTTTACCATGAAGAACAATTGCCTGAATGTAAGCAAAATTATTGGAGCAATGTACCAATAATGAATTATTCGCCAAACCTTTTGATCGTTCAAAGCTTCTAAATATGAAATACCAAATGCAATTGCAATTACAACAAGATTAATAAAAATCCAGTTAACAGAATTTTCAATTTTACTCTGAAAAATAAGATGTAGTAAAATTAAAAAAATCGAAAAGCTGATTACCACAACATCAAAAGCTTTTAATTTTTTTATTAAGGATTTTATACTTTTCATCAATTAGTGTTAAATCTAAAAACCGGATTTATTTTGTGCTGGTAAACTCAGCAAGTTTAATGAAGTCATCTACCTTAAGCTGTTCTGCTCGTAAAGAAAGATCTATGCCACTTTCGCTAAAATTTACTTCGGCAAATATACCATTGCTAAGTGAATTTTTTAGTGTCTTTCGGCGATTTCCAAACGAAGATTTTACAATCGATTTGAATATTGAATTAAATTCGAAATTCTCTCTTTTTTCATTAAAAAAGATATGCACGACAGCTGAATCAACATTTGGCTTTGGATAGAAAACGTTTCGAGATACTTTAAATGCTAATTTCGTGTTTCCAAAATACTCAAGTAAAACAGAAAGAATCCCGTAGTCCTTCGATCCCATTTTAGCTGTCATTCTTTTAGCCACTTCATATTGCACCATAAATACAGCATCTTTTATAATCTGATTGTTTTCGAAAAGCTTAAATATGATAGGCGAGGTAATGTTATAAGGAATATTTCCAACGACTCTTAACTTTTGTCGATTTGAATTTATAAATTTATTCAAATCTAGTTTTAGAAAATCAGATTGTACTAAATTCAGATTTTTAAATTTATCCCTCAATTCATCAATAACCCGTTTATCGATTTCTATCGCGGTTAATCCGGTTTTAGTTTCTAAAAGCTTTTCAGTTAATGCACCTCGTCCGGGACCAATTTCAATTATCTGATCATTTTCCTTAGGATCAATTTCTGCAATTATTTTTTTGATAATATTCTGGTCCTGGAGATAATTCTGACCAAATCTTTTTAAAGGTAAAATATTATTCATAATAATTTAAATTTTGAACAATAAAATAGCGAAATTAACCTCTAAAATTTTAATCCGGTTTGTATAAGAAATAGAAATCTTATAGTTTTCTGATGTCAACTTTCCAATTGAAAATCAAAGGAGTAATCAGTGCAGGAAAAATTTATAGTTAGCGTAGATATGGGGGGAACCAAAATCCTTGCCTCTGTCCTAAATTCTCAGAAGGGAATTATTGCTCGCCAGAAAAAACCAACTAATATAAACAGCGGAACAAGTGTTTATGTAAAAGACGTTGCAGCAATTGTATCAAAGGTAGTTTCAGAATCAAAACTTAAAAAAGATAATATTGCAGCAGTCTGTTTAGGAGTTCCAGGTTCCGTTAATCCACATACTGGCATTATTGGGTTTGCACCAAATCTTGGAATTAAAAATTATAAAATGAAATCAGAGCTTGAAAAATTAATACCTTATCCTGTGCTTTTAGAAAATGATGTCAACCTTGGTGCACTTGGCATCAAGAGATTTGGAGTTGGAAAAAAGTCAGAGAATATGCTCGCTGTTTTTATCGGAACCGGCATTGGCGGGGGAATAATTATTAACGGAAAAATATATCGCGGGTTTAATTTTGTTGCAGGTGAGATAGGGCATATGCTTGTTCAAAAAAATGGTCCTAAATGCGGATGCGGAAAGAAAGGTTGTTTTGAAGCTATCGCAAGCAGGACGGCAATTGTTAACAATATTATCAGCGATGTTAAAAAATTGAAGAAGAAAAGTATCCTTTCAGATCTGATAAAATCTAATCAACGAATTAAAAGCGGTGCTTTAAAAAATGCTATAGAAAAAAAAGATAAAGTTGTTACTAAAAGAATTACTGAAGCCTGTGAAACTATCGGCGATGTTTTGGGCAGTGTTTCCAATTTGATGAACTTTGATTTGATTGTACTTGGCGGCGGAGTTATTGAGGCACTCAATGAATTTATGATGCCTATTATTAAAGAAGAATTTAAAAATCATGTTCTTGATGCATCAGCAAAAGGAGTTAAAATAGTTGCTTCAAAACTTGGTGATGATGCTGCGATTTATGGAGGACTAGAGCTTGTTGAAGAATTTTTAGGTATTAAAATTTAAGTTATTAACAAATTCTCTCAGTCAGATTTAATCTTAACTGAACTGAGATTCTATTTCAAATAATCTTTCTGATAATTCTTCCCATTTTTTTGTTGAAGAATCAAGCTCGGATTTTGTTTTGTTAAATCTGTTAGTAATATCTCTAGTTTGTTCACTGTTTGTATAAATATTAGGATCAGCTAATTTTTTTTCAAATTCCTTAATCTGATTCTCGTACGCGCTAATAATGATTTCTAACCGCGAAATTTCTTTAACTAATTCTTTAGTTGCTTTATGTTTTTGCTGGCGTAATTCGGCTTCCAGTCTTTTTTGATCTTTACGATTTGTGACTTCAACCTTCTCTTTTTTCTCATAGGATGGTTCATCTCTTTCAAGTAATGCTAATTCACGCTTAGAGAGAAAGTAATCAATATCACCCAAATAAGTTTTCAGTTTCCCTTTCCGGATATCCACTACTTTTGATGCAAGAGGTCTTAAAAAATCCACATCGTGCGAAACAAGAATTAAAGTTCCTTTGAAATCTAATAATGCTTTTTGCAGAATTAATTTTGAATTGTAATCCAAATGGTTTGTGGGTTCATCAAGAATTATAAGATTGGCTTTGGTCAGTAGTATTTTACAAAGTGCAATTCTGCTTTTTTCACCACCGGAAAGAACCCCGACCTTTTTAAATACATCATCACCTGAAAAAAGAAATGAGCCAAGTAATGAACGTAATTGTCCTACGGTCTTATCTTCCGCAATTCCATCAACCGTTTCAATTATATCAATATCAGGATTTAAATTATCGGCAACATCCTGTGCATAATAAGATACTATTGTATTGTGTCCGAGAATTCTTTCCCCAGAATTAAAATCAATTACACCGGCTATTATTTTTGCAAGTGTAGATTTACCTGCACCATTCGGTCCAACGAAAGCAATTTTTTCGCCTTTTTCAATTTCGAAATCTATTCCGCTAAAAACATTTTTATCACCATAAGATTTGTATATCGAAGTCAATTTTATTGGCGTTCTTCCGCTTTGAGGCGGAGCAGGAAATCTAATATTAATTTCACTTTTATCTTCAGGCAGTTCAACTAACTCAACTTTTTCAAGCTGTTTTATTCTGCTTTGCACTTGCCTTGATTTAGAAGCTTTATAACGAAATCTTTCTATAAATCTTTGCGTCTCTTTTAACTTTTTCTGCTGCTGTTCAAATTGATGAATGGATAATTCATCTCTTTCAATTTTATATTGTATGTATGCATCATAACTGCCCTTAAAACTATAAAACTTACCCAGAAAAATTTCTAATGTACGGTTTGTAACCTGATTTATAAAATTTTTATCGTGGGATACAATCAACATTCCGCCTTTATATGCTTTTAAAAAATCGATAAGCCATTCAAGTGAATCTATATCAAGATGATTTGTTGGTTCATCCAATAATAAAATATCATTTTGCGATATAAGAATTTTTGCCAGTGCAATTCGCATTTGCCAGCCGCCCGAAAAATGATCGGTTAGCCTCAAAAAATCATCTTCTGCAAAACCGAGTCCAATTAATATTTTTTCAACTTTAGATTCAGCTGAGTAGGAATCCAGACCATCTAATTTATGATGAACTTCGCCCAGTTGATGTGCAAGATCCATCTGCTCTTCTTCCGTAAGATTTGGATCTGATAAGGCTTCCGCTAGTAAAGTCTCTTTATTCTGTAATTCCTTAATATCGGTCAAAGCGGATGATGCCTCTTCAATAAGTGTTTTGCCGATATGAGTCACATTATCCTGAGGTAGATAACCGATTGCGATACGTTTTTGTTTTAGTACTTCACCGGATTCCGGCTGCAGTAACCCTGCAATTATTTTAAGAAGTGAAGATTTGCCGGTTCCATTAGCACCGACCAATGAAATCTTATCACCGGAGGAAATTTTGTAGTTAACATCTTTAAAAAGATATTTGCCGCCAAATTGAATTGAGATATTTGAAAGATCAATCATAGAAAAACTATTCTCTTAACACGGCAATTTTTCCTGTTTCCACACTATTGCCTTCCTGATCGAAAGCGATAATGATATAAACACCGCTGTTCACTAAATTTCCATTGTCATCGCGTCCATCCCAAAAAGCAGTTCTACCGCCGGGTGAAGAAAATTCTCTTACTAATTTTCCGGAAATAGTTACGATTTTTATATCTGTATTTCTGATCAGTCCGTCTATAGTTACCAGATTGCTGCCATTATCAATTACAAGTGGATTAGGATATATAGTTAATCCATTAAAACTTTCAACAGGTAATATTGATGGGGTATCGAATGAAGTTAACCCAGATGCTGTTCCAACATAAACTCTCCCATTTTTTTCATCGATAGCAATACTTTCAATCTGATCGGAGAGCAATGGGCTGTTCCTGGAATCTAATGTTGCAAGTAACTGGGTGCCGTCATTGTTAAGCAGAAATAATCCCTGATTTGTACCTAACCATTTTTGGTTTAGTGGATCAACCGCTAAAGCATTAATGGTTTGTTGTCTAACAGAAAAAGAAGTAGTTATTCTTAACGGTGGATTAGTCGATGTTAAAACAGTATTGAGATTGGAAATAATATTTACTCCCAAACTTGTTCCAACCCATAAGTCACCACGGCGATCAATAGCCAGGCTGTAAATAGCGTTGCTCGTCAATCCTTTTGATGTTGTAACATATCCGTAAGCATCATCGTTTGGGTCATCGTAAGTACCCTTTTCATTAAAATAAAATAATCCCAAACTTCCTTCATTTCCCATAGTGTACCATTTAGTTCCGTACTGATCAATCACCAGGTTTTGTAATTCACTAAATCCTGCATGCTGTTCTAACGGATTTTTAAAGGAATACCAAACATCATCCGGTGTTAACATATACAATGATTTTGTATCAGCAGCATTTAAATTTAAAATCCATAGATTATTTTTTGAGTCTTCTGCGAAACCTGTAATTACTATAAAGTCAGGATTATTAGGGATATTACGCGTGGCAACCATACTTGTATTGCCGGAATGAAAACGAGTAATAACATTGTCCTTAATTTTTGCAAAACCTATTCCCCAGCTGCCGGCATAAATTGAGTTATCGGAACTATTAAAAATTGAATAATAACTATTGCCAAAAAGTTCAGGATAGAGTTGAGAATTAAATGTTTTCCATTCACTTCCATTAAATTCATATAATCCAACACCTGAAACATCTTTACCACTAGCTGACCATAAATTACTGTTTTTATCAACTACCATGTTCGGGAACTGATTTGCAGCTGGTCCATTTGGAAAAAGGAAACTTCCGTTTACATATATTCCTAAATCTGTGGCAACAATCAAACCAGAGTTTTCCTGAAAATCTATTTTTGTAGGCGCTGAATTAGTAGTGAATGTTTCAGTCAACGCAGTTCCATCATATACATAAACTTTATCATTAGTAAGTATATAGAGAGAATTATCTTTAATGGTCAGATCAATTATTTTTATACCGGGTAAAGTTAAATATGGCTGCCAAATTGTTCCGTTAAAAGAATATAAACCGGAATTTGTTCCGGCAATTAATTGACTGTTAAAAAAAATAATAACATTAGTTCCTCCGGAAGGAAGTCCACTATTTTGATCATATACATTCCAGGATTCCGGAGCCGAAAGATTTGCTGCTCCCGCTTTCTGTATCGCGATTCCGGATTCTGTTGCCGCATATATCAAATCTGAAATTAAAACGCTGTTTACTTTTATATTAGATGTAAAATTGCCGAACTTGAAATAAGTATCATAAAAAAAATAATTTTTTGCATCAACCAAAGAGATTCCAAAATCGGTTGCGATATAAATTGTGTCGCCGGCGATTGTTATATCATTTATTTTTTTACTTGTTTTATCTGAATTAAAAATATCCAGTATGGAAAGAAAGGAATTAGTTTCAGGATTATAAACATCTAACTGACCACTTGCACTTCCAAACCAGACTTTATTTTCATTATCTATTCCAATAGCAGTAAGTTCAGTTCCATTTAACCCATCCGATTTACTGTAAGTTTTAAAACTGTTATCTGCAACATTATAAAAATATGCACCGCCTTGTGCAGCAGCCCAAATTCCCGTTGATGTAGTGGCAATATCTTTTACAGATTTCATATCTGCATAATTATGCCAATTGGTTTGTTGCTGCGGATAGGATGAGAAAGCAAAAATTAATGCAAAACTGAGTGATATGATATTTTTCATTTGGAATCCTAAATAGTTAAAAACAGTAAATATTATATCAATATCTTCTCAATTGTTGTTATAAAAATAGAATAAATATTTTTTAATAAAAGCAGTAAAAAATTTCCTAAATCAGTTTGAAGAGATCTGCCATTTCCAAAGCTGCTAACGCACAGTCCCACCCTTTATTACCGGACTTTGTTCCGGCTCTTTCAATCGCCTGTTCGATCGTATCTGTAGTCAAAACTCCAAAAATAACCGGAAGGGAATGTTTTTGTGAAACCAGAGATATCCCATTACTGGCTGCAGACGCAACAAAATCAAAATGAGGTGTTGCCCCTCTAATAATAACCCCGAGGCAAATTATTGCATCGTATTTTTTTTTAGCTGCTAATCTATCGGCTGTTGAAGCCAGCTCGAATGCACCCGGCACTTTTATAATATCGATATTATTTTCATTAACACCGTGTTTAAGTAAGCAATCATTTGCAGCTTTAAGCAATCCCTCGCCTATAAAATCATTAAATTTACTCTGAATAATTGCAAATTTTTTTCCGGTTCCTATTAACTTTCCTTCAATTGGTTTCATTGTTTTATTGCATTCCTTAAAATTTGTTTTTGCATAGCTTCTATTTTTGAATGAGCTACCGAATATTTCCCTAAGTTGGAATAATCATTTCTATCTCCACCATGAAAATCAGAACCACCGCTTTCAAGCAAGAAAAATTCATTTACAATTCCCCTGTAATGTTTTACCAGATGAGGTAAATGTGAAGGATGAACAACTTCAATTCCATCCAGCCCTGCATCAATTAACTCAACCATTATAGCATCAGGCAGATTGCCGGGATGAGCAATAAATGAAAGTCCTCCAGCATCATTAATAATTTTAAAAGCACTTCTTGGTGAAACATGAACTTTTCTTTCGTAAGCAGGTCCACCATTACCAATATATTTACTAAAAGCTTCAAAGTAGTTAGAGACTAATCCCTTTTTGACCAAAACCTTTGCAATATGCGGCCTGCCAACTGCTGAATTACGTGCTAAAGTTAACACATCATCTAATTCTATTACAAGTCCAAGTTCTTTAAGTTTTTCAATAATGATAATCGCACGCTTTATTCTTTCAGCTCTAAAAAACTTAAGATATTCCTCTAATTGTTTATTTGCAGGATCAAAGAAATAAGCTAAAAGATGAACTTCACGATCCCTTATATCAGAACTAATCTCTAAACCAGGAATCACTTCTACTCCTAATTTTTTACCGGCTTCTGTGGCTTCGCTTATTCCGCCAACTGTATCGTGATCAGTGACCGAAATTATGTCGATTCCCGCCTCTTTAACTTTTAATATTAGTTCCTCTGGTGAGTGCTGTCCATCCGAATAATATGTGTGCATATGTAAATCAATTTTTCCACCCATAAATCAATTATACATTTCTTTAAATTTTTCGTAATCAATTATTCTAAGTTTAGATCCATCTAACTCAACTAAACCCTTTTTTGCAAATGAATGTAACGTTCGGGAAATAGTTTCTCTTGAAGTACCTGCCATATTTGCTAACTCCTGTTGAAAGGGTAGATGATCAATTTCTACAACACCTTGACGAATTTTCCCGACATCATCGGCAAGTTGTAATAATACTGTTGCAACTTTTCCTTCAGCATCCTTAAGTGATAATGCTTTTATTTTCATTGTTGCGCTTCTAAGTCTTTTAGTTAACTCGGTAAGCAGTGCAACAGAAACATCCGGAAATTTTGCAATCAGGTCTAAAAATTCCGCTCTCTGTATTATAAATAATTTTGAATCTTCAACTGCAGTAACAGTTGCAGATCTTGCCATTCCGTCAAGCAGAGACATCTCACCAAAAAAATCTGATTCATTCAGAATAGCAAGTATTACTTCTTTGTCGTCGCTGCTTGATCTGGAGATTTTAACTTTACCTTCAGCAATTACAAATAGTGCAGAGCCTGTATCTTCCTCAGAAAGGATTACACCATTTTTTTTGTACGTTTGTAGTACACCCGATTTAGCAATTTTTTGAAGAGTTTCATCATCCAAATCAGAAAAGATCGGAACGTTAGCTAAGAACTCTGTATTGTTAAGCAAAATATTACCTCTCTTTTAAAATAATTTCATCAAAAAATACCCTTGAAGCATCTTAAAGTCAACTTGTTAGATTGCATAAGTTTACAGTTGACAAAATAAATGGATTAAAAGTTTTATTTCTTGAATATTACAGCGGTTTTTTAATTGTTTTTTATGGCTCATGTGTCTATTTTAAGCGGCTTAAATTTTCAAAGTTAATTAAAACGGAGATATAGATATTATGGCTATGATGGCCAAAATGAGGAGTTTAGCTCCTGCTTTTATTCTAACAGTAGGCGGATTGTTTGTACTGTTTATGGTAATTTCTGACTCAAATGTGCTTGAAGCACTTGGAGGCGGTGGAAGAACCAGCAATATTGGAACTGTAAATGGTGAACCCATTACTTATCAGGAATTTCAAACAGCGTTAGATCAGCAGATTGAAAATCAGAAAAGGCAAACAGGAAAAGATCCCGAAGAATCCCAGATGGATCAAATACGAGAGCAGGTGTGGGATGCAGTTGTTACACAAAAAATATTTGCTCAATTAATTAAAAAGTATGGAATTACAGTTTCGGATCAGGAAATTAAAGATATCATCCTGGGAGATAACCCGCCTGAATTCTTAAAGCAAAATTTTATTGACTCACTGGGTAATTTTAATAAAGAACTTTATGACAAAGCAATATTCGATCCGCAAAATAAATCTGCATTAATTCAGGCTGAAGAAATTGTAAGACAATCAAGATTAACTCAAAAACTTCAGAGTATGATTCTTGCTTCAGTTAATGTAGGTGAAGATGAAGTTAAGGACAAGTTTATTGATCAGAATATGCACATCGAAGCTGATTATACTTTAGTTGATGTAAACCTTGTTAAAGATTCAGATATAAAAGTAACCGATGAAGATCTGAAAGCTTATTATGATAAAAACATTAATACATATAAAATTCAACCTCAGCGAAAATTAAAATTTGTAATGTTCTCTAATGCTCCTACTGCAGAGGACTCTCAAATGGTTTATAAAAATTTAGTAAATGTTAAAAATACACTATCAAGCGATACTTTAGGATTTACTAAACTTGTTGGTATTTATTCAGAAATGCCATATTCCAAAGACACAGTTTCCGTTTCCACATTAACGGGTGAAGTTGTTGCAGCATTTAATAAAGCCAAAGTCGGAGATGTTGTTGGACCTTTTGCCACACAGCAGGGCTATACTTTATTTAGATACGACGGGTCCGTTAATTCTAAAGAAGTTTTTGTAAAAGCATCACACATACTTATCAATCAGTACGGTGGTGATGAAAAAAATTTAGAAGAAGCTAATAAGTTATATCAACAGTTAGTTTCGGGTGCAAATTTTGCCTCGTTAGCTAAAGAATTTTCTAAAGATCCAGGAAGCGCTGTTAAAGGCGGAGATCTTGGATATTTTACAAAAGGTATGATGGTTAAAGAGTTTGAAGATGCTTGTTTTAATGGTAAGGTTGGTGAAGTACTGAAACCTGTTAAAACAAATTATGGATATCATATCATCAAAGTAACAGATAGATCAGATAAGAAGTATATTGTAGAAAAAATTGTAAACCAGGTTAAACAATCAGCAAGTAGTAGAGACAGAAATTTTAACATGGCAAACGATTTTTCATTTCTCGCAAAGAAAAATGATTTTGATGCTGAAGCAGGGTTGATGAAATACAATGTGCAGGAAACTCCTCAGTTTATGGAAAGTTCAGGTTCAATACCCTTGATTGGAGCAAATAAGAGACTGGTTAAGTTTGCATTTGAAAATAGTTTAAACACAATCAGTGACCCTTACAAAGTTTCTTCCGGGTACGTTGTTGTTAAAATTACAGAAGTATCGGGAGAGAAATTCAGACCATTTGAAGAAATAAAAGAACAATTAAGACCGGCAGTTTTAAGAGAGAAAAAATTTGAAAAAATTAAATCTACCGCCGATAATCTTTATGCAAAAATTGGTGGCGATTTAAGTAAAGTTTCTTCAATAGATACAAATTTTACTGTAAAACAAACCGGTGATTTTATTCCCCAAGGATCAATTCCTATTATTGGAAGAGATTATGCATTTCTTAATGCAGCGATGAAAGCTGAATTAAATAAAGTTTCTGAACCTGTGAAGGGATTAAGAGGTTACTATCTTATAAAAGTAACAAAAAGATCTGCTTTCGATCAGACAGCTTATAATGCTCAAAATTCATCCATCCGTAATAGCTTGTTACAAGAAAAGCGCAACCGATTCTTGAATCAATGGGTATCGGAAATAAAAGAAAGTGCGGATATTAAAGATAACAGACATATGTTTTTTGGCCAGTAATTCTTTTTAAGATTTTAAACCCCCATCTGCATTTCAAAAATGTTTTTGGGGGTATTCTTTTTTTAAACCTCAATTTATTTTTTTCACTCGCTATTTCTTAAATTAAACCCATTGATTTATATAATCTGATAGATGAAAAGAAAACTGATATATCTTACAGGATTTATGGCTTCGGGTAAAAGCACCATTGGTCCCATTTTAGCCAATGCCCTGGGTTGGAATTTTTTTGATCTTGATAAATTAGTAGAGGAAGCAGCCGGTAAATCAGTAAGAAATATTTTTGAAGAATTCGGAGAAGATTATTTTAGAAAATTGGAAACCGGAACGCTTAAGAAAACAAGCAAATTAGAAAATTATATAGTAGCTCTTGGTGGCGGTACGGTAGCAAATAATCTCAATATTCAAATTATAAAAGCTTCCGGTTTTTTAATTTATTTAGAATCTTCACCTGAAGAAACTTATAAAAGACTTAGATATAAACGTGATAGACCAGCCTTACTTTTTGATGGGGAAGAAGAACCAACCAGAGCTGAATTTATTGAAAGAATTAATTTCTTATTAAAGAAAAGAATAGATTATTATGAACTCGCAGATCTTAAAATAAATACTGATAATATTCCTGTCGGTAAAACTGTAGATAAGTTAATTCATATTATTAAAAAAGAATTTTATGACAAAAAAAATTAACGTTAAACTTTCAGATAAAAGTCATCAAATAATTATAGGTAATGATGCCTTACAAAATGCAGTGGAGAAGATTAATAGTCTTAACCTATCTAAGTGTTTGCTTGTAATTGATAAGAATGTGATTAAACATCACTCAATGTTGATTAGAAAAACTTTTGCTTTGCTTAATTGTAAAACATTTAGCTACATCTTAAATGCAAATGAAAAAAATAAGAGTCTTACTGAAACCGGAAAGATTTATAAATTTCTAATTGATAATTACTTTGATAGAAATTCAATTATAATTGCCATCGGCGGTGGAATAACCGGGGATCTTGCAGGCTTTGCAGCAAGCACTTTTTTAAGAGGCATACAATTCATTCAGATACCTACAACACTGCTTTCCATGGTTGATAGTTCTGTTGGTGGAAAGACTGGTATCAATTTCAACAGTAAAAAAAATATGGTGGGCACATTTTACCAGCCTGAAATGGTAGTTGTATATCCAGAATTTTTATCAACTCTGCCAAAGCGTGAATTATATTCCGGTGCGGGTGAGATTTTTAAGTATGCCTTTTTAACGGATTTTAATAATTATTACTTTCTAAAAAATAATCTTAAAAAATTATTTTCATCAAGTGCAATTAGCATAGAAAAAACTATTTATACTTGTTTAAAAATTAAAGTTGGTATTGTTGAAAATGATGAAAAGGAAATATCAGGATTAAGAAAGATTTTGAATCTCGGGCACACATTTGCACATGCTTTTGAAGCAGAATCAAATTATAAAATAAATCACGGCCAGGCTGTTATAGGCGGCATATTTTGTTCTTTATTTCTATCTCAAATTTTAGGATATATGCAGATGGAGAGATTAAATAAATTTTTGAATGATTTTAATTTTATTAAACTAAACCCTGGATTAAAATCTATTAATTCTGGTTCAGTTTTTAATTTGATGAGTAGTGATAAAAAAAGTATATCCTGTCAAAAAAGATTTGTACTTCTTGTAGATGTCGGGAATATTATAACAGATGTAAAAGCTTCTAAAGCTCATGTTATTTATGCGATTGAAAAGATGAAAGAAATCATATGAATCGGTTTAAAAGAGGAAAACTGTCAGGTTTTGAGGGCGAAACCTGACAGTTTGTGTGTCATTTTGGAGGGATGCTATGCTTAAACTATTTCGAGTCAACTACATCAACATCGGTGCCATTTATTATATAGCAAAAAGACAATTATGGCCACAATTTTGTCGGTAAAATATTCGTAATCGTAATTTTTACTTCATGTAAGTTTGAAAAGATTGGAAAATTTGATGGAATTAATTAAAAAAGAGATTGAGATTAATCTTGAAGATGAAATCTTAAAGTTAAAAAAAGAACTAAATGCAGTTATTCTTGCACATTATTATCAGGAATCAGAAATACAGGATATCGCAGATTTTGTTGGGGATAGCCTTGAACTAGCGAAAAAAGCCAAATCTACTTCAGCAGATGTGATTGTGTTTGCGGGAGTTCATTTTATGGCAGAAACTGCAAAAATTTTAAATCCTGAAAAGTTAGTTCTGCTACCGGATTTAGATGCCGGATGCTCACTTGCGGAAGGATGTCCTAAGGAAGAATTTAAATCTTTTCGTGAAAAGCATCCTGATCATCTCGCAATTACATATATAAATTGCTCTGCAAATGTTAAAGCATTAAGCGATATCATTTGCACATCGAGCAGTGCGGAAAAAATAATAAATAAAATTCCTTTAGACCAGAAAATCCTTTTTTCTCCGGATAGAAATCTTGGAAAATATTTAATTAAAAAAACCGGCAGAGAAATGTTATTATGGGATGGAAGTTGTATAGTTCACGAAACATTTAGTGAGAGAAAGATTATTGATCTGAAAATTAAATATCCCGATGCAAAATTAATTTCGCATCCTGAATGCGAAGAACCAATATTGATGCATTCGGATTTTATTGGATCCACAAGCAAGTTATTAAGTTTTGTGCAGGAAGATTCTTCACTTCAATTTATTGTAGCTACAGAAACGGGAATTATTCACCAGATGAAAAAAGCAGCGCCTGAAAAAGAATTCATACCAGCTCCACCGGAAGATGATACTTGTTCCTGTAACGAATGTCCATTTATGAAAATGAATACACTTGAAAAATTATATTTATGCATGAAGAATAAGTATCCGGAGATTGTGATGGATGAAAAAATTAGGAAAAAAGCTTTGCTGCCGATTGAAAGAATGCTGGAAATGAGTTAACATTTTTTCAAAAGTATTTTAAATGTTGTTCCTTCTGAAGGTGTCGAACTTTTCACAAAAATCTTTCCGCCATGGTAACCTTCAATTATTCGCTTAGATAAACTTAAACCCAAACCCCAGCCTCGTTTTTTAGTGCTGTAACCCGGTCTAAAAACATCTTTCCGTCTTCTTAAATCAATGCCTTTTCCATTATCCGATACTTCGATTTCAATGTTTTTTTTATTTTCAAAAATATCAATATTAATTACGCCGTTTTTATTCTCGATAGCATCCAATGCATTTTTGATAAGATTTTCTAATACCCATTCAAATAACTCACCATTAATTTGAGCGCAGCAAGTTTGGTTTCCACTTATTGTAAGATCGACCGTTTTGCCGGTTTGTGGAAGTCTTCGATTAAAATATTCTGTAACTTTTTTAACCTCTTCATAAACAACTTGATTTTTGATTTCAGGTTTGGCTCCGATTTTAGAAAACCTGTAAGTGATTTTATTAAGTTTATCAACATCACTTGATATCTCTTCGGTTATATCTAAAACTGCATCCGGTTTTTCGTAATTTAACTTCATCATCTCTATCCAGCCCATTAAACTGGAAATAGGAGTACCGAATTGATGCGCCGTTTCCTTTGCCATTCCAACCCAAATGTTACTCTGCTCACTTCTCTTAATCTGGCTAAATCCAATATATCCTATTATAATAAACAGTGCGGCTATAATTATCTGTAAGTAAGGATAAAATTTTAATTGATTAATTAAATCCGAATCACCGTAATGAATTCTCTGTAAAATAATTGTATCTGCGTAAGTAACATTAATAGGTTGATGTATTTTGTCCATCTCTCTGACGAAATTTTCTAGAAATGTTTTTACCTCTGCTTTGGATAATGTTGAATCATATTTAACATTTTTAAAATCTGATTTACTCTCAGGATTTACTCTATCAGCATTATCAGTAAGAATTATTGGAAAGTCAATCGGTTTTATAATGTTGTCAAAGAGAAATGTCAAGTCAACTTCCGGCGAAGAGGTGTTTGCTATGTACTCAATCCCTTTAGCATATAATTGTACGATGTTGCGTTCGCGCTGTTGTAATTTTGTAACTAGAGTTTGAGTGTAGTAAAGTGTACCGGCGGCTATGATTAAAGCAATCAGAAGCAATAGGATTTTAAAATTAACTGATGCAGGACCACCGGACATTTTCATTTCTTATTCAATCAGATATTTTTGATGGGCAAAGATTGCATTATCAGCATGCAAAATCCAGATTAAAATAATTCTCTAAAAATATTATTCAACGTAAAATGTTTGTTTACGTTTTGGTCCCACGGATACAATATCGATTTTAATTCCGGATTGCCTTGAGATAAAATCTAAATAATCTCTGGTTTTTGCAGGCAGATCATCGTAATTCTCACAACCTGTAATATCAGTATTCCATCCATCCAGTATTTCATAAACCGGTTTTACCAGATTTAACTGTTCTACATTTGTGGGAAATGTCTTTAATTTTTTTCCGTTGACTTCATACCCCACGCAAACTTTAATTTTCTCAAATCCACTTAATACATCAAGTTTAGTAAGAGCTACAGAAGTAATCCCATTTATCATCTTTGAGTAAGCAACTAAAAATGCATCATACCAGCCACATCTTCTTGGTCTTCCGGTTGTTGCACCAAACTCAACTCCAATTTTTCTAAGTTTTTCACCATCATCATCTAGCAATTCTGTTGGAAAGGGACCATTGCCAACTCTTGTAGTATATGCTTTAACAATACCAATAACGCTATCAATCCTTGTTGGGGGGATTCCGCTTCCCGTACAGGCTCCACCCGAAGTCGGGCTGCTTGACGTAACGTAAGGATAAGTTCCGTGATCAATATCTAGGAATGTTCCCTGTGCACCTTCGAGTAATATTGATTTTCCTTCATCCATGGCACGATTGAGAAAGGCGGGTGCATCTTTAATATACTTATCAATTGTCAGATCAAACTCAAGATATTCTTTAACGATTGCATCCACATCAAGGCCTGCATGGCTATGAATCTTTTGAAGTATTTCATTTTTTTCTTTAAGATTAGCACGAATCTTTTTTTCCAACTCTGTTCGATTTAACAGATCAACAATTCTGATTCCTTTTCTGGCATACTTATCAATATAACAAGGACCAATACCTCTTCCGGTTGTCCCGATTTTATTGTTACCGCTTTCATTAATCGAATCAAGAAGTTTATGGTATGGCATTATAAGATGTGCGTTATGACTGATAAATAATCTGCCATCAACATCGATATTGTTTTGTTTAAGAAGATCAATTTCTTCAAGTAGGGCAGTAGGATCGATAACAACGCCATTACCAATAACACAAATTACTTTTTCACGTAAGATTCCTGAAGGTATAAGATGTAAAATGTATTTTTTATCTCCGATTTCTACGGTATGACCGGCATTGGCCCCGCCCTGATATCTGACAACTACTTCAAATCCTTTACTTATGAGATCAACGATTTTACCCTTACCCTCATCGCCCCATTGTGAACCAACAAGCACTGTTGCGCCCATCCGAATACCCTGAATTTAATTGTTAAAGATTTAGTAAAATAAAAACTCCGTGTTAAAAAACCCGGAGTTCTAAAAAATATTGCGGCAGCTTAATTATCAGCCAAAGCTTTTTACAGCTTCATCAACTGATTCGTAGGATTCAAAAATTGTAATAAGCTTAGTTATTATTAATAAGCTCTCAATTTTTTCCGTAACATGCGCAAGCTTTAAACTTCCGCTCTCCCTTTTCATAGTGGTTAAACCACTAATAAGCATGCCCAGCCCGGAACTGTTCATAAATTTAACTTCGGAAAGATCTACAATTACATTTTTCTTTCCCTGATCAATCAGTTTGTGCAATAGTTCATTAAACTCTTTTGTATCTTCGCCGCCCATAACATTACCTTTAAGTTCAACGATAACGGCGTTATACTTCTCCAATAGTTTTGTTTTCATTAAAAATCTCCAAAAATTTCTCGGACAATTTAAGTAAGCTTATTTACTCATGCAAGAAACATTTTACAAGATATAATCACTTTTTACCGAATATCAATTTTGGGATTATAACTTAGAAAATATTATATATTTTAGGAACCAAAATTAAAGGATTGCGTCTAAACTATGGATTACGAACAAAAAGAGAATATGCAGCAGCCAAAAATACTCAGTCTTGATGATGATTTTTCACTGATTAAACGATTTATTGACGGCGATGAGCAGGTTTTTAGTGAATTGGTCAAAAGACATAAAGAAAAAGTACGCAACATCATTTATATAACTCTCTCAAATACAGATGCTGTTGATGATATTGCACAGGAAGTATTTATAACTGTTTACAGACATCTTAAAAATTTTAGGTTCGAATCTCAGTACACAACCTGGCTTTACCGGATAACAATAAACAAGTGCAAGGATTATTTAAGGAAAAAAAATATCAGAAGTATTTTCTTGCCATTAAAAGAAGAAGAACCCGTATTTGAATCTGTAAATGAAGACACCGATATAAAGGAAATTGTTCGTAATGCCGTAGCAAATTTACCTGATAAATTGAGGATACCTTTAGTACTTAAAGATCTTGAAGGTTTTAGCTATCAGGAAATTGCTGATACGATGGAATGTGAAATTGGAACAGTAAAATCAAGAATATTTAGAGCCAGAGAAGCACTTAAAAAAATACTTAAACCTCTTGAAAAAGAGCTGATGTTATGAAAAAATTAAATACCGATATTGAATTACTTTCTGCTTATATAGACGGAGAATTATCTCCTGCAGAAAAAAAATACATCGAAGAAAAAATCAAATCTTCGCTGGAATTGCAAAAAGAATTAAGCGATTTAAAAAAACTTAAAGAATTAACTACTTTTTCTTTAGATAAAGTATCTGAGTCGCCATTTTTTGAAACTAGACTTTTTGCTAACCTAAATAATCAGACTTCATCAAAATTTAATATTAAAAAATGGATTCCGATTTCATCTTTAACTTTGGTAACGCTTGCACTAATGGGAATACTAAAGTTTAATCCAAATCTTATTGATGATATAATTAAACAACAGAAATCTAACCTTGTAGGATTTTACAAGGAAAACTTAAAACCGTTACTTTATGCTGCTGATCTTTCCAATGAAGACATCTTTAATTTTGCCGTATATCAGGAACTTCCATTGGATAGCACTAACAATCAAATATTAAGATTGGGTAATGATTTAAAGGGTTCGGAATTTTTTGAAATTAAAAAAGCAAGTAATGTTTCAGAACCCAATAACCTTAAGAAATTTGTTGCTGCACTTGATTTTAATGAAGGCGAAATTAAATCGATCGATTCGATTATATCATCTTACTCAGAGCAGATTTCGGGTCTGGTACTTGTGAATGATAAAAATTCAGTCGCAATAAATCCAAAGATCTGGAATACAAGAAAATTAATTCTTGCTGATATTCTTGCATTTGCAAAAAAACATGCATCAGCTAACTTTAATAAGATAGTCCCTCCGGAAGGAATACAATTTGATAATCAATCAGTGGCAAAATGGGTTGATAAGGCTAAGGCTGTTAAAGATGATCAATATATTTTCTGCACACCTGATTCGATTTTTAAAGAAAATTTTGTTTTTGATATGAGTGAGTTCAAGAAGAATATGGAAAATATGACAAAGGAATTAGCTCAGCTCCAAAACGAAAAAAATGTACTACGTGAATATCATTTTAAAATGGATTCGTCATTTGTAAGAAAAAACAAAAATTCCGATTGGACAAAGCAATTTAAAGTTTTTGTTGATACTAATCTTATTAAAGTGAGTGTTCAAAATCTGGCAGTTGATTTACCGGAATTAAATCTGCCAAACTTTGACAGCATTGCAACAGTAATTCATGAGGCAACGCAGAATATCCCATTTGTTAATCCGCCTTCTCCTCCTGTTACAGTTGGTAAAAAACGTAACAATTATGAGTTTAACGTAATCACTCCTAAGAAAAAAGCTAAGATTGAAGTTAATCTTGATTCTTTAATGCATATGAATAACTTACAAAATGAAAAAATCAGAAGCGAACAGAAAAATAGAATACAAGATGAATCTGATGAAGGCCAGTCAGAAGTCTACTACACTGACAGCTTAATAATTCATCAAAATAAAGAACTTAAGAAAGAAATGGATAACTTAAGGAAGGAATTACGAAAATTCAGAGAAGATTTTAAAGGACAGTCACCGAAGAATAATGACTCAATAAAAAAAGACAGCGCTTCTGATGTTGAAATAATGGAAATATAACCTGCTTCCATCAACTAACCTTCTAACATAAGAAACAGGGCGACCTGCCGCCAATCCAACTATTTTACCGCAATTCAAACCATTATCCTTTTATAACTCTTTACTTTAAATGATGTAAAATTTGATTTATTTTAACCTGCAAAAGTAAGACAATTAAAATAAACCGGATTATTTTGAATTTAAGCAGCATTAAACTAAATGTTAACCTGGTCCTCTGGATCATCGCCTCATTAGTGGGCACAATATTTATTTATCGTTTACTGTTTTTCGAAAAAGATTCATATCTCTTTTTTGTTGTAAATGATTTATTATCAGTGCTCCTTCTTATCATTCTTACTTTTTATTTGATGAAAACTCTGGGACAAAAAAATCCGCAGCCTTCAGCATTAGTTTTAAATATTGGAATAATCTGTGCATTTATTTTTCTTGTAATGCTTTTTGTAGAGCAAGTACTAAGTACACAAATTAAAAATATAAGTACCGGATTAGTAAATCAGGATGTTTTTGAAAATTTAATTTTTACTTTTTATGGATTAATGTTTCTGGGTATCGCAAGTTATTGGTTTGCAACTTTTAAGGAATTGTATTTTTATAAACAGTACCGCAGAAAGAACAGCTATTTTATTGCGATGAGTGTTTTTATTTTACTGGCTGCCGTTTCAAATCTATTATTCCGCGGAGACGAATTCGGCTTTATTTATAATACCTTCTTCATAATCTCTATAATTCTAATATCATTTAATTCCATAAAAATTTCCTGGATAGCATTTATATCTAAAAAGGAAAAAATTTCTTTACTTATCCTTTCTGTTGTTATTTCTGCGCTGTTTATTATAAATATTATCAATAGTGGAAAAGAGGAATTTAACGGAACGATTTTAATGAATTTTTCCCCCGCCGTTTATCAGTTCTTTAAACTTATACTTCTTTATGGTGGAATATATTTTGTGATCCTTTTTTTTACAACTCTTTTTCATATCCCTACTGCAGAAGCTTATGATAGAAAGGCTAATGAAGTTTCATCACTGCAATTTTTTAGTAAACTGATTACTCAGGTTTTGGATATTGAAGAGCTTGCAGAAACAATTACAGAAATTGCTACTAAAGTAAGCAGTGCGGATGCATCGTGGATAGTAATCAAAGAAAATAACGATACAAAAATCCTGGCTAACAGAAATATTGCTTTAATTGATGCAGATCTTATAAATAAATTTTTACTTGAAAGTGGTACTTGCGAAAAAATTACTGAAACAAAAATTTGCAGTCTGCAAAAATTTGCTAATAAATCTCAATTGTCTGAAAAATTTGGAAGCCTGGCAATTTCTCCACTTAAAAGTTTTAACGAGGTAAAGGGTTATTTGATTGCGGCCAGAAAAAATGAGTTAATATTTTATGAAGAGGACAAAACAGCAATTAATACTTTTTCTGATTATGCTTCTGTAGCAATTGAAAATTCATTATTGCTGGAACAATCCATTGAAAAAGAACGGCTTGAAAAAGAATTGGATGTTGCAAGAGAAATCCAGAAAAAAATCTTACCTGCAAAAGATCCGCAATTTGAAAATCTTACGGTTACATCCACGTTTATACCCGCATTTGAAACCGGGGGTGATTACTATGATTTTTTTGAAATATCAAAAAATAAATTTGGTTTTATAATTGCAGATGTATCAGGCAAAGGTATATCGGCAGCATTTATTATGGCAGAAGTTAAAGGAATATTCAGTTCTTTATCCCGTTTAATCGAAAATCCAAAAGATATTTTAATTAAAGCAAATGAGATTTTACAGCAAACTTTAAGTAAAAAGAGTTTTGTAAGTGCATTATATGGAATTATAGATTTTGAAAAAGATACCGTGCGATTTGCCCGTGCAGGTCACTGTCCTGCGCTTTTGATCAGGAACAATTCGATTGAAACATTCAAACCTTCCGGAATAGGGTTAGGATTAACTAACAATAATCTATTCAGCACCCACCTGGAAGAAATTAAAATCGATCTTAAAGAATCGGACACTTTGGTTTTTTATACTGATGGAATTACGGAAGCTAAAAACAAGGATCTGGAGGATTTCGGAGATCAAAGATTCTCGGAAATATTAATTAAGCATTCCAGTGAGTCTGTAAATAAAATTGCAAACGAAGTTATAAAAGATGTGACGTTGTTTTCAAGAAACCACTCTCAGTATGATGATATAACTTTAGTTATATTAAAGTGGAATAAAAAAAATAATTTAGATGGAGTTAAAGAATGGCAGAATTCAACACCTCAGTTAAAGAGCAAGGTGCTGTAAGTATAATAAACCTAAAAGGATATCTGGATGCCCATACTGCACCTATCCTTGAAAATAACTTTGTAGATCTTATAGAAAAAAATCGCTATCAGATTGTCGTTGATTTTAAGGATTTAGCATATATAAGCAGTGCAGGTTTAGGAGTATTTATGGCTTATATAGAAAAAATAAGAGACAGCAATGGTGATATTAAACTTTCCGGTATGAGCGATAAAGTTTATAATATTTTTGATCTTTTAGGGTTTCCGTTACTGTACGAAATTTTCAAATCAGAATCTGAAGCAATAAAAAAGTTTACAGAGACAAAGTAAAGTGAAGACAAAAAAACTTAAAGTAAAAAGCAGAACTGAAAATCTCTCTGTCATCAGAGATTTTGTTAGTAAGTCGGCTGCAGAAGCCGGCATTTCATCTGATGTTATGGAGAACATCATTCTTGCGGTGGATGAAGCCTGCACTAATATTATTAAGCATGCTTATGGTTCTGTTCCTGATGGTGAACTGATAATAAAAACCAAATTCACCCAAGCCCGGTTTGAAATCAGTATCACAGATTATGGACGCTCATTTGCACCTGAAACAATTCCGGAACCGGATTTACAAAAGTATTACCGGCAAAGGAGAGTAGGCGGATTAGGAATGTATCTGATGAAAACACTTATGGATGATGTTAAATATGTTTCAATTCCAGGGAAATATAATGAAGTGCTGCTATCAAAAAATATTAAAGTAGCGCAAAGCAATGCCGGATAATGATAATTTAAAAGTAAAACGGAATCTCACTTCACTGGTTGAATTCAGCCGGGTAATTAACTCCAGCCTTGATCTTAATTTTATCCTTAACAATGTTTTATTAACCTGCCTCGGAAAATTTTTAGCGACAAGAGGTATTATCGCTTTAAATATAAATGGAAAACTAAAAATAAAATCTTATAAAGGAATTCCTGAAGATAACATTTTACTGTTTCCTGATATCGATGCAAATGAAGATTGTATATCAGATGACGAATTGAATAAATTTTTTAAAGACAATAATATTTTAGCTACAGAAAAAATCAGTTCATCAAATGAGTGTGTTGGTATTGTAAGTCTTGGCGAAAAACTGAATAAGCAGGATTATTCAAAAGACGATTTGGATTTTCTTAAAACGATTTTAA
This sequence comes from Ignavibacteriales bacterium, assembly GCA_003538625.1. Taxonomy (GTDB): domain Bacteria; phylum Bacteroidota; class Ignavibacteria; order Ignavibacteriales; family Ignavibacteriaceae; genus IGN3. The sequence continues at coordinate 192,262 of DPRR01000025.1, forward strand.
ACATTGCTGCCTCCGCAATTCAAAATTCTCTTATTGTTGAAGAATTAAAACGTGTAAACCGTGAGCTTGACTCAAGAATTCAAAGGTTAAGTTCATTGTTCGAATTAAGTAAAGAGTTCGGATTATTTTCTGAAACAACAAAGGTAACCCGCTTATTAATTTTTGCGCTTATAGGCCAATTTGTTGTTCAGAAATATGCATTACTAAGGTTTGAAGGAAACGATATAGAAGTGATCGAACCAAAAATTCCTATTGAAGAATTACTGAGCAATCTAAGAAAAATTGATTATCATAAAATCGAAACATCTTTGAATAAAGTTCAGGTTGCACTTTTGTTTCCATCTTTATTTGATATGGGAATCGAAGTAATTGTTCCAATGCAGATACAGGGTAAGACAAAAGGACTTATAATACTCGGTAAAAGAATTAATAGTGCTGATTATACAGATGCCGATATCGAATTTATTTTTTCAGTGGGAAGTCTTGCAATAATCTCAATGGAAAATAGAAGGCTTTTTAGAGAAGCATTAGAAAAACATAAATTAGAAGAAGAACTGGATCTGGCGCGTGAAATACAAAGAAATTTACTACCGCAAAGAATCCCCGATTATAAAAATTTTGAAATTGCAGCTGTAAATGTTTCATCAAAACAGGTTGGCGGAGATTACTACGATATTATTGAACTTGATAAAGACGATTGTGTTGTCGCAATTGCAGATGTATCGGGTAAAGGCGTACCTGCCTCTTTGTTGATGGCTAATATGCAGGCGTTCTTGCAGGTTATTTGCAGACAGAATGTACCTTTAGATCAGGCTACAGGGTTGATTAATGATCTTATCTCTAAAAATACTGCTGATGGAAAATTTATAACTTTCTTTTGGGGTGTACTAAACGATATTGAAAAAACGTTTGAGTACGTTAATGCAGGGCATAATCCGCCTTTACTAATCCGGGATGGAAAAATTATAAAACTGGAAATTGGCGGAATGATTCTTGGGGTGATGAAAACGCTTTTGCCTTACAGATCACAAAAAATACAGTTGATTAAGGATGATGTTCTTATAATGTTTACCGATGGAATAACTGAAGCAATGAACAAAAAAGGCGAGGAGTATTCCGATAAATCTTTAGAAAAATTATCGCTTGAAATATCAGAAGAAACTTCTGAAAATATTTTAAACAAAATACAGTATGATGTTCAAAAGTTTACTGATGGTGCTAATCAATCAGATGATATAACTATAGTAGTAATTAAAGTTAAATAATTTGTAATGCTTTGGTTTAAATAAAATGAATAATCTTAAAAGATTTTTTCTAAAATATAAATTAAATATTGTTTCAGGCTTTACAATATTTCTGGCATTTGTAGCAGGATTATCAATATATTTTTCATTGGAAGTAAGAGTGCAATCCAATGATGAATGTTTATGGATTCCAAAGAAAATTGCAAAAGATTCCACCGCAATCTATTTTGATAAAGTTAAACAAAACGGCGTTTCATGGAATGCAGGTATCAGAAATGGTGACCAGCTGCTTGAAATTAATTATATCCCGTTAAAAAGTACAATTCAGGCGCAAGAGATTCTTAATCAGTTCAATTCAGGTCAATTTGCTGCTTATACTGTAAAGAAAAAAAATGGCGAACTGCTTCAAACAAAAGTTTATGTAAAAAAGTTAGTTCAATTTGCTTCATTAGCTGCGGCTATAAGCGGGTTGTTATTTCTTTTGATTGGTTTTATTGTTTATACAGCAAAACCGGATGGATTAGCTCAAAAATTATTTTATGCACTCGGGGTTTTTAGTGTAATAACGGCGGCCAATGTATTATTCCCATTCGATCTGTTCTTTGCAAAGTTTATAATCGAAAAACCATTCACATCTTTTGTTGCAATAAGCATAACAATTGTAAGTCAGGTACTGGTGCCGTTTATTATGTTGTATTTTGTCTGGTCATTTCCGGTAAAATTTAAATTCGCTCAAAAAGGAATTACACTTAACATATTAGTAATAATTGCTTCACTAATGTGTATGTCAGGAATTATAATTGCCGGCTCATTGCACTGGACTAAGTTAGATTCGATGCCGTGGTTTACAACCTGGCAATCAATAATAAGAGTATCTTTTGTTGTTATATATATTGCTTCTTTAATTTCCTTAATTGTACAGTATGTAAAAGAAAAAAATCCACATAATAAAAAACCATTACTTTTGTTTGTTATTGCTTTTACGTTCGGATTACTGTTACAATTTTATGTCGGTACAATAGCCCCTGCAATTTCAGATACCGTTTTCAACTCACCGGAATACTACATGCCCATAATTTTAATTGTATTTGTTCCGATTACATTTGCATACGCTATATTCAAATATCATTTGCTTGATGTTAGTATCGTCATCAGGAATACTATCATATATGGAACGGCGATGGCTACAGTTGCAGGAATTTACTTTATTGTTATTTACTTATTAGGTCAGGGCATCAGCAGTGCTATCGGTGCAGAAAATCAGGGAATTATAGCCGGAATTTTCTTTTTAATATTTGCATTTATTTTTCAATCAACTAAAGATCATTTCCAGGATTTTCTTACAAGAAAATTTTATCCTGAACAGTTTGCGTATCAAAAGGTGTTAATGAAGTTCAGTAATGATGTTTCTACAGTAGTTGGTACAGAAAAAATTCTTGATCTTACAAGCAGAACATTTATTGATGCCTTAAAGATTAATAAATTTGGAATCCTGCTAAAAGATTTTAAAAATGATTATTTATTTTTAGCAAGAGGTGTTGGTTTTTCTAATCCCGATTGTATAATTGATAAATCCAATCTGCTTTCAGCATTTAATCAAAAGTCTATTGTTTCAAATTATCCTGTAATTGAGCAGCAGGATTTTATTTTTGCATTTCCTGATAAAGATAAAAGACTGATAGAGGAAGGTATATACTCAATCATACCAATGATAGTAAACTCAAAAGTAATCGGAGCACTTTTATTTGGATTAAAATATTCAGGTTCAAAATTCGGCGGTAAAGATTTGGAACTTTTAAACGCTGCTGCAAATCAAATTGCTATCTCATTAGAAAATGCAAGACTCTATCAATCCGAAACTGAAAAAATTAGAATGGAAAGAGATCTTGATCTTGCAAGAAAAATACAACAGGGTCTTTTACCTAAATGTGTACCTGATTTAAGAGGATTGGATATTTGCGGTGAAATGATTCCGGCTATGCAAGTGGGTGGCGATTATTTTGATCTAATTCCGCTTTCTGATACAAAATTGTTTGTTGCTGTTGCCGATGTTTCAGGGAAAGGATTAGCAGCTTCACTTTATATGACTAAGCTTCAGACGATGGTACAAATAGTTACAAAACTCAACTCAAGTCCGAGAGAAATTCTGATTGAAATTAATAAAAGATTGTATGAATCTATTGAAAGAAGCTCGTTCATAACTATGACACTTGCACTCTTTGATACTGAATCAAGATCAGTTAAGTTTTGCAGGGCGGGCCATATGCCTTTAATAACAGCTAACAATGGTACTGTTGAATCGATTAAAACAGGAGGAATTGGATTAGGATTAGAAAAAGGTGAGGTGTTTGAAAAAACCTTACAGGAAGTCGAGATAAAAATAAAGTCTAAACAGATATTTGCTTTTTTCTCAGACGGCATAACTGAAGCCATGAATGAAAGTGATGAAATGTTTGGCGAAGAAAAATTGACAGAAATTCTAAGAGGGAAATCCCATAATCATTCAACTGAAGTAATGAATAATGTATGGAATGAAGTAAAATTATTTAGAGGAAATGCATTGCCCAACGACGATATGACTATGGTAATAGTGAAAGTTAGTTAGAACTGCCTCTTTTGATATTTTTATCCAAATTTCCCAGGGCTCCTTTAATAATATTTTATTTCAAAACCGATTGAATAATAATAATTATTCATTAACTCCAATCTTTTCCATTGCATCTTAATTTTATCATCATATCTTTCCTGAAATCAAAATGGTGTTTAAATGAAAAAAATAATTTTTGCTGGAATTCTTTTGCTCATATGTTTTTCATCCTGCACAGAAGATGAAAATTTGTTTATGAGTAATGGAACTATTACAGGCATAGATATTCGTGAGTGTAGTTGTTGCGGCGGCTATTTTATTGATATAAATGATTCAACTTATAGGTTTTATACAATCCCTGCCGGAAGTGATGTACAATTACAAAATCCCAATTTCCCAATTTATGTTAAATTAGATTGGGCAAAAGCTGATACCGTTTGTTTAGGAGATGAGATAAAAGTGCTTAGAATTGGAAAACGATAAGTCAAATTTTACAGTTATTTTTTTGAAATAGGTTAAACAAAAAAACCGATGAAAAATAATTCATCGGCTTTTGTTGTAAATATTATTTTAAGATTACGAGAATTGAACTTTCTTTTTAGCTCTATCAGCATATTCAAGTACAAAGGCGCTTGCCACAAATATTGAGGAGTAGGTACCGATTATGATACCAAACATTAATGTAAACGCAAAAGCTCTCAATACATCTCCGCCCAATAACAATAATACGAATACTGAAATAAGCGTAGTAAAAGCAGTTATAATAGTTCTGCTCATCGTTTGATTTATACTTTTATTAATTACATCAATCAACGGCATAGTCTTATGTATTTTCATATTCTCTCTTACACGGTCAAATACGATTACGGTATCGTTAATTGAATAACCAACCAGTGTTAGAAATGCTGCAACAACTGATAAATCAATATCCAGATTTAATCCCGGAATAACTCCGTATAATGATGCATAAAGTCCAAGTGTAATCAGTACATCGTGGAAAAGTGCAGCAACAGCCCCAATAGCAAAGACAAACTTAAATCTAAATCCCAGATAAATCAGAATAACAATAAGTGATAAAAAAACTGCTATAACTGCATCTCTTTTCAATTCATTACCAATCTTAGGACCAACACGATCTTCTTTTACAACTTTGAATGGATTGCCTGTTATTTTAGTTCTAAGATTTTCTTTTATCCAGTCTGCAATTCCTACGCTTATATCAATTTGTTTATTATCAGGTTCTTCGGATACTTTGCTTGTTTGATATCCTGCATTAAATAATTTATCAGCTACCAGATTTGCAGCTTCTGGTGTTGCGAATGAATAAGTAATTGAGTTTGCCGTTTTTTCAACCGGAGAAAACTCAGCGTTTGGTATAATTTTTTTAATTTCATTTTCAACGGTTTGTACGACCTTCGGGTACACATCCTTAGGAAGTTCTTGAAGCTCTGTTCTGATAAGAGCTCCGGTTTCCCCACCAAACGTTCGGACTTCAACATTGCCGAGTCCGATATTTTCAATATTATTTCTAACCTGGGTAATATTTATTTGCCTATCAAATTGCAGTACGATTTCTGATCCGCCTTTAAAATCAATACCGAAACTAAGTCCTCTAAAAATTACGCTGATTAATCCGATAAGAAATAATACAAGAGAAAATAGATAGAAGAATTTTCTCTTACCTAAAAAATCAACATTTAAATTATGAAATACTCGCATTTATAAATTAACTCCTTAATAAAAAATTTAACCGACGCTGATTTTAATTCCTCTGGAAACGAGGATATCCAACACAAGTCTCGTAATTACTAGCGCACCAAATAAAGTTGCGGCAATACCAATCATCAATGTTAGTGCAAAACCCTGAACAGGACCGGTACCAAACTGATAAAGTATTATACCCGTAAAAAATGTAGTAATGTTCGAATCGATGATAGCTGAATAAGCCCTTGAAAAACCACTATCAATTGAAGCTTTTACAGTTTTACCGGTTGCCATTTCTTCTCTTATTCTTTCAAAAATAAGTACGTTTGCATCCACCGCCATACCTATAGTAAGTACAATACCTGCTATACCGGGAAGTGTTAATGATGCACCAAAACCTGCAAGAATACCAAGTATAAAAAGTATGATCAGCACAAGTGTAAGCGCTGCAACTGTTCCTGCTTGTCTATAATAAAAGATCATAAATAAACCGACTGCCAGGTAACCAATTATTGCAGAATTAAATCCTGCAGAAACAGAATCCTGACCAAGTGAAGGACCTACAATTCTTTCCTCAATTACATCAACAGGTGCAGGAAGGGCGCCGGCTTTAAGAACAATCTCAAGCAGCTTTGCTTCTTCCATGTTTTCTGAACCTTCGATTTGGGAACGACCACCGGGAATTTTTCCTTTGACATTTGGAGCTGTAAAGACAACACCATCAAGCATGATTGCAATTCTTTTTCCCACATTTGCCCCGGTAATTCTTGCCCAATCAGTTGCACCTTCGGAATTCATTTCCATATTTACAATCGGAGCTGAAGTATTTGGGTCTATATTTGCCTGTGCATTTGTAACAACACCACCTGTAAGTTCAGGTGTTTTATTAACCAGATACATCATGTAAATCTGTTTTCCATCCTGAGTTTTTAGCGGCTTTGCAGAAAAGACAAATTCTACGTTATCAGGTATAACTTTCTGTACTTCAGGCAGGCTTAACCAGTATTGAATTTTATTTCTGTCATCCTTGCTTACATAAGCATCTGCATTAGGACTTTGAGGATTTAATACAGCAACTGAAAAAAATGGATGCTGTACTTTAAATTCTGCTTCGGTTAGCTGTTTAGTTGTATCGTTAGCTGCTGTTGTATCTGCTTTTTTAGTAGTAGTATCCACTGCAGCAATTTCATTTCCTAATGAATCTTTAACACCGGATTGAGTTCTTTTGGCAAGTACATCATCAATTCTTTGCATAATAGAATAAGTTAACTCAGCATCTTTAACCAATCTGAATTCCAATAAAGCTGTACCTTGTAAAAGTTGTTTGGCTTCTTCTTCTTTTGCAACACCGGGTAATTCAACAATTATTCTTCTGCTTCCTTGTCTTGATATTGAAGGCTCGGAGACTCCATATTGATCGACACGGTTTCTGATAATTTCCATAGCACGTGTTACAGCATCTTCGGATGATTTTTTTAGTTCAGCCATTATTTCATTATCATCTTGTCTGATCGTACCATAATATCTGCTTAGCCTGATACCTCTTTCCTGAAACTTTCTGCCAATTATATCCACAACGGATTCATCGGTTTTAGCCGCCTCAGCTTCGGCGTCTGCTAACACCTTTTTAAATATATCATCGGGGTTACTTGCAATTTTTTCTAAAAGCTTTCCTGTATTTACTTCCAAAACAACACGCATACCGCCCTGTAAATCCAGGCCAAGTTTTACTCTCTTTTTCCTTGCTTCAAGAATTGAAGGATCAGCTATTTTGATGCTATCTTCAACCAATGTTACCATCTTATTCAACTGATCAGTTGAAATATCAGGATTGAGTTTTTTTATCTCATTCCTTTTTTCATTTAATTCTTTGGTAAGTGTTTTGTTGTTTTGATAATCCTGAAATGTAGGATATAGCAGATAAATGCTTAATGCAATTGCTGCCAGGATTAGAATGATCTTAAATCTGTATTCTTTCATACTTTATAAAAATTTTGTTACTAAAAGGGTCTTTAAAAAAATAGCTGTCAAACTTACGGGTAATGGCTTAGAAAGTCAATAAAAATTAAGGGTTACAACTAAATCGCATTGACATATTTTTAGGAATTTCAATGAAATTCCGGGTTAACAGAGTCTGAAATATGACTAATTGTCGTAATGTTAAATTGTTGCATTATTAAATTATTAGATCCAGATTGGATATGCTAATTATTGAAATCGATATTTCAGAATTCCAATATTCCATTAACTATACCTGACCGAATAAGCCAGAAACAAAAAAAGAATATTGAATATCGAACAAGGAACATCGAATTTAGAACTAAAAAACTTCATCATTCATCATTCCTTGTTTAACATTCGAAATTCATATTCAAAAACAATATTCTGCCAAACATTAAACACATTTCGCAGATAGGGTACTATAATGTTTTGATGATTGCCTTAACTAATCTGGCAAAAGTATCCTTAACTCTGTCAGCAGTTTCTGTTACCTCCGAGTGCGTGAGTTTTTGGAGTGAAATTCCTGCCGCAAAATTTGTGATACAGGAAATTGCTGCGGTTTTCATTCCAAGGTAAGATGAATAAACTGCTTCGTGAACTGTCGACATACCGACTGCATCTGCACCATACTTTGCAAAGAATCGTATTTCAGCCGGAGTTTCGTACGTTGGTCCTTTCGTGTAGATGTAAACTCCTTCTTTAATTTTTATTCCTTTAGCTTTTGCAGATTGTCGTATAATTTCATTAAACTCAGGATCAGGCAGACTTATAAAATTATCTTTACCGGCCAGGTTAGTTAGCCCAATTAAATCAGTCAGCTCTCTCTTGATTAAAATTCCATTTAAAGAATTTGCAAGCATTAAATCACCAGGGACAAAATTTTTATTTATTCCTCCGGCAGCATTTGTAAGTAAAAGATTTTTTGCACCCAGCTTATGAGAAATAAATACAGGGATTATACATTCATTAATATTATACCCTTCATAAAAATGAATTCTGCCCTGAAAGAGAATTATTTTTTTATTTTCATATTCTGCAAAATGAATTTTACCCTTATGTCCGGAAACAGTTGATGCAGGATAATTGGGAATTTTGCCGGTTAAAATTGTTTTATTGATTTTTAATTGTTCGGCAAAATCTCCAAGTCCGCTTCCAAGAATTATGGAAATATCAGGGGTGAATGGAGTCTCTTTCTTTAAAAAATCTAAAAGGGTTTTGTATTTAAAATTCAGATCGACCATTAGAATGAAAAAAATAATCCGGCTAATGTTGCTGTCAATAGAGTCGTTAATACTCCACCGATTACTGCTTTAATTCCAAGTGCAGCGATATCAGACTTTCTGTTTGGGGCAAGCGGGCCAAGTCCGCCAATTTGAATTGCAATAGATGAGAAGTTTGCGAACCCACATAACGCATACGTTGCCATAAGAATTGATTTTTCATTTACTAATTTTCCTGCCTGAACAAGACTACCCATATCGGAATATGCAACAAACTCATTAAGTACAACTTTGGTTCCGAGCAGACTTCCAAAAGTTAAACTGTCCTGCCACGGAACTCCAATTCCAAAAGCAATAAATTGTAATATCAAACCAATCAGTAATTGAAAACTTAACGGTTGACCGAAGTGAGAAATCAAATATGTGTTGAATCCTGTCAGATCACCAAAACCATTTAATAAAAAATTTATTAGTGCAATAAAGGCAATAAACGCTATAAGCATTGCTCCAACATTTAGAGCAAGCTGCAAACCATCACCAGCACCATTTGCTGCAGCTTCAATTATATTACTTGAATTTTTTTCAATGGCAACTTTAACGGTTCCTTTAGTTTCAGATTCAGCAACTTCAGGGATTAATATTTTACCGATCATCATTGCACCCGGGGCAGCCATAACACTTGCACCGAGTAATTGAGTAGCAAAGATTTGCTGAGCTTCGATTAATGGAATTGAGTGCGAAACAGCGTAAGCACTGCCAAGCATTTGTATATATGCAGCCATAACTCCACCGGCTATTGTAGCCATTCCGCCAATCATAATAGTAAGCAACTCGCTTTGAGTCATTCCCTTAATAAAAGGTTTTATCATTAAAGGAGCTTCTGTTTGTCCTACAAAAATATTTGCAGTGCAGGAAAGTGATTCAGCGCCACTGGTTCCCATAACTTTTGCCATTACCCATGCCATACCCTGAACAATTTTTTGCATGACACCAAGATAATAAAGGACGGACATAAGGCTTGCGAAAAATATTATTGTAGGCAGTACCTGAAACGCAAAGAAGAAACCGAGATTGCCGTCATTACCTGGAGCCAGTGCAAGATTACCAAAAACAAATTTTGCTCCTTCTGTGGTAAAGTTTAGTATCAAAACAAAAACATAACTAACAGAATTAAAAAAATCTTTTGGCCAGCCGAGCGGAGCAAAAAATGTTCGAAGTGAATCGCCGCGAAGAATGAGTAATGCAAATATTATCTGCAGAGCAAAACCTGATAAAACTAATTTCCAATTTATTTTTTTCTTATTGTTTGATATTAGAAATGCTATTGCTATAAGTAAAGCTAAACCAAAAATTCCTCTAAAGAATGATTCAAAATCCATCAATGCTTCTCTTCAGTTGGAATGTAATGACATTTACGGCAGCGTGCTTCATAAACATCGGCAGCGCCAACTACAACTCTTTCTGATGATGAGGTTTTTCTTTGGGTTCTGTCTGCAGGATTGCCGCATACCACACAAATCGCCAGTGATTTAGTTATGTACTCAGCAACGGATAATATTTGCGGCATTGGTTCAAAAGGTACACCGCGATAATCCATATCTAAACCGGCAACAATAACCCGTTTACCGTCATCTGCAAGTTTATTGCAAACAGAAACGAGTTCATTTGAGAAAAATTGTGCTTCATCAATTCCGATTACCTGTGCATCTTCAACGAGATCTAAAATTTCTTTTACATCTTTTATTAAAATTGATGGAAGAGATTGTTCGCTATGGGATACGATTGAGTTGGTAGAATATCTTGTATCAATATTTGGTTTAAAGATTACAACCTGCTGCTTTGCAATTTTTGCTCTGCGTAATCTGCGGATAAGTTCTTCGGTTTTTCCGCTGAACATACAACCGGTTATCACTTCTATCCAGCCGGTTTCTCTTGGCACTGCGTGTGGAGTTGGTTCCATAATTATTTTTTTAAATCCTTATCCCCAAAGGCTAATGGCAGCAGTTCTGATGTTTTAAATATTTTATAATCTTCATTTCCATTTGTACAAATAATATCAATCTCACCGCAAAGGTCATAAATGATTTGTCTGCAGGCACCGCATGGAGTAATGTAATCCGGTGAATCACTTGCAATTGCAATAGCTTTAAATTTTCTTTTTCCTTCTGAAATTGCTTTGAAGATGGCTGTGCGTTCAGCGCACATTGTTAGACCATAAGTGCTGTTTTCAATATTGCAGCCAGGATAAACATCACCATCTGTTGTTAAAAGTGCTGCACCAACTTTAAAATTGGAGTAGGGGGGAAGCGCATTTGCTTTTGCTTCAACGGCTTTATGTGCAAGTGTTTTATAATCCATAATTTTATTTGGAAAAATATTCTTTAAATCGTTTAATCACAAAGGCGCCCGGATTAAATTGAATTGCAATGATCAGGATGAACGTTTAGAGTTAATCATTTCTTTTTTTAATTCATCAATTCTATTTGTAAAGTCTGAGAGCATATCGACAGGTATGTCTTTTAGTATGTCATTTACTTTTTTTGTTTGCTGATTGCGGATGAGTGTTGTTAAAGGGTGGTTTGGTGTTTTGATTTTGTCATTGGGGATGTATTCGATTAAATCGTTGGGGGTGCAGTTGAAGGCGATGCAAAGTTTTTCAATTTGTGATAGTTTAAGCGATGAGAAATGACCGCCGTATATTCTTGAAGCGGTATATTTGGTGAAACCGAATTTTTGGAGATAGCCAACCGGCTGGAGAACTGCACGATTGTTAATGAGGCGTTTGAGATTGTACTTTAGCATTAAAGGGTACTCCAATAATTATTATTTAGGGTTAAATTAAAACAATAGAAGGTAAGTTGCAAAAGATGAGACTGTAATTTCATTCAATGCAACTATTAGTTTATTCAATGATACTATGATTTCATTTAATGTAACTATTGGTTCATTCAATGCAACTATGATTTTATTCAATGATACTATGATTTCATTCAATGAGACTATAAATTTATTCAATGAAACTATTGATTCATTCAATGCAACTGTGATTTCATTCAATGCAACTATGATTTCATTCAATGCAACTATCGTTTCATAAAATGAGACTAATCATCGTCTGAAAATGAATGTTCTTTTGAATTTGAAGGGTTTTGAGGGGTTGGGAAGTAGAATAAGTAAATATGAGGTTCAGGATTTTAATGCATAGCCCCTCCCGACCTCCCCCCGATCTACCTATCGGCAGACAGGTGGATCGGGACAGGCTCTCACTAGAGGGGAGAGGAGATGTGTCGCACTTCGACTCCGCTTAGTGTGACAAGTTATGAAAGCAAAATCAGGAAAAGCATAACCCCTCCCGGCCTCCCCTTTCTAAAAGGGGAGGAGTGGGTTGTGTGTGAGGTGCGTGTAGTGAATGAGTGAAAATTAGGAATGTTACATCATGGTTTGTGACAAGCAGGAAATAAATGCGTTTGCTTGAATTAAATAAAATTGTTGATTACGTTTGTTAAAACATAAATTGTACAATACGCGCTTGAGGCGGTAATGAGTTTTTGTTCCACCCACCACATATATCAGTTCAATATGTATATAAAAGTTAAATTATTATGATTTATAAGATGAGGAATTATATGAAGTATTTTATTCTTGTCATTTTGTTTGTGTCATCTTTTAATAATTTGGAATTTGCACAAGATACAACCAAACAAGTACAATACAGACGTGGAATAGAATTACAACCAGGTTACCAGAGTTATGAAGAAAAGTATTTTGGAAAAAATCTTTTAGATGAAAAACGAAGCAAGTTTCCATTACAAAGCACTGGTGTTTGGACAGAACTTAATCCCAAAGTGCCGAGAGTTGATTATATAGGGATACACTTTGTAAATAAAGATACAGGCTGGGCAGTTGGTGATTTGGGTGCAATTATAAAAACTACGAACGGTGGTGATAATTGGACTATTTCAGAAACAGCCGTGAATAATTTTCTCCTTAAAATACATTCTTTTAACGGACAGGTTGTAATTGCAACAGGATATGACGGAACGATTCTCCGCTCAAGTGATGGCGGGGAAACATTTGAACAAATTCCATCAGGAGTTGGAAGCGGGATAGATTTATGGGGAGTACAGATGCTTAATGATACGCTTGGATGGATATGTGGAATGAATAATACTTTGTTAAAAACAACTGATGCCGGACTAAGCTGGCAGGCGGTAAATGCAGGTTTAAATGCACACTACTGGTCACTTGATTTCCTTAATGAAAATTATGGAATGATAGCCTGTGGAGGAGGAAAAGTATTAAAGACAACAGATGGAGGAAACAGTTGGACACAAACACAGGCCGGAGACACCAGAGATTTATACACAATTGATGTAATAGACAGCTTACATATTGCAAGCGCAGGCGGATCATTTGGAAAGAATGTTTACAGCAGTGATGGAGGTACAATCTGGACAGAGAATACCAATCTTCCATATTCAGCGGGGGCAAACTGGATTTATTTTATGAATAAAGACACAGGTTATGTTACCGGGGATGGTTTGTATTTAAGGAAAACAACCAACAGAGGACAAAGCTGGTTTAGCACTCCATATTTTGAAATAGGCAGATGGCAGTTTGAAATACTAAACAGTAATACAGGTTATGGAGTTGGTGATAATCTTACATTAACAAAATCTGAAGATGGTTTTAACACAGGGAGACAGTTAATATTGAATGTAAATTTTGCCGATGTATTTTTTATTAATGAAATAAAAGGATTTGCGATAGGCGGTTCTTTATATAAAACAATAAACAGTGGAATTAATTGGGAAAAGGTAACTGCTGCACCTGGAGGAAGTGACATACTTTTCACTGATACCTTAGTCGGATTTATAGGAGCAAGCGGCTCAATATTTAAAACTATAGATGGAGGAGAAAGTTGGTATGCGACACAAGGCTCAACTGGTGCAGGGAGAATATTTTTTATAAATGAAACAACCGGATGGGCAATTCGCAATAATGAAATATATAAAACTACGGACAGAGGTGAGAATTGGTTTGTTCAATTTGCCGCGCTGAATGGCGCAAGTTATTCTGGAATCTATTTTGTTGATTCTTTATATGGCTGGACCGCAAATGGTAACGCTAGACCTTATAAAACTACTGATGGGGGTAATAGCTGGATTGAACAAACAAACTTAAATATTTGGGAAAGCAGAGACATTTATTTTAAAAATGATTTAAATGGATACCTTTTAGAGAGCAATAAACTATACGAAACTTTGGATGAAGGGAGTACGTTCAATTTAATTCCAGGTATCACAGGATTCAGTATCGCAGCAAAATTTACTCATTATGCTAATAATACCATTTTCATTACGGGGTACAAAGTCTACCGTTCAATTGATGGGGGCTTAAACTGGATTGATTTTGATGAATTATCAGGAATTAGAATAAATGGATTAAGCTTGCTTGGGATGGGTACCGGTTTTGCTGTTGGTGAACTGGGTATAGTTCTGAAATACAATGATGAAATTGTGCCCGTTGAGCTTGTGAATTTTACATCTCTAATTGAAGGTAATAAAGTTTTACTAAATTGGACTACAGCAACTGAGACAAATAATCAGGGTTTTCAAATCGAGAGACGAAAAACGCAAGATGTGAAAAGTGAAAATTGGAAGAATATTGGTTTTATAAATGGCAACGGCACAACAACTGAATCACAATCATATACATTTGTTGATAAGAACTTGGGATCAGGGAAATATCAATACAGATTAAAACAAATAGATTTTAACGGAACGTTTGAATATTCAAGCTCAATTGATGTTGAAATAGGTAGTCCGTTAAATTTTTCTTTATCACAGAATTTTCCCAATCCATTTAATCCAACAACAATTATCAAATTTGATTTACCCTTTGATGGTTTAGTTCAATTGGAAGTATATGATATTCTCGGAAGAAGAGTAGCAACATTGATAAATGAGAATAAAGCAGCAGGTAAGTACGAAGTAAACTTTTCCGCCACAGGCGTAGCTTCCTCACTTGCAAGCGGAGTTTATATTTATAAAATACAATCAGGCAGTTTTGTTAATTCTAAAAAGATGATACTCCTCAAATAATTTTAGGGGAGGCAACTCCCCTTTTAATTGAATAAAACATCAAAGCACTTATTATCCACGATCAATAGATTTTATTCACACAATCTCCAATTAACATTTTACGCGCCTTACATGGGTTCTAAATATTTCTATGCTACATCACCAATAAAAATACTTGCAATTAAAGAATATATTTTTGAAAATATATTTTGTATTTGCTTTACAACAGGCGAGTAATTTTAGTTTGTATAACATTACATTTTTACTTTGTTACTTGTAAATGTTTTATTATTTGTTTCTTTTTGTTAGGAGTGATTATTGCTGTTTAATTTATGACAGGAGAAAAAAGATGCACAAACTTAAAATATTTTTAATAATAACATTGCTTGTCTTTATACAGGTTAGCTGTAACACCACAGACCCAAAAGTTGAACCTGAACTGTTACTTAAACTTGAAGATGTATCCTGCACTGAAGCCTGGCTGCAACTAAGTACAAATAACATACAACTACCTGCTACAATAAACCTGTTAAAAAATAATTCCGTAGCTCAGACATTAAATCTGAGCACAACAGACTCTTTGCTCTACATCGATTCACTTCTGCCAAACCAAAACTATTCTTTTCAAGTATCCAGCATCCTGCATCAAGTATCCAGTAACGAACTAGCAGCCACGACACTTGACACCACCAGCCATAACTTTACCTGGCAAACTTTCGAATTTGGTATACAAACTAATGTTAGCAGATTATTTGATGTGGCAATAATAAACGAAAATAATATTTGGGCTGTTGGCGAGATTTATATGAATGATAGTCTTGGCAACCCTGATCCAACGAGATATAATGCTATTAGATGGAATGGTACAAATTGGACCGTAATAAGAATACCATACAACTATCAGGGCGCAGATTTTTATAACCCCATTCAATCAGTTTTTGCCTTCGGACTAAATGATATCTGGTTTTGTGGAAATGGAATAATCCATTGGGATGGAAATAACTTTAACCCTATGCCAATACCAACAAATGTCTGGGGTCCATATCAGATGAATAAAATCTGGGGTAACAGTAGTAATAATTTATATATTGTTGGTAACGCTGGCAATATCGCTAGATACAACGGCAGCAACTGGACAAAGATTGAGAGTGGAACGAGTTTATTTTTGATTGACATTGCAGTAAACAGTAGCAATCAATTATTTACTTGCGGAATAAATATGTCAACTATAGATGGCATTATTGTTAAGACTGAAAATGGTACTAATTTTAGCACGTTTGTTGAATCAGATAACATCCCGCCAGCTCAATTGTTCAAGCCAAAATTATATGGCACAATTTCATCCGTCTGTTTTGACAGATCAAATATCTTATACGCTGCAGGAAACCTAGTGTATCAGTACAAGTTAGGAAGATGGGATTATCTGAGATCTTTACCAGAGAATTATATAGGAGGAAACCCTGGTACGTTTTACCGTGGCTATGTTTATAAAATAAGAGCAACTGCTTCAAATGATATTTGGATTGCTGGAGATAGAAATACACTAAGACACTTTAATGGATCAACCTGGCAACAAATTGGATTACCTTATGATCCCCAGATTGATTTAGTATGGAGAGGAATGGAGAATGAAAATAATACTACAGTTATTGTAGGAAGCCACAACAGTAATGCAATAATAATGATGATAAAAAAATAAAATAAAAAATCCCCGATGCTGGCGGCATCGGGGTTAGGTTACAAACAAATAATTCTCCGGTCAGAGAATAAAGACAATTGTGCCTTTATTTTTGCTTGCATTCAAATATATAAACATCCGCCACAAAAAATACACTAAAGCGGAGGCTTTATGAAAACCCTAATTCATCTTTTTCTAACCTTCTTGTTCTTACTTCCAATTGTTAATGCACAGGAGCAACATACTTATTCATCCAAGGAAGTAGTTTACTATAACTACATTAAAAAGACGTATAGTAACGATGTAGCATATCGTTGGGGTGAGTTTGATGGACATAGGTGTGGAAATAATAGTGATGGCAGTTATAATTATAATATTAGAAATTTCGATTTCTGGGAATGGAATTATTCTAATATCCCGATTCAGGCGTCAGTTTCAAGTGTTACCCTAAGATTTAGAGTATACAAAAATCTTAACCATAATTTTAGTTTCAAACTGTATAATATACCCTATTCTAGATCTAACAGTGACATAAATTTTTACAATGAATGTATTAATGAACGAACAATATTCAGCTCACCTGTCTATTCACCAGACGGAAATAATATAATTTATTATAACCAAACCTTTACAGCACTAAGCCCTATTGGACAAGGGTGGGAAATTTGGAACGCAGTTAATAATGCTGTACAATCTGGTGTATATTTTTTCACTGTTGGAATTCAAGAAAATGATCCATCTATATATCCTCATTGGTGGATTGCTGGATATGATGGGGGGTATTCCTCAAATCCGGCTATTGACCTAATTATAAATTTCACAACACCGAATAATTATTATACCTTCAAGAATAAAATTCAGTCAAATGAAACCTATGGCTCACTTATACTAAATGATGATATTGAAGATACAATTCGCTCAGGCAGCGCACCTGTATTCTTATCTTGGGGCACGCCAAATAAAATTCGTACTGCTGAATTGCCATTTCTTACAAACTGGAACGGAACTGGTACAACACAAAAACATAATTATTGGGACCTGCAAAGTGATACTGCATTTGTATTACGTTATGATTTTGACGCATTTTCAGGTTCTCCCTCCTTACTTAAAGCAACCTTTCTGCCAACATCCAATGCAATTGTTAAAAATTATTTTTTAGAATCTTCAGTTTTAAATCCCACCACAGATAGTGTTTACTTAAAAGATCCCTGGTATTATTATAAAGACAATAACAATAATTGGTTCCAGACAGATCAATATAATCAATATTCATCGCCACTTGAAATTCAAAATAATTTGTCAACTTCTTATGGAGGCGTCTTCTTAAGTCAAAGTGGCCCGCCATTATGGACGCCACCCTACTACTCCATAAAAGTAGATGCAATGCAAGATGTACCTTTATTTAACACAGGTGTACCAACAGGTAGTGGTCGAAATCATAAATTCTATTTTCAGAATTGGGGCAGAAATTTCATTAATGGACAGCCAAGTGCTGAATTTCAAGACTCAATGGCTTTATTAACGCCAGTAATATTTAAAAATGAGAATGCTGTTGTTAGTGCAAAGTTAAAAGGCACACAACTGTCAAGTCAAACAAATGCATATAATTATAACAATCAGCGCAAGTATGTAAAAACTGATGATGGTTATTTACATTTGGTATATGAGTCTATGGGTTCTGTGTGGTACGAAACAAGTTCAGATAACGGAGTAAGCTGGAAAATTCAAAACAATGGAAATCCTATTGCCCTGGTTGGCAAACAGCCATCATTGGATTTTAATAAGACATTTGATCAATGGAATTAAGAATTATGTCAAATCGTTATAGTCTGGCAGAAAAAATCCGGTATCAGATTCCACAGGATGGAATTGTAACACTTAAGATATATAATATACTTGGAAGTGAAGTTGCAACTTTGGTTAATGAAGAAAAAGCTGCAGGTAAGTACGAAGTAAACTTTAATGCAAGTTCATTAGCAAGCGGAGTTTATATTTACAAAATACAGGCTGGAAGTTTTGTTAATTCTAAAAAGATGATCCTGATCAAGTAAGTATTAAATTTTTTAAGATGACATCTTAATCTAGATGTCATCTTATTTTTAACAGCATATAAAAAGTAGGAGTAAAGTATCTATTAATAAATCCAATTTTATCATTTGCGATTTTTATTAATAGACTATCGAGTTTTAGGGATTTACAAAAAGTGATAAGCTTAAGATGAAAATTACTCCATACAATTCCTTTATTGCCGTTGAATAGTTCTTTAACAGAATATTTTGTGTGAAGTGAAATCTTGAAATCAGTTTTAAAAAGATTTAGTAATTCATTTAAGGAAAAAAGCTGAGCAATATCTTTACGATTATAATCAGTTTTGCGAAAATGTTTTAGAAAATATTTTTTAATCGTTTGACGTTTGAGTATTGAAACTAAGGGTAAACCAAAATGGGGATCGCTAATTAAATTGAAAACGGATAGTTTGTTTGGTGTGCTTAAGTAAATCACTCCATTTGTTTTTAAAACTCTTTTAACTTCTGTATAAAAATCATTCAGATCTGAAAGATGCTCAATCACATCCTGGATAATTATTAAATCAAATGAGTTATTTGTAAATGGGAGTTGCAATGCGCTACCATTAATTAAATTTTTGTCTGTCATTTCGAGCGAGTCTTCGAGAGAGAAATCCACTTCGATAAGAGATTTAGATTTCTCCCTTTGGTCGAAATGACAAATGCTAGATTCTGATTGCTTGTTTGCATACTCCTTCGGAATGACAGAACTGAATTGTCTTTGCAATCTTGTGAGACTTATATCGAAGCTGACAACAAAATTATTTTCAGAAAAGACAATTGAAGTTCCACCTTCACCGGAGCCTAAATCTAGTACAGTTAGATTTTTAGCCGGGTATTGCTGAGTAATAATTGACCGGACAAATTTTCCGCGTTCAATTGATATCTCTCTTGCTCTTTCCCATCTTATAAAATTTGGATGAGATTTATTAAGCCAGACAGGAGAGTTGTCTTTTACTTCCAAACTGATTTTCCGGAAAGAGAATTGAAAAAATTAATTATTAGAAATACCTCAAATAATATTTGCAGATATATTACTTCATAAAATTTAAATGAATGCCCAAGTTTTTTTTGATGCCTTAGTACAATAAACAGATCATAAATAAGTTTTATAATAAAAGGTAAAATTAAAACGGGGGAGATAAACAACAGAACAACAGAAAAAAGGGAAATCAAATTTATTAAATGCCAAAAACCTAAAAACATTTTTTGTTTTAATAAGTAATGAAAAGAGGTTTGCAGGTGTCTATGTTTCTGTAGAAAGTATTCACCAAAATTTTTTGGAGCTGCGGAGTAAACAAAAGCATCATCTTCAATAAAAGTTCCGATAAGCATTCTGTGATTTACAGCTTCCCGAAGTAAGAGATCATCATCACCGGAAATGGTATCAGTAGTTTTTGTATATCCGCCAAGCCTTTCAAAAGATGATTTACGAAATGCAAAACTTCTGGCTGCTGCTGAATATGGTATGTTCATTCCCACTGCTGAAATAGTTAAATATGTATTTCTAAAATTTTCAAACGCAGATAGTTTCTCTACCAATGCAGTTCCGGAATTAATAGGAGCAACGCCAAAAACAAAATCGTAACCATAATCTAAAGCACCTGCAACGGAATTAAGCCAATTTACTTCTGGATGGCAGTCAGCATCCGTAATTACAATAAAATTATATCTGGAATTTTTAATGCCGATGTTAAGAGCACCTTTTTTACCTTCTAATTCTTTACTATTGGCTTTGATGAAAGTAAAATTATTTTTACCTGTAATATTGGATTGAATTAATTGAGCGGTTTTATCATTTGAGTTATCGTCAACTATTATTACCTCAAAATTCTCTTTCGGATAATTTAAGTTTTCAATTGATTCAATAAGAGAAGGGATATTAGCTTCTTCATTTTTTGCAGCAATTATAAGCGACAATTTTGGCGTAGTTGCCGGGAAAGTATTTTTGTTAAGTTGAAAAACAAAAGCTTTATATACATTAACTGCAATTAAAAGAAATAATGTTAAAACGATATATGAGACTGTAAATATTTCCAAGTACTTACTTTATTTAATTTTGATTATTAAAATTATTTTTAGCTGGCTATAGTAAATTAAATTATTTTCTTATAAGTTAAGCGCAAATAATTGCTAATCTTTTTACGATTTGAAATTTATTGAAAATTCTACGTGTGATCGCAATTCAATTGCCACACTTTATTTATTAATTCACTAATCAGAATTACCATTTGATGATTTTTACAGACTCTTATTACTCCCGAAATTTACTTTCCTTACTAACTAATTATAATCATTCAACCAAAACGGAGTCACTATGAAAAGAGCGTTTCTTTTTTTGCTCGTCATAACTTTTTCTTTTGGCATTCTTTCAAAATCAACAAATGCACAAATAAATGTTGATCCCGATAAGAAATGGTCAAGAGTAAAATTAGATGAAAACGGTGCGAGCAATACACCATCTGATTACAAATACATTCAGGGCTCTCCTGTTTATCAAAAGTATGATATTGGAGAAACTGATGTTTTGGTAATGCCAAACTATAGAATATTACCTGGATCTAATGTTACTCAATCGGAATTAACCATTGATGTACATCCATTAAATCCTTTAATCTTATTTGCCGGTGCTAACGCAACACCAAATCCGGTAAGTGGTATTTATGGTACCGGTGTTTACTGGACAACAAATGGCGGGACAAACTGGGCAGGATTTAACAATCCTCCATTCGGTTCTAACAGCGGTGATCCGGCTGCAACAATTGGCACGAATGGTTATTTTTATATGGGATATATTACCGGCGGTGGCGGAATGGGTGTTGCCAAATCAACAAATAACGGTGCAAACTGGACAAGTTCCGTTGTTAGCTCAAACACTCAGGATGACAAAAATCATTTAATGGCTGATAAAAAAGTCGGCAGCCCTTTTGAAAACAGAGTTTACGATGTGTGGACAGATTTTAATGTTAGTAATGCAGTTCTAAAGTTTTCGACTGATAATGGTGCAACCTGGAGTACGGTTAAAAATCTTGGTTCGTCTTTAAATCCGGGCAGTCACGATCAGGGAGTAAATGTGCAAACCGGACCTAATGGTGAAGCTTATGTTACCTGGGTTATTTATGATGCATGGCCGGGTGGAGAGGATGCAATAGCTTTCTCTAAATCAACAGACGGCGGAAATACATGGTCTTCAGCAAGAGTTTACGGCGCACTTACACCAAATGGAAATTTCAATTTTGGAATTAGAGGTTACTTAAAACCAACTCAAATCCGTGTTTCATCTTTCCCATCAATGGCTGTAGATAAATCCGGTGGTGCAAACAATGGATACATTTATATAGTTTGGCCGCAAATAAATGTTGCTCCTGCAGGTACGGATCCTGATATTGTTTGTATGCGCTCAACTAACGGCGGTACAACCTGGAGTGCACCTTTAAGAGTTAATAATGATGCACTTAATAATGGTAAAGAACAATATTATCCCTGGTGTACTGTAGATCAGAATACGGGACAGTTAAATATAGTATGGTATGATAACCGTAATACAACCAGTGATAGTACGGGTGTATTTATGGCAACATCAAATGATGGCGGACTAACTTTTGATAATTTTCAGGTTAGCGATGCGAACTTTAAACCAAAACCAATTTCCGGTTTAGCAGGCGGATATCAGGGGGATTATATTGGTATAGCTGCTGCAAACAATAAAGCATATCCTTTCTGGGCAGATGACAGAACAGGTAATTATCAAGCATGGATTACAGAGGTTACTTTCGGTCCTTCGATTGATCATACTCCACTTACAAATACAGAAAACATAACAGGACCTTATATAGTCAACGCTGTTGTTTCATCAGTAAATCCTATTGTAGCCGGCAGTATAAAATTATACTGGGGCAGAGGCGTTGGTGCTTTAACAGATAGCGTTGTAATGACCAATACAGGCGGAAATAATTATACAGCAAATATTCCTGGTAACGGTGCCAATGCAGTTTATAATTATTATTTAGCAGCACAGGATGATCAGGGATTCAGATCAACATTACCTGGCGGCGCACCTGCAAACTACTTTACATTTGAAGCTGCAACAGATTTAGTTCCTCCGGTAATAACACATACACCAATTGGAAATACCGCACAATTAAGATGGCCTGTTGATGTAACAGCTGATGTTACAGATAATATTGGTGTGGGAACAGTTGAATGTGAATTTAGAATTAATGGCGGAACAATTAATACTTTTCCGATGCCGCTGGTTTCCGGAAATACTTATAAAGGTACATTTACCGGAACTGCTGCAATTGGTGATGTAGTAGAATATCGAATAAAAGCAACTGATAATTCATCTCAAAGTAATATTGGATATCTTCCTGCTTCAGGATTCAATGCATTTAATATTATAGATGTACTTGGATTGGTTTTAGTTATTGATGATGATGTTACTTTAGCTAACAGAATTTCTCCTGATAAAGGCGGTTATCCATCTGATGGTTCAATTCCGTTAGGAGCTTCAGCTAATTTATTTAATACTACGCTTACAACTGCAGGATATCTTGTAGAGCAAGTTACCTGGTCAGTGTTTAATCCTGCAAATCTTAATAATTATGATCTTGTAATTCTTGCTGCAGGTTTAAATGAAGGTACAATGTTTAATGATCAGACTAAGAGAACGGCAATAACAAACTGGACATTAGCTGGCGGTAAAACTATTGTTGAGGGCGGTGAGGTTGGATATCAATACAGAGCCACTTCTGAAAGAGATCTTCAGTTTAGAAGAAATGTATTGAATGACAGCAGTTGGGTCAGCGATAGAACAAATGATAATTTAGTGCTATCTACACCATCTCATCCTATTTTTACAACACCAAATACTATTACAGGTCCGATTACTGTAAATAACGGTGGAGCTGCCGGATGGGGTGCAAGAGATGAAGTTACTTTGTTAAATAAAACCGGTGTTATAAGAATAGCAAACTGGGCTGCAGGTAGTGCTGCAAATCCCGGAATTATTGTTCATAACCCGAATAACAATCCGGATGTTTGCAGAAACATATTCTTTACATTTGCAATTTCCGGCTTTGCTGATCAGACAAAAGCTGCTAACTTAATTGAAAATGCAGTTACATATTTGTTCAGAGATATAGTACCAGTTGAACTTACATCTTTTGCTGCTAATGTTGCAGGCAACAGCGTAAATCTAAACTGGAATACTGCTACTGAATTGAATAACAACGGATTTGAAGTTGAAAGAAAATCAGCGAACTCACAGTATTCTAAAATTGGATACGTTGCAGGATTTGGTACAACAACAGAACCAAAGTCATATTCATTTACAGATAATAATGTTGCAGTTGGCAATTACAGCTACAGACTTAAACAAGTTGATTTTGATGGTTCATCTGAATACTCAAATGAAATTAATGTTGATGTAACGGGACCAGCACAATACAGCTTAGAACAAAATTATCCAAATCCATTTAACCCAAGTACTTTAATTAAGTACTCAATTGCTAAAGATGGATTTGTAAATGTTTCAATATTCAACTTACTTGGCGAAAAAGTTGCTACACTTGTTAACAATAACGTAAAAGCAGGAAGTTATGAAATTAACTTTAACGCTTCACATTTATCAAGCGGTGTTTATTTCTATTCAATAGAAGCGGGCGACTTTAAAGCTGTTCGTAAAATGCTTCTAATGAAGTAATTTATTACTTCATTGAAGGCCCTATGAGAATGTTGATGAAATAATTCCAGTGTTACCCTGAACCTGCCTGCCGGACAGGCAGGTTTGTTTCAGGGACTGACTTATTAAATTCCGAGACAAGTTCGGAATGACAAGTTAAAAAGCGAGCCAATCGGCTCGCTTTTTTTATATTAATTTGTTACGTTTAAGCAGACATTTTTTAGGGGTTAGCCATGAAAAAAACATTACTTGTTTTGATATTGTTTATTCAATGTAGTATTTATCCGCAGTTCAATTTTAATCTGCAAATTACGAACGGTGATTTTGATGCAAGAAATCCGTTCATCTATAAAGATAAATTTGGCTTTGCACCCAGAATCTTTTTTGAGCTGCACACAAATGAAAATGCAAATATATATTCGGTAAAATACAACTCAGATAATTTTAGCTTTGAAGATACAGTTGCAGTTACGACGGGGAATTATCAAAATTTAAATCCGGTTTATAAAACTTTCTCAGGACTAATATATCAAACAAACATAAATGGAAACTGGGATATTGTTTTAATTCCTGATAGTTCTGGTACCTGGGGGCAGCCTGTTTACCTGGCTAATTCAAATAATAATGAAACCTTTCCAAAGTTTTTAGAATCAACTTATTCATATTGGAATAATGATTCTCTCAACATTTTGTATCGAAAAAATGACGATATAGAATTTCTTACCTACAAACAAAACCAAATTTCAGAAGAAGTTGTATTTGAAAATTCCTCAGAATTATCTTACACAGAATTTGTTGGACTGGAACTTGAAGACTGGGGAATTTACTCCGGCTATTATGCTTTTGCAGTTGAAGAAGACAATAACCAAAATAAAAACATTGTAAAAAGATTTAAACCTTATAACGGCAATTGGCAAGAGAAAATAATTCTTAAAGATAGCTGCGATTGCTCAGGTCTTTCAGTTCAACTTTCGGATTATATAGCATGGGGACTGGTTTATAGTGATACAGTAGCAGGCGAAAAAAAATTATTTGTAATGGAAGATGCTATTTATTCGAATCCGACTTTTATTCAATTACCGATTCCGTACGATGGTCAACTGTCTGAGTTTGATTCTTATCAAACCCTGCTTGTCGGAAAATCCCCCGATGGCAAACCAGTAGATTTGCAGTTGTATGAACCTCATACATATTTAGTTGAGCAGAATGGAACAACAAAGGTAAGATGTAGTCTTAGGGATTTTGGATTTTGGCAGGAAGATAGTCTTGTTGAAGTATCAGTTTTAAATCCGCATTTGGCAATTGGAGCATTGGGTGCCGATAATTTGGGATTTGCAGTTTATACAGTTTGGGAAGATCGCGCTGATGGACATATTCATTTATTTGGATCGGTTCAGCATGTTTCAGTTGGAAATGTTGAGAATGAATCGTACGCAAATGATTTTGTGTTGTACCAGAATTATCCAAATCCGTTTAATCCATCTACAAAGATTGAATATAAATTATTGCAAGCTACTGATGTAAAGTTTAATGTCTTTAACATTCTTGGAGAAAAAGTTTTTGAACAAAATTTTGGCTATCAAACAGCAGGTAGTTACAAAATAAATTTTTCTGGTAAAGATCTTTCAAGCGGAGTTTATGTTTATTTTATTTATACTGGTGAAAATAGATTAAGCAGAAAAATGTTGTTGATGAAGTAATTGTTATTTTTTATTTGTCACACTGAGCTTGTCGAAGTGTGACCAGGTATTTAATTGTCAGTCTTCGACGAACTAAGACTGACAATTTTATTTTAATAATCCTCTTCCAGCAGCCAACCCTCTGCTAAATCGGGAGTAATATCAGAAATGAATCGTGATGGTTTTGAGAGTGTCATTCCTGCTTCACGATCGTAAAGATTCATCGGGTAGGTTATAAACAAATTGTTTTTTGCACGAGTCGATGCAACATACATCAATCTTCTTTCTTCTTCTAAAGTTTCCAAACTTTCAATCGATCTTGCAGAAGGGAAGTAGCCTTCAACTGCGTGAATGATAAAAACTGAATTCCATTCCAATCCTTTTGCCGAATGAATCGTGGAGAGTGTTACGTATTCTTCCTCTTTGTCGGTTGCTTCAACATCAACAACGCTTTCTATTATCGGTTCAATTGCCATATCGGAAAGTAAAGTATCAACAGAAGTATAATTCTCCACAATGTTCTGAAAAATCTCCAGATCTTTCTTTCTCTTGTTCCAGTCATCATAGTTTGCTTTGAAAAGATCGTAATAATAATCGTAAACTTTCTGTACCATTTCTGATGGAAGATATTTTTTCTTTTGAAGTTCATACAAAAGGTAAAACAACGGACCAAGTTTGTGATGTTTAAATTCAGGCTGCTGATCCGGTTCAGCTTTTATTGTTATTCTTGAGGTTGCAAGTTCATCCAGAATTCTTTGTGCAGTTTTTGGACCGACACCTTCGTGCAAAAGTAAAACTCTGTACCAGCTAATTACATCTTTTGGATTTACGACGATGCGAAGAAATGCCATTACATCTTTAACGTGTGCGGTCTCAACAAACTTCATTCCGCCAAACTTTTGGAAAGGCACATTTGCTTTTGCAAGTTCAAGTTCAAGATCAAACGAAAAGAAAGAAGAACGAAACAACACAGCAATATCTTTTAACGAAACTCCTTCTTCCCTAAGATCAAGAATTTTTTCTACAATAAATTTTGATTGCAGATTTTCTGTGGATGCAGCAACAATGTTAGGTAACTGTCCGCTTCCTCGTCTTGAGTATAGGTCCTTTTTATATTTTTCAACTGCTGCATCATTAATTCTATTTGCAAAATCCAAAATGGATTGAAAACTTCTGTAATTTTCTTCAAGCTTAATAATTTTTACTTCATCAAAAAGTTTTGGGAATTGCATAATGTTATGAAAATCCGCACCGCGAAATGAATAAATTGCCTGCGAATCATCACCAACAACCATAACATTATTACTGTATTGCGAAAGCCCCTTTACAATTTCTGATTGCAAATGATTTGTATCCTGGTACTCATCCACCATTACAAATTTTATTTCTGAGAGTAAAGATTTTACAGCAGGGCCTCCTTTTAAGAGAAATTCACGCAGGTAAACAAGCAGATCATCGTAATCTAAAAGATTGTTTCGGCGTTTGTAATCTGTAAATATTTTCTGGATTTGTAAAATCTTATCAAGCAAAGGAATAAAATGCGGATAATCATTTTCAATTATCTCTTCTACTTTCTTTCCTGTATTAACACTTAAACTATAAACTTTATTTAGTGTCTGTTTATTTGGAAATCTTTTTTCTTTGGTTATAAATCCATCCTGAGAACGAATTAGATTTATAACATCAGCACTATCTCCCTGATCAAGAATAGTGAAGGACGAATCAAGTCCGATTACTTTAGCATATTTTCTTAATGTAAGATTTGCAAATGAATGAAAAGTTCCGCCGCGAATTTTAGAACAGCGATCATCGAGCAGCATCGATGCTCGTTTCATCATTTCATTGGCAGCTTTGCGGGTGAATGTTAAAAGCAGAATAGAATTTGGATCGTGACCAAGTTCAATTAATCTTGCAACACGATAAACTAATGTTCTTGTCTTACCGGTTCCGGCACCGGCAATTATCAAATAGCATCCGTTAACAGCAGAAGCCGCTTCAAACTGTGAAGCGTTTAATTCTTCGCGGTAATTAATCGTAAAACGGGCTTCGTCCGTTTGCTGAACTAAGCCCGTTTGTCCAAGTCTTTTTAACGTATATTTTTTCTGGTTCATCTACGCAGTGCTTTTGGCTTTCCTAAAATTTCTGAAAAAAGGATGAACTCCCTAACTGTTCTGGGATTTTTTAATTTACGGTTAAACTCAGTTACCGCAGCCCGCTGCTGTTTTGGTCCTGCCAAAACTCTTTCAAACTCTTTTGCACCTGCTTCAATTTTAGGATCAACTACAGGTTTCTTCTTGTTCCAATTCATCTGTTCAAGAGTGGTTCTTCTCTCTGAACTAGCTTTTGAATCTGAAGCTCGTCTTTCCTCAATTTTTTGATACATTCTTTTATCCACAACAAGATCAAGATCTTCATCTTTTATTTCGCGATCGATATAATCTCTGGATTGTTTAGGTGGTGGATTACTTTGTTTTGGGATATTCGTTTCACCTTTAAAAAGATTTTCAAGCTCACGCAAAATATCATACTCATCCTGCTTTTGAGAAACAGCAACTCTATCAACATCACTTTGCTGAGGATATGAAATCGATTCCGGTTGTTTAACTTTTGGCAAAGGATTTTGCTTCGGCGGCTCTTTCTTTTTAAAGAAAGAGCTTAAGAAGCTAAAAATAATAATACCCCAAATGAGGTATTGAAATAAATTATCCATCAGTCTTTTTCTTCTCTTCAGGTTGTGCGATTGAAGTTCTCATTTCAGTATCAGCCTGAATGTTGCGGAGATTATAATAATCCATTACACCGAGCTTACCATTTCTAAATGCATCAGCAATTGCTCTTGGAACTTCTGCTTCTGCTTCAACAACTTTTGCACGCTGTTTAGAAACTTCAGCAATATTTTCCTGTTCAGTTGCAACCGCGGCAGCACGTCTCTCTTCAGCTTTTGCGCGTGCAACTTTAAGATCAGCTTCTGCCTGATCAGTTTGTAAAATTGCACCGATGTTCTGACCAATATCAACATCAGCGATATCGATTGAAAGAATTTCAAATGCAGTTCCGCTGTCTAATCCTTTTGCTAAAACTGATTTAGAAATCTTATCAGGATTTTCTAAAACTTCTTTGTGCGAAAGACTGGAACCAATTGTAGAAACAATTCCTTCACCAACTCTTGCAAGAATAGTTGCTTCACCTGCGCCGCCGACTAATCGTTCTATGTTTGCTCTAACAGTTACTCTTGCAATTGCTTTTAATTGAATACCATCTTTTGCAACTGCCGCAACCATTGGTGTTTCAATAACTTTTGGAACGACAGACATTTTAACTGCTTCAAGAACATCTCTTCCGGCAAGATCAATTGCAGTCGCTCGCTCAAAAGTTAATCCAAGGTTAGCTTTATCCGCAGAAATTAATGCGTTAATTACTTTAGTAACATTTCCTCCTGCAAGATAATGTGCTTCTAATTTTGCCTGATCAATTGTTAACCCTGCCTTGGTTGCTGTTATCATACTTCTAACAATTAATACCGGCGGAACTTTTCTTAATCTCATTCCAATTAAATCACGAACGATTTTTACTTTTACTCCGGAGAAGTAGGCAGTAATAAATAATCCGAGCGGAACGAAATAAAGAAAGAGAATTAAGAATAAGGCAGCCGCAATTATTATTACGATTGATAGTCCAGTTAATGCTTCCATCTATACTCCATAATATTATATAAAAATACTCTGCGATCCTGTTAACTTGCTTAAGAATGCTCGCATATCTGCCTTATTGACTACAATTAAGTTTTTATGACGTTAATTATATCCTTTTAGCAGAAAAAAATTTCTTTCCGACCGGAAATTATGGAAAATTTTAACCAAATGTACTGGCATTCGAATTGAACCTATTAAAGTTAATATTTCAAGCTTAATAGCTTAGTAATCTTTGATTTAAGGCTGGCTTGATATAGGGTTGCACTTATTGTTATATTTAAATAGTGAAACGAATTAAGAGAATAATTTGTTTTACTTTTAATCAAATTAAGGAGTTATATGGACGGAAATTTCTCAGATAGATTGCAGGATGTAATTAGACTTAGCAGAGAAGAAGCTTTACGGTTGGGGCATGATTATATAGGAACAGAACATCTGCTGCTCGGAATTATTCGTGAAGGGCAGGGAGTTGCTGTTAGAATTTTAAGAAATCTGGAATGTGATCTTTTAAAACTTAAAAAAGCTATTGAGGATACGGTTAGAACCTCAGGCGGAACTTTAACGATTGGAAATATTCCGCTTACAAAACAGGCTGAAAAAGTTTTAAAGATTACTCAGATCGAATCTAAAATTTATAAAGCTGATGTAATTGGTACAGAACATCTTTTATTATCTCTTTTAAGAGATGAGGATAATATTGCCACACAAATTCTACATCAATTTAATGTTACTTACGATTCAGCTCGTTCTGAACTTAACTCGATGTTAAGCTCAAAAAATCCTAAAGATGCTAATCAAAAAGTGCCGCCGATGATGGATAAAAAAAATGATAAAACAAAAACACCGGTGCTAGATAACTTTGGCCGTGATCTTACAAAACTGGGACTTGAAGATAAACTCGATCCTGTTGTTGGAAGAGAAAAAGAAATTGAACGAGTTGCACAAATCCTTAGCAGAAGAAAAAAGAACAATCCGGTTTTGATCGGCGAACCTGGCGTAGGTAAAACAGCAATCGCCGAAGGTCTGGCACTTCGTATCATTCAGAAAAAAGTCCCCAGAACTTTGCAGGATAAACGTGTTGTTACTTTAGATCTTGCAGGACTTGTTGCCGGAACCAAATACCGCGGACAATTTGAAGAGAGAATGAAAGCTTTAATGAACGAGCTTGAAAAAGCCGAAGATGTAATTCTCTTTATCGATGAACTTCATACAATAGTTGGTGCAGGCGGTGCAAGCGGTTCACTCGATGCTTCAAATATGTTTAAACCTGCTTTAGCTCGCGGTGATATACAGTGTATCGGTGCAACAACTCTTGATGAATACAGAAAATTTATCGAAACAGACGGTGCACTCGATAGAAGATTTCAGAAAGTAATGGTAGATCCGCCAACGTATGATGAAACACTTCAGATTCTTGAAAACATAAAATTTAAATATGAAGAACATCATCGAGTTAGATATTCAAAAGAAGCGATCCAAACGGCAGTTAAACTTAGTAATCGTTACATAACAGATCGCCATTTACCTGATAAAGCAATTGATGTAATTGATGAAGCAGGTTCAAGAGTTCATATGGGTAACTTTGAAGTGCCCCAGAATATTCTTGATCTTGAAGAGGAGATTGAAGGCGTAAAAAAAGATAAAGCACGTGTTGTTAAAATGCAGGATTACGAAGAAGCTGCAAGATTGCGGGATAAAGAACGTAATCTTTTATCTGATCTTGAAACTGCAAAACGTGAATGGGATACCAGGACAAAAGATATTGTTCACGATGTAAGTGAAGAAGACATAGCAACTGTAGTGGCAATGATGACGGGAATTCCTGTTAACCGTATTGCGCAAACTGAATCTGAAAAACTATTAAAGATGGCAGATGCTTTAAAACAATCTATAGTTGGACAGGATGAAGCAGTTCAGAAACTTACAAAAGCAATTCGCAGAACAAGAGCAGGATTAAAAAGTCCCAATCGTCCAATCGGCAGTTTTATTTTCCTTGGTCCGACCGGAGTTGGTAAAACAGAGTTATGTAAAGTTCTTGCAAGATATTTATTCGATAGCGAAGATGCGCTAGTTAGAATTGATATGAGCGAGTATATGGAAAAGTTTTCTGTTTCAAGGTTGGTTGGAGCGCCTCCCGGTTATGTTGGATATGAAGAAGGCGGACAGTTAACTGAAAAAGTAAGACGTAAACCATATTCAGTTGTTCTGTTTGATGAGATTGAAAAAGCACATCCGGATATTTTTAGTTTGCTGCTTCAGGTGCTTGATGACGGAACGCTTACAGATTCGCTCGGTAGAAAAGTTGATTTCAAAAATACAATCATCATTATGACATCGAATGTTGGAACTAAAGATATTAAAAATATCAGCAAGTTTGGTTTTGGCGGTGACGATAAAACTGATAAATACTCAAGTCTGAAAGATACTGTTGAAGAAGCGATGAAAAGATTATTCAATCCTGAATTTTTAAACAGGATTGACGACACAATTGTGTTCAGAAATCTTGATAAGGAAGATATTTACAAAATTATCGATATAGAGATAAAAGATCTTCTTGCAAACATCAGAGAAAACAAATTAACACTTGTACTGGATGAATCCGCAAAAGAGTTTTTAGTAAACAAAGGCTTTGATGAAAAATTTGGTGCCCGTCCTTTGCGTAGAGCAATCCAGAAATATGTTGAAGATCCGTTAGCTGAAGAAATTCTTCGTGGTTCATTTAAAGAGGGAACAACAATTGTTGCAAAGCACGTTGAAAACACAGAGGACCTTGTTTACTTTGATGAATCTTTGGAGCATCCGGATCCGAATGTAGAACCGGAAAAAACTGATCTTGGTGAAAATTGATTCATCATTTTATTAGACCATTTATAAGCGCATTCTTTAGGATGCGCTTTTTTTTATTTATTTTTAAAATACAATAATTAAAATATGAGGCAAACGATGAGTAAGTTAAATCAGAAACAAATCGATGTTAATCTATCAAAGTTTTCAGGTTGGAGTTTTGAAAAAGCTTCAATTTCTAAACAATTTAAGTTTAAGGATTTTATAGAAGCATTGTCTTTTGTAAATGCAGTTGGAATGGAGGCAGAAAAAATGGATCATCATCCTGATATTTTAATGTTCGCATGGAATAAAGTTAAAATTACAATTTCGACTCACAGTGCTGGTGGTGTAACAAAAAAAGATTTCTCGCTTGCACAAAAAATAGAGGAAAGAATAAAATGAGTACGCGGCTCGATGAACTTTTTGATAAATATGATGAAAATCCTTTGGATCCGGATATCATATACAGCATTGTAAAAGAGTACTTAAAAAATAATGAGGATGATGAGGCTGAAGTGTATCTGAAAGATTTAATAAAAAAAGATCCAAAGTATGTTCAGGCTTATATAACTTACGGCAACCTTAAAGAAAATAATAACGAGATTGAAGATGCCGAATATTATTACCGTACAGGTTTAAGAGTCGCAAAAGAATTAAATGACACAAAAGCAATAAGAGCATTGGAGGATTATCTTGATGAACTTGAATAATGAAGATGTGATAAAAATATTTAAAAGCACAGAAGCTTTATTGGAAGGGCATTTTCTTTTAACTTCAGGAAGACACAGCAACCAGTATTTTCAATGTGCAAAAGTATTACAGTATCCGGAATATACTTCGCAAATCTGTTCTTTAATTGCTGATCATTTTAAGAATTATGAAATCGATACGGTAATCGCTCCTGCAATGGGCGGAATGATTGTAGGTTATGAGGTCGCAAGACAATTAAATAAAAGATCCATATTTACAGAAAGAGAAAATAAGGAGATGACTTTGCGCCGCGGATTTTCTCTATCCAAAGGTGAAAAAGTTTTAGTTTGTGAAGATGTTGTTACAACCGGAGGATCTGTATTTGAAGTTATTGAAATCGTTAAGAAGTTTGGAGCAGAGATAGTTGGAGTAGGAAGTATTGTTGATCGCAGTAATGGTAAAGTCGATTTTGGTTATGAGTTTTTTCCATCACTAAGATTAAACGCTGTTTCATATTCACCTGAAGATTGTGCGATTTGTAAAGAAGGGAAATTAGATTTAGTAAAACCGGGTTCAAGGAAAGTTTTTTAGCATTGTCGTTTTTAACACTCTTATAAAATTCCATGTCACACTGAGCCTGTCGATGTGTGACAATTAATATACTGTCAGTCTTCGACGGGCTCAGACTGACAAATTTTGAATTATACTATATGAAGAAAACTCTGTTTGCAATTCTGTTATTTTCAAATTTGATATTCTCTCAAATAAATTTTGATCAATACTTTGAGAGCAAAACATTAAGGCTGGATTATTTCCATACCGGAAACGATACAAGTGATTCTTATTCTTTTGATGATTTGATTGAAGAACCGTATTGGGGTGGATCAAAAACAAATTTGTTAGATAAATTTGATTACGGCAAATATAAAATTATCGTCAAAGATGTTGATTCAGACAAAGAAATTTACTCTCACTCTTACTCAACTTTGTTCAGTGAGTGGCAGACAACTGATGAAGCAAAGCTTACGACTAAAAGCTTCAGCGAAACTATTGTTATGCCTTATCCTAAAAATAATGTTGTTGTTGAATTTTATTCCAGGGATAAAAAAAATGTTTTGCATAAGAAATTTGAATATGCAGTAAATCCAAAAAGTTATTTTATTAAAACTGAACGGACGCTTGAGTACAGTAGTTTTGAAGTAATGAAAAGCAATGAATCTGATAAAGCTGTAGATATTGTGATTATTCCGGATGGATATAAAATAGATGAAATGGAAAAATTTAAAAAAGATTGTGAGAAATTTGCAGAATATCTTTTTAATGCTTCACCTTATAAAGAGAACAAAAATAAATTTAACATTTGGGGAGTAGAGGCTCCATCAAAAGAATCCGGGACCGACATACCGGCAGAAGATATCTGGAAAAACACAATTGTTAATTCACAATTTTACATGTTTGATCTGGATAGATATTTGATGACAAGCGATAATAAAACTTTGCGTGATGTTGCTTCTAATGCACCATATGATCAGATATTTATTCTGGTAAATACAAAAAAGTATGGCGGGGGAGCAATCTATAATCATTACTCAGTTTGTGTTAGCGATAATAATTACAGCGAATATATTTTTACTCATGAATTTGGGCATGGATTTGCCGGACTGGGAGATGAATATTATACATCCGATGTTGCCTACAACGAATTCTATCCGCTTGATGTTGAACCGCTTGATCCGAATTTAACCACATTAGTTAATTTTGATTCAAAGTGGAAAAATATGATTGATGATAAAACTCCAATTCCCACTCCTGCAACTAAAGAATTTAAAAATACAGTAGGCGTTTATGAAGGCGGCGGGTATGTTTCAAACGGAGTTTATAGACCGATGCAGGATTGTTCGATGAAATCGATTTCAGTCGATAATTTTTGTCCGGTTTGTAAAAAAGCAATTAATCAAATGATAGATTTTTACAGCGAATAATTATAAAGGAAAATTTTGGATCAAAAAAAAATACATAAAACCGTAGAAACAATTGCATCTCAAAAATTTGCTTCAGATGAAGAGATGCTTACTACTGTAATAAACGAAATTGTTCATGATGAATCAACAGACTTTACCGGTGGAAGAATCTGGAAATTGTACCCTGAAATAGAAGGATATAAAGTTCTGTACCAGACAGGCAAGATTGATAAGATCGATAAAAATTTTATTATTCGTGCGTTAGATTACCCGGTATTTGAACAACTTGCACAATCAAGAACAATTCTTGGACATGAAACAATTGAAGCTTTACGTAAAAAAGGAATATTTAAATATTCAGCATCGGGGGTTGGGTATAAGACCAAAATTAAAGACAAACCATTTTACGAATATGTGCTTGCACTAAATTCAAAAAATATTGATGATGAACTAAGAGTAAATTTAAGCATCATCGCAACTGCTTTAACATCACAAATAAGACAGAGAAAAATTTCTCATAGTGCAAATCTGTTAAAAGCAGATATAGATAAAGCTCGGCAATTACAAAAAAGTATTTTGCCGGAGCACGAGTTTAAATTCCATCATTTTGAAGTTTATGGAATAACACAGCCAGCGGAAATTGTTGGCGGAGATTTTTTTGATTATCTGGATATTGGAGAAAACAACGATAGAGTTGGTATTACGATAGGTGATGCTGCAAGCAAAGGTGTTGCCGCTGCTGCTGAAGCAATGTACGTTTCCGGTGCATTGCGGATGGCTACAACTTTTGAAATAAAAATTTCATTAATCCTTAAGCGAATGAATGAACTTGTAAATAAAATCTTTGAAGATGATAAATTTACCTCACTATTCTATGGCGAGCTTTCAACCTATAAAAATGGATTATTTTTGTACGCAAATGCAGGGCATAATCCTCCAATTTTTTATAAAAGTGCCAAGAATAAATTTGAATTTCTTCAGACAACAGGTCCTGTTTTAGGTCCGGCACCGCAATCAAAATATTTTGTAGAAAATATAAATATTTATTTAAATGACATTCTTGTTTTATATTCTGATGGAGTTACAGAAGCGGCAAATACAAAATTTGCTTTTTACGGTGAACAAAAACTAATCTCAGTAATTAGAAAACTTAAGGATAAATCTCCAAAAGAAATTGCATTGGGTATTCTTGAGGATGTGATTAAGTTTTCAGCAAATGGATCTTACACTGATGATAAAACAATTGTTGTCATTAAAAGAACTTCGTAAAAATTGTGGTGATTAAATTATGTTAACTTCAATCAATCCCGTAAACAATTTACCGGTTAAAAATTATAGTGAATACACCGGGGAAGATTGTGATAAGATCATTTCACTCGTTGATGATTCTTTTGAAAAATGGAAAGTGGAATCTTTTGCTTATCGATCGGGGTTAATGCGAAATGCCGCTAAAGTGCTTAGAAGTAATTCTGAAGATTACTCTTTGCTCATGACGATTGAAATGGGTAAACCAATTGCACAATCAAGATCAGAAGTTGAGAAATGTGCCTGGGTATGTGAATATTATGCAGAGAATGCTGAAAAATTTTTAAATGATGAAATTATCAAAACAGAAGCATCAAAAAGTTTTGTTACTTATCGGCCTCTGGGAGTTATACTTGCGGTTATGCCATGGAATTTTCCTTTCTGGCAGGTATTTCGTTTTGCTGCTCCAAACCTTATGGCGGGCAACACCGGTTTATTAAAACATGCATCAAATGTTTCCGGCTGTGCATTGGCTATTGAAGACATTTTTAGAAAAGCCGGATTTCCGAAAGATGTTTTTAGATCTCTTTTGATTTCGTCCAAAAATGTTAAGGGCGTAATATCAAATCCAAAAGTTAAGGCAGTAACTTTAACAGGCAGTGTTCCGGCGGGACAATCTGTTGCCGCTCTTGCAGGCAGCTTAATTAAAAAAACAGTTTTGGAATTAGGTGGTAGCGATCCTTATGTTATTCTTGAAGATGCTGATCTTGAAATGGCTGCAAAATCCTGCGTTACATCCCGATTGATAAATGCAGGACAAAGCTGCATAGCTGCAAAGAGATTTATTATTGTTGAAAGTGTGTATGATGAATTTGAAAAACTTTACCTTGAATTTATGTCCAAGAAAAAAATGGGTGATCCGTTAGATGAAAAAAATGATTTGGGACCACAGGCAAGTATTCAATTAAGAAATGAACTGCATGATCAGGTTATGAGAAGTGTAAAGCAGGGAGCAGAAATAATTCTGGGTGGGGCAATTCCAAAAATTGATGGGGCTTTCTATCCTCCAACGATATTAAGAAATGTAAAACCCGGAATGGCAGCTTTTGATGAAGAATTATTCGGTCCGGTTGCCGCTTTAATTAAAGCAAAAAATGAGGATGATGCAATTGACCTTGCTAACAGGAGCATCTTTGGATTAGGTGCTGCAATTTTCACAAAAGATGTGAAGAAGGGGGAACAAATTGCCAAAGAAAAATTAGATGCAGGATGTTGTTTTGTAAATGATTTTGTAAAATCGGATCCGCGATTACCTTTTGGAGGGATTAAGGAATCAGGATACGGCAGAGAACTTTCCCCGTTTGGTATTAAAGAGTTTGTAAATATTAAGACCGTTTATGTTAAATAGAAATAACTGCTTAAATGTGATGCGATGATTCAGTACTTATACAGGCAATAGCCATTGGTTTTCCTGCATCATCAGTAATTAAAGACGTAGAAAGATGTGCTAAAAACTCCTCTCCGTTTTTTCTTTTGTATATAATTTCACCTGTCCAGCCGCCTGCTAAAGTTTCAGGAAATAATTTTTTGATTATTGCAGGGTTATTTTTATCTGAACGTATAAAAGAGATTGGTTTGCCAATTATCTCTTTTTCGGAATATCCATAAATGCGGATAAAAGATTTATTTATAAAAATTATTTTTTCCCGTAAGTCAGTTATGCAGATACATTCAGATACACTT
Organism: Ignavibacteriales bacterium; assembly: GCA_003538625.1. GTDB lineage: Bacteria > Bacteroidota > Ignavibacteria > Ignavibacteriales > Ignavibacteriaceae > IGN3. The sequence goes on from DPRR01000025.1 coordinate 230,364, forward strand.
TTTAGAGCATGAGCAAGAATAATAATTTTCTCTTCAGTCATTTTCCGTTCAGTAATATCAGTTATAAATCCTTCAATGCAAACTACATTATTTTGATTATCATAAATGGCGCGTCCTTTTTCCCAAACCCATTTTTCGATTCCCTGACACGTAAAAATTCTGTAAAGTAACGTAAATGATTCATGATTATTTACTGCGTTTTGTACAGTTTCAAAAACCAAAAGCTGATCTTCTCTATTAATAAGATTTGCATAGCTCACTACTCTATCGTTTAATAATTCATCTTTTCTATAACCGGTTAGTTGATAACACCCATCATTAACAAATTCCATAGTCCAATTAATATTATTTGCACATCTATACGCCATTCCGGGCAGATTGCTCATCAGAGTAGAAAGCTCTCGCTTTTGTTCAGATATAATTTTTTCTGATTGTTTTCTTTCAGTAATATCTCTAAAGATTGCCTGCAAATAAACTTTATCCTCAAATACCACCCGCTTTAAACTAACTTCTCCGTCAAAATAAGAACCATCAAATCTGGTATGCTGCCATTCATAAAATTGTGGAGTACCGTCAATCGCTGAATTAATTTTCTCCTGAATTTTGGTTCTCGAAGTTATTCCGTCCGGCTGCAAATCCGGCGAAATCTGATGTAGTTTTTTACCGACAATTGCATTTTTTGTTGTTTTAAATATTTCGACTGCTTTTTCATTGCAATCAATGATGACATTATTCTCAATTAAAAAAATAGCATCATTAGCTGATTCAAAAAGAGTCTTGAATTTTAATTCGCTTTGTTTAAGAGAGTTCAATGCATTCTGTTTCTCAGTGATATCCGTGAAGAATACAGCTATCGTATATTCAGATAATTTTATTACTGAAAATTCATAGATCCCTTTAAAATGCACATCTTCGTAATCTAAACTTTGGTTTAGCAATGGCTTTCCGGTTCTTATCACTCCGATAAATTTATCAATCATTTTTTGCTTGAGTAAAGAAGGAAATATATCCTGAATTTTTTTGGAAATTAATGCATACATATCTATCTGAAGAATTTTTATCGCAGATTCGTTCGTACTGATCAAAATTAAATCACCATTTTCATCAAGTCTGTAAACAAGCACTCCGAGAGGTGTAGCGTCTAGCATATTCTGCAAACTTTTTGAAAGATTTTTAGCATTTGCTTCGGCATTTTTTTGAAAAGTTATATTATCAAATACGAAGAATATTTTTCTTACTGGTGAATCACTATCAAGTGTATAAATAGTTTCCCTGACCCAAAACTCCTGATTATTTTTTCGCAGCATTTTCATTTCGTGGGAAGATTGCTTACTTGGGTTTAAAAGGATGTACTGAATGTGTTTTTCGATTCGTGCTGATTCTTGCGGAATAAATAAAGTTGAGATATGTTTATTTATTAATTCATTTAGCTCATAATTTAATTCTTTGGCACCATTTTTATTGATAGCAAGTATCCGACCTTCTAAATCAGTAGTGATATTGATTAAAGGATGATTTTCATAAAGTAATCGATACTTGTCAAAATTTTCATTATCCATTTTAATTCAATTTTTTCATCTATTCAAACCTTTATCATTTTCTTAAAGTAAATATTATAAATATTTGATTTAATAATTAACCTTTCCTTTAAATAAAGTTAACAATTATCATTACAAGTTATTAAGATAATTTTTAATGTGTGCTATTATTTATAAACTTTAACTTTTGTACCTGCTGCCGAATTAAGAAAAGTAAGAGGATATTTAGATTGGTTAAATTTTGCTTCAGGCTTATCTTTACATAATAAAAATTCAATTTACTTTTGAAAAACTATAAGCTAATAATTCAATACGTCGGATCAGATTATTCAGGGTGGCAAATTCAAAAAAACTCTGCATCCATTCAGGCAAAAATTACTGATGCTATTGAAATATTATTAAAGGAGAGAGTTAATTTAATTGGTTCGGGTAGAACGGATTCAGGTGTTCATGCAATTGGACAAGTTGCCAACTTTAGAACCGAAAATGAGATTGATATTTACAGATTCAAATATTCTCTTAATTCAGTTTTACCCGGCGATATTGTTATTAAAGAAATGGAAGAAGTTGATCCGGAGTTTCATTCCAGATTTGATGCAAAAAAAAGGACATATCTGTATTTAATTACGCAAACAAAATCGCCTTTCTACAAAAATTATTCATATTTTTATCCTCGAATTGTTAATTTACAATTGCTTGACAATCTTAGCACACTATTTTTAGGCGAGAATAATTTTACTTCTTTTAGTAAAAAGAACACTGATATTGAAAATAAGATTTGTACTGTTTATAAATTATTTTGGCGCAGGAAAAATGAACTGATATTGTTCTCTGTTCAGGCGGATAGATTTTTACACGGGATGGTAAGAACAATTGTAGGTACATTACTTAATGCCCAAAGTCAAAATGAACCTGAAGCGTTTATTAAAAAGATATTTAATTCACAAAACCGGGAAGATGCGTTTGAATCAGTACCGGCAAAAGGACTATTTTTATATAAAGTGGAGTATTAAAAATGTTCAATCTTAATTCAAAAGTAATATTAATCACCGGGGGATCAAGAGGAATAGGTGCGGCTTGTGTAAAGTACTTTTCTATGGCTGGTGCCTGTGTTGCATTTACATATAATTCAAATTTTGCAGCGGCTTCTAAAATTGAAAAGCGTTTTTCAAAGATCACTAAATGCAAAGCCTACAAAGTAGATATCAATAATGAAGAAGAAATAAAAAACACAGTTAGTGCAGTAATAAAAGATTTTGGCGGTATCGATGTGTTAGTAAACAATGCAGGAATATGGAAAGAAGGAAAAATTAGTAAGATGAAGCTTTCAGCGTGGGAAGAAACAATAAAAACAAATCTTACATCCGCATTTTTATTTACACAGCATGTAATCAGGTTTATGAAGATAAAGAGATATGGAAAAATAATTAATATTTCCTCTACTGCCGGACAAAGAGGTGAAGCACATTACTCGCATTATGCAGCTTCAAAAGGCGGAATGATTTCATTCACAAAATCACTGGCATCCGAGCTTGGCCAATTTAATATAAATGTTAACAGTGTTGCTCCGGGTTGGGTATTAACAGATATGTCAAAGAATGCCTTGTCTAATAAAAAAAATCTTGATGAAGAATTGAAAAAAATACCGTTAGGCAGAATTGCAACTGCTGATGATATAGCCGGACCTGTTCTATTTTTGGCTTCCGATCTTTCAAGGCATATTAATGGTGAAATTTTAAATGTTAATGGCGGTTCAGTTTTAGTTGGATAAAAATTAAATGGAATTTTTAGCAAGTGTACATCCAAAAGTGGTTCATTTTCCCATAGCATTCCTGATGCTTTATCCAATAATGGAATTGTTATTTCTGTTTACGACTAAAGATTTTTTTCTGAAAGCTGCAATGTTATTTCTTTCAATTGGAGTAATTGGATCACTATTGGCTGTGTTGACAGGAAATCAGGCGTACCAATCCATTATTAATTGGAGTAATGAAGGTAAAGAAATATTCTATGCACATCAGAATTATGCAAACCTTACAGTCTGGTATTTTGCAGCACTGCTGATAATTAGATATTTCTTATTTATTAAAAAAAAACTTAGTTGGAAGTTGAACATAATTATTGTTCTTTTAGCTTTAGCTGGTGGATACTTTGTTTATCAGGCTGGAGCTTACGGCGGTAAATTGGCTGACCAGGTTACAAGTTCAAAAGTTTTGAATATGGAATTAGAAAAATAATTTTAGTTTAATGAATATCTAATTAATTTTGACTGAAATGATGAGATCAATAATTGTAACAATATTTTCTTTGTTTATTTTTTCTGCATTCGTATATGCTGAAAAACCTCCTTCAAGCAGGGCAACTGGATTTTTTGTCGCGTTTGGAGTTGGACCCAGAATGCCGATTGGTGATTTTGCCAATACTACAGACATTGGTTATGGGGTTAACGTTGAGTTTACGTATACAGATAATGAAGTACTTCCTGTTTTTATTTTTGCGAATATAGGATACGAGCAGTATCCCGGTTCACAAAATTATTTTCGTGAAACTGATTATTCAAATTTTCATACAAATGCTCTTCCAATTAATCTTGGGGCAAGATATTATTTTGCTCCGTTGTTAGAAAATATAGTTCTGTTGATGCCAATAGTCCAGCTTTCAGCAAGTTATACTTATTATCAAAAGCTGCATGAGTTTGATCAAAATTTAGGCAGGAATAACTTTCTGGAAGATATTGGTAAATTTGGTTTTAGTGCCGGTGCCGGTGTTTCAATGTTTATGATGGAACTAATAGCATCATACAATTATATGCCCAAAAATCAGTTTATTGGGTTGGATCTAAAAGTTAGAATTCCTTTATACATTAATTTTTAAGAGAGAATTATGAGCTACAAAAATATTTTACTTGATATCAATGAGCACATCGCAATTGTAACTTTAAATCGACCGGATAAACTTAATGCATTAAATCACGATACTCTTACAGAACTGAAGGAAGTGTTTGAAAGATTAAAAAGTGACGAGAATGTTTTTGTTGTTATTGTTACCGGAAGTGGTGAAAAAGCATTTGTAGCCGGTGCTGATATCTCAGAAATTAATAAACTTAATATGCTTGAAGGAAAAAAGTTTGCTGAATTTGGCCAATCGGTTTTTTCTATTATTGAAAAATTTGACAAACCGGTTATTGCGGCCGTTAATGGCTTTGCACTTGGCGGCGGATGTGAGTTAGCACTGGCTTGTCATATTCGATTAGCAAGTGAAAATGCAAAGTTTGGTCAACCGGAAGTTAATCTTGGTATAATTCCCGGTTATGGAGGAACACAAAGACTAACGCGACTAATTAATTCAGGCAGGGCCGCAGAAATGATATTAACTGCAGATATGATTGATGCAGCAGAAGCATTAAGAATAGGATTGGTCAGCAAAGTTTATCCGCAAAGTGAACTTCAAAGTAAAGCATATGAAATGGCTGCCAGGATTGCAAGTAAAGGACAACAAGCAGTCCGATTAGCCTTAAAAGCAATAAAAATTGCTGATGAAGTTTCATCTAAAGAGGGACAGAATTTTGAAGCTGTTCTGTTTGCTTTGTCCTGTGGTACAGAAGATTTTAAGGAAGGTACCGAGGCATTTTTAGAAAAAAGAAAGCCAAATTTTTCTAATAAATAATCTGTTATTCTCTATATAGTATTGTCAATTAATAAATTCATTTTTCTGTTACTTGTAAATTTCATTGAACTTAGTTTTGATCTTAAATGACTAAATCATCTTTCTACAAAAATATTGCTCTTATTTTATTTGGTACCGTTGTTTTACTTTTAATAGTAAATATTCTTGTATCAAAATATGTGGATAAAGATGAACAGCCTAAGCATAGAGAAGTATTATCTGGAATTGAGATTGATAAAATATTTCATACCGCTTTAGCAAATTATGGATTTTCAACTAACTGGATAATCAAAAAAAAAATTAAAAGTATTAGTGGTGATTCACTTTACTCTACTTACAACGTAAATGTTCCTAATGATGTTTCAATTCATTCATTACTTTTAGAATTAAAGAATTTATTTTGGGAAGATGATGTTGAAATAGATGCTGAAGAATTAGCAAATCCAAAAAGGACTTTAGTAAGATTAATATCCGATCAAAAATTAAAATTAGCAGCAGAGTTAACTAACAGTGATAAGATAAAACGTGAATTTGGAACTATTGCCTTTCTGGTTAACGATCTGCCTCTTAAAAATGAAGAGGTGCTTAAATCCTTCTTAATTACTCCGGAACTGTTTTATGCAGTATTAACTCCCAGGGATGAAGCAAAAAAAAGATTATCGCAGATTGCCAAAGCAAACAAAAGATATGCTTTGTTACTTGATGATAATATTACTGAGTTAAATTTTAAACTCTCAAGCAGTTATTCTGATGACAAAATCAAGAAATCGATAAGAGAGATTGTAGGTACTTTTTACAATGCTGCATTCTTTATTATTGACGATAGATCCGATTTATTTGAATCAGAAAAATATCCTTTAATTAAATCGGAATTATTAAAAAGAGGGATTGTCCTTGTTCCAAAATCCAGATTTGAATTTTTAACCTCATCAAAAGTAAATACCGGGGATAAGTTTCAGGATTTTATGTTAACTGTAAAGAAAAGTGATGAAAAAATTTTAATGGTTAATGCACAGGATTTTTTAATAATCTCATCGTTAATTCCCGCGTATAGAAAAATAGGATACAAATTTATATACCCGGGTGACATAATCATTAAACGAAATTTTTGAGATTGTATCTAAATCTTCAGCAGAGTCAAAGTCTAATCCAGACAAGTACTTTTAATGATTACTCAGATCACGTTTCCAAATAAATCTACTTCAACCATATCAATCGGTAATGCACTAAGCTTTTTCAGTAATGTATTTTTATCTCCGACAAGCACAATTGCAAGCTTATCAGTCATAATAAATTTCCCGGCTGTCTCATCAACTTCTGATTTTGAAACGGAAAGTATATTCTGGATGTAAGTATCAAAGTAATTATCGGGTAAATCAAAAAGAATCCGACCGGCTACACCGGAGGCAATTTGTCTGTACGTTTCAAAGTTAAGCGGAAATTTTTTTGTTATTGATGATTTGGCGAATTCTAATTCTTCAAGTGTAATTCCGTCTTTTATTTTATCAAGTTCAAAAAGAATTTCCTTAACAGCATTGATTGTATTTTCAGATCCCACAGATGTTGATACTTCAAAAAATGCTGAATCTTTATAATACTGAAATCTTGAAGTTGCACCGTAGGTAAAACCATTTCTTTCCCGCAGATTAAGATTTATTCTGCTTGTAAATTGTCCGCCAAGAATTGTGTTAAGTAAATATCTTTGAAAAAAATCTTTATTATTTCTTTTTTCTGTGATATGTCCTGCTCTTATTTCAGTTTGTACTGAATCTTGTTTGTGATAGAAATAAATTTTCTTTAACGGTTCTGAAGATTTAAATGAAATAGGGATGTCACCTTTAATTGTATTCCATTCAGATAAATATTTGTTTAGCAAAACTACAAGTTCACCTTGATTTAAATCTCCCACAACTATTAAAGCAGAATTGAAAGGGGAAAAGAATCTTTTATAGTAATTTTTAATTTCTTTGAGTGAGATTGAATTAACAGTTTCTTCATATCCTGAAACCGGGTAGGAATAATTATCAAACTTACCAAGTATTACTCTATCAAAAATCTGATCGGCTAAATATTCCGGTTCATCCTTACTCTGCATGATACGCGTTATCAGTTTCTTTTTTTCACGATTAAAATCATCTTCACTTAACAAAGGTTTTAATAAAATTTTACTGAATAATTCAAGCGATCTGTCAAAATTTTCAGAAATACATTGCAGACTTAAATTTATTAAATCATTATCCGTTGACACATTAAAACTGGATCCAAGTATATCAAATTCATCACTTAATTCTAATGCATTCAATCCATCGGCACCCTCATCCAATACAAGTGAAGTTAAATGTGCTAATCCTTTTTTATTTTCCGGATCGAATTTGCTGCCGGCGTTTAACACAAGATTTAATCTTACTAAAGGCAGTTTATCTTTATGTATAAAAACTACACGCAAACCATTTTCCAATAAAATTTCATTTGCTTTGGGAAGTTTAAAATTGATTTCAGATTTAGCTTCAGGTTTATTTTTTCTATCAATCATTTTCTGCTTCCTTTGGTATAATATGAAGTTCAACGAATGGTTTTGTCAGATAACTTTTAACAGCTGTTTGCAGTGAATTTTTATTCACTTCATTATAACGAGCAAGATCAAACTCAAAGGAATTTGGTTCATTTAAATGATAATTGTAATGATTCAGATAATCTGCAATCGTATCAAGATTTTGCATTGCACTGATAAACTGGGCTTTAATTCCATTTCTGGATTTCTCCAACTCTTTATCCGATACTTCTTTTAATGCTAAAGCATTAACCTCTTCAAGTATAATCATTTTAAGCTCATCAAGATTAGTTCCCGGTCTGGCTGTTGAAATGATCATAAACTGCCCGCCAAACTTACCGGAGTACTGAAATGCAGTAACGTCCTGGGCAATTTGTAAATCAAAAACTAACTTTTTATATAATCTGGAATTTTTTGATCCTGTCAGAATATCTGCAGCAACTTCTAATGAGGAGTCATCTTTTCCAAAGATTAAATCTGAAGGCCACGCAAGATAAATTCTTTCAAGCTGAACATTATCTTTATGCTCAATAAATTTATTCTTTGATAATATAATTTTTTCTGAATCGGGTTTATGATTAGCTTCAAATGGTTTTATTGAGCCGAAATGATTTTCAATCAATTCTATAGCATTATTATTTTCAAAATCGCCCGCTATAACCAGGCATGCATTATTTGGCGAATAATATTTTTTAAAAAAGTTTTTGACATCATCAAGCGTATAATTTTCAATATCTTTTAAGAAACCGATTGTTGACCAGCTGTATGGATGATCTTCAGGATATAGATTTGTATTTATAAGTTCCCACGCTAAGCCATACGGCTGATTATCATATCGTTCTAATCGCTCATTTTTTACAACGTCCTTCTGGTTATCAAGTTTTTCCTGAGTAAGTGAAGGTAGAAAATATCCCATTCTATCTGATTCCAACCAGAGAGCAAGTTCCAAATAATTGGATGGAAGTTTTTCGTAGTAATTTGTTCTATCCGTTGATGTGGAACCATTTAATGTGCCGCCTGCTTCCTGTATAAAACGGAAATGCATTTCTTTGGCGACATTTTCTGATCCCTGGAACATCATATGTTCAAACAAGTGAGCTAATCCTGTTTTACCCTTTGTTTCATATGCTGAACCGACTTTGTACCAGATGTTAACTGATACAAGAGGAATTGATTTATCCTGATATAATATATACTCAAGTCCGTTCTTTAGTTGTCCTTTAGTGCAATTAAGATTTAGATGATTCAAATATTTACCTTCAACTTTTTTTGTGACTAGTTAAAAAAAATAATTTTAATGATGAATTAAAGTAATTATTAAAACTTAAGCTTCATTCTATTTCAATAAATACTCAATCCGTTCGAGTTTTCCATCAATATTATTATTGGGAAAGATACGAAGTATTTTTGCAAGTAGTGGATAAATATCTACATTATCTAAAGTACCCGATGTAAAACCCTTTTTAAAATCAGGACCAATGGCATAAAATATTCCGTGCATATCAATATCCAAAGGATCATATCCATGATTACCGAGTGGAAAATGCTTTGAATATTTTTCAACATCTTTGTTGTTAAATAAACTATAACCCAAATCTGCAATTAATACAATTTCTGCCACATCCGGATTATCTTTGTAATGCAGGTATTCCGGAATATCTTTTTTCCAATAAACTCTATAATTTTTTTCAGATTCCTTTAGTTTTTTATAGATGGAATTTTTTTCACTTTCATCGGAATAAATAAACATTAAAGGTCCTTTGTCCGAAGTTTTAAATTGAAAACCCGAAAACACATCATCAATATTAATTACTCTATCGGGACTCAATTCTGTCATTCCGTGATCTGATAAAACAATAATATTTGTGCTATCCAATAAATTTAAATTTCTTAATCCTGAAAATATTTTCCCGATCAGACTATCTTCCATTGCAATCGATTGATTTACTTCATTTGAATTCGGTCCATAATTGTGTCCGGAAGTATCTGTAGCATCAAAATAAAGCATAACTAACTTTGGTCTTTTTTCATATGGCAGCTGAAGCCACTCTAACATCCCATTAATCCTCTCATCATAAGGTGTGGTATAAATAAATTTTTTCGAATAGTCGGGTCTTCGGTAATCAGCAGTTAATTCTGAACCCGGCCAAAAATAACTTGCAGTAATAACACCCTGTCTTTTTGCAGTCTCCCAAATAGCTTCACCCTTATACCACATTGGATCGTTTTTAGCTATGGTATCCCACAAAGTATATCTTTTATTTGTGTATCGATTTGTAAAGTCATTTGCAATTATTCCGTGATTTTCAGGATATAAACCTGTGACAATTGAATAGTGATTTGGAAAAGTTTTTGATGGGAAGCATGGTCTCAATGTAAGAGCATGCACACCGTTGGATTTAATCAAATCAAGATTCGGTGTTAAACCTCTTGCAGAATAATCCCAGCGAAATCCATCTAAAGAAATAAGAATGGTATAATTTGGTTGTTGTCCCAATACTTGGATAGATAACAGGAATACAACCAGACTGAAAATTTTAACTCTGAACGATTTTTTCATAATAACTTTCATTTCTGCACTGTAAAAATGAACAAATAACGGATAAAAACCTTTTAACAATTGTTAAAAATTAAATAAAAATTAAAAGCAAGTAATTATATGGTATTATCAAAATATTAATTATTAAAAAAGCACTGTGTTTGCTTGCATAGAAAACTGAATAAGCGGATATTTCATGTAGATTTTATAAATATTTTGCTATGCATTTAATAATTACTTTTAAACTTATCTTAAATACACTATCACTTAACTTTCTCAGGGAGAAAATATGATTAATCGTTATACATTTCTATCGGTTTTCATGCTGCTTCTTGTAGCATTTACACTTGTACAAACAAATCTTTACGCACAAGGTGTTACAACTGCAGCTATGAATGGAATGGTAGTTGATTCCAAAGGCGATGCATTGCCAGGTGCTAACATATTAGCTGTTCACACTCCATCCGGAACACAATATGGAACAACTTCAAGAATAGATGGAAAATATAATCTTAATGGATTAAGAACTGGTGGTCCATATACAGTAACAGTGTCTTTTGTTGGATACAGACCGCAAGTTTTCGAAGGACAAATGCTTCAATTAGGACAGAATCAAAAATTAGATTTTACCTTATATGAAGAAGCAGTTGAACTTGGTTCAATTACTGTTGTTGGTGAAAAGAATGCTATAATTTCCAGCAATAGAACTGGTGCCGGACAAAACGTTACAGCCAAAGATATTGAATTAGTTCCATCAATAGGTAAAAACTTTGGAGATCTTGCAAAGTTGTCACCTCAATTCTCTGGAAACAGTAGTTCTGCTGCTAGCAGAAATAATAGATATAACAATATTCAAATCGATGGTACACAGTACAACGATTTATTTGGTTTGGGCTCATCAGGTACACCTGGTGGACAATCAGGAACCAATCCGATCTCTTTAGATGCTATTGATCAATTTCAGGTTGTTATTGCTCCTTATGATGTAAAATATGGCGGGTTTACCGGTGGCGGTATTAACGCAATTACACGCAGTGGAACTAATAAGTGGACGGGATCTGTTTATGGATACGGTAGAAATCAGGATTTAGTTGGTAATGCAGGATTTAAAGAAACTGATAAAGCCTATCCGGATTTTAAAGAATATGCTGCAGGTTTTAGATTGGGCGGACCAATATTTAAAGATAAACTGTTCTTTTTTGTAAATGGTGAAATTACAAAAAGAGATTTACCTTTAAGTAATATTTCTCTTACTTCAGGTGCTGATACACTTAAACTTCTTTCTGACAGGTTTGCACAAATTTTAAGTGACAAAGGAATGAATGCTGGTACAAAAGATGCTTTTACAGTTGAGCAGCCAAGTCAGAAATTCTTTTTAAGATTAGATCTTAACCAGTCCGAAAATCACAAAATTACTTTACGACACAATTATGTTCATGCTTATCGTGATATTCTTGATGGTCGTTCAGCAAACAATCAATTATCATTCAGCACATTGGCATATAGAATAAGAAATATAACTAATTCTACAGTATTGCAGGTTAACAGCAGTAATAATGAAAACTTATCAAATGAATTTATCTTAGGATATACTTCAATAAGAGACAGAAGAGCTGGTATTAGTACACTTACTCCTGAAGTCAGAGTACTTGAAACTGCCGGTACTTTAATTGCCGGTCCTGATAGATTTTCATCTGCTAATGAACTGGATCAGGATGTTCTTGAGTTAACAGATAACTTCTCTGTTTATGCTGGAAACCATGTGATAACTTTAGGAACCCATAATGAATTCTTTTCTTTTAGAAATTTATTTATTAGATCTTTCTATGGATATTATGAATTTTCAAATCTTAATAACTTAGAAAATAACACACCAAGTTATTATGAAAGAGCATATGGTAGATTTAACGATAGCCCTGATAATAAACCTTCTGCACGTTTCAGCGTCAATCAATTAGGTTTTTATATTCAGGATGAATGGACAATGTTCCCAACATTCAAATTGACATTTGGCGTTAGAGCAGAGATTCCATTTTTACCAACAGAACCAGCTTATAATGACTCGGTTCATAAGTATTTTAGCAATTATTCCACAAGTGATGTTCCGAGTGGTAATGTAATGTTTTCGCCAAGACTTGGATTTAACTGGGATATTTTTGGTAACAGAACTACTCAGGTTCGCGGTGGTGTTGGTGTCTTTACAGGAAGAATTCCTTATGTATGGATGTCAAACAATTATGGAAACACTGGTCTATTGACTGCACAAATTAATCAATCTACCGGCGGAAATGTTGGTTTCTCTGTTGATCCTTATAACCAACCCGGTGTAGGTGATCCCGGAACAGGTGCTCCTACCGTAAGATCCGAAATCGATCTAGTTGATCCGGAATTCAAATGGCCTCAGATCCTAAGAGCTAATTTAGGCGTTGACCAGGAACTTCCCTGGGGAATGATCGGAACATTAGAATTTATGTACTCAAAATCAATTAATGACTTGATTTATGAAAAATTAAATATAGTTCCTTCAACAAGAAACATTGTTGATGATGGAAGACCTATTTATGGTGGAACTGATAGAAAGAATAATAATTTTAACGATGTTTTATTATTAAAGAATACTGATGAAGGTTACACCTATAACTTTACCGCACAAATACAGAGAAACGTTGCATTAGGATTATCATTTAATGTAGCTTATACATATGGTGTTGCAAAAGACCAGAATAGTGTATTGTCATCACAAGCACTATCTCAGATCAGATATAATCCAACATCAGGTAATCCAAATACTCCACCGCTCACAACATCAAGTTTTGATCTGGAACATAGAGGATTTGCATCTGTATCATACAGCCATGAATTCTTTGCAAATTCACCAACAAGTATTTCATTATTCTATAACTATCAGTCTGGTCGTCCTTTCTCATTCACAATTAATGGTGATTTGAATAATGATGGTTTTAACGGAAATGATTTGGTATACATTCCTGCAAATAATGATGAGATATTGTTAGGTGCGATAACCGGTGGTGCTTATGTACCGAATGCACAAATGTACACCGATTTCTTCGCATTTGTAGACAATAATGATTATTTATCTGCAAACAAAGGAACGATGTCTGAAAGGAACAAAGCACGTAATCCTTGGAATGATGCTCTTGATGTAAGAGTTGCTCAGGCATTCTCTACACCGATTGGACAATTCCAGATATCATTAGACATCCAGAACTTTATGAATCTCCTAAATAGCGAATGGGGTTGGTATCAAACAACGCCACAGGATACTTATAATCTTCTAACCTTACGGGGTAATGATCCTGCAACAGGAAGACCGGTATATTCATTTACAAAACCAGCTAACAATACTCCCTGGTCTGCTCTTGATCTAAATTCACGCTGGCAGATGCAATTAGGATTGAGATACTCATTCTAGTAAGCTATTCATAGTTAGTTAAATTAAAGGCGATCTTCGGATCGCCTTTTTTTATCTCGAATCCAATTCTTATGAAGTATTTCAAATGATGTGTGACATATTGGTGTTTAAAATCACTTTAAAACATCGAACTGGATTTTAAAAATATTTGGTTTGTAATCTCATTAAAAAATTCCCTCTCCTTGGAAAGGAGAGGGGCAGGGGTGAGGTCTAATGCAAAAGCTTTAAAACTCTATCCGGTCTGATTGATCCGAGTAATTTAAATAACTGTGAAAACGGAATATCTCTATCCCAGGAAAACAGGGTAATAAAAGCTTCACCAACAACTGCATCTCTGGGTACAAATCCCCAAAAACGGCTGTCTAAGGAATCATCTCTGTTATCACCCATCATAAAGAAATAATCTTTTTTAAATGTATAAGATGAAACAGGTGCGCCATCTATAACTACTGAATTATTCTTTACTTCTACAACGCGTTTGCCATATTCACGATCTATGACTGTTCTCCATTGCTCAACATTATAAATGTTTAATGGTATCTTCATTCCTTTTTTTGGTATTACCAGTGGACCGTAATTATCTTCATTCCACGGCATACCCTTAGGAAAAATTCTTGGCTCAGCGTAACCTTTAGGAACCGGTCTAAGGTAACTGCCGTATTGTCCCCGATAGTATTTAATAAAAGGTGGTCTCCAGAATTCTTTACTATTAACAAATACTACTTTGTTCTTAATCTCAATTGTATCGCCGGGAGTTCCAATACATCTTTTAACATAGTTGACATTTTTTTCGGCTGGTTCAAGCTGGTCACGATCACCGGGGTATTCAAAAACAACTATATCTTTAGCCTTTGGTTCTTTAAAAGCAGGAAGTGTAAAGTAGGGAAGTGCAACTTCAGTAAAGGGTATATATCTGGGTGAACTGGATCCATAAATAAATTTATTAACCAGTACAAAATCACCTACAAGTATTGTATCCTCCATGGAGCCTGTTGGGATACGGGTATTCTGAATTATAAAAGTTATTATGAACAGTGCTGCAATTCCTGCATAAGCCAACTGTTTAAAAAATTCTGCTACTTTACCGCTTAAAGTAGTTGGTTTTGGTTTTTCTTTTTTCTTAAAGAAATTTTTCAGTTTATCCTGAAATGACAATGTGGTTTCTCCATTATTTTATTAAACGTAACACAGATTTTAATCTGTGCTTGCTTTGTATTGTTAAAATCACAGACTAAAGTCTGTGCTACGTTGATAACATTTTTTTTAAAATCTCATTAACAAGTGCAGGATTTGCTTTTCCTTTTGATTCATTCATAACCTGTCCAACAAAAAATCCAAAAACTTTTTCTTTACCGGAACGATATTCACTAACCTGCGTGGAATTTGTTTCAATAATTTTTTTTATGATCTCTTCAATTTCAGATGTATCGAAAATCTGAGCAAGATTTTTTTCGTTTACAATTTGTTCAGGATCAGAATTACTTTGAAGCATAATTTGAAATACTTCTTTAGCAATTTTACCGCTTATTTTACCGCTCCTTACAAGATTAATTAGCTTACCCAAATTTAGCGGTGATACAGGGAAATCCGAAATCTCAATCTTTTTATCATTAATAATAGCAAGTACATCACCCGTTACCCAATTACTTGCCATTTTGTAATCATCAGTTACAGAAATCACTTCTTCGTAATATTGTGCAAGTGATCTTGTCTGTGTAAGTATTTCACTATCGTAAAGGGGAAGTGAAAAATCAGAAACAAATCTTTTTAATTTAATTTCCGGTAATTCAGGCAGAGATTTACGAATATCATTTTTCCATTTTTCATCAATCAAAACAGGCATTAAATCCGGATCGGGAAAGTACCTGTAATCATGAGCTTCTTCTTTACTCCTCATTGGATATGCTTCGTTTGAGTCCGCATCCCAAAGTAAAGTTTGCTGAACAACTGAATCACCATCATCGATCAGCTCTATTTGTCTGTTTATTTCGTATTCAATTGCGCGTTCAACATTTCTAAAAGAGTTCATATTCTTAATTTCAGTTTTAACTCCAAACTTACTGTCACCTTTAATCCTGATAGAAATATTTGCATCACATCTTAACGAACCTTCTTCCATGTTTCCGTCACAAATTCCAAGATATTGTACAATTTGTCTGATCTTTGTTAAATAAAGATATGCCTCTTCTGCACTACTTATATCCGGGTCACTTACAATCTCAATCAATGGAATTCCACACCTGTTCACATCAACAAGGGTATTAGCTCCTTTATCGTGGATTGATTTACCCGCATCTTCTTCCATATGAATTCTTGTAATTCCAATTTTTTTTGATGAACCATTTTTGGGATTAACTTCTATAAATCCATTCTCGCAAATCGGTTCTTCATACTGAGAGATTTGATAACCTTTTGGCAGATCGGGATAAAAATAATTTTTCCTTGCAAAAACAGATTGTTCATTAATTTTACAGTTGGTTGCTAATCCCATCAGAACAGTATATTCTACAACTTTTTTGTTAAGCATCGGTAAAACTCCCGGATGACCTAAACAAACGGGGCATGTATTGCTGTTTGGATCTTTAACAAACCTGGTTGAACATCCGCAGAAAATCTTTGATTCTGTTAGGAGTTGAGCGTGAACTTCTAAACCAATTACAGCTTCGTATTTTGTATTCATAAATCGTGATTCTTTCTGCTGACAAATATATGGAGGATAAACTTTATATAGAAAGATGAAAATAAATCTATTATGATAACCGGATTAAATGTTGGGCTGAAGGTTTTATCTTACAATAGATATAACTATTTTTTTATCAGCATTAACTAATTAATATTATTTTATGCAAAGAGTACAGAAATTAGGATTTGTCGTTGGATTAATATCCTTTATAATAATTCTAATTTTTTTTAATCCGGATCCGGCAAATCCAAACGTTGGTAAAGTTGCTGCGGTTGCTGTTTTAATGGCAATCTGGTGGATAACGGAAGCTTTACCAATGGCGGCAACATCTTTAGTCCCGTTAGTATTCTTTCCTCTTCTTGGAGTTTTATCCGGCTCCGAAATTTCAGGTTCATACATCAACTCTGTAATCTTTTTATTTGTCGGCGGATTTATGCTTGCAATAGCTATGGAAAACTGGGGATTACATAAACGCATTGCACTTAAAATCATATCAATATTCGGCGGTACTCCAAATTCTATTTTGTTTGGATTTATGTTGTCAGCTGCTTTTCTTTCAATGTGGATATCTAATACAGCAACAGCGGTTATGATGCTGCCAATAGCACTTGCAGTAATTACAAAAATTGAGAATGAATTTGGAAAAGATGAAACAAAAAAATTTTCAAAATCAGTTTTACTTGGCATTGCTTATTCCTGCTCCATTGGTGGAATAGCAACGCTTATTGGAACACCGCCTAATTTAGCATTGGTAAGAATTCACAAAATTGCCTTTCCGGATGCACCGCAAATTTCTTTTGGCGATTGGATGCTGCTGGCTTTACCCATTACTGTAATTTTATTAATCCTTACAGCAATTCTATTATCTAAAATTGTTTTTAAATCAAATAAGAAGATTGAAATCAGTAAAGATTTTATAGCCAATGAATATAAATCACTCGGTAAAATCTCTTTTCCGGAAAAAGTAATAGCAATTGTATTTAGCATTACATCTCTGTTGTGGATATTTAGAGCAGATTTAAACCTTGGATTTACAAAAATAACAGGCTGGTCTTCTATTTTTTCTGTACCTGATTTTATAGATGATGGAACAATTGCGATAACTATGGCATTTTTACTTTTTTTATTTCCTTCTAAAGATGAAAGACAAAAAACAATCCTAGCTGCAAATGTTTTTGAGCAAATTCCCTGGGGGATAATTTTATTATTTGGAGGTGGTTTTGCTTTGGCAACTGCATTTAGTTCAAGCGGACTTTCAGAATATATTGGTAATAATCTAAGAGGTTTATCTAACATTCCGACTTTTATTTTAATAATAGTAATTTGTGCAATAATAAATTTTCTAACTGAACTAACATCCAACACCGCAACAACTCAAATGATTCTTCCAATACTCGCATCGGTCTCAGTTGCTATTGGACTAAATCCATTATTATTAATGATTTCAGCAACTCTTTCAGCTTCAATGGCATTTATGATGCCGGTTGGAACTCCGCCAAATACGATTGTTTTTGCAAGCAAAAGATTACGAATATCAGACATGGCAAAGACAGGCTTTGCGTTAAATATCATCAGCGTAATTATTATTGCTCTTTTTGTTTATTTCATAGGATCAGCAATATTTAATTTGAATACATTTCCGTCATGGGCAAGGACCAATTAGGAATATTATTATGATTTTAGATTATTTTACCGGAAAGATTTTTAACTAAAATACTGTGCAATAAAAACTAACTTTTCTTATATTTGTTATCGCTATAACTCAAAAGGTAAAGTGAAAAGAATTAAATTTACAATCTTAATAGCATTTGCATTTTCAACAATGTACGCTCAAAATGCATCTGATTATTTTCCTTCTCAGCCCGGATACAAATGGTATTATGAGTCTGTCCCGCTTGATTCACTTAATAATCCGGTAAACGCACAAAAATTTTTCTCTATCGATTCTTTTGCAATTGTTGCTCCTTATCAAGGTAAAAATGCTAACATCGTACTAAGCAAAACCGGACCACAAATCACAATTAATTTTCAGCCATATACTGATTCCATATATTACAATTTTGATGCATCAAATGGATTTGAATATTTTGACCCGGAACTTGTTGCAGGAATGCTCGGGAATGTTGACTCTACTCTTGGAATTAATTTTTTTAATTTTTTTAATTCGCTCAAAGGTTGGTATTCATATTATAGAATAGCCTCAAATGTTAATACTTCTTACCAGATCTTTACAAAAGATACGACGGTTATAGTTAATTCAATTGAGCTGCCAATAAGATTTCAATTAATTGGAAAACGGCTAGAAGATGAAAATATTAATACTGCGATCGGAAGTTTTGATTGTAAAAAGTTTTTGCTGGAAAGAAGATTAAGTTATCTGATTTGGATTTTTCCATACCCGGAACCATTGCCCGTTCCAATTCTTAGTGTTGATGAAACAGTTTGGCTGGCACCCGAAAATTGGGAAGTGAAAAGTTATATACCATCTACCAATGTTGATTTGTTTGTTTTAGGTATTCCGAAATTTAATATTCCAGGCTTAGAAACAAACATAATTTTGCCAATTACAAATATTAATGATGAGAGGTTTACAATCAATAATTTTGAGCTTTATCAGAATTATCCAAATCCTTTTAATCCATCTACAAATATTAAATATTCTATTGATCAGGCAGGTTTTGTTTCGCTGAAAGTTTTCAATTATTTAGGACAGGAAATTGAAACTTTGGAAAATGAGTTTAAACCGGCCGGCAGTTATGTGGTTAGTTATAATCCGGTATCCAGTGTTAAAAATCCTGCATCAGGAATTTATTTTTATCAGTTAAAAGTCGGCGATCTAAGTCAAGAAAAGAAAATGATTTTGTTAAAATGAAATTAATAATCAATAATTCAGCCCGAATAATTTCTAACTATCAGTGGGGACCTAAATGTTTAATCACAGTTTAAAACAAAATTTCTTCATTCCTGAAATACAAACAATTGAAGTACCAACACGAGAGGAAATCGATGAAAAATACAAGTGGAATTTAAAAGATATTTATACCGATGATGAAGAGTGGGAAAAGGATTTTAAGTATGTTGAGCAAAATATAACAGGCTACTCAAAATTTGAAGGAAGAATAACCGAGTCAGCAGAAAATTTATTAGCTTGTCTTAAATTCGATGAAGAGATCGGGATTAAACTTGAACGACTTTATTTGTATTCCATGCTTGCTAAAGACAGCGATATGCGAAATGCAAAATATCAGGGAATGGACGACAGAATAAAAACTATTTATTCTAATGTGCTTACAGCTAGTTCATTCATAAAACCGGAAATATTGAAAACAGACGAATCAAAATTATTCGAACTCATTAACTCACTTCCTGATCTTAAAATTTATAAGCATTCTCTCAACGATCTTTTAAGATTTAGAAAACATACTCTTGAAAGGGAACAGGAAGAATTACTTGCAATGACAAGCGAGATTACTCAGGTTCCATATAACACTTATTCATTATTTACCAATGCCGATATAAAGTTTCCCAAAGTTGCTGACGAGTTTGGTAATGAAATTGAAATGAGCCATTCAAGATTTTATTCCGCACTTTATTCAAAGAACAGAGATTATCGCAGACGGGCTTTTAAAGCTTATCTAAAACCTTATCGTGATAACGTAAACTCATTCAGTTCATTGTTTAATGGAAATTTGAAAGCAAATATTTTTTATGCCAAAGCCCGGAAATATAATTCTGCTCGTGAAGCTGCATTGTTTAAAAATAATATTCCTGCATCCGTTTATGATAATCTTGTGGAAGCAGTAAATAAAAATATGGAACCGATGTACAGATGGGCATCGCTTAAGAAAAAACTGCTTAAACTTGATGAACTACACCCTTATGATGCTTATGTAACACTGTTTGATCAGAAACTGGAAAAAAAATATTCTTTTGAGGAATCAAAGAAGATAGTTTTAGATTCATTAAAAATTATGGGTGAAGATTATCTTTCTTCACTTAATAAAGCATTTGAAAACAGATGGATTGATGTATATGAAACTAAAGCCAAACGAAGCGGGGCTTATTCTTCAGGTACAACATTTGGCGTGCATCCTTATGTACTATTAAACTGGACTGATTTGCTAAATGATGTTTTTACTCTTGCACATGAAATGGGGCATAATATGCATTCCTACTATACCGGTTTGAATCAACCATTTGCGTACGCTAATTATTCTATATTTTTGGCTGAGGTTGCATCAACATTTAATGAAAATCTTTTGCTGGATCATTTAATTAATATATCAGAATCACGAGAAGAAAAATTATTTTTGCTGGAAAAATATCTTAACAACATTTCTACAACTGTATATCGACAAGTAATGTTTGCAGAGTTTGAATCAACCGCGCATACTAAAATTGAACAGGGTGAAGCTCTGACTCCGGAAGTTTTGTGTAAGCTTTATAAAGATGTTTATCAAAAATATTGGGGACCAGCGATGGTTATTGATGATGAGGAAAGTTATACCTGGGCGCGTGTTCCGCATTTTTATTATAACTTTTATGTTTATCAGTATGCCACCGGGTTTGCGGCTTCTGAAGCCCTGGCATTAAAAGTAAAATCTGATGGCGAAGCAGCCGTAAAAAAATATCTGGATTTTTTAAAAGCAGGCAGTTCAGATTATCCGATTAATATTTTGGAGAAAGCAGGAGTCAATATGAATTCGCAGGAGCCAATACTGGCTGTGACAAAAAAAATGAATCAAATAATTAACGAAATTGAAAACTTAATCTGACTAAATACAGGGAATAAATGAAAGTATACACTAAAACAGAACTAAATGAATTCAATCAATCACTTACTTACGATGATATCAGCCTTATTCCGACACAGGTTTCAAGGATTAGATCAAGAACAGAGGCATCAACAAACTGTACATTCTTAGGCTTAAAACTTAACGTTCCGGTTATCTCAAGTCCAATGGATTCTGTTACTGGTATAGAGATGGCAAAAAAATTATCAACCCTGGGAAGTCTTGGAATTGTTAATCGATTTGATTCATCGCTTGATTCAGTTTTAAATTCAAAAAACGGTAAAGGAATTAAAGCCGTATCAATTGCACTTAATACAGATTTGAAAACGATTGAGAAAATTGCTGAAAAAAAATATGTGATATGTATTGATACTGCTAATGCAAACAACAAAGAAGTTCTTAAAAAAACTGAATTAATAAAAAAGAAATTTGATGTTAAAGTAATCGTTGGAAACATTGCACATGGAAGAAGTCTTGAGCAGCTGGAAAGTGCCGGCGCAGATGCAGTGCGTGTTGGAATTGGAAGCGGCAGCGTTTGTACTACTTCAATTCAAACTGGAATAGGAATAGGACAAGTCTCATCACTTCTGAATATTTATTTTTCAAGAATAAATAAAAAATTAAAAATTAAAATAATTGCAGATGGTGGTATTAAAAGTCCGGGCGACGTAGCAAAAGCTATTGCATTAGGTGCAGATGTTGTAATGCTTGGAAGAATGCTTTCAGGTACAAGGGAAACTCCCGGTGAAGTAATAAAATATAACGGGCAGCTTTGGAAAAAATACAGAGGTTCTGCTTCATTTGGTGTTAAGATGCGGAACGAGTTTATTGAAGGCGAAGAAACTATGGTTGCTTATAAGGGCACTGTTAACACCGTCATTGATGGTATTTCCGACGGATTAAAAAGTTCTATGAGTTATATGAATTGTTTAAATCTTGATGAATTAAGAAAAACAGAAACATTTGCCATTCTTAGTAACAGCTCATATTTAGAGCGTCTTCCAAGAATGTAAAAAGAATCTAGTTAACTGATGAATAATTTAAACCGGACTTGTTCCGGTTTTTTTATAACTTAACTTTTTTTAACCTGAGAGAATTACTGATAACAGAGACAGAGCTTAACGACATTGCTAACGCCGCAAACATCGGATTGAGTAATCCCATTGCTGCCAGTGGAATTCCAATTACATTATATACAAAAGCCCAAAACAAATTTTGTTTTATTATGGCTATAGTCCGTTTAGAAAGTTTAATAGATTTTAGAACTCCGCTCAAATCACCATTTATCAGTACTACATCAGCGCTTTCTATTGCAACATCAGTTCCATTACCAATTGCGATACCGACATTACTTTGAATTAATGCCGGTGCATCATTTATTCCATCACCAACCATTATAACTTTTCTTCCTTCATTTTGTAACTTCTTAACTTTGTCTGATTTGTGTTCAGGCATCACTCCTGATTCGTACTTTTCAATTCCAACGCTTGATGAAATAGTTCTTGTTACGCTTTCATTATCTCCTGAAAGTAAAAATGGTTCAATTTTCATTCCTTTTATTTCAGAAATGACATCAAATGAATTGCTTTTTATTGAATCAATTACAGAAACAAATCCCTTAAGTTTTCCATTAATAGCTAAAAAAATATTTGAAGAATTTTCAATTGAATAATTTTGCGGTTTATTCTTAAAGAAATTCAGATCAATATTATTTTCAGTTAAAAATGTTTCATTTCCTGCTATTAAAATTTCAGTATCGGTTCTTCCCACTATTCCTTTGCCTGGTTTGTTCTCAAAGTTTGTTATCGCTAATTGATTTATATTTTTTTGTTTCGCGTACTCTGTAATAGCTTTTGCAATAGGATGTTCAGATTTACTTTCGAGCGAAGCCAGTGCAGATAAGAAATCAACCTCTGAAATCTCATTAACAAATATTTCCTTTAGGACTAATTTGCCTTCAGTAATTGTTCCTGTTTTATCAAAAATTATTGTATTGGCGTGATGTATTTCTTCAAGGCTCTCACCGTTTTTAAACAAGATTCCGTTTTGCGCAGCTTTTCCCATTCCTACAATCAATGCGGTCGGCGTAGCAAGTCCAAGTGCGCAAGGACATGCAATTATGAGTACTGCAACAAAATTAAGTAACGCTACACTTAAATCATCAGGATTAATTATTATCCAAACAATAAATGTGATAATTGCAATTAGCACCACTATGGGTACAAAAACTGCTGCAACTTTATCGGCAAGATGCTGAATAGGGGCCTTTGATCCCTGTGCCTCTTCAACCAATTTTATTATTTGTCCAAGTACAGAATTCTCTCCAATAGTTGTGATCTTAAATTCAAAATATCCTGAGGTATTAATTGTTCCACCTATAACTTTTGAGCCGATGGATTTTTCAACCGGTAAACTTTCGCCTGTAATCATAGCTTCATTAACGGAAGATGTTCCATAGATAATTATCCCATCAGCAGGAATTTTACCTCCCGGTTTAATTACTATAATATCGCCGGTCTTTAAATCAGAAATTTCCTTTTCTATTTCAGCATTGTTTTCTTTAACAATTGCAGTCTTTGGTTGAATCTCAATTAATTTCTTTATTGCTGAACCGGTTTTTGATTTGGCTCGGCTTTCAAGCCATCTGCCCAAAAGTATTAATGTTATTATTACAGCAGCCGTATCAAAATAAACATGCATATGATGAGCGTGGGGAAAGACCTCAGGAAATAATGTAAGTAAAAGACTAAACAGATAGGCAGCACCGGTTCCGATTGCCACAAGGGAATTCATGTCTGCAGAAAAATGTTTTAGGTTATTCCAGAATACTTTATAAAATCGTTTTCCGGATTTAAAAATTACCGGAGTTGTAAGAATTAAAAGTAATTTATTTATCTGTTCTACATTAAATAGATTAAATAGAAAAAAATTATCCCACATCATTCCCATATTTATTATTGTAATTGGCAGTGATAATAAAGCCGCAAATATTAAATCACTTTTTAACTCTTTAAGATGGGAATCAACGTAGTCATTTTTTTCTACCGTTGAATTATTTTCTTTCTGCAGTACAGATAAATCTAGTTTGTAACCAATATCTTTTACAACATCTGCAAGCTTGTTTAAATCAACCACAGAAGGGTCATATTCCATTGACACTTTTTCCGTTGCAAGATTTACATTAACAGAAGTCACACCTTCAAATTTTGCGACAGCTTTTTCAACCCTTGCAACACAACTTGCACAGGTCATACCCTCGACGGGCAATAAAATTTTCTCAGTTTTTATAGTATCCATGTTATTCTTCTAAATTATTCAACAACAATATATCCGGCATCCGTAATGGACTTTTTAATATCTTCGGGTTTAATATTGATTTCATTAAATCTAACTTTAGCTTCACCAATTTTAACATCTAAACTTTCAACATTTAGTTTAGATATTTCTTTTTTTACAGCCATTACACAATGCTGGCAAGACATTCCATCGATCTTAAATACTTTTTCCACGTTAAACTCCTATTATTTTGTTGGAACAAAATTATTATAAAACTAATTGGAGTGTGTTACAAAATATTTTTAAAATGTTATATAATTATCAGCACTAGTAAATGTTGTCTAAAGTCTTACGACTTTTAGATTTTAGTGATTTGAAATAAGATGGTGTGAGACCGGTTATTTTTTTGAATTGATTTGATAAATGCTGGACTGAACTGTAACCCAGACGAAATGCGATTTCGCTCAGCGTTAATTCACCGTAAACGATAAGTTCTTTTACCTTTTCAATCTTTTGATGAATAATATATTTTTCAATTGTAATTCCTTCGAGTGATGAAAATAGTGTGCTTAAATAATTATAATTTAAACCTGCTTCGTTAGCCAGATATTCTGAAAAATTAATATCAATATCTTTTCCTGAATCTACTTTTCTAATCATATCTATTATAAGAATTTTAACTTTTTCAATAATCTTAGCGTTTTTATTATCAAGCAGTTCAAAGCCATTACTTTTAAGAATGTTATCTATTTTTTGCATATCCAACTTTGTCTCGTCTTTAAGTAGTTCGACCTCGCCAAGTTGAATATTTTTAATTACAAGACCAAGTTTTTCAAATTCTTCACGAACAACTTTTATACAGCGGTTGCATACCATATTCTTTACATAAATAATTTGTGTTTCCTGATCTTTCATTTTATTAAATCCTAAATATCTGCATTTTATATTAACTGTTAATGATTAAAATAAATGAACTTGTTTTATCTTTCAATAATATAATGATTGGTTTTGACACACTTAAAGTACATAAAACCTTGTAATGGATTTACATCAGGCTGATAAAATAGAATTACTTTTTTAATACTATCGTTCGTGGATTGTGCGATTTAGATTTATCAAAATTTTCTTTTTTCTTGATTGGATCATCATTTGAAGATGGGGTGAAGACTTTGAATCTTGGTGTTTTTCTTACAATTTCCCTTGGTCTAATTATTTGTTTTTGTTCAGCAGTAAAATCATCAATTTTAATTTCTTTATCCGCTTCTATCAACACATCTTTATTTATTTCATAAAATTCATTTGCCTTGGAGTTTCTTCTGTATCCAAAGTAAGAAATCAAAAAAATTATGGCGCTAGCCACAATAAAAATTAAAAGTGTTAATTGTACAATTTCGATCAGCTGCAATTTTATCTCCGTTAATAGATATATGAGGCAATACACGTACCAGCAAAAATAATAAATATTGATCATAAAGAGATATTTAATTCATTTTAGACAGCCAAATAAGAGATTTTTATCCAAAATGAGATAATTGAAGTAATTACCTGAAACGATGGATTTCTAATATATTATAAAATAAGCAGTTAGGTTGATTTTAGCACAAATCTTTGATAATTTTCCCGGCCAAAATAAATAGACATTACAAATATAAGGTACTAAATGACTAAGGCAGATATTGTAGATAAAGTTGCGGCAGGTACAGGACTTACAAAACTTGAAACTGAAGCAATTATTGAAGGATTTTTTTCAACTGTTATTGAATCTCTTAAAGAAGGTCATGGAATTGAAATCCGTGGTTTTGGAAGCTACAAAGTAAAAAAGAAAAATGCCAGAAATGCCAGAAATCCCAAAACGGGTGAAAAAGTTTTTGTTGATGAACATTATGTACCTACATTTAAATTCTCAAAAGAATTTAAAGATATTGTAAATGCGGGTATGAACGAAAAGAGAAAAGGTTAATTTCTTATGCCAAAATTTTGTAATGAATGTGGCTATAAGTTCGATAAGGAGTACAAATTTTGTCCTGAATGCGGTACGAAAATCTCATCGTCTAAAAATTCTAAGAATAAAAATCAGGAATCAAAAAATTTAGTTGAGTCTGCAGAGAAAACTTTAAATCCTAAAATAATATATGGAATTTTAATCGGCGGAATAGCAGTTATAGCTATAATAATTTTAACTTCTGGACTTTTGGATTCAACTGCTGTGGATACAAGTTTAACCACTCAAAATCAGGTTCAATCGAATTCCAATTCAGGAGTTAATCTCAACAATATGCAGATGATCAATGATCTGGAAGTGAAAGTTAAACAGGATCCCCAAGATTATAATAGTCTGCTGCAGCTTGCTCATTTAAAAAAT
Organism: Ignavibacteriales bacterium; assembly: GCA_003538625.1. Taxonomy (GTDB): domain Bacteria; phylum Bacteroidota; class Ignavibacteria; order Ignavibacteriales; family Ignavibacteriaceae; genus IGN3. Next base: position 257,205 of record DPRR01000025.1, read on the forward strand.
GATTCAGGTTTATTTGATGCGGCAATACAAAATTATAAAACATATTTAGATAAAAATCCAAAAGATGCAGATGCAAGAGTTGATATGGGAGTTTGTTATTTTAATTTGAGGGATTATACAAATGCAATCAAAGAAATGGAAACAGCGCTTAAGTATGATCCAAAACATCAAATAGCGCATTTAAATTTGGGAGTTGTAAATTTAGCAGCAGGAAATATAGATAAATCAAAAGAGTGGCTAAAAAAAGCCTATGATCTAAATCCGACCAGTGAAGTTGGAAAAAAAGCCGAACAGTTATTGAATAATCATTAGTAAAATTCTTAAAGGAGAAAAAGCCGATGCCTTGTGGTAAAAAAAGAAAACGCCATAAAATGTCTACACACAAAAGAAAAAAACGATTACGCAAGAACAGACATAAAAAGAGAATAAGATAGTTTTATTTCTTTAGCTTAATTTAAGAGGCGAAGAGTTATATCTTCGCCTTCTTCTTTGTAAAATGATTTTAACAAGCCAACTTAGCTCAGCTGGTAGAGCAACTCATTCGTAATGAGTAGGTCGCCGGTTCGATTCCGGCAGTTGGCTCAGAAAAGCCCTAAAATTTATGTTTTTAGGGCTTTTTTGTTTCTCATTTTTTATAAACTAATCAGAACTAATCAGAGTATTTACAAATTTGGGCACCATTTGGGCACCATTTAAAGTTTATAAAATATATACTAATTGTAAGTGAGTTTAAGTGCCGGAGATAATCTTATGAGTTTTTTGTTTGGAGGTAAGCAGATGAAAATAGAATAGTGCTTAAGAGTTATGAGAAAATAATTTAATTTGCATTATTATCTGTACCTGACTGGATTGAGGGACATTTAACAGTACCATAAGAACAGAACACGCAGCAATCGCCTACTTCCGGTTTTATTATCTTGTTGCAGTTTGTGCACGCATAAAAATAAACACATCTATCTGATGGCATCTTTTCCTCTTTCACATAGCCGCAATTAGGACATTTTATTTTAGATGTATAAATAATTTCTGGCATATGAGTTATATCTAGAATGTAAAAACTTTATCAGCTTCCACAGACCATTGAGCTAGTTCAATCATATTACTTCTTGTACAGCCTTCTATAAATTGGAGAGAAGCAACTCCACGAGCATCAATACAACCGCCACAAAGTTTTACTTTACCGCCTTTGTTGATGATAGACTTTAACATTCGCTCAATGTTATAGTATCCTTGCGGAGTGTTTTGGTTTACGAGTGCACCAGTTACTGAATCAGCCATTAAAAAAACATTTACTTCTACTTCAGTATGTTCTTTCTGGATTGTCATTGCAAGCCTGCAAGCGTTATAGAATTTTTCTGTTCCATAAGGTGCATCGTTAATAATGAATAAGAGTTTCATTGAATATTCCGTTCTGATATTGAAGATTATTGCAATCAGAAATATATTAAAAAACGAATACACAACTCTTGTATTTTGTTAAAAAATGTTTAATTTAGTTCGACCTTAGAGTTCAAATTGCGGTAACCTAAATACGCACTTCACTTTATCCTACGGGTCTAAGGCTGGATAAACTCTCATAAAAAATATATGAGCATTGTCTCACTTAATTAATAATTATTAACAACTTAAGGAGGTGTGCTTTGTCTCAGAACAAAAATCTTTTTAGGGGAATGCTTTTCGCTTTTCTAACTGTTATTATTCTTCTGGGTAATCTGATGCCAATAAGAGCCCAAGAAAAGTCACTCTATGAACGTCTTGGCGGTGTAAAGCCGATTTCATTAGTAGTGGATGATTTTATTAATCGTCTTGTTGCAAATGATATTCTGAATGCTAATCCTATGATAAAAGCAGGGCGGCAACATTCACCGGATGCATACTTGAAATTTCAGGTAACAAATCTTGTATGCCAGGTAACGGGTGGACCCTGTGTTTATACAGGGCTTGGTATGAAAGAATCTCACTCACATATGAACATTACAGAAAATGAATGGCAAGTGATGAGAGATGAGTTCAAAAAAACACTCGACAAGTTTCAGGTACCAGAAAAAGAGCAAAAAGAACTTTTCGATATTGTTGAGAGTACTAAAAAAGATATTGTGATGGTAAAATAGTAAATTAAAAATTTTATACGGCTATCATCTAAATCCCACTTAGCAATTAAGTGGGATTCTATTTTTATTCATTTTTTTCAACCATTAAATTTTTTTGGCAATGCCGTTATTAAACATATAGGTGGCTGCGTAACTTTAATCGAATATCCTTATTCCAAGTTTAGTTGTATGTTAAAAAAAAGGATTTAAACAGACGATGATTTATTGAAAAACGAAAGAAAAATAAAATGAAAATTATTACAACTGTTACAAGGCGCCGACTTGATATCCAGGGGTTTACTGAAGTTGATGAGAACCTACTAAAACAAACTGCGAGCTGGCTAAGGTTTGCTTTTGCTATGTGTACAATTATTGCAGGATTGGGAACAATCCTTGCGTCTTATACGATATTATATTTACTGGTACCCATAGCTGCACTGGGTGCAATTTTCTCCACACATCCATTTGATTTAATTTACAATTATGGGATTAGACATATAACGGGTACACCTGCCTTACCAAAGCGTGGAGCACCGAGCAGATTTGCCTGCGGGCTAGGATCTGTTTGGCTGATTGTCACCGCTTTGATGTTTCAGACGGGTAATATTACGGCTGGTTATATACTGGGCACTTTACTTACTTTAGTTGGACTACTGGTAAGTTCAATTGATTTTTGTATTCCTTCATTAATATATAGAAGTATATTTGGGTTCCCACCTAAGAGAAACGGTTAAATCCAGACTCACAAAATCAATTTAGTTGCATTGCACCTTCTGCAATTTTTATTTCTTCTTAATTTTTGTTTTAGCTGTGGAAGATAGGAGAGAAGCGACCGTGCACACAGCCACAAAAATAATGACTGAGCATGATGAACTGATAAGGTTACGTGCCAGCTCCATTTTGTTCCTGCGTAAAGCGTTAAACTGCTAAGATTCATCTTGCCTTAAATAGTTTTGAAAAACCTTCAGCAGTAATAAAATATAAAAAAAGTGATAAGTAAACGGAGACTTACCGAGTATTACTCCATTAGAGAAACAGTGCAATAATAATATGAATGGAAACAAAAGAATTGCTTTTACTTGCTTCTAAAGGTTATCTTGTTGATTTTATATCGTCCAATCATATTCTTCGCAGGGAAAGGAGTCAATATGGACAAATGGGAATTTTACCAGGATAACAGAAAAGAGTGGCGATGGAGAAGAACCTCATCTAATGGCGTAGTTGTCGGAGCTTCTTCTGAAGGATTTTCTACAAGAGCAGCGTGTGTAGAAAATGCCAGGAGAAACGGATATACTGGTAATTAAAAAATCTCTACACCGATAATCGGGGTCGCATTTAACAGGCAGGTGTCGGTGTAGTATTATTAACAATCGGAAGTGGGATAAAAATTATAATTTATTGGATAGCAGTAAATACATTATGAAGATCAAAATAGATATTATTGCAATCATCAGCGCATCGAATATTTTGTTCTTGTGTTTTTTAAAATTCATTTGTACGCATTAAATACCTTGCTGCACTAATATGGTTTAATCTTTCCGGTTATCCAAACAACAAATTTTAATCGTGTTTTGAACTTTGATGTTGTACACTTCTGCCGCAATTATCTTTTCCCGAAATTATCCTGATAAGTAATCGCAGACCTACGGAGTATTACTCCATTAATCGTTCTCATAACAAAGAAAAGAGAGGTAAAAACTTCAGTGAAGTAAATTATACATATCATCTCATACGGAATACATCAAAAAAATAGTGATTCATAATGGTACATATTTTGACATATATATTGAAATTTGGGTTTAATTTTAATAGGTAAGCCCAGATCATTACCTGGGCTTTTGGAGTGGGGCCAAGCTTTTTTGTGTGAGATCATATCCTCACAAATTTTGATAAAGGAACATTTGTTCCGCTTGGTTCCTGCTTTTTTACATTACTCTACACAATCTTAGCAAAAATAGTTCCACTCCCACGACAATCGATAATTCCCAAATTCTCTTATTACTAGAAAAATTTACGTTCAGAAATGAGTAATATTTACAATGATTGAACATTTTACATACAATTTTAATAATTAAAAGATTTGTAAATATTTATTTTATCAAAACTTACTTCTTCCACAATTCCCTTTTCCTGTAAAGTTAAGAGACTTTGGATTTTCTTGGATGTGATTGTCTTCTATCATTGATTTGATAAGATGATTGTATCTGATCTTATCCTGGAAACATAATCCACAGGAACGATTAAGATCTTCCAGCTGCTTAAGCCGGAACAATGTTTCTGCATACAGAAAAGCCCAGTAATCCTTTTCAGTTCCTAAAACTTTTCTGTTAAACAACCGGGATTTAAACGCTTTCTTTTGCATACCATACAAAAGTATGTGGAATAAATTTAAAAGTAAAAAACCTTAAAAATCTTTCTGTTTTATCATAGAAATCCTATCAAAGATAACAACTTATATATTATGAAACGGTATTTTTATTTAAGGAGTAATAATTTTAAGTAATGAAACTGTGATTTACGAATGATGCTAAAATTTATTTATTGTCAAGAGCGCGTTGTATAAAATTTAATTTGGTTTTTTAGAAAATTATTTTCATTTTCGATTTGAATTTGAGTTATAAAAATTTTTCTTCACACATTCTATTTTTTAATTATATTTTTTTTGATAGTTTTTGGAGTGAATAAGGGGAAGTGGAATGCAAAAAGAAAGAACCCGAAGCTGCGAACTTCGGGTCTAAAGTTTAGTCCGTTCTAAATTTAACTAACCGGATTGTTTAACGGTCAGTGGACTTTTTTTGTTTTGAACAACCTCAACATAAAAAACCATCCATAGAATATCAATCCTTTTTGTAACTTTTTTTTGGAGAAAAAGCGATGGCTAAAAATGAGCAAACATCGAAAAGACTCGGAAAATTAGCTTCAAAGGTTTTGAAAGATCCAAAATCCACAAAAACTTCAAAAAGCTTAGCCGGTTCGGTGTTAACTCAGCGTCCTAATAAGAAAAAATAGTTCTTATTAGTTGATCCTCTTACCGATGGTGGAGGTACCACCATCGGTTACAATTTATTTTGGAGAAAAAAATGAAATCGAAATCAATATTCCTTTTGTTTTGGATAGTTTTAATAGTTTCTAGTTTTATTCCATCTTATGGTCAAGATCTTAAGCGGTTACTGTTGATGGATGATAATCCTGAAAAAGAGACTACTGATTACAAAAATAGAGTTTCCACCGATAATGGATACGTTCAATCCTTGTATTACTTAGATAGTTTTATAAAAAAAACTAAAGACAATTTTTACGATGATATTAAATTTTGGATCTCCACTGAATGGGGATTAAAAGTTGAGCAAGAAAAAGTGCTCAAACAATACGATCTTAAAGGGAATGATTTAACATCGCCAGAGATTGAGAATTGCCCTTCGCTCAAATTAAATGATTTATTTAGATTAAATGGAATATACTATTCCGGAAACAAACAATTCTGTGATAATGACACTCTAGCAGTAGAACATCCTATGACATTAATACTTGTAATTCAACAAACTGATGGTTTGCAGAAAGAAGCACTGTTAGATACGAAACATAAAAAAGAACATTCTATACTTTTTGATGATGAATCAGTTGATCCCGTTCCACTATCAGTTGAGATAGGTAAAAAAACGGTAATCGGAAATATCGGAATCACAAAATCATTTCTATACTTCGAGTTTAATGGTGATAGCTCAAAAGTATTCAATAATGGCGTAACTATGTTCGCAGGTAATATTAATTCTGGTGAGTTGAATGGAATCAGAATAGGAACTCTTAAGAATTTACAAAAGGACTATTATTTTAGTGGTTATATTTTTGAAATTGGTATTATTGGAAAAATTCTAGCACCCGAACAAAGGATGATTCTTACTAATTTGATTAAAGAGCATTACTCGATAAATTAGAGTATAATTAGAGTTGTTATTCAGAATAACAACTCTTTTTTATAAGTTTGTAATCATTTCAATGGAGTATTTCAAGTTTTATGAATTACATCAATCTGGGCGATTGACTTACTATTTTATATTATATATTGAGATTGTGTTGGATTAGGGCTTATTTTAGTTCTACCATTTAGGAGGGGTTATGAAAAGAGTTCTGTTCATTACTGTTTTCCAATTTTTGCTTGCTCATATAGTTACTCTCACTTTATTTGATTCTTAGAAAAAAAATCTAACTTTAATTTAACCAGTGTAAACGAACTTCTCTTTCTAATTAAATATATAACATATTTAATAATCATTATATCATTTTAATCCACAAATAAAACAATATCATACCTAAAAATGAAATATGACGACAAATTTGTAGCCACTAATTCTTATCATCCACTAAAGGTTTTTCATTGGTTACTAATAATTTTGAATATGATTCAAAGAATTTTCTACGTTCAATATTAGCAAAATCGAGGATCACTGAAATTACACCCTTGAGAGGAGATTCAATTAATTCCGGATTTATAAAAGTTTTTTTGAAACCTAAATTTTCAAAATCTTTTGCCCAGTTAAAAAGATTTTTAGAGTTCTCATTTTTGCTAAAAAAATCTTTAAGTATATCAGTTGGAATGTTCTCTAATGATTTCAAAAAAGAACCCGCTGATCTATTACCAGAAATTTGTACCGCCATGGAAATAACTTTATCAACTCCAACTTCACCAAGATTCCCAAATCTAAAACCATCTGAAAGTTTTTTTTCCCTTTTAGATGTTTCCAGAAAAGCAATGTCCTTAACTATGTAGTCAATGATTATTAGAAGATGAGATAAAATAATATATGTCATTCTTGTAGCATCTTCTCTTTTTTGTTCATCAATAATCGCTTTCTCAATGAAATAAATCAAGATAGACAAAACGGAATTGAATCCCGAAAAATCTTGTTCTGTCAATAATTTGGATTTTGATGATTCGTAAATGTAACGCCAATCTTTATTGCTAAATGTTTTATAACTCTTATGATTTGACAATTTCGACAAAAACTCTTCTTCTGACAATCTATCTGGGAGAGTATTTGCACGGAGTTTTGATAAAAAAGATCCATCTAAAATTACAGTATTATGTAATTGCCCAAACCTTTGTATTACAGGTCTTTGATCAGTTGTTGCAACAATACTGGAATCGAAATTAAGTAATTTCATCAATCCATTTGCCCACAATATTCTTTCGAATGCTTGTGGTGATTTTTTATTTTTGATGTCAACATTAATACGCTGTCTTGTTAGGCTTGATGAGCGGCCATATAAATAAAGATCAACATCAGTTATATCAAAACCATCATATTGGAATTTTACACTTCTTGCTACGTAATAGCCTAGATTTAGGAAGTAATTACGCAGTAACTCTTCCATTAACTCACCTTTGAACAATGTTGGTTGATTTTCCATTAGCTTCTAAATGTTCTTAATAGTTCAGCGACCGATTTTTTCGATTGCAGGTTTTGTTTTTTACGATTTGCATATCTTTTTTGTTCAGGGCCTACATAATTTGTAACACTACCGGAATAAATATTTGAATTAACAACTGTTTGTTCAGATGTATCACCAAACTCTAATACTTGAATCGCCAAAGCCCCAACATCTTTTTTAAGTAATCTCATATAATACATTGAAGTACCAGCCTCTGGTCTTAATTGTATTACCCTTTTTAATTCAAGTAATTTGTAGTCTTCCCCAATTGCTGTTGCAGGGCCTACTTCATAACCATTTACTAGTCTGCGCATTAATGCTTTTAGCATAGTAATTTTACCACGACCTGAAGTGCTAAAATTAATACCATAGTATAATGAAGATACAAATGCTTTCGCAAGGTCCAAAGCATCTTCTTCAAATGGATTACCATATTTTGAAAATGCTGAAGGTTTAGTTACAAATGTTTTAGTTTCCTTTGAATTACTGACTTCATTAAAGTCATACATACCAATAGATTGTAATTTAGATAAAAGTTGCTCACCTAAAAATGACTTAGCTTTCTCCAAAGTTATACAACCCTTCGAAGTTAATAATCCATCTAATTCAGTTATTTTTTTAGTTTCTTCTGATTTAAGTGATGATAGTACAGCGTTAGTCTTGATGACATTCTCTCTTTTAAATAGATTACCATTAAAATAAAATTTAGATTTATCATCTAATGTTTCATAATCAATAAAGCCGATTTCTTCTGATTGTAACATTAAATCAGAAGTTGATGTCTTAGAAAGTGAATAAGTATCAGAAATATATTCATTAAGAATTTTTTCTCCTTTTGGCAAATCAGAAATATTATCAGCTAATTCTAGTGCAGCTTTTTGAAAATTTGAAGGGTTGCAGTTTGTAAATATATCTGAGGTATGAGATAATACTGTAGATGTTGTTATACCTAATACCGAAATAGATCCATTATTACCAAGTTCGATCAGTCGTGCTTCTGCTAACTTGTTTTTGATTGTTTCAATTTCAGTCTTTTTTATGTTTGATACTTTTGCGATAGCAGAAACTTTATCGCTATTCAAATCACTTTGTTCATCCGAAGCTGCAAGATTTGAAAGAAACACTCCGCATTTACCCGCAACTTCGATATCTTCAAAATCTGGAGTATCTCTAACATCAAGTAGTTTTTTTGTGTGGTTAATTACCCAAGCACCCTCAGTCCTTTTTTCCATTGGCTTTTCTGTTTATATTATTCTAAAGTTATTTTGAACAATTGTCTATTATAATAATAAATAATTTTGGGTAAATATTAAACACAATATCAGAAATTAGAGTATGATTTTAATTTGTTTACTAGCAAAAATTGTTTTAATGTAGGTTGAATAAGGAAGCTAAATGATAGACAATTTTATTTTACTTTTACCTGTCCATTCATAAGCATTGGGAGAAGCCAATCGCGGAGTTCTGCTAATTTTTGGTTTTCAGATAATGCAACTTGTTTTTTATCCTGGATTGTAGTCATGACCTTATAGAATTTATCAACTAAAGTATCTGGTGGTACGACTGTCCAGTATGAATTCACGAATGAATCGAATAATAAATTTTTAATTCCAGTTGTTTTTCCTTCATAACCGAAAAAGGCACCACTATCATAAAGACTATTCCAATAGTAAATGAGGTTGTAAAGCATTTTTTTATCTTTAATTGAAATGGCTTTACAGAAGTTTGAACAAATCACTGGATTGTTGAATCGCTTTAATGTTGCATCGGTTATGTATGCTAGGCGACCGGTTGATTGAGTCGGACTACCACCTGAGATTTCAATAATCAAGTCGTGGGATTTGAGAATTTTAAAAGAGTTCTTTTGTAGAATATAACGAACGGGTGGTTTTAATTCCTCAAGTCCATTTAAACCATTTATATCTGCACCACGAATACATGTAACTTTTTTAGTGAATTTGCCTTCATGTTCTTCTCTGCCCCAATCACCACTTTTATCAATATCAATCCACTCAGACATTTTCTTGACACCCCAACCATCCGGAATGTCCCTTTTCAATTCTTCATTCCAAAGCATTTTACCGCCACTTGATTTATATGGTTTGCCATTGGCATTGGGAAAATCGAACTGCACAAACCAATAATCATATAGCGTTTTTGACATTGCTTCTAACTCAGCATTAATGCGGTTGTTGAATTCGATTTTGGAATCTAAGGATGAAAGAACGGTGGCGATTTTTTGTTGAACTGTAATTTTACTTGGTAAGTTAATTTCTAATTCTTTTATATAGTCAGCGTTTAAATTTTTTCTAATGCCAGAGGACAAATTTCTTAATTGATTATATTTTGTTTTGAGTAAATAATAAATGAATTCATAATCAGCTTTGGTTTTATCAATTACTATATTGCAACAAGCTTGATTTGTTGTCATCTCACTTTTTAATATTGAAACATTTCCTCTTGTTTTTCCTTCACCATATAAAGCTATTGACAGAGTATTGACAGGAAATATTTTTATACCAGTATTTGCCAATGCATATTTTGTAATTTTTTCATTGGTATCGTAAATCTTATGTTCACCCAATTGACCGGTTTTAAGCCACGGTATAGTTCCACCAATCCAAAAGTTTTTGTTGCTTCTGCTTGGCGTTATTCCGCTTCCAATAGTTGAAGAAATATCTTTCAATTTTGTAACCCTATTCAAACTTCAATTCCCCCAACTGCTTTTTAATATTAACTTCTAAATTTTTTGACTCATTAAAAAGTTGATTTAGATTTTTCTTGAACCCATCCATTTTAACTTTAAATTCTTTTGGCGTAATGTCGGTGTATTCAATCTTCACATCAAAATATTGCCCAGCACTAAATGAATAATTTTTTTCTATTATCTGATCATAAGAAACTACTACAGAAAAATCCTCAACGACTTTGTGATTATTAAAAGTATTGATGATTAAATTTTCTTCTTCAGGTGAAAGCAAGGTTTTCTGGTTCTTTCCTTCTTTGACTGTAGTGCCAAGTTTAGAGGCATCCATCAAAACTATATCACCTTTGGTATTGGTCTTGTCTATAAATAAAACAGAAACGTTAGTACCTGTAGTTGCAAATATATTGCTTGGCATAGAAACAACTCCGCGAAGCATTTTTTCTTCAACTAACTTTTCACGAATTTTTCTTTCGATTCCGCTTTGTGCAGTAATAAAACCTGTTGGCACTACAATGGCTGCTTTACCTTTTGCTGAAAGAGAAAACATAATATGCTGGATAAAGAGAAGATAGATTGTCATTTTATCTTTATCTTTTTTAAGCACATTGGGAATGCCTGCAAAAAAACGTTCGTGATTATATTTTGTTTCGAGTGAGTTTCTATAATCACTAAAATCCAATTTGAATGGTGGATTCGATACAATGTAGTCAAATGTCATTAACTTATCACCAACTTTATGGTATGGTGTAAGCATAGTATTACCTTGAATAATGTTCTGTATTGAATGGACAAGATTATTTAAGATAAGATTAAGGCGAAGCATACTGCTGGACTTTTGAGATATGTCCTGTGAATAAATTGTGCAGCGATCTTCACCGATTGCGTGAGCTAAATTCATTAACAAGGTACCGGAGCCAGCGGCGGGATCATAACAGGTTACATTCTTAACCGGCTTATCAACCAAGATTGAAGCCATTATTTTTGATACTGCGTGAGGGGTATAATACTCAGCATATTTACCACCGCCATCTTTATTATAATCTTTGATCAGATATTCAAAAATCTTAGAGAAAAAGTCGAATTTCTGACCAAATATTTTTTCAAAACTAAAGTTCACCAAGGGGTTTATAATTGCCCGACAGAAATCATCACGTCGAGAGCTATCGGTTATATAATTACTAAGTTCATCAAACAAAGTTATTTTAGCACCCGTACCAGTTTTTACTGAGAATATTTCATTATTAAAAATTGCTATATCACGAAGCGTATCATCAAAAAATTTTGCAAATTCTTCTTTGTTTTGTTTGTTGTGAAGGTTGGATAAAAAATGTTCGCGTTTTAGTTTTGCACTATCCGGGTTCATTCGAAGAAGCAACATTTCATATTGTTTATCCGAGTACTTCGCGATTTCCTGCTCCCAGCTTTCAGCATTTTTTAATTTTGGTTCTAATTGCTTTACTTCATAACCAAACTTATCGTTCATAAACTTGTACAGAAATACCTGTGTGATAATCTTGAATTCATTACCATCATTACCGAGACCATAGGAGGCACATACACCTTTAAGGCTATCTATGAGTAATTCTGTCTGAGATTTAAAGTCCTGCGTTACCATGCATAAACTCCCTGATATTCATTCATATATTCTTTTACCAAACAATTATTAATGTATTTAGCTGATTCCGGATCGAGTTCAATTTTTGATCTTCCAAAACTGCTGATAACTATCTGACTCATAAGACCATCAAAATAACCTTCGTTATTTAGCATCCGATTATTGATAAGAACTTTATCATCAACATTTTTTTTGATATCCATCAAAGTATCACGAATTAAGCTTTCTTTATTTGTGATATTATTTTTTTCTAATATGCGTTTATGCAAGCGTGCATATTTAGCATCATTTTGATACTTAGCTTTTATCAGATTATTTAATCTATTAAGTTCTGTTACCCTATCATAAATCTGCTGAAGGGAACCAATATTATTTTTCATTTCATCCTGAGTAATTTCATCAAGATTTTTTTTATCAAACAATCTTTTGAGTTCATCATAGAGTGATACAAAAACAGGATCCTGTTGATCAATATTACCACCTAAAGCTTCACGAGTTTTACGAAGCATATCCTTTAGTTCATCAGCAATTATCATTTCTTCTTCAGAGATTTTGCGAAACATAAAGAGAACATTTTCAAGCGCAACATTTAACAAGTTTGTTGTATCAACATTGTGCTGGACTGATTCTTTGAGATTAATCAAATCCAGATGTCTAGAAGTTTCATTATAAAGGTGATTTAACTTTTTGAAATCAAGTTTTTCCAGTAAATCAAAATGACCAATTAAGCGTATAATATTGTAGAGATTTTTTGCCATCTCCAGAGCTTTTTTTATCAATAGTACTATCTTACGATCTTCGATCTGGCTTATCTGCTGAGAAAATATTTCTGCATTGCCTAAATCATATTGGAATAATTGCTCTTTAATGTATTCAATATCTTTTTCGATCTCTTCTTTTGTTTTAAAGAGATTAGAATAATTTTGCATTTCATCGCCGAGCTCTAATTGCAGCTCATCAAAATAAGCTTTATTTGTTGCATCAAACTCTTTTCGGATATCTGCAAAATCAACAACAAAGCCATATCTAAATTTTTTGTAAGGCCGGTTTACCCTTGTGAGCGTTTGTAATAAATTATGATCTTTAATAACTCGACCGATATACAATTTTTTAAGTCGTTTTGCATCGAAACCGGTTAGCAGCATATTATAAACAAACAAGAAATCAATTTTACCTTCTTTAAAAGATTCAACTTCATCTTTACGGTTCTGTTTAGAGCCTACATCGTGCAATATTAAAGAAGCAATGAGACTCTTTCCTTGAGCTTCCTGGTAACTAGAATAAACTATAGTTGGTTCTGCAACTTTAGAATAAGGTGTAACTTCCTCTACGGTGGGTTGTGTCGGATTATATTTGCTGATGAAAATCTCAAATAATTTTCTAGCTTGATCTGCGCTATCACATACTACCATTGCACCAATAGTATGATCTCCAAAACGTATTCTGCTTTTTACAAAATCTTCTACAATATAATCAAGCATAGGTTCAGCAAACTTTTCGTGAGCATAAATAATTCGTTTATCTGCATCACCTTTAAGAATTTCAACCTCCTTAAGAGCTGCTTCCAACTGCATTTTATATTTGGTTTCAATGCCTTCGCGAATAAGTCGTAATGTATAGCCATCTGCAATTGAAGCGTTGTAATAGTACTTGTGGATATAATCTCCAAAAGTATCACGAGAACGTCTATCACTGCCGATTAGAGGAGTACCTGTTAACCCAATTAAAATTGCACTTCTATCAGAATTAAAAAGATTTGCTAAGAAACTGCCTGCTGGGTTATAACTCCGGTGAACCTCATCCAAGAAATAAATTCGTTGAGAGTTGAGGTCATAATCATTGGCTCTTAGTACATCAGTATCATCTTTAAATTTCTGAATGTTTACAACAGTAATTTCTCTTTTACCGCTAAGGTTATGAATTGCTTGTTTAAGTTTAAAACTAGCTTGAAGTTCAACTTTTGAATTAACTGTGTGAATTGCTAAACCACGATTCGTAAATTCACGTACTGCCTGGTTCATCAGGTCAATACGATCAACAATAAAATAGAATTTTGGAATAATATTTTTGGTTTGATAGTAATCTGTTAGATAGTGAACATTAAAAAATGCTAATGCAGTTTTGCCACTACCTTGTGTATGCCAGATAATACCTTTTTTTATACCGCTTTCAATAGTCCGTTCAATTTCTTTTGTAGCAAACAATTGAGGATAGCGCATTATGTGTTTTTCTAATCCGGTGGCTTCGGTTACATAAGCGATAGAATATTTCAAAAGGAAAGCTAAACGCTCTTTACAAAAGAGGGAAGTCAAGATTCGATTTGTTGGTGTGTTTGGTTCTTTATTAGTAATGAACTCAGGTGAGTGTTTAATTGCCGAAAGGTTGTTGTCCTTTAATACAGAATTCTCTAGTTCATCATCTTCAGGTTTGAGTAGAGTTTCTAAATCAAATTTTTCTTCTTCTCTGAAGCAATTAAAATTTACATTAGAATATGCTGTTGAAGAATAAAATGCTCCTTGAATAGGTTCTATCGACTCCTGGTCATACTCCATATTATTGGAGAAGACTAGCACTTGCGAGATGTTTATAAATTTACGGAACTTTTTATTTTTAAATCTGGTATTTATTCGATCTCTTTCTGCGAGTATTCCTTCGTGGTTGTTAGGTTTTTTAACTTCCACAAATGCGAGTGGCATTCCATTTATTAGCAATGTTATGTCAGGACGAAATTCATCGTCACCATTTTTATAAGTGAGTTCTGTAACAACGTGGAATGAATTATTATTAAAGTTTTTAAAATCAATAAGTTTAATTCCTGAGGTTGAAGTGATCATTTTATAAAATGCTTCCCCTAAATCTTCATTATCCAATACAAGTGAAACATCTTCATATATTCTTTTTATATCATTTGGATCAATATCATTATTAATGCGAGTAATACTTTCAGTAAAAACATCTGTGAAAATATTTGTGCTTTCATCCCATTTGGCTTTTGATAATGATAAGTAGCTATAGCCTAATCTGCACAAGTGTAGAATGGCGGGGATTTTTACTCTAGTGTTTTCGTTAAATGCCATAATGTCCTAACCAGATTAAATACAAAGTTAAAATTATGGAAAGAATAATTAGTCTTCAAGAAATTATTGGAAATGATTTTAACATATTAACATTTCACTCAACCAAAAAATTCACACTCATCTCCACCACTTTATAATAATCATTTTTACCATGATATATTTCTGAGTTCTTCTGCTTAGTTAGATTTTCCACAGCATCCTTTGATAAATCAGTTTTGAAGATTTCCTGTCTTTCCCAAATTATTCCAAACCTGCCTGACAGCAGGCAGGTTGATCTTTCATAATGCAGCTGCAGAAAACAACTGCAAATGATCCTGGATTTATTTCATCAAATAAACCTGCCTGTCGGTAGGCGGGTTTAACTGGTCCATATGCTTTCAGTTTTTGAGTGAAGCGATGGGAGTGAGGACGACTGCGAGGAATCGAGCATAAGGACGAAGCGAGCGAGCAAGGGAAAAAACATTTCTGTCTTAACGTGTTTATCAGCGAAGGCGGAGTTTTTGAACAGTGAAGTTATTGAACTTGTATCGAAGGGAAGCAAGGATAGCGGAACGAACCTGCCTGTCCGGTAGGCAGGGTGAGCACAGCCGCAGCTGAGCGAGTAAAGGAAATAACGAACTAAAAACTGTGACTGAGCCTGTCCGTATTGTATTTCCGCCCCATAGGGATGGCTATGCCATAGCTAAATCTTCTGTACGTTTGTAATTTACTGTTTTAATATTCAATTGTATTAAAAAAAATATGTTGCGGCTTCCGCAAGATATTTTTTTTGTGATTTGCTTTCAAAAAATAATTTGTTTGCGTACCGGCAGGGGAGCAGGCAATTTATTTTTTTGTCCTGTCTTAAAAAAAATGCACCCGGAATTATCCAGGTGCAGACTAAAAATATTTAACTATGTTGGCAGTTTATCTTCCTGCTTGTGAATTATAAATCATTTCATCAAAAGCGGATTCAAGGAATTGCTGTGCTTCCGGCTCTCCGCATTTCTCGCAGAATATGTCTTTAGTTAACGGGAAGTAATAAGCTTTCTTTCCTTTTACTGATTCAGAACATTTTGAGCATTTCCCAAATCTTGCAATAATCCAATAAGGATCTTTATTTAAATAATTTCTTTTATGTCTCATAGTATTTCCTTTCTTATTATAAAAGAACTTCATCCCGATTGATCGGGATGAAGCATTAAAACCTGCCTACCCTGCCTACCGGTAGGCAGGCGGCAGGCAGGTTTAAGCAGCTTTTTCTAATTGATTAATAAATGCAATGGGATCTTCGGGCTGTGCTGCGGATATTTCCTGAAAGAGTTCTTCCAGCAGTGCTCTGCAATGGTTTAACTGCGGTGCATCCATTTTTTCGATTTCTGTTGTTGACGTTGTTCCAAATATCTTTTTAATGATTACAGCTTTAAGCTGTTTATCTGCTTTGCTTCTTGCATCACCTAAACCGTTTTCATCAAATACAGCCTGGATTTTTTCAACTTCTATTTTTCGCTGCAGATTTCTCTGCACCCATTCAAAATCATTACCCGGAGTTAAATTTTCTGTGTATGTTGCTCCCGCAACATCATCAACCGGCAAGCCCTGGATAAATCTAACTATTGGTTTGAAATGTTTGTAAGACGGCATTTCAAATATTTTACCGTTTATTGTATCGCTTCTGTCTTTAAGTATGTAAGCAACATTTTTCTGCAATGGTTTTTTATCTTTGGTCAGTCCTTTCTCCAGCTGCATCCATACATTAAGGTCCGTTTCGTAGGGAGTTTCTCCGGCAATCTTCATCTTTACTCCCGATTTAACAAACTGACCTTTCTTTGTTACGTTACCTTCTTCATCCTGTTCATCTTCTTCCTTTTCATATTCAAAACCTGCACGACCCGTAAATACAACATTGCCTTCAACCTCAACAAAACGATCTGAGAACTCTTCCTGCCATGCAGGGAGTACGGTTCCCCAATCCTGCAAAGTCATTCTCTGCTTTCTGTTTTTCTCTTTGTAGTCTTTGATAAATCTGTAATAGATTTTAGTTAATGAATCAATAAACAAAAAATCAACTTCACGTTTATTAATAAATTCAAAAGCTGCAAGAATATCTTTTAAATGATTTGTGTCCTTTGTTATTGCCTGTATACCTGCTTTCTTTAGTATCGGAATTAAGAATCGCGAACCTTTCTCGTTATCGAGTATTAAAACAGGTTTAGTGAGCTTCATATCTTTGTAGCATCCGATAATAAATTCGGTTGCTGTTCTTGTTTTGCCTGAGCCCTGGAATCCGCCGAAGCTGGCTTTTATAAAGTGGTTTTTTGCCGCTAGTGTTGTTGCAAAATCTGTGAGTTTCATTTTTATCTCCTTAATTATTTTTTAAATATATAATTTGGCATAGCCATCCCTATGGGAAAATACTGCGCTGTCTAAAGTTTTCTTTGAACCGTTGTGCACCTGAGAAGATTTAATAATCTTTTCTTCTATAAAAACATCTAATGAAAAAAGAAAATCTTTTCCAACTCTTTTATTATGCTGCTTAGCAAGTTTTTTAATACGTGCTACATTTATATATGTCATTCAAACCTCCTTTCATTTAGTTCAATTGCCGAATCATTTAAATAATTTGCAAACCATTCCATTATCTTTGCTTGATAATGTTCGCAGTTATCAAGCAGTAAATCAATAACATCATCATCAGTCAGATTTAATACTTTCTGCACTTCTTCCAATCCGTAAGCGGATAAAGTTCTGACTGCTTCATCAATGCTGAAATCATTATTAAAGTTTTTCATTTATCATAATCCTTTCTGCGAGCGGCGGCCTGCCTACCCTGCCTACCGGCAGGCAGGTTATGCCGCTTCGCTTTCTTTGTTTTCTATATTATTGAGTAGTAAATAATTAACTGCTTTTTTTGCTGCTGATGATGCTTTAATGATTAAAGAGTGATCATTTTCAAAGTGTTTAATCCAGTTTTGAATATATGCTGATTGGTTTTCAATTTCAGTTTCAATCCCTGCAATGCTGCACAAATAACTTGCTCCCAGTTCTGCTATTAGTTCTTCATAGGCATAATCATCATCACCGAACTTTGCGCCCTGATCTCTTCCCAAATCTTTCCCAGTCCAGTGAATCAGTTCGTGAAATAAAACATCATAAAAAGAGTTTGGATTTTTAAATTGATCAATCGGAGGCAGGCAGATTGAATGAGTTGAAGGCCTGTAAAATCCTTTGCCTCTGAAATTATAATCAATTACCGGATTGTGTGCGCTTATTATATTTGATAAAATATCCTCAGCGCTTTGTCTATCCTGTTTCAGTTCTTCTTCTTTGCTGCTATTATAAAGCGTTGTTTGAGTAAGATTAAAAACAGTAGATATTTTAATTAAAGGAAAATTATTTGTTTGCCCGTTTTCATCGGGTAAGCCTTTCATAATTTTCCAGAACACAACCGGCAAACCCTGCGAGCCTTTTAATACTGCTCCGCCTTTCTGCTTTGTTTGAAGGAATGTTAAGTAATACGGGCTTTTAAAATCCTGGTGATTTAACAGCAGCCAATTAATACCCTGATAAAAATGATTGCTGATAAAATTAAGCGGGAGAAAAGCAATCATATTATTCTTCCAGGGAATTTTTCCGCTTCTTAATTTTTCTAAAATTATTGTGTTTACTTTATTATAAATGTTTTCTCGATTCATCTTTATTTCTCCTTTGTATTTGAGTAAATAATATTATTAGCCTTTGATACGAGTTTGTCGTATTCTTTTAATAAGTCATCCGGGACTTGATCAAAATCAAGTGCATTTATCATATCGCAGCAGAATAAAATTAAGTGGTTATTTCGGGCACTGATTGCCGCTTTCAGTTCGTTCATAAAAATCAAAAATAATTTTGCAGCTGTCATATTAATTGATCTCCTTTCCGACAGGTTTTTTATAAAAATTAAATGATCTGCTTAATGCTTCTTTTTCTGTTAATGTTTTATGGATTGTATAATCTTTGAAGTTCATACCCTTGCAGAATCTTTCAGCCAGGTCATACGAGGTAAACAGCAGCAAATAACCTTCTAAAGATGTCACCGCTTTGCCGCTGTTGATTATATAGTAATGATGCATTGGTTTAACTCCTTTCGTATTTGGTTATAGAATGAGGGTGGAAATAATTTTGATTAGAATAAATTTGAATTGCTTTTGAGCTGCACAACTGTTTAAAAGAATTAAAGCCTATTTTTTCTGATGGAATACACCTGTAAAGCTTTACAAATACCATATAAACAAAAGTGTTTTTATGGATTGCGTATTTGTAATAGTAATCAGTTTGGAATGTCAGATTTTGTGAGCGCAAATAGTTTAAAAACTTACTGCGCTTTTCTTGTGTTTTGAATACGGCAACAAACAAAGAAGGATAGTTTGAGAACTTGCCCATATTTTTAACACCGAACTGAGAAGCACCGCACCTAAGCGCGGCGCTGCCTAAGGTTTTATGTTTTAATAAAATAGTGTTTACCATTTATGCACCTGTGGGATTTGAAACTCTGAAAGATTTGCAAGACGTAAAGCACAATTGATAACCCAGATTTCCCAATTGTCAATTTTGAAACCGTGCAAATAACGCAACACACAATTTGCCCAGTTAAAATTTTCTGTTTTAATTAAATGAGAATGCAAAGCCATTAAAGCCATTTTACGTTTTACTACCATAAAGCCACCTGATTTTGATTAATGATTGATTTTGTTTTTTTGTTTGATTTAAACTGATTGAAATACTTATAAGCACTGCATAGAGTAGAGAAGGAAACAGACCCGGCGAAGCCAACAGAATTAAAACAGTTTACGAAGTAAACAGTTTTTATTTTGCGTTTGACCATAACTAACCGGTACAGACTACCTTTATATTTTACGGATGCTATTAACACTTGCCACCTCTCTCTAAAAAAAACAATTTTTTGACCCCGTGTTAACCAGTCAAACGATTTACTGATAAAGCGCAAGGGCGGGCAGCGTTAAGTAAAAGGGCGAAAAGAAATACCTGCCTGCCGGCAGGCAGGCCGTCATTCGTGGTGTTTATTTTTGCTCCTTTTATAGCTGAACGTTTATATACCCTTGCGGTTGCCAAGTAAGAAAGACAATGTGCCTTTGATGACAAGGGAGAGTTAAGATGATTATATAAATTGTCCACGGGGGGCAAAAAACTTTTTGTGTTTAAAAGCCAAGACTGTGCTTCAGGTTATTTTGCGGTTTGTGACGACGAGGTCAGGAGGAGGAGCAAATTGCAAATTAACACTCCTGCATTAGGGAAAAATATTTGTGGAGTGGAAAAATTGGCACGGTGTTTTTGGTATTAAAAACCGTGAGCAATTTTGAACGGAACAATTATTTTTATCCACAAAACCTTGCCCTGGTATTTTAAATTGAAGGCGAAGCCTGAACCTGCCTGCCGGCAGGCAGGTTGCCCTGTAATGATTAAGGTTTTTTGCGACTGAGAGAATGAATGAAACGAAGGGACGTAGTGAAATGAATGAACGAAGGAACAAATAACCGCAGTCCTTAAAAAAAATTAGCCTGTGTAGCGACATCAAGTGCGAAGCAAGCCAAAATAAAAATTATTACTGCGAGCACTTTTAGTTGCGGAACAGGTTTATTTTTTATTCCTTTTGTAAATAATATATGAAGCACGATTTGAATCTTATTTATTTTATTATATCTTTACTTTTAGAAATGATGGTTATCAATTACTTGAAATATATTCGATTTGTTAACCCGAATTTTTATTCGGGTTTTTTATTAGGGCGGCATTAAGGCGTACAGAAGTATTTTAATGATGATTTGAATTTGATTGATGATTTTATAATTTTGTAATGAAATAGTTTAAGCACAATGAACTTTTCCCACCTTGTTATTATTGAAGACCT
>DPRR01000031.1 GCA_003538625.1 Ignavibacteriales bacterium
GGGGAATTTACCCTTAGAGATTAAAAAATATGTCTGCATTATTGCATGGTTGCATGCACCCATGCAGTCATGCAATCAAAACTGTCTTTCATAATCAATTTTTTGTTTTGCTGTACTCTCTCTTTTTTCCCAATAAGTTGAAGCATTTTTATCAAATCGCAAGGGCATAAACTTTTTACCAACAAGTTTTGCAATAAATCCAATTGGAGTTAACACAATATAAAATAATAAAGTTAAAATTACCCTGGACATTACAAATCCCATTAACAAAGCAAGCATCATCCAGAGCCTATGGAATGGACGCAATAGAGAAGGAAATACAACGGCAATTATCACAAATAATCCACCAATTGCAGAAAAATAAATTGATGAAGTTTTACCCAGATACCACAAAAGTAGTGATAACAATATTAAAACAATACCAACGGTTAATCCTGTTTTCTTAACTGCATTTTCAGATTTATCAATAAATTTTATTTCTTCTTTTAACATAGTTTTGCATTAGAGTTATTTGATAATTAAACCTCGAAGGTTTATTTATTTATCTTCTCTACTTTTAAATTTTTAATAACCATATTTTAACAAACCTTCGAGGTTTTTACTTTATAAAATTTAACACTGCTTAATCCAGTACAAATTCTTTTTTCCAATTTGTATCGTTTTCAAGTGGTTTCTGATCTTCTTTACTTAAAATATAATTACCAAGAACAAGATAATCCATATCCGTTCTCATAAAACATTTATATGCATCTTCCGGAGTGCAGACAATCGGCTCTCCTCTTACGTTAAATGATGTGTTAATGATAACCGCACAACCTGTTTTTTCTTCAAACTTTGAAATTAGTTTATGATATCTTGGATTTGTTTCCTTATGCACTGTCTGCAATCTTGCGGAATAATCCACATGCGTAATTGCAGGAATATCAGATCGTACAACATTAAGTTTTTCAATTCCCCATTTTTTTTGATCTTCATCATTCATTGGAATTCGCCGTTCCTTCTTTATATCAGAAGTAAGAAGCATATATGGACTTTCCTTTTCAATCTCGAAAAAGTCACTTACTTTTTCAAAAAGTACAGATGGAGCAAAAGGACGAAAACCTTCTCTGAATTTTATTTTGATGTTCATCGTTGCCTGCATTTTAGGAGAACGCGCATCTCCGATAATCGTTCTTGATCCAAGTGCACGCGGACCAAATTCCATTTTGCCATCAAACCAACCAATTACTTTCTCTGAGTTGATTAGGTTTGCGACTGTTTCAATTAATTCATCATCACCATATTTTTTTGCAGAAAGATTGTTTGATTGAATGAATGCATGGATTTTATCATCATTAAATATCGGACCAAGATATGAACCTTTTTGTGAATCTGTTTTTTCATCAGCAGTTCTTGGGTTATTATGATATTTATACCAGCCGATCAAAGCGGCACCAAGTGCTCCGCCTGCATCTCCTGCCGCAGGTTGTATCCAGATATTTTCAAACGGACCTTCTCTTAATAATCTTCCATTAGCTACACAGTTTAAGGCGACTCCTCCTGCAAGACAAAGATTTTTCAATCCTGTTTCTTTGTAAACATGATTGCCAAGTTTAAGAACAATCTCTTCTGTCACTTCCTGCAGAGATCGAGCAATATCCATTTCTTTTTGGGTAAGATTTGTCTCGGGTTTTCTTGGAGGACCACCGAAAAGTTTATTAAACCTTTCGTTCGTCATTGTAAGTCCCTGACAGTAATTAAAGTACTCCATATTCATTCGGAATGAGCCATCATCTTTTACATCAATCAAATGATCATAAATTAATTGTTTGTACTTTGGTTCACCGTAGGGAGCTAAGCCCATAACTTTATACTCACCGGAGTTTACTTTGAACCCTGTATAATATGTTAATGCTGAGTATAACAATCCAAGTGAATGCGGAAATTTTATATCTGCAAGAAGTTGGATATTATTTCCATCACCAATACCGTAACTTGTTGTGGTCCACTCACCAACCCCATCCATTGTTAAAATTGCCGCTTTGTTATAAGGCGATGGATAAAATGCAGACGCTGCGTGAGACTCGTGATGCTCTGGAAAAATTATTTTGCCAGTGTAACCAAGTTTATCTTTTATCATTTCCTTCATCCAAAGCTTTTCCTTTATCCACAGCGGCATTGCTTTGATAAAAGATTTAATTCCAACCGGAGCATAAGCAAGATAAGTTTCAAGTAAGCGCTCAAACTTTAAAAATGGTTTATCATAAAATGCTACAAGATCAAGCTGTTCTGCGGTTATGGCAGCATCTTTAAGACAAAACTCAATTGCTTTTTGCGGAAAGTTATGATCGTGTTTTTTTCGGGTAAAGCGTTCTTCCTGTGCAGCAGAAATTATCTCACCGTCTTTTACAAGACTAGCTGCGCTATCGTGATAAAAAGCTGAAATACCGAGTATATACATATTTAATATTTAAAAATCATTATTGAATATTTTGAGAACTTCCCTGCCACTCAGGTACCCATTCCATATTAATATTTACAAGTGGAACTGCAAGAATTCTTCCGCCAAAACCAAGATATCTGTATATGATTGATTGATGAGATGTAACTGCGATATTTTTTAAATTATCAAGATTAACCTGAAGCCCGTATTTATTGGCTAAATCTCCAATAAATTTATTAATTGATTTTTTCTGCTTTAGATAACCCAACTCTTTAACCAATTCATTTTTTAGTTCAGCAAAATCTTTACTTAAGGAAGCTGAGTCCTCTTTAACATCAAGAAGTTTAAAGACCAAATAACCATTTTTAAACGGCATTGGACCATAAATATCACCAATTTTCATGGATGCGGCGATTCTTCCAACTTCTCCGTTTGAATTGGCAGTAATAAAACCTGATTCGCCATTATTTGTTTTTGATGATTGATTTGACGAATATTTTTTTAGAAGGTCTTCAAAATTTTTCCCGCTCTCAATTTCATTCAAAAATTTTTCCACAGTTTCCAGGCTATCTGAATAAAATTGCAGAATGTTCACCTGTTTGTTTCTTAGCTTTCCATTTTTTTGTTCGTTATAAAAGTCAATTATTTCCTGATCAGAAACCTTGGCTGAATCAATAAATTTTGTAGTAACAAGCTGCATGAAATAATTATCTTTCCACATCTTCATCTGATTCTTTACAGCGCTGTTACTCTGAAGCCCCTGTCTATAACCTTCATCTGCGAGCATTTTGTATTCTATAAAATCTTTTGTTTTAATGCTTAGTGAATTGAGAATTGTATAGTAGTCCAATGAATCAACATTAAAATTTTCAAATCTTAAATAGTTCAAAAAATCCTCTGCATTAAGATTTCTATCGCTCATTTCAACAAAAGTCAACGCGAGAGTATCTTTGCCTAATTGGTATTCAATCAGTGGAATATCAACAGACATTAAGTAAATTTTTTCATTTTTTTGATTATCTGAAACTCTGCTTTTTAGAACTGCAAATAAATGAGTTGAAAAACTTTTAAGTAACTTTCCATTAATTTTTACCTGCTTATCCTTAAAAAATTTTTCCATGTAAACTTTATAGAAATCACGTTCAGCTCTTTCTTTAGCTAGTTTCTGTGATTTTTTAAAATCATTTTCCCACCCAAGAGATTTTAAGATAATTGGATTATATCTTTTTAAGATTTTGAAAATGTACCAGCTTCTATTCATTTCTATAGTAGGGGTAAACGCATCATCAGGCAATGGAAATATTTTATCTTCAATATTTTCCGCTAACTGACCAACTGATATTGTAAGTGTATCTTCATTATGTGAATTCAATTCAGTATAAAGACTGTCAAAAGGAACTCCCTTTTTTAAAAGATTATATATATTATTTATTTCACTTTCATTTTCAGATCGTATGTATATCAAACTTACATTATTTGCATTAGCCAGGTAAAAGCTAAGAAGTGAGTCGGCTTTTGCCTTAGCTTTATCCACAATTTCTTTTTTATACAGCGCATCGCGTACAAACATTTCTTCAAAGATCTTCAAGGTTTTTTTTACAACTGCAGTGGTATCAATATATATTTCATCTCCGTAAAGTGATAAAAGTTTTTCTGCAATTAGTGAATAAAGAAACTCCTGCTTTAGTTCATCCTTTATTTTTTTGTTTTCTCTATATAATTGTGGAGTCAATTCGTATCTGGCCAGAAATTCATCCTTTGTAATAACTTCGCTGCCAATCTTAGCTAAATTTAGCTGTTCATTTTGTGAAAAAATCAGAGTAGTAAAAACCAGAGTGGTTAGTGTATATAAAACAATTATTCTCATTCTTCAATATAATTCTTTAATTTTCTGCAAATCAAAATATACCTTATGCCATAAAAATAAAAAGTAAATAATTTTATTATTATGGTTATGTAAAATAAGCACTATACAGGAGAAAACTTGGCAAAGGATAAGCAAGTAAAACTCAAATCAATCAAAAATAACGATACAGTTATAGAGAACACATCGTCATCAGATAAAAAAAGAAAGCATCCTTTTTGGTTCAATCTGGTGCTTCTGATTATACCAATTATTTTCTTCATACTATTAGAATTGGTATTAAGATTTACTAATTACGGAATAGATACAACAGAATGGGTTGAGATTGCACCAGGGCAATTGGTTTTAAATCCCGATGTCGGATATCGATATTTCCATTCCACTTCGGGAATCCCATATTCAAATCAAAATAGTTTTAGTAAAATTAAAAGCGAAAATACATTTCGTGTTTTTATAATGGGTGCAAGCAGCGCTGCAGGTTATCCTTTTACGCCTAATGGAGATTTCGGACTTTATATCAAAAAGAAACTACAAATTCTTTATCCTCAATTAGATATTGAGATAATAAATGTTTCTTTAACAGCTACTAATTCTTACACAATTCTTGATCTTCTGCCAGGTGTTATTGAACAAAACCCAGATTTGATTTTATTTTATGCGGGACACAATGAGTACTATGGGGCTTTTGGTGTTGGATCGATGGAATCTATAGGACAATCCAGAAGCATCGTCAATTTTATTTTATCACTAGAAAAATATAAAACCTTTGTTCTTTTAAGAGATATATTAAAATGGATTCAGAGCATATTTACTAGTGATGGATCTCAGGGTGCGCTTAAGAAAAGCGGAACCTTGATGTCAAGGATGGTTAAGAATCAAACTATTGCTTTTAATTCTGAAGTTTATAATCTCGGCATAGAACAGTTTCGAGGAAATTTTAATGATATTCTGAATCAGTGTAAAAAAAATAATATCCCGGTAATAATCTCCACGCTTGCTTGTAATTTAAAAGACCAGCCTCCTTTTGTTTCATTAAAAGCTGATAACATTCCAAAAGCGGATGAAATATTTAAACTTGCCGAATCCAAATCAGATGATTCCACAGAAGCATTGCGGCTTTTTAGATATGCTAAAGATCTTGATGGATTAAGATTCAGAGCATCAGAAAAAATTAATGATTTAATTATAGATTTCAGTAAAAAGTTCAACTATCCGATTGTAAAAATTGATTCAATATTTAATTCAATTAGTCCAAAAGGTATTACTGGAAATAATTTAATGACTGATCATCTGCATCCGACTTTTGACGGATATAAATTAATTGGGAAATCTTTTTTTGATGTAATGCTGAAAAATAATCTGTTACCTAAAGCTGAGAAAGAAAAAATTGATCCTGAAAAACTTGATAGCTTAACAAACGCGCAGACGTATATCTCAAGATTAGATTCGGTTATTTCAAAGTACAGAATATTAGTACTTAAAAATGATTGGCCATTCAGTGAACCTAAATCTGTACCTTATATGCTTAAACTTTTTAATCAGCAAACATTGATTGATAGTCTGGCTGTTAAAGTCATTGATAACAGATATTCGTGGGAACGTGCTCACAGAGAGGCGGCAGAATATTATTTAAGATATCATAATTACAATGAATTTATCAGAGAACTTACAATCTTAATTACCCAATACCCTTTTGTTAGTGAGTATTATAAATACGTCACCGAACAATTACTTGCTGCTAAAATGTTTGATGATGCTTATACATTTCTATTAAAGGGACAAAAAAGATTTCCCGGTGCATTTTATGCAAAATGGATTGGTATAATTGATTTATCGAAAGAAAATATTGACTCAGCCATTAAATATTTGAATGAAAGTCTGCAGTACGGTAATAATGATCCACAGGTTTATTACAATCTGGCTGGTGCGTATTCAAAGAAAAAAATGTTTTCTGAAGCTCTTAGCACAATAGAAAGTTGTCTGTCATTAAATCCTAACTATCCTGGTGCAAATGGAATTAAATCTCAGTTACATCAGATCTTAAGATTAAAACAATAAGATAAAAATTAACTTACTGATGATCTGAGTAGTTATAAAAAAAGCCGATCAACTGATCGGCTTTTTGCTCATAAAGAAAAACTGAAATTACTTCAACATCATCATCTTATTTGTCTGGGTGAAGTTATTTGCAGTAATAGTATAGAAATAAATACCACTGGAAAGATTTGAAGCATGGAAATCAACTTCATAATTTCCGGCATTTCTGTAATCACTTACAAGAGTTGCTACTTCCTGCCCTAATGTGTTAAATACTCTAATGCTAACATTTCCAGCCTCAGGAATTGCAAAACGTATCTGAGTAGATGGGTTAAATGGATTCGGATAGTTTTGTGATAACTCATATGTTGCCGGTATACCTGATTGTAAATCCCTGACATCTGTAACTACATTTACTAATGTATGAGTACCCATTGTACCAAATACGTTTTCAACTGTAGCACTTACTAAATCGGTTGTAAAATCAATAAAGTGATCTGCACCAACGCCGTTTTCATTATCATTACCGCCGCCGTTTGATGCCAATCCCCAATTTGCACCATATTTATACTGAATTCTTAATGGTGAATATTGTGGGAATGTTACGTCACGTGACCAGATATTATCACCTGCAGTGACGTCACCATTAGTACCGTTATCATACAATTTAATGGTTCGTATACTATCTGCATTCGGCCATCCGCCGGCAGGCCATTGTAATGGTGCATTAGCACCGCACAATCTTACGTCATCGATAGATGGGAAAGGCAGTAAATTGATTGCTGAAATTGCTCCAGCCATATTAACTGTAAATTTAATTGTAACCGGAAAGTTAGTTACAGTTGAAAGTGTAGCATCATTAAAAGTTCTGGCAATGAACGCTGCACCAAAATTCATATCATCTGCAGTAATCATATAAGTTTTATTTGGATCATTTTCCCAGGTGGTTCCGTTTGGTCCAAAGTATGCATATTTATAATTGAAGGTTTCTCCTTCATAAGTATAAATTCTGTATGTGCCTTCGTAAACATTTGGATCCGTTAAGCTTTGAGAAAGCAAATCTGATGCTCCCCAGCTATTAAAACTGCCTCTAACAGATAGAGTATCTGTGGAAGGATTGAAACGATTAGATACAATTTCAAATTCCATATTACAAGAGAAAGTGACGTCGATAGAATCAGGAACTGCGTACTGATCATCATTATTCCAATAAGCAAAATATGTGCTATTACCAGAAGGTACTATGTACTCTCTGTTTGGATCATTTTCCCAATTGTCAGCACGTTTTATATATTTAAAGTAAAGTGTATCACCAACATTAAATGTTTTGGTGATTGTATAAACTGTATCTCCATCAAGATCAGTCATAACATCTGCTCCATTATTCCAGCTGTTAAAATTACCGGCGATTTTAACTTCATCGCCAACGGTAAACTGTCCTTTTGAAGCTGCAACACCCATATCAACCTGAAACTCAACCGTCTGAGCAAACGTAAAGTTTACAAGCAGGATAAAGGTTATTAATCCTAACAATTTGTTCATCTTTAGATCTCCTTTTATTTAGTGAACTTGTTAAAAATATTTAAAAACAATTTATTTAGAAAGTTAAAATTTAATACCAAATGCAAACTGCTGAGTATAATCCAGAATACCGAAATCCTGATAAGCATAATCAAAAACTAATCCCAGTGTTGGTGTTAAATCATATTTAAAACCAACTCCAAGTGTAAGACCCTCTTCAGAATTATCAAGGTACAATGATTTATAACCGCCTCTTAATGAAACTATATCAAATATAGTATACTCCATTCCTACATTTAATGATTCGGAATTATCATTTGGATGATATGCATCTGCAGCTAATGTTAATTTATGGTTTTCAATATCAATTATATCCATTGCAACACCGACTTTAAAAGTTAATGGTAATGGATAACTGTCTGTATTTAACTTTGCAAGTATCTGATCATTATTACCGTAAATTTGTCCATTGATATCGTACTGTACAAATAAATCTTTACCGTCAAGCTGCATATCAGAACCAAAGTTTGTTATTGCCGCTCCTATCCTTAATCCATAAATATCTGAAAGGAATAAAACACCAAGATCGATTGCTAATCCATTAGCAGAGGTATTCCATATTTTTTGATTTACATATTTTACATTAGCACCAATCGAAAATCTGTCAGTCAAATTATATGCATACGTTAATGAGAATACCATATCAGATGGTGTAAAAAACTCACCGGTTCCATCGGGTTCAGCTAGTGTTGTAACTTCAAGACTTCCATAATCAAGATAGCCGATACTTAGCCCAACAACTCCCATATCGCCAAGACTTAGCATTGAGCCTGCCCAATTATAATTTATATCTGCAAACCAGGAAAGATGAGTAAACATAGCTTCATTAGTTCCAAGCCTGGATGCTCCGGCAGGATTCCAATAAAGTGAAGTTACATCATTTGCGGTAGCAACAAAAGCACCACCCATTGCAGCAGCCCGCGGCCCTATTCCGATATTAAGAAATGGAGCGGCAGTAGAACCAACTTTTGTTTGGCCAGCCAAGCTTATTGCAAAAATAAAACTAAAAATTAAAATAAACTTTTTCATTTTGTCTCCATTATTTTATAAGGGCAAACTTGCCTATTTTGGAACCTACTTCCGGAACTTCAGCAACAAAGACATATACACCATAAGCAACATCAAGATTCTCCTCTGTTCTTAAGTTCCAGTAAACATCACCGACGTACAAGTCATCATGATATAATGTTTTTATTAATTCACCCCGTACTGTAAATATCGAAATTTTGGTTCCGGGCGGTATATATGTAAATCTGATTTCTCTTTCACCACGACCACTTATTTGAGTACTTAACAGTCTTGATTCTGCTTCGTGCGTAACAACATAAGGATTTGGAACTACTTTAATTCTATCCAATTCGCTGGAGGCGAGTTCCTTATTTATCACAGCACCCGAAGTAGAAAATGTTAAATAGTCATTTCCACTGAATGGTTTTGTTGTGAACAGATTTAGCACACCAGTAGTTGGCAAAGGTATATTTGCACCAACGTAAAACAGATCAACTTTCCAGGTGTTACGCAAAGTGGTATCAGCGATATCTCTAAAATAGAGCGAGTAAGTTGTTGATACACTTCCGGATTTTCTATAGAAGAAGTCTATATATCTATTTTGAGTCAGGTTTTTAATTCTGAAATTAACCGGTACCGCCGGGAAAAAATTAGCAGGGTTGTTTGGCGGATATAATCTAAACTCAATTGATGTATCTACTATTCCTTCTGAAAACTCAACCACATAGTCATTGGGTAAAGTTAACCCATTATTTTGCGGATACGTAGTACTCTTTAAGATATTAAAAGTTAATGCAGGCTCAGGTCCGTTAATACCTTCAAATCCGGATTTTGCTGTATCAAGCTTAATTACATTACTATTAAAAATCTGAAGTCTGAATCCATGTCTTATAGGCGTATTTCCGCTGAACAAAGTAGATCTTGCTACTAAACTATCATAGGGAGCAGTATATGTATTACCACTAAGTGCATACGGTAAACCATTAACAAAGATAGTATCATTGCCTGACGGAATCTCTATTGTTTCGAGAGGAGCAACAATATATTCTTTATTTACTGAAGGGACATAAACTGTGTCGGGAGAGATCAAATCAATCAGCGACCAATTTATCGTGTAACCTTCAGCACCGGAATCCTGAAAAGCAACCTTATAAGTAAAGTTGTTTTTTATTGCTTCGTCATCAACAACTTCAACCCGATAAGAACCGGTTCCAATAAAAGGTTGTGATTTTTTAATATCTACTATACTGGCAGGAACATAACCTGCAGGTCTAACGCCCGGTGTTATATAACCGGTATTGTTATCGGTAATAATTAATCCTGTGTTATCTCTTCTTAAAAATTTAGAATTTTCTGACGGGAAAATATCCTGAGATGCGTCGCCTTCATCATAAGCACAAACTGCATAATAATATGTTTGTCCTAAAACCACAGTTGAATCAACAAATTTATTAATTAAACCGGTATTATTGCCCAGGTAAAATGTAGTACCGCCTACCTGATTAAGCAGTCTTTGTGAAGGATAGAAAAATCCTTGTATTGTATCAACAAGATCATATTGAGCGATAGGTCTATCGAATGATAGAACACCAATACCGTTTGTTATTGTTCTTGAATCCTGGAAGTTTGCATCGGTAGCTCTATAAATTTTGTAACCCTGAAAATCTTTTTTCTTAGTTATAAAATCTCTGTCATTCTCAGTCTTTTCTCCATCCCAATAAATAACCACTTTTCCGTCTTCTTGTGTCAGAGTAATTGTCGGTTTTTTAGGCGGCTGAGGAAATTTATAACCTGAATTGTATATCTGCTGAACTATCTGTTTATTGCCAACGATATCATTTAGATCTTCACCAAAAAGCAGTGCTACAGAAAATCTTTCTTTAACATCAACATTTCCATTACCGGGAACAAGCGGGAAATAACCCGATGCATAAATAAAATCACCATCCTGCGGAGTTGGCGAAACAACGTCAAATCTACCCGGAGTCATTCTGCCCCATAATAACGAATCGATAGATAAATCCGGTGCTGCCTGATTTGAGAAGAAATTGAAACTGGTCAATCCAATTTGATCAGATTCATCAGGATCAGTTCTGCCAAAATTAGGTTCACCTTGATCAGGAATTCCATTGCCTTCTCCAAAATCGGGTCCGGGATATCCGTTATCACCGGGTCCTAATCCATCAATACCAACATCATCAAATTCTAAAGTCCAATCTCCATCTTCATCAATATTATTGTCTCTTCTTTCATCAATCAATAAATCATTAACGCCGGCACCTGTTCTGTAATTTTTATAACTAAGTCCCGGTAACCCTTTAATAACTCTGGTAGTATAATGAATAGCCTGGTTTTCATCTATAAGACCGTCAAGATCATTATCAATTCCATCGTAAGCAGATGGATGTGGTACTGATGCACCATTAACTATTGAACCAATATGTCCTTCACGAAAATACTTTCCTGCTGCTATTACAAAGCGCACACCCATTGAATAAACAGTATCCGGCAAAGCTTGTACGGTATGCAGGGTTCTTGCATAAGTAACCGGGTCGATCAGGACGACAACACTGCCTACATTATATGTAACCGAATCAAAATCAGATTGGAGAAATCTTGGTGAAGAAACTTTTGAATCATCATCGTTGTCGATTCCGTCAAACGGATTTCCCGGTGATTCAAGAAATGCATAACCAACATATCCAACCTTCTGCCCTTTATTTCCGATTCCGTCGCTATCCCAGGAATATGTAATCCATTCGTCAACATCAAAATATCCAAGATCATCCTGACTATCGCCATCACCGCCGGCAAGTGTTCCTACAACAGTACCAAAGTTAGCTTTGCGGAAAACTGTTGTACCTTCATTTGTAATATCGTAAAGCCAAAAGATAGCATCTTCTGCTAAGAAGTTTGACCACTGAAATCCTCTAACTCTCATTTTAAGAGCCATACCATGTCTTGATGGATCTCTGCTGTCCGGAATAAATATCTGATTAAGCTGCGTGGTTGGATCGCTAAAATTAAATTCGTCATCAGATTGATCATCTGCGTCAAAAAGACTTTCCTGGTCTGCATTGATAATTCCTCTTCCGAAATAACCGAACCATTCAGTTTTTCCATACTGATCTTTCCAGGAGCTTGCAATAGGATCGTTCCATCCTTCAATAGGCCAGGAATTTGGGAGATGACTCATCGCCACAGTTTGAGCATTTGGATTAAGAAAACCCGGAATAGGATTCCATCCCCAAAAATAATTTCTAGAAGGATGTCTTTCATCCGATTGACCTTTTCTGGGTCCGCGTGAAATAATTACGGAGTGAAGGGTATCGCCAAGAGTATTAATAAACTCTACACCAATTAGCGGAATACAATCTCCAATATAATTTTCGCCGGAGCCTAACGGCCATTCTCCTCTGATATCAATACCCTGATTAAATCCTGCGATCTGACCATCATTGTAGAAGGAGATTCCAATTCTGTTTCCGGTATGCTTACCCATTCTAAGAAGTGTAGGATCACCTCTTTGAGCTAACAACTCTATACTGAGTGATGGAAGCAAAAGCATCAATAAAAATATAATTCTTTTTTGCATTTCAATCTCTTTCAATTTTTAAAAATTATATGAAAAACCGAATTCAACTCTTCTAGGCTCTGAGAAAAATCCGGGGTTCGTATAAAGTTCATCCAAAGTATTATAATATAATTTCGGATTTATTTTCTCTGCTTCAAGTCGTCCAAAAGTAAACAGCGGATCACCTGAATCACCATAGATATCTCTTGGATTATCCATATCTAATAAGTTATAAACTTTTAGAAATAGTGAAAGAGTAGTATTTCCGAATGGAATGTCTTTGTATAAACGCATGTCAATATTCAAAATGCTTGGTTTGGATTCACAGTTTCTCGGAAAAGCATTTTGAGTAACATTTGTGTTTTTATTTACCTGAGGAGTATATGGCTGACCGGTGTAAAAATTCCCGATCAATGAAAAGCCATAATCTCTTTCTACGGAATAGGCAATGGAAACGTTAAGTGTATGTTCCTGATCCCAATTTAACGGTGCAATAAATGTCTCGGGTAATGCGCCGCCAAGTGTTGCATTTCTTGCATCAGCGGGATTTGAAGCATTACCTTTAGTAACTGAATATGTATAATCAATACTGGTTGCTAATCCACCTGAAAATCTTTTTTCAAAACTTACTATAAAACCTTTTGAAAAACCGAAATCAGAATTGGCATATCTGCTATAGCTGGATGCACCACCGAACACATTAATTTCTTCACTTTGTGTTCCGGTGAGATCTCTAAAATCTTCAAAAAATACTGTTACATCAACTGCTATATCATCACCAAGCTGCTGTTGTATTCCAATTTCACCCTTAACAGTTTTTTGAGGTTTTAAATCTGCATATCCAAATAATCCCTGGTTACCTGAACCAACTCCAAGTTCAAATTCAGGGTTTGTGTATAAATATTCATAAGAAGGTAACTGGAAAAAGTGTCCATAGGAAAAGTGCAGTACGCCTTTATCGGTAATAGGAAAAGCTAAACCTATACGCGGGCTTACCTGATATTTTACGGTAGCATCACGATACCAGTATTTTTCTCTATCGGCTAATGTCTTTATGGTTTCACCCTGCGCAGGATCATACTCTCCGTTATTATTTAAATCATTAAACTGGTTTGATGGTTTTAACGGATTGTTAATATTTGGATCTGTGGGATCATTTAGCACAACTCCATCAGGATCAAAAATATCCAGTCTTGCACCAATATTAAAAATCAAATCAAACGCCTCAAATTTGGATTGCAAATAAAATGCACCTTCTTTGGGGTTATGATTATACTCATTGTTAAGAGGAGATGAGATTGGTGCAATGTCTACTGTATTTACTCCATTTAAAGTTGCAGGAAACAGCGTAATATCCTTAAAGTAAATGTCGTGTCTTTTAAATTCTCCGCCAAACTGTAAATTAATTTCCTGATTAAATTGTGTAGTCCAATCAAGTTTTGCAGA
This sequence comes from Ignavibacteriales bacterium, assembly GCA_003538625.1. Taxonomy (GTDB): domain Bacteria; phylum Bacteroidota; class Ignavibacteria; order Ignavibacteriales; family Ignavibacteriaceae; genus IGN3. The sequence goes on from DPRR01000031.1 coordinate 13,933, forward strand.
ATAGGTTCCGGTACTTCGTTTAAATCTGCTGTAATCTGTACCGCCAACTTCAAAACTAAATGGTGGTGTTTGCAGAGAAGTATTGTTAACATATTTGGTTGTTAATGTATTGGGGTCGGTATAAATATCTTCAAATAAGTAGTGATGATATTCTTTAAAGAAATAAGATAGATTAAGGTTATAAAATGAAGAATTGCTGATTGCGTGATTTATGGATAGAATATTAGAATAACCTTTTCTAAATCTTTGAAGATTATTATCCGGAGTCAATCTTCTGGAATGATTATAATCCTGATAATTTTCTTTATCATAAACATAGTTAGCATTTACTTTTACTCCGGAAAACATTCTGTATGTAAGTTTACCCTGTCCATAAATTTTTTCATCCGGATTCATAGAAACAAATGAATTATCACCGTTTTGAGTTATATTAAAATCAGAACCGCCCGATCCCGCAATTTCAGTGGCTTTATCTGTAACAAGAAATGTTCTTCTGCCATAAAGGTAGCCAGTGTTATAATTGTATCTTCCGTTTACATAAAAGAACAACTGATCCTGAAAAATCGGTCCGCTTAAACTGCCTTCAAAATTTCTAATAGCAGCAGGATTTATTGATTGAATATTCCAGAATTTACTTTGCCGGTTCGAAAAATAATCCCCAACATAAGTTTGAATATTACCATTAAAATTATTACTTCCATCTTTAGTAACAATATTAATAATACCGGACATTGCCTGTCCGTATTCAGCATTAAATGCACCGCTAATTACCTGTAATTCCTGAACAGCATTAGCATTAACATTAATAACTGAACTTCCATCATAGGCATCAGTCAGCGGAACACCATCAACCTGATATGCAATCTGTCCTGATCGCCCGCCGCGCATATGCAAATCGCCGCCCGATGAAACAACGCCTGCCTGAAGCTGCAATATGTCAGAAATTTCTGTAACAGGAAGCTGTGAAATCATATCTTCACCAACTACAGATGTTGTGGCTGTAACATCTTTTCTGATTAGAGGCTTTACTGCGGTTACTACAATCTCACCTTCTAATTCAAGCGCGGCGGACTGTAGATTAAAATCCTGTGTTGCGGTAAATCCACTGGCAACCTTAATCCCCTGAACGGTAATTGCATTATAACCAATAGCAGAGGCCCTTACTGAATAAGTGCCAGGCGAAACATTTATAATGAAATAATTGCCGTCTATATCAGTTGCAGCACCTAGTGTAGTGCCTTCTATCATAACATTTACAAATGGAAGAGCTTCTCCTGTACCGGCATCAGTTACTTTACCGGCTATTTTACCGCTTTGGCTAAAAGCGATTCCGGATAAAAAAACATTGATAACAAGTACAGTTAAAAACTGTATAGTAAACCTCATATAATCCTCCGGGAGGTAAAATTATAGATCACGTTTGATTGTGTATAAGAAGTGTGTAACAATTAAGCTATACTATCTCCTAAGCATCTTAATTAATTTCAAGTTTTTTAATTGGGATTAATATAGTCAGTCTGGCTGCATAATTTCAAAAGACTGAAAGGTCAGAAATTAAAGCCGCGTTAAATGTAAAACTCACTAATATTTTCCCAAATGGAACAATATTTGTGATTCAAATTTACTGAAAGTAATTGTGATTTCAACTAACCCTGGTGAATTGATTTTTTGAATTCTTTTAAGTTAGGTTTTAACCTTAACTTTTAAACTAATCAAGTAAAAATCCTAATTTATTAATGATTTTTAACTTAAAATTATATTTATAGACCTAACAAATTTAATTACGCACAACGATATGGTTGTTTATAATAAGCACGATTAGTTTTTTCTAAATTCTGTCATTCCGCCTAAAACATTTTTTGCTTTGTAACCATTTTTATTCAAAATATTTACAGCAACCGCTGAACGATTTTGAGTACGGCATATTACTATTATCTCTTTGTCTTTAAATTTTTCTAATTCGCTTATCCGTTGTTCTAATACTTGCAGGGGTATGTTTATAGCAGTTTCAATTTTGCCAAGCGGACCCGCTAATTCTTCCGGAGTGCGGACGTCAAGAAGAATCATGTTTTTATCAGATTTTAATTGTTCCTTAAACTGATCCATTGTAATAGAATTAGATTGATCCTGTTGTGCACAGCTTATAGAAGTTAATAGAATGACGATTAGAATTATTACATTTTTAAATCTATTCATTTTTGCTCCTTTAATTTAATCCACACATACCGGTAGAACAACCTCCGCCGTAGGAAGGTTCAATTCCACAGTTTCCATTTTCACAACCTGAACTGTTAGATGAAAATCCGGTGGCACTAAATGTTGATAATAATTTCTGATTTTCTTTTGAGTTGCACTTGGGGCAGTAAACTTCTTCCTGATTCAATGATGATTTGTGTAAAATTTCAAACCTGGAATTACATTGTTTGCATTTGTATTCAAATATCGGCATTGTGTTTATCCTTTATCTTAAAATTATTGATCGATGTGGAATTTAATCGCAGTCGCTTAGATCTAAAAAATTCATTAGTCGGGAATGTGCATCTTCAGGAATATCTACATTATACTTTTTATAATAATCTATTGTAAGCTCTACAGTTTTAAAATAGTTCTTACAATCCGGGCAATTATCCAGATGCTGTTTAATAGCTACACATCTATCTGAATTAAGCTCCTCACCCAGGCTTTCGCAGATATGCTGCATAACGTCTTTACAATTTGGTTTTTGTTCACTCATCTTTTAAATGCTTCATTTAATTCTTTTCGTAAAAATGCACGTGCTCTATGCAGTCTTGATTTTACAGCGGGAACACTTAGCTCAGTTAATTCCGCTGTTTCTTCTGTTGATAAACCCTCGACATCACGAAGTAAGAAAACAATTCTGTATTCCGGACTAAGTTTATTAATCGACTCATCTAATATTTTTTTTAATTCTTCGTTCTCAATATTCTGATTTGGAATCCGCGACCAATCAGCAGTGTACTTATCTTCGTAAAGTTCATCATCATTATCTATCGAAATAAAGTTTTTCGATTTATCTTTTCTTGCAAGCATTAAACAATGATTAGACACTATTCTGTACAGCCAGGTAGATAATTTTGAATTCCCGTCAAATTGATGCAGACTTTTTATCATGCTGAAAAAAGTTTCCTGCATTATGTGTTCTGCTTTATCTCTATCCCTGCAAATCTTAAACGAAAAATTATAGACCGTTTGCTCATTATTTTTTACTAACTGCGCAAGGGCTTGTCTGTCACCGGACTTTGCGAGTTCAACTAATTCAAATTCTTCCATTCGTAAGATGCTTTATGTAAAATGTGGATTCTTTAAGTGGACAAAAATACCAAATTTATTTTAGATTGATAAATATTTAGTTTTTTAACCGTTTTCGTTTATTTGATTGTTGCACAATATTTGCTCATAAACTTCCATTTGGCAATAATTTTGGAATTAAAATGAACTCACATAAAACAATCGACCTGATTAAATCAAACGATTTATTTAAAAACCAGGATTTTGATTCGCTAAATATTCCGTTTGATGAAAATAACTTTTTGGAATTTAAGGAAGGCGATTTAATCTACTCTTCAGGTCAGCCGGCTGATTATGTTTATTTGTTAATTGATGGAGAAGTAAAAATAAAACTAAGTTCTATTAAGCGATTATTCTTTAAATCTCCAAGGGAATTTTTCGGAGAAGCAGAGGTTTTACAGAAAGAGCCTAGAAATTCATCTGCTCTGGCTAACAGCAACTGCACTGTTTATAAAATTGATGAAACTCTCGTTAATAAATTGTTCAATGATTCATCTTCTATCACTGCAAACCTTAATCCGGATGGAAATGTTGAATCGACTGAAAACAATTATGATTCTAAAATAATTGAGCAAGAATCTCAGTTATCTAACACTACAGTTTATGATACTGAAAATGAACTTGAAAAATCAAATTTTGAATCGAGTAATTTTAAGGATTACAATGATCTGCAGGAAACAACTTTAGCTGAAGATAATACTATATTGCCGGATTATTATCCAGAGTCAGAACCGGATTACTCTTCGGAAGAAAGATATTTTACCGCAAATAACAATTCAATTGATTTCCGGGAACAAAACGCTTCAGAAGAATTGCATAACTTGGTGCTAACGGACATAAGTCCGGATTCAATGCCAGCGGCTGAAACAGTATCTTTAAATGACTTTCAATTAAATACAAACGAAGTTGAATCTGGGAATGAGCCAATTGAAAAAAATGAAATAGAGAATTCAAATATCATCGCTGAACCTTTAGTACAGCAAATTGAATCTTCGGAAACAAAAACAGAAGTGCTAACAAAGTTTGCAGAATTTATTATGCAAGATGTCAAATCTCCTTTGCTGACAATAAAACATTACTCCTCAATTTTATCCAGATTTGATTTATCTGATGAAGTCAAAAAAGTTATCTCACTAATTTCATCACAAACAGTTTCAGTTTTAGATCTTCTGCAAGCATCAATTGATTATTCAGAAAAAAACACAAAGACAAAACCGGAAGAAGTAAGCTTTAATGAAGTAATGAATAACCATTTAACCATGCTTTCTGATTATGTTGAATCAAGAAATGTAAAGTTGTTTAAAAAACTTGGAGAAGATGTAAAAATTAAAATTGATACAAGAAAATTTTATGTGGCATGCTATTACATTTCACGTTTTTCCTGTGATATGATGAAGCATGGTGGAAATCTTTACTTTAGTACTAAAATTGAAAATAATTTTGTTATACTGAATATTAAAGATGAAAATCTTATTGTAACTAAAGAAATGCTTGATAAAGTTTTTGATTTAACCTTTGTTACAGCGGATGAATCATATACGGGTTTAAGTTTAGCAGTTTCAAAATTTCTGCTTGAAGCCATGCAAATAGATTTCCAATTACAAACAGATGGTTCAGGAACCAACTATATTGTTTCTATTCCTGTTTCTCTGTTGTAATTTTAGATATGCAATATGATTTAATTACTATTTTAGGCTGCACCGCAACAGGAAAAACAAAACTTGCAATACAACTTGCTGATTATTTTAACGGAGAAATAATTTCAGCAGATTCCCGTCAGGTTTATCGCGGGATGAATATCGGAACCGGAAAAGATTTATCCGAATATTGGATTCAAGGAAAACAAATCCCTTTTCATCTTATCGATATAATCGATCCAACCGAAGAATTTAATTTATTTTCATTCCAGCAGTTGTTTTATAAATCTTTTGATGAAATAAAAAACAGTAACAAACTTCCCTTTCTTGTTGGCGGAACGGGGATGTATTTAAGTTCCATTCTGCAAAATTATAATCTCAGCAAAGCTGATTTTGAATCTTACAAACAAAACTTATCATCATTATCTGATGATAAACTTAGAGAAATGTTAAAAGAATTCAATCCAGCACTTCACAATACAACTGATTTGAAAGATAGAGAAAGAATAATAAAAGCAATTGCAGTTGCAAAAGTGAATGGTCATTTCGAACCCGAATCATCGGGTGAGAAATCTGTGACCAAAAATGATAGAGATTTCTCAGTCGTTTCACTCCTTCGAAATGACAAAAATAATAAATGCAGCTCTCTAACTATTGGCATTAATCTTTCCCGGGATGAAATAAAAAAACGGATTACTGTAAGATTAAAGAAAAGACTTGATGATGAAGGAATGATTGAGGAAGTTAAATCTTTAATGGATTCCGGAATTAGTTATAATAAAATGATTTTCTTTGGATTGGAATACAAATTCATCGCACAATATCTTAAAGGCGAATTAAATAAAAACGATATGTTTCAAAAACTAAATTCTGCAATTCATTCTTTTGCAAAACGACAGATGACATGGTTTAGAAAAATGGAACGCGAAGGTGTTGTTATCAATTGGATTGATGGACCTGATTTTAACAAAGCTAAAGATTTAATAGAAAATTATTTTTAATGTTTTTGCGTCCTTTAGGGCTTTAGTGATTTAGTGGCTTTGTTTTTTTTGCCACAAAAACACAAAGCCACTAAATAGCACTAAATAAAAATTACAATGATAATACCCGATAAAATTTCCGCATACTTAAATAAACGATCATCAGACATTTGGCAAATTGAGAATGACCATCCAAAATATTTTCAAAAAATTATTATTGTCCCATCAATTGCCGAATCAAATAATCTTCCCGAACTAATTAAATCTTTAGAACTGAATGATGAACTTGAATTACTAAACACACTTCTATTAATTGTTATAAATAACAGTATTTCCTCATCCGACGAAGTAAAAAATGATAATCAAAAAACATTAGTTTATTTGAGAGAAATAAAATCCAAAGTAAATATTTCATTTATCGATGCTTGCAGCTCAGGAAAAGAACTTGATGATAAAAACGGCGGTGTTGGTTTAGCACGTAAAATTGGAATGGATTTGGCTCTTTCTAAATTTGATTATCTCTCAATAAATAAAAATATTATTCTCTGTACAGATGCTGATTGCATTGTTGATTCAGATTACCTTTCAGAAATTTCACAAGAGTTTAATAGAAATAATTTGGAAGCAGCGGTTGCAAATTTTGCACACGATATTTCCAGCGATGATGAAGAAACCAAAGCAATAATCTGTTACGAAATATTTTTGAGATATTATGTTTTAGGTTTAAGTTTTGCAAAATCCGATTATGCTTTTCACACAATTGGTTCTACAATGCTTTGCACTCCCGATGCATATGTTAAAGTTGAAGGGATGAATAAACGAAAAGCCGCAGAAGATTTTTATTTCCTTGAAAAGCTTGCAAAGATTTTTCCAATTGGGAAAATCAATTCAACCTCAATTCATCCATCAAAAAGAGGTTCCTGGAGAGTGCCATTTGGAACCGGCAAAAGTGTTGATAGATATTTATCCAACACTCGTGATGAATATTTGCTTTATAATCCTAAAAGTTTTGTAATTCTAAAAACCTGGTTAGAAGTTTTCTATGACCAGTCTTCAAGTCAACCTGAACCTGCCCGTCCGGCAGGCGGGCTTGTTTCAGGTTCTTCAACATCTATCAATACGAGGGAGGAGATTCCGAAACAAGTTCGGAATGACAGAATAATAAGCCAAAGTTCATTGTTAAAGATTTCCAAAAATATTCATCCTGCAATATCAGATTTTCTTACTCAACAGGATTTTGAAAATTTTATCAATAAAGTACTATTAAAAAACAATAATCCGACCGAAATTGAAAAACAAAAGCATTTTTGGTTTGATGCTTTCAGAACATTAAAACTAATTCATTATCTTCGTGATGAAACTTATCCGAATATTAATATGTTTGATGCTATTGATGAGCTGTTGAAAATGATGAGCATTGAAAATATGATTAAAAGAAATTCAGCAATACCGGAGCTTGAAATACAAAAAGAATATTTATTACTGCTAAGAAAGATTCAGAGTTAAATGATAATTAAAACTAACCCCGATGAATTTGAAAACTTTGTAATCGATGCTTCCAATTTTAAAGGAAATTGTGAGGCTGTTTATTTTCCCGAAAGTGTTGAAGAGATTGTTTCAGTTGTTAAAGAAGCAAATACAAAGAAAACTAAAGTTACAATTGCAGGAAACGGTACTGGACTTACTGGTGCGCGTGTTCCGCAAAACGGAATTGTTATTGCAACTGATAAACTCAACAAAATTCTTGAGATCAACGCAAAAGAATTTTATGCTTTAATTGAGCCAGCAGTTCTACTTTCAGATTTTCAAAAAGAACTTAAGCAGCAAAATCTTTTTTACCCTCCCGACCCAACTGAAACTAATTGCTACATTGGCGGAACAGTTGCCACAAATGCTTCTGGTGCAAAAACATTTAAGTATGGCCCAACTCGTGATTATGTTATTGGTTTGCAGGTCATTCTTCCGGATGGTGAAGTGCTTGATCTTGAACGAGGAAAACAGAGAGCAATTGGGGATGATCTATCGTTAACAACTCAATCAGGTAAGAACATTTCGTTAAAAATTCCTGATTACACTTTTCCTGCTGTTAAAAATGCTTCAGGTTATTTTGTAAAAAAAGATATGGATGCAATTGATTTGTTCATAGGGTCTGAAGGAACTCTTGGAATAATTACAAAAGTTAAACTTAGACTTCTTCCCCAACTCGAAGACACAATTTCCTGCGTTCTGTTTTTTGAAGATGAAACCACCTCTCTAAATTTCCTTGAAGAAGCCAGAGATATTTCTTATCAAAACAAAAAGAATAATGTAAATGATAACGTCAACGCACTTGCACTCGAGTTTTTTGATGAACATGCATTAAAGTTTTTAACAAAAGATTTTTCTGCGATTCCAGAAAATGCGCAAGCCGCAATCTGGTTTGAACAGGAATCAACTGCCGATACTTTCGATACTATTCTTGAAGCGTGGAATAGCTTGATGCAGACTCATAATGTAAACGAAGAAACTGCCTGGTTTGCTTTTAGTGATGCAGATAAAGAGAAGATAAAAGATTTTCGTCACGCAATTTCCTGGAAGGTTAACGAGTACGTCGCAAGAAATAATTTCAGAAAGCTCGGGACTGATGTAGCTGTTCCTGATAAAGTTTTCCGTGAGTTTTATTTTACTTTGCAGAATTGGGCAAAGCAAAGCAATATTGATTTTGTGGCTTATGGACATTTCGGAAATTCACACATTCACTTAAACTTTTTACCAAAGAATGATGTTGAGTTTAACGAAGGTAAAAAGCTTTACAAGCAAATTTGTGAAGAAGCAGTAAGGCTTGGAGGAACAATTTCAGCAGAACATGGAATTGGAAAAGCCAAACGCGATTATCTTTTAATGATGTATGGTGAAGCTAATATCCGCAAAATGGCTGCATTAAAAAAATCTTTAGATCCAAATCTTGTACTTGGTATTGGAAATATTTTTTCAGAGGAGTTTCTATTCTAGAACTATTCACCTCAGCGAATCTTTACCAGAGATGGATTTATTTACATTTACAAAAAGTTATATATCATATAAATTTCAAATAAATGCCTTTTTGTGACCTTAACAGATATAATATTAAACTACCAACCAGCAAAAAAGATATCAAATGCTTTTTTTATCCAAGAGATAAATCCATCCTTTAAACTAATTTTCTTTTTTGAAATTAGATAAATGTAATATATTCCAACAGAAAGAATTAGGAAGAATATACATATTAGCAGATAAACGAAATAATTGTTATTATCTTTCATAAAAATATTCTCCAATCGAAATTTAATTTTGTTGTCAGAATTGAACTACCAAATCTTTAGCATCACCTACCAATCTTATAACTAGTACCTTCTTTGCTATCCTGCAAAACAACACCAAGCTCTTTTAGTCTATCACGAATTGTATCTGAAAGCTGGTAGTTTTTATTTTGTTTTGCTTCTGTTCTAAGCGCGATAAGTAATTCTATCAAATCATTTACAAGTTTATCATCACCAGCAGTTGTTTTGTTAAAATCAACAATGCCAAGAACATTTTCTGCAGTTTTTGTTAAAAATGTCTTTACATCATTATAAAAACTTACATCAACATTTTCTGATGAAGCAATTATCCGGTTTACTTCTTTTACAAAATCAAAAATAACCGCAACAGCTTGCGATGTGTTAAAATCTTCATCCATCGCTTCTTCAAATCGCTGGTAATAAGATTTGAAATCAAACTCAGGTTTGGTCCCGGAATTATTCTTCTTTAATTCATCATTCACTTTATCAACAAGATTTGTAATCTTCTCCAGACCTTTTTCAGCTCCGGTCAAAAGATCATCTGTAAAGTTCAATGGTCCGCGGTAATAAGCTTGCGCAAAAAACATTCTTATTGCTTCAGCAGAATATCTTTTTAACACATCTCTGGCTGTAAAAAAGTTACCCAGCGACTTAGACATTTTTTCTTCATTGATATTAAGAAAACCGAAATGAAGCCAGTACTTTACAAAAGGTTTTCCTGTTGCGGCTTCACTCTGCGCAATTTCGTTCTCGTGATGCGGAAAAATTAAATCATTTCCACCAGCGTGAATATCAAATGTTTCACCCAGATGTTTGCAGCTCATTGCAGAGCACTCAATGTGCCATCCCGGACGGCCATTGCCCCACGGACTTTCCCAGTAAGGCTCTCCTTCTTTGGCTTTTTTCCATAAAGCAAAATCTAATGGATCTTTCTTCTCTTCATTAACATCAATTCGTGCACCAGATTCAAGATCTTCAATATTTTTACCGCTTAACTTTCCATATCCGGCAAAATGTTTAACATCATAAAAAACATTTCCATCAATGTTGTAAGCAAATTTTTTATCCTCAAGCTTTTTTATCATTCCGATTATATCATTCATATGCTCGGTTGCTTTTGGATAAACATTTGCTTTTTTGATTTTAAGTTTGGATAGATCATCAAAAAAAGCATTGATGTAATCATTTGTAACTTCATTCGGTTTACGCTTTTCTTCATTAGCTTTTTTAATAATCTTATCATCAACATCAGTAAGATTCATAACAAACTTTACTTTATAACCTTTGTACTCAAGATACTTTCGCACAATATCCGCCATAACAAATGAGCGAGCATTTCCGATATGAAAGTAATCATAAACCGTTGGTCCGCATACGTAAAATTTCACTTCATTCGGATCAATTGGAATAAATTCTTCTATCTTTTTTGTAAGTGTGTTGTAAAGTTTAAGCATAGTTATTATTAATTGTTTGAGATTGTTGTTGCAAATATAATGAAGAATAAAGGTCATTGCGAGAGTTAATTACTGGCAATATAATTGTCACACTGAGCCTGTCGAAGTGTGACACAACCTTTAAATATCAGTCTTCGACAGGCTCAGACTGACATAATATCTCTTAAGTAATTTGTAGATTGTTTCGCTCTCCCGACAAGTCTGGATCGCTCACAATGACGATTTTATGTGCGTAATTTTTCTAAAAGCAACTTAAAATCTTCCGGCAAATCAGAATCAAATCGTACAAGCTTATTTGTATGCGGATGAATGAAGCCCAGGGTTTTTGCGTGTAGTGCCTGGCGCGGCATAATTTCTAAAAGATTCTGAACTCTGTTTTTTAATTTCTGGGATTCAATACCTGCATGAATTTTATCACCGCCGTAAGTCCTGTCGCCAAAGATTGGTTTGTTTAAACCGGAAAGATGAACTCTTATCTGATGTGTTCTACCGGTTTTTAAATTAAGTTTTATATAAGAAGTAAAATCATACTGCTCGATAACTTTATAAAAAGTGGTTGCGTCTTTTCCTTCATTTTCACTGATTGTGAATTTTTTTCTATCGCTTTTACTTCGGGCAATCTTTGTACTAATCTCTCCTTCTTTTTCTTTAAACTTTCCCCAGCAGATAGCGTGATATTCTCTTTCAATAGAATGCTTAGAAAATTGTGCTGCGAGTTTTGCATGAGTGTAATCGTCTTTAGCAACAACAAGCAATCCGCTTGTATCTTTATCAATGCGATGAACAATTCCAGGTCTTCCAGCTTCGTTAACAGAACTTAAAGATTTTGTATGATGCAGAAGTGCATTAACAAGGGTTCCGGTATAATTTGCGTAAGCAGGATGAGCAACCATACCTGCCGCTTTATTTACGATTATGAAATAATCATCTTCAAAAACAATATCCAGAGGAATTTCCTCAGCTTCCACATCTTCAGGTCTTGGTGAAATAATTTGTACTGCTTCTATTTTATCAAAGGGTTTTACATTGTAATTCGATTTAACGACAATGCCGTTTACTTTTACAAGTCCGGTTTCAATTGCTTTCTGTATTTTGGAACGGGTTGAATTTTCGATGTGATGAGTAAGAAATGTGTCTATTCGTTCTTTTCTTTTTCCCTCCGGAACATCAATCAGAAATCTCTTTTCGGTTATTAGTCTGCTCATTAATTGCATCTTCTTTAATTATATCTGAGCCATTTTCAATTTGAATGTTTTTATTAGAATTATCAGATAAAGATAAGTCTTGAGGAATTGCTGCAGATTCATCAGATAGAACAGGTTCAACTTTTTCATCATCTTCCTGATGTTTTTTATAGAAAATTAAAAGTACTAAAACACCAATTGTAACAGCGGCGTCGGCAACATTAAACACGGGCCATCGGTCATAGCTTCTTCCAAACAAAGTAAAATCAAAAAAATCTACATCAAAAAAATCAACTACTTTTCCGTAGAACAAAGGAGCGTAATCAAAAAACACTCCATAAAAAGTTCTATCGATAAGATTTCCTACAGCACCGCCAAGTATTAGTGCAATTGCAATTTTAAGGCTCCAGCTTTTATCGCGAATTACATACAGATAAAATATCAAGCCAATACTTGCTACCAGTGAAAAGATAGAAATGATTAATTTAAAATTATTTCCCGGGTCATAACCAAAAGCCATTCCGGGATTTTCAACAAAAGTCAATCTGAAAAAATCATCAATTACAGGTATCATCTGCCCGAGATACATTCCATCATAATTAATATTAAGAAATGGAATCGAGAAACCTTTAACCATCAATTTAGAAACCTGATCAATTACAACAACAGCAAATGATAAATACAACGCTTTCAACTAATACAAACTCCTTGATATGTATGCTTAATTTTTTCCGCCAAATTAAAATTGAACAATAATTTTATTTTTTCTCTTGTTTCTGTTTCATAGGTAAACATAATTGACTGTGAGGAACTGCTTCCAGCCTTGCTTTAGGAATCAATGGACAAGTTGGGCAAAGATGCTGAGGTTCCTCAATACATTCAAGACAAATTCCGTAAGTGCCATTTTCAATTCTCTTAAGAGCATCTTCAAGATATCCGAGAAATTTATTTTCACGCTGTGCGTAAAGAAATGTTTTTTCTCTTTCCATAGCATCGGTTCCTTGCTCAGCCATATGTAATGAGTACGGTGAGTTCTCATTAATATATTCACCTGTTGTAGGATCCAGCATTTGTTCTCTTAAGTTTTGAAGCTGTTCAAGTATCTCATCCCTTTTTTCAAGAATAATAACTTTAAACTGCTCAAGTTCCTTTTTACTGTAACCTTTAATTTTCTTCAATGCAGCAGCACGATTGGCTGCGGCTACTTCAGGAGAAAGATATTCTTCTTCTTTTTTCCTGGAAACGTAATGTTTCACTTTTGGTTTTAAGCTTTGTTTTTTTTCAACTGCTATTTTTTTACTAACTACGGATTTCTTTGGAGCAGTTTTGGTTTTGACTACTTTAGTTTTGGTTACTTTTTTAGAGGTCACTTTTTTTACTTCCTTTTTCTTAGGTGCTTGCTTCTTTACAGTTTTCTTTGGTGCTGCAACTTTAACGGGTTTTTTCTTTTTCTGTTCTTTTTTCGCAGCCGGTTTCCCGGTTTTGTTTGAACTTTTTTTTGTGTTTTTCTTAACAGTCTTTTTTACTGCCATAATAGATTCTCCTCTTGTTAGGATTGTACTTTTACTATATTAATTGAACAATCAAACTCACCAATTTTAAATTCCTGAGTAAATCCGTTTTCACTTTTAATTTCTTCAGATAATTTTTCTGCAAGAGTTTCGGTCGAAATATATTGATTAAAATTCTTAATAGCTTTAACAAAATTTTCAGAGGCGGTAAATGTAATAATAATTTTATCAGTTACATCAAAACCGGCATCTTTTCTCATATTTTGAATTCGATTTACAAATTCACGGGCTAATCCTTCTTCAATTAGTGCTTCATCAAGTTCAGCATCAATTGCTACCGTAATTCCGGATTCTGCTTCCACTACCCAACCCGTAATTTCTGTACTTATGATCTCAACATCGTCTTTGCTGATTGTCAAATCTTCGTCTTCGATATTGAGAATAATCTCATTTCCAAGTTCAATTTTAGATATTTCATCTTTAGTGAAGTTTTTTATTGATTCCGCAACAGCTTTTACTTTCTTTCCAAATTTAGGTCCGATTGATTTAAAGTTTGCTTTTGCCGATTTATTAACAATTTCAGAATCATCAGTTAAAATAATCAACTCTTTTATGTTCACTTCTTCAAGAATTACATCTTTCATTTTGGAAAGTGCATCGTGTTTGCTTTTGTCTAAAGCAACCATAATTTTTTTAAGCGGCTGACGTACTTTAAGATTATTTTTTGCACGCATTGCACGCGTTAAATAAACAACATTCTGTGCAACTTCCATTTTCTCTTCAAGAGCTTTATCACGATAAGTCGCTTTTGGAAATTCTGCAAGATGAACTGATTCAAATTTCTCTCTTTTAGTTTCTGCATTTAGATCAAGGTAAATTGCTTCAGAAATAAATGGAGCAAATGGTGCTGTTAACTTGCAAATAGTTTCCAAACATTCGTACAAAGTCTGATATGCAGAAAGTTTTTCTTTATTCATTTCTGATTTCCAGAAACGTCTTCTGCTTCTTCTTACATACCAGTTTGAAAGTTGATCAATTGTATAACTTGAAACAGCGCGGGCAGCTTTAGTTACATCGTAATCATTCATTAATTGTTCGTACTCTTCAACAAGTTGATTCAGCTTAGAAATTATCCATCGATCAATTTCAGGTCGTTCTTCATACGGAATCAAAGCATCTTTAAAGTTAAAGCCATCTATGTTAGCATACAGCGCAAAGAATGAATATGTGTTAACTAAAGTTCCAAAGAATTTTCTTTGTACTTCGGCTAAACCTTCTTCATCAAATAATGTTGGTCGCCAGGGTGGAGAATTTGTTACCAAATACCAGCGGGTTGCATCAGCCCCATATTTATCAAACAACAGAAAAGGATCAACTGTATTCCCAACTGACTTAGACATTTTCCTTCCGGTTTTGTCTAAAATCAATTCATTAACAATCACATTCTTAAATGCAACATTATCAAACAACATTGTTGAGATAGCGTGCAAAGTATAAAACCATCCGCGTGTTTGATCAATTCCTTCGCAGATAAATTGTGATGGAAAATAATTCTTTTCAAATTCTTCTTTATTTTCAAAGGGATAATGATATTGCGCAAACGGCATTGAGCCCGAATCAAACCAAACATCAATTACTTCCGGAGTTCGTTTATAGATCTTGCCGTTCTTTTCAAAAAGTATTTTATCAACAAATGGTTTGTGAAGATCAATATTATCAATATCCTTTAAAGATATTCTTTTTCCGTTCTCTTCTATAAATCCACTTTTAACTTCTTCAATGCTTCCAACAGCAAACACATCACCATCATCGCTGATCCAGAGCGGTAGTGGAGTTGCCCAGAAACGATCACGCGATAATGCCCAATCCTTATTTTCTTCAAGCCAGTTACCGAATCTGCCGCTTCCAACTTCCGGCGGCTGCCAATTTATTTGCTTATTCAATTCAACCATTCTATCTGCAATAGAAGTTGTACGGATAAACCAAGATTCACGAGCATAATAAATTACCGGAACTTCAGGATGCCGCCAGCAGAAAGGATATGTGTGAAGAATGGTTTCTTTCCTGTAAAGTTTACCTTCCTGTTTAAGTTTAAGAATAATTCCTGCATCAGCATCTTTAACAAACTGCCCCGCAAAATCTGTCACTTCATCAGTAAATAATCCGCCGCGAGTAACAGGCTGCAGCATTGGCAAGCCGTACTTTTTAGAAACTTCATAATCATCAGCACCAAAAGCAGGTGCGATGTGAACAATTCCCGAACCATCAGCGGTACTTACGAAATCACCCTCAACTACATAAAAAGCTTTTTTATCAACATCGCAGTATTCCATCAATTGTTCGTATTCAATTCCTGCAAGTTCTCTTCCTTTCATCTCTGCAAGAATTTCATATTCTTTATCGATTACAGATAATCTTTCTTTTGCAAGAATCATAGTTGCATATTCTGTTTTGATTTTCACATAATCAATATCAGAACCAACAGCAAGTGCAACATTTGAAATCAGTGTCCATGGAGTTGTCGTCCAAACAAGAAAATGTTCATCAGCATTTAAAAGTTTAAACAATACATAAACCGATGGATCTTTTGTCTCACGGTAACCGAGTGCAAGTTCGTGTGAAGATAAAACAGTTTCGGATTTTGGATCCTGCGGAACAATCTTATAATCTTTGTAGAGAAGACCTTTATCAAATAATGTTTTAAGCGCCCACCAAACCGATTCAATATAATTATTATCAAGAGTTATATACGCGGATTTCAAATCGATCCAGTAACCCATCCGGGTTGTCATCTTTTCCCAAAGATCAAGATACGTAAAAACTGATTCACGGCATTTTTGATTATACTTCTCAACACCGTATTCAAGCACTTCACTTTTATGCTTGATACCTAAAGCTTTTTCAACTTCAATTTCAACGGGAAGACCATGCGTATCCCAACCAGCTTTTCGATTAACACGATAACCTTGTAAAGTCTTGTAACGGCAAACCAAATCTTTTAAAGTTCTTGCCATAACATGATGAATGCCGGGTTTTCCATTAGCAGTCGGCGGACCTTCGTAGAATGTCCATGATTTATCTTCATCACGAGTTGAAATACTTTTTTCAAATATTTTATTGGATTGCCAGAACTTTAATATTTCCTGTTCTAACTGCGGATAACCGATTTTTTCTAAATTCTGCTTAAACATTTTTAATTACTGTAGTGTGTAAGTGGACTATAATTCTTCGTACTTTTTTATTAATTCGCGTTCTGTATGAATAAACTCTTTAAGTTCATTCTCAATTCTTTCTTTTTTCAAGATTGTGTTTTTTGCATGAAGTTCGGCATCGTTTACAATTTTTTGCGCGTGAACTTTTGCTTCTCTTAATGTTAACTCGGCTTCTTTCTTGGCATCAAGCATTGTCTGCTCATAAACTTTTATTTTTTCTTTAAGGATTATACTTTCACGTTCAGAGCCAAGCACTTCCTGAACTGCCATTCCAAAAAATCCCATTGCGCCCAGTGTAATATTACGCAAGCTGTAAAGTATAATATTTTCTGTAAGAAGCTGTGAAGCAGAAAAATATTCGTTAAAGAAAATTATCATAAACAAACTTACAATTGTAACAGCTATAATTATTGCAAACAATATTTTACCACCGTGCTGCCAGCCCAAAACACGATTGATAAACCAGCCGCAGGAAAAACTGAGTATTGATAAAACAAACCATACTGCAAAGTTAAGCTGACCAAAGTCAAACAGGATTGTGTTTAAAAAATTCGAGATAAATAAAAACGCCGCCAGCAAAACTGCAGCGCCGTAATTAACTAACATTTTTTTAGGTGAGAATTTCATTTTATTCTCTTGATTACTTCTTTCATTATTAATGTCATTTTAGGTTCAGCTTTCATTGCCGCCGCAATAATCTCTTCAACATTTACCGGTTTTAAAGTTTCGGGAAAACACTCATCAGTAATAATGCTCATTCCAAGCACTTTCATTCCCATATGATTTGCAACTATGTTTTCCGGAATTGTGGACATCCCGACAACATCAGCACCAATCTCTCGCAGGAATTTATACTCAGCTTTTGTTTCAAGATTTGGTCCCGGAACAGCAACGTAAACACCTTTATGAACTTTTATATTATTTTCTTTTGCAACATCTTCTGCAAGCTTGATTAATTCTAAAGAATAAGCCTCGCTCATATCGGGAAATCTTGGTCCAAGTTCATCTTCGTTTTTTCCGATTAGCGGATTATCACCAAGAAGATTTATATGATCAGCCATCAACATCAAATCGCCTTTACGGTAATCAGGATTCATTCCACCGCAGGCATTTGAAACCAGCAAAGTCTTTACTCCAAGAAATTTCATCACACGAACAGGATAAGTAATTTGCTGCATCGTGTAGCCTTCGTAGTAATGGAATCTACCCTGCATAGCCACAACTTTTTGTCCGTTTATTGTTCCAAAAATTAATTTACCGTGATGCGATTCAACTGTTGATAATGGAAAATGCGGCAAATCAGCATAATCAATTTGATGTTCAATATTAATTTCTTTTACAAGACCGCCTAAACCAGTACCAAGAATAATTCCAACCGGATAATTATCCGAAGTATATTTTCTTATTACTTCTAAAGTCTCATTTATTTTTTGGATCAGTTCACTCATAAAATTTTATTCAGGATATCGTTTAAATCAATATCCATTTTGTTTGATTCCTGTATTTTCTTTCCGGCAGTTTTCTCATCACCTGCACGTTCAACTTTAAGCTCAAGAAGATTAGCCTGCGAACTTACAATTGCTTTAAGCTTTGCAAGTATCAAATCCTTTTCTTCTCTAAGATTTACAACTGCGTTTCGTATATCGTTTGTACTTTCACGTGCTTTCTCGATAATCTGCGATGCCTTTAATTCCGCTTCTCTAATCATCAAACTTGTTTGCTTCTTGGTAGCTTCCATAGATTTTGCGGAAGATTCCTGAGCGCTAAGAAGAGTATCCTGCAGATTTTTCTCAATTTTTTTAAACTCATTAACCTGTTCGGTTAAAGATTCAACTTCAGTTTTTAATGTTTCATTTTCTGTGTTAAGTTTATCCAGTTCTTCGGCTAAACTTTCCAGAAAATTCTGCACTTCATCAGGATCATATCCACGCATTTTTTTCGTGAATTCCTGCTGACGAATTTCGATAGGAGATATTTTCATACTTGTCTCCAATCTTTTGAGTAATCTCTGTCACCAAAGATTGCACTTCCGATTCTAATCATAGTTGCGCCCTCTTCAATTGCAATTTCAAAATCACTTGTCATTCCCATTGATAGCTCAGTAAGAATGTAACCTTTATTGTTAATTCTATCTTTCAAATTACGTAAATCTCTAAAACTTTTCCTAATAATATTGGCATCTTCAGTTAATGGAGCCATTGTCATTAATCCTTTAAGCTCTATGTTCTTCAGCTCTGAACATCTTTTAACCAAACTTAATATTTCTGTTTCCGTTTCAAGTCCTGATTTAGTTTCTTCCTCAGACGTTTTCACTTCCAACAGAATCTTCTGAACTTGACCTATTTTTTCTGCACGATAATTTATTTCTTCAAGAAGTTCCAGTGAATCAACTGAATGAATTAATTCTGCAGCATTTACAACATACTTAACTTTATTTTTTTGCAAAGTTCCTATAAAATGCCAGGTTACATCATTACCAAGTTTTTCAAACTTAAGAGTAAGTTCCTGTGCACGATTTTCACCAAAATCCGTAAGCCCGCAGTTTTTTGCCTCAATAATTGCATCCACACCGAAATATTTAGAAACTGCAATAAGTTTTACTTCAGCAGGATTTCGTCCCGAACTTCTACAAGTTTCTTCAATTTTTTGCCTTAAAACGGCTAAATTTTCAGCAATCATTTTAAAAATAAGGTTGTGAATTTATCCTGATAAATCATAAAAACCAAAGAAATTCAATCATTTTTATTATATGTCATCCTGAATTTATTTCAGGATCTTCTAAGGATTCCGAAGCAATCCGCCACGGCGGACGGAATGACTTTATTTCAAAGAATTTAGAAGGATTCTTAATAATTATTAAAATTTTACAAGACAAATATAACCTTAAACTGAGTGAAGTGCTTAGAAAATGTTCTAAAGATATTTTAGTAATTTTGGTTGTTATTATTCACAATTTATTGGAGAAATTATGGGTTACGCATTATTAGATCAAATCAAAGCTAATGCAAAATCAAAAAACAAAACTATTATACTTCCGGAATCTCACGATGATCGTGTTCTTAAAGCCGCAGAAATTTTAACCAAAGAAAAAATCTGTAAAGTAATTACACTTGGCAATCCTGCTAAAGTGAATGAAGATGCAAAAAGACTTGGAGTTAATTTAACCGGAGTTGAAGTAATTGATCACTTAATTCATCCAAAGTTTGATGAGTTTGCAAACATATATTACGAGTTAAGAAAGAAAAAAGGAATGACTCCAGAACAGGCAAGCGAAGTAATAAAACGCGATTTATTTTTTGCTTCTTTAATGTTACGCGAAGGTTTGGTTGATGGCAGTGTTGCCGGCTCATTCGCATCAACTGCTGATGTAATGAAAGCAGGAATTCAAATTATTGGAATGCCGCAGGGAATTTCTATTGTATCAAGTTTCTTTTTAATGTTGTTCAAAGATAGAGCTTTCAGTTTTGCAGACTGTGCCGTTGTTCCAAATCCTGATGCAGAACAGCTTGCAGATATTGCAATCTCAACTGCAGATAATCATAAAAAATTAACAGGTGACGAGCCACTTGTTGCAATGCTATCTTTCTCAACAAAAGGCAGCGCAACACATGAGCTTGCTGATAAAGTAATCAAAGCAACAGAAATCGTAAAAACAAAAAGACCTGATCTTAATGTTGATGGTGAACTTCAGTTTGATGCTGCAATTGTTGAATCAATCGGAAAGAAGAAAGCACCGGAAAGTAAAGTTGCCGGATTAGCAAATGTTTTAGCTTTTCCTGATTTGAATGCCGGAAATATTGGATATAAAATTGCTCAGCGCTGGGGCGGAGCTGAAGCTGTTGGGCCAATGGTTCAGGGATTGAAAAAACCATTTTTCGATTTAAGTCGTGGCTGTAGTGTTGATGATATAGTAAACACAGCATCAATAAATGTTTTGATGGGATAAAAAAGCCTCCCAAAACGAGGTTGTATAAAACGGATATTTTTTTGTCATTCCCGTGAAAACGGGAATCCAAAACCAATAATAAGGAGTGGATTCCCACTTCCTCCCGAAGGGATGCCTATGGCAGTGGGAATGACAATTATAGAGTTCCAACCTTCAAGACAGCTTATTTTTATTTAAGAACAAGAGTAACGAATCACATAATTGGAATTGTTCACTCAAAAATATTTTCTTAAGTTCGCTCATCAAAAAATTAATCTATAAATGAATTTAATACTTGTAACAATTTTTGTTTTCCTTTTAAATCTTCCGTTTGGATATTGGCGTGCAAATGTTAAGAAGTATTCATTTCAGTGGGTGCTGGCTGTTCATATTCCCGTTCCATTTGTTATTGCTGCGAGAATATTTTCCAACATAGGATTTGAATTATATACTTATCCAATACTAATCGGAGCATTTTTTCTTGGACAATTTTTAGGAAAGTATCTATACGATAAAAGAAAAAATCTCGGTCATTCTCCTCTTACATCCTGTCTTGTAATGGATTTAGTTCGTAATAATTAATTATAACTGGTTTTGAACTTTTTAAACCGCAATTTGGTTACCACCTAAAAGAAAGAATAATATGAACAAAATTATCTCTTATTCAGTTTACGTTTTTGTTATTGCTCTTTTTCTTCTGACATCAAAAACGAATGCCTCAAATGAAAGTAAGGGAAACCAAATGGACAAAAATATAAATCAAATAACCGTTAAAGATATTGATGGTAAACTTGTAAAACTTTCTGATTACAACGGCAAAGTTTTATTAATTGTTAACGTTGCAAGTTACTGTGGTTCTACAAAACAGTACTCTGGTTTGGAAAAAATATACAAAGAATATAAAGACAAAGGGTTTGAAATTTTAGCGTTCCCTTGCAATCAATTTGGCGAACAGGAACCCGGTACTAATGAAGAAATTAAAAACTTCTGTTCTTCAAAGTTCGATGTAACATTTAAACTCTTTGATAAGATTAATGTGAACGGTAAAGATAAGTCTCCTTTGTACCAAATTTTGACAGATAATGATGTAACCGGTAAATCGGATATTAAATGGAATTTTGAAAAATTCTTAATTGATAAAGATGGAAATGTTTTTGCAAGATATGCTACAAAAGTTGAGCCGACCGGTAAAGAAATAACTTCTGCAATTGAAAAACAGTTGAATAAATAAAACATCATGTCACACTGAGCGAAGTCGAAGTGTGACTTTTCTTATTTGTCAGTCTTCGACAAACTCAGACTGACCTATTATTGAACGTCGAAGTGTTTAACCCAACCCCATTTGCTGTTTAACCCACAGCTTTGCATTAATAATCTGCTTATGCTCCACGTTCATCGTACCCGCTATCCGCTTCATCAAATGATCTTCATACTCACTGAGCTTTTTATCTTTATAAATTAGTCTCCATAGACTTTCAATCAACTCTAACTTTTCTTCCTGGGTAAAGGTTGTGTTTATTACTCCGGTAAACTCATATAAACTAACGCTTTGTTTTACTCTTTCTTCTGCAAGAGTTATCAGTTCATTAACGTATTCTTCACCCAGATTAAAAGTATTTTTCATTTCCGAAATGATAAAATCTCTTTCATCATCACTAAACTCTCCATCAGCTTTTGCCATTTCAATAAAAAGTGCGCACGCAGCTATTTCAACTTTTTTATTTTTATTGATGTTTGATGAACCTGCAGCTGTGTTTTCAGGCGATGGGGTTATATCAGAAAATATTTTTCTTAAATATTCAAACATAATTTTTATATCCTGTCTAACTCGCTTAACAAATCCGGCACATCCAAAGGTTTTGTAATCATTACAAGATTTCCATCTTCATCCTTCGGCCATTGCTCAACTAATTTATCGCAATACAATTCTAGCCCATTTCCATCGGGATCTTTTATATAGATTGATTCAGACACTCCATGATCAGAAGCGCCTTCAATCGGATAATTTGCTTCCCACACTCTTTTAAAAGCTTTTGCAAGATCTTCCCTTGATGGATAAAGAATTGCAAAATGATATAGACCTGTGTGTCCTTCCGGTGCGGGTGTAGCATTTTCTCCTGCCCATGTATTCAATCCGATGTGATGATGATAATTACCCGAAGAAAGAAACACTGCATTCTTTCCAAACCTAGCCGTTACCTGAAAACCCAACATGTCTCTGTAAAAGGCTAATGCTCTGTCAAGATTTGAAACCGTCAGATGAACATGTCCAATTCGTGTGCGGGGATTTAATTCGTATTCCATTAAGCTCCAATTTTTTATGAATGATTAACTTTAACAGGTTTTATTTTCCAAATTTTTTCTGCGTATTCTGTAACCGATCTATCGCTGGAAAATTTTGCAACACGGGCTACATTATAAATTGATTTCTTTGTCCAGGCTTCTTTGTCCTTATATAACTCCGCAACCTTATCCTGTGCATCTATGTAGGACTGATAATCTGCAAACAATAAATAGTAATCAACATTCATCAAGCCGCGAATCATATCATCAAAAATGCCAAACTCTTTAGGATTAAAAAAGTTTGTTGCAATCATATCAACAACCTTTTTCAACTCAGCATTTTTTTCATAGTAATCTTTAGGATTATATCCGTTCGATTTTAGTTTTACAACTTCATCAGCAAGTAAACCAAAAATAAAAATATTATCATCACCTACTTCTTCTCTTATCTCAACATTTGCACCATCCATTGTTCCGATTGTAAGTGCACCGTTTAATGCAAATTTCATATTACCCGTTCCGCTAGCTTCCAATCCTGCCATAGAAATCTGTTCTGAAAGATCCGAAGCAGGAATAATCCTTTCTGCAAGTGTTACCGAATAATTTTTTAAAAACACCACTTTTAATTTATCGCCAACATCAGGATCATTATTTACCACATCTGCAACCGAGTTAATTAATTTTATAACAATCTTGGCTGCCTGATATGCAGGTGCAGCTTTACCTCCAAAAATTATTGTGCGCGGAACCATTTTTATTTTTGGATTCTTTTTAATCCTGTTATAAAGTGTTATGATATGAAATACATTTAATAACTGCCGTTTGTATTCGTGAAATCTTTTTATCTGAACATCAAAAATAGAATCAGGATTTATTTTAATGCTATGTTCATTTTCAATATACTCTATCAGATTTTTTTTGTTTTTTAATTTTATTTTTTGCCATTGCTCAATAAAATTTTTATCATTTACAAATTTCTCAATCTTCTTTATATGATTCAGATCCTTTATCCATTCCTGTCCTATCTTCTCAATAATCAGTTTTGATAATAACGGATTTGCGCTTACCAGCCATCTTCTTGGTGTAATGCCGTTTGTTACATTTATAAATTTTTTAGGATAAATTTTATTGAAATCAGGAAAAATTCTTTTCTTCAAAATATCCGTATGAAGTGCTGCAACACCGTTTACGGCAAAGCTTCCTACAATTGCAAGATTAGCCATTCTTATCCGTTTATCTTTACCGGGAGAAATGATCGAAAGTTTATCCAGTACATTCTGATCACTTGAATAATTTGCTTTTACTTCTTCCAAAAATCTTCTGTTAATTTCATAAATAATTTGAAGATGTCTTGGCAGCAATTCACCAAACAACTGCTCAGACCATTCTTCCAACGCTTCAGGAACCACGGTATGATTTGTATAAGCAAAAGTTCTGGATGTTATTCCCCATGCTTTTTCCCAGCTCAGATTTTCGTCATCAATCAATATGCGCATCAATTCAGGTATTGCAACTACAGGATGTGTATCATTTAACTGGATACACGTCTGATCTGCAAACTTTTGAAGTGAACTGTGATTTATTTTATACTTTCTTATAATATCCTGTAACGTTGCTGATACGAAAAAATATTGCTGTTTAAGTCTTAAATATTTTCCTTCAACATAAGTATCATTAGGATAAAGTACTTTTGAAATTGTTTCAGAATCATTTTTTCTTGAAACTGATTCAACATAATTCCCTTTATTAAAATCAGAAAATTCAAAATCGATTGCAGCCTTTGCCTGCCACAATCTTAAATTATTTACATTTTTGGTTTTATAACCGGGCACAGGTACATCATAAGCAATTGCAAGCACATCCTCCGTATCAACCCATCTAAATCCTAACTCGTTATTTCCCTTATCATAAGTTTCAGTCCTTCCGTAAAACTTAACCTTGTAGGTTAGCGAGCGCCTCAATAAATCCCAGGGATTACCATCCCGCAGCCAGTTATCTGCACGCTCAACCTGGTAACCATTTTCAATATCCTGTTCAAAAATTCCATACTCGTATCGTATTCCATATCCAAAAGCCGGCAGTTGAAGTGTAGCCATTGAATCAATATAACACGCAGCTAATCTTCCTAAGCCGCCGTTCCCTAATCCCATATCATGCTCAAATTCCATTATCTCTTCAAGATTATATCCATCCTGTTTAAGAATATCATGACATTCATTGTAGTAATCCAGATTAATTAATGCATTACCAAGCACCCTTCCCATCAGGTATTCCAATGAAAGATAATAAACACGTTTAGTGTCTTTATCGTGGTAAGTTTTTTGTGTTCTTAACCAGCTTCTTACCAATCTATCTCTAACAGCCAGCGAAAGCGCAGTATATGCATCTATACCCGTAGCAGTATTTTTATCCTTAACTAAAGTAAACTCCAGATGCTCTGCAAATTGATTTGAAAGTGAAAAACTTCCCGGGTCCTCTTTATCAGTAAAAAAAATCGTTCCGGTTTCTTTTTTAGCCATTAAAACAAACTCCTTAAACTTTAATATCTATAAATATTCAAACAAATTTACTTGCATATAATTTTAATACAAAATTAAAATGATTTGGAATCTTTGAAGGATTTAGTTATTAATTTTTTTGTGTGTGTAGTTGAAATGATAAAATATAAATAAGTGGCTTTCTCATAAATCAAACTTTGCATGTCATTCCCATTAACGAATCCAACTTTTTAAAACTGCTAACTGTAGGCTGCGGACTGCCCGCTTTGAGTTCATTCTCAAAACTATAATCATTAACCTCCGTTGAAGTCTGACAGCTCAACTTAACCATACAGCCAATTGTTAGTGCTGAAAAGGAAATAAATTTATTTATTCTTTTATCTATTTCGTTTTGCACGATTGTGTGTCTTACACAGCATTTGCCATATTTTCGTTTGACATTAATAAATCTTCAAAGTTTTATTCAAAAATTAGTATAATATTTATATTCGTTCCATACTGACTGTCCCGATATACCCGTCTACCGATAGGTAGATCGGGAGTTGTACCGTGACATCCTTAAATGCCAAATGCGAAAACTGCGTCCGCTTGATTGGCGGGTTATATGGCTTACTTAATTTTTTGTTCAAGGCTTTTTATAATTCTTTTTATCTCTGATACTTCATAAAGTAAATCTGGTTTAGGAATTAAACCACTTCCCATAAATGCAGTCAAGTCAATTTCAGTTTCTTCGATTATTGGTTCTTTCCGACCAGTCCAGTTATATTTTGCTGTGATCTTAAATTTCGATGGAGAGATATTTTCAAGTTTACCAATTTCTCCAATATCTAGCATACCAACTGTAATTTCAGTACCAGGAGTAAATGATGCTACTCCATTTTTAAATAATACCGATTCTTTTAAATTATCTTTCCCGTGATTGCCCAAAGGATGAAAATCTTTATCAAGTGATAAGGATAAATTTACGGCATTAATTTTACCAGAATTTCTGATATGCATATATATTAAATGGTTTGGATAGCGCCTCAATTCAAAATCTATATAAGGACGAAGAGATGCTTCTATTTGTTTCTTCATAATCTCAATCGATTCTCTTGTTGCATTAACTGATTTTTCGGACGCTTTCATCATTCTGAAAGTAAAGTAAACATAAAAAGCCGTAACTATAACGAGCAAAGCTGTTAAAATCTCAGACCAATTTATTGTAGAATTATGAACAACAAGTATTTGTTTTAAAGAATCTTCCATAATCTATTTGCCATATAACGTCGTTGTGGCTAAGGCGCAGCCCAGAACTAGAATGCCGAACTTGTTAATTAAATTTATAATTACAAAAAACTTTCATAGCAAAATTACCTTGAACAAGAAACTTGAAACGAAACGAGTACCATTAAAATTATAAAAATGCCGAATGCGAAAGAAGCGGTCGGCTTGAGCAACTTGTTATATTGCTATTTATAAACTTTACGAATATAGTATTTGTTTTGCTCTGAACTATTCACACGATTACAGTATGTGTAAAACTTTTTATTATTTTCATTATTGTATTCAAGCCCAAATGATAGCTCATTAAAATAGCTTGGTAATAACTTGTTGAAATTGTGCTTTAATGAAATGACTTTATCTTTTTCTATGTTTTCACTAAAAGTAAATTTAATTTTTGATTCATTAAAACCTTGTATATTAATATTATCATTTTTATTCACGATAAAATTTTTAGGTAAGTCATAAAATTGGATATTATAGGCTGAATTATTTGTTACATTATTTAATACAAAAAATTTATTCCATTTGATTAGTAGATACTCTGACCTTTCTGATGCAGATGAACCAGCACCATCATCTTGTATTGTCACCTTTATTTTAGGTCTTTTAATCAAATACTTGTTAGATAGAAAAACTATAACACTTATAATTAAAAAAGTTATTACGCTAATAATTATTTCATTCATCAATTTATAACTCCTCAATTGTTTCATCAGGATTAATTTCAGCCCAACGAATATTTCCTCTTATAGTTGCTTCTTTAATTTTTTTTTGAATCTCAGTTAGTTTTGAATTCCCAGTTTTTATTTCAACTATATAAATAACTATATCTTCTTTTTTATCTGAATGACCATCAAAGACAATCATATCAATAGGGCTTCCAATAAATCGCGCATCTTTTGGATTGAAAGGGAAATTTATGTGAAAGGGCATTAAATGTTCTGTAATTTTTCCCAAATTAACCGAATAACTTCTGTTGATTGCATCTTGTCTGATTGCAGCTTCATTTTCTATTTTCCACTTTTGCAACAAAACGCCAGCAGCATTTGAAATCTCAGCATTCTTAAATTTCTCAAGTTCAGACAGAGCCCAATTTTGATAAGATACTTTTAATTCAGCTTCTTTTTTATCGAAAAGTAATTCTTGTTCCTTAAGAGCTGTCTCTTTTTCTTTTACTTTATCAATAAACTTGGTAAGGCGTTTTTGTAAATCATTTTTTTCAGAAATCAGAATCCAAATGATTATAGCGATGACAATAATTAAAAATATTATCCATCCATCTGTAAGTAAAATATCTAGTATGATTGGTTTGTAATAGGGGAATTCGGTTATGTTTAATGTCATAGTAAAATCCTAGGCTCTATCTCTTTAGCAATATAACGACTTTGCGCCTAACCCGCCGCCCATAACAAGAGCGACAAACTAAAACGCATTGCCAAATATTTAGCCGTAGGTGCTTATCTTTTTGCTTAAGCACCGAAGGCAAGCCTGCCTTCCGGCAGGCAGGTTAATTAATGTATTAGAACACTTAGAACAACAAACTATAACTAAAATACAATTTCAAAAATCATAAATCCGCCGAACTAAAATAGCCTGCCCCGAACTTGATTCGGAGGCGGTCGGCGTTGAGCCGCGGGTTAGGTAGTGCCTTAAATAAATAAAGTGTTTTAGAAAATAGAACCAAAACTTAAGACTACTTTCCATTTGCCATTTTCTTTTTTTAATTGCATTACTTTTTGTTCTCTTCCTTTAACATCATAAGTTACAAAAGCATCGTTCTCCTTTATTTCAGTCTTTTCAATATTCCATTCAATATTCATATCTAACTTTTCCATAGTTGAACCAAGTTTATGAATATGATCCCAAACTTCAGCTGAGCTCATAGATTCTATTTTATTCCCGGGTAATAGCATCATTGCATTACTCGTTCCAGTTGAATCATAATCAAAAGCCATTTTTAAATACATTTCTTTTGATTTGTCTAAAGATTCAGTTGCAATCATATCAGAAGAAGGAACCGTTTGATTTGTTGCTGCATTAAGAAAATGAGTTGCAGCAGCTTCAACATTTTCTTTTTCGTTATTATCTTGAGCAAAAACAAATGTGAATAAAAATATTGAGAGAACAACAGACTTGAAGATTTGGTTTTTCATAAATACTCCCTTGAATAATAAAAGTAACTTATGTTTAGAATTAACTACCTAACTAATACTTATAAGGAATGCCACACACTCAATTATTGGGCAATTCCAGAATTGTCCTATCCTAATATTATTCTTCAGCATAAGTCCAAACAAAGAATCTTGTCTCAAAAAGTACCAAATCTTAACTTGTCAAATCTCATTACATTCTAATCTAACAAGCTCCCCCCTCCGGCTATAATGTAGGTCTAGTTGGAGGGTATGTACATTTGTGCATTAGAAATTTAGGATAATTTATTACCAATATCCATTAACAATTGTACAATAATTCTTAAGTTCTGTTTCTGTTTCCAGGCTGTCACGAACCACTTCGTGACAGTCTTAATTTTCATCCATTCACCACACGCACTTCACTCCTCCCCTTTTAGAAAGGGGAGGTCGGGAGGGGTTATGCTTTCATAACTTGTCACACTAAGCGGAGTCGAAGTGCGACACATCTCTTCTCCCCTCTAGAGAGAGCCTGTCCCGATATACCTGTCTGCCGATAGGTAGATCGGGAGGAAGCCGAAGGCAGGGATGTGTGCCTCCTCCACTTAATCCAATAGACCACCAACTACCTACAACCACCCATCAAAAACAAAAAACCCCTCGCCTTAAAATAGCGGGGGGTCTTAAGTCCGCAAACAAAAAAACTAACCTACTCACTCACTTATGTTTTTATTAATTATTTATTTAAATCCAATTGAAGACTGCCAACTGTAGACTGCAGACTTCAACGTTGCTGCTCTCAACCAACACTCAACTCGGCTCAACTGGTGTATCCGGCTGCTCGTGTCTCACACCAATATCGTGTATCTCACGGG
>DPRR01000017.1 GCA_003538625.1 Ignavibacteriales bacterium
ATGGAAATTACAAAATTATCAGTGTCACCAGAAGTGACGGACAAATTATTCCGCTTGATAACGTTTGGCAAACACATGTAACTTTACCCGATGGAAAAGAACCGGTTTACGAAAACAAAATTCATTTCCTTGATGTTTTTGCAGGGGCAACCGCACAAAAATATACCATCAGATTTAGTCCACCCGCTCAAAATCCTCCTTCAATTGTAAAGATTGAAAACGTACCAACAACTTTTGTTACCCAACCATTAACAACAATTAATGTTGTTTTCAATAAACCAATTGATGCTTCTACTTTCAATTTTGAAGACATGACACTTAGGGTACAAGGCGGTGCAGATATTATGGATGCCACAGTAACAGTTACTGAAATTAATCAAACTACTTTCAGGGTTGACTTAACATCAAAAACAACTCTTGATGGGTTTTATGCCTTAAATATTCAAACAGCCGGAATTAAAGATTTGAACGGTATCGATGGAGTGGAAGGTAAACAAGCGAATTGGACTCAATTTGTTGGTATTCCTGCAATAAGTGAATTTATTGGGCTGCCCGAAAACAAGGTAGGTGTGCCTTTTGATTTGTTACTTTTGAATTTCAATGTGCCTATCGATAAAACTACCTTGCTCCCTTCCCGATTGATTTGGGAAAAAGATGGATTCCCGGTAACTGGTTCAATTACAATAATTCCGATGGATACAGAAGGAAAATTGTTTCAAATAACAGGTTTACAGTCGTTTATGACAGGTGACGGAAATTACACGCTGACAGTTGATTTGCAAAACATAAAATCACTTGACGGGGTAAATGGGGCAACCGACCAAAGTGTTGATTGGAAAACAGACCAGACTCCGCCCGCTGTGAGTGAAATAATTCCTTCGACCGAAGGTGGATATGATTCGCAACATCGTACTTCTTTTACGGTTAAATTCAACGAACCTGTTAACGGACTGGTGGTAAATTCAATCGAATTGTGGAAAGACAGTCAGCAACAGCCAATTTCACAACTTAATCTAAAAAAGATTTCCGATTCGGAATATCAGTTTACACAGTTCAGGATGCTGACTTATTACGAAGGCGAATATCTGTTGAAATTGAAAATGAAGGACATTTCCGACTTTGCAGGAAATTCAGGTACAGATATTATTGAATTCGACTGGATTGTTTTTCGAAAAGCACCTAATGCTGTAACTAATTTAAGTATTACTCCCGACATGGGCTACTCTGATACTGATGCCATTACAGCAACTAGAAACCTGATTGTAAACATGACAGTAAACCAGGATAATTCACGTATTCTGATTTACCAAACAGATCAGGTAAATCCTGTTCTTTTAGCCGATACCTCGAATGTAAACTCGGGTCCGCTTTCGTTGCCAATTATCTTAAGTTACACCGGAAATGTAAGCATTGAAGCACATTGTATGGATATCTTTACGAATACTGCAGTAACAAAATTACCAGTATTTATTGACGAAAGTTCGCTGACCGGTATCTGGAATAATGTACCGCTGGCAGCAGTTACAGTGCAACCTGACTCATTACAGTTAGAATTCTCCGAAAAATTACTCGATGACTCAAATCTAAAAGATTACATGAATTTTGAACGCAACGGACAAACCTTGGGGACACAAAATCTGATTGTTTCAAAATCAACAGATAAACTTTATTTGGTAACTGGACTGGATTTGTATGGAAATGCAGCAGGAATATACAGTTTGACGATTGATAACAAAAAGCTGTATAAATATTCCAGCGGCAAACAAGGTGTTTCGGAAAGTAAAGCACAATGGACAGTTGTATCGGTAAACAAAGCGCCAAACGCCAATGCAGGAGCAAATCAAACGGTAGACGAAAACACGCTTGTAACCCTTGATGGTTCTTCGTCAAGTGATCCCGATGGTGATGCAATTACCTATTTATGGACTGCTCCTGCAGGAATCACATTGAGTTCAACAACTTCTGCCAATCCAACATTTACAACACCAGAAGTTAATTCTGATCAGACATTTATTTTCAGACTTGTTGTTAATGATGGAAAAGTGAATTCCTCCTCTGCCAACGTAAACATTACAGTTCGGAATATCAGTGGAACGAGAGATCAAATAATAGATTTAAGATCGGGCTGGAATATCTTCTCTTCAAATGTTATTCCGGATAATTTGGATATGATACCAGTTTTTCAGGCGTTAATAGACGATGGTTCGCTCGTTAAAGTTCAGGATCAGTTAGGAAATTCACTTGAAGATTGGTTTATTTTTGGTAGTTGGACAAACAACATTGGAAATTTATCAATCAAAGAAGGTTATAAAGTGAAGGTTAATAAAAATTCCCAATTGTTGTTATCCGGATCTATTCCCGCATATCCAATTAAAATTCCGTTGAAATCAGGATGGAATATCGTCGGATATCCGCAAAATTCTGAAATAGATGCTCAAGTGATAGTGAAGCAATTAGTGGATAGAGGTACGCTAATAAAAGTACAGGACGACTTGGGAAATTCCTACGAAGATTGGAATATTTTTGGTGGCTGGACAAACAACATTGGTAACTTCAACCCTGGAAAAGGGTATAGGATAAAGGTCAACTCAGCTGATACACTTACAATTAACGGATCTTATGGCAAAAGTTCAATGATGGTTCTGGCTGAATCAAGATCTACCATTCATTTCAAACCGGTATTTGAAGGAAATGGAGTTGATCATATGAATATTAACCTGGTAGCGTTACCGTCAAATCAGCTGCAACCGGGTGATGAACTTGCAGTTTATGACGGAGAAAACTGTGTTGGTGCAGTAACTTTGATGCCACAACATTTGTTAAACCAGGCTGTTTCAATTCGTGCTTCTGCCGCGGACGAACAGGGTTTCCAAGGATTCTTGGAAAACAATAGTTTTACCATTAAACTCTGGAAAAATCAATCGGACAATGAATTTACACTTCTGCCAGAAATCATTAGTGGTACTTCAACTTTTACAAAATATGAAACAACTTTGGCAAGTCTTGAAAAATACAATACCACAGATTTAACAGATCCGCAGTTTTCACGTGAAACAATTGTAAAATCTTATCCAAATCCTTTTAACGATAAAATATCGCTAGAAGTAAATGTACCTGAATCAACCAGAATGTCGATTGATATTATTGGTCAAGATGGCTGTTTAGTTAAGCAACTTGCCAGAAATAAACAAGTACCTCAGGGAATCCAGTATTTTACCTGGAATGGTACAAATAATCAAAATTCAACAGTTGCATCAGGCATATATTATCTGAGAATCAAAACTGATGATAAAGAGATCCATCAAAAGATAGTATTTAAAAAATAGGATTTATATCTAATAAATTGTTGGCGATTTAACTGAAATAAAAAGCAATAAGTTTTAAAAAAGGTTTGCCGGACTATAATTCGGCAAACTTTTTTTATATCAATTCCTTAACATAAATCAATATCGTCAGTATTTTAGAATTAAATATTTTAATAACAGTATTTAGTTCAGGTAAATCAGCAAAACCCGCCGATATAATGTTCCCCATAAAATATTACTTTTGAAAAAAATTCAACTTGAAAAAAGGTATTGTAATAAAATCGACAGGAAGTTGGTACACTGTTGAAACCGAAAACGGAGATCTGTTTGAGTGTAAAATTAAAGGTAAATTTCGTATTAAAGATATAAAAAGTACAAATCCTGTCGCTGTGGGTGACAAAGTAGAATTTACTGTTCAATCATCACAAAATGATGATAAAGAACAAAATATAGGTTTAATTTCAGGAATCGAAGACCGCAAAAACTACATAATTCGCCGTTCACAAAACCTGTCGAAACAATCGCATATTATTGCTGCCAATATTGATCAGGCAATTCTGGTGGTTACATTATTCTATCCTGTTACAACAACAACTTTTATCGACCGATATCTCGCATCTGCCGAAGCCTACCGGATTCCGGTTTTAATTGTTTTTAATAAAAATGACCGTTTAACGGAAGCTCAAAAAATTACATTGAACTCAGTAATTGATGTTTACAAAAAAATTGGATATACCTGTATTACAACATCGGCCACAACAATGCTTGGCATTGAAGTTTTAAAAGATGCTTTAAAAGATAAAATTAATGTTGTTAATGGTCACAGTGGAGTAGGAAAATCAACGCTCATTAATATTCTTGAACCAGGATTAAAGTTAAAAACAATGGATATTTCTGACGTTCATAACACAGGTAAACATACTACAACTTTTACAACACTTTACAAATTAAGTTTTGGAGGCTACATTATTGACACACCCGGAATAAAGGCTTTTGGAATGCTTGAAATGGAAGCATGGGAAATTTCACATTATTTCCCTGAGATATTCAAAATTTCAGCTCACTGTCAATATACAAATTGTTCCCACACCCACGAACCTGGATGTGCAGTAAAAAGAGCAGTCGAAAAAAAGGAAATTGCACAAACACGTTTTACCAGTTATTTGGGTTTACTGGAAACTGATGACAAATACAGGCCAGCCTTTTAATTTTTATTCGAACAGATTTTTAAATTTCAATAATTCAAATCCGTTTTATCAATTCAAGCTGTTTTACAATACGAAATTAAAATATTTACCACCCTACTCTATTGAAAAAGTAAATACTCAATTCTCAAAGCGTTAAAATATTAAATATTTTATATTTATTTCCACTCATGATTAATGTATATTGCTCATTTACATATACTTAAAAATTATTATCCTAAAATTAACCATTCAGAATCAAGAAACATATTTCACCTAAATTATTTTCAATTCAGCTGAACTTTTTGAATATTTTCTATATTATGATAAGTTAAAATTTAATACCAGATCAATTGGGTTTCTCCTTATTGAAATAATCAAAAACTATTTTTGCTTTTGATTTTCCCGCAATTTTTTCCAACGCATCCAGGTTTTGTTCCTTAATTATTTTAACTGATTTGAATTCCTTTAGTAATTTTTGTGTTGTTTTTTCTCCTACTCCACCAATCGATTTTAATTCAGTAGTTAGAAATTGATTAGATCTTTTATTCCGGTGGAAAGTAATTCCAAATCTGTGTGCTTCATCCCGAAGTTGTTGAATTACTTTTAATGTTTGTGAACTCTTATTTATATAAATTGGGACTGAATCACCGGGAAAATAAATTTCCTCCAATTTTTTGGCAATACCAATTATTGAAATTTTGCCCCTTAAACTTAACCTGTCAAGCGCAGTAACAGCTGATGATAATTGACCCTTTCCACCATCAATAACAATTAATTGTGGTAATGATTTTTTTTCGTCGATTAAGCGTTTATACCTTCTGTAAACCACTTCTTCCATAGATGCAAAATCATTGGGCCCCTCAACTGTTTTTATATTATAATGCCGGTATTCCTTTACGTTTGGTCTGGCATTTTTAAAAACAACGCATGCTGCAACCGGATTTGTTCCTTGTAAGTTACTGTTATCAAAACATTCAATATGAAAAGGAAATTCTGTTAATTGTAAATCCTTTTTCATTGTTGCAAGTAATTGTTCCAATTTAATATTAGGATTTTTCAAAACCGCATGTTTCTCTTTTTCCAATCTGAAATACTTTGCATTTCTTTGAGATAAAGCAAGCAATTCCTTCTTTTCACCTTTTTGCGGAATTTTAAAAACCACATTTTCTAAACTGAAATCCAACTCTATCGGAACTAAAATTTCCCTGGAATTGCTGAATATTTTTTGTCTGATTTCAACAATTCCTGAAAGTAATAATTCTTCTGGCGTTTCATCCAACACCTTCTTTATTTCAAGTGTAAATGTTTGTATAATTGCGCCCTTTATAACTTTCAAATAATTTATAAACGCAAATTTTTCATCTTCTTCAATAGAAAATACATCAACATCTGTAATATTTGGAGATACAATTGTTGAACGACTTTGATATCTGTTTAGCGAATCGTATTTTTCCTTTACTCTGTTTGCTTCTTCAAAATTTAATGAATCCGCAAGTTTCGTCATTAACACTTTTAAGTGCTTAATTACTCCCGAAATATTCCCTTTTAAAATATTGTTTATTTCATTTATTCCGTCATTGTATTCACGTTCCGAAATTAAACCTTCACATGGTCCCATACAATTTCCGATATGATATTCGAGACAAACTTTATATTTGCCACTTTTTATATTTTCAGGCGATAAATTATAATTGCAGGTGCGCAATTTATATTCAGATTTAAACAGTTCCAGCAAAGTACGTACGGTATAAATTGAAGTATAAGGTCCATAATATTTTGAACCGTCTTTTTCAAGGTCCCTTGTTTTTATAACTCTTGGAAATGCTTCATTTTTCACACAAATCCATGGAAAACTTTTGTCATCCTTCAGTTGAATATTGTACCTTGGCTGATATTTCTTTATCAGATTATTTTCAAGAAGCAGAGCGTCCTGTTCACTCTGAACTACCATGTGTTTAATGTCGGCAATGTTTCTTACCAGTAAGGAAGTTTTTCGATGATCATGAGATTTTGAAAAATAAGAAGAAACTCTTTTTCGTAAATCTTTTGCCTTTCCAATATAAATTATTTTCCCTGTATCATCAAAATACTGATAAATGCCAGGCTTGTTTGGAAGAACAGATACCAGCGATTTTAAATAATCAATATTTTTATTTGTGGTATTATATTTCAATTAAGTGTACTTAACTAAGGTATGCGTAAAATAATTATTAAGTTTCCTTTTACTTGGTGTATCAATAAATTCCAAATTGCAAACAAAACTGAAATAAATTTCCCCTACTCCACATCTTTCAACCATTTTCAAAGCAGCTTCCGCAGTTCCACCAGTTGCCAGTAAATCATCATGAATAAGGACAACATCATTCTCCATTAAACCATCAATGTGCATTTCTATTCTGTCTTCACCATATTCAAGTTCATATGTTTCGGTCATTACCTTACCTGGAAGTTTATTTTTCTTCCGAATAGGAATAAAGCCGGCATTTAACCGACTTGCAATTGCACCGCCAAAAATAAAACCCCTTGCTTCCAATCCTACCACTTTAGTTACTCCTTTGTCCTTGAATTCATCAACAACTGAATCAATTACATAATTAAGCGCCTTAGGATTTTTTATCAGTGTTGTAATATCCTTAAAACTTATCCCTTCCTTTGGATAGTCTTGTATTTCTCTTATTTCCTTTTTTAAATCCATTTTTTAAAAAAAACTTGTTCCACGTGAAACACTATCATCTTCCAAGCATGATTAAAAGTACATTAATGTCGGATGGTGATACTCCTGAAATACGTTTTGCCTGACCAATTGTTTTTGGTTTTATTTTTTCAAGTTTTTGACGACCTTCTGTGGAAATTGATTTTAACTCAGCAAAATTAAATCGATCTTCAATATTTATGTTTTCAAACTTATCCAGTTTTTCAGCCAGTATTTTTTCACGATTAATATAACCTTCGTATTTAATA
This sequence comes from Ignavibacteriales bacterium, assembly GCA_003538625.1. Taxonomy (GTDB): domain Bacteria; phylum Bacteroidota; class Ignavibacteria; order Ignavibacteriales; family Ignavibacteriaceae; genus IGN3. Next base: position 7,454 of record DPRR01000017.1, read on the forward strand.
ATTATTTCAGCCCCTTCAATTATTTCCATTCTTCGCTCTTCCGGAACTCTTTCCAGAAATGTTTTAAATGGTGTTATGTATTCAATTAAATCAAATATTGAAATCTGAGGGCGTAAAATTATATCAAAAAGTTTAACACTCTGTTTCAATTCGGAGGTACCTTTCTCTGCAAGTAATTGATTTACAAACCTTTGCTTAACACTAAACTTCTTCGTAAAATCAATAATTTCATCTATAATCCTGATTTTTTCAATCAATAATTCCAGCCGTTCTACAGAAGCTAAACCCAGATTAAAG